>NZ_QGGV01000004.1 GCF_003148765.1 Silicimonas algicola
TTCGTCAGCGCCGCCGTCAGTGTCGTCTTGCCGTGGTCGACGTGACCGATCGTGCCGATGTTGCAGTGCGGCTTCGCGCGGTTGAACTTTTCCTTGCCCATCTCTGGTTCCTTTTTGTCTCACGGTGCGTGCGTGGCACGCACCCTACAGGGTGGTAGGGTGCGTGGTTTCCCACGCACCGCGGGTTATGCGTACTTGGACTGGATCTCTTCCGAGATGTTCTGCGGAACGGCTTCGTAGTGGTCGAACTGCATCGTGAACTGTGCCCGTCCCGAGGACATCGAGCGCAGGTTCGAGACGTAGCCGAACATGTTGGCCAGCGGTACCATGCAGTTGATGACGTTCGCGTTGCCGCGGCTGTCCTGGCCCTGCACCATCCCGCGACGGGAGGTCAGGTCGCCGATGATGTTGCCCGTGTATTCCTCGGGCGTCACGACCTCGACCTTCATGATCGGCTCGAGCAGCTTGGCGCCGGCCTTCTTCATGCCTTCGCGCATGCACATCCGCGAGGCGATCTCGAAGGCGAGAACCGAGGAGTCCACGTCGTGGAACTTGCCGTCAACGAGCGCCACCTTGAAGTCGATGACCGGGAAGCCCGCCAGCGGACCCGAGTCCATGACCGACTTGATGCCCTTCTCGACGCCAGGGACGTATTCCTTCGGAACCGTACCGCCGACGATGCGGCTTTCGAACGAATAGCCTTCGCCCGGCGCGGTCGGCGAGATCTCGAGCTGGACCTCGGCGAACTGACCCGAACCACCCGACTGCTTCTTGTGGGTGTAGGTGTGGTTCACCTGCTTCGAGATCGTTTCGCGATAAGCGACCTGCGGCGCGCCGATGTTGGCGTCCACCTTGAACTCGCGGCGCAGACGGTCGACGAGAATGTCGAGGTGAAGCTCGCCCATGCCCTTCATGATCGTCTGGCCCGACTCGATGTCGGTCTCGACGCGGAAGGACGGATCCTCGGCGGCAAGACGCTGGAGACCGGCAGACATCTTCTCCTGGTCGGCCTTCGTCTTGGGCTCGATCGCGATCTCGATGACGGGATCGGGGAAGGTCATGGTTTCCAGCACGACCGGCTTCGAGCCGTCGCACAGGGTATCGCCCGTGGTCGTGTCCTTCAGACCGGCCAGCGCGATGATGTCTCCGGCGAAGGCTTCGTCGATCTCTTCCTGCTTGTTCGAGTGCATCATGACCATGCGGCCGACGCGCTCTTTCCGACCCTTGGTCGAGTTCAGGAGCTGGTCGCCCTTCTTGAGCTGACCCGAGTAGACCCGCGTGAAGGTCAGCGAACCCATGAAGGGGTCGTTCATGATCTTGAACGCAAGACCAGAGAACGGCTCGGAGTCATCGGCGTGACGCTCGATGTTCCGGGTCTCGGTCTCGTCATCCGGCAGGAAGCCGACGTAGGCCGGAACGTCCAGCGGACCGGGCAGGAAGTCGACGACGGCGTTGAGCAAGGGCTGGACGCCCTTGTTCTTGAACGCCGAGCCACCGAGCACGGGGACGAACGACAGGTTCAGCGTGCCCTTGCGGACCAGCTTGCGCAGGGTCACCTCGTCGGGCTCCTCGCCCTCGAGATAGGCCTCCATCGCGGTGTCGTCCTGCTCGACGGCGTTCTCGATCAGGTTCGAGCGCCACTCGTCGGCGAGGTCCTTCAGGCTGTCGCGGATCGGCTTGCGCACCCAGGACGCGCCCAGGTCTTCGCCTTCCCAGACCCACTCTTCCATGGTGATCAGGTCGACGATGCCTTCGAGCTTGTCTTCGGCGCCGATCGGGAAGTTGACCGGAACCGGGATCGCGCCCGTGCGGTCCTTGATCATCTTCACGCAGTTGAAGAAGTCCGCGCCGATCTTGTCCATCTTGTTGACGAACACCATCCGCGGAACCTTGTAGCGGTCGGCCTGGCGCCAGACGGTCTCGGTCTGGGGCTCAACGCCCGCGTTGCCGTCGAGAAGCGCCACGGCACCGTCGAGCACGGCGAGCGAACGCTCGACCTCGATGGTGAAGTCGACGTGTCCCGGGGTGTCGATGATGTTGAAGCGGTACTTCGTGTCGGACGTGCCCTCGGCGGTCGGATCCTCCTGGCGCTGCCAGAAGGTGGTCGTCGCGGCGGAGGTGATGGTGATCCCGCGCTCCTGCTCCTGCTCCATCCAGTCCATGGTCGCGGCGCCGTCATGGACTTCGCCGATCTTGTAGGACTTCCCGGTATAGAACAGGATGCGCTCGGTCGTCGTGGTCTTGCCGGCGTCGATGTGCGCCATGATCCCGAAGTTGCGGTAGCGCTGAAGCGGATATTGGCGGGCCATCTGCCTGCTCCTTGACTCTGAATTACCAGCGGTAGTGGCTGAACGCCTTGTTGGCGTCGGCCATCTTGTGGGTATCTTCGCGTTTCTTGACGGCGGTGCCTCGGCCGTTGACGGCATCCGCCAATTCGCCCGCAAGACGCTCTTCCATCGTGTTCTCGTTCCGCGCACGGGCGGCATTGATCAGCCAACGGATCGCCAGCGCCTCGCGACGCTCGGGTCGAACCTCGACGGGAACCTGGTAGGTCGCACCGCCGACGCGGCGCGAGCGAACCTCGACCGACGGCTTGATGTTGTCGAGAGCCTCGTGGAAGACCTCGACCGGCGACTTCTTCAGGCGGCCTTCGACACGCTCGAAGGCGTTGTAGACGATGCGCTCGGCGACGGACTTCTTGCCGTCGGTCATCAGGTTGTTCATGAACTTGGTCAGAACCCGATCGCCATACTTGGCATCGGGCAGGACTTCACGTTTCTCGGCGGCGTGACGGCGGGACATTCTTTGTCTTCCTCTTACTTCGGACGCTTCGCGCCGTACTTCGAGCGGCGCTGACGACGGTCCTTGACGCCCTGGGTGTCGAGGACACCGCGCAGGATATGATAACGGACGCCGGGAAGGTCCTTCACCCGGCCGCCGCGGATCAGGACCACGGAGTGTTCCTGAAGGTTGTGGCTTTCGCCGGGAATGTAGCTGATGACCTCGAAGCCATTGGTCAGGCGCACCTTGGCAACCTTCCGCATGGCCGAGTTCGGCTTCTTCGGCGTCGTGGTGTAGACGCGCGTGCAGACACCGCGCTTCTGCGGGCAGGACTCGAGGTGCATGGACTTCGAGCGTTTCACTTTGGGCTGCCGGGGATTCCGGATCAGCTGCTGGATCGTGGGCATTGGGTGGTATTCCCCGTGTTGCAACACTTCAGTTCGTGGGGCGCGCGCCCCGGTTCATCTTCCCAGCGGTCCCGTGCGTCCACGAAAACGCGATAAGCCGCGAAGCTCCCAATTGGGGAACCTGCGGTGGGTTTCCAGAGGATCGGAGCAAGGCGCCCGGATCGTGACCACTACATTCCGTTAAAGGGCGGCCAGACCTGTGGCAGCACCCGGAGTGGGCGCCGTATAGAGGGAGTCGCATACCCTGTCAACAGCACCACCCCCGACATATGGGGTGCCTTACGCCACCCCGCCAGCCCTGCGTTCAGATCGCCGCGCCGGGGCCTTTCACCACCTGCTTCGCGGCGAAGGCACGGCGCAGGGCGCGCTCGCGCCAGAGGGTGAAAAGCCCTGTCGCGACGACGATCGACGCGCCGACCAGGGTCATCGCATCGGGCCAGTCGCCGAAGACGAGAAAGCCGAGGATGAGCGCCACGATCAGGCTGGCATAGCGGAACGGCGCGACGAAGCCGATCTCGCCCACGCGCATCGCCGAGACCGACGCGAGGTAGCCTACCATCACGAAAAGAACGGCACCCGTCAGAAGGCCCCAGTCCGCCGTCACCATAGGCTGCCAGTCGGTGAAAAGCGCTCCGACGCCCGAGAAAACCAGAACGCCCGCCGCCGTCGAGAAGGCGACGAGAAGCGATGGCACGTCGGGCGACAGACGGCGCGCAGCAAGGTCGCGCACCGTGACGAAGACCACCGAGGCGAGGCCGAGGACCGACCACTCGGTAAAGCCGTCGCCGCCGGGCCGCACGATCAGGTAGACGCCCGCGAAGCCGATGGCGATGGCCGCGAAGCGCTTCCAGCCCACCGGCTCTCCCAGAAACAGTGCGGCTGCCAGCGTGACCGTCAGCGGCAGGGCCTGGAGGATCGCCGAGAGGTTGGCGATCGGCATGTGGATCAGCGCCGTGATGAATGTCCAGGCGGCCGCGACCTCGGCCACGGTGCGGATTGCGATCAGGGTCCAGTCGCGGCGCGAGACGGGTTGACGCCAGGCGCCCACCGCCAGCACGACGCCCACGAGCAGGATGGTGACGCCGAGGCTTCTCAGCACGAGAAACTGGAACAGCGGCAGCGTCTCGCCCAGCACCTTCAGGCAGGTGTCGTTGATCGTGAAGGCTGCCATGGAGGCCGACATCAGGGCCGCGCCCTTCATGTTCGCTGAAAGCTGCACGCAAGCGCCCCTATGGTTTTGCGCAACAGGTGTCACTTTTCTGCCGCCGCCGCCAGTGAGAACCAGGCATTCCGTTGCTAGGGTTTGCGCAAAGACCGCGAACGGCGGCGCGACGACGAAGCGAGGGCAGATGGCGCAAGAATCCTGCTTGCTGGTCACCACCGTCAAGGACGAGGGAGCCAACATCCTGGAGTGGGTGGCTCACCACCGGCTGTGCGGCTTCGACCGCATCCAGATCTACCAGAACAATTCCACCGACACGACGGTCCAGACCCTGCGCATCCTCGACCGATTGGGGATCATCGAGTTCCACCAGAACAATCAGGGCGGCGACGCTTTCCAGATCCGCGCCTATCGCCGCGCGGCGCGATCCGAAGCCTTTGCCGCGGCCGACTGGTGCATGGTGCTGGATGGCGACGAGCTGTTGAACGTGAAGGTCGGCGAGCACCGCGTCCAGGATCTGATCGCAGCATGCCCCGACACGGCCCAGACCATCATCGTCAACTGGCGTATCTTCGGGTCGGGCGGAGAAGGGGAAATCAAGCACGACCTCGTCAGCGAGCAGTTCACCCGCGCCGAGGCGAAGACGGACATCCTCGAACGGCTGACGGCCTTCAAGCCGCTGTTCCGGACGGACAGCTTCCGCAAGCCCGGCATCCATCTGCCGCGAGATCCGGTGGGCGGAAGCGCGGACAAGGTCCTGTGCAACGCCTCGGGCCTCATGGACGGCGAGTTCCGCCGCAAGCACTGGCGGTCCTGCGATCCGGGGATGCGGCAGTTCGCGCAGGTGAACCACTACATCCTGCGCGACCTGACGAGTTTTCTTGTGAAGCACGCCCGCGGCAGCGCCAATGCCCCCCACCGCGACCTTGGGCTGAACTACTGGCGGACGCACAATCGCAACGAAGCGGTCGTCACCTCTCTCGCCGACCGCGCGCCGGCGATCCGCGACGAGATGCGGCGGCTGAACGAGCTCTCGGACGGGCGCCTGATGCCGCTTCGCGCGCGCGCCGTGCGGCAGCATCGCCTGAGGGTCGAGGAGATGCTGAAGGACGACGCCGTCGCAGCGCTTCGTGATGCCATCCTGGCCGAGATGGAGGCCGCGCCCGTGCCACCGGTCGAAGAAGCCGAGGTCCCTGCCTCGACGTCGCGCGCGATCGGCGTCACCCCGTTCCGCCTGCCGGACGCCGTCAAGCGTCAGGCGGTGTTCCACTCCGTCAGAGCGCCCGCGCCGGACACCGCCACGCCCGGCTCGTCTCGCAAGAAGACCGTTCGCGCCTGATCCGTGCCCACGGCTTCAGCGGACGGCAGGACAAGCCACAGCGCCCCTCCCAGAAGGGCGGCGACGAGGGCGGTCCAGAGGGCTGTCAGCATCGGTGTCTCCGGCAATTCTTGCGAAGGGATAGCTGCTGTCGGCGCGAGTTCCGTGCAGCGCCGGTGCATCCGGCACCCTCATTGGTGCAGCGCAAAGAAAACGGGCCCCGCCGAAGCGAGGCCCCACAGTTTCCACGAGGGTAACGTCAGTCCCGGCTTTCCGGGGTCTGCACGAGATCGGCGTCCACCGTCTCGGAGTCGTCGAAGCTGATGGGCGATGCCAGCGCCGCTGCGGCTTCCGCTTCGGCGCGAGCTTCGTTGATCACCTTCAGGTCGCGCTCGGCGGCGATGCGGCGCACGCGCTGCGTTGCTCCGCCCGTACCCGCCGGGATCAGGCGTCCGACGATCACGTTCTCCTTCAGGCCCACCAGCTTGTCCCGCTTGCCCTGCACCGAAGCCTCGGTAAGGACGCGCGTGGTCTCCTGGAACGAGGCCGCCGAGATGAACGACCGCGTCTGGAGCGACGCCTTGGTGATGCCGAGAAGGATCGGCTCGCCCAGTGCAGGACGGCGGCCATCGGCCTCCGCCTTGGCGTTCACGGCTTCCAGCTCGGACTTGTCGACATGCTCGCCCTTGAGCAGCGTCGTCTCGCCCGAGTCCTGGATCTCCCACTTCTGGAGCATCTGCCGGACGATGACCTCGATGTGCTTGTCGTTGATTTTCACGCCCTGGAGGCGATAGACGTCCTGCACCTCGTCGATCATGTAGTCCGCCAGAGCCTCGACACCCATGATCGACAGGATGTCGTGCGGCGCCGGGTTGCCGTCCATGATGTAGTCGCCCTTCTGGATGAAGTCGCCCTCAGCCACCGGGATGTGCTTGCCCTTCGGAAGCATGTACTCGACAGGCTCCATCGACTCGTCGGCGGGCTCGATCGAGATCCGGCGCTTGTTCTTGTAGTCGCGCCCGAACTTAACGTAGCCGTCGATTTCCGCGATGATCGCGTGGTCCTTCGGACGCCGCGCCTCGAAGAGCTCCGCCACCCGCGGCAGACCGCCGGTGATGTCCTTCGTCTTGGCACCCTCGCGCGGGATACGCGCAACCACGTCGCCCGCCCTGATGTCCGCGCCTTCCTCGATCGAGAGGATGGCGTCCACGGACATAGGATAGGTCAGCGGGTTGCCCTGATCGTTGCGCACGGGTTCGCCGTCCGCGTCGACCAGGATGATCTCGGGCTTGAGGTCGCTTCCCTTGGGCGCTGAGCGCCAGTCGGTCACGATCTTCTGGGTCATGCCCGTCGCGTCGTCGGTTTCGTCGCGGACCGAGATGCCCGAGATGAGGTCCACGAACCGTGCCGCACCCGCCTTCTCGGCGATGATCGGCAGGGTGTAGGGATCCCACTCGAACAGCTTGTCGCCGCGCGCGACCTTGGCGCCTTCCTTCGGGAAGACCTTGGTGCCGTAGCCCAGCTTGTGGCTGGCCCGCTCGGCGCCGGCCTCGTCGACGATCACAAGCTGCATGTTGCGGCCGATCACGATCTGCTCGCCGGCGGCATTCTGGATCAGGTTCGCGTTGCGATACTCGATCTTGCCCTCGGCCGAGCTCTCCATGAACGACTGCTGACCGCCTTGGGCGATGCCGCCGATGTGGAACGTCCGCATCGTCAGCTGGGTGCCCGGTTCGCCGATCGACTGCGCCGCGATGATGCCCACGGCCTCGCCGATGTTGACGAGCGTACCGCGTGCAAGGTCACGACCATAGCACATGGCGCAGACGCCTTCGTCGGCCTCGCAGGTCAGCGGCGAGCGGATGCGCACCGACTGGACCGCCGCCGTCTCGATGGCGTCGGCCTTGCGTTCGTCGATCAGCTCGCCCTTCGCCACGACAACCTCGTCGCTGCCGGGGGCGATGACGTCCTCGGCCGAGACACGGCCCAGCACACGCTCGGCCAGCGACGCCACAACCTCGCCGTCGTTGACGGCGGCTTCGGCGGTGATCGCCTTTTCGGTTCCGCAGTCAGTCAGGCGCACGATGCAGTCCTGCGCGACGTCAACCAGACGGCGGGTCAGATAGCCCGAGTTCGCCGTCTTCAGTGCGGTGTCGGCCAGACCCTTCCGGGCGCCGTGGGTCGAGTTGAAGTACTCGAGCACCGTCAGGCCTTCCTTGAAGTTCGAGATGATCGGCGTCTCGATGATCTCACCGGACGGCTTCGCCATGAGACCTCGCATACCGCCCAGCTGCTTCATCTGCGCCGGCGAACCCCGCGCACCTGAGTGCGACATCATGTAGATCGAGTTGGGCTCCATTTCGGCGCCCGCGTCATCCCTGCGCATGGCCGAGATGTCGGCCATCATCGCGTTGGCCACATCGTCCGAGCATTTGGACCAGGCGTCGACCACCTTGTTGTACTTCTCGCCCTGGGTGATCAGGCCGTCCATGTACTGCTGCTCGAACTCCTTGACCTGCTCGCGCACGTTCTCGACGATTTGCCACTTGGCTTCGGGGATGACCATGTCGTCCTTGCCGAACGAGATGCCGGCCTTGAAGGCCTCCTTGAAGCCCGTCGACATGATCTGGTCGCAGAAGATGACCGACTCTTTCTGGCCGCAGTAGCGGTAGACGTTGTCGATGACCTGCTGCACTTCCTTCTTGCGCAGAAGACGGTTCACGAGCTCGAACGGAGCCTTGGCGTTGAGCGGCAGAAGCGCGCCCAGCTTCACGCGGCCCGGCGTGGTCTCGTAGCGCTTGAACATCTCAAGCCCGTCCTCGCCGATCTGCCTGATCCGCGCGGTGATCTTGGTGTGCAGGTGCACTTCGCCCGCGTCGAGCGCGTGCTGAACCTCGTCGGCGTCGGCGAAGATCATGCCTTCGCCCTTCATGCCCTCGCGCTCCATCGAGATGTAGTAGAGGCCGAGGATCATGTCCTGCGACGGCACGATGATCGGCGCGCCATTGGCGGGCGACAGCACGTTGTTCGTCGACATCATCAGGACGCGCGCTTCCAGCTGGGCCTCGAGGCTCAGCGGGACGTGGACGGCCATCTGGTCGCCGTCGAAGTCGGCGTTGAAGGCCGAGCAGACCAGCGGGTGAAGCTGGATCGCCTTGCCCTCGATCAGGATCGGCTCGAACGCCTGGATGCCCAGACGGTGCAGCGTGGGCGCCCGGTTCAGAAGAACCGGGTGCTCGCGGATGACCTCGTCGAGGATGTCCCAGACCTCGGGACGCTCCTTCTCGACCAGCTTCTTCGCCTGCTTCACGGTCGACGACAGACCCTTTGCTTCCAGCCGCGAATAGATGAACGGCTTGAACAGCTCGAGAGCCATCTTCTTCGGCAGGCCGCACTGGTGCAGCTTCAGTTCCGGGCCCGTCACGATGACCGATCGACCCGAGAAGTCGACCCGCTTGCCCAGAAGGTTCTGGCGGAAGCGGCCCTGCTTGCCCTTCAGCATGTCCGACAGCGACTTCAGCGGACGCTTGTTGGCGCCCGTGATGACGCGACCGCGGCGGCCGTTGTCGAACAGCGCATCGACCGACTCCTGCAGCATCCGCTTTTCGTTGCGGACGATGATGTCGGGCGCACGCAGTTCGATCAGCCGCTTCAGGCGGTTGTTCCGGTTGATGACCCGGCGATAGAGGTCGTTCAGGTCCGAGGTCGCGAAGCGGCCGCCGTCCAGCGGGACCAGCGGGCGCAGTTCCGGCGGAATGACCGGAATGACGGTCAGGATCATCCATTCGGGCCGGTTGCCCGACTCGATGAAGTTCTCGACGATCTTCAGACGCTTGATGATCTTCTTCGGCTTCAGTTCGCCCGTCGCCTCGGCGAGGTCAGCGCGAAGCTGCTCGGCCTCGGCCTCGAGGTCGATGGCGGCCAGCATCTCGCGGATGGCTTCCGCGCCGATGTTCGCCGTGAAGGCGTCCATGCCGTACTGGTCCTGGGCGTCGAGAAACTCTTCCTCGGTCATCAACTGGCCGTAGGACAGGTCAGTCAGGCCCGGCTCGATCACGACGTAGTTCTCGAAGTAGAGAATCCGCTCGAGATCCCGCAGCGTCATGTCCAGCATGAGGCCGATCCGGGACGGAAGCGACTTCAGGAACCAGATGTGCGCGACCGGCGAGGCCAACTCGATGTGGCCCATGCGCTCGCGACGCACCTTCTGAAGCGTCACCTCGACGCCGCACTTCTCGCAGACGACGCCGCGATACTTCATGCGCTTGTACTTGCCGCACAGGCATTCGTAGTCCTTGATCGGTCCGAAGATGCGCGCGCAGAACAGGCCGTCACGCTCGGGCTTGAACGTGCGGTAGTTGATCGTTTCGGGCTTCTTGATCTCGCCGTAGGACCACGAGAGGATCCGCTCGGGCGACGCCAGAGAGATCTTGATCTCGTCGAAGGTCTGCGGCTGAGCGAGCGGGTTGAACGGGTTGGTTGTCAGTTCCTGGTTCATCTTCGAATCCTGTTTTGTCGGTTGCAGGTGTGGCGGGTGAAACCCGCCCTACCTCGACATTTTCCGGTGCGGGGCGGGGGTCACCCCGCCCGCCCGTTCATCACTCGGCTGCAATCCCGCTCTCGTCGTCGTCCACGGCATCCAGAAGTTCCATGTTGAGGCCGAGGCCCCGGACTTCCTTGACAAGAACGTTGAACGACTCCGGCACGCCGGCTTCGAAGTTGTCCTCGCCCTTGACGATCGACTCGTAGACCTTGGTCCGGCCTGCCACGTCGTCCGACTTGACGGTGAGCATCTCCTGCAGCGTGTAGGCCGCGCCGTAGGCTTCCAGCGCCCAGACCTCCATCTCGCCGAAACGCTGGCCGCCGAACTGGGCCTTGCCGCCCAGGGGCTGCTGCGTGACGAGGCTATAGGGCCCGGTGGAACGTGCGTGGATCTTGTCGTCGACAAGGTGGTGCAGCTTCAGCAGGTACTTCACGCCGACGGTTACCTGGCGCGAGAACTTCTCGCCCGTGCGTCCGTCGAACAGGTCGGACTGGCCCGACTGGTTGAAGCCCGCCTTGACCAGCGCCTCGTTGACGTCGGCTTCCTTGGCGCCATCGAAGACCGGGGTCGCGATCGGAACGCCACGGGTGGCGTTCGAGGCGACCTCGACGAGATGAACCTCGTCCAGATCCTTGATGCCCTCATCGTAGACGTCGTCGCCATAGGCGATCTTGAGCGCGTCACGGACCGGGGTCATGTCGCCCGACCGGCGGTATTGCCCAAGGGCTTCGTCGATCTGGATACCCAGACCGCGCGAGGCCCAGCCCATGTGCGTCTCGAGGATCTGGCCCACGTTCATCCGCGACGGCACGCCGAGCGGGTTGAGAACGAAGTCGACCGGAGTGCCATCGCCGAGGAACGGCATGTCTTCGATCGGGACAACCTTCGAGATGACGCCCTTGTTGCCGTGACGTCCGGCCATCTTGTCGCCCGGCTGAAGCTTGCGCTTCACCGCGACGAAGACCTTGACCATCTTCATCACGCCCGGGGGCAGGTCGTCGCCGCGGCGGACCTTCTCGACCTTGTCCTCGAAGCGGTGATCGAGAGCGCGCTTCTGCGCCTCGTACTGCGCGTTCAGCGCCTCGATCGCCTGGGCCTCTTTCTCTTCGCCGATGGCAAGCTGCCACCACTGGCCACGCGAAAGCGTCTCCAGCAGATCATCGTCGATCATGGACTTCGGCTTGATCTGCTTCGGCCCCTTAACGGCGACCTTGCCCATCAGCATGTCCTTAAGGCGCCCGTAGATGTTGCGCTCGAGGATCGCCAGCTCGTCGGCCCGGTCGCGCGACAGGCGCTCGACTTCCTCACGCTCGATCTGAAGCGCGCGCTCGTCTTTCTCGACGCCGTGGCGGTTGAAGACCCGAACCTCGACGATGGTGCCGAAGTCGCCCGGCGGCAGGCGCAGCGACGTGTCGCGCACGTCCGAGGCCTTTTCGCCGAAGATGGCGCGCAGAAGCTTCTCTTCCGGCGTCATCGGGCTTTCGCCCTTGGGCGTGATCTTACCGACGAGGATGTCGCCCGGCCCCACTTCGGCGCCGATATAGACGATGCCGGCCTCGTCGAGGTTGCGAAGCGCTTCCTCGCCAACGTTCGGGATGTCGCGGGTGATCTCTTCCGGCCCGAGCTTGGTGTCGCGGGCGGCGACTTCGAATTCCTCGATGTGGATCGAGGTGAAGACGTCGTCGCGCACGATGCGCTCGGAGATAAGGATCGAGTCCTCGTAGTTGTAGCCGTTCCACGGCATGAAGGCGACGATCACGTTCTTGCCCAGGGCCAGCTCGCCCAACTCGGTCGACGGGCCGTCAGCGACGACTTCGCCGCGGGTGACAGTGTCACCGACCTTCACCAGCGGACGCTGGTTGATGCAGGTGTTCTGGTTCGACCGCTGGAACTTGCGCAGACGATAGATGTCGACGCCCGGATCGCCCGGCTCGAGGCTTTCGGTGGCTCGGATGACGATACGCTGCGCATCGACCTGGTCGACGACGCCCGCACGGCGCGCCTGGATGGCGGCGCCCGAGTCGATGGCGACCTTCTCTTCGATGCCGGTGCCGATCAGCGGGGCTTCGGCCTGAAGAAGAGGCACGGCCTGTCGCTGCATGTTCGACCCCATCAGCGCGCGGTTCGCGTCGTCGTTCTCGAGGAACGGGATCAGCGAAGCCGCGACCGACACGAGCTGCTTCGGCGAGACGTCGATGAGGTCGACCTGCTCGGTCGGCGTCAGCGTGTACTCGCCCGCCTGGCGGGTGTTCACCATCTCGTTCTCGAACCGGCCCTTGCTGTCGAGCTTCGCGTTCGCCTGCGCCACGACGTGACGCATTTCTTCCGTCGCCGACATGTAGACCACGTCGTCGGTGACGGTCGAATCCTTCACGCGGCGATAGGGCGTCTCGATGAAGCCGTACTTGTTCACGCGGGCGAAGGTCGCCAGCGAGTTGATGAGACCGATGTTCGGGCCTTCCGGCGTCTCGATCGGGCACATCCGGCCATAGTGCGTCGGGTGAACGTCGCGGACCTCGAAGCCCGCACGCTCCCGCGTCAGACCGCCCGGTCCAAGGGCCGAGAGACGGCGCTTGTGGGTGACTTCCGACAGCGGGTTGGTCTGGTCCATGAACTGCGACAGCTGCGATGAGCCGAAGAACTCGCGCACCGCGGCCGCGGCGGGCTTGGCGTTGATCAGGTCCTGCGGCATGACGGTGTCGATCTCGACCGACGACATGCGCTCCTTGATCGCGCGCTCCATCCGCAGAAGGCCGACGCGGTACTGGTTCTCCATCAGCTCGCCGACCGACCGGACGCGGCGGTTGCCGAGGTGGTCGATGTCGTCGATGTCGCCCTTGCCGTCGCGCAGCTCCACCAGCGCCTTGATGCACGAGACGATGTCTTCCTTGCGCAGGGTTCGGTGGGTGTCCGGCGCATCGAGGTCGAGGCGCATGTTCATCTTCACGCGGCCGACAGCCGAAAGGTCATAGCGCTCGGAATCGAAGAACAGCGTGTCGAACAGGGCCGACGCGGCGTCGACCGTGGGCGGCTCGCCCGGACGCATCACGCGATAGATGTCCATGAGCGCGGTGTCGCGGTTCATGTTCTTGTCCGCGGCCATCGTGTTGCGGATGTACGGACCCACGTTGATGTTGTCGATGTCGAGAACCGGGATGTCGGTCACGTCGGCATCCATCAGATCCTTCAGAGTTCCGCCGGTGACGTTGCCTTCCTTGTCGGTCAGCCAAGTCAGCTCGTCGCCCGCTTCGGCATAGATCGCGCCATTCTCTTCATTGACCATGTCCTTCGCGACGTAGCGACCGACGATGTTGTCGAACGGCACGAGCAGCTCCGAGATGCTACCCTCTTCGATCATTTGCTTGACGGCGCGCGGCGTGACCTTCTTGCCCGCCTCGGCGATCACTTCGCCCGTCTTCGCGTCGACGAGGTCGTACGTCGGCCGGGTGCCGCGGACGCGCTCGGGGAAGAACTTGGTAACCCAGCCCTTGTTCTTCTTCAGCTTGAAATCGACGGTGTTGTAGTAGGCGTCCATGATCGCCTCCTGGTCCATGCCGAGGGCATAGAGCAGGGTCGTCACGGGCAGCTTCCGGCGGCGGTCGATCCGCGCGAAGACGCTGTCCTTGGCGTCGAACTCGAAGTCGAGCCACGAGCCGCGATAGGGAATGATGCGGCAGGCGAAGAGCAGCTTGCCCGACGCGTGGGTCTTGCCCTTGTCATGGTCGAAGAACACGCCCGGCGAGCGGTGCATCTGGGACACGATCACGCGCTCGGTGCCGTTCACGATGAACGTCCCGTTCGGCGTCATCAGGGGCATGTCGCCCATGAAGACGTCCTGTTCCTTGATGTCCTTGACCGACTTCGCGCCGGTATCCTCGTCCACATCGAACACGATCAGGCGCAGCGTCACCTTCAGCGGCGCCGAATAGGTCATGTCGCGCTGCTGGCATTCCTCGACGTCGTACTTCGGCTTCTCGAGCTCGTACTTGACGAACTCCAGCACCGCGGTCTCGTTGAAGTCCTTGATCGGGAAGACCGACTGGAAGACACCCTTGATGCCTTCGCCGTCCTGCGGATCGGACTGGTCGCCCGAGTTCAGGAACAGGTCGTACGAGGATTTCTGAACCTCGATGAGGTTCGGCATCTCCAGGACTTCGCGGATCTTGCCGAAGTATTTGCGGTAGCGTTTCTGGCCGAGATAGGACGTCGCCATGCGCGTATGCACCTTTCGTTTTCAGGGGTCCGACCAGCCGCCGGGGTTCGGCAGTCGACCCGAGAAACAGCCGGAACCCGACAATACCTGGCCGCCCTCCCACAGGCAGCCTCCCGTCAGGGTTCCGCACCTTAGGAAACGCAGTCGCCGAAACTGCCCTTCCTGAGACGCGGAAAGCCGGACCCGGATATGCCGGGTCCAGCTTGTCTTGGATGAGGGCGGACGGACCGCCCCCCGATCACTTGAGCTCGACTTCGGCGCCGGCCGCTTCGAGTTTCGCCTTGATGTCGTCGGCTTCCGATTTGGAGACCTGCTCCTTCACGGCCTTGCCGCCGGCCTCGACGAGGTCCTTGGCTTCTTTCAGGCCCAGACCGGTGATCGCGCGCACTTCCTTGATCACGTTGATCTTCTGGGCGCCCGCGCTCTTGAGAATGACGTCGAACTCGGTCTTCTCTTCGACAGCGGCACCGGCATCGCCGGCAGCCGGACCGGCCATCATCACCGCGCCGCCGGCGGCGGGCTCGATGCCATATTCGTCCTTGAGGATTGTTTTCAGTTCCTGGGCCTCGAGAAGCGTGAGACCCACGATCTCTTCGGCGAGTTTCTTCAGATCAGCCATTTCTGTCTTCCGTTTCCTAAGATGTGTTCCAACGCGAGGTGGTTCAACCCCACGCGGGCCTCATGTCGTCAAGCGGCTTCCGCACGCTCCTCGATGGTCGAGAGAATGCTCGCGATGTTCGAAGCAGGCGCGCCAATGGCACCGGCGATGTTCGCGGCCGGGGAACCGATCTGCGCCACGATCTGAGCGATGAGCTCTTCCCGCGACGGCAAGTCGGCGACGGCTTTGACACCAGCGGCGTCCAGCGACGTGTCGCCCATCGCACCACCCAGGATCACCAGCTTCTGGTTGTCCTTGGCGTACTTGTCCATGACCCGGGCCGCGGCCGTCGGATCTTCGGAATAGGCGAACACGGTCATACCCGAGAGAAGGTCCGAAACGGATGCGTTCGGCTTCCCCTGAAGGGCGATTTTGGCGAGCCTGTTCTTGGCGACGCGAACGGCACCGCCGGCGGCGCGCATCTGCGCCCGGAGGTCCGTCATCTCGCGAACCGTGAGACCCGCGTAGTGGGCAACCACCACGACGCCAGAGCTTTCGAAGATCTGGCCGAGCTCGTCGACCAATTTCTCTTTCTGGGCTCTATCCACAGTTTCACTCCAAGTTTGGAGGGGTGACCCTCCGGCTCTGCAATGCCGGGCAAGGCGCCCGACACTTCGGGTCCTTACGGGTCCGTCGCAATCGCGCCGTCGGGGGAAAGGCCCTCGAAAACGTATTCCTCTGTTCCCGTCTCAGGCAGGAATTACAGGCGCAATGCCAACCCACCGTCTCGGACGAAATGTCGGGGGGCTACGTGACCGCAACCCCCAGACCGCCGCGTCTTAGAGCGAATCGCAGGGGATGGAAAGATCAAATGTTACTGTGACGTCAAAGTCGCGGTCTCGTGACCGCGGCTGTGCCGCGCGTTCGCAGGACGCGAATCGAATTGTTGAGCGTCAGCATAGCGCCTACGTATCGCCTCCGCCAAGGTATGTGGGTCAGGGGGTTGCGGTCGGATGGATGTGTCGCGGAAGCTCGAGTCGTTCCCCCGGGAAATGCCGCCCGACCACGAGGTCACCCTGAAGAACCCTCGGCGCCTGGCGGCGTTGACGGCGACGGGACTGCTCGACACCGGCGACGAAGACGCCTTCGACCGGGCGGTGCGCCTGGCCACGCGGCTTGTCGGCGCGCCGGTCGGCCTTCTGTCCCTCGTCGACGGCCGGCGTCAGTTCTTCAAGGCGCACTCCGGGCTTCCGGGCGAGGTCGCGGCACGACGCGAATCCGCCCTCAGCCATTCGCTGTGCCAGTATGTCGTCACCACCGACCGGCCCCTCGCCGTGGCCGACGCACGGCAGCACGACCTGTTGCGGCACAACCTCGCCGTTCCCGACCTGGGCGTGATCGCCTATCTCGGCGTCCCGGTCCATGCGCCCGACGGCGAGACGCTGGGCTCCTTCTGCGCCATCGACACCCGGCCCCGGGACTGGACCGAGGGTGATCTCGAAGCGCTGGCGGACATCGCAGCCTTCTTGGAGGACGTGATCGCACTGAGGGAAGCGGCGCGCGGCCGCCAGATCCTCGTCATGGAGCTGAACCATCGTGTGAAGAACATCTTCTCGATGGTAGGCGGCATGATCGGCCTCTCCTCGCGGACCGCGGGTACGGCCGCCGACCTGGCCTCGTCGCTCCGCAGCCGTCTCGTCGCGCTGTCGAAGGCGCACGACCTCGTGTTGCCGGCCGGACGCGAGGGTCAAAGGGCGGAGGCGACACTGCAGACCATCGTCACCACCCTCATCGAGCCGCATCAGAAGAACGAAAGCTCGCAGTTCGTCATCGAAGGCCCCGCGATCCACCTGGGCGGCTCGGGCACCACCAACCTCGCGCTGGCGCTGCACGAGATGGCGACGAACGCCGCCAAGTACGGCGCGCTCGGCGACCCGGAGGGCACGCTGCGCGTCTGCTGGACGGTCGAGGACGAAACGCTGACCCTAACGTGGACCGAAGAAACAGCGAGCTCCGCGCCCGACGAAGACCTCGATGAAGGTTTCGGGTCGACCCTGATCGACACGGTCGTGCGCGGAAGCCTCGGAGGCGACGTCCGGCTCGATCGGAGGTCCAACGGCTACGTCTACACCCTGCGGCTTCCGATGGCGTCGCTGACCGAGGGCTGAGCGTGCCCGCGGGCTATCTGAACGACGTGTAGGGAATATACCGAACCGGATCGCCCGGCACAATGTCGCGGGCGTCGTCCCCGATCTCGACCAGCCCGTCGGCCCAGGCGAGGCCCGAGATGCGACCGGACCCCTCGCTCCTGAAGACCTCGGCGGAACCCTCCGGCGTCATCCGCGCCCGCAGGTATTCGCGCCGCCCCGGCTTCTTCCGCTTCGAGAAGGCGGCGGGGACGGTGAATCCCTGCGGCGTCCGCCACCCTTCCCCGCCCATCAGCGCGAAGGCGGGCCGCGCGAAGATCAACGTGCAGACAAGCGCCGCCACGGGATTGCCAGGAAGACCGAAGACCGGAACCCCCTTCCACATCCCCAGCGCCAGCGGCCGCCCAGGCTTCAGCGCGATGCGCCAGTCGCCTCGCGTGCCGGTCTCGCCCAAAAGCGCCGAGACGTGGTCCTCGTCGCCTGCCGAGGCCCCGCCCGAGGTCAGGATGGCATCCGCCGTCTTCGCGCCTGCGTCCAGCGCGGTGCGCAGGCGGTCCAGGTCGTCGGGCACATGACCCAGGTCCACCGCCTCCATCCGCCAGTCGCGCAGGAGCGCCAGAAGCATCGGCCGGTTCGCGTCGTAGGTCCGCGCGGGATCGGGTGTGGCTCCGCTCGCCACGATCTCGCTGCCCGTAGACAGGACGCCGACGCGAAGCGGACGGAACACCTCGACCTCGGTCACCCCCGTCGCAGCCAGCAGCGCAAGCTCGGGAGGACCGAGGCGCACACAAGGGGCCAGCGCCTCGTCCCCCTCGTTCACGTCCTCGCCCGCGCGCCGAGTGTTCGCGCCCGGCTTCACCTTGCCCCGGAACGCAACCTGCCGCCCGTCGGTCGCGGTATCCTCGTCCAGCACCACCGTGTCGACGCCATCTGGCAGAAGGGCCCCCGTCAGGATGCGGATGGCGTGTCCCTCCGGCACGCGGCGTCCGTACGGCGCCCCCGCCGCGGCGCGACCCTCGATCAGGGGCAGCGTGACGTCAGCAGGCCCGAGCGCCGCGTGGGCAAACCCGTATCCGTCGACGGCAGAGTTCGCCGCCGGCGGGTTCGCGCGCCGCGCGACGGCGGACCGGGCGAGGATCCGCCCCTCGGCCCCCGCGAGCGGACGAACCTCGGCGCCAACAACCGGATGCAGCCGCGCCCGCAACCGCTCCAGTGCCTCGTCGACCGGCGTCCAGTCGATGCCGGGCGGCAGGGCGAAACAATCGTCGCGGAGCGGCGGGGGTCGCAACGGAGAATTCGGCATCGAAAGCGCCTCGATCAGGGTCGTCGCCGCGCCGGCACCTAAAATCCAGGCTTCCTCCCTTGCTTCGGGTGGCGCGTCCATCAACTTTGCAAGAATGTCCGTTCGTAATCGCGAGAGCGCCACGGCAAGCAGCGTCACCTGCGCCCTATCGCGGATTTTGTCTTCGGACAACCTTACCGCCGATTCAATGATGCCTGGCCAAATCTCGGCGAGGACGACTTGGCCCTCGTCCCAACACTGGTCGAGAGGCCATACTGTGACGCCTTCGCGACGGCGGAGTCTTGCGAGGACGGGTAGCCCAGTAAGGACCTGCCCACCGACCGTGGGATGGAAGGCTAGTTGGAAGCAGCTGGACGCGGCCTTGGCGACGCGGTCCGTTTCTCGCTTCTCCGCAAAAGGCCCGAAGATCACACCCTGCTTCCGATAGGGTACGCCAGGAAAGTTATCCTCGCCGTGCTTGCCCCAGAACGGGCCGGGATCGGCAAACAGACAATTGATCTCCTCCGCAACTTCGAAGCGATTGTTTGCACCATCCTCGGTGTCGGTGATGCGCGCCTCGAGCCAGTCCCAGAGGGCGAACGGGTCGTTAGACCCGGTAACGGCGGACGCAAAGCCTTTGGGGTAGCCGAAGGGGAAGTCGAACCCCGCCAATACACGTCGTCCTTCAGTGCGCTCGGCGCCGAAGGTCTGGTCGAGCCAGCGCTCCGCCTCCATGCGACTTCTGAGATATACGGGCTCAGCAACTTCTCCCTGCCGGACCACACCCGCCCAAATCGCATCCTTTTGAGGACGCTTGGACTTCGCGCGGCCCGCCGACCAGTCCACGACGATGAAGGTATCGAACCCCCTCACACGCCCAGCTCCGCCGCGATGAAGTCCGCGATCCCCGGCGTGTCGTCGAGGTGGAACGTCGGCCGACCCTCTGCCTGCGCGTCGCTGTCGGACGCGATGGCGCGGATCGTCGGGTCGTCAGCGGCGATCAGGGGGCTTCCGGTCGCTGAGCGGTGCGCCTCGATCTTCGGGTGCCGGTCACGCTTGAACCCCTCGACCAGCACGAGGTCCACGGGCGACAACCGGCCCAGCAGGTCCTCGAGCGTCGGCTCGTCGTCGCCCCGCAACTCGTGCATCAGCGCCCACCTGTTCCGGCTGGACAGCAGAACCTCGGTCGCGCCCGCCACGCGATGCCGGTGGCTGTCCTTGCCCTCGTGGTCGACGTCGAAGCTGTGGTGCGCGTGCTTGACCGTAGAAACCGTCAGGCCCCGCCCGCGAAACTCGGTCACAAGACGCTCGACCAGCCCTGTCTTCCCGGAATTCTTCCATCCCGCCACGCCCCAGACCTTCATGCGCCCCCCAGCAGGCGCGCCGCCTCGGCGAGGTCCTCGGGGGTGTTGACGTTGAAGAACGGGTCGAAGCGATCCACGGCGAACTCCGCCGACGCCGTGCCGTGCCCGTCCGTCCACAGCACGACCTTGCGCACGCCCTCGGCCAGCGCGCGCCGCAGGTCGTCGCGCAATACGACCGGCCAGAGACCGAAGGTCGGATGGCGGCCGTTCTCGGTCGTCGCAAGCGCGATCGGCTTCCCCTCGCGCTCGACGGCGAGAAGAAGCCGCGGCACGAGGTCGGCCGGAAGAAAGGGCGTATCGGCGGCAGCGGTGACGATGTGGCTCGCCCCCTGCCCGGCCGCCCAGTCGAGCCCGGCCAGCACACCGGCCAGGGGACCCGCATACCCCTCGATGCTGTCGGACAGCACGGGCAGGCCGAGGTCCGCGAAACGCGTCGGATCCCCGTTCGCGTTCAACGCCAGCCCCCCCACCTGCGGACCCAGGCGGTCGATGACCTGCGACAGGATCGTTCCGGCGCCGAGCGGCAGCAGCCCCTTGTCGCCGCCGCCCATCCGCGTGGCGAGACCGCCTGCAAGGATCACGCCCAAAGGCGCCATCACTCCGACCTCCATCCCGCGATGCGGGCCCGGAACGCCCGCGCGTCAAGGCCCTCCGGCAAGGCCGCGTCGGGGACCGCCACCATCGAGATGCCGGAGCGGAACACCGTTCCACCCCGCACCGCAGCGACCGCATCGACCGCGGCCCAGGTCAGGTTCCGCTGCGACACCCGGTCGGTCAGGGTAATGCCTTCGGGCCCGAACACCGCTTCGGTTTCACCCGCCGCGTCCCAATGTCGGCCGATCACGTCCCAGAAACGCGCCATCCGCGTCCGCTGGAAATAGACGAAGACCGCCAGAAAGACCCCCGCCCCCGCAAGCCCCGCCGCGACGTGATACGGCGTCAGCCCCCACAGCGTGACCGCGCCCGCCAGCATCCCTACGCCGGCCCAGACCACGGCCCAGAACAGCGCACGCTGGATGAACGGCGTGGGCGGCACGACGCTTTGCCACCAGCCGGTCATGGCGCGGCGCCAGAGCGCGCGGTCATAGGCGAACGTCACCCGCACGGTCCGGTCGACGGCGTCGTCCCTCAAGTGTCCTCTCCCTTGCGCCCGTGCTTTCTGTCCTCTGCCTTGACGTGTGCCGGGTCCGCATCGCGGATCAGCCGGTCCTCGCCCGCCAGGCAGGTGAACCTGTTGCCCCGCATCCGCCCGATCAGCGTCAAACCCACCTGCCGGGCGATGTCGACCCCCCACGCGGTGAATCCCGAGCGCGAGACCAGCACGGGAATCCCCATGTGCGCGCACTTGATGACCATCTCCGAGGTCAGCCGACCGGTGGTGTAAAGGATCTTGTCCGCTCCCCCGACACCCTCGGACAGCATCCAGCCAGCGATCTTGTCCACCGCGTTGTGACGGCCCACGTCCTCCATGTAGACCAGCGGGCGGTCCTTCTCGCACAGCACCGTCCCGTGGATCGCCCCGGCTTCCAGATAGAGCGAGGGCGTCGTGTTGATCGTCTTCGCGAGCGCATAGAGCCACGAGGTCCGAACCGGGGCTTCGGGCAGCGTCAGCTCTTCGAGACCCTCCATCATGTCGCCGAAGACCGTGCCCACGGCGCAGCCCGACGTGCGCGTCTTCTTCTTCAGCTTCTCCTCATAGGTCGTGGCCCCATCGGTCCGCACCACGACGGTTTCGAGCTCTTCGTCGAAGTCGACGCCCTTCACCGTCTCGCCGTCGCGCAACATGCCCTGGTTGCGCAGGAAGCCGAGTGCGAGGTACTCCGGAAAGTCCCCTATCGTCATGGCCGTGACGATCTCCTGGCCGTTGAGGAAGATCGTCAGCGGACGCTCCTCGACGACCTGGATGGTCTGCCGGACGCCCGCTTCGTCGACGCCGTCGACCGTCCGGGTCAGACCGGCGCGCGCCGGGTCCGGCGCGATGAGGAATTGATGGGGGTCATCACGACCCATGATTTGCCGTCCGTTGTCCGGTGAGGTATCGCGTCCCGAGACTAAGGGCAGGCCATGACCTCCACCACCCGAAAATCCGCCTTCGTCCGGGGCACGCTCGACAGCGTGCCCTTCCTCGTGGTGGGCGTCCCCTTTGCCGTTCTCTTCGGCGTCGTCGCGACCGAGGCTGGCCTCGACGTGGCGCAGGTTCTCGGCATGTCGATCCTGGTGATCGCCGGCGCGTCGCAGTTCACCGCCGTGCAGCTCATGTCGGACAACGCGCCCGTGTGGACGGTGCTGGCCGCCGCTCTCGCCGTGAACCTCAGGATGGCGATGTATTCGGCCAGCCTTCAGCCCCACCTCGGCGCGGCACGGTTCCGGCAGCGGGCGCTGGTCTCCTATCTCAACGTCGACGGAAGTTACGCCCTGTCGATCCAGGAATACGAGGCCCGGCCCGCGATGACCCTGGGCGAAAAGCTGGGCTACTTCTTCGGCACAATGGTCCTGATGACGCCCTTGTGGTTTGCCGGATCCTGGGTCGGCGCGGTCGCGGGACAGGCCCTGCCCGAGAGCCTAGCGATGGACTTCGCCATGCCGATCCTGTTCCTCGCGCTCGTCGGCCCGATGCTGAGGACGCTCGCGCACCTGGGCGCTGCGGTCACATCCGTGTTGGCCGCGATGCTGCTGTCATTCATGCCGCAGGGCACCGGAATCCTCCTCGCCGGACTCGTCGCCATGGCCGTGGGCGCCGAAATCGAACGGAGGATGAAACGGTGAGCTATTCCGACGCGACCGTCTGGACCATCATCGCGATAATGGGGATCGGGACCTACCTGATCCGCTTCTCGTTCCTCGGGCTGATCGGCAACCGGCAGATGCCCGAATGGGTGCTGCGCCACCTTCGCTATACCCCCGTCGCCGTCCTGCCCGGCCTCGTGGCACCGCTTGTCGTCTGGCCGGACGCGACCGGAGGCTCGCCGGACCCGGCGCGCATGGCGGCGGCCCTCATAACGCTCGCGGTGTCCTGGTGGCGCTCGTCGATGCTTCAGGGCGCGGTCGTGGGAGCCGCGACGCTGGCGCTTCTGCTCTGGATCAGTTGAAGCC
This sequence comes from Silicimonas algicola, assembly GCF_003148765.1. Lineage (GTDB taxonomy): Bacteria > Pseudomonadota > Alphaproteobacteria > Rhodobacterales > Rhodobacteraceae > Silicimonas > Silicimonas algicola. Next base: position 22,909 of record NZ_QGGV01000004.1, read on the forward strand.
GAAGCCGGCGACGAGAAGCACGTTGTGGTTCTTGTCGGCATCGTCGTCGGTGATCTCGCGCGTCGTGGCACCCGGCAGCGCGCCGAAACTCTGCATCAGGGACTTCGGATAATATCCGACGCGAACGGACCCAAAGCCCTTCACCTCGTTCAGGATGCGCGAGATCGAAAGCGCGCATTGCGCCTTCGGTACGGCGCCATAGCCTTTAGCCAAGGCTGCGATCAGCCGTGCCTCGTCTGCGGTGACTGGCAGCTTCTGCTCGATCACCTTGTGCGTCTCTCGCGCGTGATAGTCGATGTAGACCGCCAGCGCCCGGTCGGTCATGCCGTAAACCACGTCGTTGCGTTCGGGTGCGAAGGGCAGCTTGAAGCTCCCGGCGGGGTCGAAGAGGATCCGCTCGCCCGGCGAAGCGATCAGCAAACCCGAGTGAACACCCGAACCATTGCGCAGGCCGACGACCGTATAAAGCGTCAGCTCGGTCGGACCCCGATAGTCATAGGCGAACTTCCGGACTTCGGAATCGGGCGCCCAGACCGGTTCGGCGGGGCCGCCGCATCCCGCGAGCGCCGCGAGGCACATCAGGATCGCGACGAGCCTCGGCGCGACCATCGTCAGGAATTGAATATCGCGAGGAAAATAAGGATCAGGATCGACAGGATGGCGACGTTCTTCGACCAGCGCACGAAGCCCTCGAAGGTCTTCTCATGCGTGCTGATGTCCATCTCGCCGTGCTTGTGCTCAGCCATCTTGGGCTCCCCGAAAACCATTCCGCGCCTGACTAGCTCAGGACGCGGGCGATGTCACCACCCGAGGCTCGGCGCGCTTTGACGCAGAGCCCCGAGCGATGCCTCAGGCGGCTTTGGCCGCCGGACCGAAGCGGCCATAGAAGGTCTGGCCGGAGTTGGCCATGTCGCGCAGAAGCTTCGGCGCCTCGAAGCGCGGACCGTGGTCGGCCAGGCTCTCGCAGATCTCCACCGCCCGCCCGGCGCCGATCATGTCGAGCCACGAGAACGGCCCGCCCGACCAGGGCGCGAAGCCCCAGCCAAGAATCGCGCCCACGTCGCCCTCGCGGATATCCTCGAGCACACCTTCTTCGAGGGCGCGCACCGCCTCCAGCACCTGCGCCATCATCAGGCGGTGCTGGACCGTCGACAGCTCCGGCTGCTCGTCCGCGACGGGATACCGGTCGCCGAGGCCCTGCCACAGCCCCGTCCGCTTGCCCGCCTCGTCATAGGCATAGAAGCCGGCCTTCGACTTTCGCCCCAGCCGGCCCTGGTCGGCCATCCAGAACAGCACCTCGTCCACTGCCGCGTCCGGATAGGCCTCGCCCATCCCTGCCCGCGTCGCCTTGGCGATCTTCACGCCAAGATCGATCGAGGTCTCGTCGACAAGCTGCAACGGCCCCACAGGAAAGCCCAGAAGCCGCGCCGCGTTGTCGACCAGCGCGGGCTCCACGCCCTCGCCCACCATGCGGATGCCCTCGTTGATATAGGGAATGATGCAGCGGTTGGCGTAGAAGAAGCGCGCGTCGTTCACCACGATCGGCGTCTTGCGGATCTGGCGGACGTAATCCAGCGCCTTCGCCACGGCTCGCTCGCCCGTCGCCTTGCCCTTGATGATCTCGACCAGCATCATCCTGTCGACCGGCGAGAAGAAGTGGATGCCGATGAACTGCTCGGGCCTGACGCTGGCCTTCGCCAGATCCGAGATCGGGAGGGTCGAGGTGTTGGTGGCGAAGATGCAGTCGTCACCGACGAGTGCCTCGACCTTCTTCGTCATCTCGGCCTTCACGCCCGGATCCTCGAAGACCGCCTCGACGATCAGGTCGCAACCCTTCAGAGCCTGAAGATCCGTCGTCGCTGTAATTCGGCCCAGAACCTCGGCTTTCTTCTCGTCCGTCACGCGGCGACGCTGAATGCCTTTGTCGAGGATACTTTCCGAGTAGGCCTTGCCCTTGTCCGCGGCATCCTGCGCCTGGTCGACCAGCACGACCTCGATCCCGGCATTCGCACTGACATAGGCGATCCCCGCCCCCATCATGCCCGCGCCCAGCACGCCGACCTTGGCCACCTTCTGATCGGGCACGTCGGGGCGGTTCGCGCCTTTCTCCAGCGCCTCCTTGTTGATGAAGAGAGACCGGATCATCGCGCTCGACGTCGGGTCCAGAAGAACGCTGGTGAACCACCGCGCCTCGATCCTCAGCGCCGTGTCGAAGGGCACCATCGCGCCCTCGTAGATCGCCGAGAGAAGTGCCTTGGCCGCCGGATAAACACCTTTGGTCTTGCCGTTGATCATCGCGTTCGCACCGACGAAGGTCATGAACCCCTGCGGGTGATACGGCTCTCCGCCGGGCATCTTGAAGCCCTTCTGGTCCCACGGCTTCACGATGTCCGCGTCCGACGCGCCCAGAACCCAAGCTTTCGCCTTCTCAAGAAGCTCGCCCGGTTCGACGACATCATCGACCAACTGAGCCGATTTCGCCTTCTTCGCGTCCAGCATCTTGCCTTCCAGCAGCACCGGAGCCGCCGCCATCGCGCCCACCATGCGCGAATAACGCGTCGTCCCGCCCGCGCCGGGGAACAGGCCCACGAGGATCTCGGGCAAGCCGATCCGACCCTTCGGCGTGTCGGCCATGAAGCGGCGGTGACACGCCAGGGCGATCTCGGTCCCGATCCCGGCGCAAAGACCGGATATCGCGCAGGCAATGGGCTTCCCGCCCTTGTTGGTCTTCGGGTCCATCCCCGCGCGCTCGATCTTCCGAAGGATGCGGTGTCCGTCCATGATGAAGTCGAAGATCGACTGCGCCGGGTCGTCCCCGCCCTCGGCCTTGACGTTCGCCAGCACCTTCAGGTCCATGCCGCCGGCAAAGCTGTCCTTGCCGCTGGTGATGACGATGCCCTTCACCGTCTCGTCTGCCAGCGCCTTGTCCAGAAACGACTCGACCAGCGCGAAGGCCTCGCGCGTCAGCACGTTCATCGACTTGCCGGGAACGTCCCAGGTGACGACCGCAACGCCGTCTTCGTGAAGGTCATAGGTGAAATCAGCCATGGGTCCGGCCTCCTGACACAGTGAATTGCTTGGGGGTCCGGTCGTCCCGGACGCTCAGTGGACGATCTTCTCGACGTCTTCCAGCGACAGCGGAGACGAAATGTATTCGATCATCTCGACCTCCAGCCGGTCCGGCCGCTCGAGAAGGAAATAGCGCACCACGCTGGTCGAAATGGCTTTGCCCTCGGCGTCGTACCCGAACGTCCGGCACAAGACCCGCATGCGGCCGTCCGAAGGCGTTTCCCGCGACTCGATGCGGATGCCGGCCGACACGACGCGGTTCTCGGTCAGGGCCTGACGGTAGCGGCTGACCACCCGCTCCAGCTCTGCTTCCTCCCGGACGACCACGACACCCGCCTTGGTGTAGACGACAAGCGGCACCGCGAAGCAGGACTTCAAGGTCTCCAGATCCATCGCCATGAAAGCCGCATTCACTCGTGACAGGAACCCGTCGGTGTGATCCTGCGTCACAATTTTCCCCGCCCGACGCGTTGACCGCGCCGATGATAGCCTGCCGCTCTCCAGGCAGGATGCAGACTAACCCTGTTGCACGCATTGGCAATACAATTGCGCTGTTACACACGTTCAACGATTGTCGCCGCACCCATCCCGCTGGCCACGCACAACGTGGCAAGCCCGGTCGACAGGTCGCGGCGCTCCATCTCGTCGAGAAGGATGCCGAGGATGATCGCGCCCGACGCCCCGAGGGGATGCCCCATGGCGATGGCGCCTCCGTTCACGTTGACCTTGTCGTGCGACACGCCGAAGGCCTGCATGAAGCGCAGAACCACGGCCGAGAACGCTTCATTTACCTCGAAGAGGTCGATGTCGCCGATCTCCATTCTGCTGCTGCGCAGGATCCTCTCGGTCGCGGGCACCGGACCCGTCAGCATGATCGTGGGATCGGTGCCGACCTTGGCCGTGGCCCGGATCCGCGCGCGGGGCTTCAGCCCATGCACCTCGCCGAACTCCTTGGACCCGATCAGCAACGCCGCAGCACCGTCCACGATGCCTGACGAGTTGCCGGCATGGTGGACGTGGTCGATCGCCTCGAGATGCGGGTACTTCATCAGCGCGACCGCGTCGAAGCCTGGCATGACTTCGCCCTGCTCCTTGAACGCGGGCTTCAGCGCGCCGAGCGCCTGCATGTCCGTGCCAGGGCGCATGTACTCGTCCGTCCCGAGGATCATCAGCCCGTTCCGGTCGCGGATCGGCACGACGGATCCGGCAAAGCGCTCGTCGGCCCAAGCGGCGGCGGCCCGCTTCTGACTTTCGACCGCATAGAGATCGACGTCGTCGCGCGAAAAACCGTACTGCGTCGCGATGATGTCGGCCGAGATGCCCTGCGGTACGAAATAGCTCGTCATCGCAACCGTGGGATCGACCGCTATCGCCGCGCCGTCCGAGCCCATGGGCACGCGGCTCATGCACTCGACGCCGCCCGCGATATAGCCCTCTCCCGCGCCGCCCTTGACCTGGTTCGCAGCGAGGTTCACCGCCTCCATGCCGCTGGCGCAGAAGCGGTTGATCGACAGACCCGGAATCCGCTCGTCCAGCTCGCTCGCAAGAACGGCGGTCCGCGCAAGGCAGCCGCCCTGCTCCTTGACCTGGGTGGCGTTGCCCCAGATCACGTCCTCGACCGCGTGGCCCTCGATCCCGTTCCGCGCCTTCAGGGCGTTGAGCATGTCGGCGGAAAGCTTGACCGGCGTGACCTCGTTCAGGCTGCCGTCGGTACGGCCCTTGCCGCGTGGCGAACGGATCGCGTCGTAGATATAGGCATCGCGCATCGGCCTTGTCTCCTCGGTCAGCTCTTCGCCGGCGGCCAGGCGCGCGGCATCAGGTCATAGGGATGTTTCCACCCGTCGAGCGCTTCGATCCGTCCGAGCCAGGCGTCGATCGCCGGCCAGTCGGCGCGGGTGAACCCGAAGGGCTCCGGATAGAAAAGGTAGCCACAGCAGGTGAGATCCGCATTGGTGACGCTGCGTCCGGCGATCCAGTCACGCTGCGTCAGCCGCTCCTCGAGAACCTTCAGCCCCGCAAGGCCACGGCCCTGCAGGAAACGGATGACTTCCGCCGGGCGCTTGTCCTCGGGAACGAAATTCAGCAGGAACCGCGCCGTGCCGAGCTGGCTCGAGAACTTGTGGTTGTCCCAGAGGATCCACCGCAGGATCTCGCGCTCCTCCTCCTTGCTCTCGCCTCCGAAACGGCCGGTCTTCTCCGACAGATATCCCTGGATCACACCGGACTGGGTCAGCCGCAGATCGCCGTCGACCAGCACCGGCGCCTCGCCCATCGCGTTGACGCTCTCGCGGTACGCGGGGCTTCGTGCGGCACCGTTGAAGAAATCGACGAACACAGGCTCCCAGTCCAGGCCCGACAGCTCCAGCGCCAAGGCCACCTTGTAGCTGTGCCCGCTCTCTCCGAAGCAATGAAGTTGGATGGTCATGTCGTGCGGCCTCCCCGGCGCTGTGTCTCTTTTGACGTCGGCCCATGCGTATTTAGAGCAAGATGAAGCCGCCAGCCTTAACTGCCCATTAACCCTGATCGCCGACCACTGGAGATGCGGTACAGGCTGGCGAGCCGATGACCGCGCAAGGTGAAGTCCTGCTGTCCCGGCCAGGTTTGAGCCCAGGGACGGCAGGCGACTTCAACTTGCCCTAAATACGCAACTCCACACTCACCGCTTCCGCGCCTCCAGCTCGGAATTGAAGAGCCTCAGGCGCGCGGTCAGGTTCTCGTGGTTCATCACGCTTGAGAAGTTCTCGAACAGGAACGACAGCGCCTCGCCTTCGTCCAGCCCCGCCTCCTGCGCGAATTTCTTGAGCCGGCGATAGCCGTCCTCGGTCATCGCGACCGGAAAACGGCGGGTCAGGCGCAGGCGTTTCGGCATCGGCTCTCCCCAGGGCGGGGATTGCCCCGCCTCGCTCAGAAGTTCGCCGCGTCGAGCGCCATGACAGTCTCGGCCCCGCTCGTGATCCGTGCGAGGTGCATCGCCGTCGCCGGAAGCTGGCGCGCCATGTAATAGCGGCCCGTCGCGATCTTGGTCCGGTAAAACTCCTCGTCCCCCGCGCCCGCGTCAAGCGACTCCTGCGCCGCCTTCGCCATCTTCGCCCACATGAGGCCCAGGCAGACATGTCCGAAAAGGTGCATGAAGTCGTAGGATCCCGACAGCGCGTTCAAGGGGTTCTTCACCCCCTCCTGCATGAAGTACATCGCCGCCGACTGAAGATCCTTCGACGCCGCCTTCAGCGGATCGAGGAACCCTTCCTTCAGCGCCGCGTCGACCTCGTTTTCCTTGACGAAGCCCTTCACCATCTCGAAGAACGCCATGATCGTCTTGCCGCCGTTCGACGGCAGCTTGCGGCCCACGAGGTCCAGCGACTGGATGCCGTTGGTGCCCTCGTAGATCATCGCGATCCGGGCATCGCGCACGAACTGCTCCAGCCCCCACTCCCGGGTGAAGCCCGACCCGCCCAGCGTCTGCTGCGCCAGCACCGTCGTCTCGAAACCCTTGTCGGTCAGGAAGCCCTTCATCACCGGGATCAGAAGCGAGATCATCGCCTCGGCCTCGGCGTCGCCCATGCGCTGCGAGCGGTCGATCATCTCGGCGCCCCAGTAGACCAGCGCGCGCCCGCCCTCGACGATCGACTTCTGGTCCATCAGGTTCCGCCGCACGTCGGGATGGACGATGATCGGATCGGCGGCCTTCTCGGGCGCCTGCGCTCCCGTCACGTCACGCCCCTGAAGCCTGTCGCGCGCGAAGCCGAGCGCATTCTGGTAAGCGACCTCGCCCTGAGTGTAGCCCTGCAGGGCCACCGACAGCCGCGCCTCGTTCATCATGGTGAACATGGCGCGCATCCCCTTGTGCGCCTCGCCCACAAGCCAGCCAGTCGCCCCGTCATAGTTCATCACGCAGGTGGCGTTGCCGTGGATGCCCATCTTCTCTTCCAGCCCGCCGCAGCTCACGCCGTTCCGGTCGCCCAGGCTGCCGTCCTCGTTGACGAGGAACTTCGGCACCACAAAGAGGCTGATGCCCTTGATGCCGTCCGGTCCCCCCGGGATCTTCGCCAGCACCAGGTGGACGATGTTGTCCGCCATGTCGTGCTCGCCGGCCGAGATCCAGATCTTCTGCCCGGTGATCCGGTACGACCCGTCCTCCTGCGGCTCGGCCTTGGTGCGGATCAGGCCAAGATCCGTCCCGCACTGCGGCTCGGTCAGGTTCATGGTGCCCGTCCACCGGCCTTCGTAGATTGGCGGAAGGTATGTCTCTTTCTGCTGGTCCGACCCGTGCGCGTACAGGGCGGACGCCGCTCCGTGCGACAGGCCCACATACATCTGGAACGCCATGTTCGCGGCCGAGAACAACTCGCCCGTCGCCGTGTTCAGAAGGTGCGGCATCCCCTGCCCGCCGTACCGGGTGTCGGCGTCGAGCCCCATCCAGCCGCCGTCCGCCATCTGCGTCCAGGCGTCCTTGAACCCCTCGGGCGTGCGGACCACGCCGTTCTCCAGCCTGCACCCCTGCCGGTCGCCGACGGCGTTCAGCGGTTGCAGCACGTTCGCCGCGATCTTGCCCGCCTCTTCCAGCACCGCTGACGTGAAGTCGCGATCCAGCTCATCGTAACCCGGGATGTCGCTGTCCGCGATCTTCAGCACGTCATGCAGGATGAACTGCTGATCCTTGATGGGCGGGGTAAAGGTCGGCATTCAGGTCGTCTCCCTTGGATGGTCAGGCGGCTCGCGTCGCCTGTGCGGCCTCGTCCATGCGGCCGCAGGTCTCGATCTCGGCGCTCAACTCGCCGATGACGGCATTCAGCTCGTCGCGCCGCGCGGTCAGCTCGTCCAGCTTCAGGCGGGCCACCTCGCGGGCGCGGGACTGCTGGTCGCAGCTCTGTCTCTCGGGGTCGTAGAGGTCGAGAAGCTGGCGAATTTCCTCGAGGCTGAAATTGTAGCGCTTGCCGCGCAGGATCAGCTTGAGACGGGCGCGGTCGCTGCGGGTGAAAAGGCGGCGCGTGCCTTGCCGAAGCGGCGAAAGAAGCTCTTTCGCCTCGTAGAACCGCAGCGTCCGGGGCGTCACGTCGAACGCCTCGCACATCTCGCGAATGGTCATATGGGTCTCGGTCATGAATCTGCTCCAGATTGCTGGCGGCGCTGACATGCTGTCCGAGACCCGTTCGTTCAATGAATGACTTAGGCTAACGCGAGGTAACGTAGCGTTACTGTAAAGGCAGAGAAATTATTGGAAACAGGGACGCGGCGTCACGGCAATTTTACCAAACGGTAAAAACACCGGCTCACGTCACGAGATGGATTTCTCGACGTCGTCGCGGGCCCGCCGCAGGTCCTCGATGACACGCTCCAGGGACTCGCGCTCGCCCTCCAGCGTCGCAAGCTGGCGGTCTGCGGCCTCGACGAAGGTGCGGTACTGCTCGCTGGTGCCGGCCTTGCCATAGATCTCCAGCCACTGCCGGATCTCCTCCAGCGAGAAGCCCCACTTCCGCCCGCGCAGGATCAGCGTCATCCGCGCCACCTCGCGCGGCGAATAGAACCGCGAGCGGCCTTCTTTCTCCGGCGCGATCAGCTCGATGTATTCGTAATACCGAAGCGTCCGCGGCGTCACGTCGAAGCGCGAGCACATGTCCTTGAAGGTAAGACGTTCAGACGGCACCCGGATCCTCCTGGCGGTGCAACCTAGTGCCTGCACCTATCCGGATCAATCGGCTTGCTCTCGCATCGGCGATGGTCCGTTATGCGGGGACCAAGGAGACCGCCCGTGACGGACGACTACGAAACCCGGAAGGACCGCGTGGCCCGCTTCATGCAGGCGCTGCCCCATTGCCGCGCCCTGAACATGACCCTGGTCGACATCGGCCCCGGAGAAGCGGTGATGTCGATGCCTTGGGACGAAAAGCTGGTCGGCGACCCCGCGACCGGCGTCATCCACGGCGGCGCAGTGTCCTCGCTGATGGATTCCTGCGGCGGCACGGCCGTTATGGTGCATCCCGACGGGCCCGGCGGCACGGCGACCCTCGATCTGCGGATCGACTATATGCGGCCCGCGACGCCCGGTCAGACGATCACGGCGCGCGCGACCTGCTATCACATCACCCGCACCGTGGCTTTCGTGCGCGCCGTCGCCACCGACGACGACACCGAGCGTCCCGTCGCCACCGCATCCGGCGCCTTCACGGTCACCGGCGCGGGGGCCTGAGCGATGCGGCCCCGTCCCGAACCCGTCCAGGTCGTCAAGCAGCGCCGCGACCGCGCGCTCAAGGCGCTGGTCGAGAACATCCCTTACGTCCGTTTCCTGAACATCCACTTCGAACGCCACGGCAACGAACTGACCGCCGTCCTCAACTTCCACGACGAGCTGATCGGCAATCCCGCCCTGCCCGCCATCCACGGCGGCGTGACGGCGGCCTTCCTCGAAACCTCGGCGCTGATCGGCCTTGCCTGGCAGAACCTGTGGGAGAAGATCGAAACCGGCGCCATCGACGCCGAGGCGCTGTCGGCCGAGACCTTGCCCCGGATGCCCAAGACCATCGACTTCACCGTCGACTACCTGCGCACGGGCCTGCCGCGCGATGCCTATGCCCGCGCCCGCGTCAACCGCTCGGGCCGCCGCTATGCCAGCGTCCACGTCGAGGCCTGGCAGGACGACGTGACCCGTCCCTTCGCGCAGGCGACCGGTCACTTCCTGATGCCCATGCCCTCACCGGGCTGACGCGACATGGCCGAGACGCGGCTGACGCACCGCCGGGTGCTGGCCATCGCCCTTCCCATCGTGCTCTCGAACGCCACCGTCCCGATCCTGGGCGCGGTCGACACCGGCGTCGTGGGACAGCTGGGCGAGGCCGCGCCCATCGGTGCGGTCGGCATCGGCGCGGTCGTGCTGTCGATGTTCTACTGGCTCTTCGGCTTCCTGCGCATGGGCACCTCGGGCATGGTCGCCCAGGCCCACGGCGCCGGAGACACCGCCGAGACAGGCGCGCTCCTGACGCGCTCGCTCCTCTTCGCCGTCGGGGCGGGCGTCACGCTCATCATCCTGCAAGTCCCCATCTTCGCCCTCGCCTTCTTCCTCGCGCCGGCCTCGGACGAGGTGGAAACCCTCGCCAGCGCCTATCTCGCCATCCGCATCTGGGGCGCGCCCGCGACGATTGCCCTTTATGCCGTCACCGGATGGCTGATCGCGCTCGAACGCACGCGCGGCGTCCTCGTCCTGCAACTCTGGATGAACGGCCTCAACATCGTGCTCGACCTGTGGTTCGTCCTCGGCCTCGGCTGGGGCGTCGAGGGCGTCGCGGTCGCCACGCTTATCGCCGAATGGACCGGCCTCGCCCTCGGCCTCTGGCTCTGCCGGGCGGCCTTCTCGGGCGACCAGTGGAAGGACTGGCCGCGCGTCTTCGACCGGGCCCGCATCCGCCGCATGGTCGGCGTGAACGGCGACATCATGGTGCGCTCGGTGGTCCTGCAGGCGGCTTTCACCAGCTTTCTGTTCCTCGGCGCGCGCCACGGCGACGCGACCCTCGCCGCGAACCAGGTGCTCCTCCAGTTCCTCGAGATCACCGCCTTCGCGATGGACGGCTTCGCCTTCGCCGCCGAGTCGCTCGTCGGCCAGGCCTATGGTGCGCGCTCGCGCCGCCGGGTGCGCGACGCCTCGATCCTGACCAGCCAGTGGGGCGTCGGCGGCGCGGTGGCGCTCGGCCTCCTCTTCTGGTTCGCCGGACCCGCTCTGATCGACCTCATGGCCAAGGCCCCCGAAGTGCGGATCGAGGCGCGAGACTTCCTGCCCTGGGCCGCCATCGCCCCTGTCATCGGGATCGCAAGCTGGATGTTCGACGGCATCTTCATCGGCGCGACCCGCACCCGCGACATGCGCAACGCCATGCTCCTGTCCGGCCTGATCTACCTCGTCGTGCTCGTTCCTCTGATCGCCGCCTTTGGCAACCACGGCCTCTGGGCCGCGCTCATGGTCCTGAACACCGCGCGCGGCCTGACCCTGTGGCGGGCCTATCCGGCGCTGGAACGCGCAGCCGAGACCTGAGCCTCACAGCCAGTCGTCGACCCGCGTGCCGACAGCGTCCGACACGTTGGCGAACCCGTCGTGCGCCAGCATCTCGTCCAGACCGCGCGCGATGCGCCGCGCCAGCGACAGCCCGCCATAGACCATCGCGGTGTAAAGCTGCACCGCACTCGCCCCGGCCCGGATCTTGGAATAGGCGTCCGCCGCACTCGACACGCCGCCGACCCCGATCAGCGGTAAGACGCCCCCCGTCTCGTGATAGAGCCTCGCCAGCACGCGCGTCGAAGGCCGGAACAGCGGTCGCCCCGACAACCCGCCCGCCTCGTTCCGGCGGCGCCCCACCAGCCCCTCGCGCGACAGCGTCGTGTTGGTCGCGATCACCCCCGCGACGCCGCTCTCCAGGGCGACCCCCGCGATGGCCGCGATCTCGGCGTCCGAAAGGTCCGGCGCGATCTTCAGGAACACCGGCACCTGCCCCGTCTCTGCCAGCACACCGGCCAGAAGCGCCCTCAGCGCCTCCGGCCCCTGAAGATCGCGCAGTTTCTCGGTGTTGGGCGAGGACACGTTGACCGTCGCGAAATCCACCACCGTCCGCGCGACCCGCATCACCGCCGCGAAATCCCGCGCGCGGTCCGCGCTGTCCTTGTTCGCCCCGATGTTCAGCCCAACGGGCACGCCCTCGGGCCGGTCCGCCAGACGTTCGGCGATGACCTCGATCCCGTCGTTGTTGAACCCGAAGCGGTTGATCGCCGCCCGATCCCGCCGCAGCCGGAACAGCCTCGGCCGCGGATTGCCCGGCTGCGGCCGGGGCGTCGCGGCCCCGACCTCGACGAACCCGAACCCCGCCCGCATCAAAGGCCCCACCGCCGTCGCGTTCTTGTCGAAGCCTGCGGCCAGACCTACCGGGTTCGGCAGCGCCAGCCCCGCCAGCGTGGTCGCCAGACGCGGCGACTCCACCGGCCCCGGCAACGGCGCGAACGGCGTCCGCAGCGCCGCAAGCGCCAAGCCATGCGCCCGCTCGGCGTCGAGCCGGTTCAGGACGCCGACGGCCAGCCGCTCGATCATCCGACCAGACCGTCGAACCGATGCCGCCCCTCCCGAAGCGGAAGGTCGTGAACGAACAGCACGTCGTCCATCGTCAGCGCGCGGTACAGATGCGGAAATAGCGCGCCGCCCCGCGACGGCTCCCATCTCAACTCCGCCCCCAGCGTCTCGGACTCGATCCCCAGCAGCTTCAGCCCGGTTTCGCCCGCGAAATGCTTCGCCGCCGTCTCCTCGACCTGCTCCGCCGTCGACATGTGGACATAGCCGTCCGCCACGTCGATCGGCGCGCCGTCGGTCTGACCGTCGCGGACGAAGGCCGCGTATTCCTCCGCGCGGAATATCTTGTAGATGATTGCCATGCCTGCCCACTTGCGCGGCACCGACTTCGTCCGTCCGACGAGTGACGCGGCGTCCGCCTGTCTCCCTTTTGACACCTAGGACGGATACCGGCAATCTCGACCGATATAAAACACCTCACAGGGGGATTCCCGAAATGATCAGCAAACTGCTTCTCGGCAGCGCGGCGCTCGCCGTCAGCGCCGGGGCGGCCATGGCCGACTTCAGCCTGACTATCCTGCATACCAACGACTTCCACGCCCGGTTCGAGCCGATCAACGCCTTCGACTCCGGCTGCGGCGCGGAAGATGCGGCCGAGGGCAAGTGCTTCGGCGGCTCGGCCCGCCTCGTCACCGGCATCGAGGCTGCGCGCGAGCGCGCGGGCAACACGCCCGTCCTTCTCGTGGATGGCGGCGACCAGTTCCAGGGCACGCTCTTCTACACGTACTACAAGGGCGCCCTCTCGGCCGAGATGATGAACAAGATGGGGTACGACGCGATGACCGTCGGCAACCACGAGTTCGACGACGGCCCCGAGGTCCTGAAGGACTTCATCGGCGCCATCGAGTTCCCGATCCTGATGTCGAACGCCGACGTGTCGGGCGAACCGCTCCTCGCGGACGCCATCCAGAAATCCACCGTGATCGAGAAGGGCGGCGAGAAGATCGGCCTCATCGGCCTGACGCCGCAGGACACCGACGAACTCGCCTCGCCCGGTCCCAACGTGATCTTCACCGATCCCGTCGGCGCCGTGCAGCAGGAGGTCGACAAGCTGACCGCCGAGGGCGTCAACAAGATCGTCGTCCTCAGCCACTCGGGCTATGGCGTCGACCAGCGCGTCGCCGAGGGCACCACGGGCGTCGACGTCATCGTCGGCGGCCACTCGAACACGCTCCTGTCTAACACCGTCGAAGGCGCGGTCGGGCCCTATCCGACCGTCACCAACGGAGTGCAGATCGTGCAGGCCTATGCCTACGGCAAGTACCTGGGCGAGCTGAACGTCACCTTCGACGACGACGGCAACGTGACCGAGGCGACCGGCGACCTCGTCGTCATGGACGCGAGCGTGGGCGAGGACGAGACGACCGTGGCGCGCATCGCCGAGGCAGCGGGACCCCTCGACGAGATCCGGAACAAGGTCGTGGCCACCACCACCGAGGCCATCGGCGGCGAGCGCGACGTCTGCCGCGCGAAGGAATGCCAGATGGGCTCGCTCATCGCCGACGCCATGCTCGATCGCGTCAAGGACCAGGGAGTTCAGATCGCGATCGCGAACGGCGGGGGCATCCGCGCCTCCATCGACGCGGGCGAGGTCACGATGGGCGAAGTTCTGACGGTCCTGCCGTTCCAGAACACCCTCTCGACCTTCCAGGTCACCGGAGCCACGGTCGTCGAGGCGCTCGAGAACGGCGTCAGCCAGATCGAGGAGGGCGCGGGCCGCTTCCCGCAGGTCGCCGGCATCACCTTCACCGTCGACCCGTCGGCGGAACCCGGCAGCCGCGTCTCCGAGGTCATGGTGGACGGCGCGCCGATCGAACCGGAAAAGGTCTACGGCGTCGTGTCGAACAACTACGTCCGCAACGGCGGCGACGGCTACAAGATGTTCGTCCAGGCCGAGAACGCCTACGACTTCGGCCCCGACCTGGCCGACGTCACCGCCGAATACATCGCGGCGCAGGGCGACTTCACGCCCTACACGGACGGGCGCATCACCGTGAAGGAGTGATCCTTCGCGCAAGAGAACAACGGGGGCCGCTGCCAGCGCAGCGGCCCTTTGCTTGAGGAGTTGGGCCCCCGCAATGCTGCGCTACGGCGAAAGGCAGCTTTGAGCACGGAGCAGGCTTGGAAAGAATTCAATCGGCGATGACTGCATCAACCTCGATCTCGACAAGCCATTCCGGATTCACGAACCGATTGATAGCCATGATCGTGTCGACTGGCCGAGAGTCTCGACAATACTCCTTGCGCGCCTCGACGGCGTCCTTCCAGTTATCAATGTCTGTCAAGATGACTCGCGTTCGAACGACATCGTGAAGTCCCGATCCCGCTTGTTCGAGCGCTGCCTTGATGATCTCAAAGCACTGCTTGGTCTGTGCGTACACGTCGCCAACTCCGACAGTCTTGCCGTTGGTATCGACGGGCGCTGTGCCGCCGACCGAGATGTAGGGTCCAACTCGGACCGCACGACTGAAGCCCACAATCTCCTCCATTGGGTTGCCATTGGAGATCAGTTGCCGCTGATGACCCATTTTTCCCTCCCCAAATGCTGAAGCCGACCTTACTCGAAATGGACTGAGGAGTCCCCTTCGTCCCGCAAAGCAGACCCTGAGCCCACCGAAACCCCACCCCAACCGCGCCAAAGGGCGAAGGCCCGTTCCCGCCCCCTGAACTCACCGCACCCTCCGGTAACCACCCTCCCGGTACCGATACCCGCACCGACGCGATACCGACGTGATACAGACGCAATACCGAAGCCCGTTTCCCGGCAAAACAAGGCCGTTAACCTGAATGTCCGAAAGGTTACGCTCTCAGGCGCGCCCCGCTGCGCTCGACAGCGACAGGGGATCGACGCCCAGCGTCTTGAGCGCCGCCGTCCACTTGCCCGGATCGTCGCGCCCGAACACGATGTCGGGCGTCGCGTCGCAGGTCAGCCATCCGTTCTGGAGGATCTCGGCCTCCAGTTGCCCCGGCCCCCACCCGGCATAGCCAAGCGCCAGAAGCGCCCTCTCGGGTCCCGCACCCCGCGCGATCTCCTCCAGCACGTCCAGCGTCGCGGTCATCCCGAAGGTGCCGCCGACCCGCAAAGTCGACGTGTTAGAGACGTAATCGCCCGAATGCAGCACGAACCCCCTGCCATTCTCGACAGGCCCCCCGAAATGCACCCGGATGTCCCGTTCCGGCGGCCCTGTGTCGATGTCGAGCTGCTGGAGAAGGTCCGCAAACCGCAGGTCCGGCGTAGGCTTGTTGACGATCAGCCCAAGCGCCCCGTCATCCGAATGGGCGCACACGAAGACGACGCTCTTCTCGAAACGCGGGTCGCCCATTCCGGGCATCGCGATCAGAAGCTTGCCGTCGAGCATATCGGTCGGGGCCGCGATCATGGCGGGAAACATGGGGCAATGGGCCGAGACCATCAAGTGCCGCCCCGCAACAGTCACGGGCCATTACCGGAATGTGATTTCCTTGAGCGCAACCCTGCGCCTAACTGTCGGCCATGATCCGCGCGCTTCTCATAGCCCTCTGCCTGCCTGCCGCAGCGGCCGCTCAAATCCCGTCCGAGCTGGCCCGTGCCGACCTCAACCTCGGCTGGCGCGAGGATGGCGTCCATGTCGCTGGCCTTCGCATCCGGATGCTGCCGGGGTGGAAGACCTACTGGCGCGCGCCGGGCGACTCCGGCATACCGCCCACCTTCAACTGGTCGGGGTCCGATAATCTCAAGGCGGTAAGGGTGCAGTACCCCGTCCCCGAGGTGTTTTACACCGACGGGATGCGCAGCTTCGGCTACCACGACGAGGTGACCTTTCCTCTCTGGATCGAGCCGCAGGACCCCTCTAGGCCCGTTACGTTGAAGGGCGAGATGGAGCTTGGCGTCTGCGACGATGTCTGCGTTCCCGTGACCCTGCGGATCGGCGGCGCCCTGCCGCCCGGCGGCCAACGCGGTCCCGACCTCTCCGCCGCGATCCAGGATCGGCCCGAGCGTGCGCACGGCCTGCGCTGCGACATTCTCCCCATCGAGGACGGCCTGCAGCTTTCGGTCGAACTCGACTCGCCCCGCCTCGGAACCGAGGACGTGGCGGTGGTCGAGACCAGCGATCCGACGATCTGGGTCTCCACACCCGAGGTCAGCCGCTCAGGCGGCCGGCTGCGGGCCGTGGTCGACATGGTCCCGCTCCAGGCGAAACCTTTCGCCCTTGCGCGGTCCGACGTCCGGCTGACCATCCTCGGCGGCGGTCGCGCGGTCGAAGCCCTCGGCTGCGACTAGACGCGCAAGCGCCGTCCGAAGCGCAGCGCGGCCACGGCCCAGACGACCAGACAGATTGCCCCGCTTCCCGCCACGAAGAGGCCAAGCGCCTGCCCGAGAGACATGTCTCCAAGTGCTGCGGGCAACGCGCCCTCTGCCAGGACAGGCAGCATCGTCACGGCGAACCAGGCCAGGATCGCAAGGCCCGCGACACCCACGGCAGTCCTCAGACCGGACGCCCTGTGGCCGCTCCGCGCCGCGCGGCGCAACGCCCGCACGTTGCGGCCAAGGTCGTGACCGATGGCGATGAGCGACGGCACCACCAGAAGCACAAGGACGAAGCCGAAGCCGAGTCCGTAGGTCAGCGTGATGACCGTCGGCTTCAGGAACAGCGCGTCCTTCGACGTCTCGTAGAGAAGCGGCGCAAGGCCAAGGACCGTCGTCGCAGTCGTCAGGAACACTGGCCTTAGACGGTCTGCCGCCCCGTCGACGATGGCGGGGAACAGGCCACGCTCCTCGGCGTACTCGTCGATCGTCGTCACCAGGACGATGGAGTCGTTGATGATGATCCCCACCATCCCGATCAGCCCGACGACCGAGAACATGGAAAGCGGCGTCTCCCAGATGTAATGCCCCCAGACCGCACCGACGAGGCCGAAGGGAATGATCGCCATGACCACGAGAGGCCGTGTCCAGGACGCGAAAACCCAGGCCAGCGTCAGGTAGATGCCTGCAAGGCACAGCACGAGGCCGGTCAGCGCATCGGACAGGAAGTCACGCTCGTCCTCGGCAAGGCCCGCCGTATAGGTCGAGATGCCGAAGTCCTCTTCGAGCGTCGGCAGAATCTCGTCGTTGATGATCGTCTGGATTTCCTGCGCCCGCTCCGGGTCGTCCTCGGACAGGTCGCCGTTGACGCTGACGACGCGAATTCCGTTCTCGCGCCGGACGGTCGAAAAGCCGGTCTGCCGGTCGACGGTGACAATGTCGGCGAGAGGGACATAGACGCCTTCTCCCGCCGCAGCACTGCCCGTGCGGATCAGCATGCGGTCAAGAAAATCCGATGTCAGCTCGCCCTCGGGCAGCTCCACGCGGATCGACGCGGATCGCGGGCCCACCGGATAGGTCGCCGCCTCGATGCCGTTCAGGCGCGCGCGCAGCAAGGTCCCCAGGTCGTCGATGGTCAGGCCAAGCGCCTGCCCCTGCGGCGTTAGCTGAAGAACCAGCTCCTCCTTGTCGTAGGCGAGCGAATCCTCCAGTGCCGAGACCTCGCCGAACCTCGACAGCCGCGTCTTTAGAGCCTCGGCCGCCTCCTTGAGCGTCGCCGAAGAGGCGCCCGACAGCTCGATGTCGATGGCGTCTCCGCCTGGCCCCGATCGCCCGCCCCGGAAGCTGATGGTCTCGAGAAGCGGATGCTGCGGCATGGCCTCCTGCAAGGCCTCGACGAAAGCGAAGCTGGAATAGGGCCGCAAATCCGCGTCGACCAGTTCGATCGAGATCGAACCGAGCTGATAGCTCTCCTTCGTTTCCTGACCCGACAGCCCCCGACCCGCGGACCCTCCGATCTCGGCAAGGGAATAGCGGATCGGGTTCTGGCCGTGCTCGGCCTCGTACGCGGCACCCACCTCTTCGACCGTCGCCTGCAATGTCCGCATGACCTCGATGGTGTCGGCCCGGGTCGCGCTGGGTACCATCGCGAAGTTGCCAGTCACCGACCCCTGCTCGGGCGCGTTGAAGAAGCGCCACTGCACGTCCCCGCGGATGAACAGCGTCATCTGGCTGGCGAGGACGAGGAACGACGCGGCCAGCACCGGGTAACGCGCCCACAGGACAAATCGCATGAAGGGACGGAACAGGCGCTCCCGGACCCACCTGAACCCCCGGTTCACCTGTCGGGACGGCCAGTCGTACCAGTGCGCCTGCGCGGTGTGGTGAAGCGCGTGGCGCATGTGGTGCGGCAGGATCAGGAAGCACTCGACCAGCGACGCGGTGAGAACGATGATGACGGTAAAGGGAATGTCGTCGATCAAGTCGCCGAAGCGTCCGCCGATAATCACGAGCCCGAAGAAGGCGATGACGGTGGTCAGCGTGGCAGAAAAGACCGGCATGAACATCCGCCGCGCCGCATTTTCTGCCGCCTCGGTCGGTCCTTCGCCCAGTCGCCGCGCACGGAAATCGGCATGTTCGCCCACGACGATGGCGTCATCGACCACGATGCCAAGCGTGATGATCAGCGCGAAGAGCGAGATCATGTTCAGCGTCATGCCGGCGGCGTACATGATTGCGATGGCGGCGGTCATCGAGACCGGAATGCCGGCCGCCACCCAGAGAGCCGTGCGCGCGTTCAGGAACAGGAACAGCAGGGCGACGACAAGGACCAGTCCCACCGCGCCGTTTTCCAGAAGGATGTTCAGCCGCGCTGTGATGGATTCCGCCAGGGTGCGGATCAGGTCGATCTCTACCCCCGTCGGAAGGGTCAGTTCCATCTCGTCCGCGACCGTCTCGACGATGCGCTGCATCCGGATCGCGTCGCCCGAAGCCGAGCGGTCGACACGGATCGAGATCGCAGGGTCATCGCCTACGAAGTAGGCCCTGTCGCGGTCGATGCCCTCGACCCGGACACGCGCGACGTCGCCGATGGTCAGCTGCGTCCCGTCGCTTTCGGACCGCAGGACGATGGCCTCGATCTGGTCCGCGCTTCGCTTGGCGACGCCGGTCCGCACGCGGGCCGCGCCGCTGACGTCGCCGGCGGGGTCGGCTGCGACTTCCGACTCAATGGCGTCCGAGATCTGCCGCATCGACACGTCGTGGCGGATCAGATCCAGCGTGGTCACTTCTACGATGGTCTCGGGAGCCGCAAGACCCTGGATGGACGTGCGTGTCACTCCCTCGGCGAACAGGCGCGTGACGAATTCGTCGGCGAAGTTGGCAAGCTGGTCGACGCCCACGGGACCCTTGATGATGACGTCGGTCACACGGTCGGTCCATCCGCCGCGCCGAAGCTCGGGCTCGTCCGCGTCCTCCGGCAGGTTCGTCACGGCATCGAGCGCGGTGGTGACATCCTCTTGCGCCTGGTTCATGTCCCAGCCCGGCTCGAACTCGAGGCCGATGGACGCGCTGCCTTCTCGCGCCCGCGAAGAGGTGGACGTCACGCCCTCTATCGCCTGAAGCGTCGGCGCCAGCACCTCGATGATCGCCGTGTCGACGTCCTCGGCCCCGGCGCCGTCCCACGATACGCTGATGTCGATGTCGTCGATGACGATGTCCGGAAAGAACTGCGCCCGCATCTTGGGCACGGCGTAAAGGCCCGCGCAGATGAGGAGCAGCAGGAGAAGGTTCGCCGCCGTGCGGTGACGGGTGAAGTAGGACAGGATGCCCCCCGCTGTCTTGCCGAGATCACGCGCCATGCCTAGCCACCCATCCGGCTCTCGATGCGCTCGACGACACGGACGGGCACCATTTCCTCGCGAAGCTGGGCGAGAACCCGCTGCTTGGCGTCGTCAGGCATCCCGGTGTTGGCCTCGACGAAGGCGACGAGGCGGGCGCGCCGTTCGGGGTCGAGGGACAGAAGCTCGGGCACCTCCTCGGAGGCGACCTCGGCCCCCGGACGGACCGGGCGCACCTTGATGCCCGCACCCAAAAGCGGGGTCCGTTCGGCCACGATCTCGCGGCCATCCAGGTCTGGGGCGCGCACGATCACGTCGTCTCCCTCGCGCCGAAGGACCTCGACCGAAGCGCTTTGCAGACGATCTTCTTCGCTGATGGCAAGCACGGTGCCCCCTGCGTCCACCGCCGTCGCGGGAAGGCGCGCCACGCCGTCCAGAGGGGGTTCGACGATGGTCACCGCGACAAAATCGCCGGGCCGCATTCCGGGCGCGCTGTCGAGACGCGCGAAAAGCAGACGTCCGGTCTGTCCTTCGCCCACTGCCGCGCTTTCGCGGCTGATGATGCCGCTGGCGGTCAGATCCACACCAAAGATGTCGACCGAGGCCGTCACCTCGGCGCCGATCACCCCGCCACCGTTCGCCACAAAGCGGGTGTATTGCGATGTCGAGATGCGGAAGGCGACTTCGAGCGCGTCGGGATCGATAAGCTGCGCCAGGCTCTCTCCAGACGAGACCAGGCGCCCTTCAGCGACATCGACTTCCGACAGGACGCCCGAGAACTCGGCCTCGATCTCGGTATCCGCCAGGCGCCGCCCTGCTTCGGCCACGGCGATCTGCCGCCGCTCACGAGCGATGCGCGCCGCATCAATCCGCGCTTCAGCCGTCGCCTGCGCCTGACGGCGCGACAGAACCGACTGCTGGGCCGAGGAAAGCGCCAGTTCGGCCGTCTCGACCGCTGCGGTGGATCCCACGCCGCGATCCAGCAGGTCCTGCTGGCGCGACAGGGCGCTTGCACGCAGCCGCACCTGGTCCTCGGCCGACGCAATCTCGTCGGCTGCAAGCCCAAGCGCACGCTCCGCGTCCCTCAGATCGGCCTCGGCCTCGGAAAGATCGGCCCGGGCGGTGTCGAGCGCCGATTGCGCGTCCGACGGGTCGATGCGAACGAGCACCTCCCCCGCCTCGACCTCGCCGCCCTCCTCGAACTTGTCCGACAACCAGATCACAGGTCCGGACGCGCTCGCCCGCAACTCGAGCGTCCGGCGCGACCGCACTTCGCCGAAGGTCGACAGGACCGGATTGATCGTCTCGGGCGAGACGGTCACGACGTTCGCCGCAAAAATCCTCTCGCGAGCCGGCCGCGCTTCGGGTTCGTCCGACCAGCTCGCCACGAGGGCCGACCAGACCATGGACCCCGAATAGGTCAGAAGACCCAGCGTCGCCGCGAGGAGGAACAGACCGACAAGAGAGCGTCTCAGGAATTTCACGTCCGTTACCCCGGATGACAGGAACGCCGCATCATGCAGTCCTTTCAGCGGTTTCGCAAAAGGACACAGGTAAAACGTGCGCGAGCGTCACTTCCGTCGCAGGTGTTCGTCCAAACGCGGCATGATCTCGACGAAATTGCAGGGCCGGTGCCTGAAATCCAGCTGGAAGCCCAGGATTTCATCCCAGGCGTCCCTGCAAGCGCCCGGACTTCCGGGCAGCGCAAAAAGGTACGTACCCTGCGAAACGCCGCCACAGGCACGGCTCTGGACAGCGCTGGTGCCTATCTTGGCCATGGAGACGTGGGTGAAGACCGTGCCGAAGGCTTCGATCTCCTTCTCGTAGACGTCGCGATGCGCCTCGACCGTCACGTCGCGTCCCGTCAGCCCGGTCCCGCCCGTCGAGAGGATGACGTCGATGCCATCGTTCGCGCACCAGTCGCGCAGCTTCGCCGAAATTAGGTCCCGATCGTCCGTGACGATGTCGCGCGCGGCCAGAACATGTCCCGCCTCGGTCAGCCGCTGGACCAGCGTGTCGCCCGACCGGTCGTCCGAAAGGCCGCGCGTGTCCGAAACGGTCAGGATCGCGATCCGGACCCGGATGAACTCTCTCGTCTCGTCGATGCGACTCATGCCCGCCGCCCTTCCAGCGCCAGCCTGACGGCAAGCCCGCCGAAGACCGTCGCGGTCACGATGCGAAGAATGCGTTCGATCCGCGCATCGCGCGCCATATGCCGTCCGATGCCGCCCGCAAAGACGCCGACGAGACCGTTCACGACGAACCCGCCCGCGGCAATGACCGTGCCGAGGACAAGAAACTGCGCAAGGACAGGCCGCGCGGGGTCGACGAACTGTGGCACGAAGGCGAGGATGAAGAGGATGACCTTGGGGTTCGTCAGGTTGACGACCAGCCCGTCTCGGAACGCCCGCGACGGCCGGACCGCTGGCCCGCCTCCCGCGCCGAGAGGCGACCGCAGCGTCCTCCACACGAGCCACAGAAGATAGGCGACACCCGCGTATCTTATGGCGTCGAACGCCGCCGGGTGTGCGGCGACAAGCGCGCCCAGACCGAGACCCGCAAGCGTGACGTGGACTATCGCGCCGGTCGAGATACCCGCCGATGCGGCCAGAGCCGGCACGGGTCCGCCGCGTGTCCCTTGCGCGAGGCAGAACAGCATGTCGGCCCCCGGTGTCAGGTTGAGCGCCAACGCCGCGGGAAGGAAGGCAAGGAGAAGGATCGGGTCGATCATGTGCGCAACCTCGCCTTGAGCGACAGGAGATCCGCCCAGGCCTCGCGCTTCGCCTCGGGGGTGCGCAGAAGGTAGGACGGATGAAACATGGGCAGAACGGGTCGACCGAAGGCCGTCGTCCAGTTGCCGCGCAGACGCGTGATGCCGCGCTGGCCCAGAAGCGCCATGCAGGCATGATTGCCGCTGGCGACGATCAGCTCCGGATCGGCCAATTCGACGTGACGCTCGAGGAACGGCAGCATCATCGCCATCTCCTCCGGCAGCGGGTCGCGGTTCTGCGGCGGCCGCCACGGCAGCACGTTGGTGATGTACAGCGCGCGCTCGGTATCAGGTGACGACCGCAACAGGCCGATTTGCCGGAACATCAGATCTAGAAGCTGACCCGCGGGGCCAACGAAGGGCTTGCCCTGAAGGTCCTCCTCGCGCCCAGGCGCCTCACCCACGATCATCACGCGCGCTCCGGGAACGCCGTCCGCGAAGACAAGCTGCCGCGCTCCGCGCTTCAGCTCGCAGTGGTCGTAGGCCTCCATGGCGGCACGAAGAGCGTCGAGGTCCGGGGCCGCCGCGGCCATGTCGCGCGACACGGCGACGGCATCGACGTCGAGCAGCGTCGACATGGCCATCGGCGACTGCGCAAGCGATGGCTTGGCCTCGGGCGGGTCCGAGACCACGACCGTGCGATCCACAGGCGCATCAAGGATCGACTCGTCCGCACCGCAGGCGATCTGCCATTCGAGGGCTGCTTTCATCTCCCAGAATCCCATGGCGCCACGCTATTCGCGGGCCGGGATCAGGGCAATGGGGCCTCAGTCGGCAGCGACACCGAGGATGAACCCGATCACCTTGTCCGCAGGCATTTCGCATGGCTTCAGAAGGGCGGTTCCGTCGGCGAGGCGGTAGAGGTTCAGGCTGACGTAATCGTTGCCCCCCAGTTCCTCGGCCACCAGCTTTTGCGACCGTCCCGTGACCATGACGGTCTTGGTGATCCTGTACCGGCGCCCCCCATAGCTGCCACCGTATGCTCCGGTCGGCAGCGCGTCGAACGCTCTAATAAACGCAGGCGTCGCCTTCACTTCCTGCCGATCCTCGGCTCGGTTCCGTCACGCAGTCGGGTGATGTTCCCCCGATGACGCCAGATGAGGATGACCGAGAGAACGATCAGCAGGACGACCTTGTCGCCGTGGCCGAGAAGCGCCGCCCCCATTGGGGTCGCCACAGCCGCGACGATGGCGGCAAGCGACGACAGACGAGACACGACGGCCGTCACGAGCCAGGTCACAGCCGCGACAAGGCCGACCACCGGCGACAGCGCGACGAGGATGCCCAGAAGTGTCGCCACGCCCTTGCCGCCCTTGAACGTCAGGTAAAGCGGCCAGACGTGCCCGGCGAAGGCGCCAAGCGCGGCAAGCTGGGCTGCATCCTCACCCCCCAACTCGCGGGCGAGAAGGACGGCGACCGTGCCTTTGAGAGCGTCGAGGAGAAGCGTGAGAAGGGCGGCGGCCTTCGATCCGGAGCGAAGAACGTTCGTGGCGCCGATGTTCCCCGATCCGATGGTCCGCGGGTCCGCCAGGCCGAACAGCCGCGACAAGACGACCCCGAAGGGCACCGATCCCAGAAGGTACGCCCCGACACCGATCGCGATCAGGATGCCGAGCGGTGTGACCAGTTCAGGCATGTCCCCATCTCCCGCCGGCCGGAGCATAGAATCGCGCTTGCGATTGGCAAGGCGTTTGAGGGTCAGGCTTTGTCGTGACGATAGACCTGCGTCCCCGCGACCCAGGTGCCGATGATGCGGCCTTGCATCCGCGCCTCGTCGAAGGGCGTGTTCTTCGACTTCGACCTCAGCGCGAAGCGGTCGAGGATGAAGGGAACGTCGGGATCGAAAAGCACCAGATCCGCTGGAGCCCCGGCCGACAGCCGTCCACAGTCGAGACCGAGACGCCGCGCCGGATTCAGGGACAGCGCGCGCCACAGGGTCGGCAGGTCCAGGTGACCGCCATGCACGAGGCGCATCGACGCCGGAAGCAGAGTCTCGAGCCCGATGGCGCCCGAGGCGGCTTCCTCGAACGGAAGGCGCTTCGACTCCTCGTCCTGCGGCGTGTGCATCGAGGAAATGACGTCGATCAGACCCGAGGCGACCGCTTCGACGGCCGCCAGCCTGTCGTCCTCGGACCGAAGCGGCGGCTTGACCTTGAAGAAGGTGCGATAGTCGCCGACGTCGAATTCGTTCAGCGTCAGGTGATGGATCGACACGCCCGCCGTGATGTCGAGGTCCGCTTCCTTGGCGCGCGCCAGCCGCCGCAGGGCGCGCGCCGTCGTAACCTGGTCGGCGTGGTAACGTGCCCCGGTCATCTCGACGATGGCGATGTCCCGGTCCAGACCCATCCTCTCGGCCATGGGCGAGACCGAGGGCAGCCCCTTCAGCGCTGCGAACTTCCCGCTCGTCGCCGACGCGCCATCCGACAGGATCGGCTCCTGCGGGTGGCCCACGACCAGCGCACCGAGAGAGGCGGCATATGTGAGGCAGCGCGAAAACACCTTGGTGTTCGTGACCACATGATCGCAGTCGGTGAAAGCCACGGCGCCGGCGTCGAGAAGAAAGCTGATCTCGGCCATCTCGCGCCCCTCGCGGCCGCGCGTCAGTGCCGCCATCGGAAGCACCCGGACCGGCGCGGCTTCGTTCGCGCGGCGGCGCACGAATTCCAATGTCTCGGGCGTGTCAATTGCGGGGATCGTATCGGGTCTGGTGACAATCGTTGTCACGCCCCCCGCCGCGGCGGCGAGACCGGCCGACCGGAAGCTCTCCTTGTGGCGTTCGCCGGGTTCGCTGACCTTCACGCCGATGTCGACGATGCCTGGGGCCAAGCAGCGGCCGCTGCAATCTACGGTCTGGGCGCCGTCCAGACCCTCGGGGCCGACGATCTTTCCGCCCCGGACGCCAAGCTCTCCCAACCGCTCCGTGCCCGTCTCGGGGTCGATGAGGCGCGCGTTGCGAAACAGGATCGGGGTCATGCCCCTTCAGGTGTCAGATGACGACGTAAAGCACAAGTGCGGCGGCGATCAGCAGCGCGCCAAGCGCGATGACCCAAGAACTCATGCGCTGTCGCGGCTCAGGGTCGATCCGCGTCTCGCGAGGCTCGATGTAGTCCTCCGCCTCGGCAGGCGCCATGCGCTGCGGCGGCTCGGGATCGGGTTCTCGGAAGCTGCCTACGAACCTCAGGCCGGGGTTGGGTTCGAGAACCTGCGTCCGTCCTTCGAACGCGGATGAGGGGATCAGGATGACAAGCCCCGACAGTGCGTCGAGCGCGGCCGCCTTTCCCGAAAGCGCCTCACGCGGGACGCCGTAGCCTTCCTGCAGGTAGGACGACAGGCCAAGCCCCTCTATCACCGACGACGGAAAGACCTCGACCTTTTCGGCATCGAGCGTCACGTCCGGACCCAGAAGCCGCTGAAGATTGCCCGGCGTGATGGCCGCGTCGCCTTCCGGCTCGAGGTCCGTGGTGAACACGCGCACGACGCCGCGTTCGCCTGTCGGGATCGTGAAGGGATCGCTCGTCATGTCATCACCTCTTTGCCGCGGGACGTCAGCCGGTCAACGGTCACTCCCCCGGATCCGGTTCCGTCGCTTCCGGCCGAGACGGATCCTTCCGAGCCTGGATGCCTCGCAAAAGGCGATAGACCACAGCTGCGTCCGCGATGTTCTCGAACCCCTTCCGCGTGGTCGTGCGGTCGCCGTCGCTGTCGCGCCCGACCAGGGTGTGGAAGAACACCGAGCGCCCGTCCTCGACCTCGATCGGCGCTCCGGTCGAGATCGTCAGCACCTCCATCTTTCGGTTCCACCAGCTTGTCGCCACGTAGGCGCGTCGGTCGCTGAGTGCATAGCGGACATGGCGCGGGGCCTGTGATTGAAGGTAAAGCGGCCCCGCCACCATCCCCAGTCCGGCGGCGAGGAACGGCAGCCCGAAGCAGAAGGCGACAAAGCGTCCAAGGACACCGACCACTCCGAAATGGAAGGGTCCGCCGACCAGAATCGCACCGCCCGAAACGAAGAGACCCGCGGCCAGAAAGGGAACGCCGAAGGCGGCAAGGAAGAGAAGGCCGGGCGTGAGGGTCCATCGACCCTCGGGCGACCCTTCCCAAACCAGTCGCTCGCCGGGCTCGAACCAGTCTTCCCAGCATTCGGCCATCTCAGACCATGACCTCCGGCGAAGACCTCGCGGCCCGCAGGTTGCGTGCCAAAAGGTCCATGGC
Organism: Silicimonas algicola; assembly: GCF_003148765.1. GTDB lineage: Bacteria > Pseudomonadota > Alphaproteobacteria > Rhodobacterales > Rhodobacteraceae > Silicimonas > Silicimonas algicola. The sequence continues at coordinate 49,683 of NZ_QGGV01000004.1, forward strand.
AGCCATCCGCACCGCGACCCCCATTTCCACCTGGTCCTGAATGACCGACCGGTTGATGTCGTCCGCGAGGGTGCCGTCGATTTCCACACCCCTGTTCATCGGACCGGGGTGCATCACGATGGCATCGTCCTTCGCATGAGCCAGCTTCTCGGCATCGAGGCCGAAGCGATGGAAATACTCGCGCTCGGAGGGGATGAAGGCACCGTCCATACGTTCCCTCTGAAGCCGCAGCATCATTACCACATCCGCGTCCCTCAGACCCTCTCGCATGTCGTAGCAGACCTCGACGCCCCAGTCCGCGGCGCCGGCGGGAAGAAGGGTCGGCGGCCCGACCAGCCGAACGCGGTTCTCCATCTTCCCCAGAAGCCAGATGTTCGACCGCGCGACGCGGCTGTGGGCGACATCGCCGCAGATCGCCACCGTCAGCCGGTGCAGCCGCCCCTTCGCCCGCCGGATCGTCAGAGCGTCCAGCAGAGCCTGTGTCGGATGCTCGTGCCGCCCGTCGCCTGCGTTCAGCACTGCGCAGTTCACCTTCTGCGCCAGCAGCGCCACCGCGCCCGAACTCGGGTGCCGCACGACCAGCAGGTCGGGGTGCATCGCGTTCAGCGTCATCGCGGTGTCGATCAGCGTCTCGCCCTTCTTCAGCGACGACCCCTGCATGTTCATGTTCATCACGTCCGCGCCCAGCCGCTTGCCGGCCAACTCGAAGCTGGCCTGTGTGCGGGTGGACGCCTCGAAGAACATGTTGATCTGGGTGAGCCCGGTCAGCGCCGTGTCGTGCTTCACGTCGCGCCGGTTCAGGTCGACGTAGCGATCGGCGAGGTCCAGAAGCAGGGTGATCTCGTTCGGCGCGAGATGCTCGATGCCGAGAAGGTGGCGGGCGCGAAAGCTCATGGCCGCTGTATAGGCTTCAACGCCCGCACCGGAAAGACCCGCAGGCCTAGCCGCGCCGCTCCAGAAGGTCGGCCATCCGCTTGGTGTTCTGATAGATGCCCAGGCCCAGGTACATCAGGCCGCCGACGAAGATGATGTAGATCGCCCCGCCGATCAGGATGAACAGCGCGCCCAGAAGGCCATTCGGGCCACCCGGTCCGCCAGCCCCGAACAGCGCGGCAAGAGCACCCACAACCACCCCGATACACAACAGAATGACGATGACACCCACGAGTTTCTCGAACGAGTTGATGAAGAAGTCGCGCATTTGTCCGCTCCGGCGTTGATCCTGCACGAACCCTTAACCCGGAACGCCAGCCTGACAACGGGGGTCGGATTCAGCGCAGCCCGAGTGTGCCGCGCGGGACTCAGTAGCTGTAATCCGCGAAGACCCGCGTCACGTCCCCGTTCCAGTCGGTCTCGAAGTGGCGGATCAGCTCGTCCGCGGGAACCTCGCCCGAGACGATGGATTCCTTCAGCGCGTTCAGGAAGTGCGTCTCGTCCGGGACGAGGCCGCCCGCGCCGGGGCGCGCACGCGCCTTGAGCCCGGTTTCGGCGATGCTCACGACTTCCCGCGCCAGCTCGTGCATGCGGAAGCCGTCGACCTCGGCGTGCAGACCCTGGATCGACGCGGCGACGCGAAGACCTTCGCGTGTCTCGGCGCTCCACCCCTTCGCCACGTCCCATGCGGCGTCGAGAGCGCCGCCGTCGTACATCAGCCCGACCCAGAACGCCGGGAGGGCGCACAGCCTGCGCCACGGTCCGCCGTCCGCGCCGCGCATCTCGATGAACTTCTTCAGCCGCGCTTCCGGAAAGAGGGTCGTCAGATGGTCGGCCCAGTCACTCATCAGGGGCTTTTCGCCCGGAAGCGCCGGAAGTTCGCCCTTCAGGAAGTCGCGGAACGACTGTCCAAGCGCATCGATGTAGCGCCCGTCGCGGTAGACGAAGTACATCGGCACATCGAGCGCGTATTCGACATAGGCGTCAAACCCGAAGCCGTCCTCGAAGGCGAAGGGCAGCATCCCCGTGCGCGTGTCGTCGAGCGACCGCCAGATGCGGCTGCGCCACGACTTGTGCCCGTTCAGCCCGCCTTCCCAGAACGGCGAGTTGGCGAAGAGCGCCACGGCGACCGGCTGAAGCGCCAGCGCGACGCGGAACTTCTTTACCATGTCGGCCTCGGACCCGTAGTCGAGATTGACCTGAACGGTACAGGTCCGACGCATCATCGCCGTGCCGGTCTCACCGACCTGGCGCATGTAGCTGTCCATCAGCTTGTAGCGGCCCTTCGGCATCAGGGGCATCTCGTCGTGCATCCAGTGGGGCGCGGCGCCCAGACCGATGAACCCCACTCCGATGGCATCGGCGATGGATTTGACCTCGCGAAGGTGTTCGTTCACCTCGTCGCAGGTCTGGTGGATGGTCTCGAGAGGCGCGCCCGACAGCTCCAGCGCCCCGCCTGGTTCGAGGCTGACGTTTGCGCCGTCCTTCGTGAGCCCGATCAGGTGGCCGCCCTCTTCGACCGGGGCCCAGCCATAGCGGTCGCGCAGGCCCTCGAGCACGGCGCGAATGGACCTCTCGCCCTCGTAGGGCAGGGGCTTCAGGGTATCCTTGCAGAAGCCGAACTTCTCGTGCTCGGTGCCTATACGCCAGTCGGCCTCGGGCTTCGAGCCCGAAGCCAGGTACTCCGCGAGTTGTTCGTGGCGTTCGATCGGCGCGCCGCCGGACTGGGGTATGGACATGTGGGGACGGCCGCTTTTCTCTGCATCAGAGCCGAGGACTTGCGCGAAACGCGGGGCAAGTCAATGCAGCCGTCCGGATGGTCTGTGCCACACGATCGCCAGGCCCTCGTCGGGCCGACCGCTGGCGGCGATAATGGCCTCGTAGTCGACACCGGGAAGCGCCGCGAGCGCATCGAACAGCGCGTCCGCATTCTCGGCATCCCCCGGCACGGACAGGCTGTTGCCGTCGGTGTCCTCGAACTCCCAGAAGAAGTCCGACGTCGCGGAGCCGGCGTGGGTCCGCCTGATCGCGATCAGCCTAAGCGCGTCCAGCGAAACCGAACCCCCACCCGTCGGCCCGAACCAGGTGATCTGGCGCTCGTCGATGTCCACGACACCGGGTCCGCCGCCTTGCCGGGGAAACCGTGCGCGAAGCACGCCCTCCCATACCAGAAGCGCGCCGATCGCGACCGCGATCCACCCACCTATGCCGTAAAGCCCATATCCCGTCAGGACGAACCAGCCACCGCACAGGAACAGCAAAAGGCCCAGAAGAGCCTCGCGCCAGCGGACAAGGGCCTCGACGACCTCGGGACGGACGAAGCTCACGCCGGAATGCCGTGGGCGGACAGGCGGATGAACGGTTTCTCCATCATCCGCCCCTCAGCATGTCAGTTCAGCAGGCCCGCATGAACCATGGCGTCCCGGATCGCGGCTTTCGTCGGCTCGGTCACAGGCATCAGCGGCAGCCGTGTTTCGTCCGAGCATCGGCCAAGCAGGGCAAGTCCGCACTTCACGCCGGCAAGCCCCGGCTCCATGAAGATCGACAGGTGCAGCGGCATCAGCCGATCGGTGATCTCGAGCGCCATGCCATAGTCGCCGCGCCGTGTCGCCGCCTGCATTTCGGCGCAGAGCGCGGGCGCCACGTTCGCGGTGACGCTGATGCAGCCGACGCCGCCGTGCGCGTTGAACCCCAGCGCCGTCGCGTCCTCGCCAGAAAGCTGGACGAAGTCCTTGCCGCAGGCGATGCGCTGCTTCGGCACGCGCGACAGGTCGCCCGTCGCGTCCTTGACGCCGATGATGCGCGGCAACTCGGCCAGCCGCGCCATCGTCTCGACGCTCATGTCGACGACCGAGCGCGGAGGAATGTTGTAGATGATGATCGGCAGGTCGGCGGCGTCGTGCATCGCCTTGAAGTGCTGGTACAGCCCTTCCTGCGTCGGCTTGTTGTAGTAGGGCGTGACGACCAGCGCCGCATCCGCGCCCGCCTTCTCGGCGGCCTTCATCAGCCGCACGCCTTCCGCCGTATTGTTCGACCCGGCGCCGGCGATGACCGGCACCCGGCCGGCGGCGGCCTGGACTACGGCCACGACGACGGCGTCGTGTTCCTCGTGGCTCAGGGTCGGCGACTCTCCGGTGGTGCCGACCGGTACAAGGCCCGACGAACCCGATTCGATCTGCCAGTCGACCAGCGATTTGAGCGCGTCGAAATCCACGGAACCGTTCTTGAACGGGGTCACGAGAGCCGGCATGGATCCCTGGAACACGACGCACCTCCTAGCGTTTTTGCTGCCACGAACTGCGGCGGGCGGACACTATAGCGGGTCCCGGTGATTGCCAAGACGACGCCATCGTGCTTTCCTGTCATGGCTGAGGGGCAAGGACAAAACGGACGCTGCCATGTTCAAAGCCCTGGTCACGGCCATCACCCTGATCGGGTTCACGACGACGACGGGCGACGCCCAGACGCAGACCGAGATCGCCGCGTACAAGCGGGCGAGCGAGGTTATGCGCGGCGGCGACTGGCCCGCTGCCCTATCCTGGGCCGAGCCTGCGGGCTCGGTGGCGCAGGACATCGTCGAGTGGCACCGTCTCCGCGCCGGAAACGGCAGCTTCGATCAGGTCGTGAGCTTCCTCGAAACCCATGCGGACTGGCCCGGCCTGAAGCTTCTTCGGCGCGAAGCTGAAGATTCGGTGCCGACGCGATCCCGCCCCGACGAGGTCATAGCCTTCTTCGCCGCCGAACCGCCGCAAACCGGCGCCGGAGTGCGCGCCCTGATCGCCGCCCATCTGTCGCGCGGCGAAGACAACCTGGCCGAGGCCGAGGCGTTGCGGGCCTGGCGCACGATGATCCTGTCGGACGTCGACCAGACCGCGCTTCTGTCTCTCTTCGCGAACACGCTTGCCCGGCACCACGGCGACCGGCTCGACATGCTTCTCTGGCGCGGCGCGCGTGGCAATGCCGAGCGGATGTATCCGCTCGTCTCGCCCGGGTGGCAGGCTCTGGCGCGTGCCCGTCTCGCCCTCCGCGCCAATGCTGACGGCGTGGATACCCTGATCGCCGCCGTCCCGGCCGCTTTCGCCAAGGACGCGGGGCTGTCCTTCGAGCGGATGCAATGGCGTGCCCGGAAGGGCCGCAACGACGACGCCATCGCCCTGATGCTGGAAGTCTCGCCCGACCATCTGGGCGACGCCGGGCAGTGGGCCGGCTGGCGCCGCAGCCTCGCGCGCCGGCAGATGCGAGACGGGAACGCCGACGTCGCCTATCGCCTGGCGTCACAACATGGTCTTGCGGACGGCTCTGACTTCGCCGACCTCGAATGGCTCGCGGGCTATATCGCGCTGACCTACCGCGATGATCCCAAGACGGCCCTGACGCACTTCCTGCGCTTCCGGGGCGCCGTCGAAAGCCCGATTTCCCTCGGCCGGGCCGGCTACTGGGAAGGACGGGCGCACGAGGCGGCGGGCGACCGCGAAAGCGCGCGCCAGGCCTATGCCTTCGGCGCCGAGTACCAGACCAGCTTCTACGGCCTGCTCGCCGCCGAGGAGGCAGGACTTCCGCTCGATCCCGCCCTCGCCGGCCGTCAGGAATATCCCGCCTGGGAGGAGACCTCGTTCGCCAATACCTCCGTCTTCGCCGCAACCCGTCTCTTCATCGCGGCCGGGCAGAGAAACCTGGCCGAACAATTCCTGACCCACATGGCCGAGACGCTGGACGAGGACGAGATCGGCGCCCTGGGCGACTATGTCCTCGCCCGCAACGAACCGCACCTCGCCGTGATGATCGGCAAGGAAGCCGCCCGGCGCGGCATCGTCGTGCCCCGCTCCTATTACCCGATCGCCGCGCTTGGCGTCGGGGACGCGCCCGTGCCGCCAGAGCTGGCGCTGTCCATCGCGCGGCGCGAAAGCGAATTCGATCCCGTCGTCCAGTCGGGCGCGGGTGCCCGCGGTCTGATGCAACTCATGCCCGCGACCGCAAAGGCCGTGGCGCAGTATCTTCAGGTCGCCTACTCGGTCGACCGTCTCATTACCGATCCGGCCTACAACGCAAGGCTCGGCACAGCCTATCTGGACGAGTTGATGGAGATCTTCGGCGGCAACGTCGTGATGACCTCGGCGGGATACAACGCCGGCCCGGGCCGCCCCCTGCGCTGGATGACCGAGCGGGGCGATCCCCGAAACGGCGACGTCGACATCGTCGATTGGATCGAACACATACCTTTCGATGAAACCCGCAACTACGTCATGCGCGTGACCGAAAGCCTGCCCGTCTATCGCGCCCGCCTGTCGGGCTCGACCGGCGCAGTGACGCTGACGGCCGAGTTGGTCGGCAGACCCGGCCACGCGCGCTCGGCTCGAAAGGGCGAATTCATCCGGCCCCGCCCTCGGCCGAACGCGCTGATCGACTGATCACCGAAGGGCCCGGCCTTTCATGATGGCATCGGGACCGAACCGCGCGCGGATCGCGTCCGTCGCGCGCTCGGCGCCCGCCCTCTTCACCGCCTGAGGGTCCAGCAGGTCGCCGCCGGTATCGGCGTCGGCCGCCTCCGCGAGATGCGAGATGCCGACGCCGATCAATCGGTAAGGCCCTTCGTCGCCCACCTGCTCGAACAGGGTGCGCGCCGTGCGATAGATGCGATCCGCGATCTGCGTCGGCTCGGTCAGACTGGCCTGTCGCGACAGGATGCGATGGTTCGCGCGCTTCAACTTCAGCGTCACCGTGCGACCCGCTTTGCCCTTGGCCTTGGCACGGTCGGCGACGTTCTCCGCCAGGCGCCAGATATGACCGTCGAGGATGTCTGCGTCCGCGGTATCCTCGCCGAAGGTCGTCTCGTTCGAGATCGACTTCACGGGCGCATTGCGCTGCACGAGCCGCCGATCCTCGCCCCGCGCGAGGTGCCACAGACGATCTCCCATGCCCCCGAATCGCGCGACAAGCTGCGGCTTCTCCCATCTCAGCAGGTCGGCAAAGGTTCGGATTCCTGCCTGGTCCAAAGCCGCCTGGGTGTGCCCGCCCACGCCCCAGATCAATCGAACGGAGCGGTTGCGCAGGAAGTCCTGCGTCTCGGCCAGCCCGATCACCGAAAAGCCCCTCGGCTTGTCCAGGTCCGACGCGACCTTGGCGAGAAACTTGTTATGTGACAGGCCGACCGAGCCCGAAAGCCCAAGCTCGGTCTCCATCCGACGCAGCAGCGTGGCCAGCATGACAGCTGGCGGCTTGCCGTGCAGGCGCGCTGTGCCCGAAAGATCCATGAAGGCCTCATCCAGCGACAGCGGCTCTACAACCGGCGTCAGGTCGTCCATAAGGGCGCGGATCTGCCGCGAAACCTCGACATAGGCCGACATCCTGCCCTTCACGACTACCGCGTCGGGACAAAGCTTGAGCGCCTGAAACATGGGCATCGCGGACCGCACACCCCGGATGCGGGCGATGTAGCAGGCCGTCGAGACGACGCCCCGTCTTCCGCCGCCTATGATGACCGGCTGGTCCCTCAAGGACGGATCGTCGCGCTTCTCGACACTGGCGTAGAAGGCGTCGCAGTCCATGTGAGCGATCGACAGGTCGAAGAGTTCGGGATGCGACAGGACGCGCGGCCGCCCGCAGGCCGGGCAGCGCGTTCCGGCATCGAAGGTCGTCAGGCAATCGCGGCACAGCGCAGGCATGTTGGCCCAGTATCGCGCCAAAGCGCGTCAAGAGTAACAGAAATGTTCTGTTTATGTCCGCGACGGCGGTGAATGGCTTTTGATCAGAGAATCGTCTCTAAACCGACGTCATCCGTCATCTGGTGCCTGTCTCAAGTCAGCCTTCGAAGCGACGGGAGTGCAGGAAAGTCCCCCGTTGTCCTGCGTGTCGCTAGAGTGACAGCCTCCGCGAATCGGCAGAGCCGACAATCCCGCTCGTTGAACGGATCGTCACGACCTCTCATCTCTTTCGCGGGGACGTCGTGAAGGGACATCGACATGGACCAGTTCTTTGACACCATCGGCGGCGGCGGCATAGCCACGCTCCTGCTGGCGGCAGTCATCATCATCAGCGTCTTCAAGGGAGTGCGGATCGTTCCGCAGGCCGAGAAGCACGTCGTCGAACGGTTCGGACGACTGCGCACCGTGCTCGGACCCGGCATCAACTTCATCGTGCCGTTCTTTGACAGGGTCGCACACAAGATCTCGATCCTCGAACGGCAGCTTCCGACCGCCAGCCAGGACGCCATCACGACCGACAACGTGCTCGTTCAGGTCGACACCAGCGTGTTCTACCGCATCCTCGAGCCCGAAAAGACGGTCTACCGCATCCGGGACGTTGACGCGGCCATCGCCACCACGGTCGCAGGCATCGTCCGGGCCGAGATCGGCAAGATGGAACTGGACGAGGTTCAGGCGAACCGCGCCGCTCTGATCGCCACGATCAAGGCCAGCGTCGAGGACGCGGTCGATGACTGGGGAATCGAGGTGACGCGGGCCGAGATCCTGGACGTGAACCTCGATCAGGCGACGCGCGAGGCGATGCTGCAACAGCTTAACGCCGAGCGCGAGCGCCGGGCCCAGGTGACGAAGGCCGAAGGCCAGAAACGCGCGGTCGAGCTTCAGGCCGATGCGCAACTCTATGCGGCCGAGCAGGCCGCCAAGGCGCGCCGGATGCAGGCCGACGCCGAGGCCTATGCGACCGGCGTCGTGGCCGCGGCGATCCAGGACAACGGTCTGGAGGCGGCGCAGTACCAGGTCGCACTGAAACAGGTCGAAGCGCTGAACGCTCTCGGCAACGGGCCCACCAAGTCGACGATCGTTGTGCCGGCCAATGCCCTGGAAGCCTTCGGCGATGCCTTCAAGATGCTGCGGGGGAGGACGTCGTGATGCCGCTCTGGTCGCTCTGGTGGGCGTGGATGGCAGGCGCGCTTCTGCTCGCCATCCTCGAAGTCGTGGCGCCGGCCCAGATCTTCCTCGGATTCGCGGCAGGCGCGGCAGGAACGGGGCTGCTTTTGCTGTTCGGCCTGCCGGGCTTGGCGGGGTCGCTGCCCGCCACAATTCTGGTCTTCGCCGTCTTGTCTCTGATCGCCTGGCTGATCACGCGGCGCATCGCAGGCGTGCGCGAAGGCCAGGTCAAGCTCTTCAACCACGACGTCAACGACAACTGATCGAAACGGGGGGCGACACGGTTGTCGCCCCCCTTTTTGCCTAGCCTTCCAGAACCGCCCGCAACTTGCGCAGGGCGCTGTCCGCTTCTTCCTGATAGCGGATCGGATCCGAGAATTGCCCGTCTCGATTGAAAAGCAGGACGTAGGCCGAGTGATCCATGGTGTAGTCTCCGCCCTCCAGCGGCACGCGCGATGAGAAGACTCGGAACGACTGGATCGCCTTGTCGATCTCCTCACGCGACCCGGTGACGCCGACCACGCCCGGCGCCCATCCCACGTAGTCACCCAGGATGTCCGATGTATCGCGTTCGGGGTCGACGGTCACGAAGTACACCCGCAAGGCGTCGGCGTCCGGACCAAGTTCCTCTTTCCATGTCATGATGTCGCCCAGGGTCGTCGGGCACACCTCGGGACAGTGGGTGAAGCCGAAGAAGACTGCTGACGGCCCATCCTCGAGTGTCTCTTCGGTGAACGCCGTGCCGTCCGTGGCCTGAAGCGTATAGTCTCCACGCCCCAGGGTCGTCGCCACCTCTGCCTCGCGCGGGGCGATGACCAGGAACCAGCCCCCGACCATGACGACAAGGGCCAGTACGGCCGCGATAAGGGCCAGGATCACGTCCCGCCGCATATTCATGTCAGCCATCGGAGTGCCTCATGCCGTGTGCGCCGCTCATGCCGCGCGGACCGATATCGACCGTGACGGTGACCTCGCCCGCCTTCTCGAAAGTTAGCGACAACTCGAAGGTGTCGCCTTCGGTGAGGGCGTCCGTCAGTTCCATGAGCATCAGGTGGTAGCCACCCGGCTCCAGAACAACCGTCTGACCAGCGGGGATCGGCAATCCGTCGGTCACGGGGCGCATCCGCATCACGTCGCCATCCATCTTCATTTCGTGGATTTCGACACGGCCTGCGATGGGTGTGCTGGCGGCGACAAGCCTGTCATCCTCATCGCCTCCGTTCGTGATGGTCAGAAAGCCGCCGCCCACGGGCGCGTGCGGCGGTGTGGCGCGCGCCATTGCGGCGCTGATCGTCAGGCTTCCCAAGGTCGTATCGTCCTGGGCGAAGGTCGGGGCCGCGGCAAGCATCAGGGCTGCGGCAAGGGTCGGGATCCATTTGAACGGCATGTCGTCTCTCCTATCTGTCCGAATGTGCGTCGCTCTTGCGACGCGCGCAGTCGATCAGGCGGACGAAGGAGGCGCTCTGACGGGAGGTAGGTATGTCGGGATCGGACCCGCTTTTGCAGTTGGAATACCCTCCGCAAAATCGTCACGCACCGGCTCGACATCGTGCGAAACCGCACTTGGAGACGAAAGGGCCGCGCTGGCATGCGCCACGGCCCAGTCGCAGAGCCCATCCCCCGCCTCTCCCGGCGCTCCGCCACTGCCAAAATCCGAGCAAAGGACTGCGGACACTCCATCCGGACCGACCGAAGGCATCGTACCGGGCGCGAAGGCCTGCACGGCAAGCCACGGCAGGACGAGAAGCATCAGCCACGTCCGGCGGAGTATCGTCGTGATATCTGACCGAAGTCGGTTCATGCTGCCCCAGCTAATCCGAGGCGATGCAATTGGAAACGTGCCACGGCGCCGCGCTGCCTATTGGATGTCCCGAAACGCATCTTCAAGCCGACCGATCGCCGTCTCGAGTGTCGGCCGCGGAAGGGCGAAGTTGAAGCGCATGTGCCCGGCGCCCCCGGTGCCGAACTGCGTGCCCGGACTGGGCACCACACCAGCTTCAACGATCCGCCGAAGGATCTCGGGATCGCTCATCCCGAGAGGGGCGAAATCGACCCAGGCGAGATAGGTGGACGTCATGTCCATCACCGAGATGCCTGCCAGCGCGTTCATCCGGTCGGAGAACACGCGGAAGTTCTCGGCAAGATAGGCCCGCACCGCATCGGACCAGTCGTCACATTCCGTGAACGCGGCGGTCAGTGCCGCCATGCCGAAGCGGTTCGGCGTCGATTCGCGATCGAGGATCACGGCGTCGAGTTTCTTTCTCAAGGCCCGGTCCGGCGTCACCAAGAATCCGGTCTCGGCGCCAGCAAGGTTGAAGCCCTTCGAGGCGGCAGAGAGAACAACGAGGCGTTCGGCGATCTGCGGAGCAGCGACGGCCGTCGGAACGAAGGTCTCTCCTGGAAACAGAAGATCCATGTGGATCTCGTCCGAGATCAGGAAAAGCCCGCGTTCGAGACAGAAATCGGCGACCTGACGGATTTCCTCTGCACTCCAGACCCGTCCGCCGGGGTTGTGGGGTGAACACAGCACGACCAGCCGAACGTTCTCGGTGAGTGCAACGGAAAGACCGTCGAGGTCCAACTCGAACCGACCGTTCTCGATCCGAAGGGGGCTTTCCAGAACCTTGCGCCCCATCGCGTCCGCCTGACGGTAGAAGGCATGATACACGGGAGAGAAAAGTACGATGGCATCGCCCGGCGCAGTGCAGGCGGCAAGGGCGTCGCCAAAGCCGCTGATCACACCATGTGTGTAGCGGACCCAGGACGCATCGAATGTCCATCCATGTCGGCGGCGATACCAGCCTGCGACTGCATCGTTTGCCGCATCCGGCCCGCCAAAATAGCCGAAGTAACCCCGCTCGACTTCCTTCGACAGGGCCGTGCGGATCGCGGGTGCGGCAGGAAAGTCCATATCCGCCACCCACATCGGTATGGCGTCCGGATCGTCGACGCCGAAAACCTTCATGAGCGAATCGTACTTCGAGGCATGAGTGCCGCGCAAAGCAAGCTGATCTTCGAAGCCGTATGTCATTGATGCCCATGCCCTTTAAAGTGGCGGCGAACTTACCACCGCGCCCAAGGCCCGCAAGGCCCCGACGCTTGCGGGACGGCAAAGCATCGCCTAGATCAACGCAATGGCGATCCGTGACATCCTCATTCACCCTGATCCACGGCTGAAGACCGTGGCCGATCCTGTCGAGGCGATCGACGACGCCGTTCGTAGGCTGTCCGAGGATATGCTCGAGACGATGTACCATGCACCCGGCATCGGGCTGGCCGCGCCTCAGTTGGGCGTAATGAAGCGCCTGCTGGTGATGGATTGCGAGAAGGACGAGACGGCGCCTCCGCAACCGATGGTGCTTCTGAATCCGCGCGTCACCTGGGCGTCCGAGGAGATCAACGTCTACGAAGAGGGCTGCCTCTCCATCCCCGAACAATATGGCGAGGTCTCCCGCCCGGCCGAGGTCGATGTCGCTTGGGTCGGACTGGACGGAAGCGCTCAGAGTGCGCGCTTCGACGGTCTGTGGGCAACCTGCGTACAGCACGAGATCGACCATCTCGACGGACGCCTGTTCATAGATTACCTAAAGCCGCTGCGGCGCCAGATGATCACGCGCAAAATGCAGAAGCTGAAGCGCGAAAAGGCGCGGGCGTGATCCGTTCCATCCTGCGCTGGCCCGACCCGATGCTGTCTCGTCGCTGCGATCCTGTTGGAGAGATCGACGACCGGGTCCGTACTTTGGCCGAGGATATGCTCGAAACGATGTACGACGCTCCGGGTCGGGGGCTGGCCGCGCCGCAGGTCGGCGTGCCGCAACGGATATTCGTCATGGATTGCTCCTGGAAGGACGGCAGGCCCGAGCCGAAAGTGGTCATCGACCCCGAGATAGTGACATTTTCGGAGCGTCGCGCGACTGGCCCTGAAGGCTGCCTGTCGATCCCCGGCGTCACGGCGGACGTCGAACGGGCGACGGACATCGTTCTGCGCTGGACCGATCTCGAAGGCATATCCCATGAGGAGGCCTTGACCGGCTTCGAAGCGATCTGCGCGCAGCATGAATTTGACCATCTGAACGGCATCGTGACCTTCGACCGCGTGTCGCCCGAGATGCGGGCGCTTCTTGAAGCCGAGTACAACCATTGACCGTTCGGCCTTTCCTCCTCTGGCCGGACCGTCGCCTTCGAACCGCTGCATCGCCTGCAGGCCCCGTCTGTGACGACCACTGGGCCATATGGTCGGACATGATCGAGACGATGGACGCGATGCCCGGCTACGGTCTTGCCGCGCCGCAGATTGGCGTGATGCTGCGCCTTGCCGTCGTGGATTGCTCGGACGAACGGGGCCGCGCCCTTCGCCTGGCGGATCCCCTCATTGTCGTGGCCAGCGACGAGACCAGCGACTGGGACGAGGCTCCGCCGAACCTGCCAGGCGTTTCGGCCCGCGTCAGCCGCCCAGCGCGCGTGACGGTGGCGTTCACCGACGCGGAGGGCGACCGGGTGCGACAGGACTTCGAGGGACTCTGGGCGACGAGCGTACAGCATCAGATCGACCACCTGGACGGGAGGATGTTCTTCGATCGTCTCAGCCGCACGAAGCGCGAGATGCTTCTGAAGAAGGCGCTGAAACGGTGAGGCTGGTTTTCATGGGCACGCCGGACTTCTCGGTCCCGGCGCTGGATGCGCTCGTGGCGGCGGGCCACGACGTTGCGTGCATCTATACTCAACCGCCCCGCCCGGCAGGACGAGGCAAGAGGGATCGCCCGACTCCCGTGCATCGACGGGCGGTCGAGCTTGGGCTTCCGGTGCGCCATCCGGTCAGCCTGAAAGAGGCGTCGGAACACTCGGATTTCTCTGATTTAGAGACAGATATCGCCGTCGTGGTCGCGTACGGCCTTCTCCTTCCCCAGGCCGTGCTGAATGCGCCCGTGCGTGGATGCCTGAACATCCACGCGTCGCTCCTTCCGCGCTGGCGCGGGGCCGCGCCCATCCATCGCGCCATCCTGGCAGGCGATGCCGAGACGGGCGTCTGTATCATGCAGATGGACGCCGGCCTGGACACTGGACCGGTTCTCCTGCGCGACGTGACCGCAATCGGCCCCGAGGACACGACCGGCGATCTGCATGACCGCCTCGCGGATCTTGGGGCAACACTTGTCGTCAGGGCGCTCGAAGAGCTGGAGGCCCTTACGCCCGTTCCGCAGTCCGAAGAGGGCATCACCTACGCACGAAAAATCGACAAGGCCGAGGCCCGCATCGACTGGACGCGACCCGGACAGGACATCGACCGGCAGATCCGCGGACTCTCGCCCTTTCCCGGGGCCTGGTGCGACGTGAACGGGGAACGCGTGAAGCTGCTTCGATCCAGGCTGACCAACGGCTCGGGCGTCCCGGGCACCCATCTGGGCGGCTTTTGCATCGTCTGCGGGGAAGGTGCCGTCCAGATCGTGGAAGCGCAGCGCGAGGGCAAGCGGCCCATGACCGCAGTCGAGATACTGCGCGGAATGGACCTGCCCCAGCGTCTGGGTTAACCCGCGTCAGGAAGACGACCGGCCAAAATCCGGTCGATCAGCATACTCAGCAGTTCGGCGCGGCTATGAACGCCGGCTTTCCGGAACACCGCGTTGAAATGCGCCTTGATCGTTCCTTCGGCGCTTCCGCGCATCTCGGCGATTTCGGCAGTGCCCAAACCCTTGACCAGAAACATCGCGACGTCCGACTCGGCGGGCGACAGCTTCCAGTCCTTGAACTGGGCGCGGATCGCCTCGTGCACCTCGGCGGCGGCCACGGCCAGATCCTGTTCCAGCGCCACTTCGTGACGGAGAAGGGACACAAAGAATCGAGCCTCGAGAACCATGGCGGCGATCAGCGTCAGCGTCGCCAAAGTTTCGACCGCCATGTGGACGGTCAGGTGCGACATGCCCCCCTCGGCCGCGATGTCGGCGAAGACGTCGACGATGAAGAAGACGGCGCAGATCCCCTGCACCGCCATGAGGAGGACAAGCCCCCAGTTCCGCGTCGCCATTGAGCCGCCCGACATGCCGCCGGTTTAATCCGACGGAAGGACCTTGCAACCCGTTACCATCGCCCGCGGCAAATTCACGCTTGTCCGCCAGCTTTCGTACAGGACGGCCACGATATGAAGAACGACCGAGATCTCGGCCCAGGTCACGGCAACCTCGTGCAGTTCCTCGGGCCATTCCACGCCCCAGAACATGTTCGTCGTCATCAGGTAGCCGGACAGGCCGATGACCAGAAGCGTCGCGAGAATATTGTAGATCATCAGAGCGCCCAGCGGCGTGTGACCGACGTGACGATGCGTCTCGCCGCCCGCCATTTCGCGTATCTGGTCCAGCGAGCCCGACAGGCTGGGCGGAAAATTGGCGAAGCGCGCATACCGGGTGCCGACGACACCCCAGAGGACGCGTATCGCGACAAGCCCGAGGATCGCGTAGCCGATCCATTGGTGCAGCTTGCTGTCGTCGTCTACGAAAAGAGCGTTGGCCGCGAAACCGGCAACCAGCGTCCAGTGAAAGACCCTGACGACAGGGTCCCAGACCTTGATGCGTTCCATCCTGCGACTCCTGAAAAATGGCCGCAGACCGGGGGATGGTCGGTCTGCGGCCGCGCTGCCTGATCAGTCGTCGTTCTTGACTTCGACGATCTCGAATGCAGCGTCCAGGAACACCTCGAACTTGCTGCCGTCCTTCTTGGCATACGCCTCGTACATGCCGTCCTCGATCTTGATCTTGGCCACTTCGTAGCCTTGCTCGGTCAGAAGCTGGCGGATGTGATTGGTGTTGGCGTCGGTCAGCTCGACCGAGTTGGCCGCGAAGGCGCCGGTCGCAAGCAGGGCAGCGACCAGAGCGGGGGCGATGAGTGTCTTGAACATGAGTAATCCTTTCCAGTGAACGTCCGGCGGCAGGGGTTGGGGGAAGTGGTCGCCGGTGCCTGTAGGTCGCCGAGAACGGCGGAGGTGGAAACTAACCCGATGGGTCGGATGCGGGGCTTAGGTCCCTCGCTCACGTTTCTATACCTTCGGGTTAGGTTGGGTGCGCAGGATGCTGCCGGCGGTCGGCTGCATGACGACGGTCATGCTCTGCCCAGGTCCCGCGCAGCCTGATAGGCAGGGGCATGGACACCCCGATTCTCCACCAACGGCTGCCCGAGGCGCCCTGGCTTGACCCCGCGATGAGGCGGCTGCCGGGTATCAGGCCCCGGCCGGTCGAGGAATGGATCCTGAGAGATGAGGCCTTCACCGGTCAGATGGCGCTGCGAGATACCTTGATCGCGGAGGAGAGGTCGCGCGTCCACGAGCTTCTGCCAGGAGGAGAGGCTGCCGCGCGCGAACTTCTGGACATGGTCCTCGGCACTCTGTCCACGGATGCGAGCTATCAGATCGGCGCCCAAGTCGTGACCCGACCCGATGGGCGCATCGTGGACCTCGACACCACACTGCCCCTCGTGACGCTCGGGCGGCTGGTGCAGTCGGATTTCTGCATCCTCGAGGCTGGGCCGGAGGGTCACGTCATGTCAGGCGCCATCCTGTGCTTTCCCGCCGGATGGACACTGGCGCAGAAGATCGGTCGTCCGCTCGACGGCATCCACGGTCCGGTGAAAAGCTATGACGCCGATGTCGGTCGACGGGTGCAGCGGCTGTTCGACGCCATACGACCCGATCAGATCCTCTGGCGAGCGAATGCCCATCTCTACGATGACCCGACCCTTTTCGCGCCGCGGACCGAAGCGATGCCCCGGCCCTATGTCGGGCTTGGGGCCGCGAAATACGTCCGTTCGGAGCGCCAGACCCTTCGGCGGCTTCCCAAGACAGGAGCTGTCGTCTTCGGCATCCACACCCTGATGGTTCCGCTGGCCGGGCTGACCGAGGAACAGCGGGCCGAGCTTCATAGGCTCGAGACCCGGGCGTCGGTCAGACCGGAAGAAGCGTCGACAGGGTAAGGCCCGCCCCCGCCTGATCCAACGCCAGGAACAGGCCGGTCAGTGCAAGAACATGCGCCGTGGTCCGAAGGTTCTCGCCGCCCAGAATGTTGAGGCAAAGGAGGGCCAGGCCCACCGGCATCGCAAAGATCAAGACGATCATGTTGATGACATAGACCGTGGCCCTGGCCACGGGGTCTCCATGCTCCGGATGGCTGGAGGGCTCGAACACGTCTTCCATCGCGGACTGGTGCGTCAGCGAAATCGAGTCGGCACGGAAGATGCTCGTCTTCTCGCGGCGAAGACGGTCTTCCGGGGGCTCGAGGTCGGGAAAGAGATCGCGGCTTGTGACCGCGACGCGGGAAATCCTCAACCCTGCAATTCTATGGACTTTTGTCATCCTGTTGTTGGCGCCAAGCGCCCCTCTCTGGAGAAAGTCTCTTTGTCTGCAAACCGTCCGCCAGACGTGCGCCACGATTGTGAAGAGATTGGGGCGACTTTGTGGACATCAGGGCGACTTTGGCGCGAATGCGCAGCTTTCCTCCTATGTTCGGACGAGGGTCTGCAACAATAGGATTCAAAAAGCAAAATTGTATCTGCGTAAGGGCCAATGGCCCCGCGTAAGCGGGGCCATTCCAGGAACAATCAGACGTCAGTGGACGACTGCGTCCGCAGGCTTTGTCCGGTTGGACGACGCGACCCGATCGCCGATCATCAGCCCGTCCACGCCGGCGCTGACCTTGACCGTGTCGCCCTCGCCCACGTCGCCCGACAGCAGCAGCTCGGCCAGCTCGTTCTGTAGCGAGCGCTGGATCACGCGCTTGAGGGGACGCGCGCCGTAGACCGGATCATAGCCCTCGTCCGCCAGCCATTTCACCGCCGCCGCATCCAGTTCGAGAGCGACGTTCTGCTTTGCCAGACGCGACGTGAGCCTCCGAAGCTGGATCTCGACGATGGCGTCCATGTCCGCACGCGAGAGCCTGTCGAACACGATCATGTCGTCCAGCCGATTCAGGAACTCGGGCCGGAAGTGCGACCGCACGGCATCCATCACATCGCGCTTGGCGGCGGCGGCGTCGGCCCCTTCGGGAAGCTGGCTCAAAGCCTGCGACCCGAGGTTCGAGGTCAGGATGATCAGCGTCTGCTTGAAGTCGACCCTGTGGCCCTGACCATCCGTCAGAACGCCGTCGTCCAGCACCTGAAGCAACACGTTGAACACCTCGGGATGTGCCTTCTCGACCTCGTCGAACAGGACAACCTGATACGGTCTGCGCCGTACGGCCTCGGTCAGCACGCCGCCCTCGTCATAACCGACATAGCCCGGAGGGGCGCCGATCAGTCTCGAAACCGAGTGCTTTTCCATGAATTCGGACATGTCGATGCGGACCATCGCCTTGTCGTCATCGAATAGATACTCGGCCAGCGCCTTGGTCAGCTCGGTCTTGCCGACGCCCGTTGGCCCGAGGAAAAGGAACGACCCCAGCGGCCGGTTCTCATCCTGCAGACCCGCGCGCGCGCGCCGGACGGCGTTCGCCACAGCGGTGACCGCCTGCGACTGACCGATGACGCGCTTGCCCAATTCTTCTTCCATCTTGAGAAGCTTGTCGCGCTCGCCTTCCAGCATCTTGGACGTGGGAATGCCCGTCCAACGCTCCACGACCTCTGCGATATGCTCCGGTCGCACGGATTCCTCGACCAGAACGTCGGCATCCTCGACCTCGGCCGCCGCCAGCTTTTTCTCGAGCGCCGGAATTACCCCATAGGATAGTTCGCCCGCCCGCTGGAGGTTGCCTTCGCGTTTGGCCTGCTCCAGTTCGATCCGGGCACGGTCCAGCTCTTCACGCGCACGTCCGGCATCCGCCATCTTGTCGCGCTCGGCTTGCCACTGGGCGGTCATCTCGGACGACCGCTCCTGGAGGTCCGACAATTCCCGTTCGATCTTCTCGAGCCGATCCTTCGAAGCGCGGTCGTCTTCCTTGCGCAGCGCTTCGGCCTCGATCTGCATCTGAAGGATGTTGCGGTCGAGCTGGTCCAGTTCTTCGGGCTTCGAGTCGAGCTCCATCTTCAGCCGCGACGCCGCCTCGTCGACAAGGTCGATGGCCTTGTCGGGCAGGAAGCGGTCGGTGATGTAGCGCTGCGAGAGGGTCGCGGCGGCAACAAGTGCGGAGTCCGAGATCTTCACGTCGTGGTGCAGCTCGTACTTGTCCTTGATACCGCGCAGGATCGAGATCGTATCCTCGACCGTGGGCTCGCTTACCAGGAGCGGCTGGAAACGACGGGCTAGGGCCGCGTCCTTCTCGACGTACTTGCGGTACTCGTCCAGCGTCGTGGCGCCGACGCAATGCAACTCGCCCCGCGCCAGTGCGGGCTTGATGAGGTTCGCGGCATCCATCGCGCCGTCGGTCTTGCCGGCACCCACAAGGGTATGCATCTCGTCGATGAACAGGATCACCTCGCCAGCGGCTGCGGTGACTTCGTTCAGAACGCCTTTCAGACGCTCCTCGAATTCACCCCGATACTTCGCACCGGCGATCAGCGCGCCCATGTCCAGCGCCATCAATCTCTTGTTGCGCAGCGAATCCGGCACGTCGCCGTTTACGATGCGAAGCGCCAGGCCCTCGGCGATGGCGGTCTTGCCAACACCAGGGTCGCCGATCAGGACGGGGTTGTTCTTCGTCCGCCGGCTGAGAACCTGCATGGTCCGCCGGATCTCTTCGTCACGTCCGATGATGGGGTCGATCTTGCCCTGCTCGGCGGCCTCGGTCAGGTCGCGGGCGTACTTCTTCAGCGCGTCGAATGTATCCTCGGCGGACGCGCTGTCGGCGGTGCGGCCCTTGCGGACGTCGTTGATCGCCGTGTTCAGCGTCATCGCGGTGACGGCGCCGGCGTCGAGAGCGTCCTTCGCCTTCGAACTCACCACCGCCAGCGCGGTCAGAAGCCGCTCGACGGCGACGAAGCTGTCGCCGGCCTTCTTGGCGATCTTCACCGCCTCGTCCAGAACCTTGACCGTCTGCTGGTCCATGTAGGTCTGGCCGGCGTCGCCCTTCACCTGGGGAATCTTCGACAGCGCGAGGTCGACCGCTTCAGACACGCGCTCGGGCGACCCGCCCGCGCGGCGAATCAAGTTCGAGGCGAGCCCCTGCTCGTCGTCCATCAAGGCTTTCAGAAGGTGCTCGGGCGAAAGCCTCTGGTGGCTTTCCCGGGCGGCTATCGTCTGCGCGGCCTGAAGGAACCCGCGCGACCGTTCCGTGAACTTCTCCAAGTCCATCGTTCTCTCCTTATAAAGCGCCCTATCGTGGCGACACCCGCGTTGCGGCGTGCCCCTCTCGGGCCTCACGTCTCATTTGTGATCTGCATGGGGTCTGCGCAAGGGCATGGGAACCGGATTCCACCATCGGAGTTGCCCCATCGGATCGCAAAGCAAGGAGCGTCCCGGCTATGTACTCAACCCAGGTCGGACCGGTGGTCTACAACCCCGCCACTCGCGCCTTCGAGGCGCTTGTCACCCTCAACGAAGGTCTGGACGGCATTCGCATCCCTTGCAGCCTGCGCTTCCCGATCGACGCGCCCGCATCCGTCGTCGTTCCCGCCCTGATCCGTCAGGCGAAGGAAAAACGTCAAAGCAACCGGGCTCCGCTCGTATCGCGCCTCTCACGGCTCGCGGAAGGCTCGATCGCCGCCTGATCTTGCGTCCCCGCCCGTCGCGGTCTAACCCGCACGAAATCGGATAGGGGATGCGACCATGCTTCAGGCGGACGACAGGCTGATCGTGGCCCTGGATGTCGGCGACGCCCTTCAAGGGCTCGCCTTGGCCGAACGGCTCGGAGATAGCGTCAGCTTCTACAAGATCGGTCTGGGGATGCTGACGGGGGGAGGCCTCGCCCTCGCCAACGAGTTGAAGTCCGATCACGGCAAGCGCATTTTTCTCGACATGAAGCTCTTCGACATCGGGGCCACCGTCGAGGCTGCGGTGCGCGGTATCGCCCAGTTCGACCTCGACTTCCTGACCGTCCACGGCGACCCGAACGTGGTTCGCGCCGCGCGGGAGGGGGCCTCCGGGTCGAACATGAAAATCCTCGCCGTGACCATCCTCACTTCGCTCGACCGCCAGGACCTTGACGCCGCGCTCATCCGCAAAGGTTCTGTCCCGGAGCTTGTGATCGAGCGCGCGGGCCGTGCCCTCGAGGCTGGCGCGCAGGGAGTTATCTGTTCTCCGTTGGAAGCGCGCGGCGTTCGCGCCTTACCGGAGGCCGCCGGACGTCTGATCGTGACGCCCGGAGTTCGCCCGGCGGGATCGGACGTGGGCGACCAGAAGCGCGTGATGACGCCGGCCGAAGCCATCGCCGAGGGCGCGGATCACGTCGTCATCGGGCGCCCGATCCACCGCGCCGTCTCGCCTCGCGCAGCCGTTCAAGACATCCTGGCCGAGATGTCGGCACCCCAGGCGATGCAGCCGAACCGCTGAGGCGCCACGATCCAGAAGTCGCGTCAGACGTCCACTGTGTCGCTCTTTTGAACGATCATTGTCGCCGCTCGCGCGACTCCGAAGTCGCTACGCTTATAACTGTTTACGTTTTTCGAACAGTCTCGCTGCACAATGCGGTCTCAGCGCGGATTCACCACCGCGGGTCCCTATTTCCGTCACATTTCGTTGCATGGCTGGGATCACTGGACGGAACCAAACCGTGGACGAGGCCGAACGATGACTATGGTCAAGAAGATCACCGACGGGCAGGTCGCAACCGCTGGTGTGACCGGCCTCTGTGCGGGGGCCAATGTCCGCACTCCCTGCGGCGAACGTCACGTCGAGTTCTTGCGCAAGGGCGACTTGATCGTCACGCGCGACAATGGCCTGCAACCCGTCAGGCTGGTCTGGACACGGACCGTGAGCGGGGCGGAACTGGCGGCTGACCCTTCCCTCGCACCTGTCATGCTTTCGCCCCGCCTCGTCGGACCGATGATGCCTCAGAAGGCCCTGTCGGTCGGAAGCGCGCACCGTCTGCTGATCCCCGGATGGCGGCTCGAGGACGAGGAAGACCACGTGAGCTGCCTCGTTGCCGCACGCGATTTCCCCGGAACAGAGACACATGTGCCGCAGGGCGACGTCACCTACTACAACGTCGTTTTCGACAGCGCGCAGGTCTTCGCCGCGAACGGACTGCCTGTCGAAAGCTTTGCTCCGTCGCAGGAGTCGCTCCGGTTCGTCGCGAAGTCAGTGCAAGAGCAGCTTCGCGTCGCTTTCCCGGACCTGGGCCCCCGGTTCAAGGATTACCCAGCCCCGCGTTACAAGCTGCGCGAGCGGGTTTCCTACACTCCGCAATTCGCCTGACGCTCAGGCCTCCTCCAGCCGGTCATGCGCCGGGGGAGGGGCCGGGGTAAGCGCCGAAAGTCGAGCGTACAGATCCTCGTCCATTTCGAAGTTCATGGCAGCCAGCGACGGTGCCAGCTGTTCGGCCGACCGCGCCGACACGATCGGTCCCAGGACGCCTGCGTGTCGCGCGACCCAGGCAACGGCCAGCGTCGCGGGATGCACTCCAGCTTCTGCCGCGATCCTGGCAAGCTCCACTGCCGCGAGGTGCATCCATTCGGGAGCGTAGCGCGCGGCATAGAGCGTGTCCGTCCGAATTCGCCCTTCGCCGCCCGAACCGTACTTGCCGGTCAAAAGACCGCCGCCGAGCGGTGAATACGGACAGACCCGGACTCCTTCCGAAATCGCCATCGGCAGGATCTCGACCTCCGCCTGCCGCTTGACGAGGTTGTACATGGGCTGAAGGAAATCCACCTCGATCCCAAGGTCCGCCGCGACCCTTCGCGCCTTCATCACCTGCCATGCCGCAAAGTTCGACACCCCGACATATCGGACCGCACCCGACCTGACGTACTCCGCGATGCATCCAAGCGAGACCTCGAGAGGCGTCACCGGATCCCACTGGTGGATGTAGAACAGATCGACGGTCTCAAGCCCCAGCCGCCTGCGGCTCTCGGCGAATTCGGTGTGGATGACCTCGGGCGTGGCGCTCTTCTTGTTGCCCGCCTTCGTCGCCACGAACACCTCGTCCCGCTCCCCGGACACAAGACGCCCGAGAATTTCCTCGGACTTGCCGCCGGTATAGGCGTAGGCCGTGTCGAAGAAGTTGATCGCGGCCGCCCGGCAGGCGTCGTACATCGCGGCGCTTCCGGCGTCGTCCGCGTTGCCCCCGAACTGCATCGTTCCGAAACTGAACCGGCTGATTGGCGTGCCGCTGATGGTCTGCATCTTCTCTCTCCCTGAAATCGAAAGGCCGCCTCGAAGGCGGCCTTTCTGAAGCTCTTGTCGCGGATCAGTTCGGGATTTCGCCCGTGATCCCCTCGACGTAGAAGTTCATCCCCGCGAGCGTGCCGTCGTCCGCCGTCTCGCCCTCGGCCAGCCAGTCACTGCCGTCCTGCTTCTTCAACGGACCGGTGAAGGGATGGTATTCCCCCGCCGCGATGCTGTCGCGCAAAGCTTCCGCTTCGGCCTTCACCTCGGCCGGAACAGCGTCCGAGATCTCGCCGATCTTCACCATGCCCGGCCCGATCCCGTCCCAGGTGTTGTCGCTGGTCCAGGTCCCATCGATAACCGCCTGCACGCGGTCGATGTAGTAGGGCGCCCAGTTGTCGATGATGGACGACACGCGCGGCATCGGCGCGTATTCCGCCATGTCGGACGCCTGCCCGAAGGTATAGACGTTCCCCGCCTCGGCGGCCGCGGCCTGCGGCGCGGTGGAGTCGGTGTGCTGAAGGATGACGTCCGCGCCCTGCTCGATCAGCGCCTTGGCCGCGTCGGCCTCCTTCGCCGGATCGAACCAAGTATAGGCCCAAACAATGGCAAACTCGACGTCCGGGTTCGCTTTCTTCGCGTGGATGTAGGCCGAGTTGATGCCACGGATGACCTCGGGGATCGGGAAGGACGCGATATAGCCGACCTTGTTCGACTGGGTCAGCTTGCCCGCGATGTGCCCCTGCACGGCACGCCCCTCATAGAACCGCGCCGAATAGACGCCGACGTTGTCGGCGGTCTTGTAGCCCGTCGCATGTTCGAACTTCACGTCCGGGAACTTGGCCGCGACGTTGATCGTCGGATCCATGTAGCCGAACGACGTGGTGAAGATCAGGTCTGCGCCCTGCAAGGCCATCTGCGTCAGCGCCCGCTCGGCATCGGCGCCTTCCGGCACGCTCTCCTGATAGATCGTTTCGACCTGGTCGCCGAAATGCTCCTCGACCGCAAGCCGCGCCTGGTCATGCTCGTAGGTCCAGCCGCCGTCGCCGATCGGCCCGACATAGATGAACCCGACCTTGACCGGGTCCTGCGCAAGCGCGGGATTGGCGGCAATCAGCGCCGCTGCAGCAGCGGCCGAAGCCAGGAATGTACGTTTCTTCATTGGTGAACTCCCCATTGGTAACTGTATTGGCCTCACGACGAGGCGTGGAAGGATCGCCCGAGCGACGCGGGCGCGTTGGCAGCCGCCCGTCGCCGGTCGGACGAAATGATGACCAGCACGACGATGGTTATCAGGTACGGCGACATCGACAAGAGCTCGACCGGAATGGCCACGCCGGCGGCCTGAAGGTTTAGCTGCAACACCGTCACGCCGCCGAAAAGATAGGCGCCCAGCAGCACGCGCCACGCCCGCCAGCTTGCGAAGACCACGATGGCAAGGGCGATCCAGCCGCGGCCCGCCGTCATGCCCTCGGTCCATTGCGGAACGATGACAAGGCTCAGGAATGCGCCGCCCAGTCCCGCGCAGGCGCCACCGAACAGGACCGCCGCGAAACGCGTACCGCGTACCGAATAGCCAAGCGCATGGGCCGAGTCGTGGCTCTCGCCGACGGCGCGAAGGATCAGCCCTGGGCGGGTCGAGCGCAGGACCCACCAGACCGCCACGACGAGCAGAAGCGAGATGTAGACCATCGGATGCAACGCGAAGACCGGAATGTCGGAAAGCCCTGGAATAGTCACTCTTGGCGACGAGGGCGGGCGTACCCCGTTGTATCCCTGCCCCATCAACGACGACACGCCGAGGCCGAACAGGGTCAGGCCCAGACCCGTCGCCACCTGGTTCGACAGGAACACCAGCGTAAGCACGGCGAAGAGCGCCGACAGGATCGCCGCGCCGACCGCCGCCGCGATGAACCCCAGGGCAGGAGAGCCGGTCTCGACCGCCGTGATGAAACCTGCCACCGCGCCCACGATCATCATGCCTTCGACGCCCAGGTTCAGGACGCCCGACTTCTCGGTCACAAGCTCGCCCATTGCGGCAAGAAGGATCGGCGTCGATGCGACCATCAGCGAGGCGATCAGGACAAGAGGATCGATGGAGCCGAACATCAGGCGTGCGCCTCCCTGCCCAAACGGACCCGGAAGCTCGTCAGCACATCGAACCCGAGAAGGAAGAACAGAAGCATCCCTTGGAACGCCTGGATCGCCGCCGCCGGCAGGCCCATCGTCGCCTGTGCCGCCTCACCACCGATATAGGTCAGCGCCATCAGGAGACCCGCGAGCAGGATGCCGATAGGATGCAGGCGGCCCAGGAACGCCACGATGATCGCCGTGAAGCCGTAGCCCGTGTTGAAGTCGATGCTGATCTGCCCCGCCGGTCCCGCGACCTCGAAAAGCCCTGCGAGGCCCGCCAGCGCCCCGGAGATCCCGAGGCAGAACAGGATGAGCCGCTCGGGGTTCACGCCCGCGAACCTCGCCGCCCGCGGGCTCTGCCCCGCAAGCCGGATGTGGAAGCCCATGAGGTGCCGGGACAGAAGGATGTAGGCGAAGATCACCGCGATCAGCGCCGCCACCACCCCCCAGTGCATCCCCGATCCTGCAATCAGCTCGTTGTTCGCCGCCGCCTCGTACTGCCGCAGGTTCCGCGATCCGGGAAAGCCCGACCCGTCCGGGTTGCGCAGCGGCCCCAGCGCCATCCAGGCGAGGATCTGCTCGGCGACATAGACCAGAAGCAGCGACACGAGGATCTCGTTGGTGTTGAACCTCGTCTTCAGCACGCCGGGAATCATCGCCCAGAGGAGCCCTCCCAACGCGCCCGCGGCGATCATCAGCGGAAACACCAGCCACCGCGCCTCGAGCGGATAGAGCGCAAGTCCCACCGCCGCCCCGCAGATCGCGCCGATGATGTACTGCCCCTCGGCTCCGATGTTCCAGATGCCCGCCCGGAACCCCAGGCTGAGGCCCACGGCGATCAGGATCAGCGGTCCGGCCTTCACCAGAAGCTGGCCTCGATAGTAGAAGGCGTATTCACCCAGGATCGGATCCCAGAAGATCGTGCGGATCGCCTCGACCGGGTTCTTGCCGAGAGCGGCGAACATGATCCCGCCCGCGACCATCGTCGCCAGGACCGCCACCACCGGCGTCGCCCAGGCCCAGACCCGCGAGGGCGTGGGACGCTTCT
Source organism: Silicimonas algicola (assembly GCF_003148765.1). GTDB lineage: Bacteria > Pseudomonadota > Alphaproteobacteria > Rhodobacterales > Rhodobacteraceae > Silicimonas > Silicimonas algicola. The sequence continues at coordinate 75,838 of NZ_QGGV01000004.1, forward strand.
CAAGCCGGATCATGGCGCGTCTTCTCTTTCCGGGTACGCAGCGCGCAGCGCCTACACATGCGCCACCTCCATCCCGTGCGCGCCGCCCATCATCAGGCCGATCTCTTCCATCGTCAGCGCCTCGGTCAGCCGCGCGGCGCTCAGCCGCCCTTCGTTCAAGGCGGCAAAGCGCCCCGCGATCTCCATGAGCTCGTCTAGGTCCTGGCTGATGACCACGACCGCCGCTCCTTCTCCCGCTAGGTCCAGAAGCGCCTGCCGGATGGCCGCGGCCGCACTTGCATCGACGCCCCACGTGGGTTGGTTGATGACCAGAACCTCGGGCTTCTGAAGTATTTCGCGCCCCACCACGAACTTCTGGAGGTTCCCGCCCGACAGCGACCGCGCCGCGTTGTCCGGCCCCGGCGTCCTGACGTCGAAGGCTGCAATGACCTCCTCGGCGTAGCGCCGCGCCCGTTTCCAATCCACGAACCCTCGTGAGACCAGGTCCTTGCGCACCCAAGCGGACAGCACGCCGTTCTCCACAAGGCTCATGTCCGGCGCCGCCGCGTGACCCAGACGTTCCTCGGGCGCGGCCAGAAGTCCCAACCGTCTGCGGGCGTTGGGGCCAAGTGCACCGATGTCGCGCCCCTTAAGCGCAACGGCACCCGGTGCCGTGCCGATTTCACCCGACAAGGCACCCAGAAGCTCATCCTGCCCGTTGCCCGCGACGCCGCCGATCCCCAGGATCTCGCCCTCGCGCACCTCGAAGGACACCTCCCGCAGGGCGGTCCCGAATTCCGACGGCGAGGCCACCGACAGCTTGTCGACCTTCAGCGCCACCGGGCCCGGCGCCCCCGCCCGGACGGCGGGCGCCGTAAGCTCGGTGCCCACCATCAATTCGGCCAACTCGCGCGCCGACTTCTCGCGCGGATCGCAGGAGCCAACGACGCGGCCCAGGCGAAGGACCGTCGCGCCTTGGCAAAGTGACCGAATTTCCTCGAGTTTGTGACTGATATAGAGGATCGACGTGCCTTCGGACTGCAGCTTCCGCAGGGTGTCGAACAGGATGCCGACCTCCTGCGGTGTCAGCACGCTGGTCGGCTCGTCCATGATCAGAAGCTTCGGATCCTGCAACAGGCAGCGAATGATCTCGACCCGTTGCCGCTCGCCCGCCGACAGATCGCCCACCAGACGCGACGGGTCCAGCGGCAGACCGTAGGTCTCGCTGACCTCGCGGATCGACGCGGCGAGCGTTCGCATCGGCGGCGGCGTCTCCATCCCCAGCGCGACGTTCTCGGCGACATCCAGCGCTTCGAAGAGGCTGAAGTGCTGGAAAACCATGGCCACGCCCGTCGAGCGCGCCTCGTGCGGGCTGGACGGCGCATAGGGCTGCCCGGCGAAGGTCATGCGTCCCTCGTCGGGCCGCACGAGTCCATAGACCATCTTCACCAGTGTCGACTTGCCGGCACCGTTCTCACCCAGAAGGGCATGCACCTCTCCTGGACCGACGGAGAAGCTGACGTCGTCGTTCGCCACGACACCGGGATAGGTCTTGCGCAGGCCGCTGACCTCAAGAAGAGGCCCCGCGCTCACGCGCCCGCTCCGGTCCGAGCCGTCATGTCCGTCCCCCGTGTCCCTTCCGCCAGTATGCGCGTCGCAACGCCCAAGGCAATTGCCTGCGGATGCTTGCCCAGCGCAGGATCCCCGATAGGACAGACCATGCGCGATATCGTGGCGTCGGGATGACCGAGCGCCGCAAGACGCGACCGGAACCGCGCGCGCTTGGTCGCCGACCCGATCAGGCCGAGCGCGCCGAAGGGCCGCGACAGGATGCGGTGGCAGAGTTCCAGGTCAAGCGCGTGGGAATAAGTCAGGACGAAGTGCTCCGCACGAGGTCCGGATAACGTCACTAACTCGGCAGGATTTTCCGCGACAAGGGTCTCGACACCGGCAGGGACGTCCTCAGGGAAGCGATCGCGCCCGCTGTCCGCCCAACACAGGCGCAGGCCCGGCAAGGGTGACAGGACCGACACCAGCGCCCGCCCGACATGCCCTGCGCCCCAGATCCAGACCTCGCGGGACGGGCGCGACACAGGCTCGATCATCCAGCCGGACAAGAGACCGGGCTTGGGCAGCAGACCCGATCCACGCACGTCTGCGAGAATGGCGCGGACCGCCAGCGGCATCTCGCCCGAAGCCCCCGGAATCGGCCGCGCGACGACCTCGCCGCCGAGTCCCGCCAGCCGCGCTTCGTCCCAGACCTCGGTCAGCAGACTCACCGCCCCGCCGCAGCACTGTCCCAGCGCGGGCCCGAGCGGCACCCGGTCGAACCTGTCGCGCCCCACCGCCAGCGCCTCTCGGGCGCGTCGGATGGCCTCGAACTCCAGGGTCCCGCCGCCGATCGTCCCCGAGGTCGACCCGGCCGTCACCAGCATCGCCGCCCCCGCCTCGCGCGGCACGGAACCCTTCGTCTCTGCGACGACAATCCGTGCGACGGGCGCCAGGCGCCGGATATCCTCGACGGCGAAACTCATCGGCAGTCTTCTTGGCGGAAATACTCCGGGGAGCGCGAGGGGCAGAGCCCCTCGCCCGACACGGCGCCGACGGCGACGCACCTCATGCCTGCACCCTGCGAACGGCGGCCAGCACCGCCTCGGGCGTCGCCGGCGCCCGCAAGGCGGGATAGCCCGAACCGCAGGACGCCACAGCGTCGGACAGCGCGAGAAACGCGGAGATCCCCAGCATCAGCGGAGGCTCTCCCACCGCCTTCGAGCGGTACACCGTCTCTTCGCGGTTCGCGCCGTCCCACAGCGCCGCGTTGAAGACTTCGGGCCGGTCGGAACACGCGGGGATCTTGTAGGTCGACGGCGCGTGCGTCCGCAGCCGCCCCTTGTCGTCCCAGACCAGCTCCTCGGTCGTCAGCCATCCCGCGCCCTGGACATAGCCGCCCTCGATCTGCCCGATGTCGATGGCCGGGTTCAGCGACGTTCCGCAGTCATGCAAGATATCCGTCCGCAGGATTCGGTACTCACCCGTCAGCGTGTCGATGACGACCTCGCTCACGGCGGCACCGTAGGCGAAATAGAAGAACGGCCTGCCTTGGCCCTTGATCCGGTCCCACTGCACCTTGGGCGTGGCGTAGAATCCCGTCGACGACAGGCTGACGCGCGCCTGATAGGCATCCAGCACGACCTTCTCGAAGGGGATGCGCTCGCTGCCCACATGCACTTCGTTGTCCTCGAAGCGCACCGACCCGGGATCGGCCTGGGCCCGCTCGGCCACAAAGACGGCAAGGCGGTCGCGGATGGCGTCGCAGGCGACCTGCACCGCCATGCCGTTCAGGTCCGATCCCGAGGACGCCGCCGTGGCGCTGGTGTTCGGCACCTTCCCGGTGTCCGTGGCCGTGATCTTGACGCGTTCGGGTCCGACGCCGAACCGGCTCGCGGCGACCTGGGCGACCTTCTGGAACAAGCCCTGGCCCATCTCGGTGCCACCGTGGTTCAGGTGGATAGAGCTGTCCTGGTAGACGTGAACCAGTGCGCCGGCCTGGTTGAGATGAGTCAGCGTGAAGCTGATCCCGAACTTGACCGGCGTCAGCGAAATCCCCTTCTTCAGAAGCGCGTTGGACGCGTTCCATTTCGAAATCGCCGCTTTTCGGCTGGAATAGTCACTGGTTTCCCGAAGCCGTTCGACCATGCCGTTCAGGATAAAATCCTCCACCGGCATTCCATAGTGCGTCGTCTGCGTCTCGAACTCGGCGCGTATTGGCGAATGCGCGCCACCGAACCGCTTGCCCGAGCCTGCGCTCCTGACCGCCACGTCGCGGTAGAAATTCAGCGTGCGAACCTCGGCCGGATCGCGACCCACGGAATGGGCGACGTGATCCAGCACGCGCTCGATGCCCAGCATTCCCTGCGGACCGCCGAACCCCCGGAAGGCCGTGGCGGATTGGGTATTGGTCTTCAGTCGATGAGATTCCACGCGCATGTGGGGGATGTCATAGGCGTTGTCGGCGTGGAGCATCGCCCGGTCGGCCACAGGCAGCGACAGGTCCATCGACCAACCGCAGCGGCAGAACTGCACGAACTCGACGCCCGCAATCCGTCCCTTGCCGTCGAAGCCCACACGATAGTCGATACGGAAATCGTGGCGCTTGCCGGTGATCGTCATGTCGTCGTCACGGTCGTAGCGCATCGAACAGGGTAGCCCCGTCAGTCTCGCTCCAATCGCACAGGAGACGGCCAGCGCGTTGCCCTGGCTCTCTTTCCCGCCGAATCCGCCGCCCATGCGACGGACCTCGACCCGGACGGAATTCATGTGCCGCCCAATGGCCTCGGCCACCTTGTGCTGAATCTCGGTCGGATGCTGGGTCGAGGAATGGACGACCATGTCGCCGCCTTCCTGCGGCAGCGCGACGGCGGCCTGACCTTCCAGGTAGAAGTGCTCTTGTCCGCCGATCTCCAGCGAGCCTTCCAGACGGCGCTCGGCCTCTGCGATGGCCCGTGCAGCATCGCCTTTCTGGTAAAGACGCGGTCCGTCCTCGAACCTGCTGTCCGCCGCAATGGCGTCATCGATCGTCAGGATGGCCGGCAGGGGCGCGATCTCCGCCAGACCCAGACGCGCGGCCCGACGCGCCGCCAGATGGCTCTCGGCGATGACGAGGAACAGCGGTTGCCCGATATACTCGACGGTGTCCGTCGCCAGCAGCGGTTCGGGCGAGGGCGAGGGCGAAACGTCGTTGGCGAAAGGCAGATCTCCAGCCGCAAGCACCGCGACCACCCCCGGCGCGGTCTTCACCGCCTCGAGGTCCAGCGCCAGAAGCCGCCCATGCGCCTCTTCGCTCATGCCAAATGCCAGGTGCAACGCACCCTTCGGCAGCGGGATGTCATCGACATAGCGTGCCTGCCCCGTGACATGCAGGGGCGCCGCATCGTGCGGCAGGGGTTTCGCGACACTCATGCCCGCACCTCGCGCACGCTGACGGTCTCGCCCGCCATGTCGTGGAAGTAGCGGACCAGCATGTTCCGCGCCGTCTCCAGCCGATACCCGGCCGAGGCGCGCATGTCCGACATCGGCTGGAAATCGTCACTGAACCGGGCCAATGCCGTCTCCACGGTCTCTTTTGCCCAAGGCTGGCCCACCAATGCCGCCTCGACTGCGGCTGCTCGCTTGGGAATGCCCGCCATGCCGCCGAAGGCGATGCGCGCCGATGAGACGACTTCCCCGTCCACCTCGACGTTGAAACAGCCGCAGACGGCCGAGATATCCTGATCGAACCGCTTCGACAGCTTGTAGCACCTGAGAGCCGTCGCCTTCTTGGAGATCGTGACAGCCTCGACGAACTCGCCCGGTCGCCGGTCCTGCTTGCCGTAGTCGAGAAAGAAGTCCTCGATCTTCACGTCGCGCCGGCCCGACCCATGCCGAAGATGAAGCGTCGCACCGAGCGCGATAAGGGCCGGAGGGTTGTCCCCGATGGGCGAGCCGTTCGCGATGTTCCCCCCGATGGTCGCCGCCTGCCTGACCTGTTCGGATCCGTAGCGTCGCACCAATTCCGCATAGGATGGATGATGCCGAACGAGAACCGGCAGAAGCGCTGCCATCGTCACGCCGGCGCCGATCCGCAGCGTCGCGCCCTCGTCGTCGATGCCCTGAAGATCGCGGCAGCGATTCAGGAAGGCGACCTCCGGCAGCTCCCGCAGCCCCTTCGTCACCCACAGACCCACATCCGTGGCCCCTGCAATCAGGGTCCCGTCGGGATGCGCCTGATACCACGCCGCAAGCTCGTCCGACGTCTCGGGTGCGTATGAAACTGTCTCTGATGCTGGCACTTCGTCCGACATCCATGCGGGCACCTTCGCCTTTGCCGCCGCCTCCGCCGCACGAACGATGGGGGCATACCCCGTACAGCGGCACAGGTTGCCCGCCACCACATCGTCGTGGTCGCGCCGCCCCTGCATGTGTCCCACCGCCATCGAAACGACAAAACCCGGCGTGCAGAATCCGCACTGGCTGCCGTGGTGATCGATCATCGCCTGCTGCACTGGGTGCAGCGCGCCCTCCGGTCCCGACACACCCTCGACCGTCCGCACCGCGCGACCGTGGACTTGAGGCAGGAACAGGATGCAGGCGTTCAGCGCACGCGCACCCGCCTCGTCCGTCACCATCACGGTGCAGGCGCCGCAGTCGCCTTCGTTGCATCCTTCCTTCGTGCCCGTGAGACCGCGCTCCTCGCGCAGCCAGTCGAGAAGCGTCCGCGTCGGCGGCGCGTCGACCTCAACAGTTTCCCCGTTGAGAAGAAACCTGACCTGCATGTGAAATCCCGCCGCCTTACCCGAAGTCCGTGCCGCGCGCCGTCGATGCGGCGTAGAGAACGCGCGAAGTCCCTGTTGCTTGCGATGAAAGCGCGGAAAGTCGCCCTTGGCAAGCCCATCACGCCTCTGTGACCCTTGGGGCGTCGTTCGACGTGCAAGCCTTTCGGCTGCAAAACTAGCGGAGGGAATCGCATGACGCGGATGACGGCCAAGGACTTCGACCAGGACCTACTGGACCTCTACGACTTCTACGCCCACGGAAAGATCACCAAGCGCGAGTTCCTCGACCGCGCCGGAAAGTATGCGGTCGGCGGGGTCACGGCCCTGGCGCTGCTCGAGATGCTCAGTCCCAACTATGCGATGGCGCAGCAGGTCAACTTCAACGACGAGACCATCGTGCCGGAGTACGTCACCTATCCTTCGCCCAACGGCACCGGCGACGTGCGCGGCTATCTCGTGAAGCCCGCGAACGCCCCGGCCAAGCTGCCGGCGGTCCTCGTCGTGCACGAGAACCGGGGTCTCAATCCCTACATCGAGGATGTCGCCCGCCGCGTCGCCAAGGCCGGGTTCATGGCGCTTGCCCCCGACGGGCTGACCTCGGTCGGCGGCTATCCCGGCAACGATGCCGAGGGCCGCGATCTGCAGCAGACCGTCGACGGCGAGCAGTTGATGAACGACTTCTTCAACGGCTTCGACCACCTGCTGGCCCGTGACGATTCCACGGGGAAATGCGGCGCGGTCGGGTTCTGCTATGGCGGTGGCGTCTGCAACGCGCTTGCTGTGGCCTTCCCCGAAATGTCTGCCAGCGTGCCCTTCTACGGCCGCCAGGCGAACGCCGCGGATGTCCCGAAGATCCAGGCGCCGCTCCTCCTCCACTATGCAGGACTGGACGAGCGTATCAACGAAGGCTGGCCGGCCTACGAGGCGGCGCTGAAGGAACACGGCAAAGTCTATGAAGCCTACATCTACGAGGGTGTGAACCACGGCTTCCACAACGATTCGACGCCGCGCTACGACGAGGCTGCGGCGAAACTGGCCTGGGACCGCACCATAGCCTGGTTCAACCAGCACCTGGTCTGAGGGGCAGAACGGGGGGCGCGGATCGCGGTCCGCGCCCTTCGGCTTGTCACGTCAGAGACGTCGCCAACTCGTCCAGTTGCCGCAGCGTCGTGCCCCACCCGTCCTGGAAGCCCATCTCCTCGTGCCGTTTCCGGATTTCCTCCGAACTGTGCAGCGCGGTCGCCTTGTAAAGCGTGCCGCCGTCCTTTGGCTCGAACTCGATGATGGCGGTCAGGAACGGCTCGCCACGCGGACGATACCCACTCCCCAGAGCATCCGTGGTCACCAGCCGACGCGCCGGCTCGACTTCCAGCACGCAGCCTTCAAGCGGCATGACCGTCCCGTCCGGCAGCGTCATCGTCAGGTTCGCCTTGCCGCCCGGCCGGAACTCGTACTCGATGTCGGTGATCTTGACGGGCTTGGGCGCGAACCATTCCGCGAAAAGCTTCGGGTCGGTCCAGCAGCGCCAGACGGTTTCGGGTTTCGCCTTGATGTGGCGCTCGATGTAAAGGTCCAGCTCTGGATTGAAGTCGGTCACGGGAAAACTCCTTTCAGTGACTGTCATTGGGATTATCGCCCTCGCGTTCCAGCCTCTCGGCCAGTTCGGTCAGGCGGTCGGTTCGGGCTTCCCAGAGAGCGCGCTGGCGCGAAAGCCAGTCCTCGGCACGCGCCAGTGTCGCGGCTTCGATATGCACGGTCCGGACGCGTCCGCTTTTCTCGGTACGAACCAGACCTGCCTTCTCCAGCACCTTGAGGTGCTTCAGGAAGGTCGGCAGCGCCATGTCATGGGGCGCGTGCAACTCGCTGACGCTGGCCGAGGCCCGCGCCAGTCGCTCGATAACCGCGCGACGGGTCGGATCGCCCAAGGCGGAAAAGTATGCATCAACTTGGTTAGCCATTTGGCTAACCTTTAGGCGTCTCCCATCGCCGCGTCAAGGCACCGCGTAAGGCTCGACCTCTTCGGGCGCGAGCGTCAACCCGGCCGTGACATCGCCAATGCGGCGCCCCGCCACTTTCCTATCGCCCGCGATCTCGGCCAGCGGCACCATGACGAAGGCGCGGTTGAACATCTCGGGATGCGGCAGCGTCAGCGCGGGCGAAGCGAACTCCTCCTCACCCAGAAACAGCAGGTCCACGTCGATCAGGCGCGGACCCCATCGCTCGCCCGGCGTACGGCCCAGTTGGACCTCTATCTCCTTCGCGGCCCGCAGCGCTTGGTGCGGCGTCAGGCTGGTCTGCCCCACCGCGCAGGCGTTGACGAACCAATCCTGGTCTTCCTTGCCCCAGGGCGCCGTCTTGTAGAAGGACGACACCTTCTGGATCTCCATCCCCTCCACCGCTTCGAGAAACGCCAGAGCCGCCCGGATCTGCGAAGACTTCTCGCCCACGTTGCTGCCCAGCGCGAATCCCACCGTCCTTTGCCGCAACCGCGTCAGCTCGACGCCGACGGTATCGAAGCTTGCCGAGATGGGTGCGCCCGGCTTCCGGATCCGCACCAAGACAGCCGTCGCCGCGTCGAACCGCGCCAGGATTTCAGCGATGACACGCTCGGCGAAGGTCTCGATCAGGCGGTAAGGCCCTTTGTCAGACACCGTCTGCGCCAGTTCGCACAGCGTCGCGTAGCAGATCGCCTCGCGATAGTCGTCGTGCTCGGACGCTCGCCGGGCATCGGTCTTCACCTCGATGTCGAGGAAGAACCGCTGGCCGAGGATACGCTCCTCCTCGTTCACGCCATGCCGTCCGACGATGCAGAGGTTCGTCACGAAGATCGTGTCGTTCATGCCCTGCCCTCCTGAAACGTCGCCTGCACCATTCTGACCGCCTCGACATGTGGGGCGACATCGTGAACCCGGATGACGCGTGCGCCCTTCGCAAGGCCCAGCGTATTCGCAACCAGCGTTCCCGTCAGCCGCGCGTCGACCTCGGCGGCAAGAACATGCCCGATGAACTTCTTGCGCGAGAGACCCAGCAGAACCGGACGCCCATACCACGCGCCGAGCTCATCCAGCCGGTTGAGGCAGGTCAGGCTTTGCGCGGGCGTCTTGCCGAAACCTATACCCGGATCGACCAGGATGCGCTCGGGCAAGACGCCGGCCCGCGTCGCCAGGTCCATCGACCGGTCGAGGAACATTCGCATGTCCGCCATCACGTCCCTGTCCGGATCGACGTCCAAACGGTTGTACATGAGGACAACGATCGCACCCGTCTCGGCCATCGCGTCGGCCATGCCTGCGTCGCGCTGACAGCCCCAGACGTCGTTGACGATCACCGCCCCCGCCGCCACGGCCGCCCGCGCCACCGACGCCTTGTAGGTGTCGATCGACACCGCCACGTTCGACCGCGCCGCCACCGCCTCGACCACCGGCATCACCCGCGCCATTTCCTCGTCAGCCGAGACAGCGTCCGAGCCGGGCCGCGTCGACTCGCCTCCGATGTCCAGGATGTCGGCCCCTTCGGCCTCCATCCGCGCCGCCTGGGCCAAGGCCTCGTCGAAGCCCTCGAACCGCCCGCCGTCCGAAAAGCTGTCCGGCGTCACGTTCAGGATGCCCATGACAAGGGGACGCCCGGCCATCGCGGCCAGGACCGCGTCGCGCCTTTGCGGGAAGGGGGTCATTGCGGGCGATCAGGCCCAGGTCGGATGAAAGCGGCCGCCCGGCGACAGGGTAAAGATCTCGACCCCGTCGTCCGTCACCCCGACCGAATGCTCGAACTGCGCCGACAGCGACTTGTCCCGCGTGATGGCGGTCCAGTCGTCGGCCAGCACCCGCGTCTCGGGCCGACCGAGGTTCACCATCGGTTCGATGGTGAAGATCATCCCCGGCTCCAGCGTGGCCCCCGTGCCCGGGCGCCCATAATGCAGCACGTTCGGCGGCGCATGGAACACCCGCCCCAGCCCGTGGCCGCAGAAATCGCGCACCACGCTCATCTTGTGGGCCTCGACATAGGTCTGGATGGCATGGCCGATATCGCCGAAGGTGTTGCCCGGCTTCACCGCCTCGACCCCCACCATCAGCGCGTCGTAGGTCACCTGGATCAGCCGCTCGGCGAAAGGCTTCAGCTTGCCCGCGACGTACATCCGGCTGGTGTCGCCGAACCAGCCGTCGACGATCACCGTCACGTCCACATTCAGGATATCGCCATCCTTCAGCGCGTCGCTCGAGCGGCCGGGGATCTTGCCGCCGGGGATGCCGTGGCAGACGACATGGTTCACGCTGATGCAGCTCGCGTGCTCGTAACCCTTGTATCCGATGGTGGCGCTTGTCGCGCCCGCCTCGTTGACCATCCGTTCGATGGCGGCGTTGATCTCGGCCGTGGTGACGCCCGGTTCGATCATGTCCGCCACATCGTCGAGGATGCGCGCAGCGAGGGCACCCGCGCGGGTCATCCCCGCAAAGGCGTCCGCCTCGTAGATGCGGATGCCGTCTTTCGTCAGACGGCCGTCTCTGTGATCGTCCACGGGTCGTTCCTTTCCTTCAAACGGCATATAGGCCGTTCAGGCGAAAAGTGCCAGCATCGACAGCCTTGGGCCCATCACACAGGACGACGCCTCAAGGACGCGCGCGCAGGCCGCGCCGGGACCAAAGCCGTTTGAAAGCGCATGGCCCGGGCCCTATACCCACAGGTCAAAGGGGACAAGGAACGACAATGGCCAATCCCACCGCCGCCATGCTGGTGATCGGAGACGAAATCCTGTCCGGCCGCACCCGCGACGCAAACATGCACCACCTTGCGGGCCGCCTGACCGAGGTCGGCATAGACCTGCGCGAGGTGCGCGTCGTGGCCGACGACCGGCCCGCCATCGTCGCCGCCCTGCGCGCCCTGTCCGCGGCCTTCGACCACGTCTTCACCTCGGGCGGGATCGGCCCGACGCACGACGACATCACCGCCGACTGCGTGGCCGAGGCGATGGCGGCCCGGATCGACGTGCGCGAGGACGCGCGAGCGCTCCTCGCCGCCCACTACGACCGGCAGGGACTGGAGTTCACTGCCGCGCGGATGCGCATGGCCCGCATTCCCGACGGCGCGACGCTGATCGACAACCCGGTCTCCGTGGCGCCCGGATTCTCGCTCGGCAACGTCCACGTCATGGCGGGCGTGCCGTCGATCTTCACCGCCATGGTCGCAAGCCTTCTGCCGACACTCACCGGCGGCGAGCCCCTGCGCTCGGTCACCGTCCGCATCGACCGCGGCGAAGGCGACGTCGCGGCGCCGCTGGGCGATCTCGCCGCCCGCTTTGACGACCTCGCTTTCGGCTCCTACCCGTTCCAGCGCGACGGTCGATACGGCACCAACATCGTGATCCGGGGCACCGACGGCGACCGCCTCGCCGCTGCCGAGGCCGATCTGCGCCGCCTCTTCCCCGGCGTCGCCGCATGACCCCCGACTCCCGGCGCCTCTTCGCGGCCCTGGATGCCACCTGGCCCCCCGCCCGGCTCATAACGGACGGACCCTGGACGCTGCGCGAGGGCCGGGGTGGCGGCAAGCGCGTCTCGGCCGCCACCGCGAATATCCCCGTAACAGAGACAGATATCGCGACCGCCGAGGCCGGAATGACCACCCTCGGTCAGCAACCCCTCTTCATGATCCGTCAACAGGATGCCGACCTCGACCACTGGCTGGATGCGCGGGAATACTCCGTCGTCGATCCCGTCGTCATGTACCTCTTCCCCGTCGCAGCCCTTGCCGATCCCCAGCCGATGACCGCCATCGTGCCGACCTGGCCCATGCTCGCCATTCAGCGCGATCTCTGGCAGATGGCCGGCATCGGCCCTAGCCGGATCGCCGTGATGGAGCGCGCCGCTGGCCCTCGCTGCGCCCTTCTCGCCCGCCACAAGGACACGCCCGCGGGCGTCGCATTCGTGGCCGCCGACGGCGCCATCGCCATGATCCACGCGCTCGAAGTCGTCCCCTCCGAACGGCGGAGCGGCGTCGCGCGACGCGCCATGAAGGCGGCCTCGCAGTGGGCCGCCGACAACGGGGCCGAATGGCTGGCCCTGGCCGTTACCCGAGCGAACGAAGGCGCCAACGCACTTTATCGCGGCCTTGGCATGACAGAGGCCGCCACCTATCATTATCGCCTCGCGCCAGGGGTCGGGCCGTGATCCGCGCGGCAGTCGTGACGGCACTCCTCTGCGCGTGGCCCGCCTTCGCGGCCGAACTCGACCTGCCCTCCGCCTCGATGACCGCGACCGACTCCACGCCCGCCGGCACCGTCCGCCTGCCCGAGGCGCCCTGGGCGCCCGGCGCCGCAGTCCCTGCGACCGAGGGCGCCATTCGCCGGTCGGTCTTCGTCGTTCCCGAAGCAGGGTTCACGACCCTTCAGCTCATCGCCCCCATGCGGGACGCGCTCGGGCAGGACGGCTACACCCAGGTCTTCTCCTGCGCCGACGCCCAGTGCGGCGGCTTCGATTTCCGTTTCCAGCTTGACCTGATCGGCGAGCCCGACATGCACGTCGATCTGGGCGACTATCGCTACATCCTCATGCGCAAACCCGGCGGTGACCCGCACAGCGTGGCGATGGTTGCCTCCTCGGCAGGGCGTACCGGCTTCGTCCATGTCACCGAGGTGTCGGACAGCGAGCTTCGCGACATCGCCGTCGATCCCATGCCACCCGAGACCGAAGTCGAACTAGCCGAAAGTCCCAATATCAGTGACGTTCCGGACATCCTCGAGACCATGACGAGCACCGGCCGCGCCGTCCTCGCGGACCTCCAGTTCGGCACGGGTGCGGCCACGCTGGACGACGAGGCCTATGCCTCGCTCACCGCACTCGCCGACTGGCTCGACGCCAATCCTTCGGCCCGCATCGTCCTCGTGGGCCACACCGATGCCGTGGGTTCACTCGCCGCGAATACCTCGCTGTCGCAACGCCGCGCCGAGGCCGTCGCCGACCGTCTGAGGCAGCGATACGGCACCGATGCGACGCAGGTGCAGGCGGCGGGCGCGGGGTATCTGGCGCCGCTGTCATCCAATCTCACCGCCGAGGGGCGCGCCGCGAACCGGCGGGTTGAAGTCGTGCTCCTGTCCCTCGAGCAATGAAAAGTGGGGCGCCGCAAGGGCGCCCCAGTTCACAAGGGCAGTCAGTCGGGGGAAAAGTCGTTCTGGTACGGTCAGACCGTCACCACTTGTCCGGTCCCTTCTCGGCGAAGGCATGGACGAGGAAGTCGATGAAGGCGCGGACCTTGGGCTGGGTGAAGCGTCCCGGCGGATAGACCGCGAAGATGCCCTGCGTCTCGACCGGCAGATCGGGAATGGCTTCCTCGATCAGCTTGTGTTCCATCGCGTCGGCATAAAGGAAGGACGGCAGGTAGGCGATCCCAAGCCCGGCGATCGCGGCGTTCAAGAGCGACTGCCCGTCGTTCACCGTCAGCCAACCGGCAGTCCGCACCTGGCGCTTTTCACCCGAGGGCGCCGTCAGCTTCCAGACGTTGCCGGACGAGTTGTTCGAATAATGCAGCAGCTTGTGTTCGTTCAGGTCGTCGATCTTCTGCGGCCGCCCGTACTTGTCGAAGTAGGAGGGCGCCGCGATCATCCTGCGGTTCGTCTCGCACAGCTTGCGCGCACGCAGGGTCGAATCTTCAAGCTCGCCGATCCGGATCGCAAGGTCGAAGCCCTCGCTGATCAGTTCGACATAGCGGTTGTTCAGCACCATGTTCACGGTGATATCCGGGAATTCCTGAAGGAATTCGCCAAGCACCGGCGACAGGTGGTTCACGCCGAAGTCGGTCGCGACCGAGATACGCAGCAGCCCCGAAGGCGCCGACTGCATCGAGGTGACCAGCGCATCCGCCTCGCCGGCATCGTTCAGCACGCGTCGCGCGCGATCATAGTAGGCCAGTCCGATCTCGGTCGGCGACACGCGGCGCGTGGTCCGATTCAGAAGCCGCGCACCAAGGCGCGCTTCCAGAGACGAGACATGTTTCGACACCGCGGACTTCGAGATCCCCATCTTCTTGGCGGCATCGGTGAACCCACCCTGATCCACGACGGTTGCGAACGCTTCCATTTCCGTCAGACGGTCCATCAGGTTTCATACCCTTGTATCTTTTGCCCCCAAGGCCCGTTCCTTCTGCAGGTCAATTCGGGCGAGAATGGGGAAAGACCCCGACAATTACCCGGTATTATCGGGATTGTTTTACGGATGTAGACGAGGACGGCGCCGGGAACCACGTGCGTCAGGGGCGCCTGCGCTTCGATCCCACGGGCAAGTTGGCAGCATCACGCAAGAAAAAGGGGGCGGATCTCTCCGCCCCCATAAGGGATAACAACCCACCAATTACACACGAGGGTTCGTTGGTTAGAAGCCGTAGACCAGCGACACACCGAGGGTGTTGTCGGTGCTCTCGAGGCCCGGCAGCGGATCGCTGTCGTATTCCGTGCGGTACGAGAAGCGCGTGGCGAGGCGATCGGACATCTTGAAGTTGACGCCCAGGTCGTTGGTCGCGGCGGTATTCTCGTCCGACACCAGGATGTCCGTGTCGTTGGTCAGGAACGTGGTCTCGCTGAACTTGTAATAGAACCGCGACGACGCGATGCCTGCGACCTCGGTCGTGTCGTCGCCGAGCTGGTCCTCGATGTAGCGAGCACCCGGACCGGCCTGGATCCGCCACGTCATCTGATCGGTGTTCACGATCCGGTAACCAGGGCCAAAGCCCAGGAAGGCGTCATACCGGTTCGACGCGAAGTCGTCGTAGCGGATCGAGCCCAGGCCGAACATGTAGAAGCGGTCGGTGAAATACCGGTTCGCGTCGTAGGTCGCGAAGACCTCTTCCTTGTTGCGGATGCCATCGTCCTCGGAAAATTCACCCGCGAAGCCCAGCGTGTGGTTCCAGGGACCGCTGCCATAGCGGAACCGGCCGCCGAACGACAAGTCGCCGGTGTCGGTGTTGCCCGAGGTGGCCGAAAGGCCGAGCGATACGCTGCCATCCCAGCCCTGGGCGTACTGGTTGTTGCCGAAACGGTTGGCATCTTCGGCTTCGGCGAACTCGTCGCTGACGTCTTCCTGAATGTCGTCGATACGGTCGTCGAGGTCTTCGATGCCGACGATAGCGCTCTGTCCGATGGCCGGAGCGGCGGCGAGCAGCGCCATCAACGATGCGGCGATGACGGTTTTATGGGTCATGGTAATCCATCCTGTCTGTCTGGTGGCCGTCCGAAAATGGACGGAAGCGATGTAGCCTCAACCTCAGATAGGGCGGGGTGATGCGTAAGGAAAACTCAAAACATACGACCGTGACATGATTATCACTTATGTATTTCAGGCCGGATTCCACCCAACACATGAGGCGCGTGAAAGTTCACATCTGACAAACAGCCATGAGAGGGGCCTGTTCCGACTCCAGTGCTTCACCTGCGCTCACAAGAGTGTGAGCCGCGACCCGCATCAGGTCGTCCGGGATTTCCTGGCGAAACACCGCCCAGATCGGGAAACGGAAGGTCGGAGTCCCGGCGACAAGGTGCAGCGCGCCCTCGTCGATGAAGCGCTTGACGTAGCGCGCCGGCAGGTATCCCGCGAAGGCTCGGTTCATAATGAACTCCGCCGCCAGCGTTCCCAGCGACAGCGTCAGTCCGGGGTTTGTCAATTCGGGCAGGCCCACCGCATGCGCCTGCAGAAACTCCGGACCCCAGTCGACAAAGACATATCGCTCCCCGAGGAGTCCATCCTCCCGCGAGGCTCCGGCCCAGGACGCGACCATGACCAGCTCGTCGTTCATCGCCTTGATGACGGTAAGGCCCGGCCTCTGCTGCGGCGTGTATGTCAGTGCCGCATCCGCCATGCCCTCGATCAGGAACCGCGTCAGCCGGTCCGGCCCGCCAAGCTCGGCCCGGATGCTCAACGTCGGACGAGCCGCGCGCAACGCGTCGATCCAGCGAAATCCCAGTCGGGGCCAAAGCGAGGACTCCGCCCCGATCGTCAGGCGTTCGGAAAATCCCTCGGGGATCGCGACCTGCTGCCGCGCCTCCTCCCACACCCGGATCATCGACAGCGCATAGCGCTCGAACTCGCGCCCGGCCGCGGTCATTTCGGCCCCCGCCTTCGACCGGGTGAACAACGGGCGTCCCAGCGACTCCTCAAGCCGTCGGATGCGCAGGCTTACCGCCGACTGCGTGACCTGCAGCCGCGCGGCGGCCCGAACGAAACTGCCGGTCGCGGCGACATCCAGAAAGGTGCGAACAAGGGCGTAATCCAAGGTGTGTCTCCATGAGGAAAGCTCACCTCATCCCTACAACCCATGCGCAGAGGCAATCAACCGCCCAACATCCCCAGACCCGCGCAGACCGCCAAAGTCAGGGGTATCCCGGCCCTGAGCTTCAACAACAGGATCGCCGCTACGCCCGTCAGAGCGACGGCGACCGGCTCGACCGTTCCGAAGTCAGGCAACCACACGCCCAAGTGATCCCAGCCGACCCGCGTCACCTCGCGGAACAGGACATGCAGCGCGAACCAGACCGAGAGGTTGAGAATGACCCCGACCACGGCAGCGGTGATCGCATCCAGCGCGCCCTTGAGCCGCCGCTGGGCTGTCAGCCACTCGACGTATGGCGCGCCTGCGAAGATCCACAGGAAGCACGGCGCGAAGGTCACCCAAAGCGTCATCGCGGCCCCCGCAAGTCCCATGACAGGGTCGATTCCGCCCCCCTCGCGCGCCGCCGCAAGGATCCCCACGAACTCGGTCACGAGGATCAGCGGACCCGGTGTCGTCTCGGCCAGCCCCAGCCCGTCGACCATCTCGGCCGCCGACAGCCAGCCCTTCGCCGCCACGGCATCCTGCGCCATGTAGGCCAGCACGGCATAGGCCCCGCCGAAGGTCACCGTGGCGAGCGTCGAGAAGAAGACGCCGATCTCGGTCAGGATCGCAGGTCCTCCCGTAACCTCCACCAGGATCAGCGGCGCCACCCAGATCGCGCCCCAGATCGCCACCGTGCGCGCCGTCTGGCCAAGGGGAACGCCTGCCGGCCCCGCCACCTCGGCCGCACCGCCTCGCGTCGAGGCATAGCCCCACAGGCCTGCGGCAAGGATCAAAAGCGGAAACGGCAGCGCGAAGACGAACAGCGCCACGAACGACAGCGCCGCCGCCACCCAGTGCGCGCGTTCCTTCAGCCCCTTGCGGGCCACGCGCAGCAGCGCCTCCAGCACGATGACGAGCACCGCAGCCTTGATGCCCAGGAACGCCGCCTGCACCATCGGCACGGTCCCCCACGCCAGGTAGACCCCCGATAGCGCAAGGATGACGACCGCGCCGGGAAGGACAAACAGAAGGCCCGCCGCCAGACCGCCCAATGTGCCGTGAAGGCGCCAGCCCGAATAGGTCGCAAGCTGCATCGCCTCCGGTCCCGGCAGAAGCATGCAGAAGGAGAGCGCGCTCAGGAACTGGCTCTCGCTCAGCCAGCCCTTCTCCTCGACCACTTCGCGGTGCATCAGCGCGATCTGCGCAGCAGGCCCGCCGAAGGACAGCACCCCGATCCGCGACCAGACCCGTACCGCCTCGCCGAGGCTCGGCGCGGGCGTCATTGCGGCCTCCCTGCCGGCCAGTCATGGCCTTCCTCGAACCCGTCCCGCGCCCAGCGGTACAGCGCGTCGTACATCCCCATGCCGGCCTCGAGCTGCGCGATATCGTCACTATACAAGCGGGAAAGCCCCACCGACAGCGCCAGAAGCCCCGCTGCCTGAGGCGCAAGATCGTGTCGATCCGTGTCTGCCGCCCGCACCACCAGTGCCAGCCGGTCCAACGCATTCGACCTCAGCCCGAACTCTTCCAGAAGCGTGTCGAAGGTGCAGGCCTCGCCCCGGTGGCTGTAACGCACGCCCTCGACATCGAAGGCCTCGGCCCCGAACCGCGCGGCGACCTCGGTCACGTCCTGGGACGGCACGAACAGAAACCGCGCCTCGCGGTCGATAAAACGCCGGATCAGCCAGGGACAGGCGATGCGGTCGATCTTTGGCCGCTGCCGCGTCACCCAAAGGCTGCGCGGGGCTGGCACATCCGTGACCGTAAGCAACCCGGCCTCGGCCCAGGCGACGAACCCGCCTTCCAGGACCTCGGCGGCGACACCCTCGGCCCGAAGCTGCGCCGCGACCCCCTGCGAGATCTTGCGGCCCCGGTGACAGATCGTCACGACGCGCGTGCCCGGCGCGATGCCGATTGCTGCACGATAATCCTGACGGACAGATCCCGGCACCATCCGGGGATCGGCGGCATAGTCCTCGTCGACGCGCAGGTCCAGAAGCACCGGAGCTTCCGGCGTTCCGATCAGACGCGACAGTTGCGTCGGCGAGATTTCCTGAAGTGACGGCATGGCCCTCTGAACCTCCCTGTCCCGCCGACAGGGGCGGGATGTCTAGGAAGCGAACTTGGGCCTCGGCCTCACGGGGCGTTCGCGCTCAACCCCTTGGCTCTTCTCTAGCATGGGTCGCGCGCCGGTCCACAGCTAGATTCGAGCCGCCAGACGGCTGCCCTGGTCGATCGCCCGCTTGGCGTCCAGCTCCGCCGCGACATCCGCGCCTCCGATGACATGGGTTGCGATGCCCTCCGCCTCCAGCGCCTCCGCAAGGCGTCTCTCGCTGACCTGTCCGGCGCAAAGCACGACCGTGTCGCACGCCACGACTTCGGTCGTCCCGTCCTGCCGCCGGATATGCAGCCCGTCTGCGTCGATCTTGTCGTAGGCGACGCCGCTCAGCATCCGAACGCCCTTCATCTGCAACGACGCCCGGTGAATCCATCCCGTCGTCTTGCCCAGACGCTTGCCGGGCCTCTCGGCCTTCCGTTGGAGCAGCACCACCTCGCGCGGACTGCGCGCGGGCTGCGGTCCCTCGGGCGCCAGCCCCGACCGGTGCGCCTCGGGGTCGGTCACGCCCCATTCCCGCATCCACTCCGGCAGGTCGAGCGTCGGGCTCTCCCCCGTGGTCAGAAACTCGGCCACGTCGAACCCGATGCCACCGGCGCCCAGCACGGCGACACGCTTTCCCGCAACCTCGCGCCCGGTCAGGACGTCGACGTAACTCACCACATGCCCGCCCGCGACCGGCACGCCTGGATCGCGCGGATGGACACCCGTGGCCACGATCACCTCGTCAAAGCCGCGCAGCATATCGACACCGGCCTCGACACCCAGCCGCACATCGACGCCCCGTTCCTCGAGCATCGTCCCGAACCAGTCGATCAGCCCGTGGAACTCCTCTTTCCCCGGCACCGCCTTGGCCAGGTTCAACTGCCCGCCGATCCACTCGGCGCGGTCGAACAGCGTGACCCGATGACCCCTCAGCGCCGCCACCAGCGCCGCCGACAGCCCGGCCGGACCCGACCCCACCACCGCCACCGTTTTCGTCACTGTTGCAGGCAAATAGACCAGCTCCGTCTCGTGCGCCGCCTGAGGGTTCACGAGGCACGTCGCCACCTTCAGCTCGAACGTATGATCCAGGCAGGCCTGGTTGCACGCGATGCAGGGCGCGATGGTCCGCGCCCGACCCGCCGCCGCCTTCTTCACGAAATCAGGATCCGCAAGGAACGGCCGCGCCATCGACACCATGTCGGCGCAGCCCTCGGCCAGCACGGCTTCGGCCACCTCGGGCGTGTTGATCCGGTTCGACGTGATGAGCGGTATGCCCACCTGACCCATCAGCTTCTGCGTCACCCAGGCGAAGGCCCGGCGCGGCACACTGGTGGCGATGGTCGGGATCCGCGCCTCGTGCCAGCCGATGCCCGTGTTCAGGATCGACGCCCCCGCCGCCTCGACCGCCTGCGCCAGCATCACCACCTCTTCGAAGGTCGAGCCGTCGGGCACGAGGTCGATCAGGCTGATGCGATAGATCAGGATGAAGTCCCGTCCCACCGCCTCGCGCACCCGCCGCACCACTTCGACCGGCAGCCGCATCCGGTTCTCGTAGGGCCCGCCCCAGCGATCCTCGCGCCGGTTGGTGTGGGTCACCAGGAACTGGTTCAGGAAGTACCCTTCCGACCCCATCACCTCGACGCCATCATAGCCCGCCTCGCGCGCCTGCACGGCGGCCGTCACGATGTCCGCGACCTGCTGTTCGATCCCCGCCTCGTCCAGCTCGCGCGGGACGAAGGGCGAAATCGGCGACTTGATCGCCGAAGGCGCCACGCACTCCGGCGAATAGGCGTAACGCCCGGCGTGAAGGATCTGCATCGCGATCCGCCCGCCCGCGTCGTGAACGGCCTCTGTCACGCGCGCATGGTTCGCGATGTCCCTATCCGAGAACAGCCCCGCCGCCCCCGGCAGCACGCCCCCCTCGCGGTTCGGCGACATGCCCCCCGTCACCATCAGCGCGACGCCGCCCTCGGCCCGCCGCGCGTAATAGGCCGCGACCCGGTCGAAATCCCCCAGCTCCTCCAGCCCCGTGTGCATCGAGCCCATGAGGACGCGGTTCGGCAGGACGACGTGGCCTAGATCGAGCGGCGACAGAAGGTGCGGGTAAGCAGTCATGGCGCGGACAATGCCGCCGCGCCATGACCCTGTCACCTGAAACCCGGCGTCAGACCCGGAACAGTCCCTATTCCGCGGGAATCGCCCGCTTCACGTCCACCGGAACCGCCAGCTTGTTCAGCATTTCCTTCGGCACGATCTGGAGGAAGAAGCCCTTCTCCTCCTCCCAGTTCTGCAACAGCGTCGCGGCCTTCCGGCTGCCGGTCTCGGCCAGGTGCATCTCCAGAAGCTCCTCGAGCTCCTGCATGTAATGCCCCTCCTGCACCGGGATCATCACCACTGTCTCCATGTTGATGACCGCCCGCGTCGCGCCCTCGGGGTCATAGAGATAGGCCATGCCGCCCGTCATCCCTGCGCCGAAGTTCGCCCCGATCCGGCCAAGGATCACCGCCACACCGCCCGTCATGTACTCGCAGCCGTTCGACCCGCAGCCCTCGACCACCACCTTCGCGCCCGAGTTCCGGACCGCGAAACGCTCGCCCGCCCGGCCGGCGGCGAAAAGATAGCCGTCCGTCGCGCCGTAAAGCACGGTGTTGCCGATGATGACGTTCTCGTCCGCGACAAGCGGCGAGGCCATCGGCGGACGCACCACGATGGTGCCGCCCGACAGACCCTTGCCGACATAGTCGTTGGCGTCGCCCGACACCTCCAGCCGCAGACCCGGCGCCGCAAAGGCGCCCAGCGACTGGCCGGCCGAACCCTGAAGCTTCACCGTCAGGTGGTCGCGCTGCAGGTTGTTCTTCATCCCGAAACGTTTGACGATGTGCGACGAGGTCCGCGTGCCGATGGTCCGATGCGTGTTCCGCACCGCATACGAAAGCTGCATCTTCTCGCCGTCGTCGAGGAAGCGCGCGGCGTCCTTGACGATCTCGGCGTCCAGCGTGTCCAGCACCGGGTTCCGCGGCTTGTCGCGGTCATAGCGGATCGCATGCGCCCCATCGACCGTGATCAGAAGCGGGTTCAGGTCCAGGTCGTCCAGATGCGCCGACCCCCGGCTGACCTGGCTCAACAGGTCCGCGCGTCCGATCACCTCGCCCAGCGACCGCGCCCCGATCGAGGCAAGGATGTCGCGAACCTCCTGCGCATAGAAGGTGATGAGGTTCACTACCTTGTCGGCGTTGCCGGTGAACTTGGCCCGCAGGCGTTCGTCCTGCGTGCAGACCCCCACCGGGCAGGTGTTCGACTGGCACTGGCGTACCATGATGCAGCCCATCGCGATCAGCGCGGCGGTGCCGATGCCGTATTCCTCGGCCCCCATCATCGCCGCCATGACGATGTCGCGGCCCGTCCGAAGGCCGCCGTCGGTCCTCAGCGTCACCCGCTCCCGCAGATTGTTCATCGCCAGGACCTGATGCGCCTCGGTCAGCCCCATCTCCCACGGCAGGCCCGCATACTTGATCGAGGTCGCGGGCGACGCGCCCGTGCCACCGTTGTGGCCCGAGATCAGGATGACGTCGGCCTTGGCCTTCGCCACGCCCGCCGCGATGGTGCCGACGCCCGAGGACGCCACCAGCTTCACGCAGACCTTGCAGCGCGGGTTGATCTGCTTGAGGTCGTAGATCAGCTGCGCCAGGTCCTCGATGGAATAGATGTCGTGGTGCGGCGGCGGGCTGATGAGCGTCACGCCCGGCGTCGAGTGCCGCAGCCGCGCGATCAGTTCCGTCACCTTCATGCCGGGCAATTGCCCGCCCTCGCCGGGCTTGGCGCCCTGCGCAACCTTGATCTCCAGCTCTTCGCACTGGTTCAGGTACTCGGCCGTCACGCCAAAGCGGCCCGAGGCCACCTGCTTGATCTTCGCCGACGGGTTGTCGCCGTTCGATTCCGGCAGGAAGTGCGCCGGATCCTCGCCGCCCTCGCCCGAATCCGACTTCGCTCCGATCCGGTTCATCGCCACGTTCAGCGTCTTGTGCGCCTCGGGCGACAAGGCCCCCAGCGACATCCCCGGCGTCACGAACCGCTTCCGGATCGAGGTGATGCTCTCCACCTCCTCGATCGGCACCGGCTTGCCCATCGGCTTGATCGCCAGAAGGTCGCGCAGGTGGATGGGCGGCATCGCGTGCATCTTCGCGGTGTATTGCTGCCACATGGCATAGGACGCCTTGCTGCACGCCGCCTGAAGCATGTGCATCGACGTCGCTTCCCAGGCGTGCGTCTCGCCGGTGGTCCGCGCCTTGTAGAACCCGCCGATGGGCAGGACCGAAGACCCCGAGAAGCCCAAGGCGTGAACCTCCTCGGCCTTCTTCTGGATGCCCAGGATGCCGATGCCGCTGATCCGGCTGTGCATTCCGGGGAAATACTCGTTGACCATGGCGCGCGACAGCCCCACGGCCTCGAAGTTCAGCCCGCCCCGATAGGACGAGATCACCGAGATCCCCATCTTGGACATGATCTTGAGAAGACCCGCGTCGATGGCCGCGCGATAGCGCGCCACGGCCTCGGTCAGCGACCCCTCGATCAGCCCGCGCCGGATGCGGTCCGCGATGGAATCCTCGGCGAGATAGGCGTTCACGATGGTCGCGCCACAGCCGACCAGCACCGCGAAGTAATGCGGATCGATGCATTCCGCCGACCGCACGTTGAGCGAGCAGAACGTCCGCAGGCCCTTCCGCGTCAGCCACGAATGCACCGCGCTCGTCGCCAGGATCATCGGCATCGCGATCTTGTCGGCGTCCTGATGGTGGTCGGTCAGCACGATGTGACCCGCCCCCGACCGCACCGCGTCCTCGGCCTCGCTCCGCACCCGCGTCAGCGCGGCCTGAAGCGCGCCGTTGCCGCCGTCCGCCGGGAAGGTGCAGTCGATCTCGACCATCTCGGACTTGAACAGCTCGCACAGCCGCCCGTACTGGACGTTCGCCACGAAGGGACTGTCCAGCACGATGATCTCGGTCTGGCTCGAATCCTGGTCCAGCACGTTCTTCAGGTTCCCGAAGCGCGTCTTGAGGCTCATCACCCGGTACTCGCGGAGCGAGTCGATGGGCGGGTTCGTCACCTGGCTGAAGTTCTGCCGGAAGAAATGGCTCAGCGGCCGGTACTTATTCGACAGCACCGCCGAGGGCGTGTCGTCGCCCATCGAGGCCAGCGTCTCCTTTCCGTCCTCGGCCATCGGCGCCAGGATCTGCTCCAGCTCCTCGACCGTATAGCCCGACGCGATCTGCCGCTGCCGCAGCGCCTCGCCCTCGAACATCGGCGCCTCGGTCAGCCCCGACAGCTCGACGTCCAGCTCGGCGATCTTGCCGACCCATTCGCCGAAGGGCTGGCTCGCCGCCAGCGCATCCTTGATCTCGACGTCGTGGAACAGCTTGCCCGCGACCATGTCGACGGCGATCATCTGTCCGGGCCCCAGCGCGCCCTTCTCGATCACGCTCGACTCCTCGACCGGGACCATTCCCGTCTCGGACCCGGCGATCAGAAGACCGTCACCCGTCACGGTATACCGCATCGGCCTCAGCCCGTTCCGGTCGAGCCCCGCGCAGACCCAGCGCCCGTCGGTCATCGCCAGGGCCGCCGGACCGTCCCACGGCTCCATGACCGCATTGCAATAGTTGTACATGTCGCGCCACGGCTCGGGCAGCTCGGTCGCCTGCTTCGACCAGGCCTCGGGCACCAGCATCGTCTTCGCCATCGGAGCGTTCCGCCCCGCCCGCACCAGCACCTCGAACACCGCGTCCAGCGCCGCCGAATCCGACGCCCCGTTCGCGATGATCGGCTTGATGTCCTCGGCCAGCTCCCCGAACGTCGACGACGCCATCCGGATCTCGTGGCTCTTCATCCAGTTGGTGTTGCCCTTCAGCGTGTTGATCTCGCCGTTGTGCGCCAGCATCCGGAACGGCTGCGCCAGCCACCATTGCGGGAAGGTGTTGGTCGAATAGCGCTGGTGATAGATCGCGAAGGCGCTCTCGAAGCGCTCGTCCATCAGGTCGGGATAGAAGACGGCCACCTGCTCGGCCAGCATCATGCCCTTGTAGATGATCGACCGGCACGACAGCGAACACAGGTACAGCGTCGGCACCTGGGCCGCCGCCGCCGCCTTCTCGATCCGCCGCCGGATGACGTAAAGTTCGCGCTCGAAGGTCTCCTCGTCGACGCCCTTCGAGTTGGAGATCAGGATCTGCTCGATCTCGGGCCGCGTCGCGTTGGCCTTCTCGCCCAGCACGCTGATGTCCACCGGCACATGCCGCCAGCCATAGATGTAGTATCCCATCCGCAGGATCTCGGTCTCGACGATCGTGCGGCAGGTCTCCTGCGCCCCGAAGTCCGTCCGCGGCAGGAACACCTGCCCCACCGCCAGAAGCTCTTTCGGCCGAGGCTGGTGCCCGGTGCGCTCGACCTGGTCATAAAAGAACGGAACCGGGATCTGCACATGGATGCCTGCGCCGTCCCCGGTCTTGCCGTCGGCATCGACAGCACCCCGGTGCCAGACCGCCTTCAGCGCGTCGATCCCGTTCTCGACCACCTTCCGGGACTTCGACCCATCGATCGACACGATCAGCCCCACGCCGCAGGACGAATGCTCGGTATCCTCGGAATAGAGACTGTTTTCCGCCATCCATGCACGCTTCGCCTTTTCGGCGGCGGCCCAGTCTGCGTCGAACTTGGTCATTGCAGGTCTCCCTCTGCGATCCCGAACTTCGCAAGTGTCTCCTTGCGGGTCAGGCGGGTACGGTCGCCGGCATAGGCAAAGCTGTCCGGCTTGTTGTCGATATAGATCTCGTTGGTGAACACGAACCCCGACGGGTCGTCGAACAGGCCAATGGGCATCTCGAGGTTCTCGGCCATCGGCCCTTCGGCCGTGACGTGGTAATACAGCGGCGAGCCGCAGCGCGAACAGAAGGCGCGCTCGGCCCAGTCCGAGCTTTGCAGCCGCCCGATGCTGTCCGCACCCTCCCAGGTCACCGACTCGAGCGGCACCGTCACGCCCAGCAGCGCCGACCCTGTCCAGCGCCGACACATCTCGCAATGGCAGGCGCCGAAGGTCTCCGGCACCTCGGTCGCTTCAAAACGCACCGCACCGCAAAGACATCCACCTGTCCGCGCGCTCATGCCCCACCCTCCACATGCGGTTTCCCGGCCTCGTACTCGGCCTTGGTGACGCGCTCATGATCCCCCGAAAGTTGGGCGCAGGCAAAAGCGCGGTCGGCATAGACCTCGCGCACCAAGGGCATGTCGCGCGCACCCTCGAAAATTCCTGGAACGAACTCGTATGGGCCGCCGTCGTCGCGCAGCCACAGGTGCGAACCGCAGACCGGACAGAAGGCCCGCTCGGAGAAACTCGTAGAACGGTAGGTGCGGACCTCGCCAATGACCGTCACCGCCTCGTCGGGCGCATCGAACCCCCACTGGGGACCGCCGGTCCACCGCCGGCACATCGAACAGTGGCACGCGCTGGCGGAATGCTCATGCGCCGTCGCCGTGATCGTCACGGCGCCGCACAGGCAATGTCCTTTCAGCACTCCGGCCATTCCGTTCATGTCTTCTTCATTGATCGGGTCAGCCCTGCTGACCTTGGTTCATTTCAACGCACCGACGCGATACCGACGTAATACCGACGTGATACCGAAACCTATTCCGCCGCCACCGCCGCCGGTTTCGCGACGTACGACAGGATCGAATCCGCCGCCTCGCGCCCGTCGCGGATCGCCCAGACCACAAGGCTCGCCCCCCGCACGATATCGCCCACCGCGAACACGCCTTCGAGGCTTGTATGGTGCGTCCGGAAGTCGGCCTTGATGGTGCCCCAGCGGGTCACCTCCAGCTCGTCGACGCCCCACAGCGTCGGCAGGTCCTCGGGCTCGAACCCAAGCGCCTTCACCACCAGGTCCGCGTCCTCGACATAGTCCGATCCCTCGATCAGCTCCGGCATCTGCCGTCCTGTCGCATCGGGCGCGCCAAGCCGCATCCGCTGGGTCATCACGCCCGTCACGCTGTCGCCCGCGAACCCCTTGGGCGCGGACAGCCAGACGAATTCCACGCCCTCTTCCTCGGCATTCTGAACCTCGCGCTGCGAGCCCGGCATGTTGGCCTTGTCCCTGCGATAGAGACACTTCACGCTCACCGCACCCTGCCGGATCGCGGTCCGCACGCAGTCCATCGCGGTGTCGCCGCCGCCCACCACGACCACGCGCTTGCCCGCTGCGTTCAACTCGCCCGTGTCGTATTCCGGCACCTCGTCGCCGAAGCTCTTCCGGTTCGAGGCCGTCAGGTAATCGATGGCCCGCACGATGCCCTTGGCCCCGCTGCCGGGTCCGCCCAGGTCGCGGCTCTTGTAGACGCCGGTGGCGATCAGCACGGCATCATGCTTGGCGCGGATGTCGTCGAACGACAGGTCCACACCCACGTCGCAGTTCAGCACGAAGGTCACGCCGCCCTGCTCCAGCTGCTCGACGCGGCGCATGACCACGTCCTTCTCCAGCTTGAAGCCCGGAATGCCATAGGTCATCAGCCCGCCCGCGCGGTCATAGCGGTCATAGACCGTGACCTGCACGCCCGCACGCCGCAGCCGGTCCGCCGCCGCCAGCCCGCCGGGCCCCGCGCCGATGATACCGATGCTTTCCGACCGCTCGACCTTCGGCGCGATGGGCATGACCCAGCCCTGCTCCCAGGCCGTATCGGTGATGTACTTCTCGACCGATCCGATGGTGACCGTGCCGTGGCCGGACTGCTCTATGACGCAGTTGCCTTCGCACAGCCGGTCCTGCGGACAGATCCGCCCGCAGATCTCGGGAAAGGTGTTTGTCGACTGGCTGACGTCGTAGGCCTCGCGCAACCTTCCCTCGGCCGTCAACATCAGCCAGTCGGGAATGTTGTTGTGCAGCGGGCAATGCGTCTGGCAGTAGGGCACGCCGCACTGGCTGCAGCGGCTCGACTGCTCCTGCGCCTTCCGGTCCGCATACTCGGCATAGATCTCGTGAAAGTCCGTCCGGCGCTCGCTCGCGTCACGCTTCTGGGGCATGTCGCGTGGTACGCTGACAAACTTGAGCATGGGATTCTCTGCCATCGTCCATCTCCCTGTGGCACGGCCCTCTTACGTCGGTTCGAAAGTAATTAAAAGTCATATGTGCTGACCTATATGCGAAAGTTTTCGCCTGTCGCGGCGCAACTTTGCACCTTTCGAAGTATAATTAGGTCCGGTATGCGACCAATTCTTTCTCTTTCCTCGGAGTCACAAAGGGTTAGAGTGCGGCCTCCTTGACTCACTTCGCGGATCCCGATGCCCCTCCTTCACCTCATGCTCATCGCACTCGTCCAGGGCATCACGGAATTCCTGCCCATTTCCTCGTCCGGGCACCTGATTCTCCTCCCCTATCTCACCGGGCTCGAGGATCAGGGACAGGTCATCGACGTCGCCGTCCACGTCGGCACCTTGGGCGCTGTCGTCCTCTATTTCTGGCCCGACGTCCGCCGTGCCATCTTCGGCACGCTCCAGTTGGCCACCTTCAGAACCGACACGGAGGACGCCCGCCTCGCCCTCAACCTCGCCATCGCCACCGTTCCAGTCGTCATCGTCGGCCTGATCCTCTCGGTCACGGGCGCCGAGGACGCGATGCGCTCGGTCAAGGTCGTCGCCTGGGCCACCATCGTCTTCGGCATCGTCCTCTGGTGGTCCGATCGCAGCGGCCCGACGACGCGCGTCGCCGAAGACTGGACGATGCGCCACGCCCTCGTCATGGGTCTCTGGCAGGTCATCGCCCTGATCCCCGGCACCTCGCGCTCCGGCATCACCATCACCGGCGCGCGCTTCCTGGGCTACGAGCGTTCGGACGCGGCCCGTCTGTCGATGCTGATGTCGATCCCCACGATCCTCGCCTCGGGCGTGCTGCTCGGCGCCGAAGTCGCCGCCGACATGAACACCGCCGCCGCCCGCGACGGCGCCATCGCAGCCGCCTTCGCCTTCGTCGCCGCCCTGGGCGCGTTGCACGTCATGATGCGGCTATTGCGCAGCGTCAGCTTCACGCCCTACGTCATCTACCGTCTGGTGATGGGGGCCGTGCTGCTGGCGATCGCCTACGCCTAGTGGCGCAGGTTCCGCTTCCCGCGCGTCAGGTCGGAATACTGGCCATCGGGCCGGAACTGCCAGAGGTAGGACGGGATGACCGCCTCGGCCGCCATCGGCGCAACGCCAAGCTCCGCGAAACCCCTGGCATTCTCGGACACCACGTTGTCGTGGCGCAACTGGATCAGCTGGTCGGACGTCACCGGAGCCTTGAACAGCCCGCCCGTCACGAAGGACAGCGCCCCCGTCACCGCCGCGATGATGCGCCCCGCCCAGAACGGCAGGCCGACAATCAGCGCTCGCCTGCGGATCACGTCCAGCATGGTCCGGATCACCTCGCGGAAGTCCATCACGTCCGGTCCGCCAAGCTCATAAATCCCGGGAGCCGCCTGCCCGGTGACGCCCGCCACAGCAGCTTGGGCGACGTCATCGACATAGACTGGCTGGAACTTGGTCGACGCGCCGAACAGCGGCAAGACCGGCGACATCCGCGCCATGCCCGCGAAGCGATTGAAGAACTGGTCCTCGGGTCCGAAGGCGACCGAGGGACGCAAGATGACGGCGGTCGGAAAGGCCGCGAGGACATCCTCCTCGCCCCGGCCTTTCGACCTGGCATAGGCGCTGTCGCCCTCGGCATCGGCCCCGATGGCCGAGATATGGACGAGCCGCGCCACGCCCTCCTCGGCCGCGATCCGCGCAATCCGCTCGGCGCCCAGGTGCTGAAGCGCGTCCATCGAGTTCCGCCCCCTGGTCTCGAAGGTCCCGACGCAGTTCACCACAGCTTCCGCACCCCGCGTCGCGGCGCGCACGCTGTCGTCGTCGCGGATATTGCAAAACACCGCCTCGACCTGTCCGACGGTGCCATAGGGCTTGACGAAATGAGCCTCGTTCGGGCGGCGGACGGCCACGCGGACGCGCCATCCCTGGCGCGCCATGCGGCGGGCGACATAGCGGCCGACGAAGCCCGAACCCCCGAATATCGTGACAAGTCTGGCCATCGTCTGACCCTCCGTCCGTTCCGCCCGAGGGTGTAGCCGCCGCACCCCCTCCGGGCAAGGCGCATTTCGCCGCGAATGCCGTTGACAGCCTTTCGAGTCATGCCTATTTCACGCGCTCACGACACCTGCCCAGGTGGCGGAATTGGTAGACGCGCTGGCTTCAGGTGCCAGTGTCCTTACGGACGTGGAGGTTCGAGTCCTCTCCTGGGCACCAGTCGTTCCCCACCGGCGTTTGCGGCGTAGACATAACGGCTGATCTCGCCCGCACGGGTCAGCCAGATCGACTCCCGCTGCCCTGCGATATGCGCCAGGGCACCGCGCAGCCGCCGAAGACGATGCGGCTGTCCGACGATGTAGGGGTGAAGCGCGACCCCCATGACCAGGGGCTGGTCGGCGGACTGAAGCAGCATCTCTTCGAAGGCATCCACGATCATCTCTGCGAACTGGGACGCGCTGTCCTTTCTGGCGACGATGGCCGGGATGTCGTTCAGCTCCTGCGGATAGGGGATCGACAGGATGCGGCCCGTACGGGTCGTCATCCACACCGGCTGATCGTCCATGCACCAGTTGAGCGTATAGGTGTAGCCGGCCTCGACGAGCAGATCAGGGGTGACCGGGCTCTCCGCGATCCAGGGGCTGAGCCAGCCTTGGGGTGCGACGCCCTCGGCGACCCGGATGGTCCTGGTCGCCTCCTCGATCATCCGACGCTCGGCATCTTCGGACATAGTGCTCTGCCGCTCGGAGTTCGTTCGACCGTGTCCGGCGATCTCGTCGCCACGAGCCCGCACAGCTGCCATCAACTCCGGGGCGAAATCGTACATGGCGCTGTTCGCGAGGACGGTCGCGGGCAGACGCAAGTCGTCGAACAGTCGAAGAAGTCGCCACGCCCCCACACGATTGCCATAGTCGCGCCAGGCATAATTTAGAACATCGGGCTGAGGTCCGGCGGGCGCAAGCTCGGCGCCGAGCCCTTCGCCGAAAGCGAAGTGCTCGAGGTTCACGCCCAAGTAGACCGCCAGACGCTTTCCCTCGGGCCAGGAAAAGTCGGCGCGGTCAGTGATCGCACTGTAGCCATAGCGCGCGTGCGTTGGCAGCGTCACAGCGGCGCTTCAGCAAGTCCGTGCCGGTCGAGCAGGATCTCGGCGCTGTCGTTCCAGACCTGGCTTTCGACGATCAGCCCGTCGCGGACGGTGAAGATGTCGATGTAGCGATTCGTCTCGAAGGCCGTGCCATCCGGCCATTCACCATAGAGATACCCGGTGTTGAAGACCCTGACCTCTCCCGTGGTCTCGTCGAAGGCGGCATCGGTGCGCAGGAATCGCTTCTTCACCCATTTGTAGCGTCTGGCGTTGAACGCCGCGCTGTCCGCGGGGGAGGTGAAGGTCCGCCCGCCCGTAAAGATCAGACGGAAACCCGGCGCGATGTGCCGCGCGGCGCCCTCCGGGTCGGGCACCATGGAAAGCTCGAGGTAGGTCTCAACCGTCCGGCGAGCGGCGGCGAGGAGGCTGTGGGTTTCACTCATGGTCATCGCCTCCGTTCGATCATTGAAGCGCGAGGGCTGCCGCTGCGACGGCGAGGACCGCAGACGCCGCGACACCGTCGATCAGCCGTGCGCCCGTCCGCATTGCAAGCTCGGCGCGCAGATGCGCCATCCCGGCACACCCCAGCACGACGGTCTCGGCGCCGTCGGCGAGGGCTCGTTTGATCTCGTCCGTCAGGATGTCCAGTGTCTCTGGCCTGCCTTCTTCGATCGTGAGCACGGGAAGCCCACTGGCCCGAACCGATACGCAGTTTTGCCCGAAACCCTGCGCATCGATGTTTCCCTCGATGACTGGCACGGAGGCCGCCGTCGAGGTTACGACCGAAAAGCGCTGCCCCAGAAGCGCGGCAGCGAGGTAGGACGCCTGCCCGATTCCCAACACCGGACACGACGCGACCTGCCGCGCTTCGGCAAGACCCGTGTCGTCGAAACACGCAATGACGATGACGTCGGCGCCGCCCTCCGCCGCGTCCGACAGACGCGTCAGCATCCCTGGAACCGCCGCAAGCCCGTCCTCGAAGCCTTGGATCGATGAGGGACCGTCGTCGTTGGTGACTCCCGACACGGTCGCCTCGGAGGCCGCCGAACGGGCAACCGCGACGACGCTTTGGGTCATGGCGTCGGTCGAGTTAGGGTTGACGTACACCAGGCGCATCACACGCCTTTGCCAGCATCCGACCCAAGGCGGGCCCTACGCCTTTGAATGATCAGGACGGTCGCGATGAAGCTTCCGATGATCGCGAAGGAGAACAGCGTCGTCAGCGTGCCGAGGGCATAGATGACGGGCGTCGTCACATTCGTCGTCATTCCGAAGATCTCCAGCGGCAGCGTGTTGTAACTGCCGGCGGTCAGAAGAGTGCGCGCGAATTCATCGTAGGACAGGGTGAAGCCAAAGAGCGCCACGCCCAGCAACGATGGCGCGATGATGGGGAGGACGACGTACCTTATCGTCTGCCAGGCCGTCGCTCCCTGGTCGCGGGCGGCCTCCTCGTAGGATTTGTCGAAACGGTTGAAGACAGCAAACATGATCAGCAACCCGAAGGGCAGCGTCCAGGTGAGCTGCGAACCGAGGCCGGAGGTCGCCCAGTGAATCTTCAGGCCGAGTTGGGAAAAGATCAGCCCTACGCCAAGCGAGATCAGGATAGAGGGGATTACGAGAGAGGCGATCGCGAGGTAGAACAGCACCCCCGAGCCCGCAAACCGCTTCCGGAACGCGAGCCCGGCCATGACCGAGATCACGACGGTCGTGACCATGACGATCAGCCCAAGCGCGAAGGAGCGTCGGAACGCCCCCCAGATGTCGCCCACAGCCTGCTCCTGGAACAGGTCCGCGAACCAGTGCAGTGACACGCCTCGCATCGGGAAGGTCAGCCCGCCGCTCGGCCCCTGGAAGCTGAGAATGCCGATGGTGATCGTCGGGCCATACAGAAACAGGACGAACAGGCCGAAGAAGGCGGAAAGGACGTAGAAGCTTCGCGGGCGCGGCTCCATCTCAAAGCTCCTTCCGGATGTTCACGAAGCGCAGAAGGATGCCGATCACGATCAGCACGGTGCACAGCAGCACAACGGCCGTCGCCGCCGCCGAAGGATACTGCAGCAGTCCGATGTCGTTCGAAATCAGCCGGCCGACGTTGGCCTTCTGCGACCCCGACATGAAGCGGACGGTGATGAAGTCGCCCATCACCAGCGTCACGACGAAGATGGTGCCGATCATTATCCCCGGCTTGGTCAGCGGCAGGATGACATGCACCAGCGTCTGCAAACCCGAGGCGCCGTTGTCGCGGGCAGCCTCGAGGAGCGACTTGTCGATCCGCATCATCGTGTTGAAGACCGGCACGACCATGAACAGCGTGTAGAGGTGCACGAAGGCGAGGATCACCGCGAAATCCGAGTAGAGCAGCCACTCCAGCGGCTGGTCGATCACGCCCCAGTCGATCAGAGTCTGGTTGGCGATGCCGTTGCGTCCAAGGAAGGGGATCCAGGATATCATCCGGATGATGTTCGAGGTCCAGAAGGGGATCGTGCATAGCAGGAACAGCGCGATCTGCATGGTCTGGCTGCGGATGTGGAAGGCGAGGAAGTAGGCCACGGTGAAGCCGATGGCGAGGGTCACGGCCCAGGTAATGGAGGCATACTTGAAGGTCGCGAAAAAGACCCGGTAGGTGACGTCCGATCCGAACAGGAACTCGTAGTTCTCGAATGAAAAGGCCGGGATGATCGAAAACTCGGTCGCCCGCCAGAAACTGACCGTCACGATCATCGCTATGGGAGCGACAAGGAACGCGAGGAGGACGAGCGTCAACGGCGCCGCCTGAAGCCAGCCGCCCACGTTTGCCCCAATCCCGGCTCCGCGACGCGCCGGCCTTGCGGCAGCAACATCGCCCGGGGCTCCGCTTATGGCCCTGTCTGTCAGCGTTTCGGTCATCGGCCCTTCCCGGCGAGAGGCTGGCGCGGGGCGACAGCCCCGCGCCAAAGATCATCAGGCTGCGATGAACTCGTTCCACTTGCGGACCATGTACTGGTTCTCGTCCATCACCGCGTTCCAGCAGGCGACCGCGCCCATGCGCGAGTAGAAGTCGCCGCCATCGCGGACCTCGCCCGCCTGGGCAAGAGTGTCGCCGGTGGGCGAGGTGATGACGTCGGTGGCTTCCTTGCCCTCGAACCAGTAGCCCCACTCGTTCTCGGACATGAACTCCTTCGAGGTCTCGGGCACGGCCGAGTAGTAGCCCTGCCGCATCAGATAGCCGCCGACCCACCCGGAGAGATACCAGTTGATGTAGTCATACGCTGCATCCAACTCCATGCCGCTCAGCGACTTTGAAAGCCCGATTCCACCGCCCCATGAGCGGTAACCCTCTTTCAGCGGCTGGTAGACGCAGGGGATCCCGCGCGACTTGACCGCAGTGATCGCGGGCGACCACATCGACTGGATCACCACCTCGCCCGATGACATCAGATTCACGCTCTCGTCGAAGGTCTTCCAGAAGGCGCGGAACTGGCCGTTCTGCTTGGCTTCCGTGAAGATCGCCATGGTCTTGTCGATCTCCTCCTTCGTCATGTTGCCCTTGTCGCCGTACTGGACCTCGCCCATGGCCTCGCAGACCATCGCCATGTCCATAATGCCGATGGACGAGATGTCGAGGATCGAGGCCTTGCCCTTGAACTCGGGGTTCAGAAGCTCGGTCCAGCTTTCGATGGGACGTCCGATCAGGTCGGGGCGGATCCCCAGGGTGTCGGCGTTGTAGATGGTCGGGATCAGCGTCATCCATCCCGTCTCGCTATCGGCGAATGTGGTGCCGTCGGGCCCCTCGACGAAGCCCACGCTATGCGGCGCCGTGCCCTGCGCAATCACGCTTTCGGGCGTCAGTTTCCCGTCGCGGAAGATGCCGACGATCTTGTCGTAGTTGGCGATCTTCGAGGTATCCATGGCCTGGAGGTTGCCGGTCGGCCAGACCTTCTTGCAGATCCAGTACTCGATGTCTGCGATGTCGAAGCTGTCGGGCTGAGTGGCCGCGCGCTGCGTCACGCTGTCGGAATCGAGGGCTGTCATTTCCAGCGTGAAGCCCAGGTCTTCCTTCACCTTCTGTGCCACGTCGTTCAGGTTCGACACCCCTGTGCCGAACTGGCGCAACGTGATGTTCTTGATCTCCTGCGCCCAGATCATCGGCGCGGGAAGCGCGGTTGCCGCCACGGCGGCGGCGCCGCTCTTCAGAAGCGACCGGCGGGTGTATCCTACTTTTGCCATTTTATTCTCTCTGTCCGTTCGTGAGTTGTTTGTCTGGAGGCCGTCAGGCCATGAGGCGGTAAAGCCGCCCTTCGTCCCAGGCGAGGCCGACGGCATCGCCTGGGGTTTTCGGATCCGCAAAGAACGCGCCCTCGGGGACCAGTGCCAGGACCTCGGCACTTCCGAGCTTCGCCGTCACCGCCACCCTGTCGCCCTGGTACTCGACCTGGGAGACCGTCGCGGGCCGACCGTCATCGGTCAGCCTCACCTCATCGGCGCGGAGCGCAAAGCGGCCGCCGTCGAGGTCCATGATGTTGTGTCCACCGATGAAGCGAGCGACGAACTCGGTCTTTGGCGCGCCGAAGACATCGCGCGCCGATCCGGCCTGCTCGATCACCGCGTTGTTCATCACCACGATCTCGTCGGCGAGAGCCAGCGCCTCGTCCTGCGAGTGCGTGACGTGGATGAAGGATATGCCAAGCTCCCGCTGGAGCCGCTTAAGCTCGCCCCGGACACGGATGCGGAGGAACGGGTCAAGCGCCGACAGCGGTTCGTCGAGCAGCAGGACGCGCGGTTTCGTCACAAGCGCACGCGCCAGCGCCACGCGCTGCTGCTGACCGCCGGAAAGCTGCGCGGGCAGACGCTCGGCGAGGTGCGTCATGTCCACGAGCGCCAGCATCTCGTCCGCGGCCCTGTGGCGCGCAATCTTCTCGACACCCTTCATCCGCAGCGAGAAGGCGACGTTGTCCCGAACTGAAAGGTGCGGGAACAGGGCGTAGCTTTGAAACATCATCGCCGTTCCGCGCTTTGCCGGCGGCAGGACCGTGATGTCCTGACCGTCGAGCACGATCTCGCCCTCGGTGGCACTCTCGTGCCCGGCGATCATGCGCAGCGTTGTGGACTTGCCGCATCCAGAGGGCCCGAGAAGGCAGACATAAGTGCCGTTCCGAAAGACGTGATTGATGTCCTTCACAGCCAGCGTGTCGCCGTAGCGTTTAGTCAGGTGAACAAGTTCGAGATCCTTGCCCGTCCGCATCGCACGCCCCCTCGTTCGCTGCCTCTGTGGAAAGGTTGGTGTGAGTCGGCTGCGGAAGTGCAGGCGAAAGCGAAGCCGAACAGGTCTCTGACAGAGAGTGCGCAAACCCTGGGCTGACAAGAAGGGTCGGTGCCTACAATTGCACCCTTTTGTGTATACAATCAGAGGGCGGATGATCGACGCGCCTTGCCGGCGTTGGTTAGGGCGGTCACGGTGAGATTACTCAAAGGCAAAGAAGGACGGCATGGACGGCGAAGAAGCGACGATCACCAGCGACAGGATCGCCCACGAACTTGCCGACGCGATCCACGAACATCGCATCGCGCCGGGGTCGAAGCTGAACGAGGATGAAGTCGGCGTCATCTTCGGAGTGAGCCGCACCGTGGCGCGGGCCGCACTCCAGTCGCTGTCGCACCAGCGCCTTGTCGATCTGCGCAGAAACCGTGGGGCCTTTGTCGCGCAGCCGTCGGTGCGCGAAGCGCATGAGGTCTTCGAGGCCCGCGCCCTGCTTGAACCCAGAACCGCCAGATCCGCCGCCGAGCGCATGACTGATGACGCAGTGCTTCGCCTCCGCCGTCACCTGGAGGACGAGCACTCGGCGCTCAGGGAAGACCGCCTGGGCCGGGCTCTGCACCTCTCAGGGCTGTTTCACATCGAAATCGCGCGCATCGCCGAGCAGACGACAATCGAGGAGATCATCAAGCAACTGGTCTCACGATCCTCGCTGATCATCGCGCTTTACTGGAGAAGAAAGCTGGCGGTCTGCGAAAGCCACGCACACAACGCCCTGATCTCGGCCTTGGCACAGCATGACGGAGAACTGGCAGAAGAGCTCATGAAAAACCATCTCCTCGATCTTCTCGCATCGCTCGACCTGAGCAACCCGGTAAGAACTCCCGGTCCCCTGAAGGAAGCCCTTCGCCGATGACGGCGCCAGAAATCCGGGTCGCCGGTATCGAAGAGGTGCGCGCCATGCTCGATTGGGCCGAGGCCGAGGGTTGGAATCCCGGTCTCGATGACGCCGAAGCCTTCCTTGCTGCCGACCCAAGCGGATTTTTCCTCGCGCAGGTCGATGGCGCGCCTGTCGCGGCGATCTCGGTCGTCAATCATTCGGACGCCTTCGCCTTCCTTGGCCTTTACATCTGTCGCAAGGATTTTCGTGGCCAAGGCATCGGCTTCGCTCTCTGGAAGCACGCTCTCGAACACGCGGGCTCCCGCACCGTGGGACTGGACGGTGTAGCCGCTCAGGAAGCGAACTACGCAAAATCCGGCTTCGTTCGTTCGGGCGCCACTGTGCGCTACGAGGGATGCATCGAACCTCTCGACGCGGTGACAGTCCGCGATCTGCGACCGACAGACCTGGCGGCCATCCTGACGCTCGATGCCGATGCGAACGGATACTCGCGGACGGCGTTCCTCGCCGCGTGGCTGACACCCACGGACCTCCGGAAAAGCGTCGTCCTGTCCAGTGGTGCTGCTCTGAGAGGCTTCGCCACCATTCGCAGATGCCACGCCGGGGTGAAGATCGGTCCGATTGTCGCGCCGGACCCGGAAGCAGCGTTTGCCCTGATGAGGGCAGTCCTGCTGCGACTTCCATCCACCCGTGTGATCGCGGACGTACCCTCGGGCAACACGGCATTTTCGACGCTTCTCACACGTGAAGGCTTCTCCGAGACCTTTGCCACGGCGCGGATGTATCGCGGACGTGACCCTGTTGAGTCGGATGCACTGAGGGCGATTGCGACAATGGAGCTGGGCTAAGGCGATCACGTCTGCCGGCATAACCGCACTGTTCGCGGCAGTTGACCCCTTAAACCCTGTCAGAGTGAACATTAGCTTCAAATTGATTTCATTCTGCGTCATATAAGAAATCTCGAATATGATAGTCCGGGAGCGGAGCGGTGCAACCGATGACCAGCAAGACGGATGCGACCTGGCTCGACCGCTTTGCCGGGCTCTCACGCCTTGAGCCCCCAATCAAGGAGCTCCTCCTGCGGCGAAGCCAGATCATCGAGGTACCTGCCGACACAGTGATCTTCGGTCCCGGCAAGTCGCCCGAGAACATGCTGTTCCTGCTTGATGGAACGGTGCGTGTGCAGCAGGTGTCGGAATCGGGGCGCGAGATCGTGCTCTATCGCATCAACGCCGGCGAAAGCTGCGTGCTGACGACCGCCTGCCTTCTCGCCTACGACGACTATTCCGCTGAAGGCTATGCCGAGACGGCGGTCCGCGCGGCCGCTGTGCCACGCCAGGTGTTCGACGACCTCGTCGCGCAATCGAAGACCTTCCGGCAGTTTGTCTTCTCGGCCTTTTCCAAGCGCATCACAGACCTGTTCCTCGTTATCGACGAGGTTGCGTTCCAGAGGATGGACGTTCGCCTTGCGCAGAAGCTGATCGAGTTGTCACATGGCGAGGACACCATAGAAACGACGCACCAGAAGCTGTCGGTCGAACTGGGCACCGCGCGCGAGGTGGTGTCGCGCCAGCTTCAGGAATTCCAACGGCGCGGCTGGGTCGAACAATCTCGCGGCACAGTCCGTCTTCTCGACCGGAGCGCGCTGAGCGACCTCGCCGCCTGAACGCGCGTCGAGCGTGACTTAGTCACGGAAGACCGGATCGCGACTCGTTAGAACGACAGGCATCGACAGGACACATGACCATGCAATCGCTTCGACTTCACCAGATGGACCCGGCCCCGTGACAATGGAAACCGCATTCACCCCCCTTCAGTCGCTGAGCGGCGGCGTCCTGATCGGACTGGCCGCCGTCCTCCTGATGGCCGTCATGGGCCGCGTCATGGGGGCGACCGGCATCCTCGCCGGCGTGATGAGCCCTTCGGATCGCTCGGACTTCGCCTGGCGCGCGGCCGCCGTACTGGGGATGGTCAGCGGTCCCGCCGCTGTGTGGGCTATGACGGGCGCCCTGCCCGCCGTGCAAGTCCCGGTTTCGACGCCAATGCTTCTTGTCGGCGGCTTCGTCGTCGGCGTCGGCGTCACGTACGGGTCGGGCTGCACCAGCGGCCACGGCGTCTGCGGCATGGCGCGCTTGTCGCCCCGGTCGATCGCCGCGACCCTGACCTTCATGGTGACGACCTTCGCCACCGTCTTCGTCGTCCGCCATGTCGTGGGAGGCTGAATCATGCGTATCCTGGCAAGCTACCTGATCGGTCTCGTGTTCGGCGTCGGCATCTCGATCTCCGGCATGGCGAACCCGGCGAAGGTCCTGAATTTCTTCGACCTGTTCGGGACCTGGGATCCGAGCCTGGCCTTCGTCATGGGTGGCGCGGTTGTCACGGCCTTCATCGGCTACCGCTACGCTCTGAAGCGTCCCAAGCCCATTCTCGAAGGTCGGTTCCAGCTTCCGACGCGTCGCGACCTCGACCGGCCCCTGATCCTCGGTTCCGCCACCTTCGGTGTGGGCTGGGGCATCGCGGGCTTCTGCCCGGGCGGCGCGATCCCCGCGCTCGGCACCGGGCGCACCGAAGTGGTCCTGTTCATGGCGGCGCTCCTCGCCGGCATCCTGACCGCAAAGACATTGCAACGCCGCCGCGCCTCGCGACTTGCGGCGACCTGACCCTGAGGAGGGAAGACATGACCTACCCTGTCAACATGAGCGTTCATCCCGACGTTTCGGCCCACTTCGACCCGGCGACCAACACGATCAGCTACATCGTGAAGGACCCCTCCAGCGACCATTGCGCCATCGTCGACAGCGTCATGGACATCGACTACGCCGCCGGGCGGATCACCTACGATCATGCCGACAGGCTGATCGACGAGGTGCGGAGTCGCGGTCTGACGCTGGACTGGATCATCGAGACTCACGTCCACGCCGACCACCTGTCCGCCGCGCCCTACATCCAGGAGAAGCTGGGCGGCAAGATCGGCATCGGTTCGAAGATCATGGTCGTGCAGGAGACCTTTGGGAAGATCTTCAACGAAGGCACCGAGTTCCAGCGCGACGGATCGCAGTTCGACGCGCTGCTCGAGGACGGCGACACCTATAGGATCGGCAACATGGAGGCCTTTGCCATCTACACGCCAGGCCACACGCCGGCCTGCATGACGCATGTCATGGGCGACGCTGCCTTCGTGGGCGACACTCTTTTCATGCCGGACGGCGGATCAGCGCGCGCGGACTTTCCGGGCGGAGACGCCGGAACGCTCTACGACTCGATCCAGAAGGTCCTGGCGCTGCCGGACGACATGCGGCTTTTCATGTGCCACGACTACGGCCCGAACGGTCGCGACATCCAATGGGAAACCTCGGTCGGCGACGAGAAGGCGCACAACATCCACGTCGGGAAGGGCGCGACGCGCGAGGAATTCATCAAGTTCCGGACCGAACGCGACGCGACGCTCGACATGCCCAAGCTGATCCTGCCTTCGCTGCAGGTGAACATGCGCGCGGGCGAAGTGCCTCGCGACAAGGACGGGAACCCGATGCTGAAGGTTCCGCTGAGCGGTCTCTGAGTTTCGGTCCCGGGCCTCACTGGCCCGGGACACCACCCCCATCCCGAGGAACCATCATGAGCGACGTCGACCTGAAGCCAGTGACCGCCAAGCTGTCCGTGTCGCCGCAGATCGGCGTCGAGGACCTTCCGGTCCTGAAAGACGCGGGGTTCCGCGCCATCATCTGCAACCGTCCGGACGGCGAGGGCCCGGACCAGCCGACCTTCGACGAGATCGCGTCGGCAGCGCAGAGCCTCGGTCTGGAGGCCCGCTATCTCCCGATCGTCGCCGGCAAGGTTTCCGACGAGGACGCGATCGACTTCGGACGGACCCTCGACGCCCTTCCCGGCCCCGTCCTCGCCTATTGCCGGACCGGGACGCGGTCGATCACGCTCTGGTCGCTCAGCCAGGCCGACCGTCTGTCCGTCGCCGACATCCTCGCAACGACCCAGGCTGCGGGATACGACATGGGCGGCGTGGTGCGCCGTATCGCGAACGGCGGACGCACCCCGACCGACCGGGCCGACGTGTCCTACGATGTCGTCATCGTGGGCGCCGGCGCGGCAGGGATCGCGGTTGCCTCAAGCCTCAAGTCCCGCAAGCCCGACCTCGACGTCGCCATCGTCGACCCAGCCGATATCCACTACTACCAGCCCGGCTGGACCATGGTCGGAGGCGGCATCTTCGACGCCAAGGACACGGTCCGCACCATGGGCTCGCTGATCCCGAAGGGCGTCGCCTGGATCAAGGCCGCTGTCGCGGCGTTCGAGCCGAAGGACAACGCCGTCATCCTGGACGGCTGCCGGGTCATAAAATACGGTCGTCTGATCGTTTGCCCTGGTCTGAAGCTCGATTGGAACAAGATCGAGGGCCTGGTCGACACGCTCGGCAAGAACGGCGTCACGTCGAACTATCGCTACGACCTGGCGCCCTATACCTGGCAGCTTGTGCAGGGCATGACGAAGGGCCGCGCGGTGTTCACCCAGCCTCCGATGCCGATCAAATGTGCGGGCGCGCCTCAAAAGGCGCTGTACCTGTCGGGCGACCACTGGTTCCGCCGCGGCGTTCTCAAGGACATAGACATTCAGTTCATGAACGCCGGCGGGGTCCTCTTCGGTGTGAAGGATTATTTGCCCGCGCTCGAGGAGTACATCCGCAAGTATTCTGCGACGGTCAACTTCTTCCACAACCTCGTCGCCATCGACGGACCGTCGCGGAAGGCGTGGTTCGCCGTCTCGAAACCCGACACGGCCGTGGAGAAGGTCGAGGTGGAGTTCGACATGATTCATGTCGTCCCGCCCCAGACTGCGCCAGACTTCATCCGCGTGTCGCCGCTTGCCGACGCCGCAGGGTGGATTGACGTCGATCAGGCGACGCTGAGGCACAAGACCTACGACAATATCTGGTCGCTGGGTGACGCAATGAACGCGCCCAACGCCAAGACCGCCGCCGCCGCCCGCATTCAGGCACCGATCGTGGCCGAGAACGTTGTCGCCGACATCGCCGGCAAGGCGCCCGTCGCCCAGTACAACGGCTACGGATCCTGTCCCCTCACCGTCGAGCGTGGCAAGATCGTTCTAGCCGAGTTCGGGTATGGCGGCACCATGCTTCCCAGCTTCCCCAAGGCCGTCATCGACGGCACAAAGCCCTCGCGCCTGGCGTGGCTTCTGAAGGAGAAGATCCTGCCGCCGGTCTACTGGCAGGGTATGCTGAAGGGTCGGGAATGGATGGCGAAACCGACACCGCTTCGCACCTCAGCCAAGTGACGGTCGCCGCAAACTCAAAGAAGTCAGGCAAGGGCCGCATGATCGCGCTCAGACGATACCTTCCCATAGCGGACTGGGGACGCAGCTACGACCGTGGGGCGTTCTCGAACGACCTCGTGGCTGCCGTGATCGTGACGATCATGCTGATCCCGCAGTCGCTGGCCTACGCGCTTCTGGCCGGCCTGCCACCCGAGGCCGGTCTTTACGCTTCGATCGCGCCGATCCTTCTCTACGCCGTCTTCGGCACCAGCCGCGCGCTGGCCGTGGGTCCGGTCGCCGTCGTCTCGTTGATGACCGCCGCCGCCTTGGGGCAGATCGCCGAGCAAGGCACGATGGGCTATGCCGCCGCGGCGCTGACGCTGGCCTTCCTGTCGGGCGCGATGCTGCTGGCCATGGGCCTGTTCCGTTTGGGTTTCGTTGCGAACTTCCTGTCGCACCCGGTCATCGCAGGCTTCATCACGGCCTCGGGCATCCTGATCGCCGCAAGTCAGCTGAAGCATATCCTCGGAGTCGCGGCCGAGGGGCACACTCTGCCCATCATGCTGGGTTCGCTCTTCGAACATCTGGGCGAGACGAACCCGATCACCCTTGTCATCGGCATCGCTGCGACGGCCTTCCTGTTCTGGGTGCGCAAGGGCCTGAAGCCCATGTTGAGGAACATGGGCGTCGGACCGAAGGCTGCCGACTTCGTCACCAAGGCCGGTCCGGTCGCCGCCGTCTTCGTGACGACGTTTGCGGTCTGGGCGCTAGGGCTCGAAGAGCGCGGCGTCAGGATCGTGGGCGAGGTGCCGCAAAGTCTGCCGCCGCTCACGCTGCCGCCGATGTCGCTCGACCTGCTCGAAGCCCTCGTCTTGCCGGCCTTCCTCATTTCGATCATCGGCTTCGTCGAATCCATCTCGGTCGCCCAGACACTCGCCGCAAAGAAACGACAGCGCATCGACCCCAATCAGGAGCTGATCGGCCTCGGCGCAGCCAACCTCGGCGCGGCCTTCACCGGCGGCTATCCCGTCACCGGCGGCTTCGCGCGATCCGTCGTCAACTTCGACGCCGGCGCCGAGACCCCTGCGGCCGGCGCATTTACCGCCGTCGGACTGGCCATCGCTGCCGTCGCGCTGACGCCGCTGGTCTATTACCTGCCGCAGGCCACGCTGGCCGCCACGATCATCGTTGCTGTCCTCAGCCTCGTGGACTTCTCGATCCTCAAGCGTGCATGGATCTACTCCAAGTCGGACTTCGCCGCTGTTCTCGCCACCATCCTCCTGACCCTCGTTGCGGGGGTCGAGGTCGGCGTGTCGGCAGGGGTCGGACTGTCGATCCTGCTGCACCTCTACCGCACCTCACGCCCGCATATCGCCGAGGTCGGCCGCGTGCCGGGCACCGAGCATTTCCGCAACATTCACCGCCACAAGGTCGAAACCGATCCGCGTGTCCTGACCCTTCGGGTCGACGAAAGTCTCTACTTCGCCAACGCGCGCTTCCTCGAGGATTTCCTGCACAACCGCATCGCGCGCGACCCGCAGATCAAGCACGTCATCCTGCAATGCACGGCCGTCAACGACGTTGACCTCAGCGCGCTCGAGTCGTTGGAGGAGATCAACCGGCGGCTGGCGGAGATGGGTGTGACCCTGCACCTGTCCGAGGTGAAGGGTCCGGTGATGGACCGCCTGCAGAAGGTGCATTTCCTGCAGGATCTGACCGGGAAGGTTTTCCTGACCCAGTTCGAGGCCGTGAAGGCGATCACCCGGCCTGCGTGACGACCATATCGGCCGGCAGACGATGCGCCGCAATGCGCCGGGCATTCGCCATGTCGTTGCCTTCGGCCCGCGCCTCGGCGGCGTCAGGATCAAGGCCGTGGTCCAGCCATCGTTGCACCAACCGCCGCTTCAGCACCGCCTCGGGGACATCGATCCAAATCGATACGTCCCAGTGCGAGGCCAAGTCGCGCCATCCGGGTTCGTCCAGCAGCAGATAGTTGCCCTCGATCACCACGACCCTGTCGTTTGGTGACACACGCGCCGCTCCCGGCACGGTGCAATCGCGCGTTCGGTCGAAGACCGGCAC
Organism: Silicimonas algicola; assembly: GCF_003148765.1. GTDB lineage: Bacteria > Pseudomonadota > Alphaproteobacteria > Rhodobacterales > Rhodobacteraceae > Silicimonas > Silicimonas algicola. Next base: position 120,200 of record NZ_QGGV01000004.1, read on the forward strand.
CGGCACCACGTCCTCCTGGGGCAGTCGCGCGATGAGGTCCGCGAAGCCTGCCAGGTCGAAGGTCTCGGGCGCACCCTTGCGGTGGAGCAGTCCCATCTCGACTAACCTGGGGTTCTCGAGGTGAAAGCCGTCCATCGGCACAAGCGTTGCGGGACATCCGCGTGCCCGCAGGTCAGACACAAGCGTCTCGGCCAGGGTAGACTTGCCAGAGGCGGGTGGGCCAGCAAGAGCCACAAGCCGCCGACGGTGTTCCCAGTCCAGCGCAGAAATCCTGTCCAGGATCACGCTGTCAGCTTCGATCATCGGTGTCTCCCGTTTCATTGCGCACCCTGGGTCTCAACCCCCTTGATGCCAAGCGGGAGGCTGGTGCATCAAGCCCCAGACCTTCAGGAGACAGCGCGTGGCCAACCATCTTCACAAGAACGATCTGCCGGATGGCCTCGACCTCGGGCGTTCGGTCGCCATCGACTGCGAGACGATGGGGCTAAATCCGCACCGCGACCGGCTGTGCCTCGTCCAACTGTCGTCCGGTGACGGCAACGCGCACCTCGTGCAGATCGACCGGGGGCAGACTTCGGCTCCAAACCTGGAACGGCTGTTGCGCGACCCGGATGTCCTCAAGCTGTTTCATTTCGGCCGCTTCGACATTGCGGTGATGTATCATGCCTTCGGCGCGTTGGCGGCGCCGGTCTACTGCACCAAGATCGCGTCCAAGCTGATCCGGACCTACACCGACCGTCACGGGCTGAAGAACCTGCTGGAAGAGCTTCTGAACATCGACATCTCGAAGCTCCAGCAGATGAGCGATTGGGGCGCCGCAACGCTGACCGACGGACAGCTTGCCTATGCAGCTTCCGATGTTCTCTACCTCCACCGCCTCAAGGAGAAGCTCGACGCGCGTCTCGACCGCGAAGGCCGCACCGACCTTGCGCAAGCCGCCTTCGACTTCCTTCCCACCCGCGCCCGGCTGGATCTCGCCGGCTGGCCGGAAGACGACATCTTCGCGCACTGAGCGAAACCGCCTATATGGACCCGCATGGATGCCGCCGACAGATACTCCCGCCTCGTTCACTGGCTGAAGATCGCGCTGCCTCTGGCGGCCCTGGCGATCCTGTCGACGCTATTCTTCGTTGCCGAGACCCTGAACCCCGAAGCCGCCATTCCTTATGCCGAAGTCGACGTCGACCGCATCCTGCGTGAGCAGGGGGTGACGCGGCCCTCTTTCGGCGGTGTCACCGCAGGCGGAATCGCCATCGCGGTCACTGCAGATTCCGTGCGACCTTCGCCCGACGCGCCGCAGACGATGGACGGCACGACGCTGAACGCCACACTCGACTTGCCGTCCGGCGGCCACATCGAGATCACCAGCCCCTCGGGCCGGGTCGATGGCACGACCCAGACGGCGGCGCTGTCAGGCGGGGCGCGGCTGGAAAGCTCGACCGGCTACACCGTGACGACCGACCGCATCACCGCTTCGGTCATCGACGGAAGCGTCGTTTCCGAGGGTGGCGTGTCCGCCACCGGCCCAGCAGGACACATCGAGGCCGGCAGGATGGAACTCAGGCGCAGCGAGGACGGTACCTATCGCCTTGTCTTCGGCGACGGCGTCCGGTTGATATATCGGCCAACTCCGTGAAGGATGCTTCCGTGAACCAACGTCTTCTCCCTCTCGTCCTGTGTCTCGTCGCGGGGACCGCCTTCGCGCAGGGTGCCGACATCGCGCTCGGCACGCAAACCTTCGACCGTACACAGCCGGTGGAGGTGACGGCCGACGAGCTTTCCATCGACCAGGCAAGCGGCCAGGCCGTCTTCGACGGTAATGTCCTTGTCGTTCAGGGCGAGGTCAGGCTGTCGGCCGGCAAGGTGACGGTCGAGTATTCCACCGAGGGTACAGCGCCGAACGGCGTGTCCCGTCTCATCGCCTCCGACGGCGTCACCTTCGTCACGCCCGCCGAAGCGATCGAGGCGCGGGAGGCAACCTATTCTGTCGCCGATGGAACGGTTCGACTGTCGGGCGACGTCATCCTGACCCAGGGTCAGAATGCGATCGCGGGCGAAACGCTGACCCTGGACCTCAACGCCGGCTCCGGGCGGATGGAGGGTCGTGTCCGCACGGTCTTCACGCCGGGGGGAAACTGATGCCCGCACCGGCACTTACCGTCTCGGACGGCGATCAGGGCCTGAAGGTCCGGAACCTTCGAAAGTCCTACAAGCGACGGCCCGTCATCCGGGACGTCAGCCTCGATTTGCACCGGGGCGAGGTAGTGGCGCTGCTGGGACCGAACGGCTCGGGCAAGACGACCTGCTTCTATTCCATCGCCGGCCTCGTCATGCCGGACGGCGGACAGGTCACCATCGACGGCCGCGACGTGACAACTTTCCCGATGTACCGCCGCGCACAGCTGGGAATCGGCTACCTGCCGCAGGAGCGCTCGATCTTCCAGGGCTTGAATGTCGAGGACAATATCCTCGCAATTCTCGAGATTGTTGAGAAAGACAGGACAAAGCGGCGCGAGCGGCTAGAGGAACTTCTGAACGACTTCTCCATCGCCCACCTCCGACGCACGCCCTCGGTCGCCCTTTCGGGCGGTGAGCGCCGCAGATGCGAGATCGCGCGCAGCCTTGCGGCGAATCCGAAGTACCTGTTGCTCGACGAACCATTCCCCGGCATCGACCCGATCGCCGTCGGCGACATCCGCGACCTGGTGTTCGAACTGAAGGATCGCGGCATTGGCGTCCTGATCACCGATCACAACGTCCGAGAGACGCTCGAGATCGTGGATAGAGCTTATATCCTTCACGACGGCGCAGTCCTGATGAGCGGAACCGCAGACGAGGTGGTGAAGGACGAGAAGGTTCGTCGGGTCTACCTCGGCCAGAGCTTCAGGATTTCCTGACAACCGGAACCTAAGGATTTGTTGACAGTTACGGGCGCTTTGTCGCCAAATGAGGGGAATGAACCACGCCGTCCTTGACCTGGGTCGTGTCACGAACACTGCAGCGCAAACCCGCTGCGAGGACGGTCGGCTTTCGTGACGTATGACAGTCCCGGTCCGCACTTCCGCGGGCCGTAACGGATGGGAGACGCAGATGCAGTACCAGATCACCGGCAAGCAGATCGACATTGGCGAGGCACTTCAGACCCATGTCAAAACCTGTATCGACGAGGTGGTCGGCAAGTACGCAGGACGTCCGACGGACGCAGGCATCGTCTTTTCGAAGAGCGGTCACGAGTACGTCTGCGAAGCGGTCATTCATCTCTCGACGGGCCTGACGGCTCAGGCCAAGGGGCATGATCACGAAATCTACGCCGCCTTCGACAAGTGCTGTGCAAAGATGGAAAAGCAGCTTCGACGCTACAAGCGTCGGCTGAAAGATCATCACAGGGAGCGGCCGGTTGAATCCTTCGGCGTGTCCTCTTATATCCTCGCCTCGTCGGAAGACGGGGGTGACGCGGAACCTGAAACGCTCCAGCCCATGATCATCGCCGAAATGCAGACAAAGATTCCCTCTTTGTCTGTCGGCGAAGCGGTCATGCAGATGGAGCTTGCGGGGGCGCCGGTCCTGATCTTTCAAAACGAAAAGCAGGGGTCCGGCGTGAATGTGGTTTATCGCCGGGAAGACGGTAACATTGGCTGGATCGATCCGAACTAGGGGATAGCTCGGGTACGGCGCCACTTGTCGGCGGGACGCGATAAGTTCATGGACATAGCGACCATTCTAAGGACGGAGGCCGTCAAGACGGTCTCCGCCATCAGCAGCAAGAAGCGTCTGTTCCACGAACTTGGCGACCTTGCCGCTCAGGTGTACGGACTGAAGTCCGCCGAGGTCGCAACGGCCTTGCAGGAGCGTGAGAGCCTGGGCCCCACGGGTGTCGGCGGCGGAATCGCGCTGCCTCACGCGCGTCTCGACGGTCTTCCGCAGGTTCACGGCCTCTTCATTCGGGTGGAAAAGCCACTCGACTTCGAATCCGTGGATCGCCAGCCCGTCGATCTGGTTTTCGCCCTCCTTGCGCCACAGGACGCGGGTGTCGAACATCTGAAGGCGCTCGCCGTCGTGTCGCGGACGATGCGCGACCCGGCCCTGTGCGCAAAGCTGCGAGCGAACTCCGACCCGCAGACTCTGCACACGCTCTTGACTGCCCAGCCCCGCGTTCAGGCCGCCTGACCCTCGGGCGTCCAGTCCGTGAAGCCGAACATCACGTAGTCACGCCTGTACGCCGCTTCGCAGGCCTCTCCGATCTGGCGCGTCACTACGTCCGACAAGCCGTGGACGTCTTGAACCAGAAATGAGCCCGCCACAGCCGGCATGGCAACGCCCACATCCCGGCAGAGATCGGACAGGGCTGCGTCGAGGTGGCTTTCGCGGACCACCCGGTCGGGCATCTGGAACTGTCCGATCGCGAACAGGAGCGTCGCCTGACTGGCCCAGGAGTTGTCGACTCGAACGGCCGTCTGTCCGCCCAGATTTCCCGCAAGGAACTTGAGGAACTTCAAGAAAGCTGCCCTGTGACGGTCCAGGGTCCAATCGGAGTCCGGCCAGCTGGACGGGAGAGGCACTCCATAATGTTCCACCAAGGCCGCTCGGATGTCGGCGTGCGTGTCGGCATCCGTAGGAAGAACGAAGCGGCAGAAGGCGTCGTGCGCTCGCGGCAGCGGATGACGCAGGACGGTGAAGGACCGATGTCCCGGATGCTGCCGCTTCCAGCGCCGCATGTCCTTCTGAGACATCCCCGTTTCTGTTTCTCCGTCCGGATCGACCTGGGACAGCCAATCGGGAATCGGGTCGAAACCGGCTCCCCGGATCGGCATGTAAAGAAGCGGCGTCGTCTTGCACACGCGGAAGAAACGAAGGCCTGGTCCCCTCTCGGGTTCGTGGATCGGCACCCGCCCCAGGTCGGGCATGAGCATTGTCTGCAACGCCTCTTCGGCGACGGTCGGGTTTGTCAGCCGCGCGGCGACAGGCGTTGGGTTCTGGACCTTCGCACGCACCTTGGCCGGATCGGGCGGGCCTTCCGCGCCGATGAAAGTCCCGAGTCCAGCCAGCACGTCGTCGTCCGACAAATCCTCGTAACCGATATGGAAAGCTGTCTGCCCGGTTACCTGCAGCGCGCGGGCGACACGAGACTGAAAGGCCGACAGTTCTTCGACGAACTCCACGTATTCCTCTGCGTCGAAGGGCACCTTGGCCGCGCGCGCCGTCGTCATGTCGCCCAGCCACCACTGTCCCGTCTTGCGCGCGATCTTGAGCGAGACATAGCTGTCGATCGGGCGCCGGGTGAGCACGATCTTCGCCGCCTTGGGGTCCTGAAGGACAAGGTCGATCGCCCGCGGATCGTGATCGTAAAACAGGCGAAAGCCCGGCAGGCCGCCTGCCGCCGTGCGCATTGCCGCAATGACGCGCAACGGATCTCTGTCCCGCGCGGTCATCGACAGGCCCCACATCGACGTCACTTCCGGCTTTCCGAAAAAGTGAGGATTGAACAGCTCTCCAAACGATTCGACGCCCGGCATGGCCGCGAGCTGCTCTTCCAGAAGATTCGATCCGGTGCGCATTCCCGCCAGCACCACGAAATAGTCGAAGCGTCGGGTCATCCGGCCTCCAGTCGGTCACTCGTCACGGGAACCTGTGCGACCTGCAGGCGCGATCCGGTTTCTCCGGCAAGGTGCGGGTTCATCCCGGCGTTGCGCAGGGCCTGAAGGAAATCGGCCAACCCCTCGACCGGTTGCAGGGCCGGCAAGCCCGTCAGCATGTGGTGTTCTGCACCTGAAAGGCTGTCGACGATCTCCTGCATCGGGTCCATCGGGCGTTCGAGGAACTCGGCCAGAGACCAGACCCGCGTTCGCGCCCTCGATCGACGTTCGTGCAACCGGGCCAGAAACGCCGCCTCGATCTTCTGAAGTCGCGCCGCCGCCCCACGCACCTCCGGGATCGGAAGTCCGGACCGAAGGAGAGGCAGCGCCCAGGCTCCGCTGACGACCGAAATCGTGGCGTTTCGATCGCGGGCGAGAAATGAGCCGATCCCCTGAGCGTCGCGGGGAGAGAACAGGAACGACTGGTGTTCGCCGCGCGTGTTCCAGACCAGGTTGCGCAGGAATGCCTCCGGGTCATGGTCCCGGACCGCTGCCTTATCGCAAAGCGCACCGGCGAACCCGGTCTGACCTCCGAAGAATTCCACACGTCCCTTGCCGAACAGATGTCCATGAACGCGGCTGCCTGTCGTCTGACCGATCCACGCTGCGAAATCCTTGAAGATATCGTCGAAGCCGTGAAAGACGGCATAGGGCGCTGCCGTCAGCCCGTTCTCGTAGCCTTCGCCGGGAAAGCGGCTCGCCATGACCAGCCCAGGCCGCCCGCGCGTCCGCCTCGTCACCGCCTGCGCGAAGGTCCGGTCGATCTGGCCCGCCGTCTCTCGCGGCGGAAGGTCGGGCCGGCCCATTTCGAGGAAGGCGCGGTAAAGTCTGTTGGCTCCGGGCCAGATCTTGCGCGCAAAGTATGCCGGGCTTTGGCGGAGAAGAAGGAGGTGGTCATCGTAGAAGACGTGTGGCTTCCCCTGGAAATCGAACTTCGACAGCGTCAGCGACCGGCTTTCGACTGTCGTGCCATAGTACCGGACCAGAGACTGAAAGTAGCTTTCGTCGGGAATCCATACCCGCCGGAAGTACCGGTCAAGGACGGGACGATCGGGATCGCTCAAGATCCGTTCCAGCGTCGCGCGGGTCAGGCACCACCATTGAGAACCCATATGCGGCTCTATTCCAGGGGGAATGCGTCTTTTCCGGCCTACGAGGCGCTGTAGTTCGACCCAGGCGTCGAACAGGCGCTGGTGCCTTTTCCAGGCGAAAGGAAAGCTGAGGGTGAAGCGTTCCTCGCTCAAGCCACCCTTGGTCCAAGGGACGTCCCCTATGGTCACGCTTTCAATGAAATCGGTTTTCGGATGCCGCGCCAGGAAGTCCGTCAACTGGTCGATCTGCTTGATCGGAAGGCAAGCGCCCGAAATCAGCGCCACGTGACCGATGTTCGGAGCCGTTGCCAGAAGTTGCTCCGTGGCGTTCCGGCTTGCGGACACCAGTGACCACGTCCCCCAATCGCAGACCTGCCTGGACGCGAAGGCGACGTTGTCCCTGTCGCCGACGGATTGGACGAAAGCCTCGTACCGCCGGACGGGGACGCGGCGGTCTACATGGATAACCACCGGGCAACCCGCGTCCGAGATAACTCGCGCTACCTGCGCGGCCCTGTGAAGCGCCTCGTGCGCCAGCATGACGAAGCCGACGCTCAAGCCCAGTTTCCCTTGGACATGAGGCCAAGCTGTTCAAGCTGCCGCCAGTTGATGTATCGCTCGGACCATTCGCACCAGAGACCGTTCTCGCCCTGCGTCTTCAGGTGATAGGCGTCGTATTCCCGGCCTCTGGCGAAGTGCTCCCGCCGGTGCGTTTCTTCGGCGGCCTTCGCGTCGAAATCGTTCAGAAACTTCGCGTGAAGCAGACAGCCCGACAGCTTTTCGCCGCCCGCCTCATCATAGACCTGGTTCAGTCCCCGCGGCAGCAGCATGTGGGTCGACGACACATAGGCGAAGCGGCGGTCCCACCTGACAAGCGGTATCTTGTTGAGCGACGGGGCGGCTTCGGGAGCCCCCTCGAAGAAGACGCGCGCCCGAGGTCCTCCCTGAATCCATAGGTTCCCGTACTTGGGATTCTTGCTGAACTGGTAGTTGCCGGCATCGAACCAGGCGGCAATCCTGAACGGATCGTCGCCGGGCTCATAGGGGTGTTCCGACGGTTGACCCTTAGGGTACATGTCCAGAAGCAAGGTTCCGAAAGACCTGATGCCAGACTGATCCAGCCAGTCGCACAACGCCGCGACGGGGCGACTGTCGCAAAAGGGATAAATCAGAAACTCGTCCGGATCGACCGTAAGCGTCCATCGCCCGTGTCCATGCCTGAAGCGAAGCCAGTTCAGCCAGTCGGTCCCGAACCGGCTTTTCCTATAGCTCGCCTCGGTGCGCCAGATCGAGACGTCAGGTTCAGATGAAAGCAGATCGATTCCGCCATCGTCAGAGCCGTTGTCGACGACGAAGAAATGTCCGATCCCGAGGCGACGGTAGTACGACAGAAAATACGGCAGACGCGGCTTTTCGTTCCGGATCGTCACGAAAGCCAGGACGGCGCCATTCGGAACGGATGACGTGCGGTCGGCGACGACTTCCAGCTCACGCCGTTTGCGGATGGCCCGGACCTGCCAGCGGCGTCGTTCGACCCGCAACCGGTATGCCGAGATCGCGCCCAGAGCCCCACTCCCCCAAGACCACGGGTCAGCGCGGTCCTCAGATCAAACCGAAGACCCGGTCGAAGTGCTTTTCCCAGGTCGGAAGCCTGTAGGCCCTCAGGGCCGCATGACGCCTGGACCGCTCTGCCAAGTCCTCGCTGGCCAACTCTCTGATGGCCCTGAACCATGCATACATGTCGCTTGTATCTGCGTAAATGGCCATGTCCCCTAGGTGGATCTCGGTCGTCCGTAGCGGCGCGGCGATCGTCGGAACACCCAATGTCGCCGCTTCGAACGGCGGCAGGCCATAGCCCTCGGCCAAGCTGGGAAAGAGCAGGGCCGTCGCACCTGTCAGATGCCGCTTCATCTCGCGATCCGGGAGCGGTCCAAGTTCGAAGACGGTGCGCCCCATCATCGGAGAGGTGTCCAGACGGTGGAACAACTCCTCGTTCTTCCACCCACGTGCGCCGATGATCCGCAGTTCGGGAATCCGCGCCTCATCCATCTTGCGATGCATCCGCTCCCAGATATCCAGAAGGAGCGCGTGGTTCTTTCGCGGCTCGATCGTCCCTATCGCGACAAAATACGGCTTTTCGGACACCTCGCGATCGATCGGCGGCGCGCCGATGTCGACCCCCAGAGGCGACACGACAACCGGTACGCGGTGGCCGGTGCCGATCATCCGTTGCTCGACCCTTTCGCGAACATCGTCGGACGGCACGACGATATGGTTCGCGAAGTTGATGACGGTCGTCAGCCGCTCGACGAACTTCGCCCGAGAGGCCTCGGTCTGGAATTCGGGGAAGTCGATGGGGATGGTGTCGTGGATCATTACCACCTTGGAATGATCCGGCATCTCCATCATCGCCCGCATCGTCTGCGGGTTGAGGTTCGTGTGACCGACGTTGAGATAGGCCAGCCCGTTCGGCATCCGCCACATGAACTTGCGGATCGACAGGCTTGGCATCCGCAGCGAAGCGATGGCGCGGATCGTCGACGCCTGATCGGCTCCGTCAAGATCCTCGCGGTCGAAGTATTCGGGAAGGCGACCCAGGCGATCCGGTTCGAAAAGAAGAAATCCGCGAGGCGTTCGGATGATGCCCCATCCCCCGCGCCGGATAACTTCTTCAAGGTAAGCACGTTCGACCCGATCGATGCCGGTCGCTGTCCCGTGTCCAAGTCGTGTAAACGACCTGCTCAGATCAAGAACCGGAGTAGCCAAGTTACGTGCTCGTTCTTCTTATCGCCCGTCGCAGGTCATCTTACTCGGCAGCGCGCGAGAGTGAGACAACCTCATTCAGATAGCGGGCAAATTCGTCATGCAGATCGTCACGCGCAAGCGCGAAACTGACCGTCGCCTGAAGAAACCCCGCCTTCGAGCCGCAGTCGAACCGCGTGCCTTCGAATTGCAGGCCATGCACCGGACGCTCGGCCTCGATCTCGGCAGCGATGGCGTCGGTCAACTGGATTTCTCCGCCGATCCCGGTCTTCGCCTTGTTGAGGTTGTTCATGACATCGGGCGTCAGGATATAGCGGCCGATCACCGCCAGGTTCGACGGTGCGTCGCGCTCCGGCTTCTCGACCATGCCCTTTACCTTGACCAGTCGACCGTGGGAATCCCCCTCGATGTCGAGAATGCCATAGGCCGAAGCCTTTTCTTCGGGCACCCGCATCGTGGCGACCATCGAGCCGCCGACCTCTTCGTAGGCTTCGGTCATCTGGGCGAGGCACGGCGTATCGGCCGCAATCACGTCGTCCGGCAGGATCACCGCGAAGGGCTCGTTTCCGACGAGGCGACGGGCGCACCAGACGGCGTGCCCAAGGCCCATGGGCTTGTGCTGGCGGATATAGGCGATGGCGCCGGAATCCATGTTGGTCGTCTTGAGGACCTCCAGAAGATCGGTCTTGTTCTTCTTGCGAAGCTCGCTTTCAAGCTCGGGGGCGTGGTCGAAGTAGTCCTCAAGCGCGGACTTGCCGCGCGAGGTCACGAAGATGAATTCCTTGATGCCTGCAGCGCGCGCTTCGTCGATCGCGTACTGGATCAGGGGACGATCCACGAGCGTCATGATCTCTTTCGGCACAGCTTTCGTCGCCGGAAGAAATCGCGTTCCCAGACCGGCGACAGGAAAGATCGCCTTCGTCACCTTACGCTTCATGCGTCTCTCACTCCACCGATGTCGCGCTTTTCACGCGTCTTATGACCAGCCCCGTTAACAATCTCACGGATCCCTCTCACATTTGCAACGCGACGCACTTCAACTTTCTTCCGGTAGGCAAATCGGCACCACTTGATCCACGGATCGGACCGTTCGGCACGACCGAACTGACCGCCTGTCTGAAGCCAGAACCCGGGGTCGACGTAACGCACACGATGGCGACGGTTGGTTAAAGAAAAGCTGAAGACACTGCATCGCTGGCCCGATGCGACCAGCTGACTGGCGTGCTCCACGAGACCGCGACGAGAGGCCAGCCTGCCTGTCAGAACCTCGTGCCCGGATGGAACCGCCATCATTGGAACGAAGGCATCAGGACTTTTCCCAATAGGCTCTAAGCTGGGCAAAGGCATCGAAAGCCCCACCTGCCACCCCTCTTTGAAGGTTCTCAGGATGCGACTTACGTCGCCGGGCTCGCAGCCTCCGTCGATCATGTGCCGCAACAGGCGCGCGCGTTCTCGGATCTCGATGCGGGCAACCAATTCGGACACATCGACACCTGGGTGCCGACGAAAGTAGAGCGCCGAACTTCGACCTATGTCGTGAAGGTCGAGAGGCACACGATCCGCCGTCCGTCGGACCGAGGCACCGAAGCCATGGTGAACTTCCGCCAACGGCGCCACCGCTGTGATATGGCCGGCATGGCAAAGGCGCATGGACAGGTCGGCGTCGTCCAGAAACCAGGCAAATGCTGGGTCGAACCCACCAAGTGACATCAGGATATCGCGTCGAACGGCCATGTTCGTACCGACCAGCTTCAACGCTCTTCCCGCCGAAAGCCTGGGCACGAACGCCTGTTCGCCTCTGTCCTCCTCGACATGTGTTTCCGCTTCCCGGTCGATCGACGTCACACGCGATTGAAAGCTCAGCCCGTTGCGGCCGCGTACGAATCCGACGGAGGCCGCCGCGCGCGTGGTGGCAAGGGCTTCGACGTGGTGCGCAAGCCAAAGAGGCTCCGGCACCGCGTCATCATCGATGAAGGCGCAGATCTCGCCGGCGGAGGCAGCGATCCCTGCATTCCGCGCCCTGGACAGGTTCGGCTCGTCGAACCTGACCCATTTCAGCGAGGAGACCTCGCCCGACGCCTGGCTTTCGGAGTCGGCCACAACGATCACTTCGAATGCGGGATAGTCGACCTGGCGCAGGGCCGTCAGACAGCGTCGAAGCCAATTCGGCCGGTGCCGGCTTGCAACGATGACGCTGACCCGGGGACCGTCCGACATCGGCCAGCCGTCATTCCTCGGCGAGCGTCACGCCCGGTGCGTAGGCAAGGAAGAACGGGTTCCGGAACGACGCCTTGCCATAGACAAGAGGGCGGTGGCTTTCCTTTTCGACGACCTGCCCACCGGCCGCGGTCAGAACCGCCTGTCCGGCTGCGGTATCCCATTCCATCGTCGGGCCGAGACGCGGATAGAAGTCGGCCTCACCCGCTGCGACCAGGCAGAACTTCAGGGACGAGCCTGCGCTGACAAGATCCGCGACGCCGTAGCGGGCGATATAATCGTCCGTCGCCTGATCCCGGTGCGACTTTGACGCGACAACGCGAAGGCCGGAATTGATCGGTTCAGAGACAGAAATGGCTCGGGTCTCGCCCATCTTCTCAAGATCGAAGCTCCCGCTCTCCTCGACCGCGCCGCCGTCCGCGCGGGTCAGGAACATACGTTGCTTGGCGGGCGCATAAACCGCGCCAAGCGTGGGCACGCCGTCCTCGACAAGGGCGATGTTGACGGTGAAGTCTCCGCGACGCTGCACGAACTCCTTGGTGCCGTCGAGCGGATCGACAATCAAAAAGGTTCGGGCGTCGAGACTGTGGGTTGCGGCCTGCTCTTCGGTCACGAGCGGCAGATCGGGAAATTCGGCGCGAAGGCCAGCCGAGATCAGGCGATCCGCGGCCTCGTCCGCTTCGGTCACGGGAGAGGCGTCTTCCTTCGACCTCACACCCATGTCGTCACGCTCATAGACTTCCATGATCGCGGCACCGGCCTCAATGGACAGGCGGCGCATTGCCGAAACCAGGGCTTCCCGGTCGTAAGTCATCACTTTTTCCATTTCGCGTGCTGTCCTTCACCACCGACACGGCTTATGATCGCGCGAACCTCGACAGACAACCCCGAAGCCCCTGGCGGGCACGTTGAGTACAGGCATGTTCCGACACGAACACAATCCATCGCTGGTCTATGGCGCCTATCGCCTGCTCGACCTGACGTATCACAACACCGTCCGTTCGGTCCGCAAGGGACACCGGGACGCTGTATTCGCCATTCTCTCAAGCATCCTGCAGACGCTTGTGATGGTTGCCGCGTTCTACCTCTTCATGTCCGTGATCGGGCTGCGACAGATGGCGATCCGCGGCGATTACGTCCTCTACATCATGTCGGGCGTCTTCGTCTTCATGGTCCACATCAAGGCGATGAGCAGCGTCGTGTCGTCCGAGGGTCCGACCGCTGCGATGATGCAGCATCTTCCGATGTCACCCACGATCTCGATCTGGTCGTCGGCCTTCAGCGCGCTGTACACCCAGATCATCGCAATGGCCGCCATCCTCGTCGGATATCATCTGCTGTGGCACCCACTGGTCGTCCACCAACCGGTCGGCGCCTTCGCGATGCTTCTGCTCGCATGGTTGTCGGGCGTTGCGATCGGCACGGTGTTGCTGGCCGCCAAGCCTTGGGTTCCGCAGCCAGTCGGCGTCGCGCAGCAGATCTATTCGCGTTTCAACATGTTCGCGTCGGGCAAGATGTTCGTCGCCAACGCCCTTCCCGCGAAGATGATCGCCATATTTTCATGGAATCCGCTGTTCCACATCATCGACCAGGGACGCGGCTACATCTTCATCAACTACAATCCCCTGAAGTCCTCTCTGACGTACCCGATCGTGGTCACAGCCATCCTTCTGATCATCGGCCTCATCTGCGAAAGCCAGACACGCAAGCACGTCTCGCTTAGCTGGACCGCCGGAAAATGATGCGCCTCGCTGTCGTCATCGCCTGCTTCGCCGCACCGGCGGCAGCGACGCAGGATGGCTGGCCTGCCCTCTATGACGTCTCGGGAGTTGCGGCGAACGACAGTCTCAATATCCGAAGCGAACCCGGAACTGGCGGCGATGTCATCGGGACGATCGAACCAGATGCGCGAGGGATCGAGGTTGTCAGGCCCAGTCAGCATCAGACATGGGGCCTCGTGAACCATGGCGAGACGACGGGGTGGGTTTCGCTCTCCTTCCTTGCGCGTCGACCGGGTCAGTGGCTGGGTCATGTGCCCGAGATACGCACTTGCTTCGGAACAGAGCCATTCTGGAACCTGTCGTTCGACGGCAATGCCATCGCCTGGTCGACCCCCGACGAAACGGCCGTCGGAGAACGTCTAGAGACATGGTCGACGCTGAACAGGCGCGATCTCCACGCTTTCGGTCTGCGGATCTCGCCGGACGATGAACCAGAGCGCGAGGGTGTCGCGATGCTTTCCCTCGCCTCGTGCAGCGACGGGATGAGCGACCGCGAGTTCGGCCTGAGGCTTGACCTTCTCCTCGGCACCTCCGACGAGCGAACTCTCCTGTCGGGATGCTGCTCCATTCAGCCGCCAGACGAGCGCCGGTGAACGGCAGGCGTCACCTCGCCGTGATCACGGCGCTCGCCGCCGCCTGCCCCGTCAACGCCGCCGACACTCTTGGCCAGATGACGGGCTTTCTCGACCAGGAAAGGCATACGTGGCACTTCATCGCCTTTGACCAGCGACAGAGACACGTCTCGAGCGCCAGCTTCCGCCAGACGCCCTACAAGGCGGAGCTGATCCTGCACGGACATGCCGAGCCGCATTTCGCCAGCCGCGGCGGGCTGTCCATCGAGGTGCGCTACAAGGGCACCTTCGACATGGGAGCGACACCCGTTGGACTGGACATCCTGTATCTGCCTGAAGGCCTGCGCGGTCCCATCTGGACCAGCAGCAACGCTGACGCGGCCCCAACGTTCGAGATCACGGACTTCACCGTCTGGGGAGAGGTGGGTCATGTCGAGGCTGTATTCTTCGCGCGACTCTGCCTGCGGCGCACGATCTACGCTCCGACCGATCGCAACACCTGCAAGACGCTCAACGGGCAGATCGCAACGGCACTTGTGGCGGAAGGGTCCTAGCCCGCAACGCGGAGGGTCACGTTGATGCGCCCTCCCTCGGGCAAAAGCGACGACGATCCGAACCGGATGCGGTCGATGCCGTGAAAGGCGAGACGCGCCGCCCCGGCAAGGACAGCCACGTCGCCGGAATCGAGCCACACGCTTTCGGTCGCGCCACCTCGCGAAGTGCCGCCGACACGGAACAGCGCCGAGTCTCCAAGCGAGATCGATACGACGGGCCAGGACGTGTCCGTCTCGTCTCGGTCCTGATGCATCCCCATTTTCGCGCCCTCGCCGTAGAAGTTGACGAGACACGAATCGGGTGGACGCGACGTGCCGGACACCGTGTTCCAGACGTCCAGGATGGACGTCGGTATTCCCGGCCAGCGATCCCCGTCCGGCTGCATCGGGTCATAGCGATATCCGGAACGATCCGTGACCCAGCCAAGGTCGCCCGCCGCCGTCATCCGGACGCTCATTCTGCGACCGCCGGGCGTCTCGTAGCGCCGGAACGGTGCAGCCGTCGCGACCTCTCGCAGGTCGGCGACCATCGCGTCCTGCGAAGGCTTGTCCAGAAGGCCTTTCCAGATCGAAACGCCCCTGACATCAAGAACGGACTCCGTCACCTTCCCGGCTCCTTCAAGTGACTCGCATTGCAGGCACTTCGCCGCCTCACCGCGCTTGCAGCACCGAAAGGCCCTCCCTATATAGCGCCGGGAAGCCGTGATGCCCCATGGCATCGCAAAATCACACTCCGGGATGGGACCGCGGCGCCGCAACGGGCCAACGTCCCTCATATCGCCGCAAGAGAGGACATGAGCATGGGTAAAGTTATCGGTATCGACCTCGGGACCACCAACAGCTGCGTCGCCATCATGGACGGATCGCAACCCCGGGTGATCGAGAACGCAGAAGGCGCGCGGACCACGCCGTCTATCGTCGCTTTCACCGAAAGCGAAAGGCTTGTGGGACAGCCCGCCAAGCGCCAGGCCGTCACCAACCCCGAGAACACCGTTTTTGCCGTGAAGCGTCTGATAGGTCGCCGCCTGGGCGACGCCGAGGTCGAGAAAGACAAGAAGCTCGTCCCCTACAAGATCATCGACGGCGGCAACGGCGACGCCTGGGTCGAAGTGCGCGGCGAGAAGTACTCTCCCTCGCAGGTCTCGGCCTTCATCCTTCAGAAGATGAAGGAAACCGCTGAATCCTACCTTGGCGAAAAAGTCGACCAGGCCGTCATCACGGTTCCGGCCTACTTCAACGACGCTCAGCGTCAGGCGACCAAGGACGCGGGCAAGATTGCCGGCCTCGAAGTCCTGCGCATCATCAACGAGCCGACGGCGGCGGCGCTCGCCTATGGTCTCGACAAGAAGGAATCGCGCACCATCGCGGTCTACGACCTCGGCGGCGGCACCTTCGACATCACCATCCTCGAAATCGACGACGGCCTGTTCGAAGTAAAGTCGACCAACGGCGACACGTTCCTCGGCGGCGAAGACTTCGACATGCGGATCGTCCACTACCTGGCGGACGAGTTCAAGAAAGAGCACGGCGTCGACCTGACGCTCGACAAGATGGCGCTTCAGCGCCTGAAGGAAGCGGCCGAGAAAGCCAAGATCGAGCTTTCGTCCTCGAACCAGACCGAGATCAACCAGCCGTTCATCTCGATGGATCGCAACACCGGCCAGCCTCTGCACATGGTCGTCAAGATGACCCGCGCGAAGCTGGAGTCCCTCGTCGGCGACCTCATCAAGAATTCGATCAAGCCGTGCCAGGCCGCGCTCAAGGACGCGGGCCTGTCGACGTCGGACATCGACGAAGTGGTGCTGGTCGGCGGTATGACCCGCATGCCCAAGGTCGTGGAAGAGGTGACGAAGTTCTTCGGGAAAGAGCCCCATAAAGGCGTCAACCCGGACGAAGTCGTGGCACTTGGCGCGGCGATCCAGGCCGGCGTCCTGCAGGGTGACGTGAAGGACGTCGTCCTTCTGGACGTCACGCCGCTGTCGCTTGGCATCGAGACGCTCGGCGGCGTCTTCACGCGCCTGATCGACCGCAACACGACGATCCCGACCAAGAAGTCGCAGATCTTCTCGACCGCCGAGGACAACCAGAACGCCGTGACCATCCGGGTCTTCCAGGGTGAACGCGAGATGGCGTCCGACAACAAGATGCTCGGCCAGTTCAATCTCGAGGATATCCCGCCCGCGCCCCGCGGCCTGCCCCAGATCGAGGTCACGTTCGACATCGACGCCAACGGCATCGTGTCGGTCAGCGCCAAGGACAAGGGCACGAACAAGGAACAGAAGATCACGATCCAGGCGTCGGGCGGTCTGTCCGACGAAGAGATCCAGAAGATGGTCCGCGACGCCGAGGAGAACGCCGAGTCCGACAAGAAGCGCAAGGACCTGGTCGAGGCCCGCAACGCGGCCGAAAGCCTTGTCCACCGGACCGAGCGCGACATCCAGGAGCATGGCGAGAAGGTCGATCCCTCGACGGTCGAAGCGATCGAGCTTGCCGTCGCAAACCTCAAGGAGCAGATGGAAACCGATGACGCGGGCAAAATCCGCGGCGGAATCCAGAATGTGACCGAGGCCGCGATGCGTCTGGGCGAGGCGATCTACAAGGCCCAGTCCGAGGGCGGCGAAGAAACCTCCGGCGACGAGGGTCCCCGCGGCGTGGACGACGACATCGTCGACGCCGACTTCGAGGACCTTGGCGACAACAAGCGCGGCTGAGGCGCATCCGAACGCGATCCAGGCCGGCCCAGCCCGATTGGGCCGGCCTTCGCGTTCAGAAGGGGATGAGACATGGCTAAGCGCGACTACTACGAGGTTCTCGGGATCTCGAAGGGCGCATCCGCCGAGGAGATCAAGAAGGCCTACCGCACCAAGGCGAAGGTTCTTCACCCTGACCGGAACGCCGATAAACCGGACGCGGAAGCGCAGTTCAAGGAAGTGAACGAGGCCTACGAGGTCCTCAAGGATGCCGACAAGAAGGCCGCGTACGACCGGTTCGGTCACGGCGCCTTCGACGGCAGCATGGGAGGCCCGCGCCCAGGACCGGGCGGCGCCTACGCAGGCGGCGATTTCGCTTCAGCCTTCTCGGATGTCTTCGACGACCTCTTCGGCGACATCATGGGCCGCCGTGGCGGCGCCGGCGGCCAGCGCGCGGTCCGCGGCTCGGACCTCCGCTACAGCCTTCGGGTGAGCCTCGAAGAAGCCTACAAGGGAATGCAGAAGACGATCAGCGTCCCGACCGCCTTGACCTGCGACACTTGCAAGGGCACGGGCGCCGAGGGCGGGACCGAGCCGCAGACCTGCCCGACCTGCTCGGGCATGGGCAAGGTCAGGGCAAGCCAGGGGTTTTTCACGGTCGAGCGCACCTGTCCGACGTGTCAGGGCTTGGGCAAAATCATCAAGAACCCGTGCAAGGTTTGCGGCGGCGCCGGTCGGATCGAGAAAGAGCGTTCTCTCTCGGTCAACATCCCGGCGGGCGTCGAAACCGGCACGCGCATCCGGCTGGCGGGTGAGGGCGAAGCGGGACTGCGCGGCGGACCCGCGGGCGACCTCTACATCTTCATCGAGGTGAAGGACCACGCCATATTCCAGCGCGACGGCGTCAATCTTTACTGTCGTGTTCCGGTCTCGATGACCTCTGCCGCACTTGGCGGCGACATCGAGGTGCCCACGATCGACGGTGGCCGCAGCCGGGTCAAGGTGCCCTCCGGCAGTCAGTCCGGCCGTCAGATGCGCCTGCGCGGCAAGGGGATGCCGTCGCTGCGGGGCGGCGCGTCCGGCGACATGATGATCGAACTCGCCGTCGAGACGCCCGTGAATCTGACGGGACGCCAGAAAGAGCTTCTGAAGGAATTCGAGAAGCTGTCGGAAGAGAACAACCCCGAAAGCGCGGGATTCTTTCGGACGGTGAAGAACTTCTGGGACGGCATGAAGGGCTGATCGTCCCCGACTTCGCGACAAAACTGGCCGATCTCGTGAACCGGGGTCGGCCTTTCGCATAATGCGCCGCAATTTCCCCGTAAACTTTGTAGAATGTGACCGAATGTGGTCTCAATTGGGGCGTTAATCGGTTCTGCACCTGTCCGGTGCTTGTCGCGAGTGAAGCCCATGACCCCTATCGAGCGCGTGTCCGCGAAATCCCGAGCCTTGGCCACCCTCGGTCTCGAGACGCATGTGAACCAGGGGGATTTGAAGGCCGCCTTCCGCAAGCTCGCTTTCGAAAAGCATCCCGACCGTGCGCAGGGGACGGGAGACGAATTCGCCCGGATCACCGACGCCTTCCGCTTCCTGTCGGACAACGCGGGTCAACTGGGAATCCCCGAAGCCCCGCCGGCGCCCCGCGTCGTGTCCACCCGCCGGGTCAGTCGTCCGACCGTCGAGCCGACGGAATCGGTGCTCGACGATCTTGCCATGGCTGAGTGCCGAGCAGCGTTCGAAGGCGACGTCAGCGGCACGGTCCATGTCGCCAGCCGGCTATACCGCACCGGCCGCCGGCTGACCTACTACGTCGCCACGCCAGCCGGTCAGGGGCTTAACCGCGTTTCGGTCCCGACGGGAGACCTGATAGACACGCGCCGCGTCTGCCCGGTCATCGTCACACTCGATTCGCGCGAGATTTTCGGCTGTGTCTATGAAGTGCCCGCGGCGGACTGCGCAAAGAGCTTCCCGGGCGCGCGCAGCGTCAGCTTCCGCTTCTCCCAGTAAGCCTTCCTTAACCGGACATCGCGCACATCTTCGGCATGGATCAAGCCCATGCCTTCGATGATGCGCCGCTTCCGCTCTTCACCGCGCCCGCTACGCCTGGCCGCCTGCCATCCTACCTGAAGGACCATCGCGCGCGGTTGCGGCAGCGATTCCTGGATGGCGGCGCGACAGCCATGCCGGACTATGAGCTGCTTGAACTCGTGCTCTTCCGCGCGATCCCTCGTCAGGACGTGAAGCCCCTTGCGCGAATGCTTCTGGACATGTTTGGGGATTTCAGCAGCGTCCTGTCTGCGTCGCGCGAAAGGCTTGCCGGGATCGACGGCGTCGGCGGCGCGGTGATCGTGGAGTTGAAGATCGTCGAAGCTGCGGCGCACCGCCTGGCACGCGCCCGCGTCATCGACCGCCCGGCGATCTCGGGCTGGGACGCGTTGCTCGCCTACTGCCGCACGACGATGGCGCACCGCGAGACCGAACAGTTCCGCATCCTGTTCCTCGACCGCAAGAACGTCCTGATCGCCGACGAGGAACAAGCGAGCGGAACCGTGGACCACGTCCCGGTCTATCCGCGAGAGGTCGTGAAGCGCGCGCTCGAACTCAACGCATCGGCCATCATACTGGTCCACAACCATCCGTCCGGTGACCCCTCTCCGTCAGAGGCCGACATTGCCGTTACCCGCCAGATCGGCGAGGCGGCGCGCGCTTTGTCGATCGTACTGCACGATCACCTCGTGATCGGCGCTGCACAGGAATTCTCTTTCCGGGCCGAAGGCTATCTCTGACGCACCCAGACCTCGACGCGGGCGTTGACGCGCCGTCCCCAAGCTGTGTCATTGCAGGCCATCGGCATCGCCTCTCCGAAGGCAATGGTTTCCAGTCGGGCTGGTTCTCCGTTGAGGGTGGCTTCCACGGCGCTCCGAACCACCTCGGCGCGTTTCTGGGACAAGCGCAAATTGTCGTCCTGTGCCCCAGTGCCGTCCGAGAAGCCTGCAAACACGATCGCCTCGCCATCGAACGCGCCGGCTGCAATCGCTTCGCCCAGGCGGCGGACGCTGGACGCGGACTGAGGATCGAGTTGGCTGGACCCCTCGAGGAAGCGGAACGTCAGGGTAAGGCGATCCATTGAAAGGAGGATGCCGACCATATCGCGAACGGCAGCCATCGCCGCGGGTTCTTCTCCGGCGGACAGGACCGCGTTCGCCACGCGGTCGCCTTGTCGGTCGAACCCGATGCGTTCGATGGACTGGTCGACGAAGCCAGCCGCGCGCACCACACGCTGTGCATCCTCGCTTCGCGCGAAAGCGATGAAATCGCGCAGGACCTTGGGCTGCCGGGCTCCAAGGCGCTGGAGGAAGAGAGGCTGCGTCAGAGGATAATCCTCGGCCTTGATGGTGGCGCGCGTGGCCGGCACGGCGAGGCCGCAGGCGCCGCCGATCACAAGGGGCACGGCACTCCCCATCGTGGAGAAGCTTGCGATTCCGAGAGCCTGGGGGTCGGCCGCCACGACCGAAGACAGCGCGGTGCCATCCGCGTGCAGCTGGGCGGAGGCAAAGGGTGCTCCGGGGTTCAGCAAGGACGGCAGGCGGTCTGCGTCCTGAGGAAGATGAAGCACCACGGGGATGTCAGGACCTCCGAGGTCCGCCCACGACGCTAGCCGACCCGACAGAAGCTCCGAGAGTTGCGTCGCCGACACCATGGCCCTTGCGTTGTCGGGCGCCACGACAGGCACGAAGGCGTCGAGCGCGATGACGTCTTGCCTGACGGCATCCTGGCCCGCGCGCGGCCCAAGGGACACGTCGACTTCGCGCGCAGCAAGCCGGGCAAGGGAATCACCGTCGACCGCTGCATCGACTACGGCGACGAGGCGGTCGGAGGTGATTTCGGTCAACTCCCAGATATGCCCGGAATCGTCACCGTTTCGGGAGGAAAGGCGCAGTCCTTGCCGATCGGCGAACGCCTGCATGAGGCGCGGCATGAGGCGATGCACCGCAGAACTGGTCCCTGCGACCCGCGCCCTCGCAACCAGTCCGGAGAGGTCGGGACAGTCGACACCCGCACAGGTGACGTCGCCGCTGTCCAGGGTTACGGCGCCGAAGCCCGTGTCGATGCGGAAGAACTCGCCATCGAAAGAAAGAAGCTCGCCTTCCATCGAAAGGCTGCCGTCGAGCGTCGTCAGCACGACAGACCCTGCTGAAACCGGCGACGCCAATCCAAGGCCAGCCATGAGAATGAGGCAACGCAGGATCATGGGTCCGACCCGTTCAGCGTTCTGCGATCCTGGTGTGGTCGAACAGGTTTTTCAAGCGCGTCACCTGGCCGACATGTCTGCACCCCGGCATCTCCATCTCGAACGCCCGCACGGTCGGCAGTCCCGAAGCGCGTGACTGTATGGCCGTCGCGCTGACCGTGCGGCCGCAATTCGCAGATGTGACCTCGGCAACGACGACGAGTTCTGTCGTCTCTGACCCGGAATAGACTTCGGCGGACGCTCCACCGCTACCATCTCCCAGACGATAAGACCTTTCTTCGCCGAGGGTGTCGGGGGCCTGCATGCGCAAGACTTGCGGTCCCGACCAAGAGAGCACGGCGTGATGCGTGATGCGTGCATCAGGCATGAAAAGCGATGCCGCCACAGGGGCTCCGTCGACCTCGGCAGCGACCCGGACATCAAGGGAAAGCGCGGGGATCGTCACGGAATAGGCGCCACGCCCGTCAAGCCTTCCGTCCAGACGAAATGTGCCGTCCGTAAGCGAAACGCCTCGGCCGCCGCCGCACGGAGCCAGGATGGCAACGGCGACCGCGGCATCACCGGCGGCCGACAGCGTCATTAGCGGGTCGCACGCGGCATCGACGCGACTGCCGGGTGAGTGGATGATCGGAACCAGGGTCGCTGCCGGAGGAACGGGAAGAGGCCGGGGAACGTCGCGTCTGCGAAGCTCTGGCGCCGCGTCGGGAGCCTCGTCCATCCGAACGACGGGGTCGCGGTCCGCCAGCACGGTTTGCATGATGTGGCCGGTCAGAAACGCGATGAGCAGCACGACAGCAACTGTCGCCGCCCTGCGCCGATCCGGCGGGAAAGGTATGCCCATCTCTGCCTCCGTCCGGCCCGCTCTGCGACGGGTCCGAGTTCTTCTCCGACAGACTAGGGAAAATCGGCAAGGACGCCCGCCCGCAAGTGCTGCCGGCGGGATTTCACCCGGTATTGAGACGATTGGGCCACAGGCCGAAGGTCAGAGAGCTCCGTGGCAATGCTTGAACTTCTTGCCCGATCCGCAGGGACAGGCGTCGTTCCGGCCCGGATTGCCCCAGGTCGACTGATCCGTCTCGTCGAAGCCCTCGACCGCCCCTGTCGGCGCCGGATCGGCGTCGTTGGAGACCGGGGTCGCCGCCGCTGCCTGTGCCTGCCTCTGGGCGACCATCTGCTGCAACATCGCCTGTTGCTCTTCTTCGGTCATTGGCCGGATATGCGCCAGCTTCTCGGAGACCTCGCCTCGCAGACCGTCGATCAGGCTGCCGAAAAGCTGGAACGCCTCGGTCTTGTACTCGTTCACCGGGTCGCGCTGCGCATAGGCACGGAAGCCAACGACGGACCGAAGATGCTCGAGCGTCAGGATGTGCTCCCGCCACTTCGCATCCATCGTCTGAAGCAGGATCTGCTTCTCGATCGACCGCATGTTCTCGGACCCGAAGGCATCCGCCTTTGCGGCCATGAACTCGTCGGACTTCTCATAGAGACGCTCACGGATGTCGTGGTCGTCGACGCCCTCTTCCTCGGCCCATTCAACGATCGGGACGGTGATGCCCACCTTCTTCTCGATCTCGGCCTTCAGCGCGACGGTGTCCCATTGGTCCGCATAGGACTTGGGAGGCATGTAGGTGTCGACCAGATCGTCGATGACCTCGTGCCGCATGTCCTGAAGGATTTCCTCGACGTCATTCGTCTCCATGATCTCGCGGCGCTGCTTGAAGATGACCTTGCGCTGGTCGTTCAGAACGTCGTCGAGCTTCAGAAGTTGCTTGCGGATGTCGAAGTTGCGGCCCTCCACCTTGGCCTGCGCGCGCTCCAGCGACTTGTTGACCCAAGGGTGCTGGATCGCCTCTCCTTCCTGCATCCCGAGAGTGTGCAGGACCTTGTCCAGACGCTCGGATCCGAAAATGCGCATCAGGTCGTCTTCCAGCGACAGGGAGAACGCCGAACGGCCGGGGTCGCCCTGACGGCCCGAACGGCCGCGAAGCTGGTTGTCGATCCGTCGGCTTTCGTGGCGCTCGGTGCCGAGGACGAACAGGCCACCCGCCTCCAGCACCTTCCGCTTGTCGTCGGCGTGCTCGGCCTCGATGCGCGACCGGATCACTTCGGGATCGGCGTCGGGATCCGCCTCCAAAGCTTCCAGCACCCGCAGTTCGACGTTACCGCCAAGCTGGATGTCGGTACCGCGGCCGGCCATGTTCGTCGCTATGGTCACCGCGTTCGGCTTGCCGGCATCTGCAACGATCTGCGCTTCCTGCTCGTGGTGCCGGGCATTCAGCACCTTGTGCGGGATGCCTTCCTTTTCCAGCAATCCGGAGAGGAATTCGGACCTCTCGATGGAGGTCGTGCCGACCAGCACCGGCTGGCCCTTTTCGTGCGCGGCGCGGATTTCCTTGACGATGCCATCGTATTTTTCGCGGGCCGTGCGATAGATCTGGTCGTCCTCATCCACGCGGGCGATATCGCGGTTCGTCGGGATCTCGACCACGCCAAGGCGATAGATCTCGCCGAACTCCTCGGCCTCGGTCGCCGCCGTGCCGGTCATACCGGCAAGCTTTTCGTAGAGGCGGAAGTAGTTCTGGAATGTCACGCTGGCGAGCGTCACGTTCTCGGGCTGGATCTGGACGCCTTCCTTGGCCTCGATCGCCTGGTGGAGACCGTCGGAAAGACGCCGACCGGCCATCATCCTGCCCGTGAACTCGTCGATCAGGACGATTTCGTCACTGCGGACGATATAGTCCTTGTCCTTCGTGAACAGCTTGTGCGCACGTAGACCCTGGTTGATGTGGTGAACCAGCGTCGTTGACTCGGGATCGTAAAGCGATTGCTCTTCCGGCAGAAGACCGGCGCTGTGGAGCCGCTGCTCCAGGAACTCGTTGCCCTCTTCCGTGTAGGTCACGTTTCGGGTCTTCTCGTCGAGCGTATAGTGCTCGGGCAGGACCTCGGGAATGATCTCGTTGATCGTCCTGTAAAGCTCGGAGCGGTCCTGGCTCGGTCCCGAGATGATCAGCGGCGTCCGCGCCTCGTCGATCAGGATCGAGTCGACCTCGTCGACGATGGCGTAATAGTGCCCTCGCTGCGCCATGTCGGCCAGCGACGCCTTCATGTTGTCGCGAAGGTAGTCGAAGCCAAGCTCGTTGTTCGTGGCGTAGGTAATGTCGGCCTTGTAGGCCTCGCGCTTCTCGGCTTCGTTCTGGCCGGGATAGACCACGCCGGTCGTCAGGCCGAGCTGCGCATAGACCTTCCCCATCCAGCTTGAGTCCCGCTTCGCGAGATAGTCGTTCACCGTCACGATATGGACGTTCTTGCCCGTCAGCGCGTTCAGGTAGGCCGGGAAGGTGGCGACAAGGGTTTTGCCCTCGCCGGTCTTCATCTCGGCGATGTTGCCCTGGTGCAGGAAGATGCCACCGACGAGCTGTACGTCGAAGGCCCGCAGACCCAGGGCGCGCCTGGCGGCCTCACGGCAGTTCGCAAAGGCTTCGGGAAGCAGGTCGTCAAGGCTTTCGCCCTTCGCCACACGCTCCTTGAACTCGGCCGTCTTCGCCTTCAGACCGTCATCCGACAGCGCCGCGAACTCGGGCTCCAGTGCGTTGATCCGCGCGATGAGAGGGTCTGTTGCCTTGATCCTGCGGTCATTGACCGTTCCAAAGACCTTCTTTGCAATCGTTCCGAATCCGAGCATTCAAACCGCCTTTTCGCGTGAACCTGACGAGATCGTGTGAGGGGATGCGCTTGCCCGTGCCACCGGCCCGCCATAGAACGGCGAAGCGATTGCCGCCTCACCACAACGTTCAGCGATGTAAGGGGCGGGTTTCAGACTGTCAACGTCGCGGACCCGCGCGGCTTCGAGCGAGGAAAACAAATGACCATCAGGCCAACCCTGCCGGCCCTGGCGACCGCCGTCGCCCTGTGCCTGCCTACATTTGCAGCAGCCCAGGACACTCCGGTCGCGGAAACCCCTTCCACCGACGCCCCGGCCGCCGAAGCGCCCGCGACCGACGCCCCCGTCGCCGAGGCCCCGGCGGGCGAAGCGCCGGATGCAGAGACCGTTGTCGCCACAGTGAACGGCACGGATATCACGCTTGGACACATGATCGTGCTTAAGCAGCGCCTGCCGGAGCAGTATCGCCAGCTTCCGCCGAATGTCCTTTTCGACGGGATCCTCGACCAGCTCGTGCAGCAGACCCTTCTCGGTCAAGAAGTCGAGCAGCTATCGGCTGGGTCGCAATTGACCATCGACAACGAAATGCGTGCGCTTCGCGCCAATGAAGAGCTGTCGCGTCTGGCCCAGTCCGCGGTGACGGACGAGGCCCTGCAAGCCGCCTATGACGCAAGCTATGGCTCGGCCGAGCCTGGGACGGAGTACAACGCGTCCCACATCCTGGTTGCGACCGAGGATGAGGCGAAGGCGCTCGTCGAGGAAATCAACGGCGGCGCCGACTTCGCCGAATTGGCCAAGACCAAGTCGACCGGCCCATCCGGCCCCCGCGGTGGCGAGTTGGGCTGGTTCGGCGAAGGCGCGATGGTCGAACCCTTCGAAGTTGCCGTCAAAGCCATGGAGCCCGGCAGCGTGTCGGCTCCGGTCCAGACGCAGTTCGGCTGGCATGTCATCAAGCTGAACGAGACGCGCCAGGCAACGGCGCCGGCCCTCGATGACGTTCGCACCGAGCTTATGGATCAGGTGCAGCGCAGCGCCATCGAGGCGCGGATCGAAGAACTGACCTCGGCGGCCGATGTGACGCGCAAATCCTCGGCCGACATCGACCCTGCGGTCCTCGACGATCTGAGCCTCCTGGGGGAATAGATGGCTGGAAAATATCCCGTCTCTCCGCTTGCGCCGAAGGACGGGTTTCCCGCCCTTCCCCCTATTGCCGGCGTCCGTTTCTCGACGGTCGCCGCTGGCGTCCGCTACGCTGGCCGCACCGACGTGATGCTGGCCGAGCTGGCGCCGGGCACCGTCATGGCGGGCACGTTCACGCGCTCGAGGACACGGTCGGCGCCCGTTCTGGACTGCGAAGCGAAGATCGGGGGTGGGTCTGATGAAGGCGCCGCCATTCTGGTCAACTCCGGCAACTCGAACGCCTTCACCGGCATCCGGGGTGTCGAGGCGGTGAGGGCGGTGACCGCCAAGGTGTCGGACGCCCTCGGCATTCCCGAGGGTCGGGTCTTCACCTCCTCTACTGGCGTCATCGGCGAGCCGCTCCCCCATGACCGCATCACTGCTGTCATTGCGGCCTTGCGTGACACCCTCACCGAGACGGGCATCGCGGACGCCGCACGTGCGATCATGACGACAGACACCTTCCCCAAGGGATCGGTCAGAACGTTCGAAGTGAACGGAAAAATAGTCACTATCGCCGGGATCGCGAAGGGTTCCGGCATGATTGCTCCCGATATGGGGACGATGCTGGTCTACATCTTCACCGATGCGATGACCGACCGTGCGCACCTTCAGTCGCTCGTCTCGCGGTCCACGGATCGCACGTTCAATTGTATCACCGTCGACAGCGACACCTCGACTTCGGATACACTCCTCTGCGCGGCCACCGGGGCGTCGGGCGTCGACGTTCGGGAAGACGACGCGTTCGCTCAGGCGCTCGAGGAGGTGATGGACGACCTCGCCAAGCAGGTCGTCAAGGATGGCGAGGGGGCGACTAAATTCGTGACGGTCAACGTCTTGGGCGCAGCATCGGATGCCGACGCGCGCCGTGTCGCCATGGCCATCGCCAACTCCCCTCTCGTCAAGACCGCAATTGCTGGCCAGGATCCCAACTGGGGCCGCGTCGTCATGGCCGTTGGCAAATCCGGCGCCGAAGCCGACCGGGACCGGCTTTCCATCCGCTTCGGTGATATTCTCGTCGCGGAGAACGGCATGGTCGCGGACGGCTATCGCGAGGCCGATGCGGCGGCGCACATGAAGGGTGAAAACGTCACTGTTTCGGTGGATTTGGGCCTCGGTCAAGGGACATCGACCGTCTTCACCTGCGATCTGACCGCGCAATACATAGCGATCAACGCAGACTACAGGTCGTGAAGACAGTCCTTGTTTCGGCCGTTGCGCTGATCGATCCCGACGGGCGGATTTTGCTGGCGCAACGCCCGGAAGGGAAAAGCCTGGCTGGTCTGTGGGAGTTCCCGGGCGGAAAGGTCGAACCCGGCGAAACGCCCGAGGCAGCCTTGATCCGCGAGCTTCACGAGGAGATCGGGATTGAAACCTGGCAAAGCTGCCTCGCCCCCCTGACCTTCGCAAGCCACAGCTATGACGACTTTCACCTGCTGATGCCGCTGTTCGCATGCCGCAAATGGCAGGGCACACCTACGGCGCGCGAGGGCCAGGTGCTGAAATGGGTTCGGCCGACAGCACTTCGCGACTATCCCATGCCGCCCGCCGATCTGCCTCTGATCCCGATCCTGCGCGACTGGCTCTAAGGCCCTATCCGAAAGGTGAGCAGATTTTGGGTGATTTCACCCAAGGCTTCGTGTAGCTCGGTAGATGCCTGCCTGGGGGGGACGTCGGCACATGCTCAAAACAATTCTGCTTGGCAGCTGCGTGTCAGCGCGGGGTATCTTCGTACAGACGCTCGCCGATGGCCGCGTGTCGGTCCGCATCGGCAACCGCATCGTAAGCGGCCAGCCCGTCTGACGCCCTCCTGAACGAAAAAGGGCCGCCGAACGGCGACCCCTCAAGCACTTCAGTTCCCGCCCGATCAGGCGAGCCTGCGCTCGACCTCTTCCCGCTCGAAGATCTCGATGACGTCGCCGGGGCGAATGTCCTCGTAGTTCTCGAACGCCATGCCGCATTCCTGGCCAGAGATGACTTCGGCCACCTCGTCCTTGAAGCGCTTGAGCGTCTTGAGCGTACCCTCGTGGATCACGACGTTGTCGCGCAGAAGACGCACGCCGGCAGACCGGCGCGCCACGCCTTCGGTGACGAGGCAGCCCGCGACCTTGCCGACGTTGGAGACCTTGAAGACCTCCTTGATCTGGGCGTAGCCGATGAACTTTTCTCGCACTTCGGCGGACAGAAGACCCGAGGCGGCCTGCTTCACGTCGTCGACGAGGTCGTAGATCACGCTGTAATAGCGGATCTCGACACCCTTCTGGTTCGCGGCCTGGCGCGCGGGCGCGTTTGCCCGGACGTTGAAGCCGAACACGGGGGCACCGGACGCCTCGGCCAGGCCGATGTCGGACTCGGTGATCGCGCCGACGCCCGAGTGCAGGACGCGCACGCGGACCTCGTCGTTGCCGATCTTCTCCATCGCCTGAACGATGGCTTCGGCCGACCCTTGGACGTCCGCCTTCACGACGATCGGCATCTCGGTGACGCTCTCGTCTTCCTTGGCCTTCAGCATCAACTGCTCGAGAGTCGTCGCGGCGCCGGCGGCTGCGCGCTTTTCTTTCGCCAGGCTGGCACGATAGTCAGCGATCTCGCGGGCCTGTGCCTCGGTCGAAACGACGTTCAGGACGTCGCCCGCCTCGGGCGTGCCGTTGAGACCCAGGACCTCGACCGGGACCGACGGGCCCGCGTCCTTGACGCGCTCGCCCTTGTCGTTCTCCAGCGCACGGACCTTGCCCCACTGTTCGCCGACGACGAAGATGTCGCCCTGCCGCAATGTGCCGTTCTGCACGAGGACAGTCGCGACAGGACCGCGGCCCACGTCGAGCTTGGCCTCGATGACGGCGCCAAGAGCGTTGCGTTCCGGGTTCGCCTTGAGTTCAAGAATCTCGGCCTGAAGGGCGATGGCTTCCAGAAGCTGGTCCAGTCCCTTGCCGCTGATCGCGGAAACCTCGACGTCCTGCACGTCGCCGGACATCTTCTCGACCACGACTTCGTGCTGAAGAAGGTCTGTCCGCACCTTGTCGGCATTGGCGGCAGGCTTGTCCATCTTGTTGATCGCAACGATCATCGGGACCTTGGCGGCCTTGGCGTGGTTGATGGCTTCGATCGTCTGCGGCATGACGGCATCATCGGCCGCCACGACCAGCACCACAATGTCCGTCACCTGCGCGCCACGGGCCCGCATGGAGGTGAAGGCGGCATGGCCCGGCGTGTCGAGGAAGGTTAGCTTCTGGCCGCTTTCTGTCGTCACCTGATAGGCGCCGATGTGCTGGGTGATGCCCCCGGCCTCGCCGGACACAACCTTGGCGCTGCGGATGGCGTCCAGAAGCGATGTCTTGCCGTGATCCACGTGACCCATGACTGTGATAACCGGGGGACGGGTCTGAAGATCAACCGCGTTGTCCTCGACCGAGTGGATGACCTGCTCTACGTCGGACGCGCTGACGCGCTGCGCCTTGTGACCGAATTCCTCGATGATGACCTCCGCAGTATCGGCGTCGATCGCCTGGTTCTGTGTCGCCATGATCCCGGCGTTCATCAGCGACTTGACCACGTCGGCCACACGCTCGGACATGCGGTTGGCCAGTTCCGACACCATGATGGCCTCGGGAAGCTGAACTGTGCGCATGACCTTTTCGCGATCCTGCTGACCGCCCATTGCCTTCTGGCGCGCGCGCTCCTGCTTGCGCTTCATCGCGGCGAGAGACTTCTGGCGTCCACCCTCGCCGCCGGCCAAGGCCTGATTCAGCGTCAGCTTACCGGAACGGCGGGCGTCATCGCGAACCACGCGGGTGCCTTTTTCGCGCCGGTCGTCGCGGTCGTCGCGCTCACGGCGGGGCGCCGCGGCCGGGGCCGTCTTGGCCGCGCGCGAGGCAGCGTCCTCGGCCGGAACTGCAGGCTGGGCGGCCGCTGCGGCTGCTGCCGCGACGCGCTCTTCTTCCTCGCGTTTCTTTTGCTCTTCCTCTTCGGCCTTGGCGCGAGCCTTCTCGGCGCGCTCGTTCTCTTCGCGCTCCTTGGCTTCGATTTCGGCGCGGCGACGCTCGCGTTCTTCGGCGCGGTCCCGCGCTTCCTGCTCGCGGCGGACGGCTTCTTCGGCGGCGACAGCGTTCGCTGTGGCGACAGCCCTCACACGGCGTTCCAGTTCGGCATCCGAGATGCCCGCAGGACGATTCGACGGATTGGTCGCGGGCGAGTGGACCGCACCTGTCTTCAGGGCAGCCTTTGCGGCACCCGGCTTCGGCACGACGACGCGCTTCCGCTTCGTCTCGACGACGACGTTCTTTGTCCGGCCGTGGCTGAAGCTTTGCTTCACCTGGCCAGGTCCGCGTCCGCGCAGTCCCAGTGTGTTCTTGCCGTCTGTATCGCTCATGTAATCTTCTTCAACTTCCCGCCGTCCCCTTGGACGGCAAATCGCGAACGCCGGATAGCCGGATGGCGTCCTCTCTGATCCGTTCAGTGAGTCCGCCGTGTCCGAGCGCCGCATGTATCACACGTTCGCGCCCGAAGGACAAACCCAATTCTGACGAGGTCAAGACCTCGAAAAAGCTGCCCCGGCCGCCCGGCGGATGGAGCTTCGACTTGCCACGTTCAGAGCCGTCGGTGGCCTGAAACAGGATGCGGGCTTCCTCGCGGCCAAGCCAGTCCTTGACCTTTTCGTATCCCGCTACGGCGGCACCGGCCTTCCGGGCCATCGAAATGCCGTCCGTCAGCCGCTTGGCAAGCAGGGTCTCGACATCGTCGACCAGGGTCTCCGAGACCTCGACCGGCTGCTTCGCGGCGCGTGAGAACAGGCGTTTCGTCACGGCGGTGTGCAGCGCAGACCGCTCAGACGCTATCCAGATGCCCCTTCCCGGGAGTTTTTCAAGGATGTCGGGGACAATTTTACCGTCCGGCGACACCGCAAAGCGGATCAGCCCACGCTTGGGCTGGACTTCGCCGGTCGCGATGCATCGGCGTTCAGGGTCGCCGTGCTCCTTGGGTTTGCCGCCTCGGGTCAATCGAGCTACCTGCCGGGGCCATCAGGCCCCGACCTCCTCGGTTTCGTCGTCGCCTTCGCCTTCGGCGTCTTCATCGGTTTCGGCCTCGAGTTGCGACGGGTCGATCCATCCAAGCTGGGTACGGGCCGTCATGACCATCGCCTGAGCCTCTTCAAGTCCCACGTCGAACTTCTCGAGCAGACCGTCGTCCTTCTTGCGCTCGCCGTTCTCGGTCGTCCAGCCACCAGCCAGCTCCCAGTCGGCGCAGGTCGCGAAATCTTCCAGTGTCTTGATCCCATCCTCGGCGAGAACGACGATCATCTGCGGAGTCAGACCTTCGAACTCGAACAGGCTGTCTTCGGCGCCAAGCTCGCGGGCGCGGGCCTCGGCCTTCTTGTTCTGCTCTTCCAGATAGTCGCTGGCGCGCGCCTGAAGCTCTTGCGCCGTGCTTTCGTCGACGCCGTCGATCACCAGAAGCTCGTCGCGGTCGACGTAGGCCACTTCCTCGAGGTTGGTGAATCCCTCGGATACCAGAAGCTGCGCAAAGAACTCGTCCAGATCCAGCGTGTCCATGAACAGCTGTGTCCGCTCTTCGAATTCCTTCTGGCGGCGCTGGCTTTCCTCTTCCTCGGTCATGATGTCGATATCGAGACCGGTCAGCTGCGACGCCAGCCGCACGTTCTGGCCGCGACGGCCGATCGCCAGCGAAAGCTGCTCTTCGGGAACCACGACCTCGATCTTGCCGGCGTCCTCATCGAGAACGACCTTGGACACTTCGGCCGGCTGGAGAGCGTTGACGAGGAACGTCGGCGCATCTTCGTTCCACGGAATGATGTCGATCTTTTCGCCCTGAAGCTCGTTCACCACGGCCTGCACGCGCGAGCCGCGCATACCGACGCAGGCGCCCACGGGATCGATCGAGTTGTCATAGCTGATGACGGCGATCTTCGCGCGCGAACCCGGGTCGCGGGCCACCGCCTTGATCTCGATGATGCCGTCATAGATCTCGGGCACTTCCATCTTGAACAATTCGGCCATGAATTGCGGATCGGTCCGGCTGAGGAAGATCTGCGGACCGCGCACCTCGCGGCGGACATCCTTGATGAAGCAGCGGATGCGGTCGCCAGGGCGATAGCTTTCGCGCCCGATCTTCTCGTTCCGGCGCAGGACGCCCTCGCCCCGACCGATGTCGACGATGACGTTGCCGTATTCCTCGCGCTTGACGACGCCGTTGATGATCGTGCCGGCGCGGTCCTTGAACTCCTCGAACTGGCGATCGCGTTCGGCCTCGCGCACCTTCTGAAGGATGACCTGCTTGGCCGACTGCGCGGCGATGCGGCCCATCTCGACGGGCGGAACCTCTTCCACGATCGTGTCGCCGGGCTTCGGCTCGTCCAGGTACTGCTTCGCCTGCGCGACGGTAAGTTGTGACTGATAATTCTCCAGCTCATCGTCCGGTCCGATCACGGTGCGGACACGGGTGAAGGTCGCGCGTCCCGTCTTTCGATCGATCGACACGCGGATGTCCATCTCGGCGCCGTAGCGGCTTTTGGCGGCACGGGCGAGGCTCTCTTCCATCGCCTCGACCACCAGGCCCGGGTCGATCATCTTCTCGCGCGCAACGGCTTCCGCCGTCTGGAGAAGTTCAAGCTGGTTTGCGGATGTGATCGCCATGTCTCAGGTCTCCTCGTCGCCATCCATGATGGTCTGTACTTCGTCGAATTGGGTCTCGTCGACGTGGCCGGCATCCTTGCGGGCCCGCAGCACGTCGCGGATAAGGTCGTCGGTCAGGACAAGCTTTGCGTCCGACAGCCAGTCGAACTGAAGGCCGATGACCGTGGGAACGCCGTTCACGTCGATCTCGATCAGGATCTCGCCGTTTTCGACACCTTGAAGCTCGCCCTTGAACCGCTTGCGGCTGTCGATGGGTTCATGCGTCTCGATCTTGGCTTCGTGGCCCTTCCAGACCTCGAAATCCTTCAGGCGCGTCAGGGGACGGTCGATCCCGGGGCTGGAAACCTCCAGCGCATAGGCGTCCTCGATCGGGTCTTCCACGTCCAGCGTCGCACTGACCGCGGTGGAGATCTTCGCGCAATCGTCGACTTCGATCCCGCCGTCGGGCTTGTCGGCCAATATCTGCAACGTCGGCGACTTGCCGCCCATCAGACGCAAGCGCACCAGTTCGAACCCCATGTCCTCGAGGACAGGGGAAACGATCTCGGAGAGCCGTCGGTCGATGCTGGTCTTTGCGATCAGGTCGGACATGGGTTCTGGCGTTCAGGCACAAAAAAACGGGCCAGCGGGCCCGTTGCGGTTTCCGGTGGAGCCTCGGGTTTGGAAGCCGACGCGCCGCTGTTGAAGGGCATATACGACCGGGCGACCCGAATGGCAAGTGACTTCGCAGCTCTCGAATCCCGGCCGTGAGTGTGGTCTCATCACTCAGAGGATGAGGAGGCCGGACATGGACGATGACACCGCGGGAGAAGAGGCTTGTCTCGCGCACAACCTTGTCGCAGGTCAGCCGGTGGATTCGGCCACTGCAAGGGATGTGGCACGGTTCCGCAAGGCCGAGCGCGAGCGTCTTTACGAGGTGCGTCGCTCTCTCCGCCAGACCGAGCGGGCCGAGCTGACGGCCGACTTGGTCAAAACCCTCGATTCCGCGCTGTCCGACGTCGGTGGCATCAGCATAGCCGTCTACTGGCCGATTCGTGGTGAGCCGGACCTGCGTGGCTGGATGGCCAAAGCGCACGAGAATGGCGCGTCCGTTCTTCTCCCCGTCGTGGTCCGAAAGTCGGCGCCGCTCGTCTTTCGCAAATGGTCGCCGGGCTGCGCGATGGAGCGCGGCTTCTGGAACATTCCCGTCCCCGCAGGCGACGACGAAGCGACGCCGCAGGTGGTGATCTCGCCCCTCGTCGGGGTCGACGAGCAGGGCTACCGGCTCGGCAACGGTGGCGGCTACTATGACCGAACGCTTGCAGCACTTGATCCCCGGCCCCGCATCCTTGGCGTCGGATTTCCAGGCTGTCGGATGAAGACGATCTATCCGATGCCCTGGGACATCCCGATGGACGAGGTCGTTCTCGGCGACTAGCCCGGGTTCAAGGTGAAATCCGCCGCAACCGGGTAATGATCGCTTGCCCAGACAGGACCAGTCTTCTCCCGGAACACCATCGGCACGCCAAGGGCCGTCGCGCCGGAGTATCCGATATGGTCGATGGCTCCGAACAGGTTCAGCCCCCGGTCCAGATGATACGTCGCCCCGGCCACGGGAACGAAAGTCAGCCCCGCGTCCTCGAGCATCCGATGCAGGTTCGAGCCCAGGCGAGCATTCAGATCACCTGCAAGAAAGACCGTCTCACCCGCCGCGATCCACGGCCGGATCCTCTCGGACACCAGCGCCACCGATCGCCGCCGATTCTCGCCGCTTGCATAATCGGTGTGAAGATTGACCAGTCTAAAGGCCGCGCCCGTGCGCGCGTCCCTGAACAAGGCCCATGAGGCGAAAGCTGGGTAAGAGCCATCGAAGGTGCGTGAATAGATCGTGTCCGGCGCCTCCGAGAAGAAGAACCATCCCTGATCCAACATCTGGAAACGCTCCGCGCGATAGAAGATCGGCTGCGTGGACGGGAAGGTGCGCCAGTAGCCCATGGCAGCGGCGCGGTACTCCGGGTTCCGCTCCAGCAGGAACGAACGCGCGAGGTTCTCGCTGTCGTCGTCACCGCCCCGGAACGTCTCCATCTCTTGGAACGCGATCAGGTCGGCGTCGAGAGCTTTCACCGCCCGGTCCATCGGATCCTTTCGCGCCTCCCACCCGGACAGGCCCCATCTGCCTTCACTCTGCCGCGCCGAGATGTAGTGGACGTTCAGTGTGGCGATGCGTATGGCCTCCGCAGGCTTTTCCGTCAGGTCCGGCCCACCCGAGTTGCGAACGCTCTGGCACGCAAAGGCGCCTGCCAGAACGGCAAGCGCCAGAAGGATAGACCTGAGAAATTTGCGGACCATGGCGCCAGTCTAGACAACCGGCGTCACCACGGTAAGCGCCAGAGGGTCAGCCGATGAAGTTCTGCGTCAGCCAGAACCGTCCGCAATATTGCGCATTCGGGTCGAAGGCGACTGCCGTGCTGACCTTGTTGACCTTGCGGTCGAGGATGTTCTTGCGGTGGCCGGGAGAGTTCATCCACAGCTCGACCGCGTGGCGCGCAAGAGTGGCGTAGCTGTGCGCCGGCAAGGCCTGACCTTCGTAGCTCGCGAACTGGCACGACCCCGAATTGAGGATTTTGAAACGGCGATTGTCGATCTGGTAGCGGTGGACCATCCCGATGTTCTCGGAGCCGGCGCGAAAGCTGACACCCGCGGCACGAACGCGCTGCTTCAGCGTCGAGGCACCGGGAACGGTGCTGCGGTGCGTCAACTGCTGCGTGCGCGCCATCCACTGGCTGTGCTTCGCCGCTTGCGAGGCCATTCCGTTTCCGGCGTCGCCGACCTTGGGCAGCCCAGCGCGGCAGCGGTGATAGTTCACCTCGGTCCGGATGGCATCGTCGAGAAGACCCTGATCGATGCGCCCGCCCGGCACCACGGTCGTCGCGGCGGCCTTGGACACGGACCGCGAGCAAGCCTCGGCGGTTGTGGGCGCAGCGACGACGAAGGCCAGTGCCGCGCATGCGGCCAGAGTTTTGAATGTCATCCCCAGGTGTCCCTTTTGTCGCTTCTGTCCCGGCCAGTAGATGACCCGGCAAATGAGGCCAAACCTAGGCAAGGTCTCGGCAGGCTTTTGGAATTGATAGCTATTGGGGAAACAGTGCGCAAAGCGGTTCGGCAACAGTCAGCGGCGTTCCGCCAAGACTGTGGCAGGTCTCAGCGCACCCCGGACAGCGCCAGGCGATCCGTGATCCGCACGAGTTCGGCGCTGATCCCCGGCTCGCTGAGCGCGTGTCCCGCGCGGGGGATGATCTTCAGGGACGACGTCGGCCATGCGGACGTCAGGCGGTACGCCGTGACCGGAGGACAGATCATGTCATAGCGACCCTGCACGACGGTGCCCGGAATACGCGCGATGCGGTGCAGGTTGGCTTCGATCCAGCCATCGTGCTCGAGGAACCCATGATTGACGAAATAGTGGTTTTCGAGCCTCGCGAAGGCGCGTGCGAAGTCAGCGGGACTGTCGCCCCCCGGCCCGTCGTTGCCGATCGAGGCCAGCGTATTCTCCCAACTCGCCCAGGCCCGCGCAAAGCGCGTCTCGGACGCAAGATCACCCGAGAACAGGCGCCGGGCATAGGCTCCGATCAGGTCTTCACGCTCGGTTTCGGGAATCATGTCGGTGAAGCGGCGCCAGACATCGGGCCAGAACGCACCCGCGCCCCCGCCATAGAACCAGTCGAGCTCGGCTCGCGTCATCAGAAAAACGCTGCGCAGAACCAGGTTCGACACGCGCTCGGGATGGGTGATGGCGTAGATCAGGGCGAGCGTTGCACCCCAGCTGCCGCCGAAGACGGCCCATCTGTCGATCTCCAGCGTCGTTCGGATCAGCTCGATGTCGCGGACGAGGTGCCACGTCGTGTTGTCCCGAACGCTGGCATGGGGCCGGGACCGTCCGCACCCGCGCTGGTCGAACAGCACGATCCTGAACTTGTCCGGGTCGAAATACCGCCGCATCGCGGGCGAGCATCCCCCGCCCGGTCCGCCATGCAGCACGACGACAGGCAGGCCTGCGGGATTGCCGCACTGTTCGACATAGACCTTGTGACCTTCGCCCACATCCAGCATCCGCTGATCGAAAGGCTCGATCGGCGCGTAAAGATACTGTGACGCAGTCTTCGTGCCTGACTGTCTGTCCATTCGCGACCTATATACTTCGGACGAAGCCGATTCACGTCCCCTTTCAGGAAATCTAGGTGCCGAGCTCAGAAATGTCCCACGCTTCGACCATAGACGCCGCCGAAATCGACAAGTTCCAGGCCATGGCCGCCGAATGGTGGGATCCGAACGGGAAGTTCAAGCCGCTCCACATGCTGAATCCCTGTCGGCTGGACTACATCACGGCCCAGATTGCCGCCGAGTTCGGGCGCGACCTGAACGCGCCCCGACCGTTCGACGGACTGCGGCTTCTCGACATCGGTTGCGGCGGCGGTCTTCTGTCCGAGCCGATGGCGCGACTCGGGGCGACGGTCGTCGGCGCCGACGCGGCCGAACGGAATATTCCCGTCGCGCAGGTCCACGCCCGGGAACAAGGTCTCGACATCGACTACCGCCATACCACGGCCGAGGCTTTGGCGGCAGAAGGCGAGGTTTTCGACGCAGTCCTGAACATGGAGGTGGTCGAACATGTCGCCGACCCCCTCGCCTATCTCACCGCATGCCATGACCTTCTGAAACCGGGCGGCCTGATGGTCTGTTCGACGATCAACCGAAACCCCAAGAGCTTCGCCATGGCAATCGTGGGGGCCGAGGTCGTGATGCGCTGGCTGCCGCGAGGCACTCACGACTGGAACAAGTTCATCACGCCGGATGAGCTGTACGACCTCTTGCGCCGCGCCGCTCTCGACCCCGTCGACCGCAAGGGCTTCGTGTTCAATCCGCTGTTCTGGTCGTGGAGCCTGTCGGACCGCGATCTTTCGGTGAACTATGTGACGACGTCTCTTCGTCCGGAGTCTCGAACCGAACCCTGAGCTCGCGCAGGGTCGGAAGCGCCGCCCTGACCCGATCGGGACCGATGGACCGAACCACCTCGGTCAGGATCGGGGCGATGGCCTCGAGCGCGGCGTCTCGCGCCTTCACTCCCGACAGGCTGATTCCCACGAACTTGCGCCGGGCGTCGTCCCAATCGGGCCGGACATGGACATATCCCGCCCACTCCAACCGGCTGATCGTGTTGGTCATCGCGCCCCGCGTGACATGAAACGTCCGCGCGAGCTGAGCCGGCGTCCGTTCGGCACCGGCACGGGCAAGATGGTGCAGGACCGAGAAATGGCTCAGCTCCATCCCCTTCGGCAAGACCTTCGCAAGGCGCGCCCGAGCAAGCTGGTCCGCCATGAAGATCTCGCTGAAAAGCGCGATGGCAAGCTGGTCTGAACTGTCGGTCTGATCCCGCATCAGGGTCCTGAATAATCTCGGTCGTGGGAAAGCGACGGAAGCCGTCGCCGCACATCATCGACCGCATCGAGGTCCAGATCAACCACGCGCACGGATGGCGCCGTGCCGCTGTCCGACAACACCTGACCCCAGGGGTCGACGGCCAGCGAATGGCCGTGCGTCCGCCGTTCGCGTCCGTCGGTGCGCGGATGCGTCCCGCATTGAGCCGGCGCAAGAACGAAGCACCCGTTCTCGATGGCGCGTGCCCGCAGAAGCACCTCCCAATGCGCGGCACCCGTGGCGGGCGAGAAGGCCGACGGCACGGTCAGGATCCGCGCTCCGGCCTTTGCGAGGTCACGATAAAGATGTGGAAAGCGCACGTCGTAGCAGATCGTCAGGCCAACCTTCACGCCTTCGACCTCGGCCACCACGGCGCGGTCGCCGGGACGATAGCCTTCGCTTTCGCGGTAGGTCTCGGTCTCCGAGATCGTCACGTCGAACATGTGGATCTTGTCGTACCGCGCCGCGATCTCGCCCTGGGGCGTGACAAGAAACGACCGGTTGACGAAGCGTCCGCCCTCCGCCTGCTTCAGCGCAAGCGACCCGATCAGCAACCAGACGCCGCGCCGCGCCGCCTCGTCGCGCAACGCGGCGAGCGTCGTGTCCTCGTCCTCGGTCCGCAGCACATCCGCCTGCCGGGGTCGACTGGCCGAGACGCAATTGGTGACTTCAGGCGTCAGGATGAAACGCGCGCCTTCGACTGCCGCCTCGGCGATCATCGGGCGGATCATGCTGATGTTTTCGCCAGGATCGTCGGTCGACGTCGTCTGAAGCAGAGCGACCCGCATCACGCGGCGAGAAGCGGGTCGAGTTTGCCGGCCCGGTCGAGAGCGTAGAGATCGTCGCAGCCGCCCACGTGCGTCTCACCGATGAAGATCTGGGGGACGGTGTATCGGCCCCGCGCGCGCCCCGACATCTCCTGCCGGCGGGCAGGATCCCGGCTGACGTCGATCTCGGTGAAGGACACGCCCTTGCCCGACAGCAGGCGCTTGGCGGCGTGGCAGAAGCCGCAAAGCGGCGTGGTATAGATTTCGACTGGCTTCATACTGGCGTTCCCGTGCAACGGGGAACATCTAGGTCTCTTTCTCGACCCTTGCCAGCACGAGAACGAAAATCTGATCGGCCCCCGCCCCCCAAAGTGCCTCGGCCGACGCCGCGAGCGTCGCGCCCGAGGTCATCACATCATCGATCAGGCACAGCGTCTTCCCTTCTACCTCGTTCCTGCGTCTTGGGTTCACGCGGATCGCGCCGGTCATGTTGCGGAAACGGTCATCTACCGTCATCCCATCCTGTGGGGGCGTGCGACGCTGCCGGATCAGGGCGTCGGGACAACAGGCCAGACCCGTTCGAGCGGAAAGCGCTCGCACAAGCTCTGCGGACTGGTTGTAGCGTCGCCTCAGAAGCCTCGACCAATGGACCGGTACGGGAACAAGCAGCGTGCCCGGTCGCAGTGCGTCACGACCCGCCCGCTCCATCCACGCAGCGGCCGGTTTCGCCAGGTCCGTGCGATCGCCATGCTTCAGGGACAGCACGATCTTGCGCCCCAGGTCGCGATAGGACAACGCCGCCCGTCCGGCGGCCCACGGGCGCGACATCGACAAGCAATCGTCGCAATGCTCGACCCCCGAGCTTTCGCCCGGCAAGGATGCGCCGCAGGTGTCGCACAAGAGGCCCGTCAGGAAGGGCGTGCGCTTCCAGCAGTCGGCGCAGAGGCCGCCCGTATCCTCGACGAGCCCCGTGCAGAGGATGCACTGGGCCGGAAAGACCCAGGACAACGCGCGTTGCAATCCGCCCATGCTTCACTACCTTCCGCTGCGATGACGTCCCGGCCCCCGCAGATGACCGACCGCAACGCACTTCTGCGGCAGCGCGCCCGCGCGGCGCGCGACCCCGTGCTGTTCCTGCACGACGAAGCGGCCCGCGAGATCGAGGAAAGGCTCGCCGAGATTAACAAAGCGTTCACGTCGCCTGCGCTCGTGGGCAATGTGAGGGAGCCCTTCCGCCGGTTGCTGCCCGACGCCCCGATCGTTCCGGACGCCGACCGTCTGGACTTCACGGGACCGCACGACCTGCTCGTCCACGCCTTCGGGCTGCACTGGGCCGACGATCCGGTGGGTCAGATCGTCCAGTCACGCCTTGCCCTTGTCCCCGACGGACTTTTCCTGGCCGTCCTCTTCGGCGGCCAGACCCTCCACGAGCTGCGTGCCAGCCTCGCCGAGGCCGAGACGCGCCTGACGGGCGGCCTTTCGCCCCGCGTCCTCCCGATGGCAGACGTCCGCGAACTGGGGGCCCTTCTCCAGCGCGGCGGTCTTGCACTTCCCGTGGCGGACAGCGTCAGGCTGACGGTCCGCTATCGCGAGCTTGCCGGGCTGATCCATGATCTGCGCGGCATGGGAGAGACCAACGCTCTTGCCGGCCGACACCGGCGCGTGCCGCCAAAGGCCCTCTTCACCCTCGCAGAACGTCTCTATTCCGAAGCTTTCGCAGAACCCGAAGGGTTTCTTCCGGCGACGTTCGAGCTTGTCTTCCTGACCGGCTGGGCCCCGTCGGACAGTCAGCAAACACCGCTCAGACCGGGCAGCGCCAAGGCTCGTCTTGCCGATGCGCTCAACACGCGGGAAACACCACTGGAAGACTGAGAGGATAGGGCGGCCGTCGTGTCGCGTTGACCTTTCACCCCCCGCGTCTATTTCAGGCGCCAATCAAGGGACGAGGGACGACATGACACCGACCGGCCAGCCGCATCTGCCACAGGATCACCCGCCCGTGCCCGCAGCGAAGATCGGCGTCCTGATCGCCAACCTCGGCACCCCGGACGGCTACGACTATTGGTCCATGCGGCGCTATTTGAACGAGTTTCTCTCGGACCAGCGCGTGATCGACTATGCGCGCTGGAAATGGCAGCCGCTGCTCCAACTTGTCATCCTGTCGAAACGGCCGTTTTCGTCGGGCGCGAACTACAAGCTGATCTGGAATGAAGAGAAGAACGAAAGCCCTCTGATGACCATCACCAGGTCTCAGGCCGACAGCCTGCGCCAGGTGCTTCGGGGCCGGCACGGCGACCGCGTCATGGTCGATTTCTGCATGCGCTATGGCAGACCATCGACCAAGGCCAAGGTGCGTGAGATGGTGGAAGCGGGCTGCACCAGGATCGTGTTCTTCCCGCTCTACCCGCATTATGCCGGCGCCACGACCGCGACCGCGAATGACCAATTTTTCCGCGCGCTGATGGACGAAAAGTGGCAGCCGGCCTCGCGCACCGTGGCCCCCTACTTCGCGAGGTCCTCCTATATCGAGGCGCTCGCCCAGTCCGTCGAACGAGCCTACGGCGCGCTCGAGACGAAGCCCGACATCCTGATCTGCTCCTACCACGGAATGCCGAAACGCTATCTGATGACCGGCGACCCCTACCATTGCCAGTGCCAGAAGACGACGCGCCTGCTGAAAGAGCGGCTCGGGTGGGGCGACGACGCCATCACCACCACGTTCCAGTCCGTTTTCGGGCCCGAAGAATGGCTGAAGCCCTACACCGTCGAGCACGTGGCCGACTTGGCGAAACAGGGTAAGAAGCGCATCGCCGTCGTCGCGCCGGCGTTCTCGGCGGACTGCATCGAGACGCTGGAAGAGATCAACGGCGAGATCCGCGAAAGCTTCGAACACGCAGGCGGTGAAAGCTTCACCTACATACCCTGCCTGAACGACGACGCCGCCCACATCGACATGCTGGCGGAAGTCGTCGACGAGAACCTGTGGGGCTGGATCTGAAACGAAACATCCCGCGCCGGGGCGCGGGATGCGGAACTTCTCACCGAAGGCGCGAGGTTCTCAGATAACGAGGACCTGCGTCCCGACGGGCGTCATGTTGAAGAGCTGTGCGATATGCTCGTTATACAGGCCGATGCAGCCGTTCGACGACCGGCGTCCGATCTTGCGCGTGTCGTGCGTGCCGTGGATGCGGTAGTAGGTCCAGCTCAAGTGCATCGCATGGGTGCCGAGCGGATTGTCCGGACCCGGAGGCACGTAGTCCGGCCAGTCGGGGTTACGCTCTTTCATCGACGGCGTCGGCCGCCAGTCGGGGCCCACCACCTTCTGTGTGATCTTCGTCCGGCCACGCCGCGTCAGCTCTTCGCTGATGGGCACGCTCGTCGGGAACAGGCGGTAAGTGTCGTTGGAGGAATTCCAGTAGTGCAGCGCGCGCGACGAGATGTCGACGAGGATGGCGCCACCGGCGACGCTGCTGAAGTAGGGTTGCCAATCCAGCGCGCGGAAGCTCGAGGCGTTGCGGCGAACGGATTCGGAAAGCGTGCCGCGATAGTCGGTATCGTCCTGCGCGACGGCGGGTAGGGCGACCGTCGCTGCTGTGGCAGCGATGAAACCGCGGCGGCTGAAATTCGTCTTGGTATCGGAAGACAAGAGCGCCTCCATATGTGTGTGTCGGATCGATGGGGAACATAGAGCGGCACACCGGCAGCGGCAAATCAAAGAAGCGTCACATCGTTTATTTTGCAACAGTCGGGGTTTGAACACGGCGGCGCTTGGCTGTAAGCACGGGCAAAACCGACCATAGGCAGGCAGTCATGCTACGCAAATTCCTCATCGTTCCGGCCCTCGCGCTCGCCCTCGCCGCCTGCGCCACGCCCGAGCCGCGTTTCGACTCGGATGGCAGACCCCTGCCGTCGACCTACAAGATCGCCTCTGGCGACACCGGCAAGATCCAGTACCGGATGCTCGACTCGGTCAACGCGCTTCGCCAGGCGCGTGGGGCGCAACCGCTCGAACTCAGCTCGCAGCTCAACGCCGCGGCGCAGACGCACTCACGCGACATGTCGGTCCAGAACCGCCCCTGGCATTTCGGCTCGGACGGCTCGAGCCCCCTCGATCGCGTGACCCGCACCGGATACCAGGGCCGCCTCGTGGGCGAGAACATCTCGGAAACCTACGAGACCGAACTCGAAACGCTTGCCGCCTGGATGGAAGTCCCCGAGACGCGCGACGTCATCCTCGACCCGCGCGCCCGCGACCTCGGCTTCTCGTGGTACCAGGAATCTTCCGGCAAGATCTGGTGGACGCTGATCACGGGCCAGCCCTCCGGCACCGCCGGTCCGACCAGCTGAAGACTCGAGGTCAGGGAAAGATGGTGATCCGCGTTCCGTCGCGGACCATCGCATAGATTTCCTCGATCTCCTTGTTCGTCACCGCGATGCACCCGTAGGTCCAGTCCGGCCTCGGATTGGTCACCTTGGGTCCCCATCCGTGGATGAAGATGTCGCCGCCGGGAGAGCGACCGACAGCAGCGGCCTCGGCCACATCGACCTCGTCCGGATAGCTGATTCCGATCGACAGGTGGTACTCGCTCTCCGGGTTGCGCCGATTGATGAAGTACGAGCCCTCGGGCGTGCGCCCATCGCCTTCCTGCAGCTTGTCGCCCGTCGGCGCGAAGCCGAGGTTGACATAGTACATCTTCAGCACGTTCGAGCCGTTCAGCAGGTACATCCGCCGAAAGCTCTTGTAGACGTGAACTTCCGTCACGGCTGGCCCGTCGTACGAGCGAAATTTGGACGCGCATCCCGTCAGTGCCACCACTGCGAAGATCAGCGCCGCAATTCTTGCGATTGCATGCATTGTTCTGACTGTCCCGAGTCTGCCTCCGAATTTTGATAGCCTATTTCGGGACGTAGGTGAATCGCTTTCAGCGTGTGAAGGCCGCGATGATCTCGACATGGGTCGACCACCTGAACTGGTCGACGACATCCATCCAGGCGATGCCGAACCCTGCTTGGACGAGACGCGCTGTATCGCGCGCGAAGGTGACAGGGCTGCACGAGACCATGGCGACGCGTGAGATGTTGGACGCCGCCAGCGACTCCACCTGACGCTCCGCTCCCGCGCGGGGCGGGTCGATCACGGCAGCCCCGAAATGCGACAGCGCCTCGGCATCCAGCGGGCGCCGGAAAAGGTCGCGCGTCTCTGTCGTCACGGCATGGAGACCCGGCGCATGACGCCAGCCACGATCCAGCGCCTCCAGCATCTCCTCCTCGGCTTCGACCGCGTGAACGTGACCGCGCTCGGCCAGGGGAAGGCTGAACGTCCCGCAGCCCGCGAAGAGGTCGACGATGTCGCCCGTGGCGCCGTCCAGGGCCTCGCGCACGCCTGCAA
This sequence comes from Silicimonas algicola, assembly GCF_003148765.1. Taxonomy (GTDB): domain Bacteria; phylum Pseudomonadota; class Alphaproteobacteria; order Rhodobacterales; family Rhodobacteraceae; genus Silicimonas; species Silicimonas algicola. Next base: position 164,853 of record NZ_QGGV01000004.1, read on the forward strand.
CGAGAGCGGCCTCGCCCTCGGTCGTCGCCTGAAGAAAAGCGCCCGGCGGCGGCGTCACCTGCGCGCGCCCGAACTGCACCAGCGGAGGCCGCTCCATCGCCACGACCTCGCGATCCCATGACAGTCGGGCAAGTCCCGCCTCGGCCGCGACGGCTCCAAAGTGCGCCTGCAACGAGACGTCGATCGGCTTGCCACCCGTCACCGCGACGTCGAGACCGCTGTCCGTTTCGGTCACTGTCAGCCGCACCTCGCCCTTCCGGCTGCCGCCGAGGGTGACGATCCGTTCCAGCACCGGAAGCGCCTCGACAAGCGCCGGACGCACCAGAAGGCAATGCGGCACCTCGCGGATCGCGTCGCTGTAGGGTGCATGAAACCCGATGATAGCGCCGGACTTGGTCCTGCGGCCCGTAAACGTCGCCCGCCGCCGCGATCCGGGCGGGGACGTATGGACACGACGCACCTTCGCCTCGATCCCAACGGCCGACAGCGCCGTCTCGACCACACCCGCCTTCCAATCCGCCACGAAGTCATCCGAGGCGTGCTGAAGCGCGCACCCGCCGCAACCGCGATAGTGTGGACAGGGGGCCGACACGCGGTTCGAAGACGGTGTGACGATGCGCGGCGAAGCTAACCGGTCACCCGAAAGCTCACCCTCGACCACCTCGCCCGGCAGGGTGCGCGGGACAAAAACGGGACCCTCCGCGATGCCGTCCCCAAGGTGACCCAGACGCAGGATGGTCGCCTGCATCTACTCGGCCGCCTCCTGCACGCCAATAAAGCCGCCCGACTGGTGACGCCAGAACTTCGCATAGACGCCGTCCCGCGCCAGAAGCTCTTCGTGCGTTCCCTGCTCGACGATGCGTCCATCCTCCAGCACGACGATGCGGTCCATCTGCGCGATGGTCGACAGCCGGTGCGCGATGGCCAGCACGGTCTTGCCCTCCATCAGCGACGACAGCGACTCCTGGATCGCCGCCTCGACCTCGGAATCGAGCGCACTCGTCGCTTCATCCAGCACGAGGATCGGCGCGTCCTTCAGGATCGCCCGCGCCAGCGCGATCCGCTGCCGCTGCCCGCCGGACAGTTTCACGCCGCGTTCCCCCAGATGCGCCTCGTACCCCATGCGGCCCCTGTGATCCCTCAGCTCCAGGATGAAGTCGTGCGCCTCGGCCAGCTCGGCCGCGTGGATCACGTCCTCCTTGCTGGCCTCGGGCTTGCCATAGCGGATGTTTTCCAGAGCCGAACGGTTGAACATCGAGGTTTCCTGCCGGACCATCGAGATCATCCGCCGCAACCCGTCCTGGGTCACATCGCGAATATCGGTGCCGTCGATCAGGACACGCCCCTCTTCGACATCGTAAAGCCGCAGCAACAGAGACGTGACGGTGCTCTTCCCGGCCCCCGAGGCGCCGACCAGCGCGACCTTTTCGCCAGGCGCGATCTCCAGGTCGAACCCATCCAGCGCCGCCTTCGACGTGCCGTAGCCGAAATGCAGGTTCTCGAACCTTATCGCGCCCTTCGCGCGTCCCGGATTGATGGCGTCGGGCCGGTCGAGGATCGTGTGCGCGGGTGTCAGCGTGCGGATCCCGTCTTCGATCTCTCCGATATTGGTGAAGACCCCAAGGGCGGCGAAGCTGACCCATCCCGTCATCGTGGCCAGCCGCGTCGACACGAGCCCCGCGGTCGCGATGTCGCCGGCGGTCGCCGTGCCCTGCCCCCAAAGCCACAGGGCGATGCCGATCAGCGCCGCGGGAAGCGCGCCCGCCAGAGTGAAGATGAAGATGCGGAACGTCACCACGATCCCGGCCCAGGCCACGCCCGCCTCGCGGAACCCGGCCAGCGCGTCGTCGGTCGCCCGTTCCTCGGCCGTGCCGTAGGCGAACAGCTTGACGGTGGCGACGTTGGTGATGGTGTCGACGATCTGCCCCGTCACCACCGCGCGCCGCGCGGCACGGGTCTGCGAGCGCATTCGGATCCTCGGGATGAAGTAGCGGATCAGCACGACGTAAGAGAGCGACCAGACGACGACCACCGCCGCCAGGCGCCAGTCGATGAAGGCCAGAAGCGCCGCCGAACTGATGACAGCGGTCAGCGCGTTGCCGATGGCGTTCGTCACCTCGGTCACCACGTCGGTCAGGGCCCGTGCCGTCTGCTGGCTTTTCTGCGCGATGCGCCCGGCGAAATCGTTGTCGAAATAGGACAGGCTCTGCCCCAGGGTGTGCCGATTGATCCGCGACAGGACCAGCGAATAGAGGTTCGTGCCCAGGACCACGGTGTTGTACGCCGCGCTCAACACCATCGTGACCGGCCAGAGCACGACGAAGAACAGGACGAACCCGGCGAACACCATCCACTGCTCGGCCAAGAATCCAGGCCCCACGATCTGCGCCTGGTCGATCATCCAGCCGATCAGCCAGTAGCCCATGACGCTGATGACACCCCAGACGACCGAGGTGAGGGCCGACAGCCCGATCTGCGTTTCAGCCCCTTCCAGCGACCAGCGCATGAAGCGCCACAGCGTGCGCGGCGGCGGGCCGTCCGCCGGTCGAAATGGATCGATCCGGTCGGCGAGCCAGCGATAGGGCGCGGGAACGTGACCCAGGTCGCGCTCGAGATGGACGGGATCGGGAACCTTCACTCTGCTGCCTCTGTATTCAAAAATCCGCCCGACTGGCGGGACCAGAACCCTGCATATAGTCCTCCGCCCGACAAAAGCGCAGCATGACTCCCGTCTTCGACGATCCGGCCTTCGTCCAGGACGACGATCCGATCCAGTTGCGAGATGGTCGACAGCCGGTGCGCGATGGCGATCACGGTCTTGCCTTCCATCATGCCGTACAACGTATCCTGAATTGCCGCCTCGACTTCGGAATCTAGGGCGCTCGTCGCCTCGTCCAGCACGAGGATCGGCGCATCCTTCAGGATGACACGCGCCAGCGCGATCCGCTGCCGCTGGCCGCCCGACAGCTTCACGCCTCTCTCGCCGACCTGGGCGTCATAACCGGACCGGCCCTCGGGGTCGCGCAGCGTCAGGATGAAATCATGCGCCTCGGCGCGCCGTGCCGCCTCGACCATCTCGGACTCGGTGGCGTCTGGACGACCGTAAAGGATGTTCTCACGCACCGAGCGGTGCAGAAGCGACGAATCCTGCTGGACCATGCCGATGCGGGCGCGCAGCGAATCCTGCGTCACGTCGCGCACATCCTGCCCGTCGATCAGTATCCGTCCGCCCTCGACGTCGTAGAAGCGCAGCAGCAACTTCACGAGCGTCGATTTGCCCGCGCCCGAACGGCCGACAAGGCCCACCTTCTGACCCGGCTCGATGACCAGTGACAGCCGGTCCAGCCCGTCCGAACCACGTCCGTAATGGTGGCTCACCTCCTCGAAGACGATACGTCCCGACCCGGGCACCAGCGGCCGGGCGTCGGCCCGATCGACCAGGTGGATCGGCTGCGCGATGGTCTCCATCCCCTCGGCCACGACACCCAGGTTGCGGAAGAAAGACGTCAGAGCCCACATCAGCCAGCCCGTCATGGCGGACAGGCGCAGCACGATGGTCGAGGCGACGGCGACGACGCCCACGCTGGCGGCACCGGCAGACCAAAGCCAGATCGCCCATCCGATGACTGCAACCGTCAGGAAGCCGTTGATGACCGTCAGGCTCAGATCCATCGTGGTGAAGATTCGCATCTCGTTCTGGAAGGTGCGCCGCGAATGCTCGATCACGTCGCGCGCATGGTCGAGTTCCGCCGAGGTATGCGCGAACATCTTCACCGAATGGATGTTGCTGTAGGCGTCGACGACCCGCCCCGTGACGGCACTTCGCGCGTCCGACGATATCTTCGACGCAGGCCCCACCCGCCGAACCGTCCAGGTCACCAGGAGACCGTACAGCATCAGCCAGAACGCCAGCGGCACCGCAAGCTGCGAGTCGGCGTCGGACAACAGGATGAAGGCGCCGACGACATAGGCCGTCGCATAGGTCATGGCGTCGAAGACCTGGAACACCGCTTCGCCCGCCGCAGGAGGCGTCTGCATGATGCGGTTCGCGATCCGTCCGGCGAAATCGTTCTCGAACCAGCCGACCGACTGCCGCAGCACATGCGCGTGCGCCCTCCACCGGATCAGCGTGCCGAAATTCGGAAGAATAGTGTTGTTCAGCAGCCCGACGTCCAGAGCCTGGATCGCCGGTCGCACCAGCAGAAGAAGCGCCGCGACCCCCAGCATCTCCAGCCAGTGCTGATCCCAGAAGGTCGAAGGCTCGCTGACGGCCAGCAGATCGACCAGCCGCCCGATGTAGTAGATCAGCCAGATCTCGATCGCGGCCACCGCCACCGACATGACTGCCGCGACACCGAAGATCGGCCAGAACGGCCGGCTTAGACCCTTGATGAACGGCCAGAGCCGACGCGGCGGCGTGTCTTCGGCCGGATAGGAGACGTAAGGATCGACGAGGTTTTCGAAGAAGCGGAACATGAGGCGGAGGCCTTGACGAAGAAATGCGATGAGATGACGGCGGGGACCACAGGCCCATCCACCACAGGATCGGGCCGGTCAGATGCGGCTGTCGGGGATCCTGTCGGTCATCGTGCGCTCCATGTTCTGCAGGTTTCCGATAGCGCAAAGAGCGCCGCTTGTCACCCCGGCTTGTCGTCGAGAAGCGCCTCGCGGTCGAGGACGAACCCGCTCTCGATCCAGAGCCGCTCGAGTCGCTTCAACTCCGCGCCCAGCCGGTGCCCTTCGAACCGCGGCATCAGGTCGGCGGCGACGACGGGAAACTTCTTCGCGGCGCCATGCTCCGCCGTCTCCAATTCGTCCGTCAGGGGCCGCCCAAGGCTCGCCGCCCGAACAAGCATTGCGTCGCGCGCAGTCTCTGACCCGAAGCGATAGCCCGCCTCTCCCGGCGCAAGGCCTCCTGCCTCGACGATTCCGGACAGCCTGTCCGTTTCCTTCCGGGACAGGCGAAGAGCATCTGACGGATCGCCGCCAAGCGCGGCTAGCCGTCGCAACGCATCGGGCTCGACCCCCGCGAGACTTTCGAGCGCGACAAGCGGCGCCAGCGCGGTATCGTCCGAGCCCGGCAGTATGGCCGGCAGTACGCCCGTCACCCGCATCGCAGCCAGCGCCGGCGCCGGGTCAGGTGCCGCCAGAAGCCGCTTCATTTCCGCGCCGACCCTCTCGCGAGAGAGAGTTTCCAAACCCTCGACCGTCCGCGCTATGGCGTCGAGTGCATCGGGATCGAAGCCAAGAGAAGGATCGCCGTACCAGGCATGGAACCGGAAGTACCGAAGGCTCCGCAGGTAATCCTCACGGATTCGCGTCTCGGCGTCCTCGATGAACCGTACACGGCCCGCCCGCAGGTCACCCAGACCGCCGAGCGGATCCACGACCTCGCCCGAAGAATCTGCGTAAAGCGCGTTCATCGTGAAGTCCCGCCGCCGCGCATCGTCGTCCAGACTGTCGGAAAACGCGACGACCGCGCGGCGCCCGTCCGTTTCGACATCGCGCCGAAATGTCGTGATCTCATAGGGCACGCCCTCCGACACCACCGTCACGGTGCCGTGGTCGATGCCCGTCCCCACGGCATGGAGCCCCGCCTCTGCCGCCAGCTCCATCACCCTCTCCGGCCGAGCATCCGTCGAGAGATCCACATCGGTCACGGGCCGCCGCAGAATGGCGTCGCGCACGCATCCGCCCACAGCGAAGGCGTTATACCCCGCGTCGTTCAGAAGCGAGAAGAGCCGCGCCGCGCCCGGCGCGATCAGCCAGTCAGCCTCGATCCGCATCGTCGCTCATCCGGTCCGCCAGGGCGCGAAGCATCCGCGCCGTCGCCCCCCAGATGTAATAGGGTCCCCAGGGCACGGTGAAATAATAACGCCGCTCGCCCCGCCAGCGCCTGTACTGAATGCGATAGTTTGCGGGGTCCAGAACATGGGCGAGCGGAACCTCGAAGACCTCGGCGACTTCGCCCGCCTCGGGAACAGGCTCGAATCCGGGCAAAATGAGCGAAACGACGGGCGTCACCATAAAGCCTGTCACCGTCTCGTGCGGGGGAAGCGTGCCGAGGACGCGCACGCTCGACGACGGCAGCCCGATCTCCTCATGTGCCTCGCGCAGGGCTGCGGCGCTGGCGTCTGTGTCGACGTCTTCGACCTTGCCACCGGGAAAGGCGATCTGGCCCGGATGGTGCTTCAGCCGAGACGACCGCTTCGTCAGGATCAACCCCGGAGACGCCTCGTGATCGACCACGGCGATCAGGACCGAAGCGTCGCGCAGCGTGCGTCCGTCCGGAAGCCGGATCTCGGGGTTCAGGTCATAGTCCGATGAAGGCCGCCCCGCACGGGCCACGGCCGCCCGCAGGGAAGCCTCGGTGTCAGTCATCGTCCTTCGCCTCGAACCCAAGCGTCTTGGGGTCGAACTCGTAGTGCGCGCCGCAGAACTGGCAGTCCGCCGTCACGATACCCTCGTCCGTGGTCATGTGAGCGATATCCTTGGCCGAATAGATCGACAGCGTCTGGCGCACGCGGTCGGGCGAACAGGTGCAGCCGAACTCGACACGCTGCGGATCGAAGACCCGAGGCCCATCCTGATGGAACAGCCTGACCAGAAGCTCGGTCGGCTGGACGCTCGGTCCGATCAATTCGATGTCGTCGGCGCTGTCCAGAAGAATGTTCACATGCTCCCAGTCGCGCGCCGCATCACCATCCATGATGTCCTCGGCCGCAAGCAACCCGCCCTCGCCCGATCCACCGCCCTGCATCAGCGGCGAGGCCTCGGGCATCTGCTGAAGCATCACGCCGCCGGCCCGCCAATGCATCGGCTCGCCGGGCAACTGCGTCTGCCCGTAAGACAGTGCGAACCGTGTCGGAAGCTGCTCTGACTGTGCGAAATAGGTTTGGGCGCAGGCCGAGATCGAATCTCCCGCAATGGGCGTGATCCCCTGATAGGGCGTCGTGCCCGGTCCCTGGTCGATAAGCACGGCGAAATAGCCCTTTCCGATCTGCGGAAAGGGTTCGCCCGAGGGGTCGAGCCGCTGCTCGTCGAAGCTGGCATAGGCGCGGATGCGGGCCGGACCGCCGTCCTCGGTCGGGGCGAAATAGTCCGTCGCCACAAGGCGCGCGGGCCCGTCGCCCCGGACCTGCAGCGACAGCTTCCAGCGCAGCTTGATGGTCTGCCCGATAAGCGCTGTCAGCAGAACCGTCTCGGCTACCAGCGCCTCGATGGCGGGCGGATAATCGTGCTGCGCCAGAACGCGACGAAGGACGCCGTCCAGCCGCGCGACCCGCCCACGCGTGTCGGTGCGGTCAAGCTGGAAGGGCAGGACGGTATCGTCCCAGGCAATTCTCGTTCCAAGATTCATGGGGTTTCCCTGGCGGTCGGCACCATGCCATACCGCGACTATATAGGTGCCCCCGTACGAGGTCCAAGCGATGATCCCCCGCGTCGGCGATCCGGTCCGTCCCGGCATCCGCTATCGCCACCGCCCCGGCGTCTATGCCGTGCTCGTGCGCGATGGCCGCGTTCTTCTGACATTTCAGGCCGATCCGGTGCCCGAGTACCAGCTTCCTGGCGGCGGCATGGATGCGGGCGAAGCGCCGGTCGCCGCGCTGCATCGCGAAGTCCTCGAAGAGACCGGCTGGCGCATCGCCGTCCGGTCCAGGCTGGGCGCGTTCCGCCGCTTCACCTTCATGCCCGACTACGACATCTGGGCCGAGAAGGTCTGCCACATCTATCTCGCCCGCCCCGCCCTGCCCCGCAGCGGTCCGACCGAGCCCGGTCACAGCGCGATCTGGGCGGAGCCCGCCCGCGCCGTCAAACTGGTCGCAAACGACGGCGACCGTCTGTTCCTGGCGCGCGCCCTCGGTCTCTAGAGACGCTCGATCACCACCGCGGACAGGTCGTCGGGAAAGTCATCCGATCCCCGGTGGGCGGCCAGACGGTCGAAGATCGTCTCGACCAGCGCCGGTCCGTGAACACCCGATGTGTCGCGCAGGATCTCCGCCAGCCCTTCCTCTTCCAGCAAGACGCCACCCGGCCCCGGACATTCGGTCAGCCCGTCGGAATAGAGGATCAGCCTGTCGCCCGGCTCCAGCGTCAGACGACGGGTGCAGAACTCCCCCTCATCCAGAAGGCCGATCGGGGTGCTGAACATCTCGACACAGATCACGCTGCCGTCACGTCGCTGCACCATCGGACTGGGATGACCGGCCTGGCACAGGACAACCTCTCCCGTGACCATGTTCAGATGCGCGAGCGACAGCGTCAGATAGTGATCGTTGTCGCCATCCGATTGGAAGATGCGATTCAGCCGCGCCAGCGAGGCCTCGGGCTTCGCCATCCGGTAGCCGCCCTGTCCGTCCGGCTCCAGCGCCACGTTCCGTTCGGGCGCTCCATCGCCCAGGTATCCTGCAAGCCGCGCCGTCATCAGCGCCGAGGCCACGCCGTGACCCGAGACGTCGACGGAATAGAGCCCAAGCTCGCTGTCGTTGACCCTGAAGTGGCCCACGAGGTCGCCGCCCACATGCCCGCTTGGCCGGAACAGCATCGACACCTCGTATCCGCCTAGGACGAAATGCCGGTCCGGCACCAGACCTTCCTGGAACACCCGGGCGCCCCGCAGGTCACGGTCGATGGCGGTATAGGCGTCAGACAGCTTCCGCAGCGCCGCCGACAGCGCCGCGTTCTTCGCCGACAGGTCCTTCTGCGCGTTCACGACCCGCTCGCCCGCCCGCAGCCGGGCCCGAAGCTCGACCGCGTTGAAGGGTTTCGAGAGAAAGTCGTCCGCCCCGCTCTCCAGTCCCTCGGCCAGCACCTCGCTCTCGCTTCGCGCGGTCAACAGGATGAAATACGCCGGCCGCCCCTCGGCCAGTTCGCGGAAGGCGCGGCAGAAGTCGACGCCGGACATCCCCGGCATCATCCAGTCGCTGATGACGATGTCGATCGGCAGCGCTCGCACGAGGTCCAGCGCCGCCTCACCGGAGGCCGCATCGACGGCGTCGTATCCCCAGCGTTGCAGCGCGCGGACCAGCAGACGACGCTGCGCCCGGCTGTCGTCCACAACCAGCACCGGCTGAACCACCATCGCAGCCTTGGAGGGCCCCAGAACGTCACGGCTCTTCATGCCTTTCCTTGGCCTCTCCCGGGTTAAGTTCGGGTGAACGCGCCTGGCTACTCCCCCTTAACCTGACCCTGATTATCTGCCGCGCGGAAGGAGCGCGCCCATGATCGACGCCCGTCGCATCGACGAGTTGAGGGAGGAGGTCGGATGCGACGACCTGGCCGAGGTCGTCGGCCTTTTCTGCGAGGAGGTGGAGGAGGTTCTCGCCACCCTCGACCGCAGTGCGACCGTCGAACAACTCCACTTCCTCAAGGGCAGCGCGCTCAACATCGGTCTCTCCCAGCTAAGCGCCATCTGCCTCGCCGAAGAAGACCGTCTTCGCGACGATCCGCAGTCCCGGCCGAAGATCGAAGACATCCGCGCCGCATACTTCAAGGCTCGTCCCGCGCTGCTCGCCCTGCTCTGACAGCGATTCGCGCCGGAAGGCGATTGACCTCGCCTCAGCGGTATTGCGGACCGAGCCGCCCCAATGTTGCCTCTTCGATGACAATAGAGTGGCGGGGTCGAATAAACCTCGGGCGTATGATGCCGCACACTGGCCCCGGACCCTCGGCTAATCCAAATCTAAACTATAGTTAGACGGCCAAAGTATTCATCACTTTCAATGCGTTACGCTTTCGTCCGGCGCTCGCTCGCCGACCGTAAAAGCAATTGTGGCGTCCTGCCCAAGTCTCGCCATCATGGGTTCCTAGCGTCTGCCTCAAGGCTCACACACGCACCATTCAGGAGGAACAGAATGACCCGTACACTCACCGCAACGATCACCGCCGCGCTTCTCGCGTCGGTCGCGCTGATCCCCGCCGTGACCGTCGTTTCCATCGTCACCGCCGACGCCGCTTACGCCAAATCGGACAATGCGGGCGGCAACGGAAAAAGCGACCGCTCCGAGCGCGGCAACAAGGGCGGCAAATCCGGCGGCGGTGAGACCGCCTCGCGCGGCAACGGCAAGTCGGGCGGCGGCATCGAGGGCATGTTCCGCAAGCTGACCGGACAAGAAAAGAAGGCGGCCCGCGTGGCCCCCGCTCGTTCGAATGCAACCCAGACGGTGAAGGTCTCGAAAAAGGCCGATCCGATGCATCCCTCGAACCTCGGCAACATGAACGGCGCGCTGAACGCGAACACGAACGCCGTTCTCGCCCACATCCGCAATGGCAACACCAACGGGCCCGTCGGCCTCTTGGCCGGTCTCGCCGTGGCCAACGCCAATGCCGAAGGCGCGCAGGAGGTCATCGACCTCGCGGATGACTTCGCCGCCCTGCAAGCAGCGCTGGAAGCGAACGGCTACACCTCGGTCGAGGACTACTATGCCGATCTCGACGGCACCGCGGGCATCGATCCGATCACGTCCATCGACGAGGCGCGCGCGGCCTTCGACGCCGATCCCACGAACGCCGATCTTGAAGCCACCCTGGACCTGGCGCTCTCCGACGCTGGGTACGACTCGCTCATCGACTACGACGACGACCGCGCAGGCGAGGCCGGCATCGCCGAGATCGCCGAGCTCGCCGAGTCCATCGAAGGCCTGGGCGGCGACGTCGAAAATCGCGGCGACATCACGGCCGAAGAACCCCTACCCGAGGATATCGAGACCGCGAACGCGGCGCTTGAGGCCGAAGGCTCGGCGGAAAGCTCGATCCTCGCCTTCTGGAACAAGAACCCCGACTCGACCGACGAGATCTCGGCCGAGGAGCAGGCGCTCCTCGACAAGCTCTACGAACGGCTCGAGGCGGACAGTGCCCTGATCGACGAGGCCATCGGCGCGGGCGACGAGGCGGAAGAAGACGTCGGCTCGATCGAGGACGACGCCGAATGCGAACTGTCCGAAAGCTGCGACGACCCGCTTGACGAGGTCGTCGTCGTCGCCGAGTAGGCGCGCGCGGATACAGCGACACGGGGGCGGCTTCGGCCGCCCCTTTCCTTTGCGGCCCACGCCTTGTTCCCCTCGGGAAATCGTCGTAAACGCGCCCGGACTCCAGAACACGGGAAGCCCCATGTCCGCGCCCAAGAAAGTCGTCCTCGCCTATTCCGGCGGCCTCGACACGTCGATCATCCTCAAGTGGCTCCAGACCGAGTACGGCTGCGAGGTCGTGACCTTCACCGCCGACTTGGGCCAGGGCGAGGAACTGGATCCAGCCCGCAAGAAGGCCGAGCTTCTGGGGATCAAGCCGTCGAACATCTTCATCGAGGATGTGCGCGAGGAATTCGTCCGCGACTTCGTCTTTCCGATGTTCCGCGCCAACGCGCTCTACGAGGGCCAGTATCTTCTCGGCACTTCCATTGCCCGCCCCCTCATCTCGAAGCGCCTTGTCGAGATCGCGGCCGAGACGGGCGCAGACGCGGTCGCCCACGGCGCCACCGGCAAGGGCAACGACCAGGTCCGGTTCGAGCTTTCGGCCTACGCGCTGAACCCCGACATCAAGGTCATTGCCCCCTGGCGTCTGTGGGACCTGACCTCGCGCACGAAGCTCCTCGAATTCGCCGAGGCCAACCAGATTCCGATCGCCAGGGACAAGCGCGGCGAGGCCCCCTTCTCGGTCGATGCGAACCTTCTCCACACCTCGTCCGAGGGCCGCGTGCTGGAAAACCCGGCTGAGGAAGCGCCGGACTACGTCCTGCAACGGATCACCAGGCCCGAGGACGCGCCCGACCAGCCCGAGATGGTCGAGATCACCTTCGAGAAGGGCGATGCCGTCGCCATCGACGGCCGGGCCATGTCGCCCGCCACCATCCTGACCCGCCTGAACGAACTCGGCGGCAAGCACGGCGTCGGCATCTTGGACCTCGTCGAGAACCGCTTCGTTGGCATGAAATCCCGCGGCCTCTACGAGACGCCGGGCGGCACGATCCTCCTCGAGGCCCATCGCGGCATCGAGCAGATCACGCTCGACAGCGGGTCCGGGCACCTCAAGGACTCGATCATGCCGCGCTACGCCGAGTTCATCTACAACGGCTTCTGGTTCTCGCCCGAGCGCCGCATGCTTCAGGCGCTGATCGACGCCAGCCAGGAGCACGTCTCGGGCACCGTCCGCGTGAAGCTGTACAAGGGCTCCGCCCGCACCGTCGCCCGTTGGTCAGAGCAGTCGCTCTACTCCGAGGCCCACGTCACCTTCGAAGAGGACGCCGGCGCCTACGACCAGAAGGACGCCCAGGGCTTCATCCAGCTCAACGCGCTCAGGCTGAAGCTGCTGGCGGCCCGGGATCGTCGGCTGAAGCGCTGACGGCGGCTTTCATCGGTCCCGAAATATCCCGGGGTCCGGGGCAGAGCCCCGGTCCGCCGCAACCCGAAGGCGCACCGACGCAATACCGACGTGATACCGACGTAATACCGATCCCCGTCAGCCCATCTTTTCCGTCGCCATCCGCCCATAGAACGGCAGCGCCGCATCGGCCAGATCCGCCGCCTCGCCCTCGAGCCTAGGCAGAGAACCTTCAGCCCCGGCAAAGCCGGTCGAGCGGTGGACGGCGCCGTACCAGTGCGGCGCCCACGCCCCGTCGAACGGCTTGGGACCGGCAGGCCAGGCCAGCATCACGGGGTCGAAGGACAGCCCGATCCTGTCGCAAAGCCGCCTCAGCATCCTCTCGGGATCGCGGCGAATGTCGTCGCTGTCCAGCACCGGCCCCGGAAACCGCTCGTATAGCTCGACCTGCTGCTGGAAGCCGATGTCACGCAGGGTAGGCCTTTCGCGCTTGGCGACATAGCTCGCCACAACTCTGGCCGGATGACGGATCAAATGGACGTTGACGCACTCCTCCGCCCAGTCCAGCGGGAAGCCGTCGACCATGTGAAACGGCATGTGCTTCATGTACCAATGGGCCTTTCCGCCGGGGTTCGGCCCGCTGATTTCCCGAGCGATCGCAACAGGATCTGTCTCATGTGCGCCGATGATCTCGGTCCGCATCGGATGGTCGATCTCCGTCGCCGCGAGATAGGCCGCATAGAACGGCTCATCCCAGGCTGCAAAGTCCGCCCGGTTGCCGAAGGCGTAGAGCATCGCGGTCGACAGGTTCCGCGGCCCGCTCCACATCGCGATCTTCATCGCGCCACCAGGTCCTTGTACAATGCAAGGAGACGCTCGGTGACCGGCCCGAGGCCGCCTGCGCCGATGACTCGCCCGTCGATTTCACTGACCGGGGTCTGAGCGCCGAACGTCCCGGTCAGAAAGGCTTCGTCGGCGGAATAGGTCTCGACGAGCGAGAAGTTCTTCTCGAAGACCGGGATCCCGTTCGCCCGGCACAGCTCGATCACCTTCTTCCGCGTGATGCCGTTCATGCAATAGTCGCCCGTCGACGTCCAAACCTCCCCCTTGCGCACGATGAAGAAGTTGCAGGCGTTGGTCGTATTCACGAACCCATGTACGTCCAGCATCAGCGCCTCGTCCGCCCCCGCCTTCTCGGCCGCGATGCAAGCGAGGATGCAGTTCAGCTTTGAATGACTGTTCAGCTTCGGATCCTGTGTCATCGGCAATCCGCGCATGTGAGGCACGGTCGCAAGGCGAATCGGGCGCGCGATTTTCGGACGCGAATGTTCCATGATGATGACAACGGTCGGCCCCGACCGCGACAGCGCGGGATGCTGGAAGGGCCGCGTCTTCACACCGCGTGTCACCATCAGGCGTGCATGGGCATCCGTGGTCATCCCGTTCGCTCGCTGCGTCTCCTCCAGCGCTGCCGTCAGGCCGCGTCGGTCGAGGCCGATGTCCAAGTCGATGGCCTTTCCGGCCTCGAACAGGCGGTCGAGATGCTCATCGAGAAACGCCCATGTGCCGTCATACAGCCGCAGCCCCTCCCATACACCGTCGCCCAGCAAGAAGCCCGAGTCATAGACGCTCACCAATGCCTCGGCGCGAGGCTTCACGACACCGTTCACCCAGACCAGGATCGCGTCGTTTCGGGCGTCGTCTTCCGATGCATGGGTTGTCTGCTGATCCATTCGACCTCCGTTTTACCGTGACGCTAGTCATGGTCGGGGTTTGAAACAACTCTCACCATCGCGCGACATCACGCTCGCTTGAGTGGACGTCGTCGCGTCAAGGGCCGCAGGCTGGAAGACGAAAAGGAGAGGTTTAACCATGTTTGATTTTCGTTGGAGATCCGTTCTGGCAATCGTTCTCGTACTGTCGAGCGCCGCGTTCCACGGCTCCCGTGCCGCAGCGGCAGAGGCTCGGGCCTACTTCGCCGGCGGATGCTTCTGGTGCGTGGAGGCCGACTTCGAGAAGGTGAAGGGCGTCAGCGAGGTCGTCTCGGGATTCATGGGCGGAACGGTCGCGAACCCGACCTACAAGCAGGTGACTCGAGGTGGCACCGGCCACTACGAGGCTGTCGAGGTGCGCTACGACCCGAACGTCGTGAGCTATGCGCAGCTTCTGAACCTGTTCTTCCGCAGCGTCGACCCTACCGATGCCGGCGGTCAGTTCTGTGACCGCGGCGAGAGCTACCGAACCGCGATCTTTGTCTCGAACGCTCAGGAAAAGGCCGCCGCGGAGCAGGCAAAGACGAACGCGCAGTCGGATCTCGGCCAGAAGATCGTGACCCCCATCCGGGACGCCGCAGCCTTTTATCCGGCGGAAGCCTACCATCAGGATTACTACAAGGGGTCGAGCATCATCCTGACGCGTCGCGGGCCGAAGTCGCAGAAGGAAGCCTACAAGTTCTACCGTTCCTCCTGCGGGCGCGACGCTCGCGTGAAACAGCTCTGGGGCTCTGCCGCGCCGTTCGCCAGCTGACATTTCGCCTTTCACCCTTGAGTGCCCGCCGTTAGATTCAGGCAGAGCACTTGGGGGTGTGAAGAGTGACCGTCGCCAACGCCGCCGTCACGCCGATGATGGCGCAATACCTCGACATCAAGGCCGCACACGCCGGGGCTCTCCTGTTCTACAGGATGGGCGATTTCTACGAATTGTTCTTCGACGATGCGGTGCAAGCCGCCGAGGCGCTGGACATCGCCCTGACCAAGCGCGGCAAGCATCTCGGCGAAGACATCCAGATGTGCGGCGTGCCGGTCCATTCCGCCGAAGGCTATCTTCTGACCCTGATACGAAAGGGCTTCCGCGTCGCTGTATGCGAGCAGCTCGAAGACCCTGCCGAAGCGAAGAAGCGGGGATCGAAGTCAGTCGTGAAACGCGGTGTCGTTCGCCTCGTCACGCCGGGAACCCTGACCGAAGAAACACTTCTCGAGGCACGGCGCCACAACTTCCTCGTCGCGCTGGCAGAGGTTCGAGACGAGGCCGCGATTGCTTGGGTCGATATTTCCACCGGGGAGCTTCGCGTGATGGAGACGACGGCGAGCCGCTTCGCGCCCGAACTGGCGCGCCTGGCCCCGTCCGAAGTTATCCTGTCGGAGAACCGGTACTCGGACTTGTGCGACCTCATCGGCGACACGGGTGCCGCGATCACTCCGCTGACGCCGGCCAGCTTCGACAGTGCTTCGGCGACGAAGCGGCTCGAGGCGTTCTGGAGGGTCCAGAGCCTCGACGCCTTCGGCACGTTCACGCGGGCCGAAGTGTCGGCGCTCGGCGCGCTGATCGACTATCTCGAGCTGACGCAGAAGGGACATCTGCCGCTCCTTCGCCCCCCGCAGAGGGAAGCGTCGGGCGGTATGGTCCAGATCGATGCGGCGACACGGCGGAACCTGGAACTGACCCGTTCCCTTTCAGGGACGCGCGAGGGGTCCCTTCTCCAGGCCATCGACCGGACTGTCACGGCGTCGGGCGGACGACTGCTGGAGGGACGGATATCCGCACCGTCGCGGGACCTGAACGTCATCCGAGACCGCCTCGACGCGCTGGACTGGTTTCTCGCCGATGCTGCGCGCCTCGACCGTATCCGATCCGCTCTCCGCAACTGCCCTGACATCCAGCGTGCCTTGTCGCGCCTGGCACTCGACCGAGGAGGCCCCCGCGACCTTGCCGCCATTCGGAACGCACTCGCCGAGTTTCCTGCCATCGTTCAGACGCTCAAAGAGCAAGACCCCTCTCTGCTGTCGTCGTGGGAGAAGGCTCTACACGGCTTCGACGGTCTCTCGGCGACGCTCGAAGACCTTCTGGTCGCCGAACCTTCCCTTCTCGTCCGCGACGGCGGGTTCATCGCCGAAGGCTGCGATCCCGACCTCGATGAAGCGCGCCAGCTTCGCGACGAAGGACGGGGTGTCATCGCGACCTATCAGAGGCGATACGCCGACGAGACGGGCATCGGGTCCCTGAAGATCAGGCACAACAACGTTCTGGGATACTTTATCGAGACGACCTCGACCCATGCGGAACGGATGATGGCCGCACCTTTGAACGAGCGTTTCATCCACCGTCAGACGACGGCCAGCGCGGTTCGGTTTACGACGGTCGAGCTGAGCGAGATGGAAAAGAAGATCCTTAACGCTGGTTCTCGGGCTCTGGACATTGAAAAGGGTCTTTATGAAAGGCTTAAGCGGCAGGTTCTCGACCTTGCGCCTCAGCTTCAGCATGCCGCGCAAGCTCTGGCCGAACTGGACGCGGCGGCAGCTTTGGCTTTTCTCTCCCGCAGTGAGGACTGGACGCGTCCCGTCGTGGATGACACTCGCACGTTCCGAATCGAGGCTGGCCGTCACCCGGTTGTCGAAAAGGCGCTAAAGGCGGGCGGCTCTCCTTTCATCGCCAACGACTGCGACCTGTCCGCCGACCTGGGATCGAAACTCTGGCTGCTGACCGGTCCGAACATGGCAGGCAAGTCCACCTTTCTTCGACAGAACGCCCTGATCGCGCTTCTCGCCCAAGTCGGAAGCCACGTCCCGGCCGGGGCGGCGCACATCGGACTTGTCAGCCAGCTTTTCAGCCGGGTCGGAGCGGCGGATGATCTGGCGCGTGGACGGTCGACCTTCATGGTCGAAATGGTTGAGACGGCGGCCATTCTGAACCAGGCCGACGACAAGGCGCTGGTCATTCTGGACGAAATTGGCCGGGGCACGGCGACTTACGATGGCCTTTCCATCGCCTGGGCCACGCTGGAACACCTTCACGACGTCAATCGCTGTCGTGGTCTGTTCGCGACGCACTATCACGAACTGACCGAGCTTGCGGACCGGCTGGACGGCGTTGTCAACGCGACGGTGGCGGTCAAGGAATGGGACGGGGAGGTCATCTTCCTGCACGAGGTTCGACAGGGAGCTGCCGATCGCAGTTACGGTGTCCAGGTGGCGCGCCTTGCCGGTTTGCCCCGGTCGGTGGTCGACCGCGCGCGGGTCGTGCTGGACGCGCTCGAGAAAGGGGACCGAGAGGGTGGTGCGCGCAAGGCCACGCTGATCGACGACCTGCCGCTCTTTTCGGCCGCCGCGTCAGCGGCGCCTGCCAGAACGACACAGGAGTCGATCGTCGAGGACCGCCTCCGCGACGTCCGTCCCGACGAGATTAGCCCGCGAGAAGCTCTCGACGTGCTTTACCGGCTGAAGGCCCTGCTGGATTCCTAGGACGACGGCATCGAGCTGACGCCTACACGTGCCGGCCGGAGCAGCCGGTCGTGCAACATGAAGCCGTCAGCCTCGACCTGGATGATTTCGCCCGCCCTTGTGCCGGGAAGCGGCGCCTCGAACATGGCCTCGTGCTGCTGAGGGTCGAACCGTTCGCCCACCTGAGGGGAAATGGGTTCGATCCCGTGTTTTCTGAACACGTTCAGAAGCTCGCGCATCGTCAACTCGACGCCCTCGATGACCGCCTTGTGCTCTTCGCGACCCTCGTCGGAAATCGACTGCACCGCCCGCTTCATATTGTCGAAGACCGGCAACAGGTCGCGGGCAAGCTTCGAACCGCCGTACTGTTCCGCCTCGCGTCGGTCACGTTCGGACCGCTTCCGGGCGTTTTCGGCATCGGCCAAGGCGCGCATGAACTTGTCGCGCAGGTCGTCACGCTCGGCGATCAGCTTTTGAAGCCGCTCGTCATCCTCGGGATCCTCCAGTGCCTCTGGCGAATCGATGTCGATCAGCTCTTCCTCTTCGACGGTCTTTTTCGGGTCGTTCGTGCTCATTACTGGCCTCGGTCTGCAATAACGCGGCCCAACAGCTGCGCCGTGTAGTCTACGATAGGTACGATTCTTCCGTAGTTCAGGCGCGTCGGTCCGATGACGCCGATCGCTCCGATGATCTTCCGGTCAGCGTTCATATAGGGAGAGACGACCAGAGAGGAACCGGAAAGTGAGAAAAGCTTGTTCTCGGACCCAATGAAAATCCGCACGCCTTCGCCGTCCTGCGTAAGATTGAGGAAGTCCGCGATGTCGCGCTTCCGCTCGAGATCGTCGAATAGCGTCCTGATGCGTTCAAGCTCGGCCTCCTCGGCGCTTCCCGCCAAGAGGTTCGAGCGTCCGCGAACGATCAGCCGTTCCGTCTCGGTGCCCTCGTTTTCCCAGATCACCGTGCCGTTTTCGACCAGGTCGCGGGCCAGGTCGTTCAGTTCCTGCCGACGCTTGCCGATCTCGGCTGCAATCACGCGGCCCAATTCGGACAAGGTGTGTCCGGCGACTATGGAATTCAGGAAGTTTGCCGCCTCGCGAAACGAGCTGGCCGTCTGGCCCGCGGGCGGATTAAAGACGCGGTTTTCGACGTGCCCGTCGTTGAACACCAGCACCACGAGAGCGCGGTCCGGCGCCAGGCTCACGAATTCGATGTGACGCACAGGCGCTTCGTGCTTCGGCGCAAGAACGAGGCTGGCCCCGCGCGTAACGCCGGACAATGCAGCACCCACTCGATCCAGGATCGACGTGACCGAGGAGTCGCTTCCTGTGATCTCGGCATCTATGGCATCGCGGTCCTCGGACGTCGGATCGCCGACCTCGAGAAGTCCGTCGACGAACATTCGCAGACCGAGCTCTGTCGGGATGCGTCCGGCCGACACATGCGGCGACCCGAGAAGGCCCAGGTACTCCAGATCCTGCATGACGTTTCGGATCGTGGCAGCGCTGACCTTCTCGCTCATCTCGCGGGTCAACGTTCGCGAGCCGACAGGGTCGCCCTTGGTGAGATACGACTCCACCACCCGGCGAAAGACCTCGCGCGACCGATGGTTCATTTCTTCCAGCAGCTTTCCGGTGTCCGTCATTGGATCCCACGTCGCAGAAGCGGTGCAATTAAAGGGAAGGCGGGGGTGACGTCAATCGGGGTTGAAGCAATCCGACCGTCCGACTATCAACCGCCGACACTGAGGAGACACCGATGAGACCATCCGGACGGGCCGTGGGCGAAATGCGCCCGGTGTCTATCGAAACCAGCGTGACGCGCCATGCCGAGGGGTCTTGCATGATCCGCTGCGGCGACACGCATGTCCTGTGCACCGCCTCAATCGACGAACGCGTCCCGCCATGGATGAAGAATTCGGGTCTCGGCTGGGTCACGGCCGAATACGGCATGCTGCCCCGGGCGACGCACACGCGTGGCAAGCGCGAAGCCAAGAATGGCCAATCCGGCCGCACTCAGGAAATCCAGCGTCTGATCGGCCGCGCCCTTCGCGCCTGCGTCGATCGCCCTGCTTTGGGCGAACGCCAGATCATCATCGACTGCGACGTGATCCAGGCCGACGGTGGCACGCGCTGCGCCTCGATCACGGGGGGATGGGTTGCGCTTCGGCTTGCGGTGAACAGCCTGATGAAGGCCGGTCTCGTGCGGACCGATCCACTGACTGACCACGTCGCGGCAGTATCATGTGGCATCTATGCCGGTCAGCCGGTGCTGGATCTCGACTATCCCGAGGACAGCGAAGCCGGCGTCGACGGTAACTTCGTTCTCACAGGGCGCGGCCGTCTGATCGAGGTGCAGATGTCCGCCGAAGGCGCGACCTTCGCGCGAGACGAGATGTCGACGCTTCTCGACCTCGCCTCAGCCGGGATCGACACCCTCGTGGCCGCGCAAAAGACCGCGCTGGTCTGATGCGGCGCTTCGTCGACGACCGTCTTCTCGTCGCGACCCATAATCGGGGCAAGCTGGAAGAGATCGCCGACCTCCTGTCGGATCACGGCATTTCGGTTGTGGGCGCTGCAGACATGAACCTGCCCGAACCGGACGAGACGGGCACGTCCTTTGTCGAGAACGCCCGCATCAAGGCCCATGCGGCGGCGCAGGCGACCGGAATGCCCGCCCTCTCGGACGACTCCGGCATCGAGATCGATGCGCTGCAAGGGGCCCCGGGTGTCTATACCGCGGACTGGGCCGAAACTCCGAATGGTCGCGACTTCGGTCTGGCCATGACGCGCGCTCACGACGAGCTGATTGCGTCCGGGGCCCCTGAACCCTGGACGGCGCAGTTCTGCGCCACCTTCGTTCTTGCCTGGCCCGACGGACATGACGAAGTCTTTCCTGGGAAGGTCGAGGGACGTTTCGTCTGGCCGATGCGGGGCGATCAGGGACATGGATACGATCCGGTCTTCCAGCCTGATGGCCACGACACCACTTTCGGCGAGATGGACCGTTGGCAAAAGAACCGCATGAGCCATCGCGCGGATGCCTTCCGCAAGCTCAAGGCCGCCATCGGCCATGGATGAGAGGCCCGGCTTCGGGCTCTATGTCCACTGGCCCTTCTGCCAGTCCAAGTGCCCCTACTGCGACTTCAACAGCCATGTGTCGGCTTCCGTCGACCATGTGGCCTGGCGAGAGGCGCTTGCGTCGGAAATCAGGCGTAGCGCTGCCGAAACCGGATCACGCGTCATCGACACGATCTTCTTCGGCGGCGGCACGCCCAGCCTGATGCCGCCCGAAACGGTAGGCGCCGTCATCGAAGCGGCGAGGTCATCCTGGACCGCGTCGAATGACATGGAGATCACGCTCGAGGCGAACCCGACCTCGGTCGAAGCCGGACGCTTCCAAGCTTACGCCGACGCAGGTGTCAATCGCGTGTCCGTTGGCGTGCAGTCGCTGGTCGAAGACGACCTCCGCGCCCTTGGCCGTCTTCACAGCGTCGAAGAGGCGCGGGCAGCGGTGGCGACGGCTCAGCAGATCTTTCCGCGCGTATCGTTCGACCTAATTTACGCCCGGCAGAACCAGACGCTTGAGTCGTGGCGAAACGAACTGGCCCAGGCTCTTTCGATGTCGTCCGGTCACCTGTCGCTTTACCAGCTTACCATCGAACCCAGTACCGCGTTCGGCGATCGTTTTAGTAAAGGATCGCTCCGTGGTCTGCCCGACGAGGACCTGGGCGCGGACATGTTTGACCTCACGCAGGACATGACCGAAGCAGCTGGGCTGCCGGCATATGAAACGTCGAACCACGCGTCTCTGGGCCACGAAGCGCGTCACAACCTCATCTACTGGCGGTCTGGCGAGTGGGTCGGCGTCGGGCCTGGCGCGCATGGGCGACTGTCCTTGCCTGAGGGCCGGACGGCAACTGAGACGCATCTGGCGCCCTTGAAGTGGCTGGCTGCCGTGAGAGATGAAGGAAGCGGCGAAAGCCTTCGCATCCAGCTTTCGCCCGAGGATGTTCGGGAGGAAGCTGTCCTGATGGGGTTGCGGCTTGGCGAGGGCGTGTCTCTCGACGGTCTGAAAAACGTCAAGGCAATCAACGAGTTGACCGAACTTGGGCTCATCGAAGTTGCGTCGGACCGCGTTCGTCTGACCCGCAAGGGCAAGCCTCTCCTGAATGCGATCCTGAGGCAGCTTCTGACTTAGACTTCACCTGCGCCCGTCGTCACGGACAGGCGTCTGCACACTTCGTCCAACTCGGTCAGGTCACGGTATCGGATGGTCAGCGTTCCGTTCTCGGTTCCCGCCGCGTGATCGATTGTCACCTTCATACCAAGAGCGGCAGCAAGGTCGCGCTCGATTTGCCTTGTGTCAGCATCTTTTTCGGTCCGGTTCGCTACGCCTTTCGCCTTTGATCCCGAACCCTTCGCCAGACGCTCGGCCTGACGCACCGAGAGGCTGCTCTTTGCGATTTGCCGCGCGAGTGTGACCGGATCTTCAGCTGTCACGAGTGCGCGCGCGTGGCCTGCGGAGAGGGTTCCCTCGCGGACAAACGACAGGACTTCGTCGGGCAGATTGAGCATGCGCAGGAGGTTCGCGATGTGGCTGCGGCTTTTCCCCATTGCCTCGGCCAGCTTTTCTTGCGTGTGCCCGAAGCGGTCCATCAGTTGGCGATAGCCAGCGGCCTCTTCCACCGCGTTCAGATCGGCCCGCTGGATGTTCTCGATGATGGCGAGCTCCAAGACCTCGGTGTCGTCGAGCTCCCGCACGATGGCTGGCACTTCGTGAAGGCGCGCGCGCTGCGCCGCACGCCAGCGCCGTTCGCCCGCGACGATCTGATATCCGCCGGGGTTCCTGGGATCGGGTCGCAGGATCAAGGGCTGGATGATGCCCTTCTCCCTGATCGATGTGGTCAGCTCCTCGAGTGCGTCCTCGGTAAAGGTGCGGCGGGGCTGATCCGGATTTGGCAGGATGCGGTCGATGGCGACCGTTGCTTCGGCCTTCCGCGATCCTGAAGATCCTGCAGCAGAGGGTGCCTCCACATCCGCCATGAGGGCCGAAAGCCCACGACCTAATCCCCGACGCTCGACTTTTGCCTGTGCCATTGGCCGCTACCCTATGATGCGGAGTGCTCGATCTTCTCTACCACTTCTTGTGCCAGTGCGCGATAGGCCAAAGCACCTTTCGACGTAGGATCGTAGCTCAGGACTGGCATCGCGTACGATGGCGCTTCCGACAGCCTGACGTTCCGGGGAACCACGGTGTCATAAACCAATGCCCCCAAAGTTTGTCGCGCGTCGGTCTCGACCTGCTGGCTCAGGTTATTGCGGGCGTCGTACATCGTCAGAAGGACGCCCTCAATCCGAAGGTCCGGATTCGCCGATTGGCGAACTTCTCGGACCGTTCTCATTAGCTGCGACAAGCCCTCTAGCGCGAAGAACTCGCTTTGAAGCGGAATCAGCACCGAGTCCGACGCCACCATGGCGTTGATCGTGAGAAGGCTCAGGGATGGCGGGCAGTCTATTAAGACGAAATCTAGCTCGTAACCGTCGATGGCCGGCTGTCGCAGGGCATCATGAAGTAAAAAGCTTCGCTTTTCGATCGACATCATCTCGATATCTGCAGAGCTCAAATCGGTTGTCGACGGGGCGATAAGCAAACCTTCGACCGACGTCTGCCGGATGACCTTTTCGATCGGCGTCTCATCCAGGATCAGGTCATATGTCGTGTAATCGCGATCCTCTGCCGCAATTCCCAAGCCTGTGGATGCGTTTCCTTGAGGGTCGAGATCGACGAGCAGGACGTTGTAACCTTCTTCGGCCAACGCAGCGCCCAGATTGATTGCAGTGGTCGTCTTTCCCACGCCGCCCTTCTGGTTGGTGATCGAGATGATCCGCGGCGGCGGCGTCCTTGTCGGATCAGACACGCTCGATATCTCCGATTTTCAATATGACCGCTGCGGGATCAGTGGCGCTTACGGTCTTCTCGCAGCGGAACTTCCATCTATCAAGGGCAGTCGCGATTTCATCATCCGCCTTTGCGCCCTTCATGAAAAGCGCCGTCCCACCAGGAGCCATGTGACGTTTGGCGTATTCGAGCAGCTTGTCGAGCGATCCAAGGGCGCGGGCTGAGATGATGTCCGCATTCAGCGGATCGATCTCTTCGATGCGATGTGCGGCAACGTTAAACGCCACTCCCGTTTCGCGAGCGACGGCACGAAGGAAGGCGGCCTTCCTTTGGTCCGACTCGATCAGAGTAACTCTCATCTCCGGGCACGCTTCAGCCGCAATGATGGCAATCACCGCGCCCGGGAACCCCCCTCCACTCCCCAAGTCCGCCCAGACCTTGCCCCCGTCAGGACCGAGCTTCCAGAGTTGCGCGGAGTCGACAAAGTGTCGCTGCCACACATCAGCCAGAGTGCCTGAGCCAACCAAGTTTATGCGAGCTGTCCACTTCTGCAGGAGGTTTTCGTAAATACTCAGCCGAAGGTATGTTTCACGTGAAACATTATCGCTCCAGTCATAGTCTTCCGCCCTCATCACGCAGATTTCTTAGCACCCTGGCGAAGCTTCGCGAGGATGAGGGTGAGCGCGGCAGGGGTCATGCCTTCGACCCGCCCAGCCTGTCCGAGACTTTCTGGCCGCGTCGCTTTGAGCTTTTGGCGAAGTTCATTGGAGAGCCCAGTCATTCGCTCGTAGTCGAAGTCCAAAGGGATGAGATGAGCCTCGTCGCGCTTCAGGCTTGCCGCTGCCGAAGCTTGGCGCCCCAGATACTGTGCGTAGAGCGCGTCATTCTTCAACTGCTGGCGGACAGTAGGATCGACCTTCTCAAGCTCAGGCTTTATTCGAAGGAGAAGCGCGAAGTCGACGTCGGCGAAGGACAGGTACTGGTCTGCCGTCCGCCGTTCGCCTCCCGCAGCAACACGCACTCCAACCGCAGCAGCTTCACGTGCTTCAATCTCGGTTTCGGCCAAAAGCGTGCGGCCCTGCCCGATGAGCTCCATCTTTCGCACGAAACCGGCCTGCCTGCTCTCGCCGACGCAGTCGGCCGCAATTCCCAATGGCGTAAGGCGCTGATCGGCATTGTCCGCCCGTAGCGACAGCCGAAATTCCGCGCGCGAAGTGAACATCCGGTACGGCTCGGTCACGCCCCGTGTAATCAGGTCATCGACCATCACGCCCATGTAAGATGTATCGCGACCGAACGAGATCGGGCCCAAGTCCAATGCGCAGCCTGCCGCATTCAGTCCAGCTACCAGCCCCTGAGCCGCAGCCTCCTCATAGCCGGTAGTGCCGTTGATCTGACCTGCAAGATAAAGGCCTGGCACATCCTTCAGCCTGAGGGATGACGTCAGCGCACGGGGGTCGACGTAGTCGTATTCAATGGCATACCCGGGCTGAGCGATGATGGCGTCCTCAAGTCCATTGATCGAACGAACATATGCCTCCTGCACCTCCTCGGGAAGCGACGTCGAGATGCCGTTGGGATAGACGAGATCGCTGGTATGTCCTTCAGGCTCCAGGAAAACCTGGTGCGAGGCTTTATCGGCGAAACGGACTACCTTGTCCTCGATCGACGGGCAATAGCGCGGGCCCACGCCATCAATGTGACCGCCATACATGGCTGATCGGGCGAGATTGGTGCGTATGATGTCGTGGGTCTTCTCATTGGTATGAGTTATTCCACACGACACCTGAGGCGCGGTAACGCCCGTCGACAGGAATGAGAACAGCGAAGGCTCCTCGTCACCCGGCTGCTGCTCCAAACCTTCCCAGTCGATGGAACTCTTCTTGAGTCGAGGTGGCGTGCCTGTCTTCAGTCGGCCAAGAGGCAATCCGAAATTGTCGATCCTCTCGGCCAACCGCACAGACGCGCGGTCGCCTACACGCCCGCCGGCCCGAGAGACGTCGCCGATGTGAATGACACCACGAAGGAACGTACCGGTGGTCAGGATAACAGCGGCAGAGCGAATCTCGGATGCATCGGACAATGCGACGCCGGCAACGGTGTCGCCGTTCATAAGAAGGTCGGTAACCTCCCCCTCCACGACCTCGATTCCCGGATGCGAGTCGATTTCACGCAGCATGGCCCTCCGATACAGGTCACGGTCTGCCTGCGCACGCGGCCCCTGAACAGCGGGGCCCTTGCGACGATTTAGAAGGCGGAACTGGATCCCCGCCTCGTCGGCCACACGCCCCATCAGACCGTCCAAGGCATCGATCTCGCGAACGAGGTGGCCCTTACCCAACCCTCCGATTGCAGGATTACAGGACATGACGCCGATGCCGTCGCGACGCAATGTCACCAGGATAACCTTCGCACCACGACGTGCGGCAGCATGAGCCGCCTCGCATCCGGCATGTCCGCCCCCAACCACCACTACATGCGTCTCATGATGTTTCACGTGAAACATGGGCCTACTTTCCAATACAGAAGCTCGAGAATATCTCGTCGAGCACATGCTCGACGTCTACCCGACCCACCAGGCTATCCAGCGACCCGATTGCATACCGCAAGTCTTCGGCGGTCAGATCCACGCCGTCCGACGTCATTAACCGATCGCGCGCGATTCCCAAAGAGGTAGCGGCATTCACCACGGCACGCGCTTGCCGCTCACGAATGATTAAGCCCGCACCAGCCGACCGGCCCTCAAGGACGGAGGTGATGCGCTCGATGAGTTGATTGATGCCCGCGCCTGTCAGCGCCGAGAAGTCACCGGGTACAAGATCCGACTTCGACACGACCACGACATCCTCATCGCGAGGCTGGACTGCAGGCGCATCCTCGGCCGAGGCTTTCAAGATCACCCTCAGGTCCGCAGCGTCTGCCCGGCGCCGAGCGCGGTCAACGCCCATGGCTTCGATCTCGTCCTGCGCCTCACGAAGTCCAGCGGTATCGACCAGCGTCACCGGAAGCCCCGAGAGGTTCATCCTGACTTCGATCACGTCGCGGGTCGTGCCCGCGATCGACGAGGTGATCGCAGCCTCTCGTCCCGCCAAGGTATTCAGCAGAGTGGACTTGCCGACATTGGGAGGGCCGACGATCGCGATCTCGAAACCCTCGCGTACCCGTTCCGCTGCCTTCAGGCCCGACGCTTCCTCTATTAGCTCACGCTGAACACTTTCGATCAAAACCGTCACTTCGGGGATCACATCGACCGGAACATCCTCGTCTGCGAAATCTATCGTCGCCTCCAAAAGCGCTGCGGCGCGAATTAACCGCTCCCGCCAGGACTGCGCCCTAGCACCCAGAGCGCCGGAGAAAACGCGAAACGCCTGTTTGCGCTGAGCCTCGGTTTCCGCCTCGATGAGATCCGACAGGCCTTCAACCTGTGACAGGTCAAGCCGCTCGTTCTCGAGCGCTCGCCTAGTGAACTCGCCTGCCTCCGCCAGCCTCAAGCCACTCCGTCTACCCAGATCACGCAGCACCGCATCGACCACGGCGACTGAACCGTGCAGGTGCAATTCGACGACGTCTTCCCCCGTAAAGCTGTCCGGCTCGGGAAACGTCAGAACAAGCGCCTTGTCGAGGATCCCTTGAGCGCCCAGAAGCGTACGAAGAGAGGCACGGCGCGGCGCAGGCAATCGTCCCGCCATCTGCTCCAAGGCCGAGAATGCCTGCGGTCCTGACAGGCGCACCACGGCAACGCCGGAGCGACCCCGCGCGCTCGCCAGGGCAAAGATCGTGTCCATAAGCCTAACCTACTGTTCTAAAACAGAGATTCACGCGTTCATGGAGTCAAAGAATTCCGCGTTCGACTTCGTTTGCTTCAGCTTCGACAGCAGGAACTCGACAGCATCCGTGGTGCCCATTGGGTTGAGGATGCGGCGCAGCACAAAGGTCTTCTGAAGGTCGTTCTTGTCCACCAGAAGGTCCTCCTTCCGAGTGCCGGACTTGAGGATATCCATCGCAGGATAGACCCGCTTGTCGGCAACCTTGCGGTCCAGAACGATTTCCGAGTTACCCGTTCCCTTGAACTCTTCGAAGATGACCTCGTCCATCCGGCTACCGGTATCGATCAGCGCAGTCGCAATGATCGTAAGGCTGCCGCCCTCTTCGATGTTCCGTGCAGCACCAAAAAAACGCTTGGGCCGCTGGAGGGCGTTCGCATCGACACCGCCGGTCAGAACCTTGCCCGACGAGGGAACGACGGTGTTGAACGCACGGCCAAGACGCGTGATCGAGTCGAGCAAGATCACAACGTCGCGCTTGTGTTCCACCAGGCGCTTTGCCTTTTCGATGACCATCTCCGACACAGCGACGTGACGGGTGGCAGGTTCGTCGAACGTCGAGGACACGACCTCGCCCTTGACCGAGCGCTGCATGTCCGTCACCTCTTCCGGCCGCTCGTCGATCAGAAGGACGATCAGGTAGCACTCCGGGTGGTTGGTCTCGATCGAGTGAGCGATGTTCTGCAAGAGCACCGTCTTACCCGTCCGCGGCGGTGCCACGATCAGACAGCGCTGACCCTTTCCGATAGGAGCAACGAGGTCGATAACGCGGGCAGAGCGATCCTTGACCGTCGGATCCTCGATTTCCATCGTCATACGCTCGTCGGGATAGAGCGGGGTCAGGTTGTCGAAGCTGACCTTGTGGCGCGCCTTGTCGGGATCTTCGAAATTGATCGTCTCAACCTTCGTCAGCGCGAAATATCGTTCCTGATCGTTCGGCTCGCGTATCACGCCCTCGACCGAGTCCCCGGTGCGCAACGAATGCTGCCGGATCATGTCGGGAGAAACGTAGATGTCGTCAGGACCCGGCAGATAGTTCGCCTCGGGCGAGCGAAGGAAGCCGAAGCCGTCCTGCAGGACCTCCAGCACCCCGTCGCCCCCGATGATCCAGTCTTCATCCGCCCTCTCGCGCAGAATCGAGAACATCATCTCGCCCTTGCGCATGGTCGAGGCGTTCTCGATCTCGAGCTCCTCTGCCATGGACAGCAGCTCTTTGGGCGACTTCGACTTGAGGTCGGCGAGATTCAGACGGTCGGTCATTAGAATGCCTTTCGGACGCCGTGCCCCGGGCAGACGAAACGGTAGGGAGTGGGAGAGTTACGAACACGAGGACCGCGTCCGGTCGCGTAGATATGCAACTAACAAGCGCGAGTCAAGAAGTGTCAGAACTTCACGATGACCGAGAAAACGATGATGATCACGAGCAGCGTCGGGACTTCGTTCATCATACGGAACGCCCGACCGCTCCTCGTATTCGTCCCCGCCGCCAGTTCCTTGCGCCGGTACCCCAGCCAATGGTGAAACCAGGTCATCGCCAGGACGCCCGCCGCCTTCGTCCACGGCCAGACCAGCGACCAGTCGACGATGCCCGGTGTGAAGACCAACATGAGCCCGAAGACCCAGGTGGCGATCATGGCGGGGTTCATGATGAGGCGGAACAGCTTTCGCTCCATCATCGAGAAGGTCTCATGGATATGGCTGTCTCGCCCTGCCTGCTCGACATGATGCACGAAGAGCCTCGGGAGATAGAACAACCCCGCCATCCAGGAAATGACCGAGAGGACGTGAAGCGACTTCGTCCAGGGATAGAGGCTGGCCAGTATCTCGGACATGCGGCGTCTCCGTAAGCTCGGAGCCTCTTAAAAGAAAAAGAGAATGAAAGAAAAGATGATGTGATGATAGGGCACAGGGACAAGTGGAGTTCATGCGTTGCGCGCCGAGTTGTGCACAGGGAGCATGGCGACATCCCCACTTCACAACGCGGAACGGGAAAAACAGAAATTCATGAGGAATTCATAACTCTTAAAGTTTAGCTGCACACTCGCTGGCATGTGGATAACCGGGGGAAATCCCAGTGAACGTTGAGGAAGCGCACAGGGTCGGCGATGACGAAACCCACGGTGGAAAACACTCGGACTTTTCGACCGGCACATGCTAGATCGTTCGCTGTTCTGGGAATCCTTCGAGTCTCGGCGGTATCGTCCCTAGGTTCCAGGCCTCGCCTTTCACAGGTTTATCCACATGGTTCAGCCGCTTATTTTGGCATCAGGCTCGGCGATCCGCGCTGAACTTCTACTTCGCGCGAACGTCCCGATCGAGATCTTGCCCGCAACCGTCGACGAGAGCGCGATCAAGGCGTCGCTTCTAGCCGAAGGTGCGTCGCCGCGCGACATCGCCGATGCGTTGGCTGAAGCGAAGGCGCGAAAGATCGCGTCAAAGCGCCCGGAGGCGCTGGTCCTGGGCTGCGACCAGGTTCTGGAGTTCGACGGCACCATCCTCTCGAAGCCCGCGACGGCGGACGATGCTGTTGCGCAGATCCAAGGCCTCCGAGGAAAGCGGCACGACCTTCACTCGGCGGCTGTGGTGTACGAAGGTGCGACCCCCCTTTGGCGCTATGTAGGACACGCTCGGATGTGGATGCGCGACATCTCGGACGCCTATGCCCGCGACTATGTCGACCGCAACTGGGAGAGCATCAGCACCTCTGTCGGCGGCTACAAGATCGAGGAGGAAGGCGTGCGCCTGTTCTCGCGCATCGAAGGTGACCACTTCACGATCCTGGGCCTTCCGCTTCTGCAACTCTTGCCTTGGCTGACAGCCAGAGGCACCCTGCCGGAATGAGCACAAAGCGCATTCCTCTGGCCGGCGTCATCGGGACTCCAATCTCGCATTCGAGATCGCCGCGGCTGCATCAGCATTGGCTGCGGCGCTATGGGATCGCCGGCCACTACATCCCTATGGATATCGCGTCCCCCGACCTCGAAGACGCTCTGAGGGTGCTTCCGAAGGTGGGTTTCGTCGGCCTGAACGTGACGATTCCGCACAAGGAGCACGTCCTCACGATGGCCGACAGCGTCACCGACCGCGCCGCTCTCATCGGGTCGGCGAATACGTTGACCTTTCGCGAGGATGGCAAAATCGTCGCGGACAACACGGATGGTTACGGATTCATCGAGAACCTTCGACAGGGCGCGCCTGACTGGAACGCCGCCGACGGACCGGCGGCTGTCATAGGGGCAGGCGGAGCGGCGCGCGCCGTCATTGCGTCGCTTATCGACGCAGGCGCACAGGAGATCCGGCTGACCAATAGAACCAAGGCGCGGGCGGACACGCTGCGGCGCGAGTTCGGGCACAAGATCGAAGTCATTGACTGGGTGCAGGCGGGCAATGCGCTCGACGGCGCTGCAACCGTGGTGAATGCGTCTTCGCTCGGCATGGTCGGCAAGTCCGAAATGCGGATTCCCCTCGACGGACTGTCCCGCGACGCCGTCGTCACAGACCTTGTCTATGCCCCTCTCGAAACGCCGCTTCTTCAATACGCCCGCGCCTTGGGGTGTCGGACGGTCGACGGCCTCGGGATGCTGCTGCACCAGGCTGCTCCCGGCTTCGAGCGCTGGTTCAACATGAAACCCGAAGTCGACGACGCACTGCGCGACGCTGTTCTGAGGTGAGCCGACCGATCGTCATCGGACTGACCGGCTCGATCGGGATGGGAAAATCGACAACGGCGGCGATGTTTCGCGATCTGGACGTGCCTGTCTGGGACGCCGATGAGGCCGTCCACCGTCTCTATTCAAAGGGAGGCGGCGCTGTTCCACGACTTCGCGCGCTCTGCCCCGACGCTGTCGTCGACGGCGCAATCGACCGAGAGACGCTCTCTGACGCGATAGGGAAAGACCCTGACCTTCTCGCGCTTGTCGAGGCGGCAGTTCACCCGCTGGTCGCAGAGGATCGCGCAAAATTCGTGGCCGGAACGAACGCACCCGTTGTCGTGGTCGACATTCCGCTCCTCTTCGAAATCGGCGCCGAAGCTACAGTGGATATGATCGTCGTCGTCTCCGCACCCGCCGAGGAACAGCGACGGCGCGTCTTGTCGCGTCCGGGCATGACGCCGGACAAATTCGAGCTGATCCTGAACCGCCAGGTTCCTGACGCCGGAAAGAGGGCACGCGCGGACGCCGTGATCGAGACCACATCGCTTGAAGCCGCCCGCGCCGCTGTCCATGATGTGGTCGAGCAGGCAAAGGCATTCGGCAGATGATGCGCGAGATCGTTCTCGACACCGAAACCACCGGACTGGATCCCGAGACTGGCGACCGCATTGTCGAAATCGGCGCGGTCGAACTGCATGGGCACGTCCCGACGGGACGGACCTTTCACCAGTACCTCAACCCCGAGCGCATGGTTCCAAAAGAAGCCATAGACGTCCATGGCCTGACAGACGACTTCCTGCGCGACAAACCTCTGTTCCGCCATGTCGCGAAGGAGTTTCTAGACTTCATCGGTGACGCGAAGCTTGTGATCCACAACGCCGCGTTCGACATGAAATTCCTGAACGCCGAATTGCGCTGGCTCGGGCTTCCCCAGATCCCGTGGGAGCGCGCCGTCGACACCCTGGACATCGCTCGGCGGAAGTTTCCCGGTTCGCCGGCATCGCTGGACGCACTTTGCCGCCGCTACTCCATCGACAACTCGGCAAGAACGCTGCACGGCGCTCTTCTCGACAGCGAGATTCTGGCAGACGTTTATCTTGAACTGATCGGCGGGCGTCAGCCGGACCTTGTCCTAGCCCCAGTCGACCAGAAGCGGACGGGAAGCGATGTGACAGAAGCGTGGCGTCCCCAGCCGCGCCCCCGTCCCCTTCCCGCCCGGCTGACCGAGGCCGAGGTAGCGGCACACGAGGCATTCGTCGGGAAGATGGGGAGTGGGGCGCTTTGGCTGACGTTCAGTTCGCCGGCGTAGGCGTTTCGGTCTTTCCAGCCTGCGCCTGCTGTCTCTGGGCGAGCTGCTGACGGTAGAGTGCGACGAAATCGATCGTGTCCATGTTCAAGGGCGGGAAGCCGCCGTCGCGGGTCACGTCGCTGACGATCCGGCGGACGAACGGGAAGATCATCCGCGGGCATTCGATCAGAAGAAACGGGTGAAGCTGGTCGTCGGCTACGTTTTCGATCTGGAAGAGACCGGAGTACTCGAGCTCGAGCACGAAAAGCACGGCATCGGTGCCCTTGTTCTTCGAGGTGATGTTGAACTTGGTGACCACCTCGTACTGGTTCGCATTCGAGCCCTTGCGAGCGTCGAGGGCGACCTGGACCTGGATGTCGGGCTGCACCTGACCTTCGACCGGTTTGCGGGCCAGGATGTTCTCGAAGGACATGTCGCGGATGAACTGTCCCAGCACCTTCATCTGCGGCATCTGGGGTGTCTGCGGCGCGGCGCCGTTTCCATTTTCGGCCATGAGGCTCTCCGTCTGGATAAAATTCTTGTTCGGACCTCTATAGCGGCGTGGCAGCCTCCCCTCAATGGCGGGTCCAGCCAGAGGGTCCCTTCCGTGGCTCGATCTCCTCGAACTCACCTTCGATCACGTTCGGATCGACTGGGGCCTGCGGCGGCGTACCGTAGTTGAACCGTTCAATGACGACCCGTTTTCGAACGGCACGAAAGATGGATTCGCGGATGCCGGGCACGAGAAGGGCGAAACCGACTGCGTCGGTGAAAAACCCCGGCGTCAGAAGAAGTGCGCCCGAAAACAGGATCATCGCTCCATGCGCGAGAGGTCCGGTCGGATCGCTCAGACGTTCCATCGATCCGCGAAGCTGGGCAAGAACGGCCATGCCCTGGCTTCGGACGAGGAAGGTTCCCAAGACCGCTGTGCCGATCACGATGGCCAGCGTCCACCACAGCCCGATCAGTCCGCCGACCTGGATGAAAAGCGCAATCTCGATGAGCGGAACGAGAAGGAACGGAAGAAAGAGCCGCATGATGTCCTCTTGGTCGCAGGGGGTCCGGTGGACTCGCACCCAATCAGCACCTACATATGGACCCTGATGTCAGAATGCCAAACCCTGTCCCGAGAGAACGCATGAGCTCCTCCTTGATCCAGCTTCTGGTCCTTGCCGGCATTGCCGTGTTTCTGATCCTGCGCCTGCGCAGCGTTCTCGGCACCAGAGAGGGCTTTGAAAAGCCCGCAGTGACGCAAGCCCCCGGCCGTCCGTCTCGTCGCGCCGACTTCGACGTGATCGAGGGCGGACCCGATCACGACATCACCGACCACGTCGAGGATGGGTCGCAAAGCGCCAAGGCTCTGGCAGCCATGAAGATGGCCGAGCCAGGCTTCATGGTGAAGTCGTTCCTCGAAGGGTCCCGTTCGGCCTATGAGATGATCCTCATGGCATTCGAAAGTGGTCATCTGACGCCCGTCCGCGACTTCCTGTCCGACGATATCGAGCAGACGTTCCAGTCCGTCATCGACGCTCGGAAGGCAGAAGGTCTGTCGATTGACGCGAATTTCGTTGGCGTCCGTGAAGTTACGCTGAAGGAAGCCGAGTTCGACCGCCAGACGAGCGAGGGAGAGATCACCGTCCGCTTCGTGGGTGAGCAGACCTCGGTCGTGCGGAACGCCGCAGGCGAAATCGTCGAGGGCAATCCAAGCGAGATCAAACGTCAACGCGACGTCTGGACCTTTGCTCGCAAGATGGGCGTTAACGATCCCAACTGGCAGTTGGTGGCTACCGGCGAATGACCCCTGGCAGCGGTCTTGCTGCGTTCCTGCTCCTGACAGTGTCCGCCCTTCCCCTTCCCCTTTCTGCCGAAGTTAGCCTTCTGGAGTTCTCCGCCTTGAAAGGGTGGGAGTCCGACAACCACGAGGCGGCGCTTGAGGTTTTCCGGTCCACCTGCGAGGACATGACCTTCGGGGACTGGTCCGCCGTGTGCGCTTTGGCAGATCGTGCAACGGACGCCCGCACCTTCTTCGAAACCGTCTTCCGTCCCCTCCTCATCACGGACGGCTCTCCAGCGCTTTTCACTGGATACTACGAGCCCGAGCTTGTCGGATCTCTCAAAGAGAGCGAGCGCTTCAGCGTTCCCCTTTACCGTCGTCCACCCGAGGCGCCCGAAACAGGCGAGTGGTTCAGCCGCAAGGAGATCGAGGACCTGTCCGTCTTGAAGGGGCGCGGCCTGGAAATAGCCTGGGTTGAGGATCCCGTCGAAAAGTTCTTCCTCCAGGTCCAGGGGTCCGGACGGATCAGGCTGGAAGACGGAAGAAGCATTCGCGTCGGCTATGGCGGCAAGAACGGTCACCCTTACCGGTCGATCGGAGAAGAACTGATCCGGCGCGGCGTCTTCGAGGCTCATCAGGTCTCGGCACAAGTCATCCGGACCTGGGTTCGGGACCACCCCGAGGAAGGTGCCGATCTTCTGAACCATAACCCCTCGTACGTCTTCTTCCGCGAAGTCAGCCAGGTTCCCGCCCACATGGGTCCGCTCGGGGCGATGGACCGTTCGATCACGGGCGGCCGCACCATCGCCGTCGATCCCGAGTTCGTGCCCCTCGGGGCACCCGTCTGGATGGAGAAGGACGGCGCTTCGCCCATGCGGCGTCTCATGGTCGCGCAGGACACCGGCTCGGCAATCAGGGGCGCGCAGCGCGGTGACATCTTCTTCGGCACCGGTGGGCAGGCGGGACGACGGGCCGGTCGGGTGCGAGACGGCGGCAGGATGATCGTCCTCTTGCCGATCGAGGAGGCCCTTGCCCGGATCGACGGGTCATGAGCCGGCGTCCCCGGCGGCTGGCTCCAGAGGAGGAGAAGCTGTGGCAACGCGTTGTCCGCACGGCCTCCCCTCTTGATCCGCACAAACCTTCCAGCGCGCTGTCCATGAAACAGCGGCTCGAGTCACGGCCGAAGCCGCTGATCCCCGAACCCGATTTCGACATCAAGCCTTTCCGCGTCGGTGAGACCAGTCAGGCCGCGCTCTCTGGTCCCGCCCGCAGCGACGAGCCTGTCGACCGCCCGATGCGGATGGATCGCAAGGGATTCGGGCGCATGAAGCGAGGCAAGGCAATCCCTGAAGCGCGCATTGATCTCCATGGCATGACGGCCGCAGCGGCCGAAGTCGCGCTTCGGTCTTTCCTCTTGCGTGCGACCTCCGAGGGCCGGCGCCTGGTCCTTGTTATCACCGGTAAAGGCCGCCCTGCCCCCGAACATGACCCAGTTCCCCGGCAGACCGGCGTGTTGAAGCGAGCCGTTCCAGAATGGTTGACGCGACCGCCCCTGTCCCATCTCGTCCTGGACTGGACCGAGGCGCATAGACGTCACGGGGGCTCAGGCGCGCTTTACGTCTACCTCGCCCGCGCTCGGTAACCGACGCCGGGCGGTATCGACGGCTGTCCACAACAGGACGCCTGACGCCGCGAAGTAAACGACGATTCCCAGCATCTGTGTCGGGAAATCAAGCCCCTGGTCGATCAACACGCCCGAGAGGCCCGGACCGACAGCGGATCCGAAGACCATCAGGCTTGTCGCCGCTGCCTTGATCGACCCGATGTGCCGCGTGCCGAAGAACTCGGCCCAGAAGGCCGTCATGATGGTGGCCTGTGTTCCGTGCGCCACCCCGAACAGGACAAAGGCCAGGGCGGCCACGGGAAGCGTTGGCGCCAATGCCAGGACAAGAAAACCCAGAAGCCACGGCACCAGGACGACCCGGATAAGCACTGCCGAGCCAAGCAGGTCGATAAGATACCCCGCGACGAAGGTCATCGCGACCGACACGACGGTCATCAGCGGAACGAGCGCAAGGTATTCTGTCAGCCCCCATCCCTTCACGTCGGCGATATGGACCTGTTGGAAGAACAAGGCCGTGCCCCACGCGGGCGGGCCTAGAAGCATGGGCACGAGCATCCAGAAGAATGCGGATCGAAGGACTTCGGGGCGGGTCCAGTGCCGTCCGTCCATACCGGCCGCGTCGTCTGAATGAGCGAGAGACTGCGGCGTCCGTTCCAAGGTCAGAAGCCACAGGATCAGTGGGAACGTGACCGCGACAAGCGCAGCGGCAAGGAACCACAGGGCGCGCCACCCGTGGGACGGCAAGAGGCTCGCGAAGACCAGCGGCAACGTAGCCTGCCCGATCCAGAAGCCCATGCCGGCAATCGACAACGCAATGCCGCGACGCGCCACGAACCACCGTGCCATCGAGACCGACGCAAGTTGGAACATCATGCCTTGCCCCAGGATTCTCAGAAGGAAGATGGCCGCCAGCAGGCCCGCGACGGACCCGCTCGCCCCCATGACCACGCATGACAGAGCCAACCCGGGCACCACCAGCCAGGCCAGTTGACGAACGCGGAAACGGTCGCTGAGGGCGCCCGCGAAGAACATCACGACGGCAGAAGCCGTCGTCGCGGCAGTATACACCAGGCCCCACTCCCCGTCCGACAGCGCGAAGTCGGCCATGATCGACGCCGCGAAGACCGAAATGAAGAAGGTCTGGCCGTAGCTGGAATTCAGCGTCAGCACGACACCCACGGCCAGGAAACGGGCGTTGTCGCGAACGAAGGTCAGAGCGGTCATTGCCTTCGTCTCTGCCTCTTACCCGTCGATGAAAAGAGACCTTTCCTTGGCTCTACTGCGATAGTGGCGACAGTATCACCTCGGTGACGTTCCGGATTGTCACGACGGTCCCTGGGATGAGCCCGGTACGCCGCCTGTCCTCGTCCCTGAAGGACGAATCCAGGTTGGCCATTCGTCGAAGGATCGGGATCAGGGCAGGAGAGTCCCCAAAGGTGAAATGCCCGGTCCCGAAGGCAGAGATGTCCAGGAGGATAATGTCTAGATCGGCGAGCGCGGACGCGTCGGTAATGCTCCCCAACCGCCCGCTCTCGCCAGAAATGAGGGCCGAAAGTCCGAGCGCTGCATCGCGGTTGGATACGAAGATCACGAAGGGCTGGGGCAAGGGCGATATGCGCGCGACCTGCTGCCGGAAAACTTCCACGTCGATGTCCGGAGAGACCAGAACGACTCCACCGAGCGTCCGCGCGCCCCAGCCCGGATCCGCGATCTCGATCTGGCGCAGGGTCTCCATCGTCAGGTGCGCGCCCAGGGAGTGGGCCACGACCACGAGCCGCTTGTTGGTCACGGGCAAAGACCGAAGCAGGCGCTCAAGCGCATCGCGCGAATACAGCGTGCTGTCCCGGTCATAGGCGTATCCGAGCGGGCTGTTGGCGGAGGGCCAGGCGAACTCAACCGACACACCCGGCAAGTCGAGATCGTGGTTCAATTGCGCCATCCGCATCACACTTTCCGCGTAGGTCGTGTTGAAGCCGTGGATGAACAAGGTGATGGTCCGGTCGTCGACCTTCATTCGGGCAAGGTCCTGCGCGATGGCCGCGGCGAACTGTTCCTCTCCCCGAAATTCCTCGGCCTTCAACGCCATGAAGTGGCGAGCGGGGTCGGGAGCGTTGGTCGGCATCGCAAGCTCACCGGGCGTGTGAGCCTCCGGGATGCGTACCTGATAGCGGAAATGACGGGTCGTCTCACCACGACCTCGCGCAGGCCGACTCTCGATATCACTTCGGTTCGTTGCGACGTAGACCATCGTCGCCGTGCCCTCTGGTGTTCCTTGGGGCACCGACGCCACGGGCAATCGCGGAACACAGGCCGCAAGGATGAGAACGAAGAAAAGGGGTAGCAGACGCATCGAGAGGCAGCCTGACGAAGGGTGTGGCCACTCTGCCCCTTATGCGATTGTCGCGCTAGAGGACGAAGCGGCTCATGTCTGCGCTGCGGGCAAGTTCACCGAGGTTCTTCTCGACGAAGTCGGCATCGACCACAACTTTGTCGCCGGCCCGGTCCGGCGCGGTGAAGCTCAGCTCTTCGAAGACACGCTCCATGACGGTGTAGAGCCGGCGCGCACCGATGTTCTCGATCGACTGGTTCACTTCCGCCGCGATCTTGGCCAGGGCGGCGATCCCCTCTTGGGTGAAGGACACCTCGACCTCCTCGGTGTTCATCAGCGCCGTATACTGAAGCGTCAGAGCGTTGTCCGTTTCAGTCAGGATACGGACGAAGTCATCCTCGGTCAGAGCCCGCAGGTTGACCCGGATCGGAAGACGGCCCTGAAGCTCGGGAAGAAGATCGGACGGTTTGGCGATGTGAAACGCACCCGAAGCGATGAACAGGATGTGGTCTGTCCTCACCGGCCCGTACTTTGTCGATACCGTCGTACCCTCGATCAGAGGAAGCAGGTCGCGCTGAACACCTTCCCGACTGACATCTGCACCCCGAGTCTCTGCCCGCGCGGTGACTTTGTCGATCTCATCCAGGAACACGATGCCGTTCTCCTCGACCGCGAAAATCGCCGCTTTAGTGACTGTTTCGTCGTCGAGAAGCTTGTCTGCCTCTTCTCCGATCAGGATGTCGTAACTTTGCGCGACGGTCATGCGCTTCTTCACGGTGCGTCCGGGGAAGCCCTTTCCGAATAGCGATCCGAGGTCGAGAGCCATCCCCCCCTGCCCCGGCGGCATTCCGGGCATTCCCAGATTCTGGAACGGGTTCGACTGGTCCTTCATCTCAAGCTCGATGACGGTGTCGTCCAGCTCGCCGCGCTTTAGCTTGTCGCGGAACATGTCGCGCGTCTGTTCGCGCGCGCCCTCGCCCGCGATGGCGGCCAGAACACGATTCTCGGCGGCGGCACGGGCGTTGGCCTTCACGTCCTCACGCATATGTTCGCGTGTCATGGTGATAGAGGCTTCGACCAGATCCCGCACGATCTGTTCGACATCACGGCCGACGTAGCCGACTTCGGTAAACTTGGTCGCCTCGACCTTCAAAAACGGCGCGCGGGCAAGCTTCGCCAGACGACGCGAAATCTCGGTCTTGCCGACGCCCGTGGGTCCGATCATCAGGATGTTTTTCGGATACACCTCATCGCGGAGGTCGTCGGGAAGCTGCCGGCGGCGCCAGCGATTTCTCAGCGCGACAGCGACGGCCCGCTTCGCGTCCTTCTGTCCGATGATGAAACGGTCAAGCTCCGAGACGATTTCTCGCGGGGTCAGGTCGGTCATTTCGAGATTGTCTCCACGGTCAGATTGCCGTTGGTGTAGACGCAGATGTCGGCGGCAATGGCCATTGCCCGTCGTGCGACGGACTCTGCGTCGCCATCGCCGTCCATCAGCGCTCGCGCGGCGGCGAGGGCATAGTTTCCACCCGATCCGATCGCGGCGACGTCATGTTCGGGCTCGAGCACATCCCCTGCCCCCGTCACGATGTAAAGTTCTGCGCCATCCGTGACGATCAGCATGGCCTCCAACTTCTGAAGGTACTTGTCCGTGCGCCAATCCTTCGCCAGTTCAACGCAGGCGCGCTGCAACTGACCGGGCGTCGCCTCGAGCTTGGCTTCAAGGCGTTCCAGCAGCGTGAAGGCGTCGGCGGTCGACCCGGCAAAGCCCGCGACCACGTCATAGCCGCCCGGCGAGAGACGACGCACCTTGCGCGCGGTGCCCTTGATGACTGTCTGACCCAGGCTGACCTGTCCATCGCCCGCAACGACGACCGATCCTCCCTTGCGGACCCCGATGATCGTCGTCCCGTGCCAGCCGGGAAAGTCGCTGTCCGCCATGAATGCCTCCATTGTTTGGGGCTATATGCGTACCGGGGCTGGCGACTGCAACCCGGACGCCGACATGCAAAGGGCCGCCCAAAGGCGGCCCTGCGACACGGCACGAAGCCGGTCAGATGGATTCGTCTATCCAGCCCTTCAGTGCTGCCTTGGGTGCGGCGCCCGTCTTGTTCGACACGACCTGGCCGTCCTTGAAGAGGAACAGCGCCGGGATCCCGCGAACACCAAGCTGCGCAGGCGAGTTCGGGTTCTGGTCGACGTTGACCTTGGCGATCTTGATCTTGCCGCCGTATTCGTCCGACAGCTCTTCCAGAGCCGGGCCGATCATCTTGCAGGGACCGCACCATTCGGCCCAGAAGTCGACGACGACCGGAACATCCGAATTGCGGACCTCGGCGTCGAAGGTGTCATCGGTAACGGCAACGGTGGCCATGGCAGGATCCCCTTGTGACTAGGACAACGAACCTAGGAAGCGCTGCCCAGAAGGTCAAGATATGGTGGCGCGACCCAAAGCCGCCCTCACGATACCGTGGGGTAGCGGCATCAGCGTCGCTGTCGCGGTCCAGAGCACCGCGACCTCCACCTCGCGGGCAGGATAGACCTGCTCCAGTGCAAGAAGGTAGGCTCCCATCTGACGGAGGATTCCTTCCGGCGTGTCCTCGGGTCGCGACGGCACGATCGCGTTGGTCTTGAAATCGACGGCCTGCACACGCCTGTCGCCAACCAGCAGGCGGTCGATGGTCCCCGCGATCTCGCGCTCGAAGCCGGGCAAACGAACGGCGATCTCGGCCTCAACCAGCGCTTCGCTAGTGAAAAGGTCCGGCTGCAACGCGAGGTTCCGCAGTGCCTCGTCGAGCAGCTCGTCCACCTCTTCGGTATGCGCAGCATCTGGTCCGCGAGAGAGGAGGCTGTGCGCGAACGCCTCTGGGTGCAGCTTGCCGGGAAGATGCTCGAGGAGAAGGTGAAGCTGGCGTCCGCGACGCTTCGCGGCGTTCTCCGCCAAGGCGCCGCCGCCCAGGACCTTTGCGCCGCCAAGATTGGAGGGAGAAAGAGGCTGAAGCGGCTCGAACAATGGCGCAGGTTGGGTCAGGAAATGCGGCATTTCTCGAGCATCAGAGACCTTTTCGGACGTCGGCAGCTCGTCCAGAGTGGGCCACTCCCCATGTGCCAGACGGAGAATGGTTCCCTCCGGGGTCTCGACCTCGACCCCTCCCGCTGAAGTCACGCCTTCACGCACCAGCCGATGCCAGTCGACGTTTCGAGATGGCGCGCGCGCTTGCTCAACCCCGCAGACGATCAGCCACTTCTCGGCACGCGTCATCGCGACGTAGAGAAGCCGATCTCTCTCTTCATCCTCCGCCGCACGCACGCGGTCACGCGCTTGAGCGATCTCCTCCGTCTCGTGACCGCGCTTGAGCGGCGGCAGAGTGATGCCGTCCTCTGCCACGAGAAGATCGCTCGCGTTTGGACGCGGCGGCGCGGTGGTGTCGGGCAGGATGACGATGGGGCGCTCAAGACCCTTCGCTCCGTGAACGGTCATCACACGGATAAGATCGTCGGCACCATTAGCCTGACGCTTTACCACGATGTCTTCGGTACTCAATCGGTTCAGAAAACCGGTCAGGCTGGGCACATGATCTCGCTCGTACGCCAGCGCCTGGTTCAGAAGTTCGTCTATCCCCTCGCGCGCCTCCAAGCCGATGTGTCCCAGAAGCTTGCGTCGACCGTCATGTCGCGTGAGGATCCGTTCAAGCAACTCGTAGGGTCTCAGGAAGTCGATATCGTCCCTTAGAGACCGGAGAATAGTCACTGTTTCGGGAAAATCGTCGTTTCGACGCAGAAGCTCGCGCCAGAGCGTAGGGGCTGTCCGTCCGTGTGCGAGGTCGAAAAGCTGGCCTTCGCTCCACCCCAGGAGAGGAGATTTCAGTGCTCCCGCTAGGGCAAGGTCGTCGTCGGGAAGAGCCAGGAAAGACAAGAGCGCGGTGAGGTCTTTTACGGCCAGTTCCGCTGCGATCTTCAGACGATCCGCGCCGGCGATCGGCAGTCCCGCCGTCTTGCAGGCAGAGATGATCTGCTCGAACATTTCGCCCCGACTGCGCACGAGGATCATGATGTCCCCCGCCGAAACACACCGCACCCGTCCGGTCTTGTCGCTGATGGCCTCGCCTTCCAGAATCCTGCCGATGAACCTGGCGAGCGACCGGGCGAGGGTGACCTGTGCGCCATC
Organism: Silicimonas algicola; assembly: GCF_003148765.1. Taxonomy (GTDB): domain Bacteria; phylum Pseudomonadota; class Alphaproteobacteria; order Rhodobacterales; family Rhodobacteraceae; genus Silicimonas; species Silicimonas algicola. Next base: position 206,942 of record NZ_QGGV01000004.1, read on the forward strand.
CGGCAAGGGCCGGTCCGCCGGGTCGTGCCACGGGTGAACCTCGGGCTTTTCGGGCGGCGGAACGAGGGGCCACACATCGATGCGGCCCGGCATGTCGCTGTGGAACGCCAGGTGGCTGGCGTCGCTGCCTGTGCCGGTCACACCGTCAAGCGCGAGGGTCGCATCGACGGCGCTCAGGATCGCGGGCGAAGATCGGAAGGAGTGCCTGAGCTCCCGTCGGGACAGCCCTCCGGCCAGTTGCCGCCCGAAGGCGTCGGCCATCCGGTCAAAGCCAGCGGCATCCGCACCCTGGAAACTGTAGATCGACTGCTTCTTGTCTCCCACCACAAACAGTGTTCGCGGTCGGTCTGGCCGCGCGCCTGACGTCAGTTCCTCGGCGAGCGCCCGAATGACCTGCCACTGGCGCGGGCTCGTGTCCTGCGCTTCGTCGACAAGAATGTGTTCCAGCCGCGCATCAAGGCGAAACAGCACCCACGGCAGGGTCGGATCGGTCAGAAGCCGCTGCGCGCGACGGATCAGGTCGTCGAAGTCCAGAAGCGCGCGCTCCTCCTTGGCTGCATTGTAGGCGGGCAACAGGATGCGGGCGAACTCGTGCAACGCCGACATCCGGCGCGCGGCATTCAACGGCACCCAGGCGGCACGCGCCTCCTCGACGCGCAGCATCAGGTCATTGAAGCGGTCGAGGTGCGACTGGAAGGCGCCGTCCCTGAGCGCCCGCGTCGGCTGCCCGTTTATCTTGGCCCGGCACGCGTTTTCGCCCGACTGAAACAGAAGGAACTCGGTCAGTTCCAGAAGAGTGCGCACCGTCTCTCGCGAGCCGCACTCCGAAATCCGGGTGGCCAGCTTCACGTCGTTCGCGCCGCCGGTTGAAAGGAGGGGAACCAGCGACTTGAGGAACGCCAAGTCGCCCGGCTGCAAGGCGCGCGCTACGATGTCCGCTTCTGTCGTCCCCGGCGTCACGCCGCAGCGCGCCGAGATTTCGTCCCGGGACAGGGAGGGAGTGAAGCCGTCCGCGTTCGAGATGACGTCCTTCGCAAGAGAGGAGAGGCTGTCGGCGTTCATGCAGGCCGAGGCTTCGGCCAGGACAGCAGGATGCGATCGGGCGAGGTCGTCGAGGATCTCGGAAATCAAAGCCTCCTGCGCCGTATCGTCCATTTCGACGAACTGGGGTGACGTGCCCGACTCCAGCGGAAATTGGCGCAGGATCGACGCGCAGAGGGAATGGATCGTCTGGATCTTCAGCCCCCCCGGTGCTTCGATGGCGCTTGCGAAAAGTGTTCGCGCCCGGGCGAGGTTGCGGGGCAGGGCCTCGCCAAGGTCGGACAGCGCTAGTCTCAGGCTTGCATCGTCGAGCATCGCCCAGGCCCCAAGCGTCTTGAACAGACGATTCTGCATCTCGCTTGCCGCGGCCTTGGTATAGGTCAGGCAGAGGATGTTCTGCGGTTCGACACCGTTGAGAAGAAGTCGAGCGACGCGGTTCGTCAGCACGCGCGTCTTGCCCGATCCAGCGTTTGCCGAAAGCCAGGTCGATACGGCCGGATCGGCGGCAAGGTTCTGTACGAGCGTCGCCTCGTCCGTCATCCGATCTTCTCCGGAACCGTCGGCTGCGACGGGTCCCATTCGCCTACGCGGGCAAGGTGATCGTAGTCGCCGTCATAGGGAACGAAATCCATCCCGCGTCTCGACGCGAAACCGGTCCCGGCCCGCCCGTAGGCGGTGACGAGGTCGACAAGCTCGCTTAGCACGTCTGCCGTTGTGAATTCGGGAGTATCGATCCCATGTAGGAGGATGCTTGCCTCTTTCGGGCTTCGCCCCGTTCCGATATGGACGATTTCCGCCACGATATCGGGGTCCACGCCCGGAAAGCCGCTGCCCTCGGCCATGACGGCCTCGACGAGAAGCTGCCTGTCGAAGTTGCGAACGTCCTTTGAATCGGGCGGAGAGCCCGTCTTATAGTCGTAAATGACAAGCCCCCCGTCGCGAAGGCGGTCGATGCGGTCGGCCTTGCCGACGATTTCGACCGCTGTCCCGGGAATGACGAATCTGCCCCGCGCCTCGCGTGCGACGCCTGTTGATCGCGCCATGCGGCGGAGCTCACCGTCGATGAGCCAATCGGAGTTCTCGGCAAGTTGACCCCACCAGTGCTGCCGCACCGCGGGCATCGGCACGTTGTGCGACAGCCGGTCTTCGGCGATGTCGCGCAACCGTTTTGCGGCGGTGTCCGCATCGGCAAAGTCCGCGTCCAGAGCAAAGAAACGTTCGAAGATTTCGTGGAAGACCGTCCCCTTCATCCGCGCGTCGGGTCGCGTCAGGAACGGCGGCAACGGGTTCAGGCCCAGAATCCGTCGCGCATAGACGGCGTAGGGGTCGAGCACGAGGGTGCGCAACTCGGTCACCGAGTATTTCTTCGCACGGGCCGCAACGGGCGGGGCGGGGCAGGGGCGTCTTGGAGCCTGGGTCCGCCTGACGGTCGGAGAATCCAGGGCCGCGGAGTGCGACAGGAAGACGTCGCCGCGCAGACGCATCTGGCGAAGCGCCTCAGGTCCGTTCTGCTCGGGCAGTCCCGAAAGAAGGTTCGTCAGACGATTGAGCCAACGCGACGGGACGGTCTCGCTCTCTTCGGTTCTGGCCGCGCGGGACAGGACAACCTCGGGTGCTGCGACGGCCTGCTGATAGTCATGCGCCGCAAGGCCGATCTCGCGTTCCGGCAAGAGAAGCCCCAGGGCCGCGCGCATCCTTCTGTTCAACCACGGATCGGGCGATGGCTGCTCGGGCCACACGCCTTCGTTGAGACCGCCGAGGATCACCCGTTCCGCACCCTGAACGCGCGCCTCGAGGGTGCCCCAGATCATGACGCCTGTATGCGCGCGGTCCAGTTCACGCGCGCTTTCCGCCGCCAGGGCCTTGTCGAGAAGCCGGCCGTAATCGAACAGCGCGATGTCGCCGGTGAAGCTCGTCTCGGCCAGGAAGGTGTCGATGACGGCGCGGACGGCGCGCCCGGTGGCATCGTCCCAGAGGGACGGGGGGTGGCTGCCGAATCCGGACGCAATCTTCTCGGCCAGTGAGACATGCAGCGCGGCGAGTCCCGCAAGGTCACGCGGGGGCGCATCTGCCAGCGCGTCGAGGACCCCTGAGAGCCACCTCGTCCATGCCTCGGGCAAACCGGCGCCTTCGGCCAACGTCCCGACGCTGTCCAACGTGACAAAGGCAATGTTCTTCCGACGCAGCGCCACTTCAAGCGACTGCGCCGCAAGCATGTGAGGACCGCGTTCGGGCCCGGCGGCAACAAACGGATGCTTGAGCAGCGCGATTAGGTCGGCGGCGTGGACGGGCTTCGCGATCAATTGAACGGTCTGACGCAGGAAACGCCCCGACGCCGTCAGCGACAGGGGCACTCCCGCGCTGTTGTCGGGCACGATATCCCATCTCTCCATGGCAGCTGCGACGCGTCGTCCCAGCATCAGGTCGGGTGTGATGAGCGCCGCTGTCCGACCTTGATGAACGGCTTCCCTCAATGCAACGGCGATGGCTCCGGCTTCGTCCGCAGGCTGGGGCGCCTCGATCAGGGCAAGGCCCGACGTGGCAGACAAGAGATCACCCAGATCAGGCCCTTCGGACAGCCATTGGTCGGACACATGGGCGGGGCGAAGCGATAGCGAGATCAGGCGGTTGCGCGCGGGGTCGGGCGGCGTGCCAAGAGGCAGGACATCGCCGGCCGTCAACTCCAACGAATGCAAGAACATCGCGAATCTGTACTGGGGATGATCGTCCGAGCCGGGGCGCGACAGCAAAGACGACCAGATGTTCTCCGGCAGGTCCCGATCGAACCCCGGCAACACGACGGCGCCGAGGGGGAGCCCGGCGACAGTCCGCATGAGTTCGGCTGTCGGCGCCCTCGATCCCGTGGAACCAGCGACGATGACGGGATAGGGCGGCGGGGTCCTCCGCCATGCGTCGCACAGCATGAGGATGGCTTGGCGGCGCCTCGCCTCCGCGTCCATACCGTGTTCGGAAATACTGTCGAGATAGGTTCCGGTCACCTTCAGGAAGGCGAGGCTGCGCGCCCAGTGTGCCGACTCGTCGCCGACGTCGATGGCGTCGAGAGCCTCCACCGGCACGCCTTCGCCCTGCATCTCGTCCAGAAGCCGCGCCAGGCTGTCAGCCAGGTCAATCGCTGCGGCGCGTGGCGCAAGGGTCGGATCGCGGTCGATCAGCGCCTTCACCAGTTCCGCCATTTCCAGTCTGCGCCGCAAAGAAGAGACCGCGGACGGCAGGTCGAGGCCGGGAAGGACCCGATCGACCTCGGTCACCAGTCCGATTCGGGGCAGTAGAAGGGGTCCTGCCTTTGCGAAAAGTGACGAAAGCCTGCGCTGCATGCGCCGCGTGTTTACCAGGATGCGAACACGGGCCAATTCCTCTGGGGAACGCCCTGCGTGATAGGCCAAAAGCCTTTCGACCAGAAGCTTCGGAAAGTCGGCTCCGGGCGGAACGCCGAAGACGCGAGGCGTGTCGCGGGGCTCAAACATTGCTCAAGAGGCGTTCCGCTTTGGCAAGGCCCGCAGCATCCCCGGCCTCGCAGAAGACCCCGTCATAGACGACGCCATGCAGCCCGCCATCCTCCGCCAGAAGGTCCCAGTAGCGGTTGAGTGAAAAAACCTCGTCTCCGATTTCGTCCAGCCTGTCGGTCCGGATGATCTGGAGGCCCGTGTAGACATAATCGCCCCTCCGCTCGAGTCGGCCGCCATTCAGGCCGAAATCTCCCCGGGCGCCGGCAGCGGGCGAGACCAGAAGCAAGGCGTTCATGTCAGCCTTCCAGGCTTTGATCAGCGTGGCGGCCGGATTGCGCCCGATCCAGATCGCGTCCGAGTTGGCCGTCATGACCGGGCCGGGACCAAGAAGGGGCAGCGCCGCCTTCAGACCGCCGCCCGTCTCCAGGATCTGCGGATCTTCGCGGCTTATAACGACACCGGAAGCTTCGAGATGCGGGGCGATGCGGTCGTGCAGATGGTGCGTGTTCGCGACGATGCGCGTAAGGCCCGCCTCTTTCAGGATGCCGATGGTATGGTCGATCATCGGGCGCCCGCGAAGGGGAAGCATCGGTTTGGGCGTGTGGCGCGTCACATCCCCCATCCGCGTCCCGAAACCGGCGGCAAAGATCATGGCGGCCCGTGGTCGCGTCATGCGGGAACGCCTTCGGGCAGCGCGGCGAGAGTGGCCTCTCGAACCGCATCGAATTGCGGATGGTCCAGAGCCTCGACCAGATAGCGACGGACGCGCGGAACCTTCGGCAAATGTTGCGGACGCCCCTGCGCGGCGGCGCGATGGAAGATGCCGAGGATGCGAAGGTTGCGCTGCGCGGAATAGGCGGAGAAAGCAGGAAGCAGTGTCCGCATGTCGTCCCCGCTTCGGCGGGCATAGTTTTCTATGACCCTGGCGCGCCTGTCGCGCGGCACCTCGGTACGTGCGTCTGTGAGCAGGGACACCAGATCGTAGACGGGATGGGCGAGGAAGGCGTCCTGGAAGTCGATCAGACCCATCCGCCGCACGCCCTGCCGGTCCGGAAGCCACAGGATGTTGTCGGCGTGGAAATCGCGCAGCGAGACGGTGACGGGTCCGTCCAGCTTCAACAGGATGGCTTGAAGACAATCGCGGAAAAGCGCGAGCGCGTGACCGTCTGCCCCGGGATAGAAGTCGTCGGCAAGCGACGTCATGGCGGCAAGATCGCGCGGGTCGGGGCAGGGCAGGTCGGGCGGAATACCGTTTCGAAGCGTCAGAAGAAGGTCGACGGCGGCAGTGTCGAACTCGGCTTCGAATGCAGGGTCGGACGCCAGCAGTTTCGTCGCCGAGTAATTGCCGAAGTCTTCGCAGAGAAGCAGACCGTCGTCCTCGCGTCCGAACAGGATCGCTGGCGCTGACACCCCGGAGACAGTCAGCCAGTCGCCGACGCGCACAAAACGCCGCGCGACATCCCGGTCCGAGCGTGAATCCATCAGGATCGCACTCTGTCTGCCCTCCTTCAGGCGGAAATAGCTGCGTGGGGACAAGTCGCCCTCAACGGCCTCGAACGAGGCGCGGCTCCATCCTGCGTCCGTGGCGAAATCGCGCAGCGCTTCGTCCGGCTCAGGCATCGACCGTCCCGAGGCGCCCGACCCAGGTCCAGCGAGGGTCGCGCCACGCAAACGAAGCGCGCCGGCCGTCGCCCTCGATGGACATCGTGACGCTCAAGGCGTCTTGCGGTACATCCGAGCCAAGGCGGTCTGGCCATTCGACCAGAACGACCGCGTCTTCGAACGCCGCGTCGAGACCCAGTTCCGCGACCTCGCCCGCCTCGGACAGCCGATAGAGGTCGGCGTGCCAAATCTCGGACTCGCCGTCGTCGTAGGTCTGAACAAGAGTGTATGTCGGCGAGGGCACATCCTCGACCTGACAGAGACGCGACATCCGGGATTGAATCACCGCGCGCGCAAGACTTGTCTTGCCGGCGCCGATCGGACCGTCCAGCAAGACGACGCAGCCCGGACCAAGCTTTCGGGCTAGTGTTTCGCCTAAGGCGCGGGTGTCCTCGTCGGTGGCGAGATAGACGGATGCGGTCGTGTCCATGACCCCGCCAAGATGGAGTCGGGGACGCCGGGCCGCAAGACGCGATCAGACCGCGTGTCGGAAACGTACCTCGACCGGACTGGAGGTCTGGACGCGGAAGATCGCCAAAGTCTCGCCGCCCTTCTGCGGTACGAAGCGGCAGGCCAGGTGGCGGCCATCCAGCATGGTGACGTTCGCTGTCCACTCCTCGCGATCATGCGAACGCTGTGCGTAGTCGCGGAAATCGCCCCAGGCCGGGCTCGGCTGGCTCAAGGCGTGCCAGCGCCGCATCACATCGCCGATTTCACGGCCGACAAGGCCGTCCGCACCATCGTCTCCCCAGAGGTCGCGGTAGGCGCGGTTGGTCAGCGCCAGGCGTCCCGCGGCCGAGAAGGCGGCAACGGCGTCATCCATCGCGTCGATGATGGCCTGCGACCGCTCCAATTCGGCACGGAAGCGGCGGGTAAGGGACATCTCGGCGCTGATGTCCTCGAACAACAGGGCAACCGCTCCGTCCGGATGCGGGCGACCGGTGACGTGGTACGTCTGGCCGTCCGGCAGCGACCAGGTTTCGCTGTAGGTGCCGTCGGCTGCAGCCGCCTCGAGTTCCGCGATGGACGTGCGCCACGAGCGATAGTCGCGCGGTTCCGGCATGACGCGGTTCTCCCGCAGCCGGTCGAGGAACCCGACGAGGCTGGGTTTGGACGTCAGGAAATCGGACGGCAGGTTCGTGAGGTCCAGAAGTGCTGGATTGAACAGGACAAGGCGACGCTCGCGGTCGAAGATGGCAAGTCCGGTGGCCAGTTCAGCAAATGTCTTGGTCAGGGTCTGGGTGAACTCGCGACGCCTGTTCTCGGAGCGGACGGCCTCGTCGGCCGGGATGGCGGTGCACAACAGGTCAGGGCCGACGGGGGCGACGTGACAGTCGTACCACGCTTCGTCGTGACCATTGGCATCATGGAGCGATATTCTCTGTCCGTCGCGAGAAAGGGCCGTCGTGCGCAGCGACGGAAAGAGCGTGGGCAGCGGCCAGACCTTGTGCGGCGCTCCCTGTGAGGTTTCGATCGCGGTCATGTAGGCTCGGTTGGCCCAGGTGATCTCGCCGTCCGCATTCTGCCGCCACAACAGGAAGGGCGCGGCGGCGGTATTGGCGCGAAGGGTCTCGAGCTCGGACTCGATGGCGCGCTGCACGTGGATGTCGTCACTGGAAGGCGTACCATCGACAATTTGTCTCAGTTTAAGACGTATCGATTCGCCGACAACATGGCGTGTGGCCTGAAGCCGCCCGTCTCGCGATTCGGCCGTGATGTCGCCTTCGCTGTCCGGTGGGGCGATCAGCCTGCCGGGATTGTCGAAGCCGCGGGTCAAAAGCAGCCTGAGCCTGTCGATTGCGGCGTCGGGTCCGTCGATATGGACAAGGGCGTGCCCGCCGGCAAAATTTGCGTCGGTGACGGCGCCATCGCGGATCAGGAACAGAAGGGGGGCCGCGTCGTGGTCACCCTTGATTGCACTTCGATTCGACAGGAATAAAAGAGCGGCATAGGCCGCGAGCCCGGCGCCAAGCACGTAGCCGGCCACGGTTACGATATTGAACAACAAGTGACTTCCCCCGGTAACGACGCGCCCAGACTGCGTGGCGATGGTTAACGGCTGGTTAACGCGGGGCAGACGAGGGAACGCTCACGCCTCGATGGGGCGGTTCTGACCGAGTGCCGCGCGCTCGGAATCCTCGGCGCGTGCGAAGGTCTGGCGTTTCCAGCGTGTTTCGACGACGGCGCCGGTCCTATTCCCCGCGCCCTCGTCTCGGTCGAGAGGGTCGCTTGCGTTGGCGAAGCTCAGTTCCGCGCCGGACCTTTCCAGAAGCGTCTTCGCTATGAAAAGCCCAAGTCCCATCCCTTCGTATGCCGGACGCCGAGGATCACGGCGGCGTTTCCGCACGAAAGGGTCGCCGATCCGGCTCATGACCTGTGGAGAGTACCCAAGTCCATCGTCCATGATCCGCACGGTGATGACGTCGTCGTCCCATTCGACGTCGATCCAGACTTCGGATCGCGCGAAATCGACGGCATTCTGCACCAGATTTCTCAGGCCGTGGATGATCTCGGGGCGCCGGTCCACGACGGGCTGTCGTCCGTCATCGTCGCCGAGGATGGCGTAGTGCAGGGTCTTGCCACGGTTGGCATGAGGTTCCGCCGCCTCCCGCACCACCGCACCGATCGGGGCGCGTCGCATGTGAAGGTCGTCCTTCCCGATTCGGCCCATGGACCTCAGGATGTCCCGGCAGCGGTCGGCCTGGTCGCGGATGAGGCGCGCGTCCTCCTGCAACTCGGGGTGTTGATCCAGTTCCTCAATCAGCTCTGCGCTGGCGAGCTTGATGGTGGCGAGCGGCGTGCCGAGTTCGTGCGCCGCCGCAGCGACCACACCGCCCAGGTCGGTCAGCTTCTGCTCTCGCGCCAGCGCCATTTGCGTCGCGGTCAGAGCCTGCGACATGGCGTGTACTTCGGACGTGACGCGGCCGGCATAGACGGACAGGAACAGGATGCCGATGACGATGGCGACCCAGAACCCCCAGACGAAGACCTTGGGCATCTGCATGACGAAACCGGTGGTCGTGACGAGCGGCACGTTCCAAAGGGCCAGCGCCGTGACGAGGGTGACCGATACGGCTGCGACGATTGCAGTCGTGCCGGGCCGCAGCGCCATTGCCGAAATGGCGACGGGGGCGAGGATCAGAAGCGCGAAGGGATTGTTGAGGCCGCCGGTCAGGGCAAGAAGAAAGGCAAGCTGGACGATGTCAAAGAGCAGCATCGCAGCAACCTCGAATTCGGCCAGCCGCTTGTTCTCGGGATAGATGAACACCGCCACGAGGTTCGCCACGATAGACGCGCCAATGGCAAGGAAACAAAGGCCTACGTCCAGGTTGAGCGCGAACAGACGCTGCGCGATAGTGATGGCGGCGAGCTGTCCGAAAATGGCGATCCACCGCAGCACGATCAGCGTGCGCAGGCGGACCCAGTCCGACCGTCGCAGGTGGGGCGCAAGCTCGGGATCGGCGGCGAATTCCGATTTCATGTCCGGCATCCTGCGCGCGCCGCGAGGCGGGATCAATCCGGAGAGACTGGTTTGACCGTATGTGTAGGGCAACCTAGAGTGCGCGACGCGAGGGAAGAGGGTGAACCATGAGCGAGTTCGAGGACATAGGTCCCGACAAGTCCCTGTTGATTGTCGATGACGACGAGCCGTTCCTGAAACGGCTTGCGCGGGCGATGGAGAAGCGGGGCTTCGAGGTCGAGACGGCCGAGACCGTCGCGGCGGGAACGGCCATCGCCTCGGCGCGTCCGCCGGCCTTCGCGGTTATCGATCTGCGGCTGGAGGACGGCAACGGGCTTGACGTTGTTGAGCGCATCCGGGAACGCAGGCAGGACGCGCGGATCGTTGTATTGACTGGCTATGGAGCCATCGCGACGGCTGTGGCTGCGGTCAAGATCGGGGCGACGGACTACCTCTCGAAGCCTGCCGACGCCAATGATGTCACGGCCGCGCTTCTGGCGCGGGGCGACAGCCTGCCGCCGCCGCCGGAGAACCCGATGAGTGCGGACCGGGTGCGGTGGGAGCATATCCAGAGGGTCTATGAACTGTGCGACCGCAACGTGTCCGAGACGGCACGGCGGCTGAACATGCACCGGCGGACGTTGCAGCGGATCCTGGCGAAACGGTCGCCGAAATAGCTTCGGTATCGCGTCGGTATCACGTCGGTATTGCGTCGGTGCGCCCGGCTTCCTCGAAGGTGCTCACCAGCCAGTCCAGGAACAGGCTCAACGCACGGCTGCGGGACCCCGAGCGGACGAGAGCGTAGTAGCTGGACTGGCGGCTGATCTCGACCGGGATGCGAACGACGCTGCCTTTCCGCAGCGCGTCGCGATAGACGATTTCGGATCCGTAGGCGGCGCCGATCCCCCGCAGGGTCGCCTGGAGCTCGAGACCGGGCGCGCCGATCTCCCGGATGCGCACGCCCGATAGCCCGGACTCGGCCAACACCTCGCGTTCCCACGGAGTATCCAAACCCAGCCAATCGGCGCTGTACCAGTCGGTGACACGCGCGGCGAGGGAGGGCGCGGCGACGGCGATGAACGGCGAGACCATCAGGGGGATCGCGCGCGGATCATCAGGCATGGGGCCGGTGGTGCTGCGGACGGCGACGTCGAAGCCCTCTGACTCGATGTCGATGACGCGGGCGGTCGGCGCGAAGGCGATCTCGATGCCCGGATGCTGACGCCAAAACTCGCCGATCGCCGGCAGGATCACGGCGTCTGTGATGAAGGTCGTGGTCGTGACGCGCAGACTGTCGCCCGTCGAGCGGCGCGCAAGGTCCACAGCGGTGGCGATGCGGCCGAAACCGGCCGAGGTGGCGTCGGCGAGGCGGCGGCCTGCCTCGGTCAGCTCGATCCCGCTCGGCGCACGCACCACGAGCGCGAGGCCAAGATCCTTCTCGAGAGCGCGAACCTGCTGGGCGATGGCGGCGTGGGTCACGTTCAACGACCGGGCGGCGGCGGAAAAGCTGTCGTGGCGCGCCGCAGCGTCGAAGGCGCGGAGCGCCGAGAGCGAGGGAAGGGACTTCCAGTCGAGGTCGGACATGTTAGCTGAGCTTACAACGCCGAATTCTTCCTGACTAGCTGGCAGGACGAGCCAGGGTGTATCCGGTGTGAAGAAGCATTCAGTAGAGTCACGATCATGCTACCCAACCTGACACCAAGAGAGACCCTGAGAGGGAGTGCGCGTTCCGACGAGCTGGAAGCTGCGCTTGCATCCGCACGCCTGCGTCAGGACATCTTGCCCGATGAGGAAACACCCGCACCCGCGCGTCGCCCAGCCTTCCGCCTTTTCGACTGGTTCAGGATGTCAGATCGAACCGCTTGAGCACCTTGTCGACAACCGTGCCGTCGGCCATCCGGTAGCCCTCGATCCGGCCGTAATCCTCGAACCCGCGGCTTTGATAGTAGGCGAGGCCGCCGATGTTGTCGGCGCGGATGTTGGCGTTGATCCAGCGGTAGCCAAGGTCGCGGGCCGCCGTTTGCGTCGCGCGGAAGAGGGCGGACCCGATGCCGAGGCCCGTCTTGCCGGGCTGTGCGAATGTGGCGATCTCGGCCGCCTCGGGCGGGAGGTAGCCGGCGGGTTCGATCCACTGGAAGCCCAGCACCTGACCGCCGTCGCTTTCGGCGACGTGCCATGCGGATCGGTCGTGCGTCATCCATCCCCCGATCTCGTCGGCCCTCACCGTTCCGGTCAGGGCGGTGGTGCCGCCGATCCGGATGACGTCGTTCAGGATTTCGGCCATTCCGCCGGCATGGAGACGGCCCGCCCGCGACACGATCACCTGCATTGCGCAATCAACTCCTCGTGCCGGGCGACGAAGGCTTGGCGCACGTCCCGTGGCGGGCGCAGCGTGACCTCGATGCCCTCCATCAGCTCCAGTCGGGAGGGTTTGAAATACCGGTCTGCCTCGGTCTTCGAGAAGCCCGCGATGCGCGTCGCTTCGAACCACGCCGACACGCGATCCGCCGCCTTGATCCGGGCCTTTTCGGCCTCGGGGGGATGAGCCGGAAGGCCGAACCTGATGTGGATGGCCGCCGCGAGACGCTTGTCGAGATCGGCATAGCCCGGACCGACGGCGGCCTTCACGGGAGAGATCATGTCGCCGATGACGTATTCGGGGGCGTCGTGGAGCAGCGCGAACAGCCGGTTCCGCGCCGACGCGTCGGGTTGCAGGCGACCGTAGATCTCTTCGACGAGCAAGGAATGCTCGGCGACGGAATAGGGGAAGTCGCCCCGGGTCTGGCCGTTCCAGCGCGCGACGAAGGCCAGGCCGTGGGCGATATCCTCGATCTCGATGTCGAAGGGCGTCGGATCGAGAAGGTCGAGTCGCCGTCCCGACAGCATCCGCTGCCAGGCGCGGGCTGGAGTCCTTGTCGTTGCCATGGGGGGATTTGCGATGGCGGCGCCGCCTTGGTCAAGCGCCGAAACAGTCCGCAAAAGACCGCAGTCTTTCCCTCATTCCGGCAAAGTTGCGCGTTTTCCTGACGGCGTATCGGTTCCGTGTCCGTCGGTCCATTCCACCGGGCGACAACAGGCGGTCCTTCGTGCGAGTGCTTCCAGGGGAGGTCACGCAACGCCTTCGGCTCCGCCGGAAAGGAAAGACCGATGCCCTGTTTGAAATCGCTGGCGGTCGCTGCCGCCTTTCTGCCCACAGTCCTTCATGCCCAGGTCAACTGCGCCTCGCGCGATCTTGTCGTCGACAAGCTGGCCGTGAAGTACGGCGAGGCCTTCGCCGGCGGCGGCCTGCAGAACACCCAGCACATCTTCGAGGTCTGGATGTCCGAGGAGAAAGGAACCTGGACCATCCTCATGACCCGCGCCGACGGGATGACCTGCGTCATGGCGTCGGGGACCAACTGGCGGGGCGGCGATCCGAGCGTAAAGACTCCGGCAGGCATACCAGGCTGACCTTGGTTGCCGGGCGAGGGGCCCGGTGCTAGATGACCCGCGAACCAGAACGGAGCGGGTCATGCCCAAGGATTACGTCGTCAAGGACATCTCTCTGGCCGGGTATGGCCGCAAGGAAATCGAAATCGCCGAGACCGAGATGCCGGGTCTCATGGCGCTGCGCGAGGAATACGGGACACGCCAGCCGCTGAACGGCGCGCGCATCGCCGGGTCGTTGCACATGACGATCCAGACCGCCGTGCTGATCGAGACGCTGAAGGCGCTGGGCGCCGATGTCCGCTGGGCGTCGTGCAACATCTTCTCGACCCAGGACCATGCCGCCGCGGCCATCGCCGAGAGCGGGACGCCGGTGTTCGCGATCAAGGGCGAGACGCTGGTCGACTACTGGGCCTACACCGACATGATCTTCCAGTTCCCCGAGGGCGGCGCGAACATGATCCTCGACGACGGGGGCGACGCGACGCTGTACATCCTGATGGGTGCGCGGGTCGAGGAGGGCGAGGACGACCTGATCGCCGTGCCGGCGAGCGAGGAGGAGGAGGCGCTGTTCGCGCAGATCCGCAAGCGGGCGAAGGAAAGCCCCGGCTGGTTCGTCAGGCAGCGCCACATGATCCAGGGCGTGTCGGAAGAGACGACGACCGGCGTTCATCGTCTCTACAAGATGATGGAGAAGGGCCACCTGCCGTTCCCGGCGTTCAACGTGAACGACAGCGTCACGAAGTCGAAGTTCGACAACAAGTACGGCTGCAAGGAATCGCTGGTGGACGGCATCCGCCGCGCGACCGACACGATGATGGCGGGCAAGGTCGCCGTGGTCTGCGGCTATGGCGACGTGGGCAAGGGCTCGGCGGCGTCGCTGCGCGGTGCGGGTGCGCGGGTGAAAGTGACCGAGGTCGACCCGATCTGCGCGCTTCAGGCGGCGATGGACGGCTACGAGGTGACGCTGCTGGAGGATGAGGTCGCTAGCGCCGACATCTTCATCACCACGACCGGCAACAAGGACGTCATCCGCATCGAGCACATGCGCGAGATGAAGAACATGGCGATCGTCGGCAACATCGGCCACTTCGACAACGAGATCCAGGTCGCCAGCCTGAAGAACCACAAGTGGACCAACATCAAGGACCAGGTGGACATGATCGAGATGCCCTCGGGCAACCGGATCATCCTTCTGTCCGAGGGGCGGCTTTTGAACCTGGGCAACGCGACGGGGCATCCGTCGTTCGTGATGTCGGCGAGTTTCACCAACCAGGTGCTGGCGCAAATCGAGCTTTGGACCAGGGGCGACGAATACCAGAACCAGGTCTACATCCTGCCGAAGCACCTGGACGAGAAGGTGGCGCGGCTGCACCTGGGGCGGATCGGGGCGAAGCTGACCGAGCTGAAGCCGGACCAAGCCGAGTACATCGGCGTCGCGCCCGAGGGACCGTTCAAGCCGGAGCATTACCGGTACTGACGGATCGGGGGCTCTGCCCCCGAACCCCCGGGATATTTCTTGACCGATGAAGACCTTAGCGGATCAGGATAGCCCTGAAATCGTTGACGTTCGTGCCGGTCGGACCGGGGGCGAAGATGTCGCCTGCGGCGTCGAAGGCGGTCCATGCATCGTGACCGGCGAGCAGGGCGCCGGGGTCGCGGCCGATCTTCCGCAGCCTTGTCCAGGTCGTCCCGTCCGCGAAGGCGCCGGCGTTGTCCTCGGACCCGTCGATGCCGTCGGTGTCGGCGGCCAGCGCCGAGACGGCCAGGCCTTCGATCCCGCCGGCGAACGCGAGGAGGAACTCGCTGTTGCGCCCGCCGCGTCCGCCGTCGCCTCGGATGGTGACCGTGGTCTCTCCGCCCGAAAGAATGACGACAGGGGTCTCGAACGGACGATTGCGGGTCGCGACCTCGCGCGCGATGGCGGCATGGACGCGGCCCACGTCGCGCGCCTCGCCCTCGATAGCGTCTGAGAGGATGACGGGGGTGATGCCTTCGGCACGGGCGGCGTCGGCGGCCGCCTCGAGCGAGAGAGCGGCGGAAGCGACGACCGTGACCGTATTGTGCGCGAAGACGGCATCGCCGGGGCGCGGAGCGTCTGGCGAAGTCTCGAGGAAGCGCGCGACGCGGTCGGGCAGGACGATGCCGTAGGTGGAGACGAGGCGCAGCGCGTCGGCGCGGGTCACGGCGTCGGGTACGGTCGGGCCGGAGGCGACCTGGGCCGGATCGTCGCCCGGCACGTCCGAGACCACGAGGCTGACGACACGAGCCGGATGCGCGGCCGCGGCGAGGCGTCCGCCCTTGATGCGGCTCACCTGCTTTCGGATCGCGTTCATCACGGAAATCGGAGCGCCGGAGGCCAGAAGCGCCTTGTTCAGTGACTGTTCGTCTTCGAGCGAGAGGCCTTCGGGCGGCGCGGGCAGGAGGGCAGAACCCCCGCCGCAGACGAGCGCCACGACGAGATCGTTCTTCGTAAGCCCGGACACGGCGGCGAGAAGCGCCTCGGTCGCCACAATACCGGCGGCATCGGGGACGGGGTGCGAGGCCTCGAGAACCCGGATGTGACGCGTCGCGCAGGCATAGCCGTAGCGCGTGACGACGACGCCTTCGAGCGGATCGCCCCAGAGGTCTTCCAAGGCGGCGGCCATCTGTGCCGCTCCCTTGCCGGCGCCGATGACAACGATGCGGCCTTTTGGGCGGTCCGGCAGATGCGGGCGCAGCGCCTCGAGCGGATCGGCGGCGCGGACGGCGGCGTCGAAAAGGCGGGTCAGGAAGGACTTGTCGTCGGGCGTCACGGGATCAGAACAACCCCAGGACCGCGCCCATGATGGCGCATCCAAGGGTCGCATAGCCACCATCGATCAGCGGGAGGGTGAATGGCCGGCCGGGGTAGGCGTTGTTGATCATGATCCAGGGCGAGATGAAGAAAAGCCCTATGCCGAGACCGCCGACCAGACCTGCGCCCACCGTGTCGATCCCGCTGGTGACGAAGGTGTGCCGCATCATTCCTGCGACAAGGATCATGGCGATGGCTGACAGGACGAAGGGCGTGGCGCTGCCGTTGCCCTTGGGACGGCCCGCGTCGTCGGTTTCGATCCCGACGGCGGCGATCCAGGGTTTCGAAAGCGCCATGTACCATGCCGCACCGACCGCGAAGCCCGCGGCAGCGGCGACGAGAACGGCCAGAATGCCCATGTCGGTGTCCCTCCCCAAGGCGTTCGGCCGGACTATGCCGGAGGCGCGGGCGCGTGACTACAGCTTTTCGGGCTCGAGTCCGGCCATGCCGCAGACGATCTTCCATTCCTCTTCGGTGACGGGCTGGACCGACAGGCGGGTGTTGTTGGCGAGGACCATGTTCTTCAGCCGAGGCTCGGCTTTGACGTCGTCGAGCGTGACCGGGGAACGTACAGGGCGCACCGCAACCACGTCGACGCAATCCCACCTGTCGTCGTCCGTGGTGCTGTCCGGATGCGATTCCGCCGTCACGCGCACGATGCCGACGACGGCCTTCTCGGTCTGCGAGTGGTAGAAGAAGCCAAGGTCGCCGGTCTTCATGGCGCGCATGTTGTTGCGGGCCTGGTAGTTGCGGACGCCGTCCCACTCCTGGCCGATATCGCCTTTTCCGACCTGGTCTTCCCAGCCCCAGGTCGAGGGTTCGGTCTTGAACAGCCAGTAGGCCACTGCGGTCATTCCTTTCGCATGGGACGCGCGAGAAGCGCGTCGGTCGCATCTATGACGCCCATGTCGCCGCGCGTCACGGCGGCGACGGCATGGGTGATCGGCATGTCGTCGGGCGTCGAGGTCTCGGCCAGTGCCTGCGCGGTCGCGACGCCTTCGACGGTGACGGACGAATCCAGCGTTTCTCCACGCCCCAGCGCGCAGCCGGCGGCGAAGTTGCGGGACTTGTCGGAGGTGGCGGTGAGGACCAGGTCGCCAAGGCCGGAGAGGCCGGCGAGGGTTTCGGGACGCCCGCCGCCGCGCACCGTGAACCGCGTCATTTCGGCGAAACCGCGCGCGATTAGCGCGGCGCGGGCGCTGTCGCCCAGGCCGGCGCCGATGGCCATGCCGGCCGCGAGCGCGATGACGTTCTTCAGTGCGCCGCCAAGTTCGGCGCCGGCCACGTCGTCGGTGCGGTAGACGCGCAGGGCGGGACGCGACAGCGCCGCCTGTTCGTCCTCGGTCACGTCCGGCATGGCGAGCACGAGGGCGGTCGGCAGCCCGCGCGCGATGTCGACGGCGAAGCTGGGGCCGGTGAGGATGCCGGCGCGCGTGCCGGGCAGGGTGTCGGTGACGACCGAGACGGGGCCGAGGCCCGTGCGACGCTCGATCCCCTTGGCGCAGGTGACGAGGCTGCGCGAGGCAAGGGTGTGCGCGTGGCGCTCGAGGAAGGCGCGGACGGTCTGGGCGGGGACGGTGAGGAGCGTGAGCTCGGCGTCGGGCATGTCAGAGGTGACGGCGAGGGACGGGGGCAGGTCGAGGCCGGGTAGGCGACGGCCGGTCCGGCGCGAGGCTGTCATGGCGCCGGCCTCCTCCGCGTCGCGAATCCACAGGGTGACCGGCGTGCCGTCTGCGGACAGGGTCAGGGCGAGGGCCGTTCCGAAAGCGCCGCCGCCGAGGATCGCGATGCTCATGCCTTTGCCCCCTTCTTGCCGCTGCCCAGAATGGCGGGGCGGCTGTCGTCAAGCGGCCAACGCGGGCGGGCGACGAGGGGGTCCATGCCCGGATGCCCGATGGCGAGAAGCTCGATCCCGGCCCAGGCGATCATGGCGGCGTTGTCGGTGCAGAGCGGCAGGGGAGGTGCGGTGAAGGCGACGCCCTTGTCGCGGGAAACAGTCTCTAAAGCGGCGCGAATGGCCCCGTTCGCGGCGACGCCGCCCGCGACGGCGATGGCAGGCGCAGAGGGAGACGTGGCGAGATAGGCGTCGATGGCGCGCGCAGCCTTCTGCGCCAGAACCTCGGCCACGGCGGCCTGAAAGCCGGCGCAGAGGTCGGCGCGGTCCTGGCGGGTGAGGCCGGACTTTTCGGCGACGATGCGGTCGCGTTCGCGCATCAGCGCGGTCTTGAGGCCCGAAAAGCTCATGTCGCAGCCGGGACGGCCCAGGAGGGGGCGGGGGAAGTCGAAGCGCTTCGGATCGCCTTGCGCGGCTTCGCGTTCGACATGGGGACCGCCGGGCTGCGGCAGGCCGAGGGCGCGGGCGGTCTTGTCGAACGCCTCGCCCGGGGCGTCGTCGATGGTGCCGCCGAGACGGGCGAAGTCGTCGGGGCCGTTGACGATCAGGAACTGGCAGTGCCCGCCCGAGACGAGAAGCATGAGGTAAGGAAAGGCCAGGTCGTCGGTCAGGCGCGGGGTGAGGGCGTGCCCGGCGAGGTGATTGACGCCGACGAGGGGCACGCCGGTCCCGGTGGCGAGGCCGCGCGCCAGCATGACGCCCGACAGGACGCCGCCGATCAGGCCCGGGCCGGCGGTGACGGCGATGGCATCGATCTCGGCGAGGGCGACGCCGGCCTCGGCGAGAGCGGCCTCGACGGCGTGGTCGAGCTTTTCAGTGTGGGCGCGGGCGGCGATCTCGGGGACGACGCCGCCGAAGGCTGCGTGCAGCCGCGACTGGTCGGCGACGACCGAGGACAGGATGCGGCGATCCGATGCGACGACGGCCGCGGCGGTGTCGTCGCAACTCGACTCGATCCCGAGGAC
Organism: Silicimonas algicola; assembly: GCF_003148765.1. GTDB lineage: Bacteria > Pseudomonadota > Alphaproteobacteria > Rhodobacterales > Rhodobacteraceae > Silicimonas > Silicimonas algicola. The sequence goes on from NZ_QGGV01000004.1 coordinate 225,693, forward strand.
CAGACTCGTCATGATGCGCTTCGCCCGACCATGACAGCGCAGGTAGCATCCGCCCATGCCCCAGACAAGCGAGGCCCCCGAGACGCCTGCCGGCGAGGCGACGCTTCTTCTGACGCGGCCCGAGGCGCAGTCCCAGGAATTCCTGGCCCTGTGCGAGGCGTTGGCCGGGCGGCTATTGCCTTGCGTCGTGTCCCCGGTCCTGGAGATCGTGGACCTGGGCGAGGTTCCCGACCTGACGCTCTTCCGGACGGTGATCGTGACATCCGGAAACGCGGTGCGGCGGCTTGGCCGTGCCCTGGCGGGGAGAGCGGTTGTCACCGTGGGAGAGCGGACGGCGGCGCTGGCGCGGGATCAGGGTGCCGATGCGCGCTGCCTAGGGCCAGACGTCGATGCGTTTCTCGAGAACATCGACGGCGTCGACGGACCGGCGGTCCATGCCCGAGGTGCCCACACACGCGGGGATCTGGCGGGACGCGCTGCGGCAAAGGGTCTGACGGTGGAGGAGGCGGTGGTCTATGACCAGGTGGCGCGGCCACTGTCGCGCGCGGCCAAGGCTCTGTTACAGGGGAAGTCGCCTGTCGTGATGCCGCTGTTCTCGCCGCGCTCTGCCGGGCTTCTGTCCGCGACGCCGATCGGGGCACCGCTTTTCGTCATCGCGATCAGCCAGGCCACGCGCGTCGCCTGGACCGGACCGGGGCGCGTCACCGTCGCCGAGACACCGACCGCAGAGGCGCTTTGTCGGGCCGTGACCGAGGCATTGTGACCCGTCGCCTTGTTGCCCTACGGTCCGCGCACTAAGATCAAGGAGTGCGAATGTCGGCGCGGGCCTTGCCGCGCAAAAGGAAGGTGAGCGCCGTGGCCAGACGTCCCAAGACACCTCGAACCGAAGATGCGACGGAGAAGGTGACCGAAGGCGACGCTATTGCGACACCCGAAACCTCCACCGACGAACCTGCGGAGACGGTCGAAATATCGGGACCGAGCGACGCGCCGTTCGTGATGCACGAGGAGCCGGACAGGACGCTGGAAGAGGCACCTTCCGACCAGGAGGTGCCTTCCGACAGTGTCGCGCCTTCCGAAACCGTCGACGCCGATCCTGTGGCTTCGGGAGCTACGTCCGAGGATGTTCCGCCTGAACCGGATCCTGTGACCACGCCATTGGCCGTGTCCACGCCGCCGCAACCCGTACAGGTTCAACGCGGACCCGGATTCGTGCCGCTCGTGCTGGGCGGTCTTGTGGCCGGGGCGATCGGCTATGGCGTCGCGAGCTACCTGCCGCCCGCCGAGCCCTTGGTCGATGGAGACCTGACGGCGCGGCTCGAGGCGAACGAAAGCGGCCTCGCCTCGCTCAGCGAGAGGGTCGACACCCTGCCCGAGCCGCAGGTTACCGACCTGTCCGACATCGACGCGCGCGTGGGCGAGATCGAGGCGCGGCTGATCGAGGCGGCCGGAGACGATAGCACGGACGCGTTGGACGGACGGCTGACTTCTCTCGAAGACGCGCTGGCAGGCCTGGAGAATCGGCTCGCCGCGCTGGAGGAAACCGTGGCCCAAAACACGGGTCCCGGCGCGCTGGAGGGTGCCGCAGAGGATCAACTCGCCGACTTCCGGGCCGAGCTGGACGCGCTGGCCGCCGACGCCGAGGCCCGCATCGAGGAGGCGAACTCGCGCGCCTCGCAGATTGAGGCAGACGCCGCCGACGCCGCCGCCCGGGCCGAGCGTCAGGCGGCACTGTCGCAACTGCGGACGGCCGTCGAAGGCGGTGCGCCTTTCGCCGACGCGCTGTCGCAATTCGCCGACGCGCCCGAGCCACTCACCAGTGCCGCCGAGACGGGCGTGCCGACGCTGACCCAGTTGCAGCAGACCTTTCCCGAGGCCGCGCGCGACGCGCTGGCCGCGGTGCAGACCGTGCCGCAGGACGCCTCGGCCGGGGACCGTTTCGTGGCGTTCCTGAAGCGGCAGACCAACGCCAGGTCGCTGGCCCCCAAGCAGGGCGACGATCCCGATGCCGTGCTGTCCCGCGCCGAGGCGGCGCTGAACGAAGGGCGGCTGGCAGACACGCTGACCGTGCTGGACGCATTGCCCCCCGAAGTGCAGGAGGCCATGAACGACTGGCTGACGCAGGCGCGGGCACGGACCGGCGCGCTGGCCGCGCTTGACGACCTTTCCGCCATGACGAATTGAGTGCTGCCGATGCTTTGGTCCCTTCTCAAGATCATCCTCTTCCTCCTCCTCGTCGCTGCGGCGGCCTGGGGCGCGGGCGTTCTGCTCCAGACCGACGGCGGGGTGCGCCTGTCGGTGGCGGGCACCGAATTCACGCTCGGACCGCTGGAATCGGTTGTGGCACTTCTGGTGCTGATGCTGGCGCTCTGGATCGTGATGAAGGTGGTCGGTCTCCTCGTCGCCTTCATCCGCTTCGCGAGCGGCGACAAGACCGCGATCGACCGCTACTTCGACCGGCGGCGCGAGCGCAAGGGCTTCGACGCGCTGGCCGACGGCATGATGGCGCTGGCTTCCGGCGAGTCGCGCCTGGCCCTGACCAAGGCGCAGAAGGCCGAGCGTCTTCTGGGCCGACCCGATCTGACCACGCTCCTGACGGCGCAGGCGGCCGAGCAGGCGGGCGACCGCGCCCGGGCCGAGGCGGCGTACAAGCAGCTTCTGTCCGAGGACCGCACCCGCTTCGTGGGTGTGCGCGGCCTGATGAAGCAGAAGCTGGCCGACGGCGACACGGCGACCGCGATGAAGCTGGCCGAGAAGGCCTTCGCGCTGAAGCCGCGGCATGAGGAGACGCAGGACGTCCTGCTGAGGCTTCAGGCCGGGGCGCACGACTGGACCGGCGCGCGCCGGACGCTGGGCGCGAAGCTGAAGCACGGCAACCTCCCGCGCGACGTCCACAAGCGGCGCGACGCGGTACTGGCGCTTGGCGAGGCGAGAGAGATCCTCGACCATGACAGCCCAATCGAAGCGCGCGAGGCCGCCATCGAGGCGAACCGGCTGTCGCCCGACCTGATTCCGGCGGCCGTCATGGCCTCGGACGGCTATGTGGCGCAGGGTAGACCCAAGAACGCCGTCCGCGTGCTGAAGAAGGCGTGGTCGGTGCATCCGCACCCCGACCTGGCCGCCGCCTTTGCGCGGATCGAACCGGGCGAAACGCCTCAGCAGCGCGTCCAGCGTTTCACCGTTCTGACGACCATCGAACCCGATCATCCCGAGACGCGGATGCTGAAGGCTGAGCTGTGCCTCGCGGCAGAGGACTTCCCCGGCGCCCGCGCGGCCTTGGGCGATCTGGCCGAGACCGATCCCACGTCGCGCACGTTGGCGATCATGGCCGCCATCGAGCGCGGCTCGGGCGCGGATGACGCGCTGGTGAAGGGCTGGCTCGCACGGGCGCTGACCGCTCCGCGCGGCCCGCAATGGGTTTGCGACAACTGCCACAAGTCGCATGCGTCCTGGGCGCCGGTCTGCGATAGCTGCGGCGGATTTGACACGCTGTCGTGGCGCCGTCCGGACGACACCTCGGTCCAGCTTCCCGCGGGGGCGGAGATGCTGCCGCTGATCGTGGGACAGATCTCGCCGCCGGCAAAGGAGAGCTTTCTCGAGGTAGCGGAAACACACGCCCACGACGTCGACACGGATGAGACGGAGGTGGAAGACGTAGTGACGAAGCCCGCGCCGTCTGCCGTCAACGCCGATGCGCCGCCAGCCGATTACGTCGCGGTCGACGATGGAGACGAGCGCGTAAAAGACGCAAAATAGGTCTACCCGCCCGCGGGAAACCCTGCTATCAGGCCCGCCGGAACGCCGCTGTAGCTCAGCTGGTAGAGCACGTCATTCGTAATGATGGGGTCGGGGGTTCGAGTCCCTTCAGCGGCACCAATACACCACAGAAGTATGAGTGAAAACAATGGGATAGGCGTTTTCCTATCTTTTGTATCCACCTACCTGTCCACTCTAACGGTCCGCGAACTGGCCACATCTCCCCTCAGATGATCATGAATGACCGGGCAGCGAGCGGGGGCTGCCGCGATAGGGCGGGTCTGCCGGAAGAAACCTTGGGAGGTTTTGCGTCGCTAGCCAAGGACGCTGGGAGCTACTTCAAAAGTATCGTTCAACCGCCAATGCGGATTACACGGTTGCTTGTTGACCGGCGCGTCGATTTGTCAACTGTCTCGCGGAGCCTTCTAGTTCATACAGCGGACCCTCCGGACCAGACTTTAACGGCGAGGCGAACTGCGTGGCGAAGCTCAGACGTGGGAGACTGGACGGCGCCTTTTCGGTCTATTTGCTGCTGGGGGTTGGTCTTCTGCTCCCCGCACTTGCCGTCGTTTTCATGCTGCTCTATTCCCAGATGAATGATCAGGCTGGCGACGCACGCCAGCGCGCTGTACGGGCGGCCGACACACTCGTGCTTTTGTCCGATGCACGGGCCGCTAGTGACTTGGCCGCGCTGCGGCTCCTCGTTCAATCACAAACGTTTAGGAGCGCTGACCTCGCATCTGGCGCCCGTCGTGCGCGAGAAGCGGTAGAACTGGTTCCGGGTTGGCAGGCGCTTCTTCTGACGGAGCGCTCCACGGGAATGAGCCTTTACTTCGCGACGACTGACACCATCGAGTATTCCCCGCAGGAGTCCTGGACTATCGAGGTAGGCGACGAGGGCTGGGCGTATGGGGGCATTGAACGTGAGGGTCACCATTGCCCTTGCGTCACCGTCACATCGGAAGTGCCCGGCGACGGCCAGCACCTGCTCACTGTCTTCATCTCTCCGCTGGTCTATCAAGAAATGCTCATGAAGTGGGTACCGCAAGGAGCGGTAGCAGCAATCGTGGACCGGGAGGGTGAGTTCATCGCTCGCTCCATCGACTACTCGAACCGAGTCGGAACGCCCGGAACATCCTACGTGCTTGATGCGGTCGCAAAGGGTGGCCGCGGTATCTATGCGGGGACCACCTACGAGGGGCTAACAAACTACACCGCCTACGCGACGTCGGAGCTTGCCGGATGGTCCAGCCACATCGCGATCAGCAGTGCGCTGCTGGACCGTCCTTTGCAGAGGGCCGCTGCGGTCATCACCTTTGGCCTGTTGGCTGCAATCCTGGCAGGTCTTGGGCTGTTCGTATTGGCGGCACGCGAAGTTGTCCGAAGGCGGAAGAACGAAGAGCATCTTCTGAACCTCCAGCGTTCAGAGGCGGTCGCGCAATTTACAGCGACCCTCGTCCACGACTTCCGCAACGTGATTTCTTCGCTTCAGTCGGGCCTGAACCTTATCAAGCGCAAGACGAGGAACGACGAAATCAAGTCGTATGTCGCGCTGATCGAGGAATCGGTGTCGAAGGCAACGCGCCTTGCCAACCAGCTTCTGAGCCTGTCTCACGGAAAGGACACCGAACTTGAATCGGTCGATGTCAGCGAGATGCTGGACGGTCTTCGGTACCTTCTCGAGCAGGCTGCTGGTGACGGCGTCGCCCTGTCGATTGGTGAGATGGAAAGCCACCTGGCCGTGGTCGCCAACAGAGATCAGCTTGAGCTTGCACTTCTCAACCTTGTGGTTAACGCCCGGGAAGCATTGGAAGGACAAGGGCGAATTTCCATAGAAGTTTCGTCGGTCGGTGACCGTGCCGAGATTGTCGTGTCCGACAACGGCCCTGGCGTCTCGGCAAAGCTGCAGCGAACTCTTTTCCAGCCTTTCATTACGGACAAGCCGCAAGGTACAGGTTTGGGGTTGGCACAAGTGGCTGGTATGGCGCGCAATGCCGGGGGCGAGGTTGCCCTGGAGAACGTCTCCGAGGGTGGGGCTCGCTTCGTGATAAGACTCAACAAGGCCAGGACCGTCGAGAAAGCGCGTGGGCCTGACTTCCAGGCGGAATAGTCGACGAAACCAAAAGCGAACCTATCTCCTTCGTGAGGACGACATCATCTCAGCCTCTGAGGTGTCATGGTCATGCTACCGAAGGCTTCTCTTCTCGCGTTCGCGGCTGCGCTGTCCGCTTCGCCTGCATCTGCAATCGAGCACTGCGAACCGCGTCGAAATGTGACCTGCGTCGTCGACGGAGCCACCGTCTGGCTCCAGGGTGAGCTTTTCCGGTTCCAGGGCTACGACGTTCCCCGACTCGAAGGTGACCTCTGTGGCGGTAACAAAGAAGCAGCGCTCGGGAAGAAGGCTGCCAACCGATTGCTGAGAATACTGAACAGCGGAGGGCTCTTCATGCACAGGGTTGGTGAGGACGAGGAAGGGAGAACCCTTGCAAAGCTTTACATCAGCGGCAGGGACGTCGGAGAAATCATGGTCGCGGCAGGTCTGGCACGCAGGGTGCCGGACGGTCGGAAGTTCTGGTGTGAATAACGCGGAAGTCGGACCGGTCTGTGCGGATAAATCCCGAGTATTAGGACAATCGCCGCCTTCTTAAAGTGCAGTCGTGATGTAGGCTGCTCCCACTACTCATTTGGAGAATCACGTGAAACTGAGAAATTTTGGCGCAATAGGTCTCGTCATTTCACTTGCCGCATGCGGCGGCGGAAGTGGTGGAGGCGGAGCGGAAACCTTTGATCAGCTTGCCTCACGAGGCAATGGTCTCATCGCTGAGTATTGGGAGACAAGCCTCACCGAAACGATGCCTGCGAGTGGGACAGCCAACTACCGAGGGATCGCTGCCCATAGCTCTTTCTACACGAACCCCGAGGATATCGTCGCTGACCCCGACAGCCTTTCCAACGTCGAAGTCACGGCCAATTTCTCGACAAGCAGTATGGGCGGCGTCACGAACAATTTCCGGGTTCCCGGCAACAGCTACCCGATTTCGGGTTCCTTAGCGATAACCAATGGCATCATCTCGGGGAGTGAGTTTATCGCAGATGTTTCGGGCACTCTCACTGAAGACGGTATCCCGGTGATGTACGACGGCATAGTTGCCGGAGGTTTCCTTGGCACTGGTGCTCAGGCTTTGGCCGGTTTCGGCATAACCGACGCGACTGTTGCTGGGCTGGGCACTTTCGAAGTCAACTCGGTGTTCATAGCAGAGCAGTAAGAATGGACCGAGGCGTCGGCATTGCGGTCGGCGCCCGGTTCCCACTTGCCTGAGCAGTAGTGGCGCCTATGCCGCGGCTGCCATAGGGATGCCGGAGCGCCGCATGGAAGTGGCTAGCAACTCTGAAATCTGAGGCCCTACGAAACCGGTTTCGGTGAAGAACTCCAGTTCCTCTTCCAGGATGGCGAGAGAAGCGGCAGACAGTTTTCCCACAGCGGAAGTGAGAGTGGCGGAGGTCGCCGCATCACCGAACTGAGCCAGCCGCCACGCAGCAGCCGAACGAAAGTATCCAGGGAACATACTCAACCAACTGTTCTAAGAAGCTGTGCGGGCCAGGGGTGACGCTCCCCTGGCCCCGCCAGTTTCACTCGTTAACGCACACACACACAATCGAACTCGGTCCGACAAAGCCAAGATGGGGCACAACGCGATTCCGGGCAATTCCACAACTTTTTGACCTGATGGCGTTAAAATTCACGTGGCGTTGGATGACGTATCACCCATTAAGCCAGCGGGTTGCCCTCAGGTGCCTCCGCTGTGAGCCCTCATCATCCTCGCGCCACGACAAGTTTCGGTTCGCCCGGAAAGCTCCTGATATCGAACCCCTTGAAGCCGGTGCCGTCGCCGTTGAGCCTGTTCCCGCCGCCTGTCATCGCCCCGATCAGGAATAACAAACGAGGGCCCACGCGTACAAAATCTCCAGGTCGCGCGTCTGATACACGGGTTTCTTCTCGATTGGACATACCGCGTGCCATACCCCGTTACGATGTCTCAAGCGCACGCCGTGCCTTTGAAGATGGTGACGGCAACGCATCTCGACACTCGCTGTCTCCCGCGCGTCCTGAAGCACCGCCGAGACGGAACGTTTGTATTTGATCCTCCCCAGTTCATCTGGAGACGCTCCACCGCTACTCACCTCACGCAAGGCGTAGCGAAACCCGCTTCTCGTGTTGCCGCCTGCGCTTCGGTACACGGTGACATAAGTCCGATCAGCCAAACGGGCCAAGGCTCGCGAGATACTGGCGTATCGAGATGGCGTCCGCTCATCGCAGAACGCGTCGAGAATGTCCCCGGTTCGCGCCAGATGTCCGTAAAAGGCGCAGCCTTCTTCGTCCACTTCAGGTTGCCGTGGATACCCTGACAGAACCTCAAGAATGGCTTTCTGCTGCGGACTTAGTCCGCGCCTCAATTGGGGAACACGAAGAGCCATGGACAGGGGACGCCCTTTCGAAAGTGCCCTCGGCTTCGCAGCCTCACTTCCTCCACTTGATGGCCCCCGTCTCTGCGGTGGGGCAACCTCTGCAGGGTCAATAGCAACTCCGAGCCGCCCTGAAGAAGCAACTTTGCAACAGAGGTCCGGTCGAAAGGAAGTGGCCGGACGCTCCCCTAGAGCAGTCCGACCAGACCGTTTCGCATAGTAGTCTCGTGCGTCGAGCAGGGTCAATTTCTTCCCGATGGGTCAGTGGGCTTCGGTCGCGCTTGCCTTGAGTTGCAGATCCTCGATTTCGGGCCCGAGGTCGCCGAGAAGGTGCAGGGCGACTTCCAGGGTGCTGTCGATGCCCCGGGCGGACATCGGAGCGCCGGTGGTGTCGTTCTGGAACGCGCAGAGGGCGGTGCGCAGCAGGGCCTCCACCTCATAGAGATGGTCCCTGACGCTACCGGCATCTTTGCTGCCGAGAGGGATGAAGGAAGGGTTGCGGAAGGTGCGGTCACTCAAGTTGGTCATTCTGGGTACTCCATGCTTGTTGAGTGCGTTAGACCTGCCCAAGAGACTTGGACGCCACGTCCGACATCTTTCGGAGTTCGGCGGCGGTCTGCCGCGCGGAGGACGCCAGGTGCTCGGAAGCCCACCGCAGCGCGTCATGAGTGCGGCTGCCCTTGTCGGCATCGTAGGCTGCCGTGGCGAGGGTCATCAGTTCCGAGAGATGAAGCAGGGTCTCGAAGCCTGCAGGATACTCGTCGTAGTCGGGGTGCAGCGTGTCCTTGATGGCTTTCAGGGCGTCCGTGGGTTCAGTGGGCAGGCTCGCCCACCATGCCTCGTTTCTGGCTCTCAGTTCCTTCACCTTCTCAGCGTGACCCGCGAAGACGGCAGGGGCTGCCAAGGCGTCTCCCTTGACGCTGCGGTTCTCCCAATCGGTGACGGGGCTGGGGGTGTTCATCTTGTCTCTCCTCTCAGAATGAGGCTGCAAGAGCAGCGCTCGGTTTTGGGTCAGGCGTAGGTGTGGACGGTCCCGCCGGTCGCGATGCGCGTGACCGTGGCGAGGTTCACAGAGCGGATGGCGCGCTTCTCGGCATCCCAGACCGGGAACAGGTGGGGATGACGCTCCTTGCGCGTCTGAGCGGCCCTGCGACCGGTTTCCGTGGCCTCCTCTCCCTTGACGTGAAGGGGCAGCGAGGCGGGCTGTACGAGCATGGAGCGCTCGGTGCCGTCCTTCTTGGTGAAGGTGACGTTGCAGAAGCGGCCAGCGGCGGCCGTGATGAGGTCGCGCTTGGCTTCCATAGCCTCGACGGCCTCGCGCTCCTGAGCGGAGTGCAGTGCCTCCCTGAGGGCATCCATGCGCTGATGGTCGGCGGCAGTCAGGCGGTCGCAGTTCTCGAAGTTGCGAAGCTCGGACCGGATTTCCTCGGACGGGCGATGCGCCTCGGCCATGATGCGGGCACGGTAGGCAACCCTGGCTTTGATGGTGGACCAAGCGCGACGGAGAGCATCGGCCAGAACTGACCGGAGACCTTCCCAACGAACCTGGTAGGTGCTGCCCCGCACAATCTTCCAAGCCAGTTGCATTAAGTCGCTGCGGTCTTGGGTGGTGATGGTCATTGCATTGGCTCCCCTGTGCTGTTAGCATCAATATGGGTCCAACAGCATATGCTGTCAACCCTATAAAAATGCTGATAGCACAAAAGGCGAAGCATGACACCTGAGCAGTTCAAGATGGCCAAGGCGGCGTTGGGTCTTAGCAATCCGGATGTGGCCGAGGGCACGGGCCTGCACCGCAACACGCTGAATAAAATCGATCAGGGACTAAGCAAAGCATCGACAGCCCAACATGTCCGCCTCTACCTCGAAGCGAAGGGCGTCCAGTTTCTTGAAGGCGGCCAAGTTGCTGTAGGCCCCGGCGTTGCGCTGAAAGGTGCTGAGGAATGAAATCCTTCTTGCTGGCAGCTACTCTCTTCCTTCTGGCCAATTCGGCCCACGCAATCGGCCTGTGTGGCTCAGGTCCGAGCGTAACCTGCGTGGTGGATGGAGATACCTTCTGGCTCAATGGCGAGAAAATACGCGTTCAGGGCTACGACACCCCCGAGACCACGACCAACATTTGCGGAGGACAGCGGGAGGTCGAGCTCGGCCGAACGGCGGCGGATCGGCTCATGCAATTGCTTAATCAGGGCAACGTCTCGATGCGCAGAACGGGCAAAGACCGCTATGGGCGCACCCTGGCTATCGTTCACGTCGATGGCCGGGATGTAGGTGCCATTCTCATGGCTGAAGGTCTGGCGAGGCGCTGGCCGGACGGACGGGAGTTCTGGTGCAACTAGACTCGCGAATGCCCAATCGAGTGCAAGCCACTAATCAGGCGCTGGGCTGCACATCTGCAGGCGGTTTCCGAAAGGGTCATAGAAGTTGGCGAAGGTCACATATCCGGGAAACACTTTAGGGTCGTCGCACTCGACATTTCGGCTGCGCAGTGCCTGAACGGCATCGTGGCAATCTTCGACGTCGAAAACCACTGTAACGCCTGTTATGGGCCGCCACCCAGGCTCAGCCGCCGTGACCGATATGTTGCCCTGCCCGCTCGCGAGGCCGAACTCAATCCAGCCTGCGTCCGGTAGGTCGTACAGCGGCTCGCCTAGTCCAAGGACCTCGGAATAGAACTCCCTGGCCGCGTCAAGATCAGGCACCGATATCGACACGACGTTGATACCCTTTAACAGTCGGGTTCTCGGCATGGTTTGCTCCCTCGGCAGAGACCATGCCTCTTAGGATAGGCGCTGCAGTGTATTGGTCCAGTCTTTGGCCATTTGCGCTGTAGAACGATCCTGTGAAAGGTGGTGCCCCGCCGCCTCCCGGGGTATTCAGGCTTCAGCAAGGCAGAAGGAACGAGACCTTGAAGGACCCATTTCACTCGCCCCTCGACTACCCGGAAGCGCCCAGGCAAGAGAACAAGGCAGAAGCGGACGACCCGCCATTTCGGGAGCCGGGTACAAATCGCTTCTCCGCTGTCCTGGTGGTCATCACCATCGGCTTTGCCGTTGCCTACATCGTGGGTGACCTCTGAACCACGAGCGCGGATTCTTGCTTCTTACCAGAACGTTTTTCGGCTCGTTTCCGCCCGCCAATTTGTATCCCTGACCGAGCAGTCTAATTCGAAAGTCAAGACATCCCTGTCTGGCCGGGCGGCTCGAGTTTCACGGTACAACCGGTATGGTTTTCGAGTCGCCCGGACGAACCTCCCTCCATGATGGATTTAAGAAGCGATTGAGTGGCTTCCCGCCTACCTGGGGGACAGTTTCGTAGACGGCACTAAGTGCGCTGTGAGGGCCTTGACCCCCCTCATCGCCGGACGGCACCGCGCGCGTTAGCTCCGTCGTGAATGTCATCCGGCACCCCCTCCACGAAAAACCCTCGGCTTCGGTTCGGTGCTCTGCGTTCACTTTCTCGGAGGATTGATTGCCCCGTCCACAGTCTCTTCTGGCAGTTCGAGTATCCTCCCCGCCTCTCTCAACAAGCCCATCCCTTCGAACGTCGACCCGAGCTCTTCGCGGTCACGCCAGATGCCCAGCGCCCACTCACGGCGACCCTCTGCGGGGATGTGGTCTCTAATAGAGCCTTTGCGTCCTCTGCGGTCGGGCATGAGCCTGCTTTCTCGGTTTGACAGCCAAGCACTGCGCTCGGCATGAGTTGGTGCATGAAGTTCGAACAGGCACCCAGCCTCGCCGGAGATACGACCTGGCTGCAGGCAACGGTGCTTGTTCTTCTTCTGTTCTTGATGGTCTGGCCACTCCTTCGACGCAAGAGAAGAAATGCCCGAGCGCCGAGCCGATGGAAGCTGGACCGTTCCAGACCTTGGTCAGGCTTTTCGCGTTAGCGTTGCAAGAGCTGCGGTGTGGAGGCTTACAGTGCCGACCGAAGGGCGCCGAAGGAGTGAAAGCGAGGATTAAGCGCCAAGGCTCTTTAGAGAGCCGCGCGACTGTCAGGGAACATTCCTTCGTCCTGTCCGGCTCGAAAGCCCATATCAGGCAGGACCACTTTTCAAGGGGCAGGCCACCCATAGCGCGAATGGCAAGAGATTCGACGCACACGAAAAAGCGGCCGCCTAGATGACGGCCGCCTGAGAAAACATACTAGTTCGCGCCGAACGATCCGACGTGAATAATTCCGTTTCCGCTTGAGGTGAACGTGCCCCCGACCTCCTCTGCGTTCGGTCCGTAGAATTGCCCCTCTGCGGTTCCAGTTGTGAGAGCGCTGATCATGCTCGCATCAAAGGTGCTTTCAGAGATGGTTCCAGTTCCGCTGTAGTCCAATTCGCCGGCAGGACCGGCATCGAGTAGTGTATCAATATCGACAAGCCGGGTATTCGATGTGCTAACTGTGACTCCAGAAGCTGCGAAGTCCGCGACAATCTGGGCATCTGCAGTAGTCCCAAAATAACCTGTGCCGTCAGTTACCAAACCTGCTGAATAGCCGATGTAGGTAGCGGGAATGCTACTCGTAGGAAGGTCGGCTGCGGCAGTTGAAAGACCAAACGACCCGGTGCCAACTGTGCCGGCGCCAGTATTGTAGCCAATCACCCAAACCCCAAAGTTTTGATATTGGTAGCCTAGGTCCAGTTCATCGGCTGCGACAAGGGTGTCCTCCCCGTCAGCAGTCTGTCCAGCAATTACTATTCCAAAGTCTTGGTATACGGCTCCGTCCGCTTCATTAACGTCAATAGGCGCGCCGGTATTACCGATTACAACCCGCGTTGCTTCTCCATTCTTGAAGGTAATATCCAAGTACGCATTGTCATCCGAAACAATGGGGCCAACATCCACATTGTCCGTAATCAAGTCGTAGGAGTAAGCTGCTGATTTAGCAGCACCCTGAAGGCGGACGGTACCGTTCTCGGGCACGTTATCCCAAGACGTGAAGGGTATAGTTCCGCCCGGGCTGCCCACGCCCGAGCCTCCTCCGCAAGCTGCTGTAAGCAAACCACAGCACACCAGCAATAAATAATTCCTCATAAGTCCTCCGTTTTTTCCCTATGTATTCAGAATGACTCCACAGTCTTCGAATGTGCCGAATCTGTCAACCAATGGCTGGGCGAGCCTGCAATTCGACAGCATCTAGGCAATAATGCTGGAAGGGCGGGGTATAGTGCCGTCGGCGACAGCACTGACGCGAATTCTGAACTGGTCTTCGCTCTCATCGTCGGCTCGCCCCATGAAAACACCCCTGGCGGGTCCGGTCACGATGGTTGCACGTGTGGAGGTGGGCCCGTCGCTTCCGTCCTCATTCTCGTAGATGGTGGTAAAGAACACGATCAACGGTTCGGTGCCTCCTGAGGCCCGCTCCATCGCGTTGAGGCGGGTCTTGATAGTCATTTCATCATGCTTCCTTCTAGTGCGCTCATCCGCGCTTCCAGTTCCGTGGTTTCCAAGGTGCGACGGTAGGTCTCGACCAGTGCCATGACATGCGCGCCCTCTGCCGGGGTGAGGTCGCCATCAGCCACCGATGCCAGCACCGCCGCAGCCGCCTTGGCCGCGTCCTGTGCCGTGGTCATCGCTGGAAGGGCGAAAGCTACGAGTGCATGACGCCGGGGAGGCGTAATTCGTTCGAGGCAGAGTCGCAACGCGGTGGCGTCGCCTTCCAGTGCTAGGTCGACCGCCTTTTGTGTCAACGCTTCGGCCTGACCATCCAGAAGAGCTTCCACTGCGAGCGTCGTCTTGTGCCTCGATCCCTTTGGGCGTCCCGAGTTGCCGCGCGAGAACGTCCCGTCCGGGTTTCGTCCCGTAGATTGTCCGTTCTTACGGGTCATTGCCCTGCCTCGTGAAGATAGGAGACTAGACAGCCGTCAGTCTGCCAAGAGCGCGCCGCAGGGTTCGCAGGAGTCGTGAGGGAGTGCTTCAGGAGGGGGCGGAACACCGGAACACCCCTATAGGGGTGTGTTCCGTTTGTTCCACCCTCACCACCCGGCGTGCACCGGGAATGGAACATGGAGAATGTTCCGCCGATGTTACGCATGTTCCACCTCTCCAATTGGCCAGATATGAGCGTCGTTCACCCCAATTCGGTTGCCCTTCTGAAGCGAGTTGAGTGCCCGTCTGAAGCTCTGTCTCGGGTTGCTGTCTGCGTACCGTCCCGTTGCAAACGCTCGGAAAGCCTCGGCTTCAACAACCCGGAAACGTCCGGGCTCGGGCCATCCGGTTCCCGCGGGATTCGGACGACCGTGATCCGCCACGAACTCCTGCAGGGCCTCCCACAAGATGCGCTCGTTCTGCGACATGGGCTTCGTGGCCTGAGGCATGGAGGACGGGGTGACAACCGCTGATGTGACCTCTTCCCCGTCGCTGTCGGTTCCTATGGCCACGTCGGTCAGGGTGTAGGCGAATGTCCGACCGCTCTGCATGTCCCGCTGCTTCCGTGTTTCAGCCACGACCACGCCTTCCGTGCGGGTCAGTTCAATCTCGGTGTCCACCGCCGCTCGAAGCGAACTGCTACCCCTGGCGCCCTTGCTGCTGTCCTTGCCGCTGTGGTGGATCAGCATGACGTGACACCCGAGACGAGAGCGCATGAAGTCGATATTGCGGATGACCTGGCCCATGTCCCTGGCAACGTTCTCGTCGCCGCTCCCCATGACCCTCGAGAGCGTGTCGACGATGACCAGGCCGGGAACAGCAGGAAGGGCATCAGCAGCGTCGGTAAGCGCCTTCCCGTCCCCGTTTCCGAACATGTCGATGGTCATGGACAGGATGCTCAGGTCCGCCCGTTCCAAAAGGTCGTCACGGTCGATGCGCAGGGCCTCGATACGATTGGAAAGGCCTCGCCCGCCTTCTGCAGCGATGTAGAGGACAGCAGCCTGCGAGACCCTGTGCCCGTGCCAGTCTTCACCGGCTGCGATGTGCAAGGCGAGGTCGAGGGCGAAGAACGTCTTGCCCACGTTGCTTTCGCCATAGACCACTGAGCAACTGCCCCTGTCGAGCCAGCCCTTCACGAGATACCGGCTGTCGATGTGAGGCTGGATCAGATGTGCCGACTTGATGGCCGCGTGGAGAGAAGCGGCCCGCCCCTGAAGAATTGGGATTGAGCGGATGAAGTCGCGGTCACGGCTCTGCCGATACTCTTCGGCCACCTGGCGAAAGGCCTCTGAAGAGAGAGCTTCGGTCATGGACACCTGCCTTCCGCGAAGTCCAGCACGGCGTCCTGACCCTCCCTGTCGAGAGCAAGGAAGGTGCTTGCCGCCAGGAAGCGACGCTCGGCATCAGCAAGCCTGACACGCAGGACTGCGGCCAGTTCCCACATGGCTTGCTCGTCCAGCGTGGTGAGGCTGTAGCCGACCATGCGAGCGGTCCGCATGTGAGTAGGCTTGATGTGCCTGCTGAAAGCCTGACGCGTGGGAGGGCTCACGTGCATATTCATGCTGCGACCTCCAGCGGCTCGGGATCGACCGTGCTGAGAAGCGAGTAGACGCCATAGCTGCTTGCGCCCGTGTCAGGGTCGCCGGGGTACATCGTGGTCTCGACCTTGATGGCTTGGTCGCGCTTCAGGATGTGAACGATGTCTGAAAGTCGGACAGGAGAGGCGCAGTAGACTGGTCCCGCCCGGAGAAGGTCGAGAACCTGCCTCAGGCGCTTCTGTAACGTCACGCGCGAGGGCTCCTGGCCTTCGTTGCAAACAACATAGGTCGCGGGCGAACGCTCCTTGGGAAGGTCAGCCACACGCCAGATGCGCTGGGCGTTCGCGGGGGATGATTTCTGCTCGTTCATTGTCGGTCCTTGTTGCGGGACCGGCTGTGGTGCGGTATTCTTGTCTTGCTGAGAAAAGAACAACGCCCCTGCCGGTCTTTTGGATTGGTGGGGGTTGTTTTTTTCAGGCCGCTTCACGGTGAAGCGAAAGCGCGTCATCGACTTCGCTTTCAATCCAGTAGAGGCGTCCGCCGAGCTTGATGGGTGCAGGGAGTCGTCCAGCCGCGACGTCCAAATATACGGTCGTGCGACCACGCCCGCCGAGTTTGGCACGCAGTTCAGGAAAGCTGAGATACTTCATTTCGAACCTATCGTCGCCGCTGTCGGGACGGGAGCGGCATCAGATGTCCCGATGGGTTCGAATGTACGCCCGGGAAAATCTCGGGTCTAAATGCCAACTCGGTCAGAGTTCGATTTCACCGGGTTTCGCCGCGCGTTCGGTGGGTCTTCTCCAGTCGGCCGCGACGCGGCGATAGGCAAATGCAGCCTGAACCACCTTTCCGAATTTCGTTGAAGGCTGACCTGGCTCAAGACCCGACAGGGCGTAGGTGACTGGGACACTCAATTCCTCAAAGCCCATTCTGACCCAATCGGCCAAGAAATAGTCGGCGGGATCGCGGCCGCCGGTTTTTGGGAAGCAAGTATGCCAAACCCGCGCCAAGAGGATATCTTCGCTCTCTCCACTGTCCTTCTGATCAGCCATGAGTTTTCGCGCCCAGACCTTTTTGGAGTCAGTTGGCTCGTAGTTCCCATCGAAGAACGCCCACGAAAAGGCGTTCAAGACGTCCTCGGCGGGATGGTCCTTGAACTCACTCACCAAGAACGCTTCCACCTCTTGGCAGGTTGGAAATCTAGGCCTCATCCGACCATCCTCACGACCTTGCCCGACCCGCCTGTGACGTGATCGGCCCAGCGCTCCATTAGCGCGCGCCGCTGTTCCAGGAAGTCTGTCCGACGATAGGCGCGCTCAACCGCTGATCCTGTCGCGTGGGCCAAGGCGGCCTCTGCAACTTCTCTTGGAACGTCGGTCGCCTCAGCACACCACGTTCGGAAACTCGACCGGAAGCCGTGAGGCCGGGCGTCCATCTCCAGCCGCTCCATGTATCGGCTCATCGTGGCGTCAGACAGGACACCTTTGCGGACGTTGGGGAACAGCCAGCCATCCCGCGCGAAAGGCCTGGCCTGCTCCATGACCGCCAAAGCCTCCTTGGACAGCGGTACACGAAAGTCCTGCGCCTTCCCCTTCAGCCCCTTCATGTACTCGGCGGGGACCGTCCACACTTCGCCGTCAATCTGATCGAGGCGCGCGTGCCGGATCGGCATTGAGCGCAGGCCGGTGAGGATCAGAAGCTTCAAGGCCAACTGCGTGAGGGTGGCTTCAGACAAGCTCTTGTAGAAGTTGGGCACCTCTTGCCAAGGAAGGGCAGGCACGTTTTTCGCAACATGTCGCGACTTGCCTAACAGCGCCTTGGCCTTCTCAGTCGCCTGCAGGTCCACATCAAGCCCCATTGCCGCAGCGTGACGCATGACGATGCCCAGCCGGTTCATGGCCTTTCGGGCTGTATCGGCCTTTTCATGCCAGATGGGGGCGAGAGTGAGCTTGATATCGTTCTGGTCGATGTCTTCGATGGGCGTCTTGCCGAGACGGGGAAGGACGTGAAGCTCCAGCGGCGTGAACCACCGGCCCGCCTTGCCGTCTCCTTTGAGTTCTGCCTTCCGCGCCTCGAAGGCTTCGTCAGCGACCACGTTCAGCGTGTGACGCTCGCGCGCTGCCTCTCTGCGCTCCCGCTCCCGCTCTTTGATGGGGTCCTTGTCCGACCGCGCGACTGAACGCCACTTGTCGGCTGCCTCGCGAGCTTCCTTGAGAGTGAGACCATCCGAGCTTCGGCTGTCATCGAGCTTCGCCCGTCCAAGGCCCATCTCGCGCCGGTTGCCGTGAACGGTGACCCGCAGCACCCACTGTGCGCCGCCGTCGCTTCGCTTGTGAAGCCACAGCCCGCCGCCGTCAGAGTACTTCCCTGGCGGAGCCGTTCTGGCCTTGACCGCGCTGAGCTTGTGAAGGGCTCGCATCTCATCCCCCTGCCTATCCACCCATAGATATAGGGTATCACTGAACAGAATGGAACAGAAATGTACGGCTAAAGCATTGGAAAGAAGGGATTGCGGCCATCAGGTTGAACAGTCCTGCACAAGATGGGGCATAGCTTCATTGCCCTTCAGCGGCACCACTTCATTTCAGAGGTGGGTTTGAGACCATAGGCCTGGACGCTTTTGGGCTTCACTCCACCTGACCGTTCGCAGCGGCGAACTCCCGTTACAATTGGTCCGATGTCTCGGCGTGAGGTGCGCTGAAAACGCATCTCGGCGTAGGGCGGCTCTATGTCCTTGGCCCGCGCAAAGAGCCCGCGTCTGGGGAACATGAGAGATGCGGGGTTGTTCTAGGGTCTGACAACGGCCGCAGCCGCACGGCACTTCAACAGCGGAACTGGAAACGAAAGGACCCTCGACATGGCAACCACCGTAGGAACTGAAAGCACGATCCAGGACCTCGTCACGAACCTCATCTATCTGGAGCGCGACGCAATCGCTGCCTATGAAAGCACGATCGAAAGGTTGTCGCACGAGGCGCTGAGCACTCAGGTCGAGGCGTTCCGCGAGGACCACCTTCAGCACCTGTCCGTGCTGCAGGAAATAGCTGCCGAAACCGGCGCGGAAGCACCGGCGGAAGGCGACATGAAGCAGATGCTGACGACAGGGAAGGTGGCGATGGCCGGCCTCATGGGCGATGCGGCGGTCCTCAAGGCGATGAAGACGAACGAGGACGATACCGTGGCCGCCTATGAACGGGCAGCCAGTCACCAGGATGCAATCGAGAAGTCGCGGGCCTTCTTCGAACGGGCTCTTGCAGATGAGCGCCGTCATCGGGAGTGGATGGAGCGCACTGCGGACTCTCTCTGACCGATCTATGGGATGTCGGGGGCGATGAGCCGGTTCTGCCGGAAGCACCGCACCTGGCCCCAGCAAGAGGGATGGCCTGCGCGACCCTTCAGACGCGCAGCCATCCGCTTGAGAGTTCGACCGTCTCCACCCCCGCCAGCGCCTTGAGCCGGTTGAGTTCGGTCTCGAGGCCAACGCCCCGATCCTTGCCCGTGCGAACGCCGGGTTCTGGCCAGAAGGCGCGGACGCCAAGCGTGCCGTCGAGGCGCTTGGCGTCAAGCCGTCCGATGATCCGGTCGCCCTGCAAGACGGGAAATACGTAATATCCGTATCGCCGCTTGGCTTCGGGGATGAAGATCTCGATCCGGTAGTAAAAGCCGAACAGGCGCTCTGCGCGAGCCCGATCCCGAAGCAATGGATCGAAGGGTGAGAGAAGACGCACGCGCGATGATGGTTCGGGCAGCGTCGAGGCATGGTCGAGGATGGCTTCGGTCGTGAAGCTGCGGCGTCGGGACCCATCTGCCATCTCGATGTCCGCCTCGAGAATTCGGCCCGCAGCAAGCGCTTCGGCACACCAGACCTTCGCTTCGTCGCGCGTGACAATGTCGAAGAAGGCGGCCAGCTCTCCGCTGGTGCCGAACCCGAGCCGTTCGAGCGCCGCCGTCATGGCCCAATCGATGACCTCGGAGGCATCCTTGCGGGTGACCAGATGCTCTGGAGGGATCACGCGCTCGGTCAGATCATAGAACTTGCGAAACCCCTGACGACGGCAAATCGCCAGTTGACCGGACCTCCACAGAAACTCGAGGGCGGTCTTTGACGGATGCCAGTCCCACCATCCGGACGACGACCTTTTCTCATCACCGCCGACGTCGAGCGAGCAGGCCGGGCCGTGGTCTGCGATGTGGCGGTATACCGCCTCGAGCTCTCCTTCCCAGCCATCCCGACGCCATTCCGGCCAGCGCGCGCGCACCCGGGCTTCGTCGCGGGCGAATTTCAAACGCCACATCGGATAGAACTGCATGGGGATCACGGCGGCGTCGTGCGTCCAGTGTTCGAATGCGGTACGTCGGCGCGACACGAGGTGTTCGAGCGACTTCGGTCGATACCTGCCGCGCCGCGACCACAGGATCAGGTCGTGGGCGCGCGCGAGGGTATTGACGCTGTCGACCTGCACAAAGCCCAGGTCATGCAACACATCTTCAAGGTCAGCGCCCTGACCGGCGCCCGATCCAGGGCGCAGCAGCAGGTGCCGGTCGAGGAAGAGGCGTCGAGCGCGCTGATTGTCGAGGATTGGGCGTGTCATCCTGCGTCATATCACCGGGGCGGCGCTGATCTTTCAATGCCCCGGTGTTGCATTGCCAAGCCGAGGTGAGCCGACGGCCATCGCTCCGACCGACCGCGGCACTCCAGCCAAGATGCCAACCCGTGGAAAGTTCAATCCAGACTGCGACCCGGTGCGTAGAGCTAGCTGACGTCGGTCGTCGCTTGATCTTTTTGCTAAAGGAAAGGCCGGGCGGCGTCGCCGGACGCAACTTGGCGACCGCGTCCGTGGGGCGACGTGGTTCGGGCCGTAGGAGGGCAACATGCAAAGATGGCGGATTTCCTGCTTGCTGCTTACCATCGTCCTTCCCGGCAGGCTGTGGGCTCTCGAGGCCGCGCTGCCCGGCGCCGAGCTTCGGAGCGAGGCGGTGTTCCGTTACTGGGGACTGCCGATTTACGAGGCGCAACTTTATACCATGGGGGGCGGCCCCTTCGATTGGAACGAGGATTTCGGGCTGAGGCTGCGCTATCTGCGCAACCTGTCGCAGGACAATCTTGTCGATGCCACCATGCAGGAGATGGAGCGGCTGGGAGGCGCCTTGCCTGTCCGTGAGAGGATCGAAGACTGCTTTCTCGGTGTCTCGCAGGGAGACACCTATGTTGCCGTAACCGACGGGCCCAGCAGCATCCGCTTCTGGCGAAACGGAGAACAGACCTGCACGTTGTCTTATCCGCAGATCACGTATCGGTTCATGTCGATCTTTCTCGGGGACAACACGCGATCGCGCGCCTTCACGAGGGTCCTCCGGGGAGAATGAGCGCAGCTTCGCGCCGCACGATCTATCCGCGCGTCAGTCTTTACGCGCTGATGCTGGCGGCGTCCGGGTTACCCCTATACATCCACCTGCCGCTTTTCGCGTCGACTGAACTTGGTATCGGCCTCGGGACGATCGGCTCGCTTCTGCTTGCGATCCGAATAGTCGATCTGGTCCAGGACCCTTTGATCGGCTGGTCCATTGACCGCTGGCCAGGCGCGCAACTGGTCTTCGCCCTCCTGGCCGCCGGTGGATTGGCGGTCGGCTTTCCGATCCTCTTCTCGCTCGAGCCGGGACCTTGGGCGGTCTGGCACCTTCTGGCCAGCCTGATCCTGCTTTTCTCGGCCTACAGCGTGGGCATGATCCTGCTGTACGGGCGCAGCGCGACCCTGGCCGCAAGGTCGGATCCGCGAGAGTTGATGCGACTTGCGGCCTGGCGCGAGGCGGGCATGTTGGCCGGTGTCGTCCTGGCTGCAATCATGCCGACGCTTTTGCCGGGTTCCGAGGCCGAGTCCTATCGGCGATATGGCTGGCTTCTCGGGGCGACAGCCGTGGTCGTAGCGGCGGCAAGTTTCCCGATGTGGCGTCGGCCCGCGATCACCGGCACGGCGCTATCGGTCAGCGGGTTGGCCAGTGCGGGGGCGCTGCGGCTTCTCGCCATCGCTCTGGTCAACAGCTTGCCGGTCGCGGTGACGTCGACCCTGTTTCTGTTCTTCGTGGACGCGCGCCTGGAGCTTGGCGAATGGGCGGGGCTGTTCCTGATACTCTTCTTCGTCAGCGCCGGACTGAGCGTTCCGGTCTGGGCGTCGTTGAGCAACCGGATCGGCCCGAGAGGCGTCCTTTTGATCGCCATGCCGCTGGCCATTCTCGGGTTCGTCGGGGCGGCCTTCGTCGGTCCGGGTGCCGCCATGACCTTCGCACTGATCTGCGTCGCCTCAGGTGCGGCGCTCGGGGCGGACATGGTCGTGCTGCCGGCCATGTTCTCGGTAGCCTTGACCCGCGCGGGGCTGAACGCATCGACGGCGTTCGGGATCTGGTCCTTCGCCGGAAAACTGGGACTGGCGCTGGCCGCGGCGGTGGTCCTGCCGCTGCTCGCATGGGCCGGCTACGAACCGGGCAGCGAGAATTCGCTCCGGGCCGTTTACGCCCTGACGTTCGCCTATGCGGTGCTTCCGTGCGTCTTGAAGGTTTGCGCCCTCTATCTGGTCTTCAGACTGACGACGGAGGACGCACCTTTGGCCTAGGCCGCGGGCTGGTCATGATTCACCTCCGCCATCCAGGCTCCTTTGCGGCCAGGGGGCAGAGGGCGCCTGCGTCCCTTTTCGCATCGGGCGAACCGTGCGACATTGCCTTTCAGCCCGACGCAGAGCCTGAAAGGACCCGCCATGCCCCAGCCCGATCATGTGTCGATCTTCGATCTTCCCGCTATGGATGCGCTCGACGAGGACATGCAGAAGTACTTTCGCGTCTGCGAGGAGAAGCTCGGGATGGTGCCGAACGTCCTGAAGACCTTCTCCCGCAATCAGGAGAAGCTGCGCGCCTTCGCAGCCTATTACAACACGCTGATGCTGGCGCCCTCGGGTCTCTCGAAGCTCGAGCGGGAGATGGTTGCGGTCGTGGTGTCTTCGGCCAATCGCTGCTTCTATTGCCTTGTTGCCCACGGCCAGGCGGTTCGCGACCTGTCGGGCGACCCTGAACTGGGCGAGATGCTGGTGATGAACTACCGGGTGGCACCTCTGGAGCCGCGACAGCGCGCGATGCTGGACTTCGCCTGGAAGCTGACGACGGAGCCCTGGGAGGTGATGGAGGCCGACCGCCAGATCCTGCGCGATGTCGGCCTGACGGATGGCGAGATCTTCGACCTCGCCGACGTCGCCGCCTTTTTCAACATGTCGAACCGCTTTGCCATCGCCGTCGACATGATGCCGAACCGGGAGTACCACCGCCAGTCGCGGTGATACTCACTGTTCCCAACACCTCCGAAGACGTGCAGCGGAGGCGAGGCCCCCGTGCGCGCTCAGTGGTTGTCGCGCGGCACGCCCATCTTGCGGGCGATGTCGCGGTACTCCGTCGCGCCCCTCAGGACCATGCCTTCGGCGAATTGCTCGGTCTTCTCGCGGAAGATCTCCTGCCAGGGCGACTGGCTTTCGGGCGAGTACGGCCGCTCGGGCAGGGCCGCCCGCCGCTTGTCCAACTCGGCCGCGTCGACCAGCATGTCGGCCGTGCATTTCGTCAGGTCGATCCGGACACGGTCGCCGGTCTGCACCAGTCCCAGGCCGCCGCCCGCCGCCGCTTCGGGCGAGGCATTGAGGATCGACGGAGAGCCGGAGGTGCCGGATTGGCGACCGTCTCCGACGCAGGGCAATGAATGGATGCCCTTTCTCAAGAGGTAGGCCGGAGGCCGCATGTTCACGACCTCGGCGCCGCCCGGATATCCGATGGGACCAGCGCCGCGCATGATGAGGACGCAGTACTCGTCGATGGCGAGGCTCTCGTCGTCGATGCGCTTGTGGTAGTCCTCGATCGAGTCGAAGACGACGGCGCGTCCCTCGAAGGCGTTCGGGTCGTCCGGGTTCGACAGGTAGCGGTCCTGGAATTCCTTCGAGATCACGCTGGTCTTCATGATCGCGCTGTCGAAGAGATTGCCCTTGAGGTTGATGAAGCCCGCGTCGCGTTTCAGCGGCTCGGCGACCGTTCGGATCACGTCCGGGTTCTCGCTGCGGCGTTCGCCGCAGTTTTCGCCGATGCTGCGACCGTTGACCGTCTTCGCACCCGGATGCGGCAGCATGTTCGCAGCCATCAACTCGCCCACGACCGCGGGTAGGCCGCCCGCGCGGTGGTAGTCCTCGCCCAGGTATTCGCCCGCGGGCTGGAGATTGACGATCAGCGGGACCTTGTGTCCGTGGGTCTGCCAGTCGTCGTTCGACAAGGGCACGCCCAGGTGGCTCGCGATGGCCTTGAGGTGGATGGGTGCATTGGTAGAGCCGCCGATGGCCGAGTTGACGACGATGGCGTTCTCGAAGGCTTCGCGCGTCATGATGTCGGTGGGGCGCAGGTCCTCGTCAACCATCTGGACGATGCGCTTTCCGGTCTCGTAGGCCATCTGCCCGCGCTCGCGATACGGCGCCGGGATCGCGGCGGAGCCGGGAAGTTGCATGCCCAGCGCCTCGGCAAGCGAGTTCATCGTCGTCGCTGTGCCCATGGTGTTGCAGAAGCCGGTGGAGGGGGCGGAAGAGGCGACAAGCTCCATGAAACCGTCGTCGTCGATCTCGCCGGCGGCAAGCAGTTCGCGCGCCTTCCACACGATGGTGCCCGAGCCGGTGCGCTCTCCCCGGAACCAGCCGTTCAGCATCGGGCCGACCGACAGCGCGATGGCGGGGATGTTGACCGTGGAGGCAGCCATCAGAAGGGCAGGCGTGGTCTTGTCGCAGCCGATCATCAGCACGACGGCGTCGATCGGATAACCGTAGAGCGACTCGACAAGCGACAGATAGGCGAGGTTGCGGTCCAGTGAGGCCGTGGGGCGCTTGCCGGTTTCCTGGATCGGATGGACCGGAATTTCCATCACCGTTCCGCCGGAGGACACGACGCCGTCACGCACGCGCTTGGCGAGTTCGATGTGATGGCGGTTGCAGGGCGACAGGTCGCTGCCGGTCTGAGCGATGCCGATGATCGGCTTGCCGGATTGCAGTTCCTCGCGTGTCAGGCCGTAGTTCAGGTAGCGCTCGAGATAGAGCGCCGTCATTTCCTGGTTGTCCGGATTGTTGAACCACGCCCGGCTACGAAGCTTGCGGTCAGTCATCGATGTTCTC
Source organism: Silicimonas algicola (assembly GCF_003148765.1). GTDB lineage: Bacteria > Pseudomonadota > Alphaproteobacteria > Rhodobacterales > Rhodobacteraceae > Silicimonas > Silicimonas algicola. The sequence continues at coordinate 250,485 of NZ_QGGV01000004.1, forward strand.
CCTTTGCGCCTTGGCTAGATGAACGCTGGGCCGTTTTCCAGTGAAATGAGCGGTGCTGGTGTCACGCCCGCAGTCGCGCTTTTGTCGGACCATGGAGGAGCGGACTACATCATCGTCGGCGTGGGAAGCGCCGGCTGCGTGCTGGCGAACAGCCTGAGCGAGGGTCTTACGAAGCTGCATCTGCCGGAAGCCGGAGGGTCCAACGCCTATCACCGGGTCCGCATCCCAGCGGGAGCACCAGCGCACCCGCCATCATGATGGCCGAGAAGGCTGCCGACCTCATCCGCGGGTCGCAGGCCTAAAGGCTTTCTTCACGCTCGCGTCCTAGCCTCATCCGTGGGTGAACGTGAGGAGTGTGGGTGATGTCGGGGTCTCCGGCACCAATTATCATCAAACGCAAGAAGGTGATCGCCGGCGGTCATCACGGCGGAGCATGGAAGGTCGCCTACGCGGACTTCGTCACCGCCATGATGGCTTTCTTCCTGTTGATGTGGCTCCTCGGCGCCACGAACGAAAAGCAGCGGAAAGGCATCGCGGATTATTTCAATCCGACGATCCCGATCAACAGGGTGTCGGGTGGCGGCGACGGCGCCTTCGGCGGGGACAGTATTTTCTCCCAAGACACTCTGGCGCGAAGCGGAACAGGCGCGGGGGTGACCGTCCAGTCGGCGTCCAACGCGGCCAAGGGCGACAACGGAATCGAACCGTCGGACGATCAGAAGGGCGCGGCCTCGTCGCAAGAGACCGACGACCTTCAGGACATTGCGGACAAGCTGTCCGGTCGCGCGGGCGAAAGCATGGTCAGCGACCTGCTGCAGCGCCACGTCATCGCGCGCCTGACCGACGAAGGCCTCATCGTCGAAGTCTTCGACATCCCCGGCGCCCCGCTGTTCGAGGGCGACGCCGAGCCCACGGACGAGATGGAGGCCGTCGCCGCCGTCGTGACCGAAGTGTTCCGCCTCGCCTCGAACGACATCGCCGTCCAGGGCCACACCGCTGCGGTTCCGATGGCCGCGCGCGAAAACCCGGTGTGGGAGCTCTCGTCGTCGCGCGCGGACGCCGTGCGCGAGCTTCTGGTGGCGGACGGCCTGCCGCCGGGAAGGATGCAGCGCGTCACGGGGTTCGCCGACCGCAAGCCCGTCAGCGCCGACCTCCTGTCGATCCGCAACAACCGGATCGAGATCATCCTGCTGCGACGGAAGCTCTGACAGCGGAATACGCTTCGGACTTTATCCATTAGCCCGCCGCTAAGCGCGGGGCCTTAGGACGAAGGAGGGCTAGCAGCAGAAAGGCTGAAACATGACGATCTCCTCCTCGCTGAACGCGGGTGTCGCGGGACTGGCGGCCAACGCCAGCCGTCTGGCAACCATTGCCGACAACATCGCGAACTCGGCCACCTATGGCTACAAGCGGGCCGAAGCCGACTTTTCCTCGCTGGTGATCGAAGGCGGCAGGGGGACGTACTCGGCGGGCGGCGTCCGTGTCACGACGCAGCGCCTCATCGACCAGCCGGGCGCGCTGGCCTCGACCGACAACCCGACCGATCTTGCTGTCCGCGGGCGTGGGTTCCTGCCGGTCACGACGGAAAGCTCGGTCCTGAACTCGATCGGGGACTATCCCCTGTTCCTTGCCACCACGGGGTCATTCCGCACAGACGAAGAAGGCTATCTCCGGACACCGGCGGGCGTCACCCTCATGGGCTGGCCCGCGGATCCGGACGGAACCATCCCCACCTTCGCCCGCGATACGGGGTCCGGGCTGGAACCCGTGCAGATCAACGTGAACCAGTTCACGTCCGAGCCGACGACGCGCATCGCGCTTGGCGTCAACCTGCCTGCGACGGAAACGGAGTTCGGCCAGTCAGGCGACCCATTGCCGCTGTCGGTCGAGTACTTCGACAACCTGGGTACCTCCCAGTCGATCACCATCAACTTCACGCCGACCGTACCCGCGGCGCCCGGATCGTCGAATACCTGGACCATGACGCTGACCGACTCGGCCTCGAACAACGCGGTCGTGGGCGAGTACACCATCGTCTTCGACAACACGCGGGGATCGGGCGGCACGATCGCCACCGTCACCCCTGTTACGGGCGGGGCCTACGATCCTGTCACGGGCGATTTCCAGATCAACGTCGCGGGCGGGCCGATCGACATCAACATCGGCGCGGCGGGAACGGGCATCGGCCTGTCGCAGTTGTCGGACAGCTTCGCTCCGACCTCGATCTCGAAGGACGGTTCTCCGGTCGGCAACCTGATCTCGGTCGAGATCGATGCGAACGGCTTCGTCCGGGCAAACTTCGACATCGGAATAACGCGGACGATCTATCAGATACCGTTGATCGACCTGCCGAATCCGAATGGGCTGATCGCGCTCGACAACCAGATCTACGCCACGTCGAACAAAAGCGGGACCCTGTTCCTCTGGGATGCGGCCGACGGACCGACCGGCGACATCGTGAGTTACGCGCTTGAGGAAAGTGCCACCGACGTCGCCGGCGAACTCACGCAGCTTATCCAGACCCAACGGGCCTATTCGTCGAACGCGAAGGTCATCCAGACGGTCGACGAGATGCTCCAGGAAACCACGAACATCAAACGGTAGGTAGCGCATGAGCATCTCGGCAACCCTCGCGAACGCCCTGACAGGCCTGACCGCGGCCTCGCGTGCCGCGCAGGTCGTCAGCAACAACGTCGCGAACTCGATGACCGAAGGCTACGCCCGACGCGAACTCTCTCTCAGCGCGCGCCAGGTCGGCGGCTCGGGCGCGGGCGTCCAGGTCGACGGCGTCATCCGGATGGTCGACGAAACGCTATTGCGGGAAATGCGACTGGCTACGGCGGCGGCAGGGTCGGCCGACGTAGCGGCCGGGTTCTTTTCCGACGCGCTCGCCATCATAGGCACGCCGGAGGATATCTCGAGCCTCGGCGCGCGCGTGACCGGCTTCGAAACCGCGTTGATCGAGGCCGAGTCGCGACCCGACTCCGAGGCCCGCCTAACGAACGTCCTGACCTCCGCGCAGTCTCTTGCGGGCAAGCTGAACGACATCTCGGATGCCTTTCAGCAGATGCGCGTCGACGCGGACGAACGAATCTCGGTCGAGGTCGGACGGCTGAACGACGCCCTGTCCCGCATCGCGTCGCTGAACGAGCAGATCGTGCGCGCGAAAAGCGCAGACCACGACTATCCGGCCTTGCTGGATCAGCAACAGAAGCTGATCGACCAGATCAGCGAGCTCGTCCCGCTGCGGAAGCTTCAGCGCGAGAACGACACGGTGGCGCTCTACACTCTCGGCGGCGCCCTCCTCCTCGACATCAAGCCGGCACGGTTTGCCTTTACCCACACCGAACCTATCACGCCCGACATGACCCTTGCCTCGGGTGCCTTGTCGGGGCTCTCGATCAACGGTCAGCCTGTCACCACGTCAGGCCAGAACGCGGCGATTTCAGGCGGGGTCCTGTCGGAATTCTTCGCCGTCCGGGACTTCCATTCCGTCGAGCTGCAATCGAACCTTGACGAACTTGCCCGCGACCTGGTCTCTCGCTTCGAGGATCCGACGCTCGATCCGACCCTTGCCATCGGCGATCCGGGGATCTTCACGGATGGAGGCGGGGGTCTCGATCCACTCGACACATCGGGACTGGCGCAGCGCATTTCCGTGAACGCCGCAGTCGACCCCCGAGCGGGAGGCGAGGTCTGGCGCCTCCGCGACGGGTTGGGGGCCACCACCCCGGGGCCGGCAGGCGACGCCACTCTTCTCTCCGCCTTGCGGAGCCGGGCCGAGGATCTGCGCGCCCCTGCCGGAGGGACCTTCTCGGGCGGCAGCAAGTCGGTGTCTGGATTCGCCGCTGCGCTGACGTCCATTGCCGGTCAATCGCTTCAGGACAGCCGCAACCGCCTGTCGTTCGAAACCGCCCGCGCCGAAAGCATCGAAGAGGCGTTCCTGGCCCAAGGCGTCGACACCGACCGGGAACTTCAGAAACTGCTCCTGATCGAGCAGGCCTACGCCGCGAACGCGCGGGTGATGAAGACCGCCGATGACCTCATCCAGATCCTGATGGGACTTTGACCATGACCGTGACCTCTCTCGGCGACCTTTCCAGCAACCTTCAGCTTCGCCGCGACACAACGCGCATCAAAGGCGATCTTCAGCGGCTGACGCGCGAGCTTTCGAGCGGCGTCGCAGACAACCTCGTCGGGCGGTTCAGGGGCAACTTTTCTCCGCTGAACGGTGTCGAACGCGGGATCGCGCGCGCCGAGAGCTATCTCGTGGCGATTGCCGAGCATCAACTGTCGGTCACGGGGCAGCAGACGGCGCTGGCGAACCTTGCTGCCTTGGGCGACATCGCCGGCCCGCTCATGTCGGTGCAAGACACGGGCGACGCCGTACTCCTGCGCAATGCCGGGCACGATGCGCTGTCCCGCCTGTCCTCGGCTCTCAGCAATTTGAACGTGCAGTCGGGCGGCAGAACGCTCTTCTCGGGCGTCGCCCTGGATGGTCCGGTCGTGGCCGATGCGGATGCGATCCTTTCAGCGATCGAGACGGAAATCGCGACGCAGGGGGCCGTCACAGCGAGCGCCGTCGCACAGGTCGTGGCGGATTTCTTCGCCGTGGGCGGCGGATACGACACCGTTGGCTATCTCGGCGGAGCCGTCGCCGCGTCGGGTCCGCAACTCTCGGATGGCGAGGTTGCGGGCGCACTGGCCACCGCGCAGGACCAAGGCGTCCGCGACTATCTCGCGGGGTTCGCCATGGCCGGGCTTCTTGGGCGAGACGTCCTGTCCGGCGACACCGGGGAGCAAGGTCGCCTGGCACGGCTCTCGGGTGAACATCTTCATCGCGCGACGAGCGGGCTTGTCGATCTGCAGGCCCGCATCGGAACGGCGGAAGGCCAGATCGCCCGGGCCAAGGCCGAGGTGATGGCAGAATCCGAGGATCTTCGCATTGCGCGCACCGAACTGATCGGCGCCGACCCTTATGAGACCGCCGTGGATCTTCAGATGGCGGAATCGCAGCTTCAGACACTTTACACCATAACGGCGCGTCTCTCGCGCCTCTCGCTGACGGACTACCTTTGATGCGGCTCTTCTTCACGATGATCTGTCTTCTTGTCGGCATGTCCGCGTCGGCGGCCGAGGTGCGGATCAAGGACCTGGTGGAGTTCGACGGTGTGCGCGGAAACGATCTGGTCGGCTACGGGCTTGTGGTCGGGCTGAACGGCACGGGCGACGGGCTCCGCAACGCGCCTTTCACCGATTTTGCCGTGCAGCTCGCCACCTTCTCTGGTGTCGAGCAACAGGTGCGGACAAATCAGCTGCTAGAAAACATGATCGGCGGAATGGGCGCCAGCGGCTTGTCCCAACTGGCCGGGTGGGTGGGGATGGACGCGCGCGCAACGGGTCCGGCCCAGTTCTCGGGCTCGCCTATCGAGCTGGCGCCGGATGCCGATCCCGGCGCGGACGCGGCCGAACTGGTCGTCCTGGACGCTTTGGGACGCGAAGTCACGCGAGAGGCAATTTCTCCCTCGGCAACAGGCGTCGAATGGGCGGGTACGACCGACACCGGAAGCCCCATCGAGCCGGGGCGATATACCTTTCAGATCGCCAGTTACAGCCAAGGCGAACTGACGAGTGTGAGGCCCGTCCCGCACTACGCGCGTATATCAGAGGCGCGAATGGGTTTCGACGGGATCGAACTGGTGCTCGACGGAGGCGTCGTCGTGCCTTCAAGCGACGTCACCGCGCTACGGGCGCCGCAGAGTTAGAGCCCGGTGAGGGTGCCCAGGGCGAAGGCCACCGCGCCGACGACGCAAAGAAGGTATATTACCTGACGCCGCGATTGGCGCGGCTCTTCGGCCCGCTGCGTTTGCCGGATCAGCGACGCCTCGACGATCTGCGGCAGTCGTGGCCCGAAGCGACCCAGGACCCGGACCGTGCGGTAGAGGTCGCGCGCCATGGCGCGGGGCCCGATGCTTTCGGCGATGTAGGATTCCACCGTCGGTCGGGCGACGTGCCAGATGTTGATATGCGGGTCGAGCGATCGGGCGACGCCTTCGACCACCACCATCGTCCGCTGCAGCAGGATCAGCTCGGTTCGCGTTTCCATCCCGAAACGGTTGGTCACCTCGAAAAGATAGCTCAGCAGCCGACCCATCGAGATACGGCTCGCGTCCATGCCGAATATGGGCTCGCCGACCGCACGGAGGGCCCGCGCGAAGTCGTCCACGTCCCGGTCCGCAGGCACGTAACCGGCCTCGAAATGAACCTCCGCTACGCGGCGATAGTCGCGCCGGATGAAGCCGATGAGGATCTCGGCGTAGACCCGGCGGGTGTACTCGTCGATCCGTCCCATGATGCCAAAGTCCAGGGCCACAAGCGCCCCGTCGGCGGCGACCTTCAGGTTGCCCTGGTGCATATCCGCGTGGAAGAATCCGTCTCGCAGGGCATGGCTGAGGAAAGTGACCAGGACTTTCTCGGCCAGCTTCGTGCGGTCGTGACCCGCCGCGTCGATGGCAGCGATGTCGCCCAAGGGAATGCCTTCGACCCAACCGAGCGTCATCACGCGGCGCGATGACAGTGACCATTTCGAATGGGGTACGCGAAAGCCTTCGTCGCTTGCCGTGTTGGCCTCGAATTCCGAGGCGGCGGACGTCTCGAGACGAAGATCGAGTTCGCCCAGCACAACGCCTTCGAAATGCGCGATCACGTCCATGGGTCGAAGGCGTCGGGAGTTCGGCGAGAGAAGCTCGATCATCCTCGCCGCGAAGTAGAATGCATCTATGTCGCGCCGAAAGGCCTGTTCGATCCTGGGGCGCAGAACCTTCACGGCGACCGCCTCACCGGTTTCCGCCAGGTGCGCCTTGTGCACCTGCGCGATGGAGGCCGCGGCCACGGGCTCCGAGAAGTCCGAGAACAGAACTTCGACCGGCGCGCCAAGCTCGGATTCGACAGTCGCCTTGGCGATTGCCGTCGGGAAGGGGGGCAAATTGTCCTGAAGGACCCGAAGCTGCTCCGCCATTTCGGTCCCGACGACGTCGGGCCGGGTCGAGAGAATCTGTCCGAACTTGATGTAGGCAGGCCCAAGCGCCGTCAGCGCCCGCGTGATCGGCGGAAGCGCCATGTCGCCGCGATACCCGAGCCACTTGAACGGCCAGCCGAGAACCCGCGCGGCGACCCTCAGGGCAGGGGGCGCGTCCATCACCTCCAGCGCCTCGCGCATGGCGCCGGAGCGCTCGAACGTGGCGCCGGTCCGGATCAGCCGAAGAACATTGTGTGGGCCCCTCACTTAAAGCTTCCATCCCGAATGGAGTGCGGCGATGCCCATGGAGAGGTTGCGGAACTTCACCTGTCCGAAGCCCGCGTCCCGGATCATGTCGGCGAAGGTGTCCTGATCCGGGAAACGTCGGATCGATTCCACGAGGTACTGGTAGCTGTCGCGGTCACCCGCGATCGCCTGGCCCAGACGCGGGATGACGTTGAACGAATAAAGGTCGTAGAGCCTCTGAAGTCCGGCGTTCGGCAATTGCGAGAACTCGAGCACCATAAGTCGCCCGCCCGGTCGCAGCACACGGAAGGCTTCCGACAGTGCGTCCGGAATGCGCGTCACGTTCCGGATGCCGAACGAGATGGTGTAGATGTCGAAGCTGGAGTCGTCGAAAGGCAGCTTCATCGCGTCGCCCGTCACCCACTCCAGGCGGTCGGCCATCGCGGTGGCCTCGGCCCGCTTGCGGCCCTCGATCAGCATTCCCTCGGTCATGTCGCAAACCACCGCCGAAGCACCTGGCGCGCGGCGAAGGAAGCGGAAGGCAATGTCCCCCGTACCACCTGCCACATCGAGAAGACGCTGGCCGGCTCGAGGCGCCAGCCAATCCATCATGGCATCCTTCCACAGCCGGTGGACGCCCCCCGACATCACGTCGTTCATCAGGTCGTACTTCGACGCGACATTGGTGAAGACGCCGTGAACCAGCCCGGCCTTCTCGTCCTCGCGCACCTCGCGTGCGCCGAAATGCGTCGTCTTGTCGTCGGCGTCGTTCATCGCTTTGAACCCCTGGTCCCGGCGTCTCATATACCCGTCGCCGGTCACGGGCAAATGCAGAGGCCGGCGCAGACTTGGTCCTAGTCTCGTCGAGCCTTGCCGCCACCCTGTCCGGCGCTAAAGTCGCAGGGACATGGCGTTGGGCTTGAGCTCGCCGTAGTCATCGTGACGGCCGCGCCCCGAAGTTGGATCACAATGCCGGAACTTCCCGAAGTCGAGACGGTTCGTCGTGGCCTCCTTCCCGCAATGGAGGGGGTCCGCATCGTCGGCGCGGATGTGAACCGGCCTGACCTGAGATGGCCCCTGCCGGCGAACCTCGCGGAGCGTCTGACAGGAACCACCGTCGATCGTTTGCGGCGCCGTTCGAAGTACATCCTGGCCGACCTCTCGTCCGGCGAGACGCTGATCCTGCATCTGGGCATGTCCGGGCGAATCCTGGTCTCGGGCGACCCACTTGGGCAGTTTCACCACCACCATCCAGCGCCGGAGAAGCACGATCATGTCGTCTTTCACATGGCGAACGGTGCGCGCATCACCTTCAACGACGCCCGGCGCTTCGGCGCGATGGACCTTGCGGGCACCGAGTCGGTCGAGGATCACGTCCTCTTGCGGGGTCTCGGGCCCGAGCCGTTCGGAAACGCCTTCAACGAGAACTATCTCGTGAACGCCCTGAAGGGAAAACGGGCTCCCGTCAAATCTGCACTCCTCGACCAGCGTATCGTCGCGGGTCTGGGCAACATCTACGTCTGCGAGGTTCTCCACCGCGCCGGCATTTCGCCCGCACGCCATGCCGGAAGGATCTCCGCCACCCGGGTCGCCAGCCTTGTCCCCCTCGTCCGGGAAGTTCTTGCCGACGCCATCGACGCGGGAGGATCCTCGTTGCGCGACTATCGACAAGCCGACGGCGAACTCGGCTATTTCCAGCATACCTTCCGCGTCTACGATCGCGAGGGCGAAGCCTGCCGGACGGACGGTTGCGACGGTCGAATCGCACGGATCGTGCAGTCGGGCCGCTCGAGCTTCTACTGCCCGAAATGCCAGAGATGATTTCCTTCCGCCTTTTCGGCTGGTAAGCCTTCGCCTCGAAGAACAGGGAGCCTGGGGACAACATGGCCTTCGAGACGATCGTCGTCGACACCGAGGAACACGTCACCACCATCCGGCTCAACAGGCCGGACGCGCTGAACGCTCTGAACCAGACCCTCTTGAAGGAGCTCGCGCAGGCCGTCGAGGAGGCATCCACCAACGACAACGTGCGCTGCGTGATCCTGACCGGGTCCGAAAAGGTCTTCGCCGCCGGAGCCGATATCCGCGAAATGGCCGAAAAATCCTACGTCGACATGATGACGTCCGATTACTTCGGACCCGAGACCGAGGCAATCCTGCGCTGCCGGAAGCCTATCATCGCGGCAGTGGCTGGCTATGCGCTTGGGGGCGGGTGCGAGCTGGCGATGATGTGCGACTTCATCATCGCCGCCGAGACCGCCAAGTTCGGCCAGCCAGAAATCAACCTGGGCGTCGTGGCGGGCCTCGGCGGATCGCAGCGGCTGACACGCTTTGTCGGCAAGTCGAAGTCGATGGACATGCACCTGACAGGCCGTTTCATGGATGCGGACGAAGCCGAACGCTCGGGCCTCGTCAGCCGCGTGGTGCCCGCCAAGCGGCTCATGGAAGAAGCCCAGGGCGCGGCCCAGAAGATCGCCGAGAAGTCGATCCTCACTGCGATGGTCGTCAAGGAAGCGGTCAACCGCAGCTACGAGACGACGCTGCGCGAGGGCCTTCTCTTCGAGCGCAGGCTCTTCTTTTCGCTCTTCGCGACGGAGGACCAGAAAGAGGGCATGGCGGCCTTTCTCGAGAAGAGGGAGCCCCAGTTTCGGGACAAGTGACCGAAAGGGCTTTTCCTCGGGCCGCAGTTGCTGTAAGTGCGGCGCCTACATGCGCGTGGAGCCCGCTTTGGCTATGTATCCTCCGGTCTGAACCGGAAGCGGATTCTTTGCGCGATCAGTTGCAACAGACCCGGGATACGGACCACACACATGGCCAATTCGCCTCAATCCAAGAAACGCGCCCGCCAGAACGAGCGTCGTCTCGCCGTCAACAAGGCGCGCCGCTCGCGCATCCGCACCTTCCTTCGCAAGGTCGAGGAAGCCATCGCCTCGGGCGACAAGGAAGCCGCTGCCACGGCACTCAAAGCCGCCCAGCCCGAGCTGATGCGAGGCGTCACCAAGGGCGTCTACCACAAGAACACCGCGTCGCGGAAAGTGTCGCGCCTGGCCTCGCGCGTGAAGGCGATCGTCTGACGTCGCTGGCGACCTTGTCTGGATGACCGCAGTCGCACCCCTAGGGGTGCGATTTTTTTTGTGTGAAGGTGACCCTGTTGAAGTGCTTCGGCAATTTCGCAACCGGTCCGGATTCGTTTCAGGCGGACAATGAGTCAAGCTCAAAGGTCGGTTGCGGGAGTCGGGGGGCGACGTCTAGGTTCGTCGTTGCGATTCACTTCGTCCTTGGGGGGACATGGTTGATGGGACTGGGTAGTGCGGTCGGGGAGGTATCCCCCGGCGAGGCATGGCGTGTTCTTTGCGATGACGACGCTGCCCGTCTGATCGACGTCAGGACTCGCGCCGAGTGGGGTTTTGTCGGCGTGCCAGACCTGAGGGAAACGGGACAGGGGCCTCTCTTCATCGAGTGGGCATCCTATCCTGACATGTCCGTCAACGTGCGTTTCGCGGAAGAGGTAGAGAAGGCACTGAACGGCGAGAAGCCGTCGACCCTTCTGTTCCTCTGCCGCTCGGGCGCGCGTTCGCTGAAGGCTGCCGAAGCGGTTTCCGCCCATTACGCCCGAACGGGCATGGCGGTGACCTGTCTGAACGTTGCCGAAGGTTTCGAGGGGGATGTGGACGCGTCGGGACACCGGGGCAGCCACAACGGATGGAAGGCCCGGGGACTGGCATGGCGCCAGTCGTGATAATGAGAAAGCAGCGGGCTAAGAATGACAAAAGATCTTTGGGGACAGATTCGCGAAAAGCTTAGGGCGACGGTAGGGAAGAATAACTACGCCAACTGGATTGAGCCGCTTGAATTCGCTGCCCTCGAAGGCGGTGTCGCGACCTTCATGGTGCCGACGACCTTCATGGGCAACTGGGTCTCGCGGAACTTCGGCGACCAGATCGTGCACGAAATCACGAAGGCCGGGGTTCCGGTGTCGCGGGTGGAGTTCATGGTGCCTTTGGTCGCTCGGACGTCCGAGCGCGACCGGCCCAGGACAGAGGTCCGGAAAAGCCGCAGCGTCGCCTCGGACGCTGCCGTGGACAGCGACCTTCCAGGCGCTCCGCTGGACAGCCGTTTCACCTTCGACACCTTCGTCGTCGGCAAGCCGAACGAGCTTGCCCACGCGGCAGCCCGACGGGTGGCGGAAGGCGGGACGGTGACCTTCAACCCCTTGTTTCTTTACGGTGGCGTCGGCCTCGGCAAGACGCACCTGATGCATGCGATTGCATGGGAGCTTCGCAAGCGCTCTCCCGACCTTCGGGTGGTCTATCTGTCGGCAGAGCAGTTCATGTACCGCTTCGTGCAGGCGCTGCGCGACAAGGACATGATCGCGTTCAAACAACTCTTCCGGTCGGTCGATGTGCTGATGGTGGACGACGTCCAGTTCATCGCCGGGAAGGACGCGACGCAGGAAGAATTCTTCCATACGTTCAACGCCCTGGTCGACCAGAGCAAGCAGATCATCATCTCGTCCGACCGTGCTCCGACCGAGATCAACGGGATCGAGGACCGGATCGTCAGCCGGATGCAGTCGGGGCTGGTCGTCGACCTTCATCCGACCAACTACGAGCTTCGGCTGGGGATCCTTCAGCAGAAGGTCGACCAGCTTTCGACGCAGTTTCCGGGGCTTAAGATCCAGGACGGGGTGCTGGAGTTCCTGGCGCATCGTATTTCGACCAACGTCCGGGTGCTGGAAGGGGCGCTGATGCGGCTCTTCGCCTTTGCGTCGCTGGTGGGGCGCGAGGTCTCGATGGAGCTGACGCAGGACTGTCTGGCCGATGTGCTCCGCGCGTCGGATCGCAAGATCACGGTCGAGGAAATCCAGAGAAAAGTGAGCGATCACTTCAACATACGCCTGTCCGACCTGATCGGGCCGAAGCGTGTGCGGACCTTCGCGAGGCCGCGTCAGATCGCGATGTACCTGGCCAAGCAGCTGACCACGAGGTCGCTGCCCGAGATCGGGCGGCGGTTCGGGGGTCGGGACCACACCACCGTCATGCACGGCGTGCGGAGGATAGAAGACCTGATGCACAAGGACAGCCAGATCGCCGATGATCTGGAACTTTTGCGGCGGTCTCTCGAGGCGTGAGAACCCGGCGCCCGAGAGGTCGCCGGGCCTTCGGTATCACGTCGGTATCGCGTCGGTGCCGGGCGCCGAGGGTGGAGAGGACGGCCGCTCCCAAAAGACCCGAGGCAATCGAGCCCATGATGACGCCGATCCGGACGAGGTTCTGCGCCCCTTGGGTCTCGCGAAGCCGACCGCTACCCCTGCGAGAGTGGCATGGACGCCGGATTTCAGCACCGCCAGCCAGAGGATCGTCCCTACCAGGACGTAGGCCACGATGTTGCGCACGCCGGAAGGCTCATCGCGACGAGAAGGATCAAGCCGCCAGCCGCGGTCATCAGAGCCGGGATGGACAGGCTGGCGGTGTAGAAGAGCGCGATGATGATGATCGCCGCGAGGTCGTCCACGACCGCGAGCGTGAGGAGAAACGTCTTCAGCAGGGGCGGGACCTTGTTGCCGAACAGGCTGAGGACGCCGAGCGCGAAGGCAATGTCGGTCGCGGCGGGGATCGCCCAGCCGCGTGCCTCGGCCGTCCCGATGCCGGTAATGCCGAGTGGCGCGCGTCGTGCAATGCCTCGAGATCGCGCAGGGCATCGTCTATCCAGTGGAAATCCCGGAAAACAATTGCACCCGTTTGCGAAACGGATACTTTGACCGTCCAATCCTTGGACGGAGCGTGACATGGAATTCTCGATCGAGCGCGCGGCTCTCCTGAAGGCGGTCGCCCAGGCGCAGTCGGTTGTCGAGCGTCGGAACACCATTCCCATTCTCGCCAACGTCCTGATCGAGGCAGAGGGCGACAGCGTCAGCTTCCGCGCGACGGATCTGGACATCGAGGTCGTCGACCAGGCCCCTGCGAAGGTCGTGCGCGCCGGATCGACCACGGTCAATGCCGTCACCTTCCACGAGATCGTCCGCAAGCTGCCGGACGGCGCGCTTGTCACCATCATCGGCGACACCGCTTCGGCGCGGCTGTCGGTCGAGGCCGGGCGGTCCAACTTCTCGCTGGCCACGCTTCCGCGTGAGGATTTCCCGGTCATGGCGTCCTCGGAGTACGAGGCCAATTTCGCGGCGCCGGCGAAGGTGCTGCGGCGCCTGTTCGACAAGTCGAAGTTCGCCATCTCGACGGAAGAGACGCGGTACTACCTGAACGGCGTCTACATGCATGTCGCCGACTTCGATGGCCGACAGGTGCTGCGCTGCGTGGCGACGGACGGGCACCGCCTGGCGCGGATCGACGCCGAGCTTCCCGAAAATGCGGGCAACATGCCCGGCGTCATCGTTCCGCGTAAGACGGTGGGCGAGTTGCGCAAGCTTCTGGACGACGACGACGCGACGATCGCCGTGTCCGTCAGCGAGACCAAGGTGCGCTTCGCGACGCCCGGCATCACGCTGACGTCGAAGGTCATCGACGGGACCTTCCCCGACTACAGCCGGGTCATCCCGGTGGGCAACACCAAGCGGCTTGAAGTCGACGCCGCGGACTTCGCACAGGCCGTCGACCGTGTGGCGACCGTGAGCTCGGAAAGGTCGCGCGCGGTGAAGCTGGCGCTCGACGAGGACCGGCTGGTCCTTTCGGTCAATGCACCCGACAGCGGCGCGGCCGAGGAAGAACTGGCGGTGGCCTATGCCGACGAGCCGCTCGAGATCGGCTTCAACGCGAAGTACCTTCTGGAGATCGCAAGCCAGGTCGACCGCGAGAACGCCGTTTTCCTGTTCAACTCGGCCGGAGACCCGACCCTCATGCGTGAAGGCAACGACGAGACGGCGGTCTACGTCGTCATGCCGATGCGGGTGTGACGGCAACGGCTGTCACCGATCTGATCCTTTCGCATTTCCGGTCGCACCGGCGGACCCGGATCGAGGCCGACGCGCGACCCGTGGCGCTGTTCGGGCCGAACGGCGCGGGCAAGACCAACATCCTCGAAGGCGTGTCCCTGCTGTCTCCCGGACGGGGGCTGCGTCGCGCCGGGGCGGACGAGCTGATCCGCCGGCCCGAGGCTTTGGGCTGGAAGGTGACGGCGGTGGTGCAGGCGCCGAAAATCGTCCACGAGGTCGAGACCGAGGCCCAGCCCGAGCAGACCCGGCAGGTGCGGATCGACGGGAAGGCGCAGCCGCAGGTGGCCCTGGCCGAGGTGGCGCGCATCGTGTGGCTGATCCCCGCCATGGACCGGCTTTGGATCGAGGGTGCGGACGGGCGGCGGCGATTCCTCGACCGGATCGCGATGAGCTTCATGCCGTCGCACGCGCAGGCGGTCCTGACCTATGAGAAGGCCATGCGCGAGCGGAACCGGCTTCTGAAGGACATGGTGCGGGATGCGCACTGGTACACGGCGCTGGAGCGGCAGATGGCCGAGGCGGGCGCGGCGATCACGCTGAACCGTCACGCGGCGCTGGCGCGGCTGGCGCAGGCCCAGGACGGCGCGCGGACGGCGTTTCCCGCGGCCGCGCTGGAACTGGTCCATCCCGAGAGCGAGTTGCCGTTCGATGAGGCGGCGCTGGCTGCGGCGCTGGAGGCGGGCCGGGCGGCGGATCTTCGGGCGGGGCGGACGCTGATCGGGCCGCACCGGGTCGATCTGGCGGCGGTCTATATCGACAAGGGTGTCGCGGCCGCACAGTGTTCGACGGGCGAGCAGAAGGCGCTTCTGATCTCGCTGGTGCTGGCCAATGCGCGTGCGCTGGCCGAGGACACGGGAACGCCGCCGCTGATCCTGCTCGACGAGGTGGCGGCGCATCTGGACGCGGGGCGTCGGGCGGCGCTCTACGACGAGATTTGCGCGCTTGGCGCGCAGGCCTGGCTGACGGGAACCGGGCCGGAGCTGTTCGAGGATCTGGGCGACCGGGCGCAGCATGTTGCCGTGAGCGACGAATCGGGCGAAAGTCGGGTGGAACAAAAACCGAACATGTGGAGGTCGCCATGACCCGTCAGCGCGTCAGCCTCGTCACCCTAGGGGTGCGGGATTTGGAGAAGGCGAAGTCGTTCTATGCCGCGCTCGGTTGGGTTCCGGTGCAGTCGCCGCCCTCGGTCGCATTCTACCGGATGGATGGGTTGGTTGTCGCTCTCTTCGGCCTGTCGGACCTTGCCGAGGATCAGGGGCGGAAGGGCGCGGAGCTTGGGTTCGGGGCAGCGACGCTGGCGCAGAACTATCCGGATCGCGAGAGCACGGACGCCGCGTTCGAGGCCGCCATTGCGGCCGGAGCGACCGTGCTGAAGCGGCCGGAAGAGGTGTTCTGGGGTGGGTATTCGGGCTATTACGCCGATCCCGACGGGCACGTCTGGGAAGTGGCGCACAACCCGTTCTGGGAGGTGTCGGACACCGGCAGGGTGACGATCCCAGACGAAGCGTGACCACTGTTGCCCTTTTGCGCGCCGTCAACGTCGGCGGTGCGGGGCGGCTGCCGATGGCCGTGCTGCGCGAGGCGCTGGAGGCGGCGGGCGCGGAAGAGCCACGAACCTATATCCAGAGCGGCAATGCGGTGTTCCGCGGTACGGCCGAGGCGACGGAGATCCTCCACCAGATCGAGACGCGGGCGGGATTCAGGCCGGAGCTTCTGCTGATTCCGGCTGACGTGTTCCTTTATATCCGTGACGCCAACCCGTTTCCCGAAGCCGCGGACGATCCCAAGAGCCTGCACGTCTTCTTCCTGTCGGAGCCCTCCCCCGCCCCGGAAGCCGATCTTGCCACCGCTGCGGGCGAGACGGAGTCGGTGAGGCTGACCGAGAGGGCACTTTACCTTCACGCACCCGACGGCATCGGGCGGTCGCGCTTCGTGGCGCGTGTCGAGCGGCTTCTGAAGGTCCCGGTGACGGCCCGGAACTGGAGGACGATTGACGCCATCGCGGGGATGATCGAAAGCGGGGCATGACCATCACGCCGACCGATGCCGCGCTTTATGCCGGTGCGCTTTTCATCCTGTTCCTGACGCCGGGTCCCGTCTGGGTCGCGCTGACCGCGCGCGCCATGTCGGGGGGATTTCACGCGGCCTGGCCGCTGGCCCTGGGCGTCGTGGTGGGCGATGTGCTGTGGCCGCTTCTGGCGATCCTGGGCGTGTCGTGGATCGTGGGGGCCTTCGCAGGTTTCATGACCGTCCTGCGCTGGATCGCCTGCCTGACATTCCTCGTCATGGGGGCGCTGCTGATCCGGCACCGCAACCGCACCATCGCCTCGGACAGCCGCCTGACGCGGCCGGGCGCCCTGGCAGGGTTCATGGCGGGCGTGGCCGTGATCCTGGGGAACCCGAAGGCGATCCTGTTCTACATGGGCGTCCTGCCGGGCTTCTTCGACCTGACGCGGCTGACCTGGGGCGACATCGCGGTCATCTGCACCTTGTCGATGATCGTGCCGCTTGTCGGCAACCTGATCCTGTCGGTGTTCATCGACAGGGCGCGGCGACTGCTCACGTCACCCCGTGCTCTGAGGCGGACGAACGTGACGGCAGGAATCCTTCTGATTGCCGTCGGTCTCGTGATACCGTTGACCTGAGTTGCCTATGGGCAGGATTGGTTATATCTCCTGACCAATTTGGAGGATACGCGATGCAGATGCCTCTTCCCGACGCCGGTGTCCTGTCCCGCAAGGCCCGCATCGTCGCGCGCCTGTCGTCCGTGCTGTCGAAGGACGCCGTGATCCACGACGAGGCCGAGACCCGCGCCTATGAGTGCGACGGGCTGACCGCCTATCGCTGCCCGCCGCTGGCCGTGGTCCTGCCGTCATCGACCGAAGAGGTCGCAGCCGTCCTGCGCATCTGCCACGACGAAGGCGTTCCGGTCGTGCCGCGCGGATCCGGCACCTCGCTGGCCGGAGGCGCTTTGCCGACGGCCGACAGCGTCGTGATCGGCGTGGCGCGCATGAACGAGGTCATCGAGACGGACTACGAGAACCGAACCATCCGCGTGCAGACCGGCCGGACGAACCTGAGCGTCACAGGCGCGGTCGAAGCGGACGGTTTCTTCTATGCTCCCGACCCATCGTCGCAGCTTGCCTGCGCCATCGCGGGCAACATCGGGATGAATTCGGGCGGGGCGCACTGCCTGAAGTACGGTGTGACGACGAACAACCTGCTGGGCGTGACGCTGGTCCTGATGGACGGCACGGTGATCGAAATCGGCGGCGCGCACATGGATGCGGGCGGCTATGACTGGCTGGCGGTGATCTGCGGCTCGGAGGGGCAACTGGGCATCGTGACCGAGGCAGTGCTGCGGCTGGTGCCCAAACCCGAAGGCGTGCGGCCCGTGCTGATCGGCTACCGCTCGGACGAGGTCGCCGGCGCCTGCGTGTCGGATATCATCCGCGCCGGGGTCCTGCCTGTCGCGATCGAGTTCATGGACCGGCCCTGCATCCGCGCCACCGAGGATTACTGCAAGGCGGGATATCCCGACTGCGAGGCTCTTCTGATCGTCGAGGTCGAAGGCTCGCCCGAGGAGATCGACGCGCAGCTTGCCGTCATCCGCAGGATCGCCGAGCGCCACGACCCGGTCGAGTTCCGCGAGGCGAAGGACGCCGACGAGGCGGCGCGCATCTGGCTGGGCCGCAAGTCGGCTTTCGGGGCGATGGGGCAGATGGGCGACTACATGTGCCTCGACGGGACGATCCCCGTCAGCGAATTGCCTTTCGTCCTGAAGCGCATCGGCGAGTTGTCGAAGGAGTTCGGACTCGACGTCGCGAACGTGTTTCACGCGGGCGACGGCAACATGCATCCGCTGATCCTGTTCGATGCCAACAAGCCCGGCGACCTCGAGACCTGCGAGGAGCTTGGAGCCGAGATCCTGAAGCTGTGCGTGGAGGTGGGCGGTTGCCTGACCGGCGAGCATGGCGTGGGCGTCGAGAAGCGCGACCTGATGGATGTGCAGTTCGCTCCGGCCGACCTCGAGGCGCAGATGCGCGTGAAGGACGTCTTCGACCCGGCGTGGCTTCTGAACCCGGCGAAGGTCTTTCCTCTGTTGGTCTCGGCGTCCCGCCGGGAGCGCCTGGGGCTGGCCGCGTGATGCGTATTTTCGGCAAGATGAAGCGCGCATGTTGAGACCGTCGAACGAAGGCGAGTTGGCGGAGGCGGTGGCGTCGGCGTCCGGGCCCCTGTCCGTGCGCGGAGGCGGCACGCGCGGGATGGCGGGCGACGGCGACGCGCTGAGCGTCGCCGGGCTTTCCGGGATCACGCTTTATGAGCCGGGTGCTTTGACCCTGGTGGCGCGGTCAGGAACGCCGGTCACCGAGATCGAAGCGGCGCTGGCGGCGGAGAACCAGATGCTGGCCTTCGAGCCGATGGACCACCGCCCGCTTCTCGGGACGAAAGGCGAACCGACCATCGGCGGCGTGGTTGCGGCCAACGTCTCGGGTCCGCGCCGGGTGCAGGCAGGGGCGGCGCGCGACGTGCTTCTGGGTGTGCGCTTCGTCGATGGCCGGGGGACGGTCGTGAAGAACGGCGGCCGCGTGATGAAGAACGTCACGGGCTATGACCTTGCGCGGCTGATGTGCGGCGCCCGCGGCACCCTGGGTGTCCTCACAGAGGTGAGCCTGAAGGTTCTTCCGCGTCCCGAGACGCAGGCGACGGTGGTGCTGGGCGGATTGGAGATCGCCGACGCGGCGAGCGCCATGGCGGCGGCGCTGGCCTCGCCCTTCTCGGTCAGCGGGGCAGCGTGGACCGGGGGCGACGTCTTCCTGCGGATCGAGGGGATGGCGGCGTCGGTCGCCTATCGCGAGGGTCGGGTCGCGGGTCTGTTTCCGAAGGTCGAGGCGCGGATCCTGCGAGGCGAGAAGAGTGCCGCACTGTGGCGCGGCATCCGGGACGCGGAGGCTCTGGCAGGCGCGCCGGGTGATGTCTGGCGGATCTCGGCCAAGGCCTCGGAGGCTCCTCGGCTGGTCAAGGGACTGCCGGGCGGCGCGAAGGTGCTGGTCGACTGGGGTGGCGGGCTGATCTGGGCGCTGGTGTCCGAGGGCACGGATCTGCGCCGGACGCTCGGGGCGTTCGACGGGCACGCGACGCTTGTGCGGGGCGAGGGGCACGGCCCACGGATGCATCCTGAGGCGGCGCCGCTTGCGGCGCTGGCCAAGAGGCTGCGGGCCGAGTTCGATCCGCGCGGCATCCTGAATCCGGGAGTGATGGGCTGATGCAGACGACCTTCACCGAGGCGCAGCTTCAGGATCCCGGCATCGCCCGGTCGAACGAGATCCTGCGCGCCTGCGTGCATTGCGGGTTCTGCACCGCGACCTGCCCGACCTACCAGGTTCTCGGCGACGAACTCGACAGCCCCCGCGGGCGCATCTACCTCATCAAGGACATGCTCGAGAACGACCGTCCCGCCGATGCGCAGACGGTGAAGCACATCGACCGCTGCCTATCGTGCCTGGCCTGCATGACCACCTGCCCGTCGGGCGTGCATTACATGCATCTCGTCGATCATGCGCGCGCCTACATCGAGCGAACCTATCGCCGGCCGCCGATGGACCGGCTTCTGCGCTGGACGCTGGCGCGGATCATCCCGCACCCGCGGCGGTTCCGGCTGGCGCTGCTCGGGGCGAAGATCGCGCGGCCCTTTGGCGGGCTTCTGCCGGACGCAAGGCTGAGGGCGATGCTGCGCATGGCGCCAGAGCGGATTCCGTCTGTCAGCCGCAACGACGATCCCCAGACCTTTGCCGCCCGTGGCGAGCGACGGATGCGGGTCGCGCTGATGACCGGCTGCGCGCAGAAGGCGCTGAACACGGACATCAACGACGCGACGATCCGGCTCCTGCGGCGGCTGGGGTGCGAGATCGTCGTGCCGGATGGGATGGGCTGCTGCGGCGCGCTGACGCATCACATGGGGAAGGAGGCGGAAAGCCACGCTTTCGCCGCGCGCAACATCCGCGCCTTCATGGCCGAGGTCCGGGATGAGGGGCTGGACGCCATCGTCATCAACACGAGCGGGTGCGGCACGACGGTCAAGGACTACGGTCACATGTTCCGCACCGACGCGCTGGCAGAGGACGCCGCGACGGTCGCGGGCCTGGCGGTCGATGTGTCCGAACTTCTGGTGCGCCTTTTGCCGACGGTCGAGAGCCATTCGGCGAACCGGGCGAAGATGGACCTGGCGGGGATCGATGCCACCGCGCCCGAAGAGGCCGAGGGCAGGGGTCCCATCCGGGTCGCCTATCACGCCGCCTGCTCGCTGCAGCACGGGCAGAAGATCAAGACCTATCCGAAGGACCTGCTGAAGACCGCCGGATTCGAGGTGGTGGAGCCTGCGGACAGCCACCTGTGCTGCGGATCGGCCGGGACGTACAACCTGCTCCAGCCGGAAATCTCGGAGATGCTGAAGGCGCGAAAGGTCCGGACGCTGGAAGCCAAGACGCCCGATCTCATCGCGGCGGGCAACATCGGCTGCATGATGCAGATCGGATCGGGCACCGGCATTCCCGTGGTCCATACGGTCGAACTGCTGGACTGGGCGACGGGCGGGCCGCGTCCCCGCGCGCTGGCGCCGCGCCACATGAGACACAATCTTGCCTCAACGCCTGTCTAGGATACCCTGCACCTGAAGGGGACGGACATGCGGATTCTGCTCGCGGCAGCCTTGGTCGCAATCGGCGTCGGTGGAGCGCAGGCCGAGGGAGAGGGCACGAGCCAGCTCACGCGGCTTTTGACGGCCTACGAGGCGCGCGGCTGGGAAGCCGTCGGTCGGCTGGACATCGGCTGGGGTGGGATGTGCACTGGCGCGCTGATCGCGCCCAACCTGGTTCTTACCGCCGGACATTGCCTCTTCGACGCGGAAGGCACGGCTGTCGATCCCTCGGTGATCCGGTTCAACGCCGGATGGCGCAACGGACACGCCTCGGCGACACGGCGGGTCAGGCGGGCCATTGTCCATCCAGGCTATGTCTACACGGGGACGACCGGCGAGGACCTCGAGGTCTCGAACGACCTCGCCCTCCTCGAACTCGATTCCGAGATCCGGCTTGCGAACATCCAGCCCTTCCAGACCGCCGGGCGGCCCCGCAAGGGCGCCAGCGTGGGCGTCGTCTCCTATGCGCACGACCGGGCGGAGTCGCCGTCGTTGCAGGAAGTGTGCCATGTCCTGGCCCGGCGCAGCGGCTCGCTGATCCTGTCCTGCGACGTCGATTTCGGGTCGAGCGGGGCGCCGGTCTTCGCCGAGGTCGACGGGGTGCCGCGCATCGTGTCGGTGATCTCGGCCAAGGCCGAGGTGAACGGGCGGCGCGTGTCCGTCGGCACCAACCTCGAAGCGCCGCTGTCCGAGATGATGGCGATGCTGCGCAACGGCGACGGCATCGCGGCGCGCCGGGTGCCTGCGACGCAGCGGACGCCGACCACGGGCACAAGCCTTCTCAACAGTGGAAGCGGTGGTGCGAAGTTTCTGCGGCCCTAGGGCCCGGCTTGCCTTGAGCGCGGCGGCCGTTGCGTGCGGGCTGACTGGGCCGGCCCTCTCGGCGGACGCAGCCTCGGGCGTCGGCCGGATCGAGAACACCAACACCGGCGGCGGCTGCACGGCGGCGCTGATCGCGCCCGATCTCGTGGTGACGGCCGCTCATTGCGGCGGGCGGGGAGAAACACCCGACGGGATCGTCTTTCGTCCCGGCGACGGGCGACCCGGCACCTATCCCGTGGCGCGCGTCGTCCGGCATCCTCTCTACGACCGCGAGAGCCCGCGCGTCGAATGGCGTCTGCGGTTCGACCTTGCCGTCGCGGTGCTCGAGACGCCCGTGCCGGGCGACCGCGCTGTCCCCTTCACCACCGGCGACGACGCACGCGTGGGCGAAACGCTGCACCTCTACAGCTGGCGCGAGGGTTCCCGCCCGCGTCAGCGTCCCTGCCCGACACTCGACGGCATCCCGGGCCTCGTCACCCTTGGCTGCCGCGTGCAGGGCGGCGAAAGCGGCTCGCCGGTTCTGCGGGTGACGGACGAGGGGCTGGAGATCGTCGCGGTGATCTCGAGCCGGGGGCGCATCCTCGATCAGCCCGTCGCGCAGGCGTCGGATGTGCGTCTCAGGCTGCCACCGATCCTCGACATCCTCGGCCGTGACCGCCCTTGAACGCCCGCGCGGCGCTTCCTATCTCGCCTGTGCCGGAGGCCGATGAACGGGTCCGGCGCAGACCAGATGAACCGGACCCTGCCCCGTCGGGAGGGTCCATAGGTATCGCTCCAAGGAGGATGACCCTCATGCGTAGATTTGACCTTGCACCGCTCTATCGTGCCACCGTCGGCTTCGACCAGATTGCCGACATGATGGACCGTATCCTGACCGACACCCAGTCGGCTCCGTCCTACCCCCCCTACAACATCGAGAAGACCGCCGACGATGCATGGCGCATCTCGATTGCCGTTGCCGGTTTCGCCGAGGACGAGCTGGCGGTCGAGGTGCGCGAAAGCGCCCTGATCGTCTCGGCCCGAAAAAGTGCCGAGGAGGAAGGGACGACCTACCTTCACCGCGGCATCGCGAACCGCGCCTTCGAGCGCCGCTTCGCGCTGGCCGACCATGTCCGCGTGACGGGCGCGAGCCACGTCAACGGCATGCTGCACATCGACCTCAAGCGCGAAGTGCCCGAAGCGCTGAAGCCGCGCCGGATCGAGATCGCCAAGGGCGAGACCGTCGAGGCGAAGGCCGTCGAGGCGCACGCCGCCGAGTGATCGGCCTGACGTGACGCCGTTGCGCCCCCGGACGCTCCGGGGGCGTTTTGCTGTCCGGCCTCAGCTTCCCAAGGTTTCGCCGAGGAAGTCGGTGAAGGCCTCCCAGCTCTCCATGTCCGCGCGTTCCTGATAGCGGTCCGAGCCCTTGACGGTGAAGGCGTGAGGCGCGCCCGAGTAGACCTCGGCGGTGTAGGTGTTGCCCGCTTCCTCGAGTTCGGAGGTGAGCGCGGTTAGCGCGGAAAGGGGCACAGCGGTGTCGGCACCGCCATGCATGATGAGGATCGGCGCTTCTTCGCCGTCAAAGCTCTGGCCGTCCGGGGTCTCGAGCGAGCCGTGGAAGGTGGCGAAGCCCGCCGCCTCGTCCGCCATGTCGGACCGCGCCATTTCCAGCGTGACGCCGCCGCCGAAGCAGTAGCCCATCACCACGAGGTTCTCGGCCGAGGACTGGCCCTTGGCCTGCTCCAGTCCGGCGGCGATCAGGGCGCGCATCTTCTCGCGGTCCTGGCCCAGTTCGCCCGAGGCGGCCCGGTTCTGCTCCATGGTTCCGGTGGGCGTGTCCTCGCCGTACATGTCGACCGCGAAGGCGTCGTAGCCCATGCCGGCCAGTTCGTCGGCGCGGCCCTTCTCGTAGTCGTCGAGGCCGTCCCAGTCGTGGACGATCACGACGAGGCCCTGCGGATTTTCGGCGGCCGCGAAGTAGCCGGTGTGGGCGACGCCGTCGACGTCATAGCTCACCTCCTCGGCGAAGGCAGGCGCGGCGAGAAGGCTGGTGGCGATTGCCAGGCGGATCATGGGTGTCTCCCGTGTCAGTGTTTGCATGGGAGGAGACGTAGGGCCGATGACGCGGGCGGACACCTATTCGCCGTAGGGAATCCAGATCGTCTTCACCTCGGTGGCCGCCGCGAGGAAGGTATGGGCGGCCGCGTCGGACCAGTCGTGCGCGCGTCCGTGGTTCACCCAGGTGCGCTTGAGGTTCGTTGCGGACTCCCGCTCGATCATGGCCGAGAGGTCGGCGGTCGAAAAGCTCCAGACCGCGTCGATGTCCATGTGGCCCGCCGCTTGCGGGGCGAGTTCGGCGTGGGGTCCTGTCAGGATGTTCACCACGCCGCCGGGGACGTCCGAGGTGTCCAGCACCTGGTAGAAGTCGGTCGCTGACAGGGGATGCGGTTCGGAGGCCATGACGGTGATCCGGTTTCCCATCGCCATCGCGGGACCGACGAGCGACACGAGGCCGAGGAGCGGCGCGTCGTCGGGCGCGAAGGCCGCGATCTTGCCGACGGGCTCGTTCATGGCGAGCGCCACGCCGCGAATCGGGACGCCCTTGGCGCGGCCGTCGAACTTGTCGGCCCAGGCGGCCCAGGTGAAGAGGCGGTCGATGGAGGCGTCCACTTCGGCCTTGCCGCCGCGCCTGCCGGTCATGGCGTCGATACGGGCGGCGAACTCGACAGTTCGGGCGGACAGGTTCTCGGCCATGTAGTAGAGGATCTGCGCGCGGAGGTGTCCGGTCGTCTTCGACCATGACGCCGCGGCGTTCATTGCCTCGGCGGCGTTGCGCAGGTCCTTGCGGTTGGCGAGGCCGACATGGCCCACGACCTTACCCTTGGGCGACAGGACGGCGCGGGAATAGCCGCCGTCGGGGCGCGTCTGCTTGCCGCCGATGTAGAGCTTGGCGGTGCGGTCGATGGCGTCGTCGGCGGGTGTCGTTTCCGATGGCGGGGCGCTGCGGGCGGGGAGCTTTCTCGCCGTGGCCTTCGGCTTGGTGTAGGCGAGCAGGCCTTCCCACCCGCCCTCGCGCCCGAAGCCGGATTCGCGCACTCCTCCGAAGCCGGCGGCGGCGTCGAAGAGGTTCGTCGCGTTCACCCAGACGACGCCCGCCGCAAGCTTCGGCGCAATGTCGAGGGCGAGGTTCACGTTCTCGGTCCAGAGCGTCGCGGCAAGGCCGTAGCGGGTGTTGTTCGCCAGCTCCACCGCCTCCGCAGGGGTGCGGAAGGTGGTCGACACGAGGACCGGACCGAAGATCTCCTCCTGCATCAGCGGGTCGGCGGTCGAAAGGCCGGTGATGAGCGTGGGCGGATAGAAGGACCCGCCTTTTGGCATCTCGCAGGCGGCGTGATAGACCTCGCCCCCAGAGCCTTTCACCAGACCTTCGATGGTCTGAAGCTGCACCGGGTCCACGACCGCGCCGACGTCTATGCACTTGTCCAAGGGATCGCCGACGCGCAGCTTGTCCATCCGCGCCTTGAGGCGGCGGGTGAAGTCCTCGGCGATGCCCTCCTGGATCAGAAGGCGCGACCCGGCGCAGCAGACCTGCCCCTGGTTGAACCAGATGGCGTCGACGAGGCCTTCGATGGCGGAATCCTGGTCGGCGTCGTCGAACACGATGTAGGGCGACTTGCCGCCCAGCTCGAGCGTCAGCGACTTCCCCGACCCGGCGGTGGCGCGCCGAATGATGCGCCCGACTTCGGTCGAGCCGGTGAAGGCGATCTTGTCGATGCCTTCGTGTTCGGTAATCAGCGCGCCCACATTGCCGTCGCCGGTGACGATGTTGAGAACGCCTTTCGGCAGCCCGGCCTCGCGCGCGAGGTCGGCGAAGAGGAGCGCGGTGAGAGACGTGTATTCGGCAGGCTTCAAGACGACCGTGTTGCCCATTGCAAGCGCGGGCGCGACCTTCCAGGCGAGCATCAGAAGCGGAAAGTTCCACGGCACGATCTGGCCCGCGACGCCTAGCGCCTGCCGGTCGGGCAGCTCGTCGTCCATGAGCTGCGCCATGCCGGCGTGATAGTAGAAGTGCCGGGCGACCAACGGGATGTCGATGTCGCGGCTTTCGCGGATGGGTTTTCCGTTGTCGAGCGTCTCGAGGGTGGCGAAGAGGCGCGAGTGCTTCTGCACCATCCGGGCCAGGGCATAGAGCGCGCAGGCGCGGGCCTTGGCGTCGCGGGCCCACGCTGGTTGAGCGGCGCGGGCGGCCTTGACGGCGGCGTCCACATCCCTGGGTCTGGCCTGGCTGATCTTGGCGAGAAGCTTTCCGGTCGCGGGGTTCTTCGAGGCGAAGGTCGAGGCGGGCTTCGTCCAGTCGCCGCCGATGAAATGACCGAAAACCCCCCCGTGCCGCTCGATCCAGGCCATCGCCTCGGAGGCGTCCTCGGGCGCGGGGCCGTAGTCCATGGTCTCGAATATGTCGCGGACGTTCATGTTCTATCCAATCGCGTGCCGGTATCCCGCCGAATAGCGGCCCGTCACGAAGTGCTCAAGCTGCCGCTCGATGTCGCCCAGAAGCGACGAGGCGCCGAAGCGGAAGAGGTCGGGGCGCAGCCAGCGGTCTCCCAGCTCGTCCTTCATCAGCGAGAGGTACACCAGCGCATCCTTGGCCTTGGAGATGCCGCCGGCGGGCTTGTAGCCGATGCGGTGGCCGGTCAACTCGTGGTAGGCGCGGATGGCGCGCGTCATCACGAGGCTGACGGGGAGGGTGGCGTTGACGCCTTCCTTCCCGGTCGAGGTCTTGATGAAGTCGGCGCCGCCCATCATGCAGACCCAGCTTGCCCGCGCGACGTTCCTGAGCGTGCCGAGCTCGCCTGTGGCGAGAATCGCCTTGACGTGCGCCTCGCCGCAGGCCGCGCGGAACGTCCGCATCTCGTCGTAGAGCGCCTGCCAGTCGCCGGTCAGGACGTGGCGGCGCGAGATGACGATGTCGATCTCCTTCGCGCCGGCCTTCACGCTTTCCTCGATCTCGGCCACCCGCAGATGGAAGGGCGAGAGTCCGGCAGGAAAGCCGGTGGACACGGCGGCGACGGGGATGCCGGTGCCCTGAAGCGCCTCGACTGCGGTTTCGACCATGTCGTGATAGACGCAGACGGCCCCGGTGGTGACGGGCGGCATCTTGAGGGCGTCGAGAAGGTCGGCCCGCACCGGGTTTGCGGCCTTGGCGCAAAGCCGGCGGACGCGTCCCGGAGTGTCGTCCCCCGCCAGCGTGGTCAGGTCGATCATGGTGATCGCGCGGAGAAGCCAGGCCGCCTGGTATTCCTTCTTCACCGACCGCCGTCCGGGCAGCGTCGCCGCCCGACGTTCGATGGCCGAGGTGTTGGCCTGAAGCGCACGCACCAGATCGAGGTCCAGCTCCATCCCGGGATTGCGGGGTTCGTGGACCTGCGGCAGAAGCTGCGCTGCCTTCGTCGCGGCAGAGAGGACGGTGTCGGCCATGTCGGAAGGGTCGCACGCAGGTTCGCCGGACGCAATCTGTGACCGTGGGTCGCGAAGCGAGCCGGAGCGTTCACGCCGCCGCGGCAACGGTCCGCCGCCGCAAGGCGATCCAGATCGCGGCCACGATGGCGAGGTTCATCGCACCAGCTGCCGTCGCAACCGCGAAGGAAACGACGTAGGTCTCGGTCAGGTCGAAGAAGACGCCGCCCTGCCAGCCGCCCAAGGCGTGCCCCGCCCAGCCGAACGCCAGCACGATACCCGTGGCCGAGGCGCGGCGAGAGGCGGGCGTCAGCGCCCTGACGGTGGTCAGCACTCCGGTCATCACACCGCCGTAGCCGAAGCCGTAGATCGGCGCAAAGATCCAGAAGGCCTGCAGGGAGCCGAGCGTCACGAAGCCCAGCATCAGGACGGTCTGCCACGCTGTCGCGGCGAACCAGGCACGCACCGGGCCGATGATGTCCGAGAGGCGGCCGAAGAACAGTCGTCCGCCGATCGCGGCGATCAGCATGATGAGAAGCGGTCCTCCCGCTTCCGCGCCCACGCCGCAAACGCCCTGGATGAGCGGGACGAGATGGATGAGCGGCGTCGACATACCCGTGCAGCAGCCAAGGACCGCGAGCGACAGGGCGGGAAGAAGGATCGCGGGGGAAATCGTGGCTCTACCCCCGGTGGCAACGGTGGTCGGGGCCGGAGCCGGAGGCGGCTGACGCATGACGAAGGACAGGGGCACCAGCGTCAGCGCCGAGAAGGCGCCAAGGATGGTGAAGGCGGCCTGCCAGCCCATCGTTTCTATCAGGTGGCCGGCGACGAAGGGTATCAGACCCTGACCCAGCGCCTGTCCCGCCGATGCAATGCCGATTGCCAGACCGGCCCCGGTGCGGAACCAGCCGCCGACCAGCGCGATGACGGGCGCGAAAAGCGCGCCGCCGCCGATGGCTCCCGCAAGGAAGAAGAGGGCGTGGAACTGCCACAGGGCCTGCGCGCGGGAGGCGAGGATGAGGCAGAGCGACAGCACGACGGCTCCGGCCAGGCAGATCGTGCGGGTTGCGACACGGTCGGCGAGGAAGCCCATCGCGATGCCGCCTAAGGCTATGCCCAGCAGCCCGAACGAGTTTATGGCGGCGACATCCGCCCGGTCCCAGCCGAAGTGGGTTTCGAGCGGGACGACAAAGGCCGAGAGACCGTTGACGAGCATACCCATCGCGATGCCAAGCAGCAGGGCCGCGGCGGTGACGACGACCCAGCGGAAGCCGGGCTCGGGGGATATGGACGTTTCGTGCATGTTGCGCTCTCCCGGGTGCAACATACCGTTCGGCCGTGTCGCCGTCTCGGCGACCCGCGTTTCATTCACGTTTCGATTTTATCCGCGTGCGCCGAGAGCCTTCTGAAGGTTCGCGTCGATCTTGTCGAGGAAGCCCGTCGTGGTCAGCCAGCCCTGGTTCGGCCCGACCAGCAGCGCCAGGTCCTTGGTCATGTGGCCGGATTCGACGGTGTCCACCACGACCTTCTCCAGCGTCTCGGCGAAGCTCATGAGCGCGTCGTTGCCATCGAGCTTGGCGCGGTGCTTCAGACCGCCGGTCCAGGCGTAGATGGAGGCGATGGAGTTGGTCGAGGTCTGCTCGCCCTTCTCGTGCTGGCGGAAGTGACGGGTGACGGTGCCGTGCGCGGCCTCGGACTCCACGACCTTCCCGTCGGGCGTCATGAGGATCGAGGTCATCAGGCCGAGAGAGCCGAAGCCCTGCGCGACGGTGTCGGACTGCACGTCGCCGTCGTAGTTCTTGCAGGCCCAGACATAGCCGCCCGACCACTTCAGCGACGACGCCACCATGTCGTCGATCAGACGGTGCTCGTACCAGATCTTCTTCTCATCGAAGACCGCCTTGAATTCGGCCTCGTAGACCTCCTGGAAGATGTCCTTGAAGCGCCCGTCGTAGACCTTGAGGATCGTGTTCTTCGTCGACAGATACAGCGGCCAGCCGAGGTTCAGCGCGTAGTTGAACGAGGCGCGGGCGAAGTCGTAGATCGACTTGTCGAGATTGAACATCGCCTGCACGACACCTGCGTCGGGGGCGTCGAAGACCTCGCGCTCGATGACCGTGCCGTCCTTGCCTTCGAACTTCAGCGTCAGCCTGCCCGCTCCGGGGAAGGCGAAGTCGGTGGCGCGATACTGGTCGCCGAAGGCGTGGCGCCCGACGACGATCGGCTTCGTCCAGCCGGGAACCAGACGCGGCACGTTGCGGCAGATGATCGGCTGGCGGAAGATCACCCCGCCCAGGATGTTGCGGATCGTCCCGTTCGGGCTGCGCCACATCTGCTTGAGGCCGAACTCCTCGACGCGCCCCTCGTCGGGCGTGATCGTCGCGCATTTGACCGCCACGCCGACCTCCTTCGTCTTCTCGGCCGCCTCGACCGTGATCCGGTCGTCGGTCTCGTCCCGCTTCTGGATCGAGAGGTCGTAGTACAGAAGGTCGACGTCAAGGTAGGGCAGGATCAGCTTCGTCTTGATGAACTCCCAGATGATGCGGGTCATCTCGTCGCCGTCCATCTCGACGATCGGGTTGTCGACTTTGATCTTCGTCATGCGGGAAGGCTCCAGAAGAGTGGCATGGGGCCGGACCTACGCGTGTCGGACCGGAATTTGAAGTGTGCGAGCGGCACCGTCCGAAAATGTACCTCAATCGCCCGAAGTGCGCCCCGTTCTCGTCCAACTTTAAGGTTAAAGAGGCGTTCACGCTTGTTGTGTGTAACCAGGACCTACATTCATGAAGTACGATTTCGACATATTTTCTGTTGTTTCCGCCGATATGCGCAAACGATACGCCTCGCTTGCCGCAATGTTCGGCATCCAGGACCTTCTCGACCGGGAACTGGCGATCTTCCGCGATCCTGCGGCGACCAACGCACTTCTTGGCGCGTCCCAGTGCGTCCGCGACTGCTTCGTGGCGGCCGGTTTTGCGCTGAATGCCTTCGATACGGGTGTGGAAGCCGGGCTCTACTTCCCCGACAGTGCGCCGCGCCGCAACATGGTCCTGTCGCGGCTGAAGGGGATCGTCGCCGCGCTTCCGGACGATGCAGACTGGAACGGCTTCGACATGGACGCCTTCTTCGCGGCCGCCGAGACGGCACGGCCCACGTCCGGCAATGCGCGCATCTTCGCGAGGATGACGGTCTCGACCCCGGTGCGGAGCGAGGAGATCGTCGTCGCTGCCCCGCCGATGTCGGACTTCGTCTTCGGGGGAGCCCGCAACGCCGCCTGAGCCTGACCTCACTCATCGAGATGGCGGCGGGCCCGACGGGGTCCGCCGCTTTCATTCCGATGCGCCGAGTTCTGCCGTGCCGTAGCGAGGCCCGACCGTCAGGCCAGCGTCACACCGGCGCCGGCCATCTGGGACTTCATGGCGTCGAGTGACCCCTCGAGGTCGATCGCGCGGCACAGGGTTTCGACGACCGTCACCCTGAACCCCAGCCGTGCCGCGTCCAGCGCCGAGTAGGCGACACAGTAGTCGGTCGCGAGACCCACCAGCGCCACGGCGCCGACGCCGCGTGCCCTGAGATAACCTTCGAGACCCGTCGGCGTTGTCCGGTCGTTCTCGAAGAAGGCCGAATAGCTGTCGATCTCGCGCCGGAAGCCCTTGCGAAGGATCATGTCGGCGCTGCGGGTGTCGAGCTTCGGATGAAAGGCCGCGCCGTCGCTGCCGATCAGGCAATGGTCCGGCCACAGCACCTGCGTGCCGTAGGGCATCTCGGTCGTCGAGAACGGGGCGGCGCCGTCATGTTGGCTTGCGAACGAAAGGTGGTCGGCGGGATGCCAGTCCTGGGTGAAGACGCGGACCTGAAACTCGGGGACAAGCGCGTTGATCGGTGCGACGATCTCGTCCCCGCCCCCGACGGCAAGCGCCCCGCCGGGACAGAAGTCGTTCTGCACGTCGATGACGAGGATCGCTTCGTTCGCCTTCCTCATTGTCCGGTCTCCGTTGGTCCTGCCCAGACTACGGGTTGTACGGCGCTTCGCAACGGCGTATCTGCCGCGCCCATGCTGACTGTTGCCGCCTTCTATCGCTTCACGCCCTTCGAGGATCCGGGGTCGATGCGTGCGCCCCTATTGGCGGCGGCGCGGGACGGAGGGGTGCGAGGCACGATCCTCCTCGCGGCTGAAGGCGTCAACGGCACGATCGCCGGACCGCGCGAGGGCGTGGATGCGGTGCTGGCGCATCTGAAGGCGTTTCCGGGGTGCGCCGACCTGTCGTGGAAGGAAAGCCACGCGTCCCAGATGCCATTCGGCCGCATGAAGGTGCGCGTGAAACGCGAGATCGTCAGCCTGGGCCGTCCCGAGGCCAATCCGTCGCACGCTGTGGGAACCCATGTTCCGGCGCGGGAGTGGAACGACCTCATCGCGCGCGACGATGTGGTCGTGATCGACACCCGCAACGACTACGAGGTCGCGATCGGCACGTTCCGTGGCGCGGTCGATCCGGGCACCCGCAGCTTCGGAGAGTTTCCGGACTGGTGGGTGAAGAACGGCGACAGGATGCGCGACCGGAAGATCGCCATGTTCTGCACCGGGGGCATCCGCTGCGAGAAGGCGTCGAGCTATCTTCTGTCGCAAGGCGTGGAAGAGGTCTTTCACCTCGACGGCGGCATCCTGAAATACCTGGAAGAGGTCCAGGAGTCCGACAGCCTGTGGGATGGCGCCTGCTTCGTCTTCGACGGTCGCGTCTCGGTCGCACATGGTCTGGTCGAGGGCGATCACAGCCTCTGTCATGCCTGCGGCGTCCCGCTGACACCGGCCGAGACGCTCCATCCCCATTTCGAGGCGGGCGTGAGCTGTCACAGGTGCATGGACAGCTATGACGACGATGACCGTGCGCGGTTCAGGGAACGGCAACGGCAGGTCACGCTGGCAGAGACGCGCGGGCTTCGGCACATGGGATCCGACGGGCCTTAGCGGTTGCCCTTCGAGCAGGGCTCGTCCATCTTCCGACCATCGTACAAGACTTCATTTCGATGGCAGAGCCGGCGACACATCATTGCGGAAATTGCGGCGCCGAGCTTCCTCGTCGGCTTCGTCATGCGAAGATGTTCACCTGCACGCCTTGCGGCACGACCAGCGTCCTGCGCGACGAGGCGTGGGAGCTGGCGGGCACCGGCGGCGTCATGCAGGACGCGCCTTCGCTCGTGCGGATCGGGGAACAGGTCGAGGTCGAGGGGTTGACGCTGATGCCGGTCGGTCACGCCCGGTTCGGCTATGGCCGTGGCTGGTGGGACGAGTTCTGGTGTCTCGACGGCGAGGGGGAGGGTCACTGGCTGTCCGCAGACGAGGGCGACTATGCGCTCGAACGGCCTCTTGCGCCCGGCGACTGGCCCTCGGGTTTTCGCCCTTCGCTTGGCGCGACGGTCACGATCCGGGGCGAGACATTCCGCGTGACCGAGGCGGAAACGGCAGTCTGCCTCGCGGTTCGCGGCGAATTTCCCGAAGAGCTGGAGATCGACGAGGCGCATCTCTATTTCGATCTCGCCGGACCGGGCGGCCAGATCGCGACCTTCGAAAAATGGGAGGGTGGCGAGGCCTGGACCTTCGGCGTCTGGCTCGATCCCTGGGACCTGCGGGCGGCATGACGAGCACGCTCCAGAAGCTGAACTGCACGCAATGCGGCGCCGGGTTGGACGTTCTCGGCGGAGGGCGTGTGTTGACGCACGTCTGTTCCTATTGTGGCGCCGAGCTGGATGCTCAGGACGACTACAAGGTCGTCGCGCAGTTCCGCGACATGCCAAGGCCCCGGACGCCCTTCGATCTGGGAATGAACGGGACGCTCTGGGGCGTCGACTTCACTGTCATCGGGACCATTGCCTGGCAGGAATACCACGCCGGTCGCACATGGTCCTGGGTCGATCACCAAGTCTACTCGCCCACGCACGGTTACGCCTGGCTGTCGGTCGAGGACGGGCACGTCACCTTCACGCGAAAGACGCGCGATATCCCCCGGCCCGCCCTCGTGTCGGCCCGGCAGATCGAGACGTCCGAGACGCGCCCCTCGGTCCGGCTGGGAGGCGAACGTTTCCTCTACTATGCCTCGGGCCGTGCCAAACCGACCTTCATCGAAGGCGAGTTCAACTTCCGTCCGTCACTGGACGACACCGCCGACTACGTCACGCTTCTGGGCGAGACGCAGATGCTCGATATCCTCGCCTCGGGCTCGGAGGTCGAGTATGAGCTGACGCACCTGCCCGACCAGACCGACTTGCTGACAAGCTTCGGCGTCGATGCGGCACGCATGCCGAAGCCAGGGCGTCGGCACCCCCTCGATGTCCGCGAGCGGCCGCCGATCCAGCTCTTCCTGCGCAACCTGGCCATTGGCGCGGCAGCGGTGTCGATTGCGCTGGCGTTCCTGGTGTCGCTGCGCGGCGAAACCGTCGCCGTCAGCGGCAAGGTGCCCGTGTCGGTCGAAGTGGAACTGCCGTTCACCGTCACCTCCGCCGAGGCCCTCACCGAGATCACCATCTGGTCCAACGCAAACAACAGCTGGGCCTGGTTCGAGGCCGAGCTTGTCGACGACGCAGAGGCACCCGTGGCGGCTTTCGAGCGCGGCGTGGAATACTACAGCGGAAGCGACTGGTCCGAAGGCTCACAGAAGGCCCGGACCCGCCTGAGGCTCGAGGAAGGCAACTACACCCTTTCGCTCGCCATGTCCGAGGCTGACGTGGACTGGACGGGCGGCGTCGAGGCCTCGCAGATGGAGGCTTCCGTCCGGACCGGAGTAGCCAACCCCTGGTGGCTGGTGGCGGCCGGCGTCCTCTTCGGAGCGATCGGCGCGGGATTCCTGGCGCAGAGCAAACTGTCGCAGTCCGGCAGGTGGGCCGGCAGCGACTGGGATGACGACTGATGCTTGTCAGGATCGTCCTTGTCGTTCTGGTCGTCGGGATCATCGGCGCTGCGGGGGTCATGGCCCTCGGCGGGGTCTGGGGAGAATCCAACAATGTCATCTCGACCCGCACCGGCTCGCCCGGCGGCGGATACTACGTGGGCAGCGGCGGCGTGAAATAAGGAGACTGAGATGCTAGATGCAATCAACCCGGCGGAGGTGGTGGCGACCATCTTCTACGTCATCCTCGGGCTTGTCCTTCTGGGCCTGAGCTGGAAGGCGATAGAATTCTTCACGCCCTTCTCTCTGAGAAAAGAGATCGAGGACGACCAGAACATGGCCATTGCGGTCCTTATCGGGTCGCTGTTCATCTCGGTCTCGATCCTGATCGGAGCGGTGATCCTCTCCTGATGGCCGAGCCTTCGTCCCGCGACGGCCAGGCCTTGTGGCTTCTGGCCGCGACCTTCGCGGTCGCGGTGGCAGGGCTTGTCTACGAGCTGATCGCGGGTGCGGTGTCGTCGTATCTTCTGGGCGACAGCGTCACGCAGTTCTCGCTGGTCATCGGGATCTTCATGTCCTCGATGGGGCTTGGCGCCTGGGCGTCGCGCTTCGTGACCAATGCCGAGGCAGGCTTCACCCTGAGCCAGGTTCTTCTGGGTCTGGTCGGCGGCTTCTCGGCTCCGATCCTGTTCCTGTCCTATGGATGGCTCGAAGGGCTTCAGGGCATCCTCTTCGCCATCGTCATCGCTATCGGAGCGCTGTCGGGGCTGGAGATTCCGCTCATCACGCGCATCCTCCAGGCCCGCCGGGCGATGGACCATACGCTGTCGAGCGTGCTGACGGCGGACTATGCGGGCGCCCTGGTCGCGGCCGTGCTCTTCCCGCTCGTGATCGTGCCGCAACTCGGGTTGATGGCGGCGAGCCTGACCTTCGGGATGCTGAACCTCCTCGTGGCGGGCGTGTCGGTCTGGCTTTTCCGCGACCGGATCGGCTGGGGCCTGCGCGGGCTTTGGGCGGCGGGTCTCGTCGCCTGTGTCGCGGGGCTGGTGCAGACGGACAGGCTCGTGTCGCTGTCCGACGCGGCCTTCTTCGAGGACGACGTGATCCTCGCCGAGGAAACGCCTTATCAGCGCATCGTCGTCACCCGCTGGCAGGACCGCTACCGTCTGTTCCTGAACGGGTCGATCCAGTTCGATACCCGCGACGAGTACCGCTACCACGAGGCGCTGATCCATCCTGCCATGAGCCGGGTCGGGCGGCCCTCCGAGGTCCTGATCCTTGGCGGCGGAGACGGAATGGCCGCGCGCGAGATCCTGCGCTGGCCGGGCGTGGAGCGGGTGACGCTCGTCGATCTCGACCCCCGCGTGACGCAGTTGTTTCGCGATAGTCCCGAGTTGGGGTCGCTGAACGGGCGGTCCCTGTCCGACCCGCGTGTGACGGTAGTGAACGAGGATGCCTGGACCTTCGTGCGCGCGACGGATCGAAGCTGGGATGTGATCGTACTGGACCTGCCGGATCCGCGCGACTTCGCGGTGTCAAAGCTCTACAGCCGCGAGTTCTACGCGCCCTTGACGCGGCGGCTGAACGCCGGCGGGCTGGTGGTGACGCAGGCGGGATCGCCGCTTTTCGCGCGTGAGGCGTTCTGGTCGGTGGCGCGCACGCTGGCCGAGACGCCGAACCCGGACATTCCGGGCGAAGGGCTGCACGTCACGCCCTTCCATGTCTACGTGCCAAGCTTCGGCGACTGGGGCTTCCTGCTGGCGTCGACGGGCCGCCTGCCTGCGGAGACGGCGGAGTTGCCGGAGGGGCTGCGGTTCTATGACACTGCCGAGTGGCCGGCCATGACGCAGTTCGGAAAGGACAGCGGCCCGGTCGAAGCGCTTCCGAACAGCATCCTGTCGCACCCTCTCGTCGGCTACTACGAGGACGGCTGGCGCACCTGGATGAACTGAGCGTGGATCAGCCCGTGCGGCGGGGGATGGGCTCGACGGCGCCGAGGCCGCCGACGGTTCCGGCGGCGACCTTCACCGCTTCGCGCGCAGCCCGTTCGGGGTCGGAGGTCTCGACGAGCCAAGCCAGGAAGGCCCCGGCAAAACTGTCTCCGGCCCCGGCGGAGTCGATGGGCGTCGAGGGGGCGGCGTCGATGTGGAGGGACTTGCTCGGCTCTGCGAGATAGACGCCCTTCGCGCCCTGCTTCACCGCGACGATTTCCGCGCCGAGGTCGATGAAGCGGTCGGCGATGTCCCGTGGCTCTGTCAGACCCCAGAGGAGGCCCATCTCGTCGTCCGACGGAAAGATGATGGCGGCCCGCTGGGCCACGCGCAGGATCGCTTCGGACGCCGCCTCCCGTGGCCAGAGCGCGGGACGGAAGTTCACATCGAGCGACACGCGAACTCCAGCCTCCCGCGCCACGTCGACCGCGCGGAAGACGGCGGCGCGCATCGTCGCGCTGATCGCCATCGAGATACCCGAGACGTGGAGGATCCTTGCCGCCCGGATAAGGGTCTCGGGCAGGTCTTCAGGCGTGAACAGGCTCGCCGCCGAGCCACGGCGGGCGTAGGTGAAGCGTCGCCCGGCCGGATCGGGGTCGATGAAGCACACGCCGGTCGGATCGCCCGACCGCACACGGACGCCAGAGCGGTCCACGCCCTCGCGGTCCCAGAGCGCCAGCATGGCCTGCCCGAACATGTCATCGCCGACGGCCGAGATGTACCCGGTCCGCGCCTTCTGTCGCGCGGCGGCGATCATGGCGGTCGACGTGTCGCCGCCGAAGCCCTGAACGAAAGCGGGCCGTGCGTCGATCGGCTGCGGCAGGCGCACCATCTCGATCAGCGGCTCGCCGATTGCGAGGATGTCCGGGACCGCATCGGTCATGCGCGTGTCCTTCAGAGCCGCTTCAGGTGTCCAGGTTCTCGACCGACAGCGCGTTCTGCTGGATGAACTCGCGCCGGGGTTCCACCACGTCGCCCATCAGCTTGGTGAACAGATCGTCGGCCTCGGCGAGGTCGTCGACCTTGACCTGAAGCAGCGTCCGGGCCTCGGGGTCCAGCGTCGTTTCCCACAACTGGCTCGGGTTCATCTCGCCCAGGCCCTTGTACCGCTGAAGGGTCAGGCCCTTCTCCCCTTCCTCGAGAATCGTATCGAGCAGGGACAGGGGACCGTGGACCAGGTTTTCGCGGTCGCGCCGGACAAGTTTGGCGGGCAAGGCATAGGTCTCGGTAAGCGCTTTCGTGAAGCTCCCGAGCCTCCGGGCCTCGCCGGACCGGAGGATGGGTCCGTCCAGCGTCCGCACCTCTTCGACCCCACGAAGCGAGCGGGCAAGGCGGATGCCGTGATCCTGGGTGATCCGGCCTTGCCAGCCGCGCTCGTACTCGACCGCGACCAGGTCGAGACGAGTGGCGATCGCTTGTGCCGTCCCTTGAAGGTCGCTGTCGACCTGCCCGCTGCGGAACGCCCCGGCGATGGCCGACTGCTCCAGGATCGACGCCGGGTAATGCGTCGGGAAGGACTGGATCACGCGCTTCACCTGCCGCGCCTCCTCGACCACACGCAGAAGGTCCTGACCCGAGATCTCCTCGCCGGAGCCCAGTTTCAGGATCGCGCCGTCAACGCCCATCTCGATCAGGTAGTCGTCGAGAGCGGCCTGGTCCTTGAGATAGACCTCGGACTTGCCGCGGCTGACCTTGTAGAGCGGCGGCTGCGCGATGTAGAGGAAGCCCCCGTCGATGACCTGTGGCATCTGACGGAAGAAGAAGGTCAGCAGCAGGGTGCGGATGTGCGCCCCGTCGACGTCGGCATCCGTCATGATGACGATCTTGTGGTACCGCAGCTTCGAGATGTCGAACTCGTCGCGGCCGATGCCGGTGCCGAGCGCGGTGATCAGCGTGCCGATCTCCTGAGAGGACAGCATCCGGTCGAAGCGCGCGCGTTCGACGTTCAGGATCTTGCC
Organism: Silicimonas algicola; assembly: GCF_003148765.1. Classification (GTDB taxonomy): domain Bacteria; phylum Pseudomonadota; class Alphaproteobacteria; order Rhodobacterales; family Rhodobacteraceae; genus Silicimonas; species Silicimonas algicola. The sequence goes on from NZ_QGGV01000004.1 coordinate 288,480, forward strand.
GCGCAGTGGAAGAACGGCCTGGTTGAGACGAGCGCGACCCTGCTTCGCGGATCCCCCGGCGCTGTCGCCCTCGACGAGGAAGATCTCGCGCTTCTCGGGCTCCTTCTCCTGGCAGTCGGCCAGCTTTCCGGGCAGCGACGCGATATCCAGTGCGGACTTCTTGCGGGTCATCTCGCGCGCCTTGCGGGCTGCCTCGCGGGCCAGCGCAGCCTCGATGATCTTCGAGACGATTACCTTGGCGGGTCCGGGGTTCTCTTCGAACCACTCCGACAGCTTCTCGTTCATCAGACCCTCGACCGCGGGCCGGACTTCCGAGGAGACAAGCTTGTCCTTGGTCTGGGAACTGAACTTGGGATCCGGGACCTTCACCGACAGAACGCAGGTCAGACCTTCGCGCGCGTCGTCGCCGGTGAAGCTGATCTTCTCGCGCCGTGCCGCTCCGGACTGGCCGGCATAGTGGTTGAGCGTGCGGGTCAGAGCCCCGCGGAATCCGGCGAGGTGCGTACCGCCATCGCGCTGAGGAATGTTGTTCGTGAACGGAAGGACGTTCTCGTGATATCCGTCGTTCCACCACATCGCGACTTCGACGGTGATCCCGTCGCGTTCGCCGATGATGAAGATCGGCTCCTCGATCAGCGGCGACTTCGAGCGGTCGAGGTAGCGGACGAACTCGCGCACACCCCCGTCATAGAAGAACTCGCTCTCCATCGGCTCGCCGTGACGCTCGTCGCGAAGCTTGATGCGGACGCCCGAGTTGAGGAAGGCAAGCTCACGCAGGCGGTTTTCCAGCGTCTTGTAGACGTAGTCGAGGTTCGAGAAGGTCTTCGTCGAGGCGAGGAAGCGGACCTCGGTGCCCTTGCGGCCGTTGGCATCGCCGACGACGCGCAGATGCTCGACGGTGAAGCCACCCTCGAAGCGGGCATAGTGTTCCTTGCCGTTCCGCCAGATCCGCAGCTCCAGCCATTCCGACAATGCGTTCACGACCGAAACGCCGACGCCGTGCAGGCCGCCCGACACCTTGTAGCTGTTCTGGTCGAACTTCCCGCCCGCGTGGAGCTGGGTCATGATGACCTCGGCCGCCGAGACGCCTTCCTCGGCGTGCACATCGACCGGAATGCCGCGACCGTTGTCCGAGACGGAAACGCTGTCGTCGGCGTGGACCGTGACGGTTACATGGTCTGCGTGACCCGCCAGCGCCTCGTCGATACCGTTGTCGACGCACTCGTAGACCATATGGTGGAGGCCCGAGCCGTCGTCGGTGTCGCCGATATACATGCCGGGGCGCTTCCGAACCGCCTCCAACCCTCTGAGAACCTTGATGGAATCGGCGCCATATTCTTCCCGCGCCGGTGCGGCCTCTGCCATGCCGTTCGTTCCTTGTGTTTTTCCTTGTAAATATAGTCGTTTTGACCGGCATTGTCACGCGCGGGCCACAAGATTTGGTAGGGATGGCCGAGAGTCACGCAGGCGTGTCCGCAGCGCCTCGTCGGGCCTGCTAGGGTGATGCGATGAGACGCCTCCTTCCCCTTGCATTCCTGCCCGCAGCGGCCTTCGCCGACGACGCTGTGATCGAGGGCGCGACGGCGGCAAGGACCGGCGGAACGTGGACCTTCGAGGTGACTCTGTCCCACGGCGACACGGGGTGGGACGACTATGCGGACGGCTGGCGCATCGTGACCGGGGACGGCATCGAACTGGGAACGAGGGTGCTTCTGCACCCGCACGTCGACGAGCAGCCATTCACCCGGTCGCTTTCCGGTGTCACGATTCCGGACGGGCTCGCGACGGTCTATGTCGAGGCGCGTACGACGCGGGAAGGCTGGGGTGAGGCCCGGCATCCCGTCGCGCTGAAGTGACACCCGTATGCCTTTTCGTCATGTCCTCCCTGTGCAGGGCGCAGGGCCTGCGCTAAGCCTCGGCCATGAGCAAGACGATCTTCATCCTGAACGGTCCCAACCTGAACCTTCTGGGCAAGCGCCAGCCCGAGATCTACGGGTCCGACACGCTGGACGACGTGCGGCGACTTTGCGCGGCCGCCGCCGAGCCACATGGGCTCTCGGTCGATCTGCGGCAGTCGAACCACGAGGGCGGGATCGTCGACTTCATCCACGAGGCGCGCGAGGCGGCGGTCGGGATCGTCATAAATCCGGGCGCCTATACGCATACCTCCGTCGCGATACTGGACGCGCTGCACACCTTCGAAGGTCCGGTGATCGAGGTTCACATCTCGAACGTCCACAAGCGCGAAAGCTTCCGTCACCATTCCTACGTCTCGCTGCGCGCCGACGCCGTAATCGCGGGCTGCGGCATCCAGGGATACATCTTCGGAGTGGAGCGGATCGCGCGGCTTCTGGCCTGATCGGCGCAGGGCGTCTCAGCCCTGGTTCACCCGTTCGACATAAGCGCGCAGATCCTCGGCCTCGTGGCGCGCATCGCGCAGACCTTCCATCGCCGCCCGCAGCTCGGCTTCGGTCTGGCTCAGCTTGTTGGTCAGCTCGGCCTCGCGCTGTTGGAAATACGAGATGGTCTGGTCGCGCTCTTCCTCGGCCTGGTGAAGTTCCTGCGCCATGCGGTCGAGGTCGTCCATGTCCGAGCGAGTGACGCGCGTGATCCGAGAGATCACCCAATGGGTGAACCATCCGGCAAGGAAGGCCATGAAAAGAATCCCGGCCGTCGCCGCGATGAACTCGGGACCATTCATTCCGTCGTCTCCTCTGCCTCGTCCGTCGTTTCCGCTTCGTCCGCCCCCGCGCTGTCTTCGGCGGGGATCTCTGGCTCGTCCGGCTCGTTAGGGTCGATCAGCCGGAACTCGATCCGGCGGTTGGCTTCGCGTCCGGCCTCGGTATCGTTGTCGGCGATCGGCTGGTCTTCCCCGTAGCCTCGCGCGCGCAGGTTCGACGTCAGGACCCGCCGCGCCATGATGGCGTTCAGCACAGCGTCGGCGCGAGCCTGGCTGAGTTGCTGGTTCATCGTCTCGCGGCCCTGGCTGTCGGTAAACCCCCCGATCTCGATCGGCGTGTCCCGGCAATCGCGGAGGATGTCTGCGATGGCGTCGACGGTTGCGACGGCATCGCGGTCGATTTCGGACGATGACGGCTCGAAGGTGATCTTCCGCTTGTTCCCCGCCGCTTGGATCATCTGGATGCACTCTTCGGGGGTCGGCAGGGCAGCAAGCGGGTCAAGCTCTTCGGAATAGGCCACGTCAAGGCTGTAGGTCGCCCCCTCGGGCAGCCGGTCCGACAGGATCCGCGCCATGTCCGCCTGCGCGTTCGTCCGTCCCGTCTTGCCCGAGATCCGCAGCGTCTTCTCGGTCACGGTCAGGGTGCCGTTGTGGAGGTAGCGGAACGCGTCGAGCGCGGCGAGGACGCGGTTCGGCCAGCCAGCTGGCACGTCGTCATCGATGCGGGTCGCAAGCTGGACCTTCGACGCGCCAAAGCGCGCCGCGGCGAAGTTCTGGACCGAGGCCCGGCTCTGGTCGTCGGCGAGCCGCCCGCGCATCTGAAGCTGGCCTTCCGGCGAGAGGGTCGCCGAGAACTCGGCAGGGGCGGAGGCGCCTTCGGCCTGCTGCTCGGGCGGTTCGGGAAGGAAGGCCGACAGCGAGAAGACCGGGGGAAGGGCGGCGTCAAGGTCCGCCGCCGCATCGTCGAATTCGCTCTGCGGCGTGCCTTGCGTTCCGACCAGCGAGACATCGGCGTTCGAGATCGTCAACGTTCCAGACCCAAGCGTCTGCACCGCGCGAATGCCCGCGACGGCGGCTTCGCTCCACCGCGTGGACGGCGTTCCCAGTCCCAGGACGCAGTCGACGGTGCCGGTCAGACCCGCCTCGGCGGCAGCGGCGAGGATGGCGTTCCGGCCTTCCTCCGAATTCGCGGTACAGGCATCGAAACGGGCGCCCGCCTCGTCGATCAGGAACCGCAGCGTATAGGGCGCGACGACGGGGCGCGGCGCCGAAATGTGCAGGACGAGGTCCAGCCCGGCGGGCGCCTCGCGGTTGAGCTGCCGTTCCAGGTTGGTCTTGTCTTCGGGCGTCCGCGCAACGGCGGTGATCGCGACGCTTGCTGGCGTGATCGACACCTTCGACCGCGGCAGATTGTCCAGCGCCTCGATTCCGAAGGACAGGGCTTCCTCCCATCCCGGCGGCGGTGCGAAATCGGCGCTTTCCAGAAGGTCGGCCACATTTGCCCCGCCCCCCATGGCGCGCACCCGCTCGACGATCGTCTCCGGGCTCGATTCAAGCGGGACGAGACCGATCAGGGAAATGCCATCGTCGTTCTTCAAGACCTCGATCGAGAAGTCGGGCGGCCGGATCGCGGCAGCAGCGGCGACCTGCATCCGGTCGATCAGTCGGGACGCGTCGACCACGCTGCCGGCCGAGGAAAGCGCCGCGAACCGCGTCGCCTCGTCCGGGGCAATGCCGGCCAAGGTGACCTGAAGACCATCGACGTCCACCTCGGTCCAGTCGTGCCCTGATTGCGACAGCACAAGGCTGACATCCGTCAGGGCCTCGGCCTCGATCAGGCTTCGGGCCCAAAACGCGACGCCGACGCAGCCCGCCGCAGCGATGCAGATCGCCACCATGTGGGGGATCGCACGCGTGCGCAGTTTGGGCCGTTTGTCAGTCATGGCGCCTAGTTAAGCCTCTCGAGACAGGGGCGCAATCAAAGCGCTAACGCTGCGGCGAGAAACAGCACGGGGATCAGCCCGGCGTCTCGGTTGGCGCGGAACAGCCTCAGGCATCGCGCCGGATCGTCGATGTTCAGGCGGCCGAGCTGCCAGGCGAGGTGCCAGCCGAAAGCCCAGACGCCGCAGAGAGCGACCGTCAGGGTAAGCACGTCGGTCGCGGGGGCGAGGGCGAGGATCACGCCTGCGGCCATCAGGCTCACGGCAGCCACCAGAAAGCGGCGCAGCCAGCGCGGCGAATCCTCTCCGAAGAGACGCGCGGTCGATTTCACTCCGATCAGGGCGTCGTCCTCCTTGTCCTGGTGCGCGTAGATCGTGTCGTAGAACAGCGTCCAGGCGATGCCAGCGAGGTAGAGGGCGAGGGCGGGCCACTGAAGGTCGCCCGTCACCGCCGCCCAGGCCAAAAGCGCGCCCCAGTTGAACGCGAGCCCGAGGAAGACTTGCGGCCACCAGGTGAATCTCTTGGCGAAGGGATAGACACAGACGATGGCGAGCGACGCGATGCCGAGGAGGATCGCCGTGCCGTTGAAGGTGAGTAGGATCGCGAAGGCGAGAAGCGCCTGGATAACCATCCACGCCAGCGCCTGCCGCACCGTGACCTGCCCGGAGGGGATCGGCCGGGACCGCGTCCGCTCGACCCGCCCATCGAAGTCGCGGTCGGTGATGTCGTTCCAGGTGCAGCCCGCGCCCCGCATCAGCCACGCCCCCAGACCGCAACCGATCCCGATCCAGAGGTCGCCCGTCGTCAAGCGGTCGAGCATGACGCAGGCCAGCGCCAGCGACCACCAGCAGGGCAAAAGGAGAAGCCACGTCCCGATCGGGCGATCCGCGCGCGACAGCCGCAGGTACGGCCGCGACCAAGCCGGAGCAAGTCGGTCGACCCAGTTGCCCACGACGGCATCCGCGACCTGTCCGATCTCTGGCGTCTCTCGGGTGCCGGTCATATGGTCCCTTCATGGCGGGCAGCGCGAAAATCCGGCTCTATGTAGAGCACCCATTGGGAGAGGGGCAATCGGTTCCGCTGTCGCGGGACCAGGCGCACTATCTCTTCGGCGTGATGCGGCTGGCGACGGGCGACGCCGTCGCTCTCTTCAACGGGCGGGACGGCGAATGGGCGGCGCAGGTCGTGGACGCGGGCAAGAAAGGCGGGACGCTGGAGTGTTCCGCGTCGGTGCGTCCGCAGGGCGCGCCTCCGGACGTCTGGCTTCTGTTCGCCCCGATCAAGAAGGCCAGGACCGACTTCATCGTCGAGAAGGCCGTCGAGATGGGCGTCGCGCGGATCTGTCCCGTGCAGACGGAGTTCACCAACTCCGAGAGGGTGCGACGCGACCGGCTTCAGGCCCACGCCACCGAGGCGGCGGAACAATGCGGCGCGACCTGGGTGCCCGAGGTGTCCGAGATCGACCGGCTCGACAGGGTCTTGGCGTCCTGGCAGCCGGGTCGGAACCTGATGTTCTGCGACGAGGGGCTGGCGGGATCGGGCGCTGCACTTTCAGGGGCGGGTGGAGCCTGGGCCGTGCTCATCGGGCCAGAGGGCGGGTTCTCGGACTCGGAAAGATCGAGGCTGAATGGGCTCGATTTTGCCCACGCCGTCTCTCTCGGGCCCCGCATCCTGAGGGCGGACACCGCGGCGGTCGCGGCTTTGACCCTCTGGCAAACGACCCTCGGCGACTGGTGATCTAGGGCCGGGGGTTCCGCTGCTTCTGGCGCGTGTCCCTCAGTGTCTCGACCATGATGGCGGTCAGAAGTCCGAACATCAGAAGTCCGTTCGCCGCCGCCATGCCGCCCAGCAGACGCCACTCAACCGGCAGGAGGATGTCGCCGAAGCCGAGTGTCGTGAAGGCGACGAGCGAGAAATAGATCGACTCCTCGAATGAGGTGAAAACGTGCAGCGCGTGGAGCGCCAGCGCCCAGACCCACACCGAAAGGGTCATCATCCCGAGCGTCCAGATCAGCGCCAGCGTCAGCACGACGATCAGCTTCGGCCCGTGCGGTGGCCGCACTGCCCAGGGGTGAAGCCGGAGCAACACCTGTTCCAGCCCCCACCACGACACCGCGGCAAGCACGACCGTGAGAAAGATGATGAGGCTTCCAAGGACCAGTTGCGTCAGCATGGGCGGCATCTTCGCAGGGCCGCGGCCCGCGTCAACCGACTGGACAGCCGGGGCAGCGGACCTTATCTCGACCCGACCATGTCAAAGCCCAAGGACAACCCCAACTTCAAGGTCGTCGCCGACAATCGTCGCGCGCGCTACGACTATGCCATCGACGACGACCTGGAATGCGGCATCATTCTCATGGGGTCCGAGGTGAAGTCCTTGCGCACCGGGCAGTCGAACATCGCGGAAAGCTATGCTGCGGTCGAAAGTGGCGAGCTTTGGCTGATCAATAGCTACATTGCGCCATACGACCAGGCGATGTTCGGCCACGAGGATCGGCGGCGGCGCAAGCTGCTGGTATCCCGAAAGCAGCTTGCGACCCTATGGAACGCGACGCAGCGGAAGGGGATGACGCTTGTGCCTCTTCTCCTTTATTTCAACGACCGCGGTATGGCCAAGCTGAAGCTGGGCATCGCCAAGGGCAAGAAGACGCACGACAAGCGCGAGACCGAGGCAAAGCGGGACTGGAACCGCCAGAAGCAACGTCTGCTGAAAGATCACGGCTGAATCCGATAACGAATTGTTCCGTTGTTTCCTGTCGAACCCTCGACTAATGGAAATTACCGCTCTGCGGAGGCAGGCTGAGAGGTTGGTATGACGTACAGTGCCGGCAATCTTAAGTGGGGCGAACCCACCCTTGGTCAACCGAGCGGCCAGATCACCTGGTCCGCCGACGTGTTCGACGATCTGTTGATCGCAAACGGGACATCCGAGCCTCAATTCAGTGACGCGCTCCAAGCCGCCTTCGATGCTTGGGAAAGCGTCGCCTCGGTCGACTTCCAGATGGTATCGACGGGCGCTGACGTGAACCTCTTCGTCAACGACATCGGCGGGGCTGCAGGCGAGGCCTATTATACCTACGTGGATCGCGGAACGATCGACGTCATCCAGGGCGGGACGATCAGCTTCAGTTCGGATCTGGTGTGGTCGCCCTATGGCGACGACGACGGAGTCGACTTCTATGCCGTGGCGCTGCACGAAATCGGACACATGATCGGTCTCAATCATGTCAGCGACCGGACCGAGATCATGAACCCCGTGATCTATGCCGACGACCTTGGCGACGGCGATATCGCGGGTGCGCAGTTCCTGTATGGGCGTGACCCCGGAGATTCAGCCTCTGAAGCCCCGAACGATGGCAGTGGCGGCGGCGGGATCAGTGCCGAGACGGGTGGCGGTGACGGCGGCGGTGGCGGCGGCATGCTCGGCATGCTTGCCGCTCTTCTCGCGCTCGTCTTCGGCATCTTCTCGGGCGGCGGCGCTATCGCGGCTGCGGGTCAGCTTCCCGACGAGGACGACGACGGCGATGATGACGACCGGGGGACGGGCGAGGTGTTCACAAGCGAGCCTGAACTCTTGTTCCTTCCCCTGATCTTCGTCGAAGAAGGCAATATGGCCCAACTCGACGCTGAAGACGAGGACGAGGACGACTGGCTGATCTGATCAGTCGAAAATCCCTGACACCCGACCCAGAAGCATGAACGCGCGCGCGGTGCGGGTTTCGGCCAGCGCCGCGATCTCCTGATCCGACAGGTCTTCCGCGATGTTCGTGAAGGTCTTGTCGAAGGCGCGCAGGAAATGGTGGGCGGCATCGCGAAAAATGGTGTCCTGCCGCATCCGCGACGAACTTAGCGCGAGCGACGACCGATCCCTGATCCCGCCCAGGCCTGCGATGGCGGGCCCGCGCTCGCCGCCGGCGAAGCGACGCCAGATCTCCGGCCGAGACCTGTCTGGAACAAGGTCGTCCATGTAGATCCCGTCCTGACTGAGAAGCGTCAGTACATCCTGGCTCGCCCGGATCAGGGTCGACACTCGCCGGTCGGTCAGCGCACGCCGCAGGGCGGCAAAGCCTTCACGGTCCTCTGCGGTCTCGGGAAAGTTCATCGCGGTGACGATGTCCTCGGTCGAAACAGAGATCTCGGCGGCACCCGGCGGCGTGGTGAGGGCGAGACCGGGCTGCTCCTCTTCGGCGCGCGCGGGCGGCGCCGGAGGTGTGCTGGTCGGACGTTGGGTGGACGTACCGGAGGGACGAGCGGACGCAAAGCTCGCCAGCACGTCCTCGGCGCGCTTCTGTCCCTTAACGATCTCGTCGATCTTCCGCTCGACGTTCGGCCCCATGGCGGTCGCGGCCATCTGCGCCTGGCTGATATAGATTTGGCGCATCGCATCCATCGACGCCTGAAGCCGTTCGCTTTCCTCGCGGATGATGCGGGCGCTCTTCAGCGCGATCGAACCGATCCAGATCAGTGCGATAGGCAGACCCACGACCATAAGGAGGACAAGAAACCGCAAAGGACCGAGCGACGACCCGGTGCCGAGGCCGACCACGAACAGGAACAGAAGGCACAGCGCCAGCCAGAGGCCGGTCACCACGATCGCCACCTTGTCGGCCGGGTCCAGCCCGCCGCCAGTGTTCATGCGACTGTAGATTCCCAGGTCGACGGGAGGTTCGGGACGGTTGCCGGACATGGGTCCTCAGACGAATTCGATCTTCAGGATCTCATAGCTCTTTTCGCCACCGGGCGTACGAACCTCGACGCTGTCTCCTTCGTCCTTGCCGATCAGCGCACGGGCAAGCGGCGACCTGACGTTCAACCGACCGTTCTCGATGTCCGCCTCGGGCTCGCCGACGATCTGGTAGGTCCGCTCCTCGTCGGAATCCTCGTCCACGAGGGTCACCGTAGCACCGAACTTGACGGTTCCGGACAGAGAGGCGGGGTCGATGACCTCGGCCAGCGACAAGACGCCCTCGAGCTCCTTCACGCGGCCCTCGATGAAGCTCTGCTTCTCGCGTGCGGCGTGATATTCGGCGTTCTCGGACAGGTCGCCGTGCTCGCGCGCCTCGGCGATGGCCCGGATCACCGCAGGGCGCTCGACGGACTTCAGCTTCTTCAATTCATCGTTCAGCGCGGTGTGCCCCGCGCGGGTCAGCGGTATCTTGTCCATGAAGGTTCCTTGGACTCTCGGGGTTGCCTCGGACGGTCAGAACCGGGCTTTAGTCACAGGTAGGACCAGACAAGTCAATCCCGGGTTGACCCCTGTGTGACACGGCGTTTCGTTTGACCTTTCGCCGCGAAGGACGGTAGGCAGGAACCCGTTGATCCAACCGCGAGGGGACCCGTCGGAATGTCCAGAATCGAGCGCGAAAGCATGGAATACGACGTCGTCATCGTGGGCGCCGGGCCGGCCGGCCTGTCGGCGGCGATCCGGCTGAAGCAACTCGATGCCGACCTGAGCGTCGTGGTGCTGGAAAAGGGATCCGAAGTCGGTGCGCACATCCTGTCAGGTGCCGTACTGGACCCGTCCGGCCTGAACCGCCTCTTCCCCGACTGGAAGGAGAGGGGCGCCCCGGTCAAGGTCGAGGTCAAGAAGGACAGGTTCTACGTTCTCGGCGAGGGGGGGAAGCTGCGCATCCCCAATTTCCTGATGCCGCCGCTGATGAACAATCACGGCAACTACATCGTCTCCATGGGCAACGTATGCCGCTGGTTGGCCGAACAGGCCGAGGCGCTTGGCGTCGAGATTTTCCCGGGAATGTCCTGCTCCGAACTCGTCTACGGCGAGAACGGCGAAGTCAGGGGTGTCGTCGCCGGTGTCTTCGGGCTTGAGCCGGACGGCAGCTATGGCGAGGGCACCGAGCCGGGGATGGAGCTTCTCGGCAAGTACGTCTTCCTGTCGGAAGGCGTGAGGGGGTCGCTCTCGAAGGAAGTCATCGCGAAGTATGGCCTGGCGTCGAAATCGGACTTCCAGAAGTTCGGTCTGGGCATGAAGGAGATCTGGGAGGTCCGGCCCGAGAACCACGACGAGGGTCTCGTCCTCCACACCATGGGGTGGCCCCTTGGCTGGAAGCAGTCAGGCGGTTCCTTCATGTACCACCTCGACAACAACCAGGTCTACGTCGGCTACATCGTCGACCTGAATTACAAGAACCCGTACCTCTACCCCTACATGGAATTCCAGCGCTTCAAGCATCATCCGGACATCGCGAAGGTGCTGGAAGGCGGCAAGCGCGTGGCCTACGGCGCGCGCGCCGTCACGAAGGGCGGCTTCCAGTCGATCCCCCGTTCCGCCTTCCCTGGCGGTGCAATCCTGGGCTGTGCCTCGGGGCTGGTGAACCTGCCGCGCATCAAGGGCAACCACAATGCGATGCACTCGGGCATCGAGGCGGCGGAGGCGGCGGTGACGGCCATTCGTGCCGGGCGCTCGAGTGACGTGCTGACCGACTATGACCATACCCTTCGTTCAGGCGTGATCGGCAAGGACTTGCGCCGCGTCCGAAACGTCGCCCCCCTCAACGCGAAGTATGGACCTCTGGGCGGCCTCGCACTCGGCGGGTTCGACATGTGGTTCCAGACAGTCTTCGGCGGCGCGAGCCTGTTTGGCACCCTCAGGCATGGCAAGACCGACGCCGAGGCGACCGAACCGGCCGAAATGCACAAGCCGATCGACTATCCCAAGCCGGACGGCAAGCTCTCCTTCGACCGGCTGACCAACGTCAGCTTCTCGTTTACCAACCACGAGGAAAGCCAGCCCTCGCACCTGAAGCTGAAGGATCCCTCGATCCCGGTGAAGGTCAATCTGCCGAAGTATGCCGGCCCGTCGGAGCGGTATTGCCCGGCGGGCGTCTACGAGTTCGTGGGGGAAGGCGCGGAAACGCGGTTCCAGATCAATTTCCAGAACTGCGTTCACTGCAAGACCTGCGACATCAAGGACCCGGTCCAGAACATCGTGTGGACGGTGCCTCAGGGTGGAGACGGGCCGAACTATCCGAACATGTGAGCGGTCACGTTGTCGCCCGGAAGGTAACACTTCCGTCAAGCCATGCGCCCGCGAAGGTCCGCCGCATTGCGTCACGTCCGGGGCGGCACTAGGCTCTCCGGCGAAACAGCAGGGATACCGGCATGGCGATGGCCCGCATCACGATGACACTCGCACTTCTTGCAACGCTTTCGGCGCCCGTCGCCGTGGCTCAGGACGCGGGTGGATACCTGGCGGCGCGCTCGGCGATGCTGTCGAGCGACTTCGACGAGGCGGCGGACTACTATGCCCGCGCCATCGTGCGCGACCCCTCGAACGTCCCTCTGCTCGAGAACGCGGCGACGGCCTACCTCGGCCTTGGCGACCTTGACCGCGCGGCCCAGATCGCGCGTCGTGCCTTCGAGGCGAAGTCCGAGAACCAACTCGTCGGTCTCATGCTGATCGGCGACCTGGCGCGGCGCGACGACTGGAAGGGCATCGTGTCCGGCATCGACGGGGGCATGAAGGTCGGACCGCTTTTCGACGGTCTCGCAAAAGCCTGGGCCCTGGTCGGCGACGGACAGATGACCGAGGCCCTGACCGCCTTCGACGGGGTCGCCTCGAACGAAGGCGTCGAGGCCTTCGGGCTCTACCACAAGGCGCTTGCCCTCGCGTCGGTCGGTGACTTCGAAGGCGCGGCCGAACTCTTCTCGGGCGAGAGCGGACGCACCATCCGCGTGACCCGCAGGGGCGTCGTCGCCTATGCCGAGGTTCTGAGCCAGCTTGAACGGAACCAGGACGCGCTCGATCTGATCGAGGAAAGCTTCGGCACCTCGCTCGATCCCTATCTCGAAACGATGCGAGACCGCCTCGCAGCCGGCGAGACTTTGGCCTTCGATGCCGTCCGCACGCCTGTCGACGGACTTGCCGAGGTGTACTTCTCGATTGCCAGCGCGCTGCGCAGCGAGGCGCAGGAAGACTATACCCTGATCTATACGCGCATGGCGCTAGCTCTGCGTCCCGATCACATGGACGCTTTGCTGATGACGGCAGAGCTTCTGGAGTCACTTGGCCGCTTCGACCTCGCGACCCAGGTCTACGATACCGTACCGCGCGAAGACCCCGCGTTCCACTCCGCCGAATTGGGCCGCGCCGAGGCGTTAAGGCAGGCCGGCCGCGAGGATGCCGCGATCGAGGTTCTGCGCCAGCTCGCCAAGAGCCACTCGGAGCTGCCGCTCGTCCACGTCACGCTCGGCGACACGCTGCGGGGCATGGATCGTTTCGCCGAGGCCATCGGCCCCTACTCGGATGCCATCGCCCTGATCGAGAAGCCCGAAGAGCAGCACTGGATCATCTTTTTTGCGCGCGGCATCTCGTACGAGCGGACCGATGAGTGGGAAAAGGCCGAGGCCGATTTCCGCAAGGCGCTTGAGTTGCGGCCGGAGCAGCCGCAGGTGATGAACTATCTGGGCTATTCTTATCTCGAGAAGGACGAAAATTACGAAGAGGCGCTGGAACTGATCGAGCGGGCCGTCGCCCTGCGACCGGACTCGGGTTACATCATCGACTCCCTCGGTTGGGGCCTCTACCGCCTCGGCCGCTACGAGGAGGCGGTCGGCCATATGGAGAAGGCCGTCGAGCGCATGGCCATCGATCCCATCGTCAACGACCACCTTGGCGACGTCTACTGGGCTGTCGGCCGCAAGCGCGAGGCGCAGTTCCAGTGGCAGCGCGCGCTGTCCTTCACCTCGGAGGATAACGACACGGGTGACGTGGACGCCGACCGCATCAGGCGCAAGCTCGAGGTCGGCCTCGACAAGGTGCTCGAGGAGGAAGGCGCGGCGCCCTTGCAGAAGGTCGCGAATGACGGTTGAGGTTTTCGCGCCCGCGAAGATCAACCTGACGCTTCATGTCATCGGTCGGCGGACCGACGGATATCACCTTCTGGACAGTCTGGTCGTCTTCGCCCGGGACGTGGGCGATGTCATTCACGTCGAGGCCGCAGACCGCCTGGAACTGACGGTCGAAGGTCCGTTTCGCAAAGGCGTGCCGACCGACGAGACCAACCTCGTGGTTCGTGCCGCACGTCATCTGCAAAGCTTGCGGGCGGTCCAGGCTGGCGCGCGTCTGCGGCTCGAGAAGACCCTCCCGCATGGTGCAGGTATCGGGGGAGGCTCGGCGGATGCTGCGGCTGCCCTGAAGGCGCTGGCTCTCCTCTGGAAGGTCCCGCCACCGACACCGGCGGAAACCCTGAATCTCGGCGCCGATGTACCGGCCTGCATGGCCGGGCCGGCTCCCATGAGGATGAGGGGCATCGGAGAGCGTCTGGACCCTGTGCCGCCGCTGCCGCCGCTTTGGCTCGTCCTGGTCAATCCCGGTCGGCACGTATCGACGCCAAGGGTGTTCTCGTTGTTGGGCAGTATTCGCGGGGCCGACGCCCTCTCGATGGACGAGATGAGGATGGGTTGGGACTTCGAGGCGTTTCATGCGTGGCTGTCCGGTCAGGGAAACGACCTGACAGCCTGCGCGACGGAAGAGGTCGCCGAGATAGGGCATGTCCTCGAGGCGCTGCGATCTTCACCAGGCTGCCGGAAAGCCGACATGTCGGGTTCGGGCAGCACATGCTGGGGCCTGTTCAAGTCGGCTGCTGCCGCACACAGGGCCGCCGAGACGCTGGCTCACGACTATCCGCAGTGGTGGGTCAGGATGACCGCGATCAACTGATCCGGGCGACGACGTAGTCGGCCAAGTCCGCCATCAAGTCGCGAAGCTCGTGTTCAGGCAGCACCTCAAGTGCGGATTTCGCCTGGGCCGACCACGCCAGCGCCTCGCTTCGCGTGTCCTCCAGAGTCCCGTGGCGCCGGATCAGGTCCATCGCTTGCGCCAGATCGCCGTCCCGCTGGTCGCCCTTCTCTATGGTCCGTTTCCAGAACGACCGCTCCTCTGGGTCGCTTCTGGCAACAGCCTTGATGACCGGCAGCGTCAGCTTGCGTTCGCGGAAATCATCGCCCAGGTTCTTGCCCGTCAGCGCCACGTCGCCTTCGTAGTCGAGAAGATCGTCCGCCATCTGGAACGCGATACCAAGAGCATCGCCGTACGTCCGGAGCGCCGAAACCTGCGCTTCTTCCACTCCTGCTATGACACCGCCGACCTCGCTCGCGGCGGCGAACAGGGCGGCCGTCTTTCCACGCACGACCTTCAGATAGATGTCTTCCGTGGTCGAAAGGTTCGCGGCCGCGGTCAGTTGGAGAACCTCGCCTTCAGCGATCGTCGCAGCGGCGTCGGACAGGATGTCGAGGACGCGCAGAGAACCCGTCTCGACCATCAGCTTGAAGGACCGCGCGAAGAGGTAGTCGCCGACGAGAACCGAGGATTTGTTGTCCCACAGAAGGTTCGCCGTTGGCCTGCCCCGCCGCTGGCGGCTTTCGTCGACGACATCGTCATGCAGAAGTGTCGCCGTGTGGATGAACTCGACGGTCGCGGCAAGCCTGTGGTGGTTCTCGCCCTCATAGCCGCAGAGCCGCGCCGAGGCGAGCGTCAGCATCGGACGCACCCGCTTGCCGCCTGCATTGACGAGGTGCGCGGTGACCTCGGGAATGCGCGGTGCGGTCTCGGAGGCCATCCGTTCGCGGATCAGCCGATCGACCGCCGCGAGATCGTCCTGGAGGACGGCAGCCAGCCTTTCGTGCGGCTTGGAGGACGTCTCGGTGTCCAGGCTCATCAAAAGCGCATCAGACCGCTCGACAACACGGGCGACCTGTCCTTATTTCCATCCCATGAGAGAGCTCTTGCGCACCACGGATCCGACAGTGATCGCCTTCGTCACGGCCCTTCTCGACGGCGAGGGTATAGACTGCTTTCAGATGGACGTCCATATGAGTGTCCTTGAGGGGTCGCTTGGAATCCTTCCGCGCAGGTTGATGGTCAGGGACTCCGACCACTTCCGCGCGTCGGCGGTCCTGAGGGACAACGACGTGGAGACGGGCATGTGATCGCGCAGACCGATCGGTTCCTGGGCGGCCGCCTGTCCGTGTTTCAACCCGTCAGCGGGTACCGCGCAGGTGCCGATCCCGTGTTTTTGGCCGCGGCTGTCTCCGCCAGACCAGGGCAATCGATTCTGGACCTCGGCTGCGGAGCAGGGGTGGCCATGCTGTGTCTCCTCTCGCGCGTGGAAGGCCTGAGCGTGACCGGCGTCGAGAACGATGCGGCATCGGTCGGACTGGCGCGGGCAAATCTTGACGCCAACGGCTTCGACGCGCGCGTGCTCGAGGCCGATGCGTTCTTTCCAACTCCGGAACTGGCATCGGCGTCTTTCGATCATGTGATGACCAATCCGCCGTTCTTCGACCGCAGAAATGGCAGCGAAGCCTGGGACCCTCATCGCGAGGCCGGCAGGGGAGAAACGGCGCCACTTGCCCTTTGGCTCGACGCGGCGCTGCGGCGGGTGAAGCCAGGCGGCTACATTACGGTCGTTCACCGGGCCGACCGGCTGGCCGATTGTCTCGCGCCCCTCCAGGGCCGCGCGGGCGACGTTGTGGTCCAGCCGCTTGCCGCACGCGCTGCCCGCCCGGCGCGGCTTGTCATCGTGCAGGCGAAGAAGGGCGCTCGGGGCGCGCTGCGGCTGAACGCTCCACTCGTGCTGCACGACGGCGCTGTCCACGAGGCGGATGGGGAAAGTTATTCGCTGGCCGCGCAGGCCATCCTGCGTGAGGGCGCGGCGCTACCGCTGAAGAATTAAGCTCGGATTAGGGAAATCGGACCAGCCTGGGGAGCGGGACGTGACACGAATCGCGTTTCGTGTTGCACTTGATATGTCGAAAACCCAACAGGAGGACGACGATGAGCCTGAACGCCCATATTCAGGAACTCCGCAAGAAACACCAACATCTCTCTGATGAAGTCGAAATGGCGCAGCGAACGCCGTCATTCGATGACCTTCAGATCACTGCTCTCAAGAGGCAGAAGCTCAAGATCAAAGAGGAAATCGAGCGTCTCAGCGACAACTGAACGCAGTACGGCAGACCCGCTTGGCGGCCGTGCCCTGTGCTTTGCACACGGGCAACTCGTGGACCGGCGGTTGTCGTGACTGACGAAATGAAAAGGGCCGGTTCCTGGGAACCGGCCCGATCTTTGACGACGGAACACCGCCTCAGACGAAGAACTGTGCGCCGTTGGCCGAAATGGTCGAGCCGTTGATGAAGCCCGAGTCCTCGGACGCGAGGAAGCACACGATCCGGGCGATTTCCTCCGGCGTGCCGAGACGGCCGGCGGGGATGCCCGAGATGATCTTGTCGCGGACGCTCTGGTCGATCGCCATCACCATCTCGGTCGCGATATAGCCGGGACAGATCGCGTTCGCCGTGATGCCCGCCCGCGCGCCTTCCTGAGCGAGCGACTTGACGATGCCAAGGTCGCCCGCCTTCGTCGCGGCATAGTTCACCTGGCCCGCCTGACCTTTCTGTCCGTTGATCGACGAGATCACGATGACCCGGCCGAACTTTCGATCGCGCATCCCCGGCCAGACCGGGTGGACGGTGTTGAAGACTCCCGTGAGGTTGGTGTCGATGACCTCTTTCCACTGCTCGGGCGTCATTCGGTGAAACATCGCATCCTTGGTGATGCCGGCGTTCGCCACGACGATGTCGATCGGGCCGAGGTCGGCCTCGACCTGCGCGATGCCCGCCTTCGACGCGTCATAGTCGGCGACGTTCCACTTGTACGTCTTGATGCCGGTCTCGTCGGTAAAGGCGCGGGCCTTCTCGTCGTTGCCCGCATAGGTCGCGGCAACCTCATAGCCTTCGGCTTTCAGAGCCTTGGAAATAGCTTCACCGATGCCACGCGAGCCCCCGGTGATCAGTGCAACACGGGCCATAGTCGTCCTCCTCCAGATTATGCAAGAATGTTACGCGGCGGATGGCGGAGGCGCAACAATTGTGCGCCGCCGCTTCTGCGTCAGTCGCGCTCGACGCACATCGCAACGCCCATGCCGCCGCCGATGCAAAGCGTGGCCAGGCCCTTCTTCGCGTCACGGCGCTTCATTTCATAGAGCAGGGTATTCAGGACTCGCGCACCCGATGCGCCGATCGGGTGACCGATGGCGATGGCGCCGCCGTTGACGTTCACGATCTCGGGGTCCCAGCCCATGTCCTTGTTCACCGCGCAGGCCTGCGCCGCGAAGGCCTCGTTCGCCTCCACGAGGTCAAGGTCCGAGACCTTCCAGCCGGCTTTTTCCAGCGCCCGGCGCGAGGCCGGAATGGGGCCTGTACCCATGATCGACGGATCGAGACCGGCGGTGGCGTAGGAGGCGATGCGTGCAAGAGGCTCGATCCCGCGCTTCTCGGCGTTCTGGGCACTCATCAGCAGGACGCCCGCCGCACCATCGTTGATGCCGGAGGCGTTTCCGGCCGTGACCGATCCGTCCTTCGCGAACGCGGGGCGAAGCTTCTGCATCGACTCGAGCGTCGCGCCGTGGCGGATGTACTCGTCCTTGTCGACGACGATGTCGCCTTTCCGCGTCTTGACGGTGAAGCCCAGTATTTCGTCATCGAAGCGGCCGGCCTTCTGCGCGGCCTCGGCCTTGTTCTGGCTGGCAAGCGCGAATTCGTCCTGCTGCTCGCGGCTGATCTGCCACTGCTGCGCGACGTTCTCGGCGGTCTGGCCCATGTGATAGCCGTTGAAGGCGTCCCAGAGGCCGTCCTTTATCATCGTGTCGATCAGCTTCAGGTCGCCCATCTTCTGTCCCTGCCGGATGGACTGGGCGTGGGGGCTCATCGACATGTTTTCCTGGCCGCCCGCGCAGATGATGTCGGCGTCTCCAAGCTGGATGTGCTGGGCGCCGAGCGCCACCGCGCGAAGGCCCGAACCGCAGACCTGGTTGATGCCCCAGGCCGCGGCCTCCTTCGGCAGGCCGGCGAGGATATGCGCCTGGCGCGGCGGATTCTGCCCCTGCGCGGCCGTCAGGACTTGTCCCAGGATCGTCTCGGAAACCTCGTCCTTCGAGATCCCCGCTCGCTCCACCAGCGCCTCCAGCATGGCCGCCCCCAGTTCGTGCGCGGGCGTGTTGGCGAAGGCCCCGTTGAAGCTGCCGACAGCGGTTCGGGCGGCGGATGCAATGACGACGTTGGTCATGTAGGGATCTCCTGCTGGTCTGATGAGACTCGGATGCGATGTCGAGGCCGACAGTATTTGCTCCCCCCGGTCGCTGCAACCGACAGGTGCCTCCACGGAAAGTCAGCCGTCCCTGCGGCGTGCTTCGGCCAGCGCCTCGCGCAGGACGGAGCGGTCTCCGATATGGTTCGCGAGGAGCAGGATCAACCGGGCATTGAGGGCGACGCTCTCGTCGTCGGAGAGGCCTTCGTGCGCCGCGATCAGCTCGGCGTAGAAGCCATCCGGATCGGGAATGTTCGCGACGGTGTTAAGTGGCATCACGTCCTCCCGCAGGCGCGGGCCAGCGCCGCTTCAATGTCTCGGGCGGTCGCGCGCGCCCACCGAGCCGCAACGTGTTGGTCCGGCCGGATCAGGTAGACTGCTCCCGACGCCGCTCCAAGATACCGGTCCGACAGCGCACCCGTCGGGTCGTCCGTCGACGTCAGCGCAATCCGTTCCACGCCCTCGACCTCCGGCGCTTCGGCATCGATGCAAAGCAACGTGAAACCGCCACCGAGACGCCGAAGCAGGGTTTCGCCCGCGAGGGGGGCATCGGGACAGGGGCTTCCCGGTCGCGTCCGCGCTGGCCCGCCAGGCAGCGCATCCTCGCCGTTCAGCGGCAGGCCATCGTAGGTGCAGGGCACCGAGAGGCGTCCGGAATTGACCAGAGGACGCGCGAAGGCGTGACGCTCGGCAAGATCGAGCACGGCATTTCGGAAGACGTGGCTGATCCGGGACTTGGGCGAGATGAAATCGGTCGAGCGCGTGGATTTGAGGATGTTCTCGTCGGCGGCATGCCGCCTCTCATCGTCGTAACTGTCGATAAGGGCATCCGGCGCCTCGCCGCGGATCACGGACGCCAGCTTCCAGCCCAGGTTGTCGACATCCTGGATCCCCGAGTTCGCACCTCGCGCGCCGAAGGGGCTGACCTGGTGTGCGCTGTCGCCGGCGAAGATCACGCGGCCATGCCGGAATTTCTTCATGCGGCGGCACTGGAAGGTATAGATCGACGACCAAACGATCTCGTAGGTCACGCCGGGCAGCATCGCGTCGAGACGGGCGCGGATGTTCTCTTCCTTCAACTCCTTGACGCGGTCCACCTCCCAGCCGATCTGGAAGTCGACGCGCCAGATGCCGTCGGGCTGCTTGTGAAGCAGGGTCGAGGCTCCTGACCTGAACCAGGGCTCGAACCAGAACCAGCGTTCGGTTGGGAAATCTCCGTCCATGCGGATGTCGGCGATCAGGAAACTGTCCTCGAAGACGCGGCCCTCGAAGTCGAGGCCCATCATGCCCCGCAAGGGAGATCCCGCGCCGTCACAGCCGATCAGCCAGTCGGCCTGAAGGCGATAGGGTCCGTCCGGCGTGTCGACGTCCAGCGTCACGCCGTCATCGCGCGCTTCGACCGCTGTCACGCGGTTGCGCCCCCTGATCTCGATCGGCGCGCCCTCGGCCTGAGCCTGACGCACCCTCTCCACGAGGGTCTTCTCGAAGAACGGCTGCGGCAGGTTGATGAAGGCCGGAAAGCGGTGGCCTTCCTCGGGCAGAAGGTTGAACTCGAACACCTGGCGGTCGTCGTGAAAGACCTTCCCGACGTTCCAGACGACCCCCTTCTCCAGCAGAGCCTCGCCACATCCCCATCTGTCGCAGATTTCGAGGGTGCGCTTGGAAAAGCAGATCGCGCGGCTTCCCTGTCCGACGCCCTCGTGGTCGTCGAGGACGAGCACGGGAACCCCTCGCAGCCCTAGGTCAAGCGCCATCGCGATGCCGACCGGGCCGCCTCCCATGACGATGACCGGGTGACGGACCGGTGTCGCCGCGTCCTGATCCTGCGACCGCGCATAGGGATAAAGCCGAAAGGCCAGCCGGTAGCGGTCCTTCATCTCGCGACCGACGCTCGCCGTCACTCTTGAAGCGCCTCCCACATCTCGCGGTCGCGTTCGGCGGTCCAGATGCGAGGCGTGTCGATATCGCGGGCCTCGTCATAGGCGCGGGCGACGTTGAACGGCAGGCAGTGCTCGTAGATGGCATAATCGCCGAACTTCGGGTCGCACTCCGCCCGGCAAGCCGCCATCGCGTCCTTCAGAGAGCCGCCGCGCAGCGCCACCTTGGCCACCGCGTTGTAGGTCGAGGTCACGAAGTCGGCCGTCGAGTCGAGCGCGGCGTCGACCATCTTCCGGCCCAGAAGAGCGTCGCCTCGACCCGGCGCGATGGCATCGAGGTTCCAGCGGCGGATGTTATCCAGTGTCCCCGTCCAATCGTGGAAGTGACCGTCGCCGCAGTAGCAGGCCGAGTGGTATTCGACGATGTCGCCCGTGAACATGACGTTCTGGTCCGGGACGTAGGCCACGATATCGCCTGCCGTATGCGCCCGACCTGGCTGCATCAGGTCTACGCGCCGGTTGCCCAGATAGACACTCATCCGTCCTTGGAACGTCGTCGTGGGCCAGGTCAGGCCGGGGATCTCCTCATGGCCTTCGAAGAGCCGGGGGAAGCGGGCGAACTCGCTGTCCCAGTCCTCCTGCCCGCGTTCCACAACCATCGAGCGCGCCTTCTCGGACATGATGATCTGTCCCGCATCGAAGGCCGAAGCGCCGAGAACGCGGACCGCGTGGTAGTGCGTCAGGACGATGTGCGAGACGGGCTTGTCGGTCACGCCCCGGATGCAGTCGATCACCTGCCGGGCAAGGCGCGGCGTCGCCTGCGCCTCGATCACCATCACGCTCTCGTCTCCGACGATCACGCCCGAGTTCGGATCGCCCTCGGCGGTAAAGGCGTACAGGCCATCGCCGATCTCGGTGAAGCTCACGGTCTTGTCGCCGGTGTCGCCCTGCGATGCGAAGGCTCTTGTCATGTCGTCTCCTCTTTCGCCCAGTCCGGCAGCGGAACGGCAGGGCGGACGGTTCCTGTGCAGTCTCCGAAGCCGACGCGGTGCCCGCGCCCCTTCGTGTGTCCGTTGAAGGTAACGGTATCGCCGTCCTCCAGGAAGGTTCGCGCCTGTCCGTCGAAGTCGAGCGGCTCCTTGCCGCCCCACGAAAGCTCCAGCATCGAGCCACGGGAATCGGAGTCCGCGCCCGAGATCGTGCCAGATCCCAGCAGGTCACCCACTCTCATCGGACATCCGGACGAGGCATGATGTGCAAGCTGCTGCGCGGCGGAATAGTACATCTCGCGGTAGTTCGTCCGCGTGACCGTCCGTTCGGCGCCATCTTGGGTCGCGAGCTTCACCTCCAGATCGATGTCGTAGAGCCCAGGCTTCGTCTCGCGCAAATAGGGAAGAAGGGGCCTGTCTCGCGTCGGCGTCTTGGCCCGGAACGGCTCGAGCGCCGAGCGCGTCACGATCCAGGGGCTGATCGTCGTCGCGGCGGCCTTGGACTGGAACGGGCCGAGAGGCTGGTATTCCCAGGCCTGGATGTCGCGTGCGGACCAGTCGTTCAGGAGGACATAGCCGAAGATCATCTCGTCGGCATCCGCGACGGAGATCATGCCAGACGACGGACGGCCCACGACCGCGCCCAACTCGAGTTCAAAATCGAAACGGTGCGACGGCTGGAACACGGGAAGGTCGAAGCCCTCTCCCTTTACCTGGCCCCAAGGTCGCGTCACGGGAGTGCCGGACACCACGACCGACGAGGCTCGGCCGTTGTAGCCGATCGGGAGCGACAGCCAGTTCTCGGGCAGCGCCTTGTCGGCGCCGCGGAACATGGTGCCCACGTTCGTGGCGTGATGCCGCCCTGCATAGAAGTCGGTGTACTCGGTCACGCGGAAGGGCAAGCGCATTGCGACAGCGTCGCGCCGGTACAGCGGGTCGCGCATCTGGTCCTGTGCGCCGGCACCTTCGGATAAAAGTCCCGTTAACGTGTTTCGCACGCGAAACCACACGCCAGGGCCAGCCTCCATGAAGGCGTTGAGCGCGGAACCCTGGAAGCCGGCGGCGGGCAGCATCGACATCGCTTCCATCGCGCCGAGGTCGAGAACCAGATCGCCGATCGCCACACCGCAGCGCGCGCCTCGTCCGTCGTCGAAGACGCCGTACGGCAGATTGTTCAGCGGAAAGTCACCCTCGGGCGCGTTCGCGCTCTCGATCCAGCTTCGTAGAAGGCTCATGCGGCCACCCCTTCATCTCTTACAAAATACGCATCTTCCGCCACGAAGCGGTCTCCCTTGCAGACCGTCACTTCTTTCCCGGAGTGCCGTCGAACTTCTTCTCGAGGTCCGACCAGCAGTCGATGTAGTCGTCCTGCAAGGGTGCCTCTGTCGCCGCGAAGGGCGTGAGGTGCTGGGGAAAACGCGTCTCGAACATGAAGGACATGGTATTGTCGAGTTTGTGCGGGGCAAGCTCGGCGTTCGACGCCTTCTCGAACGCCTCGCGGTCCGGGCCATGCGGCAGCATCATGTTGTGGAGCGACATGCCCCCCGGAACGAAGCCCTGCGGCTTTGCGTCGTACTGGCCGTAAATGTTGCCCATCAGCTCGGACATGACGTTCTTGTGATACCAGGGCGGACGGAAGGTGTCCTCGGCCACCAGCCAGCGCTCGCGGAAGAGAACGAAGTCGATGTTGGCCGTGCCCTC
The DNA here is from genome assembly GCF_003148765.1 of Silicimonas algicola. GTDB lineage: Bacteria > Pseudomonadota > Alphaproteobacteria > Rhodobacterales > Rhodobacteraceae > Silicimonas > Silicimonas algicola. The sequence continues at coordinate 311,772 of NZ_QGGV01000004.1, forward strand.
GACGCCGGAGGGCGCGGTGAGCACCGTAAAGATCGAGGGATCGGGATGATCGAAGAGGATCGCGCCGACCGGGCAATAGGTCGTCAGGTCGTACTTCACCGGAGCGTAGTTGCCGTGCCAGGCCACGACATCGAGGGGCGAGTGCCCGATGTGGGTCTCGTGGAAATGCCCGCCCCACTTCACCGTGACAGTGGACGGCGTTTCGCGGTCCTCGAATGCGGCGACCGGCGTCTTGAAGTCGCGACGGTTGGCCATGCAGTTCGCCCCAATCGGCCCGCGCCCCGGAAGCTGGAATTTCTGACCGTAGTTCTCGCATACGAACCCGCGCGCCGGACCGTCCAGCACCTCGACGCGGTAGACGAGGCCGCGCGGGATCACTGCGATCTCCTGGGGGGCAAGGTCGATGACGCCGAGCTCGGTGCAGAACCGAAGCCGGCCCTCTTGCGGCACGATCAGAAGCTCGCTGTCGGCAGAGTAGAAATAGGCGTCCACCATGCTGTCGGTGACGAGGTAGATATGCGCTGCCATGCCGACCTGGGTGTTGACGTCCCCGGCCGTGGTCATCGTGCGCATGCCGGTCAGCCACGTTAGACCCTCTGAATGGGGCACCGGGTTCCAGCGATATTGTCCAAGCGAGACGATGTCCGGATCGACCAGCGGGGCGGATTTCCAGTAGGGTAGGGCGATCTTTCGGAAGCGGTGCGTGTGCTTGACCGAGGGCCGGATACGGTAGCACCAGGTCCGTTCGTTCTGATGCGACGGCGCGGTGAAGGCGGTGCCGGAAAGCTGCTCGCCATAGAGACCGTACTCGCACTTCTGCGGCGAGTTCATCCCTTGCGGCAACGCACCCGGCAGGGCCTCGGTTTCGAAATCGTTGCCGAAGCCGGGCATATAGCCGTCGTGCGTGCCGGTGCGGTCGGGGGCACGGACCATTCCGGCGGGAAGCTCGTGTCGAGTCATGGGCGATCTCCTTGCCTCGATAATCGTTGCATTTGCAACGAAGTCAACTCTATGGTCCCCGACATGGAGGATCTCCCGCCTTTCGACCTGTCGCGCTTCACGCCTTACCGGCTGGCGGTCGCGGCGCAGAAGACCAGCGAGGAACTGGCGCGGCAGTACCGCGCACGCTTTGGCATCTCGATCCCGGAGTGGAGGGTTCTCGTTCATCTCGCCCAGGCCGGCGACGTCTCCGTCCGCGATATCGAGGCCCGCGTGGCGATGGAGCGACCGAAGGTCAGCCGTGCGGCAAGCCGACTGGAAGAGGCGGGTTACATCCGAAAGACGCCGAACGCCGTGGACCGCCGGCTTGTTCGCCTTTCGTTGACTGCGCAGGGGCATGAATTGATGCAGGAGCTTCTTCCCCTGGCGCAAGCCTATCAGGACGACATCGAGAACAGGCTGGGAGCGGTCCTCGACGGGTTCGAAAAAGGCATAGATCGACTCCTCGGCCGTGACTGACGGCTTCGACCTTCATTTCGGCGCATCGGGTCGCTAGTGTCTGGACACATTCCGGGGATTCCATGCACCTCACACTGAAACTTGCCATCGGCAGTGTCCTGGTCGGATGCCTTGTCCTCGGTCTCAAGACCCTCGCGTGGTGGATCACGGGGTCGGTGGCGCTTCTGTCCGATGCGTTGGAAAGCATCGTCAACCTCGCGACAGCCTTCGCCGCCCTCGTGGCGGTTCGGATCGCGGCTCGTCCGGCCGACGCGAACCACCCGTTCGGTCACCACAAGGCGGAGTTCTTCAGCGCCGTTCTGGAAGGCGTGATGATCATCGTCGCGGCGCTGTTCATCTTCCGCGAGGCGTACCACGGGTTCATGGCCCCCCGCGTTCTGGACGCGCCGATCGAGGGTCTTCTCGTCAACATCGGCGCGACGGTCCTGAACGGCATCTGGGCGACGGTCCTCGTCCGGCGTGGACGACTGCTGAAGTCGCCCGCGCTGGTTGCGGACGGGCGGCATCTGTGGACCGACGTTGTCACTTCCTCCGGGGTGGCTGTCGGCGTCCTCCTGGCCTTCGTGACGGGCTGGTGGATCCTCGACCCGCTGATGGCGGCGCTTGTCGCGGTCAACATCCTGTGGTCGGGCTGGCGGGTGGTGAAGGAGTCGCTGAGCGGACTCATGGACGAGGCGGTGCCCGAGAAGACGCTCACCCGCATCCGCGACATCATCTCGACCGAGGCCGCCGGCGCCGTCGAGGCGCACGACCTCAAGACGCGCCACGCCGGCAGCGCAACCTTCGCGGAGTTCCATTTGGTCGTGCCGGGAGAGATGACCGTCTACGACGCGCACGAGATCTGCGACAGGGTCGAGGCAGCTCTGCGAAAGGCCGTGCCGGACATCCGCGTGAATATCCACGTCGAACCCGAGCACAAGTCGAAGCACAGCGGCATCGTCGTGATCGACTAGGACTTCCGGAAGATCCGCGTCGCCTGAAACATTTTCTCGAGATCCGCGATCCGGTCCTTGGCCTTTTCCCACCTGCGGCTCTGCACCTCGGCGATCAGCGCCTCGACGATCAGGTTCACGGCGATGGTCGAATCCCAGCTCGACGGCACTTCGACCATCGCGTTCACGACGTGCGTGGCGATCCGCGAGATCGGCGACCCCCACTGGTCGGTGAAGAGGACGATGGTCGCCTCGCGGTCCTGCGCGAGGCTGGCGAGCTTCATCAGCTCGCCTTCGTAGCGGCGGATGTCGAACAGGATCAGGACGGATCGGCGGTCCATGTCGAGAAGGTACTGCGGCCAGACGTTTGCCGACTGGGACAACAGGGTCACGCCGGGCCGGATGATCTGGAGGTGGTTGAAGAAGTAGTCGGCATTCGACCGCGTGATCCTGCCGCCCGACAGATAGATGGGGCGCCGGGGGTCGGCGAGAAGCTTGGCGATGGCGTCGAAGGTCGCGGGGTCGAGCCGATCGATTGTGTGGTTCAGGTTGTCGAAAACGGCCTTGGCGAAGTCGCGGAAGGCCTCGGAATCGGTTCGGCCCTCGGGCCAGCCTTCGCGCTTGAGGATGGGTTGCTTGATCTGGGCCGACGCTTCGTCCCTCAAGGCCTCCTGTAGTTCGGGGAAGCCGTCGAACCCGAGCTTTCGCGCGAGACGAATGACCGTGGGGGTTGATACACTGGCCGCTTCGGCCAGCCTCGTGATGGATTGGAGACCGGCGACCGGGTAGTCGCGCAGAAGCGCGTCGGTCAGTTGCCGCTCGGCCGGCGTCAGCACGGCGGTCTGGTCCTGGATCAGTTCCTTGACGATCGGTTTGCGGGTCACGCGATCAGCCTGCTGTAGCAATCGCTTCAGGGTAGCGCTGGGGCGTAGCGACGTCTACGAAAGTTTCTTGACAGGTGAATCGGGCCTGTAACTAATGTTTCCCGTGACCAAATCAGCCGCTTCCAAGATTCTGGGTACCGAGGACGGACCCGTTGCCCAGGTCGTGAACCCGGGCGGTCGAGGTGAGGTCTGCATCGTGTGCGAACATGCGAGCCCGCGCGTTCCCGCCAGCCTCGGCAACCTTGGACTGAGCGACGTCGACCGACTGTCGCACGCGGTCTGGGATCCCGGTGCCGAAGCCTTGGCGCGGCGTTTGTCCGCGCTGCTCGACGCGCCGCTTGTGCTGTCGCGGGTGTCGCGGCTGGTGCATGACTGCAATCGCCCGCCCGAGGCGCTGGACGCCTGCCCGTCGCGAACCGAACGGATCGAGATCCCGGGCAACCGCGACCTGACGGCGTCCGAACGCGCGGCACGGGTCCACGAGGTCTATGAACCGTTCCATGCAGAGGTGGAGCGCGTCCTTGACGGCTTCGCCTCGCTGCCCGCTCTCGTAACCGTCCACAGCTTCACACCCTCCTGGAATGGTGAGCCTCGCTCGACCGAAATCGGCCTCCTGCACGATGCCGATGCGTCGCTTGCGACCGCCATGCTGGCAGCCGCGGGACCGACGCCGAAGGTGGAGTTGAACATGCCCTATTCGGCGGCGGACGGCGTTACGCATACGCTAAGGAAACACGGGACCGCTCGAAGCCTCTCAAATGTCATGGTCGAGGTCCGCAACGATCTTCTGACAGAGGAGGCTGCGGTTGCGCGCATCGCGGATGCCCTGACCCTGATGCTGACCACGGCCTTCGCCCACGGGAATGCCGCATGAGGGCGCTTCAGACCTATGTCCGCGTCATCGACCGCGTGAACCGCTGGATCGGTCGCATCGTCATGTACGGCATCTTCGTGATGATGGGGATCCTGCTCTGGTCCACGTTTTCGAAGGTCGGCAGCGATCTGGGCTTCGACATCAACCCGTCGGTCTGGACGCTCGAGATGGCGCAGTTCGCCATGGTCGCGTATTACGTCCTCGGCGGTCCCTATTCGATCCAGCTTGGGTCGAACGTGCGGATGGACCTTCTGTACGGAGAATGGACCGATCGGCGGAAAGCCGAGGTCGACGCCATCACCGTGCTCTTTCTGATCGTTTACCTCGTCTTCCTGCTCTGGGGCGGTTGGGACAGCCTGATGTATTCCTTCCAGTACGGCGGCGAGCGCAGCCCGACCGCCTGGCGTCCCTATCTCTGGCCTATCAAGACGATCATGGTCGTCGGCATCCTGCTGATGCTTCTTCAGGCCGTCAGCGAGTTGTTCAAGGATATCCTCCGCCTGAAGGGCGTCGCGGTGGAGGCCGGCGCCTGATGCCCTATGAAGCCATCGCCCTGCTGATGTTCGCGTCGATGATGCTGATGCTGCTGACCGGCCAGCGCGTCTTCGGCGCCATCGGCTTTGTCGCAGTCATCGCGGCCTTCTTCCTGTGGGGCGACCGGGGCGGTTATGATCTGGGCTTTGCGCAGGCGATGAAGCTGATGAAATGGTATCCGCTTCTGACGCTGCCGATGTTCATTTTCATGGGCTATGTGTTGTCGGAAAGCCGGATCGCCGACGACCTATACCGCATGTTCCACGTATGGATGGGGGGACTGTCCGGCGGGCTTGCCGTCGGCACCATCGGACTGATGGTCCTCATCTCGGCGATGAACGGACTTTCGGTCGCGGGCATGGCGATCGGTGCGACCATCGCGCTTCCGGAGCTTCTCAAGCGTAACTACGACAAGAGGATGGTCACAGGAGTGATCCAGGCGGGCTCTTCCCTGGGAATCCTCGTGCCGCCTTCGGTGGTGCTGGTGCTTTATGCCATGATCGCGCGGCAGCCGGTGGGGCAGCTCTGGCTCGCGGGGGTGCTGCCCGGGCTGATGATGGCGGGCATGTTCATAGCCTACATCGTCATCCGCTGCGCCATCACCCCGTCGCTCGGACCGGTCCTGCCGCCCGAGGAGCGCAATGTGCCCCGCGCCGAGAAACTGCGGCTTTTGTCGGCGGGACTTCTGCCGATCGGCATTTTCCTTGCGATGATGGTGCCCTTCATCAACGGTTGGACCTCGCTTGTCGAAAGCTCGGCCGTGGGTGCTCTGGCGGCCTTCCTCGCCGCTGTTCTGAAGGGCCGGATGACGCGGCAGGTTTTCCAGACGAGCGTGCGCAACACGCTTGGCATCACCTGCATGTTCATGTGGATCATCCTCGCGGCCCTGGCCTTCGGCGCGGTGTTCGACGGCCTCGGCGCGGTAAAGGCCATCGAGTCGCTCTTCACCGAGAAGCTGGGACTGAGTCCGTGGATGATCCTGATCCTGATGCAGCTTTCGTTCATCCTGATGGGGACGTTCCTGGACGATACAGCGATGCTCGTGATCGTCGCGCCGCTTTACGTGCCGCTTGTCGCGGCCCTCGGCTTCGACTTGATCTGGTACGGCGTCCTTTACACGATCACGACGCAGATCGCCTACATGACCCCGCCCTTCGGATATAACCTGTTCCTGATGCGCGCCATGGCTCCGCCCGAGATTTCGATCCGGGACATCTACGCCTCGGTCACGCCCTTCGTTCTGGTGATGATCCTGGCGCTGACGGTGGTGATGATCTTCCCGCAGATCGCGCTGTGGCTGCCGGGGCAGGTGTACGGAAACTGAATCGAACGAAAAGACACGGCGGGCCAAACCGCCGGAGAACAAACGCAATGACAGAGAGGAAGACGACCATGACCACGAGACGCAAGTTCCTTACGACGGCTGCCGCCGGTGCAGCCGCGGCGCCCTTGGCCGCGCCTGCCCTGGCGCAGTCGACCATCACCTGGCGGCTTCAGACCTATGCCGGTCCGGCGCTCGCCGAGCACGTCCTCGACCCGGCTATCGCGATGTTCAACCAGATCGCGGGCGACCGGATGCAGATCGAGACCTTCTATGCCGACCAGCTTGTGCCCACGGGAGAGCTGTTCCAGGCGATGCAGCGCGGCACCATCGACGCCGTGCAGTCGGACGACGACTCGATGGCCTCGCCGACCGAGGTGACGGTCTTCGGCGGCTATTTCCCCTTCGGCTCGCGCTACTCTCTCGACGTGCCCGTCCTCTTCAGCCGGTACGGTCTGAAGGAGATCTGGGAGGCAGAGTACGCCAAAGTCGGCATCAAGCACATCAGCGCCGGAGCCTGGGATCCCTGCCACTTCGCAACGAAGGACCCGATCCGCAGCCTGGCCGACCTGAACGGCAAGCGCGTCTTCACCTTCCCGACCGCCGGCCGCTTCCTTACCCAGTTCGGTGTCGTGCCGGTCACCCTGCCGTGGGAGGACATCGAGGTCGCGGTGCAGACCGGCGAGTTGGACGGCATCGCCTGGTCGGGGATCACCGAGGACTACACCGTAGGCTGGGCCGACGTGACCAACTACTTCCTGACCAACAACATCTCCGGCGCCTGGATCGGCCACTTCTTCGCCAACAACGACAGGTGGGAAGAGCTGCCGGACGACCTGAAGACGCTGTTCACCGTTTGCTGCGACCAGTCGCACTATTACCGGCAGTACTGGTATTGGGGCGGTGAGGCCGACCTGCGCGTCAACGGCACCAAGATGGAGCTGACAACGATTCCCGACGAAGAGTGGGATACGGTCGAGCAGGCCGCGCAAGTGTTCTGGGACGAGATCGCGGCAGAGTCCGAGACCAAGGCGAAGGTCGTGGAGATCTTCAAGAAGTACAATGCCGACATGCAGGCGGCTGGACGGCCCTACCGCTACGGCAAGGCCTGACACCGCGGCGCGTTCCGACAAGGGACGCGGGCTTGGCAAGACGGGATGCCCCGGGTAACGCCCGGGGCATCCCTGCGCCGGAAGAGAGGACGAGACGGACATGACCACGCAACTCAGCTTCGACGGACTGAAGGAGCTTGCCACCAAGCTCGAGATCGACACCGTCCTCGTCTGCCTGATCGACATGCAGGGTCGGCTGATGGGCAAGCGGTTCCACGTCAACAACTTCATCGAGAGCGGTTACGAGGAAACGCACTGCTGCAACTACCTGCTGGCCACCGACCTCGAGATGGCGACGCCGGACGGCTTCGCCTCGACAAGCTGGGAGAAGGGCTATGGCGACTACGTCATGAAGCCCGATCTGAAGACCCTGCGCCGTCTTCCGTGGCTGGAAGGCACGGCGATGGTGCTGTGCGACCTGATCGACCACCACACCCATGAACCCGTGCCGCACGCGCCCCGTCAGGTCCTGAAGGCGCAGATCGAACGCGCGGCCGCTTTGGGTCTGACGCCGATGATGGCGACCGAGCTTGAGTTCTTCCTGTTCGAGAAGACCTACGACGACATTCGCAAGTCCGGGTTCCGTGATCTAGAGCCGCTGGCCGGATACAACGCCGACTACAACATCCAGCTCACCACGAAGGAAGAGCATGTGATGCGCCCGATCCGCAACATGCTGGTCGCCGCGGGGGTCCCGGTCGAGAACACCAAGGGCGAGGCAGAGGCAGGGCAGGAAGAGCTGAACATCCGCTATGCCGATGCGCTTCTGGCCGCCGATCATCACACCATCGCGAAGCAGGCGATCAAGGACATCGCGTACAGCAAGGGGGCCTCGGCGACGTTCCTGGCGAAGTGGCATCACAAACGGGTCGGCAGCGCCGCGCATATTCACCAGTCGCTGTTCAGGGGTGTCGACAACGCCTTCCACGACAAGGACGCCGCCCAGACGATGTCCGCGACGATGCGGTCCTACGTCGCCGGTCTTCTGAAGTATTCGGCGGACACCACCTATTTTCTCGCGCCCTACGTCAACAGTTACAAGCGGTTCATCCCGGGCACCTTCGCGCCCACCAAGGTCGCCTGGTCGATCGACAACCGCACCGCCGGCTATCGCCTGGTCGGCGAGGGAACCAAGGGCGTCCGAATCGAGTGCCGCATCCCCGGCTCGGACATGAACCCCTACCTCGCATGCGCGGCACAGCTTGCCGCCGGTCTCGCCGGCATCGAAGAAGGACTGACCCTGGACGACCCCGTGACCGGCGACGTCTACAACATGGCGGACGTTCCCTCGATCCCGCACAAGCTCTCGGATGCGACCGAGGCGCTGCGCGGCTCGACGATGCTGCGGGCCGCCATGGGGGACTGGGTGGTCGACCACTATGTCCGCGCCGCCGAGGTCGAACAGGAGGCCTTCGATGCGGTCGTGACCGACTATGAAGTGCGGCGGGGGTTCGAACGCGCGTGATCACCGGCATCGACCATATCGTGCTGACCGTCCGCGACGTCGAGGCGAGCGTCGCTTTCTACGGGCGAGTTCTCGGAATGGAGGCGGTGACCTTCGGCGAGGGTCGGCGGGCGCTGGTGGCGGGCGATCAGAAGATCAACCTTCACAGTCTGGGGATGGAGACGCGCAACCACGCCGCAATCGGTGCTGGTGATGTGTGCCTTCTGACGGACCTCACTCCCGACGCCGTGATCGCGAGACTGACCGCCGAGGGTGTGGCCATCGACTCGGGTCCCGTACCGCGCGCAGGCGCGCGAGGCCCCATCACCTCGGTCTATTTCACCGACCCCGACGGACATCTGATCGAGGTTGCAAGCTACGGAGGTCAACCATGACCAAGACCATCGACCTGATCTCGCCGATCGACGGCTCGGTGTACCTGACACGAGAGGTTCTGTCGCGCGAGGCCGCCGTCGACGCCGCCGCCCGCGCGCGACGCGCGCAAGAAAAATGGGCGCGCGTTCCTCTGGAGGAGCGCATCCGGCTTGTGCTCAAGGCCAACGACATCGTGGGTCAGACGACGGACCGCATGGCGTTGGAACTGGCGCACCAGATGGGGCGTCCGATCCGCTATGGCGGCGAATTCGGCGGCTTCAGCGAGCGCGTGACGTACATGGCGTCCATCGCGGAGGAGAGCCTGAAGCCCGAAGTCGTCGAGGACTCGGACACGTTCCTGCGGATGATCAAGCGCGAAGCCCAAGGCGTCGTCATGGTCATCGCGCCTTGGAACTACCCCTACATGACCGCGATCAACACGATTGCGCCTGCGCTGATGGCGGGTAATGCCGTGATCCTGAAGCACGCGGCGCAGACGCTTCAGGTCGGGGAACGTCTGGCCGAAGCCTTCCACGAGGCCGGCGTGCCGAAGGACGTTATGCAGAACCTCGTGCTCGATCACGACACGGCGGCGGCGCTGATCGAGGGACGGCACGTCAACTTCGTCAACTTCACCGGCAGCGTGAACGGTGGAAAGGCGATGGAGCGTGCGGCGGCAGGCACCTTCGTTCCGGTCTCGACCGAGCTTGGCGGCAAGGATCCGGGCTATGTCCGCGCTGACGCCGACCTGGACCGCGCGGTCGACGTGCTGATGGACGGCGCGATGTTCAACGCGGGGCAGTGCTGCTGCGGGATCGAACGCATCTATGTCGCCGAAAGCCTCTACGACGCCTTTGTCGAGAAGGCTGTCGCCTGGGCCTCGGCGCAGACGCTGGGCAACCCGCTCGACCCGGAGACGACGCTTGGACCCATGGCCAACGTCCGCTTTGCGGTCGAGGCGCGGGCACAGGTCGAGGAGGCCTTGGCCGACGGCGCGACGCAGCATGTGGCGACGATGCCCGCAGACGATGGCGCAGCCTACATGACGCCGCAGGTGCTGACCGGCGTGACCCACGACATGCGCGTGATGCGGGACGAGACCTTCGGGCCGGTGGTTGGGATCATGCCCGTCGACGACGACCAGACCGCGATCCGGCTGATGAACGACTGCGCTTACGGGCTGACCGCCTCGATCTGGACGCAGGACGCGGACGCCGCCGAGCGCATCGGGGATCGGCTTGAGACCGGCACGGTCTTCATGAACCGCTGCGACTACCTGGACCCGGCGCTGTGCTGGACCGGCTGCAAGGACACCGGGCGCGGGCAGGGGTTGTCGAAGCTCGCCTATCAGGCTCTGACGCGGCCGAAATCTTATCACCTTCGGAAGAACTGACATGACCCTTACAGGCAACTGGTCCTATCCCACCTCGATCCGCTTCGGTGCGGGCCGCATCGCCGAACTCGGCGGCGCCTGCATGGCAGCCGGGATCCGCAGGCCTCTTCTCGTCACCGACCGGGGTCTCGCGTCGATGGACATCACCGCCCGCGCACTCGACCTCCTCGCAGAGGAGGGCCTCGGCCGCGCGATCTTATCGGAAGTCGACCCAAACCCGACCGACCTCAACGTCAGCGAGGGCCTGCGTGTCTACCGTTCGGGCGGATACGACGGCGTCATCGCGTTCGGCGGCGGCTCGGGCCTCGACCTCGGCAAGACCATCGCCTTCATGGCGGGCCAGACGCGCCCCCTGTGGGACTTCGAGGACATCGGCGATTGGTGGACCCGCGCCGATCCTGCGGGCATCACGCCGATCGTCGCCGTTCCCACCACGGCCGGAACCGGATCCGAAGTCGGGCGTGCGGGCGTCATCACGAATTCGGCGACGCGCGAGAAGAAGATCATCTTCCACCCGAAGATGCTGCCCTCGGTCGTTATCTGCGACCCGGAGCTGACCGTGGGAATGCCAAAGCACATCACCGCAGGCACGGGGCTTGACGCCTTCGCGCATTGTGTCGAAGCCTATTCGTCGCCCTTCTACCATCCGATGAGTCAGGGCATCGCGTTGGAGGGTATGCGGCTGGTGAAGGACTGGCTGCCGCTGGCCTACGCCGACGGGACGGACATCGAAGCGCGGTCGCACATGATGAGTGCCGCTGCCATGGGTGCCGTCGCCTTCCAGAAGGGCCTCGGCGCGATCCACGCGCTGAGCCACCCCATCGGCGCGGTCCACCATACGCACCACGGCACCACGAACGCCGTCTGCATGCCCGCAGTCCTGCGCTTCAATGCGGACGCCATCCGCGAGCGCTTCGACCGTGCCGCGGCCTATCTGGGGATCGACGGCGGCTTCGACGGCTTCCGCGATTTCGTCGACGAGTTCAACGACAGCCTCGGCATTCCGAAGCGGCTCTCGGGCCTCGGGGTCACGGACCCGGACATCGACGTCCTGACCGATGCTGCGCTGCGTGATCCAAGCGTCGGCGGCAATCCCGTCGAGATGACTCGCGACACTACGCGAGCGCTCTTCGAACAGGTGCTCTGACCCTTCCGCCTGCTTGCTCCTGCCGGACGGTCTGCCTAAGCAGGGGCAAAGCGAGAGGATCGGCATGGGCAAGGCACACGGCGGACGGGTTCTGGTGGAGAGCCTGCGGGCACTAGGAGCGCGACACGGCTTCGGCGTGCCGGGCGAATCCTATCTCTCGGTCCTCGACGGGATGCACGACACCAAGGGCGCCTTCGACTTCGTGCTCTGCCGGAACGAAGGCGGCGCAGGGTTCATGGCCTCGGCGTATGGCAAGCTGACCGGAACGCCGGGCCTCTGCTTCGTCACGCGCGGGCCCGGAGCCACCAACGCCTCCATCGGCGTGCATACCGCAATGCAGGACAGCGCGCCGATGATACTTTTCGTCGGCCAGATCGACACGCGCACCCGCGACCGCGAGGTGTTTCAGGAGGTCGACTACCGCCAGTTCTTCGGCCCGATCGCCAAGTGGGCGACCGAGATCGAACATATCGAGCGCATTCCCGAGATCGTGTCGCGGGCCTGGACGACGGCGCTGTCAGGCCGGCCCGGACCTGTCGTGGTGGCGCTGCCCGAGAACGTGCTGAACGCCGAGACCGACGTGCCGCCGCTGTCGCGCGCCGCAGCCATCCCGAAACCATTCGCCTCGGCCGAAGACATCAAGGCGGTCCATGCGGCGCTCGACCGAGCCGAAAGGCCGGTCCTTCTGATCGGCGGTGGCGGCTGGACCTCCGAGGGCGGCGCAGCGCTGACACAGTTTGCCGAAGCCTCGGACATCCCAGTCGTCGCCGCCTTCCGCTATCAGGACATCTACGACAACAGCCGCGCGACCTATGCGGGCGAGGCGGGGGTGGGGATGCTGCCGCAGGTCCGCAGGACGCTGGAGAATGCCGACCTCATCCTCGCCATCGGCGTCCGCTTCGGCGAGATGACGACCGACAACTATACCCTCTTCGATCTGCCCGACATGTTGCAGACGCTGATCCACGTTCACATGTCTGCAGGCGAGATCGGGAAAATCTACCAGCCCGACATCGCGATCCTGTCCTGCCCCAATGCTTTCGCGACTGCACTTGCCGACGTGCCGGTGAAGGGACCGTGGAGCGACTGGCGCAGTGCCGCGCGCGCAGGATACGAGGCGAGCTTCGACCTGCCGCCGCAGCCCGGTCCTGTCGACATGGTTGAGGTCATGCGACACCTTCAGGAGGTGCTGGACGACGACGCGATCCTCACGAACGGCGCTGGCAACTTCTCTATCTGGAACAACAAGTACTTCCGCTACGGCACGGGTAATCGGCTTCTGGCGCCTCAATCCGGGGCCATGGGCTATGGCCTCCCCGCTGCAATAGCGGCGAAGGTCGTCCATCCGAAGCGCACGGTCGTCTGCTTCGCGGGCGACGGAGACTTCCAGATGAATTGCCCCGAGCTTGGCACCGCGATGCAGGCGGGCGCGCAGCCGGTCGTCCTGATCCTGAACAACGGCAGCTACGGCACGATCCGGATGCACCAGGAAAAGCACTTTCCGCGACGTGTGTCGGGCACGGAATTGCAGAACCCTGACTTCGCCGCGATGGCCCGCGCCTATGGCTTCCACGGCGAGAGGGTCGAGCGGACCGAGGACTTTGCCGACGCTTTCGAGCGTGCGCTGGCCTCCCCTTCGGGAGCGGTTCTCGACCTCGTCACGGGCATCGAGGCGCTGACGCCCCGGCAGACTTTGACCCAGATACGCGCCGCCTCCGAACCGTAACCCTTCCTTAACCGCGTTTCGGCAAATCCTCGTGGAAACGTCGCTGCGTCCGGCGGCGCAATTTCGGGGGATGGCCAATGGCCGCGCTGCAACTCACGGATGTCGTCACGGGCAACTCGCTCGGGTTGGACTATGGTTTCTCGGACATCCTTGCCACGACCATTGATGGACGCCGCGTTCTCTACGCTCTCTCGCGGACCGAAGCGACGCTTGTCGAAGTCGGTATCGGAGCGGACGGGCATCTCGGCATCGCGAACACGCTCGCGCTTTCCGGCACTTTCGCTGCTGGCAGCGATCCGGTCCTTGGACTTGTCGACCCTGCTGGCTCCGGCCAACTGCTTCTTATGGCGGGTTTGCCGGCGAGCACGGGTCAAAGCGTGGAACTGAGCTATCTGGGTGCGCTCGGCGACCAGGCGCCTCTCTCGGTCACCGGCCTTCTTGCCGCGCCGACCGGTCTCGATCTCTCCGGGGCTGCGGGCTTGGTTTCCGGAAGGCTGGGGTCAGGCGGTCTCGACCTGTTCACGGATTTCGGGAACGGACTCGTCTGGTCGGCGTCTCTCGAGGACACCGCAGATCGCGCCTTGGGCGACGTTGCCGCTGCGGTGGCCTTCGAACATGACGGAGCGGTCCTCGTCGCGACGGTATCGGCCACTGAAAACGGCCTTAACCTTGTCGCCATAACGCCCGGCGGGATGGGATACGTCGCAGTCATGGGAGCCTCCGAGGGACTGCCCATTGGCAGACCCTCCGACGTCGAGGTCATCCAGAGGCTCGATGAAACGCTTCTGGTCGTGTCGGGCCGCACCAGTTCTTCGCTCAGCGTCGTGAGCCTGGGTCCCGCCGGGGCGCCGATCCTGTCGGATCACATCCTCGACGCACCCTGGACGCGGTTCCAGGGGGCCGAGGCGGTGGCCACGGCGACCTACGGCGACTTCGCCTTCGTCGCGGCTGGCGGAAGCGAAGGCGGCGTGTCGCTCTTCACCGTCCTTCCTGGCGGGCGGATGGTTCACCTGTCGTCTGTCGCCGACGCAGACCAGATGCCGCTCTACCGCGTCTCGGCGCTGGAAGCGCAAGTGGCGTACAATCGGATCGACATATTTGCGGTCTCGGCGATCGAGGCCGGCATCGCGCGGCTCTCTTATGACCTGTCCGGTTTCGGCGCGGTGGTGCTTCCTCCGGCGGTGTGGCCATGGGGACCGCAAAGGCCGATCAGTTGATCGGATCCGCCAAAGCGGATGTTCTGTCTGGCGTGGGCGGCGACGACATTCTGTTCGACGGCGCGGGCGAAGACATCCTGAACGGAGGCACGGGCGCCGACCTCTTCGTTCTTCACAACGACGGCCAAGCGGACACGATCCTGGATTTCGAGCGCGGCGTCGACCGGCTGGATCTGTCGGCATGGGACATGCTCTACGCAGCCTCGCAGCTTTCCGTGTCGCCGACGGCGGACGGAGCGATCCTGACGCACGGGTCGGAGACCCTGATCCTTCACACGTCGGACGGACAGCCCCTCGGTGCGGCGGACTTCTCCGACGCCGACATCCTCAACGTCGACCGTCCGCCGCTTTTGGCAATAGGACAGCTTCTCTGGGGCGGCGACCTCGGCGATGTGCTCAATGGTGGCGCGGGGCCGGACACGATGCATGGAGCAGGAGGCGACGACAGCCTCTGGGGCGGTTTCGGCGCTGACGTGCTGAACGGAGGCGCCGGCCACGACGCGCTGGACGGTGGCGGCGGACATGACGCCCTTTCAGGCCAGAGCGGCGACGATCTCCTGATCGGCGGACTCGACGACGATCTGATCTTCGGCGACGGCGGCAACGACGTGATCTACGGCGACGGGATCCTCTGATCCCTTAAGCGATGCCGTCGCCGTCGAGGATGCTGTCCCAGAGCGACGCAAAATCCCCCATGTCACCGCCGTCGAGAATGGCCTGGGCGTCCCCGGGCGGGGTCCAGGACGGAAAAAGCAGTGCTAGCATGGCAAGGCCGATGTCGCCGCCGATCAGGAAATCGTCGCCGGTTCCTCCAGACAGCGCATCGTCGCCGCCGCCACCTTCGACCAGATCGAAGCCGTCCGATCCAAAGAGATCGTCGTTGCCAAGGCCACCGCGAATGGCGTCGTTGCCCGAACCGCCATCCACGGTGTCGGTCCCGAAGCCCGCGGACAGGCCGTTACCGGCGTCATTGCCCCTGATGATGTCGTTGCCGCTGCCGGTCAGCCCGTTCTCGATCACCGTGCCGCGTGCGATTCCGATGTTGCCGTCGAGACCGGAGAGGTCGGAATGCGCCTCGGGTCTCAGGTCCATGACCTGGTGCGCGCCCTCGCCCGAGAAGTCGAGCGTATCCTCACCGCCGGTGTCGTAGATCGTGAAGGTGACGTTGCTTGCCATGTCGAGCACGTCGTCGAGATGTGTGCCGCTGTTGCCATTGCGACCCAGACGGTGTCGCCGGTATTTGCCTGCGCAACGCCGTATAGGGATTGGATGGCGATGATGTCGGCGATCTGGGGCGAGGTGACGAAGGCATAGGTGGCGTCGACATACGTGTTCTCGCTCTGGTCGAAGTAGGACATCACCGAGGCTTGCCAGCTGTCGTTCTGGTAGTCGGTCTGGACGCCCCATGTCGCGCTGCCGTTGTAGTCGCCGGCGTGTCCCAGACCGAGAGCATGTCCGATCTCGTGCAGGTAGGTCTGGAAGTAATAGTAGTCGAGCCGGGCCTGGCCGCCGGCCCAGGTGCTGTTGATGTTCACGAAGGACGACTGGATGACGTGGTTGAAGACGGACGACGTCGAATAGGCCCCCGCCGCATTGTCGTTGAAGGTGATCTGAGCTGTCGCACCGGCGGTTCGCGCGGAAATGCGATAGTCGCCCGGCGAAGCGTCGGCGAAGGAGCCGGCCTGGATGTAGTGAATTCCGCTGTAGGTCGCCTGATAGGTGAGCCCGCTGTTCCGTCCTTCGGCATCGTCGTTCTCGGCCAGAAGGGCGCCTGAGGCGTTATAGAGACGCAAATAGGGGTCGGCAGTTCCGGATGCGCTTTCCGAGGCGAGCGCGATGTTCACCGCCTGGCCTGCTGTCAGGTAGACCGCGACCGAATCCCGGTCCGCCCCGGACGACAAAGTGCCCGTGAAATCCTGCCCGACGGACATGGTGTAGGTCGTCGTCCGCCCCGCTTCGGCGTCAGCGCCTTCCGTGAGCACGGCGGTTGGCGGGGCGACCTGACCGGCTTCCACGAAGTTGATACCGGACACGTAGGACCACGATTCAAGCGCGGCCCAGGCCATTTCTTGCCCGTTTGCAGTGAGCTGGCTTGTGTTGACGACGAGATAGTTGCCGGGCGAGACGTCGAAGGCGCGGGTATTTCCGTTCCAGAACCCGCCCGTCAGCTGCGCTGCGATCTGGTCATAGGTGTAGATCGGAAGTTCCGCACCGGTATCGACGGCGGCCTCGAGCGTCTGGTCGGGGACAGCATAGGCGCAATCGGAAAGCCACGGCTGAAAGTCGGCACACAGTTGGCACACGTCGCGTCTCCGCCTGAAATCGGTGACTGGCTACTCGCGCAGCACAGGCCGCAAACCGATACGTCCGCCCGCATCCCCCGGGCAGAAGCGAATCTAAGAGAGACAGATTTCGAAGTTCTTACCTGCGGCGCCCAATCATTACTGAGGCCGAATAGGTCTAGCGTCAGAGCTACTTGCGGACGAGAGTGTCTCCGGGCTCGATACGTGGGGACAGTTCGATCTTCTGTCCCGGCGGCAGGGCGGCGTCCGCTGTCCGCTCCGCGATGATACGGGCCGCTTCGCGCCCGATCTCGCGCCGTCCCGAATCCATGGTGGCCAGACGGCGCGCGAAGCCCGCCAGAAACTCCGAGCCGTTGAATCCGGCGAGGCCCACCTGGCCAGGAACGTCGATTCCGTTGTCGAGGCAGTGAAGCATTCCGCCGGCCGCGATCATGTCGTTCGAGTAGTAGAGGAAGTCGAGCTCAGGCGTTCGGGCCAACATCCGGGCGGTCATCTCGCGTCCCTTCAGAAGAGACGAGCCGCCGTCGTAGAAGTCCTGATCCTGAACTTCGATGCCTTCCTTGGCCAGCGCCTCGGTGAAGCCTTCGAAGCGTTTGCGGGCTCGGTGGTCCATGGGCATCTTCGACCCGAGAAAGCCGATGTTGCGATAGCCGTTCCGCACGATGAACCGCGCCATTTCTCGCCCTGCCCGGCGGTGGCTGATGCCGACAACGGCGTCGATCGGCTCGCCATCGGTGTCCATGATCTCGACCACCGGGATCCCGGACGAGCGCAGCATGCTGCGCGACGCATCCGAATGTTCGAGACCCGCGAGGATGATGCCTGATGGTCGCCAAGACAGCATCTCGAACAGGACTTCCTCTTCCTTCTCGGGAGAGTAGTTGGTGACGCCGAAGACGGCCTGAAGCGGCGTTCCGTCCAGAACTTCCTGGATGCCGGTCAGAACGTCGGGAAATACCATGTTCGACAGCGAGGGCACGATCACGGCGACGAGGTTCACGCGGCTCGACGCCAGGGCGCCGGCGATCTTGTTCGGGACGTAGCCTAGCTCTTTAGCGGCCTTCAGGACCTTTTCACGCGTCGCGTCTGACACGTCGCCCCGGTTTCTCAGGACGCGGCTGACCGTCATTTCCGACACGCCCGAGGCAAGCGACACGTCCTTGAGCGTCAGCGGCCGCTGAGCAGGCTCCATGTTCTTCTTGATCGGGACGACCTTGTGCTCGTCGTTGTCCATACTCACCCTGCCTGGTTCCACGTTAGCGCTGCCGCCGGTCGGCGCAAGCGGCTTGATCCGAGCGCCGGAACACGACAAAAGACAGCAGCGGCCCCGTAGCTCAGAGGATAGAGCGACCGCCTCCTAAGCGGTAGGTCGATGGTTCGACTCCATCCGGGGCCGCCAGCAATTTCTGTATGCAGATCAGATTGCTTCGGTTAACAGACGCTGGGGTCGCTTACGATATTCTGAGCGAGGACTTCGGATTATGGGGATCGACGTGCGGTCTGTCCGCGAAAATTATTTGAAGAGACATACAGACGCGCTGATCAAGGACATTGGGTTCGCCAGGGCTTGCGAGGTTTCCGGCAAGTCAAAGGCGACACTTGGGCGCTATGCCTCGCTGCATGACGAGAACGCGGATCGCTTCATGCCGGTCAACGTCCTTCTGGAGCTGGAGCGTGTGGCAAGCGTGCCGTACGTCACGAAAGCGCTGGCCGAGCTTCAGCATATCCGGCTGGAGTACGAAAATCCGCGCGACGATTCCGCGGGGTTGACCTCGGACGTCATCCGCCTGTCGCAGCGCTTTGCGATCCTGATGGCGGAGTACAACAACTCGATTTCCGATGGCGTGATCTCGCTGAACGAGACGCGACGCCTTCTCGATGAGACGAACGCCCTTCAACAGGTCCTGATGGAGATGAAGCTTCACCTTCAGAACGCGGCCGGTTGAGGCCGTTTCGCCAAGCCATGTGAGATCCCCCGGCCGGCTGCTGGGGTCGCAATCCTCCGACCGAGGGAGCCTTGCCGCTCAGGGATGAGCGAGCGACCCGGCGCCGCCGATCTAGTTGGCGGCTGACGTCTGGCTAATGGGAAAAACTCGCGTTTCGGCTCAATTATGCGGTTTGGGTCGATATCTTCAGATGACCCGTATCGCGTTCTGGTCGATTGCCAGGACATAGCCTTGGCGGGCCACGGTCCGGACCAGAAGCTCGGACACCATCTGGTTGCCGAGAGCGTCGCGCAGACGCTTGATGCGCGTGGCTCCCGACGCCTCCTCGCAGTCCTCTGGCCGCTTACCCGAAATCACCGCCTCGATCTCGGCGCCGGACATGACGTCGCCGTCCATGCGCGCCTCGGCGAGAACCGCGATGGTCTCGACCGCGGCCCCTGTCAGGGTGAAGACCATGTCGTTGATGAGCACGAGGTTTTCTTCGCGATTGACGGTCAGGGACGAAACCTGGATGCCCTGCCGCTCGATCGCTCCGATCCTGCGGTTCAGAAGGATGATCGTGACCACGAAGACGAGGCACGCGATCAGAAGGCCCGTGGCGAAAAGCATCAGGACGAAGATGATGACCCGGTAGCCGGACAGCACTTCGGAGAAAGCCGTGCCGGACTGTGCAAGGATCTCGAGAAGCTTGATTTCGGCAAAGGACGTAAGGTCGGCGTTTTCGACAAAGAGACGGTCAACGCGGGAGTTGAACGCGTTCGCATCCGGCAGGCTGAGGAACAGAAACGCTCCTGCCGCCACGAGGATCAGGACAACTGCGGCGATGCCGTAGCTGACGATCCGGGTTCCGACTGCCTTGGTCTCAGAAACGGAGGAAATATCCGCCGGCATCCTGCTTCCTGCTTTCAAGTCCGCTTTCATCGAAAACCGACTGGACCGAAAGAAGTTGCCAGCCGGCTGCCTGAAGGCGGCCCGACACGGTCGCCGACACCGAGTCTGACATGGTGCAGGGGTCAGAGTCGATCTTCATAACGCCGTAGTGCAGGCGATAAGGGGACTCCTGCTTGGCCTTGTAGTCGGCGAAGCATTCAGCCCCGGCCGGAGAGGCCAGAAGCAGGGCGATCAGAAGAGCGGGGGAAAAGAGGCGGGAGGTACTGGTCATGCTTGCACGATGGGTTCGCCCGACGTGAAAATCAATATCGGTCAGCGCAGACGGGAGTGATATCGCATAACAGGTCGGCGATATTGTTCTGCACGGCGCATCGACCCCACCTTCCCCTCATCGAAACGCGGCGCATGGCCGCCAGAACACGACAGGGGGAACGAAGATGAACCGACTAGCCCACATGGCCGTCACGGCCGTCACAGCCCTGGGGATCGCCACAGCCCCCCTGCCGGCTGCAGCCGAGACCAACGACGTTGCGAAGACCATCGCTGGTCTCGTGGCGCTGGGCATCGTCGCCAAGGTCATCGACGACCATGACGACCGCAAGGATCGCGAGCAGGCTCTTGTCGAGAAGCGCTCGCCTCGCGAAGAGTCGCGATGGCCGCAGTTCGGACGCGACGACCGCGTTCTGGACAACCGCGGCAGGTGGGTCGAAGGCGACCTGCGGCGCTATGACCGCCGTGCGCAACCCCAGCCTGGCTGGAAGCGGAACACGCCGCTCCCCGAGCGCTGCCTCTACGTCCTCGACCGCGAGGGGCCCGGCAACCGTCTCGTCTACAGCCAGAACTGTCTGGGCCGACACTTCAAGTGGGCAAGCCGCCTTCCCAGGGACTGCCGCCAGTACGTCCGCACCCGCAACGACGTGGTGCCGGTCTACAGCGTGCTGTGCCTGGAACGCGACGGCTGGCGCGTCTCGCGGCGCTAGGCTGCGCGACACAAACCCGGATACCGGCGCGGGCATCCCGCACATCTCCATCTCTGCGCCGGTGGGCCAGGGTTCCCCGCCCTGGCCCGCAGTTTCACGAGTGGTGGGGTCACCGAGTGCCATATTCACGAGTGGTGGGGTCACCGAGTACAATAACGAGTAACAGGGTTACCGCGGCGGCCGGAGCGATCCGGTCGCCGCATTTTGTTACGGGACTTGATCCGTGCGCCCGGCTCGGCCATCACGTCGGGCATGAACGTCCGACCCGACTTCTCCGAGGAAGAGTCCTGCTTCGCCGCAGGGGCCCGTGTCGTGGCGGGCGTGGACGAGGCTGGACGCGGTCCGCTGGCAGGACCCGTGACAGCGGCGGCCGTCATCCTGGAACGAACCTGCGTGCCGGATGGGCTGAACGATTCCAAGAAGTTACCTGCGCGGGAGCGGGAGAGGCTTTACGATATCCTCGTCGCCACCGCCGTCGTCTCGGTCGCTCATGCCTCGGTCGAGGAAATCGACCGGCTGAACATCCTGCGTGCCGCGCACCTCGCCATGGAGCGGGCGGTGGCCGGACTTGGGCTGACGCCCTGTCACGCGCTGGTGGACGGCAACCTCATCCCGAGACAACTGTGCTGCCCCGCGACGGCGGTGGTGAAGGGCGACGGGCGCAGTCTGTCGGTTGCAGCCGCCTCGATCGTCGCGAAGGTGGTGCGCGATCGGCTCATGGTGGATTTGGCGCAACAGCACCCCGGGTATGGCTGGGAGCGCAATGCCGGCTACCCGACGAAGGCGCATCGGGACGCACTCGACCGGTTAGGGCTGACCCCACACCATAGGCGTTCGTTCAAGCCGGTCTACAACATCTTGTGACAAGCCGAAATCTTAAGTCACTGATTCAAAAAAGAATTTGACGGCGAATCCCGTCTGACTCATCTTTGCCGCAACAAGGCGACGCGTCGCAAAGACGCTCGGGACAGAGGCAGAGATGACCACCAGAACGCGGAAAGAGGCGGCGCGCCTGCCGCTCGACACCATTCTCGAAGGCGACTGCATCGAGGTGATGCGCGGTCTTCCCGAGGCCTCGGTCGACCTGATCTTCGCCGATCCTCCCTACAACCTGCAACTCAAGGGCGAGCTGCACCGCCCCGACAATTCGCGTGTCGACGCCGTCGACGACGCGTGGGACCAGTTCGGATCCTTCGCCGCCTACGACCAGTTTACACGAGACTGGCTGGCCGTTGCGCGACGGCTGTTGAAGCCGAACGGTGCCATATGGGTGATCGGCTCGTATCACAACGTCTTCAGGCTGGGCGCCGAGCTTCAGAACCAGGGGTTCTGGATCCTCAACGACGTGGTCTGGCGGAAGTCTAACCCGATGCCGAACTTCCGGGGCAAGCGGCTGACGAACGCGCACGAGACGCTGATCTGGGCGAGCCGGGACGAGGGGTCGAAGTACACCTTCAACTACGAGGCGCTGAAGGCGTTGAACGAGGGCATCCAGATGCGCTCGGACTGGGTGCTGCCGATCTGCACGGGGCATGAGCGGCTGAAGGACGCCAAGGGCGACAAGGCCCATCCGACGCAGAAGCCGGAGTCTTTGCTTCATCGTGTTCTGCTCGGCACGACGAACGCGGGCGACGTGGTGCTGGACCCGTTCTTCGGGACCGGCACGACGGGCGCTGTCGCCAAGATGCTGGGACGCCACTTCATTGGTATCGAACGGGAAAAGGCGTATCGAGACGTGGCGGAGCGGCGGCTGCGCGACGTCCGGCCCTTCGACCGTTCGGCGCTGGAAGTGACGTCGTCGAAACGCTCTGAGCCGCGCGTTCCCTTCGGCCAACTGGTCGAGCGGGGGATGCTTCGTCCGGGCGAGATGCTGACGAGCCCCTCCGGCAAGGCTGCGAAGGTCAGGGCCGACGGCACGCTCGTCGCCGACGGTGTGACAGGGTCGATCCACCAGGTCGGCGCCGCCCTCGAGGGCGCGCCGTCGTGCAACGGCTGGACCTACTGGCACATCCGCAGGGATGGACAGCCGGTGTCCATCGACGTGTTCCGCCAGCAGATTCGGTCCGAGATGTAGGACCACCAGAGCTTACCGCCGGTGCCTGTGGCCGCCCACGGCACTGCACCTGACCCCGCCCTTGTGGCGGGGTTCTTTTTTCCGGGGCTCTGCCCCGGACTCCGGACAACTCTTGGGACAGAAAAGATGGTTTCTGGTACGCGCGGACCTGGATCGGCTGAACGCCGCGAGAGCCCCTGATCCGGGCGGTTAACCCTGGGAAGGCACTGGATAATCGGGCTTTCGGTATCACGTCGGTATTGCGTCGGTATCGCGTCGGTTCTGACATCGGCGAGGAACCGAGTTTCGCAGATGTGTGAACGGTGGGCGCGCTGCCTCAGCGCAGGTAGCCGATGGCGTAGGTGGGCGTCAGGCGCGCCTGGGCCACGAAGCTGTCGAGCGCCGCGGCCTCGGGCTGGCGGTCGGTGCGCGTCTCTTCCTTGGCGAGGCCGCCCGTGATGAAGAGGCTGTCGAGATCCTCGCCGAGCGCGCCCTGGATGTCTGTGTTGATGCCGTCGCCGATGCAGAGGATGCGGCTGTCCGGGATATCGGCCCCCAGTTCCGACAGTCGCTGGCGGGCGAGGGTGTAGACGGGCGGATGCGGCTTGCCGAAGTAGAGGCTTTCGCCCCCCATCTCGGTGTAGAGGGCGGCGAGGGCGCCAGCGCACCATTCGCGGCTCTCTCCCCGGTCGACGACGATGTCGGGGTTGGCGCAGAGGAGCTTCAGGCCCTTCTGCTTGGCGTAGAGGAATTCGGGCCGGTTGACCGAAGGCTCGGCATGGGGCTCGAAAGGGCCGAGGCAGGCGATGCCGGTGGCCTGGTCGAGGGGCACGCGCGTGACGGGCGTGGGATTGCTCACGATCTTCGGCGGCTCGAAGAAGGTCAGGTCGTAATCCTGTCCCATGAACCAGACCTTGTCGCCGATGACGCCGTCGAACATCGCCACGCGCGCGCTGTCGCCCGAGGTCGCGATGGTGTCCCAGCAGTCGGTCGGCACGCCGAAGCGGTCGAGTTGCCGGGCGACGTCGGCACGGGGGCGCGGCGCGTTGGTCAGGAGCACGACGCGCCCACCCTTTGACTTGAAGCGGCGCAGGGCCTCGACCGCTTCGGGAAAGGCACGGATGCCATCGTGCAGGCAGCCCCAGAGATCGCAGAACACCGCGTCGTAGCGGTCCGAGACGTCGGCGAGGCTTTCGATGATCTCGGTCATGGTGTCTCCGTCAGGGTGGTCCTGACCGGACCTAGCGCGAATGGCTTCGGCGCGGAATGCAAAAAGGCGCCCCGGAGGGCGCCCGCCTTGTCCCCGGATCGATGTCAGACCTTCAGTGCGGGGATGATCTGCTTCTTGCGGCTGACGACGCCGGGCAGGCTGACGAGGTCGCTGTCGGCGGTGACGCCGAAGCTTTTCTCGGCCACGCGGCGCACGAGATCGTTCGGGACGAAGAGGATCGACTCCTCGGCCAGGATGTCGACGAGGAAGAACAGCACCTGGTCGACGCCGTCTTCCTCGGCGACGGTCACCATGTCCTCCATCAGACCCTTCTTGCGCGCGAGCACGGTCGAGGGCGAGGTCGTCTCCATCACCGACACGCGGAATTTCGTTCCGTCGACGTCGTATTCCTTGGAGTCCATGCGCAGAAGCTCGGCGTCGGAATAGGACGACACGTCGGACTTCGCGGCGAACATCTCGGCGGCGTAATCGGGGATCGCGACGCCGAGGTCGGCGGCGAGGCCCTCGGCCAGCTTGCGGTCGACGTCGGTGGTCGTGGGCGAGCGGAACTCGAGCGTGTCCGACAGGATGCAGGACAGCATCGCGCCCTTGATCGCCTCGGGCATCCGCGCGGCCTCGTCGCCCATGAGGTCGTGCATGATCGTAGCGGTGCAGGCGACGGGGCGGACGGTGATGTTGATGGGCGACCTGGTCTTGAGCCCACCCTGGAGCATGTGGTGGTCGATGACCTCGGTCACGCGGGCGTCGTTGATGTGGGCGGGAAGCTCGGCCACGTTGTTGGTGTCAACGATGACGCAGGTGTCGGCGTCGGTCACGTCCTCGAGATGGGCGGGCCTGTCGAGGTTCCAGCGCGACAGCATCCAGAGCGCTTCCGAGTTGGGCTCGCCCAGGAGACGCGCCTCGGCCGGGGTGCCGCGGCATTCGCTCAGGAACCAGGCCCAGATGATCGGCGAGCCGGTCGAGTCGGTGTCGGGGGATTTGTGGCCGAAGACTTTGATGGTCATTGTGACGTCACTCGTTTTGTCGGGGAATTCGGCGCCCTCATAGCGAGTCGTCCGGGGCTTGTCACCCATGCCTCAAGGTGCGCGCACGATGCCGCCGGGCCTTGCGCGCGGACGCCGCACGCGGTTTGTTGCGGCAAACCCAGGAGGTGTCGCCATGCCGAAATCGAAGAAGCCGTCGCAGAAAGCGAAGAAGACCTCGGACGAATCCAAGGGAAAGGCCGGTCACGAGCAGGGGCAGAGCCGCATTCCGCCGGGGGTGGACGGCGGGCCGGGCGGAAAGGTCAGCAAGTCGGTGCGGTCTCCGATACCCGGGCGCGACAAGCGGTAACGCGCTTTAGGCTCGTGCGGGAAACAGAACTCTATGCGCCGATCAAGGCGTTTCTCGAGGCGCAGGGCTATGAGGTGAAAGGCGAGGTCGGGTCGGCCGACGTCGTTGCCTGTCGTGCGGGCGAGGACGAACCGGTGATCGTCGAGATGAAGACCGCCTTTTCGCTGGCGTTGGTGCATCAGGGCGTGGCGCGTCTGGCGCTGTCGGATGCGGTCTACATCGCCGCGCCGCGGGGCCGGGGGCGTGCGGCCTGGTCGGGACTGAAGAACATGAAGGTGCTTTGTCGGCGGCTGGGGCTTGGGCTTCTGACCGTTCGTGTCGAGGACGGCGTGGTCGAGGTGCATTGCGATCCTGCGCCTTATGCGCCGCGCCGGGCGCCAGGGCGGATGGCCCGGCTTCTGCGGGAGTTCGCGCGGCGCGAGGGCGATCCCAACCGGGGCGGCACGCGGGGCGCCATCGTCACCGCCTATCGGCAGGACGCCGTACGCTGCGCGGCGCACCTGGCGCGGGCGGGGGCCTCGCGGGGGGCCGCCGTGGCGCGAGAGACGGGGGTGTCGCGGGCGACACGGATGATGGCGGACAATCACTACGGCTGGTTCGTGCGGGTCTCGGTCGGCATCTATGACTTGACGGACGCGGGACGCACGGCCCTGGAGCGCGGCTGATGGACTGGCGCGAGGAGGGTGTCGTCCTCGCCCGGCGCCGACACGGCGAAAGTGGCGCAATCGTCGAGATCTTCACTGAAGGTCACGGCCGCCACGCAGGCATTGTCCGCGGCGGCGGCGGGAGGCGCATGACGCCGGTGCTGGAGCCGGGGAACCAGGTCGATGTCGCCTGGCGGGCGCGGCTGGAGGATCACCTGGGCGCGTTCACGGTGGAACCGGTCGCGTCGCGCGCGGCGGTGCTGATGGCGGACAGGCGGACGCTGGCGGGGCTGAATGCGGTCTGCTCGCTTTTGTCCTTCGCGCTGCCGGAGCGGGAACCGCATCCGGGGCTGTACCAGAGGACGCAGGCTGTGCTGGGGATGATGGGCGAGGGGCCGTACTGGCCGATTGCCTACCTGAGGTGGGAACTGGCGCTGCTGGAGGAGCTGGGCTTCGGCCTGGACCTCGCGGCTTGCGCGGTGACCGGGTCGGTCGAGGGGCTGGCCTATGTCTCGCCGAAGAGCGGGCGGGCGGTTTCGGAGGCGGGAGCTGGCGCGTTCAAGGACCGGCTATTCCCGTTGTCGCCTGCGCTGGTCGGGCGGGGCGAGGGATCGGTTGAGGATTTGCGCGACGGGTTTCGCACGACGGGTCATTTCCTGCGGACGTGGCTGGCGCCGGCTCTTGGCGACCGGCCCTTGCCCGAGGCGCGGCAGAGGCTGGTGGATCTGTTGACGCGGTAGGCGGGTGCTCTGCCCCCGCGCCCCTGGGATATTTGCAGACCGATGAAGGTCAAGTGAGGAGCCTTCGGGCGATGACCTGCGCCTGGATCTCGGCGGCACCTTCGAAGATGTTCAGGATGCGGGCGTCGCAGAGGATGCGGCTGATCGCATACTCCAGCGCGAAGCCGTTGCCGCCGTGGATCTGGAGCGCGTTGTCGGCGGCGGCCCAGGCGACGCGGGCTCCGAGGAGCTTGGCCATGCCGGCCTCGAGGTCGCAGCGGTGGCCGTGGTCCTTCTGCCATGCGGAGTGGTAGGTGAGCTGTCGCGCCACCATGATCTCGACCGCCATCATGGCGAGCTTGGAGGCGACGCGGGGAAACTCGATCAGCGGTTTGCCGAACTGCTTGCGGTCCTCGGCATAGCGGAGGCCTGCGTCGAGCGCGGACTGGGCGACGCCGATGGCGCGGGCGGCGGTCTGGATGCGGGCGCTTTCGAAGGTCTGCATGAGCTGCTTGAAGCCCTGCCCCTCCTCGCCGCCGAGAAGGTTCTCGCCCTTCACGCGGAAGCCGTCGAAGTTGACGGTGTATTCCTTCATGCCGCGGTAGCCCAGGACCTGGATCTCGCCGCCAGAGAGGCCCTCGTCGACGAAGGGCGTCTCGTCGGTGCCGGGCGTCTTCTCGGCGAGGAACATGGACAGGCCGCGGTAGTCGTCGGTACCGTCGACGCTGCGCGCGAGGACGGTCATCACGTGGGTGCGCGCGGCGTGGGTGATCCAGGTCTTGTTGCCGGTGATCGTCCAGTCATCGCCGTCACGTTTCGCACGTGTGCGGAGCGCGCCGAGGTCTGAGCCGGTGTTGGGCTCGGTGAAGACCGCCGTGGGGAGGATCTCGCCCGAAGCGAGGCCCGGGAGCCACTTCGCCTTCTGTTCGTCGGTGCCGCCGCAGAGGATCAGCTCGGCCGCGATCTCGGACCTTGTGCCGAGGGAGCCGACGCCGATGTAGCCGCGCGAGAGTTCCTCGGAGACGACGACCATCGAAGCCTTGGACAGGCCGAGGCCGCCGTGTTCCTCGGGGATGGTCAGGCCGAAGACGCCCAAGTCGGCGAGTTCCGAGATGACCTCCATCGGGATCAGCTCGTCCTTCAGGTGCCATTCGTGGGCGTGGGGTTCGACGCGGTCCTTCGAGAAGCGGCGGAACTGCTCGCGGATCATCTCGAGTTCGTCGTCGAGGCCGGTGGCGCCGACGGTGATGTCTGCGTTCCGCTCGCGCATCAGGCGGACGAGGCTGAGGCGGGCGTCCTGCGTGTTGCCCTCGGCGATGAGCGTCCGGACGGCGGGCGTGTCGAGGAGTGCCACGTCCTCGGACGAGAGGCCGAGGTCCGCGACGCGCACGATCTCTCCCTGGCTCATCGGGATGCCGCCCCTGATCTGGGCGAGGTATTCTCCGAACGCGATGCCGAGGATCGTGCGTTCGACTTCGCCGAACTTGCCGTCCTTCTCGATCCGTTCGGCCCAGGCCCGCATCTGGCGCAGCGCCTCGACATAGGTGGCGAGCCAGGCGAGGCCGTGGGCGGCAGTTTGATCGGCGTCGAGACGGGCCGGATCGACACGCCCGCCGGTCGTGACGCGATCGCGCACGACCTCTACGGCGCGGGCGAGCAGGGCGTCGGCCGCGTCGGTCGCGGAGGCCGCGAGGTCGAGAAGGTCGGTCATCGCGGGGGTCATTCCCGAAGCTCCGTCACGCGGCATGGTCGGTCCTCATTCTGCACGTGCGAAGACCTAGTGTGAATGCACATGCAGCGCAAGAAGATTTCAAAAGAAGGTCGTAGCGCGCATTAATATGTCCCTATCGATTTGCCTTTCGGCGCGAGGCTGCCTCGCCTAGGACTGCGGGACGATGGACATTTTTGCGCATCTCGACGCCTTTTCGCTGACGCTCGCCGTGGGCTTCGCGCTTCTGGCGGGGCTAATCAAGGGCATGACGGGTTTCGCGATGCCGTTGATCCTCGTGTCGAGCCTCGCCTCGTTTCTGTCGCCTGAGCTGGCGCTCGCAGGGCTGATCCTTCCGACGCTTGTCACGAACCTCTGGCAGGCGTTCCGGCAAGGGATCGGGGCGGCCTTGACGTCGGCGCGGGCGCACTGGCGCTTCCTCGCTATCGCGCTGATATCAATCGCGGTCAGTTCGCAACTGGTGACGCAGGTGTCGACGAGCCTGATGTTCACCATCCTCGGGCTGACGATCACGGGCTTCACGCTGATGATGCTGGCGGGATGGAAGCCCAGGGTCAGTCCTCAGAACCGGCGCGCGACCGAGGTCGGCGTGGGCTTCGTCGCGGGCACGCTTGGCGGGTTCTCGGGGACATGGGGACCGCCGACGGTCATGTATCTGACCGCTCTCGACACGCCGAAGACCGAGCATGTGCGGGTACAGGGCATCGTTTATGCCTCTGGCGCGGTGGTACTGACGCTTGCTCACCTGAAGTCGGGAGTGCTGGCTGGCGATGGTGCGACGCTGTCGTTCCTTCTGCTGGCGCCGGCGCTGATCGGAATGACGCTTGGGGTCAAGATTCAGGACAAGCTGGACCAGCAGAAGTTCCGGACGGTCGTGCTGGTTGTGCTGGCGTTCGCGGGGCTGAACCTGATCCGGCGCGGAGTGCTGGGGTAGGAGCGGGCGCGTCGCAGGTGTTTCACCGCGACGCGCTTTGACTTTCAGCCGATGGCGACGGCGCGGACGTCGTCGTCGATGTTCTCTTCGTACTGCGTGAAGTTCTCGGCGAACATCTCGACCAGCTTCTTCGCTTGGCGGTCGTAGGCGGATGCGTCATCCCAGGTCCGGCGCGGGTCGAGCAGGATGTCGGGCACCGCCGTCGAGGCGACGTTGACCGGAACCTCGAACCCGAAGTTTGGATCCTTGCGGAACTTGACGTTGGCGAGCGAGCCGTTCAGCGCGGCGGACAGCAGCGCGCGGGTGGCCTTGATCGGCATCCGGCTGCCAGTGCCGAAGGCGCCGCCGGTCCAGCCGGTGTTGACGAGCCAGCAGGTGGCGCCGTGCTTGGCGATCTTTTCGCGCAGAAGTTTGCCGTAGACCTCGGGGCGGCGCGGCATGAAGGGCGCGCCGAAGCAGGTCGAGAAGACGGGCTGCGGCTCGGTGATGCCGCGCTCGGTGCCGGCCATCTTGGAGGTGAAGCCGGACAGGAAGTGGTACATCGCCTGCGCGGGGGTAAGGCGGGCGATCGGAGGCAGCACCCCGAAGGCGTCGCAGGTAAGCATGATGACGTTCTTCGGATGCCCGGCGAGGCCGGTCTTCGAGGCGTTCGAGATGTAGTCGAGCGGATAGGCGCAGCGCATGTTGGCGGTCAGGCTGTCGTCCTCGAAGTCGAGAGCCAGGGTCTCCTCGTCGAAGACCATGTTCTCGATCACCGTGCCGAACATCGAGCAGGTGGCATAGATCTCGGGCTCGGCCTCGGGCGACAGGCTGATGGTCTTGGCATAGCACCCTCCCTCGAAGTTGAAGGCGCCGCGGTCGGACCAGCCGTGCTCGTCGTCACCGATGAGGATGCGGTCGGGATCGGCCGAGAGGGTGGTCTTGCCGGTGCCGGACAGGCCGAAGAAGATCGCGCTGTCGACCGGATTGCCCTTGGCGTGGTTCGCCGAGCAGTGCATCGGCATGACGCCTTTCTCGGGCAGAAGATAGTTGAGGAGCGAGAAGATCGATTTCTTGTTCTCGCCCGCGTACTCCGTGTTGCCGACGAGGATCAGCTTGCGGTCGAAGTTCATCGCGATGACGGTGTCGGACCTGCAGCCGTGGCGCGCGGGATCGGCCTTGAAGGTCGGGCAGTTGATGACGGTGAATTCGGGCTCGAAGGTGTCGAGCTCGTCGCGTTCGGGGCGACGGAACATGTGGCGGATGAAGAGCGAATGCCAGGCGAGCTCGGTCACGAGGCGGACGTCGAGGCGGTAGTTCGCATCGGCTCCGGCGTACATGTCCTGCACGAAGTAGTCGCGGCCCTTCATGTGCGCGATCATGTCGTCGTAGAGGCGGTCGAAGGCCTCGGGCTCCATCGGCGCGTTGTTGTCCCACCAGATGTGGTCCTCGACGGACGGCGTGCGGACGATGTGCTTGTCCTTGGGCGAGCGGCCGGTGAACTTGCCGGTGGTGACGAGAAGCGCCCCGCCTTTGCCCAGTGTGCCCTCGCCGTGGAGGATGGCCTGCTCGACGAGGGCCGGTTCGAGGAGGTTGTAATGCACCTCGCCCAATCCCGTGATGCCCTGTTGCTCGAGTGTTCGCTCCGGATTGACGCGCCCTTTAGTCATCGGTTCCTCCCGCTTCTCGCCAGTGGGGATCCGGGGAGTCGGGGGACGCCTCCGGGTCTCTCAGGCGATATAGACCCATCCACTAGGATGTGAACAGCGAGCAATCGGGCAGTTAGCGCCAACAAAATCAACGATTTCGCCGGTTAGCGCCACCATGTGTCCGGTGTCGGCAGGTCGTCGCCACAACTGAGACAAATTAGCCAGACAGAAAGGAAAATACCGTTGAGTGTGTGTGGCGAATGGCGATGATTCGCACATTATTGTTGAATTACCCTAGGCCAGACATGATTATGCCTGAAAAATGACACCGTATAATGCGCCAACAATAAGGCGTACATGAGCAGTAAAGGGAACAACGCATGTCCAGGATCGCGCTGGTCGACGACGATCGGAATATTCTGACGTCGGTCTCCATGACCCTCGAGGCAGAGGGCTTTGAAGTCGAGACGTACAACGACGGTCAGGCCGCCCTCGACGCCTTCAACAAGAAGCTGCCGGACATGGCCGTGTTCGACATCAAGATGCCCCGCATGGACGGGATGGACCTGCTTCAGCGCGTCCGTCAGAAGACGTCGATGCCGGTCATCTTCCTGACTTCGAAGGACGACGAGATCGACGAGGTTCTGGGCCTTCGGATGGGGGCCGACGACTATGTCAAGAAGCCCTTCTCGCAGCGCCTGCTGGTCGAACGCATCCGCGCGCTTCTGCGTCGGCAAGAGGTCATCGCCGGCGACGGCGAAGGCGGCGAGATCGACCAGGCACAGGTCATGGTCCGGGGCGAGCTTCGCATGGACCCGCTGCGTCACTCGGTGACCTGGAAGAGCCGGGACGTCTCGCTGACGGTGACCGAGTTCCTGCTTCTGCAGGCGCTCGCGCAGCGTCCGGGGTTCGTCAAGAGCCGCGATCAGCTTATGGACGTCGCCTACGACGACCAGGTCTATGTCGACGACCGCACCATCGACAGCCACATCAAGCGGCTGCGCAAGAAGATGCGGATGGTCGACGATGACTTCTCGGCGATCGAGACGCTCTACGGCATCGGGTATCGCTACAACGAAGAATAGATGACCGCCGCGGGGGTCAACATGCAGGGTGCCAAACCGGCAGGCCACGGCGACGTGGTCCTGGGAGAAGACTGGATTGGTGCCGACGCGGCCGCCGAGAGTGTGGCGCGTGCCAAGAGGGACCGGCGTGGCGTCATCGCCATGAACCGGTCGCCCCTGGCGCGGAAGATCATCACGTTCAATCTTCTGGCCATCCTCGTCCTTGTCGCGGGCGTGCTGTTCCTGAACCCGTTTCGCGACAGCCTCGTCTATCAGCGCGAGAACGCCATCGTGGCCGAGGCCGAGCTGATCGCGGGCTTCCTGCGAAGCGGCAGCGCCGACGACATGGTGATCGGGCTCGAGACCGGGGCGGGGGGAACGATCGACGATCGGCTGGAGGCGCTGCCCTTGCCGCACATGGCGTCGGTCTTCGTCTTCGATGCCTCGGGCGCGGTCATCGCTTCTGCCGAGGCGCGGCCGTCGCCGTCGAACAACCTCATGCGTCCGGCCGAGCGGTCGACCATGATCACCGATTTCCTCGACACCTTGTGGGGTGGCGTGGCCTGGGTCTTTGGCAAGAGCGGCGAGAGGGTGGAGGTCGCCACGCACGACGCGACGCTTGTGAAAAGCCTGGTCGCGGAGTCGTTTCTGAACGGCACCCAGGTCCGCAGCTCGACCGACCTTCAGGGAAACACGATCTTCGCGGTCGCGACGCCTATCGTCCAGGGCGACAGCGCCATCGGGGCCGTCGCCATGGCAAGTGCCGCGGGAGAAATCGACGGTCTGGTTCGGGCCGAGCGCGAGCAGATCCTCCAGATGTTCGTCATCGCGATCCTCGTTTCCGTGGGACTGAGCCTGGTGCTGGCGTCCACCATCGCCAATCCCCTGTCCGACCTCGCAGCGGCCGCCGAGATCGGGCGCGAGAAGAACGCGCGCAAGTTTGCCCCGGCAAGGGTGCGCATTCCCGACCTGACCGCGCGGCCCGACGAAATCGGCCGGCTGTCCGGCGCCCTGCGCGGCATGGTGACGGCTCTGTACGACCGGATCGACGCGAACGAACAGTTCGCGGCCGACGTAGCGCACGAGATCAAGAACCCGCTTGCGTCGCTGCGCTCCGCGGTCGCCTCCCTGCGGTTCGCCAAGCGCGACGACCACAAGACCAAACTCCTCGACGTGATCGAGCATGACACGCGGCGGCTGGACCGGCTGGTCAGCGACATCTCGAACGCCTCGCGCCTGGACAGCGAACTTGTGAAGGAGGAGGAGGCCCCCTTCGACCTCCTCAAGATGATCGGCAACCTGGCCGACTACCTTGGTAACGAGGCGCGCGAGAAGGGCGTCGACTTCATCGCCGACCTGCCCAAGGACCCCATCGTGATCGAAGGTCTGGAAAGCCGGCTGGCGCAGGTCTTCGTGAACCTCATCACCAACGCGATCAGCTTCTGCGAGGACGGCGACGCGATCCGGGTCTGGGTCCGAAAGCGCGAGAACCGCGTACTGGTGGTCGTCGAAGACACCGGCCCCGGCATTCCGGAACAGGCGCTGACCAAGATCTTCAACCGCTTCTATACCGAACGCCCGGTCAGCCACTTCGGCAACAACTCGGGCCTCGGTCTTGCCATCTCGAAGCAGATCGTCGAGGCGCACGGCGGCGTCATCTGGGCTGAGAACATTCGTCCGACCGACGCCGACGTCACCTCCGAACCCCTGGGCGCACGCTTCGTCGTCGGCCTTCCGGTCTGAGCGCCGACGATGTCCGCGCCGTCCGGCCCGGTCATCCTGCACGCCACGGCGGTCGCCTTCGGTACGGCCGGACTTCTGATCCGGGGCATGGCGGGATCGGGCAAGTCGACGCTGGCGCTTCAGCTCCTGGGTCTCGGCGCGACCCTCGTCGCGGATGACCGCGTCATCGCAACGCCGACCGAGGGCAGTCTGACGCTTGCCTCGCCCGATGCGACGACAGGCATGATCGAAGCGCGGGGTCTGGGCCTTCTGCGCGTGCCCACGTGCCGAGCGGTGGCGCGAGCGGTCGTCGATCTCGACACCGTCGAGGAGGAGCGCCTGCCTCCGCTGCACGAGACCGTGATTGCCGGTGTCCGCTTGCCGCTGATCCACATGGTTGAGAGTGCGGCATTCCCCTCTATGTTGCGACTGTTGCTTCTTGGCGGACTCGTCCATGACAGTTGAACGTCCCTCTGGGATTCCCGCGCGCGTCGTGCTGCTGACCGGCGCCTCCGGCGCGGGGCGTACCACCACGGCCCATGTGCTCGAGGACCTCGGCTTCGAGACCATCGACAACCTGCCGATCTCGCTTCTCGACCGTGTGCTAGGCGGGTCCGCCGCCATGCCGCCCCTCGCCGTCGCGATCGACGTGCGAAACCGAGACTTCTCGGTCGATGGCGTCGTGGCGGTGCTGGACCGGATCACCGCGTCAGAGTCCGCTCAGGCCGAGGTGCTGTACCTCGACTGCCGGGCCGATGTGCTGCTCAGGAGGTATTCCGAGACGCGTCGACGGCATCCGATGGCGCCGTCCGAGACGCCTGAGATCGGCATCGAGCGCGAACTGGAGCTCTTGGCGCCGATCCGTGCGCGCGCAGACCACCTGATCGACACCTCGGACATGTCGCCGCACGATCTGCGCGCCGAGGTGGAACGCCGCTTCGGGCCGGGCGTCGAGGGCATGATGGCGATCTCGGTCGAGAGCTTCAGCTACAAGCAGGGCCTGCCGCGCGGCATCGACATGATCTTCGACGTGCGTTTCCTTGCCAACCCGCACTGGGAACCGGCGCTGCGCGCACTTGACGGTCGCGACCCGGAGGTCGCAGCCTTCGTCGAAGACGATCCGCGGTTCGGCGACTTCTTCCGTCGCGTGTCGGAACTGGTCATCAGCCTGCTCCCGGCCTTCAAGGACGAAGGCAAGACCTATCTGACCGTCGGTCTGGGGTGTACGGGCGGGCAACACAGGTCGGTTACCGTGGCCGAAAGACTTGCAAAGGCCCTTGCGGACAACGGGTGGCAGGTGTCAACTCGTCATCGGGAACTTGAGCGACGAGGATTGGAACCGTCGCCGTCTGTAGGGAAATCGGGTTGATCGGTATCGTGATCGTGGCTCACGGGGGTTTGGCCCAGGAATACTTGGCCGCGGTCGAGCATGTGGTCGGCAAGCAATCCGGCATGCGTGCGATCTCGATTGAGCCCGACCATGACAGGTCCGCCAAGCAGGCCGAGATCTGTGCAGCCGCCGACAGCGTCGACACCGGAAGCGGGGTCGTGGTGGTCACCGACATGTTCGGCGGCTCGCCGTCGAACCTGTCGCTGCTGGCGTGCAACCCGGCCGACCGCAAGATCCTCTACGGCGCGAACCTTCCCATGCTCATCAAGCTGGCGAAGACACGGCACAAGCCGCTGTCGACGGCGGTGAACGCGGCGCTCGCAGCCGGTCGGAAGTACATCGACTGCTTCGAAGGCGAGGGGTGAGTCGGTCGTGGGCGTCTCTCGCACACTGACCATCGTCAACGAAAAGGGTCTGCACGCGCGCGCGTCGGCGAAGCTGGTGGAACTGGTCGAGGAATTCGACGCCTCGGCAGAGGTGTCGAAGGACGGTCTGTCCGCCTCGGGCGACAGCATCATGGGACTTCTGATGCTGGCGGCCTCGCGCGGGACGAAGATCGACGTGGAGACGACCGGCACTCAGGCCGAGGAACTGGCCGATGCCATAGAGGCTCTGGTCGCGGACTGCTTCGGCGAAGGTATGTGAGACTCTAACGGGTCGGAACCGGCGGCGACTGGCGATAGTCGTAGAAGCCGCGGTCGGTCTTGCGGCCCAGCCAACCGGCCTCGACGTATTTCGTCAGAAGCGGGCAGGGGCGGTACTTGGTGTCGGCCAACCCGTCGTGCAGCACGTTCATGATCGCGAGGCAAGTGTCGAGCCCTATGAAGTCGGCCAGCTCGAGCGGCCCCATCGGGTGATTGGTGCCCAGCTTCATCGCCTGATCGATGGATTGAACCGAACCCACGCCCTCGTAGAGCGTGTAGACGGCCTCGTTGATCATCGGCATCAGGATGCGGTTCACGATGAAGGCGGGAAAATCCTCGGCGGTGGCCGACGTCTTGCCCAAGCGGTCGACGACGGTCTTCATGGCGTTATAGGTCTTTTCGTCCGTGGCGATGCCGCGGATCAGCTCGACAAGCTGCATCACGGGCACGGGGTTCATGAAGTGGAAGCCCATAAATTTTTCCGGCCGGTCGGTCCGGCTTGCGAGGCGCGTGATCGATATGGATGAGGTGTTCGACGTCAGGATGGTGTCCGGCCCCAGGTGGGGGACGAGCTCCTCGAAGATCGCAGACTTGACCGCTTCGCGCTCGGTCGCCGCCTCGATCACGAGGTCGGTCTTGCCGAGGTCGGACAGCGTCATGGTGGTCGAGATGCGGTCCATCGCCGCCTTCGCCGTCTCCTCGGTTATCCTGTCGCGCGAGACCTGACGCTTGAGATTGGCGTCGATCAGCTTGAGCGCGTTGTCCAGGGTTGCGCGGTCGATGTCGTTGAGGATGACCTCATAGCCCGCCAGCGCAAAGACGTGCGCGATGCCGTTGCCCATCTGGCCTGCGCCGACCACGCCCACTGTCTTGATATCCATGTCGCGCCCTGTCGTTGCCAAGGCGACCATAGGCGGTTGCTGGAACCCCGTGCAAGGGCGGGGGATAGGTAAAAATTGAACTTTAGGGGTATCTCAAGGCCTTCGGTCGAAACATGCGGAAACCGTGTCTTTTGCAGGGTGGACGACGTGGCGGACGAGACAGAGAAAATCGCAGACCCGCTTGATTACGGCTGGTGCCGTTATGACGGCACGCGGCTGCGGTTTCGCGGGCCGTTGTGCTGCCTCGACCGTCCCTATGTCGCCGTCCTCGGCGGGACCGAGACGTTCGGGCGCTATGTCGAACACCCCTATCCATCTCTTCTGAGCGACTGGTTGGGAACGCAGGTGCTGAACCTCGGCGTCAGCCAAGCCGGCCTGTCGCTTTTCGCGCAGGAAAGGTGGCTACTCGACGCGGCCGCGCAAGCGGAGGTGACGGTGCTTCAGGTTCTGGGAGCGCAGAACATGTCGAATAGGCTCTACAGCGTCCACACGCGGCGGAACGACCGCTTCCTGGCCGTGTCGCCTCCGCTGAGAGAGATGTTTCCCGACGTCGATTTCTCGGAGATCAACTTCACGGGGCACCTTCTGACGACGCTTCATTCGCGGTCGCCTGCCGCTTTCGATGCCGTCGTGCAGGAGTTGAAATGGGCTTGGGTCCAGCGGATGCGTCGCATCGTGCAGACGATCGGGACGAAGGTCATCCTGCTGTGGATGTCGGATCGGCGGCCGGAGGAGCCGGGACGTCTGTCGGACGGCATAGAGCCCGCCTTCGTCGATCGAGCCATGCTGGACGCGCTGACGCCCGATATCGCGGGCTTGGTCGAGGTCGTGGCTGAGGATACCTCGCCGCGGGCACGGATGGTGGGCAAGCTGTTTCGGGCGGTCGAGACGGATGCGGCCCTTGCGCTGCCGGGCGGCGCGCAGCACTCGGCGGCGGCGGAGCGGCTGGCGGAGGAGATTGCGCGGGTGAGAAATTCGCCGGGCCCGCGACAGACGCGGACCCGGTCGACGGCGTGACGCCTCAGAGCTTTTCGATCAGCTCGGGAACGAGGGTGAAGAGGTCGCCCACGAGTCCGTAGTCGGCGACCTGGAAGATCGGCGCCTCTTCGTCCTTGTTGATCGCGACGATGATCTTCGAGTCCTTCATCCCGGCAAGGTGCTGGATCGCGCCGGAGATGCCGACGGCCACGTAGAGGGCCGGGGCCACGACCTTGCCCGTCTGTCCCACCTG
Organism: Silicimonas algicola; assembly: GCF_003148765.1. Taxonomy (GTDB): domain Bacteria; phylum Pseudomonadota; class Alphaproteobacteria; order Rhodobacterales; family Rhodobacteraceae; genus Silicimonas; species Silicimonas algicola. The sequence goes on from NZ_QGGV01000004.1 coordinate 349,511, forward strand.
CCAGTCGTTCGGGGCATAGCCCGAGTCGACCGCCGCGCGGGACGCGCCGACGGCGGCGCCCAGCTTGTCGGCCAGCTTCTCGATCAGCTCGAAGTTCTCCTCGGATCCCACGCCGCGCCCCCCCGAGACGACGATGCCGGCGCTGGTCAACTCGGGACGGTCGCTGGCGGCCACCTTGTCCTCGAGCCATTCCGACAGGCCGGGATTGGCGGCCGCCGAGATCGTCTCAACCGGAGCGGATCCGCCTTGGCCAGCGGCGTCGAAGGTCGAGGTGCGGACGGTCAGCACCTTGGTCGCGTCCGACGACTTGACGGTCTGGATCGCGTTGCCGGCATAGATCGGCCGCTCGAAGGTATCGCCGTCGACCACGCCCGATATGTCCGAGATCACCATGACGTCGAGAAGAGCGGCGACCCGCGGCATGACGTTCTTCGCGTCGGTGGTCGCGGGCGCGACGATATGGCTGTAGTCGCCCGCAAGACCCTGGATGAGGGCGGCGGTCGGTTCGGCCAGGCGATGCCCGAGCGAGGGATCCTCGGCAACCAGCACCTTCGAAACGCCGTCGATCTTCGACGCCGCTTCACCCGCTGCCGAGGCCGAGGCCCCGGCGCAAAGGACGGTCACGTCGCCGAGCGCCTTGGCGGCAGTCACGGCCTTCGAGGTGGCGTCGATGTTCAATTGGCCGTCGGTCACCTCGGCAAGAAGTAGAACTGCCATCAGATCGCCCCCGCTTCCTTGAGTTTTGCCACAAGCGTGTCGACGTCTCGCACCATGACGCCAGCCTTGCGCGTCTCGGGTTCGGTCGTCTTCACCACCTGAAGCCGCGGTGCGACGTCGACGCCGTAATCGGCCGGCGTCTTCTCTTCCAGCGGCTTCTTCTTCGCCTTCATGATGTTCGGCAGCGAGGCGTACCGCGGCTCGTTCAGGCGCAGGTCGACGCTGACGATCGCAGGCATCGTGACCTTGATGGTCTGAAGTCCTCCGTCGACCTCGCGCGTGACGATGGCGTGGTCTCCCTCGATCTTCACCTCGGAGGCGAAGGTCGCCTGAGACCAGCCGGTCAGCGCAGCCAGCATCTGGCCGGTGGCGTTCATGTCGTTGTCGATGGCCTGCTTGCCGCAGAGGACGAGACCCGGCTGCTCTTCGTCGATCACCGCCTTCAGAAGTTTGGCCACGGCAAGCGGCTCGATGTCGGTATGAACGTCATCGGTCGCGACGATCAGGATGGCGCGGTCGGCGCCCATGGCCAGCGCGGTGCGCAGCGTTTCCTGCGCCTGCTTCACGCCGATGGAGACCGCGATGACCTCCTCGGCCTTGCCGGCTTCCTTCAGGCGGATCGCCTCTTCGACGGCGATCTCGTCGAAGGGGTTCATCGACATCTTGACGTTCGCCAGATCGACGCCGCTTCCGTCCGCCTTCACGCGGACCTTCACGTTGTAGTCGATCACGCGTTTGACAGGCACGAGCACCTTCATCTGCGCAAACTCCCTTTTCTTCGGTCACGGCGGGTTTAGCGAAGCCTCGCCATGGACGACAGGTCAAAATCGACGCGACAGAGGCCAAGGACGCCGCGTTTCCTGCAACATCGTCGGGAATCACATGTGGACATCGCTAGCGGTTGGCTCCCGGAACCCACAGCACATCGGCGCGGCCTTCGTCGTTGGCGATCCGCGCGGCGCAGAACAACCAGTCCGACAGCCGGTTCAGGTAACGGATCGCGGCCTCGTTGACCCTGTCGGACAGGGCGAGTTCGGTCGCGAGGCGTTCGGCGCGGCGCGCAACGGTGCGCGAGACATGGAGGTGCGCCGAGAGCGCGGAGCCTGCCGGAAGGATGAAGGACCGCAGCGGTTCGAGACGCGCGATCATGGCGTCGATCTCGGCTTCCAGGCGGTCGACCTGCGAGGGCACGATGCGCAGCACCGGATAGCCCGCGTCGGCGTCCTTCTCCGGATCGGGCCGCCCGAGGTCGGCGCCAAGGTCGAAGAGGTCGTTCTGGATTCGCGACAGCCCAGCGTCCGCCTCGCCCGAGGCGTGAAGTCGAGCGACCCCGAGCGTGGCGTTCAACTCGTCCACCGTGCCGTACGTCGAGACGCGGAGGGCGTGCTTCGGAACGCGGGTGCCGTCGACGAGCGCCGTCTCTCCTCCGTCACCGGTCCGGGTGTAAATCTTGTTCAGGACGACCATGCGTCAGCCTCCGCGCCGGATCAGCACGAAGGCGAGGATCAGCGCGATCGCGACGGCCTGGGCATAGATGCGGTAGCGCATGATGCGGTTGGCGTGCTTGCGGTTGAAGTCGCCGCCTTTGGCGAAGCCCCCAATGCCGGTCAGAAGGATACCTGCCACCACGAGAACCGCGACGATGACGACGATGAACAGCGGATCTTGCATCAGCATGGGCGCTCTCCTTTGTTCCTCACCTAGGCCATCGTCGGGGGAAAGCGAAGAGCTTCAGGCGCGACTAAGGATCGCGTCCGTAAGCGACGTTGGCAGCAGACGCTTGCCGAGAGCGGCAAGCTTGGTTGGCGTGGTGATCCTGTAGCGCGCGCGCGGCTTCGCTGCGACGAGTGCCGCCTCGACAGCGTCGGTCACGGCGCGCGCGGGCAACTCGAACCGGTCGGGCGTTTTGCCGGCGTTGTAGAGCCGCGGTTTCAGGCGGCGCTCGTAGTCGGCGGCGCGGGCCGAGGCCGAGGGATCGATCCATCGTTCGAAATGCGGAATGGACTTCCGGCGGATCTCCGAGGTGATCGGTCCCGGCTCGATCAGGATGACGTGTATCCCGGTGCCGCGCATCTCGAGCCGCAGGGTGTCGGCCCACCCTTCCATCGCGAACTTGGTGGAGTTGTAGGCCCCGCGCCAGGCCAGCGCGGCGAAGCCGAGGATGGATGAATTCATCAGGATGCGCCCGCGTCCCTGGGCGCGGAACGTGGGGATCAGGCGCCGCGTCAGGTCGTGCTGGCCGAAGAAATTCGTCTCGAAGATAGAGCGGAGCGCGTCGCGCGGCATGTCTTCGAGAAGGCCGGGGATGCCGAAAGCGCCGTTGTTGAAGACCGCGTCGAGCGTGCCGCCGGTGCGCGAGAGTGTCTCATCCACGGCGGTGGCAATGCTGTCCTCGTCGCTGTAATCGAGAGGAAAGCTCTCCAACCCTTCCGCTTCCAGCCGAGCGCAGTCTGCAGGCTTCCGGCACGTGGCCAACACGCGCCAGCCGTGGCTCGAAAGCCCGTGCGCGGCATCATAGCCGATGCCCGAAGAGCAGCCAGTGATGAGGATGGTCTTGCGCTGTCCGGCCATGTCTCGCCTCCCTGGGTGGCGGTGACATGGCCGTGCAAGGCGCGGCAAGTCAATCCGGCTGGTTCAGCCGGGCTGACGTTCGTCGAGGAACTTGCCGAAGATCCAGCCGGACGACGCACCGTCGGCGGTTTCGATCAGGTGCCAGCCGTCCTTCGAATCGAGGACGTCGGCCTTGGTCCCGAGGACCACCTGGCCGACAACGGCATTGCCGGTGCCGGGACCATTGCGCAGGTTGACGCTGTCCCCGGTGACAACCCAGCCCGCCAGTTTATCGGATGGCACAAGGTCACCGACCGGGTCGGCGTCGGTCATGGTGTCGCCGGTGTCGGCGACGGCGCTGGCGACCGCGCCGCGTAGCGGGGCGATCTCACGCTCCGACCTGACGCGGGCGCCGGCTTCCAGGGCGAGGCGCACAGCTTCTTCTTCTGACACCAAAGACGAATTGCGCCGCACGGTCTTTTCGGTTTCGGGAGACAGGCTGAAGGCGGCCAAACTCAGGCCGGTCGCATCGGACGCATTGGATGCGCGGGCGACTTCGGGACCTGGAACGTCCCCTGCAAAGTGGAGAACGGCAACGAATGCGGCCAACGTGGCCGCGGACAGCTTGTACAACATTTGCTTCCCCCCAAAGGAATTGGCCGGGCATACACCCCGTCCACAGATGAGTATATGTCCGGCAGAACGTCCGGTTAGGGGGAAAGTTCCGGTGTGCTTTTCGTGCAAGGCGCCGCTTTACCGCCGAGACTCACGCCGCTAATACAGCATCTATGACCGTCAAGTCGGATGACCCCAATATCGAGCCCGTGGAGTTGGCCGAGCCACTGCGCCGCGCGATCGGGGAGCGTTACCTCACCTACGCGCTGTCGACGATCATGCATCGCGCCCTCCCGGATGTGCGGGATGGTCTGAAGCCGGTGCATCGCCGAATCCTCTACGCCATGCGCGAATTGCGACTCAGTTCGACCGGTGGATTCCGGAAGTCGGCGAAGATCTCGGGCGACGTCATGGGCAACTATCACCCGCACGGCGACGGCGCGATCTACGACGCGATGGCGCGCCTCGCGCAGGAGTTCAACGTCCGCTATCCGCTCGTCGACGGGCAGGGCAACTTCGGCAACATCGATGGCGACAACCCCGCCGCCTCCCGCTACACCGAGGCGCGTCTGACGGCCGTGGCCGAGGCGCTGCTCGACGGTCTCGACGAGAACGCTGTCGACTTCCGGCCGAACTATGACGGCACCCTCGAAGAGCCCATCGTCCTGCCCGCAGCGCTGCCGAACCTCTTGGCCAACGGTTCCTCCGGCATCGCCGTCGGCATGGCGACGAACATCCCGCCGCACAACATCGGTGAGTTGTGCGACGCCTGCATCCATCTTGCGAAGGCGAAGAACAGCGACCTCGTTCGCGACGACACGCTGATCGAGATGGTGCCCGGCCCCGATTTCCCGACGGGCGGTACGATCATCGAGACACCCGAGGTCATCGCCGAAGCCTACCGCACCGGACGTGGCGGCTTTCGCGTGCGCGCTAGGTGGGTGGTCGAGGACCTGGGCCGAGGCCAATGGCAGGTTGTCGTCACCGAGATCCCCTACCAGGTTCAGAAGTCGAAACTGATCGAGAAGCTGGCCGAGACCATCCAGACCAAGAAGGTCCCGATCCTGGCCGACGTCCGCGACGAAAGCGCCGATGACATCCGCATCGTGCTGGAGCCACGGTCGCGCAACATCGACCCCGAAGTGCTGATGGGGATGCTCTACCGTAACTCGGATCTCGAGACGCGGTTCAGCCTGAACATGAATGTGCTGATCGACGGGGTGACGCCCAAGGTCTGCTCTCTGAAGGAGGTGCTGCGCGCCTTCCTGGCCCATCGGCGCGATGTGCTGCTCCGGCGGTCGCGGCACCGGCTCGACAAGATCGACCACCGTCTCGAGGTGCTGGAAGGCTTCATCGTCGCCTTCCTGAACCTCGACCGCGTCATCGACATCATCCGTTATGACGACGACCCCAAGGCGGCGCTGATGCGTGAGGACTGGTCGAAGGACCACGTCCGCGCGACCTCGGAGAAGGATTATGTCGCTCCCGCGCCCGGAGAGGGCGAGTTGTCCGAGGTTCAGGTCGACGCGATCCTGAACATGCGCCTGCGGTCCCTGCGCCGTCTCGAGGAGATCGAGCTGCGGCGCGAGTTCGACGAGCTGACGCACGAGCGCGCCGATCTGGAGGATCTTCTGGCGGACGAAGGGCGGCAATGGTCGACCATCGCGGACCAGCTGCGGTCCGTGAAGAAGCAGTTCGGAGACGCGCGGCGGACCACCTTCGGCGAGGCGATCGAGGTCGAGGACGTGCCGCTGGAGGCGCTGATCGAGCGCGAGCCGATCACGGTCGTCTGCTCGCAGATGGGATGGATCCGGGCGATGAAGGGGCATTTGTCGCCCGATCAGGACATCAAGTTCAAGGACGGCGACGGACCCCGCCACATGTTCCATGCCGAGACGACGGATCGGATTCTGCTCTTCGGTGCGAACGGACGCTTCTACACGCTGTCGGCCGCCAGTCTTCCCGGCGGCCGGGGCATGGGCGAGCCCGTGCGTCTGATGGTCGACCTGCCGAACGAGGCCGGCATCGTCGCCCTGTTCGTGCATCGTCCCGGAGCGAAGCGTCTTGTCGTCTCGGACGCCGGTGACGGCTTCGTGGTGCCCGAGGACGAGGTCGTCGCCCAGACGCGCGCCGGTCGGCAGGTGCTGAACGTCAAGGGCGACGTGAAGGCCCGCGTCTGCCGTCCCGTCGACGGCGATCATGTCGCTTCGGTCGGCGAGAACCGGAAGCTTCTTGTGTTCCCGGTATCAGAGCTGCCCGAGATGGGACGCGGCAAGGGTGTGAGGCTCCAGAAGTTCAAGGACGGCGGTTTGTCGGACGCCCGCACCTTCACGCTGGCCGATGGGCTGAGCTGGCTCGACCCGGCGGGCCGCACGCGCACGGTGACCGAACTCGAGGAATGGGTCGGCGCCCGCGCCGCGGCTGGCCGTATGGCGCCGAGGGGCTTTCCGCAGGACAACCGCTTCACCTGAGAAGCCGCGGACGGTTGCCGCCACCGGCGCTCCACGATAGGTGACGGGAAACCTGCGCGATTGGGGGATCGTCATGCGAGGCATCATCAGGACAGCGGTCATGTGCATGGCGCTTGTGGCCTGCGCGCCGGAGGAAGACCTGACACAGCCGCCTGTCGCCATCGGGCAATTCCGCCTCGGGCACAACATCGCCATTGCAGACAAAGTCACCGAGGGTCCCTTCTCGCGCGAGTTCACCGAGACCCAGATCGAGGCGTCTGTCCAGAACGCGGTGGCCGCACGGCTTCGCCGCTACGACGGCGACGGTCTCTATCATCTGGGGATCGTGGTCGGCGGCCTGGTTCTGGGGCAACCCGGCATCCCCGTCGTCTATGCGCCGAAGTCGGTCCTGATCGCCGACGTCACCGTCTTCGACAACGCAACGCAGAAGAAGCTGAACGACAAGCCGAAGCGCTTCTATGCGGGCGAAGGTTTGAAGAACGCAGTCCCCGTTATCGGGTCGGGCTATGTCCGCACCGGCGAAGAACAGTTGGAGAACCTTTCCGAGAGCCTCGCCCGCGAGATCGAGGACTGGCTGCGCGAGAACGAGGCCTGGTTCGCGCCTGTTCCCGGACAGGTCCGCGTGCCCTACGACGCCGCGACCTATGCGCCCCGGATCGACAGCCTGTCGACGCAGGACATCGGGGCCTCCGCGCCGGCCAACTGACGCTTGATTTTCCGCCACCGATACCATACGTGGCCCGCGAGTTGGGACCCAGGTAGAGGCTAGAAGGGCAATGGCGAAGGAAAAGTTCAACCGCGCGAAGCCGCACTGCAACATCGGCACGATCGGTCACGTCGACCACGGCAAGACGACACTGACGGCGGCGCTGACGAA
>NZ_QGGV01000005.1 GCF_003148765.1 Silicimonas algicola
CTTCGCTTCCTCGCCCCGCAGGACCACACGCCCCTCCGCCACAGGCGCCCCATACGCCCGAAGCAACCCCTTCGCCTGGTATTCGTGGATGTTCACCTGGGTGGCCTCCTGTGCATTCGCGTCGCGCGTTGCCTTGGCATGGAATGCGTGAAGAAAGGAATGAAAATCGGCGAGAGCAACGCCATCATCCGCGATTTTCCGCGCATTGTGATCACACAAAAACTCGTGTGATCACGAAGTGTCTGCGGCTTCGGGAAGGGGGTCCCGGAAGCCCTCGATCCCGGCGCAGGCCTCGGTCGCGCCCGGCCGCGAAAGGAGACGCGCGATCTCCTCGTCGGTCTCCGGGGCACGGTGCGCGAGGCTGGTTTCAGCGACCTGGTTGAAGTTGCGGCCGTCGTAGAGCGCAGTGTCACGCACCACGGCGTCGGGACGCGTGTGATAGCCGTCGCCGCGCTGCGCCTTGCGCAGAAACATGTCGGGGGTGCGTACGGAAAAATGCGCGACCTGCGCGAGGATGTAGGGCCGCCTCTGCCCCACGAGGCGGTTGAAGGGCCGCTGCCGGGCCGCGTCGTAGAAGAGATCGTCGGCCGGGTTTCCGGAAGAGATCAGGACGGGAAAATGCGCTCGCCCGACGCCGGGCGCGAGCCGAGGCCTGTGGATGTCCAGCCGTTCGATCTCGGGGCCGTAGCGGAAGAGCGTCTTGACCTGAGCGTTGGCGCCCTTGCGGCGTGGCGCGGCGCGTGTGAACGCCGGTCCGACATGGCGACCGGGCCAGGTTGTGTTGCCGCTGTCGCCGAAGAATCGCCAGGCCACCATGAGCGCGGCCGCGTCGCCCAAGGCCGCGATCAGATCCCGGACGGTGCGGTGGGGCGGGCTCGGCAGCAGGAATTCGTCTAGGTCGAGCCACATGATCCAGTCACCTGGGCGGAAGCAGCCCGCCTCGCGCGCGAGGCGTTCGGCGCTGACCTGGGGGGCGACGCCGGGCGGGACCTCTTGCCGGATGTGCGTGAGTTCGCCGGCATCTGCAAGCCGGTCGAGGAGGGCGTCGCCGCCGTCGTCGCAGTCGTTCGACACGATGACGATGTCCGAGAAGCCCAGCACGCGGTGGTAGGCGACCCATTCCAGAAGGAAAGGGCCCTCGTTCTTCTGGGCGGAGAAGAGGACAGTCCGGGTCACGACGCCAAAAGGGAAGCAGGCGACACGCCGGATGTAAAGGCCGCCCTCCCCGAGGCCGGGAAGGGCGGCGGACCCTTACGTCAGGCTGCCGTCGATCTTGCGGCAGGCCTCGACGAGGCCCTTCACGGCCTCGACGGACTTGTCGAACATTGCCTGCTCGTTCTTGGCCATCCTGATATCGACCACGCGCTCGATGCCGCCGGCCCCGATGATCGTCGGCACGCCGACGTACATGCCCTTCAGGCCGAAGGCGCCGTCGACGTGGGCGGCGCAGGGCAGGAGGCGCTTCTGGTCCTTGAGGAAGGCCTCGGCCATCTCGATGGCACTGGTCGCGGGGGCGTAGAAGGCCGATCCGTTGCCGAGCAGACCCACGATCTCGGCGCCGCCGTCACGGGTACGCTGCACGATGGCGTCGAGCTTTTCCTGCGTGGTCCAGCCCATCTCGATGAGGTCGGGAAGCGGAATGCCCGCCACCGTCGAGTAGCGCACGAGCGGCACCATGGTATCGCCGTGGCCGCCAAGGACGAAGGCGGTGACATCCTTCATCGAGACATCGAATTCGACCGACAGGAAATGGCGGAAGCGCGCGCTGTCGAGAACGCCGGCCATGCCGCAGACCATATTGTGCGGCAGGCCCGAGTATTCGCGCAGCGCCCAGACCATCGCGTCGAGCGGGTTGGTGATGCAGATGACGAAGGCGTCGGGAGCGTTGACCCGGATGCCCTCGCCCACGGCCTTCATCACCTTGAGGTTGATGCCGAGAAGGTCGTCGCGGCTCATGCCGGGTTTGCGCGGCACGCCGGCAGTGACGATGCAGACGTCCGCGCCCGAAATGTCGGCATAGTCGTTGGTGCCCTTGAGGCGCGCGTCGAAGCCCTCTGCGGGGCCGGCCTCGGCGATGTCGAGCGCCTTGCCCTGAGGCGTGCCTTCGGCGATGTCGAACAGGACGACGTCGCCGAGTTCCTTCAGGGCCGCGAGATGCGCGAGAGTGCCACCGATCTGGCCCGCGCCGATGAGCGCGATCTTGGGTCTGGGCATGGAGGTCTCCGATCCGTTGTCTGTTCGGGCCCGCGCCATACGCCCCTCCGGGATGCGGCGCAAGGGACTTGACCGGGCGGGTCGGCCTTTCCGTCGGGACGCGGGGCGGGTAAGAGGGCCTTCACGATCCAGCGGAAGCAGCCATGATCTTCGATGCGACATTCTTCGCCGTGGCCATCCCGGCGGTCATTTTCGCTGGCATCTCGAAGGGCGGGTTCGGGTCGGGCGCGGCCTTTGCGGCGACGCCGATCCTGGCGCTGATCCTGCCGCCGGAACTGGCCGTGGGGATCATGCTGCCCTTGCTCATGGTGATGGATGTCGCCGCGCTCAAGGCCTACTGGGGCAAGTGGTCGGCGTCGGCGGTGCGCGTTCTTGTCCTGGGCGGCATTCCCGGCGTCGTCATCGGCGCTCTGTTCTGGAACAGCGCCAACCCCGACGTCCTGCGGTTGCTGATCGGGGTCCTTGCCGTGGGCTTCGTCGCGTTCCAGTTGGCGCGAGGGAGGGGCTGGATCCGGGCGGCGGCGCGACCTGCGGGCACAGTCGCAGGGCTGATCGCTGGCGCTGCGGCGGGGTTCACCAGCTTCATCAGCCACGCGGGCGGTCCGCCCGCGGCGGTCTACCTGTTGTCGCGACCGATCACCAAGACAGAATACCAGGCGAGCACGGTCGTCGTCTTCTGGGTGCTGAACGCCGCAAAGGCGATCCCCTATGCCTATCTGGGCATCTTCTCGCAGGCGTCGCTGACGGCCGGCCTGTACCTGTGGCCGGCTGCCCTTGTAGGCGTGCTGATCGGGGTCAAGGCACACGACGCGATACCCGAGCGGGTCTACTTCGGGATCACCTACCTGCTGCTGACGCTGACCGGCGGGAAGCTGATCTGGGATGCGCTGACCTAGCTGGGGATGCCGGAGGGTTCGCGCGGCTCGTCGAGCGGCTCATAGGCTTGTCCGCTGGCGACGAGGCAGGTGATGCCGTTGGGCAGCGTGACCGTGATCGTCCAGGTGCCCGTTTCGAGCGAGGCATAGACTTCCATCACGCGGCCCTGCGTCGCCATTCCGATCGACTGGCGGCTTTCGCCGTAGCGGGAGGAGAGCCGTTCCAGGACGGCGTCCCGGCTCGCGCAGTTCTGCGATTGCGCGAGGGCGGCGGACGGCAAAAGGGCCGCGAGAGCGAGAGTGGCAAGCTTTGTTTTCATCTCTGTCCTTTCAGGGGACCAATGTCCCCTCGGATGAGGCCCCGAGGTCTGGGGGCGAAGCGTGACCAGTCTGAGACCGGGAAAACGAAAATGAGGTTAACCCTTCGTGCCCTGCGTCCCGGCATCGGCAACGTTGGCAGCGCCAAACGACAGATCTTCCGTGCAGAGGCAACGACATGGAATTTGCGAAGAATTGTCGCTATTCTGCGTTGCGGCATGAATTGCCTTGCGGAAAAATGCGTCGCGGTGCAGGTTTCGCGCAATTTTGTTGCGGAGAAAATGTCTCGATGCGCCTGTACAGGTCAGTGCTGTATATCCCCGGCTCGAAGCCTCGTGCGCTGGACAAGGCGCGGAGCCTGCCGGTTGACGCCATCATCTTCGATCTCGAGGACGCCGTTGCGCCGAACGAAAAGCAGGCCGCGCGCGAGACCTTGCGGACCGAACTGGCCTCGGGCGGCTATGGCCACCGGGTCCGTCTCGTCCGGATCAACGGGCTCGCCACACCCTGGGGCGAAGACGATGCGCGCGCCGTCGCGGACATGGGCTGTGACGGTGTGCTCATTCCCAAGGCCGAGTCGCGGGGCCAGATCGAAGCCCTGTCCTCTCTGACGCCGGGGCTGCCGGTCTGGTGCATGATGGAGACGCCCCGGGGCGCGCTGAATGCGCTCGAGATCGCCGACACGCCGGGTGTCGCCGGCTTCGTCCTTGGCACGAACGACCTTGCCAAGGACATCGGTTGCGAGACCGGCGGCGACCGCGCAGCGCTGATGACGGCCATCCAGATGTGCCTCCTGGCGGCGCGGGCGGCGGGCCTCGTCTGCGTCGACGGCGTCTTCAACGGGTTTCGCGACGAGGCGGGCTTCGAAGCCGAGGCGATCCAGGGACGCGCGCTCGGCATGGACGGGAAGTCCCTGATCCATCCGTCGCAGGTCGAGGCCGCCAATCGGGTCTTCGCCCCGTCGCCGGACCAGATCGACCTGGCCGAACGTCAGATCGCCGCCCATGACGCCGCACTGGCCGAAGGGCAGGCCGTGGCGGTCGTGGACGGCCGGATCGTCGAGAACCTTCATGTCGAGACCGCGAAAGCCGTCCTTGCACGGGCCGACGCGATCCGGGAAAGATCGGAACCATGACACTTCTCATCCTCGGACTGCTGCTGTGGGCGGGCGCCCACCTGGTGAAACGGCTTGCGCCCGGCGCGCGCGCGGTCCTTCAGGACAAGATGGGCGACGGATCGAAGGGGCTGATCGCGGCTCTCATCCTCTTGTCCGTGGTCCTGATGGTGCTGGGTTATCGGTCGGCCGACGGCGCGGTCTACTGGGGCCGGACCGGTGCGATGGTCGGGATCAACAACCTTCTCATGGTCGTCGCGGTCGCGCTGTTCGGGGTCGGCAACTCGAAAAGCCGGCTGCGCGGAAAGATGCGGCATCCGATGCTGACGGGCCTGATCGTCTGGGGCGTCGCGCATCTTCTGGTGAACGGCGACGTTCCGTCCTTCGTCCTGTTCGGCGGGCTGATCGCCTGGGCGCTTCTCGAGATGATCCTCGTGAACCGGGCCGAGCACGAGTACGTCCCATACGACGGGGGCAGCTTCGCCGGCGACGTCCGGCTGGCCGTCATCACCCTCGTCGTCTACGCCGTGATCTCCGGAATCCATTGGTGGCTGGGGTACGTCCCTTTCGGAGCCTGAGGTGAAGACGAACCCCGGTCGGTTCTTCGAGGACTACAGGCTTGGCGAGACGATCCGCCACGCCGTGCCGCGGACCCTGAGCGGTGGCGAACGTGCGCTCTACCACGCGCTTTATCCGCAGCGGCACGCGATCCATTCCTCGGACGATTTCGCAGAGGCCTGCGGTCTGCCACGCGGGGTTCTCGACGACCTTCTCGTATTTCACACGGTCTTCGGAAAGACGGTTCCCGACGTCTCGCTGAATGCGGTTGCAAACCTCGGATACGCCGAAGGCCGCTGGCTGAGGCCGGTGGTGACGGGCGAAACCCTGACGGCAACCTCCGAGGTGATCGGGCTCAAGGAGAACTCGAACGGGACAACGGGCGTGGTCTGGGTGCGTACGACCGGGCGGGCCGGGGAGGGCGACCCCGTGCTGGAGTATGTCCGGTGGGTCATGGTCCGAAAGCGGGACCCGGGCGCGCCGGCGCCCGAGCCGACGGTGCCGACGCTGTCGCCGATGGTGAGTGCGGACCGTTTGATCGTGCCCGGTGGCCTGGATTTCACGGGGTACGACTTCGCTCTCGCCGGTGAACCGCACAGGTGGGGCGACTACGACGTCGGCGAGACCATCGACCATGTCGACCGCGTGACCGTCGAGGACGCCGAGCACATGTTGGCGACGCGGCTATGGCAGAACACCGCGAAGGTTCATTTCGACGCCACGCACCGCGACGACGGACGCCGCCTGATCTATGGCGGACACGTCATAAGCCTGGCTCGTGCGCTCTCGTTCAACGGTCTTGCGAATGCGCAGATCCTCGTGGCGCTGAACGGCGGGGCGCATGTCAGCCCGCTGTTTGCGGGCGACACGGTCTGCGCCTGGTCCGAGGTTCTGGAGAAGGCGGAGACGGCAGCGCCGGGCGTGGGCGCCGTTCGTCTGCGTCTTGTCGCTCACAAGCCGGAGGCGCCAGCGGGACAATTGAGGACAGAGGGCGGCAAGTATCTGCCGGGCGTTCTTCTGGACCTCGACTACTGGGCCCTGATGCCTGTGTGACGGAAAGGGTGGTTTTGTGATCGCAGGAATTCTGCGTGTGATCACAAGGCTAGAATTCTCGCGACTGTTAGCGATATTTGCTGCGCCGCGGCGCCGCAGAGGCGTGACACGGCTGACCACAGTGCTATGACAACCCAACGCCGCCACCAGAAGGAGCTGGAGACATGGCAGATGACCTCAGAGGCAAGCGCCCCCTTTCTCCGTTCATGATCGGGCCGTACTACAGGCCCCAGATCACGTCGATGACGTCCATCGCGAACCGCATCGCCGGCACGGGTCTTGGCGTGGCGGCGATCTTGGTCGTGTGGTGGTTCCTCGCCGCGGCCACGTCCGCAGACTCCTTTGCGACCGCCGACGGCGTGATCACGTCCTTCCTCGGCGATCTCGTCATGGTCGTGTCGGCCTGGGCGCTTTGGTATCATGCGCTGGCGGGGCTGAGGCATCTCTACTGGGACAGCGGGCGCGGGCTGGAAATCGAGACGGCCGAGCGGCTTGGCATCGTGGTCATCGTCGCCTCGGTCGCCATGACGATCCTGACCGTCCTGGCCGTTTGAGGAGAGTGGCGATGTCCTATCTGACCGATCTCAAACGTGCGACGGGCCATGGTTCGGCCCGCGAGGGCACCCACCGGCATTGGACGATGACCAAGTCGAGCGTGGCGCTCCTCCTTTTGACGCCGTTGTTCGTCTTCACCTTCGGCCCGATGCTCGGGCGTCCCCATCTCGAGGTCATCGTCTATTTCTCGCAGCCCTTCCCGGCGATCGTGGCGGCTCTGATGATCATGACCGGGTTCATGCATTTCAAGAACGGCATCCAGGTTGTGATCGAGGACTATGTCGACCAGCCCGGGCGGGAATGGGCGATCATCCTGACGACGGTGCTGTCCTATGCCGCCGCCGCCGCCGGCGTCTTCGCCATCGCCAAGATCGCGCTCTGAGGTAACGACATGGCCGCTTACGACTACGAGACACACGAGTACGACTGCATCGTCGTCGGCGCAGGAGGATCCGGCTTGCGTGCGACGCTCGGCATGGCCGAGCAGGGCCTGCGGACGGCCTGCATCACCAAGGTCTTCCCGACGCGGTCGCACACGGTGGCGGCGCAGGGTGGGATCGCGGCGTCCCTGGGCAACATGGGTCCCGACCACTGGCAGTGGCACATGTACGACACCGTGAAGGGGTCGGACTGGCTGGGCGACACCGACGCGATGGAATACCTCGCACGGGAAGCGCCGAAGGCGGTCTACGAGTTGGAACATTACGGCGTGCCATTCTCGCGCACCGAGGAGGGGCGTATCTATCAGCGGCCCTTCGGCGGCCACACCACCGAGTTCGGCGAAGGCCCACCCGTGCAGCGCACCTGCGCCGCCGCCGACCGGACCGGGCACGCGATCCTGCACACGCTCTATGGTCAGTCGCTGAAGAACAATGCCGAGTTTTTCATCGAGTATTTCGCGCTCGACCTCATCATGTCCGAGGACGGCACCTGCCAGGGAGTCGTGGCGTGGTGTCTCGACGACGGCTCGATCCACGTCTTCAACGCAAAGATGACCGTTCTGGCCACTGGCGGTTACGGCCGCGCCTACTTCAGCGCGACCAGCGCCCACACCTGCACCGGCGACGGTGGGGGCATGGTGGCGCGGGCGGGGCTGCCGCTTCAGGACATGGAATTCGTGCAGTTTCACCCGACCGGCATCTACGGTTCGGGCTGCCTGATCACCGAAGGCGCCAGGGGCGAGGGCGGATACCTGACCAATTCCGAAGGCGAGCGGTTCATGGAACGCTATGCGCCGACCTACAAGGACCTGGCGTCGCGCGACGTCGTCAGCCGCTGCATGACGATGGAGATCCGCGAGGGGCGGGGCGTCGGAACGGAGGGGGACCACATCCACCTGCACCTGAACCACCTGCCGCCCGAGACGCTGCACGAGCGTCTTCCGGGCATCAGCGAGTCGGCCAAGATCTTCGCGGGCGTCGACCTGACGAAGGAGCCGATCCCGGTGATCCCGACCGTTCACTACAACATGGGCGGCATTCCCACGAACTATTGGGGCGAGGTTCTGAACGCCGACGGCGAGAACCCGGAACGGACCGCTCCCGGCCTGATGGCCGTGGGCGAGGCGGGCTGCGCCAGCGTTCACGGCGCCAACCGGCTCGGGTCCAACAGCCTCATCGACCTCGTGGTGTTCGGCCGCGCCGCCGCCATCCGGGCGGGGCAGGTCGTCGACCGCACCGGCGGCAATCCGTCGCTCAATCAGGCTTCGATCGACGCCGCGCTCGACCGCTTCGACCGTTTCCGCCATGCTGACGGAACGGTCCCCACGGCCGAGCTGAGGCTAGAGATGCAGAAGACGATGCAGGCCGATGCGGCGGTGTTCCGCACCGACAGGACGCTTGCCGAGGGCGTCGAGAAGATGGACTCCGTCGCGCGCAAGATGGACGACATCAAGGTGACCGACCGGAGCCTGATCTGGAACAGCGACCTGATGGAGACGCTGGAGCTGGCGAACCTGATGCCGAATGCGCTGGCGACGATCGTCAGTGCCGAGGCGCGGAAGGAATCGCGCGGCGCTCATGCGCACGAGGACTATCCCGACCGCGACGACCAAACCTGGCGCAAGCACACGCTGGCCTGGGTAGAGGGCGCCGACGTTCGGCTGGATTACCGTCCTGTCCACCTCGACCCGCTGACGACGAGCGACGAAGGCGGGATCGACCTGAAACGTATCGCGCCCAAGGCGAGGGTCTACTGATGCGGCTGCTTCTCATCGCCGTCGTTGCGCTGGCCGCCTGCGCGCCGCAGCCGGAATCCACAGTCGAGGAGCTGGCCGAACAGGTCGCCTCGGCCACGCTCGTCACGCTTCAGCCCGGTGTGGACCGCGCGCCCGTGGCGACCTGCGTCCGAGACCATGCGAAGTTCGATGAACTCCTGACCCTGTCCACGGACGACGCGCGCAACCCCTCGATCGAGGCGGTCGCCCTGGTTCAGGACATGCTGACGCGGGAAGAGGTGCAGACATGCATCGCGGCGAACAACGTGGCGCTATTAGAATGAGAGTCGTGCTCCTTCTTCCGGCGCTCATGATTCTTGCCGCCTGCGGTCCCCTGTCGCCCGAGCGTGCCGCCGAGGTCTGCGAGGACAAGGCGCGGGCTGCCACGGGACCTACCGGGGAAATCGGCATCGGCATCGGAACGGGCGGCAAGGTCGACTCGCGGCTCGAGATCGGGGTGACGAGCGACTACCTTCGCGGGCTCGACCCCTACCAGGTCTACGAGGACTGCGTGCGCCGCGAGACCGGGCAAGGCCCGATCCGGCCGCTGGTGCTGGGGTAGGAGGGCAGGCGGCATGGCGCATTTCCCGACGCTGATCGGCAAGATCCGGGACGAGTTGAACCTCGTGCCGGACGAGGGTTTTCCGGTCCTGGGACGGACCCATTACTTCGCCCTGCTTCATGAGTTGCATCAAAGGCTCAAACCGAAGGCCTACCTTGAGATCGGGACCGAAAGCGGTGCTTCACTCGGGCTTGCGAAATGTCTCTCCGTCGCTGTCGATCCCGCTTTCCGGATCGAAGCAGATGTGATGGGCGGCAAGCCCGGGCTAATTCTCCAGCAGACGACGAGCGAGGCGTTCTTCGCCTCGGGTCTGCTCGACCGTCTCGGCGTAACAATCGATCTCGCGTTTCTCGACGGTATGCATCTCTTCGAGTACCTCCTGGACGACTTCATCAATACCGAACACCATATGGCGGCCGATGGGATGATCGTGCTGCACGATTGCGTGCCCTTCAGTTCGGCGGGAGCGCGTCGCGACGGGGACCGCCGCGTCACCCGCTCGTGGACTGGAGACGTCTGGAAGCTGCTTCCGATCCTTCGCGCTTACCGTCCGGACTTGAACGTCCGGACCTTCGACACACCGCCGTCGGGCCTCGTGGTCATCACGGGGCTGGACGTCACGAACCGCGTGCTGTCGGAGAAGCGCGACGAAATCATTGCGCGCTACGGCGACATGACATTCGAAGACCTCGGCCTGACGGCATTTCTCGCGGCGGCGGCCATCGAACCCTACCGTCGGTACATCGCTCCTCTCCCGGCCGAGGGAGCCTTGTCGTTCCGCATCCAGACGCCAGTTCCCAAACCGCGCGCCCAAGCCTCGTGGGGCGACCATGCCTTCGCGGTCTCTCTGGCCGAAGCCCTTGAGCGCGCCGGGCACTTTGCCGAAATCCGCACCGTGCGGGACTGGCATGCACCGGGGCCAAGCGACCAGATCGATATCGTGTTGCGCGGCGACACATCCTACGAGCGGCGGTTTGGTCATCTGACCCTTTTCTGGGCCTTGTATGGCGACGATCTGGGCGCGCTTCGTCAGGATGCGCTTGGTGCGGACCATGTCTTTGCGGCAGGTCAGCCGCTGAAGGACGAGATCGCCATGATCTACGGGCCCGATTTCGTCACCCTGCTGCCTCAGGCCTTCGACGCCACCCGCATGGGACCGCCTGATGAAGGCGCGCCGCGCGAAGGCGCAACCTTCGTGGGAATCTCCAAGCGGTTTCGCCGTCCTATCGTGCGTCAGGCAATGCGCGCGGGGCTGCCGCTGCAATTGTGGGGCAGAGGCTGGGCCGAAAGCCCGGCCGCCGACTTCGCCAAGGGAGAGCGTTTGGAGCAGGATGAACTTGGCGCGGTCTATGCGACGTCCCAGATCGTCCTGAACGATCACCGTCCCGACATGAGCCGTCTCGGCATTCCGTCCAACCGTATTTTCGACGCCCTCGCCTGCGGGACGCCGGTCATCTCCGACCCGGTCTCCTGGCTGCCGGATGACATAGCGCCCTTCGTCCACCAGGTCCGCGATGCGCAACAGGTGCGTGATGCGGCGCGGTCCATCGCCGAAGAGGACGAGGATCGCCGCTCTGAAAGACGCGCGCTGGCGCTGTCGATGCGCGAGACCCACTCCTTCGATGCCCGGGCCCGGGTCATCATAGACAAGGCAGAAGAATTAGCCGGTTACGCAAGAATAAGGAAAACAGCATGAAGCTTCGTATTCTGGCCTTGATCTTCCTCGCCGCCTGCACGCCGCAGCAGCAGGACGAGATCACCCGCGATGCGGCACGCAACGCCGTGCGACCGGTCTTGGAGCAGCGCTTTCCGGGCATCCCTCTCGAGCCTGCGACGGACTGCATCATCGACAACGCCAACTCGCGAGAGCTTCTGTCACTGGCCGCGGACGCGGTGACCGGGCCGACGGCGAACACGGTCGAGATCGTATCGATCATCCTCTCGCGCCAGGGCACCATCCAGTGCCTCGCGACCGAGGGGCTTCCCGTCCTCCTGGGCGGACTGCGTTAAGGAGAGTGTGCCATGGTTCAACTGACCCTTCCCAAGAATTCGACGATCCGCGTCGGCAAGACATGGCCCCGGCCGGAGGGGGCGAAGGACGTCCGCAAGGTGATGGTCTACCGCTGGAATCCCGACGACGGTGAGAACCCGCGCGTCGATACCTATTTCGTCGACATGGACACATGCGGCCCGATGGTCCTGGATGTCCTCATCAAGATCAAGACCGAGATCGACCCGACGCTGACCTTCCGCCGGTCGTGCCGCGAGGGGATTTGCGGGTCCTGCGCGATGAACATCGACGGCATCAACACGCTGGCCTGCATCTATGGCCACGACGAGATCAAGGGCGACATCCGCATCTATCCGCTGCCGCACATGCCGGTCATCAAGGACCTGATCCCGGACCTGACACTCTTCTACGCGCAGCACGCCTCGATCATGCCGTGGCTCGAGACCAAGACGAACCGCCCGCAGAAGGAATGGAAGCAGTCGATCGACGACCGGCGGAAGCTGGACGGTCTCTACGAGTGCGTTATGTGCGCCTGCTGCTCCACCTCGTGCCCGTCCTACTGGTGGAACGGCGACCGCTATCTCGGGCCTGCGGCGCTTCTCCACGCGTACCGCTGGATCATCGACAGCCGCGACGAGGCCACGGGTGAGCGGCTGGACGACCTCGAGGATCCGTTCAAGCTGTACCGCTGCCACACGATCATGAACTGCGCCAAGACCTGTCCCAAGGGGCTGAACCCGGCCAAGGCGATCCAGGAAATCAAGAAGATGATGGTCGAGCGGATCGTCTGACGCGTCAGGCGGCGGCGGTCCTGCGGGCGTCCGCCACCCTGAGGATCGCCTGCATGGCAAAGGATCCGGCCCACATCGAGACGGCGGCGACCCAGGCGGTCAGCGACAGGATCGCCCCGCCGGACACTCCCGCGCCGACGGCGCATCCCCCGGCCAACATCGCGCCGAAGCCCATGAGGACTGCACCCAGCAGATAGGTCTCCATCGGGGTGTCCGGGCCGAAGCGTTCGATGCGCCACTCGTGCCGAAGGACCGCCATCGCCAGCGAACCGAGAAAGACGCCGGGGACGAGGCCGATGCCGAAGGACAGAGGCAGGTCCGGTTGCGTTACAAGCGCCATCAGTGTGTCGGTCGACGGACCCGTGAAGGTGACGGAGGAGATCGGGACGACCTCGAAAGAGGTCGACGCCACGGCCCAGGTGGCCAGCCAGCCAAGCGCCACGGCAAGCCCGGTGACGACGGCGGCGAAGGCCGTTCCCAAGCCGGTGTGCGAAGCAAGGGCCAATGCTGCCGCAGCGGCGAGGCCCGTGAGCGCGAAGAGGACGACGCTGCCGTGACCGAGGCCAGCGAGGGACGCAAGATCGCGGTCAGCGCCGCCGGCGACTGTCCATATCCGTGAGATGTCCTCGCGAAGCGGAGCAAGGACGCCGCGATAGGACGCCTGCGCCACCAGTGTCACCACTAGACCGGTGACGAGGGCGCGCATGTTTCCCGTGCCCGACAGGACCAGCAGGCGACTTGCGCATCCGCGGGCGAGGATCATCCCGGCGCCGAACATCAGTCCGCCTGCAATGGCCCCGCTCATGCTGCCCTCGGCCGCGATCTGCCTTGCGCCCGACACGTCGAGCCACCCCGCGACGATCGCGCCCTGCGTCGCCGCTAGCGCCGAGAAGAAGACCAGAAGCCAGACAGCCATCCTCTCGCCGGGCCGCCTCGCAAACACCTCGACGGTCGCTGCGCGAAGGCAGAAGCGGGATCGTTGCGCCGCCGCCCCGAAGACGAGGCCCACGGTGAGGCCGGCCGCCGCAAGGACGGTGCCCTCGCCGTAGGCCTCCAACGCATTCTCAAGTGCGAATATTTCCATGAAAGAGGCTTCTAGCCAAGCCAGGGCCTCCGGATCATGATCTGGATCAACCGACTCGCCCGTCAGTCGATCAGAGAGAGACGCCATGACCGTGACCCTGCTTGTAGGAACGACGAAAGGTGCGTTCCTCTTGTCGTCCGACGATCGCCAGACCTGGACGGTGTCCGGGCCGCACTGCGGCCTCTGGCCCATCAATCACGCCGTGGGCGATCCCGAGACCGGGATGCTCTGGGCGGCGGGCGGCAACGAATGGTTCGGTGCGGGCGTCTGGCGGTCCGAGGACGGCGGCGAAACCTGGGAGCTGGCGAAGTTCACCGACGGTCAGATGGACAAATGGTTCGCGAACGACCCCGACATGGCGCGCATGTTCGGGTGGGAAAAGCGCGAGCCCCTGTTCGAGGACGGCACGGTCGACGCCCTGTGGTCGCTCCACGCGGCCCACGGGAAGGTGTGGACCGGGGCGAAGCCTGCGCAGCTGTTCGAATCCTCCGACGGGGGAAAGTCCTGGACGCGCAACGACGCCTTTGCCGACTTCGAGGGTCGCGAAAGCTGGAACCCCGGCGCGGCCGGGCTGACCCTGCACACCATCGTCACCGATCCGGGCGTGCCGAAGAAACTGTGGCTTGCCGTGTCTGCGGCGGGCGTCTTTGCGTCAGAGGACGGCGGCGGCTCCTGGGAGCGGCGCAATCGCATGTCGAACGAAGAGGCTCACGCGCATCACGACCATCCGGCGGCGGGGCAGGACGGCGAGACCGGGCACTGCGTCCACAACATGATGCGGGCGCCGGGAGATGCGGACACGCTTTACCAGCAGAACCACCACGGCGTGTTCCGAAGCCGGGACGGCGGACGAAGCTGGGACGATATCACCGAGGGGCTGCCGTCGACCTTCGGCTTTCCGATCCGCGTCCACCCGACGGACCGCGACACGATCTGGACCATTCCGCTCAACGGCGACACCGAGGGACGCTTTCCGCCCGACGCCAGCGCCGCGGTCTGGACGTCGCGCGACGGCGGGGACACCTGGACCGCGAAGCGCGACGGGCTGCCTCAGCAGAACTGCTATTTCACCGTCCTGCGGCAGGCGATGGCCGGGGACCGCCAAAGCCCGGCCGGCGTCTATTTCGGCACCAACTCGGGCTCGATCTTCGCCTCGGCCGACGAAGGCGAAAGCTGGATCGAGGCCGCGCGCCACCTGCCGACTGTGCTGTGCGTCGAGGCCTTCGAGCGCTGAGGTCCGGTTGCGCCCGCGGCTGGCGCGGGACATATCTGGACGATGGTCGTCCTCGCCCTCGTTCTTCTCGCCGGCACGTTCGCCTATCTGTGGTGGATGCGGCGCACAACCTCGCTGACCCGGCTCTGCCGCTGGCGGGAGGACCGCGCGGCGGGTGACTGGGTCTGCGCGTCGTGCGGCGCGCGCACCTGCCCCGAAGAGGGCGGCGCGCCTACCGTCTGCCTGCGCAACTCCTCCTCATAGATGCACGACCGCTGATCCCTTCGTCCACGCTTTCGCAACGGCGATTGCGCGGAGCTGCCGTCAGACGTGGCGGAAGAAACGATACGAAAGGACAGTGACGTGACACATTCCGCAGGCCTGCGCTTCATCATGGTGGGCGCGCTCGCCCTTCTGATGTTCATTCCTTTGGGCCTCGTCAGCGACATCGTGCAGGAGCGCTCGCGCTATTCCGACGGCACGATCGCGGACTTGAGCCGCGAATGGGGTGGGGAGCAGCTTTTCTCCGGCCCGCTTCTGACGATCCCCGTAACGGAAGAGGTGACCTACGACCGCCGGCGCGAGGCGGTTGATTCCGTCACCGGCCTGACGCTTCGCGACGACAAGGGCAACGTCATCTATGAGCACTTCGAGGAGACCGTCACCGAGACACGGCCGCCCATCTATCTCTACCCCGACGATCTCGACATAGACGTGACCAGCCGAAGCTCGATC
This sequence comes from Silicimonas algicola, assembly GCF_003148765.1. Taxonomy (GTDB): domain Bacteria; phylum Pseudomonadota; class Alphaproteobacteria; order Rhodobacterales; family Rhodobacteraceae; genus Silicimonas; species Silicimonas algicola. The sequence continues at coordinate 15,299 of NZ_QGGV01000005.1, forward strand.
CGAAGCCGCGGCCTGTTCGAGGTGCCCGTCTATACGGCCGATCTGGCCATGGCCTTCAACTTCGACACCGCGCAGGCCGAGGCCGAGGCGACCGAAACGGAAGAGGTGCACTGGGACGATGCGACGCTGACCATCTTCCTGAACGCGAACAGGGGACTGAGGGGCGAGGCGACGCTCGTCGCGGGCGGAGACGCTCTCGATCTGGAACCCGTTGCACGGGGCGATGCGGAGCGCACCGGCATCGTGGCGGTGACGGGCGACCCGCGCGACAGGTCGGGCTACACCCTCGATCTCGGGGTCAACGGCGCCGGCACCTTCGCCGTCGCCGCCACCGGACGGACGACGCGATTTCGCATGACAAGCGACTGGCCCGATCCCAGTTTCTTCGGCGACTTCCTTCCGGACGAAAGGGAGGTGACGGCCGAGGGGTTCAGCGCGAGCTGGAGGGTTCCCCACCTCGCACGGTCGCTGCCGCAGGCGGGACGGCGCTATCCCGATGCCGAGGCACGCGCGGGTGCCACGATGGGTGCGCGATTCCTGACGCCGAACGACTTCTACCAGAAGGCCTGGAGGGCGTCGCGCTATGGCATCCTGTTCATCTCGCTGACCTTCCTGACTATTCTCCTCCTCGACCGCGCGGCGTCAAGGCCGGCACATCCCGTCCAGTACCTGATGGTCGGGCTTGCGCAGTCGGTCTTCATCCTGCTCATGGTGTCCTACGCCGAACACATCGGCTTCGGGGCGGCCTACCTTCTTGCCGCCGGGGCGACGATCGGGCTTCTTACCGTCTTCGGTGCCACGGCGCTGAAGCTCGGGCGCAAAACCGGGTTGCTGGGCGGCGTCCTCGTCGCGGTCTACGGGGTTCTGTACCTCATCCTCCAGAGTGAGGATCAGGCCATGCTGGCAGGATCGACCCTCGCCTTCGTGGCGCTTGCCCTGACGATGTGGCTGACGCGGAACGAAGAATGGCGTGGCTCCGGCCTTCCCCGGTCCCTTCCCTGGCGACGACCCAAGGCCGACCCCGTCCCTGCGTGAATACCTCGTGGCGGCCCCTCGCGGGGCCGTCACACCGCCTTGCGGAAGTGCCAGCTTGTCGTCCTGTCAAAGCCTGGGTGAGACGATCCAGAGACCTTTCGGAAGCCCAAAGCCTCGAAGGCAGCATGGGTCTCGGTCATCTCTACACGGCTTTGCAGGGTCAGTGCGTCACATCCAAGCCGCCGCGCTTCGTTTTCGAACAGGGGCAGCATCCGGCGCAGGATATGCTGACCCTGCATCGACGGAGCAACGGCGATCTTCGAGAGGTAGAAGGCTTTATCGCTGGCGGTTCCGAAGCCGCAACCGACCAGACGCTCGTCCTTCTCGGCCAGTACCAGGAATTCCTTTCCGGCCTTCATCCGCAGACTGCCGGCGGTCATCGTCCCCAGGGACGAGGGCGGGTCGATTTTCCCCTCCATCACCTTGAAGGCTGCCACGAGAAGGGCGTGCAGTTCGGTCCAGTCGGGTGGCGGGTTGGCGCCTGAGCGGATGGAAAAGTCGGCCATGTGACCTTGGGCGTCGGGGTGCCGCACTCTATCTCTGTCTGGCGAAGGGAGCCGAGAAGTAGCATGACAGTCAAGAACAAGCTCGTCCGCATGGTTGCGAGGACACGGCTATGGGTGAGACGTCATATCCCTGTCGGTCTGCGTTGGCTCGTCGGGTTGGTCGTCATCGCGTTGGGCTTTCTGGGATTTCTTCCCATCCTCGGCTTCTGGATGATACCTTTGGGCATCGCGATCGCCGCGATGGACATCAGGCCACTGTGGCGACGCTTTGGCCGAAGGCATGCACTGGACCGGAATGAATAGCACTCCCTCTGACGCCGACCGACGCCGCTCCGCCAAGCCCGTCGTCGTGTACCCGCCCGAGACGCTTCCCGATGCCGGTGTGGCGGCAAAACTGGCGGCTCTTTCAGGCTATGCGAAGACGGGAGAGATGCTCGTCCCACCCCGCGAGGCTCGTTGCTTTCGCGTTCCGGCGGGCGGAGTCTTTCGCATCGTCTCAGTCGAAGGTCCGCAAGTGGGGGATCTGAACCTCTGGAACGCGGGCGCTCTGTCCGAGAGGTTGTTCTCGGGAAAGACCCGGGCGCTTCACGGCACACATGTGACGACGGGAGACCGCCTGTGGTCGGTGCTGCCCTATCTGCGGCCGATGGCGACGCTGATCGAGGACACGCTTGGCTGGTACGGGATCGACGCGGACGGAGGCGGCGTACACGACGTCATCGGAACGCGCTGCGACCCCTACACGGGGCAGCTATTGTCGGGCACGACCTATCATCGCTGCTGTCATTCGAACTTGACGCGGGCGCTGGCGGACGAACTGGGCATGGCCTTGAACGACGCGGAGCGTCACGTTCACGACGTTCTTAACGTATTCATGTGCACGGGGTTTACGCGGGACACCGGCCAGTATTTCATGAAGGCGTCGCCGGTCAGGCCGGGGGACAGGCTTACGCTATTTGCCGAGATCGACCTTCTTGGGGCTCTCTCCGCCTGTCCGGGCGGCGATTGCGGCGGCGAACATTCGTCCGACGTCGCAGCGTGTCATCCGCTCCTAGTCGAAGTCTTCGAGGGAGACCCCCCCGAAGGGTGGGCCTCGCCCGAGGTCAGCGGCTACGATCGCTCGCACGGCCGCTGAATCCCAAGCGAAGCCCTACGGCAGTCAGCCGTCCACACCGCTGGGAAGGTCGTTGTTGACCTCCTCGCACGCGGTATCGTCACCGCCGGCGACGGCGCCGGTGCAATCGTCCAAGCTCATGGTGCTATTGCTTGACATCATGCCACCCGGGCGAACCATGGGCTCCATCCCGATGATCGTGCCGTCCTTGGCATAGATCGGGGTCTGCTGCGGGGTCTCGACCATCACTTCTTCCTGCTGGGCGCAGGCAGTGGCGAGCACGAGCGCGGAAAGAACCGCGGCGGATTTGAATATCTTCATAACTGTCTCCTGTCGAAACGATTGCACCGCTCATGCGGGCTGACAGGAAACGTTAGCTCGTCAAAAAGCTGCTTCAAGGGCGATGCGCACCATTTCCCCGAAACTCCTCTCGCGGTCTTCCGAGGGTAGCGCCTCTCCGCTCAGGAGATGATCGGACACCGTCAGGATGGCGAGAGCGCGCCGGTTGTGGCGGGCGGCGAGGGTGTAGAGCTCGGCGGCTTCCATCTCGACGCCGAGGATTCCGTGGCGGGTCATCTGCTCGGTCAGGTCGGGGCGTTCGTCGTAGAAAACGTCCGAGGAATAGATGCCGCCGACGTGGGTGGCGACGCCCGAGGCTTCGGCTGCACGGGCGGCGGCGCGGAGGAGGGTCCAGTCGGCACAGGGGGCGAAATTCAGCTCGCGGAAGATGCCTCGGGAGGGGGTCGACAAGGTGCTGGCCGTCATCGCGATGACGATATCACGAACCTTGACGCTGTCCTGCATTCCGCCGCAAGAACCTATGCGGATCAAGGTCTTGGCGCCGTAGTCGCGGATCAGTTCGTTGACGTAGATCGACAGCGACGGCATCCCCATGCCGGTGCCGTGGATGGTGACGGGGTTGCCCTTCCACGTCCCGGTATAAGCCAGCATCCCCCGCACCTCGTTCACCAGTCGCGGCGCGTCGAGGAAGGTCTGGGCCGCCCATCTGGCGCGATAGGGATCGCCTGGCAGAAGGACGGTTTCGGCGATGTCGCCGGGCTCGGCGCCGATGTGGACGGTCATTCCCTCGATCCCTTTCTGTGGTCGAAGGACAGAGTAGCGAGCTGCGGGGAGGGCGAAAAGCCGTGTCGGTATCGCGTCGGTATCACGTCGGTATCACATCGGTGTCGGGTCGGGGACGGGCCGGGAACATCGCTGCCGTTCTTCTGTTGAATTCGCAACGCCGCGCCGACCATTGGCGCGTCCACCAATCCGAAGAAAGAGGACCACATGGACCAGCGTATCGACTCCGCCGTCAACATTCGTGTCGAGGATACGGGAGGCCCCGGCCGCCCCGTCGTCCTGATCCACGGCTGGCCTCTGTCGGGCGAGGCCTGGGCCCACCAGTTGCCCGCGCTGAGAGATGCGGGCTTTCGCGTCATCACCTACGACCGCCGAGGCTTCGGCCGGTCGGACAAGCCCAACCACGGCTACGACTACGACACCCTGGCCGACGATCTCGAGGCCGTCATGGACGACAAGGATCTGCGAGACGTGACCCTGGTCGGCTTCTCGATGGGAGGCGGCGAAGTCGCGCGCTACATTTCGGCACACGGCGAAGACCGTCTCCACAGCGTCGTCTTCGCCTCGGCCGTGCCGCCCTTCATGATGAAGACGGACGACAACCCCGGAGGGCCGCTTGACGAAGACAAGGCCGAGAAGATGGAAGCGGATCTGAAGCAGAACCGCGCGACTTTCTTCGAGGGGTTCACAAAGAACTTCTTCACTGCGAATGGAGACTTGAAGGTGTCCGAGCCCGAGCGGCAGATGGCGATCTCGCTTTGCGAGCAATCGGACCAGACCGCGGCGCTCAAGTGCATGGAAGCGTTCGGGACCACGGACTTCCGCGACGACCTGAAGAAAATCACCGTGCCCACGCTGGTCATTCACGGCGATTCCGACGGGGTCGTGCCCATCGAGGGCTCGGGCGAGCGGACGCACCGCATGGTGCCGGGGTCGGAGATGCATGTCATTCGGGACGCACCGCACGGCTGCAACGTCAGTCACGCGGACGATTTCAACAGCGCGCTGATCGAGTTCCTTCGGAAATGAACAACAGAGGGCCTCGCCATCGGCGGGGCCTTCCAATCAGCCTGAGGCTGCGATGACGGAAAAGTCGAGAGACGAGATCTGGAGCGAGTGGCGCACGAAGGTGAACATGGCGCCCAAGGAGCTTGAGGCCTGACCGACGAGTCCAGGTCGGTCGGTGACAGCAGCGATGGGGACGAGAGCACCGGCCACAAGTCGGGACGCCGGATCGTCGAGATCAAGCGGACCGACAAGGACGACCTGACGGACGCCCAATGGGATCACATGGCGAAGGTCCTTGGCTATATCGCAAGGCATTCGGCCCAGAAGCCGAAAGAGCCAGAGGGATCGAACTGGGCCTATTCGTTGAAGAATTGGGGCCACGACCCCTTCGGCAGGAACGGCGCGGCGACCTGAGATCCTATTCCGCCGCCACCGCCTCGGGGTCGGCCAATGCGACGATGTCGAACATGATGCGGTTCAGCTCGAAATCCTTGGGGGTGTAAACACGCGCGACGCCCATCGCGCGCAGGCGCTCGGCGTCGGAGTCGGGGATGATCCCGCCCACGACCAGCGGCACATGCGAGAGTCCGGCCGAGGTCATCTCGGCCAGCGTTTCCTCGATCAGCGGCAGGTGGCTTCCCGACAGGATGGACAGACCCACGACATGGGCGCCCGCATCGCGCGCGGCGGTGACGATCTCGGACGGCGTCAGGCGAATGCCCTCGTAGGTGATGTCCATGCCGGCGTCGCGGGCGCGGGTTGCGATCTGCTCGGCCCCGTTCGAATGGCCGTCGAGGCCGGGCTTGCCGACGAGGAACTTCAGGCGCGTCCCGAGGCGTGCCGAGACGGCATCTACGGCGGCGCGGATCTCGTCCAGTCCCTCGGTCCGGTTCGAGGGGTTGCGGCTGACGCCCGTGGGTGCGCGGTACTGGCCGAAGGCGGCGCGCACGACGTCGCCCCATTCGCCGGTCGTGGCACCTGCCTTCGCGGCGGCGATGGAAGCGGGCATGACGTTCTGGCCGGAGGCGCAGGCATTGCGGAGGGCGTCGAGGGCAGCTCGGACCCTTGTCTCGTCGCGAGAGGCGCGCCAGTCCGTCAGGCGCGCGACTTGGTCGGCCTCGGCTTCGGGATCGGCGACCATGATCGCTTCGGGCCCGCTGGTCAGCGGCGAGGGCTCGCCCGCCTGCCAGCGGTTGACGCCGACGACGGTGGTTTCGCCCTGCTCGATCCGGCCGATGCGGTCGGAGTTCGCCTCGACGAGGCGGGATTTCATGTATTCGATAGCCTCGACTGCGCCGCCCATCGCGTCGATGTGGGCAAGCTCGGACCGGGCGCCGTCTTTCAGTTCTTCCACCTTCGCGGTCACCGCCGGGTTGCCGTCGAAGAGGTCGTCGTATTCGAGAAGGTCGGTCTCGTAGGCGAGGATCTGCTGCATCCTCAGTGACCACTGCTGGTCCCAGGGACGGGGCAGGCCCAGGGCTTCGTTCCAGGCCGGAAGCTGCACCGCGCGGGCGCGGGCGTTCTTCGACAGGGTGACGGCCAGCATCTCGATCAGGATGCGGTAGACGTTGTTTTCGGGCTGCTGCTCGGTCAGTCCCAGCGAGTTGACCTGCACGCCGTAGCGGAAACGGCGGAATTTCTCGTCCTCGACACCATAACGGGCGCGGCAGATCTCGTCCCAAAGCTCGGTGAAGGCGCGCATCTTGCAGAGTTCGGTGACGAAGCGGATGCCGGCGTTCACGAAGAACGAGATGCGGCCGACCATCTCGGGGAAGTGCTCGGCGGGCACTTTTGCGCGGAGGTCGTCGAGGACGGCCTGCGCGGTGGCCAGCGCATAGGCCAGTTCCTGTTCCGGCGTCGCTCCGGCCTCCTGAAGGTGGTAGGAACACACGTTCATCGGGTTCCATTTCGGAAGGTGCTCGCGCGTGTAGGCGGCGACGTCGGTGATCATGTTCAGGCTGGGCCGGGGCGGGCAGACGTAGGTGCCGCGCGAGAGGTATTCCTTGATGATGTCGTTCTGGACGGTGCCCTGCAGCTTCGAGACGTCCGCGCCCTGCTCCTCGGCCACGGCGATGTAGAGCGCCAGGAGCCACGGCGCGGTGGCGTTGATCGTCATCGAGGTGTTCATCTCCTCGACCGGCAGGCCGTCGAAGAGGGCGCGCATGTCGCCGAGGTGGGCTATCGGGACGCCGACCTTGCCGACCTCGCCGCGCGCCAGGCGGTGGTCGCTGTCATAGCCGGTCTGGGTGGGCAGGTCGAAGGCGACCGACAGGCCGGTCTGGCCGCGCGACAGGTTCGAGCGGTATAGCGCGTTCGACGCGGCAGCGGTCGAGTGGCCGGCATAGGTGCGGAACAGCCAGGGACGGTCTTTCTGCGCGTGCGACATCTGCGGATATCCTCGACCGGCGTTGAAATATAATTTCGCTGGAGGTCAAGTATGCGCAAGGAAATGGCCGTGTCAATTCGCTGCGACGCGGCGAGGGGCGATGCCTAGTGGCGGATCGCCCCGGTCTCGACCGCGAGGTCGGTCTGGATCACGGAAACGAAGCGCTCGATCGACGCCAGGACCTCGCCCGAGGGCTCTTTGAGGGCGTGGAGGGGGATGCGGACGCCGAGGCGGCTGAGGATCCAGGATTCCATCCACGAGGGCAGCGGGAGGCGGAGGACACCCGAGGTGCGGGGGCGAAGCTCGAGGTAGAGCCACTCCTGCGCGTGCCAGAAGACGGGGCGGCGGGGGACGTAGTGGGCGCGCTCGACCTCATGCCAGGCGATGCTGCGCAGAAGGCCGAAGGGCGACGTCAGGCCTTCGGGGCCTACGGTGAGGCGCGTTACGGGATGCCGCGAAATCACCATGAAAACAGTGGCGACGACAAGGCAGACGCCAAGCACCATTCCCTCGACAAGGGCGAGGACCGGGCCGGGATTGCCGAAGATCAGCGCGATCAGGGTGGGATAGAGAAGGATCATCGCCAGCGCGACGGTGCGCCGTGCCATCCAGCGATTGTAGAGGAAGCGGTGGGTGGTCGACGGCATCGACTGCAGGTCTGGTTCGCGCGCGCCGGACGACATTAGACTAGCCACCTGAAAGTTTACGGAATTCTCCCTATCGTACCCGTTTTCGGCGATCGTGTAACCCTTGGAGACAGCCTCTGCGACTTTCCGCTGATACGGAGTGCTGCGCTTGCGAAGAAAACCTGACCCTCTAACAGCCGACGAGACATAAAATTTCAAATAACACGACCTCTGGGTTGCAATCTTGCGTGGCCAGTTCTATTTCCTGACTTGAGTTTTGCGATTCTGCATCGCAGCGTAGAAGGGGACGATCATGGCTTTGGACGAGGCTGGCACGATGACCGAGACGGCGCCGAAGAAGGACCTGTACGCGGTGGGCGAGATGCCTCCGCTGGGGCATCTTCCCGGGAAGATGCACGCCTGGGCCATCCGGAGAGAGCGTCACGGCGAGCCCGACAAATCCTTCCAACTCGAAGTGGTGCCGGTCGACAGGCCCGACAGCCACGAGGTCGTCGTGATGGTGATGGCGGCGGGCGTGAACTATAACGGCGTCTGGGCGGGGCTCGGGATCCCGATCAGCCCCTTCGACGTCCACAAGGCCGAGTATCACATCGCGGGGTCGGACGCGGCGGGCATCGTCTGGGCCGTCGGCGACAAGGTCTCGCGCTGGAAGGTCGGCGACGAGGTCGTGATCCACTGCAACCAGGACGACGGCGAGGACGAGGAGTGCAACGGCGGCGACCCGATGTTCAGTCCCAGCCAGCGGATTTGGGGCTATGAGACGCCGGACGGCTCCTTCGCGCAGTTCACCACGGTACAGTCGCAGCAGTTGATGCCGCGCCCGAAGCACCTGACCTGGGAAGAAAGCGCCTGCTACACGCTGACGCTCGCCACGGCCTATCGAATGCTGTTCGGGCATCATCCGCACGAGCTGAAGCCGGGGCAGAACGTGCTGGTCTGGGGCGCGTCGGGGGGGCTTGGGTCTTATGCGATCCAGCTCATCAACACGGCGGGGGCGAACGCGATCGGCGTGATCTCGGAAGAAGACAAGCGGGACTTCGTGATGAGCCTCGGCGCCAAGGGCGTCATCAACCGCAAGGATTTCGACTGCTGGGGCCAGCTTCCGACGGTCAATACCGACGAATACAAGGCGTGGTTCGGCGAAGTCAGGAAGTTCGGCAAGGCGATCTGGGACATCACCGGCAAGGGCGTGAACGTCGACATGGTGTTCGAGCATCCGGGCGAGGCGACCTTCCCGGTCTCGACCTTCGTGGTGAAGAAAGGCGGCATGGTCGTGATCTGCGCCGGCACCACCGGATACAACCTGACAATGGACGCGCGGTATATCTGGATGCACCAGAAACGCATCCAGGGCTCGCACTTCGCGCATCTGAAGCAGGCGGCAGCGGCGAACAAGCTGATGGTCGAGCGGCGGCTCGACCCCTGCATGTCCGAGGTGTTTCCCTGGGCGGACATACCGGCTGCGCACGTCAAGATGCGCCGCAACGAACACAAGCCGGGGAACATGGCCGTTCTGGTTCAGGCGCCGCGCACGGGGCTTCGGACCTGGGAAGACACGCTAGAGGCGAGCGTTTCCAGATAAGAGACAGTCTGTTTCCATATCGGAATCAAACGCCGCGAGGGTCCGCACCCTTGCGGCGTTCTCCGTTCTGGAGGCCCTAACCCCAAGTTTTTCAATATCTTGCAGTCTTCCCCCTCGCTATATCTGGGGAGTTGAAAATGGTGAGTGACGCTGCATCATGAATACATGCTATGGTTGTATTAGTGAATCGTTAACCATCTAGGGGCGAGAACTGTATGGCAAACGACTGGATACTCGACGTTCTGACCGACCTTCGATCCTTCGCCTGCAAGAACGGATTGAAGGCCACGGAAATGCAGATGGTCACGGCCATCGGCATCGTCGCGGAGGAGCTGACGTCGGTGCGTGGGATGGCGCCGGGGACGCCGCTTAACATTGGCCATACTGGAGAGCTTCATCGACAAGCTGGGTTCGGTCGAAAGTTTTGATCGGCTGAACGACGTCATTGTCGGCCTGCGGGACGTGCTGGAGACCGAGCACGTCATCTATCACTGGGTCAATTCGACCGGCGAACATTGCGCCGCGCTGACCTATTCCGAAGAGTGGACGACCCGCTACCTGACGCAGGACTATGCCCGGCTCGATCCCGTGGTGCAGGCCTGCCTGAGGCAGTTCAACCCCGTCGACTGGAAGCGGCTCGACTGGAGCGGGCGTTCGGTGCGCGCTTTCGTGGACGAGGCCGTCGACGCGGGCGTGGGAAACCAGGGGTATTCGATCCCGATCCGGGGACCCTCGGGCCAGTTCGCCCTGTTCACGGTGTCGAGCCGGGACGACGACGCGGCCTGGAGCCGTTTCACCGAAGCGCGTGCGAGAGAGCTGATCCTGATCTCGCACTTCATCAACCAGAAGGCGCTGGAGCTGGAGCGCGGATCGGACACCCTGAAGGTCGTCAGCCTCAGCCCGCGCGAGACCGATGCGCTGACCCTTCTGGCGCTTGGACACAGCCGGGCGCAGGCGGCCGAGAGCCTGTCGATCTCGGAGCATACGCTGCGCGTCTATATCGAAGGCGCGCGGATGAAGCTGGCGGCGATGAACACGACCCACGCCGTCGCTCGCGCCCTGAACCAGGGGCTGTTAATCGTGTGACAACCCTCGCGCACGGCTGGATCCGCGCGCGTTAACCACGGCTGACTAGGACCCTTCCACCGCAAGTGGGAGGGTTTCATGCTTCGCTATCTTCATGCCGTCGAGCTGCCGCGCTTGCCCAGGCTGAGGGACGGCATGTTCCGCGACCGCGCCGTGCAGTTTCGCGAACGGCTGGGGTGGGAGGTGAGCGTGGGCGCCGACGGCTTCGAGCGCGATGCGTATGACGCCGAAGATCCGCTCTATGTGCTGTGGGCGCGTCCCGACGGCACGCATGGCGGGTCCATGCGGTTTCTGCCGACGACCGGCATCACCATGGTCAACGATCACTTCGCGTCCCTGACGGATGGCGCCCGGATCGAAAGTTCGTCGATCTGGGAATGCACGAGGTTCTGTCTTGCCCCTGACGCGGCAGCGGGTGTGTCGGCTGCCATGATGCTTGGCGCGATGGAGGTCGGGCGGCATTTCGGCCTGTCGCACCTCGTCGGTGTCTTTGATGCGCGCATGGTGCGGATCTATCGCCGGCTTGGCTGGGGCCCGACGATCCTGGGCACCGAGGGGCAGGGGCGCGATGCGACCAGCGCGGGTCTCTGGGCGATCGATGCGCGGGTCCGCGCGCGGCTTCTGGTGGCGGCGGGCGTGTCGGACGAGGTGTCGCGCTTCTGGGTGTCGCGGTCTCTTGGAGGAGCATGTGCAATGGCGGCCTGACCGCTGGCCCACGCCGGGCGGGCAGGCTAGGGTCCGGGCATGTCGCTTCCCGTCACCGCGTTCTCCGAGGACCAGGCAGAGGCCTTCGACCGCGTGGCCGAAGCCTTGCGCGGGGCTGGCGTCGACATCGAGGAAAGCTCCGTCTCGCCCCGGACCGAGGGCGGGCAGGGCGTTCTGGCGGTGATCGGCAAGGCCGGGTCGGGCAAGACGATGCTGCTGGCGCGGCTGGCCGAGGCGCTGACGGAAGCGGGCGTCGACACGGTCAGCGGGGACTACGAGGGGCGGCGGCGCAAGGATCGTCGCACGCTTGCCATCCTCGCTCCGACGAACAAGGCCGCGAGCGTCCTGCGCAACCAGCGCGTGCCCGCGACGACGATCCACCGGATCCTCTACACTCCGGTCTACGATCCCGAGTACGAAAAGATCGCGGAATGGCTGGTCGGCAACGGCGAGCGGCCTTCGGTCGAAGGGCTGACCGACGCGGCGCTCGACCGGGCGTTCGCGTTCTTCCAGACCGTCAGGTCGGTGCCGGGCGCGCTGGCGACGGCAGGTTTGAAGGGGTCGGACTTCATCCTCGGCTGGAAGCGGCGCGAGGATCCGCTGGACATCGGCTTCGTCGACGAGGCCTCGATGCTGGACCAGAAGCAGTTCGACGACCTTCGGGAAATCTTCCCGACGCTCCTTCTCTTCGGGGATCCCGCGCAGCTCGCGCCGGTCAACCAGTCCGGGCAAATGATCTTCGAGACCCTGCCTGAGCCGCGCAAGCTGGTGCTGCACCGGGTCCACCGTCAGGACCTCGACAACCCCATCCTCGACCTCGCGCACGCGCTCGGCGACGACGCCCTGACCTTCGAGGACTTCGAGCGGATGATCGAGGATGCCGCGCGCACCGACGACCGGGTCGTCGTCAGCCCGCGCGTCGAAGCGGGGCTGATGGCGCGGTCTCCCGTGCTCGTCTGGCGGAACGCGACGCGCATAAGGCTGATTCACGCCTTCCGCGCCGCCTTCGACGCGCCCGCCGATGCGCTCCTGCCGGGCGAGCCGCTGATCTGCGACGGCATCGAGCTGCCGCTCAAGCATCGCAAGAAGCGGCTCGACCTCGAGGCGCGGGGGCTCATCAAGGGCGCTCAGGTGATCTATCTCGGACCAGGGCGGCGTCCCGGCTTCTCGCGGCTGCACGTCATCGGGGCGATCGAGCCGCAGGTGTCGGCCGCGTCCATCGTCAAGATCGAGATGCCGGACGAGGAAGAGCCGTTCATCCCCTTCGCCGCGAACATGGGCGCAGCCTTCCTGCACGGCGCGGCCGTGACGATCCACAAGGCGCAAGGCTCCCAATGGCGCGAGGTTCAGGTTTTCGCGCCGGATCTCTACGCCGCCAGCCGGGCGGGACGGAACGAGGCGGGCATCCCGCTCTGGAAACGACTGGCCTACGTCGCTATCACTCGGGCAGAGGAGCGGCTTTACTGGGTCACGCGCTATCGCCTCGGAAAGCCGGCAGAACCATTGACGACACGCGATCTCGACGCGCCCCCCGCGCCGTTCTCGCTGGACAGGGAGGACGACGGGGAATGAGCGGAACCATCATCATCACGGGCGCAAGCCAGGGCATCGGCAAGACCACGGCCGAGGTTTTTCTCGAGGCCGGCTGGACGGTCGGCGTCCTTGCTCGCAGCGCCGAGAAGCTGGACGCCTTCTGCAAGGGACGCGACAAGGCCGTGCCTCTGGCAGCCGACGTTGCCGACAGCGCTGCGGTCGACGCGGCCTTCGCGCAGTTCGTCGAGAAGGCCGGACGGATCGACGCGATCTTCAACAACGCCGGGCGCGGGTCGAAGCCCGTCAGCATCGACGAGATCGACGACGAGACCTGGAATGCCGTCGTCGGCGTGAACCTGAACGGAATGTTCAACTGCGCCCGAGCGGCGTTCCGGCAGATGCGGAGGCAGGCGCCGCAGGGCGGTCGGATCGTCAACAACGGGTCGATTTCGGCGCATTCTCCGCGCTGGCATTCGGTGCCCTACACGACGACCAAGCACGCCATCACGGGCCTGACGAAGAGCCTCGCGCTTGACGGCCGCGAGTTTGACATCGCCTGCGGGCAGATCGACATCGGCAACGCGCTGACCGACATGACGCAGGACATGGCCTCGGGCCGGCCGCAGGCGGATGGCAGCATGAAGCCCGAGCCGACGATGGATGCGCGCCACGTGGCCGAGACGGTGCTGTCGATGTGCCGCCTGCCGCTGGAGACGAACGTGCAGTTCGTCACCATCATGGCGACCAAGATGCCCTTCGTCGGGCGCGGCTAGGACCGGAACACGCGGAAGGCGGCGGAGGCCGCCCATCCCGCGAAGATGGCGATCGTCAGCGACATCAGGCCATAGATTAGCGGCTGTTCCCGGGACAGGTGGAACAGCCAGCGCTCCAGCCCGACCTTGTGGACCTCGATCGCGGCGGTATGCGTGTCGACGATGAAGCCGCCGCGCGTCAGGTAGAAGCGCGCGACGTACCGGCCTTCGTGCAGGTTGGCGGGCAACTGGATGCTGGTCGAGAAGAGCGTGTCCTCGTCGAAGGTCACAGCGCCGATATTCGTCTGGTACAGCGTCTCGCGCATGCGCAGCCGGATCAGAGCCTCGGTGAAGTCATTCGTGCCGGAGATCGTCGCGCCGACCGAGCGGATCGCGCGGTGGATCGAGATGCGGTGGCGCAGGTCCTCGACGTCCTTGATCGTCTCGGACCATGTGCCCGAGGTCGAGACCGAATAGAAGCTTGGGGCTGCGTCCACCTCGACCGTGTCGGTGTTCACCCAGATGCCAAAACGCCGTTCCTTCCGGCGTACCGTCAGCGGCTCGGACGGCCCCGACACGGTGATGAGAACCTGAAGCGCCGGATCCTCGACGATCTGCGTTTCACGCTTCACGGCACCGAAGATCAGGATTTCGGACCCGTCGAAGTTCGTCGAGATCTGGATCCGGCTCTGGCTGAGGCCGGCCACCACCTCTTCCGCCCGCGCGGGCAAGGCGGCGAGAAGGAGAAGGGACAGGAGAGCCGCGCGCATCAGTGCGCCTTCCCGGTGCCGAGGCTGTAAAGCTCGGACGGCTCGAGAAGGAGGTCGAGCGCCAGCTTGCCGCAGACCAGGAGGACGAGAAGGGCGAGAAGGACGCGCAGTTGCTCGGCCTTCATCTTTGCCCCGATCTGAGTTCCGATCTGCGCCCCGAGGACGCCTCCCACGATCAGGAGAAGGGCGAGCACGATGTCGACGGTATAGTTCGTCGTCGCGTGCAGGATCGTCGTGAAGGCGGTGACGAAGATGATCTGGAAGAGCGAGGTGCCGATGACGACCTTGGTCGGCATGTGGAGGATGTAGATCATCGCCGGCACCATGACGAAGCCGCCGCCGACGCCCATCACCGCCGCAAGGATGCCGACGAGGAAGCCGACCATCAGGGGCGGGATGACCGAGATGTAGAGCCGCGAGGCGCGGAACTGCATCTTGAACGGCATCGCATGGACCCAGCCGTGCTTGCGCCGGGTCGGCGCTGCGCGGCCCGCGCGCGTCTTGCGGATGGCGTTGAGGCTTTCGACGAACATCAGCGCGCCGATGACGCCGAGGAACAGGACGTAGGACAGCTGGACCAGAAGATCGACCTGGCCTCGCGCCCGGAGCAGGTTGAACACCTGAACGCCAAGGAGCGCCCCGGCGAGACCGCCGACCAGAAGGACGCCTCCCATCCTCAGATCGACCGTGCGGCGCTTCAGGTGCGCGAGCACGCCCGAGAACGAGGCCGCGACAATCTGGTTCGCGCCCGTGGCCACCGCGACGGCGGGCGGGATGCCGATGAAGAACAGAAGCGGCGTCAGAAGAAAGCCGCCCCCCACCCCGAACATCCCCGAAAGGACCCCGACCATTCCTCCCAATCCCAGAAGAAGGAAGGCGTTGACCGAGACCTCGGCAATGGGGAGGTAGATCTGCATGGTCTCCCTTACGCCCCGTCGCCGTTCGCTTTCAAGGGGCTGCCGCTGCCGGGGTCAGCGTTCCTTCACATAGGGCTCTCCGCCGGCGCGGGGAGGGATCGCCTTGCCCACGAAACCGGCGAGTATGACGACGGTCAGGATATAGGGAAGCGCATCGAGGAACTGTCCGGGTATGTCGATGCGGGCAACTCTCTCGACCACGTCCGGCCGGAACGACAAAGCCTGGAAGAAGCCGAAGAGAAGGCAGGCGAAAAGGGCGTACCACGGCCTCCATTTGGCGAAGATCAGGGCCGCGAGCGCGATGTAGCCCCGGCCCGACGACATCTCCTTGACGAAGCCCGCCTGCAGGCCGGTCGCAAGGTAGACGCCTCCGAGGCCGCAAAGGACACCTGCGATGGCGACCGCCGTATAGCGCAGGCGCAGGACCGACACGCCGGCTGTGTCGACGGCCGCCGGGTTTTCGCCCACGGCGCGAAGCCTCAGCCCGAAGCGCGTGCGGTAGAGCATCCACCAGATCAGCGGCACCGTCAGGAGCCCGACATAGACCAGAAGCGAATGGCCCGAGATCAGCTCGGTGTATCCCTGGCCGGCGTAGGGCAGGCCCGACAGCGACTGTGCGAAGGGCAGGGTGATCTCGTTGAACCGCGCGTCACCCGACAGGGACGGCGTGCGCCCGCCTTGTCCGAACCAGTCCTGCGCGATGAGGACGGTCAGGCCGGACGCGAGGAAGTTGATGGCGACGCCCGAGATCAACTGGTTGCCCCGGAAGGTGATCGAGGCAAGGCCGTGGATCGCCGACAGGACCAGCGACGCGCCCACGCCTGCGGCAAGTCCGGCCCAGACCGAACCCGTGGTCGCGGCGACGGCGGCCGAGAAGAAGGCCGACATCAGCAGCTTGCCTTCGAGCCCGATGTCGAAGATGCCCGCGCGCTCGGACACGAGGCCCGCGAGGCAGGCGAAGAGAAGCGGCGTGGCGAGCCGGACCGTGGTGTCGAGGATCTGGAGGAGCGTCAGGTAGTCCAAGGCGTCACTCCCGGGCCGTGGCGAGCTTGAAGGCGGCAAAGGCGAAGAACACGCCGAGGACGCCCTCGATCCAGCGCCGCGCGCCGGCATAGAGGGACAGGAACGGCCGGGAGGACAGGGCGACGGCCCAAGCCCCGTGTCCCGCGAAGGAATTGACGAAGGCGCCCCCAAGGAACAGCGCGAGGATCGGCAGGGGCGCGGTCTCCAGCCCCGCCACGGCTGCCGCTGCGATCCAATAGAGGATGGCCTTGGGATTGGTCATCTGCATGGCAAAGCCCGCCGCCGCCGAATTGTCCGCGCGTGCCGTGCCCTTCGCGGCAGGCAGTTCTCCCGGAGCCATCATGCGTCCGAAGGATTTCCACGCCAGCCACAGAAGGAAAGCCGCCCCGGCAAAGCGCACCGCCGTCATCGCCCAGGCGATGTCGGCGAGAAGCGCCGCCAGACCGAGGACGGCGATCAGCGCCAGAAGTACCGCGCCCAGCGCGATGCCGAGGCAGGTGGCAAGTGCGGGTGCGCGTCCGCGCGTCGTCGCCACCGTCAGGATCAGCGCGACACCGGGACCGGGCGACAGCACCCCCAGAAGCTGGACGCCCCATCCGGTCAGAAGGTTCGGCAGCCACTCCCCGATCACGCGCCGTGCCCTCCCTGCGCCGACTTGGCGTCGGGTTTGGGCGCGGTGGTCGCCTCGACCGGCGCCTTGCGGCGGAAGTTCAGGAACAGCGCCTCGATCGGCATCCGCACCATGTTGTCGAGAGCGCCGGTGAACAGGATCACCAGCGCCTGGATGACCACGATCAGCTCGCGCTGGATGTTGGCCCAGAGCGACAGCTCGGCCCCCCCCTGGTAGAGGAACCCGAAAAGAAGCGCTGCCAGCAGGACGCCGAGGGGATGCGACCGCCCCATCAGCGCCACCGCGATGCCGATGAAGCCCGCGCCCTCGACCGAGTTCAGGACCAGCCTTTCGGCCTCGCCCATGACGTTGTTGACCGCCATGCACCCCGCCAGCGCGCCCGAGATCATCATCGACACGACGATGATCTTGGTGGGCGAAATTCCGGCGTAGCGGGCGGCGGGCTCGGAATGGCCGTAGGCCCGGATCTCGTAGCCGAGGCGCGTCCGCCAGATCAGCAGCCACACGAGGTAGCAGGCGAGGAGTGCTATGAAGAAGGTGATGTTCGCGGGCGCCGCCTGCGAGAACGGGATGCCGACGAGGCCGAGCGCGTCGGCAAGCGACGGCAGATGCGTGCCCGCGGGGAACTTGGCCGTTGCCGGGTCCATCGCGCCTGCGGGCCTCAGGTGCTCGACCAGCATGTAGGTCAGGAAAGACGCGGCGATGAAGTTGAACATGATCGTTGTGATGACGATGTGGCTGCCGCGCTTGGCCTGAAGGTAGGCAGGAATGAAGGCCCAGGCTGCGCCGAACAGCGCCCCCGCGATCAGCGCGACGGGCAGGGCGACCAGCCAGTGCGGCCAGTCGACCGAAAGGCACACCAGCGCCACACCCAGACCGCCCAAGGCCGCCTGACCCTCGCCGCCGATGTTGAACATCCGGGCATGGAAGGCGACGGCGACGCAAAGGCCGGTGAAGATGAAGTTGGTCGCATAGTAGAGCGTGTAGCCCCAGCCATAGGACGACCCGAGCGCGCCCGTGACCATGATCTTCACGGCCTCGATGGGGTCCTTGCCGATCGACAGGATGACGAGCGCCGAGAGCGCGAACGAGATCAGAAGCGAAATCAGCGGGACGAGGATCGCGTCGGCCCACTTGGGGATCACGTCCATGCCGAAGGTCTCCCCTGCCGCCTGCGCATCATGCCTGCGTTCCGTTCCCGGTCACGAGACCGCTTGGCGGTCTGTGGACAGGCGCGCGGCCGGTGTCGGTGATCCCGGCCATCAGCATGCCAAGCTCTCGCTCGTCGGTCTCGGCAGGCAGACGCTCGCCCATGATGCGGCCGTCGAACATGACGGCGATGCGGTCGGACATCGACAGGATCTCATCCAGTTCGACCGAGACGAGGAGGATCGCCTTTCCCCGGTCGCGGAGCGCGATGATCTGCTGGTGGATGAATTCGATGGCGCCGATGTCGACGCCGCGCGTCGGCTGGCCGACAAGCAGAAGATCGGGGTCGCGTTCGATCTCGCGCGCCAGAACGATCTTCTGCTGGTTGCCGCCCGAGAAGTTCTTGGCCGCCAGCGCCGGGTTCGGCGGGCGCACGTCGAAGCGCTGCATCTTCTCTTGGGTGATGCGGCGGATGGCGGCGTTGTCCATGAACCAGGACGACTTCTGGTATTCCGGCGCGTTGTGATAGCCGAAGACCATGTTCTCCCAGGCGAAGAAGTCGAGGATCAGCCCTTCGCGGTGCCGGTCCTCGGGGACGTGGGCGATGCCGCGCGCGCGGCGGGACTGGCCGTCGGACCGGGAACCGGTCAGGTCGATGTCCTCGCCGTTGACGCGGACGGTTCCCGCCGCACGGCCATAGCCGCCGAGGACGTGCAGAAGCTCGGACTGTCCGTTGCCGGCCACGCCCGCGATCCCCAGAATCTCGCCGCCCCGGACGTGCAGGTCGACGCCCTTGACGCGCTCGACTCCGTCCTCGTCCACGATGCGCAGGTTTTCAACCTCGAGAACGCGGGCGTAGGGCTCGGCGGGCTTCTTGTCGACGCGGAGAAGGACCTTGCGGCCCACCATCAGCTCGGCCAGTTCCTCGGGCGAGGTTTCCTTCGTCTTGACGGTCGCCGTCATCTCGCCGCGCCGCATCACGCTGACGGTGTCGGTGATCTCCATGATCTCGCGCAGCTTGTGGGTGATCAGGATAATCGTCTTGCCCTGGTCCTTGAGGCCATTGAGGATGCGGAACAGGTGATCGGCCTCGGCGGGCGTCAGGACGCCCGTGGGCTCGTCCAGGATCAGGATGTCGGCCTGACGATAGAGCGCCTTCAGGATCTCGACGCGCTGCTGGTGGCCGACGGACAGCTCCTCGATCATCTCGTCCGGGTCGACGTTCAGTTCGTATTCGGCGGCGAGTTCGGACAGGAGTTTCCGCGCCTTGGCGAGCGAGGGCTTGAGAAGCGCGCCCTCCTCGGCGCCGAGGACCACGTTTTCCAGCACGGTGAAGTTCTCGACCAGCTTGAAGTGCTGGAAGACCATGCCGATGCCGGCGGCGATGGCAGCCTGGCTGTCGGGGATCTCGGTCTTGCGTCCCTGGATGAAGATCTCGCCCGCGTCGGCCTTGTAGAAGCCGTAGAGGATCGACATGAGGGTGGACTTGCCCGCGCCGTTCTCGCCGATGATGCCGTGGATCGTGCCTGGCATCACGCGGATGGAAATGTCCTTGTTGGCCTGGACCGGACCGAAGGCCTTGGAAATACCTTTCAGTTCAATGGCCGGGGCGGCCGTGTCCGGCCGCCCCGCATTTTCCGCGCCATCGCGCATCAGAAGTCGATCGCGGGGCAGCTGTCGTCCGACATGTAGTCGTGAACCTGGACCTCGCCCGAGACGATCTTGGCCTTCGCGTCCTCGACCGCCGCCGTCATCTCGTCGGTGATGAGCGAGGCGTTGTTGTCGTCGACGGCATAGCCCACGCCGTCGTCGGCGAGGCCCAGAACCTGGATGCCCGTCTCCATCTCGGGGCCCTGCGAGAAGGCTTCGTAGACGGCGTTGTCGACGCGCTTGAGCATCGAGGTCAGGACTTCGCCCGGATGCAGGTAGTTCTGGTTCGAGTCGACGCCGATCGACAGGATGTCGGCGTCCGCTGCCGCCTGGAGGACGCCCACGCCGGTGCCGCCGGCCGCCGCATAGACCACGTCCGCGCCCTGGCTGATCTGCGCCTTGGTCAACTCGCCGCCCTTCACGGGGTCGTTCCACGCGGCGGGCGTGGTGCCGGTCATGTTGGCGACGACCGTGGCATCGGGGTTCACGGCCTTCACGCCCTGGGCATAGCCGCAGGCGAACTTGCGGATCAGCGGAATGTCCATGCCGCCGATGAAGCCCACGGTGCCGGTTTCCGACGCCATAGCGGCCAGCATGCCGACGAGGTAGGAGCCTTCATGCTCGTTGAACACGACCGAACGGACGTTCGGCGCGTCGACGACCATGTCGATGATCGCGAAAGTCGTGTCGGGATAGTCGGGGGCGACCTCGCCCAGCACCGACCCGAAGGCGAAGCCAGTCATCACGACGGGGTTCGCGCCCGCCTCGGCAAAGCGGCGGAGCGCCTGCTCGCGCTGCGCTTCCGAGGTCAGCTCGATCTCGCGGAAGGTGTTGCCGGTCTCTTCGGCCCACTTCTGGGCTCCGTTAAAGGCGGCCTCGTTGAACGACTTGTCGAACTTGCCGCCCAGGTCGAAGATCAGCGCGGGCTCGGCCAGCGCGGCGCCCGACGTCAGCGCCAGCGCCGCGGCGCCGCCAAGAAATTTGTTGAGGATGGTCATGGTCGTCTCCCAGTTGCGGACCTGGGCGCGGATCGCGGGCAGAACCCCCCGGCGCCCTTATTGATGACGGATTAAGGCCGCAGAGCCCGTAAGGCGTCAATAGGAGTCTTGACCATCTGGTCGAAATGCGCGGCCGCGACGCAAGGTCATGCAGGGGCGAGGGTTTTGCTCATCAGGATGGCGTCGATCCGGCCCGATGCGGCGCGGTAATAGGCACGCCTGACACCGTCCTCGGACCACCCCGCGCGGGCGTAGAGCGCGCGTGCCGGTGCGTTGGTCGCGGCGACTTCGAGGAAGGCGCGGGAAGCGGAGCGGCCGCGGGCGGCGGCCTCGAAGGCGGCGAGCGTTTCAGCGCCGAGGCCCCGGCGGCGGACGTCCCGGTGAACGGCGATGGTGAGAAGCTCGGCCTCATCCAGAGCAACCCTGCCGAGGGCGAAGGCGAGGGGCTCTGCCCCTCGCGCTCCCCGGGATATTTCGGGACCGATGAAAGGCTGTGCCAGGAAGACTGCCGGATCGGCGAGAAGGTCCGCGAAGTCCTTCTCCGACCAGGGCGCGGGCACCTCCATCGCGGCGGCGTGGATCGCGGCGAGGGCGGCGGGCGTCACGGCAGGATGACGGGCGGCGGATCCGAGGCCGGGGCCGCGTCGGCGGGGCGGATGTAGAGGGGAGCGGGGCGGGGGATGTCGGTGGAGACCGAGAGGCGGCGGGCGGCGAGGCGGGCGATGATCCCGGCCGGGTTTCCGTTCAGCGGGAGCGGCCGTTCCGCCGCTTCGGCTTCTGCGAGGATCGGCGCACCGCCGTGCGTGAAATCCTTCAGGTAGACTTGCCCGCGCGGGGCCGGAAGCGCCACGGTCGAGAGTCCCGCGACCTCGCGGACCACGTCGAACCCGTCGACGCCGATTGCAGGGATGCCGAGCGAGAGCGAAAGCCCGCGCGCGGCCGAGACCGCAATGCGGATGCCGGTGAAGTTGCCCGGCCCGGTCCCGACCGCGACGGCGTCGAGATCGGACCACGCCGCGTCAGCCTGGGCCAGCACTTCCTCCAGCATCGGGAACAGCCGCTCGGCCTGACCCTTGCCCATCTCCTCGAGCCGTTCGGCTAAGATCCGGCCGCCCATCAGCAAAGCGGCCGCGCAGTGCGCGGCCGATGTGTCGAAAGCGAGGATCGTCGGTTCAGACGGCAACCGGCCTGACCTCGACCACTTCGGGGATGTAGTGTCGCAGCAGGTTCTCGATCCCCATCTTCAGCGTCAGGGTCGAGGACGGGCAGCCCGCGCAGGCGCCCTGCATGTGCAGGTAGACGATGCCGCGGTCGAAGCCGTGGAACACGATGTCGCCCCCGTCCTGCGCCACGGCGGGACGCACGCGGGTGTCGAGGAGTTCCTTGATCTGGCTGACGATCTCGCCGTCCTCGCCGTCATGCTCGGCATGGGCCGCCGCCGCCTCGCCCTCGATGGCGGGCTGGCCGGACTGGAAGTGCTCCATGATCGCGCCCAGGATCGGGGCCTTGACCACGTCCCATTCCGTCGCTTCGGCCTTGGTCACGGTGACGAAGTCGGTGCCCAGGAACACGCCCGTCACGCCTTCGACCGCGAAGATGCGGCTGGCGAGCGGCGATTTGCCGGCAGTGCCCGCCGAGGGGAAATCCGCGGTGCCCGCTCCCAGCACGGACTGGCCGGGCAGGAATTTCAGGGTCGCGGGGTTCGGCGTGGACTCGGTCTGGATGAACATCGGCTTTCTCCGGGTTGGACAAGATATATGCGCCCCGTACCCTGGAGTGTCAATGGATTGGAACGGTTCTAAAGTGCCCCTACGCCGGTCATCGACGTCTTGAAATGACTACGTATAGAACTTGGGCAGTCGGGACGGAGGGGTACGCGAGGATGGACGAGGATGTGCAGGCGCTCAAGAAGCGGCTTGAGACCAAGATTCGAGAAAACGCGAGTGACTTGAAAGAGTTCACCCGAGAAAGAACCGATCAGGCGATGCTTGAGCTAAGATCCGAGATCGGGCGCGTGGATATGAGGATCTCGGGACTCGAAAGGCTTCTTTGGAACCGTTTCGCGACCTTTCTCGCAGGAGCGGTCTTCGGCGTCGCGGTTTCGGCCATCGGGCTTTTGGCCATCAAGGCCCTTTAGTCTGAAGGTCTAACGCCTCAGCTCACCGCTTCAAGCCGCTCCTTCGACAACTCCCCCGGCACTATGGTCAGCGGCACGGGCAGCGAGCCGAAGCTGCGCGAGAGCGCCTGCACGATGGGACCCGGCCCGCCCTTCTCGGCGGAGGCTCCGAGGACGAGGACGCCGATGTCGCCGTCCTCCTCGATCTGGGCGAGGATCTCCGGCACCGGGTCGCCTTCGCGGATCACCAGCTCGGGGTCGACGTTCTGGCGGTCGCGCATCCACTTTGCGAAGACCTCGAAGTGGACGTGGATCCGCTCGCGGGCTTCTTCCCGCATGATCTCGCCCACCCCGATCCAGTGCTGGAACTCCTCTGGCGGGATGACGGCGAGGATCTGGACGCTGCCGGCCGTGCGTGCGGCGCGCATGGCGGCGAAGCGCATGGCGTTCAGGCACTCGCGGCTGTCGTCGAGGATGACGAGGAACTTGCGCATCTCACTCTCTTTCGCGGCGGCGATGATGCTGACTTCGCGCGGGGCTGTCCATCACCGCGTGCCGATCGGCGTTCCGGCGCCTGTCGCCTCGGCGCGGGCCAGCGCGAGGGCGGCGGCGGCATAGTCGCCAAGGGCGATGCCTCGGAAGGCGAAGGCGCGGGGGCCGGTTGGGCCAGGCTCGATCTCACCGCCGACCAGGCCGGTCAGGTCGCCCGAAACGAGGTCGGCGGGCAGCATCGGCCGCTCGGCCGTGCGTTCCTGCACGAGGTCGTCGACGACGACGGTAGAGAAGGCCGACAGGCTGTCCTGCGTCCAGGGAATGCAGAGGTCGGTGATGGCGGCGAAGGCATTGGGCTTGAGGAGCCGAGCGTCGAGGAAGGGCGCGATGGTGTAGTCGAGCGTGACCGAAGTCACGACGATGTCGGCCTCGGTCAGGGCCTCGTCCGGGGTCGCCGCCTGCGCGTCGAGACCACGCTGCCGCGCTGCGTCCAGAAGCGCCTCGCGGTTCGCCTCGCCCCGCCCGCAGGCCAGCACCCGGCGCAGGGGATAGGCGTCCGCGACGGCGGCGAGGTGGCTGTGAGCCTGCACGCCGCAGCCGACGAAGGCCAGGGTCGCGCTGTCGGGATCGGCCAGCCTGCGCGCCGCGACGGCCGAGAGGGCGGCGGTGCGGTGCGCGGTGATCCAGTTCGCCCCCATGACCGCCAGCAGAAGGCCGGTGCGCGCGTCGAGT
Source organism: Silicimonas algicola (assembly GCF_003148765.1). Classification (GTDB taxonomy): domain Bacteria; phylum Pseudomonadota; class Alphaproteobacteria; order Rhodobacterales; family Rhodobacteraceae; genus Silicimonas; species Silicimonas algicola. Next base: position 39,214 of record NZ_QGGV01000005.1, read on the forward strand.
ACGAGGATCGCGCCGTTGATCGCGGGCAGGCCTTTCGCGGGATTGTCGGGGCAGACGGCGACCGTCTTCAGCACCGTCAGGTCCTCGTCGTTGCCGACCGCGAGCGTCGACATCATGTAGCGTCCCTCGCCAGGCAGAAGCGAGGACTTGGGCGTGACGTGCAGCCGTCCGGCGGCCTTGCCGCGAAGCGCGGCCTCGATGGCGTCCGCGATCTCGCGCGGGGCGATGCCAAGCCCGTCGAGCGTCTCGTCGGACAGGTAGCGGATCGGTTTGTCGGTCATCGTCGCGCCTCCCTTCGGCTCTGCGAGGGTGGCTGAGGCCGGCCGCGCTGTCCACCTCGCGCGGGGCGAAGAAAGCGCCGGAGCAGCCAGATCGCGAAGGACACCACCTGACCCGCCAGCGCGGCCAGAAGGGCGGCGGCGAGGATCGTCATGTCGGCGAGGCGCGTCGTGAGGCGGACGAGGCGGGCCTTGCCGAGGACGGCGAGCGTGGCGCGGGTCTCGTCGCCGGTCGCGTTCGCCACGCGGGCGAGGCGCGCGAGATCGTCGGCGCTCTCGGCCCGGCGGACGACGGCGAAGGCGTCGCCGAGGGGCATGGCGTCGGTCAGACGGCCCACGTCCGAGGCGACGCCCGACAGGCGCGCGGCGGCGGCGGGCTCGACGAGAAGCGCCAGCTTGCGCGTCCGCATCGCCTCGCCGGCGCGGTCCAGCCTGAGCGCGTCCGAGGCGAGGGTCGCGACCTCGTCCGTCAGGCGGGGCGGCAAGGCCCCGACCTTCCGGCCCACGCGCAGAACCGTGGCGCCGCCCTTCACCGACGCACTGGAGCCGCCGCTGACCAGGATCGCGGCCGTCGCCCCCAGGCCGACGACGCCAAGGCCAAGGTCGACGCGGTCGATGGCGCGATCCTCGAGATAGGCGTCGACCGCGCGCCACACCGCCTTGGCGTCGCCCACAGGCGTCAGCTCCAGGGGCAGGTTGCAGGCGGCGACACGGGTCAGGTCTGGACACTCAGCGGGATCGACGGCGCAGGAGAGGCAGGCGGACCAGCCCTCCGCCACCTCGACCGCCGCCTCGACCTCGGCCCGAAGGAACGGCATGACCGCAACGCCGCGACGGTCGGCGAGTGCCAGGATGGCCGCGGCCTCGTCGGCCTCGCCCTCGGCCAGAGCCGCGCGCAGCCGCGCCTCGACGGTGCGCATGTCCATGTTGCGGGTCAAGGCTGCCTCGACGGCGACCTTCACCTGCGCTTCGGTCCTCTCGACATAGGGCGCCGCGAAGGGCGACTGCGACAGGGTCCAACCAGAAGCGATAAACGTGACGGCGGCGGCGAGGCCAAGGATGGCCCGCGCCAGCGCGCGCATCAGGGACGCTCCGACAGCGCCCAATCCCAGTACATCTCGCGCACGCGCCGGGTGACGGGGCCGACCTGATAATGCGTGCCGTCGAATTCGATCACCGGCGTGACCTTGTTCATGTTGCCCGACAGGAAGACCTCGTCCGCGTCGCGCAGGTCGTCGAAGGTCAGCACGGCCTCGCGCACCGGCGTCCCATCGGCGGCGAGGTTCGTCATGTGGCGGGCGCGGGTGATTCCGGCGAGGAAGGTGCCGTTCGGGATCGGCGTCAGGACCTCGCCGTCCTTCACCAGGAAGACGTTCGCGGTGGCGCTTTCGGCGAGGTTGCCCATGGCGTCGGCGACCATGGCGTTCTGGAAGCCCTTGGCGCGCACTTCGGTCAGCATCCGCGCGTTGTTCGGGTAAAGGCAACCGGCCTTCGCGTTGACCACCGCCGACTCGAGGACCGGACGCCGGAATCGCGTCGTCGTGGTGCGTGTCGTCGCCTCGGCGGGTGCAAGCGGCACCTCTTCGAGGCAGAGCGCGAAACCTGTGCGCTCTGGCCCCGGCACGATGGCGGTGATGTCGCCGTCGATGCCCCAGTACATCGGGCGGATGTAGACCGGGCCGGACCAGTCGAAGCCCGTCAGCCCCTCCCAGGCGAGCGCCGCGATCTCCTCGTCGGTCTTCGTCGGCGTGAGCATCAGCGCGCGGGCCGAGGCGTTGACGCGCCGGCAATGCGCGAGAAGGTCGGGCGCCACGCCCTCGAAGTACCGCGCGCCGTCGAAGACCGAGGAGCCGAGCCACGCGCCGTGGTCGGCGGCCCGCATCACCGCCGTGTCGCCGTCGTGCCAGCGGCCTTCGAACCAGGTGCGGATTGTCTTGCTGATCGCCATGCCCGTTCCTCCGTCGGCCAGCCTATTGGGGCCGGCCGCGCGGGTCCAGAGCCTCAGACGGTGGCGGCCTCGCCTTCCGCGATCAGGGCGGGCACGTCGAAGGGCGCGTTGAACATCTCGAGTTCACCCGCCGCGTCGCGCGGCCAGTCCTCGCGAGGGCGGTCCCAATACAGCTCGATACCGTTGCCGTCGGGATCGTCCAGGTAGACCGCCAGGCTGACGCCGTGGTCCGCCGCGCCAGTGATGGGCACACCCTTCGCCACGACGTTGCCGACAGCACGGCCAAGCGACGGGCGGTCGGGGAACAGGAAAGCGACGTGATACAGACCGGGCGCACGGCGCGGAGCGGGCGGGGCGCCGAGGCTTTCCCAGGTGTTCAGGCCAAGATGGTGGTGATAGCCGCCCGCCGACAGGAAGGCCGCCTGCCGCCCGTAGCGCTGCACGAGGTCGAGCCCGATCACCTCGCGATAAAAGGCCACGGAGCGTTCCAGGTCGGTCACCTTGAGGTGGACGTGCCCGACGCTGAGGCCGGGCGAGGCTTGATAGGTCATAGGATGTCTCCTTTGACCAGAACCTACGCCGTAGGGTCCGCGCACGGTAGAGCGATATCTGCAAAGCGACTGTGCGAAAATGTCGCCCGGTCGCGGTCTCGCGCCGGGGGACCAGACGCGCCTCGGGCAGCGCATGTCGAAGCCGGCCTCGCGATCACCGCAGGTGCGGTCGGGACGTAGGTGTGGCCAGCCAAAGCGGGTCGGGGAACCCGTGCCGCGACCCTAGGCGCGGCGTGCAACGATTCCGTGACGGCTGGCGGCTCAGTAGTGCGGTGGCCGCTCGTCTCTCAGGATCACGCCGCCCGTGCCTTCGGACTCGCGCATCGCCTCGCGGTCCATCAGGCGGCGCACGCGCTCGGTCAGCCGCTCGATCTCGCGTCCCTGGGTCGCCACGACGTCGCTCAGGTCCTCGGCCAGCCGCTCGAGATGGGCCAGCCTTTCTTCGATCCTCTCGGTCATCCGGTCCTCCTTGCCCCCTCGCGGGACACGGGCTAAACCCCCGCGCGACCCGACCCGAGGAAGGTGCATGGCCAAGGAGAAGAAAGCCCCGCGCCCCAAGGCGGAAACGCCGAAGGGGTTCCGCGACTATTTCGGTCCGGACGTCGCCGAACGCAAGGCGATGCTCGATGCCATCGCGCGGGTCTACCACCTCTATGGGTTCGAGGCGCTGGAAAGCTCCGCCGTCGAGACGGTCGAGGCCCTGGGCAAGTTCCTCCCCGACGTCGACCGCCCCAACGAGGGCGTCTTCGCCTGGCAGGAGGACGCCGAGGGCGAAAAGCCCGGCGACTGGCTGGCGCTGCGCTATGACCTGACGGCGCCCTTGGCGCGCGTCTACGCCCAGCACCGGAACGAGTTGCCGACGCCGTATAGGCGGTTCGCGATGGGACCCGTCTGGCGGAACGAGAAGCCGGGGCCGGGACGCTTCCGGCAGTTCTACCAGTGCGACGCGGATACGGTGGGGACGGCGTCGGTCGCGGCGGATGCCGAGATCTGCATGATGCTGGCCGATGCGCTGGAGGCGGTGGGCATCGAGCGCGGGGACTACGTCATCCGGGTGAACAACCGGAAGGTGCTAAACGGGGTGCTGGAGGTGGCGGGGCTGCCCGACACCGAGGCGCACCATGCTGCACGCGGTATCGTTCTGCGCGCCATCGACAAGCTGGACCGTCTGGGGCCGGAGGGCGTGCGGGCGTTGCTCGGAGAAGGGCGGAAGGACGAAAGCGGCGACTACACTAAGGGCGCGGGTCTCTCCAAAGCCCAGATTGAGGTTCTCTTAAGTTTCGCAACCGCTCCCACCTTGGTTCAGAATGAAATCACGAGGCAGATCGCGCTCAGTGAGAAGACACGTGGAGTCCAAGACGGTCGTATTCGCGCATTTGAAAACAAGCAGGGTGAAATATTCGAAGCTTCCGAGATTGGACCAGAATACTATCCGTACGTTTTTACTATTCAGCACCTGAGGAGACTCGTTGCGGAGTCTGAAGTTGGCACGGAGGGAGTAGAAGAGCTTGTTGCTTTGGCAAACCTTACAAGAGCCAACAAGTACGGCCCCGACCGCATCGTCATCGACCCCTCCGTCGTGCGCGGCCTCGGCTACTACACCGGCCCCGTGTTCGAGGCCGAGCTGACCTTCGAGATCACCGACGAGAAGGGCAACCCGCGCCAGTTCGGCTCGGTCGCGGGCGGTGGGCGCTATGATGACCTCGTCAAGCGCTTCACCGGCCAGGAAGTCCCCGCCACCGGCATCTCCATCGGCGTCGACCGCCTTCTCGCCGCCCTCCGCGCCAAGGGCCGCAGCCAGTCCGATACCACCGGCCCCGTCGTCGTCACCGTCATGGACCGCGACCGCATGGCCGACTACCAGGCGATGGCCTCCGAACTGCGACAGGCGGGTATCCGCGCCGAGGTCTACCTCGGCAATCCCAAGAACTTCGGCAACCAGCTCAAGTACGCCGACAAGCGCGGCTCGCCCGTCGCGATCATCCAGGGCGGGGACGAGCACGCGAAAGGCGTCGTGCAGGTCAAGGACCTGATCCTCGGCGCGAAGATCGCCGAGACCGCGACGCACGAGGAATGGAAGGACCAGCCGGCGCAATTCGAGTGCAAGCGCGAGGACATGGTCGCCCGCGTCCACGAGATCCTGTCGAGGTGAGCCGCAAGGCCGCCATCAAGGCCGAGGCCGACCGCCTGCGCGGCACCTTCGAGGCACGCGGCGCCGAGGTGTTCGAGACCGACGTCCTGCAACCCGCCGGCGCGCTTCTGGACCTTTACGGCGAGGACATCCGCGCCCGCGCCTTCGTCACCCACGATCCCTTGCGCGGCGAGATGATGCTGCGCCCCGACTTCACCATCCCCCTCGTCCAGCGCCACATGCGCGAGGGCCGGGGGCAGGGCCGCTATACCTACGCGGGCGAGGTGTTCCGCCGGCAGGAGGACGACCCGGACCGTGCGTCCGAATACTTCCAGGTCGGGTTCGAGCTGTTCGACGGGCAGGGTCCGGCCCAGACCGACGCCGAGGTCTTCGCCACCTTCGCCGAGATCCTGCTGCCGCTCGGCCTCAAGGCCGCGATGGGCGACATCGGCCTTCTCCGCGCCGCCGTCGAAGGGCTGCCGACCAGCGCCGCGCGAAAGGCGGCCCTTCTTCACCATCTCTGGCGCCCCCGCCGCTTCCGGTCGCTTCTCGGCCGCTACGCGAAACCGGGCGAAGACCGCGCGATCCTGCAATCCTCCGACCCGCTCGCCGGCAAGGTCGAGGTCGGGCTACGCACCGCCGAGGAGATCCTCGCCCGCCTCCACCATCTTCGCGACGACCGCGAGGTGCCGCCCCTGCCGCGCGACGAGATCGCCCTGGTCGACGCCCTTCTCGCCGTGCGCGGCAAGGCCCACGACGCGGTCTCGCAGCTTCGCGACCTCGCCATCGACCTGCCGTCCATCGGCGCGGCCGTCGACCGGCTGACCGACCGCTTCGACGCGCTGGAGGGCCGCGGCGTCGACCTCCGTCGGCTGGATTTCGAAGCCGCCTACGGACGCACGACGCTGGAATACTACGACGGCTTCGTCTTCGGCTTCTACGCCGAGGGCCGCCCCGGCCTGCCGCCCGTCGCTTCCGGAGGCCGCTACGACGCGCTGACCCGCGCCATCGGCGGGGGCGATGGCGTACCGGCCGTCGGCGGCGTGATCCGCCCGGGCCTTCTCATCGACCTGGGGATGGCCGCATGACCCTGCGTCTGGGAGTGCCCTCGAAGGGCCGCCTGATGGAAAAGACCTTCGCCTGGTTCGGCGCGCGAGGCGTCGACCTGGCGCTGTCGGGCCACGCCCGCGAATACGCCGGAGCCGTCGAGGGCGTCGACGGCGTCGAACTGGTCATGGTCTCGGCCGGCGAGGTGCCGCGCGAGCTTGAGGCGGGGCGCATCCACCTGGGCGTCACCGGCATCGACATGGTGCGCGAGAAGATCGCGCGGTGGGAGGACAAGGTGCGTCAGGTCGCCAGCCTCGGCTTCGGCGGCGCGGATCTGGTGATCGCGGTCCCGGACTGCTGGGTGGACGTCGCCACGCTGGACGACCTCGACCAGGTGGCGACCCTGTTCCGCGCCGCCCACGGCCACCGCCTGCGGATCGCGACCAAGTATCACCGCGTGATCCGCGACTTCCTTCGCGAACAGGGCGTGGGAGACTACCAGCTCGTCGACAGCCAGGGCGCGACCGAGGGCACCGTCAAGAACCTGACGGCCGAGGCCATCGCCGACATCACCTCGACCGGCGAGACGCTGCGCGCCAACCACCTCCGCGTGCTCGAGGACGGTCTCGTCCTGCGCTCGCAGGCGGCTCTCTTCAAGACCCGCGCCGAGACCTGGACCCCCACCGCCCGCGACGCCTGGGCCGCGCTGTCGAAGCGGTTGGGGGTCTGATTTCGGATTTCGGTGGAGGTTCGCTAGCGGGCTCTCAGTTTTCGGTGACCTGAGTACCTAGGAATGGGAATGAAAATCCCGGAGCAGGATTTCTGACCGATGACAGACCTAACCAATGAAAAGATTGGACAGGACATGGTTGAGAACGTCCTCAATCGCGTCATGCGACAGTACGCTCGTCTCCTGTTCGACCCCACGTTCTCCCTAAGGAAGAACGAACTTCTCGGATCGATGATAGAGGACATTCCTGAAGAAAGCCGAGAAGCGGTAGCCAAGCTTCTCGATCATTGCTGCATAACAACGATGCATGCGCTTCTTAATTTCATAACTAAGCATAATGGCGACGAAGACCAAGTCTATGCATTCGATTTAAGCATAGAACATGGCGGGGGTGTGAGCTCGCTTTTAGACTTTTCGGATGACCCCGGAGCGGATCTGGTAATGGAGGACGGCTGGGCCGAAAAGTACAAGAAGTACTGATTGCTTTCGCTGCATGGTCCGCTCGCTCGCAGGCGGCTCTCTTCAAGACCCGCGCCGAGACATGGACCCCCGCCGCCCGCGAGGCGTGGGTAGTCCTATCGAAGCGGTTGAGGGTCTGAAGCTTCTTCTTGGCGAAAATACTCCGGGGGTGAGGCGCGCAGCGCCGAGGGGGCAGCGCCCCCTACCTGATCCCGATCTCGGACAGCGCCGCCATCAGCATCGGCGGCAGGTCGTCGTTGGCCCGTCCGCGCGGCAGATCGCGTGGGGCGGCCTCGGTTTCCAGGTAGCGCCAGCCCTGGAACGGACGCTTCGGCATCGCCTCGGTGCGGACCACCTCGGGGTTCAGCACCAGCCCGCAGCGGCGGATGCCGTCGCCCCGGTCGACCTCGTCCAGACGCAGGATCGCCTGCCGCGCCAGGACCACGCCCTTGAACACCCAATAGAGCGAGCCGCCGCGCAGGATCTCCTCCTCGCGCTTCGGCCACATCCGCGTGACATGACGTGGCAGCCCGTCCGGACCCTTGGCCCGTGCGGTCTTCTGCCAGTCGGTCAGGTCGGAGACCGTTTCGGCGCCGACACAGAGCTTGATGAGATTGAGGTGTTTATCCACAGAGTCGTCCACAAGTCGCACTGGATATCGTAGCTTACACTGGGCCACCTGCAACCGGTTGTGCAGGGAAGGCGCAAAAGCTAGATTGGTCTCCCTAGCCTGAAGGACTCGCCATGACCCGTTTCGCCGCGCCTATCGCCGAACAGATATGGGACATGAAGTACCGTCTCAAGGATGCCGCGGGCTCAGCTCTCGACGGCACGATCGAGGACACCTGGCGCCGCATCGCCCGGTCGCTGGCCGCGAACGAGGCCGAGCCCGCCGCATGGGAAGACCGCTTCTACGAAGCGCTCGAGGATTTCCGCTTCCTTCCCGCCGGCCGCATCGTCGCGGGGGCAGGGACGGGCCGCACGGTGACGCTGTTCAACTGCTTCGTCATGGGCACGATCCCCGACAGCCTCGAGGGCATCTTCCAAGGCCTCAAGGAAGCCGCCCTGACGATGCAGCAGGGCGGGGGGATCGGCTACGACTTCTCGACAATCCGCCCCAAGGGCGCCGACGTGAAGGGTGTCGCCGCCGACGCCTCTGGGCCGCTATCGTTCATGGACGTCTGGGACGCGATGTGCCGCACGATCATGTCGGCCGGCGCGCGGCGGGGCGCGATGATGGCGACGATGCGCTGCGACCACCCCGACATCGAGGCCTTCATCGCGGCCAAGTCCGACGCCTCGCGCCTGCGCAACTTCAACGTCAGCGTGCTGGTGACGGACGCCTTCATGGACGCGGTGAAGGCCGACGGCCCCTGGGACCTCGTGTTCGACGGCAAGGTCTACCGCACGACACAGGCGCGCGACCTCTGGAACCGCATCATGCGCGCCACCTACGATTACGCCGAGCCGGGCGTGATCTTCATCGACCGCATCAACGCGATGAACAACCTGGCCTATGCCGAGACCATCGCGGCGACGAACCCCTGCGGCGAGCAGCCCCTGCCGCCCTATGGCGCCTGCCTTCTCGGCTCGATCAACCTCGCACGGTTGGTGCGCGACCCCTTCGGCGAGGGCGCCGCGCTGGACGAGGACGAACTCGCCGACCTCGTGGCGACCGCCGTCCGGATGATGGACAACGTCGTCGACGCCTCGCGCTTCCCGCTGCCGCAACAGGCCGAGGAGGCGCGGAACAAGCGCCGCATCGGCCTTGGCGTCACCGGACTCGCCGACGCGCTGCTCATGGTCGGTGCGCGCTATGGCTCGGACGAGGCGGCGGCGCTGACCGAGCGCTGGCTCCATGCCATCGCGCGGGCATCCTACCTCGCCTCGACCGACCTTGCCGCCGAGAAGGGCGCGTTCCCGCTGTTCGATGCCGAGGCCTATCTCGACAGCGGGTCGCTGAAGACGATGGACGAGGACGTGCGCGCCGCGATACGCGAAAAGGGCATCCGCAACGCGCTTCTGACCTCCATCGCCCCCACGGGCACGATCAGCCTTCTGGCGGGCAACGTCTCGTCGGGAATCGAGCCCGTCTTCGCCTTCGTCTACACCCGCAAGGTGCTCCAGCGCGACGGGTCGCGGACCGAGGAGGAGGTCGTCGACTATGCCGTCCAGATGTGGCGCGACCTGAAGGGCGAGGCGCCCTTGCCCGAGCATTTCGTCAACGCCCAGACCCTGTCGCCCTCGGATCACGTCCGGATGCAGGCAGCGGCGCAGAAGTGGGTGGATTCCTCGATCTCGAAGACGATCAACTGCCCCGAGGACATCTCGTTCGAGGCGTTCAAGGACGTCTACATGCTGGCCTGGGACACCGGCTGCAAGGGCTGCACGACCTACCGCCCGAACGCAGTGACCGGCAGCGTTCTGAGCGTCGAGGAGGAGCAGCCCAAGACGCCCGAGGTCGTGTCGGCCTCGCTGGCCGAACCTCCCGTTCCCCACGGAGACGTCATCTACATCACCGAGCCTCTGAACCGGCCCGCGGCGCTGGAAGGAAACACCTACAAGCTCAAGTGGCCCGACAGCGAGCACGCGATCTACATCACCATCAACGACATCGTCCACGCCGGGCGGCGCCAGCCCTTCGAGGTCTTCATCAACTCGAAGAACATGGAGCATTTCGCCTGGACGGTCGCCCTGACGCGGATGATCTCGGCAGTGTTCCGGCGCGGCGGCGACGTGTCCTTCGTCGTCGAGGAGCTGAAAGCCGTCTTCGATCCGCGCGGCGGCGCCTGGATGAACGGCAAGTACGTCCCCTCGATCCTCGCCGCCATCGGGGGCGTGATCGAGCGGCACATGATCTCGATCGGCTTCATCGCGGGCGAGGGGCTGGGGCTCAAGTCCGATCCGAAGGCTCAGGTGGTGAACCTGACCGCCGGGCGTGGACCGGCCTGTCCGAATTGCGGCCAGTACGGGATGCAGATGATCGAGGGCTGCATGACCTGCCCGTCCTGCGGACACTCGAAGTGCGGCTGAGAGCGGCCTTTGCCGCGCTCGTCCTTTCTTGCGCGACCCCGGCCCCCGCCGAGGTCATCGGCACGTCGCTTGCGGTCTCGAACGACAGCCAGGGGGTCTACGACCGCTGGCAAAGCAACTCGGTCCAGGCCGGCGTCTTCACGCGGCAGGGGGGCGGGCCGATCCTCGAATACCGCTTCCGCTCGGACATCCTGTCGCCCGAGCTGAAAACGCCCGTCGATCCGGACGACCGGCGGCATGCGGGCGTACTGTCCTTCGGCCTCCACGCCTACCGCGATCTCGGTGCGGCCGACCTGCGCTTTGGCGGCGATATCGTGGCGGTCGGCCCGGATACGGGCATTCTCGAACTTCAGAAGAAGATCCACGAGATCTTCGGCTATCCCATCCCCGACTACGACGGCTTCGAGATCGAGGACGCCCTGCGCCCGCAATTCTCAGCCGAGATGGGCCGCAGCTTCGCGTGGCATCAGCTGTCGGCTCGCCCTTTTGCCGAAGCGATCCTGGGACCCGAGGACATGCTGCGGGCGGGTATCGACCTTGCGTGGTCGCCGTCTCCCGGCGCGGGGCCTATGGCGCGTATGGGCTCGACCGGCCACCGGCTGCCGACCGTCGACGGCGGGCGTGGGTTCAGTGTGCAGATCGGTGCCGACGTGGCGAAGGTCACAGACAGCCTCTACCTGCCGGAAAGCCTGGGTTATGAGTTGACGCCGCTTCGCCGCCGCGTCCGCGCGGGCCTGGGCTGGCAAGGGGAACGGTTCTCGGTTTTCGGCGGTGTCGCGTGGCTCGACCGCGAATTCGAGGCCCAGCCCGAGGGCCAGGCCGTTGGTATGTTGCATCTCGGTCTCACCTTCTGACCTGCCCGCATTGAACGCCGCTCAAATCGATTGCGTTGATCCTTGACCTCGTTAACCATTTAACAAAGGGCGCAAAGTCCCTGAAAAAAATGAACATATACCGAGGCAGGTAGCATGAACGCGATGACGGGCCGGATGGGCACGTTCGTCATATCTTGGTCGCAGACCGAGATCGACGGACTGGCGGGGGCACCCGTGACATCCCTCGACGCTGGCGCGATGTGGAGCTGGAAAGGCGAACCCGTGCGGATCGACTCCGCCGCGGGCGGTCTCGTGGGCGTCAGTTGCCCCGAAGCGAGGGAACTTCACCGCAAGCGTGCCGCGGCCAGCGCACGGCGCATCGTGGCCCGCGCTCTCGTTCAGGAAGGTGTGCGCACGCCCTTCGTCGACGACATGGTCGAATTCGACCGCTCGTTCTCGGTGACCGACGGTCACCGCTCGTGGACCGCCACACTGATCGAGATGCCGGAGGTGGCGCGGCCGCTTCTGATGTTCGCAGGCGCCATGCCGCCGTCTGGAACCCCGCTCTACGTCTCGTCCGGGGTCATGGAGCCGGCACTTCCCAATCGCCTTTCGGACGGCGGCGAGGGCGTTGTCTGCTTCACGCCCGGCACCTTCCTCGAGACGCCCGAAGGGCCGCGCCGGGTCGAGGACCTGGTCGCCGGCGACAAGGTGGTGACCAAGGACGGCGGCGCGCAGCCGGTGCTCTGGGTTGGCAGCCGCAACGTCTCGGGCGCGCGTCTCTACGCCATGCCCGACCTGCGCCCGGTCCGGATACGCGAGGGCGCCCTCGGACGAGGCCGCCCCTCGGGCGACCTGATCGTGTCGCCCGATCACCGCATGCTGATCCAGGGCCAGCCCGCCCGCGCCCTCTGGGGCACGGACGAGGTGCTGGTCGCCGCCCGCGATCTCGTCGACGGGGCCGGCATCGCGCGTGACATGGGCGCGCGGTCCGTCACCTATGTCCACCTCATGCTCGAGAAGCACCACATTCTCGTCGCCAACGGGATCGAGACCGAAAGCTTCCATCCCGCAGCGGCGCGGCTTGACGCCATCGACGATGTCCAGCGCCAGCGCCTGTTCGACGTGATGCCCGACCTGACCTATGCGCCGCAGTCCTACGGGCCGATGTGCCGCAGGGCGCTGACGCAGGCCGAAGCGGCCCTTCTGCCCGTCGCGGCCTGACCCAACGGGGGAGGGAGGACACGATTCCGCCGCAATCCTCTGCCTACCTCGGGCTTTGCGAACGTGGGCCCGAGTCGATGCTGGAGATTCCCTTTCCGCTGGAGAGATTGCCGGTCGCGCAGATCGAGACCGCGCTGAGCCGCCTCCGCGCCGAGCGCCCGGCGTCGCAGCCGATCCTTCTTGGCGACGTCGACGTCTTCTCGGCCGAATGGGCCGAAACGGTCGATATTTTCGAGGAGCCCGCCGCGATCCTGTCGGCCGCGCGCGCTCTCGATATCGACGCCTGGTTCGCCGAGCGCACCCTGCCGCCCCCGCCGCGCCCGGTCGTTCGTCGCGAGGGTCTGGCCCGCCGCCTGTCCACGCGGCTGTTCGCGCGGCCCGACCCCGTCGTCCCCTTACCCAGCCGTCGCCGGATCGACGCGCTGAAGGATCACGCCCGCGACCTGGAAGCGTCCGGCGAGGGCAGCGTCGAGGAACTGGCCGAGATCCGCGAGATCATCCGCGCCGTCGAATGCGGCGATGCGCCCATGATGTTCCCCGATCCGATCGACTATGTCACACCGCGCCGGGGCGACGAGATGGTCGCGGGTCTCGTCGACACAGCCGAGCCGTGGGAGAGCATGGCCTGGCTTCAGCACGGCACCTATGCCGTCTGCGCCCCGCGTGCCGTCCTCGTCGCCTGCTGCCGCTGGCTGTGGGACACTCACGGGGCGCGCATCATCACGGCGTCGACCGATCACATCGGCTTCCAGGTCGAACGCCCCATTGCCCGGATCGAGGACGCGCGCGAGGTTCTGCGCCGCGTGGCGCTTCTCGGCGCGTCCGAGGTCAACGGCGACACCCGCCACACCTCGGGCGAAACGATCGTCGGCGCGGCGCGGCTGTGGGTCTGGTGGGACTGAGCCGGGACGGGTTGACGCAGGTCATTCCACGCATTCGACGAATTGCATATATACTGGGCTCACGTTTCAAGGAGCGCCTGCCATGACCGCCTTCCGCCTTGCGTTCGCCGCCATCGCGATCACCGTCGTTGCCGCCGTCGCGGGCTCGGCCGCCTTTTCCCAGATGATGCACGGCCACGGTGGCGGTGGCGGCATGGGAATGATGCACGACATGGCCGGCATGCCCGGCCTGCGCGGCACCGACGCGACGCAGGAAGAAAGCGACGAGCTCGCGGTCATGTTCAACGGCTTCCAGACCTTCGAGCGCGAGGTGTCGCTCCTCGACGACGGCATCCGCACCGTCACGCGGTCCTCCGACCCGCAGGTGATGGAGGCGCTGGTGAGCCACGTCTCGGGCATGATCGGGCGGGTTGAAGAGGGCCGCGACCCCGGCATCTTCATCCAGAGCCCCACGCTAGACATCTTCTTCGCGCGGGGTGACGCCATCGAGAGCGATATCGCGGTGACGGATGAGGGCATCGTCGTCACCCAGACCTCGGCCGATCCAGAGGTAGTCGCAGCACTTCACACCCATGCGGGCGAAGTCTCGGACATGGCCGAACGTGGAATGCATGCCGTTCACGAGCGCATGATGCGCGGAGCGTCCAACTAGGCGCCCGCTCCCTTGCTTGACAGGCCCGGGAATCCCTGTACAAGCGCCGCTTCATTGGTGTTGGTGGCCCCCGCAAGGGGATGACCTGTCGCCCCGGCCAAATCCGGGGAAAGGACAACGCCCTTCGCAAGAGCAGAAGGAGATCAGACGGTGACCAAACGCACCTCTGCCAAGTACAAACTCGACCGCCGGATGGGCGAGAACATCTGGGGCCGCCCGAAGTCCCCGGTCAACCGCCGCGAATACGGCCCCGGCCAGCACGGCCAGCGCCGCAAGGGCAAGGTGTCCGACTTCGGCCTCCAGCTTCGCGCCAAGCAGAAGCTCAAGGGCTATTACGGCGACCTGACCGAGAAGCAGTTCAAGAAGATCTTCGTCGAGGCCGAGCGTCAGCGCGGTGACACGGGCGAGCTTCTGATCGGCCTCCTCGAGCGCCGTCTCGACGCCGTCGTGTACCGCTCGAAGTTCGTGCCGACCATCTTCGCCGCGCGCCAGTTCGTGAACCACGGCCACGTGACGGTGAACGGCCAGCGCGTCAACATCGCGTCCTACCGCGTCGGTGAGGGCGATGTCGTCGAGGTCCGCGACAAGTCCAAGCAGATGGCGCTGGTGCTGGAAGCCGCAGGGCTGCCCGAGCGCGACGTGCCCGACTATCTCGAGGTCGACCACTCCAAGATGAAGGCCACCTTCGTGCGCACGCCCGGTCTCTCGGACGTGCCCTACCCGGTCCTGATGGAGCCGAACCTGGTCATCGAATATTACGCGCAGAACTGATTTCGGTCTGTTGCGGAGAGACAGGGGCCGCCCTCCGGGGCGGCCTTTTTTGTGCTTGATGTTTCGGAGGCGCGAACGACAGGTGTATTCAGGGAACGACTGTTCTGAACCATTCTAGGTGGCATATTATCTGAACTATTGGCAGTATCCTGGGGCGCACTTCAATTCTTGCACCCCTTTGGACTGCTATGAAGACCATCCCTGAAATTCGTCTCGAAATGAAACCGAAGACACGAGAAGCGAAGGCTGTCGTCGGTTTCGACTGGGCAGAAGACGGCGTGGGGAAGAGGTCTAAAATTGGTGGTCGCCCCGATTTTCTGCAGGGAAGGGAAGACGTTGGCTGTGATAGCTGTGGCGAGGAAATGACGTTCTTCGCGCAGCTAGATTCTGTCGGAGATGAGATCTGTTTTGCCGACGTTGGCATGGTCTTCGTCTTCGTTTGTTTTGACTGCTTTAGGACAAAGTCTCTGATCCAGTCCGGATGACCGATGCGTCTGCGCAAAACCAATAATGCTAGGTAATGCCCCCCACATCCCGCACCCCCGCAGCCCCCTCTCTACTGAAATGATCGGTTCACTTTTCTGCCGATGGCGTTAACTTGCGCCTCGACGACGGAGTTTCCCATGACGGCAATCGTTGAGGTCGAGCACCTCAAAAAGACTTATGACAGCGGGTTCGAGGCGCTGAAGGGCATCGACCTGACCATCGAGCAGGGCGAGATCCTGGCACTTCTCGGCCCGAACGGCGCGGGCAAGACGACGCTGATCTCGGCCGTCTGCGGCATCACTGCGCCGACCGACGGCAAGGTCAGGGTGGGCGGTCACGACATCCAGGACGACTGGCGGGCGGCGCGCAAGCTCATTGGCCTCGTCCCGCAGGAAATCAACCTCGAACCGTTCGAGCTGGTGATGAACACCGTGCGCTTCTCACGCGGACTGTTCGGCCGGCCCCGCAACGATGCGCTGATCGAGAAAATCCTTCGCGACCTGTCGCTGTGGGACAAGAAAGACTCGCGTATCAACGCGTTGTCGGGCGGCATGAAGCGCCGGGTGCTGATCGCCAAGGCTCTGTCGCACGAGCCGCGCGTCCTCTTCCTCGACGAGCCCACGGCGGGCGTCGACGTGGAACTTCGCCGCGACATGTGGCGCATCGTCGAGACGCTGCGCGCCGACGGCGTCACGATCATCCTGACGACCCACTACATCGAAGAGGCCGAGGCCATCGCCGACCGCATCGGCATCATCAGCGGCGGTCAGCTTCTCCTGGTCGAGGAGAAGGCGGCGCTGATGAAGCGGCTCGCCAAGAAAGAGCTTCGCATAGACCTTCAGTCGCCGGTGGACCATATCCCCGAGACCCTGTCGGCCTTCGACCTGCGCCGCGCCGACGACGGCCGCGCATTGATCTACACCTACGACACCACGGGCGAGCGGACCGGGATCACCCGGCTTCTGGGCGCGGTGCAGGCGGCGGGGCTGACGCTTGCCGACATTCGCACCAGCCAGAGCTCGCTCGAGGAAATCTTCGTCGACATCGTGAAGGACGGCGGCAAATGAACTGGACAGGCATATTCGCCATCTGGCGTTTCGAGATGGCGCGCTTCTTCAGGTCGATCATCCAGTCGGTGGTCTCCCCGGTGGTCTCGACCTCGCTGTATTTCGTCGTCTTCGGCGCCGCCATCGGCAGCCGGATTCAGGAGGTCGAGGGGGTACCCTACGGCGCCTTCATCGTGCCTGGACTCATCATGCTGACGGTCCTGCAGCAGTCGATCCAGAACGCGGCTTTCGGGATCTATTTCCCCAAGTTCATCGGCACGATCTTCGAGGTGCTGTCGGCCCCCATCTCGGCCTTCGAGATCGTCATGGGATATGTGGGCGCGGCGGCGGCGAAGGCGATCCTGATCGGCCTCATCATCCTTCTGACCTCGTTCTTCTTCGTCGACGTCCGCATCGCGCATCCCTTTTGGATGCTCGCGTTCCTGGTGATGACCGCCGTCAGCTTCTCGCTTCTGGGCTTCATCCTGGGGATCTGGGCAAAAAGCTTCGAGCAGCTCAATATCGTTCCGCTTCTGGTCGTGACGCCTCTCGTGTTCCTTGGGGGCTCGTTCTACTCGGTGTCGATGCTGCCGCCCTTCTGGGAGGCGGTGTCGCACTTCAACCCGGTACTCTACCTCGTGTCCGGGTTCCGCTGGTCGTTCTTCGGAATGGCCGACGTGCCTATCGGCGCGAGCCTCGCGGCGATCCTGATCTTCACCTGCGCCTGTCTTGCGATCGTCTGGTGGATCTTCCGCACCGGCTACCGGATCAAGAGCTGAGCGGGGCCTAGAGCCGGACGACCACGCAATCCTCGAGCTGGCGCCGCGTCGTCTCGCGGTCGCAGAGGCGCGTGGCCTCGGTCATGGTCGCGGCGCTGGCGGCGGCCACGCCCCATCTGAGGCAGTCCTCGGGCGTCGCCTGGCCGGCCAGCGCGTTGGTGAAGGCGCCGACGAAGCTGTCGCCCGCGCCCACCTTCGAGACGACGGGAACAGGCGGGCTGACCGCGTGCCAGGCCCCGGTCGTATCGGCCATGACCGACCCGTCCGAACCACGCGCGACAATGACGATGCGGGCGACGCCGGTACGAACGAGGCCCTGCGCGAACTCGGCCGTGTCCTCGCGCGTCGGCAGGGGACGCCCCGCCAATTCCTCGCCTTCCTCGCCGTTCATGCGCAGGACGTAGAGCGCATCGTGGGGGCGTTCGGCGAGGTGAAACAGCGCCGGGCCCGAGGTATCGACGATCAGACGCGCGCCGCGTCCCGCGACGTGGTCGGCAAGGATCGAAGGGAAGTCCTTGGCGACGCCCGGCGGCTGGCTGCCCGAGAGAACCACGAGGGTATCCTCGCCCGTGGCCTGGTCGACCGAGTTGAGCGCGCGGGGTACGTCGCTGTCCTGCCAGATCGGGCCGGGCATGACGAAGCGGTACTGTTCGCCGCTCTCGCGGTCGATGACGGACATCGACTGGCGCGTCTCGCCGGGGCCCTGGAAGGCGACCGTGGGCACGCCTTCCAATGCTAGAAGCTGGAGAAGATGCGCGCCGGTCGCGCCGCCGATGGCGACGAGCGCCGTGGCCTGGCCGCCGAGCAGCTTGATCGCGCGGGCGACGTTGATGCCGCCGCCGCCGGGGTCGATCTGGGGATCGGTGCAGCGCAGCTTGGGGCCGGGCTCGATGCTGGCGGCGGTGGTCGAGAAGTCCACCGTCGGGTTCAGCGTGATGGTCAGGATGTGCGATTTCATGGGCGCCGCCTCCGGCATCCTTCATCGCCCGTTAGCGCCACCAGTGCAAGCCGGCTTCCGCTTCAGCCCGGTTTGCGCGTCAAAAGCGGCATGACGTCGGCCATCTCGGGGCCTCTCGTCTCGCCGGTGATGGCCAAACGCAGCGGCATGAAAAGACCCTTGCCCTTGCGGCCCGTCTCGAACTTCACGACGTTAGTCCACTGGCTCCACGTCTCGGCTGTGTAGGGCGGCTCGGGCAGCAGGGCGAGGGCGGTCGCGACGAACTCGCGGTCCTCCTCGGCGACGATCGGAGTCGCACCGCCCGTGAACACCGGCCACCAGCGGCCCGCGTCGGCGCGGATGTCGACGTTGCCGCGAACGGCCTGCCAGTAGGCGTCGCGGCGGTCAGCGGGGACGCCCGCCGCATCCAGTTCGGCGTCGACATCCGAGGCGTCGAGCGACTGGATAACGCGAGCGGTCAGCGGCTTCAGGTCCTCGGCGTCGAACTTGGTGGGCGCCGCACCGAAGGCCGAGAGGTCGAAGCCCTCGATCAACTCGTCGAGGTTTCCGCGCAACTCCACAGGCTGCGACGACCCGAGCCGCGCCATCAGCGACAGCAGCGCCATCGGCTCGATCCCCTGCGCGCGCAGGTCGCGCAGCGACAGGGTGCCAAGCCGCTTCGACAGCGCCTCGCCCTGCGGGCCGGTCAGAAGCGAATGGTGCGCGAAGCGCGGCGGGGTGCCGCCCAGGGCCTCGATGATCTGGATCTGGGTCGCCGTGTTGGTGACGTGGTCTGCGCCCCGCACGATGTCAGTCACGCCCATGTCGATGTCGTCGACCGACGAGGCGAAGGTATAGAGAACCTGCCCGTCCTGCCGGATCAGCACCGGGTCCGACACCGACGCCGCATCGATCGAGATGGGTCCAAGGATGCCGTCGGTCCATTCGATCCGCTCGTGGTCGAGACGGAAGCGCCACACGCCTTGCCCACGCTCGGCGCGCATCTTCTCGCGGTCGGCGTCCGACAGCGCCAGCGCCGAGCGGTCGTAGACCGGGGGCTTGCCCATGTTGAGCTGCTTCTTGCGCTTCAGGTCCAGTTCGGTCGGCGTCTCCCACGCCTCGTAGAAGCGCCCCATGTCGCGCAGGCGCTGCGCCTCTTCGGCATAGCGGTCCAGCCGCAGCGACTGGCGCTCGACGCGGTCCCAGGTCAGGCCCAGCCATTCCAGGTCCTGCTTCAGGGCGTCGACGTATTCTTCCTTCGACCGCTCGGGGTCGGTGTCGTCGATGCGCAGGATGAAGGTGCCGCCGGACTTGCGGGCGATCAGCCAGTTGAACAGCGCCGTGCGCAGGTTGCCGATGTGGATGTAGCCGGTCGGCGAGGGCGCGAAGCGGGTCGTGGTCATGGGGCTCTCCTTGCGGGGGGAGGCTTTTTCACAAGGTCGCGCGAATGTCCATCAGGGATCAGGTGGGCAGGACGGGCCAGTGCGTCGCGAGGTCTTCGAGACCTGCGCGGATCAACTCTTCAAGCACGTCCATGTCAATATCCTCGAGCTTGTTCACGTAGAGGCAGGATTTGCCTGTCTTGTGCTTGCCGAGCCGTGCCAGGATCGGGCCGAAGTCGGCATACCCGGGCAGGATGTAGATCGAAAGCTTCGCGGCCCGCGGCGAGAAACCGGTTGCCAGGTAGCGGCCGGCATGGCCGCGGGCGTAGGTGTAGTCGTAGCTGCCGTAGCCCACGATGCCCGAGGGCCACAGACGGGGCGTGAAGCCCGTCACACTCCGGCAGAGCGCATCGAGGGCTGCGCTTCGTCGCGCCTGCGGTCGGTTTCGACGGCGGCGAGAAAGGCGGCGACGTCGGGTTCGCTAGGATGCGCGGTGGTCATTCCACGATCTTACTGCCTGTGGGCAAGTGCGTCACGGGCTCTGGCGCGGGACGGGCGACCTGCATAGGTAGGCCTGATGGATTGGACCCAGGCGACCGCCCCCGACGCAGCAGATATCGAAGCGATGGCTCTTGCCGCCATCGCGGCACTTCCGGACGAGTTCAGGCTGCCGGCACGCGGCGTCGCGCTGCAGGTCGAGGACTTCGCGTCGGAGGAACTGCTGGACGAATTAGACATCGAGGATCCGTTCGAGCTGACGGGCCTTTATGACGGCATTCCCCTGATCGAGAAGTCGGTGTCGGACCAGCCGCACAGGCCGGATGCGATCTGGCTGTTCCGGCGGCCGATCCTGGACGAATGGATACAGCGGGGCGACGTGACGCTGGCCGAACTGGTGGGCCATGTCGTGGTCCACGAGCTGGCGCATCACTTCGGTTGGTCCGACAGCGACATCGCCACCATCGATGAATGGTGGACCTGATGCTAACGCGCACTCACCCATGCGTGATCGCACAGGCTCATTCTGTGGAAAGGCCCCGGTGCCGCGCTAGACTGCTGACCTGACGTCAACGTCTCAGGGAGCACTTCAATGATAAATCCGACCTTCTCGCGCCGTACCCTTCTGGGGGGCGCCGCGGCCCTGCCATTTGCCGCAGCCGTCCGCCCGGCCTTCGCCGCCGCCCACATGGGCGAGTCGCAGAACGCCGTGCAGAACACTTTCGCGCTGGGCGACTTCCAGGTGTCGACCCTTCTGGCCGGGACGCGGACCGTCGAGGACATCCAGTCGATCTTCGGCACCAACGTGCCGCCCGAGGAATTCGAGCAGGTCAGCCAGCAGAATTTCATCCCGGCCGACAAGGCGCAGTTCTTCTTCACCCCGACGGTGGTGCGGACCGGGAACGAGACGGTCCTCTTCGACACCGGTCCCTCTCCCGTGGGCATGGTTGCGGCCCTTGCCGCCGCCGGTCTGACACCCGAGGAGATCGACGTCGTCGTCCTCACGCACATGCACGGCGATCACATCGGCGGCATGGCGGGAGAGGGCGGGGCGGCCACCTTCCCGAACGCGCGATATGTCACGGGGCAGGTCGAGTTCGATCACTGGAACGGCACCGAGGACGAGAACTTCGCGGCCAAGGTGAAGCCCTTCGCCGAGCAGTTCACCTTCCTCAACGATGGCGGCAGCGTTGTGTCCGGCCTGACGGCGGTCGAGGCGTTCGGCCACACACCCGGTCACATGGCCTACATGCTGGAATCGGGCGGCGAGCAGGTGCTGGTGATGGCCGACACGGCGAACCATTACGTCTGGTCGCTGGCCTATCCCGAGTGGGAGGTCCGTTTCGACGCGGACAAGGCGATGGCGGCGGAGACTCGCAAGAAGATCCTCGGCATGGTCGCAGCGGACCGTCATCCGCTGATCGGCTATCACATGCCCTTCCCCGGAATGGGCTATGTCACCGAGGAAGGACCGGGCATGTTCCACTATGTGCCCACGACCTATCAGATGATGCTGTGATCCGAAGGTTTCGCATGCGAAACCAATGAATTAAGGGTTAACGCCCTTCAGGGCGAGGTGGCGGTCCACAAGGGCCGTCTCCTCGTCCGTCAGGCACTGGTGCCTTGGGTAGCGAGGCGCGTCGCGGTCGTTCAGGACGGGGGCGTCCCAGCCGTCCGTCGTGTCGAAGAACCTCTGCACGCCGCCCTCTCCGAACTCGCGCAGGAAGCCCTGCACCACCACGTCGATGTAGGACAGAAGCACCGGGCGCATGGTCGTCGCGGGCCGGTGCATGTCGTCGGGCGCGTGGTAGATGTGGATCTCGGGTTGCCCGCCGAGGGCATGGGCGACGCCCGTGGCCATGACGCGGGCGTAAGCATGTTCGCGCATGTCCAGCGCGGACCAGTCGCCGCCGGGAACGCGCGCCATCAGCCCGTCGATCTGGTCCTCGGGCGCCGGCACGGCGGTCAGGAAGGCGACCTCGCGGCCCTCGACATGCCGCCAGGCGCGGCGCCAGCCCGATATGCTCGCAGGATGCGCCTCGGCATAGGTGTGGGTCGCCCGGTTCACGAGGCTGCCGTATCCGAAGAACCAGGGACCATCCATGCGGCGAGGTTTGGCGTGGGCGGGGGCGTGATGCAAGATCTTGCCAGCGCGCGCGGAACCGGCGTATCCCTGAACTGCGCGACGGGAGAATCCGGGTTCGACCCGGTGCCGAAGGAGCAACCGCCCCGGTAAACTCTCAGGCCAACGGACCGCCGCGTGACGGACACTCTGGAGAGACCCCGCGATCGGGGCGCCGAAGGGATAGCGATCTCAGGCGAAGGGACAGAGGGGGCGCCAGAGGGCAAGGCCGTTGCCCGAGAGGTGCCCGACGCATCGGCCGTCGGCGGGAAGAGGGTTGCGATGCCTGAGCTGAAGCGGACACCGCTCTACGATCTGCACACATCGCTCGGCGCGAAGATCGTGCCGTTCGCGGGTTACGACATGCCGGTGCAATATGGTCTGGGGGTGCTCAAGGAGCACCTTTGGACGCGGCAGCATGCCGGGCTTTTCGACGTGAGCCACATGGGGCAGGCGCGGCTGGTGCCTGAGGGGTCGGTGTCGGACGCGGCGCTGGCTCTCGAGACGCTGGTGCCGGTCGACGTGCTTGGGCTGAAGGAAGGGCGGCAGCGCTATGCTCTTTTCACCGACGACGAAGGCGGGATTCTCGACGACCTGATGGTCGCGAACCGGGGCGATCACCTGTTCGTCGTCGTGAACGCGGCCTGCAAGGACGACGACATCGCGCACATGCAGGCGGGTCTTGGCGGTCCGGTCTCGGTCGAGCCGGTGACGGACCGCGGGCTTCTGGCGTTGCAGGGACCGGAGGCCGAGGCGGCGCTGGCTCGGCTTGTGCCCGGGGTTGCGGGCCTGCGCTTCATGGACGTTGCAACCTTCGACTGGGAGGGCGCGGAACTTTGGGTGTCGCGGTCGGGCTATACCGGCGAGGACGGGTTCGAGATCTCGGTGCCAGAGGGCCGGACCGTGGGCCTTGCCGAAGCGCTGCTGGCGATGGATGAGGTCGAGGCGATCGGCCTCGGCGCGCGGGATTCCCTGCGGCTGGAAGCGGGGATGTGCCTCTATGGGCACGACATTGACCGCACCACCTCTCCGGTCGAGGCGGCCTTGGAGTGGGCAATCCAGAAGGTACGCCGGCGGGGCGGGGATCGTGCGGGCGGCTTTCCCGGCGCGGACCGCATCCTGGAGGAACTTGAGACCGGGGCGGCACGGCGTCGCGTCGGGCTTCTGCCCGACGGACGCGCGCCGATGCGCGAGGGGACCGAGCTTTTCGTGGGCGATACGCGGATCGGGTCCGTCACCTCGGGCGGCTTCGCACCGTCGCTCGAACGGCCCGTGAGCATGGGCTATGTTTCAACCGACCATGCCGCGACCGGCACGGGCGTCGAGGCGGAGGTGCGCGGCAAGCGCCTGCCCGCCACCGTCGCCGACCTGCCGTTCCGGCCCTCGACCTACAAACGCTGAGAAGGATCAGACGCGATGAAATACACCGAAGATCACGAGTGGCTGCGGGTGGACGGCGATGTCGTCGTCGTGGGCATCACCGAACATGCGGCCGAGCAACTGGGCGACGTCGTCTTCATCGAACTGCCCGAGACCGAGACGCAGGTGGCCAAGGGCGACGACATCGTGGTGATCGAGAGCGTGAAGGCGGCGTCCGACATCGCCGCGCCGGTGGACGGCGAGATCGTCGAGGTGAACGTCGATCTCGCCGACAACCCGGGCCTCGTCAACGAGGATCCCCTTGGGGCCGCGTGGTTCTTCAAGATGAAGGTCACGGACATGGAGCAGCTCGACACCTTCATGTCCGAGGACGAGTACAAGGACATGATCGGGTGATCGCTTGACCCCTCGCGTCGACCGGGCCGCGCGGCATGTCGCGGCGGAGCCTGCGACCGCCTATGCGGCCTGGATCGACGCTGAGGCGCTGGCGCACTGGCTGCCGCCCGAAGGAGCCTCGATGACGGTCGAGAGCTTCGTGCCCGAGCCGGGTGGCGCGCTGGTCATCGTCCTGCACTTCGACGAGGCGACCGGCAAGACCAGCGCGCGGACGGACCGGGTGCAGGGGCGGTTCCTGGAGCTCGATCCGCCGTCGCACCTGGCGATTTCGGTCGACTTCGACAGCGACGACCCGCGCTTCGCCGGGACCATGCGGATGGACTGGACCTTCCGCCCCGACGGCGCAGGGACCGAGGTGACCGTCGAGGCCCGCGACGTGCCGGCCGGCATCTCACCCGAGGCGCATGACATGGGCTTGCAGTCGTCGCTCGCCAACCTCGCCCGCTACATCGAACGAACCTGACCCTTGACGGTGGACCCATGACCTTCACGCCGACCGACTACCTTCCCTACGACTTCGCCAACCGCCGCCATATCGGGCCGTCGCCGGCCGAGATGGAGGCGATGCTGAAGACGCTTGGCGTCGCTTCGCTGGACGAGCTGATCGACCAGACCATCCCCTCGACGATCCGGCAGGCCGAGCCGCTGGACTTCGGCAAGCCCCGGTCCGAGCGCGAGATGCTCTGGGAGATGCGGCAGATCGCGGACCGGAACGAGGTCTTCACGACGATGATCGGGCAGGGGTATCACGGCACCGTCACCCCGCCCGCGATCCAGCGCAACATCCTGGAGAACCCGGCCTGGTACACGGCCTATACGCCGTATCAGCCGGAGATCTCGCAGGGGCGGCTGGAGGCGCTTCTGAATTACCAGACGATGATCTCGGACCTGACGGGGCTCGAGATCGCCAACGCCTCGCTCCTGGACGAGGCGACGGCGGCGGCCGAAGCGATGACGATGGCCGAGCGGACGGCGAAGTCGAAGGCCAAGGCCTTCTTCATCGACGAGAACTGCCACCCGCAGAACATCGCGGTGATGCGGACAAGGGCCGAGCCTCTGGACATCGAGGTGATCGTGGGATCGCCGGACGACCTGGAGGCGGACAAGGTTTTCGGCGCGATCTTCCAGTATCCCGGCACCTACGGGCACGTCCGGGACTTCACGCCGCAGATCGAGGCTCTGCACGCGGCGGGGGCCCTTGGCATCGTCATCGCGGACCCGCTGGCGCTGACGCTTCTTAAGGAGCCGGGCGCAATGGGTGCGGATATCGCTGTCGGGTCTACGCAACGCTTCGGGGTGCCTTTGGGCTTCGGCGGACCGCATGCGGCCTACATGGCGTGCAAGGACGGGCTGAAGCGGGCGATGCCGGGGCGGCTGGTCGGCGTGTCGATCGATGCACGAGGGAACAAGGCGTACCGTCTGTCGCTTCAGACCCGCGAGCAGCACATCCGGCGCGAGAAGGCGACGTCGAACGTCTGCACGGCTCAGGCGCTTCTTGCGGTCATGGCGTCGTTCTATGCGGTGTTCCACGGACCCGAGGGGCTGAAAGCCATCGCGCAGCGCGTCCACCGCAAGACCGAGCGGCTGGTGATGGGGCTGGAGGCGGGCGGCTATGCCGTCGAGCCGAAGCTGTTCTTCGACACGATCACGGTCGAGGTCGGCCCGATGCAAGGCGTCATCATGGAGGCGGGCAAGCGCGAGCGGATCAACTTCCGCCGGGTGGGGACGACGAAGATCGGGATGTCGGTCGACGAGTCGCTGCGTCCCGCGACCATCGAGGCGGTGTGGCGGGCCTTCGGGTTGTCCTACGGCCGAGACGATTTCGAGGCGGGGTACACGCGCCTGCCGCAGGAGTTGCACCGGACGAGCGAGTTCCTGACCCATCCGATCTTTCACCTGAACCGGGCCGAGACCGAGATGATGCGCTACATGCGCCGTCTCGCCGACCGGGACCTGGCGCTGGACCGGGCGATGATCCCCCTGGGGTCATGCACCATGAAGCTGAACGCGGCGGTCGAGATGATGCCGGTCACCTGGCCTCAGTTTTCGAACATCCACCCCTTCGCACCGGCCGAACAGGTGAAGGGCTATACCGCGATGATCGAGGACCTCTGCGCTCGGCTCTGCACCATCACGGGCTATGACGCGATGTCGATGCAGCCGAATTCGGGCGCGCAGGGCGAATACGCGGGGCTTCTGACCATCATGGCCTATCACCGCGCGCGCGGCGACGGGGCGCGGAAGGTCTGCCTGATCCCGGTGTCGGCGCATGGCACGAACCCGGCCAGCGCGCAGATGTGCGGGATGGAGGTCGTGGTCGTGAAGTCGGCGGCGAATGGCGACGTGGACGTCGACGACTTCCGCGCCAAGGCCGAGGCGGCGGGCAACCGGCTGGCGGCCTGCATGATCACCTATCCTTCGACCCACGGCGTGTTCGAGGAGACTGTGAGTGAGGTCTGCGAGATCACCCACGCGCATGGCGGGCAGGTCTATATCGACGGCGCGAACCTCAATGCGATGGTGGGGCTCGCGAAACCCGGGGACGTGGGCGGCGACGTCAGCCACCTGAACCTGCACAAGACCTTCTGCATCCCGCACGGCGGCGGCGGTCCCGGCATGGGACCGATCGGGGTCAAGGCGCATCTGGCGCCCTTCCTGCCGGGGCATCCGCACACCGGCGGCCGCGAGGGTCCGGTGTCGGCGGCGCCTTACGGCTCGCCGGGCATCCTGGTCATTCCCTATGCCTATCTGCTGCTGATGGGCGGAGCCGGGCTGACGCAGGCGACGCGGGTGGCGATCCTGAACGCGAACTATATCGCGAAGCGGCTGGAGGGGGCCTTCGACGTTCTGTTCAAGGGGCGCAAGGGGAGGGTGGCACACGAGTGCATCCTCGACACCCGGCCCTTTGCCGACAGCGCGGGCGTGACGGTGGACGACATCGCCAAGCGGCTGATCGACAACGGGTTTCACGCGCCGACGATGAGCTGGCCGGTGCCAGGAACGCTGATGGTCGAGCCGACGGAATCGGAGACGAAGGCCGAGCTCGACCGGTTCTGCGACGCGATGCTGCATATCCGCGAGGAGATCCGGGCCGTCGAGACGGGAGAGATGGAGCGCGAGAACAACCCCCTGAAAAATGCGCCCCACACGGTCGAGGACCTGGTCGGCGACTGGGACAGGCCTTATAGCCGCGAGGCCGGGTGCTATCCCAAGGGAGCGTTCCGCGTCGACAAGTATTGGCCGCCGGTCAACCGTGTCGACAACGCCTGGGGTGACCGTCACCTGGTCTGCACCTGCCCGCCGCTGGAGGACTATGCGCAGGCGGCGGAATAGGGCCGCAGCGGGGTGTCGGGGGGAGGGCGGAAGGCCGGCCCTCCCGTCTTGACTTGGCAGTAAAATACGCCCAAACACCCGATCCAGTGGGGCCGTAGCTCAGTTGGGAGAGCGCGTCGTTCGCAATGACGAGGTCGTCGGTTCGATCCCGATCGGCTCCACCAAATCCTCCCTCTTCCGGGAATTTTGCGTCGCAGGTTCGATGCGGCGTGAGAGCATTTCGATGTCCTCGGTCAGCGTCGCGCTGGTGCGGGAGCGATTGAAGGCGGCCTATATCCAATCCGTCCACGATCATGCAATCAAATTGGAATTTAGACCTTATCCGGAAACAAAAGAGGGCTTTGCCTTCTTGGGCCGGCGTTTCGCAGGCATACGCAAAAAGGGTTAATCCCTGCCTCTGCGTGCCGGGGGTCTGGTTTAGCAACACGCTGATATTGCATAGCAAAATCGGATGGGAGGTTCAGGCTTGAGGCCGTCCCTACGTCCTATGAATTCTTGACCATTCCTTACCCTGCATGGGAAATCATTAACGGGGCAGAGTGGGCAGAATCCGGCAATCGGCCTCGAGAGCGTCCGGGGGGAAGCTGGATGACTGAGATTCACCATTTTACCGCGGCGCTGTCGCGGGCCTTTACGCCATATCTTCTGTCGGGCGCCTTCCCTCGCGCCCGGCCAATCTTGCTTCCCGCCGTCCCGATCCCGTCTTCGTACTGATCCCGTCCGCCCTGTAGCAGCGAGTCCGTTATGTCCGAAACGATTTCCTTCTCGACCCAGCAGCTTGCCTCCGGTCTCCGGTCCGGAATCCTTGCCGAGCCGATAACCACGGCGCAGGTCGGCGGTCCGGACACGGTGACGCAGCGTGTCGTCGCGGCGATCGTGGGTGACGGGGACAGTCTTCTGGAAAGTGGCGAGACGGGCTTCATCCTCGCCAACGGATCGAACCTCGAGGGCGGGATCACGCGGACGACGCTGAACGGCGCGAACGATCCCGTGACGGTGACGGCACATGGCTGGGCACGGATTCGCGCGGTCGAGCCGCTTTATCTCAACGATTACCTGACCTTCACGACGGAGCAGGGCTTCAAAGTCAGCGGCGCGAATGCGCGACCCGGCAACAGCATCACCTGGACGCTGAACGACAAGGACGGGGCGGCGCAGAAGCTGGACGCCGCAGAGTTCGTCGTCAACACGGGCGGTGTGGCCGGTCCCGTCAGTGTGGCGATGGACTTTGACGGAGACATCATCGCGTCGGGCATCTATTCCGAGACGGACGCGCCCGCCGAGGCCGCCCTGACCCTTCAGGCGCAGGATGGCGACGTCATCGCCATCGATTTCCTGGCCAACACCTTCACTCTCAACGGCGTCCCGGTCACGGGAACCGAGATCGACCAGTTCTTCGCAGCCTACACGGCGAGCGCGGGCAACACCCTGACCATCGGCAGCGCCGACACGGCCACCTTCGCCGTCAAGGACCTGACGCTGGAGCGGTCGGACAAGACGGCCGCGCCGAACAAAGCGCCGTTCATCGCCGTCTCGCAGGTTGTGAGCGACCTCCTGGACGGCGCGGACCTAGTGGACCGCGTCAAGGTCGCGGACATCCAGATCCTGGACGACGGCATCGGCACGAACATCCTGTCGCTTTCGGGCGAGGACGCGTCGCTGTTCGAGATCATCGGAACGGGTCTGTACCTGAAGGCCGGCACCGACATCGACATGGCCACGAACCCGACGCTGCGCGTCTTCGTGACGGTCGAGGATCAGAGCCTGCCGGACGCTCCGGTCAGTGCCGAGGTCGTCGTGCAGGTCCGCGACGCGGTCACGGTCGAGAGCATGATCAGCTTCGGCTCGGTGCAATTGACATCGCAACCGGGCAACGTCATCGACCCGATCTCTACCGATAACCTCGGGACCGGGACGGACTATCGCAAGCAGGCTCTCATCGCCATCGAGGGTGACGGCGACCGCGCCTTCGAGGCGGGCGAGACCGGCTATATCCTCGCCGCCGTGAAGGACGACCTGGTTCACACGCGGCTGACGACGCTGAACACCGACACGGACCCGGTCACCATCACCGGCCACGGCTGGTATCGGTCGAGCGCCGTCTCGCAGCTCAATCTCAACGCTGCCATGGTGTACGACCCCGCCACGGGATTCCGCATCGAGTCGTCGAGCAGTCGGCCGGGTGACAGCCTGACCTGGCGGCTGAACGACAAGGACGGCGTGGCGCAGAAGCTGGCGGCGGTGAGCTTTGTCGTTCATTCCTCCGGCACCGTTTCGGCAGCCTTCGACATCGACGGCGACACGATCCTGAGCGGCAGCTACGGCAACGGCCGGCTGGCCACGCCGGATGCCCTTCTGACGATCGACCTGAACGACGGAGACATCGTCCGCATCGATTTCGCCACGAGCAGCTTTACCGTCAACGGGCAGGCCCTGCCGGCGGGTGCGGCGTCGCAGTTCTTCAGCGAGTTCGCGGCAAGCGACCAGGCGGCGATCACCATCGGCGGAATCGGCATCGGCGGCTTCTCGGTCGGCGATCTCACGCTTCACCGCGGCGGAGGCGGCACGCCGCCGCCGACGAACCTGCCCCCGACGGTCTCGCTGGCGAACATCGTCGCCTCGGTGGCGGAAACGCGCGACATGAGCGTGGCGCTGAAGGTCGCGGACATCGTGGTCGGCGACGACGGCATGGGGACGAACGTCCTTGGCCTGACGGGTGCGAACGCGGCGCTGTTCGAGATCGTGGGAACCGAACTGTTCCTCAAGGCCGGAACGGTGCTCGACTTCGAGACCGCGCAAAGCCTCCAGGTGACGGTTACGGTCGACGACACGACCCTTGGAGCGGCAGGGTCGGTCGAGGCCACGGTGCCCTTCGTCCTGAGCGTGACCGATGCCAACGAGGGGCCGATCGTGACGCTGGCGAACGTCATCGCCTCGGTGTCGGAAGCGCAGGACACAAGCGTTCCGCTCAAGGTCGCGGACATCGTGGTCACCGATGACGGCGTCGGATCGAACATCCTTTCGTTGTCCGGCACGGATGCGGGCCTGTTCGAGATCGTGGGAACAGAGCTGTTCCTGAAGGCGGGCGTGGCGCTCGACTTCGAGACGCTGCCGAGCCTGTCGGTGAACGTCGATGTGGACGACACCACCATCGGAACCGCCGGGTCGGTCGAGAGCAGCACCTTGCTGATGCTGCCCGTCGCAGACGCGAACGAAGCGCCAGTGGTGACGCTGGCGAACGTCGTGACGGGCGTCGCGGAAACGCAGGACCTGTCGGTGCGCCTGAAGGTGGCGGACATCGTCGTGACCGACGACGCGCTGGGCACGAACCTACTGACGCTGTCGGGCGCGGATGCGGCCCTCTTCGAGATTGTGGGCACCGAGTTGTTCCTGCGGGCGGGCACGGTGCTCGACTTCGAGACGGTGCAGAGCCTGTCGGTCAGCGTGGACCTTGACGACACGACCCTGGGGCTTGCGGGGTCCATCGAGAGCACGGCCGGGCTGACGCTGGCGGTGACGGATGCCAACGAGCCGCCGGCGGTGACGCTGGCGAACGTGGTCGCCTCGGTGTCGGAAGGCCAGGATCTGAGCGCGCCGTTCAAGGTGGCGGACATCGTCGTGACGGACGATGGCGTCGGGACGAACACGCTGGTTCTCTCGGGCGCCGATGCCGCGCTGTTCGAGATCGTGGGAACCGAGCTGTTCCTGAAGGCCGGCGTAATCCTCGACTTCGAGACCCTGCCGAGCCTGTCGATCAGCGTCGACGTGGACGACACGACCATCGGCGCGTCCGGCTCGGTCGAGAGCAGCGCCCCGTTGACGCTTCCGGTGACGGACTCCAACGATGCGCCGGTGGTGACACTGGCCAACGTCGTGGCCTCGGTCTCCGAGGACCAGAACCTGACCGCTGCCCTGAAGGTGGCGGACATCGTCGTGACGGACGATGCGCTTGGCACGAATGCCCTGACGCTGTCAGGGGCGGATGCCGCGCTGTTCGAGATCGTGGGGACGGAACTGTTCCTCAAGGCGGGTACGGCTCTCGACTTCGAGACCTTGCCGAGCCTCTCGGTCAGTGTCGACGTGGACGATGCGACGCTCGGCACGGGCGTCGACGGTTCAACGCCCTTCACGCTGGCCGTCACCGACGTGAAGGAGACCTGGGGCGCCATCGAGGTGGATGGTGCGGTCGGCGAATGGCCTGCCTTCTCGCTTCTCGCCTCTGACCCCTCCGGGGCCGAGGTGCGCGGCACCTATCAGGACGGCGCCTTCATCGTCGCGCTCTCGACGAACGGCGTGCCGATCGGGCCCAATACGACGTTCTGGTTCGATACCGACCTCAATTCTGCGACGGGCTATCAGGTGTTCGGCAGCACCGCGGGTGCCGAGTTCAACGTGAACATCGACGCGGACGGTCGGCCAGTGCTCTACACGGGCGCAGACGGCGAGACGGAAATCACGCCGCTGATCCACAAGTTCAGCGCCGACGGCACGGTGCTGGAGTTCGCCCTGCCGTCGAACCTCGTCGGAGGCGCCACGGCGGCGAAGCTGTTCGTCGACCTCAACAACAGCGTCTTCATTCCGGGCGACTACTCCCTGGGCGGTCTGCCCATCGGCGACAACCTTTCGGCGACGGTGACGCTTGCGAACCAGATCACCTCGATCCCCGAGGACCAGAACCTGACGACGGCCCTGAAGGTCGCCGACATCGTCGTGAGCGACGACACCATCGGGACCAACACGCTGTCACTGTCGGGCGCCAATGCGGCGTTGTTCGAGATCGTGGGGACGGAACTGTTCCTGAAGGCGGGCACGGCGCTCGACTTCGAGACGCTGACCTCGCTGTCGGTTTCCGTCGACCTCGACGACACGACCATCGGTGCGCCGGGGTCGGTCGAAAGCTCGGCCCCGCTGACGCTTGCGGTCACCGACGTCAAGGAGACCTGGGGCATCATCGAACTGGATGGTGCTGTGGGCGAATGGCCCGGCTACACGCTTCTGGCGTCGGACGGCGGTTACGAGGTGCGCGGCACCTATCAGGACGGCGCTTTCGTCATGGCCCTGTCAACGGGCGGGGCGGCCATCGGTCCGAACACGACCTTCTGGCTGAACACCGACCTCGACCCGGCGACGGGCTATCAGGTCTTCGGCTCAACCGTCGGTGCGGAATACAACATCAACATCGGTCCCGACGGCCGGCCCGCGCTCTACAGCGGTGCGGTCGGAGAGACGTTGGTGTCGCCGCTGATCTTCAGCTTCAACGCTGACCGCAGCGTGCTCGAGTTCGCACTGCCGTCGGACCTCGTCGGCGGATCGGCTGCGGCGAAGCTGTACCTCGACGTGAACGACACCGTCTTTATTCCCGGGAACTACTTTGGCAGCACTGGCCTCGCGATCGGCAACAACCTCGCGCCAACCGTGACGCTGACGCAGACCTTGTTCCAAATCGCCGAGAACGCGAGCGTGCTTGGCCGCACGAAGGTTGCTGATATCGTCGTCACCGACGACGGTATCGGAACCAACGAGTTGAAGCTGTCGGGCGCCGATGCCGGGCTGTTCGAGATCCTGGGCACCGAGCTGTACATCAAGGCGGGGGCCGTTCTCGACTTCGAGACGAACGCGACGCTGGATATCAACGTCGACGTTGACGACACCTCCGTGGGTACTGCCGGATCTATAGAGGCCACCGCGCCCTTCGCCGTTACCGTCACAGACGTCGCGGAGCAGTTCGGCGCCGTCACGCTTGACGGTTCGACCGCCGAATGGGCGGCGAATACTCAGCTCTACACGCGGTCGACGGGCGGCGTGGACTATACGGTCAACGGCACCTATGGCGCGGGCGCTTTCCTGATCGCTCTCGAGGCCGAGACGCTGGAGATCGGAGCGGACACGACCATCTGGCTGAACACCGACCGCAATGCCGCCACCGGCTTCCAGGTGTTCGGCAACGGCGTGGGCGCCGAGTACAACATCGAGTTCGAGGCCGACGGCACGCTGGCGCTCTATTCGGGGGACGCCGGGCAGACCTTCGTGTCGAACCTGAACTACTTCTTCGACGCCGACCACGGGACGGTCGAGATCGCCCTGCCGTCCACGCTGGTGGGCGGGTCGACGAACCTCGAGATGTACATCGACGTCAACAACACGACGTTCCTGCCGGAAGCCTATGCGTCGGGCGGGTTCGTGGTGCGCGAGGCGACTCCGGTGCAACCGACCGATCCCACGGTGCGGATCGCCATCGTCTATTCGGAAAGCTCGGCCAACGCCTATTTCGACAAGACGGCCTACGGGCAGCTTGTGATGTCGGCGCAGAACCAGGCGATGCAGGCGGGCATTCCGTTCGACCTGATCAGCGAGGCGGATCTGACCGACATCGCGAAGATCAAGGACTACGACGCGATCGTCTTCCCCGAGTTCAGTCACGTCGAGGCCTCGCTGGTGCAGGGCATCACCGACACGCTGACCGAGGCCAGCCAGACCTATGGCATCGGCCTGATCGCGTCGGGCAACTTCATGACGAACACTGACACGGGAGCAATCATCGGCTCTGACGCCTATGCGCGGATGAAGTCGCTTCTGGGTGTGACTTTGGGGGCGTCGGGCTCGACCGCCGGGTTGACCATGAACGCCGAAGACGTGACGCATCCGATCTCGGACGGCTATACGGCGAACGAGCTGGTCGGGACCTATACCAATTCGGGCTTCCAGAGCTTCATCGACTTCAACGGCACGGGACAGGTGCTGTTCACGCAAACGACGACCACGCAGGGAGAGGTCGCCGCGGTGATCGCGACGACGACGGGCGGGCGTAACGTTCACTTCGCGTCGGATGCGATCAGCGGAAACAACAACATCCTTCAGGAAGCGATCCAGTGGTCGGCGCTGGGGGATCTGCCCGAGGTGTCGCTCGAGATGACGCGGGGGACCTCGTTGTTCTTCTCGCGCAACGACATGGACCAGTCGCAGGAGACGTACGACGTCGTCGATCCGCCGCGCATCTACGACGCGATGATCCCGATCGTGCAGAGCTGGTACGAGGAGTACAACTTCGTCGGCTCCTACTACATCAACGTGGGCGCCAACCCTCCGGACCAGGAGACGAACTGGGCCGTCTCGTCGCCCTACTACCAGCAGCTTCTGGCGATGGAGAACGAGATCGGGACGCACTCCTACACGCACCCCGACAATACGAACTTCCTTCTGCCTGACGTGATGACCCAGGCCGAGCTGGACGCGGCCAAGGCCGGCAGCCCGGCTCTCGCCTCGGCGCTCGGGAACATGTCGCTGTCTGAGGTCAACGCAGCCATGGCCGCAGCGCTTGCCGCGTCAGATCCGGACACGGTGTCATCGGTGGATCTGACATCGTCGTCGTTCACCGATGCTCAGGCCGCCCTGCTCCAGCACTCCTTCACCTTCCAGTGGGAGTACTCACGGCAGATCATCGAGCAGCAGCTCGGGCTGACGAACCTGGGCGGGGCCGTTCCCGGCGCGCCGGAACAGCTTTATTCGACGTTCAACATCCTGCCCTTCGTCAGCTACCTCACGGGCGGCTATGCCGGGGTCGGCGCGGGTTATCCGGGCGCCTTCGGGTTCCTTGATCCGAACCACACCGACCAGGTCTACTTCGCGCCGAACGTGTCGTTCGACTTCTCGCTGATCGGATTCCGAAATCTTTCGCCCGCACAGGCGGAGGCGGTCTGGGCGCAGGAATACGCCAACATCACCTCGCACGGCGGGGCGCCGATCATCCACTTCCCGTGGCACGATTACGGTCCGACCAACTGGGACCTCGGCGACGGGCCAAACGCGCCGCAGTACACCGAGGAGATGTTCACCAACTTCATCGCGCGCGCCTATGCCGACGGCACCGAGTTCGTGACCGGCGCCGACCTGGCCGAACGCATCCTGGCCTTCTCGCAGGCGCAGCTTCAGATTCAGCAGAGCGGATCGAACCTTGTCGTGACGGCGACCGGCAACGACCTTGGCACCTTCGCGCTGGACATGGAGGAAGGGTCGACCATCGCCAACGTCGACAACTGGTATGCCTATGACGACGGCAAGGTCTTCCTCGACCGCGACGGCGGCGTTTACACAGTCGCCTTCGGCAGCCAGTCGGATGACGTCACGCACATCGTCAAGCTGCCGATGCGGGCGGATCTGATCTCGGTCCTGGGCAATGGGTCCGACCTCGAGTTCTCGTTCGACGGACGGGGCGATGTCGGCGTGGAGCTGAAGAGCCTCGGCGACAACTCGGTGGTGGCGTCGGGAGCGGACAGCGTGTCGCGCAGCGGCGACACCCTGACGATGAGTTTTGGAACCGTGGGGGTCCACAACGGCGACATCGACTATCAGTCGGGCACGACGGTCCTGGGCACGGCGGATGACGACTTCATCCTTCTGTCCGATCAGGGCCGGACGGTGAACGCGGGTCTCGGCAACGACGTGATGACAGCCGGTCTTGGTGCCGATGTCTTCGTGTTCGGGCCGGCGGTCGGCAGCGATACGGTGCTCGCCTTCGATTTGAGCGTGGACCACATCGACCTCGTGGGCACGACCTTCGGATCGACCGCGGACGTCGTCTCGGCCCTGACCCAGGCGGACGGTGGAGTGGAGCTTGCTTTCTCGGCGACGGACAAGGTGTTTTTCGCCGACCTCGTTGCGGGCAGCCTGACCGAGTCGCACTTCTCGCTGGACAACATCGCCTGAGTTGCAGCGGTGGCCCGACGGCCACCGCCCTTTCCCGGCCTCGGGGCGGCTTGCATCGTCACGCCGCGTGTCAATTAGCCTTGGACGCAACGTCTTTCGGCAGTTCCGGTTGTTCCCGTTGCTGCAAGGGGGTAATTGTCGCGTCGAAACCAGTCCGAAGGGTTGTCTTGTCCGGGCCGGCACCTGATATGTGCCTTGATCATCCATAAGCCTTCCGGCCGGACCCTGCATTTTCGTGGCGCACATGAGATTTCATACACTTCTTGCGATCATTGTCCTGGTCGTCGCCGGAGCGTGGGTCGCGACCGGCGAGTTCACCTCTGTCGGAAGTGAGGCTGCGGGCGAGTCGGCTGCTGCCGCGCCGGCGCCCGAGCCTGAGGCCGCGCCCGCCTCAGAGCCCGAATTGCAGACAGTGGCCTTCGCCTTTGCCACCAACAGCGACTACCAGAGGATGCTTCAGGTGTCGGGCGTGACGAAGGCCGACAAGGCGTCGGTGCTTGCCGCCCGGACGGCAGGTGTCATCGCAGCACTTCCGGTGGCGAAAGGCAGCGCGGTCGATGATGGCGACCTCATCATGGCGCTGGACGGTCCCGAGAAATACACGGCGGTCCAGGCCGCTGAATCGCTTCTGGAGCAGCGCGAGAAGGCCGCCGCGGCGGACCAGAAGCTGCTGGCGAGCGGTCAGGTCGGGCGTCTGCGGATCGACGCCTCGCAGGCCGAGCTTGTCGCGGCGCGGTCGGCGCTGGATGCGGCCCGTGCCGAAGTCGACCGGCTGGAAGTTCGCGCGCCATTCGCTGGCATCGTCGACGACGTCATGGTCGAGGCAGGCGCCTGGGTTCAGCCCGGTACGAACGTCGCGTCCATCATCGCGCTGGATCCGATCATCGCGACCGGCGAAATCAGCGAGCAGAACCTGCCAATGGTCTCCGTTGGCGGGACCGCCGAGGTGACCTTCGCGGATGGAACCACCGCCGATGGCGTGATCCGCTATATCCGCCGCGAGGCGTCGGACCTGACGCGGACGTTTCCCCTCGAAATCGCCGTGCCGAACCCGGACCTTAAGGTCTCGGCCGGCATGTCCGTGACGATCCGGCTGGAGGCGAGTCCGGTCTCGTCGATCCTCGTGCCGCGGTCGGTCATAACGCTTGGGCCGAAGGGCGAGATCGGCGTGCGCATCATCGAGGAAGACGACACGGTCGGCTTCCTTCCCGTGGAGATCGTCGACGACACCGCAAGCGGCCTGGTCGTGGCGGGGATCGAGGATGGGATGCGGGTCATCGTGTCGGGACAGGATCTTGTCAACGACGGGCAAAGCGTCGTCGGCGTCGATCAGACCGCCGCGGCGGCCGCGCTGCTGCCGAGCGAGTGATGGATATCGTCGGCCTCGCCATCCGGAACGCCCGGCTGACGATCTCGATCCTGATCTTCCTCATCATCGCCGGCGCGATGTCCTATGCGGCCATCCCGAAGGAAGCCGAGCCGGACATCCAGATCCCGATCATCTACGTCAGCATGAGTTATCAGGGCATCTCGCCCGAAGATTCCGAGCGTCTGCTGCTGCGTCCGATGGAGACGCGGATCAAGACCATCGCAGGGATCAAGAAGATGACCTCCACCGCCTACCAGGGCGGCGGTAACGTGCTGGTGGAGTTCATGGCCGGCGCCGACCTCGACAAGGCGCTGGACGACGTACGCAACAAGGTCGACGACGCGCGGCGCGACCTGCCGCAGGGCGTCGACGAGCCGACCGTCAACGAGGTGAACATCTCGGAGTTTCCGGTTCTGGTCCTGACGCTGTCGGGCGATGTGCCGGAGCGGGCGCTGGCGACGGCCGCGCGGTCCTTGCGAGACCGGATCGAGGAAATCCCCGGCGTTCTCGACGCGAACCTTCAGGGCGTGCGCGACGACCTTGTCGAAGCGGTGATCGACCGCACCCGGCTGGCCAGCTATGGGCTTCAGGTCGACCAGGTCGTGGCGGCGATCAACTCGGGCAACAGCCTTGTTGCGGCGGGGTCCATCGAAGGCAACCAGGGCCGCTATGCGGTTAAGGTGCCTGCGCTGATCGAGACGCTGCAGGATGCGGCCGATTTCCCGATCGTCGTCGGCGCCAATGCGACGGTCCGCGCCCGAGACGTTGCCGATCTGCGCTCCACGTTCAAGGATCCCACTTCGATCACGCGCCTGAACGGCGAGACCGCGGTGGCTATCGAGATCTCGAAACGCACCGGCGCCAACCTGATCGAAACCGTCGACAGCGTGAAGGCCGTTGCCGATGAGTTCCAGCAGCGGCTTCCCGACAGCGTGGCCATCACCTTCTCGCAGGACAAGTCGGTCACGATCCGGCAGCTTCTGGGCGATCTTCAGAACAGCGTGCTGACCGCGGTGATCCTGGTCTTCGTGGTCATCCTCTTCGCCCTGACCGTGCGGGCGTCCCTGTTCATCGGCCTTGCCATCCCGTCGTCGTTCCTCATGGGCATCCTGCTTCTGGACATGGCGGGGCTGACGGTGAACCTCGTCGTCCTCTTCAGCCTGATCCTGGCGGTCGGTATGCTCGTCGACGATGCGATCATCGTGACCGAGTTCGCCGAGCGGCGGATGCAGGAAGGCATGGAGCGCAAGGAGGCGTTCCACCTCGCCTCGCAGCGCATGGCGGGACCGGTGATCGCGGCGACGATGACGCGGGTCGCTGCCTTTTCGCCCTTGCTGTTCTGGCCGGGGATCGTCGGCGAGTTCATGAAGTACCTGCCGATCACGCTGATCGCGACGCTGTCGGCCTCGATGCTTTATGCGCTGGTCTTCACGCCGACGCTTGGCGCGGTCTTCGCCCGCAACACGCCCCCCGAAGAACCCAAGAAGGACGGGATCTACATGTGGGTCGTGAAGCGCGCGATGAGCCATCCGTTCATCGTCGTGTTCCTTGCCACCGCCCTTCTTGTCGCCGTGCCGATGGCCTACGGCAAGTATGGCAACGGCGTCGAATTCTTCCCCGATGTCGAGCCGGACTACGGCCTTCTCTACGTCCATGCGCGCGGCAACCTGTCCATCGACGAGAAGGACCGGCTGGTCCGTACGGCCGAGGAGCGCATCCTGGGCTGGCCGGGCTTGACGAGCGTCTATACGCGCGTCGGATCGGGCGGCGGCGGCTTTGGCCAGAACGTCGACGAGGACGTGATCGGCACGATCCAGTACGAATTCGTCGACTGGCGCGAGCGCAAGAACGCCAACGCGATCCTCGCGGACCTGCGGGTAGCCATGGAAGGCATTCCTGGCGTCGAAATCGAAGTGTCGGTGCCCCAGGCCGGTCCGCCCACGGGCAAGGCGATCCAGATTCTTCTGTCGGCGGATGACCCTTCGGGGCTGGCCGACACGGCGCGCGAAGTCGCAGCGATGCTGGAGGGGACGCCAGACGTCATCGACGTGTCGAACGGCCTGCCTCCGCCCGGTCTGGACTGGGAGATCAAGGTCGATCGCGCCAAGGCCGCGCGCTATGGCATCGGACCCGGATCCGTGGGCACGATGGTGCAACTGGTGACCGACGGCGTGAAGCTGACGGAGTATCGCCCGGCGGGGACCGACGACCCTGTCGAAATTCGTCTGAGACTGCCCCAAGAGGAGCGCACACTTTCGACGCTGGACGAATTGCGGATCGAGACCTCGCAGGGATCGGTGCCTTTGTCGAACTTCGTCACCCGCGAGCCGACGCCCAGTGTCGGAACGCTGACGCGCATCGACGGTGCGCGGACGGTGACGGTGTCCGCCGGCATCACCGAAGGCGTGCAGGCCGACGCAGTGCGGCAGCAGGTCATCGCGAGCATCGAGAAGATGAACCTCGCGGAAGATGGGATTAGATACCGTCTCGCCGGTGAGGACGAAGAGCAGAAGGAGGCGGGCGCCTTCCTCGCCAAGGCGGGCATGGCCGCGATCTTCCTGATTTTCGTGGTGCTCTTGGCGCAGTTCAACCGCTTCCTGTCCGTCGGTCTCGTGCTGGTCGCGGTGATCATGTCCACCATCGGCGTGTTCCTGGGGCTGATGATCATGGGCCAGCCCTTTGGCATCGTCATGTCGGGGATCGGGCTGATCGCGCTTGCGGGCATTGTGGTGAACAACAACATCGTGCTGATCGACACCTACGATCACCTCAGGTCCGAGGGCATCGACAAGCGGGAGGCGATCCTACAGACCTGCAGGGAGCGCGCGCGGCCAGTGGTGTTGACCGCGCTGACCGCGATCTTGGGCGTGCTGCCTATCGCCTTTGGATACAACCTCGAACTCATGTCACATGAGACGACCTCCGGCGCGCCCTCGACGCAGTGGTGGATTTCGCTCTCGAGCGCCATCGTGTTCGGCCTCGCATTCTCGACCGTACTCACGCTGATCGTCACGCCGTCGATGCTGATGATCATGACGCGGTCGAAGGACAGCCGTGTCGGACGGCGCTGGCAGGCGTTCAGGACTTTCTTCCGTCGCCGTCGCGGCCAGAAGCAGGGCGCCTAGCCGCTTTTCAGGCGGACAGAAGCGCGCGCAAGGTCGCGGGCAGCGCGCCCGGTCCCATGGGGGACCATCCGAGACGGCGCAGCCGCTGTGTGCCTGGCGCGCAAACAGCCGCCCGGTCGGCGGCGTCGGGCAGACGCGCCGGGATGCCTTTGAGGCAGGCGTAGAGGTCGAGAAGCTCGCGCCGGTCGAGTGTGAAGTCGGAGGCGTTGAAGACTACGGGCTCCAGCGCTTCGGAGGGAGCCTCGAGGAGACGGAGGATAGCGCGGGCAAGGTCGTCGGCGTGGACCTCGGTCCCGGCGCGGGGGGAGATCGGCACGCCTTCGTCATGGTCCTGGAAAAGCTGCGCCCACTTGTGAGGAACATTCGGGACGGGGGGGCCGTAGATGCCCGTCGCGCGGACGACGGCCACCTCGAAGTCCTTGGAAGACATGGCGGAGAGGGCGCGTTCCGCTTCAAGTTTCACCTCGCCGTAGAGGGTGTCGGGCTCTGGAGTCATCGTTTCGTCCAGAAGTG
Organism: Silicimonas algicola; assembly: GCF_003148765.1. Classification (GTDB taxonomy): domain Bacteria; phylum Pseudomonadota; class Alphaproteobacteria; order Rhodobacterales; family Rhodobacteraceae; genus Silicimonas; species Silicimonas algicola. The sequence continues at coordinate 79,824 of NZ_QGGV01000005.1, forward strand.
TACCCGGGGGATGCGTGCCATAGACCGCGCGCGAGGACAGGAAGACGACGCGTCCGACCCCTGCTTTGCGAGCGGCTTCGAAGAGCGCGACCGTTCCGTGCAGGTTCGTCCGGCGAAAGCCGTCGGGGTCCTCTCCCTCACCACCGCGATACCGGCCCGGGACGTGCGAGAAGGCGGCATGGACCAGCGCATTCATTCCGGCCAGATCGGCTGCCGTGTCGAGGTCCCAGGGACGATGCCTGGAGCCGAAGTCCGGGGGACGGCGGCCGAACGCCGTCACTTCGTGACCGGCGCCGAGGAGGCGACGCAGGACGGGATGGCCGACGAGGCCGGTCGCTCCTGTGAGCGCGACTTTCATTGCGCGGGTCCCTTGAGGGATGCTGTGTCCGGCACGGGGCCGCCGCCCGCGTAGGCCCGCCAAAGGTCGACAAGGGGCCACAGGGCGTCTGCCTTTGCGTGGTCCTGCCACGGTTTCTCGTATTGGTAGTGGACGACATTGATCGAGCCCCAGTCCCAGAGCTCCGGCAGGTTGATCCAGACGTATTGGAGCATGTTGTCGAAGACCGGAAGACCGTGCCAGGCAGGAAAGAAGGTCTGGAGAAAGGTCTGATCGGTCCGACGCCAGAAGGCGCCCGGTGCATCGAGCGCCGCCATCATGGCGTCGAAGGTTTCGGGAGCGGGGTGCGCGGTGAAGACACCCGAGTTGAGCCGGTGAAAGTCGGTGAGGCTCTCATAGACGTTCGGCGCAGCCGAGAACTCGGGATAGTCGAACAGGCGGTCGATGTTCCTGAGCACAAGCGTGTCGGCGTCGAGGAAGACGACGCGGTCATAGGGTAACTGCCAGAGCCGCAACTTGGCGAAGTTGTCGAGGGGTGTGTGAAAGGCGGGCTTCTCGCCCTTGGTGAAGGGCGCCACCCCGTGCAGGCGGTCGCGGGCGTGGGCGTCGTTGAAGGCGGCGGAGGTCGGCAGAAGGTCGACCGGGACGAGGGACGCTCCCCGGTCGGCAAGGGCGGTCAGCGCGTCGGAAGGAACGCCGCCCGTGTGCATGACGACACGATCCGCCGAGGTCCCGCTGAGGTCGAGCGAACGCAGAAGCGCGCCCGCCCCAAGTGCGAAGTCGGCGTTGGTGACCAGCGTGACGTAGGCGCGTTTCACGACACCCGCCGAAGGCCCTTCTTCTCGGGATCATGGTCGACCTTGGTGCCCAATTCCTTCGTCCAGGCCGAGACGGCGGGAACGCGGCTACGGTCGATCCGATGCGCATACTTGCGGGCCACCTCGACCACCTCGGACAGAAGGCCATCAGCCAGGGTGGTGGGGTCGAGACCGAGCGCGCGGAACTGGTCGTTCTTCACGATCAGGTCGTTTTCGGCGGCTTCCTTGCGCGGGTTCGGCAGATAGGCGACCTCGGCCCCGCTCAGGCGGGCGACCAGCTCGGCGAGGTCGCGGACACGGTGCGTTTCCGTCATCTGGTTGAAGATCTTCACGCGGTCGCCGGCTTCGGGCGCATCGCCCAGGGCGAGCTCGATGCAGCGGACCGAGTCCTGGATATGGATGAAGGCGCGGGTCTGGCCACCGGTGCCGTGGACGGTCAGCGGATAGCCGATGGCGGCCTGGATCAGGAAGCGGTTCAGGACGGTGCCATAGTCGCCGTCGTAGTCGAAGCGGTTGATGAGCTGCTCGTGCCGGCGCGTCTGGTCGGTGTGCGTGCCCCAGACGATGCCCTGGTGCAGGTCGGTGATCCTCAGGCCGTCGTTCTGGGCGTAGAACTGGAAGAGGATCTGATCGAGCGACTTCGTCATGTGATAGACCGAGCCGGGCTTCGTCGGGTAGAGGATTTCCTGGCTCCTCTTGCCCGAAGGCGTGTCGATCTCGACGTCGAGATAGCCCTCGGGGATCGGTGCGCCGACGCTGGAATAGCCGTAGACGCCCATGGTGCCGAGGTGGACGAGGTGGGCGTCGATGCCGGTTTCCACCAGCGCGGCCAACAGGTTGTGTGTCGCGTTGGTGTTGTTGTTGACGGTGTAGACCTTGTGACGGTCGGATTTCATCGAATAGGGCGCGGCGCGCTGTTCGGCGAAGTGGATGACGGCGTCGGGCGTCTCGTCGGCCAACCAGGCCTTGAGGCGCTCGTATTCCTTGGCGAGGTCGAGGAGGTGAAAGCGGATGCGCCGCCCCGTCTCCTGGTGCCAGATTCGGCAGCGCTCCTGGATCGAGTCCATCGGCGTGAGGGACTGTACGCCGAGTTCAGTGTCGATCCAGCGGCGCGAGAGGTTGTCGACGATGTGGACCTCGTGCCCGAGGTTCGACAGGTGCAGCGTCGTGGGCCAGCCGACGAAGCCGTCGCCGCCTAAGATTGCTATTTTCATGGGTCAGCCCTTTCCGCGTTGTCGGCCCCAGCCTTGACCCAACAATGTAACGGCGAAACGACGTCAAGCAAGCTGGCGCTCAGACCGTCACGGCCTTCAGCAGGTCCTCGCGCGGAATATCACCTATCGCGCCTTGCATAGTGACGGCGCCGCGTTTCAGGACGACGACGCGGTCGGCGAGAGCGCAGGCGAAGTCGAAATACTGCTCGACGAGGACAATGGCCATGTCGCCCCGGTCGCGGAGTTGGCGGATGACGTTGCCGATCTGCTGGATGATGTTGGGCTGGATGCCCTCGGTCGGCTCGTCGAGGAGCAGGAGCTTCGGGCGGGTGATGAGGGCGCGGGCGATCGCTAGCTGCTGCTGCTGCCCGCCCGATAGGTCGCCGCCGTTGCGGTGCTTCATTTCCTTCAGGACCGGGAAGAGGTCGTAGATTTCGGCCGGGATGCCGTGCTCGGACTTTGGCAGGCAGGCGAAGCCCGTCTCGAGGTTCTCTTCGACCGTTAGTAGGGGAAAAATCTCGCGGCCCTGGGGCACGTAGCCTACGCCGAGGCGGGCGAGGTCGTGAGCGCGGAGCCTGCCGATGGTCCGTCCGTCGAGCGTGACCTCTCCGCCGGTGCGCGGGTGGGTGCCCGAGATCGCCTTCATCAGGCTTGTCTTGCCGACGCCGTTGGTGCCCATGACGCAGGTGACTTGCCCCAGTGCGGCGTCGAGAGAGATGCCGTTCAGGATCTGCGAGTGGCCGTAATGGAGGGTGAGGTCGCGGACGGTGAGCATGGTCTAGCGCCCCAGGTAGACGTCGATGACGCGCGGGTCCGACGTGACGTGATCGAGGCTGCCCTCGGCCAGAACCGAACCTTCGTGCAGCACGGTGACGCGGCAGTTCAGGCGGCGGATGAACTCCATGTCGTGCTCGACGACGACGACGGCGCGGGTCTTCGCGGCCTCGACGAGAATCGATGTGGTGTGCTCGCGTTCGGATGGCGTCATGCCGGCGGCGGGCTCGTCCACGAGAAGAAGCTTCGGGTCCTGCGCCAGCAGCATCCCGATCTCGAGCCATTGCTTCTGGCCATGGGACAGCTCGCCCGCCTTGCGGGCAAGCTGGTCGGAGAGGGCGATCTCGGAGGCCAGAGCCTCTACGCGGGCGAGGTCGTCCGGTTTGGGTTTCCAGAACAGGACCGAGAGGGGGCCGCGCTCGTTCTTCAGCGCCATAAGGAGGTTGGCGTGGACGGTCTGGTCCTCGAAGACCGTGGGCTTCTGGAACTTCCGCCCGATCCCCTCTCGCGCGATCTGCGCCTCGGACATGGACAAGAGCGACTTCGACTTTTCGCCCCAGATCACGCGGCCCTCGTCGGGGCGGGTTTTTCCGGTGATAATGTCCATGAACGTGGTCTTGCCCGCGCCGTTCGGGCCGATGACGGCGCGCATCTCGGCGTCCCCGATCTGGAAGGACAGGTTGTTGATCGCCTTGAAGCCGTCGAAGGAGACCGAGACGCCGGAGACTTCGAGGAGGCTCATTCCCCGGCCTCCCTCTCGCGGAAGCTGCCCTGGTCGGGTCCGAGGTCGGCGCCGTGTCGGTCGGGCGCACGGCGACCGGTCCAGAGATCGACGAGGCCGCCGATGCCCTTGGGCGCGAAGAGCGTGACGCCGACGAAGGAGAGACCCAGGACGATCAGCCACCAGTCGACCCATTTGATCGTGTAGACCCCAAGCGGGATGTCGGGCGCCTGTCCACCGGTGAACCAGGACGAGACGAGGCTGACGAAGGTCGCGCCGATGACCGCGCCGTAGAGACGTCCGCGGCCGCCGATGGCCACCCAGACCACGAGGTAGATCGAGGCGATCGGCGCGATCTCGGCCGGGTTCACGATCCCGGCCTGAGGGTAGTAGAGCGCCCCCGCGATGCCGGCGATCATGGCCGTGAGGGTGAAGACGAAGAGCTTGTAGCCCTCGACCGAGTAGCCGAGGAAGCGGACCCGCGCCTCGTCGTCGCGGATGCCGCGCATCACCGAGCCGAACTTGCCCGAGACTATCCAGGCGGCAAGGAGGTAGCCAAGCCCGAGAGCGGCAGCGGAGGCCCAGAGGAACCAGATCGACACTTTCGACTGCGGGACGGAGCCGAGGCCGGGAAGGTTCTGGAGGCCGGAGAGGCCGTTGTTGCCCCTGAGCCCGCTGTCGTTCTGGAAGAGGTAGAGCGCGAGGGCCAGCGTCATGGCCTGCGTCAGGATCGAGAGGTAAACACCCGTGACGCGGCTACGGAAGGCGAGCCAGCCGAAGACGAGGGCGAGGAGGCCCGGGACGGCCACGACCATGAGAAGTTGCAGGAACAGGCTGTCGGCGAAGGCCCAGACGACGGGAAACTCGTTCGAGCCGACGACGCCGAAGATCTGGGTGCCGATGCCGTCGACGATCTCCTGCGGGGTCGGCGGGATGGGGGCGTTTGCCAGCGAGCGTTCGACGATGGCGCGCGTGCGCTCGTACATCAGCCACATGCCGATCATGTATCCGCCCAGGCCGAAGAATGCGAAGTGGCCCAGCGACAGGATGCCGGTGTAGCCCCAGACGAGGTCGAGAGCGACGGCGATCAGGCAAAGGCACAGCGTCTTGCCGAGCGTCTTGGTGAAGGAGGTCGAGATGTCTCCGGTGCCGTAGGCCTCGCCCAGGATCGTGACGCCGATGGTGAAAGCGGCGAGCAGCACGAGAAAGATCGGGACCGACGGGTTGCGGGCGAAGAAGCTGGTTCTCATGGCCTCAGTCCCCCGCCGCGCGGCCTTTGAGGGCGATGATGCCCCTTGGCCGGAACTGGATGAAGATGATGATGAAGATGATCATGTAGGTCTGGGCGGCGAGGGTGTTCGACGGGTTCGCCCATTCGATCCCCTTTTGCAGAAAGCCGATCATCGTCGCGCCGAACAACGTTCCCCAGATGTTGCCGACGCCGCCGACCACCACGGTCATGAAGCTTTGGACGATGTAGTCTGCGCCAAGCTCGGACGTGACCTTCGCATAGAGACCGATGGCGACGCCGGCGATCCCCGCGATGCCCGAGCCGAGGCCGAAGGTGAGCATGTTCACGCGGTCGGGGTTGATGCCCATGCTGCCCGCCATGCGACGGTTCTGGGTCACGGCGCGGGTCTCGAGCCCGAAACGGGTGCGCTTCATGATGAAGAGGAAGAGGGCGAGGAACATGAGCGCCAGCACGAAGATGGCGATACGGATGTAACTGATCGATACGATGTCGTTGATCGACCAGGCTCCGTCCAGCCAGGAGGGTGCGGTCAGGGGCCGCGCCTGGGTGCCGAAGATGTTCTTGGCGAGTTGCTGAAGCGCGATGGAGATTCCGAAGGTCGCGAGCACCGTCTCGAGCGGGCGGTTGTAGAGGTGGCGGATCACGAGGCGTTCCAGGAGGACGCCAGCGGCGAAGGTGACGGCGAAGGCGAGGGGAATGGCGACGAGGATTGACGCCGTGTGGTTCGGGATCAACTGTTGGGTGACGTAGCCCGTGTAGGCGCCCATCATGATGAGCTCGCCATGAGCCATGTTGATGACGCCCATGACGCCGAAGGTGATGGCGAGGCCGATGGCGGCCAGGAAATAAATCGAGGCGAGGGACAGGGCGTCGAGCCCGAGGTCGATGGCTTGCGCTATGCCGACTCGGGTCGAGATGGACCGAAGCGTGTCGCGCGCGGCGTCAGTGACGGCGGCGGAGGGTTCGACGTAGACCTCGGCGAAGGAAAAACGGGCGAGTTCGTCGTCGATCTCGATTTCGGTGATGCCGGGCTGGACGGTGCCCGCCTCGACCAGGGCGGCATAGGCGCGGGCGCGGGCCTCCTGCGTGTCGAGGTCGGCGACCGGAATGCCGGCAACCGCGCCATCGACGATGTTGGCGGCAAGGGCCGATTTGACGGTGTCGTTGTCGAGCCGGGCCGGGACGAGGCCGTCCGCGACGAGGAGGTCGTAGGCGGCGGCGACGGGAAACGCTTCGGATCCGGGGCGCAGTTGCCGGGCGACGTTCGCCTCGGCCGCTATTCCGCCTTCGAACACCTGAAGGCGCGTCGTCAGGATGGGGTTCAGCGTGGCGCGCACGTCCACGCCGGTATCGCCTTCAAGGCCCCGGATCGCCTCGATGCGGGCCGGCTCGTCGGGATCGAAGGCGGCGGTCAGGAGACGCACGAGGCGCTCCTTGCGGGCGAGGATAGCGGGATCGGCCTCGCCCTCCAGCGATCCCCGGAGGGGCACGAGAGCCTCGGGGTCCGGGCGGCGTTCGAGCGAGAGGAGCGCGGAGCGGCGGTTCGCGGGGTTCGGGTCCATGAGTTGGAACTGGACGAGCGCGGTTCCCAGAAGCCCGCGGATGCCGCTGTTGGGCTTGATCTGTTCGAGGTCGTCCTTGTCCGCTGTCCCGGCCTCGGCGCCCGTGTCGAAGTCGGTGAGGGTGTAGCTGCGCCCCTCGGCCGGATCGGCGCGGAAGAACAGCCCGTCCGAGGTGCGGACCCAGATATTCTTGTCCTGCCAGGCTTCGAGCACGGTCTGGGCCTGCGGCAATCCGCTGGAGGCCATCGCCTGGATCGCGGGTTCGATGGTGCGCCGCGAGCTTTCGAGGATGATTTCGCGGTGTTCCTGAAGGATGTCCTGGATCGGTGTGTCCTGCGCGGAGGCCTCGGTGAGCCCCGCCAACAGGCAAAGGAGTGCCGTGGCCCAAGTCCGCATTCTGCCCATCCCCCGGAAAGTGTGCCTGAAGGGGGGAGGCCCCTTCAGGCAGCGGTCGCGTCAGGTCAGTAGTTCGACTTGATCTGGACGCAGGTCTTGGTCTCGGTGTTGTACATGCCACACTCGAGGTCCTTCCAATCGGACTCGAGCACCGCCGATTCCGGGAGGAAGTCGGTCCAGGCATCGCCCGCCACCGGCTCGGTCTCGGAGACGATGTCGAACTGGCCGTCGGCCTGGATCTCGCCGATCAGCACGGGCTTCGAGAGGTGGTGGTTCACGCCCATCACGGCCGTGCCGCCGGTCAGGTTCGGGAACTCCTGCCCCCACATGGCGGAGCGTACGGCGTCGACGTCGGTGGTGCCGGCGGCGGTTACTGCGTTCACCCACATGTTGAAGCCGATGTAGTGGGCTTCCATCGGGTCGTTGGTCACGCGATCGGTGCTGCCGATGAAGTCCTGCCAGGCGGCGATGAATTCGGCGTTCGCGGGCGTGTCGGCGGACATGAAGTAGTTCCAGGCCGCGAGGTGACCGACGAGGTTGGTGGTGTCGAGGCCGGAGAGCTCTTCCTCACCGACCGAGAAGGCGACGACGGGGATATCGTCGGCCGAAATGCCGGCGGCGGCGAGTTCCTTGTAGAAGCCTACGTTGGCGTCGCCGTTGATCGTCGAAATCACGCCGACCTTCTTTCCATCGGCACCGAGGGCGACGACGTCAGCCACGATCTTCGACCAGTCAGAGTGTCCGAACGGCGTGTAGTTCACGAAGATGTCTTCCTGCGCGATGCCCTTGGACTTCAGGTAGGACTCGAGGATGTTGTTCGTCGTGCGCGGATAGACATAGTCGGTGCCCAGGAGCGCGAACTTCTCGACGCCGAGCTCTTCGAGGAAGTAGTCGGTGGCCGGGATCGCCTGCTGGTTCGGGGCAGCGCCCGTGTAGAAGACGTTCTTCGAGCTTTCTTCGCCCTCGTACTGGACGGGGTAAAAGAGGAGGCCGTTCAACTCCTCGATCACCGGCAGGACCGACTTCCGCGAGACGGAGGTCCAGTTGCCGAAGATCACGTCGACCTCGTGAACGGTCAGCAACTCTCGCGCCTTCTCGGCGAAGAGCGGCCAGTCGGAGGCCGGATCGACCACGACCGCCTCGAGTTCGCAGCCGAGAACGCCGCCCTTCTCGTTCTGGGCGGCCACGAGCATCTCCATCGTGTCCTTCAGGGTGGTTTCGGAAATGGCCATCGTGCCGGACAGCGAGTGCAGCACGCCGACCTTGATCGGGCAGTCCTGGGCCAGGGCCGGACCGGCGAGCGCCGCGAGCAGCGCGGTTCCGGCCAGTGTCGATTTCAGATTTGTCATCCTTCGTCTCCCCGCAGGGCGCGGGTTCCTTGCCAAATGGCGAGGAACGCCTAGCTCGACCCTGCAACTTAAGTTGTTGCACCAGTGCGGCGGCCCGGAGCTCCACTTCCATCGGCTGCCGCACACCCCCAGATTTTTTGGCAACATGCGCTGCCAGTGGGCACCCAAATCGATTCTGGATGGGGCGCGGCTTGGCAATCGTACTGCCCAGCTTTTCTGCACTGCGGCGTTCCTTGCACAGAATTTTGGCGCATTACCCTGAGTAGTGCCGAAAAATTGGGCGACGACGCTTGGTGTGCCCGCATTCGGGCGAAAGCAGCGGACAACAGCGTCTGAGAATGGTGAAACGGTCCGGCGAACGGGGGGATGCGACCGCTTGACTGCCTTGCCGACATTGATCGTGACAGACGCGCAACCCCGCGCCGTGGGGTCCGTGTCGCTGAAGGTGACGGCGTCCGACCGCGGCACCGAGATTGCGAGGCTTCGGCACGAAGGGTCCATGCGCGCCCTCTTCCCCCGGCGCGACAGTCAGCGCATCACGGCGGTTCTCGTCAACACTGCCGGAGGGGTAACCGGCGGCGACCGCTTCAGCGTCCGCGTCGAGGCGGGCGAGGGCGCCGACATCACCATCACGACGCAGGCGGCCGAGAGAGCCTATCGTGCGCAACCTGGCCAGACCGGCCGCGTCGATACCGTTCTGACGATCGGTCCGAACGCGCGCCTGGCCTGGCTCCCGCAGGAAACGATCCTCTTCGACGGTTCGTCGCTCGAGCGGCGCCTGACGGTGGATCTGGGCGCGGGGGCGTCGGCGCTGATCGTCGAGCCCCTGATCTTCGGCCGACGTGCCATGAACGAAGGCGTCAGCAGCGCCAGGCTCTCCGACCGGATCACGCTGCGCCGCGACGGTGTGCCGATCTATCTCGACCGTATCTGCATGGAGGGCGATCTCGTCGCCCGTATGTCCCGTCCGGCAACCGGGCAGGGGGCGGCGGCCACCTCGACCGTGCTTTTTGCCGGAGAGGGCGCCGAGGCCAGGCTTGCGGCGGCGCGCGCCATTCTTCCCGAGACGGCCGGCATCAGCCTGGTGCGCCCGGGCCTTCTCGCGGCGCGACTTCTGGCCGAGGACGGCTTCGATTTACGCCGCGCGCTTCTGCCCCTGATCCGGCTTCTCGCCGACGACGACCTGCCAAGACCCTGGATGATCTGACATGAACCTGACTCCTCGAGAACGCGACAAGCTTTTGGTGGCCATGGCCGCTGAAGTCGCCCGCAAGCGTCTTGCGCGCGGCGTGAAGCTGAACCACCCCGAGGCCATCGCGCTGATTTCCGACGCCGTCGTCGAGGGCGCACGCGACGGGCGCTCGGTCGCCGACATGATGGAGGCGGGCGCACATGTCATCACCCGCGACCAATGCATGGAGGGGATCGCCGAGATGATCCACGAGGTACAGATCGAGGCCACCTTTCCCGACGGCACCAAGCTCGTCACCGTTCACAACCCGATCCGATAGGAGATAACATGCGGTTTCTCATCCTTTCCTGTCTTCTGGCCGCATCGCCCGCGCTTGCGCATGAAGCGACCTTGCCCCACGCCCACACCGACTGGGGCCTTCCCGCCGGCCTGTGCCTGATTGCGGTGGCCGCCGTCGGCGCGGGGCTGAAGGCAAGGGTCGCGCGGGTCCGCCGATGATCCCCGGCGAACTCTTCCCGGCCGAGGGCACGCTGACGCTGAACGCGGGGCGGGAGGCGGTCACCCTGATGGTCGCGAACACGGGTGACCGTCCGGTGCAGGTCGGCTCGCACTATCACTTCGGCGAAGCGAACGCGGCGCTCGAGTTCGATCGGACGGCGGCCCGGGGAATGCGGCTCGACATCGCCGCCGGAACGGCCGTGCGCTTCGAGCCGGGTCAGAGACGCGAAGTCCAACTCATCCCCATCGCTGGCGCGCGCCGCATCTACGGCTTCAACCAGAAGGTCATGGGCGCGTTATGACGGTACGTCAGCGCAACCGAAGCGAGGCAGAGGAGTTGACTGCACGAAGCATGTTGCCACAGGAACAGATCGGACCGTTTAATGAACAACCACGCGTTTGGCTGGTGGGGTCTGTCGATCCGCACCGCGCAGATGATGGCCGAGGCCCAAATGGTCATGGCGTATCGCATGATGGGCATGGCGGGCGTCTGGCCCGTTTCGCCGTCCGAGAACGCCCGCATGATGTCCGAAAAGATTCCGGCCTTCATTTCGGCGTCGGGGGCCGCGACCTCCGCTGCCATGTCGGGCAAGCGACCGGACCAGATTCTCGAGGCGGCGCTGAGGCCGATAGGATTGAAGACGCGCGCCAATTCGCGGAGGCTCGGAAAAGAGACGCGCCGCTAACGACGCGCTTCGCTTTCGCATCGGGTCGTCGTCCCAGCAACCGTGACTCGATGCACAGCGGAGCCGTCTGATGCCTGCCACGATTTCCCGCGCCTCCTATGCTGCCATGTTCGGACCGACCACCGGCGACCGGCTGCGGCTCGCCGACACCGACCTCATCATCGAGGTTGAGCGTGACCTGAGCGCCGAAGCTGTGGGTCGGGCGACGAACGGCGGCACTGGCCCCAATTCGGCGGTTTACGGCGAAGAGGTAAAGTTCGGCGGCGGAAAGGTCATTCGCGACGGCATGGGGCAATCCCAGTCGACGCGGGCGCAGGGCGCTGTCGACACGGTCATCACCAATGCGCTCGTGCTGGATCACTCGGGCATCTACAAAGCCGACATCGGTCTCCGCGACGGCCGCATCGCCGCCATCGGCAAGGCCGGGAACCCGGACACCCAGCCCGGCGTGAACATCGTCGTGGGGCCGGGGACCGAGGCCATCGCGGGAGAAGGGCGCATCCTGACCGCTGGCGGGTTCGACAGCCACATCCACTTCATCTGCCCACAGCAGATCGAGGATGCCCTGCACTCGGGCCTGACGACGATGCTGGGGGGCGGCACCGGCCCGGCCCACGGGACGCTTGCCACCACTTGCACGCCGGGACCCTGGCACCTGGCGCGGATGCTTCAGGCGGCGGACGCCTTCCCCATGAACCTTGCCTTCGCCGGAAAGGGCAATGCCTCGCTTCCCGCCGCTCTGGAGGAACAGATCAGGGCCGGGGCCTGTGCGCTGAAGCTGCACGAGGACTGGGGGACGACGCCCGGCGCCATCGACTGCTGCCTGACGGTGGCGGACGCGATGGATGTGCAGGTGATGATTCACACCGACACGCTGAACGAGAGCGGCTTCGTCGAGAACACGGTCGCCGCCATGAAGGGCCGGACGATCCACGCCTTCCATACCGAGGGTGCGGGCGGCGGACACGCACCGGACATCATCAAGATCTGTGGCGAGGCCTTCGTGCTGCCGTCGTCCACCAACCCGACGCGGCCTTTCACCGTGAATACCGTCGAGGAACATCTCGATATGCTGATGGTGTGCCACCACCTCGACAAGTCGATCCCCGAGGACGTGGCCTTCGCCGAAAGCCGCATCCGGCGCGAGACCATCGCGGCCGAGGACATCCTGCACGACATGGGCGCCTTCAGTATCATCGCGTCGGACAGCCAAGCCATGGGCCGGGTAGGCGAGGTCATCATCCGGACCTGGCAGACCGCCGACAAGATGAGGAAGCAGCGCGGGCGGCTGGCCGAGGAGACGGGCGACAACGACAACTTCCGCGTTCGCCGCTATGTCGCAAAGTACACGATCAACCCGGCCATCGCGCACGGGCTTTCGCACGAGATCGGGTCGATCGAGGTGGGCAAGCGCGCAGACCTCGTCCTATGGTCGCCCGCCTTCTTCGGGGTGAAGCCCGAGATGGTGCTGATCGGGGGGACGATCGTGATGGCGCAGATGGGCGATCCCAACGCCTCGATCCCGACGCCGCAGCCGGTCTATTCGCGGCCGATGTTCGGAGCCTATGGGCGCTCGGTCGAGAACTCTGCGGTGGTCTTCGTGTCGGAGGCGGCTCAGGCAGATGGGATCGGTAACCGGCTGGGACTTGCGAAGACCACGCTGGCGGTCAGGAACACGCGGGGGATCGGCAAGAAGGACCTGATCCTGAACGACGCGACGCCACACATCGAGGTGCATCCCGAAACCTACGAGGTGCGTGCGGATGGAGAGCTTCTGACCTGTCAGCCAGCAGAGGTGCTGCCGATGGCCCAGAGGTATTTCCTATTCTGAACAATTTGTTAACGGTCTGCCATGCACAAGACGCATGGCGCATCTTCGAGGATGGCATTGGTAAGGGCAGCACGGCTGACTTATCTGGATTGGAAAGGGAGGAAACCGAAGCTTGCAGTTGAAAGAGGGTTTCCACATTGGCACATGCAGCACAACCGACGACGGCTTACGTCTCGTCCGACCGTTCGATCTTCGAAGTTCTGGGACGCGCCCTGCACGCCTTCGGGAAGGCGTTCTCGATGCAGGCGGGGATGCAGACCCGGATGAACCGCATCTCGCGACTGAACGCGATGTCGGACGCGGAACTGGCGGAGCTTGGCATCCAGCGCGACAGGATCGTGCACCACGTCTTCCGCGACATCTATTACGTCTGAACCGGACGCTGGCGGCCGCGGGGAGATCCCTTGCGGCCGCAGCCGCGTTGCGTGGTCCCGCCACTGGATCGGGACGCGTGCCATGAGCCTAGTCGCGCAAACCGTCCGCAAGGCCGGCGACTGGTCCGGCGCCTCGGACTGTTGCGTCCTGTCCTACGACGAGCGTTTCTTGCGTCGCAAGAAGCTGTCAGGGGACGGCGGGACGGACTTCCTTGTCGATCTCGAAAAGACCACATCGCTCGGTCACGGTGACGCCCTCGTCCTGTCTGACGGCAGGCTAGTCGAGGTGATTGCTGCGCCCGAGGATCTTTATGCTGTGACAGGTCCCGACCTGGCGCGCCTGGCCTGGCACATCGGCAACCGCCACACGCCCTGCCGGATCGAGAGGGATCGCCTTCTGATCCAGCGCGATCCTGTGATAGGCCACATGCTGGAGCATCTGGGGGCGTCGGTCGTGGAGGTCGTCGAGCCGTTCACTCCCGAGGGCGGTGCCTATGGCCATGGCCGCACGCACAGCCACGAGCACGGGCATTCCGCCCATGCCCACTAGGCGATGACGCGCGATCTTCTCACTCTGGCGCAATGGCTTTCGCCGGCGTTTCCAGTCGGTGCCTTTGCTTATTCCCAAGGACTTGAAGTCGCGATCCGGGACGGCCACATCGCCGATGCGAAGGGGCTGACGCTCTGGGTCGAGGACGTTCTGGATCACGGCGCTGGCCGCTCGGACGCGATCCTGCTTGCCGCTGCGTGGCGCGGTGAAGACGTCGACGAGGTGGCGCGCGCCTTTCAGCCCACGGCCGAGCGGCTGCGCGAGACCGAGAGGATGGGCGAGGCGTTTTCGCGCACCGTCCGCGCGGTCTGGGGACTTGGCGTGGCCGATGCGCCTTATCCTGTGGTCGTCGGCCGCGCCGCGGCTCTCCGCGGCATCGCCGTCGAGGACACGGCGGCCCTCTATCTTCACGCTGCCGCGGCGACGCTTGTGTCTGTCGCCGTCCGCCTTGTGCCTCTGGGGCAGACCGAAGGGCAGGCGGTGCTTGCCTCGGTCACACCTCTCTGCGAACGGATCGCGCGCGAGGCCGCCAACTCGACGCTCGACGACCTGTCGTCGTCGACCTTCCTTGCCGACATCGCCTCGATGCGGCACGAAACGCTTGAGCCGAGGATATTCCAGTCATGACGCTGAACGGCCCCCTTCGCATCGGCATCGGCGGCCCCGTGGGCGCCGGCAAGACGACGCTGACGGCGCGTCTGGCGGAGGTGCTGAGGGACACGCATTCCATCGGCGTCATCACGAACGACATCTACACTCAGGAAGATGCCGAGGCCCTGATGCGGATGCAGATCCTGCCCTCGGACCGTGTCATCGGAGTCGAGACAGGCGGCTGCCCCCACACCGCGATCCGCGAAGATGCCTCGATCAACCTCGCCGCCGTGGCCGAGATGGTGAAGCGTCACCCCGAGGTAGAAGTGGTGCTGATCGAGTCGGGCGGCGACAACTTGTCGGCCACCTTCTCGCCCGAGCTTGCCGACCTCACCGTCTATGTCATTGACGTGGCGGCGGGCGAGGAGATTCCCCGCAAGGGTGGCCCTGCAATCACGAAGTCGGACATCCTCGTCATCAACAAGACCGACCTTGCCCCGCATGTCGGCGCCAGCCTTGAGGTGATGGACCGCGATGCGCGGCGGATGCGGGGCGACCTGCCCTTCGTGTTCACGGCCCTTCGCCATCGGCAGGGCGTGGACGCAGTCCTGGCGCATATCGCCGAGATAGGCGGGCTGGACCTGACCCGAAGGCCCATCACGGCCTGATCGCCCTTGCGTCCGTCGTGGCATGTTAGCCATAACGGCAGCGGGAGGATGCGCTATGAACCTGCTCTACACGGGCGTCAACCAACGCGGCTTCGGAACATGGCCCCTGACAGGGGACACGGCACGGCGCGCCGTTCTTGACGCGGTCGAGGTCGGTTATCGCGCCTTCGACACGGCACAGATGTATGGGAACGAAGCAGAGGTCGGCGCCGCGCTGGCCGAATGCGGCGTGCCCCGGTCCGAGCTTTGCATCACGACAAAGGTCCATCCCGACAACTACGACGAGGCGCGCTTTCTGCCGTCGGTGGAGGAGAGCATCAAGGCTCTTGGCGGTGAAGCGCCCGATCTTCTGCTTCTTCATTGGCCGACCCTTGGAGGAGACGTCGTGCCGGCGCTGACGCTTTTGCAGAACGCCTTCGAGCGAGGTTTGGCCAGGAGTATCGGCGTGTCGAACTATACCATCGCGCAGATGGAGACTGCGGTGTCCGTTCTGGACGCCCCGGTCACGACGAACCAGGTCGAATTCCATCCGCTTCTGGACCAGAGCAAGCTGCTGGCTGCCGCCTCGCGCCTGGGCATTCCGCTGTCGGCCTATTGCTCGATCGCGCGCGGCAAGATCTTCGAGCACCCAGAGCTTGCGGAGCTCGGCGAGGCGCACGGAAAATCCGCGGCGCAGGTGTCGCTGCGCTGGATCCTCCAGAAAGGCGTGAGCCCGATTTCCATGTCGACGAAGCCCAAGAACATGCGGGCGAATTTCGACATCCTGGATTTCAGCCTGTCGAACGTCGAAATGGCGCGGATCGACGAATTGGCTGCTCGGGTGCATCACCGGATCACCGCGTCCGTGCCCTGGGCACCCAAGTGGGACGTCTGACGTGAACCGGATCGACGGAGCAGTAGCGGTCGTCACCGGCGGTACGCAGGGACTGGGTGCGGCCATCGCACGGCTCTTCGCCCGTGCCGGTGCGGCGGGGATCGTGACCTGCGGGCGGAATGCGGCAAAGGGGAGGCTTGTCGCGGACGGAATCGCCGAGCTGGCTCCCGAGACGCAGGTGGAATTCGTCGCCGCCGACCTCGAGTCTGTCGAGGACTGCCGGAGCGTCGTCGCGGCGGCGGATCAGGTCTTCGGGCGCGTCGACATCCTGGTGAACGCGGCCGGCCTCACGGATCGCGGCAACCTGCTGAACACGACGCCCGAACTGTTCGACCGTATGTTCGCCGTCAATGTGCGCGCCCCCTTCTTCCTGATGCAGGAGACGGTCAAGCTGATGATCCGCGAGGGCGTCGAAGGGCGCATCGTCAATATCGGCTCGACGTCCGAGCGCGCCGGCCAGCCCTTCATCGCGCCTTACTGCGCGTCGAAAGGCGCGCTTGCGACGCTCACACGCAACTCCGGCTATGCGCTGATGCGCAACCGCATCCGGGTGAACCAGCTCGATATCGGCTGGATGAATTCGGACCACGAAAGGGCGCTTCAAGCCGAGGAGTCGGGCGACACCGGCTTCATCGACCGCGCGGCGTCGTCGATGCCGTTCGGGCGACTGCTCGAGCCGGAAGAGGTGGCGAAAGCGGTCCTGTTCCTCGCGTCCGAGGACAGTGGCATGATGACGGGCTCGGTCGTCCATTTCGACCAGTCCGTCTGGGGCGGCTACGACGGTCAGGCCCCGGCGCCGGCCGAACCGCTGACATTGTGAGGAAATTTCCATGAAGAAAGTGCGCTACGCCATCGTCGGGGCCGGCTGGATCAGCCAGGTGGCATTCATGCCGTCCGTCGCGAACTCCGGCAATTCCGAGATGACCGCGATCGTCACGGGCAATGCCGAAGCGGCCAGGAAACTGACCGACTTTTACGGGATCGGCCGGACCTGCGACTACGACGGATATGACGCTCTATTGGCAGAGGACGTGGTGGATGCCGTCTACGTGGCGCTCCCGAACTCGATGCACGCCGAATACGCCATCCGCGCGATGAAGGCCGGCAAGCACGCCATTGTGGAGAAGCCGCTCGCGATCTCGGTCGAGGAGTGCGAGGAGATGATCCGCGTCGCAGAGGAGAACGGCGTCTTTCTGATGACAGCCTACCGCTTGCACTCCGAGCCGGGGACAATCGAGGTGTTGGAGCGTCTACGGAAGGGCGAGATCGGGAAGCCGAAGCTGTTCGCTTCGACCTTTTCGTTTCAATCACCGGACACGAACCACCGGCTGAAAGGCGAACACTGGGGCGGACCCTTGCAGGACATCGGTGTCTACTGCCTCAACGCCTGCCGGCATGTCTTCGAAGCCGAGCCGGTCGAGGTCCACGCGATGAAGGTCCACGGCAACGGCGATCCGCGCTTTACCGAGGTCGAAGGGTCTATGGCCGTGACGCTGCGCTTTCCCGAGGATCGGCTGGCGCAATTCATCGTCAGCTTCGAGAGCGGCGAGACGGATTTCTACACCGTCATCGGCGAGACCGGTTCGATCCTCGTCGAACCAGGCTATCGGTTCCAGGTCACGCCGAAGATCAGGGTCTCGCGCGGTGACGACCACCAGACGGTCGAGGTTCCGGAAAGCGATCATTTCGGGGGGCAGGTCGCATACTTCTCGGATTGCATCCTGACAGGTAAAGCGCCCGAGCCCGATGGCGCCGAGGGGCTGGCGGACGTGGCGATCATGCTGGCGATCGAGCAATCCGCCAAGACTGGCCAGCCGCAGAAGGTCAGCCTGCCGCCGCGCCCGCGTCACCCCGAGCCGTCGATGGTGCGGACCGTTCCGCGTACCGACCGACGTCTCGTGCTCTAGTTCAGACGTCGAGCCACCGTTCTTCACGCGAGGAGCGGTGGACGGTCTCGACCAGGTGCTGGATGCGCCAGCCGGCGCGGAAGTTGAACGGCTCTTCCGCCTCGCCGAGAATGGCGCGGACGTATCCCGCGACCTCGATGGCCTTCAGGTCGTTGAAGCCGATCTGGTGGCCCGCTGCGACACAGAAATTGCCGTAAGGCGGGTGATCCGGGCCGGCCTCGATGCGGCGGTAGCCCTGTCGGCCCTTGCGGTCGTCCGTGTCAAAGTAGTGGAGCTCGTTGAAGCGCTCCTGGCTGAAGGCCAGACCGCCTTTCGAGCCGTAAACCTCGAAGTCGTGTTGCATCTTGCGTCCCGTCGCGAGCCAGTTCGCTTCGACCGAGCCCGAGGCGCCGGACGAGAACCGCAACAAGGCTCGTCCGATGTCGTCGACCTCGATTCTACGCGGTCCATCCCGAGATGGACGTTCGGGGATGTGCGTGACGCAGTCCCCCATGACGCGGGTGATCGGGCCGCAGAGGTATTCCGCCGTTGCCAGCGCATGGCTGCCTATGTCGGCGAAGGCGCCGCCGCCGGCCGGGTCGTGGCGGAAGGTCCAGGGGCCTGCTGCGTCACGCATGTAGTCTTCGGCGTGCACGCCGCGCCAGGCGCGGATCTCGCCCAGTTCACCGGCCTCGATCATCTCCTTCGCCAGCGCCAGCATGGGATTGCAAAGGTAATTGAACCCCACTTGCGTCATGATGCCCGCGGCCTCGGCGGCTTCGGTCATCTCGCGCGCGTCGTCGGCAAGCGGGGCGAGGGGCTTTTCGCAGTAGACGTGCTTTCCGGCGGCGATGGCTGCCAGCGCCATCTCCTTGTGAAGCGCGTTCGGGGCCGTGATGTTGACGATGTCGATGGACGGGCTCTCGACGATCCTCCGCCATTCAGTGGTCGCCGTCTCGAACCCGAACCGGCGCGCGGCGCTGTTTGCGGCGTCGTCCGTCACGTCCGCGACGGTGTCCAGGACGAAGCGCACGGGCAGGTCGAAGACCTTTTCGGCCGTGGCATAGCCGAAGACGTGGGCCTGGCCCATGAAGCCGGTGCCGATCAACCCGACCCGCAGTTCCCTTTTCTTCAACGTCAGTATCCTTCGGTGGCCGTTCCGGCGCGTCCGGTGTCGGTGAGGGTGCGGAAGCGCGTCACGGTCGCGCCGGCGGCCTCGGCAAGGAACCGCGAATCGCCTCCGACCGTCACCATGTCATAGCCCCAGCCAAGCGCTTCGGCAGCGTATTCCGCGGACCCGCAATGGAGTGCGGCATGGATGCCGTTTGCGCGCGCGGCCTCGGCGATGCGCTGCTGGGCATCCATCACTTCGGGTTCGCGGCGGTCGAAGCCGGGTGCGAGGCGGCCGTTGCTGATCCCGATCGACAGGTCGGCGGGTCCGACGTAGAGACCGTCGAGACCGGGCGTGGCGGCGATCTCTTCGAGGTTATGCATCGCCTCGGCGGTTTCGATCATGGCGAAGGCGAGGACGGCCTCGTTCGCCGTGGTGCCATAGCCGGGATAGGCATAGGCCGCGCGGGTCGGACCATAGCTGCGCTGGCCAAGCGGCGGATAGCGCATGTAGGAGACGAATTCCTCGGCCTGCGCGCGGCTGTTGACCATCGGGCAGATGATGCCAAGCGCTCCCGCGTCGAGGAACTTCATCACCCAGGTCGGATCGCGCCACGGCACGCGGGCGAAAACCACGGGTCCACGGCCGCGCAGCGCCTGGAGCATCGGCAGGAGCGCCGAATAGTCGAGCGCGCCGTGCTGGCCGTCGATGGTCAGCGAGTCGAAACCCTGGGAGGCCATGATCTCGGCCGTGAACGGACTGCCGATCGACAGCCACCCGTTCAGCACCGACCGACCCGCAGCCCACACGTCGTTCAATGGGTTTTTCACCTCATCCTCCCTGAAACGTTTTGATATCTTTTGAGGCAAAGCGCCCGTCGTCGCCGCCAGCATCATTGCAGACATTCCGCGATGTCAATAAAGCCTCGACAGCCCGGAGGGCGTGGACAGGGAGGACACCATCATGTCGAAGACCGTTCGCCTGACGATGGCACAGGCCGTCGTCCGCTATCTCTGCAACCAGTTCACCGAAATCGACGGCGAGCGCGTACCGCTGTTCGCCGGCGTGTTCGCGATCTTTGGGCATGGGAATGTCACCTGTCTTTCCGAAGCGCTGGAAGCCGTGAAGGATACCCTTCCCACCTGGCGCGGACAGAACGAGCAGTCGATGGCGCTGGCTGCGATCGGGTTTGCCAAGGCGAAGCGTCGGCGGCAGCTCATGGTCGCCACTTCGTCGATCGGACCGGGCGCGCTGAACATGGTGACGGCGGCCGGTGTCGCCCATGCGAACCGTCTGCCCGTCCTTCTGATCGCGGGTGACACCTTCAACAATCGCCTGCCCGATCCGGTGCTGCAACAGGTCGAGCATTACGGCAATCCGACCACGACTGTGAACGACGCCTTCAAGGCCGTCGTCCGCTACTGGGACCGGATCACCCATCCTGCCCAAATCATCAACTCGCTGCCTCAAGCCATCGCGACGATGCTGGACCCTGCAGATTGCGGTCCCGCCTTCATCGCGCTGCCCCAGGACACGCAGGAGCTGGCCTTCGATTACCCCGAGGTCTTTTTCGAGGAGCGCCTGTGGTCGATCCCGCGTCCGCGCGCGGACCGCGACCGCATCGTCGAGGCGGCGCAGATGCTGAAGTCGGCGAAGAAACCGCTGATCATCTCGGGCGGCGGCGTTCGCTATTCGGGTGCCGAGGAAGCGGTCGCCGCCTTCGCCGCCAAGCGCGGGATCCCCGTGGTCGAGACCGTGGCCGGAAAGGGCGGGCTGACGCATTACCACCCGGTCCATGCCGGGCCGGTCGGTATCCTCGGCTCGACCTCTGCAAACACCCTGGCGGAAGAGGCCGACGTGATCGTGGCCATCGGCACGCGTCTTCAGGACTTCACCACGGGATCGTGGACGGCTTTCGCAAAGGATGCGCAATTCGTGTCGATCAACGTTGCACGGTGGGACGCGATGAAGCACCGCTCGCTGGCCGTTGTCGGCGATGCGCGGGAGACGGTGAACGAACTCGATGCCGCCTTGGGCGACTGGAAGATGGACGCGTCCTACATGACGCGGGCGAAGGGCCTCTTCGCCGAGTGGGACAAGCTTCTCGACGATCACCAGACGCCGACGAATGCGCCGGTGCCGACCTATGCGCAGGTCGTTGGGCTGGTGAACGCATCCGCGGGCGACGACGACCACCTGATCGTTGCGGCTGGCGGGTTGCCGGGCGAGGTGCAGAAGGGCTGGCGGGTGAAGAACCCCAACACTTATGACCTCGAATTCGGGTTCTCGTGCATGGGCTACGAGATTGCCGCCGGCTGGGGCAACGCGATGGCCAACGCCGGCCGGTCGACGCCCTACGTGATGCTGGGTGACGGCACCTACATGATGATGAATTCGGACATCTATTCGTCGGTCCTGTCGGGGCACAAGATGATCGTCGTCGTCTGCGACAACGGAGGCTTCGCGGTCATCAGCCGACTGCAGGTGGCGAAGGGCACGCCGGGGTTCAACAACCTGCTGAAGGACTGCAATGTCGAGACCCCCGACGACGTCCCGCACGTCGACTGGGTGGCGCATGCCCGTTCGATGGGGGCCGAGGCGCGCCATTGCGACAGCCTCGCCGATCTCGAGGCGGCACTGGCCTGGGCCAAGACGACGGACCGCACCACGGTCATCTCGATTGCGACGGACGCCTATGCCTGGGTGCCGGGCGACGCCGACTGGGACGTGGGCGTACCCGAGGTTTCGGACCGGTCCGACGTCAGGGAAGCCCGCGCCCATCAAGAAGACATCCGCAAGAAACAGCGCGTTGGAGTGTGACGCCATGAAAGCAAGACTCGGCATGTCCCCGATCGCATGGTGGAACGACGACCTTCCCCAGCTTTCGGACGATGTCAGCCTCGAGGAATGCCTGCGTCAATCGCGTAGCGCCGGGTTCACCGGGATGGAACTGGGTCGCCGGTTCCCCTCCAGCCCGGACGAAATGCTTCCGATCCTGCGGGCCGCCGACGTGACGCTCTGCGGCGGCTGGTTCTCGGGGACGCTGACCATCGAGGGGCTTGAGGAGAACAAGGACCGCATCCTGCCGATGATCGAGCTCTTCAGCGCGGTCGATGCGCCTTGCATCGTCTACGGCGAAGTCGGGCGGTCGATCCAGGGCGATCAATCGATCCCGCTGGATCGTAAGCCCGTCCTGTCCGACCTCGAGATGGCGGACTATGCGCGCAGGGTGACGGCCTTCGGCGAATGGTGTGCAGAGCAAGGCATGCCGCTGGCCTATCACCATCACATGGGCGCCGTGGTGCAGTTCGAACCCGAGCTTGACGCCTTCATGCGCAATTCGGGTGAGGGGATCTCGCTGCTCCTCGACGCGGGCCACCTGGCCTTCGCGGGTGGCGATCCGCTGCGCGCCGTCGACAGTCACCATGCACGGATCACCCACGTCCATACGAAGGACATCCGGCGGTCGGTGACGGAAAGCCTCGACCGCTCGAAGGAAAGTTTCCTCGATGCTGTCATCAAGGGCGCCTTCACGGTCCCCGGAGATGGCTCTCTGGACTTCCAGGCCATCGTTCAAAGGCTGGCGGATTACGGTTATGAAGGCTGGTTCGTCGTCGAAGCCGAACAGGATCCCAAGAAAGCGCCGCCGCTGAAGATGGCGCAGATCGGCCATGCCGAACTGATGCGGGTCATGACGGCGGCGGGTTACGAGGTGGTCGCTTAGCGGCTACCTTCGGGGCGCGTCCCGTTTACGAGGGTCAGCGCCGCCATCGTCAGCGCGCCGAGAAGGGCATAGGCCGCGAAGGCTTCCGAGCTGTCGAGGCCGCCGAACGCTGACAGGTACAGCGACCCCAGAAGGGCGGTCGGATATGTCAGGATCATTGCACCGATAGCCATATCACCCCCCGGGTCTTTCACCCTCCTGAAGCAACTGTTGCTTCTCCGCTACATGTCAGTGGGAAATGGCGCGAATGTCAAGAAAGTGTTGTCAAAGCCTATCAACTGTCCGGTGAGGACGGCACGATCTCGCCGATCGGGCGGTCCCGAACCTGCCGCAGCAGCTCGATGAAGCCCCGAACCTGGTGACGACACGTGGCTGTTCCCTTTTCGGCCGTCGCAAGATGTGCCTCGCCCACCACTCCCTCGGGGTTCAGGTCCGATGCGATCCATCCATAGGACAACGGGCCTATCGGAGAGATCGCAGCCGATTCTGCCGTCGACGGGAAGTCCCGCGCCTTTTCCATGTCTACGGTGTCGGGCCGGAAGTGCAGCATGAGCGACGTTTCGCGGTCGCCGCCGTGAATGCCGAATGCGACCTCACGGGGCGAATAGAGGCCAGCGGGCGCGCCGAAACCGCCCCACTGGCATTTCACCGCCAGCATCCCGGCCCGCACCCGCAGTTCGCGCGACAGGATCGAAACGAGATCGAGGTTCCCGCCGTGCGAGTTGACGACGACGATCTTCCGCACGCCGGTGCGGGCGACGGAGAGCCCGATCTCGGTCCAGGCGCGCAGCGCTGTTTCGGCGGTCAGTGTCAGCGTGCCGGGTGCATGGACATGCTCATTCGATTTGCCCACGGCCTGCACCGGCAGGATTCGGATATCGAGGTCGTCGGGGCATTCTCGGCGCAACTCGTCCAGCATCCCCTCGGCGATCATGGTGTCCGTCCCTGTCGGCAGGTGGGGTCCGTGCTGCTCGATGGCGGCGGTCGGGAGAATGGCGATGACGCGCTCGGGGTCGAGGTCCGCGAACTCGGAGGCGCGATAGGCGGACCAGTCCAGCCGTCTCATGGGCGAGATCTCCTTGGGTGGGGCGGTCATCTGAGAAGATGCTCGAGCTTGCGCCTGACGCGGTCAAGGTGCGCGGCACGGCTGTCATCGGTTGAACTGTCCATCAGGTAATGCGCCGCAAAGGCGATGCGGCGGCGGCGTGCGCAGAGAAAGCCGATGCCGCGCGTCAGCGTGCGCTTGCCGGGCGAGCCGACCAGAAGGGTCAGCCACCGCGACGCCCCGCAGGTCGTGAAGACGCCAAGCCGCTGGATGTGGGTAAGGTTCGGGCGGATCGTCTCTCCCTCGGCCTGTGGCATGAGGAAAGCGACGCCCGGAAGAAGGACGCGGTCGAGCCAGCCTTTCAGAACGGCCGGAAGACCATACCACCATGTCGGATAGACGAAGATCAGCGTATCGCACCACTTGATCGCCTCGACCTCTGCGGCGACGGCCGAGGTGTCGCCGGAGAGATAGGCGCCATGCTCTTCCGTCGAAAGCGCTGGAGAAAAGCCGATGGCATAGAGGTCGGACACCCTGACTTCGGCGCCATGACGGTCCAGCACCGCCAGCACCTCGTCACGGACCGCGGCGGTGAAGCTGTTCTCGCGCGGATGGCAGTAGACGAGGAGAACGCGTCTCACAGCGTCTCCATCTCGCGCCGGACACGGTCCAGATGCGCCGAAAGGGCAGCGGGCGTGTTGCGGTTCATGTCGTAGAGGGCGACGTATTTCATCCGCTCGGGCCGCGTGACGTGCCAGACGGAGCGCGTGAAGTGCCTGCGCGGCGGATCCCCGGCCAGGAAGGCGCGCATCCGGGTCCCGCCATAGGTCGTGACGGCCGCGAGCTTCTTTACATGTGTGAGGTTCGGCAGGACGCGTCCGTCCTCCAGCCGGAACGAGACGCCGGGCAGAAACACGCGGTCGAAAAAGCCTTTCAGGATGGCCGGGTAACCGAAGTTCCAGACCGGGAACGAGAAGACAAGAGCCTCGGCCGCGCGGAGGCGGTCGACATAGTTGCGCACGGGTTCAATGTTCTGAGGCACGTCGTGGTACCCGCGGCGCTCCTCGGCCGTCAGAACGGGCGAGAAGCCTTCGGCGTAGAGATCGCAGTCGTCCACGTCCCAGCCTCGGGCTCCAAGGCTTTCGACGACCGTGCGGTGCAGCGCGCCGCCGAAGCTTTCCTCGCAGGGGTGGGCGTAGACGACGAGGGCCCTCAGCCGATCCGTCATTCCGCCGCCTGAAGTTTCGGATAGGCGTACATCCGGTCGTAGGACCAGTCGGGATCATCCCATGCGATCATCTTGCCCGGGTTGAGCAGGCCCTTCGGATCGGCCTCGCGCTTGAAGCGCAGCTGGCGATCGTCGACGGTCTGGCGACCGCCCTCCTCGAGCGTATAGCGGTGCGGGTTGAAGATCATGGCTCCGGCGTCCTCGTGCATCCGCACGATCTCGTCGAGGCGCTCCTCCGTCGTGAACTTCACGAGTGAAAGCCCCGCGAAGATGACGCGGCCGCCTTCGCGAAGGACTTCGAGGTGTTGCAGGACCTCGGGGCTGAGCGCGGTCTGCATCTTTTCGATCAGAGCCTTGTGCTCCGGAAAGCCGTAGCGGACCTGGAGGTAGGTGATCGAGGGATCGACCTTCAGCGCACGCAGCGTGGTGTGGTTCCAGCCGTATTCGAAGACGGGGCCGGGGCTCCGGGGCCAGTCGTCTTCGTCGTTGCGGTAGATGAGACGCGCTTCTGAACGTCGCCCGAGGAAGGTGAGAAATCCCTCCATCGAATGCGGCGCGATCATCAGGCCGACGAGGTTGGTATCGGGTTCGACATGAGGAGCGACGCGCTGGAAGTAATCCTTGGCGATGGGGGCTTCGAAGACGGTGCCGAGCTTCATCAGGATGCCGTCCTGATTGGCGAGGTCTTCGGCGAAGCGGACGGCGTCCATGAAGTCGTCGCAGGCGACGAACATCTCGACCCAGTCGTAGGCGGGCGCGAGGGGCATCTCGATCTCGGTGATGATTCCGTTGGTGCCGTAGGCGTGGCTGACGCGGGGCAGTTCCTCGCCCCGGAAATCGAGGACGCGCGGCTCGGCCTCCATGGTCACGACACGGAGGCGGATGATGTTGCCGAGGTCGCGCAAGGATCCCCAGGTGCAGGAGCCGACCCCGCCAGAGCCGCCCGCGATGAAGCCGCCGATAGTGGCCGTGGCCCAGGTCGATGAAAACATGCGCAGTTCCTGGCCCGAATGCGCCTTCGTCGCGGTGTCGAGGTCCTTCAGCAGGATTCCGGGTTCGCAGATGACGCGGCCAGGGCCGATCTCCTTCACCCCC
The DNA here is from genome assembly GCF_003148765.1 of Silicimonas algicola. Taxonomy (GTDB): domain Bacteria; phylum Pseudomonadota; class Alphaproteobacteria; order Rhodobacterales; family Rhodobacteraceae; genus Silicimonas; species Silicimonas algicola. The sequence continues at coordinate 105,600 of NZ_QGGV01000005.1, forward strand.
GTCATGTGGCGCAGGTGCATGACGCAGCCGCCGGCCAGCGGCATGGCTTGGCCATAGTTGCCGGTGCCGGCGCCGCGCGTGGTCACGGGGACATCGTGGGCGTAGCACGTCCTCAGAACCTCTATCACCTCGGCCTCGGAGCGGGGCGAGACGACGAAGTCGGCCATGACGTGGTCGAGGCGAGCCTTCAGGACAGGGGAATACCAGAAGAAGTCGCGGCTTTTCGCTCGGATAGCCGCCTCGGACGTGTCGAGGTCGAGGTGGGGCAGAGCAGCCTTGGCGGCGGCGACGTTCGGCTTCATTGGTCTGGGTCCATCAGGTGATCGAGCTCGGCATAGTCCGGCAGGGTGGTGTCGATCGGAACACCGCGGCGCACAATAATGCGGTCGGATTGAGGCCTGGCGAAAAGCTCGGTCCAGTTGCGGGCGCGGAAGATGATGAAGTCCGCCGTCGCGCCTTCGGCCAGCGAGGGCGGCGCGAAACCGCAGGCTTCAGCCGGGTTGCGAAGGAAGGCGTCGGGCCAGTTCATCTCGCTGTGGTCAAGATGCGCGATCCGTGTGGCCTGCCGCATCACCTCGAGCATGTCGAGGTCGCCGTAAGCATAGAACGGGTCGCGGGTGTTGTCCGAGGCGAAGCTGACGTTGATGCCGCGAGCGAACATCTCGTGGACGAGGGTGACGCCGCGCCTCCGAGGCGTGCGATCCGCCTGCCGGTCCTGCAGGTAGAGGTTGCACATCGGCAGGCTGACGACGTTCAACCCGGCCTTCGCGACGACGTCGAGCGTGTCGAGCGCACGCGCCTCGTCCTGAGCCGACAGGGAACAGCAGTGGCCAACGGTCACCGCTCGCGTCCAACCGATCTCGAGAACGAGATCCGCGATGGTGCGCAAGGTCTCGGACGACGCATCGAGGGTTTCGTCGACGTGAAAGTCGACTTCGAGGTCGCGCTCGCCCGCCAAGGTGAAGAAGTCGATCAGGCGGTCCCGAAGATCCGGCACATCGTAGGTTACCATGCCCAGAACACCGCCCGCCGCGGCGACGATGTCTGCGGTGTCCGCGTAGTCGCGACCGATGTCGTCCAGGGAATCGCAGCCGATCAGGCTCGACCCCTGGAGCACGATCCGGTCAGCCCACTTGGAACGCATCTCGACGAAGACGGGCCAGGAGATTTCATCCTGGGGCGCCAGGCTGTCGATGTGGGTCCGGATCGCCCGTGTGCCGTGGGCCCAGGCGCATTTCAGGGAGAACTCCATCCGGGCTGCCACGTCCTCGGGGCTCCAGTTGGCCTGACGGTCGGCGGCGACAGTGGAGAGAGCACCCGGGAAGGTGCCGTCCGGATTGCCGGCACGGGGCCAGATGTGGCCTTTGTCCAGATGGGTGTGCATGTCGACGAAGCAGGGCAGGATCATCGCCCGGTCCATCTCGATATCGACGCCGCCCCGGTCCGCGATGCGGCCCTGATGGATCGTGATGTCAGTCGTCGCAAGCTCGTCCGATAGGCCGATCAGGCTTCCGGGCACGGAGACATTGCGCAGCCGCACGGGGCCGTCGGTTCGCCAGCTCCTCATGCGTCGCGCTTGAGGGCACTTTCGTGCCACTTCCTCAGAAGCATCCAGGTCACCCAGGACAAGACGAGGTAGATCGCCACGCCTGTCACGACGATCAGTGTGAGCGCCGCGAACATGCGGGGCGTGTTCAGCCGGTAACTCGACTCGAGGATGCGGAAGGCAAGGCCCGACCCGATGCCGCCGGAGCCCGCGACGAACTCGGCCACAACCGCCCCGATCAGGCTGAGGCCGCCCGCGATGCGCAGGCCCCCGAGGAAATAGGGCAGGGCGGCAGGAAGCTGGAGGTAGCGCAGTCTTTGCCAGCGAGAGGCGCCGTAGACGCTGAAGAGGTCGCGCAGGTTATGGTCGGCAGAGTTCAGTCCCAGCGTCGTGTTCGACAGGATCGGAAAGAAGGCGACGATCCAGGCGCAGATGAGAAGGCCCGCGATCTTAGAATCAACGTAGATGAAGATGAGCGGCGCAATGGCGACGATCGGCGTCACCTGAAGCACCACCGCATAGGGAAAGAAGCTCATCTCGATCCACTTCGACTGGGTGAAGAGGATCGCGAGGCCGCCGCCGAAGACGACGGCGAGGAGAAGTGCGAGGCCGGTGACAGTCAGGGTCACGAGCCAGCTTCCTGCAAGAATGCCGAAGTCCTGCCACAGGGTGGAAGCGACGAGGCCAGGTCCGGGCAGGATGTAGTGCGGAATCTCCTTGGCCGTCACAAGCCAGTGCCATCCCGCGATGACGAGGACGAAGACGAGGATGGGGAGCGCCCATCTTCCGGTGCGCGAGAGGCGTTCGGCGCGCAGGCGCTGCGCTTCCTCACGGTCGAGGACGGGCGCGGAATCGGCCATCGGAACGGCGGGATCAATGGACACCAACGTCGCCTCCCATGGCTTCGTGCAGCGCGTCGGACGCAGCCCGGCACTGCGCGGCGTATTCGGCCGAGGTGCGGAACGCCTCGGTGCGCGGATAGGGGGCCTCGACGGCCAGCTCGCGGATCACTCGTCCGGGTCGGGCGGCCATGATGACGATGCGGTTCGACAAGAAGACGCTTTCGAATACCGAGTGGGTGACGAATACCACGGTGCAGTCCATCGAGTCCTTCAACTGCAGCAGGTCGTCGTTCAGCTTGAAACGCGTGATCTCGTCGAGCGCCGCGAAGGGCTCGTCCATCAGCATCAGCTTCGGGCGCGTGACGAGGGCGCGCGCGATCGAGACGCGCATCTTCATTCCGCCCGAAAGCTCGCGCGGATAGGCGCCTTCGAAAGCCGCCAGTCCGACACGGGCCAGCATGTCCCGCGCGCGGTCCCGCGCTTCGTCCGTCAAGGATCCGGCGATGCGGAAGGGAAGAAGGACGTTATCGATGACCGTGGCCCAAGGCATCAGCGTCGGCTCCTGGAACACGACCGAGAGGTCGCCATCGGCCATCGGCGTTCCCCACCGGATCGCGCCGCGCGTGGGCTGGCTGAGACCGGCGATCAGGCGGAGCGCGGTGGACTTACCACAGCCTGACGGGCCGAGGAGGGACAGGAAGTCGCCCTCCTGCACGTCCAGCGTCATGTTGCGCAGCGCCACGACGTCGGCGCCGAATATCTTGTCGACGTTCTGCATCGCCAGAAGCGTGCGCGACGTCCCGTCCGCAGTGGCGGACGGGACCGTATGAGTGGCCGTTCTCACTTGCTGGCGAGTTGTTTCTGAAGTTCGAGGGAGGCACCGGTGTTGGCGAAGTCGAGCGTGTAGGACTGCGACACGTCGATCCCGGCCTCAAGAACGCCCGCATCGACCATCTTGTCATAGAAGCTCTGGATCGTCTCGGCCGTCATCGCGCCGATGCCCGCCGTCTCGGCATCGCCGGACAGGACGATGCCGTATTCCTTCATCTTCTCGATCGAGAAGGCGATCTGCTCGTCCGACATCTCGGGGTTGGCTTCCTGGATCAGCGCGTTCGCCGCCGAGGGGTCGCCGTAGAGATAATTCGTCCAGCCGATGGCGGATCCTTCGACGAAGCACTTTACCGCATCGGGCTTGGTGTCGATCGTCTCCTGCATCGTCTCGACCGTGGTGGCGTAGGTGTTGAAGCCCGCGTCGGACAGTAGCCAGATGTCTGGCGCGAAGCCGCCTTCCTTCTCGATCGCGAAGGGCTCGGAGGTGATGTAGCCCTGTTGCGCCGAGTTCTCGTCCGCGATGAAGGGGGCGGGGTTGAAAGTGTAGGGCACGCGCTTTCCGGCGTCGAAACCGTAGTCGGCCATCATCCACTGGTAGAAGCTCTGGAAGCCGTTGTCGCCGATGATCATCGTTTCGAGGTCCTTGAGACCCTCGAAGTCCGTGACCTTACCCGGATGGGTCAGGAGGACCTGCGGCTCTTTCTGGAAGTGCGCCGCCACGACCTTGAGCGGAATGCCCTCCTTCACCGCCGAAAAGGCCTGAAGAAGGTTGCCGCCCATGGAAAAGTCGATCTTGCCGGCCAGCATCAGAGCACGGTTGTTCACCTGCGGACCGCCGGGCACGATGGTGACCTTGAGGCCGCAGGCCTCGTAGGTGCCATCCGCGACGGCCTGGTAATAGCCGCCGTGCTCGGCCTGAGCGACCCAGTTGGTGCCGAAGTTGACTTCCATCACATGGCTCTCGGCCAGTGCGGCGCCGGCCGACACGACAAGCGCGCAGGCCGAAACAGTGATCTTGCAGAACATTGGTGATCCCCCGGACAGGTGTTTTTGCGGTCCCGGCTTATCTCTCGCCGGATCGACGTTCCATTCAGCCCGACATGCAGCACATGGCCGGCGCGGGCGACTGCTCATTTGATAGTCACTCCATCGCGATTCGCACAGGGAGGAGGCGAGCGCGAGGCCGGTTGCATCGGCACGGGTGATCCGTCAGCCTGCCCCGCATGACCGAAAATCGGATCGCAGCCCTGACACCCGAGGGAATCGCCCCGCCGTTCGCACGCTATGCGCAGGGCGTCGCAGTGCCCGCCGGACTGCGCTTCGTCTACACATCCGGCCAGCTGGGTCTGGCAGAGGACGGATCGGTGCCGGAGGGAGCGGCGGCTCAGGCGGCGATCTGCTTCGGCAACGTCGACCGCATCCTTGCCGCAGGCGGAGCGACGCGTGCGGACGTCGTGCGCATCAACGCCTATGTCACGGATCGCGCTCACATGCCGGGCTACATGACCGCCCGCGACGCGTGGTTGAAAGATATCGAGCGTCTGCCGGCCTCCACGCTCGTCATCGTTTCTGGATTCACCAGGGTCGAATTCCTGGTGGAAGTCGAGGTCGTGGCTGCCGTCGCGCCTTGAATGAACGGCCGGAGGGCGCCTATGCGCCCGCAGTTGTGTGGCGTCGCGGCATGGGCTATGCTGCAATGCAGCAAGAAGGGGTCTGTCGTGGCTGGAAAGATCATTACCGTCGCTCAGCAGAAGGGCGGTGCGGGCAAGACCACCCTCGCCGCGAACCTCGCCGTGTCGCTATCGCGCATGGGGCACAAGGTGGCACTTCTGGATACCGACCCGCAAGGCTCACTCGGCCGCTGGTTTCTCGCACGGCGTGAGGGGGGCGATCCGGGTCTGTCCTTCTCGACTGCGAGCGCCTGGGGTGTCAGCTACGAGTGCGACAAGCTGAGGGGCGAGGTCGATTTCGTAATCGTGGATACGCCGCCGAAGATCGACAGCGATCTGAAGCCCGCCATCCGGGAAAGCGATCTTGTCATCGTTCCCGTCTCGGCCAGCCAGGTCGATGTCTGGGCGACCGAGGGCGTCCTGGACCTTGCGACGCGCGAGAAGGCGGAGGTCATGGTGGTTCTGAACCGCGCCAAGGCCGGTACGAAGGTCGCCGACGCGGTAGACGCGGCGCTGACCGACCTGGGCGTCACCCGGGCGGACACCATGATCGGTCACCGCGTCGCCTATCCCGAGACGCTTGGCATCGGGAAAGGCGTGCTGGAGCGCCCGAAAGGTGCCTGGACCGCCGAGATGGACGCCCTTACGGCGGAAGTTCTGTCGCGGCTCGGCGTCTAGAGCTTTCCGAACCGCCGCACGACCGGCTTTGCCGGCTCGGCGTCTTCTTCGGCGACGTTTTCCGGCGCCAGCGCGAAGGAGACGCCGCGGAACAGGAGCGAGTTGGGCTCGGTCATCGCGATGACCTCGGACGTCCACTTGGGCGAGAAGGTCAGGTCGAAAGCCCTCGGCATCCAGTGGACGAAATTGTGCATCACAAGGATCATCGCGGCGATGCCAAAGGCCTGCGCCGCCTTGTGAACCGCGCCCCCGTAGCGGAGCACCGTGAAGAGCATGAAGGAACAACCCGCGGCGAGAGCGCCGTCCATCAGCATCGCGATGTCCGCGTCGTCGCCGGCCAGCGAACCGCCAAGAAGTTGGAAGCGCACGTAGCGCGACAGGACGACGGCGAGCATGCCGACGAGCGCCGCACCGATGAGCGACAGCGGATACATGAAGTTTTCCGACCAGTGCGGGATGACCTGGACCTGCGCCCTCGCGGCCGCGGCGGGCGCGTGCTTTTCGGCCAGGCGTTCGATGCGGTTCTGGAACTTGCCGTCGGGCGACGCGGTCTGGGGGCTGCTCATCGAACGAAACTCCTGCTGGATCGGCGGGAGTTTCGTTGTCGAAAGGGGCGAAATCGGGGCGAAAAGGCTGAGTTTCCCTGACATTCGCCCCGCGCCACCCCCGATTGCGATCAAGGCAGGGGGATGTCGGCCACTTTCTTCGGCTGGTCGTAGCCCCGCTGGACTGCGGGCCGTTCGGCGATCCGGAGATACCAGTCCCGTACGCGCGGGAAGTCGTTGAGGTCTATCTCCTGCCACTCGAACCGGCTGATCCACGGCCAAGTGGCTATGTCTGCTATGGAATAGTCGCCCGCGATGAAGTCGCGACCCTGAAGCCGCTTGTCGAGGACGCCGTAGAGCCGACGCGCCTCTTTCGAGAAGCGTTCCTCGGCATACTGGGCCTTTCCAGCGTTGTACTTCACGAAGTGGTGGACCTGCCCCAGCATCGGACCGACGCCGCCCATCTGCCACATCAGCCATTCGATGACCTCCCACTTTCCGTCGCCTTTCGGCATCAGCTTGCCTTCGCGTTCGGCCAGCCACAGCAGGATCGCGCCCGACTCCATCAGGTGAAAGCCTGTCTCGCGCTCGAGGATGGCGGGAATCTTGTTGTTTGGCGAAATCTTCAGGAAGTCGGGAGCGAACTGTTCGTCCTGCCCGATGTTCACGGCGTGGGCCTCGTAGGGCAGGCCGAGCTCTTCGAGTGCGATCGAGACCTTGCGGCCGTTCGGGGTGGTCCAGGTGTAGAGGTCGATCATTTGAGATCCTTTCCGTTGGCGATGGCGCGCGACAGCATGGCCTCGCGGATGGCGATGAAGGTCGTGGCCGCGATGATGACGGTCCCGCCGAGGATGACCCAGGCGTCGGCCTCCTCGCTGAAGACGAAGACGCCCAGAAGGACCGACCAGATGAGTTGGAGGAAGGTCACGGGCTGTGTCACCGAAACGGGCGCGGCGGCGAAGGCGCGGGTCATGGAATAGTGTCCGGCGGTCGCGAGACAGGCGACGCCCATGATCCATGCGGCCTCGGACAGTGTCGGCGTGCGCCAGACGGCGAAAGCGAAGGGAGCGAGGCAGACCGTGACGACGATGGACAACATGGCGACGATGCTGGTCGCAGGCAATTCACCCGAGAACCGCTTTGCGATCAGGTAGCTGAACGCGAAGAGCATTGCGGCGAATATCATTGCGTAATGACCGTCGTCCAACGCTCTCAGACCCGGACGCAGGATCAGAAGCGCGCCGAGAAACGCCAGGAGGATGGCCAAGATCCTGCGGGCCGCCAGCTTCTCGCCGAGGACGAATGCAGCGGCGAGGGTGACGTACACCGGCGTCATGTAATTCATCGCCGTCACCTCGGCGATGGTGATGCGGGTCATGGCGAAGAACCACAGCATCACCGCGAAGGAATGGGCGAAGCCCCGAATGCCGAGGATGCGCAATTGCTGCCGCGTGAGGGGTGCGCCCCTGATTTCGCGCCAGGCCGGCAACAGCCAGACGAGGCCGAAGACATAGCGCAGGAATGCGCTTTCGGGGGCAGGCAAGTCTTTCGCGCCGTGTTTCACGCCCGCCGTCACTCCCACGAAGAGCAATCCGGTCAGGACCATCCAGCCGATCCCGGCTAGCGGCCGGTCGACGGGAACGCGGATCACGGGAGGCGGGGCGAAGGGCGCGTCGGGCATTGGCATCTCTATGCGACGTCGGATGCGGAGGCTCAACCCGCGACGAGGGCGAGGGCGATGCTCCACATCACGACGGCGACGCCCATGTCGAGCACACGCCAGGCCGCGGGCCGTGCAAAGACGGGCGCCAGCAGCGTCGCGCCGTAGCCGAGGGCGACGAAGAAGACCGTGGACGCCGCAAGAGCGCCCGCGCCGAAGGCCCAGCGGTCGTCGCCGTACTGCGCCGCGATGGCACCGAGGAGAACGACCGTGTCGAGGTAGACGTGCGGGTTGAGCCAGGTCAGCGCAAGGCACGTCAGCACCGCGGAACGTGCCGTCTGCTGCGGTCCTTCGCCTGCCACGAGGGATTGGGTTTCGGTCAGAGCACGGCGTGCGCTGAGGGCGCCGTAGACGATCAGGAAGGCGGCACCGCCCCATTTCGCCAGAGGCTCGATCCAGGGCGTCGCTTCCATCAGCGCGCCGAAGCCGGCGACGCCGGACGCGATCAGGATCGCTTCCGACAGGATGCAGATCAGGACGACCAGTTCTACGTGTCGCCTCGTCACGCCCTGTCGAAGCACGAAGGCGTTCTGTGCGCCGATGGCCATGATCAGCGAGAGGCTGACGGCGAAACCCGAGGCGAAAGTGGTCACCGACGCAGTGGCGTCAGGATCACGGCGATCAGCGCCGAGGAGGCGACCGCGACCCCGATCCAGCCGAGGTACCACGCCTGACCGGCGAGGCGGTTCTCGGCGAAGGAGGCCGCAAATGCGAGGCGGCCCTGGTGTGCGGTTGCTGCGGACAGGGCAAGAAGACTGGACACGATACACAGCCGCACCGGCCAGCTCCTGCGTCGGATCAGAAGCGCGAAGACGACCCCCGTCGGGGCACCGATCCATGCAATCGACGTGGACCAGAACGGGTGCGCTCCATAGGCCCGCGAAACACCCCAATGAGCGGCGACGATCACGATCAGGACAGAGATCACGTAAGGAGCGACGCGGACAGGCAACATGGGCGGCATCAATGCCGCTTCCGGATCACGGATCAAGGTCGATGTTACATTCGGGATATTGAATGATTGACATCGTCATCCCAACTGAACCGGGCGTGCCTTGGAGGGAGAGCGAAATGAACGTGAAGCTGGCGTGTCTGACCTGCGGTCAGGGAAATCGAGTGCCCGCGGAAAAGCTAGGCGATGCGCCGAAATGCGGAACCTGCGGCGCGGGATTGATGCCTTCGTCGCCGGTCGAGATCGGGTTCGATGTCCTGGAAAAGGCGCGCACCATGGACGAGGTGCCGCTGGTGGTTGATTTCTGGGCGGGATGGTGCGGGCCCTGCCGCATGATGGCCCCTGAATTCTCAAAAGCCGCGAAGGAGATGTCAGGTCGCGCGCGCTTTGCGAAGCTGGACACCGAGGCACACTCTCAGGCGAGCGCGCGGTTCGGCATCCGTGGCATCCCGCTATTGATCCGGTTCAGGAACGGGCGCGAGGAGGCACGTCTGGCGGGCGCCGTGCAGGCGTCCGCCATAGTGTCGTGGATGGGTCAGTAGACGGCTTCGAAGCGGACGATCTGGCCCGACCGGTCGACCTCGCAATAGGCGCGTTCAGTGCCTGCCGCGGCTCCGACGTAGATGCCGGTGGTGTCCTTGTTCGACACACGACCCATCGCATTCACTTCAACACCGGCGAGTGGCGCACTGATGCTGGCAGCGAAGCGCTCGAGGCAGGCCGAGCGCATCTGCGACTGAGTGGCTGCGTTCATTTCGGCGCCGCAGGCGGCAAGCGCCAACGGGCCCATCAGGGTTAGGGCTACGGTGCGTCGCATCAGATGGCTCCCATGAGCAGAAGGATGATGATGATGAGAAGGATGAGGCCGAGACCGCCGGACGGGCCGTAGCCCCAATTTGCCGAATGTCCCCAACGCGGTAGTGCACCGATCAGCAGTAGGATCAGTAGCACGATCAGGATGGTGTATAGCATGGGGTTTCCCCAAAGTTGCTCCGGGCGGCCAACGTCCGCCGATGCAATCGGTTCCCCCTTGCCAAAAAGGGACCGGATGCAGTTGCTCCTCGACGACAGTGGCGTCGACTCCTACTTTTGCCGCGCCCAGTCGTCGGAGTCGCAATGACCCATCTTCTGACCATGAGCCTCGAGGGGATCGTCCCGGAGGAGGGCGCACCCGCGCCTGACCGGGTCCTGTCGGGCGATCCAAAGTTCCGAACCTGGAACCTCGAGAAGCGTGACGGGCTTTATGCCGGGGTTTGGGAGGCGACGCCGGGGAAGTGGCGGATCCTCTATGACGAGTGGGAATACTGCCGGATCCTCGAGGGCCGGTCGGTCATCACCTCCACGGACGGCATCTCTGTCGACGTGGGGCCGGGCGACGGTTTCATTCTGCGCCCGGGCTTCGAGGGAACGTGGGAGGTGATCGAGACCACGCGAAAGGAGTACGTCATCCGCCTTTGACCTCGGGTGTCCCTGCTTCGTGCTCGATCGTCCCGTGCCGGTCGAGCCAGCCTGCGGCCAGGGCGCAAAGGAGGGCCCAGAAGGCACCCGCCGCCCATCCGCCCAGCACGTCCGAGGGCCAATGGACGCCGAGGTATACCCGCGAGATGCCGACCGCGACGGTCAGGATCACGGCGAGCGCAAAATAGAAGAGCTTCATCCGGACGCTGGCCTCGGCGCGAGACAGCATGACGGCGAGCGTGAGGTAGGTCGTGGCCGCCATCATCGAGTGCCCTGAGGGGAACGCATGGGAATAGACCTCCATCCCATGCGGCACGAGATCGGGACGAGGGCGCGAGAAGCCCGACTTCGCCACCACGCCCAGGATGCGTCCGCCTATGACGGCGACCAGCAGGAAGATCGCGTCGCGCCACCGGCGGCGCAGCAGGAACGCCGTGACGACGCAGGCCGTGACAAGCGTGAGAACCGTGGCGCCGCCAAGCGCGGTGATGTCGCGCATCATCTCTTCGACCCATTGCGGGCCAAGGGGATCGTCGGGGTTGCCTACGGTGCGGAGAGAGAGGAGGAGCGTTTCGTCGAAGGCGGAAAGATCGCCCTCGACCATCTCGGCGGCCAGAGCGGCAAAGGCCCAGAGCGCGCCGGTCGTGAGGATCAGCAGGACAAGGGTGGAAATGTCGATGCGGTGCAGGAAGCGCGGCAGGTGCATGTCCCGAACCTAGGCGGATCGGGGCCGTCTGCCAGAGGAAAAGGGCGGGTGGGACCACCCGCCCGGAGGCGTCTCAGCGAAGCTTGAGGTTGCCCGCGCTTTCGCGGCCGTCACGGCCGGACTGAAGCTCGTACTCGACCTTCTGGTTGTCGGCGAGGCCGGTGAGGCCCGAACGCTCGACGGCAGAGATGTGGACGAAGATGTCCTTGCCGCCCGAATCGGGGGCAATGAAGCCGAAGCCCTTGGTGGTATTGAACCATTTCACGGTGCCGGTGGCCATTCCGTGGTCTCCTGAGTGTCGCCGCTCGCGGTATGCAGCGGCCTGGCCAGAGCGTCTGGGATCGAGACTGAGGCCGGTTAGGGAGACAGTGGGTCGAGCAGAAGTTAGCGCGGATGATCTAGAGCAACCGACGGCAAAAATCAAGACGGACGCGAAAATGCCCGTCGGCATCGCGTCTGCAACGTGTCGGCAAAACGTATGGCACCCGTCGGCCCGGACCCGGGCCCCGGAAAGAAAAAGGGCGCGCGATGAACCCGCGCGCCCCCTAATCAGAACTGCCGAGCGAGGCTCAGGCGAGCTGCAGGTTCACCGCGGACTCACGGCCGTCACGGCCGGATTCCACATCGTAGGTCACCTTCTGGTTGTCGGCGAGGCTGGTCATGCCCGACCGCTCAAGCGACGAGATGTGGACGAAAACGTCCTTGCCACCGGTTTCCGGTGCGATGAAGCCGAAGCCTTTTTGGGTGTTGAACCACTTCACTGTGCCCTTGGCCATGTGAAAGTCTCCTTCAAAGTGCGCTGCCCGCAGGGTGCGGCAGCCTGGCTTGGTCGGTCTGGATCGAAAGACTGACAGCCGTGAGGAAGACAGTGGTCGATAAAGAATAACGTAGCAGGATCGATATGGGGGATGGGGGCGGGTTTTGCAAGGGAAATTTGTCCGCGTGCCGGGAGGCGGCGGAGGCTCGCCGGGCCGGCGCACCCCGGCGTCCGGTCAGAAGACGTCGAGCAGGGAGAGGAGGATGATGATCGGGATCGGGATGCCGTTCGCTGAGGCGAGGATACGCGTCAGGGGAGGCTCTGGTGGTCAGGACGGAGGAGGGAACGCCGGAGTGGGGAGGGGTTCCGGGGCGGAACCCTCTCGCATCCCACGGGAAAGATGTGGGTCGGGGTTTTGTCCTAGGGTGCGCATCCTTGCGCACCCTAGGATGTTTGTCAGTTCATACGGTCGGATGCTCGCTTGGCCGTTCGGGTAATAAAGCTCAGCGCTGAATAGGCCGCCGCACTTCTGCCAAGAAGTACCAAGTTAGTGTCTGCTGCGCGCCATTGCTCGATCGCCGCGTCTACTAGTTCCGCTTCCTCAAACAACTCAGGCTTTTCCAAGATCCACTTCCCATTCTTCATTACTACAAAATGCCTCATAGCGCTAAGGATTGGGAAGACCATTCCAGGAGAAACCCATACAATCTTTCCACCCTTCTTATCTCGCTTGAATGTCCTTTTCTTTATGCCTCCTGTTTCAGCGCGTATGCTCTTCCCGTTAAACATCGAGCCGGCTTGCCAATATTCAAACTCTTGCAGAGCAGTCGCGGCGATGTCCAAAGTAAATTGATAGCGACGTCGATCCCCTTCGTCCGTTCCTTTTCTCTCGTACCACTTGGTAAAGTCTTCTAAGCAGAGTGCACGTTGCTTGTAAGGGCGCAATAGTTCCGATGGCGTATCGTTCTGTGAGACTTCGAAGGGCATAAGAAGTCTTGTCGCCTGAAGAATGTGAAATGTATCGAGTGTTCCATCAAGGTCGGTTTCTGATTTTTTTATCAGCTTTCCAGTAGCCTTGAACACGACTTCCCCGAGCTCATTCAGCTGACCGCGACCGCCTGCTTGTGAGATTGATTTTACAGGAGAGGCGCTGTTTCGAGCTATTGCTGTTTCAACAACCGATGAATGTTCTGGATCCGCGATGATCTCAGCCCTAACGTGAAAGTTGTCGGGAATTTCTTGATAATCGATCTCGGTTTCCTGCTCGAATGACTCGAGATATCGAAGAATTTCACCCCTAGTCTGCGCGCCGTTGATAACTGAGTCTTCCGATAGTATCGCGACCTTCTGTTTGTCATCTATTTCGATTGTGCTGCAGGTAATCGTCAAGCCTCCGTTTCGATTGATAAATCGATCAGGCTCATTGTGTATTGTAGCCTCAATGGCTTTGTGGACGGAGTTTCTCTTTGCGGGCTTGAACGGATCTGCGCCTGGAATATAGTCTCGCAAGTTATCACGAGTGTTCATTTTTCGCAGTTCCAAAATAGGAATGTTTGCGAAATACGTTTGGATTCCGTTTGCCTTCTCTTCTGGAGAGGTTAGGTTACGGATAAGCTGATAGTTCAGCTCAATGCTGCTTTCAGACATGAGAGTTCTTTCATATTCATCACAACTCAGATCCGCGACGCCGGTCTACTGACCGGATCACTCCGAGGTTGTGAAACGAACATGTTCACTACGGTCGGACTTGGCAAGCGAACATAAAAAGTTATGTTCTGCCCTCGGATCTCAACGAGTAAACTTCTTGTACTTCAACCGCTTCGGCTCCATCGAAGCATAACACCTCAACCGGGTGCCGCACGCAGTTTTGCTAGTGCAAAACCGCTTTCGCGCACGCGTCGAACCCACCCGCGAAATCCAAGAAGCTCACCCTAGCGGGTGAACTTCTTGTATTTCAGTCGTTTGGGTTCGACGGCATCCGGTCCCAGCCGCCGCTTCTTGTCTTCCTCGTAGTCCTCGAAGTTGCCCTGGAACCACTCGACGTGGGCCTCGCCCTCGAAGGCGAGGATGTGGGTGCAGATGCGGTCGAGGAAGAAGCGGTCGTGCGAGATGACGACGGCGCAGCCGGCGAAGTCGACCAGCGCGTCTTCAAGCGCCCTTAACGTTTCCACGTCAAGGTCGTTGGTGGGTTCGTCGAGGAGAAGGACGTTGCCCCCGGACTTGAGGAGTTTCGCCATGTGGACCCGGTTGCGCTCGCCGCCCGAAAGAAGGCCGACCTTCTTCTGCTGGTCGCCGCCCTTGAAGTTGAAGGCGCCGCAGTAGGCGCGGGAGTTCATCTGCGCGTCGCCCAGCACGATGATCTCGGCGCCGCCCGAGATCTCCTCCCAGACCGTCTTGCCGGCGTCGAGCGCGTCGCGGGACTGGTCGACATAGGAGAGCTTGACGGTGTCGCCGTAGCTGACCTCGCCCGCGTCGGGCTTCTCCTGCCCGGTCAGGATCCGGAAGAGCGTGGTCTTGCCGGCGCCGTTCGGGCCGATGACGCCGACGATGCCACCGGGCGGCAGCGAGAAGGACAGGTCCTCGACGAGGAGCTTGTCGCCCATGGCCTTCTTCAGGCCCTCGACCTCGATCACCTTGCCGCCGAGGCGGGCGCCGTTCGGGATGATGATCTGGGCCTTGGCCATCTTCTCGCGCTCGGACTGCGCGGCGAGGTCGTTGTAGGCGTTGATCCGGGCCTTCTGCTTGGCCTGCCGCGCCTTGGCGCCCTGGCGGATCCAGTCGAGTTCGCGCTCGAGCGTCTTCTGGCGGGACTTGTCCTCGCGCGCCTCCTGCGACAGGCGCTTGGCCTTCTGTTCCAGCCAGGCGGAGTAGTTGCCCTCGTAGGGGATGCCGCGGCCGCGGTCCAACTCGAGGATCCAGCCGGTGATGTCGTCGAGGAAGTAGCGGTCGTGGGTGACGATCAGGATGGTGCCCTTGTACTCGATCAGGTGCTGCTGGAGCCAGGCGATGGTCTCGGCGTCGAGGTGGTTGGTCGGTTCGTCGAGCAGCAGCATCTCGGGCGCCTCGAGGAGGAGCTTGCAGAGCGCCACGCGGCGCTTCTCGCCGCCCGAAAGGCTGTCGACCGAGGCATCGTCGGGCGGGCAGCGCAGCGCCTCCATCGCGACGTCGATCTGGCTGTCGAGATCCCAGAGGTTCTCGGAGTCGATCTCGTCCTGGAGGCGCGCCATCTCGTCGGCGGTCTCGTCGGAGTAGTTCATGGCGAGTTCGTTGTACTTGTCGAGCTTGGCCTTCTTGGCCGCGACACCCTCCATGACGTTGCCGCGCACGTCGAGCTGGGGGTCGAGTTCGGGCTCCTGGGGCAGGTAGCCCACGCGCGCACCCTCGGCCGCCCAGGCCTCGCCCGAGAAGTCCTTGTCGAGGCCGGCCATGATGCGCAGCAGGGTCGATTTGCCCGCGCCGTTGACGCCGACGACGCCGATCTTGACGCCGGGAAGGAAGGACAGGCGGATGTTCTCGAAGGTCTTCTTGCCGCCGGGATAGGTCTTGGACACCCCGTCCATGTGGTAGACGTACTGGTAGCTGGCCATCGTGATCTCCCGGGTTCGCGTTCGGCCCCCGATGTAGCGATGGGGCGGGCCGGGCGCAATCGGGGGTCTGGGGTTCTCAGAGCGTGACGGGCTGTCCGTGGGGTGTGCGGAGGTAGGCGTCGCGCCATTCGGACTTGCGGTCGGAGAGCTGCGCGGGGTCGAGGGGCGCAAGGGATTCGAGCGCCTCGAGGGCGGCGAGGTAGTAGGTGTCTTCGGTGTCGGGCGCGCCTTGGACGGCGGCGCGGGCGAGGGCGGCGCCGAGGGCGTCGGCCCACTGCGCGGGTGTGGCGTGGCCCTCGTCGACCAGCGCGTGGGCGGCGGCGAGGGTCTGGGCGTGCCAGGGTTCGGCGAAGCGGTGGCCGAGGGGCGCGAAGGGGTCGTCAGGCGCGATCAAGGCAGGGCTCCCAGAGGTCGATGCGGACGGTGTCGCGCGGGTCGGCGCCGGTCCAGAGGTCTGGGGCGGCGAATTCGACGGTATAGAGGTGGTGGCCGATGTGCTCGCCGCGCGCGCCTGCGTCGGCGAAGAGGTGTGCGCCGTGATGATGGGTCACGGTGCCGGTCGCCGCGCGGGCGTAGGCGGGCAGGCGGCTGTGGCCCTCGGTCGGGCGGGCCGCCGTGGTGACGCGGTCGCCGACGCGGAAGAGGGGCTGGGTGTCAGCCTCGACGGCGAAGCTGCGGGCGAGGGCGCGCTGGCGGTCTTCGAGCGCGTCGACGGACTGGACCGGGGCCGGGTCGGCCGGGTCTTTCGCATGGCCCGAGACGAGTTCGGAGAGGCTGTAGACGCCCGCGTCGAGGCCGAGCGCCATCTCGTTGGCGTTCCACTTCTTGAAGTAGGGGACCGAGAGGTAGACGGCGGGCGGCATGTTTTCGAGCCCGTGACGGAACCAGTCGATGGTGATGCCGGGCACGGGGCAGAGCTTCGACAGCGCCCATTGCCGCCGTTCCCAGTCGTGTCGGAAGTCCGGCGAGGCGACGTCGATGGGGCCGAAGTCCTCTTTCCCGCCGAGATCCTGGGGGCCGTCCATCAGGCGGGCTCCACCGACAGGTCGCGCTGCGTGCCGATCATGGAATCGCGGGTGACGATGGCGGCGAGGTGGTCCTCGTCCCAGCCCTCGGTGCCTTTCGGGCGCTCGGGGATCACGAGATAGCGCAGTTCTGCGGTGGAATCCCAGACGCGGACGCCAACGTCCTCGGGGAGGGTTACGCCGAATTCATGCAGGACGACGCGGGGCTCCTTCACCGCGCGGGCGCGGTAGGCCGCCGAGCGGTACCAGATGGGCGACATGCCGAGGATCGAGAAAGGATAGCAGGAGCAGAGCGTGCAGACGACGAGGTTGTGGACCCCGGGCGTGTTCTCGACGGCCTTCAGGTGCTCGGTCGCGTGACCTTGGTAGCCGTAGTCCTTCACCACCTGACCCGCGTCGGACAGCAGCCGGTCGCGGAAGGCGGGGTCGGTCCAGGAGCGGGCGACGAGACGCGCGCCGCGCATCGGACCGATGCGTTCGGAATAGAGCTCGATCCAGTTGTCGATGGTCTCGCTCGCCACGAGGCCTTTCTCGACGAGTAGGCTTTCCAGCGCCTTGACGCGAAGGGCCGGGTCCGACGGCAGGTGGGCGTGAACCTCTCGGTGCGCGTGGGCGATCTTCTTGCTGTCGAACGTGGGCATCGAGGCACCTCCGGCGAGGAAGGTGACGCCGTGACGTGGGAGGGTCAAGGCGGGCGTTCATCCGTCCTTTGCCCTGGCCGGGCGATGGAGGTGCATGAAGAGCACCTGAGCGCCTCTGACGTCGACCTGCTGGCGCGAGGCGTCTGAGGTCGGAGGGGCCTGCCCCGTCCCGGCGTGCGTCGGGACTGCCCGGAGTATTTTGCGACAGAAGAAGAGTCGGGGCTCGCGCGATTGACTTCGTGTTGCGGCAGTCAGAGGCTTGGCCGCATGACGCGACCCGCCTCCACCCCCCGCTACACGCCCGCCGACGACCGCTATGACCGGATGGAGTATCGCCGCTGCGGTGCTTCGGGGTTGAAGCTGCCGGCGATCAGCCTTGGCCTCTGGCACAATTTCGGCGGCGACACGCCCCACGACGTCAAGCGCGCGATGTGCCGGAGGGCCTTCGACCTGGGCATCACGCACTTCGACCTGGCGAACAACTACGGGCCGCCGCCGGGCAGCGCCGAGGAGGCTTTCGGAGAGATTCTGGCGACGGACTTCGCGGGGTATCGCGACGAACTCGTGCTGTCGACCAAGGCTGGCTATGGCATGTGGCCGGGACCCTATGGCGAATGGGGCAGCCGGAAGTATCTGATCGCGTCGTGCGACCAGTCCCTGCGCCGGATGCGCGTCGATCACGTCGACATCTTCTATTCGCACCGCTTCGATCCCGAGACGCCGCTGGACGAGACCATGGGGGCGCTCGACTTCATCGTGCGGTCGGGGCGGGCGCGATATGCGGGGATCTCGTCCTATACGACGGAACAGACGCGGGAGGCGGTGGGGATCCTGGAGGCCCTCGGCACGCCCTGCCTGATCCACCAGCCGAGCTACAGCATGCTGAACCGCTGGACCGAGCGGGATGGGCTGTGGGCGGCGCTCGACGACCTTTGCGTGGGCTCCATCGCCTTCTCGCCCTTGGCGCAGGGGCTGCTGACGGGGCGCTATCTGGACGGCGTCCCGGGGGACAGCCGGGCGACGCAGGGCAAGTCGCTGAAGGAGGAGCATCTTGCACCGGGCATCGTCGATCGGCTGCGCGGACTGAACGACCTGGCGCGCGAACGGGGCCAGACGCTGGCTCAGATGGCGCTGGCCTGGATTCTGCGCGAGGGTCGCGCGACCTCGGCCCTGATCGGGGCGTCGCGGCCGACGCAGATCGAGGATTGCGTGGGCGCGGTCGGAGGGGCGCCGTTTTCGGGGGAGGACCTCGCCCGGATCGAGGAGCTGACGATGGAGGGTGCGCTTCTGGAGGCGCGGACCTGAATGGCGGGCGATCCCTTCCGGCCGGTCGACGAGGAGGCGCGGGGCCTGGCGCGGAGGTTGCGGGGCGAGGCGCGTCATGGGGCACTGGCGGTCCTGGAGCCGGACGGGCAACCGATGGTGTCGCGGGTGGCCCTTGCGCCCGAGGCAGGAGGCGGTTTCCTTGCTCTCGTCTCGGACCTCGCGCCGCACACCGCCGCGCTGAGGTCCGATCCGCGCGCGGGGCTGATGGTGGGCGAGCCGGGCCGGGGCGATCCGCTGGCGCATCCGAGGCTGTCGCTGAGGGTGACGGCCGCGTTCGTCGACAAGGCGGACTTCGCCGAGACCTACCTCGAGGCGCAGCCCAAGGCGCGGCTCTACATCGGGTTCGGGGACTTCCACATGGTGCGGCTGTCGCCGGTGTCGGCCCTGTTGAACGGAGGGTTCGGGCAGGCTTACAAGCTGACGCCGGTCGACCTTTCGTGAGCGGTTCACGGGCTTTTCACGCAGCGCGTGCCGCAGTTTGACAGCGACCGTCGGGAGGGCTGAGAGTGACCGCGACCGGACGCATTGCCGGTCTTCACGGATTTATTTCGATGACATTCGCAACCGGACTTTTCTTCGTCCTCTTCGCCGCGATGGTCGCGATCACGGGGGACAGCTTCATCAAGCTTGCCGCTGACAGGTCGGCTTTCCTGTCGCGGCCCATGATCCTGGGGATTGCGTTCTACGCCATCTCCGCAGTGCTTTGGTATGTAGCCATGCGCCACATCACGCTCGCGCAGGCCGCGGTCGCCTATTCCATGCTCACCCTGGTGGCGCTTTGCGTCATCGGCGCCGTCGTCTTCGACGAACCGCTTGCGATGCGGGATGCCGCGGGCGTGGGATGCGCGATTGCGGCCATGGCATTGATGGCGCAGCCAGCCTGATCGGATAGGATGGCGGCATGAGAGGTGCCGCCATCCTGTTGCTGGGGTTCTGCTGCGGAGCCGCAGACGCCGAGACCTGCATCGAATGGCCCTGGGCGGAAGAGGGACTTCCGCCCGCCATCGCGGCCGCGGCAAAGGCAGTGCTGGAGGCGTCTCCGCCGCTTTCCAGGGTGGCGGACGCGATCGGTCCGTCGCTTTGCGTCTCGGACGGGCCGGCAGAGGCGCACGGCACCTTCGACCGGGTGTCGAAGGCGATCTCATTGGCATCGGACCTGACTGCGGGCGAGGCGTCGGTGGTCCTGATCCACGAGTTGCGACACCTCGATCAGGCGACGCGCGGCGTCTGCCTGTCGCCCGACCTTTCGATGCGCGATTACGCCCGCGCCGTCTTCGCGCTCGAGGCGGACGCCATGGCCGTCGCGGCTCTGGTGGCATGGCGGATGAGGGGCGCGGAGGGAGGATCGGCCTTCGGAGCATTCTCGGCGTTCGACCTCAGCGCGGACATTGCGGCGGCCTTTGCGGCGGAAATGTCGAAGTCAGGCGACGACACCCAGGCGGCCGCCGCCGCCTTTGCCGCGTGGTACGGCTCGGAGGAGAGGCGGGAGCGCTACTATGTCTCGACCTGCGAGGCCTACCTCACGGACCGCGAGGATCGGAAGGTGACCAGCGGCACGCTGTCCCTCGACCCCGCGACACTGCGCGATCTCTGCGTCCTGCCGGACGGTAGTCCCTATGCGTGCGAGGAGCCCGCGCAGCCTTTGCCGCGCTAGCGGCGGCGGCTCATCAGAAGGTAGATGGCCCAGCTTCCGATCGCAGCGACGGCGGCGGCGACGTAGGTCCAGGCGGCGGCGCGGAGGACCTTGCGCGCGCCGTCCATCTCGCCCTCGCCGCGCAGGATGCCGAGGCCCTGAAGGTGGTTCAGCGCCCGTCGGCTGGCGTCGAACTCGACCGGCAGTGTCACGAGGGCGAAGAGCGACGAGGCGCCGAAGAGGATGGCGCCTGCCCACATCACGGCGGGCGACTGGATCAGCAGACCCCCGAAGAAGATGAGCGGTGCGATCGAGGAGCCGGCCTTGACGAGCGGCACGATGGCGGTCCGGAACTCCATCGGTGCATAGTCCTCGGCATCCTGGATGGCGTGGCCGGCCTCGTGCGCCGCAATGCCGGCGGCGGCGATGGTGCTTGCGCCGTAGACGGGCTCGGACAGGCGAAGGACCTGGGAGCGGGGATCGTAATGGTCGGACAGGACGCCGCGGACAGGTTCGATGCGGACCTGGCGCAGGCCTTTCGAATCGAGGACCATGCGCGCGACCTGCGCGCCGGTCAGGCCCTGCGAGAGCGGAACGCGGGAGAAGCGCGACACCGCGCCCTTCACCCAGGTCTGCGCGAGCCCCCCGAGGATCATGCCGGGAAGGATGAGAATCCACAGCAACGCGTTGTCCAAGCCGGCCTCCATCGTCGTCCTTCGAGCGACCTAGCACGATCCGGCCGAATGCCATCGCCTCTCGCGACGCCCTCGCAGAAGCTGCTGCGAGTTTAGGAAAAGACCGAGGCGACGTCGTACATCACCGGCTCGAAGCGCGAACAGAGCGACGCGATATGGCGGTTTCGCTGGCGCATCTCGTCGGACCGAAGCATGGCTTGGAAATGCTCGCGGGACGTCCACTGCGTGTAGTTCGCGATCCGGGTCTGCGCATCGTTGACGTGGAGACCCGAGCCGATGAAGCCCGGTTGCTTCGAGATGAAGTCGCGGTAGGCGTCTTCGAGCGCCTCGAGAAGGTCGGTGCAGGTGCCCGGCGAGCATTCGAAGGTGGTGATGACCGTCTGGCGGGCGCGGTCCGTGGTGATCTGCGGCATGGGCGATCCTCCTGCCCCTCAGCCTAGCACGGCAGAGACATGGGTCACGTTCTATCGCATGACATGGACGCAGCAGGCGGCGTGGCGTACCACCCGCGCGGCGGTCGAGCCGAGGAAGTAGTCGGACAGCCCCGGCTTGTGCGAGGCGATGACGATGACGTCGTTGCCGTGATCGCGGGCATACTCGACGATCTGCGTTCCGGGCGAGCCGTGGAGGATCACGGTCTTCACTTCCGACCCCGGACCGACGAAGCGCCGGAGGGCGGCCATCGCCTTGTCCGCCGCCATCTTCTCGTAGTCGGCCGCCGTGTCCGTCAGGCCAATGTAGCTGGGCGCGGGTTCGATCACCGTGAGCGCGGTGATGGAGGCGTTGGCGTCCTCTGCGAGGTGAAGCGCCATCTTGAGCGCATCGTCATGCTTCGTCCCATGCGACGGGTCGATCGGAACGAGAATGTTCTTGTACATCTGCTTCCCCTTCGGTTTCGCCGAAAGGAAAGCATGATGCGGAGGGCGTGTCCTTGATCTGCGTCAGATGGGACGGTCGACACGCGCTGTGACGTGGACACGTCCCTTGACTGGTTCAGGCCAAGTCAGCCGGATCTCGGTCTTCGACGGTCCGGCTTCGCAGATGACGTAGGGCATGGCAAAGACCGGAGCACCCCCCGTCTTCGTCACCGGGCCCTCGGCCGTAACCGACACCGCCTCTCGGGCGCGGCCGCCGAAGGGCAGCCAGGGCCCGGTTTCGATGGACCATGTCGTGGCCTCGGTCTCCTGGTCGAAGGCGAGCGTGACGGGGTTCTGCGTGACCTGCCCCACACCGTTGAAGGTGTTGCCGTCGAAAACGATGTTGCGCACGGAGCCATAGGCGAGAGGCGCCATGGCTGCGTCGACCTTCTCGACCCGGTCGGTGGTGCCGTTCAGCGACTTGAACACGTTGCCCGTGACCGAGAGGCCATGCAGGAAGTGTCCGCCGCCGTAGGGCTTGAGCACGATCCATGAACCAGCTCGCGGCGTCGTTGACCGTGAAGACGTTGCCGGTGAGAGACAGGCCGCCGAAGGAGTACTCGGACGAGAAATCGGGCGCGGCGTCGTGCTCGTTCGTCCACTCTATGAAGCAGTTGTCGATGTAGTTGCCGGTGACGACCGATTTCACGTTCGGCTCGGTGAAGACGAGGCCGGCGGCGCGGGGGCCGTCGGTCACGTTGTCGCCCTGGAACCAGTGGTTGCCGACGATCAGGTGGCCGTTGCCGTGCAGGATCATCGTGGTGCCGAAGCGCTGAAAGCGGCTGTCGCGGAGCTTGGCGTCGTTGGCCTTGACGTTCAGGGCGCGGCTGATGCGGGCGTCGGCGGCCACGGCCTGCTCATCGCTGGTGAAGTGGCAGCGGTCGATCTGGAGGTCCTGGCAGCCCGTGCCGTGGCTGGTGACGCCCCGGTCCCTGGGCTTGGTGACGAAGCTGTCCTTCAGGTGGAAGGTCTCGCCGGAGGGAGCGAGGAGGATGCCGGAGGCCACGCCCTGGCAGTGGATCTCGACGTCGGTGAGCGTGAACTTCGACAGCTTCGAGAAGCCCGAGAAGTCGAGGACGTAGCGGAAGCGGGTGAAGGTGTAGGTCTGACTCGCGGGGGCGGCATGGAGCGGCTGCGACAGCGTGACGGTGCCGGCGCCGACGTTCGTGGCCGCGACATAGACCTCGCGCCCGACGCCGGGGCCGGTGACGAGGCTGCCGACCTCGATGTTGGCGACGTTGGCGACGGCGGTCAGCGTGTGGGGCTGGGCGGCGTCGTAGGATGCTTGACTGGTGACGGTGCCGCTGTCCCATGCCGGGCCGGGGACGACGTTGAACTGGCCGTTGCGGATGACGCGGCGGATCTCGAAGGTGTCCTGTCCGGCAGCGGCGGCCATGTCGATCGGGCCCGTGACCTCGATCCGGCGGCCGCCCAGGTCGAAGCTTTCGTGGTCGGCGAAAGACAGGAGCGCCTGGAACCCTCGTCTGAAGCCCGTCTCTTCGTCGCCGAAGGCCGCGGCGTAGCTCGGAAGGTCGAAGTTGCGGCGCAGGATCAGCGCCTTGTGGGAGGGAAGGGTGACGGTGCCGGTAAAGCGGGCGGCGTATTCGAGGGTGATGTCGTCTGACAGGGCGTAGATGCCCTCGGGGATCAGGATGCCGCGTCCCAGGGCTGCGGCATTGGCGGCGAGGAAGGCGGCGGTGCAGTCGGTCACGCCGTCGCCCGCCGCGCCGTAGTCGCGGACGTCGACCCAGTCCATCATGGTGCGGTGGAAGACGTCGGTCGCGTCTTCGATGCGGATATCGTCGATGCGCACCACTCCACCCGTGGGGCCTGTAAGGTCGATCCCGATGTGGCCGTAGACGACGGGCGCGCCCCAGACCATGTCGACGCCGATGCGCGGGCCGGACCCGATGATGGCCGAGACCTCTGCCACCTCACCATAGGTGGACGGGATGGCGCTGGAGCCGGTCTCGACCAGTCCCGCGACGTGGACGTCCGAGCCGTCCGAGGCCCAGCCCGCGATGCGGATCGACGGGATCGGGCCGGAGATCGCCTTCATCCTTGCTGTCACGCGCAGGTAGCATCCGGGAAGGATGGGAGTTTCGCCCATCCAGCGCAGCTTCTGGACGCTGTCGGTCTTGAGAACCTCGAGGCAGGCGCCGAAGTCGGCGTCGCCGGGTACGACGGCGGCGGTTCCGACGCCATCATATGTGGTGGAGCCCGGCGTGCCGTCGCCCGCGGACCAGACAGCCAGACCGGCTGAGAAGGAGGGCGGCATCAGAACCAGCCCGTCGGTGATGACCTTGTTCATTCCATTGACCCTTTATCGCGATGCGCGTTTGGGACGGGAAGCTAGGAATGGCTCGTTAAGCGTCGCACAACAGGGCGTTCGGTGCGGTCCCGCTTTTCAGGCCCCGACACCCGGCGGGCGCAAAAGCTGGACCCCGTTGATCTTCCAGCCGTCGTCGGTCTGGATCATTTCGTAGTCGAGGACGTGGAAGGCACCCGCGCCGTCGCGGACCATGACTTTCTGCCAGGTCTTGCCGTCGATCTCGCGCAGTTCGAGAAACCGCGTCTCGTCGGGTGCCCAGACCATGGGATAGCCGTTGCGGACCATGTCGCCGAACGTCTCCGCGGTGCCGAAGCGGCCCTGGATCATGGGCGAGGCAAAGCTGAAGGCGGTCGTAGGATCCTCGGCGAGGAAGGCGTCCATCTGGGACCCGATGACGCCGCGGATCTCGGGGTCTTCGGGAAGGGTCGTGTCCGCGCGGAGAGGACCCGCGACGACGAGAAGCAGAAACGCGATGCGAAGGAGGTTGGTCATGTCCGTCTCCTGTCTGTTCGACAGGATATACGACCGGAGGTCCGGGAAAGTTCACAAGCGGGGGATCAATTCCGCGTCCCTGGACCGGGACCGCCTCAGCCCAGCTCGCCTGCAAGCCCCCTGTCGATCAGCGCCACGGTCTCGTCGATGCCATAGAGCGCGATGAACCCGCCGAAGCGCGGTCCCTGGCTGGCGCCCAGAAGAACCTCGTAAAGCGCCTTGAACCAGTCGCGCAGAGGTTCGAACCCGTGATCCTTGCCCACCGCGAAGACCATGGTCTGAAGCTCCTCGGGATCGGTCCCGCCGGTCCACTCCTGCAGCTTCGCCTTCAGATCCTCCAGCGCCGCACGCTCGCGGGCGTCGGGGGCGCGGAAACTGCGCTCGGGCTTCACGAAGTCGTTGAAATAGCGCACCGCGTGACCCACGGCGGCGTCGAGATCGGGATGCGTCGCGGCCGAGGCATCCGGCGCGTATCGGCGGATGAAGCCCCAGAGCGTCCCCTTGTCCTCGGCGCCCGAAACGCTGGCGAGGTTCAGAAGCATGGCAAAGGGCACGACCATGTTCGAGGCCGGAACCTTGCCGTTGTGGATATGGTGGACGGGGTTTGCCAGCTTGCCCGCCGCGTCCTGCTCGGGATAGGCGCGAAGCTGCTGGTGGTATTCGTCCACGGCCTTCGGAATGACATCGAAGAACAAACGTTTCGCCGTCTTCGGTTTCTGGAACATGAAATACGACAGGCTTTCGGACGAGGCGTAGGTCAGCCACTCGTCGATCGAGATGCCGTTGCCCGAGGATTTGGAAATCTTCTGCCCCTTGTCGTCGAGGAAAAGCTCGTAGGTGAAGTGTTCCGGGGCGCGGCCGCCCAGGATCTCGCAGATCGAGTCGTAGATGGGCGTGTTGGTCGAATGGTCCTTGCCGTACATCTCGAAGTCGACGTCGAGCGCGGCCCACCGGGCGCCGAAGTCAGGCTTCCACTGAAGCTTCACGTTGCCGCCCGTGACCGGAACAGTCCATTCCCGGCCGCTGTCGTCGTCAAAGGTGATGGTGCCGTCGCGGGCGCTGATCTCCTTCAGGGGAACGTACATGACGCGGCCGGTCTCGGGGTGGAGCGGAAGGAAGATAGAATACGTCTGCTGCCGCTCGTCCCGCAGCGATTTCAGCATCACCGCCATCAGGTCGTCGTAGCGTTCGACCGCCCTCAGCAACGTCTCGTCGAACTGGCCTGACTTGTAGAAGTCCGTCGCGGAGTAGAACTCGTACTCGAACCCGAAGGTATCGAGAAAACGGCGCAGCATCGCGTTGTTGTGGTGGCCGAAGCTTTCGAACTCGCCGAACGGATCGGGCACGCTGGTGAGGGGCTTCTGGAGATGTTCGCGCAGCATCTCCTGGTTCGGGACGTTGCCGGGGATCTTGCGCATTCCGTCCATGTCGTCGGAGAAGCAGATCATTCGCGTCGGGATGTCGCTGATCGTCTCGAAGGCGCGGCGGATCATCGTGGTGCGCAGCACTTCGCCGAAGGTCCCGATGTGCGGCAGACCCGAAGGTCCGTAGCCCGTTTCGAAGAGCACATATCCCTTAGCGGGGGCGCCGGATTCGTAGCGTTTCAGCAGCCGCCGCGCCTCTTCGAAAGGCCAGGCCTTCGAGGTCATCGCGGCGTCACGCATGTCGGTCATGTTGGGGATCCCTGGGTCGAAGCCCGCGTGTCCTATTGCGACCCATGCGCGAGGTCAATAAATTCTGGGCCAACGCATCAAAGGAACAGCCTGTGCCCCTGACCGATTTCACACCCGAGGACACCCTCATCGCTCTCATGATCTCGGTTTCCGCGTCGGACGAGACGATCCGGACGTCGGAGCTGATTTCGATCGAGCGGATGGTGAACCACCTGCCGGTCTTCAGCGGGTATGACATGGACCGCATCCGCGAGGTGTCGAACCGTCTTTTCGGCATCCTTGCCGACGAAGACGGGCTTGACGACCTGTGGGCGACGGTGCGGCGGACGCTTCCCGAACGGCTCTTCGACACGGCTTACGCGATGGCGTGCGATGTCGCGGCCGCGGACGGCGCCGCGCGCGAGGGAGAGCTGCGGTTTCTCGAGGAAATGCGGTATGAGCTGAACCTCGACCGTTTGCTTGCCGCCGCAATCGAGGCAGGAGCGAGGGCGCGTCACCGGAAGCTCTAGTCCCGCCCCTGAACAGAAAAGACGGCCCTGATGGCCGTCTTCCTGTCGTACCGGGTGAGGGAGGTGTCAGTTGGTTGCGCCTTCCTCGGTCGCTTCTTCTTCAGGCGACTGGACATCGACGGTCGGGACCTCGACGTCGACCTCTTCGGTGCCGACGTTAATGTCACCGACTTCGGTCTCGGTCTCGGGCAGCTGACCGCCTTCGACGCTTACATCTACGTCAGGCATCGCACCTTCTTGCGTCTGATCGACGTCCACGAAGTAGATTCCGAACGCCACGAGAAGAGCGATGGCGATAGCACCCAGAACATATCCGAGTTTCATTGGTGTCTCCTTTTCAATCCGCGGAACAACACGGCTCGGGCCGAGCCGTTCCATAGATTTTTCGGGAACTCATCGGCGGGCGGGATGTTTCATTGTCGAAAGGAGACACCGCCATGGAATATGGACTTCTCGGAATTATCGTCCTGATCGCGGATATTTACGCGATCTACAAAGTTCTGACGAGCGGGGCCTCGGTCCTTGCCAAAATACTCTGGACCGCACTGATCCTGATCCTGCCCGTCGTGGGCTTCATCATCTGGCTCATCGCAGGTCCGCGCGGCTCGTCCGCGACGGTGTAACAGTTCAAGAGTTGATGGTTTATCGAGTACGGGGCGGTCCTTCGGGGGCCGCCCCTTTCCGTTTGAGCTCAGGCGTAGAGCCTGACCCAGTCGCGTATCAGCTCTTTCTGAAGCTGCCGCGAGCGCGTTGCCCACCCTTTCGACCCCTGCGGTCTTTCCCGCTCTTCCCGCGGCACCGCGTCGCGCCGCGCGTTGTCCGCGGTCATGATCGAGAAGACGAGGGTGCGGCCTCCGGCGACGAGAATGTAGCCGGCGAGGGCGCTGACGAAGTTCAGCGTCCCGGTCTTGGCATGGACGATCACACCCGGCGGAGCGGGTCGAGCCTTGTCCAGAGACAGGTTTACGGTCTTGAGCAGGGGGGCGAGACGCGGATTTGCGGCCAGGACGCGAACCATGCCCTGGGCCGGAAGGACCGTGTCATAGCCGAGGCCCGAGTGATCACCCAGCATCGCGCCCTTTACGCCGAAGTTTATCAACGCCCAGGACTGCATGGCGGCGGCGGACTGGGCGAGGGTCTGGGGCGATGCGCCCCCGGCCTGGCTTGCGGCAAGGCCCACGACCTCGGCCGTCAGGTTCGTGGAATACGTCAGCATGTCGGACAGGACGGGCTCGAGCGGGTCGCTTTCGATGGTGGCCACGACCGTGCCTTCCGGCGGTGCATCGATCACCTCGGCGTTGCCGAGGAGGATGCCGTTCGAGCGGGCGAGCGTGCGGAAGACGTCGCCCGCGTACCATTCGGGAAAGCGTACCGGCAGCCAACGCGCGCCATCCTGGCCGAGTGCGCCGCGCGCGACCGACCAGTAATCCCGACGCGAGCCGGCCCGGTAGTCGAAGACGGGCGCCTTGCGATCGATGATGGTCATGGTCGCCACGTCCGTCGCCGGACTGAAGTTCCGGGCACGTGCGTGCATGGTCACGAGGTAGTCGTCCTGCTGCCTTTGCCACTGGAAGTGAACGCGGTTGTAATTGAGATTCAGGCCGCCGAATGACGGGTTGTAGCTCACGATCTCGGGCTGTTCGTCGTCAATGCGGTCTGCCGTCGGCAAGGCGCCCGGCCACAGAAGGTAACGGCCTTTCACCTCGTGCAGCCCGGATTCCCGCATCGCCTTGGCCAGGTCGGCGAGGCGATCGGTGTCGAGCGTGGGATCTCCCCCGCCGACCAGGACGAGGTCGCCGTCGAGCCGGCCATCGACGATGGGTCCGGTGGCGATCACCTGCGTCTTGAAGCGGTAGGCCGACCCCAGTCGGTCGAGGCCGTAAAGCGCCGTCAGCACCTTGAGCGTGGAGGCGGGCGGCATCGGCTCGCCGCCGAGGCGCGCCTCGAGGATTTCGCCCGTGCCCGCGTCGGCGACGGCAAAGGCGACCTTTCCGCCAAGGTTCGCCTTCTGCACCAGAGCCTCGCTCTGCGGGATGCGGGGCGGGGGAACCGGGGCCATGCCGCGCGGAAGCGGCCTTTGAGTGGCGAGGGGCGCTTCAGCCAGAGCGGCGCTGGCCGCACCGGACAGAAGGCCGGCCAGAAGGAGGCGGCGCGTGACGTTACTGCTCATGCGAAACCTTGTAGGCCGCCCGTGGCGAGGCACAAGCGGGAGACGGCAGGACCAGCGGAATTGTGACCGGAGCGACTCAGCGCCTTGACCAGTGGCCTTCGGCTCGGATTCGGGTCGAGGACTGGTCGCTCATGGGTACGTTGAGAAAGACCCAGGCGGGCGGCGTTGCGGCGCAGAGGCGCATGGCGTCGCGGGGTCTGAGTCGGTGCGACGAAAAGATGCGCGCCGCCCGCGACATGCGGGCCGAGATTCGCTGTCCGGGGCGGGCGATGACGCCCAGGGGGACGAGGGCGAGGATGTCTCGCCAGTTCTCCCACTTGTGGAAGTCGGCGAGGTTGTCGGCGCCCATCAGCCAAACGAAGCGCACGCCGGGGTAAGCTTGGGTCAAGGCGCGCAGCGTGGCATGGGTGTAGCGGGTGCCGAAGCGCGCCTCGAGATCGGTGATGCGGACGCGGGGGTGGGACATCACCTCGCGGGCGCGCCGGATGCGGTCGGCCATCGGGGCCGGGCCTTCGGTCTTGAGCGGGTTGCCGGGCGAGACGAGCCACCAGACTTCGTCCAGCCCGAACCGCTTCAGCGCCTCGCGCGTGATGAGAGCATGCCCTGCGTGGGCAGGGTCGAACGACCCGCCGAGAAGACCGATGCACATCCCCGGTCGGACAGGCGGAAACCCTTCGCGCATGACGAAGAGGTGTCCGCTGCCGCACCGTTTGTCCAGCGGAATCCGGGGACTAGAGCGGCTCGGCCGGGACCTCGGAGCCCTCGAAGGGGTCGAGAGATCCGGCATTCGCCATCATCATCTCCTGGCAGGCCAGCATCTCGGCCACGGCCTGGGAGTTGTTCTGGAAGGCGAGGTTCGCGACCTCTACCCCGTCATGGCGGACCTTGACGCCGTTCATCTGCGCGAACTCGTGCAGGAAGGCCGAGGCGCGTTCTCCCTCGACCGGGACGGATAGGACCAGGCTGGGCAGGATGTCGTTCCAGAGATAGCCCATGCCGTCGCCGGACCAGGGCTCTTCGGCGCCGAAGGCGACCTCCATGTCGTAGGCTTCGCCGTCCTCGACCGACCCCCACTTCAGGTTGCCGATGATGAACTGGACGTTCTGCGCCCGGTTGTTGAACTGGAAACGGACGACGAAGTCATTCTCGAAGGCGGCGAGGATGAAGCAGCTATCGCCGATGGTACGGTCCACCGCGACGTTCCAGCCGCCGACATTCGAGGATGCCCAAGGAACCGTTTCCTGAGCGCTCGCGCCGGTTACGGTCAGGATGGCGCACAGCGCGCCAGAAGCAATCTTTAACATACAAAGCCCCCCAGCTTACGGGAGAAGCCTAGCACGGATTCGCCGGAAGTGGCGTCACAAGACTGTTTCGGTATCGCGTCGGTATCACGTCGGTATCGCGTCGGTGCCGGAGGGGTGGCGGGCGAGGATGCGGAAGCGGCCATCCTTGACGTCCACACGCCACGACTTGGTCGGAATACGCGTCCCTGCCGACGTCTCGTAGGGCAGCGTGACGAGACGGTCGCCTGTGAGCGAACCCGTCGTGCGCGACAGGTCGGCGAAGTCGACGACGACGTCGGGGCCGTCTCCCGAGACGGTGCCGGTCGCGCCGGGATAGAGGTGGCTGCCGCTGGCGGAAAGATGCATCATGAGGTGGGAAACTATCCGTCGCGCCCCATGTTGGTCGAGTCGGGGACGATGGAGAGGTATTCGAGATGGAAGGACTGCTACAAGGGCTGGGGGTGACCGCGTTGGTGATCCTCGCCATCATCGGCGCGCTTGCGGGAGCGATCGCCGGTCGGGTCGCGGGAAAAAATACGGCGGGCTATATCCTGCTGGGGATCGTGGGGGCCTTGCTGCTTCCGTTCATTCTGGCGGCCCTGGGCGTCACGGCCATCGCGGCAGGCGGGATCCTGGTGCTGGCCCTGGTGGCCTTGGCGGGCGCGGTGATCGTGCTGATCATCGGCCGGGCGATCATGAAGTAGACGCAAGGCGGCACTTGATCGGGAAACGTCCTCGGTTAGGCTGCGCCTTATGGTTGAAATCGCCGTCCTTGCCGCTGTTGCGGCGCTTCTCATCCTTGTCTTCCGCAAGCGGCCCGAGCGGACGCCGAAAGGCAACTGGATCGTCGTCGACGGCTCGAACGTCCTCTACTGGGATCGCGACACGCCCGACCTCGCCAGTGTGGGCCACGTCCTGTCGATCCTGAAAGCCGAGGGCTATGACCCGCTGGTCTGGTTCGACGCCAACGTCGGCTACCTGATCGGCACGAAGTGGATGGGGCCGGGGCCATTGGCCGAGCGCCTGGGACTGTCGCGCGAGCATGTGTTCGTCGCCGAGAAGGGGACGCCGGCGGATCCGCTGCTGCTTGAACGGGCCGAGAAGCTGGGCGCGCGCGTTGTCACGAACGACAAGTACCGGGATTGGGTGGAGCGGTTTCCGCGCGTTCAGGAGGAGGGGTTCCTGGTGCGGGGGTTCATCAGCCGGGACGAGGTGGGGCTGGAGTGGGAGCGGTGAGGGTTTTGGCCGAAAGGGTCTGGTTCGATGAGGGCGCGATGTGGGTCGCGCTGGCTGACGGGCGCGTGCTGGGCGTGCCGCTTGCATGGTTCCCGCGGTTGGCCGGTGCGAGCGCAGCGGAGCGAGCAGCGGTGGAGATCACGCCGTTCGGGTTGCACTGGGCGGCGCTGGACGAGGACGTGTCGGTGGACGGATTGCTCGCCGGAAGGATGGGGAAGTTTGCTTAGGCGAGTGGCGAGATGAGTCCTGCCATAGTACTGGTGCGCAATCAGTGATGGCGATGCAAGCTAAGCCCGCTTAATCGGATGATGAGAAAGAACGAAATCTTTAGTAGCATGACCGTAGGTTTTCGCTAAGATCTCGTCTAGGCACTCACAAAGGCAAAACAAATGAACATAGTGTAAACGAACAATCTTGTGATCCTTCTGGGCCGCAATGCTCTGGTAGAGATAGCGCCAGACACTATAGCTCTCACCGGTATCTTTTAGTATTCGTTCAAGATTAAGAAATTCACCTTTCGATCTGCTTGGATCTGTGGACGCAAGTTCCTTCACCTGCTCGTCTCGCAGTTTTTTACTATGGCTTACTACAACTGATAAAGAAACTGGATGCGTTCTGCGCCCGATCCTGTCGTTGAACCGCTCCTGCAATAAACTTCTGTTATCGGGCGCTATTCTTCGATAATGACTCCAAACATTGTGATGGCTTGGAGCGTTTTTTCGATCAATGGCTGCATTTCTTATGTACAGTTCTGTGCTGAATATCAAATTGCTTGCAGCAAATGCGATCCTATCGCTTACTGCCGCGAAGCTAATTTCCAACTCTTGGGGGTCGGTCGGGAGAAAGTCTGCAGCCGCGTCGTAATATCGTCTTGCGATCGCAAGGCCTAGTGAGAAGTCAACGTGTCTTTCCTGAACGCTGCCTCTTCCCATGACTAACCTACCTCCCCCTCCGCTTCACGTTCCCGCCCCTCTGTCCGGCCCTCCCGGCCTTGCTGCGCCCGCTCGCCTTCTGCGCGCTCTCGACGGCCTCCTCGACCGCCGACTGGCGCGCGAGGGGATCGTCAGACACCACGAGGTCCACCGTCTCGAGGCGCCTGACCTCGTCGCGCAGGCGCGCGGCTTCCTCGAACTCGAGGTTCTCGGCCGCCTTGCGCATGGCGTCGCGGAGGCCGTCGAGGTGGGCGCGGAGGTTGGAGCCGACGACGGTCTTGCCGACCTTGGCCGTCACGCGGCTCATGTCGGTGTCGCCCTTGTAGAGACCGGCGAGGACGTCCTCGACGTTCTTCTTGACCGTGGAGGGGGTGATGCCGTGCTCGACGTTGTAGGCGTGCTGCTTCTCGCGCCGGCGGTTGGTTTCGGCCAGCGCGCGTTCCATCGAGCCGGTCATGCGGTCGGCGTAGAGGATGACGCGGCCCTCGGCGTTGCGCGCGGCGCGGCCGATGGTCTGGACGAGAGAGGTCTCGGAGCGGAGGAAGCCTTCCTTGTCGGCGTCGAGGATCGCCACCAGCCCGCATTCGGGGATGTCGAGGCCTTCGCGCAGGAGGTTGATGCCGATGAGCACGTCGAAGGCACCGAGGCGAAGGTCGCGGAGGATCTCGATGCGTTCGAGGGTGTCGATGTCCGAGTGCATGTAGCGGACCTTGATACCCTGCTCGTGCAGGTACTCGGTCAGATCTTCGGCCATGCGTTTCGTGAGCGTGGTGACGAGGGTGCGGAAGCCGCGGAGGGTGACCTTGCGGATCTCGTCGAGGAGGTCGTCGACCTGCATGGAGACGGGCCGGATCTCGACCTCGGGGTCGACGAGGCCGGTGGGGCGGATGACCTGTTCGGTGAAGACGCCGCCGGTCTGCTCCAGTTCCCAGGCCTGGGGGGTGGCGGAGACGAAGACGGACTGGGGGCGCATGGCGTCCCATTCCTCGAACTTCAGCGGACGGTTGTCGGTGCAGGAGGGCAGGCGGAAGCCGTGCTCGGACAGCGTGGCCTTGCGGCGGAAGTCGCCCCGGTACATGCCGCCGATCTGGGGGACGCTGACGTGGCTTTCGTCGGCGAAGACGATGGCGGTGTCAGGAATGAATTCGAAGAGCGTGGGGGGAGGCTCGCCCGGTGCGCGGCCGGTGAGGTAGCGGGAGTAGTTCTCGATCCCGTTGCAGGAGCCGGTGGCCTCCATCATCTCGAGGTCGAAGTTGGTGCGCTGTTCCAGCCGCTGCGCCTCGAGCAGCTTGCCCTCGTCGACGAACTGCGCGAGGCGGGTCTTGAGCTCGGCCTTGATGCCGCGGATCGCCTGCTGGAGCGTCGGGCGCGGCGTGACGTAGTGCGAGTTGGCGTAGACGCGGACGCGGTCGAATTCTCCCGTTTTCGCGCCGGTGAGAGGGTCGAACTCGACGATGCTTTCCAGCTCGTCGCCGAAGAAGGACAGGCGCCAGGCGCTGTCCTCGAGGTGGGCGGGCCAGAGCTCGATCACGTCGCCGCGGACGCGGAAGGTGCCGCGGTGGAAGGACTGGTCGTTGCGGCGGTACTGCTGGGCGACGAGGTCGGCGATGACCTTGCGGGGGTCGTAATTGCGGCCCTTGTGCAGGTCGAGCGTCATGGCGCCATAGGTCTCCACCGAGCCGATGCCGTAGATGCACGAGACGGAGGCGACGATGATGACGTCGTCGCGTTCCAGAAGCGCCCGGGTGGCCGAGTGGCGCATCCGGTCGATCTGCTCGTTGATCTGGGATTCCTTCTCGATGTAGGTGTCCGAGCGCGCGACGTAGGCCTCGGGCTGGTAGTAGTCGTAGTAGCTGACGAAGTACTCGACCGCGTTGTCCGGGAAGAAGCCCTTGAACTCGCCGTAGAGCTGGGCCGCGAGCGTCTTGTTGGGGGCGAGGATGATGGCCGGGCGCTGCGTCTCTTCGATGACCTTGGCCATGGTGTAGGTCTTGCCGGTGCCCGTGGCGCCGAGGAGAACCTGGTTCTGCTCGCCCGCCTTCACGCCCGCGGACAGCTCGGCGATGGCAGTCGGCTGGTCGCCGGCCGGCAGGAAGTCGGTGCGCATGACGAAGCGGCGTCCGCCCTCGAGCTTTTCGCGCGAGCGGACATCGGGCGAGACGTGGTTCAGGACCGGCATCTGCTCGGGCGAGTTGTTGTGCATGATGTTCAAGACTCGGGGGTTTGCTGAGCCCTACATTTGTTCTCTTTCCGTCCCGGTTCAAGCTGTTCCCCTGACAGGGTGTGTCAGGAGCCGTGATTGGCGTGTGAGCGATGCGCCGGGGGCATGAAGGGTATGACCGCCAGGCGGGTGCGTTTTGGGCGGTCTGCACGCGAAACAACCTTAAGATGAATTAGGTGTTGATCGACCGCGTCAGGCGTGCAACAACGGACGTGCTAGCAGCAGATCGGCCCGCCGGCCGGACGTCGCGACCCACCCACCCCTCGCTCCTCGACGTCCGGCCGGCACTTTCATCCCGTGCTTGATCCCGGCGCCGTTTTCTCCGATAGCTTCGCCAACCAAGGGATCAACGCCATGACTGCTCGCATCTATCGCCCGGCCAGGTCCGCCATGTCCTCCGGCATCGCCAAGACGCGGATGTGGATTCTGGAATTCGTCAACGAGACCGGACGCGACATCGACCCGCTGATGGGCTGGACCTCGTCAGACGACACCAGCGCGCAGGTGCGGATGACGTTTCCGACGAAGGAAGCGGCGCTGGACTATGCCAAGGATCATGGGATCGACGCCGTGGTGATCGAGCCCAAGCCGCGCCGGCCGAACGTCCGTCCGCGCGGGTATGGCGAGAACTTCGCGACCGACCGGCGCAACGGCTGGACGCACTGAACCCGCTCATTCCGCCCCCTTCTCGCAAAAAAGAATTGTTTTGCGACGGCTCCCCTGCTTTCGTCTGGGCACCCATAGCCTATTCAGCAGAAAGAGGGACACATGGCGGGAAAGTTTGAAGTCTACAAGGACAAGAAGGGCGAGACGCGTTTCCGGCTGAAGGCCGGCAACGGGCAGATCATCCTCGCCAGCGAGGGCTACAAGCGGAAGTCGAGCTGCATGAACGGCGTCGAGTCCGTCCGCAAGAACTCGCAGATCGACGCGCGGTTCGAGCGCAAGGAGACGAAGAACGGCAAGTTCTCGTTCAACCTTCGCGCCACGAACGGCCAGGTCATCGGCTCGTCCGAGACCTATGAGAGCGCCAGCGCGCGCGACAACGGCATCGCTTCGGTGGCGAAGAACGCCAGCGATGCCAAGGTCGAGGACATGACGGCCGCAATGGCCTGACCCGACCGCCTTCTTTCCTGACCGGCTCCGCAGGTGCGGGGCCTTTTTTTTTAGCTACGGCCGCGCGACGCGGGGGATGAGGAATTCGATCATCTCGTCGATGCGGTCCTCCGGGACGGCCGAGATGCGGTGCTCGGTTCCGAGGAGAACCATGCCGTGAACGGACGAGAAAAGCGCGCGGGTCATCAGGTCGATGCGGTCGGCAGGAGTCTCGGGGTGCAGGATGCGGAGGGGCGCGGCGATCAGCGCGAAGAGGCGCTGGAGTTCTTCGAGGTACCAGCGCGGCACGTCGCTGTCGGCGGTCATCTGAACGTCGAAGAGGGCGCGCCAGAGGCGCGGATTGCGCAGGGCGAAGCGCAGATAGCCTTTCGCCATCACGACCATGGTGCCCACGGGATCGGATGGACCCTGCCGCACGGCGTCGGACACCTCGGCCCCCATGCGGCCGAACGTGCGCCCGTTGACGGCGAGGACAAGCCCGGTGAGGTCGTCGAAGACGTTGTAAATGGCGCCGACCGCGCAGCCCGCCTTGTCGGCCAGCGCGCGAGCACGGAGCGAGGCGAGGCCGTTCGCGCGGATTTCGTCCTCGGCGATGTCGATCAGGCGGTCGCGAAGCTCGGCGCGGCGCTGGGTGGTGTCTCGGGCCATCGGGCCTCCTCTTGAACGCTGTTCACCACATAGCGCGACGCAACCGTCTTGCCAAGCCGACCGGCCCGCGACCATAAGTTCCCGAGCGGTCCCGTAGCTCAACAGGATAGAGCAGCTGACTTCTAATCAGCAGGTTGAGGGTTCGAGTCCTTCCGGGATCGCCATAAATTCGGGGATGAGGGATAACGCTCGCGGGGCCTCCGAGGAACCGAGAACAGCTCTTGCGGCCCATCGCGCGCGCTATCGAAACCAGGTTCGCCTCGAGGTGCTCAACGGGTCCGGGCGCCGACGGCGTCGGCGCCCGGCCACTCGTGGTGGCTGGAGCGAAAACAGTCAGGCACGCGCCCGCCTGTGCCGCCCGGGGGATAGTCAGACGTCCCAGAAGCCGCCGTCGCCGATGTCGTCGCCGGCGTCACCGAATTCCGGCTCTTCGATCACGCCGCTGTCGTCAGCGTCGTAGGAGCTGTAGATGCCGGTATGAAACTCATCCTCGGTCAGCATGCCGTCGCCGTCTTCGTCCCAGGCTTCGTAAGGGCTTTCATCGCCGAACGTGTTGCCCCAGCCCTCGGTAAACTCTTCCTGATTTACCGCGCCGTCGCCGTCGGCGTCCCAGCCGCCGAAGTCTTCCTGTGCCATCACGGGCGTCGCTGCAAACGCGGCGAGAATGGCTCCGATACCGGCGAGTTTCTTCAGTTCCATATTCATAAAGTCTCTCCTTTTGGTCTGCGGCGGCCTGTGCCGCCAGTGACCCTTCAACAGGGGAACGCAGCAGGTGTTTCCCGATTATTGCTCACGACCTTGTTAAGAGAGGCCGCAGACGACCGCGCACCAAGCCCTTCATCCGCCACCGGCGGAATGGACCCTCAGGCACGCTTCGACCGGTAGCGGAGACGTGAGGCTGACGGCCCGAAAGTCCGGAACGTCCGGCAGGTTGCCCTGTTGAAATACTGCAATCGGACAAAGGAGATCGAGATGAAGATGCTGAACCCGAACATGTGCAGCGCGGCCGTCGTCGCGCTCCTGAGCCTTCCCTTCGCGAGTGGAAGCGTCCTGGCGCAGCAGGCCGGCCAAACGGATCAATCCGCGACGCCGTCGCCCAACGCTCAACAGCCTTTTCGGTCGGAGTCAGGCGGAGTGCAGCAGGATGACCTCGTGGCCACCGTCGGCGATGCCGAGATCCGCGGTTCCGACCTGAGGACGATCATCGGGATGCTACCGCCGCAGTTGCAATCGCAGCCGCCGCAGATGCTGGTGCCGCTTGCGCTGGAACAGCTGATCCTCCGGGAACTGATCCTCGAGGAAGCCCGCAGCCAGAACCTCGCCGACGATCCCGAAGTTGTCGCCCTTGTCGAGAACTCCGCGCAGACTGTCGAGGAGGATGCGATGGTGCAGGTCTGGCTCGACCGGGAGACAAGGGGAGCTGTCACCGAGGAGGCGGTCCAGCGCACGTATGAGACCATTCAGCCGCGAGGCGGAGCGGCCGTGCCACCGCTGGAACAACTGCGCCCTCAGATCGAACAACACCTGCGTCAGCAAGCGGCTCAGGAGATCCGAAACAGGCTCCGCCAAGGTGCGGAGATCGTCCTCTACGGCCCGGGCGGACAACCGGTCTCGGAGACGCGGAGCGGGTCAGGGCAAGAGCAGCTTAGCGGAACGCAGAGCAGCAGCGGGTCGGCAGACGCCACCGGCACGACCGCCGAGCAGAGCCAGCCGCAGAAGCAGGCGGGTGTAGAGGCGACGGAAAAGGCGCCATCCGCGGGAGGCTGGGTCGGTGTGCAGATCCAGGACGTCACACCGCAGATCGCGCGCTCTCTTGGCTATCCTGACGCGAAAGGAGCGCTCGTGGCCGCGGTCGAACCCGGAAGCCCCGCCGCCAGGGAGGGCATCGAGCCCGGTTCGATCATTACCGCTGTAGATGACACCCGGATCGATGGGGCACGTGATCTCGCCTCGGCGATCTCGGGGCACGGAGAGGGGGAGCAGGTGACGCTCACTCTTCGGACGGGCGCGGAAGAGACCCGGCAGATCGCCGTGACTATCGGCAATCGCCCCTCGCGCGACGAGGTCGGCGGTGATGCGGATCAGGCCGAGGCGGCGCGGCCACGGCTTGGCATCGCGGTCGCAAGCCTCTCTCCCGGAATGAGGGACTAGCAGGGTCTCCCGGCGGATATCGAGGGCCTGATCGTCTCGCGCGTCGAGCAAGGTAGTCCGGCCGCGGAGGCGGACATCGCCGACGGCGACGTCATCGTGTCGGCGGACCGGACAGCGGTCACGAGTGTCGAACAACTCCGAGAGGCTGCGGCGACGGCCGCGGAAGAGGACCGTCCCCTGCTCCTCCGCGTCTACAAGGACGGCGCCTACAGCTATGTCCCCGTGGAGCTGGACTCGGTCTGACGGTCATGTCGACACCAGACCCGTTGTAGCGAGGCAGAGGCGCTGGGAAGCCTCCGCGCTTGTCCCAGCCCTCCGCTTCCACTCTCGTAAGACCCGAGACCGCCCGCATGGCGGCGATGGGCTTGAGCCGACACCTGTCGAAGTAGCGCCCGAAGTTCCGAATTCCGAGGCCCATCGTCGGCTCTGTGATGACCTTGAGTCCGCCGTTCACGCAATCGATATCCGGGATCATGCCGCCAGACGGAAGTACCAGGCGTAGAAGTTGTTCTCCATGCCGGCGCCTCCACAGAAGCCAATCGTCGACTCCGTGGTGCCGTGAATCGTGCCTCCTGAGACAAGAGAGACGCCGCGGATCGTGCCGGCATTCGAGGTGAAGGCGATGTCCTTCGCCGCAATGACCTGGCCATTGTGGAACTCGACGCCCATTGCAAACTTGACTCCACCTCGGGTCACGATCTGCGCATCCCCTCCGTCCGCGCAATTGTCGACTTTGCCGAGGCGGAACCCCTCGGCCGCAGAGATGGCGTATCCCGCTGTCGGGTTCTCACTGGCGATCACAGCATCCTCGAAGGCGACATTCTCGGGGAAGTTGAGCTGGCAATCGGTCACGAGGATACCCCTGCGCATGGTAGAGCCTGCCGCCGCCATCGCCTTCTGCGTTGAATTCGCGCAGTCCAGGACGTGGATACGCCCTTCAACCCATTGTGTATCGATCTTCTGGTTTCGATCCATGAACACGGGGGTATCGGAGGTGATGTAGCTTCGGTAGTGCGGCGAGGTCTTGTCCTGGACGCCTGCTATTATCTCCGCGACGCGCTGCAGGATCCGAAGCTCGTAGGATCCGTCCCGCAATGCAGGCTCCAGCCCCACATTGCAGTCGAATCCCTCCGAAGGGAGGACGAGGTCGCGCTTGTCAGGCATCGAGACGATAACGTCGTCCTGGTACTCGTTGTCGCAGTTCAATTCGACGAACGAGTTCGAGTGTATGCAGAACCCCGAGGTGTAGAGATTGCTGCTGGTGACGTCGACCGGCCCTTCTGCGACGAAGCCTTCGCGGAAGCATGTCGGGATGTAGGTCTCGAAGACGGACTGGCTGACAACATCCATGTGGTTCATGCCGATAAACCGCAGGAAGTAGGTGCCGACCGAGTTCTGTCGGGCCGCCAGCCGCTGCGTGTTGACCAGTACGGCGTCATCAGCCCCAGGTGAGGGCGTGAAGACCTGCGATGCTGCGTCCCAGGTGCCGAACTGGATGTCGGCTTCCGTGATCGTCGACCCAAAGTAGGAGGGCGGAAGGCTGCCGTTCGCGATATCGATGGCCACGCCTTTCGCAACGCCCTCGTCGACGGTTGTCTCACGGACGACAAGGGCTGCGTGAGCCGCGGAGTCGGCAGCTACCTGCAGGTGCGTTCGAGCCATGACGACATTGGAAACATCGATCGCCAGGCCTCCAACGATGATGATCGTAATGGCCAGCAGGACCCCGAAGGAGGTCATTGCGCCGTCGGTGCGGCGGCCAAACTCGGTGATCTTGGAACGGACAACCATCGCTCACGCCTCCCAGTTCTCGAGCATGTGGTCCGCGCTCACGGTCACCTTGAGATTCAGAAGGCTGGAGAAGAAACCGAGCGCCTGGAGTTGCGCGGCGTCGTACTGAACTCGGGTGTGAACGACCCCGGCGGTTACAGTCGACGTGACATCGGCAGTGACGTTGAGCGCGGCCAGCGTGTTCTCGATGTAGGCCTCGGCTCCGGCCTCGCCGTCAAGCCGGCCGATCGACAGGTTGCGGTTTCCATCCTGGATCACGCGCAGAACCTTCGATTGGCCGAAAAAGATCAGGGACGTGTCGACCATCAGTCCGAAAAGCGCGATGAAGATCGGCATCCACAGGACGGATTCCACCGACGCGGTGCCGTCTTCGCGGCGTGCGAACCGTCTTACCCTGTCGAAAACGTTGTGGCTGGAAGGGGCCGAGTTCGTGACGGACATCCATCTTCTCCTTTTGACGTCACTGCCTTGGAACAGCCCCTTCCAGTGGCACATGCGACTCGTGACGAAGCGACGGCTTCAAAGAACTCGTACGATACGGTGGCAGCCGGAGGCGGAGTTTTCGTTGGGACCTAGACCCTCCGGCGCCGACCAAACTCTTAACCTTTCGTAGTTAAACCCACGATGAACGATGAAATATAAAGCAATAACAGCCGATTAGATGGACCTGTGGGCTGCGCGCGGAACGGTTCACGCTGTGGCGTCCGTTCGGCCACACTCCATAAATGGAACGCTTTCTGCCTGATTCCTGACGCGCGTTCATGCTGGGTTCATCTCGAAGATCGTAAGAAGGCTTCAATGAAACGCTTCATGCTCCTTGTCGCCGTTCTTGCTGGCGTCCCCTGCTCTGCGGCGATGGCCGAAATGCGGGAGATGGGACAGAACGAGTTGCGCGCGAGCGTGCAATCGGGTGTTGCGATCGGACTCTCGGAAGCATGGGCCATGACCAAGGCCCGCCTCGACGGCGATCTTGTCGATGTTCGCGCTTTCGCCGACGACAAGATCTACTACCGCATCATTGCCAAGCGTCCTGACGGGCAGCTTGTGGCGGTCATCATCGATGCTCGCGTCGGCCGGCTTCTGAGTAGCAAGTCCTCGAAGGCGAAAGAGGTCATGGCGGCGAGCAAGAACGCGGCGGCTGCAAGCGACGGAGATCTGCCGAGCACCCAGGCTGGCGGCGGAATGAGCAACTCGGCCGCAGGCGTCATTGGCGGCGGCTCTCCTGCCGAAACCCACAACTCCGGAGGAACCGGAAGAGGCGGCAGCTCCGGAGGCGGAAACTCGGGGGGCGGTAACTCGGGAGGCGGCAATTCCGGTGACAGGGGCCGTCCCTGAGGTCGGGATCGCCTGACATTCTTTGGTCAAATTTGACCTGTAGCCGACTCCAATGAGAATTCTTCTGGCCGAAGACGATGCGGTGCTCAGTGCCCAGATAAAGGGCGCCCTCTGCGAGGAGGGACGGGCGGTCGACACGGCCAGCACCGGGGAAGAGGCGCTCTATCTTGGCGCCAACGAGCCCTACGACGTCGTGATCCTGGACATCGGACTGCCGGAGCGAGACGGCATCTCCGTCCTGAAGAGCTGGCGACAGGACAAGATAGACACGCCGGTGCTGATCCTGACCGCGCGAAACAGTTGGTCGGATCGCGTGGATGGACTTGATGCCGGGGCCGACGACTACCTGAGCAAACCCTTCCACCTGCCAGAACTTTCCGCACGCGTTCGAGCCATGCTTCGCCGTCGCGCAGGCGTTGCCAGTCCGGTGTTCGAGAAAGGGCCCGTGACGCTGGACACGAGGACCAACAGGGTCACCGTGAACGGCGAGACCGTCAGCCTGACGGCAGGCGAACTTGCCGTCTTGTCGTACCTTTTTCACAGGGCCGGGCGAAACGTCTCGCGCACCGAACTGTCCGAGCACATCTACGAGTACGATGGAGACAAGGACTCCAATACGATCGCCGTCTTCGTCAATCGGCTTCGCAACAAACTCGGCAGGGACATGATCGTCACATCCCGTGGTCACGGGTACATGATCGAAGTCGACTGATGCGCTCCCTACAGCGGCGCGCAATCGTCGGCGGGCTTGTATGGGCCCTGGTTGTCCTCTTCACGGGCACATTTGCACTGTTCTCGGTCTTCGACGGCATGGCCGCCCAGCGTTTCCAGGAGGCTCTCCGCGACAGGCACCTGCAGGTCGTCGCAGCATTGTCGAATACGAACTCGCCGAATGAAATCGGACCTTTCCTCACCGATCCGGCCTATAGCCGGCCTTATTCGGGGCGCTATTGGCAAGTCGAGGGACCCGGCGGGTTCTTTGCCTCGAGGTCGCTTTTTGACGCCACGCTGACGATGCCGCTCGGCACAGCTGACGAACCCTCGCTCTGGCAAGGCAGGGGCCCAAATGGCCCGGTGCGAGGAGTGAGCCAGAAGATTCTGCTCGGGGACGGCTCCGAGTGGGTCGTGTCGGTCGCAGAAACTCTTGCCGCGTTCGAGACCGATCGGCAGGAGATGCGCAAGAACGTGGGTTTCTCCTTCGGTTTCGTCGGTCTGTTCGTCATTCTCGGGGCCGTGGCGCTCGTCTCCAACGTGGTGCAGCCGATCAGGCAGTTGCAGCGTGACGTCACCGAACGCTGGGTGGCCGGCGAGGCGATCGAACCGGACAAGTATCCCAGCGAGGTCGCCCCCCTGGTCGCGGACGTCAACGAACTGCTTCGAAAGAACCGCGAGATCGTGGCGCGCGGGCGGCGGCAGGTTGCAGACCTCGCGCACGCCCTGAAAACGCCGTCCGCCGCGCTGAGAAATGAACTCATCACGCTGTCGCGCAGCGCCAACGCTTCCGATGCCCTTCATGCACTGGATCGCATCGATGCGCAGATCGTCCGCTCGCTTGCGCGGCTGACAGCGATAAACGCTGCCCAAACCGCTCACGCTCGGACAGACGTGACGAACTCGTTGCGGCGCCTCGAGCGGCTCTTCAAAGCCGCGCCAGAGGGAGATGGCGTAGACCTCTCGGTCAGCACTTGCACCGCATCCTGCATCTCTGTCGAGCAGCAGGATTTTGAAGAGATGCTCGGCAATGTCATGGAAAACGCGATCAAATGGTGCCGGTCGCGCGTCGTTATTTCGGTCAGCGACGAGGGAAGTGACGTCAGAATACGTGTTGAAGACGATGGCCCGGGCATAGAGCCGCAACTTCGACTTGAGGCACTCAAGCCGGGGGGACGCCTCGACCTAGCCAAGCCGGGAACCGGTCTTGGCCTTTCCATCACGCAGGAATTGGCCGATGCCTACGGCGGCTCTGTGACTCTCGGATCATCCGACGCCTTGGGAGGCCTGGCCGTTGATCTAGTGCTTCCCGGCCGAAGAAGCGCGACGCTAACCAAGAGCAAAAGGCACCAGTCCGCAGTTTAGCGACGCCCGTTGAAGTCGTGTAAAGGCCCCGGCTCGAGCATCGGTTCACGCGCCGTCGTCGGCCCGAACCTGCCCTTCACCCTGCAGCCCACGTCGCGTGCGGCTTTCCGGAAGCGGTCGTTGCGCGCGCCATTTCGCACCAGCACGCAGCATCGCCCTGCCCCTGAACGGCCGCAGGGCGGCAGAGGCGGACGGAGACCTAATCGAGCGCGTCGACAAGAATGGAGTCGAGGGTCGAACCAGACCGCCGCAGGGTGGCGAGAGTCTGAAACTCCTTCGAATTCCAGAATGCCTCAGCATGTGCTCGGTCAGGGAACTCGAGTATGAAGGCGGCGTCAGGCGCCGGGCTGTCTCCCTCCGTGCGTGTCGGGTCGCCGCCGCGCACGACGAACTTGCCCACGTGCCGGGTCACCAACTCGGGGATCCTGGCGAAGTATTCTTCCATCCAGTCCCGGCTGTGAATTTCCATCTGCCCCATGATGAATGCCGTCATTGTGACTTCCTCCGCACAAAGGGGGAAATTCTGAGATGGTCAACGTCTGGTCGGACGCGAAGCGAGTGGGATGGGAGGATAAACCGACGCGGCTGCAAAGGTCTACCGTAGGATTGGACCGCCGGAGGAGCGGCCCGCCCGGTGGACAAGGTCCAAAGCCGTCGCTAGGGGTCGAGTCCTCGGACTGGCCAAGGCAGCCCGCGTCATCCCGGGCTTCTCTCTGGGGGTTCGCGTGTCGCACTTTTCGAGTACACCCGCCGCATGAGGATCCTCTTCGTCCACCAGAATTGCCCGGGGCAGTTCCGGCACATCGCGCCCGCGCTTGCCGCCGAGGGGCACGAGGTGGTGTTCATCGGGCAGAAGGACAAACAGACGCCGGCGGGCGTGAAGCGGCTGGAGTACGAGCCGCACCGCGCGGTGACGCCAAAGGTCCATCCCTATCTCGCCGGGACCGAGGCGGCGGTACTGAACGGACAGGCGGTCGCGCGGGTCGCCTTCACCCTCAAGGGTCAGGGCTGGAGCCCTGACGCGATGATCGGCAACCCGGGCTGGGGCGAGACGCTGTTTCTCAAGGACGTCTGGCCCGACCGGCCCCTGATCTCGCTGTCCGAGTTCTATTA
Organism: Silicimonas algicola; assembly: GCF_003148765.1. Classification (GTDB taxonomy): domain Bacteria; phylum Pseudomonadota; class Alphaproteobacteria; order Rhodobacterales; family Rhodobacteraceae; genus Silicimonas; species Silicimonas algicola. The sequence goes on from NZ_QGGV01000005.1 coordinate 150,204, forward strand.
CAACGGGTCGGGGTCGGACGTGGGCTTCGATCCCGAATTCGCGACCGGGCCGGACGCGCTTTTGCGGGCGCGGGCGCGGAACGCGCAGCATCTTCTGGCCATCGACGCCGCCGACTTCGCCTATGCGCCGACGGAATGGCAGAAGGCGCAGTTCCCTGCAGCCTATCACGGCAAGATCCGGGTGATCCACGACGGGATCGACGTGGACCGCGTGCGGCCCGATCCCGGCGCTTCGTTCACGCTGCCGGACGGAACCACGCTGACACGAGGGGACGAGGTCCTGACCTACGTGTCGCGCAACCTCGAGCCCTATCGCGGCTTCCACAGCTTCATGCGGGCGCTGCCCCGCGTGCTGGAGGGCAGGCCCGAGGCGAGAGTGGTGATCGTGGGCGGCGACGAGGTGAGCTATGGCGCGCGCCCCAGGGGCGGCGGGTCGTGGCGCGACGCGATGCTGGCCGAAACAGGCCCGCTGCCCGAACGAGTGAGCTTCACGGGGCGCATCCCGTATAACGCCTACCTCGACCTCTTGCGGGTTTCGTCGGTACACCTCTACCTGACCTATCCCTTCGTTCTGTCGTGGTCGATGCTGGAGGCTATGGCGGCCGGCGCCTTCGTCCTCGGTTCGGCCACGCCACCGGTCGAGGAAGTGATCGAGGACGGCCGGAACGGGTGGCTGGTCGACTTCTTCGACACGGGCGCGATGGCGGACCGGATCGTCGCGGCCCTGGCGGCGCGCGACCGGGTGCAGGGCCTTCGGAATGCGGCGCGCGAAACGGTCGTGCGCCGCTATGCGCTGGCCCACTGCCTCCGCCAGCAGAAGGCGCTGATCGCGGAGGCGGTAACCCCGTCTTAACGAAGATTGGCGAGAACCCGGACCGGGCGTATGGGCACCGGCACGGGCATGAGCAACGACACTCTCAACGGCGGATCCGGCAACGACACGATCTTCGCGGGGATCGGCAACGACCTGATCTTCGGCGGGCCGGGAAACGACCTGATCTTCGACGGCGAGGGTGACGACACCGTCGACGGCGGCGCTGACGACGACACGATCTGGCTGGCGCCCGGGCTGACGGGCGGGTCGGATTCGGTCGACGGCGGTCTCGGGATCGATACGGTGGTCGAGGATCTGCGCGGAATGGCGTCGCGTGTCTTCTCGGTGTCCGTCAACCTCGCGACCGGGCTTCGCTATGTCGTCGAACAGCCGACGGTCGGTGTCGATACCTTGGCGGGGATCGAGAACTACACGCTTCTGGGCGACATCTCGGTCACTATGACGGGCAGTAGCTCCGCCAACCGCCTTCTCTCCGGCGACGGCGACGACAGCCTGTCCGGTGCGGCCGGCGACGACCGGCTGGAGGCGGGGACGGGCAACGACACCCTCAACGGCGGCTCCGGCGCGGACACGCTGGCGGGCGGCGACGGCAACGACCTGATCCTCGTCGATTCCGCGCTGGACGTGGTCGAGGGCGGTGCCGGCAGCGACCGTGTGCTGGTCTCCTCCGCGCAGGGGCTGTCGATCAGCCTCGCCGCATGGACGGGGGTCGAGCGTGTCGATGGCGGCACGGGCGACGATACGATCAACGCCGCAGGATACGGCATCGCGCTGAAGATGCTCGGGCAGGACGGGAACGACAGCCTCACCGGCGGCGACGAAGAGGACACGCTTGAGGGCGGTGCGGGCGACGACACGCTCATCGGCGGGGCGAAACGAGATTTTCTTTTCGGAAATGCCGGCGCCGACCGGATGGAGGGCGGGCAGGGCAACGACTATTTCTATGTGGACGATGCGGGCGACGTGGTCATCGGCGGAGCCGATTTCGACCGCGCGACGCTGGTCGCCTCGAGCCTCAATGTCGACCTGGCGACATGGAGCGGGGTCGAGCGGGTCGATGGAAGCGCGGGCGCGGACCGCATCGACGCGTCGAGCGTGACGACCGCGATCCGGCTTCAGGGCGGCGACGGCGGCGACACGCTGATCGGTGGGTCGGGCAACGACCAGGTCTTCGGCGGCGCGGGCAACGACAGCCTGTCGGGCGGCGGCGGCGTCGATGTCCTGGTCGGCGACGCGGGCGCGGACACGATGGACGGCGGCGCGGGCGACGACGTGTTCTTCGTCTCGCAGGACGGCGACGTGGTCATCGGGGGTGACGGTCTGGACCGTGCGCGGATAGAGGCGGGAATCGCGTCGATCTCGCTGACCCTGACCGGGTGGAGCGGGGTGGAACGGCTGACGCTGACCGGCGGCAACGACACCCTCGATGGCTCATCCCTGTCGTCGGGCATGTCGATCAACGCGGGCGCGGGCCACGACCTCGTGACGGGCACGGGCGGGGCGGACCTGCTGTTCGGAAATGCGGGCGACGACACGCTGCGCGGCGGCGGCGGCAACGACAACATCTGGGGCGACGCAGGCGCGGATGTGTTCGAGGGCGGCGCGGGCGACGACTGGTTCTATCTCGCCGATGCCACCGACCGCGTCGCGGACGGCGGGAGCGGCTATGACCGCGTCGTCATCATCAAGGCCGGGCTGACGCTGACCGTCGACGGCACCTGGGCAGGGATCGAGCGGATCGACGGCGCGGGCGGGTCCGAAACGGTCGACGCCTCGGGCCAGACCGGTTCCTTGTTCCTCTGGGCCAACGGGGGTCACGACGCCTTCACGGGCGGGATGGGGAACGACACGATCTTCGGCAACGATGGCAACGACACCCTGTCGGGCGGACCGGGGGGCGACGACGTCCTCCTCGGCGGCGCGGGCGCAGATCGCTTCGTCTTTTCGGACGGGACAGGGACGGACCGCATCAATGACTTCCAGCAGGGCCTCGACGTGATCGACCTGTCGGGCGTCGCAGGCCTGTCCGGCATCGGAGACCTGACGATCGCCACGGGCGGCTCGACAACCATCGGCGCGGGGGACGAGACCATCATCCTCGCCGGCTTTACCGGCACGCTCGACCTCTCCGACTTCGACTTCGGGCTGTGACGGTGCTGTCGCGGTTCCTCGACGGCGGTCTGCGTGTCCTCGACCAAGAGCGTCTGGTCCGCACCTCGGGCTTCTGGGACGCCGCCTGGTACGCAAGCCGCTATCCCGAGGCGGGGGGAGAGGCCCGCGCGCTGTCGCATTTCCTGCGCGTGGGCGCGGCGAGGGGCCACGATCCCGGTCCGGCGTTCTGCACGTCAGCCTATCTCGACGCCTATCCCGATGTCCGCGAGGCGGGGATCAACGCCTTGCTGCATTACCTTCGCTTCGGCCGGCAGGAAGGCCGCGTCGCGCGCGATGCCCACGGGCGCCAGACGGGCACGGCCGAAGCGCTTGGCAGCGAAGCGCTGGAACGGGTCCGGCAGGCCTTCGACGAGGACTTCTACCGCGCCGCCAACCCGGACCTGAGGGAGGCGGACGCCTTCGCGCATTTCATGGGGCCGGGCTGGTACCAGCGGCGCGACCCGGCGCCATGGTTCGCGACCGAGCCCTATCTGAGGGCCCACGCCGACGTGGCGGAGGCAGGGCTGAACCCCTTCGCGCACTACGTCCTGACGGGCTGTGGCGAAGGCCGCCGGATCTTCGCCTCGACGGTCCGGAGACATGCTGCGGGCGAGCCCTGCGTCCGCCCCAGGCTCGCCGCCGTCGCGATGGTGCGAAACGAGGCCGATATCCTGCGCAGCTTCGCGTCGCATCTGCTGGCGCTCTTCGACGACATCGTGATCGTCGATCATCGCTCTGACGACGGGTCGGAGGCGTTTCTCGCGGACCTCGCGCTGCGGAACCGCCGGGTCGAGGTCCTGACGCTGGACGAGCCGTCCTACATCCAGTCGGTCACCATGACTCACGTCGTCCGCGACCGTCCTCAGATCCGCGCTGCCGACTGGGTTTTCCTGCTGGACGCCGACGAATTCCTGCCCTTCGCGACGCGCGCCGATTTCGAACGCGCGCTTGCTCCCTTCACCGGTTGTCCCGCGATCTCGATGCGCTGGCGGAACCTTATCCCAGAGACCTACTGGGAGGGTGAGGCCGACCTGTCGTCCGGCATCAGCGTCCTTGTCCCGCCCGCCCCCAGCCAGTTCCGCAAGATCGCGTTCCAGCCATCGCGCGTGGCGCTCGACAGGACCGTCGTCGCACAGGGCAACCATGCACTGGTCGAGACGCTGAACGGTGTCGAAGTGCCGGTGTTCGACGCCGATTTTCCGCTTCTTCATGTCCCGGTGCGGTCGGTCGAGCAGATCCTGCTGAAACTGAGCCAGGGCGTGGCGGCCTATCGCCGGATCGGGCGTCGCCGCGATGCGGGCCAGGGGACGCACTGGATGCAGATGCACCAGGCGATCACCGGCGCCAGCCTGACGCCCGCGCATCTGAACGCGCTGGCGGACAGGTACAGCGAGGAAAAACCGACGCTGGTCTCGTTGACGCAGGCCGAGCTTCTGGCTGAGGGGTTCCGCGTCGAGACCCTGACGGTTGCGCAGGCCGACCTCTCCGATCACCCCCCTGTGCGGCGCCGCGGATTGGCCGAGACGCTGATGTCTCTTCACGCGATCGACGACAGGGACGTCGCGACCGAAGATCGACCGGGCGCGACTTGTCTAAGGACCGAAGGTTCGCGGCTCGTGCGAGCGTCCGACCAGGCTGAATACAGCCGTCTGCCCGACCTTCCGGCATTGCGCGCGGTGCTGGAGGCCGACGCGCTGGGAGCCCTTCTGCGGCCGTCCTACGACAACATCGCGGACCTCGTGCCCGACGACTGGTCAGGGCACGTCCCGTTCATGTTCGCGCTGGTCGGCCTTCTGCGTCCGCGCCGCTTCGTCGAGGTGGGCACGATGCGCGGAACGAGCTTCTTTGCGGCCATGCAGGCGATGACGACGCTGGGCGAGGACGCAGGGGCCGTCGCGGTGTCGACCTGGGCCGTCGAACCCCAGCGCGAGGCCGACTTCGCGGGCGCGTACGAGGATTTCGTCTACCTCGCGCGCAAATATGCCGACCGCGCCGCGATCCTGCGCATGGCGCCCGAGACGGCTCTGCACCGTTTCGACGACGGCTCGATCGACCTTCTGCACCTCGACGGCCTGCGCGGGTTGGAGCCAGCGCGTAGGGCGCTGGACGCCTGGTGGCCCAAACTGTCCGACCGCGGCGTGATGCTGATCCACGACATCGCCGCGCACGAAGCGGGTTTCGGCGTCTGGCGGCTGTGGGAAGAGATCAAGGGCCGCGCTCCGACGCTGGAGTTCCGGCACGCGCAGGGTCTCGGCGCGGTGCTGGCGGGCAAGGCGCCGCCGCCCGCGCTTCTCTCGGTCGCGCGCGCCGCCGCGGATCCGTCGGTCGCCGTTCTGCTGGCCGAGCATTTCCAGCGGATGGGGGAGCTTTCGGCCGAGCTTTTCTCGCGCCGCTACGACATGGCGCAGGCCGAGATGCGCGGAGCGGCGCTTGGCGCTCGCGCCGAAGAAACAAGTTGGCTGCGCCAGGAGCTGGACAGCGCGCGGGCCGAAATCGAGGAGCTGCGCGGGCTCTTGCGGGGAGGGCTCATCGGTGTCGCGGGCGAATAGGGCAGAGGTCACCCTTCACATCGGCGGCGCGAAATGCGGCAGCTCGGCGATACAGGCGTTCCTGAAGCAGAACGCCGCGGCGCTGGCCGAGAGGGGCGTCCTGGTGCCGGGCAAGGCGCTCGACTTCGTGTCGGAGGTGACGGGCGAACAGATCTGGGCCTTCGAGGACGGCGTCGCAGGCGGGATCGAGACGCCCGGCCTTCCCAGTCGGATCGAAGCGCTTCTGTCGGACGCGGACAAAAGGGGCGCGGCCCGCGTGATCCTCTCGGCCGAGAACATGTGCAACCACCCGGGCCTGGCGCCCCTGCTCGCCCGCGTCACGCAGGAGCGCCTTGTGCGGATTGTGTTCTACGTGCGCCGGCAGGACGACTTCTTGCTGTCGAGTTGGCAGCAGTGGTACCTGAAGCTTTACGACACCCTCGAAGCCTTTCTCGCCGACCGGGTCGGCCGCGTGGCCTGCTGGTACAACATGATCCTGCCTTGGGCGGAAGCCTTCGGGGACGACCGGATTACCGTGCGCCCCTTCGTGCGCGACCGACTTGCGGGCCACGACATCGTGACCGATTTCCTGGACGTCACCGGCCTGTCGGCCGAGGGTCTGAAGCCTTTGGCACGGGCGGCGAACCCGTCGTTCGACGAGGCGCTCGCGCGCCTGGCGCACCGTGCCCGGGACCTGTTCGGCGGCCAGCACGACAATCGCTTCTACGAGGTGATGGTGCGGCTTCTCGGGAGCCGTGCGCTGAAGCAGGGGTCGGCCTCGTCGCTTCTGGACCTAGATACCCGGCACCGCATCCTGTCGCGCTATGCCGAGGACAACGAAGCCCTTCGGGCGCGTTTCCTGCCTGACGCGCCTGGCCCCCTGTTCGCGCCGCCGCGCGTGCCCGATGTCAGGGTCGAAAGCGAGGCGAAACAGAGGTCGGACGAGATCGCGATGCTGACCCGCGCCGTTTTCCACATGGCGGAGAAGATCGAACGGCTGGAGGCCGCGCGCCGGAGCGGATCGTGATCGCGGCCCGTACCAGGCCGCGGGGCGTTGTGCCGGACGAGGTGCCGATCGACCGCGATCATCTCATGCGGCAAGTAACGGGGACGCCTGCGGACCTCGCTTCGCACTACCTGTCGCATGGTCTGGCGCAGCGTCTGGATCCGACGCCCTTCTTCGCAACTGACTGGTATGCCTGGCAGAACCCGGACTGGACCTCGCACGCGGCACCTTACCTGCATTACCTTGACCGGGGCAGGGCGGAAGGCCGCGATCCGTCGCCCTTTGTCGACATGAGGCGATACCTCGATGCGACGGGCCTTTCCGATCCGACGCGGGCCTACGAGATGATCCTCGCCGGGCTGCGCGGCCCTTCGCTTGGCGTCTACGACGGTCCGGACGATCTGCGTCGCCGGCAGAGCGCATTTCTTGACGCGATTTCGCCTCTGGCGCACCGCATGAGGCCGCCCGCGACGCCGAAGCGCGCGCTCGTCGTCCTTCAAGCCGGGGCGGGCGCCGTGGCGCGCGACTGGTCGGGAGAAGGGCGGACCTGGGACCTTCTGGTCAACTACTATGATGCACGAGGCTTTCGGCCGGGGTTCGGGGACATGGCGATGTTCCAGAAGGGCACGAAGTTCACCGCCATGTGGATGTTCTGGAGACGCTATCGGTCCTGTCTTTCGCCCTACGAGCATGTCCTCTTCCTGGACGACGACGTGTCGGTCGGGGTCGATGAGCTGAACGCGCTCTTCGAGGCGTGCCGGGTGCACGTGCTCGACCTCGCCCAGATGACCCTGACACCCCAGTCGTCATGCAACTGGCCCCAGCTTTTCGCCTGCGAGGGGCAGCGTGGCCCGCGCGAGGTGACGGCGGTCGAGATCATGATGCCCGTCGTCTCGCATCGCGCGCTGGAGTGGATCTCGCCCACCTTCGACGCCTCGGTGTCGGGCTTCGGGCTCGACCTGGCCTGGGGGCGGATCGTGAGGGACAGGGGCGGGCGCGTCGCCGTCCTCGACGATGTGCGGGCGACGCACGAGCGTCCCGTCGACCAGTCGGGCGGATCCTACTACAGCTATCTCCGCCGCCACGGAATCAACGCGAAGGCCGAGCTCTGGACGACGATCCAGGCGCATGGCGCGGACCGCGACGTCCTCAGCCTTTGAGCCCCGGCAGGCAGGTCGACAGCGCGGCGAGAAGCGCGTCTGCATCGCCAGGTGATCCGTCCACGACGATGCCGTTCGGCGCATGGCGCAGGGCTTCGGCCTGCGCGCCCAGCCCGAAGCAGAGGACGGGAAGCCCGGTCGCAAGGGCCTCGTGCGTCGAGAAGGAGAAGGTCTCGGGGCAGACCGAGGGGATGACCCATGCGCCGATGTCATAAGCACGGGCCAAAGCGCCAATCCGTGCGCGCTCGTAGCGGCCGTGGACGAGGTGCGGTCGTGGCAGGCGAAACTGGCCGTCCATCTCGCCCAGGACCACGATGCGCGGTCCTTGAGGCAGGCGGCGGGCGAGGGCTTCCAGCACACGCGCGCCCTTGGCGAGGTTGATGCCGCCCAGGACGCCGATGGCCCCGCCGCCCGCAGGCAGGCGCTGGGGCAGGCCGCACAGCCGATGCGGCACGATCTCGGTGCGACGTGCGGCGCCCGGATAGGCCTGATCGAACAGTCGCGCGGTCGAGGTCGAATAGGCGACGATGCGGTCGGCACGCGCGACGACGGGACGCCAGAGCCTTTGCCAGTCGGCAAGCGACAGGTGCGGTCGGCCTTCCAGTTTCGGGCAACTGTGCGCCGGATCGAGACTGGTCTCGGGCGGCAGGCCGCGGTGGACGCCATCACTGTCAAGAAGGTTCCACGACGGGCTGACGGGGAAAAAGTCGTGCAGGCGCAACTCGAGGATGTCGCCCCGTCGGGTCAGACACGACAGGAGGCGCGGGACAGAGGCCGGATCCGACGCGCCGACGCCGCAGGAGTAAACCACGCGACGGCGCGCGAGGGGGGCGAGGAGAGCCTCGACGGCCTCTGACGTCCCGGCATCCGCGCGTTCGATCCGGTCGGCGCGGTGCATCTCGACCCGCCACCCGGATCCAAGACCCGCACGCAGGACCAGCGCACCCGGACCGTCGACCAGAGCCTGCGCCACCTCGTCGGACAGGGCGCGGTCGGCTCCGCCCCCGAAGGCGTGTCCGAGGAAGACCGGCACCGGAGCCGATGACGCGTGATCGAGCCATGCCATCGACACCGCCATCCGGTGCAGGGCGACGGGATCGGCGGCGCTCCAGTCCCGCACCGCGGCGTCGTAGTCCGGCCAGCGCGATGAAATCACGAGTCCGGCGGCGCGGATGCGTCTTTGCTTTTCCTCGGACCCGAAGCTCGCGCCGCCCCTGTGACCGACGACAAGGTTCAGGGCCGCGACGTTTCGCCCGCCCGCCGCGCGCGCTCGACGGCACCAGTCGACCTCTTCGCCGTATCCCCGCCCGAAGGCCGGGTCGAACAGCCCGACGCTGTCGAGAAAGCGCCGGTTCATCGCCATGCAGAACCCGACGCCCGTCGGCACCTCGCATGAGGCGTGACGGGATGCGATGCGCCGCGCCGCGCCGTCCATCGCTTCGATCAGGGACACGTCTGGCTCGGTGACGACGCCCGGGGCGGGGACGGTCAGGATTTCGGCGTTCGTCGACAGGGGCGTGACGCTTGCGACCTGGGGTTCGGCCTCGATCGGGGCGAGGAGGCGCGGCAGTCAGTCGGGCGGCGGAATCGTGTCGCTGTTCAGGAGGACGGCGTGGCCTGTGCCGGTCGCCGTCGCGTGGGACAGACCGGCGTTGGCGGCGGCGACGAACCCGTAGCTTCGGTCGTGACGGAGAACAGCGAGCCGGTCTCCGAGGACGGCGCCGAGTTCGGCGAGGAGACGCGCGATGCGCGGGTCGGTCGACCCGTCATCGACCACGACGACCCGCGCGTCGGCGGGAAGCGAGGAGGGCAGCACGGCGACGAGGCGCGCCAGGTCCTCCGCCGCATCGTGGACGGGGATCACGACCACTGGGCAGCGCGCGATCGGATAGGTGCGGTCGTCCCCCTTAAAGAAGTCGGTGGGAAACGCCGGGACCTGTATCGCGTCGGACATCAGCCCGAACCTGTGACGCAAGCGAGCCGAAGCCGTCGGGTCGCCCGTCCCGAGGAAACGGACCAAGGCGCGCCATTCGCGAGCGACCTCGACAAGGGCTTCTGGCAGCGCGCGGAGGAGAGCAGAGAGTTCGTGGAGCCGGCTTGGCGCTGTCAGGACGTGGCAGGCCAGGCCGTCCCCCGCCCGCACGAAGAGGTTCGCCCGACGCGCCGGGCGCACGAGGTCCAGAACGAAGCTTCCGGGCCCCGCCGGAAGCGGCACGCGGTCATCGAACCCCAGGCCCAGATCAGCGCTGTGCGTCCAGCCGCGCACGACCACGCTGCGCCGCCGCCACGTCACCTCGCCGATGACACCTACAGCCCCCTGCAACGGCAGAGGCCCCTGTCGAGCGAGCGTCGCACGGCGGTCGAGCAGGCATGCCATGACCCGGCACGACATCCGGGGAATCGAGCGGAGGCGTCTCAGCTGCATCCCCAAGCTTCTGGCGCGGATGAGTTAAGGCATCGTTCATCACGGCCCGAGGCGAGGATCGCCGCTAAGGGTTTGCTTACCGCTTTCTGGGAAACAGACACCGTCGTAGCTCGAGTCCGTTTCCGCAAGTTCCGAATCGGAACCTCAAGGTGGGGTCGTCATGCCCGTCCGAATCAACCTCGATCAGGTCGTCGCCGCCCTCCTCCTTCCGGTGGTTCTGGTAGTTCTGGCGGTGCTTTTCGTGGTGGTCGTTCCGCTTCAGGGACGGCCCTTCATCTTCGCGTCCGAACGGATGAAGTCGCGCGACGCGGCCTTCACCCTGTTCAAGGTCCGCACCATGCATCCGCCCGACCCGGCGGCCGAGCTTGGTGCGCTTGGCGGGCACCAGATGGCGCGCATCACGCCGCTCGGTCTCTGGCTTCGCCGCCTGCGGCTGGATGAGTTGCCGCAAATTTTCAACGTGCTCAGGGGCGACATGCGCTTCATCGGACCGCGTCCGCCAGCTCGTCGCTATGTCGACGCCTATCCGTCCCTATACGCGGCGATCCTCGCTGACACGCCGCCCGGCATCACGGGTCTCGCTACCGTCATGCTTCACGCGCGGGAAGAACGGCTTCTGTCCGCCTGCCGTTCTGCCGCAGAGACGGAAGCCGTCTATCGCCGCCGCTGCATTCCCGTGAAGGCACGGCTCGACCTGCTCTACCGGGACCGGCGCGGCCCCTGGCTCAACCTCGTCATCCTGTGGCGCACCTTCTCGCGGCTCATCCCGATCAGGCTGTCGGAACGGCGCCTGCGCGCGGTCAAGGCGTCGCGGGGCGCAGAGGTCACGCCTGGCGTCACGCGTCTCGAACCCGCGCGCTGAGGCTCAACCTTCGCGCATCGCGCGGTCGAAATAGTCGGTGACGGGCTTCATGAGATAGGAGAGCGGCGTGCGCTCGTCGGTTCTCAGGTATGCCTCGACGGGCATGCCCGGCAGCAGTTCCTGGCTTTCCAGCTTGAGGAGGTCAGTTTCGTCTGGCACGACCTCGACGCGATAATAGTTGATCCCCGTCACCTCGTCCGTGAACACGTCGGCCGAGACGTCCGTGACACGGCCCTCGATCTCGGGCGTCTGGCGCTGGTTGAAGGCGGTGAACCGAAGGGTCGCGTCCTGCCCGACGTGTATCTGGTCGATGTGGATCGCCTCGACCCGCGCCGACACGACAAGGGGCTGGTCCTGCGGGATGACGTACATCAGTGCCTCTGCGGGCTGGATCACCGACTTCACCGCGAAGACGGTCGAGCCGTAGACGGCGCCCGACACCGGCGCCCGAAGTTCGAGCCGCGCCATGCGTTCCAGAAGGCCCACGCGCTGTTCCGTCAACTCCAGCTCGCGGAACTGGAGGTCGCGCAGCGTCACGATCGCTTCCTCGCGCCGGGCGGTTTCCAGCTTCAGCTTTTCGATCTCGAGGCCCGCGATCTGGCCGCGGAATTGTGCCGCGTCCGATGTCAGCCGTCCGATCTCGCCCGCCAGACGCGCAGCTTCCCGCCGGAGTGCGGTCACACGCTGCATCTGCACGAGCCCCTTCTCGAGAAGCGTCTCCTGGTCGGTCAGCTCCTCGCGGATCAGTTCCTCCTGCGTGGCGAGCGCCGCAAGCTGGGCTTCGGCGCCTTCGATCTGGTTGCCGGTCTGGGCAATGCGCTCGGCGAGCTGTCCCAGCTCCTTTTCCAGCGTGTCGCGCCTTGCGACGAAAAGACTGCGCTGGCCCTCGACCTGCTCGGCGGCCCCCGGAGCGGCTTCGGCCTGGACCAGAAGGTCGGCCGGGAAGACGATCGCGTCCTTGCCGTCGCGTTCGGCTTCGAGACGGGCGCGGCGGGCGCGGATCTCGACGAGCTGCGTCTCGATCACGTTCAGTTCGGACTTGAGCAGGGTGTCGTCCAGCCGGATCAGAAGGTCGCCGGCCTGCACGCGGTCGCCGTCGCGGGCGGCGATTTCGCCCACGGTGCCGCCCTCGGCGTGCTGAACGACCTGCCGGTTGCTTTCGAGAACGATCATGCCGCTGGCGATGACCGCGCCAGCAATACGGGTCTGCCCGCTCCACCAGCCGACGCCGCCGACCAGGAGGGCCAGCGCAAGAAAGCCGACGAAGAGCGGCAGGCGCGCGCTGTAGCGGGGAGCCTCGGTCACGTGATCTCTCCCGTCCGCGCGAGGGTGCGCTGAATGTCGCCCGCGTTCTTCATCATCGAGCGGACGATCTCGTCGCGCGGGCCGTCGGCCTTCACGCATCCCGCCTCGATGACCATGAGACGGTCGCACTCCGAGATCGCCATCGGACGGTGCGTCATGACGATGACCGAGCGCCCCTCGGCCTTCATGGCGCGGATGGCGGCGTTCAGGGCCTCGGTCCCCTCGAGATCGAGGGCCGAGTTGGGCTCGTCCAGGACCAGGAGGACAGGATCGCCGTAAAGCGCGCGCGCTAGAGCGATACGCTGACGCTGGCCGCCCGAAAGACCGACGGTGTTGTCCTCGACGCGCGTCTCGTAGCCGTCAGGCAGGTTCAGGATCAACTCGTGAGCCTGCGCCTTCATTGCCGCCGCCACGATCTTGTCGCTGTCGGGCCGAAGCGACATCCGCGCGATGTTCTCGGCGATGCTTCCCGAGATCAGCGTCGGCTCCTGCGGCAGGTAGCCGACGTAGGCCCCAAGGTCGGCGGGATCGTAGTGCGACAGAAGCGCGCCGCCGAGCCGAACCTCGCCCACGTTGGGCTCGATCAGGCCGAGAAGCGTCTTGGCGATGGTGGTCTTGCCGGACCCGCTGCGACCGATGACGCCGAGCGCCTCTCCGGGCGCCAGCGCGAAGCTGACGTTGTAGAGCAGTGACGTCCCGGTCCGCGCGTGACGGTGACGCCCTTGGCTTCGATACGACCCTCGGGACGGGGCAGGCGGGTGCGCTTTTCGGGCTCGGGCGTCGCCTCCAGGAAGGCGGCGAGCGACTTGCGGCCCTGACGCGCCCTCGCGACCTGCGGCCAGCGGGCGAGAAGCTGCTCGATGGGCGACAGGGCACGGCCAAGGAGGATGGAGCCCGCGATCATCGCGCCCGCCGTCATTTCGCCCCGCAGCACGAGCCAGGCGCCCAGTGCGAGGACGAAGGACTGAAGTGCCAGGCGGAAGGCGCGCGTGAAGGTCGAGAAGCTGGAGGTCCAGTCCACCGCCGACATGTTCTGCGACAGCGCCGCGACGCGTCGGGCCATCCAGCGCTCGGCCACCGGGTCCATCATGCCCTGGCTGCGGATGATTTCGCTGGCGCGGCGGGCGTTCTCGCCGAAGCGGTGCGCGGCCTCGGAGGTCGCCTGAGCATCGCGCACGCGCTCGGACGTCAGAACCTGGGTCAGGACCGTGATCGCGACGAGGACAAGTCCGCCTGCGACGGCGAACCAGCCGAGCCAGCTGTGAAAGACGAAGATCGCACCGAGAAAGAGCGGCGTGAACGGCAGGTCCATCAGCGCGGTGAAGGCGGGGGAGGCGTAATAGGCCTGGATCGCCTCGAGGTCCCGGCTGGCCGACAGCGCCTCGGGTGTCGACGCCCCTTGCCTCTGGAGGATCTGGGCGCGGAAGACGCGGTCGTCGAGAGCCGACTGGAACCGCGCGCCGTAGCGCGCCACGAGCCGGGAGCGCGCGAAGTCCAGAAGCCACATCAGCCCGTAGAGCATGATGACGAGGATCAGGAGTGCGACGAGCGTCTCTTCCGACCGCGAGCCCAGCACACGGTCATAGACCTGGAGCATGAAGAGCGGGCCGGTCAGCATCAGTATGTTGACGAAGACGCTGAAGAGAAATGCGTAGCTCAGGAAGTGCCGCGATTGTTGCCGCGCCGCGTCCAGGGCGGGCGCCTGGGTCGTGGGTTTGGTCTTCGCAGCCATGACACCACCAAATGAACTCGAATCCGTCGGGTTCTAGCGGGATTCCGCCGGTCGCGAAAGGAAAAGCGCGTGCTAGAGGCGGCCGCCGACGGCGGCAAGCCAAAGCGCCGCAGTGCCGCGGCGGCGCTGGCGATAGACGCCCGACGCACGCAGGGCCTTGAGACGCTTGGGTAGGGATCCGCGCCTAGCATCGGCGAAGCGGTCGAGCGTCGCTTTCGCATCGGGCGTCAACAGGTAACCCGCACGCCTTAGCGCGGCGATGTTCGTGCCGTTCCAGTCGCGATATCGGCCCGACAGGACGCCCGCGACCCGCCTCAACCCCGCGGCCAGCGTGTCGTTCGCTCCGATCAGGTTTGAGGCGTGCTGGCGGTAGTGGACCGTGGGCAGGCTGTCGTAGAGAACCTCGCCGCCGGCGCCGGTGACGATCTGGTAGGTCCACCAGTCGTGTGCCACGACGCCCGAGGCCATTGACGCGGTGTCCTGCACGAGATCGAGCGCGGCGCGGTTCATCACCATCGTGTTTCCGCCCGCGATATTCTGCGTCATCGCGTTCTGGAAAGCGGGCGGCCGGAGAAACGCAGGCGACAGCCGGAGCGGCGCGAGGTCCGGACCGCAGATCAGGGTGCGGCTGCAATAGAGGCCGGGACGGCCCTCGGGCACCTCTCGCAGCGCCGAGATTGCCCGGGCCAGCTTGCAGGGTGTCCAGACGTCGTCCTGATCGCAGAAGGCGGCATAGGGCACCAGTGGCCCTGCTGCACGGGCGAGGCCGAGAAAATTCCGTGCGAAGCCGGCATTTGGCCCCTGCATGACGAAAGTTCGGCCCGGCGCCCGGCGTTCGGCGAAGGCGGTCACCAGCGGCCGCCAGTCGTCCCGGCTACCGTCGTCCGAAAGGATCAGCGACCAGTCCGTATGGTCCTGCGCGGCGATGCTCCCCAGTTGCGCGCCGAGCGTGGCTGCGCCGTCGTGGAGCCCGAGGAGGATGCGGACGTGCTCGGGTCCCGTCTCCTCGGCCAACGGGACCGAGCGTCCCAGGGCATCGTGGTTAACGATTTCCTTAAGAATGCGCGTCATTTGTGGACCAGTCCGCTGGCGTGACGCGACATCAGGAGAAGGCCCAGGACGAGAAGGCCGAGGCTGGTCGCGCAAACGAAGGCGGGCGAGACATGGGCGCCCTCATAGGTGGCATAGATGCCCGCCCGCATGGCGCCCGTGACGTGGAACAACGGATTGAACCAGAGAAGGTCGCGGTATTCGTGCGGTACATCCTCGAACAGGAAAAAGATGCCCGAGACGATGAAAAGGGGGCGGGTCAGGACCGTCCACACCCTTTCCCATGCGGGGAAGGCCAGGAAGAGGTAGGCGTTCAGGCTTCCAACCCCGAGGGCGAGAAGCGCAGCCATGGCCATCGCGCCGGCGAGGCTCAGGGGGTCCGCGACATAGGACAGGTCGGCAAGCGGCATCAGGGCCACGAGGATGAGGATCGCGATCACGACATGGGTGAAGACGGACAGAAGGAAGCGCGCCAGAAGGATGTCGGCCCAGGTGACGGCGCCGAAGTTCATCAGCGGCTTGGAAAAGCGAACCGCCGTGGCGACACGTCCCGCGGTGTCGTGGAACAGCATGTAGGGCAGGTAGCCCGTGGCGTAGAACAGCGGAAAGCTGTCGCCGAGAGAGGGCGCCCGGAAGGCGAGCGAGAAGGCGAAGGACAGAAGGGCAATGGCGGCCACGGGCTCGGCCACGGCCCAGAGGTAGCCGCCCGGAGACCGGCCATAGGTCGTCGACATCTCGCGCAGCACGAGGGCGAAGATGGCGCGCGCGGTCCGGTGGCGCGGAGGGCGCGCGGCAAGGGCGGTGTCCTGTGCGGTACGGATCAATGGGCCCCCCTGATCAGGCGCCCCGTCGATAGGCTGCATTCCTTTCCAATCCGTGAACGAGGTGCTGCACATGGCCGCCCCTGACAGCTCCCTCGCCGACCTGGGCGCTCCGCGCCTGACGCTTCTGCCGCAGCCGGCGCCGCCGTTGCGGGCGCGGGCTCGACACTATGGGCTTGCCACGCTGTTTCTCGCCACGGTCGCGCTCCCCCTCGGGCTGGCGGCATGGTATCTCTGGTGGGTCGCCGCCGACCAATACGCCTCGACCGTCGGGTTTTCGGTGAGGAAGGAAGAGGTCGCCTCGCCGATAGAGCTTTTCGGCGGCATCGCCGACATCTCCTCGTCGGGCAGCTCGGACAGCGACATCCTCTATGAATTCATTCAGAGCCAGGAGATCGTCGAGACGCTCGAGGCGCAGATCGGGCTGTCGACGCTGTGGTCGCAGCCGGACGACGATCCGGTCTTCGCGCACGAGGCGTCGGGCACCGTCGAGGATCTGCGCGACTTCTGGCGCCGCATGGTACGGGTCACCTACGACACGTCGACCGAGTTGATAGAGGTCCGCGCCCTGGCCTTCACGCCCGAGGACGCGAGGCGCATCACCACGGCCGTATTCGACGAAAGCGCGAGGCTGGTCGAGGATCTGTCCGCCATTGCGCGCGCCGACACCATCGCCTTTGCCGAGGTTGAGCTTGCCCGCGCCGTCGAAAGGCTGAAGGCGGCGCGCGAGGCGGTCACGGAGTACCGTTCGCGCACGCAGATCGTCGATCCGACCGCCGACCTTCAGGGGCAGATGGGCCTTCTGTCGACGCTCGAGACGCAACTCGCCGAAGCGCTGATCGCGGCGGATCTTCTGCGCGACAGCACGCGGGACAGCGACCCCCGCATCCAGCAGGCCGACCTGCGCATCCGCGTCATCGAGGCGCGCATCGCGGAGGAGCGGCGCAAGCTTGGCGTGGGTACGGGCGAAAGCGGGCAGGACTATGCCACGCTTCTGGCCGAATACGAACGGCTCGCCGTGGATCGTCAGTTCGCCGAGGAGGCCTATACGGTCGCCCTTGCGGCCTATGACCAGGCGCTGGCCGAGGCGCGGCGCAAGAGCCGCTACCTTGCCGCCTACATCCGCCCCACCACGGCGGAAGCCTCCGAGTTTCCGCGCAAGGAGGTCCTTCTCGCGGCGCTCGCCTTCTTCCTTCTCTCGGGCTGGGGCGTCGTCGTCCTTCTCTATTATTCGATCCGCGACCGGCGATGATCCGTCTCCACGAGGTTTCGAAGTCCTTCCACTCGGGCGGCGTCGAGACCGTCGTCGCGGACCGGTTGAGCCTTGCGTTCCCCGCGGGCGCCTCAGTGGCTCTCCTGGGACGGAACGGGGCGGGGAAATCGACGCTGCTGCGGATGATCGCCGGGACGCTGAAGCCGGCATCGGGGCGCATCGAGATCGCGGGAACGGTGTCCTGGCCGGTGGGCTTCGCGGGCAGTTTCCACGGCGACCTCACGGGTGTGCAGAATGTCCGCTTCGTCGCGCGGCTCTACGGCGTCGACAGCGACGTGCTGGTCGATGCGGTCCGCGGGTTTTCTGGGCTTGGCGAGAAGCTGGCGCTTCCGGTCCGCGGCTACAGCCAGGGGATGCGTGCGCGCCTGGGCTTCGCGCTGTCCATGGGTATCGCCTTCGACACCTACCTGATCGACGAGGTCACCGCCGTCGGCGACGCCGAGTTCCGGACACGATGCGAGGAAGCCCTGGCGGACCGTCTGCGCCATGCGGGCGCCGTGGTCGTGTCGCACAGCGCGGGCTTCCTGCGCCGGGTCTGCCAATCGGGCGTCGTCCTGGAAGAGGGGCGCGCGGCCTGGTTCGACGATCTCGACGAGGCGTTTTCGGTTCACCGCCGGATGCTCGGTCAGTGAGCGGGGAGGGGGAGGCGCCGCCTCTCCCGGCCCCCTCCGGAGTATTTTTCGACAGAAGAAGAGTCAGGCGCGCTTCACCGGCGCGCCGCCTTCGAACAGGTTCGGGGCGGCATGGGAAATTGGCGCCTCTTGCATCTGGAGATGCAGGCCGTCGCCCTCGTAGGGATGGGCGCGGGCGAGCGCCTCGTCGACCTCGATCCCGAGCCCCGGTGCCTCGGGCGCGGCGATGTGGCCGTCCTCGACCCGGATCGCACCCTTGATGAGCGCGTCGTGGAAGGGCGTCTCTATCGTCTCGGCCATGAGGAGGTTCGGGCAGGTGACGGCGAGGTGGATGTTCGCCGCCCATTCGACCGGCCCGGCGTAAAGATGCGGCGCGATCTGGGCGCCGGCAGCTTCGGCGAGGACGGCGATCTTCTTTCCCTCCCACAGACCGCCCGCGCGGCCTAGCGCGGGTTGCAGGATCGATGCGCCCGCGCGCAGGGCCAGGGCAAACTCAGCCTTCGTGGTGAGCCGTTCGCCCGTGGCTACGGGGATCGACGTGGCACGGGCGACCTTCGCCAGACCTTCCCAGTCGTCGGGCGGCACCGGCTCCTCGAACCAGAGCGGATCGGCGGCGACAATCGCGCGCGCCAGCCGGATCGCACCCGAGGCGGTGAACTGGCCATGCGTGCCGAAGAGCAGGTCGGCGCGCGGCCCGACCGCTCTGCGGAGCGTGGTGCAAAAGGCGGCACTGGTCTCGACGTCGAAAAGCGACGGCTGGTGCCCGCCGCGGACGGTGTAGGGCCCGGCGGGATCGAACTTCAGCGCCGTCCACCCCTTGCCGACGAGGTCGAGCGCCGCCTCGGCCGCCATGTCGGCGTCGCCCCAGAAGGCCGGGAGGGGGTGCTTGTCCATCGGGTAGAGATAGGTGTAGGCGCGAACGCGGTCGTTCATCCGCCCGCCCATCAGAGCCCAGACCGGGCGGTCGCGGTCCTTGCCGAGAATGTCCCAGCAGGCGATTTCGATACCCGAGAAGGCGCCGATGACGGTCGGATCGGGTCGCTGCGTGAAGCCGGAGGAATAGACCCGCCGGAACATCATCTCGACGTTCTCGGGGTTTTCGCCCTCGACGTGCCGGGCGAAGACGTCGCGGATGACGGCGGTCATCGCCTGCGGCCCCACGGTCGAGGCATAGCACTCGCCCCAGCCGGTAAGTCCGGTGTCGGTGGTCAGCTTCACGAGGATCCAGTAGCGCCCGCCCCAGCCCGGTGCGGGAGGAGCCGTGACAATCACGTCGATATCGCTAAGTTTCACCGTGACCTTGCCCTTACGTCGTTAACCATGTCCCCGAACCCAATCACCATTCGCAATCTCGGTCCAGAGGAGGCGCATGTCCTCGACCGGGTCCGCCCCGGCACCTTCGACAATCCCGTGGACCCGGGGTGGGCCTACGGGTTCCTGGCCACGCGGGTGAACGAGATCGTCGTGGCGCTGGATCGGGGCGAGGTGGTCGGTTTCGTGTCTGGCACGGTACTGATGCATCCCGACAAGCCGACCGCGTTCTTCGTCAACGAGGTCTCGGTCCATGCCGATTATCGCAGGCAGGGCATCGGCCGCCGGCTGGTCGAGCGGATCAGGGACCTTGCGCGCGACCGGGGCTGCGCGGCGATCTGGGTGGCGACGGAGGGCGACAACGTGGAGGCGCGCGCTCTCTATTCCGCGCTGAGTGGGCGCGAGACGGGCGACATCGTGATGTACGAGTGGGACGAGGGCTGACGCCCTAGAACATGATGACGTTGCGCCGGGCGCGGCCCGCCTTGGTGTCGGCGATTGCCTCGTTGATGCGGTCCAGCGGCCAGCGGTTCGAGATCAGCTCGTCGAGCTTCAGGCGACCCTGAAGGTAAAGATCGCACATCCACGGAATGTCCCGCGCCAGCACCGTATCCCCCATCTTGGTCCCGATGAGGCTTTGCCCGTAGCTGGCGATCATGTCGGGGGCATAAGAGGACATGCGGTCGTTGCCGGGCATCCCCACCATCACCAGCCGCCCGTTCGGCCCGATGTAGCGTGGCGCCTGGTCGTAGGCGCCGGTATGGCCCACGGTGACGAGGACGACATCGGCCAGACGCCCCGTCAGGTCCGCGAGCCGTTCCCAGGGTTTGTCCTCCGAGGCGAGAATGCCGTCTGTCGCGCCGAAGGCGCGGGCATCCTCGAGCTTTTCGGGCACCATGTCGACGGCCACGATCCGCCGCGCGCCCGCGATCCGCGCGCCCTGGATGGCGTTGAGGCCGACGCCGCCCGCGCCGATCACCACCACGTCCTCGCCCGCCCGAACGCGGCCCGCATTCACCACCGCACCCACGCCTGTGATGACGCCGCAGGAGAGGAGCGAGGCCACGTCGAGCGGCATCTCGTCCGGAACGCGCGCGATCTGGCTGGGATCGACCACGACCTTGTCGGCGAAAGCGCCGCAGTTCATCGCCTGGAACACCGCCGTTCCGTCGGGCCGGGTGAGGGGCGCCGTGCGCTTCGCGGTGTAGCAGATGTACGGCTGCCCTGTCGCGCAGGAAGCGCAGGCTCCGCAGGAGCGGATCAGGGTCACGATGACCCGATCTCCGATCGACACTCCGACCGTGTCGGGGCCGGTCGCCGTCACATGGCCCGCCGCTTCGTGGCCGTAGACCGCCGGCAAGGGCCCGCCCCACCGACCTTCGGCATAGGTGATGTCCGAGTGGCAGATCGCGCAGGCTTCGAGCGTCACCTCAACTTCGCGGCCCTCTGGCGCGGCCAGGTCCAGGTCTTCGATGCGCAGGGGATCTCCGAAGGCGGTGCAGACGGCGGCGCGGATGCGGGTCATGGACGATCTCCCCTAGTCGGCGCGACCCTGCCAAGGGAACGAAGGGTGCGCCAGCGGGAAATCGAGTCGCAGGCTTGCAAGAGGAAATCCTGCAGGATCGACCGGCGAAAACGCGGCGCGTTTTTCGTTGCCTTCGGTCAACTCGGCGCGCCGAATGCGGCGCATTTGACGGAGTGCATTTCCGTAAAGGTTCCGCGTTTCCGCTGCCGATCCTGTCCGCGTCCGTCGACGCCTGTCACGTCGTCACCGCCAGCTGAGGGCGACCCGGCGTACGCGTCGGGACCTTTTCTGGAGAGGCCTGGATGGCGGGGCACCGGCAACGCTTTCAGGCTTCTTCGTCACGGATTGACGCTCTGGGTCGGGCGCTCGCAACGAAAGGAAACGCAACATGACATGCAAGGCACTGATTCCCGGACTTCTCGCCCTCGCGACGCTGTCGGGTTGCAGCGGCGGAGGCGGCGGCGCGGTCTACGCCGATGGTCCGTCACCGGCGTCCATCGACGAGATCGTGGGGCTCCAGTTCCCGCTCCGCTCTGCGCGGCTGACCAGCGATGACGGGTTCACCACCGCAAATGCGGGCCTGTCGACCTATACGATCGAGTTCACCTCGGGCACCACGGCGAACCTGACCACGCCCGCCGGTACGGTCGAATTGACCGATGGCGGCGGCATGAACTTTACCGGTTCGCTGAACGGGTCGGACTACTTTCTGACCAGCTTGGGCTGGGGGCACGACTTCCTCGAAGGTCTTGGGCTTGAGGTCACCGACGGCATGGGCAACGTGCTGGTCGCGACCGGGGTCTTCGGTCTCGAGACGCGGCCCGAGGACGTTCCAGAGGCTGCTGTCGTCGCCAACTTCTTGGGAGGATCCGAGCTGCACGGAACCGTGAATGATGTGCCGTTCTTCGACACCGGGGCGGCCAACCTCACGGCTGACTTCGGGGCACAGACGGTCGGGGGAAACGTCTTCGTCGGCGGCGGCACGACGCTCGCCTTCGACGGGCCGGTTCCGATCGTCGGCAACACGTTCAGCGGCGATCTCGAGATATTCAGCGCCACCGCGACGCTGAACGAGGGGACGGCCACCGGACGCTTCTATGGCGACGCAGCGCAGGTCGTCGCCGGAACCTATTCCGGCAGCGCGACCGAGGCCGGGTCGGATGTTGACTTCGCCGGCGTTTTCCACGCCGACTAGACACGGGTGCGGGGCGGGGCGGCGCGTGTCATGCCTCCGACCGCGCCGCCTTCGCGAAGGCGCGCGCCTCCGCGGGGGCGGTGCCGAGTTGCTGCGAGGGGTCGAACACCGCCGACAGGTCGAGGCCGGGGTGCGCCTCGCGCGCGATGTCTCCAAGCGAGCGGCCCGTGTCCTTTGCGCGTCCGACCAGCATCTTCGAAGCCGCCTGCGCGTCCGGTCTCGGCATGGCCGCGGCAAGCGCGAAGCTGAGGGCCTCGGCGAAGATCATTCCGCCGGTGGCCTCGATCTGGGCCCGCATGGCGCTTTCATCCGGCGTCAGCGTTTGGGCCAGCTCCTCGGCGATGGCCAGCGCGCGTCCCGACAGGATCACCAGTTGCGGCAGGCTCATCCATTCGGTCAGCCAGGCCGCCGCGTCCCTCTGCTGGCGGTGCGGCAGGGCCGACTGGATCGCCCCGTTCAGCGCCGCCGTCTGACGTGCCAGCGCCGATAGCACGGAGGGCAGGACGGGGTTCGACTTCTGCGGCATGGTCGACGAGCCGCCGCCCGCGCCAAGCCGCACCTCGTTCAGGCCGGAAAGCGTCAGCGTCAGCAGGTCCTCGCCCATCTTGCCGAGCGATCCGGCAACGCCTGCCAGCCAGCCCGCCAGCGCCGCGATCCCGTCCCTCTCGCTGTGCCAGCTCGCTTGCGGGTCGCGCAAACCAAGGGCCTCGGCCAAGGCGGCGCGGACCTTCGGTCCCCGGTCGCCCATGGCGGACAGAGTGCCCGCCGCGCCCGAGAGGCTGACGATCTGCACGTCCTCGCGGACCGCGCGGAGCCTCGCCCGGTGTCGCAGCAGGGGGGCGCCCCATGAGGCGACGACGGCTCCGAAAGAGGTCACCACCGCCGCCTGCCCGTAGGTCCGCGCCACCATGGGCGTCGCGGCGTGGGTCTCGGCCAGCGTCGCCAGCGCCTTCGCCGTTCGCGACAGCCGGGTGTCGAGGATCGCGAGCGCCTGCCGCAGCCTCAAGGCCTGGCCGGTGTCCATGATGTCCTGGCTCGTCGCGCCCCAGTGCAGCCACGCCGCATGTTCCGGCGCCTGCATTGCGGCGCGGAACATCGCCACGAACTCCGGCACGGGGACGGCGTTCGACGCGACACTTGTCCCCAGACCACTCGGATCAAGCTGCAGCTCCATCGACGCCCGGTGGATTGCGCGGGCCGAGATCTCGGGGATCAGCCCAAGCTCGCCCTGAACCTTGGCCAGCGCACCCTCGACCAACATCATCGCCCGCACTTCGGCGCTGTCGGTGAAGAGCTGGCCGACCTCGGCGTCGCCGAAAAGCTTGCCGTAGATCGCGCTGTCAGCGGGGGAGGCGGGCATGGTCGCTCCAGTCTTGCGTCATGTATCCGCAATAGCATCGAGGATGCGCACAAGGCCATCGGGGTCCGAGAAGAACGGCGAGTGCCCGCTCTGCATGTCGTGGACGGTGCCCTCCGGCCAACCCTCGGTCATGGCGCGCTGGTAGGAGGGCTTAACCGTCCGGTCCTCGAGGCAGCGGATGTAGTGGCGCGGGATGTCAGGCAGATCGAAGTCCAGAACCTCCTGCATGATCGCCACCGGCTGCGGCGACAGGCGCGGCAGGGCGAAGGCCACGTCCTCCGCCGAGCACCCGGAATAAAACACAGGTCCCGCCCGGTCGAGCACGGGGGTCGTCACGCCCCGGTCGCGATGCCCTTCCTGCGCCGCGACCAGTTCGTCCGTCACCGCGTCGCGGCGATAGGACGAGGCCGCCACGCCGGGCGGCGGCACGAAGGCGCAGAGATAGACGAGCGCACCCGCGAGGTCCGGCCGTGCCGCCGCAGCCAGCGTGATCGTCAGCCCTCCGAGAGAGTGGCCGACGAGGACCGTCTGAGGCTCCAGGTGCTCGACCGCCCGCGCGACGTAATCGGAGATGGTGACACCCTCGGGCGCGGTCGGGTCGTCTCCGTGAGACGGAAGGTCGATCGCCACGGCTTCGTGGCCGTGCGCCTCGAGGAGCGGCACGACCTTGTGCCAGCACCACGCCCCGTGCATCGCGCCGTGGATCAGCAGGAAGCGCGCCATCCTACATGTCGAGGAAGACGGTCTCGCCCTCGCCCTGAAGCTTGATGTCGAAGCGGTAGCGGCTCGCGCCGTCCTTCTTCGCGATCAGCGTGGAAGCGCGGTTCTTCTGCTCGATGCGCGACAGGACCGGGTCGCCCGCGTTGTCCTCGTCGTCGAAGTAGATGCGCGTCTGAAGGCCCACGTTGATGCCCCGCGCCGCGATCCAGAGCGCGATGTGAGGCGCCTGCCCGCCGGCGCGGCCCGGTTTGACGGTGCGCAGGGTGAACAGCCCGGTGTCCTTGTCGGCCGCGAAACGGCAGAAGCCGTTGACCTTGGGGTCGGCGCCCTCCTGTCCGGGATAGCGACCCTCGGCGTCGGCCTGCCAGCTTTCGATCATCGCGTCGCGCAGCGCCCAGCCGGTTCCGTCGAAGACCTCGCCCGAAATCTCGATGATTTCGCCCTTCGCGCCCTCCTCGATGGCGCGCTTGCCCAGATCCTCGGGGTATACGCCCTCGAGCCCGGCGAAGGTCGGGATGCAGCCGATGTGGACATAGGGTCCGCCGGTCTGGCTGGCGGTCTCGCGGTGGCGCGTCAGGGGTTGAGGCATGTCACAGGCCCTCCGGGCGGTTCTCGAACATCGTCTGGCGGCGGCCGCGCAGCACGATGTCGAACTTGTAGGCGAGATAGTCCATCGGCCGCGATCCGGCCATGTCGAGGGGTGCCACGAGGCTGTCGAGCTGGCCCCGGTCCTTGACTGTGTGCGCGATTGGGCAGAGGTCGATCAGCGGATCGCCCTGGAAATACATCTGGGTGATCAGCCGCTGCCCGAAGCCCGAGCCGAAGACCGAGACGTGGATGTGCATGGGCCGCCAGTCGTTGCCCCGGTTCGGCCAGGGATAGGCGCCAGGGCGAATGGTCAGGAATTCGTAGTACCCCTCGTCGTCCGTCAGGGTCCGTCCGCACCCGCCGAAGTTGGGGTCGAGCGGCGCGAAGTAGGTGTCCCGGATATGGCGATAGCGCCCGCCCGCGTTGGCCTGCCAGATCTCGACCAGTGTGTTCGGAACGGCGCGCCCGGTCTCGTCGATGACGCGGCCGTGCATGCGGATGCGCTCGCCCACGGCAGGGGCCTTACCTTGGGTGAAGTTCAGGATCAGGTTGTTGTCGAGCGGCCCGATCAGGTCGTGGCCGAAGGTCGGACCCGTGTTCTCGGTCACCGTCGCGTCGAGCGACAGAAGCGCATTGCGCGGCGAGCGGACGACCGAGGTCTTGTAGCCCGGATCGTAGGGCTCGGGATGCGCGGTCCGGTCGCGCGGGATCAGGGTGCCGCTCATGCGTTGTCCTCCATTTCCTTGAACGTGGTCTTGGCCAGCTTGATGGCGTGGTTCGCTTTCGGCACGCCGGCATAGACCGCGACGTGCAGAAGCGCCTCGATCACGTCGGCCTCGGTGGCGCCGGTATTGCGGGTGGCGCGGATGTGCATCGGGATTTCCTCGAAGTTTCCCGTCGCCGCCAGAAGCGCGATGGTCAGCATCGAGCGTTCGCGCAGCGGGATCGTGTCGCGCGCCCAGACCGTGCCCCAGGCGCCTTCGGTAATCATCTCCTGGAAGGGCGCGTCGAAGTCGGTCTTCGCGGCCTCGGCCCGGTCGACATGCGCATCGCCCAGAACGCGCCGGCGGATGGACATGCCCTTGTCGTGATGCTCAGACATGGCCGATGTCCTTCAGGAAGCCCGTCAACAACAGCGCATACTCTTCCGGCTTCTCGACCATCGGCAGGTGACCTGCCCCGCGCATCAACTCGAAACGGCTGCCCTTGATGAGACCCGCCGTCTCGCGCACGAGGTCGGGCGGGGTCGAGCCATCCTCGCTGCCCGCGATGGCGAGCGTCGGCAGGGTCAGACCGGATGTCGGCGTGAAGAAATCCGTGCCCGAGATCGCGGCCGAGCAGCCGACATAGCCCTCGGCCGGCTGACGGACCAGCATGGCACGCCATGCCGCAAGTTCGGGCGTTGCGCGGAAGGCGGCCGAGAACCAGCGCTCCATGATGCTGTCGGCCAGCGACTCGATCCCGCCCGAGCGCACGGCAGCGATCCGGTCGTCCCACATCTGCGCGGTGCCGATCCTGGCCGCGGTGTTCGAAAGGACGATGGCGCGGATCTGGTCCAGCCGCTTCACCGCCAGTCCTTGCGCGATCATGCCTCCGATGGAGCAGCCGACGACGACCGCTTCGCGGACGTCCAACAGGTCGAGCAGCCTCTCGACGTCCGTGACGAGGGAGCCCATCGAGTAGGGGGCGGGCGGGCAGGACGACAGCCCGTGGCCGCGCTTGTCGCAACGGATCAGGCGGAGCGTGTCGGGCAGGTGCGGCAGCACGTCGTCCCAAAGCCGCAGGTCGGTGCCGAGCGAATTGAGGAAGACCACCGGCGCGCCGTCGCGCCTGCCGTCCTCGCGGTAATGGATGTCGACGCCGTCGAGCCGCGCGATCTGCATCGCCTGTCCTCCCCATGACACTTCAACCTCTACTGGTTGTCAGTGTCAATCAAAACCCCTCTGCACCGCGCGCGCCAGCATCGCCGGATCCGCGTTGCCGCCCGAGGTGAGCGCGATCACGTCGCCGTCGCCCTCGGCCCGAAACAGCGCTGCCGCGAGCGCGACCGCACCGCCGGGCTCCAGTGCGATCTTCAGGCGGATGAGCGCCGCCGCCATTGCCCGAAGCGCCTCGTCGTCCGTGACGGCGACCGCTGGTCCGCACAGCCGTGCCATCACCGGAAAGGTCAGCTTGCCCGGCGCGGGCGTCAGGATCGCGTCGCAGATCGACCCCGTGGCGCGCGCGTTCTTCTCGATCCGCCCTGCCGCCATTGAGCGTGCCACGTCGTCGAAGCCCTCGGGTTCGACCGGCCTGACCCGCAACCGCGGGGCCCGCGCCTCGAGCGCAAGTGCTATGCCCGAGGTCAGACCGCCGCCACCGCAACACACGAAAACGTCCGCCGCGCCGATCCCGGCCTCCGCCGCCTGCTCGGCGATTTCCAGCCCGCAGGTGCCCTGGCCCGCGATCACGCGGGCATCGTCGAAGGGCCGGATCAGCGTCAGCCCGCGTTCCTCGGCCAGCGCCTCGCCAATGGCGTCCCGGTCTTCGCGCTCGCGGTCGTAGAGGACGATTTCGGCACCATAGGCACGGGTGTTGACGATCTTCAGGTCGGGCGCGTCGGAGGGCATTACGATGACCGCCGGCACGCCCATTTCCTGCGCGGCGAGAGCAACGCCCTGCGCGTGGTTGCCCGACGAGAAGGCGAGGACACCCCGCGCCCGTGTCGCCGCGTCCAGTGACGACACCGCCGCCCGCGCGCCGCGGTACTTGAACGACCCGGTCTTCTGCAGGCACTCGGCCTTCACGAAGACCCGCCGCCCGGCCAATGCGTCGAGGAGCGGCGCATGGAGGAGGGGTGTCCTTACCGCATGCCCAGCCAGCCGTTCCGCCGCGGCTTCGATGTCGTCTATCGTCGTCATTCCAGTCGCCCGATCCATGTTCTGATCGCTTCCACCGCCTCGGGTTCGTCGAGGAAGGGCACATGTCCGCGCCCTGGCACTTCGGCGCGGATCAGGTCCGGCCGACGCCTCTGCATTTCGTCTGCCGTCTCGACGGACAGGAGGTCAGAGTTCGCTCCACGGACAAGCGCCACCGGCAGTCCCGCCAGAGCGTCGTAGAGCGGCCAGAGATCCGGCGTCGGACCCTCCTGCGGGGCAAGAAGCGCGTCGCGCAGCGCGGGGTCGTAGTTGATCCTCAGACCCTCCGGCGTCTCGTGATAGTGCTTGCGCACCTCCTCCAGCCAACGGCTGTCCGGCACGCCCTCGAACCCGGCCATCAGCGTCGCCCGCATCGCCGCAGCCTCGGCGTGGGTCTTCTGCGAGGGGTTGCGCCCGACATAGCCCTTGATGACCTCGAGCCCCTCGGGCGCCACTTCGGGACCGATGTCGACGAAGGCCACACCCGTCAGCCGGTCGCGGGCGATGGCCGCCAGCACAAGTGCTATCAGCCCGCCGCGCGAGGTGCCGAGGATCGCGGCCTTCGTCAGACCCAGGTGGTCGAGAAGAGCGATCGCGTCGCCGGCTTCGGTCGCGATGGTGTAGGTCGAGGCTCCCGTCCACTCCGACCGGCCGCGCCCGCGGTAATCCATGCGGATCAGGCGGACGCCCTTCAGGTGCGGCGCGAGGTAGTCGAAGTCGGTCGCGTTCCGCGTCAGCCCCGACAGGGCGAGGATCGGCACGCCGCCGCCCTCGTCGTCATAGGCGATCCGCGCGCCGTCGGGCGCCGTGAAGCTTGCCATCAGACCGACCCTGCCAGGTCCGGAATGCCTGTCAGGTCCGACAGGATCCGCTCCGGCCGCGCCGGCAGCCTGTCGACCGGTTCGCCCGCCCGGTTCACCCAGGCCGTGCGGAAGCCGTATCCCGCCGCTGCCGCGGCGTCCCAGCCGTTCGAGGACACGAAGAGCACCGCCTCGGGCATCGCCTTCATCCGTTCGCCGACAAGGTCGTAGACTGCACGCGCGGGCTTGAAGACGCCGACCTCTTCGACCGAGAGCACGGCGTCGAGGAACTCTCCCACGCCGGCGTGGTCCACCGCGCCCGCCAGCATCTCGGGCGAGCCGTTCGACAGGATCGCCGTCGCGAAGCCGCGCTGCTTCAGTTCCGCCAGCATTGCGGGCACCTCAGGATAGGCCGGAAGCTCCCAGTAGAGCGCCAGAAGCCTCTCCCGCATCTCGGCATCGTCCAGCCCCGAGGCCTCCATCGCCCAGTCGAGCCCGTCCTGCGTGACCTGCCAGAAGTCCGCGTGCTGGCCCATCACAGCCCGCAGCCAGGTGTACTGCAACTGCTTCGACCGCCAATCGGCCGCAAGCTTGGGCCAGACCTTCGCCAGACGCGCGCCATCTGGTTCCTCCGCCGCGATTCTGGCGGCGGCGGCAACGTCGAAGAGAGTGCCGTAAGCGTCGAAAACACAGGTTGTTATGGGCATGGACGACCTCCTTCAGCGCCGACAGTGGCACGCCCCGCGTTCCGGCGGAACCCCGCGCGCGCGGGCCCGCGTAGGCCCCGGGGGTTTACACAGAGGCTCAGACATGTTGGATTCGGGCATCACCCGAGGGCGCGCCACGATGTGCGCCCGTCCAACAATCCCAGACTGAGAGACACGACATGCAAGAAGCCAAGACCGGCGACACGGTCCGCATCCACTATACCGGCACCCTCGACGACGGCGCGCCGTTCGATTCCTCGCAGGGGCGCGATCCGCTCCAGTTCACGCTCGGCACCGGCCAGGTGATTCCCGGTTTCGACGATGCCGTGGCCGGCATGGAGGTCGGCGAGCAGAAGACGGTCGAGATCCCGGCCGAGAAGGCCTACGGTCCCCACGATCCGAACGGCAAGCAGAACTTCCCGCGCGAGAAGGTGCCCTCCGACGTGCCGCTCGACATCGGCACGCGGCTTCAACTCGAGACGCCGTCCGGCCAGCCTGTCCAGGTCGTCGTAGCCGAGGTAACGGACGAGGTGGTCGTGCTTGACGCGAACCACCCGCTCGCCGGCAAGGACCTGACCTTCCAGATCGAACTCGTCGAGATCGTCTGAGGCATCAGCCTCCGTCCTGCATCGCAAGGCGGATCGCGGTCTGCACCGGCGACGCCGGATCCTGCGGACCGCGCGGAAGAAGCGGCGGCTGGGCCATGAAGCGCGGCCGCCGTCCCCTGAGAGCCTGTGCGGCGTGGACGATGAAGGGGTGGCAAAGCCAGACGGTGCCCGCTGCACCGGTGGCCGCCACCTCCTCGCAATCCGCCGTCGAGACATAGCCATCGGCCGACAACTCCCCCAGTGTCATTCCCTCGCCACCGCGAGACGCAAGCTCCCGCGCCACGATGCGATGGGAGCCGAGGCGCGGTCGGGTGAGTGCGTCGTCCGGCCCGGTGTCCGACAGAAGAAACAGCATGAGAAGCAGACGACGCGGCTTTCGGCATTGATGCGCCAGACGATGAAGTCTCCTGCGCATCGAACTCCAAACTCATGTCGACGAATTCCTGCACGCGGACCTCGCCCGACGCATTTCCTTGTCTGTCGGTCATGGTTTTATCTATTCCCGACAGGCCCGCAGACGGCAGGGCACTCCTGACTGGCTCGTGTCGCGCCGCGAACCGAAGTCCGTTCAGGCCAGAGGGAAGACGCTCGAGAACATCATCGGCCGGGGCCTGGCTTGACCGCGAATGGCGTCAAGGCGTCCGGAAACTCCCGCTGGAATCTCCGCCGCAACCGCGACAGTATCCGCGCCATGAACCGAGCGGACCTGACAGCCCTGACCGTCAAGCCGGACGCGACCGTCCGCGCGGCGATCGAAGCCATCGACCGGTCGCGGCGGCAGATCGCGCTGGTGGTGGACGACACCGGGCGTCTCGTCGCCACCGTGACGGATGGCGACGTGCGGCGCGGCATCCTGCGGGGCGTCGACCTCGACGGGCCGGTGTCGCAGGTGATGCACACCGCGCCCACCACCGTGACCGAGGGCGCGCCTGACGCCGAAACCCGCGCGCTCATCCGGGCGCGAAAGCTGCACCACGTCCCCGTCCTCGACGCCGAGGGCCGGCCCGTCGACCTCGCGACCGTCGAGGACCTCTTCGGGGTCACGCCCAAGTCCACGCGCGTCATCCTGATGGCGGGCGGTCTCGGCACGCGCCTCCGCCCCCTGACCGAGACGATCCCGAAGCCGATGATCGACGTGGGCGGGCGGCCGCTTCTGGAACAGATCATCGGCGTCTTCGCCGACCAGGGGTTCTGGCGCATCTCGATCTCGGTCAATTACCGCCGCGAGATGGTGCAGGAGCATTTCGGCGACGGCTCGGCCTTTGGCGTGTCGATCGACTACATCGAAGAGGACCGCGCCCTAGGCACCGCCGGGGCGCTGTCCCTGCTGAAGGAGCGTCCTGACGAGCCCTTCATCGTGATGAACGGCGACCTTCTCGTGTCGCTCCAGTTCTCCGAGCTTCTGGCCTTCCACCGCGAAAAGCGCGCCGACGGCACCCTCGTCGTGCGCGAGTACGAACAACAGGTGCCCTACGGGGTGGTCCGGGCCGAGGACGGCCTGATGACGGGCATCGAGGAGAAGCCCGTCGCGCGGCATTTCGTGAACGGAGGCATCTATGTCCTGTCGCCCCGGGCGCTGGACCACGTCCGCGAGGGCGAACCGCTGGACATGCCGACGCTTCTGACGCGTCTGCGTGACGCGGGCGGCCGTGTCGGCGTCTATCCTTTGCGCGACTACTGGCGCGACATCGGCCGGATCGACGATCTCGAGGCCGCGCGCTCGGATTTCGAAGACATCTTCAGGGGATGACCCTGGACACGCCATCGCTCACCATCGTGATCGGGCCGCAATCCTCGCATGGCCTGTCGCTGAACGCTCTCATCCGCACGCAGCGCCAGCGCCTGGCGAAGGCAGGACTGACGGCTCTCCCGAGCCGCATCGCCTCGCCGCTCATCCGCCGCAACCTCGACCTGCATCTTTCGGCCTCCGAGCGGGTCATCGATTTCTCGCGGGCGACAACGCCCCGTCCCGCCCTCCTGTCGGCCGTCAACCTTCTCGGTCCGCCCGAAACCGCACTGCACCGGGGCGAGCTTTTCCCCGACGCCGCAGCCGGGCTGGCGGGGCTGGGCGACCTCGCCGGCGCCGCACACCTTGTCCTGATGCCCGAACCTCTGCCGGACTTCCTGCTGGCAGCCGGGTCCGAGGTGCTGGAGGCCCGCGCCCGCCGGACGGTCTGGGAGACGCTTTACGAACTGTCCTGGGCCGACCTCGCGCGCGAGATCGTCGAAGCTGTCCCCGACGCGACGCTGACCGTCCTGACCCCGCGCGGCACCGCGACCCGTCCGCGCGAGGTGCTCGACCGCGTGTTCGGACCCGCCTCGTCGGCGCTGCCGGACCTCTACAGTCTCACGCGGGCGGCGATGACCGAAACAGGCACGGCCGTGCTCGATCGGATGCTGTTCGAAGGCACGCCGCCTCCGCTCGACGAGCTTCACACGGCTTTCCGGCGGCGAACCGACCGGGCCGACGTAGCCGCGCGTCTCGGCATCGACAAGGTCACGGGCATCCTTCTCGAACAACGCTTCGCCGAGGACCTCGACGCCATCGCCGCCCTTCCGAATACGGTCATCGTATGAGCCGGCGCGACCCTCGAACCCCGGCATGACGGTCGCCACGCGCCACGTCCGCTCGCTGCGGCTGGGCCTTCTGCCCGTTCTGGGCTCGGTCGCAACGCCGCGAGGCATCGTCGCGGCCCTGCCGGCCGGGACCTCGTCCGAGGCGCTGCGGCAGGCCTGTCCCGAGGTGTCGGGGCTGCGCCAGATCGGACGGGGCATCCTTGCCCGGCTGCCTCACGGCACGCTCGATGCCGACCCGGCGGAGGCCGAGCTGTTCGCCGGCAGGCGTACCCTCGTCGCGATCCGCAACGGCGAGACGGCGCGGGCCGCTTCCGACTGGCTGGCCTGCCATGCGCGTGAGACCGGGGCGGACGCCGCCCTGATCGTGGACCGCGACCCGCCCGGCGGGTCCTTCGCCAGCGACATTGCGGCCCTCGCCCCCGACTTGCCCGTCGTCGTCGTAACACTGTCCCGTCCCCTGGGCCTTGCCGATGCCCCCGACGCACGGCATCCGGCCCTTGCCCCAGGTGCGCCGCAGCGCGATCTGCCGCCGCCGGACGCCTGGCACGCGCCGCTGGGAGAGCTGACGCTCCATGAACTTCTCCACCACCGCTTCCTGTCGCGCGCTGCGGCGGTCGCGTTCTTCGACATCGGGGACCTTTGGCTTCCCGATCCCGACGGATCGCCCTTCGACCGCGTGCTGTCCGACCCCTCGCGGATCCTCTTCCTCCACGGGGTCGAGACCTATCCCTGGCGGCTGCGACAAGGGGCCGTGGCGCCCCATGCCGATCACATTGCCGTCCGCCGGAACGAACGGCGCTGGCTGACAAGCTGGGCCGCCGCGCCGGCCGGACTGCCCCAGGACGCGCTCTGGCTGCCGGTCCGCATGATGGGGGCCGAGGCGACCGACGCGCGCCCCGCGCAATTCCGCCGGGCCCTCGGCGTGACCTTCGCAGGTGTCGAGGTGAATCGCCTTGTCCGCAAGGCCGACCTCGTCGAGGATCCGGCGCTGGTCGACTGGCTGGCGCAGGCCTTCCCCGGCCACCAGCCGATCCGCCTGCCCGAGAAGAAGACCATCCCGCCGCGTCCTGCCTCGGCCCGCGTCACGGTGGTGACCGCGATGAAGAACGAAGGTCCCTTCATCCTCGACTGGATCGCGCACAACCGCGTCCTCGGCGTCGCCCGGCACCTCGTCTACACCAACGATTGCGCCGACGGCACCGACCGCCTGCTCGACGCCCTGTCCGAAGCGGGCGTCACGCGACGCGACAACCCCTTCCGCGAGACCGGCGGCGTGCCTCAACACGCCGCGTTCCGCGCCGCCGAGGACGAGGCGGCCGTCACCTCCTCCGACTGGCTGATGACGCTCGACGTGGACGAGTACGTCAACATCCACGCGGGCGAGGGGAGGCTGGCCGACCTCTTCGCCGCCGCGCCCGAGGCGCATGTCCTGTCGATGCCCTGGCGGCTGTTCGGCAACGCCGACCGCCATGCCTACGATGATCGCCCGGTGACGGAGTTGTTCACCCGCGCGGCACCCGCCTATGCCCCGCGCCCGCTTCAGGCCTGGGCCTTCAAGAGCCTCTTCCGCAACGAAGGTCTCTTCCGCCGTCTCGGCGTCCACCGCCCCAAGGGTCTTGTCGGCGACACGCAGGGTCAGATCCGCTGGATCGATGGGGCAGGGCGGCCCTTGCCGCCTGCAACCTGGCGCGCGGCCTGGCGGATGTCGAAGGCCAACTGGGGCTATGACCTCGTGACGCTGAACCATTACGCGGTCCGGACCTGCGAGAGCTTCCTCGTCAAGCGCGAGCGGGGCCGGGTGAACCACACCGACAGGGCGCAGGGCCTCGCCTATTGGTTCCGCATGAACCACAACGCCGAGGAAGAAACCTCGATCCTCCGCCTCTCCCCCCGCGTCGAGGCCGAGAAGGCGCGGCTTCTGGCCCTTCCGGGCGTCGCCGAAGCCCATGCGGGAGCCGTGGCCTGGCACAGCGCCCGCGCCGCCACCCTTCGTGCCGATCCCGCGAATGCGGCGCTGTGGGAGGCGATCACCTCGCCCCGGATGGAAAAGCTGTCGCGCATGACAACGAAGTTCGGCGCCGCCGTCTTTCTTACCGGTCCCGGCGTCATCCCGGACGAGATCGTGGCGCGCGATCCCGGCGAGCCGTTCTTCTGGACGACCGACTAAACGGGCGCCCGCTGCGTCGCGAGCTTCAGGCCGAAGCCTATGAAAACCACGCCGGTCACCAATTTGACACCGCGCTGGAACCCGGGACCCCGCGCCGCCTGCGACACCTTCGAGAACAGAAGGACCATCGACCCGAACCACAGCACGTTGATGCTGGAGTGGACCGAGACAAGCGCATAGGCCGCCGCCGCGCTCTCGCCGTGGCTGACGAACTGGGGAAAGGCGGCGAGGTAGAACATAGACACCTTGGGGTTAAGCGCGTTGGTCAGGAATCCCTCGACGAAGGCGCGCGCGAGAGTGCGTTCGCGCCGGGCGGGGGCAACCGCAACCTGTGAGACGCCGCCGCGCCATGCCGCGTGAAGCGCCTTGAGCCCGATCCAGACCAGGTAGGCGGCACCCAGAAGCTTGACCGCCGTGAAGGCCGCCGCCGATTGGACGAGGATCACCGAGATCCCCAGGATCGACAGCGTCCCGTGGACGTAGAAGGCCGCGACGAAGCCCGCGATGTTCGCGAACCCCGCCGACTTGCCCGAGGTGGGCACCGTCCGCGCGATCAGGACGCCGTTCGGTCCGGGCGACATCACGAGCAGAGCCGTCACCAGCGCGAAGGCGGTCAGTCCGGTCAGGTCCACGGGCGATCTCCTAAAGCCTGACCCTGTATTCCGGCACACCCCGCCCCGTCTCGGGCGCGGCAAAGGTCATGCCGTTGTGCGCCGACGCTGCCTTGTCCTCGACCGACAGCGCTTGAAGGGCCGTGGTGCAGAAGAGCGTCGACAGGTCCGCTCCTCCAAAGGCCGGGCAAGAGGAATGCGCGGCGTCGACGCGCACCTCGCGAAGGAAAGTCCCGTCCGGCGCATAGCAGGCCACCCGCCACGCTCCCCATTGCGCGTTCCACAGGTTGCCCTCGGCATCCGTCACCGCACCGTCGGGCCAGAGACCTTCTTCGGTCAGGTCCAGGAAAACCTCTGGGTTGCCCTCCGGCCATCCGAAGTCGGCTTCGAGCCTCACCCGCATGATCTTGCGTGTCGGGGTGTCCGCGAAATAGGCGTGCTTTCGGTCGGGCGAGAAGCAGATGGCGTTCGGGATCGAGATCCCGGGGAACATTTTCCGCAACGCGCCGCGATAATAGCGATAGATCGCGCCCTCGCCGTTCCGCGCATTCTGCTTCGCCATCGTACCGATCCAGAACCCGCCCCAGGGATCCGCGCGCCCGTCGTTCGACCGCGTCGTGGCGTCGCTCGCCTCCAGCCCCTCGACGTCCTCGCGCTTCTCGGTCTCGAGGTTCAGAAGGAACAGCCGCGTCTCGGAGGCGATCAGAAGCGTCGCGTCGTCCACCCAGCCCGCCGCCGAGACATGTTCGTCGAACTGGAGCGTGCGGGTCTTGCCCTTCTCCTGCGTGTGAAGCCGGTGGCCCACGATGTCGAACCAGAAAAGCTGACCCCGCGTCGGATGCCAGAGCGGCCCCTCGCCAAGCCCGCATCGCGTCGTGTCGAATATCTCGGGCATCACAGCGCCTCCCATGCCTGCACCGCCGCGCGCGCCTTTGCGGCGACTGCCTGTGGTTTGTCGCCCGGCTTGTAGAGGCTCGATCCCAGGCCAAAGCCATCGGCCCCGGCGCGCACCCATTCCGCGAAGTTCTCCGGTCCCACGCCGCCGACCATGTAGATCTGCGTCGCGTCCGGCAGCACCGCCCGCACCGCCTTCAGCCCTTCCGTCCCCGGCACGAAGGCCGGGAAGATCTTCAGCCCGTCCGCGCCGGCCTTCAGCGCCGCGAAGCACTCGGACGGCGTCAGGACGCCCGGAAAGCTCTGCAGTCCCGCCGCCTTCGTGGCGCGGATCACGTCCGCGTCGCAGTTGGGCGACACGACCAGCCGTCCGCCCGCGTCGCGGACCTCTTCGACATCGCGCACCGTCAGCACGGTCCCGGCACCGATCAGCGCATGGTGACCGACGGCATGGGTCATCCGCTCGATCGAGGTCATGGGGTGCGGCGAGTTCAGCGGCACTTCGATCCGGTCGATACCGGCTTCGATCAGCGCCTCGGCCACCGGTACCGCCTCGTCGGGGGTGATCCCGCGCAGGATCGCGATGATGGGTCGGCTCATGTCGTCTCCCTCAGCGTCTCATAGGCCTGCGCCAGCCCCGCCAGCGTGACCCTCGTCGCATCCGCCGTCTCGGCCACGACGCCCTCTGGCGCCAGCGCCGAGGCATAGAGCCGCGACAGCGAACCGGCCCCCACGACGGCGACCCTCTGCCCCAGCCAGTAGGGCCGGGCCGCCGTCAGTTCGGCCCCGATCAGCAGCCCCGACAGCCGAGCGCGCGCGGAGGCCGCCGACAGCCCCGCAAGCAGGCTCTCGGCACGCAGCGAAAACAGCCGTGCCGCCAGCGCCTCGGGCCGCGCCATCCCGTCGCGCACCGCGTCGGCGAAGGCGGCCTCGTCCCAACCGTCGCCGACCGAATGGCGCAGGACGGACTGGTTCGACAGCAGCGCGAAGATCTCTCCCGTCATGAAGGTGCGGAAGCTGATCACCTCGCCGGCCGAGACATGGACCCATTTCGTATGCGTCCCCGGCAGGCAGATCACCCCGTCGAAGCCCGGCGTCTGCGACAGGAAGCCTGCGATCTGCGTCTCCTCGCCCCGCATTACGTCCGCCGGCTGGGTCTGGCTGAGTCCCGGTAGGATCGCGACCGACAGGCGCGGATCCGACACGTCGGGCCGCACCGCCCCCTGACCGACGGGAGGGCAGGGAACCGCCGCATAACCGGCCTCGCGCCAGCCCTGTCGCGCTCCGGCCATGCCGCAGACGACGACCGGCGTCACGCCGCCGCCAAGCCAGTCGCCGATGAGGTCTAGAAGCGCGCTCTCGTAATCGCCGGGCGACAGCGACCCCATCCCGCGTTCAGACGACGCCTCGGCCAGCATATCGCGTCCGCGCATCGCCCAGGCGCGCAGGCTGGACGTGCCCCAGTCAACGGCGATCCATTCGGCGGCGATGCGGTCGGTCATGCGGCGGAGAAGGCGCGAAACCGCGCGGGAAATCAAGCGCGGTCGGGCAGCGCGGTGCGGACCTTCTTCGGAAGACCGGCGCGGACGATGTCGTACGAGGTCACGATCCGGTGCCTCAACTCGTCCAGGTCGCCATCCTCGGGCAGCTTCACCCAGCTTCGGTGGAAGTATGGCGCGCGCTCGCCGACGCCGGTCTCGATCAGCATTTCCGCCGTCTCGACGTCTGCGCATTTCACGGCCACGCCCGTCATCGCCGCGCCGATGCAGGCGAACATCTTGCCGCCCACCTTCCAGGCGTCATGCCCGCCGCCCCAGGGGTCGGACACCTCGGCCCCCGGAAGCTCCCGGCTGATCGCCGCCACCTGCGCGCGGAACGTCTCGTCTCCCATGTCGCCGACCCTAGCGGCCTCCGCGCGCCGCGTGTAGGGGAAACGGCATGACCGTCGAGTGCATCATCGAGGACGACCGCTGGCAGGCTGCGGGGATCGAAACGCTGGCGACTCGCGCCACCGACGCCACGCTTGCACACCTGGGCCTGAAGCCCGGTGACTGGGATATCGCCCTTCTGGCCTGTGACGACACGCGGATCGCTGCGCTGAACGAAGGCTTCCGCGACAAGGCGCAGGCCACCAACGTGCTGTCCTGGCCGTCCGAGGAACGCGGGTCCGAGGCCGAGGGGACGCCGCCAGAGCCGCCGTCCGGAGACCCCGAGCTTGGCGACGTCGCCATCGCCTTCGACACCTGCGCGCGGGAAGCCGCCGAGGCGGGTCTCAGCCTCGAGGGCCATGCGACGCACCTGATCGTTCACGGCACGCTGCATCTTCTGGGCTACGATCACATCCGCGATGGAGACGGAGACTTGATGGAATCGACCGAAATCGCGATACTTGCGGATCTGGGCATCGGGAACCCATATGGGGGTCACACCGTTTCCCGGATGACTTGTGATGGAAAGGATTGATGGGCGAAACCGAAGGCTCCTCTAACGCGGCGCAGGGCGCGCCGGACGAGGACGACAGTTCGAGAGGCATCCTGACACGCTGGTTGTCGGCCCTCAGCGGATCCACTGACAGAACGGACGAACCAGGCGAAGGTGCGATGATCTCCGCAGGCGACGGTTTCACCGGCGGTCTTGCGAACCTGACGCGGCTTCGCGTCGAGGACGTGATGATCCCGAAGGTCGAGGTCGTGGCGGTGCCTGTCGACATCGGCAAGGACGAGTTGGTCGAGGTCTTCCGCGAAAGCGGAATGACGCGCCTGCCCGTGTTCCGCGAGACGCTGGACCAGCCCATGGGCCTTGTCCACCTCAAGGATTTCGCGCTCCGCCACGGCTTCAACGGCTCGGGCGAGAAGTTCCAGCTTGGCCGGATGCTGCGTCCCCTGCTCTATGCTCCGCCGTCCATGCCGATCGGCGTCCTGCTCCAGAAGATGCAGACCGAACGTCTGCACATGGCGCTCGTCATCGACGAATACGGCGGCGTGGATGGCCTCGTCACCATCGAAGACCTCATCGAACAGGTCCTGGGCGAGATCGAGGACGAGCATGACATCGACGAGGCCGATCTCTGGACCAGCGAAGGCTCGAACGTCTGGCTTGCCCAGGCGCGCACGCCGATCGAGGATTTCGAGGACGCCATTGGCCACAAGATCCTCATCGGCGACGACGAGGAGGAGATCGACACGCTTGGCGGTCTTGTCTTCATGCTGGCGGGCCGCGTCCCGTCGCGGGGAGAGGTCATCAAGCACCCCGACGGTCTCGACTTCGAGGTCGTCGATGCCGATCCGCGTCGCATCAAGCGCCTGCGCGTCCGACTGAACATGGCGAAAGCGGCCGAGTGACCCTGGCCCACAGGCTGGGATCGCGGGCGGTCTTCGCGCTGCCCGCAGGCGCGCTCGCCGCCCTCGGCCATGCGCCCTTCGGTCTCTGGCCCGTCTCGCTCGCGGGCTTCGCCTGGCTCGCACTCATCGTCTCGCGTTCCGCGCGTCCCGTCAGCGCAGGTTGGCTCGGGGGTCTCGGCTACTTCGCCACGGCGCTGCACTGGATCGTCCAGCCCTTCCTGATCGACGTCGCGCGCCATGGCTGGATGGCGCCCTTCGCGCTGATCCTGCTCGCGGGCGGGCTGGGACTTCTTTGGGCCGCCGCCGCTTGGGTCGCCACGCGCACACGACCCCGCGCACTTGGCTGGGTCGCCGCACTCTCGCTGGCGGAACTGGCGCGGGGTTACATCCTGACGGGATTTCCCTGGGCGCTGCCCGCGTACGTCTGGGCCGACACGCCCCTGCGGCTGGCTTCGGCCTGGGTCGGACCCTTCGGACTGACGGCGCTGACACTTTTCGCCACGGCCCTTCCCGCCGCGACGCGCAGGCCGCTCTCGGGCACGGCCCTCGGCGCTCTCATCCTTGCGGCGGCCTTCGCTGCGGGCTGGACGCGATTTGACCTCGTCCCCGACCCCAGGGGCACCGTCCGGATCGTCCAGCCGAACGCGCCGCAGGACGAGAAATGGGACCCGGACCGCGCCCGCATCTACGTCGACCGTGCGATCCGCCTCAGCGGCGAACACGGCGCGCCCGATCTGATCGTCTGGCCCGAAAGCGCCATTCCCTGGCCGCTCGACATGGCGGGACCGATCCTCGAGGCGGCGGCCGACGCGGCAGGGCAGGCAAGCCTCGTCACCGGCATCAACCGCCGCACGCCCGACGGGCTCTGGTTCAACAGCCTCGTCCTCCTCGATGGCGAGGGCGAACTGGCCGACACCTACGACAAGGTCCACCTCGTCCCCTTCGGTGAATACATTCCGCTCAGGATCGACCTTCTGCGCTCGATGGCGGGCTTCTCGGGCTTCGGTTTCACGCCGGGCGAGGCCGTTCGCCTTGTCGACACACCGCTCGGGACGGCCTTGCCGCTGATCTGTTACGAGGCGATCTTCCCCCGCCACGGCTGGGACGCCGGACGTCCCGATTACCTCCTCCAGATCACCAACGACGCTTGGTTCGGCACCTTCTCGGGGCCCTACCAGCACCTGGATCAGGCCCGCTTCCGCGCGGCCGAGCAGGGGCTGCCGCTCATCCGCGCCGCGAACACCGGCATCTCGGCCGTGATCGACGCCACCGGCCGCGTGACCGCCTCGCTTCCCCTCGGCACGGACGGCCAT
This sequence comes from Silicimonas algicola, assembly GCF_003148765.1. GTDB lineage: Bacteria > Pseudomonadota > Alphaproteobacteria > Rhodobacterales > Rhodobacteraceae > Silicimonas > Silicimonas algicola. The sequence goes on from NZ_QGGV01000005.1 coordinate 190,598, forward strand.
CTCGACGCCGCCATGCCGCGGCCCCTGCCGCCCACGATCTATGCCCGGACCGGCGACCGCCCCACGGGTCTTATCCTTTTGTTAACGCTTGCCGTGCTCATCGTTGCGGGCCGCCGCAACGCCATTGCAAACCGGGCCTCTTCGTCGTAACCGCAGGGCACCGTCACAACGGCTTCCTGGCGTGACGGCGGAGCACCAGCGGAGCACGTCCCCATGAACCGGCAAGACTACATCTTCACCTCGGAAAGCGTCTCCGAGGGCCACCCCGACAAGGTCTGCGACCGTATTTCGGACGCCGTCCTCGACGCCTTCCTCACCGAAGAGCCCGAGGCGCGCGTGGCCTGCGAGACCTTCGCCACGACGGACCGCGTCGTCATCGGCGGCGAGGTGCGCGGTCCGGGCAACGTGATCCTCCGGGTCGAGGAGATCGCGCGCGACTGCGTCCGCGACATCGGCTACGAACAGCAGGGCTTCCATTGGGCGAACCTGAAAGTCGACAACTACCTTCACGCCCAGTCCGCCCACATCGCCAAGGGCGTCGACGCCGTCGGCAACAAGGACGAGGGCGCAGGCGACCAGGGCATCATGTTCGGCTATGCCACCGACGAGACGCCTGAGCTGATGCCGGCGCCGATCCAGTACGCCCACGCCATCCTCCGCCGTCTGGCCGAGGTGCGGAAGTCCGGGCAGGAGCCGACGCTGCGCCCCGACGCCAAGTCCCAGCTTTCGGTCCGCTACGAGGGCGGCCGCCCGGTCGGCGTCGCCTCAATCGTGCTGTCCACACAGCACGAGAGCGAGGACCAGACCTCGGACGACATCCGCGCCATCGTCGAGCCGTACATCCGCGAAGTCCTGCCCGAGGGTTGGATCGACGACAAGACGGAGTGGTGGGTGAACCCCACCGGCACCTTCGTGATCGGCGGACCCGACGGCGACGCTGGCCTCACCGGCCGCAAGATCATCGTCGACACCTACGGCGGGGCCGCGCCCCACGGCGGCGGAGCCTTCTCCGGCAAGGACCCCACCAAGGTCGACCGCTCGGCCGCCTACGCCGCGCGCTACCTCGCCCGCAACGTGGTCGACGCCGGCCTGGCGCAGCGCTGCCTGATCCAGCTCTCCTACGCCATCGGCGTGTCGAAGCCGCTCTCGGTCTACATCGACACCTTCGGCACGGGAGAGGTGGGCGAGGCCGCCATCGAGACCGCCATCCGCCAGGTCGCCGACCTGAGCCCCCGCGGCATCCGCCAGATGCTGAAGATGAACAAGCCCATCTACCAGCGCACCGCCGCCTACGGCCACTTCGGCCGCGCGCCGGACGCCGAAGGCGGATTCTCGTGGGAGCGGTCGGATCTGGCGGAGGCGCTGAAGGGGGCGGTGTGAGGCGTCCCAAGCCCTAGCACCTGCGAGGTTGCGCCTGCCCCAGCCCGCCTTTGTGCGGCCTGTCGATGTAGTCCTGGGGCGGGGTGGACAGCGCCTGCACGCAGGCCGCCGAACGTGCATGAACGTGTGAGTACCCGGCTCGAACACGGTGCGTCCATCTGTGGCGGCCTGATCGATCAGCTCCAGAAGCTTCGTCCAGGCTGGCGACGTCTCAACCGGCAGGTCCCTGTGAAATTCGAGGTCAGCTTTCGCGCGCGACCGAAAGCTGCCCAGAGAGACACATTTGCAGGCGGAGCGCTCGCCCGTCCGCGCCACGGCTTGGGCGTTCTTTGGTCGAGGGACAGGAGCCCTGACCCGTCGAGGATCTTGCCGAAAACTCGCTTCACCCGATCACACTACTGCCCGGCTCTCTGTTGCCAAGTGTCGTCAACGAAGATCTGCCGACGGCTCGCCCCCGCAGGTTGTGACCATCGGCGCGGCCCGCTATGCACGGTCAAGATGAGCCGCACTGGAGCGAAGGCCGTGCAATTCACAGTTGCCATCGACGGACCCGCCGCGGCGGGGAAGGGGACCATATCGCGGGCGCTGGCCGCGCACTTCGGTTTCGCGCATCTCGACACCGGGCTCCTTTACCGCGCCGTTGGGCGCAGGACGCTCGACGGGGTGCCCGCCGTCATCGCGGCCTCTACGCTGCGCATCTCGGACCTTTCGCGCACCGACCTCCGCACGCAAGAGGTGGCGCAGGCCGCAAGCGAGGTCGCCGCCAACCCGCAGGTCCGCGCGGCCCTCGTCGCCTTCCAGAAGGACTTCGCCCGGCGCGAGGGCGGCGCCGTTCTCGACGGGCGCGACATCGGCACCGTCATCTGCCCCGAGGCCGAGGCCAAGCTCTTCGTCACCGCCAGCGCCGAAATCCGCGCGCACCGCCGCTGGCTCGAACTCACGCAGGCGGGCCACGACGCAGACGAGGCGCAGGTCCTCGCCGACGTGAAGGCCCGCGACGCCCGCGACGCCGGCCGCGCCGACGCCCCCATGAAGCAGGCGCCCGACGCCATCCTCCTCGACACCTCGGACATGAGCATCGACGCCGCCCTCGAGACCGCGCTCGCCCATGTCCGCGACCGCAAGGAACGACACGCATGAAGACCACGACCCTCGGCGCAAACGGCCCCCGCGTCTCGCAACTGGGCGTCGGCGCCATGTCCTTTGCCGGCGTCTACGGCGATGCGACCGAGGCCGAAAGCCACGCTGTGCTCGACGCTGCGCGCGAGGCCGGCGTGACCCATATCGACACCTCGAACGTCTACGGCATGGGCCGGTCGGAGGAGATCATCGGCGCCTGGTTCGCCGCCCGCACCGGCGCCCGCGGCGAGACCACCATCGCCACCAAGGCGGGGATCACCCAGAAGGATGGCAAGCGCGCCTTCGACAACAGCCGCGCCCACCTCGAATCCGAGTTGGACGCCAGCCTCAAGCGCCTCGGCGTGGACCACGTCGACCTGTTCTATGTCCACCGGCTGGAAGCGGAGCGTCCCGTGGAGGACACGGCCGAAGGCCTGGCCGCAATCCTGAAGACCGGCAAGACCCGCGCCGTGGGCCTCTCCGAGGTTGCGCCCTCGACCCTGCGCCGCGCCGCTGCCGTGATGCCCATTGCCGCCGTGCAGTCGGAATACTCGCTCTCGACGCGCGCGCCTGAACTGGGCCTGGTGCAGGCCTGCCGCGACCTCGGCACCTCGCTTGTCGCCTTCTCGCCCGTGGGACGGTCGTTCCTGACGGATGCCCCTTTCCCGCACGACAAGGCGCAGGGCCTCGTCTTCACCAAGGCCAACCCGCGCTTTCTCCAGCCGAACTACGCCGCCAACATCGCCGCGACGGACCGCTTCCGCGCGCTGGCGCGCGACAGGGGCGAACCCGCCGCAGCTCTCGCCATCGCCTGGCTCATCGCGCAGGGCGACCAGGTCCTGCCGATCCCCGGGACCAAGTCGCGGACGCACTTCGCCGAACTGGTCCGCGGCACCGAGATCGACCTGACTCGCGAAGACATCGCCGCAATCGAAAAGGTGCTGCCCGTCGGATGGGCGCACGGCGACCGCTATTCGGCCGACCAGTGGGTCGGACCCGAACGCTACAGCTAGCCGCCCAGTTTCGTCAGACCCTAGGCAAGGATCAGCCCCAGCGCAGCGGCGATGCCCGACAGCTTGTGATCCTCGCGGAAGGCCTGAGGGAAGACTTCTATCGCAAGCGACGCCACGACCGCACCCGCTGCGAAGCAACTGATGAACGACAGCGTCGTGTCCGAGACGCCGGCGAGGGCGTAGTAACCCAGAAGAGGCGCACCGGCGAGAAGTGCGGCCGTCCCGGCCCATACGCCGATCGCCGCCCCTGCAATCTGCGAGGCCGAGGTGACGATGATAACCAGAATGACGGTCATGGTCTCGACGAGACGCGGCCAACCCTTTGCGGGTTCCGCCCCATGCCCTCCTCCGGGCCTTGCCAGCGAAGCGCATTCCGCCTATAGAGCGCGCGTCGAAGCGGCGGAACAGTCGTGAGCGCAGAGACTGGGCAGGGTCGGTCAACAGCCGACCCTTCTTGTTTCGCACCACGCCCGGATCGCCAGACCAACCCAAGACCGGCGGAGACAACCGCCCGGCCAGTGAAACCAAAGACAAAGGAAACGAAAAGCCACATGGCTCACAACACATCCATGGAGGAATTCGAGGCCCTCCTTAATGAAAGCCTCGACATCGACACCCCCTCCGAGGGGTCTGTCGTCAAGGGCCGGGTCATCGCCATCGAGGCGGGCCAGGCCATCATCGACGTCGGCTACAAGATGGAAGGCCGCGTCGATCTCAAGGAATTCGCGAACCCCGGCGAGACCGCCGAGATCCAGGTCGGCGACGAAGTCGAGGTCTATCTCGACCGTGTCGAGAACGCGCGGGGCGAAGCCGTCATCAGCCGTGACAAGGCCCGCCGCGAGGCCGCCTGGGACCGTCTCGAGAAGGCCTATGCCGACGAGCAGCGCGTCGAAGGCGCGATCTTCGGCCGCGTCAAGGGTGGCTTCACGGTCGACCTCGGCGGCGCCGTGGCGTTCCTGCCCGGCTCTCAGGTCGACGTGCGCCCGGTGCGCGACGCCGGCCCGCTCATGGGCATGAAGCAGCCGTTCCAGATCCTCAAGATGGACCGTCGCCGTGGCAACATCGTCGTGTCGCGCCGCGCGATCCTCGAAGAAAGCCGCGCCGAGCAGCGCGCCGAGGTCATCAGCCAGATCGAGGAAGGTCAGGCGGTTGACGGCGTAGTCAAGAACATCACCGAGTACGGCGCCTTCGTCGACCTCGGCGGTGTGGACGGTCTTCTGCACGTCACCGACATGGCCTGGCGCCGCGTCAACCACCCCTCCGAGATCGTATCGATCGGCGAGACGGTGAAGGTCCAGATCGTCAAGATCAACAAGGAGACGCACCGCATCTCGCTCGGCATGAAGCAGCTTCAGGCCGATCCGTGGGATGCCGTCGAGGCGAACTTCCCGCTCGGCTCGGTCCATCAGGGCCGCGTCACCAACATCACCGACTACGGCGCCTTCGTGGAGCTGGAGCCGGGGGTCGAGGGCCTCGTCCACGTCTCCGAGATGAGCTGGACCAAGAAGAACGTCCATCCGGGCAAGATCGTCTCCACCTCGCAGGAAGTGGACGTCATGGTGCTCGAGATCGACAGCGCCAAGCGCCGCGTGTCGCTCGGTCTCAAGCAGACCCAGCGCAACCCGTGGGAAGTCTTCGCCGAGACCCATCCGTCGGGTACTCCGGTCGAGGGTGAGGTCAAGAACATCACCGAATTCGGTCTGTTCATCGGTCTCGAGAACGACATCGACGGCATGGTTCACCTCTCCGACATCAGCTGGGACCAGCGTGGCGAAGAGGCGATCCAGAACTTCCGCAAGGGCGACATGGTCAAGGCCGTCGTCACCGAGGTCGACGTCGACAAGGAGCGCATCTCGCTCTCGATCAAGGCGCTCGACGACAGCTTCACCGAAGTCGTCGACGGCGTGAAGCGCGGCTCGATCGTCACCGTCGTGGTGACCGCGATCGAGGACGGCGGGATCGAGGTGGAATACGAGGGCATGAAGTCCTTCATCCGCCGCTCCGACCTCAGCCGCGACCGCTCCGAGCAGCGCCCCGACCGCTTCTCGGTCGGCGACAAGGTGGACGTCCGCGTCACCAACGTCGATCCCAAGACGCGCCGCCTCGGCCTCTCGATCAAGGCCCGCGAGATCGCGGAAGAGAAGGAAGCCGTGGAACAGTACGGCTCGTCCGACTCGGGCGCGTCTCTCGGCGACATCCTCGGCGCCGCGCTCAAGGGCGACGAAAAGTAAAAGACCGGATCAGCCGGTTCGAGAAGGCCCCGCTTCGGCGGGGCCTTTTCATGTTCACTGTCCCCATCCGCGAAACCATCGGTTTCTGCACATCAGGGCATCTATCCCGCCGCTCTTGCTCATGTCACAGCTTCACCGTTGGTAAGAGTATCGGGGGACGTAACGATGGCATCCAAACGCGGCGAAACCGCGGAACGCATTCTTGCGGCCGCCCGTGACATCGTTAAGTCCGACGGACCCGACCAGCTCACCTTCGATGCCGTCGCCGCCCGCGTGGGCGTGTCGAAGCAGGCGGTGCTCTATTGGTTCCCCAACAAGGCCCGGCTGATCGAGGCGCTCGTCCGCCCCGCGCTCGAGGCCGAAAGCGCCGCCGGCAAGGGCGCCATCTCGAAGAACCTGTCCGCCTCCGAAGCGATCCGCGCCTTCATCGGCGCCCTCGCCGTGTTCCACACCTCGGACCTCGACCGCTTCCGACTGATGTACGTGACGCCCCAGATCGGCCAGCGTCCCGGCCGCAACGGCACCATGCTGACAACCCTTGGCCGCATCCACCCGGCCACGACCGAGATGTACGACATCCTCGCCGCCAAGCTCGTCGACAAGGGCCGCTATGAACGCCTGATCGACGCCCGCCGTGCCTCCGCCGCGATGCATACCGCACTTCTCGGCCTCGTCCTGCGCATGTCGATGGCCCACGCGCTGAACGCACCGCTGCGCCTGCGCGAGGACGCACTCGTCGACGCCCTCGTCGACGTCATGGCGCCCCGCGCAGCCTGACGACGCCTCTTCACCCGCCGCGCGCGGCACCCTAGACTCGCGCCCCAGAGAGAGGGGAGGAGTCGATGGAAGACATTTCGGCAACCGAGCCCAGCCTGACGGCCCTGGCCGAGACCTATGGATCGGACAAGGGCGCGCGAAAGCACCGCTATACCGAACTCTACGACATGCTGTTCCGCCCCTTCCGGGACCGGCCTGTCTCGTTCCTCGAGATGGGCCTCCTGATCGGCGGACCCGAGCACGGCAAGGACGCCTCGCGCGAAACGCGCGATCTGCCGTCGATCCGCATGTGGCTCGACTATTTCTCGCAGGCCCAGGTCATCGGCCTCGACATCTCGGATTTCGCCTGGTTCCGCCACCCCAGGTTCCGCTTCGTCCAGTGCGACATGGACGACCGCGCCCTGATCGCCCGCGCGGCGCGCGAGATCGGCCCCGTCGACATCGCCATCGACGACGCCAGCCACGCCTCGCACCATCAGCAGAACGCCTTCCTCGAGATCTTTCCCACGATGCCGTCGGGGCCCCTCTACATCATCGAGGACCTGCGCTGGCAGCCCGAGACCTTCGAGAAGCCCGGCATCACCAAGACCGCTGCCCTGTTTCGCGGGTTCGCCGAGACCCGCACGTTCCGCCATCGCGATCCGGATACCGAAGCCGCCTTTCGCGCAGTGGCTCCCATGATCTCGGGTTGCTTCGTCTTCCAGACCCACTACACCAAGACCCGGCGCAACCAGGTGGCGGTCGTTCACAAGATCTGACGGGAGACGGCATGGCACGGATCGGACTGACGGGACTGGGCACGATGGGTGCGGCGCTGGCGATGAACATCGCCGAGAAGGGCTTTCCGATCGCCGTCCACAACCGCACCGGAAGCGTCACGGACGATTTGATGAGGCACGCAGGCGACCTCGCCGCCACCATGACGCCGACCGACAGCCTTGCCGCTCTCGCGGCCCGGGTCGACAGCCCGCGCACCGTCATCATCATGGTCGCCGCCGGCGATCCGGTCGATCAGGTCATTGGCGGCCTCGTGCCCCATCTCGACCCGGGCGACTGCATCGTCGACGCGGGCAACGCCGACTTCAACGACACCCGCCGCCGCAGCGCCGCGCTGGCCGGGAAGGGCATCGCCTTCCTCGGCATGGGCGTCTCGGGCGGGGAGGAGGGCGCGCGTCACGGCCCGTCGATCATGGTCGGCGGCCCGCAGGACGCCTGGGACCGCATCGCCGATATCGTCACCGCCATCGCGGCCCGCTACGAGGGCGAGCCCTGCGCCGCCCGTCTCGGCGCGGATGGGGCGGGGCACTTCGTCAAGACCGTCCACAACGGCATCGAATACGCCGACATGCAGGTGCTGGCCGAGGTCACGGGCCTGATGCGCGCCGACGGCCGCGCGCCCGCGGACCTTGCGCCCGTGTTCCGCGACTGGAACGACGGCCCGCTGAAAGGCTACCTCGTCGAGATCACGGCCGAGATCCTTGCCACCTCCGACACTGACACCGGCAAGCCCATCCTCGACGTCATCCTCGACAGCGCGGGCCAGAAGGGCACAGGCCGCTGGACGGTGATCGAGGCCCTGAAGCTCGGGCAAAGCGCCACCGCCATCGAAGCCGCCGTCGCCGCCCGCGCGATCTCGGCGCAGGTCTCGACCCGGGCCGCGGGCGAAGCGGCTTTTCCCGGCCAAAGCGAAGCGCCCGGTCTCGACGACGCCACGCTCCACGACGCCGTCCTCGCCGCGCGCGTCCTTGGCTACGGCCAGGGCTTCTCGCTCCTCCAGGCCGCGTCCGAGGCGTTCGACTGGTCCGTCGACCTCGCCCGCGTGGCCGAAATCTGGCGGGCGGGCTGCATCATCCGCTCGGCGCTGCTCGACGACATCGCGACCGCGATCCGCGATGGCCTGCCCGAGGGCCAGCTTTTCCTCGCACCCTCCTTCGCCGATACTCTCCGCGCCACGACGCCCGCGCTTCGCCGCACGGTCGCGCGTGCGACCGAGACCGGCCAGCCCGTCCCTGCCATGTCGGCGGCGCTCTCGTGGTTCGACGCGATGCGCCGCGCGCGCGGCACCGCCGACCTGATCCAGGCGCAGCGCGACTTCTTCGGACGCCACGGCTTCCAGCGCACGGACCGCGACGGCAAGGGCTTCCACGGCCCCTGGGCCGGCCCGGGCGCGTGAGCCTCGCCGACACCCTCGCGGCGCGCGGACAGGCGGATGGCCCCCGCATCGAAAGGGTCGAGGCCGAGGGCCGGACCTTCTGGATCAAGCGGCCCGAGAGCCTGTCCTCGCGCATGCGCGTTCAGAAAGGCGATCCCCGCGCCGCCTTCGCCCGCGAGCGCGCCGCGCATGAACGCTTCGCCGCGAAGGGTCTGCCCGTGCCGGGCATCGTGGCCTCCGGCGAAAGCTTCGTCGTGACCGAAGACGTGGGCACTCCGATCCGCGGCATGGCCCGCCTGTCTCCCTCCGACCCGGCCTTCCTCGACGCCCTGGCCCGCGCCGCCCGGGCGCTCGCCGCCTTCCACGCGGCGGGCGAGACCCACGGCCGCCCCGGCCTCAAGGACATCTGCCTGCGCGACGGCGGCATCACCTTTCTCGACTTCGAACGGGCCGGGAAGGGCGACGCCGCCCTCGACCTCCTCGTCTTCCTCTTCTCCGTCGCCGTCGAAACCGGAGGCGACCTCCCCGCCCTGACCGCCGCCCGAGACGCCTACGTCGCCGCCGCAGCCCCCGCCACCTGGGACACCGCCCGCCGCCGCGCCCGCCTCTTCGCGCCGCTCGGCCACCTCCTCTGGCCGGTGAGACGCCTCCTCCACGGCAACCGCGAGTTCGACGGCGTGGGCCCGTTCCTGAGGTTCATGGCGAGGTAGGGGAGGTTGCGGGTTTACGGGAGCGTTGCGGCCGGGAGGAGAGGGTTTGCCGCGGGCATGAGGGGTGTCGTTGTTGCAACCCGGTGAAGCATGGGTATGTCGAGCGGCCCGAGGATTGGCCGTATTCGTCGTTCAGGCGAGAGGCGTAAGGTGGGTTTTCAACCCACCGTGGCGGCGCGGTTTGGGGGGGATGGTGGGGTGAAACCCCACCCTACGGGTGCTAGTCCTCCAGAATCATTTCCGAGAAATCTCTGATGAGTTCACTGCATGTGCTCGGCTGAAATCTAAGAGAATCCATCCTCCCGTAATCGAACCAGCTTCTAACTCGCCCCCTCGTTACGTCCAAGTTGTATTCAGAAACGCCTCGTGCAGTTCCAATTACGTGGGATGCGTCGCACCCAGCCTCTGGCGTCAGGAACTCCATGTTGATCTTCATGTAAGAAAACCCCAAGAAGAACAGCTTATCTGCGCGAGCAATCTTTTCTCTTACAATGCTAATGGTGGCCGCGTTTGCCTGCTCTGTGAAGGTCTTCAGCTCACTCTTACCTTCTACGTAGGCGGAATGCCCTCTAACTTCTCCAAACCCAGAAGCAATGTTGCTGTAGTCAAGTTTTGCGAAGACTCCGTATGGATGGTAAATATCTAAGTATTCCAAAAGCAAATCGGCAGCTTCGTCCTCAGAGAGGTCGAACATTGTCTGCACCGCAAGAAAAAGAAACCACTCAATTATTCTGTCATAGTTGAAACAAATGAAGGAAATATTCCGAAGTCTGGCTTTAAAGGAAGCTATGTCACCAGCAGTTACCAGAAGCGCAAACAGTCCGTGCAGCCAGGTGTTCGCTGTGAGCGAAAAGTCGAATGAACCTTTACCTCGAAAATTCAGGATGCTCGCCTTCTCACTTCTTGCTATGGTTTCAGCAATCAAATACTTTCCAAATCTTACTCGAAACTCATCAGATACATGAGAATGCAAGTAGTTGTCGATAGAAGGCGCGAGAGCAACGCCATTAAACAACCTCTCCGAAAGAGAGGCCAGATTAGAGCGTTTCGGAATGCAAATTTGTTCGGCTAAAGCGGTTGCGAAATCGAAAGCAATTTTGGACCCACCCGCAAAATCCATCTTGTCCGTCAAATCAAACCGAAAATCTTTCGAGATCATTTCAGCTAGACGGCGCCCAACAGGCAATTTGAACTCAGCGCTGGCCCCAGCGCCAACCACAAAAACCATTGTTCCCAAGGCCAATGTGCCTCCTGTGTTGCGTGACGGACTGGCGGGGCCACCCCGCCGTCGGACATCATCCAACCCTTGCCGATGGGGTAAACCCCGCCCTACGAGTCCATCTTCAACGCGTTGATAAACGCCTCCTGCGGGATCTCCACCTTCCCGAACTGGCGCATCTTCTTCTTCCCGGCCTTCTGCTTCTCGAGGAGCTTCTTCTTCCGCGTCGCGTCCCCGCCATAGCACTTCGCCGTCACGTCCTTGCGCAAGGCCGAGAGCGTCTCCCGCGCGATGACCTTGCCGCCGATGGCGGCCTGGATCGGGATCTTGAACATGTGGCGCGGGATCAGCTCCTTCAGCTTCTCGCACATGGCGCGGCCGCGCGCGTCGGCCCGGTCGCGGTGGACCATCATGGACAGTGCGTCGACGGGCTCGTCGTTCACGAGGATGGACATCTTGACCAGCTTGTCCTCGCGGTAGCCCTGCATCTGGTAGTCGAAACTGGCATAGCCCTTGGTCACCGACTTCAGGCGGTCGTAGAAGTCGAAGACGACCTCGTTCAAGGGCAGGTCATAGACGACCATCGCCCGCTGCCCGGCATAGGTCAGGTCCATCTGGATGCCGCGGCGGTCCTCGCAGAGCTTCAGCACCGCGCCCAGGTACTCGTCGGGGACGAGGATGGTCGCCTTGATCCGCGGCTCCTCGATGCGCTCGACATAGGTGAGGTCGGGCATGTCGGCGGGGTTGTGAAGCTCCCGCATCGTGCCGTCCTTCATGTGGATATGGTAGACGACCGAGGGCGCGGTGGTGATGAGGTCGATGTCGTACTCGCGCTCGAGCCGGTCGCGGATGACCTCGAGGTGCAGAAGCCCCAGGAAGCCGCAGCGGAAGCCGAAGCCGAGGGCGGCCGACGTCTCCATCTCGGCGGTGAAGGAGGCGTCGTTGAGCTGGAGCTTCTCGATGGCGTCGCGGAGGTCGTCGAAGTCGTTGGCGTCGACGGGGAAGAGGCCGCAGAAGACGACGGGAATCGACGGCTTGAAGCCGGGCAACGCCTTGGCGCAGGGGCGCTTCTCGTGGGTGATGGTGTCGCCGACGCGGGTGTCGCGAACCTGCTTGATCGATGCGGTGAAGATGCCGATCTCGCCGGGCCCCAGTTCCTTGATGTCGACCATCTGCGGCTTGAGGACGGCGAGCTTGTCGATGCCGTAGCGCGCGCCGGTCTGCATCATCTTGATCATGTCGCCCTTGCGGACGACCCCGTCGATGATGCGGATCATCACGACGACGCCGAGATAGCTGTCGTACCAGCTGTCGACCAGCATGGCCTTGAGCGGCGCATCGCGGTCGCCCTTGGGCGCGGGCAGGCGGGTGACGATGGCCTCCAGCACCTCGGGGATGCCGAGGCCGGTCTTGGCCGAGATCTCGAGGGCCTGCGAGGCGTCAATGCCGATGACATCCTCGATCTGTTCCTTGACGCGCGCGGGCTCGGCGGCGGGCAGGTCGATCTTGTTGAGGACGGGAACGATCTCGTGGTTGGCGTCGATGGCCTGATAGACGTTGGCCAGCGTCTGCGCCTCGACGCCCTGGGAGGCGTCGACGACGAGAAGCGAGCCCTCGACCGCGCGCATCGAGCGCGAGACCTCGTAGGCGAAGTCGACGTGCCCCGGCGTGTCGATCAGGTTGAGGATATAGGTCTGGCCGTCCTTCGCGGGGTATTCGATCCGCACGGTGTTGGCCTTGATGGTGATGCCGCGCTCGCGTTCGATATCCATCGAGTCGAGCATCTGGGCCTTCATGTCCCGCTCGGCCACGGTGCCGGTGAGCTGGATCAGCCGGTCGGCGAGCGTGGATTTCCCGTGGTCGATGTGGGCGACGATCGAGAAATTGCGGATGCGTGCGAGGTCGGTCATGGTGGCGGAGATATGGTGGGATTCAGGTGGGTTGTCGAGAGATGAAGTCCGGGTTCACCATTCCAGACGGCTCGACGTGGGAACGCGTCGATGCGGAAAGGTCGGAGGCCCTTACCGCCAGATTGCACCGAGAAATGAACTACGGGCATCAGCTTTACCCGTTGTGGGATGAGGTGACGGTCATTGCCGCAGATGGCGCCACTGACGACGTCCTTGTGACAAACGCAGATGGAACGCGACATTGGGTCGTTCATCTTATGTGGGGCCCGACATGTCACGCCGATGACCCCTTCACATTGGAAGTCTCTCACTTGCCAAGCGAAAGCGTCTTCCTCCGCTAAATCTTTGGTTTGCACGAGGGCTGCGGCCGACCCTGGGACGGCGCTTCGGACCGGTCGGCGTGTGTGATTTATCCCGTCACGTTCCTCCGACGGCTGAACGGGGGTGATACGTCGCAATGCGCCCTCCCTTCGGGAGGGTCGGGCGCGGCCCGGGCTGGTCGCCCAGGCCGAAGTCAGCCCGCCATGAACCTCAGGAACGGTCCCACGCCGTCGAACCCGCGGTCGCCGTGGAGGAGGCGGCGGACGGGCCAGAGATCAACAAGCCGGACGACTTGTCGGAGATGTTCAACCTGAGACGGCGTTGGCGCTTGCGCCACGGTAGGCAAGACGTGGACTCCTCCTGACCCAAATCAAAGCCAGACCTCCAGCCCCCCTCTACCCTTGGGCCGAACGGCAACCCGACCGGAGGCACCCATGCTCCCCCTGACCCTCATCCTGCACATCTTCATCGGCTCCACCCTCGCGGGCGCGGCCGTCATCGCGGCGCTGACGCTGGGGATGACCGACGCGCGCTCGATCGTCGTGGCCGCCCTCGCGGGGGCGGTGCTGTCGCTGCCGGTGTCCTGGGCCGTGGCGCGGCGTCTCATCCGGAACCGCTGAGCGGCCCGATTTGCGCGCCCGGAGGCCCGGACGCGCACCGACGCAATACCGACGTGATACCGACGCGATACCGATCAGAACAGGTTGTCGCCCCGGTCCTCTGCGGCTTCGTCCGCAGCGACGGCTCCGGCCGCGCCGAGTGCCGCGGGCACGCAGCCCGAAGTCAGCGTCGCGGACAGGGTAAGTGCAAGGAAAAGAAAGATTTTCGTGGTCATGGCAGCCCCTCCAGGGAAAATGTCTTCCCTAGAAGGTTAATGCGCCGAAGCTCCGCAGCAAGGGCTGTCCCGATTCGCGGCCGTTCCCGCCCGTCTTCGGTCTCACGCGACCCCCTCTGCACCACCCTCGAACCGATCCATGTCGCGCTGCGGCAAGTCCTTGCGGGGACTTCCGAAAGAGCTCTTCTCCACAGGTATTTCCACAGTCTTTCCAAGGATTTATCCCCATGAATCTGTGGGGACCCAAGCGAATTTTCTTGTCCGACTCAAGACGCTGGGGCACCTTGATCCTGTCACGAGCAATCGTGATCCGCGACGGCTCCGAAAGCCAGGGCGGCAGGGCAGGGGACATGAGCCCAGGTCCGGCAGTCCGGGTGGAAGGAACCCCAGCGGTTCGTAGCAAGGCCTTGGTCTTGTTTCGAAAACTGGGCCAGTCGCCCTCTGGGGGGAAATGGTTCAGGAAGGCGTCAGGGTGTGCCCCACGGCACGGGCTGGACTTCGGTCCGCCACCTGGCGCCTTCTCAGTTTCCCCACATCATGTGCCGCGCAGCCACCCATACGCCATCCGGAGTATAGGTGAGGCCTGCACCTTGTGTTAATATCCGCCATCATGTCGCGTTTCGCCGTTATCGTCGTCACGCTCGTCGTGGCCCTCTATTTCGCCGAGGTCTCCTCCGGCCGAGACCTCGGAGTCCGCCGCGCCTACAACCTCATAGACGGTGCCTTTTCCGGTGGTTTCGCGGGGGGTTACGGGGCCGCAACTGGGGTCGGCCGCTCCGTCGGGGGCGGTGCTTCGGGGCTCGCGAACGGTGTCGCGGGCAGCATGTCCCGGATCGGCAACTGAACCGGATCCGCCTGTTAGGCGGAAAGAAAGGTTTCCACGGCAGCTTCGAATTCACGCGGCTTGTCGGCATGAAGCCAATGGCCGGCACCTGGAATGCGCGCGAACCTCGCCTTGGGAAAATGCTTCAGGATCAACGCCCTGTGCTCTCTCTGGACGTAGGAACTGTCGTCACCCGATAGGAACAGAACCGGCTCTCCGAACTCCCGCTCTCCCATGTCTGGAAACCCGGTGATCCGCTCCATCTCGCGGTCCAGCACGTCCAGGTTCAACCGCCACCTCTTCTCGCCAACATCAAGGGATTGCAGGAGAAAAGCCCTCGTCCCCGGCTCCGCAATAGCGTCCTTCAGCGCCTCGTCCGCCTCCCGCCGCGAGGTCACAGCTCCCAAATCCAGCGCCCGCATCGCCTCGATCAGATGGCTCTGCGAATGCCCGTAGGCGACCGGCGCGATATCAGCCACCACCAGCCGCCGGACCTTTTCGGGATGCGTGAGTGCCAGCACCATCGCAGCCTTGCCACCCATGGAATGTCCGAGGACATCCCAAGCGCCGTCAATGACTTGCGCCATATCGTCGGCCATTTCGGCATAGCCATGCGCGTCGCGCCACGGGCTGTCCGCATGGTTGCGCATGTCTACGGCCGTCACTTGGCGCCGTTCCGACAGGCGCTTGGCGATGACGCCCCAATTCCGCGCCGATCCGAATAGCCCGTGAGCGATCAGCAGCGGCGGCGCACCCGTATCGGTGCCATGGATGACAGTCGACAGCATGACTTTCCTTACCCTCTGCGACGCGCTATCGCCAGCGTATGGACCTCGATCGGACCACCCGCGACCTTGCCGAGCGCATGGCGACGCAGCTTCGCGTCAAGGGAACCGACTTGACCGATGTCGTCTCGCGTGCCGGGCGCAAGTTGCCCCGACGGCTGCGGGCCGAGGCGACGGTCCTGATCGAGGCGCAGGCCCTTGCGCGCAATCCCAAACTCGGGCGTCGTGTGGATCAGGCACGTGTCCTGAAGGCCGAGCGACGGCTGCGGGCCTACCTCGACCGGCTCGACTCCGGATCGGAAAAGCGGGCCGAGATCCTGGACCGCCTCGCCGCCGTGGGCTTCGTCGTTCTCGTGGTCGCCGGCGTCTTGTTCTACGTCCTCGTGCAACAGGGCGCGTTCCGCTAGCGTCACAGTCCCGGGTAAAGCGGGAAGCGTCCGCAGAGGTCTGCGACCTCGTCCCGGATGCGCGCCTCGAGCCCGGCGTTGCCCTCGTCGCCGTCGGCCGACAATCCTTCCGTCACCTGCACGATCCAGCGGGCGATCTGGCGAAACTCCTCCTCGGCGAAGCCGCGCGTCGTCCCGGCGGGTGTACCGATGCGGATGCCGCTGGTGACGAAGGGCTTCTCCGGATCGAAGGGAATGCCGTTCTTGTTCGTCGTGATATGGGCGCGGCCAAGAGCCGCCTCCGTCGCTTTGCCGGTGACTTTTTTCGGGCGAAGGTCGGCCAGCATCAAGTGATTGTCGGTGCCGCCCGAGACGATGTCGATGCCGCCTTTCATCAACTCGTCCGCCGTCGCCTTGGCGTTTGCGACGACCTGTGCGGCGTAGGCCTTGAACTCGGGACGCAGCGCCTCTCCGAAGGCCACGGCCTTGGCCGCGATGACGTGCATCAGCGGGCCTCCCTGAAGACCGGGGAAGACAGCCGAGTTGATCTTCTTCGCGATGTCCGCGTCATTCGTCAGGATCAGACCCCCCCGCGGTCCGCGCAGCGACTTGTGCGTGGTCGAGGTGACGACATGGGCGTGGGGCAGGGGCGACGGGTGAACGCCGCCGGCGACGAGGCCGGCGATATGCGCCATGTCGACCATCAGGTAGGCGCCCACTTCGTCCGCTATCTTGCGGAACTCGGCCCAGTCCCAGACGCGGCTATAGGCCGTGCCGCCCGCAAGGATCAGCTTCGGTTTCTTCTCGTGGGCCTTGGCCCGAATATCCTCCAGGTCCAGCCGATGATCCTGCTGCCGGACACCGTAAGGCACTACATTGAACCATTTCCCCGACATGTTCACCGGCGAGCCGTGCGTCAGATGCCCGCCCGAGTTGAGGTCGAGTCCCATGAAGGTGTCGCCGGGCTTCAGAAGGGCCAGGAACACCGCCTGGTTCATCTGGCTGCCCGAATTCGGCTGGACGTTGGCGAAGCCCGCTCCGAACAGTTGCTTCGCGCGTTCGATGGCCAATTCCTCGGCCACGTCCACGAACTGGCAGCCGCCATAGTAGCGCTTGCCCGGATAGCCCTCGGCGTACTTGTTGGTCAGGACCGATCCCTGAGCCTCCAGAACCGCGCGGCTGACGATGTTTTCCGACGCGATCAGCTCGATCTCGTCGCGCTGGCGTCCCAGCTCGTTCCTGATTGCGGCGTGGAGCTCGGGATCGCGGGTCTCGAGAGGTTCGGTAAAGAAGCCGGTGTCACGGTGCGGGGCGTTCATGGGCTTGTCTCCGGTCTGGACGGTTGGCGATCCATAGACGGAAAGCCCTCGGGCCGGAAGGCGCGAAACCGACGCATGGAGGCGGGAAGCGCCGCAGGAGCGGGCCTTGAGTTTCTCAGACGCACGGGCAATCGTGCGTCCGCAACAGGGGAGGGCACATGCGCCCGTCGAATGCCATCTCGTTCCGCGCGAGCGACGCACGTCTCGCGCAGGATGCCGCCCGCAATCTGATCGAGAGATACGGCCAGGTATCGCCCGAGGAGGCGGACGTGGTCGTCGCTCTCGGGGGCGACGGGTTCATGCTCGAGACGCTGAACGACGTGCGTCCCCTGGACAAGCCGGTCTACGGGATGAACCGCGGGACGGTCGGCTTCCTGATGAACGAATACGGCGCCGACGATCTGCCGGCCAGACTGGCCGAGGCCGAGGAGGCGGTGATCAACCCCCTCCGGATGCGCGCGGCGACGGCGGACGGCATGGTCAGCGAGGGGCTTGCGATCAACGAGGTCTCTCTCCTGCGCGAGGGTCCTCAGGCCGCGCGGCTGCGCATCTCGGTCGACGGCAAGCCGCGCCTGGACGAACTGGTCTGCGACGGCGCGCTTGTGGCGACCCCTGCCGGGTCGACGGCGTACAATTATTCCGCACACGGTCCGATCCTCCCGATCGGCTCCGAAATCCTCGCCCTGACCGCAGTGGCGCCCTTCCGACCGAGGCGCTGGCGGGGCGCGCTTCTGCCCAAGACCGCGACGGTTCGCTTCGACGTCCTCCAGCACGAGAAGCGGCCCGTGATGGCGGATGCCAATGGCCGCCCGGTCCGAAACGTCCAGTGGGTCGAGGTCACGAGCGAGCCGAGCATCCGGCACCGCATTCTCTTCGATCCGGGTCACGGGCTCGAGGAGCGGCTGATCCGCGAGCAATTCCAATGAACGTCCGCAATCGCGCCATGTTTGCGTCCTACGCTGCCTGCCAAGCGCCTTTCACGGAGAAATCCATCGTGACCCGTATCGCCCTTTTTTCCGTCATCCTGGCTGGGCTGACTGCCTGCGGTCCGACGCTGCCCGACCTCGAGGTCGAGCCGATCCGCAAGGTTCTGTCGGATAATTCCGCGCTCCCATATGAATGCGTGAACTACGATTTGCGCAGCGACAGTTGCGAGGGCCTAGTGACCCGGCGGGTCAAAGGCGACCGGATCTTCTACGAGGCGTTCGCCCTCGTTCCGGGGCCGAGCGATCCGATCAACATGCGCCTAAAGGTCGACTTCCAGATCGAGGACACCCGCTATTGCGGCGACATGCGCAACGCCGACCTGGTCTTCGACGGGACACTGACGCCAGGACAGCGAAGTCTCTTGCAGGAGCTATTGCTCGCGCAGCTCATCTCCTACGGGGACGTGTGCGGGGCCTATTTCCGCGAGGGCGAGGGCTATATCAGCGTCACCACCGACCGCAACGGGCGCGTGATGCCTCAAGGCGTCGAGACAAGCCATTTCTTCGCGCGGCCGAAACCCTTGCGCCTATGAGGCGTAACCGATCGTCCTGAGCGCCTCTCGGATTTCATCGATGATCGCGGGATCGTCGATGGTGGCGGGCACCTTGAAGTCGGCGCTGTCGGCGATCTTGACCATCGTGGCGCGAAGGATCTTGCCCGACCGTGTCTTGGGAAGCCGCTTGACCACGATGGCGTGCTTGAAGGCGGCGACGGGTCCGATGCGATCGCGCACCAGCTTCACGCATTCCGACACGATGTCCTCGTCCGAGCGATTGGTGCCGGTGTTGGTACAGAGAAAGCCGAGCGGAAGCTGACCCTTGAGCTGGTCCGTGACGCCGATCACCGCGCATTCCGCAACGTCGGGGTGCGAGGCCAGGATCTCCTCCATTCCGCCGGTCGACAGCCTGTGGCCCGCGACGTTGATGACGTCGTCGGTGCGCGCCATGATGTAGAGGTATCCCTCTTCGTCGATGTAGCCCGCGTCGCCTGTCTCGTAGTAGCCGGGAAAATGGTCGAGATACGCTTTGCGGAAGCGCCCCTCCGCGTTCCAGAGCGTCGGCAGGGTTCCGGGGGGCAAGGGCAGTTTCACTGCGATGGCGCCGAGTTGGCCGGCTTCCATCGGCTGTCCCGCCTCGTCGAGGATGTGAATGTCGTAACCCGGCATCGGCACCGTGGGAGAGCCGACCTTCACCGGCAGCGGCTCGATCCCCATGGGGTTGCCGACCATGGGCCAGCCGGTTTCGGTCTGCCACCAGTGGTCGATGACCGGCACCTTGAGCATGTCCTGCGCCCAGAGCACCGTGTCGGGGTCTGCGCGTTCGCCGGCGAGGAAGAGGGTCCGCAGGGACGAGATGTCGTAGTTCTTCAGGAATTCGCCCTTCGGATCCTCGCGCTTGATGGCACGAAACGCCGTGGGTGCCGTGAAGAACGCCCGCACCTTGTGGTCCTGGATGACGCGCCAGAAGGTCCCTGCGTCAGGCGTACCCACGGGCTTGCCCTCGAACACGATGGTGGTGTTCCCGTGGATGAGGGGTCCGTAGCAGATATAACTGTGGCCCACGACCCAGCCCACGTCCGAGGCGGCCCAGAACACCTCGCCGGGATCGACGCCATAAATGTTCTTCATCGACCAGTTCAGCGCGACGAGATGACCGCCGGTGTGGCGCACGACGCCCTTGGGCTGACCGGTCGTGCCGGAGGTATAGAGGATGTAGGCGGGGTGGTTGCCCTCCACCGGCAGGCAGTCTGCGGGCTCGACGCCATACTGGAAGGCGAACCAGTCGACGTCGCGGCCCTCGATCAGCTTTGCGACCTCCTGTTCACGCTGGAAGATGACGCAGAAGTCGACCTTGTGAGCGGCCTGCTCGATGGCGCCGTCCAGAAGCGGCTTGTAGTGGACGACGCGCCCCGGCTCGATCCCGCAGGAGGCCGCGATGATGGCCTTGGGCTTGGCGTCGTCGATGCGGACGGCGAGTTCGTGCGCCGCGAAGCCGCCGAAGACGACGGAATGGATGGCGCCGATCCGCGCGCAGGCCAGCATGGCCTCGACCGCTTCGGGGACCATCGGCATGTAGATGATGACGCGGTCGCCCTTGTCGATGCCCCTGGCCCGAAGTGCGCCAGCAAGCGACGCGACGCGGTCGCGCAGTTCGGCGTAGCTGATCTTGTGGATCGTGCCGGTGACGGGGCTGTCGTGAATGATGGCCGTCTGCGCGCCGCGTCCGGCCTCGACGTGACGGTCGACGGCGTTCCAGCAGGTATTCACCATGCCATCGGCGAACCACTCGAAGAAGGGTGCGTTCTCGTCGGACAGCGCTTTCGAGGGCATCCGCTCCCAGTCGATGGCCTCGGCCGCCTCCATCCAGAACTGCTCCGGGTCGGCCTTCCAGGCCGCGTAGACATCACGGTATCCCATGCGACGCTCCTCCTCGATGGCAGAGTGCTACGACCGCCGGCTTGGGTCAGGCAAGTGCGATGGCACCTGCAGCGGCAGAGTGCCGCGAATTTTTTGCAGTGTTTGCCATCATGTCCTGCAAAGTTTTGCAGATTCGAGCGAGACATGGCAGCCAGGGCAAATTCCGATGAGCCTCTGCAAAATTGCGAAGGCCACGATCCGCCTATGTCCTCGAAAATCCTTTGCCCGACTCAGGGAAAAAGGTGTTCCGATTCTTCTAGGGCGCGCAATCCCGCGCGTCCGTTCTCTTGAGGTAAGCCCATGGGCGACAAGAAGCAGAAGCCAGCGAAACCCGCGACAAAAACCACCAAGAAGTAAGGTTTCCGACGAGCAACGCGCCGCCGGGACGCCCGGCGGCGTATTGGCCGTCAGCCGTAGATCGACACCGGCGTTCCGGCCAGCGCCGAGATGTTCAGAAGCCCCCGCGCCGTGATCGACGGGGTCACGATATGTGCCCGGTTCGCCATTCCCATGAGGATCGGCCCGACCTCGAGACCGCCGGCCTTCATCTTGAGGATATTACGCACCGCAGATGCGGCATCGGTGTTGGCGAAGACCAGCACGTTTGCCGGACCCTGGAAGCGCGAATTCGGCATGATGCGCTCGCGGATCTCGATGTCGAGCGCGGTGTCCGTGTGCATCTCGCCTTCGTAGAGAAAGTCGCGCGGCTCGGCATCGAGGATGGCGAGCGCGGCGCGCATCCGGCGGCCGGTGTCGCAATCGAGGTTGCCGAACTGGCTGTGAGAGCAGAGCGCGATCTTCGGCTCCAGTCCGAAGCGGCGGACGTGACGCGCGGCCCCGACGACCACCTCCGCGATCTGTTCGGGCGTGGGTTCGGGGTGAACGTGCGTATCCGCGACGAAAAGCGGACCGTCCTCGAGGATCAGAAGAGACAGCGCGCCAATGGGATGACGGCCCTCGGTCGCCAGAACCTCGGTGATATAGCGTAGGTGCCAGAGATACTGCCCGAAGGTTCCGCAGATCAGGCTGTCGGCCTCGCCGCGATGGACCATGACGGCCGCGATCGCGGTGGTGTTGGTCCGCATGATCGCCCGCGACAGCTCGGGCGTCACGCCGCGCCGTTCCATGAGGGTGTGATAGTCCTGCCAGTAATCGCGGTAGCGGGGGTCGTTCTCGGGGTTCACGAGCTCGAAGTCCTCACCCGCGCGCATCGGCAGACCAAGCCGCTCGATGCGTGAACTCACGACGTCGGGACGGCCGATCAGGATGGGAACGTCGGTCGTCTCCTCGATCATGGCCGTCGCAGCGCGCAGGACGCGCTCGTTCTCGCCTTCGGCGAAGATGATCCGGCGCCGCGCGGTGGCGGCGGCCTCGAAGACCGGTCGCATGATCATGGTCGACTTGAAGACCGATCCGTCCAGCTTGCGCTTGTACGCCCCGACATCGGCGATGGGCTTGGTGGCGACGCCCGTCTCCATCGCCGCCAAGGCAACGGCCGATGCAACGACTCCCATGAGACGCGGGTCGAATGGCTTGGGGATCAGGTAATTCGGTCCAAAGGTCATTTCCTCGCCCTTGTAGGCTGCGGCTGCCTCGGCCGAGGTCGTGGCGCGGGCGAGCTTTGCGATGGCCTCGGCGCAGGCGAGCTTCATCTCGTCGTTGATGCCCGTCGCGCCGACATCGAGAGCGCCGCGGAAAATGAAGGGGAAGCAGAGGACGTTGTTGACCTGGTTCGGCACGTCGGACCGTCCGGTCGCGATGATGGCGTCGGGCGCGGCGGCGCGGGCGAGCACGGGGTCGATCTCGGGCGTGGGATTGGCCAGTGCGAAGATGATGGGGGGTCTGTTCATCCGCGTCACCATGTCGGGCGTCATGACGCCCGGGCCAGACAGTCCGAGGAAGAGGTCTGCGCCTTCGATGACGTCACCAAGGCTGCGGGGCCCGCCGGGTTGCGCAAACTCGGCCTTTTGCGGTGTCATCTCGACAGTTCGGCCCTCGTGGACGAGCCCCGCGAGGTCGCAGAGGAAGACGTTCTCGCGCCGAACGCCCAGCTTCAGGAGCATGTTCAGGCAAGCGATGCCGGCTGCACCCCCTCCGGTCGAGACGACCTTGATGTCCTCGAACCGCCTGTCGGACACTGTCATGGCGTTCATCGCGGCGGCGGCGACCACGATGGCCGTTCCGTGCTGGTCGTCGTGGAAGACGGGTATGTTCATGCGTTCGTGGCACAGCTTCTCGACGATGAAGCAGTCCGGTGCCTTGATGTCCTCGAGGTTGATCGCGCCGAAGGTCGGTTCAAGCGCACAGACGATGTCGGCGAGCTTCTCGGGGTCGCTCTCGTTCAGTTCGATGTCGAAGCAATCGATGTTGCCGAATTTCTTGAAGAGGACCGCCTTGCCCTCCATCACGGGCTTTGCCGCCAATGCTCCGATGTTGCCCAGCCCGAGGACAGCGGTGCCGTTCGTCACCACGGCGACCATGTTGCCGCGCGCGGTATAGCGGCTGGCGGTCAGTGGGTCGGCCTTTATCTCGAGGCAGGCTTCGGCGACGCCGGGGCTATAGGCGCGGGCCAGATCACGACCGTTTGCCAGCGGCTTCGTGGCGCGGATCTCAAGCTTACCGGGCTTTGGAAACTCGTGGTAATCGAGCGCAGCCTGCCGAAGCGCGATCTCGCGCGTGTCGTTGGTCATGGCGTCCTCCCCCGGATAGTTTAGCGTTAAACAATCTTGGACCGGCGCGTAGCCCCACTGCTCTTTGGCGTCAATGGGGGACATCGGTCGCGTCGCAGTCTGCGTTGAAGTTCCTGACGGAGCAAGCCTCTCGCACTCTTGCCATCCCCAATGCCACGGGTCACGTTGGCCGAAAAGGACATAGCCCATGAGCCTGATCGACGAGGCCGCGGCAGCGCGGCCGAATGCCTATGCCCCCTATTCCGGCTTCAAGGTCGGAGCCGCACTCAGGACCTCCTCGGGCAAGGTCTTCGTGGGCGTCAACGTCGAGAACGCCGCCTATCCGCAGGGCACCTGCGCCGAGGCCGGCGCCATCGCCGCGATGATCGCGGGCGGCGAGACCCGCATCGCCGAGGTCGCCGTCATCGCCGACAGCCCCGAGCCCGTCACGCCGTGCGGCGGGTGCCGCCAGAAGCTCTCGGAATTCGCTGCTCCGGACACTCCCGTCACCATGGCGTCGGTTTCGGGCGCGACGCTGACCATGACGATGTCGGACCTTCTTCCCGGTGCCTTCGCAAAATCCGCGATGGACCGCTGAGCATGGACGCCCGCGCGATCATCGAGACCCTGCGCGACGGGGGCGAGCCCACTCAGGCTCAGATGACCTGGTTCGCCAACGGTCTTGCCACCGGGGCCGTGACCGACGCCCAGGCCGGGGCCTTCGCCATGGCTGTCTGCCTGCGGGGGTTGTCGGAAGAGGCGCGGGTCGCGCTGACCCTCGCGATGCGGGATTCAGGCGATGTTCTGGAATGGAAGCTGAAGACGCCTGTCGTCGACAAGCATTCGACGGGCGGTATCGGTGATTGCGTGTCCCTCTTGCTCGCACCCATGCTGGCGGCTGTCGGCGTCGCGAACCCGATGATCTCGGGCCGGGGCCTTGGACATACCGGAGGGACGCTCGACAAGCTCGAGGCCATCCCCGGTGTGTCGACCGACGTGGACGAGACCACCTTCCGCCGCATGGTCGATGACATCGGCTGCGCCATCGTCTCGGCCTCGAAGCGGATCGCGCCGGCGGACAAGCGGCTTTATGCGGTGCGCGACGTGACGGGAACGGTGGAAAGCATCGACCTCATCACGGCGTCGATCTTGTCAAAGAAACTGGCGGCGGGTCTGGGATCGCTGATCCTCGACGTGAAGTGCGGTTCGGGCGCCTTCATGAAGACACGCGATGATGCCGTTGCCTTGGCCAGATCGCTCGTTTCGACGGCGAACGGGGCGGGGTGCCGTACGGCGGCGCTGGTGACCGCCATGGACCAGCCACTTGCCTCGACCGCCGGGAACGCGCTCGAAGTGGCCGAGGTGATGCAGGCGCTGACCGCTCCGCGCAACTCGCGCCTCGTCGACCTGACTTTGGCCCTGGGGGCAGAGTTGATGCTGCTTGCGAAGGTCGACGTGTCGCCGGAGGTGGCGGCGGGCAAGCTTCTAGATACATTGAAGTCAGGCAGGGCCGCCGAGAAGTTCGACGCGATGATAGAAGCTCTCGGCGGTCCCGCACGGTTCAGCGAAGATTGGCAGAGCCGCTTGCCCGAGGCCAACGTCATCCGCGAAATCGCGGCGCCACAGTCCGGGAAGATCGCCGCGCTGGACGGCCATGCGATCGGGCTCGCCGTGGTGCGTCTCGGCGGGGGACGGTTGCGCGAAGGCGACAGGATCGACCCCTCGGTCGGGTTCTCGGACATTCTGCCCCTTGGGGCCGAGGTGTCGAAGGGTGAGCCCGTCGCGCGCCTCCACGCCGCCGGCGAGAAAGCAGCGCAGGAGGCCGAGCGCGCCTATCTCGACGCCCTTACGATCGGGGAGCGCGCCGAACCCTTGCCGCTGATGATCGAGAGGGTGGGCTGATGCCGCGGGCGTTCCTCGTCGTCCTCGACAGCGCGGGCGCAGGCGGCGCTCCGGACGCGGCCGCTTACTTCAACGGCGACCGGCCCGATACAGGATCGAACACGCTTGCCCACATCGCCCAGGCCTGTGCGCGCGGCGAGGCGGAAGAAGGCCGGACGGGTCCGCTGAAGATGCCTCATCTCGACCGCCTAGGCCTTGGTGCTGCGGTGAGGCTGGCCGGAGGTGAGGCGACGCCGGGACTCGATGCGAGACCGGAGGGCGTCTGGGCGGCGGCGACCGAGGTGTCGCAAGGCAAGGATACGCCGTCGGGTCACTGGGAACTGGCGGGCGTGCCCGTTCCCTGGGACTGGCACTACTTCCCCGACGCGCAGCCCGCTTTCCCGCCCGACCTCATGGCAGAGGCGGCGCGGCTTGCTGGCACCGAGGGCACTCTCGGCAATTGCCACGCCTCTGGCACGCAGATCATCGAGGACCTTGGCGAAGAGCATCTGCGGACCGGCTGGCCGATCTGCTATACGTCCGTCGACAGCGTCTTCCAGATCGCGGCGCACGAGGAACGCTTCGGGCTGGAGCGCCTGATGTCGACGTGCAAGGGGCTGGCTCCGACGCTCCACGCCATGAAGGTCGGTCGCGTCATCGCCCGGCCCTTCCTCGGCGAGACGGCGCTCGACTTCAAGCGCACGAAGAACCGCAAGGACTTCGCCATCGAGCCACCGTCTCCGACGCTGTGCGATTGGGTCTCGGAGGCGGGGCGCAAGGTCCACGCGGTCGGCAAGATCGGCGACATCTTCTCGATGCGAGGCATAGACGACGTTGCCAAGGGCAGCGACGACGAGCTGATGGAGCATCTTGTGCGCCTGATCGCCGAAGCAGAGGACGGAAGCCTGACGTTCGCCAACTTCGTCGAGTTCGACACGCTCTACGGGCACAGGCGCGACGTCTCGGGCTATGCCCGCGCGCTCGAATGGTTCGACAGCCAGGTGCCGCGCCTTTTGGCGAACCTCCGAGACGACGACCTGATCCTCTTCACCGCCGACCACGGCAACGACCCGACCTGGTCGGGCACCGATCACACCCGCGAACGTGTGGCCGTCGTAGGCAAGGGACCTTCGCCGATGGCGGCCGGACAGGTGGCCTTCGTCGACGTCGCCGCAACCGTCGCCACGCACCTCGGCGTTCCATCTCGTGGCGCCGGCACGCCCTTCACAGCACAGGAGCCGAGATGAGCGATCACCTCACCGTCGTCGATCACCCGCTGGTTCAGCACAAGCTGACACTGATGCGCGAGAAGGACACCTCGACCGCCGTCTTCCGCCAACTCCTGCGCGAGATCAGCACGCTTCTCGCCTACGAGGTGACGCGGTCTCTGCCGATGACGACCCGGTCCATCGAGACACCGCTCTGCGACATGGATGCGCCGGTGCTCTCGGGACGGAAGCTCGCGCTGGTCTCGATCCTGAGGGCGGGGAACGGTTTGCTGGACGGGATGCTGGACCTGATCCCCTCGGCGCGGGTCGGCTTCGTCGGACTTTACCGCGACGAGGCGACGCTGAAGCCGGTCCAGTACTACTGCAAACTGCCGGGCGAACTGGACAACCGGCTGGTCATCGCGGTCGACCCGATGCTTGCAACGGGCAACAGCTCCGTGGCGGCCGTGGATCTTCTGAAGAAGGCGGGCGCCGACAACATCCGCTTCCTCTGCCTGCTCGCCGCGCCCGAAGGCGTCGCGCGGATGAAGGAGGCGCATCCCGACGTGCCGATCGTCACGGCCGCACTCGACGAACGTCTGAACGAGAAGGGTTATATCGTCCCCGGCCTTGGCGACGCTGGCGACAGGATGTTCGGAACGAAGTAGAAATTCTTTACCCTGCACCCCCCGAAACGCAAAGTGACGCTGGGGAATCGTGGGGATGTCTCGGTGAAGCTGCTGACTGCCATCGGCCTGGGTGTCCTGGCCTCGTTTTCGTCGGCCTGCGCGCAGCAGGCCGATCCCGTGCGAAAGGTGCCGCCGCCCGGTTACGACGCCCCGGTCTTCACCGACGCGCGGGGATGCACGTTCGTCCTGCGCCGCATCGCGGGGTGGGAGCTTTGGGTCCAGGCCGAGCCAACCGATACGGACTGCCGCAAGGCGATCCCGGACGACCGCGACGCCAAGACGCTCTAGTCCTCGCAGATGCGCTGAAGCGCGATCCAGTCCCCATCCTCGAGCACGGGTCGCGGCACCGCGGGAATAGCGTCCGCCACGGTGTCCGTCGTCTTGCCGGTATAATCGACGGCAAGGGCGTAGGGCTTGCCCGAGATGCCCGCTTCCTTCATCCGCATCGCCAGAACGGGCTGCGGGACCCGGGCGGGCGGGTGCGTCACCAGCCACTCAGACATCGGGCGAAGCGTTTCCTCGGACAGCTTGCCTGTTGTCAGAAGAGTAAGCGCTGCATTGAGCCCGGCCGCCTTGAGAAGTTCCGACAGCGGGTCCTGCCGGGTCCGCCGCATGTCTTCGGCGATAAGATAGCCCGCCAGCACTTCGGGCGTCTCGTAATCCTCGACGAGGGTGTGGGAAATCAGGATTGTCCCGCCCGGCAGGTTCGCGGTTCCGGTCAGCGCCGACGGCAGGACGACCAGCGTGGTGGGCTTGCCGGGGAAAAGCACGTCGCTGAGGCTGGAAAGCGCGCGTTGCCCCGAGGGGTTGTCGCAGGCGGCGCCGGCGACGGTCTCTACTTCCTCGACGAGGGCGGCCCCGATGCCGGTGCGGGCGCTTTCGGGCACAAGCGATGCGGTGTGGCGGACGATGGCGCCGGGAAGCCAGAAAAAAGCGATTGCCGCCGCGCCCAGGACGACGGCAAGCGTTGTGAGACCCCGTACCCGGCCCGGCCGGGCGGCGCCGCGGCGGATGGCCTTCAGGACGCGATTGAGGGCGGCGACCATCTCGTCGTCGGATACTTCCAGCGTCTCGGGCGCGTCATCGCCCGGTCCGTAGAGGGCAGGGCGCTCGCCGGGGTTCAGGCGCTGCACGGCGGGAAGGGACCAGTGGGTCAGCGCGCTGCCGTTGAAGTCGGAAATCGTCAGCGTCGCCTCGCCGACCGAGACGACGACGTTGCGCCGCTGCGCCTCGGGGTCGGGGCGCCACACGCCCTCGGCCTCGAGCCGCTGGTATTCCGCCAGTACGGTCAACTGCCCCCCGTGCGTTACGCCGATCCCCGGCGCGACACTAGCGGATGGCCCCGGTTGCTACAATTGCCGCCTCACGGCCCTGCCTTGCGTCGCGGCACGCCTCGTCGTAGCAGGGAACTCGGACGACCGAGGGACGAAACTCATGGCCGACGATCCGAAAACGCTCGTCTCGACCGAGTGGCTGGCGCAGCATCTGGATGACCCGGATCTCAGGGTTCTCGATGCCTCGTGGTATCTTCCGGACATGAAGCGGGACGGCAAGGCCGAGTACGACAAGGCGCACATTCCCGGTGCGCGGTTCTTCGACATCGACGATCTGAGCGACCACCGTTCCGACCTGCCGCACATGGTGCCGCCGGTCGAGAAGTTCATCAGCCGGATGCGTGCCATGGGCGTGGGTGACGGACATCAGGTCGTCGTCTATGACGGCGCCGGGCTGTTTTCGGCCGCACGCGTCTGGTGGCTGTTTCGCCTGATGGGAAAGACCGACGTCGCGGTGCTGGACGGGGGCTTTCCGAAGTGGCGCGCCGAAGGACGTCCAGTCGAGGATATGGCGCCCGTCATGCGCGACCGCCACATCACGGTCAGCCGCCAGAACCAGCTTGTGAAGGACGTAACGCAAGTCGCCGCAGCCTCGAAGCTTGGTGACCAAGAAATAGTCGACGCCCGTGCGCCCGCCCGCTTTCGTGGCGAGGAACCCGAGCCAAGGCCGGGCCTTCGCGCGGGTCACATTCCAGGCTCGAAGAGCGTCCACTACCGCCGCCTGCTGAATGACGACGGCACGCTTCGACCCGTGCCGGAGTTGAAGGCGATCTTCGAGTCTTCGGGCGTCGACCTTCGCAAGCCCGTCATCACCTCCTGCGGTTCGGGCGTGACGGCGGCGATCCTGTCGCTTGCGCTGGAGCGCACCGGGCACCGCAACCATTCGCTTTACGACGGTTCCTGGGCCGAGTGGGGCATGTACGGCGACCTGAAGGTCGAGACGGAATGACGGTCCAAAAGGCCGGAACCGAGGTCGAGTACACCGTCACTTACCTCGAGATGGACGAGCGTCCGACCTACAACTGGCCGCGCCTTCCGCTGGGCGTCTCGGCGGCGCTCTTCAAGGCCGAGACCCCGCCGGTCTGGTATTTCCTGTCGCTTTATGGCGCCGTCGGAGAGGACTATGCGTGGGAGGACATGTTTGCCCGCCCCCGCGACGAGATCGCGGCTTATCTCGCGCGGTCGTCGCTCTTCACCCTCATGCACAAGGGATGGCCGCAAGGCTTCTTCCTTCTCGACGGACCGAAACCGAGCGGAGTGACGGAACTCGACTACTTCGGCCTCGTCCCGGAAGCGGTCGGAAGCGGTCTGGGGACATGGCTTCTGAAGACGGCGATCCTGACCGCCTGGGACATGGCGGGGACGGAGAAGCTGATCGTCGACACCTGCACGCTGGACCATCCCCGCGCCCTTGCGCTCTATCAGAAAACCGGCTTCACCCCTGTCCGTCAGGAGACGAAGACGCGAATCCTGACCCGCGACCGAGACCTGTCCCGAATCCCGTCCTGAGGACCCTTTCATGCTGAGCGAACTGACCCCGCAACCCGCCGACAAGATCCTCGAGCTGATGCAGCTCTATCGGGACGACCCGCGCGAGGGAAAGGTCGACCTTGGCGTCGGCGTCTACAAGGATGCCGACGGTCGGACCCCGGTCATGCGTGCGGTCAAGGCGGCCGAGCGGCGGCTGGTCGAGACTCAGGAAACGAAGGCATACACAGGCCTCGCAGGCGACCCGGCCTTCACGGAGGCAATGCGGCGGCTCGTCCTCGGTGACGCCGTAGAGGCGGGACGGGTCGCTGTGGCGGCGACACCTGGCGGCACCGGGGCGATCCGGCAGGGCCTGGAGCTGATGCGCTATGCCGACAAGGATGCGACGATCTGGATCTCGTCGCCGACCTGGCCGAACCACCTGACCATCGTTAAGTATCTCGGCATCCCGATGCGCGAGTATCGCTATTTCGACGGCGAGTCCCGCGGCGTCGACTTCGCCGGCATGATGGAAGACCTCAAGGGCGTGAAGGCGGGCGATCTCGTCCTGCTGCACGGGTGTTGTCACAACCCGACCGGGGCGAACCTGACCGTCGAGGAGTGGGCTTCGGTCGCGGCGTTGCTCGAGGCGACCGGCGCGGTGCCCTTCATCGACATCGCCTACCAGGGCTTCGGCGACGGCCTGGACGCCGACGTCGAGGGGGTGCGCCTGCTTGCGGGACGTCTGCCCGAGATGGTGCTGGCCGCGTCGTGCTCGAAGAACTTCGGCGTCTACCGTGAACGGACGGGCGTCCTGATGACGGTGGCGCGGAACGGTGCCGACCGGGACAGCGCGCAGGCCACGCTCGCCTTCCTGAACCGGCAGAACTACTCCTTCCCGCCCGACCACGGCGCGCGAGTGGTACAGATGATCCTCGACGATGACGACCTTCGCGCCGACTGGCAGGAGGAGTTGGAGGACGTTCGCTTGGGGATGCTCGACCTTCGCCAGCAGCTTGCCGCCGAACTGCGCCAGCGGACCAACTCCGACCGCTTCGACTTCGTTGCGCAGCACAGGGGCATGTTCTCGCGCCTCGGATGCTCGCCCGAGCAGGTGATGGCGCTGAGAAAGGATCACGGCATCTACATGGTCGGCGACAGCCGCATCAACATCGCAGGTTTGAACGCGCGGACGGTGCCGGTTCTGGCGGAAGCTCTGGTCGCGGTCGGGGCCTGAGGCTCACCCGTTCTCGCGCAAGACCGATCCGGCGAGGTAGAGCGAACCGCAGATAAGGACACGCGCGCCTGGGTCCCGAGCCACGATGTCGGACAGTGCCTCGGCCACCGAGGCCGACACCGTTGCAGGAAGCCCCACGGCAGTCGCGGCGGCCGCTGTCTCCTCGGCGGGAAGCGTGGCGGTCTCGCCCGGGATCGCGACCGCGTGGAGGCTTGCGGCGACTTGTGCGAGGGGGCGAAGGTAGCCCGCGACGTCCTTCGTGGACAGCATTCCGCAAATCAGATGGGTCGGCCGGTCCGGCATCTGCTCGAGCGTTTCGGCCAGCGCGTCTCCCGCCGCAGGATTGTGCCCGCCGTCGAGCCAGAGTTCGGCCGTGCCAGCCGCCTCGACCAGCGGACCTGACGCGAGGCGTTGCATCCGCGCGGGCCAGAAGGCTCGGCTGACGGCGGCCTCAAGTGCGTCGTCTTCAAAACCGAGGTGACGAAGGGCCGCGAGCGCCATGCCGGCGTTGCCGATCTGGTGCGGGCCGCGCAGGTTCGGCAGGGGCAGGTCGACAAGCCCAGTCTCGTCCTGGAACACCAGGCGCCCGCGTTCCTCCCACACATGCCAGTGCTGACCGTGAGCAAGGACGGGAGCGTGGAAGAGCGCCGCCTCGGCTTCGATCACCGCGAGGCCCTCGTCGTGTTGGGGCCCGACGATGACCGGGACGCCCTTCTTGATGATCCCTGCCTTCTGATAGGCGATCTCGGCGATAGTCTCGCCCAGGAACGCCTGGTGATCGAGATCGACCTTGGTGATGATCGTCAAGCGCGGCTCGTCCACCACGTTCGTCGCGTCGTGGCGGCCGCCAAGCCCTACTTCCAGCAGTGTCCAGTCGGCGCGGGTGCGCGCGAAGGCGAGGAAGGCGGCGACGGTCGTGATCTCGAAATAGGTGATCGTCTCGCCGCCGTTGGCTTCGTAGACCTCGTCGAGAAGGCGCGTGAGATCGGGCTCCGAGATGATCTCGCCCGCGACGCGAATGCGTTCGTGGAAGCGGGCCAGGTGAGGCGAGGTGTAGGCATGCGCGGACTGACCTGCGCCTTCCAGCCCCGCCCGGATCATGGCCTGGGTCGACCCCTTTCCGTTCGTGCCCGCGACGTGGATCACGGGCGGCAGGTGCCGGTGCGGGTCGCCCACGGAAGCAAGACAGCGCCCCATCCGGTCGAGGGTGAGGTCGATCACCTTCGGATGCAGCCGCATCATCCGCTCGAGGATGGCGTCGGAGGTCACTGTCTGTGTCACGGTTTCCGAGGAACGCTGTGGCGCGTCACTTTCCTTCGGCAGCGTCGGGGGTCGAGGCGGGCAGGGCGGCCGGCGTCAATTCCGGCGCCGGCAGGTCGCCCTTCACCGCCGGCGACAGCCCGAGGAGCATCCGCACGATGGTCACGAGTTCGTCCTTCAGGTGCTTGCGATGCGTTACCCGGTCGAGCATCCCGTGATCGAGCAGGTATTCGGCGCGCTGAAAGCCCTCGGGCAGCTTCTCGCGGATGGTCTGCTCGATCACGCGGGGGCCGGCGAAGCAGATGAGCGCGTTCGGCTCGGCGATCTGGACATCGCCCAGCATCGCGTAGGAGGCGGTAACCCCGCCCGTCGTCGGGTGCGTCAGCACCACGATGTAGGGCAGGCCGGCTTCCTTCAGCATGTCGACGGCGATGGTGGTTCGCGGCATCTGCATCAGCGACAGGATGCCTTCCTGCATCCGGGCGCCGCCGGCGGCCGAAAAGAGGATGAGCGGGCGCTTGCGCTTCACCGCGCGCTCGGCGGCGGCGATGATGGCGTTGCCCACGTACATGCTCATCGAGCCGCCCATGAAACCGAAGTCCTGAACGGCGGCGACAACGGGCGTGCGCCCGATCTCGCCTTCGGCGACCAGCATCGCCTCTTTCTCGCCAGTCTCTCGCTGCGCGGATTTCAGACGCTCGGGGTACTTTTTCTGGTCGCGGAAGTTCAGCGGGTCCTGGATCGGCTGCGGCACCTCGACCTCGGCGAAGACGCCGTTGTCGAAGAGCGTCCTCAGGCGGTCCCGCGCCGAGATCGCCATGTGGTGATCGCAGTTCGTGCAGACGTTCAGGTTCTCCGCAAGTTCGCGGTGAAACAGCATCGTGCCGCATTCGGGGCACTTGGTCCAAAGGTTCTCAGGCACTTCCCGGCGCGAGAAGAGCGAATTGATCTTCGGACGGACGTAGTTCGAAATCCAGTTCATCAGCTTTTTTCGGCGCCTGCTCCGGGACCAGTTAAGCCGCGCGACGGGGAATTGCAATCAGCGGGACAGGAGACGCGCGGTCAGAATCCAAACCCCTACAAGGGCGGTCAGGTCCACGGCGATAAGGCGCGGATCGCTCAGGCCGGTCTCGAGCGCCACCGCCGAATGATAGAGGGCGAGCCCGCCGAGTGCGGGATCGGCGGCCACGACGAGGATGGCCATCGCGTTGTTCGCGAAGTGAATTCCCCAGGCCGCACCGATGCTTCCCGTCCGTGCCGTCAAATCGCCCGCCAGGACGCCAAAGAGTGTCGCGGCGCCGACATAGGTGAGGGCGACCTGCGGCCCCACGTCCGGAAGGTAGTGGAGCGCTCCGAAGAGGAGGGCGGGCAGGAGTAGCCACACGACCGGAGAGCGCAGTCGCGCCGCTAGCTGGCCCTGAAGGTAGCCGCGGAACAGCAGTTCCTCTGATCCGGTCTGTGCGGCGACGGCGATGAGGCCAAGGGGAAGCCAGAGCGCCCAGGTGCTCGCCGGAAGATTTGGCTCGACGTCCGGATAGACGGGGCGGCTGACGAGCGCGAGGATCACGGCGGCCCCCACGGTGACACCGACGCCGACGGCGAAGTGGCGCAGCGTACGTGGGGCGGGACCAACGAGGCTGCGGGCCGATCTCGCGTGCAGGTTTCGTGCCACGTAGATCGTGGCGAGGCCAGGACCGGCGTAGAGGCCGAGGAACACCACGGTCCCCGCAGGAGTGCCGGTCGAGAACAGGATGTCGAACCATGTCGCCGGCAGAGGCTCGCCGCGCATCACCGACAGCACGCCGGACAGCGCCAGGGCCCAAAGCACCGTAAGGCAGGCGACAAGGGCCAGCCCGACGGGCAGTCGCCAAAGCGCGGTACGCAGGCCGGTTCGCGTGAGGGACTGGCGGTAGCTCTGATAGGACACTCGACAGACCCTGCGTCTCGCGCGCCCCATCGTCAACGGGCGTTCGCCTCGGACGGCACAGGCTCACGCGAAACCCCGCTTGCGCTTGCCCCTCCCGAGCCGCAGAGCTATGGCTCGGGACGAAAATCGGGGAGGCGACACATGCTCAAAAACAACAGGTTCGACAAGTCGAGGCTGCCTAGCCGACACGTCACCGAAGGACCGGCCCGCGCGCCGCACAGATCGTATTACTACGCGATGGACCTCACCGAGGAGGACATCGCGCAGCCCTTCGTCGGCGTCGCCACCTGCTGGAACGAGGCCGCACCCTGCAACATTGCGCTCAACTGGCAGGCGCAGGCGGTGAAGACGGGGGTTAAGGCGGCCGGCGGTACTCCGCGCGAGTTCACCACGATCACCGTCACCGACGGGATTGCCATGGGGCATGAAGGAATGCGGTCGTCGCTGGCGTCGCGCGAGGCGATCGCCGACACCGTGGAATTGACGATGCGCGGGCACTGTTACGATGCACTTGTCGGTCTGGCCGGTTGCGACAAGTCGCTGCCTGGGATGATGATGGCGATGCTGCGTCTGAACGTGCCGTCGGTCTTCATGTACGGCGGCTCGATCCTGCCGGGCAAGGTGCCCGAGGGCGCGGACGTTCCCGCCGATTTCGCTTCGCGCGACCTGACGGTGCAGGACATGTTCGAGGCGGTCGGCCGTTACCAGGCGGGCGACGTGACGGACGCGCAGCTTGCCATCCTCGAGCGTGTCGCCTGCCCGTCAGCCGGGGCGTGCGGCGGCCAGTTCACCGCCAACACGATGGCCTGCGTGTCCGAGGCGATCGGGCTGGCGCTCCTGAACAGCTCGGGTATGCCCGCGCCCTACGAGAGCCGCGCGCAGTACGGCGAGGCTTCGGGCGCCGCCGTGATGAACCTGATCGAGAAGAACATCCGTGCCCGCGACGTCGTCACGCGCGAGGCGCTGGAAAACGCCGCCCGGGTCGTCGCCTGCACGGGCGGATCGACGAACGCGGGGCTGCACCTGCCGGCCATGGCGCACGAGGCGGGCATCGACTTCGACCTTTTCGACGTCTGCGACATCTTCCATGACACGCCCTATTTCGTGGACATGAAGCCGGGCGGCAAGTTCGTCGCCAAGGACCTCTACGAGGCGGGCGGGGTTCCGGTCGTGATGAAGGAACTGCGCAAGGCCGGGCTGATCCACGAGGATTGCATGACCGCCAGCGGCGAGACCATCGGCGTGGAGTTGGACAAGATCGACCGCGAGGCGGACGGCCGCGTCATCTACCCCATCGAAACGCCTATCACCAAGACGGGCGGCGTCGTCGGCCTGAAGGGTAACCTTGCCCCGGAAGGCGCCATCGTGAAGGTCGCCGGCATGAGCGAGGCCGAGCAGGTCTTCACCGGACCTGCTCGCGTCTTCGAGTGCGAGGAGGATGCCTTCGAGGCCGTGAAGGCTCGAACCTACAAGGAAGGCGAGGTTCTGGTGATCCGCAACGAGGGGCCGGCGGGCGGACCGGGGATGCGAGAGATGCTGGCGACCACCGCGGCACTGTCCGGTCAAGGCATGGGCAAGAAGGTGGCGCTTATCACCGACGGTCGTTTCTCGGGCGCGACGCGCGGGTTCTGCGTGGGCCACGTGGGCCCGGAGTCGGCCTATGGGGGACCGATCGCGCTTCTGAAGGACGGGGACGTCATCACCATCGACGCCGTCAAGGGCGAGATCTCGGTGGCGTTGTCGGACGACGAACTCGCGCAGCGGAAGGCGGCCTGGCCGGGTGCGCGCGCGACCAACTATCAGTCGGGCGCTCTCTGGAAGTACGCGCAGCTTGTCGGTTCGACGCGGCTTGGCGCGGTGACGCATCCGGGGGCCCGGGCCGAGACGCATGTCTACGCGGACCTCTAGTCTCGTCCTCTTTTCTGCTCTTGGGCTGACCGCTTGCGACGCGGGAGGCATCGTCTCCCGCGCGCCGACGCGGATCGTGCTCCCGGACGGTATCGTCGTCGCGGGCGCGGACGGCTGGTGCGTCGACACACGGTCGACGGGCGCATCGAGCGTGACGTCGGTCGTCGTCCTGGGAAGTTGCGCTGCCATTGGCGGCAAGGCAGAGGCGGCGAGCCCGGATGTGCCTGGGGTCGTGACGGTTTCGGTCACGTCCGGCGGGGGCGATGCGCCGTCGCCCGAGGAACTGGAGGCCTACTTCGTCACCGAGCGGGGACGCGCCGCACTGGCGCGGGACGGACAGCCGGGCAGCGTCCGCATTGTCGAGACGAGGCGGACAGGAAGTCTTCTCTTCCTTCACGCTCGGGACATGAGCGCGCTGCCAGGCGCGTCTGATGATGTGTGGAAAGCATTGTTCGATCTGGACGGCCGCGTCGTCTCGATCTCTCTCTTCGGGTTGGAAGATCGACCGATCGCGCGCGACGAGGGGCTTTCGACCTTGGCAGCGCAGGTGGACGAACTGAAGGCCGCGAACGACGGCTGAATTGTCCGATGATGTTATCCACAGCTTTGTGGACCTTCCTCCCGCTCCAGCGTTGCCTCTATATGCTGTGAGTTGCTACGATCTGGCCACAGCATTTGGACGTGTGATGCCCGGCCCGTTTTTAGGACTGATCGAACGAAATGCCCTGCGCAGATGGGACCGCGCGGTGCGTTCTCTCGACCGGCTCGAGGCTCGGGATCTGAAGGTCTTGCGCAACCAGGCACGGGCTCTGGGAAAGCGCATCGATCAGGTCCTGCACGCGGCCGAAGGGCGTCTTGCCCTGCCACTGGCCAATCAGGCGGCGATCCGTCGTCCGATGCACTCGGACTGGGCTTGGCGTCCAGAGTTGTGGTGCGGGCCTGTCCGAGGCGCGGGTCTGGCTTCCGTCGAGACCCGAGCCTCCGTCGGGACCGAAGCGAAGATCTTCCACGACTGCGCCCTGTCCGAGTTGTCGATCCGCCAGATTCGCAACACGCGGGCCGAGGACGTGGCCGCCTATGGCGTCCGGCTCGACGTCTTCCGCTTTGATGGCTCTTTCCTCAGCCTCGTCGTCGATCTGCCTCGCGCCGGAATTGCCGGCCTGTCGCGGCGGCATCTGATCCGGCTGGACATCAGGGTCGAGACCGAGAAGCCGCTGGAGATTTTCGGTCGCCTCAACGTCCGGCACGGTCCGAACGTCGAGCAACTCGTCCGCGAGTTCTCGGGATCGACGGGCGAGTTCTCGGTCGAGTTCGACCTTTCGGCGACGCGGATGAACGAAGCCCGGGTGGAACGGGCGTGGCTTGACTTGATTTTCGAAGGGCCCGAGATGAACCAGATCATCCTTCGGGACGTGACGCTCTCGCGTCGCCCCCGCGCCGAGATCTGAGGGGGGAGCCGGTGGCCGAGATGACACTGACGCGGATGCGCCTGGCCGAGGGGGTCTGGGAAGGGCTTCTGTCCGCGCGCGCCGCCACGGTGACACCGCGGCTTCGCATCCGACATCGCGACGAACTTGTGGGCGAGCCGGAGACTGTCGCCGCCCCAGCAGGCGAGGGCGGAGGGCCGCGCTGGCTGGTCCGGTTCCGCCTTCCCGTCGACCGCCTTTCGGACGGGGTGCAGACATTCGTGATCGAGGATGCCGCGACGGGCGACGCTCTGGCCCATGAGACGGTCGTCGCAGGCGAGATGCTGGACGATGACCTGCGGGCCGAGGTGTCGCTCCTCCGCGCCGAGCTCGATTTGCTCAAGCGGGCTTTCCGCAGGCATTGTTCCGAAGGCTAGGCGACGTCAGCCCTTGGCCAGGACGTAGCGCTTGTCGCAATAGCCGCATTCGACCCAGCCCAGCTTGGGATCGATGGAAAGCCAGACGCGCGGATGACCGAGCGCGCCCTCGCCGCCATCGCATGAGACGCGAGTCTGTGTCACGGTTTCGGTCTCGGGCGGTTGCGGTGCGGAATGGGCAGTCATGGATCGGTCCGGCCTCGTCTTTCGGTCCAGGCATAGTAGACGGAGGTGTGGAAGGGGCAAGAGCGGCAGTGTCGCAGATGCCCCCGCCCCGCCGTTTCAGTCGTCCTTCAGCATGCGCCCAAGCGGGCGGCCCGCGAGGATGTGCAAGTGGAAGTGCGGCACGTCCTGGACGCCGTGCCGACCGGAATTCGCGATGATGCGATAGCCGTCCCCCGCATCGGGCGAGACGCCGAGGTCGGCGCAGATCGAGCCGAACGTCCGCCAGAAGTCGACGATCTCGGCCTCGCTCGCCTCGGCCGCGAAGTGGTCGGCGGTGACGTAAAATCCCTTCGGGATCACCAGCACATGGTGCGGCGCCTGGGGAGCGATGTCGTCGAAGGCGAGCGTGTGCTCGGTCTCTATTACAGTCCGGTTCGGGATTTCGCCGCGAAGGATCTTCGCGAAGATATTCTGGTCGTCATAGGTGTAAGCCATGTCTGTCCTCAGTCGACGAAGAGATATTCGGTCGCAGCGATTTCGCGCGCCTTCGAAAGGTCGATGCCGAGGAAGCCCGCGAGCGGCTCGGCATTGTCCTCGGGATCGTTCTTCTCGCGGATGCGATAAAACTCGGGGAACTTCTGGTCACGAATAAGTTCGCTTTCGCGGAACACGTCGTTGCGGATCGTGGGCAGGAGGGTCCGGAACGTCTCGGCTGACGTGTGCTCGCCCGCCAGGCCGACGCGCTTGGCGTGGCCCTCGAGGTAATCGTCGGTGTAGTTGCACTCGATCTCGAGAAGCCGGGTCTCGCTGCGGTCGGAGTAGAAGTCGCGGAAGAGATCGATGTTCGCAGGGTCCAGGCAGATCAGGAGGCTGTCGGTCCCATAGTAAT
Organism: Silicimonas algicola; assembly: GCF_003148765.1. Taxonomy (GTDB): domain Bacteria; phylum Pseudomonadota; class Alphaproteobacteria; order Rhodobacterales; family Rhodobacteraceae; genus Silicimonas; species Silicimonas algicola. Next base: position 229,458 of record NZ_QGGV01000005.1, read on the forward strand.
CGAACAGCATCCGCATCAGCGCGCGACGGTGGCGCGTCCGTTTCGCGAGTGTGGCCTGGATGCCGCCGAGGTCGGTCATCGGTGTGGCCTCCTCGTCGAAGAGATATTCGATTGTCGGCAGGTTCGAGACCTTGGCAATCCGGTCGAGCAGACGCTTGGCGACGTGCCACTTCTTGCAGGTGACGATCAGAAGCGATCTCTCTCGCCCGATGGTCGCGTCCTTCTCCCAGAAGCGTGGCGCAAAGCGCTCTCCGACGCGGCCCCGGCCGGTCAGGAAGGTAAAGAGTCGCCGGCCCTCATTCGAGACGCGGAAGCGGACACCGGTTTGGGTATAGAGGCGGCCGAGCTTCGCTTTCAGGTCGGTCGCCTCGGCGCTGATCTTGCGCGCGAAGAGAAAGTCCTGGGCCAGAAGAAGGTCGTAGTGATCGTTGTAGAAGGTTACCGGCATCCCATAGTCGGTGAACATCAGGAAGGTCAGCGTGCGGTTGTCGATCTGGTTTTCCGGTACGAGGTGGCGGACCAGGGTCTGGAAGAACGTCTCGTCGGGGATCCAGGTCGTCTTGAAGAAGCGGACGACGTCGCGGCGCTCGCGGATGAAGTCGAGAATCGCCTCGACGGTCTGACGGCGCAGGCACCACCACTGGCTTCCGATCATCATCTGGATGTCGCGCGGCACGCGCCGCGTCAGGCCGAGGCGCTTCTGGATCGCATGACTGCCGTAAAAGAGCCTGGGCTGCGTCCTCTCGTTGAACCAGTGCCGATAGATCAGGCGCTCTTCCTTGAAGCCGGTCTTGATCCAGTCGGAGTCGTGGAAGTCGAAGCTCTCGATGAAGTCGGCGTCGCGGCGGTCCAGAAAGTCGCGCGAGTACTCCGCCGTCTTGATCGGCATGCAGTCGCCTGAAAGCATGTAGAAGTGCGTCGCGCGCGGAAAAGCCTCCACGGCGGCCTCCACGGCGGCAAGTGTGGCGCCCACAAGGCTCCATTCGCCCCATCCACATTTCTGGCGGCGTCGGGGGAAGGCGACCCTTGGATTTTCGGACAGCGCCTCGCGCAGTCTGTCGTAGTCGCCGCGAGGCGACCGGGCGTCAAAATGGATCGCCATGGCATCGCCTGTCGCGGTCAGGCGGGTGGCCTGCGCGATGATCGACTCCACGTCCTTGTGGCAAAGAAGAATATAGGCGATTTGCGCCACTGTTCCGCCCGTCACCTGCCCTTGTGCCCGCGTCTTCGGTCTAACCCGAGTCGGAGGATTGAAGAAACCTCGGAAGTTTGCTTTTTTCCCGCCACGCTCCGGTGCATTACAGCGGGAAGCGGAATGGAAGGGTTTCGGCGGTGGGTTTCCCCGGCACATGGATGACCGAAAGCAAGAGCGTCGTCTATCGCGTGGTGCCGAAGTGTGCCTGCTCGACCATCGGCCAGATCATGTACTTCTCGGATCACGGGCATTTCTACGACGGCGACATCCACGACGCCCGCGAGGGGATCCACAAATGGGCGCAGGACGAAAGCCAGTCCGCGATCATGGACGCCGTGCGGAGCAAGGGCACGTTCGCCTTCACTTGCGTGCGAAACCCCTACACCCGCATCCTCTCGTCGTTCTTCGACAAGATTTGCGGGGTCCAGAGGAACGGCCAGCGCTATCGCGGCAGCCTGATCCCGCAACTCGCACAGCAATACGGGATCGAGGTCGAGGGCGACTTCGACCAGATCGCCATGTTCCGCCGCTTTCTTCTGTTCGCGCGCGACACGATCCGGTTCCGCAAGCCGATGGACCCCGACATCCACTGGTCGGCTCAGGCCGGCCACGTCTCGACCTTCGTGGCGAACGGGGGGCACTATGGCCGCATCTTCTGGACCGAGAAGTTCGACGAGGGAATGCAGGACGTGCTGAACAGCATCCACGTCAAGGTGCCGGTCGATCTGGCCTCGATTCCGCGCTTCAACGAGAGTGAGGGACACGGCCCGAGGCGCGCCCACCCAGTGGAGGACTTCTTCGACGATCTGGCAAAGCACCTGATCTGGGAGATCTACAAGCGCGACTTCGAGCTCTTCCGTTATGACTTCGAGAACCCGGGAAACCCCATGCCGCTTGGCGAGATCGACCTCGACGAGGTTCACCGCAGGCTGGCGGGGTAGACCCCTCCGAATCGGGCCAAAGCTGCGGCGCAGCAAGTCGCCAAGGCGGTCGAAGTGTCGGAAACGAGGCTCGGCTTTGCGTATTTCCCCCTCGTATTCAGCCGTTTAGTCGCATTTATCCCCGTGAAATTGACGCAAGTCTTGTTTCGTGCAGCGCGGTTTGGGCCTATAGTCCCCGTGTTCGAAGCCGCGGATAACGACGGCACTAATGGGGGGACCTCATGATCAGATCCGAGTTGGTGCAGAAGATCGCTGACGAGAACCCTCATCTGTATCAGCGCGACGTCGAGCGGATCGTGGCCACGATCTTCGACGAGATCATCGAGGCGATGGCGCGCGGCGACCGGGTTGAGCTTCGTGGCTTCGGCGCCTTCTCGGTCAAGAAGCGTGATGGACGTGTCGGACGGAACCCGCGCACGGGCGACAGCGTAGAGGTCGAAGAGAAGCATGTTCCGTTCTTCAAGACGGGCAAGCTTTTGCGGGACCGACTGAACGGGAAGTGACATGCGCCTGATCAAGCTGATCGTCCTGGCCCTGATCGCGATCGTCATGATCGTGGTGGCCGTGGCTAACATCCAACCTCTGACACTCAGGCTTCTGCCCGATGACCTGGCGCGTCTTCTCGGCTTCAACTGGGAAGCAACGCTGCCGGCGTTCGCCTATCTTCTCATGGCCGCTATCGTCGGCCTTCTCTTCGGCTTCGTGTGGGAATGGGTGCGAGAGCACAAGCATCGCGCCACGGCCGTGCAGGAACGGCGCGAGCGGGTGCGGCTTGAACAGGAAGTGCAGCGCGTCTCTCCCTCGCCGGAAAAGGGCGATGACGTCCTCGCGCTGCTTGAGGGTCGCTGACGGGCGCGCTAGACCGCGCCCATGCAATCCACCGTCCGCGTCAAGATTTGCGGTCTCAGGACCCCCGAAGCCGTCGCCGCCGCAGCGGAGGCGGGGGCGTCCTATGTGGGATTCGTGTTCTTCCCCAGGTCGCCGCGCGCCCTGACGCCTGACGAGGCGCGCGCACTGTCCGTCGACGTACCCTCCGGTGTCGCCAAGGTCGGGCTCCTCGTCGATGCAGACGACGCGCTTCTCGACGACATCGACCGCCTGGTGCCGCTGGACATGCTTCAGCTACACGGCAGCGAGACGCCCGAGCGTGTGGCCGAAGTGCGCACGCGCTATGGACTGCCCGTGATGAAGGCGATCGGAATCGCAGATGCGGCCGACCTGTCGCTGCTCGACGATTTCGCCGGTGTCGCGGACCAGATCCTTGTCGACGCGAAACCTCCGACCGCGGGCGCGCTGCCGGGCGGGAACGGTCTGTCCTTCGACTGGCGCCTGATTGCAAACCGTCGCTGGTCCTTGCCCTGGATGCTGGCCGGCGGGCTGACGCCTTCGAATGTCGCGGAAGCCGTCGCACTGACGGGTGCGCCGCAGGTGGATGTTTCATCTGGTGTCGAGAGCGCGCCGGGCGTCAAGGACCTGAGCCTCATCAAGGCTTTCGTGGACGCACTCCGGTGAGCGTGACGTTCCGCGAGGCTGCCGAGGGCGATCTGCCTGCCGTGGTCGACCTTCTCACGGATGACGCGCTCGGGAGGGGTCGCGAAGGGGGCGACCTCGTTCGTTACCGGGATGCGTTCCGCACCATGGCGCGAGACGGTTTCAACCGGCTGATCGTCGGTCAGGACGATGCGGGTCGTATCGTCGCCACCTATCAGCTGACGATCATTCACGGCATCTCATTGAACGCCGCGACGCGCGCGCAGATCGAAGGGGTGCGCGTGGCGACCGACCTGCGGGGCGGCGGGATCGGTGCTGCGCTTCTGGCCGACGCCGAAGCGCGGGCCAGGGCCGGCGGTGCAACGCTCCTTCAGTTCACGACGAATCGCGTCCGCGACCGCGCACACGACTTCTATCGCCGCGCGGGCTACGAGGACACGCACATCGGCTTCAAGAAGACCCTTTAGCGCGACCCGAAGAGTTCGTTCAGGATGTTGATGATGACACGCTCGGTCTGATTTCCGGGCTGGTTTCGCGTCGGCTGCTGGCGCCGTGGCTCGGCCTGTTGAGCGACCGCCTGAGGCGCTTCCATCGGAAGCTCATGCACGGGAAGCCCCTCGTGGACGCGGGTCATCACCTCGTGCCAGATCTCGGCAGGCAAACCCCCGCCTGTTACGCCGGTCAGGGGCGTGTTGTCGTCGTATCCCATCCAGACGCCTGCGACATAGTCGGCCGTGAACCCGACGAACCACGCATCCCGCGACGCGCTGGTCGTGCCCGTCTTGCCCGCTGCGGGCCGCCCCTCGAGCCGTGCCCGCGTTCCAGTCCCGACTTCCATCGCCTGGTGCATCATGAAGGTGAGCTGGCGGGCCGCGCCTTCCTGGATGACGCGCTCGCCGATGCCGCCTTCCTGGACCAGAAGCGGCTTCTCCTCGCCCTTGAGCCGCAGCTCGATCAGTCCGTAGGGATCGACGGAGGAGCCTCCGTTCAGGATGCCCGCATAGGCGCGCGTCATTTCGAGAAGGGTCGATTCGGACGAGCCAAGCGCCACGGCAGGCCCGACCGCGATATCGCTTGCCAGTCCGAAGTCGGCGGCGATCTTGACGACGGCCTCGCGGCCGACCCGCTCGAAGACCTTGACGGCGGGAATGTTCAGCGATTGCGCCAGGGCCTGCGTCAGCGTGACCGTACCCGCGAAGGTGCGGGTATAGTTCTCGGGACACCATTCGCCCGATCCCGGCACGTCGAGGCAGTAGGGTTCGTCTCGAACGGTCGTGTTCGGGGGAAAGCCCATATCCAGTGCTGCAGCATAGACGAAAGGCTTGAACGCCGAGCCGGTCTGGCGTTTCGCCTGAATTGCCCGGTTGAACTGACCCGCGACACCCTTGAACTTGCGGCCGCCCACCATGGCGCGCACCGCGCCGTCGGCAGACATCACGACAATGGCTGCCTGCGCTTCGGAGCCGTCGCGGACCTTGTTGTCGAAGATGTACTGAAGACCTTCCTCGGCCGCCTTCTGGATCCGCTGGTCGAAGGTGGTTTGAATGACCACGTCCTCGGTCGTCTCCTCGGTCAGGAAGGTCGGCCCCATGTCCATGACCCAATCGGCGAAATAGCCCCCTGCGCGCGCCTCGGCCGCTTCGGACAGGGTCGCGGGCGTGCGGCGGGCCTCCTCGGCCTCTGCGGCAGTCAGGTAGCCCTGCTCTTCCATCAGCTTGACGATGGTGGCCGCACGGTCCCGGCTGAGTTGAAGGTTCGCGGTCGGAGCATAGCGGCTTGGCGCCTTCAGAAGACCGGCGAGCATCGCCGCCTCGGATGGCAGAAGCTCGTTCGCCGACCTGCCGAAATAGCGCTGCGCCGCCGCTTCGAAGCCGCGCGCGCCGGCGCCCAGATAGGCGCGGTTGAGGTAGATCGAAAGGATGTCATCTTTCGAATATCGCAACTCCATCGCCATGGCATAGACGGCTTCCTTGACCTTGCGGCCCAGAGTCGTTCGACGACATTCGGTCTCGTACTCGGCCTCGGTCATCCCGCTTTCCGGGCTATAGGGCACGCCGAGGCAGAGAAGCTTAGCGACCTGCTGCGTGATCGTAGAGCCGCCGTTGCCCGACAAAGGTCCGCGCCCCTCGGCGAGGTTGATGCGGACGGCGCTGGCGATGCCGCGAGGCGAAAGGCCGAAGTGCCCGTAGAACCGCTTGTCCTCGGTCGCAACGACTGCGTTACGCAGGTGGGGTGACACCGTATCCGCGCTGATCTGGCCACCGAACTGCTCGCCCCGCCAGGCGAACACCTTGTTATCGCGGTCAAGAAGCGTAACAGAACCGCGCGAGCGCCCGTCGACAAGCGCACTGACCGGAGGCAGGGTCGCTGCATAATAGATGACGGCCAAGGCTGTCACGATGAGGACCAGCGCGCCGACGCGCCAGCCCACGCCCCAGACAAGACGAACAACCGCACGGAAAAGCCAGACCACAGGATTGCGGCTCGCCGCGCGGACGCGGCGCGGCTTCTTGGCTCGCGCTGGTGCGGGCTTCGATTTCGGTTTGCGCGAAGTCGCGCGCTTGTCGGCGACCAAGGGCCGCTTCCCGTTCGAGCTACTCATACGCCCGGTCCATTGTTCCTGCCTCGGAGGCCAACATAATGCGAAGACTCCCCGAAGTGGAGCGGCAAACGTGCAGAGGTCGGGGACACGCTCATCCTCATGTCGCACAAAAATTAATCAAAGCACATAAATTGTGCAAATATTGTTCCACATAAACCTTTCCTGTGCGTTTCCCCCTCAGCCTCGCGCTTGTGAGCCCGTTCGTTGAGCCGTCATGTCGGTCCACGAGTGCGGCGTGGAGTGCGCCGCGATCATGCGGAAGGGGATCCATGAAACTCATCATCGCAGCGATCAAGCCGTTCAAGCTCGAAGAGGTGCGCGAAGCGCTCACCTCGATCGGGGTGCGCGGCATGATGGTGACCGAAATCAAGGGTTTCGGCTCACAGTCGGGACACACTGAAATCTACCGGGGTGCGGAATACGCCGTGAACTTCGTGCCGAAGGTCAAGCTCGAGATCGTTGTGCCGTCCTCGATGGCCGACCAGGTCGTCGAGACGATCGCCTCGACCGCCAAGACCGACAAGATCGGCGACGGAAAGATTTTCGTCCTCGACGTCCAGTCCGCCCTGCGCGTGCGCACGGGCGAGACCAATGAAGACGCGATCTGAATCGCACCATACCGACCAAGGGGTAGATAGATGGAACTGAAGAAAACTCTCGGGCTGGTAGGTGCGGCGACGCTTCTCTCGGCCCTTCCGGCGCTGGCGCAGGAGGCGGCCACTGCCGAGGCAGTCACCGAAGTGGTTACCGAGACGATGGACAAAGGCGATGTCGCCTGGATGATGACCGCGACGCTTCTCGTCCTGTTCATGATCCTGCCGGGCCTCGCGCTGTTCTACGGCGGTCTCGTCAGGTCGAAGAACATGCTGTCCGTTCTCATGCAGTGCACGACCATCTCTGCCTTGTGCATGGTGATCTGGGCGCTCTGGGGCTATTCCTTCGCCTTCGGCGGCGGCACGTCGCCGTACTGGGGCGGGATGGGCAAGCTGTTCCTCTCGGGCGTGACGGCGGATTCCATGGCTGCCACTTTCACCGATGGCGTCGTGATCCCGGAATACGTGTTCATCGCCTTCCAGATGACATTCGCCGCCATCACCCCGGCCCTGATCGTCGGCGCCTTCGCCGAGCGCATCAAGTTCGGCTCGCTGATGGTCTTCATCGCGCTCTGGGTGACCTTCGTCTATTTCCCCGTCGCGCACATGGTCTGGGACGCCTCCGGGCTGATCTTCAACTGGGGCGCCATCGACTTTGCTGGCGGCACCGTGGTCCACATCAACGCAGGCATCGCGGCACTCGTCGGCTGCATCATCATCGGGCCGCGCGTCGGTTTCCGGAAGGACAACATGGCGCCGCACTCGATGACGCTGACGCTTGTCGGAGCCGCGATCCTCTGGGTCGGCTGGTTCGGCTTCAACGCGGGGTCGAACCTCGAGGCGAACGGCGGTGCGGGTCTCGCGATGATCAACACCTTCCTTGCCACGGCTGGTGCAATCCTCGCCTGGAACATCATCGAGAAGATGACCCGCAAGCACTCTTCCATGCTGGGCGCCGCCTCGGGCATGATCGCCGGTCTCGTCGCGATTACGCCGGCCTGTGGCACGGTCGGCCCGATCGGGGCGATCGTCCTCGGCGCCGTCGCGTCGCTCGGATGCTACTTCTTCGTGGCCGTCATCAAGAACAAGTTCGGCTATGACGACAGCCTCGACGTGTTCGGCATCCACGGCATCGGCGGCATCATCGGCGCCGTCGGCACGGGCATCTTCACCGCTCCGGGTCTGGGCGGCACCGGCGGCGACGACTACTCGCTCGCTGGCCAGACGATGATCCAGATCCAGGCTGTGCTGGTGACGGTGATCTGGTGTGGTGTGGTCTCCTTCATCCTCTTCATGGTTGTGAAGGGCCTGATGGGCCTGCGCGTGACCGAAGAGGAAGAGCGCCAGGGCCTCGACCAGACGAGCCACGGCGAATCCGCTTACAGCTACTGACGGTCCTCCCCCTGATGTGGCCTATCTGCCCGGGCGTTCGCGCCCGGGCCTTTTCAATCCCGGGACAGGGACACAAAAGAGAACGGCCCGCCTCCGGTCAGGAGACGGGCCGTTCGCTCATCAGCCGTTCAGGGTTCAGCCCGCGACAAGGCCCATCTGTTCGAGTTTCAGGAGAACCTGGTGGGCGCAGTGGTCGACCTCGGTGTTCTCGGTGTCGAGGCTCAGTTCCGGGTTCGCAGGCACGTCGTAGGGATCGGAGATGCCGGTGAATTCCTTGATCTTGCCCTCGCGCGCCAGCTTGTAGAGGCCCTTGCGGTCGCGGCGCTCGCATTCTTCGAGCGACGTCGCGACGTGGACCTCGACAAAGGCACCGAAGGCTTCGACGTCCTCGCGAACCGCGCGGCGGGTGGTGGCATAGGGTGCGATCGGTGCGCAGATCGCGATGCCGCCGTTCTTGGTGATCTCGGAGGCGACATAGCCGATGCGGCGAATGTTCAGGTCGCGGTGTTCCTTCGAAAAGCCCAGTTCGCTCGAAAGGTTCTTCCGCACGATATCGCCGTCGAGAAGCGTGACGGGGCGACCGCCCATCTCCATCAGCTTGACCATCAGCGCGTTCGCGATGGTCGACTTGCCAGAGCCCGAGAAGCCGGTGAAGAACACGGTGAATCCTTGCTGCGATCGTGGCGGATAGCGGCGGCGCAGTTCCTTGACGACTTCGGGGAACGAGAACCACTCGGGGATCTCCAGACCCTCGCGCAGACGGCGGCGCAGTTCGGTGCCGGAGATGTCGAGGATCGTCGCGCCTTCTTCGACCTCGTCGCGGGGCTCGTACTGCGCTCGCTCCTGGACGAAGACCATCTGTTTGAAATCGACCATCTCGATGCCGATCTCGTCCTGGTGCTTGGCGAACAGCTCCTGCGCCTCGTAGGGGCCGTAGAAGTCCTCGCCCTTCGAGTTCTTGCCGGGCCCCGCATGGTCGCGCCCGACGATCATGTGGGTGCAGCCGTGGTTGCGGCGGATCAGACCATGCCACACCGCCTCGCGGGGGCCAGCCATGCGCATGGCGAGGTTTAGAAGCGACATGGTGGTGGTGGCGGTAGGGTAATTGTCCAGAACCGCCTCATAGCAGCGGACGCGGGTGAAGTGATCGACGTCGCCCGGCTTGGTCAGGCCCACGACCGGATGGATCAGCAGGTTCGCGGCGGCGTCCTTGGCCGCGCGGAAGGTCAACTCCTGGTGGGCACGGTGCAGGGGGTTGCGCGTCTGGAAGGCGACGATGCGACGCCAGCCCAGCTTGCGGAAATAGGCGCGCAATTCGTTCGGCGTGTCGCGGCGAGCCTTGAAGTCGTAGTGGATCGGCGGCTGGATGCCAGTGATCGGACCTCCCAGATAGACCTTGCCCGCGTGGTTGTGCAGGTAGTTCACCGCAGGGTGGGCGCTGTCGTCGGCGCCGAAGACCTTCTCGGCCTCGCGTGCCTTGTCGGGGGTCCAGCGGTCGGTGACGGTCATCGTGGCGAGGATCACGCCTTCCTGGTCGCGCAGGGCGATGTCCTGGCCAAGCTCCACGCCCTCGGCAAAGGCTTCCGCGACGTCGAGCGTGATCGGGATCGGCCAGAGGGTGCCGTCCGCCATGCGCATGTTCTCGACAACGCCCGTATAGTCTTCCTGCGTCAGAAAGCCCTTGAGGGGGTGGAAGCCACCACTCATCAGAAGCTCGAGGTCGCAGATCTGGCGGGGCGTCATGTCCCAGCTCTTGAGGTCGGCGGCTTCCTTCTTGAGCTTTTGCGCGCTTTCGTAAGAGACATAGAGCTCGGGGATCGGGGCGTGGTTCGCGATTTGCATTCGGTCACTCGGTCAATTCATTGAAGTCGCGCGCAGGTACACGCCAGTGCCTGCGGAACGCAAGCATGTCGGACCCGATTAGGTCGGGCTGTACCGCGCCTGCACTAGTTTCCGCCGAGGGCATTCCACAATCCTTCGATTGAGCGGGAGACTGTTCCCGAAGCATCCGCAAAGCCCACCCGTACGGCTCATCGCGTGCGGTTTTCCAGCGGTGCAGCCGGGAAAACATCACGACGCCGTGACCCCGGAAACAGCGGGGCAGAAGCGCCCGTGGTTGTCTGCAGAGGGGGCGAACATCTTGCCCCACGAGATGGAGAACTAGATGAAAACCGTTGCCCTGACCTTCGCCGCCCTGCTGGCCGCGTCGTCCGTTTCCGCCGAAAGCCACTCGATGGCCAACCCGATGGTGGGCGGTGCCGAGATGTTCGCCGACAAGAACATCGTCGAAAACGCCGTCAACTCGGCCGATCACACCACGCTCGTCGCCGCCGTCCAAGCCGCCGGCCTTGTCGAGACGCTGTCGGGCGAAGGCCCCTTCACCGTTTTCGCGCCGACGAATGATGCCTTTGCCGCGCTGCCGGCTGGTACCGTCGAAGACCTGCTGAAGCCCGAAAACAAGGATCAGCTGACCAAGATCCTGACCTGCCATGTCGTCGCTGCGGACGCGATGTCGGACGCGATCATGGGCATGATCGACGATGACTCCGGCAAGCACCCGGTTCCGACTGTCGGCGGCTGCACGCTGCAGGCGACCTATGAAGGCGACAAGATCATGCTCGAAGACGAGATGGGCAACGTCGCGACCGTGACGATCGCCGATGTGGACCAGTCGAACGGCGTGATTCACGTCATCGACAAGGTGCTGCTGCCGGCTTCCTGAGTTTCCCCCTGAGTAACGAGTGAAAAGCGAGGAGCCGCCCTGCCGGAAGATCGGCAGGGCGGTCTCCTATTCGGCGGCGTCGACCGGGGCGCCATAACCCAGGGGCTCGGTCTCGTCCTTGCCTTGCACCTCGCCGACTTCCGCCAGGAAACGCTCGGCCTCGAGCGCCGCCATGCAGCCCATCCCGGCTGATGTGACGGCCTGGCGATAGACGTGGTCGGTGATGTCGCCCGCCGCGAAGACACCAGGGATCGAGGTTGCCGTCGAGTCGGGCCCGGTCACGACGTATCCGCCGTGATGCAGGTCCAACTGGTCCTTCACGAGTTCGGACGCCGGCGCATGGCCGATGGCGACGAAGAAGCCCTTGCAGGGGATCTCGGTGATCTTTCCGGTATGGACGTCCTTCACTCGCACCGCTTCGACGCCGCGCGGCTGGTCGCTGCCCACGACCTCTTCGATCGAGTGGTTCCACAGCACCTCGATCTTCGGGTTCTTGAACAGCCGGTTCTGGAGGATCTTCTCGGCCCGCAGTTCGTCTCGGCGGTGGACCAGCGTGACCTTCGACGCAAAATTGGTGAGGAACAGAGCCTCTTCAACGGCCGTGTTGCCGCCTCCGATCACCACGACGTCCTGGCCGCGGTAGAAGAAGCCATCGCAGGTTGCGCAGGCCGACACGCCGAAGCCCTTGAAGTGCTCCTCCGACGGAAGCCCGAGCCACTTGGCCTGGGCGCCGGTGGCGAGGATCAGAGCGTCGGCGGTGTAGGTCGTGCCGGAGTCGCCTTTCGCCGTGAACGGGCGACGGGAAAGGTCGAGCGACATGATGATGTCGGGCACGATCTCGGTGCCGACCGAGCGGGCATGCGCCTCCATCTTCACCATCAGGTCCGGCCCCTGGATCTCGATCTCGCCCGGCCAGTTCTCGACCTCGGTCGTTATGGTCAGCTGGCCTCCGGGCTGGATGCCCTGGATCAAGACGGGGTCGAGCATCGCGCGGCTGGCGTAGACCGCGGCAGTATAACCTGCCGGCCCGGACCCGATGATCAGCACCTTGGCGTGTTTCGTCTCGGCCATGTCGTCCCCCTATGGCGTCTTGCGGTGGAGAGATATCCTCGTCTGTGAGCGATTTGAAGATTGCGGCTGCGTTTCCGTGAATCCGGCGCGAAGGCTTTTCCAATGTTGCGCAATTGGGAAATTATATTGCGCAAGACACGGTGCGCCTGTAGTTTTTGAAAAACCCTCAGGTGGAGACGCGGCTCATCATGGCGCACCAGAAACTCGACGCGATCGACCGCAAGATTCTCGCCGAGCTTCAGGCCGACGGGCGCATGACGAACGTCGAGCTCGCCAGCCGTGTCGGCATCTCGGCGCCGCCCTGTCTTCGCCGTGTCCGGACCCTGGAGGAGCAGGGTTACATCAAGGGCTATCATGCGTCGGTCGATGTTCGCGCCCTTGGCTTCGAGGTGCAGGTTTTTGCGATGGTCGGGCTGCAGAGCCAGGCTGAAAGCGACCTGTCCGCGTTCGAGAAGCGCTGTCGCGATTGGCCTTTGGTGCGCGAGTGCCACATGCTGAACGGCGAGGTGGATTTCATCCTGAAGTGCGTGGCACCCGACCTGTCGACCTTTCAGCGGTTCCTGACCGAAGAGCTCACGTCGGCGCCGAACGTGGTCGGCGTGAAAACCTCGCTGGTCATACGCTGCGCCAAGGACGACCCCGGCGTGCCCTTCGACGTGCTCGAGCAAAGGCTCGTTCGGTCGGCCTGATCAGATGATCGAGAGATAATCCTCCGCTGTCAGGCGAGGTGCCGCCAGCCTGCCGAAATCCCGGATTGTCGACAGGTGCGGGAAGAACGCCATGTAAAGCGCCAGCATCTCCTCGGACAGGGACAGGGGAAGTTCCGGCCCCGGATGGAAGCTCTCGACCTCGAGCCCGGCCGCCAGAAGCGTCTCATGCCCTTCGCAGGCCAAGTGGTAGACGCGTGTCGGCGACAGCGGCGTGACCTCGATGACAGCCGTTCCGTCGGCCATCGCCGACAGGGGAACCAGGGCGGCTTCTGACCCGATGGCGCCCCGGATCTTGGCGTCGCGATCGAGCCTGCGGGCATGGGGACCGAAGGTCTGGTCCTGAACGGGGCGCGCAAGGCCGAAGGCATCGGGCATGACGCGGTACATTCGGTCCGGACGGTCGGCGAGCGTCGGCGCCCCCGGCACGAGGGTGATGGCGCCCTTCCACAGAAGTTGGCTGACCTTGCCGTTCGCGCATTCCAGATGCATCCCGGGTTCAAGATCCTCGATGGCGACAGGCCCGTCGGTCGTCTGGAAGAGAACACCGTGGGAGAAGGCGCCGAAGGCCTGTTCGAAGGCGGGCAACGCAGGGGCGACGGTCGTGCTGCTATGGACCTCGCCGTCTTCGAGCCATTCGATCTCGAACCGGCGGGTGACGCGCGACTTCGGCAGGGCCGGGGCTGCGGGAACGGGTCGGGTGTCGCGGCGGGCCGTCCAGGGCGTGGACGTGGCATGGCGCGACTGTGCGAAGGACCTACTACTCATCAGAACCTCTACTCGTTACGGGCCGGCGAAACGCGCCGGCGGGACCTCAGGCTTTCGACGCGGCGGCATACCTCACGGTCGATCGGGCGGACGCCCTGCGTGTCGGAAGTACGGGACCCTTCTGGGCTTTGGCCGCTTCGATCACACTGCGCATCCAGCGCGGCTTCGACGTCATGTCTGCCAGTCCTTGTCGCTTGGTCCGTCCTGTTGCGGACAAGACCTTGCTGACAGCGCAATTGGGCGAGGTGATGACGGATTGAAGGAAATTCGGTCGCGCTTTCGCGCAGATTTTCACAAACGGATGGCCGAGATCAGTCGTCCGTAATCGGCCTCGCGACGATGAACGCTGCGGCGGTACGAATAGAATCGGTCCGGTTCGGAAAAGGTACAGTGGCCGATCCACTGCGCTTCGCCGACGCCGGCGCTTCGCAGCCGGTGCAGGCCGAAGCCTATCAAATCAAAGAGATAGCGGTCTCCTTCGCCGTTCGCGAAGAAGCGTGTGTTGGCGCCGTCTTCGTCCGCGAAACGTTCCAGGAACTCCGGCCCGACCTCGTAGGCGCGCTGGCTGATCGAGGGGCCGATGACGGCGGTGATCGCCTCGCGAACGGCGCCGAGGCCCTCCATGGCATCCACCGTCGCTTCGAGAACGCCGTCGAGTGCGCCCTTCCATCCGGCGTGGGCAGCACCGATGACTCCGTTCTGCGTGTCCGCGAACAAGACGGGCTGGCAATCTGCGGTGAGGACGGCAAGCGCAAGACCGGGCGTGGCGGAGGCCATCGCGTCGGCTTCGACCGGGCGCTCGGTCGGCGCGTCGAGCGTCAGTGCCCGTGCGGAATGCGTCTGGTGTACGGTCGCCAGCCGGTCTGGATCGACCCCGAGGGCCTGCGCCACGCGTTTGCGGTTGATCGCCACCATCTCGGTCTGGTCGGTCGAGCCGAAGCCACAGTTAAGACTGGAGAATATGCCGGACGACGCCCCTCCCTTGCGGGTGAAGAAGCCGTGGCGCACGGCCGCGAGCGCTTCGGACGTCAGGACTTCGATCATGGATCGAATCCGGGGGGGGCGGGAGTCTTCGGTCGATAAAGGGCCATTGCCTTGAAGAGCGTTCCCATTTCCTCGGGATGCGTCAAGCGGCGATGCGCGGCGATGTGCCGCTCGATGGCGTCGCCGCTCATTCCCGCCGCGAGAACCTCAGCGCGCACCGTGATCCCGAGCCGTTCCAGAAAGACGCCCTGCGGCGTCATCGGCGTGACGGCGACACCATCTGCGGAAGCGGCTTGGGACAGCGCTTCGAAATCGACGTGAGCGGTCAGGTCGGCAGCCCCCGGAGCGTCGAGCGGATCGACCGTCGCGTGATCGCTCACCGCCTGGAACGTGTCTCCGAGAGAGCGCCAGCCGCCGTAGTCGACGATCAGCGCCACGCCGTTGCGCGCTGCCACACGGCGGGCGATGTCGCGCACGATGGCGAGAGACGGCGCGGAGGTTTCGACCACGTCGCCCTCTCGGGTGTCTGCAAGCGGCGGCTCCAACGGTTCTGGACGCGACGGGCCGGACAGCCCGAAGACGAGGGCACCCTCCGACAGACCCACGACCCGCTCGCGCCACGCCGGGCCATCGCGGCGAAACTGGCGGATCGGAAGGGCGTCGAAAAACTCGTTGGCGACAAGGTAGAGAGGTGCGTCATCTGGCACGTCACCGAGGCTGTCATGGTGAAAGATCGGGCGACTCACAGTCTCGCGCTGTTTGTCGCGCAGGATGGGCGATGCCTCGACCATGTGCAGCGAAAGGGCCTCATGAAAGCCTGGCACACCGCGCGTCGCCCGCAGAAGATCCGCCATCAGAGTGCCGCGCCCGGGGCCCAGCTCAACAAGTTGGATCGACGAGGGCGATCCGCGATCCGTCCAGGCCTGCGCCAGGCAAAGGCCCAGAAGCTCGCCGAACATCTGGCTGATCTCGGGCGCCGTGGTGAAGTCGCCCGCCGTCCCAAGCGGGTCCCGCGTGACGTAATAGCCGTGCCGGGGGTGCGTCAGGCATTCCGACATGTAGTCGGCGAGGGTCATCGGACCCGCGGCCCGGATCCGCGCGATCAGGACGTCCTTCAGGCTCACGCCGTCCGGCGGGCGCGCCGCCACGCGAGGACCAGAAGCCCCAGGCCGACGAGGATCATGGGCAGCGACAGCCTTTGTCCCTGCGTCAGGCCCCAGCTTCCGAACTGGACCGCATAGCCCAAGGGGTTGTCTGGCGACATGAATTGAGGATCGGCCTGCCGCACGAATTCGACGAGGAAGCGCGAGACGCCATAGCCTGCGAGGAAGACGCCGATCAGCGATCCCGGGCGCTTGAGCCACCCGCTGCGGAACGACAGCCACAGAAGAAGACCGCCGAGGAGGATGCCTTCGAGCGCGGCTTCGTAGAGCTGCGAAGGATGGCGGGCGCAGAGGCCGGCAATCTGGGGGCAGGTCTGTGCTGCGGCGCCCGGAAAGATCACGCCCCAAGGAAGGTCCGTTGGACGCCCCCAAAGCTCGGCGTTGATGAAGTTCGCGATGCGGCCGAAGAACAGTCCAGGAGGCACCGCCACAGCAAGCCCATCGCCGAACTTGAGGATGTCGATGCCGTTCTTCCAGGAAAACACGAGGCCTGCGATCACGACTCCCAGGAAACCGCCGTGGAAGGACATGCCACCCTCCCAGACGCGAAGGATCGCCATCGGATCTTCGAGAAACTGGCCCTCGCCGTAAAACAGGACGTAGCCCATCCGCCCGCCAAGGATGATGCCGAGCACGATCCAGGTCAGGAAATCCTCCATCTGCGGGCGGGTGAGGGGCGGCGTGTCGCCGGCCCAGAGATGCGCGCGGTCGCGCAGGGCGCGGAAGATGTAGTAGCCCGCGATCACCCCCGCGATATAGGCCAGCGCGTACCACCTGATCGGCACGGTGGCGAAGCCGAGCGGGATTTCGACCAGCACGGGAGAGATGTCGGGGAAGGGGATCGCGAAGCGCATGACGCGCGAGAGGTGCCAGCGCGCGAGGGTGGCGTCAACCTTGCAGAGCGGGGCGCGTGGGCCATATAGGAGGGGAACACGACCCGGAGATGGCACGATGCAGACCCGCAACAAGATCCTCGATGACCTGTCGCAGCTCATGACGAACGCCATGGGTGTCGCCCAGGGTGCGCGGGACGAGGCCGAGACGGCCTTCAAGGGCATGGTCGACCGTTGGCTCGCCGACCGCGATTTCGTGACCCGCGAAGAATTCGACGCCGTGCGCGCCATGGCTCAGAAGGCGCGGGAAGAGAACGAGGCGCTGAAGTCGCGTCTCGATGCGCTCGAGGCGCGCAAGACCGACGCCTGAGGTCTGCCCGGGCCGCTTCTTGCCCGTCACGTTCCGTCATCCTGCCAACCCGCCGATGGACCCGTCGGTCGAGGTGGGTCTGACGTTATCCCCCGGAAAATGCCGCGCTGCCGAAATTTGGGGTTTACAGGATCCCGCTTTAGGCACACCATATCTCGTAAGGTCGGGCGCTAATCACTACCGGACCTAGAGCAGTCATCAAAGCATGGGGCCAGAAGAGCACCCGGCGCAACCGATGAGGCAGGGCGCATGTCGCTGAGCGAGCATTTCTCGGAAGACCTTCATCCCATTGATATCGTCGAAACCCTGGCCGAGCACCACGACTGGGACTTCGACCGCGTGGGAGACGACCAGATCGCCATGGCGGTCGAGGGCCAGTGGCGGACCTATTCGATCACTTTGGCCTGGTCACCGCAGGACGAGACCCTGCGTCTGATCTGCACCTTCGAGATGGATCCCCCCAAGGCACGGCGGCCGGAGCTGTACGAAACGCTCAACGCGGCCAACGACCTGTGCTGGGCTGGCGCATTCGCTTACTGGCAAGAGCAGAAGCTGATGGTCTGGCGCTATGGCCTCGTGCTTGCGGGCGGCCAGTATGCCGCGCCCGAGCAGATCGACACCATGATCCGTGCGGCCGTCCTGTCCGCCGAAAGGTTCTACCCCGCCTTCCAACTCGTGGTCTGGGGCGACGAGGACCCCGCGAACG
This sequence comes from Silicimonas algicola, assembly GCF_003148765.1. Classification (GTDB taxonomy): domain Bacteria; phylum Pseudomonadota; class Alphaproteobacteria; order Rhodobacterales; family Rhodobacteraceae; genus Silicimonas; species Silicimonas algicola. The sequence continues at coordinate 246,996 of NZ_QGGV01000005.1, forward strand.
CGATGAAGATCGCCATCGGCGAGACCTACGGGCGCGCCTGATCTCGTTTCGCCCGGCGCGGCCGACCTCCCTTCGGTCGCACATGGGCATCGCTCCGGGCCGCCACCGCGCGGCCCGGTGTCTTGTCCGGCAGGCGTTCCCCTGATCCTCCAAATCCCGTAAGTACGGAACAGGAGGGACGATGATGGATTTCACCTCGATTTCGGACAGGGGCCTCGTGCTTCTCGGCTGCGGCAAGATGGGCGGCGCCATGCTTAAGGGCTGGCTTGCCAAGGGCTTGGCGCCAATGTCGGTCAGCGTCGTCGATCCCAACCCGGCGCCCTGGCTTGCGGACACCGGTGTCTCGGTCAACGGCGCTCTGCCGTCCGATCCGGCGGTGATCGTCGTTGCCGTGAAGCCCCAGATGATGGCCGAGGCGATGCCGGGGCAGACCGGGTACGGCGGGGGACGGACGCTGTTCGTGTCGATAGCCGCTGGAACGCGGATTGCGACTTTCGAGAAGATGCTGGGCGAGGGCACGCCGATCGTGCGGGCGATGCCGAACACTCCTGCGGCCATCGGGCGGGGGATCACCGCAATCGTGGGAAATGCGGTTGCGAGCGAGGCGCAGGTTTCCCTTGCGGAACAACTGCTTGCGGCCGTCGGCCAGACGGTCCGGCTGGAGAGCGAAGACCAGATGGACGCGGTGACGGCGGTGTCGGGGTCGGGACCGGCCTACGTGTTTCACCTGATCGAGACGCTGGCGGCGGCGGGCGAGGCCGAGGGATTGCCGGCGGAGTTGGCGCTGGAACTGGCGCGGACGACCGTCGCCGGGGCGGGGGCGCTGGCGATGGAGGCAGAGGAGGATCCGGGTCAGCTTCGGGTCAACGTCACCAGTCCCAACGGCACGACGGCGGCTGCGCTCGAGGTGCTGATGGACGAAACGCGCGGCTTTCCGGCGCTTCTGAAAGAGGCTGTCCACCGGGCGGCCGAGCGGGGACGGGAGCTGGGAAGGCAATGATTTCGTTTGACGATTTCCTGAAAGTCGATATCCGCGTGGGCGTCATCACGCGGGCGGAACCGTTTCCGGAGGCGCGCAAGCCGGCCATCAGGCTGTGGGTCGATTTCGGGGCGGAGCTTGGCGAGAAGAAAAGCTCGGCGCAGATCGTGAAGCACTACGATCCCGCCACACTGCCCGGTCGCAAGGTGCTGGCGGTGGTGAATTTTCCGCCGCGCCAGATCGGCCCGGTGATGTCCGAGGTGCTGGTGCTGGGCGTGCCGGACGAGGAGGGCGAGGTGGTCCTTCTGACCCCGGATCTGGACGTGCCGGTCGGTGGGCGGATGTACTGACAGCGCAGTTCGGCCAAGTCATTGAAATGGATCGAAACGAGCGGTCAGAGGGTTTCGGTATCGCGTCGGTATCGCGTCGGTGCGCGAAAAACGGAAATCCGTCAGGACCCGGGAGCGCCGGTGATGATCTCGATCAGCTTCACGACGTCCGCGGTCCGGACCGGCTTTGTGAGGATGTGACATCCGGCGAGATGCGGAGGCAGGGCCGAGGCGTCGTTGCCCGAGAGGAAGAAGAACGGCACGCCCTGCTCCATCAGATCGGTGGCGAAGGCGAAGGATGTGTCGGAGCCCAGATGCATGTCGAGGATGGCGAGGCCGGTCGAAGATCCATCCATGAGGGCGCGCGCCCTTGCGACGGAGGTGGCGCAGACGGCGACGAAACCGCGGTCGGACAACTCGTCCTCGAGGTCCATCGCGATGAGAGGATCGTCCTCGACGATCAGCACGCGCATTCCGGTCATCACAAGGCCATCGCCAGGCGGCAGCGGACGCCTTCGGGAGCGTAGTCGATGACGGCCTTGTCGCCGTCGAGGCTGAAGCTCCGCTCGATCAGCCGCGTGCCGAAGCCTTGCCGGGTCGGACGCTCGACTTCGGGTCCGCCGCGTTCGCTCCAATCGAGGCGCAAGACCCGCTCGGGCGCCGGGTCGATGCGCCACTTTATGTCGACGCTTCCGCCGTCGGTCGAAAGAGCACCATATTTCGACGCATTGGCCGCAAGTTCGTGCAGCACGAGGCCCACCCTGTGCGCAAACTCGCCAGGCAGAAGGATATCGTCGCCCGAAAGGGCAAGGCGTTCATCGTCCGCGGCGTAAGGTCCGACCTGCCCCCGAATGAGGGCGGCGAGCGCCACGGCCTGATGCTCGGACGCCACAAGAAGATCGTGCGACGCGGCGATGGAGCGCAGTCTCGCATCGAACGAGGTGCGGAAATCGTCGGGCGAAGAGGTGCTCCGGATCGTCTGACCGGCCATCGACTGAATCGTGGCCAGCGTGTTCTTGACGCGGTGCGCGAGTTCCTTGATGAGGAGTTCCTTCTGCGCCTCGGCTCTCTTGCGTTCGGTGATGTCCGCGCCGGAGGGAATGAGTTCGACGACATTGCCCGCACCGTCCCGCACCGGCGCGATCTGGAAGTCGATCCAGATCCGCTGATCGCCCGCGATGCGGATTTCGGCGTCGTAGCGGACCCTCTCGCCCTTGGCGGCGGTCGCGACGGCCTCTTTCAGGCGATCCTGCGTCGCCACGTCGAAGTTCCACCAATAGCAGTCCCAGAAGGGCAGTCCGATCAACTGGTCGCGGGACAACCCGGAGGCGGCGACGGCGGGGGCGTTGGCTTCGAGCAGCCGCCCGTCGGTCGACAGGACGCCCACGAAGGCGACCACACCGTCGATCAGATTCCTGAGCCTTTCCTGACCCTTGTGGACCTCGGAGACGTCGGCGAAAGACAGCGCCAGGCCGTCGCCCGCGCGGGCTGCCGTGGTGCGGAACCAGGCGACGATGCCGCCGTGATCGTAGTGGAATTCTCGTTGCCAGGTCTGTCCCGTCTCGATCACCTCGACGTAGGCGTCGAAGAGCCCTTCGTCCCGGTTCCCCGGCATTTCCACAAGAAGGAGGCGACCCACGAGATCGTCGGGATTGCGGCCGACGATGTCGCCTGCGGCGGCGTTCACGAAGGTCCATTCGAGGTCGACGATCGCGCCCTCGTCGGACCGGACCGGCTTGAGCATCATGAAGCCGTCGGGCGTGACGTTCTGGAACGCGACGAACGCATCCTCGGGCGCGGCGAAGCTCGGCCGAGCGACGTCTCGGGAGGAAGGTCTTGTCATGTCAGACGGTCAATCACGCTCCGGGTTCTTGTGTATTTTGTCATGCGGCAAAGGGCATGTCACGCGCCTCTTCGCCTTCACGGTGATGACGCCGCCGGACGGTCTCCCGTCGCCTCGCGCCAGTGAAGCCGGCACAGCGAGACGTAGGTCTCGTTGCCACCGATCTGGACCTGATCGCCCTCGGTGAGGGCGCGGCCGTCCTCGTCCTGGCGGACGACCATAGTCGCCTTCCGGCCGCAGAAGCAGATGGTGCGCGCCTCGCGCATTTCGTCGGCCAGCGCCAGCAGAGCCGCGGAGCCGGGAAAGAGCTCGCCCCGGAAGTCGGTGCGCAGGCCGTAGCACATCACGGGCAATTCGAGGTCGTCGACGGCGCGGGCGAGTTGCCAGACCTGCGGGACGGTCAGGAACTGCGACTCGTCCACGAAGACGCAGGCGACGGGACCCTGTCTCTGCCGCCGTTCGAGGAGGACGAAGAGGTCGCTGTCGCGGTCGAAGACGTCGGCCGACGCCGTGATGCCGATCCGGCTGGCGATGCGTCCTTGCCCGGCGCGGCCGTCGATGGAGGCGGTCAGGAGATAGGTCTGCATTCCGCGTTCGCGGTAGTTGTAGGACGCCTGAAGCAGAAGCGTCGACTTGCCCGCGTTCATGGTCGAGTAATGGAAGTAGAGCTTGGCCATGACCCTGCCCTACATGAGGCGCGGAGGCGTGGAAAGATGGAGCGGCAGGGGGCATCACGGCGGCTTCCCGCGCTGACGCGAACAATTCGAAAAATGCCGCAGGATTGAATACCTAAAGGCCCGGTTGCGCCACAATTCCGGCCAATTCTGCCGATAGACCCGGGTAGGTCACGACAAGCAGGTGGCGGCTTACCGGACTATATTTCCTTGGGAAATCAGGGACCGACGGAAAGCCTCCCCTCTGATCGGGACACCGACTTGGGTGAGACATGGACGCAGGGCCGCAACATCACGATACGGGACACCAGGAGTCCTTCGCTGACGCGCTGAAGCCGGGTACCGAGCTTCTGCACGGCCAGTTCCGTATCGAGAAGTTCCTGAACGCCGGCGGCTTCGGGATGACCTACCTTGCGCGGGACAGTCTGGACCGCATCGTCGTCATCAAGGAATGCTTCCCGTCGTCCATGTGCTGCCGCAATAACGGCAACGTCATGGCGCGGTCGCGCCAGCATCAGGCGGAATTCGACTCGGTCGTGAAGCACTTCGGCGCCGAGGCGCGCCGTCTGTCCAAGCTTCAGCACCAGAACATCGTCGGCATCCACCAGGTCTTCGAAGACAACATGACCGCCTACATGGCGCTCGACTTCGTGCGCGGACGCGATCTGCTGGACACCATCGAAGACCCCCGGATGAAGCTGCATCCCCGGGACGTGAAGGACATCCTTCTGAAGTGTCTCGAGGCGGTTCACTATATCCACACCAACGACGTGCTGCACCGGGACATCAGCCCCGACAACATCCTGATCGACGGCAAGGGCAACCCTGTCCTGATCGACTTCGGCGCAGCCAAGGAAGAGGCGACGCGCGCGTCGCGCGCGCTGTCGGCGCTGCATGTCGTCAAGGACGGGTATTCGCCGCACGAGTTCTATATCGCGGGCTCCACGCAGGATGCCTCGTCCGATCTCTATTCCCTGGGCGCGACCTTCTATCACGTCCTGACCGGAGCCGCGCCGCCGGACAGCCAGGCGCGCGTCAGCTCGATCGCCGCGGACCGGCCGGACCCGTACCAGCCGGTCTCGGGCCGATTCCCGCAGTTCGAGGACGCCTTCCTCCACGCCATCGACAAGGCGCTGTCGGTCTTTCCGCCCGACCGGCTTCAGTCGGCGCGTGAATGGATCGAGCTGGTCGACACCGAACGCCGGAGGTCCGCCGCCCTGGCGCAGGCCGAGCTCGACCGCAGGATCGAGCTGTCGATCTCGCGTCTCGTGCAAGAGACGAACCGCGCGGTCGAAGCCGACATAAAGGCTCAGGAGACCAAGCAGGCGGCCGAGCGGAAGGAGGCGCAGCGCCTTCAGAAGCTGGTCGAGGAACAGGCGCGCCAACGCAAGAAGACGTTGGACGAACTGGCGATGCTCGACGACCACACCTTCATGGAGCAACAGGACCGCGCGCGGGAATATTCCGCTCAGCGATCCGCGAACAAGGCCCATGACTCTATCAACGGCACTCCCCGCAAGAAGCGGTCGCTTCTAAGCAGGGTGCTTCCCTTCGGCCTGCTGCGCGGAACGTTCCGAAGCGGCCGGCGATCGGATTATCTGTGAGAGGCAGCGAGATGAAGATTTTGTCCAGGATGTTGTCAAAGAAGATCGAGCCGAAGGACGCCATGCGCGATCTCGACTTCGAGAACAGGCTCGGCCAGCTGTCTCCGCGTGCGGACGACACCGGCACGGTGAACAAGAGCACGTCAGGGGCGGCCCCCGAGGCGCGGGACGATCTGCGTCCGCGCGGCGAAGAGCCCGACGTGGCGGCTTCGGGCTGGAACGACGCCGACTGGGAAGACGAGTGGGACGACGAGGACTCGTGGGGCGAAGACGACCTCGATCCCGAGACGCGGCGCCAGACCCAGGACCGCAAGCACCTTGTCGGCGAGATCCGCGAAGCGATGGAATCGGTCAGCCGGAACTCAAGCCCGTCGCGTCCCCGCGTCACGTCTGAGGCCGCGGCGTCCGATGCCGACGTGTCAGGCCGCAAGGCCCGGGCGCGCAGCCAGCTGAACACCTTCGCCGACGAGGCCGAGGAGCGTATCCTCGAGAAGACCGAAACCCAGATGACGGACCGCGAGACGAGCCGCCGCCGTTCGGCGATGGCGCACCTCAAGGCCGCCGCCGCCGCGACGAAGGCCGACCGCGTCCTGAGCCATGTCGCCAGCCGGGATCCCACGGCCGACCCCGAGGAGCAGAGCCCCTATCGCGATGACCTCGCCAAGGTCGTCCGGCCGCATTCGACCAGTCGGCCGATCAGCCGCCAGGTCAGCCGGCCCAACACCCGCTCGCCCATCTGGGACCAGGGCGAGGGCGACGAGGATGCGGCGCTTCACGCGGCCGCCGGAGAAGGTCTCGACGCGGACTCTTTGTCCATCGAGGCGGAACTCGCCGCCGCCGAGGCCGAGCGTCTGTCGCGCGCCCCTGCCGAACTGAGCGAAGCCGACTTCGGGGAAGATGACGGTTTCTCGGTTCCGGTCAGGAGCAAGCCTGCCCCCGAAGCCGACAATGCCTTCGGCGACATCGACGAAGAAGAGTTCGACGACGAAACCGACGATGCCTTCGGGGCGGCCGACCGCTTCGACAGCGACGACGAGGATGACGACTTCACGCCGCGCCCGAGCCGCGTCGTTTCCGAAGCCGTGGCCTTCGCGCGCGGCGAGACCGACGACATCCGGGAGACCCCGCCGTCGGACATGCGCCGCAAGATCTGGGAGATCGCCGAGGACGTCGCCACCGAAGTGAAGCGCGTCGCTCACGACGACGCGCCCGAGCCGATGGTCGAGGTCTCGACCGCGATCTCCGGCCGGGCCGGGCGCGCAGGTCGTGGCGCCGGTCGCGTCAAGACACGCCTTCTGGGCTTCCAGGCGGACGGCGCGGGTCCGCGCGATCTCTTCGCCGAGGCCGCCACGCAGGAGGTCGCCCGGACCGAGGGCATGGCTCCCGCCGGTCCGGCCGAGTTTCCCGCCGGTTGGATCGTCGTCGTCGACGGACCTGGCCGCGGCGCGTCCTTCACCCTGCGCTCGGGCGTCAGCCAGATCGGCCGGGGCGAGGAGCAGGCCGTTCGCCTGGACTTCGGCGACACCTCGATCAGCCGCAACAACCATGCGGCGGTGGCCTTCGACGACGAACAGAGCAAATTCTTCCTCGGTCACGGCGGCAAGTCGAACCTGGTGCGCCTGAACGGCAGGCCCGTCCTGTCGACCGAAGAGATGTCCGACGGCGACATCATCCGCATCGGCGAGACCACGCTGAAGTTCATCGCCCTTTGCGACGAGAGCTTCACCTGGGCATCGAAAGGCCACGACAGCCAGAATGCGTGACGCGCCGGACATAAGGTACGACGTCGCGTCGGTCCTGAATCGTGGCTATCGCGATTATCAGGAAGACGCGATCGCCACGGATTTCCCGCTTGGCGCGGAGTTCGGCTATGCCGTCCTTTCGGACGGCATGGGCGGCCACGCGGCGGGGGACGTGGCCTCGAAGATCGTCGTCACCGAAGTCTATAGCGAGCTGAAGTTCCAGACCTCGGATCTGGATACCTTCGCCGCCAACGTCGGCAGCGTGCTCAAGTGCGCCGCCGTCTCGGCGAACGAATGCATGGCGGCGCACGCCACCTCGAACCCGCACACGGCAGGCATGGGGGCGACGCTGGTGGCGCCGGTGTTCATCCGCGACACCCTGTTCTGGATCTCGATCGGGGATTCGCCGCTCTACCTGTTCCGCAACGGCCGTCTGCGGCAGTTGAACGAGGATCACTCGCTCGGGCCGCACATCGACTACATGGTCCGTTCGGGCATGATGACGGAAGACGTGGGCCGCAACCATCCCGACCGAAACGCGCTGACCTCGGTCCTGATCGGCGAGACGATCGAGCGGATCGACTGCCCCGACCGCCCGTTCCGGCTTCAGACCGGCGACATCCTTATCGTGGCGAGCGACGGTCTTCAGTTCCTGACGAACGGACAGATCCTCGAGATCGTGCGCCAGCACGAGGAAGAGGGCGCGATCACCATCGCCGAGCGCCTTCTCGAAGAGCTGCGCGACCTCGACGATCCTGAACAGGACAACGTCTGCTTCTCGGTCATCAAGGTCGAGATTCGGGGCGGCGCGGCGGACGGAACGAATGTCCTGACGCACGAGTTCGAGCGGACCGACAACCGGCCGCTTCGGGTCAGGACGCGCCCGGTCGTGGCGGCGGTGAACGAGACCGCCGGCGTGGACACGGGCGAAGACGACGAAGACGACTACGTGGAAGACGACGTGCCAGCGGCTCCCGCCGCATCCGCCAGCACCGGTTCGGCGAATACGAACGGTCGCGGCAACGGTGGCGCCGGTTCGCCGATCTTCCTTCGGCGACGCTGGCTTGCGACCGACGGTGGGGCATGAAGGACAACGGAAACGACGATAGGGTCATCGACAGGCTGCGCTGGGCGCTGGAAGGGGACAGGCTTCCCGCGAACGCGAAGGATTACGCCACGCACCTGGTGAACCGGCTGTCGCAGCCGGTGCGCGTGTCCGTCCTGGGTCTGCCGGGGTCGGGCAAGTCCGAGCTGGTCAACATGTTCGCGGGCCATCGCGTCCTGCCGAAGAACGCCGCGCTGCCGACGACGGAACTTGTGTGGGGGCCGACCGAGGCCATCACCCTGACGTCGTCCACCGGCATCGTGAGCCGGATCGACGGCATCGATTTCGATCAGGTCGCGCGGTCGCGGGCGGCGTTTCTCAAGGTCGAGCTGCCGATAGAGATCCTCAAGCGGATCAACATGTTGGAGGTCGTGACCGACGGCGGACGCGAGGATATCGAGTCGGCCGTCGACTGGGCCGTGCGGCGTACCGACATCGCGCTGTGGTGCACGCAGGGCTTCGGCGCCGCCGAGCGGGCGGTCTGGCGTCGTGTGCCGGACGGGCTGAAGGACCACGCGTTCCTGATCCTGTCGAAGGCGGACGTGCTTTCGGCCGAGAAGCTGCTGTCGGCGCGGGTGACGGAGCTTGAGTCCGTCGTCGCCGAGGAGTTCCATTCGATGTTCGCGGTCGCGACGCTGCAGGCGCTGAGAGCGCATGGCGCGTCCGGGGTCGACGAGTCGATGTTCCATGCCTCGGGCGGGGCCGCGCTTCGCGCCGAGCTTCTGCGCCATGCCGAGCGTGGCCGTCGCGCGGACCTGGATTCGGCGCACATGTTCCTGGCGCGCTATCAGGTTCCCGAGGCCGTCGCGGCGCCGGAGGCGGCCGAGGCAACCGAACCCGCGCCTTCGCCCGTTGCGAACGCGCGGGAGGCTCCCGCACCCGTGGCGGCGCCGGTTTCGAAACCCGCAGCGCCCGTCGCCGTCGAGACGCCGAAGCCTGTCGCCAACGCGGCGCTCTTCACCGAGGCCGTCCGTTTCCTGAAGCGGCGCGGCGAGGGGCTGGCGGGGATCGCCGCGGACCTGGGCGAAGGCAATGCGAAGGACCTGGTCGACAGTTGCGTCGACGTGGTCGAGCACCTCACCGATCTCTTCGCGCAGGACGAGACCGGATGCGCCGCGGCGGATGCCTTCATGGACGAACTCGCCGAGGCATCGGACATGATGATCCTGATGCAGGTCGAGGACGGGGACGGTCCCGCGGCGGACGCCGTGACGTTGCTTCTGCAACTTCGACGCGACCTTGAAATGCAGCTCGCAGCCTGACGTAAACAAAGGCCCGGGCTCGCAAAGATTGACCGGAAACACGCCACAAAATGGCCATGTTAACCGGGAAATGTGCAGGCTTGCAGGAGTCCGGAAAGAGTCCGGCAAGTGTTTCGATGTAAAGGCCTTTGGCAGGACGACGATGAACTTGGATGCGAACATCAAAGCCGGGGCCGAGCCTCGCACCGCGAGCGCCGCCCTTCTCACCGTCGGGTTCGAGGGGCTTCAGCCGTTCCTAAAGAAGTCGAAGGACCTTCGCCACGCTCTCGTCCGGCTGGGCAAGATCGGCGACAAGGCGACGAACCGGGCGGCACGCAAGCTTCACCACCAGCTCAAGCACGCCGAACCCTCGGTGACGATGATCGGACAGGTGAAGGCCGGGAAGACCTCGCTGGTCAACGCCATGGTGGGAACGCCGGACCTCTTGCCCGCGGACGTCAACCCCTGGACGTCGGTCGTCACCTCGCTGCACCTCAACCCGAACGTCACGCCGCAGGACAACGCGGCCAGCTTCCGTTTCTTCGACATGGAGGAGTGGGCGCGTCTTCTGGACCGTGGCGGCCGCATCGGCGAGTTGGCCGCCCGCGCCGGGGCGGAGGAGGAACTGGAGAAGGTCCGCGCCCAGGTCGTCGAGATGCGTGAGAAGTCTCGGAAGCGCCTCGGCGACAAATTCGAGATGCTGCTGGGTCAGCAGCACGACTACACCTATGTCGATGGCGACCTGATCGAGCGCTACGTCTGCCTCGGCGACGATTTCGAGGACGACACCGAGACGAGCGAGGCGCAGGGGCGTTTCGCCGACATCACGAAGTCGGCCGAGCTGTTCCTGCACCGCCCCGAGCTTCCGATGCCGCTGTGCATCCGCGACACGCCGGGCGTGAACGATACCTTCATGATCCGCGAGCAGATCACCATCCGCGCGATCCGCGAAAGCCGGATCTGCGTCGTCGTGCTGGCCGCGCACCAGGCGCTGTCGACGGTCGACCTGGCGCTGATCCGCATGATCGCCAACGTGAAGTCGCGCGAGGTCGTCATCGTCGTGAACCGCGTCGACGAGCTTCCCGATCCCATGGCGCAGATCCCCGAGATCCGCGAGAGCATTCGCAAGACCCTGGCCGAGCATGACGGGCCGAAGGACGCCCAGATCATCTTCACCTCGGCGTTCTGCGCCAATGCCGCCCTTCGCGGCCAGACGGATGCGGTGGACGCGCGGACGCTGGACGCCATGGTCGAATGGGCCACCGCCGAGGGAAGGCTCGACGGCCGCGACTATTCGGATGCACAGCTTCTGTGGCGCATCTCGGGTCTGCCCGCGATCTATGCCGCCCTCAGCGAGCGCATTTCGGAAGGCATGGGGCAGGAGCTTCTGGACCGTGTCGCAAAATCCGCGATGAACCTCGCCAACGGGCTGAACGCGCAGCACCAGGTCGTCTCGCGGCGCGAGAACGACAAGGATCTGCCGCCGCTCGACATCGCCGAGATGGACAGCGCGCTGAACAGGATCGAGCAGACTGCGATCAAGGCGATGTCGGACACCTTCGACGAGGCCATCGCGGACTTCCACAAGCGGCTGGAACGGTCGCACCGCAGCTTCCTCGAACGTGCCACGGGTTCGCTTCTGCACCACCTCGACACGCATGGCGAGGACGAGCTTTGGGAATACGATCCCACGGGCCTGCGCATCCTGATGCGCACCGCCTATCAGGTCTTCGGGCGAAACGCCCAGGCCGGGACGAAGAAGGTGCTTCTGAAGACGGCGCAAGACTATGCCGGGCTGTATCACCGTCTGTTCGATGTGTCGGACGAGGGCTTCGGGATCGAATCCCCCTCGGCCCCGCGCATCCCGTCGCCCGTGCTTCTGGGCCAGACCATCGCTCTTGACCTCAAGGGGACGTGGTGGACGCGCTGGTGGCACAAGCGCCGGGGCTATCGCAACTTCGCGACCGAATTCGCTGACATCATCAAGGCCGAGACGGATCCGATCGTCGACGCGCTGCGCGGCGCCCATGCCGAATCCGTGCGCGAGGCGGCGATGCAGTCACTGGACGAATTCCTGACCGAACAACGCGCGATCCTCAGCCGCATCGCCGATCAGGCGATGTCCGAACCCGACTCGATCGGCGACATGATCGACGAGAACACGGCGGCGTCCAAGCGGGCGCAGCTTCAGCAGACCATGGCGGACCTGACCGGGTTCGCTGCCTGACGACTGACAAGGAACGTTCACCATGAGTGGTTACGATCAGCTTGCTCAACGGTTCGAGACAGAGACGGAGGCGGACGACGCCTTGCGGCCGGACCCTGTTGCCGAAGGGTCGGACGACGTCGAGCCCGCACCGGGTCCGCTGGTCCTGACCCAGAGCGACGCGGTGGACAGCGCTCGCGTCGCGTCCGAAGCGCGCCGGCCCCTGTCAGCGCCCGGCCCCCGCAAGCCGCGCGTCGCCCTGATGGGCGAGTTCAGCGCCGGCAAGAGCACGCTGTCGAACCTCCTGATCGGCGAAGGTGCGCTGCCGGTGAACGTCACCGCGACCCAGCTTCCGCCCGTATGGATTTCGCACGGGGACGACGACCCGTTCCGGGTCGATCTCGACGGCGAGGAGCATGACCTCGAGATTTCGGGGCTGAAGTCGGTGAAGGTGGCGAACACGCAGTACGTCCGCATCTTCCGCGAGTCTAAGTTCCTGGAGCTGTGCGACCTGATCGACATGCCCGGCATCTCGGACCCCAACATGGCGGCCGAGGTCTGGCAGCGCGTGATCCACAACGCCGACATCGTGATCTGGTGCAGCCACGCCACCCAGGCCTGGCGGCAGAGCGAGGCCGCGGTGTGGGCCACGATGCCGTCCGAGCTGTTCAGCAAGAGCATCCTTCTTCTGACGCGGATGGACCGCATCCTGTCCGAGCGCGACCGCGCCCGGGTCGTGAAGCGTGTCCAGAAGGAAACGCAGGGGCTGTTCCGCTGTGTGCTGCCCGTGTCCCTCATCAAGGCGCTCGAGGCCGCGGGCGATGGCGAGGCCTGGTCCGAGAGCGGTGCCGACGTCCTTCTGGAGATGCTGGTCGAACTGATCGACGAGGTCGCGAACGGACCGGCGGAACGGCCGCGGTCGCGCGTGCGCTCGGCCATCGTGTCGCGCAGCGTCGACACCTCGATCGGCGAGACGTTCGAGGTTCAGCAGACCAAGATCGTTATGCCGACCCGCGTCCGTCCGCGCCCGCTGCGCGCGCGTCCGCAGATCGACTGAGGTCCAGGGGCGTCACTTGCCCCTGGCGTCGCGCCCGAGGGCTTGCACAGGCGCGCGCTGGCGCCCATTAAGACTCCTGTACACTCGCGCGACACGGAGACCCGCCCGGTATGACGGTTTCAGAGGCCCTGGACGCAATGCGCTCGGACCTTCCGGGCTGTTCTCTGGTGGCCTATACGGACTTGTCGTCGCGTCTGGTTCTGTCCACCTCGTCGGTGGTGAAGCCGATGCAGGAGCAGCTCGACGCCCTGTCGCAGGCGGCGCAGATCGCGCTCGATGGCACGCTGGCGGACGGGGCGGCGCCCGTGTGGGACGACGAAGCGGCGGGAGAGCCTGCGCGGACGGCCCTTCTTCTGACCGAGAGCGAGGCGCGGGTGATCCTGCGCGCCGGCGGTACGTCCGCCGAGGCGCTCGTCTGCGTCTGCACGCCCGACAGCGACCTTGCCGCGGTGATCGCGCGGGGGCAGGCGGCGCTTGACGATATCCTGGCGGCTGCGTGATGACCGGGGACCGGCGTTGAGCGATTTCTCCCGACTCGAGGAAAAGCTGACGAAGCTGCGCGGGCGTGAACGCACTCCCGGCGAGCCGCGCAAGCTGCGCGGCAGCGATGCCGCCGAGCGACTGGCGGCCTTCGTGACCGAGATCGACGAGACGATCCTGCCGCGCCGCCTGACGCTGACGGTCGACGACACGCCCTGGCACTTCGCCATCGCGAACCGGCGGCTTCAGGCGCTGCTCGCCCCGGCCATCGGGGACGCTGCGGCGCTGGCGGGCAAGCCCCTGCCTGACGCGGAGGACCCGAGCGTGCCGGCTCTGGCCAAGGTTCTTCGGGAGGCCTTCGCCGGAGCGGAGACCATCCACATCTCGGCGGTGCGCCTGACTTCGCCCTTTCCGTCGGACGTGGGCGTTCCGGCCCCGATGCTGGCGCGGGTGTGGAACGTGAGTTCGACCGAGAGGGCGGAGGTGCCGCCCGAGGAACGGATGCGCAGCTTCCTGTCGGCTCTCGGCCGCGACGCGCTGGCCTGGCTCAGGATCGACGGCGAAGAGGTCGCCGAGCAGGGCGGCGACGCCGCGCGGGTGGGGCGCATGGCCGAACAGGCGGCCGTTTTCCTGGACGGTTACTTCGGCAAGTTCGACAGCCTCTTTCCCGACCCGGCCCAGTCCTGCGTCACCGTCGTCTCGCCCGGCATCGGCGAGGCACCGTCCGTCCTCTTCGTGGAGTACGGCGAGGCGTCGGCCTTCATCGCGACGCCCACGACCAATGTCGCCCGACTTGCCATGGCCTGGCAGCGGATGGTGACGGAATAGGCCCAGCTCTTCGGATTGTTGGTGGTATGGCCACAATCGCGCCGCTTTTTTCCGTTTGATAGAGAATCGTCGCTAATCGAACAGCCGGAACGGGCGGCAGATTCGCGCCTTCATGGCCGCGGTTCGCCCTTTCGGACAATGGCTGGCGGGCGTATATGAGGAACCGTCGCACGCGAGACGCGGAGTCGCGCGTGGCGGCCAAAAGAGAGAACGGGGCAGCAGCACATGGCTTGGTTCGGCGGACTTTTCACCACCGATATGGCGATCGACCTTGGGACAGCGAACACGCTCGTCTACGTCAAGGGCAAGGGCGTCATCCTCAACGAACCGTCGGTCGTCGCCTATCACGTCAAGGATGGCGTGAAGAAGGTGCTCGCCGTGGGCGAGGACGCCAAATTGATGCTGGGACGCACGCCCGGCTCGATCGAGGCGATCCGCCCGATGCGCGAAGGCGTCATCGCCGACTTCGATGTCGCGGAAGCGATGATCAAGGCGTTCATCAACAAGGTCCACAAGCGCGGCTTCTTTTCGAAGCCCCGCGTCATCGTCTGCGTGCCGCATGGCGCGACGCCGGTCGAGAAGCGCGCGATCCGGACCTCGGTGATGACGGCTGGCGCGAAGAAGGTGGGTCTGATCGCCGAGCCGATCGCGGCCGCGATCGGAGCGGGGATGCCGATCACCGATCCCACGGGCAACATGGTCGTCGACATCGGCGGCGGCACGACCGAGGTCGCGGTGCTGTCCCTGGGCGACATCGTCTATGCGCGGTCGGTGCGCGTCGGCGGCGACCGGATGGACGAGGCGATCGTCAGCTACCTGCGGCGACAGCACAACCTCCTGATCGGCGAACAGACCGCCGAGAGGATCAAGATGACCATCGGCACCGCGCGGATGCCCGATGACGGACGGGGCCAGTCGATGCAGATCCGGGGACGCGACCTTTTGAACGGCGTGCCTAAAGAGACCGAGATCAACCAGGCCCAGGTCGCCGAGGCCCTGGCCGAACCGGTGCAGCAGATCTGCGAAGCGGTGATGATCGCCCTCGAGGCGACGCCGCCCGACCTTGCCGCCGACATCGTCGACCGAGGCGTGATGCTGACGGGCGGGGGTGCGCTTCTGGGCGAACTCGACCTTGCGCTGCGCGAGCAGACCGGGCTGGCGATCAGCGTCGCGGACGAGGCGCTGAATTGCGTGGCCCTGGGCACGGGCAAGGCGCTGGAATACGAAAAGCAGCTTCGGCACGTCATCGACTACGACAGCTAGGGCAGGGACTGACGCCCGCACCGTCGCGTGCTAGTCTGGGCCCGGGCCTTCCTCAGAGGACGATGTGGCACGTCAGAACGGCTCAACCGAGGATTTCGTCCGACCCATCCGCCGGCTCGGAGTGGGGCTTCTCTTGCTGTGCCTCCTCGCGGTCTTCGTGCTGTGGCGGATCGACAGTCCGCGCGCCGAGAGATTTCGGGCGCATCTGGTCGACGTGGTGGTGCCGAACCTCGACTGGGCCATGGTGCCCGTGACCGAGATGGCGAACCTTGCGCGTGGATTTCAGTCCTACGCCGCGCTTCAGCGTCAGAACCGCGAGTTGCGCGACGAGCTTCAGCAGATGAAGGCGTGGAAGGAAGCCGCCCTTCAGCTCGAGCAGGAGAACGCCAAGCTTCTGGACCTGAACAAGGTGCGCCTTGACCCGGCGCTGACCGTGGTGACGGGGCAGGTCATGGCGGACTCGGGCTCGCCCTTCCGCCAGTCGGTGCTGCTGAACGTGGGGGGCGCGCGGGACGGCATCATGGATGGCTGGGCGGTGACCGACGGGTTGGGTCTTGTGGGCCGTATCTCGGGCGTGGGGCAGCGGTCGAGCCGGGTGCTGCTTCTGAGCGACGCGGCGAGCCGCGTGCCGGTGACGATTCAGCCATCGGGGCAGCGGGCCGTTCTGTCGGGCGACAACACTGCGCTTCCCGCCCTCGACTTCATCGAGGCGCCCGAGGAGGTGAGACCGGGGGACCGGGTCGTGTCGTCGGGCGACGGCGGGGTGTTTCCGGCCGGATTGCTCGTGGGCAGCGTCGTCCTGGCCCGCGACGGGCGGATGCGGATCAGGCTGGCGGCGGACTATGAGCGTCTGGAGTTCCTGCGCGTCCTGCGAAGTCGTCCCTCCGAGAGGCTGGACGCGGCGCCCGATCTGATCGGCCCGCTTCTTCCGGTGCCGGAAGCGGCCCTTCTGCCGAACGCCGGGGAGCCCGCCGATGGCTGACCGTCCAGGCCGCATCTGGGGCTATCGCCTGCTGTTCGTGTTCCTCGCCGCGGCGGTCAGCTTTGTCCAGCTTCTGCCGCTCGATCCCGGGCCGGGCCTGATCCCGGGGCCGGACGTCCTTCTCCTGATCGCCTTGTCCTGGACGGTGATGCGGCCCGAGTACCTGCCGGTCTGGCTGATCGCGGCGGTGTTCCTGCTGGCGGACTTCCTCCACATGCGGCCACCCGGTCTCTGGACCGCGCTCGCCGTGGCAGGGACCGAGTTCCTTCGGACGCGCAGCCATACGCTGAGAACGACGTCGTTTCCGGTCGAGTGGCTGCTGGTGTCGGGCCTGATCCTGGTGATGACATTGGCGAACGCGGCGATCCTTGGGGTTTTCGCCGTGGGCCAGCCCGCGATAGGCTTGATCCTGATGCGCATGATCTTCACCGTGTTGAGTTATCCGTTGATCGTCGTTCTGGCGGGCCGCGCATTCGGCGTCCGCAAGGCGCCTGTCAGCGACATCCTGGGGCAAAGGGCATGAGGCGATCTCCGAAGGAAACGGACGAGGCCGCAAGCCTCGTGACGCGCCGGGCCTTCGTGCTTGGCGTGGCTCAGGTTGGAGTCATGGGCGTCCTTGGGCTGAGGATGCGCCAGTTGCAGGTCGAGGAGGCCGAGAGCTATCAGCTTCTGGCCGAGGAAAACCGGATCAACGTCCGGCTCATTCCGCCGTCGCGCGGGATCATCTACGACCGTCACGGCGTGCCCCTGGCGCAGAACGCGCAGAACTACCGCATCGTCATCGTGCGCGAGGATGCGGGCGACATCGACGAGACCATCGCCAAGGTCAAGCGACTGGTGAACATCGAACCGGCCGAGCTGGAGCGGTCTCTGAAAGAGATGTACCGCCGCAGCCCCTTCGTGCCGATCACGCTCGCCGACCAGCTCGAGTGGAAGGACGTGGCGGAAGTCGCGATCAACGCGCCTGCGCTTCCCGGTGTCACGCCGGACGTGGGTCTGAGCCGCGAATACCCGTTGGGCGAGGATTTTGCGCATATCATCGGCTATGTCGGGCCGGTCAGCGACTATGACCTGTCGAAGATCGAGGATCCGGACCCCCTGCTTCAGATCCCCGAGTTCCAGATCGGAAAGATCGGGCTGGAGGCCAAGCTCGAAGGCGACCTGAGGGGCCGGGCGGGTACGCGGCGGATCGAGGTGAACGCGGGCGGGCGCGTCATGCGCGAGCTCAGCCGGGACGAGTTCACGCCGGGCCGCGATATCCAGTTGACCATCGACCACGGACTTCAGAACTATGCGCAGTCGCGGCTTTCGGCTGAAAGCGCGGGTGCGGTGGTGATGAACGTCGAGACAGGCGATCTTCTGGCCATGGCCTCGGCGCCGTCGTTCGATCCGAACCTCTTCGTGAAGGGGATCTCGTCGAAGGACTACGGTTCGCTGCGGGACAATGACCACAGGCCCCTGTTCAACAAGACGGTGCAGGGCACCTATCCGCCCGGATCGACCTTCAAGATGATGACCGGCCTCGCCGCCCTGCGCGCGGGCGTCATCGGAACGGGAGATACCGTCTACTGTCCTGGCTATATGAGCCTGGGCGGTCGGCGGTTCCACTGCTGGAAAAGCGGTGGCCATGGTCACATGGACTTGAACAATGCGATGACGCAGTCATGCGACGTCTATTTCTACGAGGTGGCGCAGAGGGTCGGTATCGACCGCATGGCCGAGCTCTGCCACGAATTCGGGCTGGGGGAGCGTCACGACCTGCCGATCTCGGCGGTGGCCGACGGGCTTATTCCCTCAACGGAATGGAAGATCCGCGCGCGCGAAGAGCGATGGCAGCCGGGTGACACTCTGAACTCGGCCATCGGGCAGGGCTTCGTGCTGACCTCGCCCTTGCAGCTTGCGGTGATGACGGCGCGCATCGCCTCGGGACGGGCGGTGAAGCCTCGGCTTGTGAAGTCGATCGACGGGGTTGAAGTCCCGATCGAGGAAGCTCCGGAACTGAACGTCTCGGCGGCGCACCTGAACGCGGTCCGGAAGGGCATGTGGAGCGTCTCGAACGGCCAGCGGGGCACAGCGGCGCGGTCGCGGATCGTGACCGAAGGGCTGGAGATGGCGGGCAAGACCGGCACGAGCCAGGTCCGCAACATCACCGCCGCCGAGCGGGCGCGGGGCGTCACCCGGAACGAGCAGCTTCCCTGGAACCGGCGCGACCACGGCCTCTTCGTCTGCTATGCGCCTTATGACCGGCCGAAGTACGCGGTCGCGACAATCATCGAACACGGAAGCGGCGGATCGACGGCGGCGGCGCCGCCCTCGCGCGACATCCTTCTCTATGCGCTCTATGGGGACATTCCGCCGCTGGAGGCCTATCCGAAGGACCAGCGCGAGCGTATCCGCGTCCAGCACGAGGAGATGGTCCTGCGTCCGCGCCTCCAGCCCGAGGCCAAGGCCACCCGCGCATGACCTACCTCGAGAGCAAGGTCCAGAGCGTCCCGACGGGCGCGCGGAAGATCCTCTATGCCAACTGGGCCATCGTCCTTTTGCTGACGGCGGTCGCCTGTGTCGGATTCCTGATGCTCTATTCGGTGGCGGGCGGCGACCTGTCCAGATGGGCCGAGCCGCAGATGAAGCGGTTCGCGGTCGGCATGGTCGCGATGCTGCTGATCGGCCTCGTGCCGATCTGGTTCTGGCGCTCGATCTCGCCGGTGGCCTATCTGGTCGCGCTCGGCCTTCTCGTCCTCGTCGAGATCATGGGCTTCGTCGGCATGGGGGCGCAGCGCTGGATCGACCTGGGGTTCATCCGGCTTCAGCCGTCCGAGCTGATGAAGATCACGCTCGTGATGATTCTCGCCGCCTACTACGACTGGTTGCCGCTGAACAAGGTATCGCGGCCTTTCTGGATCATCCCGCCCCTGGTGATGATCCTTCTGCCAACGGCGCTGGTCCTGAAGCAGCCCGACTTGGGGACTGCGATCCTGCTGATCGCGGGCGGGGGCATCGTGATGTTCTGCGCCGGCGTGTCCTGGCTGTATTTCCTCGCGGTCGTGGGCGCGGGCGTAGGTCTCATCTATACCGTATTCGCCTCGCGCGGGACGGACTGGCAGTTGATCAAGGACTACCAGTTCAAGCGGATCGACACGTTCCTCGATCCGTCGACCGATCCGCTCGGGTCCGGCTATCACATCACGCAGGCGATGATCGCGCTCGGGTCCGGCGGGTGGGGCGGCAAGGGATACATGCAGGGCACGCAGTCGCGCCTGAACTTCCTGCCGGAGAAGCATACCGATTTCATCTTCACGACGCTGGCCGAGGAGTTCGGTTTTCTGGGCGGCATCTCGCTTCTGTCGCTTTACGGCCTCGTAGTGCTGTTCTGCGTGTTGTCGGCGGTTCAGAACAAGGACCGCTTCGGCTCGCTTCTGACGCTTGGGATGGGCGCGACGCTGTTTCTCTTCTTCGCCGTCAACATGTCGATGGTGATGGGACTTGCCCCGGTGGTGGGCGTGCCCTTGCCGCTGGTCAGCTACGGCGGCTCGGCCATGCTTGTCCTTCTCGCCGCCTTCGGGCTGGTCCAGTCCGCCCACATCCACAGACCCCGGAGCCGATGACCCGCATTCTCTTTTCCGCCCCCCGGAGCGACTGGGAGGACTATCGCGATGTCTTGCCCGCCGCCATCGCCGATGCAGGCGTGGAGGCGACGATCGAACACGCTCTCGACCCCGAAGACCCGGCGTCGGTCGACTATGTCGTCTATGCGCCCTCATCGCGGCTGAAGGACTTCACGCCTTTCACCGGGGCGAAGGCCGTCCTGAACCTCTGGGCAGGGGTCGAGGGCATCGTGGGCAATGAAACGCTCACGCAGCCGTTGGCGCGGATGG
The DNA here is from genome assembly GCF_003148765.1 of Silicimonas algicola. Classification (GTDB taxonomy): domain Bacteria; phylum Pseudomonadota; class Alphaproteobacteria; order Rhodobacterales; family Rhodobacteraceae; genus Silicimonas; species Silicimonas algicola. The sequence continues at coordinate 267,204 of NZ_QGGV01000005.1, forward strand.
TCGATCCTGGTCTGACCGAAGGGATGGTCGAATGGTGCGTCGGCCATGTGCTGCGGCATCACCTGGGCATGGATCGCGACATCCTCCGCAGGGATGCGGTCTGGGATCCCGTGGCGCCGCCGCTTGCGCGTGACCGGGAGGTGACCGTGCTGGGGCTTGGCGAGTTGGGCCGGGCGGTGGCAGAGGCGCTGGCGGCGCTGAACTTCCGGGTCACGGGGTGGAGCAGGACGCCGAAGCGCATTCCGGAGCTGACGTGCCTTTCGGGCGACGACGGGCTCGCCGAGGCGCTGCGCCGGGCCGAGATCCTTGTCCTGCTGTTGCCCCTGACGGAGGGGACGCGGGATCTGCTCGACGCCGCGCGCCTGTCGCTTCTGCCCGAGGGAGCGGTGATCGTGAACCCCGGCCGGGGACCGCTGATCGTCGACGACGACCTTCTCGCGGCGCTGGATGCCGGTCGGGTCGGTCACGCGACGCTCGACGTCTTCCGGACCGAACCGCTGCCCGAAGGACATCCGTTCTGGGCCCATCCGCGCGTGACGGTGACGCCTCACATCGCGTCGGCGACCCGTCCCAGAAGTGCGGCGCGGGTGATTGCCGAGAACATCCGGCGAGGCGAGGCGGGCGAGCCGTTCCTGTACCTCGTCGACCGCGCGCGGGGATACTGACCGATCAGCGAAGCTTTGGCGGTCGGGTCGGGTCCGTGCCCGGAGCGCGCGGCGGTTCGGGTGGCGCGACCTTTGGCAAATCGAAGCGCAGGCCGACACGTCTGAGCCGCGCAAGCGCCGGGGCGTCGGGCGGCAGGAAGGTGACGTCCAGTTCCCCGGCGGCGAGGTCCGAGAAGACGAGCGCCTCGCGTACAGCCCGCGCAATGGCGGGTTCGGCCCCGTCGCGCGCGTCGACGATGGCCAGAAGGTGCCCCCGCCGACCGCCGCGGTAGCGGACCGCGACGAGCCAGGCGGCTTCGGCAAGGCCCCCGGCCGCGGCGAGGCGCGCGTCGAGGGATTTCAGGAGTGTCTCGGGAAGGCCGGAGGGCGGAAGGTACTCGGTCGGCGTCGCCGTTACCTGGGAGGGTGCTATCCCGAGCGTATCGGTCAGCCAGGCCAGCGCCTCGGGCGGGATCAGGATGGCGGAGGGCGCGACCTCGAAGTTGAGACCGATGCCGATGGCGCGGCCCGACAGCAATGCCGCGAGCGCGCGACCTGGCAGGGCGGCATAGGGCGCGGGGCCTCCGGCAAAGGCCGCAAGCCGGTCTTCGCCGTCGAAGGCGAGGACGAAGGTGCCCTCCTCGGTGTCGAAGAGTTTGGGCACCACGGGACCGCCGCCGTCGCTTTCGATCATCAGGACGAGTTCTGCATCGGCGAGTTGCGCGAAGAAGCGAAGCCGCGCCGCGTCGTCGGCGGGGGCCGCATCCATCTCGGCGTGCGCGCGGTCAAGCGGAGTCATGCCAGCGCCTCGGACACGCGAGTGCGGAGAACGGGCAGAAGCTCGGCCTCGAACCACGGGTTGCAATTGATCCAGCCGGTATTGCGCCAGGACGGATGGGGCAGGGGGATCGCGTCCGGTAGGAAGTCGCGCCAGCGCGAGACGGTCCGCGTGACGCCGCCCTTGGCTGCAGCGCCCAGATGCCAAGTCTGGGCATAGCCGCCGATCAGCAGGGCGAGCCGGAAGCGCGGCATGGCCTCGACGATCCGAGCGCGCCAGGTCGCGGCGCAGATGCGGGGCGGAGGCAGGTCGGATCCGGAGGCGTCATAGCCAGGAAAGCAGAAGGCCATCGGCACGATGGCAACCTTCGAGCGATCGTAGAACGTGTCCTCGTCCACGCCCATCCAGTCGCGCAGCCGCACCCCGGAGCGATCCCAGAACGGCTTCTGCGCCTCATGCACGCGCAGGCCAGGCGCCTGGCTCGCGACCAGGATCGGGGCGTCGGGGCCGAACCAGACCACCGGGCGCGGCTGATGCGCCGTGGCCGTCGCGGCGAAGCGGTCGGCGCAGAGGCGGCAGGCCGAGATGTCGGTGGCGAGACGGGAGAAACTCATGTCGCGCATGTAGAGGCGGCCGGCGCAGATTTCCACCTTGACTCGTTTCTATGTTTCTAGAAATATAGAAGCATGGACATGACGCCGACAGATGACAGCACCCTTGCCGAAGCCGCCTCGACCTTCGCCGCGCTCGGGTCCGAGCAGAGGCTGGGTGTCCTGAGAACGCTGGTTCGGGCTGGGCCGGACGGACTGTCGATCGGCGAGCTTGGGGCGCGGTCCGGTGTGACCGGATCGACGCTGACGCACCACATGAAGATACTCTCGGCGGCCGACCTCGTGCGGCAGGTGCGCGAGGGCAGGCGTATCATCTGCATCGCAGCCGCCTATGCGCGGATGAAGTCGCTGTCCGAGTTCCTGCTGACCGACTGCTGCGCCGACAGCAGCCATCCCCACAAGGATCACCGTCATGGCTGATGTCTCGCACCCGCAGGGACCTGCGCATTCGGGCGGGCCGAGGCTCAGGATCGACCGCGTCTGGGTCTTCGCCGCTCTCTTGCCGCTCGCTGTCGCCGTCATCGACCCGGCGCAGGCGGTCGAGACGGTGCGCTTCGCCTTGGCCGCGCTGCTTCACACGGCGCCTTTCCTTCTCTTTGCCGTTCTCGCCGTCGCCTGGCTGAAGGCCACGGGCGCGGAAGTCCTGCTTGCCCGCGCCTTCGAGGGACGCGAGACACGCATGATCGTGGTTGCAGCACTTCTGGGTGGGCTGTCGCCGTTCTGTTCGTGCGAGGTCATTCCGTTCATCGCCGCGATGCTGGCGGTCGGCGCGCCCTTGTCGGCGGTGATGGCGTTCTGGCTTGCCTCGCCGCTGATGGACCCGGCGATGTTCCTCGTGACGGCCGGCACGCTCGGACTGCCGTTCGCCATCGGCAAGACCATTGCGGCGGTGTCGCTTGGTCTTTCGGGCGGCATGGTGGTCCGTGCCTTCGCGACGTCGCCCGTTTTCGCGAACCCGCTCAAGGTCGCGCCGAAGCCCGCTTGCGGGTCGTGCTGCGGCGGTTCGAAGCCGGCGGCGTTCAAGGGCGAGGTGACCTGGGGCTTCTGGCGCGAGGCGGATCGGCGCGAGACATTCCGCTCGACCGCCGTCGACAACGCGCTCTTCCTAGGCAAGTGGCTTCTGGTGGCCTACATGGTCGAGGCGTTGATGCTGGCCTGGGTTCCGGCGGAATCGGTCGCGGGTCTTCTGGGCGGGACGGGCGTTGGGCCGGTGGTCCTCGGGGCGCTGATCGGCGCGCCGGCCTACCTCAACGGCTATGCTGCGGTGCCGCTGGTCGATGCCCTGCTGCAGCAGGGCATGGCGCCTGGCGCCGCGATGTCCTTCGTCCTCGCGGGCGGGGTGAGCTGTATTCCCGCCGCCATCGCGGTCTGGGCGCTGGTCAAGCCGCGGGTCTTCGCGGCTTATCTCGGGATCGCCCTGTCGGGCTCGATCGTGGCCGGCCTCCTGTGGGGTATCGTCGCGGCCTGAACCGTTTCAGTTGATGGGAGCCGGAGCCTAAACTATTCCCTTCCAAAACCTTTCGGGAGGGCGGCATGTATCACGTCTGGAACTTCGTGACCAACTACTCGCTTCTGCTGATCGCAGGGGCCTTGATCGCGCTGGTGTGGGCGAACATAGATGCCGAGAGCTATCACCACTTCGTCGAATTCGAGCTGATCCACGACTTCATCGTCGGTCACGCGCATTACGATGCCGCAGGGCAGGTCGAATACCGCTCGCTGACGCTCCACTACCTCTGAACCATGCCGAGCACCTGCTGAAGCACCCGGTCGAGGTCGTCCTGTTCTTTTTCGGCCTCCTGAACGCGGGCGTCGAGTTCTCGTCCATCGGGTCGCCGACCTGGCTTGTCCTTCTGGGGCTCATCGTGGGCAAACCTGCAGGCGTCCTGCTGTTCGGCTGGATTGCGGCAGGCCCGCTCGGGCTCGGGCTGCCGAAGGGGATGCGGACCATCGACCTCTTTGTCGTCGGGTGCGTCGCCGCCATCGGCTTCACGGTCTCGCTTTTCATTGCCTCCGTGGCCTTCGAACCGGGGCCAGTGCAGGATGCGGCGAAGATGGGCGCGCTCTTCAGCTTCTTCGCGGCGGCGCTCTCGATTGCAGCGGGCAAGCTCACGCGCGTGCAGAAGCAGGAGAACTGATCAGCCAACGAACCGGCGGAGCCTCGCCGGTTCGTCCTTCCCGATGGCCAAGGGCCGCTGATCATGGCGATCCTCCAGGATTCCGTGCTGGAACACCTGCGATTTAATTGGCAAAACGCCACACATTCGCACCATTTTCGGCTAAGGTCGGAACAAACCGGCCGCAAGGCGCAGTACGGCACGTCAGGCAACATGTCCGCATGATCGAGTTTCGGAACGTCTCGAAGTCCTTCTGGACTGGCGAACGGCGCAAGGTGATCCTTGACCGGGCGTCGTTTCGCGTCGAACGCGGGCAGTCGCTCGGCATCCTCGCGCCGAACGGCACCGGCAAGACGACGGTCGTCAACATGATGGCGGGATTGGAAAAACCGGACGAGGGCGAGATCGTCCGCCGGTCGCGCATCTCGTTTCCGCTCGGCTACATGGGCGGTCTGGTGCCGCGTCTGTCGGCGATGGAGAACTGCCGGTTCATCGCGCGAATCTACGACAAGGACCCCGACTATCTCGAGGCGTTCTGCCGCTGGGTCTGCGGGCTGGAAGAATACTTCGACATGCCCGTCGGGACCTATAGCGCCGGAATGGCGGCGCGGTTCTCGTTCTCGCTGCTCCTGGCTCTCGATTTCGACTTCTACCTGATCGACGAAGGGATGCCTGCGACGACCGATGCCGACTTCAACCGGAAGGCCGGCCAGATCCTTTACGAGCGACTTAAGACGTCCACGGTGATCATCGTGTCTCACCAGGCGACCACGCTCGAGAAATTCTGTAAGACGGCAGCCGTCCTGCGCAATGGGCGGATGCTGATGTTCGACACGCTTGAAGAGGCGAAAGCAGTCTATGACTACCAACCCCAAAGCGCCTAAGTTCCGTATCCGTCGCAGCTCGGGGCGCGCCCCGGGCACCGAGGGCGGCGAGGATCGGTCGCTCCCCGGCACCTCCGAGGACGGCTTCGGCGACATGGCCTTCCCGGGCTCGGCCAAGGCCGACACCGAGGCCGCCTCCGAGACGTCGATCTCGCAGATCCGGCGCGAGGGCCTGACCGGGCGCCAGCTTCGCATGGCGCGACGCCTGGCGCAGAAGCACGGGATGACGCCGTCGTCTGACTTCGACGCCGTGCGCCTCTTGCGCGATCGGGGCATCGACCCCTTCGACCGCGCGAACATGATCGAACTCGTCCACGCCCGCGACACGTCGGACAGCCCCGCACCGGCGGCCGCAGCCGGGCAAGCGCAGCCACAAGGACAGCAGGCCCAACCCGCGCAACCGGGCGATGCGCCGCGCCGCGCCGGTCTGCCGCAAACGGTGGATCCGAAGCGGAACCTGCCGGGCGAGCACATCCCGGCCGGATCCGGTCCGGCCAATCTGCACGACATCGAGCGCATTCAGCGCGATATCATCCGGCGTCGACGGCGGAAACTGGCGCTTCTCGGCCTCAGGCTGACGCTGTTCGTCTTCCTGCCGACGATGATCTGCGGCTACTACTTCGCCTATCTCGCGACACCCAGCTATGCGACCAAGTCCGAGTTCATCGTACAGCAGGCCGAGGTCACGTCCGGCACAGGCGGCCTTCTCGGCGGCACGGCGATGGCGACGAGCCAGGATTCGATCCTGGTGCAGGACTACCTGACATCGCGCGGGGCGCTGCAACGGCTCGACAGCGAATACGGCTATCGCGAGCACTTCAGCGATCCCTCGGTGGATTCTCTTCAGCGTGTCATGCCCGATGCGACGAACGAGGCGCTCTACAAGCATTACCAGAAGCATGTGAAGGTTGGCTACGACCCCACGGAAGGCGTGCTTCGCATGGAGGTCTCGGCCCTGTCGCCCGAGATGAGCCGCGTCTTCTCGGAGGCGCTGATCGGCTATTCCGAGGAACGGGTCGACCAGATCACCGAGCGCAAGCGGGCCGACCAGATGCGCGGCGCGAACGAGACGTTCGAGGACGCCGACCGCAAGATGCTCGAGGCGCAGGAAAAGGTCCTGGCCCTCCAGGAGCAGATGGGCGTGCTCGACCCGCAGTCCGAAACCGCCGGCGTGATGAGCCAGGTCAACGCGCTTGAAACCCAGCTGACCGAGAAGCGGCTGCAGCTGAGTCAGCTCATGGACAACGCCCGTCCGAACCAGGCTCGTGTCGCTGGCGCCGAGGGAGACATCGAACGGCTCGAGACGCTGATCGCGGATCTGCGTTCGCAATTGACGGAGCAAGGATCGACGCAGGGCTCTCTGGCCTCGATGACCTCGCGCCTGCGCATGGCCGAGGTCGAACTCGAGACCCGGACGATGATGATGCAGGAATCGCTCCAGCAGCTCGAAGCCGCCCGCATCGAGGCGAACCGCCAGGTCCGTTTCCTGTCGATCGGTGTGAGCCCCGTTGCGCCCGACGAGCCGACCTATCCCAAGGTCTTCGAGAACACGCTGATCGCTCTTCTGATCTTCGGTGCGATCTACCTGCTGGTTTCGGTGACCGTCCAGGTGCTGCGGGAGCAGGTGTCGAGCTGACGGGATTCGTGTCCGGCGGGACTTGCACAGGCCATCGCGTCTGAGTAAGACACGCTTGCCTTTGGGGAGTGGCGCAACGGTAGCGCAACGGTTTTTGGTACCGCAGGTTGCAGGTTCGAATCCTGCCTCCCCAGCCAGGCACTCCAAGTAACTTTGACGATTGAAGGTGCGGCAGATAATCTGCCGCCCTTTCCGTAAGTTACCGGGAGCACTCTTCGGCGCAGACCAAAGCAAGCCCGGCAACAGGCGCCTTGGCTGGCCTGGGTCTGCACGGGGCATTTTCGCCATACGAGGTTGAATTACAGCGTTTCAGAGGGTCGCTAGCAGGGCACGCTGTTCCTGCCAGTCCGACGGCAGCTCATTGCGCAGGGACCATTCGGATGTGAAGCCCAACGGCTGCCTGCCATCAAGAACATCCCGGACGATGTCAGGAGCCAGGAACGCCAGCCGGATGATCTGCTGAACGCGGCTCTTGTGAGTGCCTTCGGCGTCAGCGATTTCGCCGAAGGTCTCGCCCGCCTTGATCCTTTCCAGCCACTCGATCGCCCGTGCAATGTTACGGGCAAGAGTCTCATCCTGACCCGTCGGCGTATCCGCGAGAACGATCCTTGTCTCCACGCCGCGCTTGCGGAGCTGGAACGGATGGCTCCTGGACAAGGCAGCAGCGTCTATCTGCGTTGCATCCATCGCGAGTTGCGCCGCGACGCTGTCGGCATCAAGTTTGAGGATCATCAATCCGGGTGCGATGTCGATGCGTTCGACCAGTGCCAACATGCCGGACCGGTCGGGATCGGCGCCAAGTCTCTTCAGAGCGGCAGCAGCCTGGGCGATCGTCTCCGCAGGTGCCAAGGGAGCAAGTGTGGCGGCGAAGCCCTGCCGGGAGAAGGTGGCCTGAAGGAGAGTGGCAACCGTGCTCTCAAGCTCCTCGGCCGGCAGACGCCAGGCTCCCGGATGCGGCTGCCCGCTCTGCGCTGCAAGCCGGTGAGAGATGTAGTACCGGAGCCGGACGCCTTTTCGGGTCCTTGAGTGCGTCGGTGTCAGCCGGTCCCCGGTTTCATCAAACAACTTCCCGCAGAGGTGTGACTTAGGAGACGCCAGAGCCCTGCCGCGCCCGCGTGCCGAGTCCTCCTGAAGCTTGCTCTGAACCGCATCCCACCGTTCCGGATCGATGATCGGGGGGTGCTGACCATCGTACACTTTCTTCCGATGCCGGATGCGACCCGCATAGAGAGGGTTAGTGAGGATGTAGTGCAGATGCCCGCGATCAAACGGACCACCTCCAGTCATCTTGCCGCCCGACCTCTCTCGGCGCCGACTACGGAGGTTCAGCCGATCGGCCTCTGCATGGACCTCCCGTACCGTACCAAGTCTCTCATAGAGGTCGTAGATGGTCCGGACGGTCACCGCTTCCTGCTCATTGGTCTTCAGTGTCCGGCCGTCAGGATCATATCCCAGAGGGACGCTCCCACCCATCCAGAGGCCCCGGCGCTTGGAGGCCGCGATCTTGTCCCGTATCCGCTCTGCTGTGACTTCGCGTTCGAACTGGGCGAACGACAGGAGCATGTTGAGCGTCAGACGCCCCATGCTGGTGGCGGTATTGAAGGACTGGGTGACAGAGACGAAGGAAGCTCCGGCCGCATCCAGTGCATCGACGATCTTCGCGAAATCGGCCAGCGACCGGGTCAGCCGATCGATCTTGTAGACGACGATCTGGTCAATCCTGCCAGCGCGGATGTCGTCGAGCAGGCGCAGCAGTGCAGGTCGCTCGAGGCTCCCGCCGGACAGGCCGCCATCGTCGTAGGGCTCCGGCAAGAGCACCCAGCCTTCGTGCTTCTGACTGAGGATGTAGGCTGCGCAGGCCTCTCGCTGCGCATGAAGCGAGTTGAACTCCTGCTCCAGCCCATCCTCCGAGCTCTTCCTTGTGTAGATGGCGCACCGGATCTTCCTCACGACGTGTCCCTTGTCCGGTCGACCAGTCCGAAGAACCTGGGTCCGGACCACGTCGTTCCCGTGATGTGCTTGGCGATCGCAGAGAGGGATGGCCAGGTCCGGGTATCCATGCAGTAGCCCTCCTTCAGGACCTCTACGTGATAGGTGCGTCCGTTCCACTCGCGAACGAGACGGGACCCCGGCCGTGCGACCCGGCGGGTGCTGTCGGAGACCGAATGGCCTCTTGCGATCTGGCGCAGAGCCCGCCGTATGTCCGGCGGAAGCCCACCATGACGACGACACTGGGCTTCATGGCACAGGGCCTTCCGCATGAATGCCACCGACAGGTAGGGCGGCGGAGGAGACCCGAACGCCTCCTCCCAATCCTGCAAGATATGTATGCGGTCGGGATCCGCCTTACCCATGCAAGGGCTCCATTGAGGAGGTCGTTACGGGGCCTGGCTTGGGCTTTCCAATGATGCGGTATCGCGTTCGCCTGGCACGGTCCGATTTCTCCGCCGCAATCTCGTACCCGGCCTTCTTCAGCCCGCTGATCGCCGCTCGCGTCGTGTGCGGCTTCCAGCCGAGTCTGGCACTGATTGCGGTGGCGTCCGCGCCCGACTTCGTCGAGAGCAGCCGGATCAGCTGGGCTGTCTTGGTGTCCCTGGGCCTACCGGCTTTCGTTGGCGCAAGGCGCTTGGTTTCCACGCTTTCTTTTTTAGTGGTCATCTCTGTCTCCTCTTACATGTGCAGGAGCATCTCGCCCCTGCTACCAGGCAAAGCCCGGAGGGCCGGGCGGAGACTGACGGCTAGATCGTCGCGTGGACACTACCGCTCTGGTTCCAGGAGAAGTCCAGCCGGAAAAATGGTTAGCCATGTAGCGGTCTTGCGATAGCAGAAACCCGCAAGAAGGGCGGAAAGGCGACGTTCGCCGTGCGACGCGCGCAAGCCGTGGTTACCTCTCAGGTTTCAACCACCGAACCCGACGATGAGCCGAGGTGCGCGGGACCGACCAGCACTCAAGAAAGGCCGCGACGGCCAGAACTGGGAGTACCTTCAAACTTACACCAAGTGCGGCACGTGGCAGCCGATCCTGCCGACATGTTGAAGCTTGTGTGGTGGAGACGAGTATCGGGATCGAACCCGTGTGCACAGATTTGCAAAAGTGGGTATAACGATGAAATATATCGATAAAATGTTTAGACTTGGGTTCGAAATGATAAGAACAGAGCGTGAATGTTTAGACCCGCTCGTGGACAGTTTTCAGGCCTCAGAAAGCGAAGTTGAGATCACGAAAAGGGCTGGTCGAATTGAGCTCCATGAGAAAAAAACGTGACAACATCTCATCCTTTCGCCGAGCGCAATCCGCGCGCTCAAAGTGGGCGACACCGCAACAAGGCTACCGGCGACGGCGTTTCCCTCGTCGTTATCTCAGAGCGATATGTGTTGTGGCCATCATCTCAATGCTTGGTTGGAAGTTCTACGTCAGCCAATGGCCAGCATGGACGACAGTTCGGCATATGGCTGCGGCGCCAAACTGCGATTTTGCGCGAATGGTGGGCTTGGCGCCCTCCAATCGAGGGCAACCTGGCTACTATCCGAGGCACGATAGGAATCAAGACGGGGTAGCGTGCGAGCCATTTGTTCGGAGGTTCAATTCGCAGAGATGGAGATGACCGATAGTAAGATCAATATTGCAGAACGAATGTGTTCGCCCTGCGAAACAAATTGTGGATCGCGTTGGAAAAAAATGTAAATTTGCGAAAGGCTATCGGAAGTCTCAATTGCCTGAAGGCAATTGGAAGGAAAATTACTGGGGGGGGGCTGCAATTTTCCACGTTCTCGTCCACCGATTCCACCATCTTCGATAATTCATTTGTTAATTGTAATAGGCTTTCTTGGTCAATCTGGTGCAGCTCACCCGATTCTCTGTCGACACCGTTCTTGTGAACGCAATCGTGACGCATTCGTGTAAATCTTTGGATCGCCTCCAGTGAATCTGCTTCAGGTAGTATGTTGAAACCAAGGCCAACACGATAGAATGCATTTGCTTTCTTTAGTTCGTGAAAGGAAACCGCGCGCAGATATTCTAGTAGCGCGGTCGTCGCGAAATCCTCGACGCCAACGGCGTCAGAAAGTCGAATTTGCTTACTGCCAATCCCGATATCCTTGGATGCAAGCAACTTTCCTTGAGCATGCGGACTGTTCGCCACTGTGACAATAAGTGAGTCCGACAAGAATACTTCGAGCGCTGTAATGCTTTGAGCCAATAGCATTCGCGCAAGCATCTGAGATTTCGTGTCGGCGTGCACCTCAACCACCCATGATCTTACGTCATTGATCGTTTACTTAAAGGCGCGAAGTACCGGGCGAGACAACTGTTCCTGTTGCTCTAGCCATTCGTAATAGCCCTGATCGTAGTCGTCATACCCATCAGCTGAACCCCTCACTGGCTCAGCTTCTATTTCGGTGTCGGGATATCCATCAAGCTCGGGATAGGGGCCTCGGAATACGATATCCACTCATGGCGCTAAAACGCCGCTTGTGAGCTTCTGGAAGCGGGATGCTCGGACGACCTGATCGCGGCCGTGACCGGTCAAAGTCCTGCCATGGTCCAGCACTACACTAAGAAGGTTCGGCAGAGGATCAGGGCCATTCAGGCGCAACAGAAGCGTACTGAACAAAGCCAAGTGTAGTTTAGCCTAGCTCCTGTTCCGTCTGGCGCGACGGCGTTGAGCGAAAACAGGAGAACCTATGAACAACGCAGCGGACGCCGCAGTCATCATAGGCTTAAGCCTCGTCGTTCTCATTGGAACCGTTTGGCTTTACATCATCCTCCCCGCTCAGATGGCACGATCACGCAACCGCAGCGTCTTCGGTTGGATTCTGATCTCGCTCATTGTCAGCCCCGCCCTTTCGCTCCTGGCGCTGCTGTACCTCGGCAGGCGCGGACCTGGCCCGGACGCATAGGTCCCCGTGAGCCTCGTTCTGAGTAGAGAAAGAGAACGGAACAAAAACAGAATGTTTAGACGAATTTTTAGACTCGCCTCCGGGCGCGAAGCGACAACCGCCTAACCCATTGAAAAGATTTGGAGGCGAGTACCGGAATCGAACCGGTGTGCACGGATTTGCGATCCGCTACATGCCGTGTACCGACTAACCTTTTCCTGTAAACGGGAATCAACTTCGGCATCGACTTGTCAACAACTTGCGACAGAGATGTAAACGCTTTCCGCCGCCTGAGACGAGCGTAAGCGTGCTGGGCGAGGTAAAGGTCGGGGAAGGGCCGACGCTGTCCTTCATGGCGGGCGGCGCGAAGGTCTAGTGGGCGGGAAGCGGACGCGATGTATTGAACGCTGGACGGCAACTTAGGGCCGAAGCGGACGAGGATCGTAGGACTGCCGAACGTCGGCTAAGGGCCGGAAGCGCCCGGGAGCTCCGCGCTTCCGGACGTCCGCTCAGGGCCCCTCCCTACTTTGACGGTCGCCCGCTGGCACAATTTTCCCGCAGAGCCCGCAACGGACATTCCGGCATTCTTTTTCGCCAATCAATAGACTTGTAGTAAGCTACCGGGCATCATGCGGAACGAAACGCGATCGCTCATGTTCTCCCGCGGCTCGCCATTTGCGCGCGCCGTCCGGATATTACTCCACGAGCTTGGGTTGGCCTATGACGGCCACGAACCCGACGATTCTCCGGCTGAGATCCAACTCGGTACGGTCACGCCCACAATGCAAGTTCCGACACTACGAGATGGTGACGTAACGCTCTGGGAAAGCGGGCTGATCGCTGAATATCTGATGACCCGTTACACCCATCGACCACAGGACGACCGCCCCCTGGCTTTGGTTCCCTGGCGTCCCGAGTTCCTATGGAAGGACAAGCTGCTATTCTCGACCATCCAGACGTTCGGGACTGCTGTGACGACGATATCGCAAATGACCTGGACGGGTGTGCACGTCGACGGGAACCCTCATCTCCGGCGCTGTGCGCAACGGATGACCTTAATTCTCGGTTGGCTTGAAGAAGAACTGGCATTGGCAGATGGCGGTGGGTTCTTCCCGAACTGCGTGTCGATGCAGGACATCTTCCTGATCTGCCATATTCGTTTTGTTCAGGCTCGCCCGCTCGGCATTACGTTCGACCTCTCGCGGCACGAGAAGATCAGCATTCTTGCAGACGAGCTGGACCGCAGGTCCAGCTTCCGCTCGAATCGGATTTTATGGTGGGACCCGGACGTTCTCGATTACGCGCCGGACGGAACCCCAATATACTGAACTGGGAGCATGGGTTAGCGGTCCCGCAAGCGCCCTTGACTCGCGGCCTTCAGTTGCTCTGTCACGAGAGTGTGGGTGTCGAAGACTTGAGCCTCTGCGATTACGCCATCGGATTCCCAGTAGTGGGCATCGAAGACTCGGTGCCCGGCAGGGACTACCGTGCCTACGGGGGCGGAACTCAGATAGAAATGTAGGTTGTTGTCCGGGCGACGCTCGAACCAGTCCTTGTTGTCAAAGGTGCCCGAATAGACGCCGACCGAGCTGGGAAACCGTTCGAACAGCATGTGGGTCTTCGTCCCGCAGGTGCCGCAGAAATGAATGTGGACGAGTTTGCCACTTCCTTCGCTCACGTGCCCAAACACACGCGGCGTGCCACGCAGGAGGTGGAAACGGTTCTTGTCGAACAAAGTTTCGATCAAGTAGGCGCTGCCTGTCGCCCTTTGACAGAAGTGGCAGTGGCAGTGAACCACTTCGTTGGGCTGCCCCTCGACGGTGAATTCAAGGCCTCCGCAAAGACATCTTCCATGTTGCATCCACTCACCCCGGAATTGCCGCAGCGATCATAGCACAAAACGGCCGCTTCGTCCGGGTGGCCGATCCGCAGACTAAATATATGCAGCGAACGACCGCTACTGAGAGGTCTCGCACTGCGGCCACTGCCGCGGTCGTCAAGGTCTGGTCAGGCCGAGAGCGGGCCCCATCGGCCAGCGCCTCGAAGGTCCGGTATAGGCAGGAAGCTTCGTCTGGCAGTGCGTTCGACCCAAGTGCTCTTGGAGTGCTGCGCAGAATTACCTTGAACCCTTAGCAAGCGCACTTTGAGACTTTCAGTGACGAGCGACAACTGCGAGCGAACCGTTTTCTCATCGGCATGGAATAAAGCGATCACCCAATCGTAGTCCTTTTGTCGAAACAAGTTCCATCATCAGAAGGACCGCAGACATGAAAACTCTCGCAACTTTTCTCGCCACAGCCGTTGTGGCCACGTCAGCGTTGACTGCCCCGGCGAAGGCCGACGACCTTGACGACACGATCCGCGGCTTCTTCAAGAAGTTTCTGTCGGGTCAGACCGTTTATCGCGGCGAGACCCAGTTCCGCAGTCGGAGCTACGACCGCGACGACGACGATGACGACCGGGGCCGGCGCGGTTCGAGTTCGAACAGCAACAGCAACAGCAACAGCAATTCGAATTCCAGCAGCAACTCCAGTTCAAACAGCAACTCGAACTCGAACAGCAATTTCAGTTCGAACTCGTCGTCCAACTCGAGTTCCAATTCGAGTTCGAACAGCAGCAGCAACTCGTCTTCGAACAGCTCCGACGACGACGATTGAGGCGGCCTGAAAACCCAAACAAAGCGCGCCGGCCGAAAATGGGCCGGCGCTTTTCGTTTGTCGGCCGTCAGCGCGTGGCGCGTGCCTCGGTCCGATACCAGCCGGGAGAAGCCTGCGTACTGCGGGTGACCGTCTTCCGGTCCGCAGCTTCATCGCTCTGCTCCACGCGGATCTCGGCCTGAAGCTCGACCATATCGCGCCGAAAAGGGATCACCTGTACCATCGGCGAGCCCTTCTCGATCACGTGAAGTCCGTCCTTCGCCACCGGGAAGAAAGGAAAATGCACCGGCGCGCGGTAAGTGTCTGTGTCGACGACGCCCGCCAGGACCTCGAAAAGCCCATTGGGGCGATTGAGGGGATTGAGGAACAGGCAGCTCCAGCCCGGCGGCGTGACGATGGTCCAGAAGTTGTGGAACTTGCAGGCAGCGCGCTTGCCCCATGGATTACCCTTCACCTGGTGAGAGCCATGAAAACTGACGAGCGGTCGGTCGAAGTCCCATCCCGCGTCGACAAGGGCTCCTGCGTCCCTCACGTCGAGCCGGACAGTGGCCGGAAGCGGAATGATCCATCCGGTGCTCATCGCGTCGAGAAACGGCAGGCAGCGCTTGATCGTCAGGCCCGTATCGGTGGTCCCGAGCTTTGCCTCATCGACGGCCGGCAGCCTGCGAAACCAGTCCGGGAGATAGTTCTTGGCCGGGACCGGCGGCGCGATCACGCCGTCGTCCTCGGGCGCGCACAGGAAACGGATCTTGCTGTTGGAGCGTTGAAAGAGGTTCATCGTGTTGTCTCCAGATCAGGTTCTGCCAAGGCAGGAAGCATCGAGGTTGAGGAGACCCGCACCGAAGACCCGATCGGGCCCACTGTCACCGAGGTCGAGGGCGCGTACGCGCAGGGTCTCAGCGATCTGCGTCGCGCTAAGTTCTGGCTGTTCCTCTCTCAGGATCGCCGCGGCGGCCGAAACAAACGGCACGGCAAACGAGGTTCCGGTCTTGTGTCGCGCCCCGCTGATAGAGGCGGCGGTCCAGACGTTTACGCCGGGGGCGGCGATGTCGACGTGTTCGCCCTGGATAGCGCGACGATAAACCCGCCTTTCACGGTCGACTGCGGTCACCGCGAGCACCTTTTCGTAAGCCGCGGGGTAGGCTGGGTTCGCCCTAGGGCCATCGTTGCCAACGGCAGAGACGATGACGATATCCCGCTCGACGACAAGCCGCTCCACAATCTCCGCCAGCACCGCGTTCTCCGGACCGGCGAGACTGAGGTTGAGAATCTCGACGCCCCGGTCCGCCAGGAAGTCCAAAGCTTCGACCAACGTGAAGATGTCCGCACGCTCGTCCGACCCTCGCCGGTGGAAAGCGTCGACGGCGACCAAGCGTGCAGCAGGGACGAGGCCAGGCGAACGCGTTCCAGGATCGCCGACCAGCAGCGCCGCGACCGCTGTGCCGTGGACGGCACGAGAGGGATCGAAATCCTGCGGCGACAGCCGATGCACGTCGAGTTGCGCCCCAGCAAACGTTTCGTGGCCTTCGTTGATGCCGGTATCGATCATCCCGATTGTGACGCCGCGACCGCAGCCCGATCGCCGGTCGGGAAGTACGGGCCAGCCGATAGACAGCCGCGCCGGGCACTCGGCCCCGCTGCAGGTCTGGGAGAAGCCCTGTTCCGAGCGATAGAAATGGTTGAAATCTGCGTCCTCGCCCGTTGGCAGGGCGCGAACCGCCGCACGTGCTTCACTCAGCGACAGCCCTGCGGGGATACGAAGACGGCGGGAGACGCCGGGCCAAGCCGCAAGCTGCAGTTCCTCGATGACGGCAAAGCCCTGGGCTGTGAGGACCCCCAGGTCCTCGTCGCTCAGGGCTAGGGCGACGACTTCTCCTGGTGCCGAAATCTGAAGAGGTGCTGACGCGAGGGGAGCAGGAGCCATCTGGCGACGCTGTCCGGGATTGAAGAGATTACGAAGCGCATTTCCGCTGCCGCCAGACGGCCGTCTCACACCAGAGTCGTCGTCATCGTCATCGCGGCCCGACCAACTGTCGTCGTAGTCGTCGTCATCGTCATCATCGTCGTCATCGTCATCGCCGTCATCATCGTCGTCTTGCGCGAAAGTCGGAAATGCCGTTCCCAGTGTCACGACGAACGCTAGCGGCAGAACTTGCGCCGCCGAGACCACCAGCGCGATCCAGAGGGCAAGAAAGCGATTTTTCATCCGGTTCTTCTCCAACTCGCCCAGGGTCTTCCAAGTATACGTGTCGCAACGGAAGATATTCCGTGTCAGTCTCGCGGCAATTCGGATCGGAGAACAATGACGAACAGCTTCGAACGCGATCTCATTGCCGCTCTCCCGGCTCTCAGACGCTATGCGCTGTCACTGTGCCGGAAATCCGACATTGCCGACGACCTTGTTCAGACCTGCGTGGAACGCGCGCTGGCGGCGAGGGTCCGCTATGATCCCGGAGAGCGCCTTGATCCATGGCTGTTCCGTATCCTCCGAAACGCCTGGCTTGACATGACCCGCCGCATGGTGACGAGAGGCACCGAGATCGACGTCACGGAAACGCCGGAGGCCGCCATCCAGGATGGAGCTCGCGTGACCGAAGCCGTTCTGTTCCTGCACGAGACCGAACGGGCGATGGCGGCGCTTCCGGACGACCAGAGAGAAGTCTTGCACCTCGTCTGTTTCGAGGAGCTTTCCTATGCCGAGACGGCGGAGGTTCTGGGCATACCCAAGGGTACCGTGATGAGCCGTCTAGCAAGAGCGCGGATCGCGCTCGCGGAGAGGCTGGGAATAAATTGAAGACAGGAACGTTGTCCTACGGGGGCCAAGGAGCGACGCCATGACCGGCACCGACATCGACGACGAGATGCTGATGGCCTACGCCGACGGCGAGCTTGATGAGCACGATGCCGCAAGGGTCGAAGCGGTGCTTAGCGACGATCCGAGCATTGTCACGCGGCTCGCTGTCTTCTCGCGGACGCGCGAGGCGTTGGTGTCCGCAGCCGCTGTCCGACGTGCGGATCCACTGCCCGGGCAAGTTCTTTCCCGCGCCCAGGTCGCGATCGAGACGGCGGCAGATTTGGAGAGCGATGCCAAGGTTGTGCCCTTGGCCCGCCCGGATCGTCGGCTTCGCTTCTTGCCGATGTCGCTGGCTGCCAGCCTTGCGGTTGTAGGCTTTCTTGGCGGATACGTCCTGTCCCCCTATGCGCGGGTAGAGCCGCAAGACCCTCGCTTCGCGATCCTGGGCACCACGGGCCTGTCCGAAGAATTGGACCGGCTTCCGGCGGGGGGGCGGGCTGCCATCGAAGGTGGAGAGGTGGCCATCATAGCCTCCTTCCGCGATGCAACCGGTGCGCTTTGTCGCGAGTTCGAGGTGGACTCCCCGGATGCGACGACCGTCGTCTCTGTCGCTTGTCGCTCCCAAGCAGGCTGGGATCCGAAGCTCGCCGTGGTCGCCCCGGCCGATGATGGAACCCAGTACGCGCCGGCCTCGTCGCTTGAGACTCTGGACGCCTATCTGGCTGCCATCGGCGCCAGCGCACCCTTGCCCATCGAAGAAGAAGCGGCGGCACTCGACGACCTCCTGTGACTGAAGCGGCGAAATCGTCTTGAGCCGCTCGGCTGTTTGCGTTGGGTCACGAAGAGAAATTGCGCCGCAGAAGGAGTTAACGGCAACTTACGGGACAGATCGGGAGCCGAGAGGTTTCGCTGCAGTTCGCTTTGGACCGCGCCGCAACACATGGAATCTGAGCCAGAGATGTCAAATTTGCCCTGAACGATTGGTGGGTGGCACAAAGCTCCTCTTTCGCAGGATTGCTCAGCCAGCAGCAAAGAGCACGACGCAACAGCCATATGAATCAAGGGCACCAAGCGACAAACCTTTACATCCGGCCGTGCCGAGCGGCCTCTTTCTTCTTCGCGGGTAGTACGGCTGGCATGGCCACACCGCGCGCCTGCAGCATCACGTGCGCCAAATTCTCACCGTCGCCACAGATGATCTGCTTACGCAGCGCCAACAGCCCATTGTTTATGGTCCTATCGTGCACTACCATTTCCCCGAGGCAATTGAGCGGATTCCAACCCAACAGCCCCGCGTCACTTCATCATCCCGGCGCGGGGCTGTTGTGAGTCTGGCGTTCTTAGGCACGTCTTCGTGCGCGTTATACATAGGGCCGCGCCGTAACAGTATATGACGCTCGGAATGCCCGCACCCCGTATCCGCGGTCCCGGTCGTACGCTCAAATTCAATCGCAACGCTGCGCAACGAAGGTCTTAAGGTGGCACTGCGTGCTTCGCTGGAGCTGACCCCTTATCGGGCATGGTCTCTAACTCCCGTCGCTTTCGAGATGCGCGCGCATGACGCTCGAGAGTTTTCGCCTGGAGTTCAGGACACAACTGACAATCGGCATAAAAGAACAAGAGACCACCGATCTGGAAGCCAATATAGAGAACCCATGACAACCGAACTAATGCTGATCTTCGTTGTTCTCGGAGCCGTCTTTGTACTGCTGATTTGGGGGCGCATACGGTATGATCTTGTTGCCTTCTCGGCCCTGATCGTCGCCACCGCCATCGGGCTCGTGCCTACCGATGAGATGTTTTCGGGGTTCGGGCATTCCGCCGTCGCGATCATCGCACTTGTCCTCATCTGAGCCGTGGTCTGTCCGCTTCCGGTGCCGTTGAACTTATCGCGGCGCGCCTGATCGATCCCAAGCGACCTCTTCCCCTCCACGTCGCGGTCTTGGCAACGCTTGCGGCCGGATTGTCAGCGATCATCAACAACGTCGCTGCGCTGGCCCTCTTGATGCCACTCGATGTCGAGGCCGCGGAGAAGGCAAAACGAGCGGCTGGCCAAAGCTTGATGCCATTATCCTTCGCGACCATTCTAGGAGGCATGATCACTCTGATCGGCACACCGCCGAACATCGTGATCTCAGAGTATCGTCAGGACGCCCTTGGCGCTCCGTTCGACATGTTTGATTTCGCGCCGGTGGGACTGACCGTCGCCATTGCTGGTATCGCTTTCGTATCCCTTGTCGGCTGGCGGCTCTTGCCGACGCGCACGCAGTTGGCAGGACATCAGGTCGACCTGAATAAGGGGCGCTACGTCGCTGAGCTCCGCATAGGCGATGAGGCCGCCGACGGCGACCTGATGGTGCAGGACCTCTACCCGCAGGCGGAAAATGCGGGCATCAATATTCTCGGCCTCATCCGCAGAGGTCGTCGGCGCCCGGGGCTGGCTCGCAGAGAGGTGTTGCTTCCAGGTGACTTCTTGGTGGTCGAAGGCGAGCCGAAGTCAATCGAGAGCTTCATGGGGCAGGTCAGACTCGATTTTGCGGGATCCGAGAAACATGAGGGCGGGGTCACATCGACGGGACTTGCGCTGGTTGAGGCCATCGTGCCCGACGGCGCGAGGATTCAAAACCGGACGGCCCGCGCCCTGGGCCTTCTGCAACGTCATTCGGTCACGCTGCTTGGCGTCGCACGCAGCGGCAAGAGGTTTCGTGACCGCGTCCGATTGCTGCCGATCCGCAGCGGCGACGTCCTGCTCCTTCTGGGCGACCCTGAACGCGTCGCGGCGGCTACAGAATGGTTGGGCGTCCTGCCGATCGAAGGTCGCAGTACCGAAGTCATTCAGCGAGGAAAGGCAGGGATTTCTGTCGCGATCGGGCTCTACGGCGCGCGACCTTGCTTGCCCGCCAGTTCGAAGCCGCCATCCGGCTCGTCCATGTCGTCGACGACGATCAGCCGCGCCGGCTAGTGGACGCAGGGCGGGACGTGGCCTCGAGGCTTCTGCGCCAGATGGCGTCGACGCTCCGAGATGTTGACGGCGTGGCGTGCGAGACGCGCATAATCCTCGCGTCCCCCTTCGTGGGCATCGTTCAGGCGGTGGCCGACACAGTACCCGACCTTCTTGTCCTCGGGTCGCATCGACGGCAGGTGCTCAGGGACGTGTTTGTCGGAACCACTGCGGAGCGGACGATCCGGTCGGTTGATTGCCCCGTCCTGATGGTGAACGCCACACCGGCCGGGCACTACCGGCATGTGCTGCAGACGACCGATTTATCCGATCCTTCTCGCGACGGCTTGCAAAGGTTTAGGGCCCTCGGCGTAGGCGAGGGAGCCCGCAATTCATTGCTGTACCTGTTCGACGCGCCGGCGCTTCGACTAGCCATGGTGCATACGATGCCTCAGGACGACCAAAAAAAGTATCTCATGGACGAATTGACCGATGCCGCACGTGAACTCGCAGCTTTTTCTGCTTTGGCTGGTTTGCACGATGTTCGTCATCTTGCGCGTTACGAGGCAACGGCGGCGCAACACGAGATTCTGAAAGTAGCCGAAGAAGAACACGCTGACTTGATCGTGTTGTCCACGAACGGCAGGGGCGGGATCGCAAAGGTACTGATTGGCAGCGTCACCGAGCGGGTACTCCGGAACTCATATGTGGACGTCCTCGCCGTCCCGTTGCGGCGACAGAGGTAAAGGGCACGATCTGGACCGCAGTGGAGAACCGTTCAATCTTCGAGGGAAAGCCAGATCCGTCGCGCGATCTTGCGGGGCCCGCGTAGTGCTTCGCGAACGGTCATGAGCCGTTGTTCGATAGGCTGAGAAGCGTTCGGTTTCCCGGACTCGTGGGCCTCAAAGAGCACCTTACGCTTGCCGTCCGCCTCCACAAGAGACCATGTCTCTCGGCGTGATTTGCTGCCTTCATCAATCAACCGATCATGCAACCTCCTGATACGCGTTAGCGATCGGGGAACGTCGTCGCCCTTGTGGCGGCCGTCGCCGGTCATGTCCCAAGCATCGGATTGCCGAAGACCGCTGCGAGGAGATTGGCAACTTGGACCCCGATAAGAAGCATGAAGGCCGCCTCCACGAAAGCCATTGCCCAGATCCTCCTTATAAACATGCCGTCATAGTAGGCCCAGACGAGCGCCACTATGTAGGAAACGCCGTTAAGCTTAAGGTTGGCTTCTGCATCCTCACCGATAAGTAGATAGAGCGCCGTCCCAAGCAGAATGCCGCGCCACACCAACGCGCCGGTGGCAGGTAGCGTACCTGCGTCAATCCCAGTTCTTTGCAGTCGCTCCACGAGCCCGCCCCAAAAGTCTCGTCTTGTTCATGCCTCTTTCTTACCAGATTACATCGATTGACACCACGCCAACGGTGTACTGCGCGGACGAAGGACGTGACCTTCTACTCGGCGACGAAAGCGGGGAGGAAGGCGGCGTTGCCGGAAGTTGGCGCGGATTGGCGATCGCCCTGAACGCACCCGCAAACACGGTATGAGGACACGGCGGCGCCACGGGCACCGCGACGAGATACAAGGGCAGACGTGAGGGGTGATGATCGAGCGAGGCTGCTGCCAGGACACCCGAGCTTCTACCCGGAAATCAAAGTTCGATGATCTGATCGAGACCTGCAAGCGGACTTCATCAGGGCCAGCGGTCAGATGTACCCGCATAAAGGCGGGAGAAATGACCGCAACCTGCTTCGCTCCCCATGCTCACGAGACCCTAGCAACAACGGAACCGTCTTCAAATGACAGTACCCACCGAACGGCTCTTTCCGAGGAGATCGTGTCAGTCGGCAGGGCTTCTGAAATAAGAGATCATTGGACCTTCTGCCCTTCAGCGGCATCGTGGGGATCTACACGAAGCACGGTCAGCACCCGACGCTTACCATCCCTGATCTCCCAGTGAAGCGAGGCACCCTCGGCCAGGCCGATCAGGGCGACCCCGATCGGCGTCAGGATCGAAATCCGGCCGCGCGCGATGTCTGCGTCCTCGGGAAAAACCAGGGTGACCGTCTTCTCCTGACCGGTAGTTTCGTCGCGGTAAGTGACCGCGCGGCCGATTGCCACTACGTAAGGCGGAAGTTTCGCCATTGGAACGATACGGGCACGGACGATCTCGTCGAGCAGCCTGTCGGCGAGGTCTGGGTTTCGCCGGATCGCGCCCTCGGCAAGTGCCTCGAGCCTATCCAGGCAGTTGGCGCCGATGATGATCCTGGGTCGCCGGGCGGTATCGCGTGAGGCGGAGCGTGGTAAGGTCATTGAGTTCTCCTTTCCGGCACCGTTGGCGCGGAATGTGATGTGGGTATGCAGACTACTGAGACCGCCGGTGGCGGATGACGGTCAGCCAGCGTCTTGATCTGACGGCGGGCTCACATCGAGCACGACGAGCACGTCTATACTCCCGTCGTCTCGCAGCAGTGGCACCTTCTGTAGCTTCCGCATCCCGATCAGGGTTGCCCCCAGCAGGGATGCAACGAGAACGTGTCCTGGCAGCGGCACCGGACGCATGGTGAGCACGCCCGAGCGCGATCCCTCGCCGCTGATCATGTAGGTGACCTGGCGTCCAGCCACGACCATCTCGGGCGGGGCCGGTTCCCTTGCGCCGCGCGATATCCGCAGCTTGTGGTGCAGGAGCCCGTTCAGAAGGGGTGGATTTGGCGCATTCCTGGTCTTCAGATGACGCAGCAGGCGCTCGATACCGACGCGGTCGTCAACCGTGAGGTAGAACCCGGTCTCGATAGCAGATGGTTCGAATAGTGATCGAAAGTCACTGCCTGAAGGCAGGTGAGTGATCCTGGTGACGGTCATGATGTATCTCCCGGGGCGACGAAGCCCTCGTTCTCAATTCAAGAATGTGAGAAAGCCCCGGGTGGTGGAAGGCGCACTTATGCGCGGACCACCCGGGGACGCGGGCGGTTCAGAAGCAGAAACCGGAAAAGATTCTCATGCTTGACCATCAGAAGAACGTAAACACTAAGCGTAATTTGTCAATCCCAAAGACTCGAACCTGACATCAATTACATGAGACTTCCAAAACGCCATTCACTTGCACGCGTCGCAAGAAAAAACAGACCGAATTCGTGGCATTCTCCTTATCCGTGATCGGTGCCTTGAGTTCATTTAGCCGTGGCGCCCAGCATCCAGGCGGCCCTCTCGTGGAAGGCTCCCCGCGCTGCCGCGAGATCTGCGGTCACGGGGTCGCCCGCGCACTCGGCGGTCTCGACGAGCGCGCGTAGACGCGCTGCCAGCCGATTGTGACTGAACACAAGACTTTCGACCATTTCGATTGCCGTTACTTCAGTATGTTGCGAACCGACCATTTGTCCGAAAAGTGCTGCCGAACCGATGTGCGCGGGATGGTCCAGTGTCCTTATTCGCTCAGCCATCGCATCCACTGCCGCAAACATATCTGTTACGTGGACTTCGGTCATTCGGCGAACCGAGTAAAATAGCGACCCTGTTACGTTCCAGCGACAAAGCTGAGACTCGAGAACGAGTTGATATGTCTCGACAAGGGCTTCTGCCAGCTTTCGTGCCACAGCTGCTGTATTGTAAACGTTTGGCAGCTCTTTTTCACCCAACTCATGATCAATTCGCATTTGTTTCTCCAGTCATCTACGAACCAGATCTGCAAAGAGACCTGGCCTCTATTTTTAGCCGTGATGCTCTTGGAATGCGGAAAGCTTGCCGCATTCGCGAATTAACGTGCTATTGGATGCGCGGCGGTGACTCCGAACATACCGCCAATGACGCCGTAGGCGATGAAGCTCATCGTGAGCGCGGTTATGGCGGGGTGAGACAGATAGAGCGGTCTCGAACAGTTCGTGGCGGGTCGGCAGGAGGGCTCCACCGGGGCGGCGCGACCACCATCATCTTCCCACCGGGCCAAGGCCTTGGCGCTCGGCTCCACAACCCAGACTTTGTCCTCTGGCTGGAACATTAGCGGAAACAGATCTTCGAAATCTGCTTTGCAGATCATCATTTCTACACTCCATTCGTTCGAACAGCGTTTCCACGCGATGGGAGCGCCCGCTGCTATGCAGTGGCGCTCGCATTGTCCGTGAATGCTAAGTTGCGGGACGGACGCAACGCGTCTCGACGCGCTCCACTTCCGAAGAGACCGGGCGCATGCCCAGCTCGCGATTGGTGAAACCGTCAACGACGCGCGCGATATCGCCTCGCTCTATCCCGATGTCCCGCAGCAGATGGTCGTCCATTCTTTGCAGCGTCGCGAACATCTTGCGGCGCTTCCAGTTGCGGATGGCTGTCCGGAACCAGAGACGTATGGCGCCGGGCCTGCAGACCCCGTCGCGCTGACCGGAGGTGCGAGATCGGGGCAGTGGAGGAGTGTGAGGTTTGAAGATGTAGGTGTGCATGACGTGCTCCGTGACAAGGAGTTACAACCGAGACGCTCGCGCAACGACCGACGGTCCGGCCGCACAGGCGCAAACCGGCCACTTTGGCACGTTCGTCATTCCGACTGATCTGTATGAGATCGAGAAATACCCCGTGGCGCGGACAGGCAAGCGGCCCAGTCCGGCCCGGGGCTACCGGCGGTTCAGTGTGTTTCCTGCGTAAAGCAGGAACCTCGTATGAAGACTGAACTTGGTCATGACTTGCATATCGGCCATCCGGTAATGCTTATCAAGGGCGCGACGCGGCCTGCGACGTTCTGGCGCCATTCCACCAGTGCTTGTGTGTGAGGGTCTTGGCCAATTGCCTTGGAGACCGTCCAATGACCTCACCTTCCGTCACCCGATGACGACGCGACCCCTTCAAGCGTCTTCTCAGAAGAACCGTCGGGTTTGATACGTTTTCGGAGGCCGGTTGGTTTTGGCGTCCTCCGAGACATTTCCTCTCGCAGATAACTATCTTACGTCCGTGGGCAAAAAGCAGGGATGTCGAGGGCGTCCTGGCCAAGGCACTCTGGCGGATTTACATCCGCGTGGTGGTCGTACCGGGGGGCGTGGAACAAAGCTGTGTCACGACTAATGGTGTTCAGCCCATATTGTCGGGGTTGCAGCCCGGACGCGATCTGTAAGTCGGCAAGGCCCAGCCTAGTGCCAGCCCGATGCCTCGGATTGCAAGGGCGGCGACGAATCCTGCGACAGCAGAAACGGGTTCTGTCAGACCCACAACGTCAGCTACAACGAAAGCAACGGCTCCGGCGAGGGCAGCTGTTACGTAGATCTCACGCCGGAGAAGGACCGAGGGTTCATTCGCGAGCACATCGCGAAGAATCCCGCCTAGGGTGCCCGTCAGCGTACCCATGACAATGGCGACGACGGGCGAACCCGTTGCGAGAAGACCCTTATAGGCGCCGAAGACGCAGTAGGCGGACAGCGCGACGGCATCCAGCCACAGAAGCCATCGGTAGCGTGACTCCAAGAGATGCGCCGTGAAATAGATCATCGTGGCCGTGATTCCGCAGACCAGAATGTAGATGGGCTCAATGACCCAGAAAACGCTGACGCCAAGGATGAGGTCTCGAACAGTTCCTCCGCCGACACCAGTAACGGCTGCCAGGAACAGGAAACCGATGATATCGAGCTGTTTACGGGACGCGGAAAGGGCGCCTGTGGCGGCGAATAGACCGACGCCAACGAAATCAAGCACCACCATGGCATTCATCGCTGCACTCCTCGGCAAAAGATGGACATGATGGTTGCCGTCACGAACACTCCCGGAACGATACACCCGATGGAGGAATAGCGGAGACAACTACTTCGTTGCGGCCCACTCTCCAGATTGGCATTCGCCTGGGAGGCCGGCACGAAGTCTCAGCCATCATTCTGCAAGTTACCTGTCCAATCGACAAGACGGCCTGTAAGGATTCTGCGATGCAACGCATGTTCGATCACCTCGGCCGCCACCTTGCGCTCAGGCGCCGACCGCCATTTTCAGTGAGGTTGGGCTCACCGGCTTCGAGAGGAGCAAGCTACCCTCCGGCATCTCACTCGCTGTCGGTTCCCTGCCACCGGAAAGGATGAGGATCCGGCAGTTCGGGAGATGATCGCAGATTCTGAACGCAAGCGTCAGCCTATTCACCGGTCCAGGCATGTCCACGTCGGTCACGACCAAGTCAAAGGTCCCGACATCTTCGAGAATGGCAAGGGCCTGGCCACCATCTCCTGCCTCCCACACCTCGAATCCCTCTCTTTCCAGGGTCCAGGCCATGTCCATACGGATGAGAGACTCGTCCTAGAAGGATTTTCACCTGAACCTCCAGCTCGCCGTGCCACCCTATTGGTCCGTCGACGGATGAGGGAAATGCGACGCTTAGAGCTTGAACAGCCCTGATGTCTCGCGGTTCCCAGATGTGCATTGCAGCCCGGATGGTGCGTCTCAGCGAGGCTCCGGTCTCGGCGAGACCTGCACTACCCGGCCTGGCCT
The DNA here is from genome assembly GCF_003148765.1 of Silicimonas algicola. Classification (GTDB taxonomy): domain Bacteria; phylum Pseudomonadota; class Alphaproteobacteria; order Rhodobacterales; family Rhodobacteraceae; genus Silicimonas; species Silicimonas algicola. Next base: position 293,597 of record NZ_QGGV01000005.1, read on the forward strand.
CACGCTTCGTCTGAGAAATGCTCCCGCACGGGTTGCTCCACCGTCATTGCAGATCCGACGCTGAACCTTGAGAGGCTGGATGGCTTCACACCTTGCCAAAGTGGTTGTGCTTGTCTGGGGCCCCTGTATTTTTGGGTGCAAGGTATTTTTCAGCTTCGCTTCTTTCTACTCGGTTCGGTTTGCGTCTGCTCTTCTGCAGCCATTGTGGTCTTACCCAACGCCAGGGGTCGTCATCTTGAAGAAGCTGCACCCGGCAGAGAACGTGCTCGGCGTTCATTGGCCGCCTCCGGGATCTTGGCCGGCCTGGCTCCGGGCTGCTGGACTGATTGTTGCGGCGTCGATCCTCAAGCCTCTGCTCGAGTACGCCGGCGGGGAGCCCCTGCCGCCCTACATTACCTTCTATCCGGCAGTCGTCATCGCGGCCTTCGGCGGCGGGCCGATCGTCGGCGTCGTCACGGCACTCGGAACTGTCGTTGCCGCTTGGGTACTTTACGGATCCGTTCCGCAGGCGCTCGTGAATCTCTCGTCCGAGATGATCTACACGGTCACGTCTGTCTTCTTGGCGTGGTCCGTCGGCCGGGCCCGTCTGGCGTTGGAATTAGCAAGTGCGTTGCGTGAGCGGCAGGAGTATACCGGCGGGAGTCGGTCCACAGGATCAAGAACCTCATCGCGGTCGTTCTCGCGCTGGTTCGGAAGGTCTCGCGTGAAGTCGACAGCGTCGACCAGTTCCGGGATTTCATGACCGCTCGTCTTTATGGCGTTGATGTAGCCCAAAAAGTGCTGGTGCAGGGCGACTGGCAGGCAGCTTCACTTAACACTGTCATCGACACCTCCCTCGCACCTTTTCTGAGTAATCCGGGTCTGACTCTTGATCGCGGACCCGATGCGACGATCCCGGCGGAGGCGGTCGGCGGGCTCGCGATGGCGCTCTACGAACTGTGCACGAACTCGATGAAGTATGGGGCGCTCGCTGAAGGCCGTGGCCCCGTCGTCCTGTCGCGGTCCGTTCATGGTCAGACTGTCGTCCTGGAATGGGAGGAGAGCGCTCCCACTGATCCCGACGCAAGCGAGAGCTTCGGTACGCGTCTCATTCGATCTTCGCTTGTGGGGGTGCGGGGGGGGGGGCGCGTCGAGTATAATGTGGCCGCGGGGCGCGTGCATGCCGAGTTTTCCTGGCCGGACGCCTCCCTCGTGGCCGCGTCACCCTCTGAACGAACGGCCTAGACGAAATTCTCCGGATGAACGGCATCTGCAGCACGGCCAACCTACTAAGCGAGATGTAGATCGCCAGGTGCGACCTTCTGGCTCTTGCCAACGAAGGTTCTTCCTCAAGAATAATGACACGGGCCGGGGAAAGGCTGCGATATCCAACCTTCTATCAGCTTCGGTCAGAATACCTTTAGCGGCTTTTTGGAAAGTTGGCCCGCGCTTTCACGCAGGCCATTGTCTCCATTAGTTCAGGCGCGGACGCGGAGCGCATCCCGAATGTCGATGAGAAGATCCTTTTCGGACGGACCTGTATCGACCGCGGGCGCGACATCGTCGTCCTTCGCTGCCGACGCCTTCACCCGGTTCACCATCTTCACCAGCATGAACACCACCCAGGCAATGATCAGGAAGTTGATGATCGCCGTGATGAACGAACCGTAGGCAAACACGGACGCCCCGGCATCGCGGGCCTGCTGCAGGCTCGCATACTCGCCGGCATCGAGCGTGACGAAAAGGTTAGAGAAGTCGACCCCGCCGGTGAAGAGCCCGATAAGCGGGTTGATCAGGTCGTCGACGAGCGACGTCACGATGGCCGTGAAGGCCGCACCGATGATGATGCCGACAGCCATGTCCATGACATTGCCCTTGGCAATGAAGTCCTTGAACTCCTGTATCATGTTCTCCCTCTCCCTGTGTTCCGACATCGTTCTTGTCCGGGCGCTCCAAGTCTCAGGAACCGCTTTCGAACGCCGACAAGACTGCATCCTCATGCCCACTTGCCGCAATACTATTAAAATACGTTAACAGCTCTTTGGCGTCGCTTACGGCAGGGTGGGGTCGCTTCGCGAACAAAAAAGGGGGAGGATCTCACATCTTCCGTTACTACATCGTCAGCGTGCGATGCACTGCTTCCGCAGCATTCGATGTCTTCGGACAATCGAGATGACCGCGTCCCCTGTCCATTTTGTCTCCATCATAGTTGTGCTACCATTCCTTTGCTCCGTGGGGCACGATCGCGTCGCGGGACGCAAGCGAGCACCCAACCTGAAAGGTTTTGCCATGTCGATTCTCAAACGCGGCCTCAAGGGAGCGCCCGTCAAGCGGCTTCAAACGAAACTTGGCATCGAGGCGGATGGAGACTTCGGCCCAGGTACCGAAAGGGCACTTCGGGACTTTCAAGCGTCGCACGACCTTGCCGTGGACGGTATCGCAGGCCCCGATACTTTCTCCGCCCTAGGACTTCCGGAGCTCGTGCTACTTCGCCGGGGGCTGGGTGGCGCTGCGGTGAAGAAGCTTCAGTCTGCCCTTGGCATCCATGCTGATGGGATATTTGGCGCGGGGACGGAGAAGGCGGTGCGGGAGTTTCAGACCAGGAACGGCTTGGAGGCCGACGGGCTCGCCGGGCCGGAGACACTGACAAAGCTTGATGACTTTGATGAAATGACACCGGAGGTCGCGAAGAAGGCAGCGGTTCAGCCGGGTGAGGAAAAATTCGAAGGCGAGCCCCTGCCTGAAATCAAGGGAGGCGACGCGGTGGCCGGCTCTACCATAGAAGTTCCTGAATCGAAGTCGGTCTGGGGCAAGGTAAAGGGCTGGTTTTCCTGAAATTCAGGCATCGGATCGATGACACGCTGGGCGGACATCGTGCTCGACCGGTGGACCGGAAAAGCACCGCGGCTCAGGTGCGCCTGGCCAGTCCTGAACGCTCATCGGGTCCGATCAGGCTTACGTCGGACGCGCTTGAGGCCGGCGCAACCGACAACACCGTTTGGCGCTCCCTTTGTTGCATTTCTTGCCATGGTTGGTCTGCGACGCCCGCAAAGTGAAGGCGGTCCTCGACACGTTCCCGGGACCGTGCATTAGGTCAAGTGACGGGACCGCCGAGAGCCGTCCTAAGCTGGGCGAGAGTTTTGTGCTCGGCCTCAGAGATTCTCGCGCCACCAAATCCGAGGAAGCCGCCCTCGGTACTTGCCTCGGCCGTCTTGGTTGCCGTGTCGATCAGGAACTTCCTGAACCCCGCCGCATGTTCCGGGACTGTGCGCTCGACCAAGGCCATAATCTCGCCGAGCCGCGAGACGGCGGCGTCCGAGGCCTCCGCTGGACGCTTGCCCTTCACCAACGACTTCAGTCCGTCCGTCGCTGCGGACCGACCTTCCGACGTCGTGTAGGCCTCGGCAACCGCGTGAGCCAACGATCCCTCGCCGCCGTCCTTGGCGGCCAATCTTAGCGATCCGGCCATCGCGGCACTCTCCTGCACCGCGCTGATCAGGCCGCCCGGATCGGCGGCCGTGATCGAGAACCCCGCCAACATCGGGGCTTCGAGGACGCGTGACCAGTCGTCACTCGAAAATCTGTCCTTCAAAGTCATTCTGATTCGTCCTGTGATTTTGATCTCGTCAGTCGTCGAGAACGAAGGTCACCATCATGTTGACTTGATACTCGATGACTCCTCCGTCTTCGACGCGGACCTGCTGTTCCTTTACCCAGGCCGAACGAACGCCACGAAGGGTTTCGGATGCTCGTTTGATGCCCACACGAACGGCATCCTCAAATCCCGTCGTCGATGTCGCGGATATCTCGGTTACGCGTGCAACGCTCATTCTCATTCTCCCTTGCTGTCGGAGCGGCCCCGGTCTGCGGAGCTCGCCTATTACCTCCACGCCGACTTTCAGCTGGCGGTTGGGGGGGCGTCGTCAGATCCAAGTAATTTCCTACGGTCCTGGTAGGAATTTCGGCCGCCTTCTCGTAGCGGTGCTCAGATGTAAGCAAGAGACCTAGGGCAGTAAGTCAGAAATACAATGCTCGACATGCAACACGCATGCCCAGCGGCTCATTCTGAAGGGCTCCCGACGTCACGAGGTGCTGAGGGATAATCGTCAGGAGAGAAAAGTCACCGATGAACCTTGTTGAGTGTTGTGCTCCTGTGCTGAAGTTCCGCCTCTGCCCCCAGTCTATATGACCAGAACGATAGATCCCAATAAGGATTCTTGATCTTGATCGAATTCATGCGGATCTTTGACTCTCGTAGAATTGGAGGGAAATCGTTGAGGGTGTCAAAGTCTGCAACGTTCGGCAACTTCGTCCCGCAGGGGAGACGTACATGCCTAACAATATTTCGCCTGTCTGATGTAACGCCTCGCCTCTTGCGTACTTCCGATACCGGCCGCCGGAGTGCCGCGGACAATAACGCGGCAACGAGCAACAGGAGGCGCATCGGGCCTTAGCCCTTAGCGAACATGAATTTGGCTCGGCGAGGTCAGAATGATCTGAGGCTTGCCTTTATACACTTGCACCTCGCCCTCAATCACGATCGTCCGTCCCTCCAGCGCGAAAACGTCTGGGAACTGATCTGCGTGGTCCCGGAAGATCACGCCATAGAAGACGTGATTTGGAAACCTGCCGCCGAAGTTGATGAAGGTTGTGCCGCCGCCGCTGCGCGATACCTGGCTGACTTCGCCCTCGATAGTCGAATGGACGCCAACGTAGTGTCCGGCGTCTTTGGGGCGGACGTTCTCAGCATGGGCTGAAGTGGCAACCATCAAAGCGATGCCTAGCGATACGAGGGCGATACGAAACATGCTGATCTCCTGAAGCTCCAGACTCAGGGTTCGAGTAGCTCATCGATTTGACGAGAGTGAGGCCGAAGCAGGACGATGGAAGCAGCCATGCATTGCCGCACCAGCAAGCAGCGCTGTTCCCCGTGCTCTAGAGGCTGTGCACATTACCAATTCTGCGTCTCGGATGGACAGATGGGACAGAAGGGACACGAGAATTCGTTTGTCCCTCACGCGCGCGCACGAAAGACCTAATGGATTCTTCTGTCTCATCTGTCCCACGTGTCCCCTTTCCTTCATCTGTTCGCCCAAAGCGGCCGCCTCCGCGCCCCTACGACCCTGACGCGGCCATGTCGTCTTCAGACCTGTTTGTCGGCCGGCCAATCCAGGCTCGATTTTGCGCGGATGTTGGGTAGTGTGTCTTCGACGAAGGGAGTTAGACGCATGAGCACCGTTACGAAGGTCGTGATCTTGACCGCCTTCATGGTTAGCAGCGCGCAGTCGGCCTTCACGGACACGACCGGCATGTGCCTCAACATGGCTGGAATGACAGACGAGCGATGCGCCTGCGCGACGGAGGCTCTGGCTGGCGAAGTCGAAGCGGACGCCCTGAACCTCTATGACGCCGTGGGGACGCGTTACCTGGAGAAGCTGTCATCGGGCCAAGCCATGGTGGAGGCATGGGACGGGGCAATTGCAGAGACAGCCTCCGAACGTGGCATGGACCGACGTGCCCTGCTGAAGACAACGAACGACATCGGGAAGGCGCACAGGACCGCGATCCTGGGCTGCGACTGAGCGGCCTCGGAGGATGGGTCGGAATTCACTCGTCGAACACTGGAGACGCCTTCACGGGCCCGTCCATCCGGACGACATGCACGTGCTCGCCAACCTGCCTCACAGCTTCAATGTCGACTACCCGCCTCCTGCCTTCATCGGGGATATCGTCAATGCGCCGGTCGTTCTGCTGGATGCCAATTGTGCATACGACCCCACGTTGACACCGTCTGGGTTTTCCAATCGTGAAGCCTACGTGCGGTTCGTCCAGTTGCTTCACGAGCCCTGTCCCGTCGAGCCCGCGTCCATCGCGCCATATTACGGGAAGCGGAACTACCGCTCGCTCATCGCCTCTGGTCGACTGGCCGTGGTGAATGCGGTGCCGTATCGTTCCCGAGGCATCTCTCGCGAGCCGGAGAACCGGCGCATCGCCGAGCGGCTGCCCTCGACGCAGGTGCATCGAGATTGGCTTCGCAACGAATTGATTCCCGCGGCTGCCAGAGGAGAGCGGCTTGTCGTGGTGCACCGGACCTCGCTCTGGAAGATCTCCAGGCGCGAGGATGACCTGCCGAACGTCGTGTTCACGCCCAACCCTCGTTCGCCGGACCTGAGCCGCTGGGTACTCGAGAGGATGTCTGTCGTCCGGACCTCCTGACGCGCGCATTGTGAGCGGTATCGCCAGACCGCCGCGCCGTAAGCCGCTTTCAACCTTTCGGGCGGCATGTCGTCCCGTGTCGCCACTTGTCATTTAATCTGATATTTTCAATGACTTGAGCCTCGCGATATACTGGCCCGGACAGGCAACCTATTTCCCGGGGCGGGGCATGGCAGGACAGAGACAACTCCACGGCGCGACGGCGGTCGCACAGAGGCCGGTCGAGAGCCTCATCCCTTACGCGCGGAATGCCCGTACCCACTCCGAGGCGCAGGTTGCCCTCATCGCAGGCTCCATCCGCGAGTTCGCTTCAACCGGTGCTCATCGACGGCGCGAGCGGCATCATCGCGGGCCATAGTCGGGTGCTGGCTGCGCGGAAGCTCGGGCTGAGCGAGGTCCCTGTGATCGAGCTCACCAACCTTTCGGAGGCTGAGAAGCGGGGCCTACGTTCTCGCCGACAACCGGCTTGCGGAACAGGCCGGCTGGGACCGGGAGCTCCTGGCGCTCGAATTGGGGGACCTCGGCGACCTCGGCATCGACATAGGCGACCTCGGCTTCGACGGGGCAGAGCTCGACGCGCTCCTGAACCACGGCGCCCCTAACGCGAGGGAGGAAGCAACGCCGGAGGTGCCGGAGGTTCCCGTCTCCCGTCCGGGCGACCTCTGGATGCTGGGGAAGCACAGGCTCATCTGCGGCGATGCCACGGACAGGGCCACGGTCGAGCGTCTCCTCGACGGCGTGCGGCCGCATCTCATGGCCACGGATCCTCCCTTTGGCGTGAACTACGACCCCGACTGGCGCAACCGTGCCGGGGCCTCGGAGACCAGGCGCACGGGGAAGGTCCTGAACGACCACAGGGCCGACTGGCGGGAAGCCTGGGCGCTCTTCCCCGGCGAGGTGGCCTATGTGTGGCACGGCGCGCTGCATGCCGGCACGGTGGCCGACAGCCTCCTCGCCTGCGACTTCGAGATCCGGAGCCAGATCATCTGGGCCAAGGAGCGGCACGTTCTCTCCCGGGGACACTACCACTGGCAGCACGAGACCTGCTGGTACGCCGTGCGTGGCAAAGGCCACTGGAGCGGGGACCGGACGCAGTCGACTCTTTGGTCCATACCCAGCCGGGACCAGGACGCTGCCACCATCCATGGGACGCAGAAGCCGGTGGAGTGCATGCGCCGCCCGATGCTGAACAACTCGTCACCGGGCCAGGCGGTCTACGAGCCCTTCTCCGGGTCGGGAACCTCGATCATCGCCGCGGAGAGCTACCATCCTTGGCGTCATCGCGTTGATCGCAGGCGTCTTCGCCTTTGGAGATCTGTCGTCTGCCTCAGCGCCGGAGGCCACAGCCGTCTTTTTGGTGTTCTTCATCGCAGCAGGCACCGCCTTCATGGCTCACTTTCTGATGGGTCGTGACGGCGAGAAGATCGATGTCGAACCTGACGTCCTGACGCCCTTCGCCCTCAAGGTCGTCTTGAAGCGTATTATGAACGGCATCAGCATAAGATTTCGGAGGTAGAACAGCCGAAGCCGGCGAATTTCCGCACGCTCGACTGCTTCTTTGCTCGGAGGCGAGGTCCGAGAGTTCAGGCCCGGGCGAATTCCACCGCTGTCCGCTCGCCGAGTTGCTTATCTCACCGCTCTGACGGGCTCAGCGGAAGCGTTCACCCACAAGCAAGTTGGGAACAAGGACATACTCTTTTTGAGGGGTCGTGCACCAAGTTGATCCCACGCAGACTCGGTCTACCCTTCGCGACAGTTGTACGATCGTAAATTGTTTTTCGGACGGCCCAATCTCCCCCGGGGCCGGGCCGTCCGGTTCCCAAGGTCCATAAAAAAAGACCTCCGAAGCTTCCTATCGACTGTGCAATCTGAACCTGAAATTCCCCGTTCAGCGAGCGACGGCAGTACCGTGGCTAACGATCCGGTCTGGCTGTAATTGTCGCCACCACACCTTCGGGCCTGAAGTCGAGCGCGACCGAGTCCGGCGGGGGTAGTGCGCCCTGCGACGGGAGTGTGAAGTCGAAGCCGCGCTTTTCCGGCTCCTGAACGGGAGGACCGTCAAGCTCCCGCCACTCCATGCAAAGGAGGTTCTCCTTCACATCCCAGGTTAGAACCACACGCCCATCCGTCGTGGATAGCGCACCGTGCTTCAGTGCGTTCGTCGCCAGTTCGTGAATGACCAGCGCGATGCCGGTGAACGCGGCATCGGTAAGGTCGGTGTCCGGCCATTCGCCTCAAACGGATCGTGACCGTCGCTGCGAAAGGGCGTGAGCGACCGCTCGACAAGATCACATAACCGCAGGCTGTCGCCTCGCTCTCCAAACATGAGCTCTGTCGACATCGTAAGGGCGCGAACGCGGCCCAGGTAGCTGTCGAGCTTCGCATCTCCGCGCCAGGTTTGTCGCGCGAATATTCCTGCCATATTTGCCATGTCTTGAGACGATGACGCAACTCCTGGGTCATCGTGACCAGCCGTCGCTCCGCTCGAGCCTCCTCGGTGGCATCGAAAAGAACACCGATCACCCGCTGCCGGCTCGAGTTCAGCATGGGCGTTTGCGCCAGGGCAGCACGCAAGACGTAGGTGACCTCGCCCCTGCCGGGTACGATGTAGCGGACCCTTGTCTGCAAGCTGGTTTCGCCGCGGGCGCGCGCGGCGGCGCCCTCGGCTTCCAGTCGCTCGCGTTCTCCTGGAGCGTATCGTGAGCGCAGTTCGTCGAGAGAAGGGCTTGCGTCTTCGGGGAAGCCGAGCAGACGGTTCAACTCCGGCGAATGCGCAACCACACCGGCTTCGAGGTCGAGATCCCAGACCGCCATCTCCGCGGCATCAATCGCAAGCCGCAGCCGCTCCTCGCTTGCGGCAAGCGACTGCCGGGTCAGTTCCCGACCAGTGATATCCTGAACGGACCCGGCGTAAAGCACCGCTCTGGCGTTGCTTCCTTCGCCATCGAACTGAGCGATGCCGCGGCCGCGAAGCCAACGCAGTTCGCCGGTGTCGAGACGTCTGACACGATACACATAATGCTCGTTTGCACGGACACCGGGATCCATTGCACGTCGCGCCGCAGACAGGACCACATCGAGATCGTCCGGATGTATCGAGCCATGCACCATCTCCCGGGTCACTGGACCCTCTTGTGGAAAACTGAAGATCGACCGGGCGATGTCCGAGTAGGCGAGGCGGTCGTCACCAACATGCAGTTCCCAGACACCGATACCTGCCGCTCGACAGGCAAGCTCGTACTGGTCAGCATCGTCGAGTGAAACGGGGCGGTCGACTGTCTGTTCCATCGGTTCCAAGCAAGTTAGGAGGAGCGTCACGGGCAGATACGACAAGAGTTCAGCCATTCTGCAAGCGACGATCTTTTGTCCAGTAGCAGCCGTCCGATCTTGAGCCGACTGTGTCGGCGGTCCATCCTTCGCTACGGAGGCGCCTCCAGACCCTCCGACGCTCGGTGGGCTAGCCACTCTCAGTTTCGCGGAGACTGAGGCGCTTGCTGAAAGCTGGAACGGCGTGACGTTCAGGTAAGAATATGGCCAGAAAGATTTAAACTCCGGCATCACCGCTCGATACAGATCGCGGACCAGACTTGGTCAGATGCAGCGGGATATATTGGACGTGCTGTCGAAGTATCCTCGCACAGAAATCCACGAGAACGCTCACATGTTTGTGGGCAACCTCGCACGCTCCTCAGACGTGGTCGAAGCTCTGGGAGGCGAACCGACGCCAGCCAAGCACGCAAGCGTATCGAGGGCGCTCGCGCGTCTGGTGGATCGCGGTCTCGTCACAGCCTACAGAGGCGGTCTGTACGGTGCGGGCAAGGGGTTCCGGTATGCATTGCGTACAAAAGACGACAGCGAGCCCGGCTGAGACCTTGGCCGAGGCACTCGGGTTGGGGCGCAAGACGGAGTTGGAGACAGGCCTTGCGCCCCGGTCCGAACGGGTCAATTCGGAACAGCAGTCTGTCACTGATGGCGCTCCGCGGCGGGAATTAGGCGCAATACTGGCAACAATACGGCTGAGCGGAATACCTCTAAAGCCTTGCTCGCTCAAGTTTTAGTTCTAGTATCTTCTCCGGGACGACACTGCGCTCTCCTGTCCCCCGGGCGATGCCTCGTCACGCAAATTTGGTGGGGCGCCGCCCGGCTCGTGCAAAGGAAGGTATCCATTCCTGAGTGTTGCGGCTGCTACTGCTCCGCGAAACCCTGATCCTTAATGACAGTAACCCGTCATGAGCGGAGGTCATCGGGCGCGATTAATCCGCCTCTCGGCTCAATCTCGCCGGCCGATTTGCACCCGCTGATGAGCGGTCTAGCTAAATCCTCAAGACATCCCTGTCTGGCCGGGCGGCTCGCTTTTAATACATATCAGCCCGCTTTGTGCTGAGCCGCCCGGACGAAATCCCAATCTCCCGCATCGCGTGAGGGCGACTCGGCCGCGTGATTAGGTACGTTCTCGTTAGGCGCGACACCGTCCAGTTCTTGCACCTGGCACGTTCCAGTGACGAAACAAGCTGTTTCCGCGCCGAGCGGTACGACCTAATTGACCAGCGTCTCGGGAAAGTTAGCGTCCGTCTTGGCGGAAGAGTGTTCCGCCTTGTCAGGCGGCTCTGTGGCAAGAGACTCAACGCGGAGCCGCCTGACAGTTACCGTTCATATGATGAGTGGGTGCTTTCTTGCCTATGTCGATGATCGGCGGGGCCGCTGCGCTAAGTCAGCACAGGAGGGTCTTCATCACCCTCATCGCCGGGCGGTGTTGCACGCATTTCGAGCTCCATCGTGGATACCGTCCGGCACCCTCACTTGCGCGGCGTCAAGATGTGCCAAGCTAAAGCGCGAAGTCCTTAAGCCCTTTCCCCGATGCCAGACCTTCGGCGATCCATGCAGGCCGACGTCCGCGTCCCGTCCAGGTCACCGCCGGGTTCTCAGGGTGACGGTACTTTGGTGGCAGCGCGGATTTCGCTTTGGGCGACTTCGACCGTGATCTCTTGGTTAGATCCGAAAGGCTGAAACCATAGTTCCTCGCCGCCTCATTCGCCGCTTTCAACGCATCTGTTCGCCGAGCCTTCTCGGCGTCTGCAATGGCCTGGTCCACATTATCACTTAGCTTCGTGAGTTCCGTCAGCGTCATTTTCTCGAGGTCAGGAGTTTTCGCCATGATGATGTCCTTGTTGTCCCAGCAACGACGATACAGCGCCATTCATGGCTTATCAATTGGAGCTAAGTTCTCGCCGATCGGACGATCTTCAGGTCCTTCTGCGGCTGTGACCCGAGACCCGACTCTCCCCCGGCCATTCGGAGAATCCGCAGGTTGATTTCTGGGGCTACGCGGCGCGCATTTCCAGCCCCTTCATTGCCAT
>NZ_QGGV01000006.1 GCF_003148765.1 Silicimonas algicola
ATGGCAATGAAGGGGCTGGAAATGCGCGCCGCGTAGCCCCAGAAATCAACCTGCGGATTCTCCGAATGGCCGGGGGAGAGTCGGGTCTCGGGTCAACGGGGCCGAGGCCGAGATGACCTATTCGCGGGCGGGCGAGGCGATGATCATCATTGATCACACGGAAGTTCCCGACGCCATGCGCGGCCGCTCGGTCGGACAGGCCCTCGTCCGCCGTGCCGTCGAGGATGCGCGCGCCGAAGGTCGCTCGATCATTCCCCTCTGTCCCTTCGCCAAGGCGCAGATCGCGCGCCATGCGGAATGGCAGGACGTGCTGAAGCGCTGAAGCCGGAGACAACGTCATGAGCTGGAGCCCCTGACCCGGAGCGCACGGACGCGGCGAGCCTGCAGACCCGCCAGCGCCTCTTCAGAACGCGGATCTCGGTGACGCTGCCTGAGACCGAGGAAGAAAGCTGCGCAGGACTCCTTCGTCATAGCGCATCCAGCGAACCCCGGACTCGATGCGCTTCGCAAGGCGTTAGAAACATCGCAGCCGGCTGCTGCGGGTTCTGGTTCCAAAGCTCATCAGAGCTTTCGCCTCTGTCCCTTGGTGTCGCCCCTGCGCTCCGGTGGGTGCTGCAGTGTATCTGCATCAAGGGAATTTAGGGCTGGCGCTCTTCTTCCATCATGGAAGCAATCATCTTCCGTGGGGCCGCATTATCATTTGATGTGAACAAGGTCATCTTCTCCTCACAAACAACGCGCCTTTGCGCCCTTCTAGGAAAACCGAAATGACCTACGCCACCGTTTCCACCTCTTCCCGCTCGTCCCTCGTCGACGGCATCACCAACGCGGATCTTGCTGCAACCGTTCTGCGGGTCTCCATGGGCGCAATGTTCCTCGCCCACGCCGGCCTCAAGCTCTTCGTCTTCACCCCGGCCGGAGCCGCAGCCTATTTCGCCAGCCTCGGCCTGCCCGGGCCGCTCGCCTATCTCGTCATTGCGGCTGAACTCTTCGGCGGCCTCGCTCTGATCCTCGGCGTCTACAGCCGCTGGGTGTCGCTGGCGCTGGTGCCGATCCTGCTCGGCTCGATCTACGTGCCGCACGGCGCGGCCGGCTTCTTCTTTTCGAACGAAGGCGGCGGTTGGGAATTCCCGGCCTTCTGGACCGTCACCCTGGTCGTCCAGGCCCTGCTGGGCGACGGCGCCTTCGCGCTGAAGCGCGACCGCGCCTGACCTCCTTGCAGGCCGCGGGGAACTTCCCGCGGCCGCGCAACCTTTTCCTGAGGAGAGCCACCATGACCACCGCGAACGAATTCTTCAACATGAGTGCCGCGCCGCTGCGCATCGAAACCGTTCGGCTCAAGGTGCGCGACCTCGATACGGTGTCCACCTTCTACCAGTCCGTCCTTGGCCTCAGCCCGATCGAGACCGGCAAAGGTAGGGTGACGCTCGGCATCGGCACGGCGCCGCTGCTTCATCTCGTGGGCGATCCTGCCCTGTTACCGCTCGATACCCGTCAGGCCGGGCTGTTCCACACCGCCTTCCTACTGCCCTCCCGCTCGGATCTGGCCCGTTGGCTGACGCATGTCATGGCAGCGCGCGTGCCTTTGCAGGGAGCGTCGGACCACATCGTCAGCGAGGCCCTCTATCTGGCCGACCCCGAAGGCAACGGCATCGAGGTCTACGCCGACCGCCCGGTCGCACGCTGGCATGGTCCGAACGGCGAGATCCGGATGAGCACCGATCCGCTTGACGCGCAAGACCTGATGCAGAGCGCGGCAGGCACAGAATGGTCGCGCTTTCCGGAGGGCGGCAGCATCGGCCATGTTCACCTGCAGGTTGGCGACACCGAGGCAGCCGACCGCTTCTACCGCGACGTGCTGGGCTGCGAGATCGCTGCGCGCTACCCGGGCGCCAGCTTCTATGGCAGTGGCGGATACCATCATCAACTGGCGGGTAACGTCTGGAACAGCCGCCGCACCGGGACGCGCCCCGACGGCATGGCGGGCCTGGATGCCGTGGAGATCGTAGTTCGGGATGCAGCGGATGTCGCAAGCATTGCAGCGCGCGCCGAACGTGTCGGTATCGAGAGGCTCGAACACCCTGGCGGCATGACTCTGCACGACCCGTGGGGCACTGCCATCTCCCTGATGACTTGAGGAGACGACCATGCTCATGAACTAAGAAGGGGCGGCCGACTAGGGGCACTCGAGGTTCAACGCCGCTTCTGCCGTTGCGCGGCGCAGCTTGCGGCCATCCGCTCGCCCATAGTCCCGGGATCGGGGACTGGGGGTTTGACGCTCCGTCTCAACTCAAGTTACTCTGACAAGACCCCGGCGACGCCTTGAAGGATCTGAAGGAGCTGCGTTTCCTCATCGGGCGAAGGTAGGGCGGGCACGATCCTGTCTCAAAGCGAATTATTCTGACAACGCCGTGTTGCAGTTGGCCTGCCTTGTTCCCTTTGCTGAAATTGTTAGCTAAGCGACGAAAAAGCAGGCATCCGGCACCCAATTCCAACAGGCAGCACCATGAACAGTATCGACGAGAAACTCCGTCCCATCCTCGCCGACGTCATCCGCCGCAACGCGGGCGAGTCAGAATTTCATCAAGCCATCCACGAGGTATTGGAAAGCCTTGGCCGGGTGGTGGCCAAGCATCCGCATTACCTCGATCACGCCTTGATCGAACGCATCTGCGAACCGGAGCGCCAGATCATATTCCGGATCCCGTGGGTGGATGACCAGGGTCAGGTCCAAATCAACCGGGGATTTCGCGTGCAGTTCAACTCCGCGCTTGGCCCCTACAAGGGCGGCATGCGCTTCCATCCGTCGGTCAATGTCGGGATCATCAAGTTCCTCGGCTTCGAGCAGACCTTCAAGAACGCGCTGACCGGCATGCCCATCGGCGGCGGCAAAGGCGGGTCGGACTTTGACCCCAAGGGCCGGTCGGATGCCGAAATCATGCGCTTCTGTCAGTCCCTGATGACCGAACTGCACCGCCACCTCGGCGAACAGACTGACGTGCCTGCGGGCGACATTGGCGTAGGTGGGCGCGAGATCGGCTACATGTTCGGACAATACAAGCGCCTGAACAACCGCTTTGAAGCCGGAGTGTTTACGGGCAAGGCGCTGGACTACGGCGGATCCCGCGCTCGGACCGAGGCGACGGGCTATGGCAACACCTACTTCGTGCAGGCCATGCTGCAGACAAAGGGCACCGACTTCGACGGTAAGAAGGTCGTGGTGTCCGGGTCGGGCAATGTGGCGATCTACACCATCGAAAAGGTACAATCCTTCGGCGGCAAGGTCGTCGCCTGTTCCGACAGTTCCGGTTATGTCCTGGACGAAGGCGGTATCGATCTGGAGCTGTTGAAAGACATCAAGGATATGCGGCACGAGCGGATTTCCGAGTATGCCCTACGCAGGGGCAAGGGCGCGCATTTCATCGCGGCCGACAAGGGCTCGATCTGGGATGTCGACTGCGATGTGGCGATGCCATCGGCGACGCAGAACGAGTTGTCGGGCAAGGATGCTGCCACCCTGATCAAGAACGGCGTGATGGCCGTGGGCGAAGGCGCGAACATGCCCTCGACCCCCGAAGCGATCAAGGCTTTCCAGGATGGGGGCGTAATGTTCGCGCCCGGCAAAGCCGCAAACGCGGGTGGGGTTGCCACCTCGGCGTTGGAAATGCAGCAAAACGCCAGCCGCGACAGTTGGACCTTCGATCAGACCGAGGCGCGGCTTGCCACCATTATGCGTGGCATTCACGACACCTGCCACCAGACGGCCGAGCACTACGGAGCACCAGGAAACTACGTGCTTGGGGCCAATATCGCGGGCTTTGTCCGGGTTGCCGAATCCATGCGTAAGCTGGGTGTGATCTGAATGATGGCCCCGGCACGTCGCTATGACCGTGGCAAGTCACCACTCTCCCACGGCCTTGCCCGACTGCGCCCCTTCGGGCCCGTCGCTGACCCGACCAGCTGCCGCGAAATGGCCGTAGGTGCGCAGGTGCCGGGCTGGCGCTTCTAGTTTCTGCGAAGCTCGTCCCGTGCGCAGAGGTCGATGTTGCCTCGGGCACGTTATGGATTGCGCCGTTGGGGCGAGTGCGGTGATCCTGTTCGCCCTGCGAAACAACCCGTTGGTGCTGCCATGGCCAGCAGTCGTCGCCACAGCCTCTCGACGATCACAGGGCTTGGCGTGTATCAAGCTACCCTCGATCCGGCACGGGGCGCGGTCAATCCTGATAGATCGAACATCAAGTCCCCTTGCTGATGTCGGTACCAGGTCGCACCAGAGCACCAAACTGGAACGTTTGCAGATACTCCTCTTCGTCGCCACTCGCTTGCGGGAGAGCTGCAACCGAACGCCCGGCACGGTCGGGGCCGTCACAAAAGGCGGCCCCAACATTTCGTATTCTGCTTCGCGTCGATCACGACTTCAGCCAGGCGAGATAAATAATCATGACGACCAGGACCACGACGATCTGGACGATCATTGCCACGATCAGGAACTTCGATCGTCGCGTGTCTTCCTCTACGTCAATCTTCTTCATGTTCTACCTTTCCTTGATGATTCGCCCAGCTTCGCATTAGCGACGCCGCAAGATTTGTTTTGCACGCCAGCAATCCGGTCGTCGGCCGCGGCCATATGCAACGACCGTGCGATCCGACGCGCCCGCTCGATGACATGCTCTGCGCCTTCAGAAGAGCAGACTTCACGCGTCGTCTTTCCGAAAAGCTTGAACCAGCGGGAGAAGTGCTCCCAGCTCACCGGCAGGCCTGCATGTTCGGCACCGGGCGCGCCGGGATGGCTTCCGGTCATCAAGGCGACAGAGGACCAGATAGCGAGCATCTTCTCGAGATGCGGCGCCCACCGTGATCCGGTCGGAGCGAATTTTTCGTCTGATACATGGCTGAGCCGAGCTTGGGTTCTTGCCAATTCTACATAGCGCGAGTAATAGGTATTGTAAATGCTAATTAAGAGGGTGACAGAATGCGCCTGACCAGCTTCACCGACTACGGTCTTCGCGCCCTCATGCGGATGGCAAGCGAACCCAACCGGGCCTTCTCGACGGCCGAGATCGCCGACGAGTTCGACGTCTCGCGTCATCACCTGAACAAGATCATGCAGCGGCTTGCGCGGCGCGGGATCGTTGCAACCCGTCGTGGTGCGGGCGGCGGCGCGATGCTTGCCCGTCCCGCCGCCGAAATTGGCCTCGGAGACCTTGTGCGGCTGCTCGAGCAGGATCAGGCGTTGGTTGAATGCTTCTCCGCCGATGGCGGTTGTTGCGTCACGCCGATCTGCCGCCTGAAGCACAAGCTGCATTACGCGGAGGCCGCGTTCCTGGCGGAACTCGACAGGGCCACCCTGGCCGATATCGCACTACCTCCGCCCGCTGCCGGCATGGCCTGAGAGGATATTCGAGATGAGCACCGTTTCCTTCACGACTGACGGCTTCGTCGTCGGAGCAGAGGCCGTCGGCGCCGCCTTCGGCATTCCGCCGATTGAGATACCCGCCAAACTTCGAGCTGGCGAGATCACGAGCCGCTGCGAGACCGGAGTCCGTGAGGACGCCGGCCGCTGGCGTTTGACCTTCTATTGCGATGGCCGCGCCCTTCGCCTTGTCGTCGATGAGAGTGGCAAGATCTTGTCACGCGCCACCTTTCCCACTCACGCGCCGGCAGCAGGTACGATCCCGCTGGCATCCCGGAGCGCCAAGACCTGATTACCAATCTTTCCCTGACAGGCTCCTGCGACGTCGCGGCGTCTTGCTACCAAAGCGGCAAATGGGGCGCCCGCCCGGCCGCAGCGATCAGCCAGATCACGACGACAAGCGATACGATCGCGTCGACCGAGATATCGAAGCACCGTCCCCCCGTGGCGATCAGCAGGTCGCGCAGTACCCGGCGGTTGGGCAGGAAATGCGCTCCGACGAAAACGGCGAGGACGGCAATGAAATCGAACCACCCGGTAATGGCATCCCGGTGCCTCTGTGCTTAAGCCCTAAGGCGGTGCGGATATCCCAGGCGCTCCTGTTGCAGTAGGGGCGCGCTCGTCATGACTGTCATTGCTCCAACCTCCAGCTCCTCGTCTCGTGTCAAGGATTTGAAGCCCGAACGAACGCTCAGGTCTCGGATGGATACAGGACCAGCCATCTATCGAGAGATGCCAGTCATAGAAATCCACGCCGCGGAGGGCGTGTTGTCGCCAGCGCTTGTGCGCCGCCCGTCCCTTTGGGGGTTTCTTCCAGCACGACGCCGGCAGGCGTAACTGCTCAGGTACCTGCGGAAAATCCCAACTATGACGCTGACCTTCGCAGGAAAAAGTTACCTTAGACTCCGAGACCTTCCACTTGGCTATTACTTGATCGGAGCCGGCATGGTCTGACAAACAATCGGCGAGCCAAGGTCGGTTCAAGGATTCAAAGAAATGCAGGACCGAAGACACTTCCTGTTCATGAACATCGGGCACTTCCTGGACCACATGTTTACCTTGATCTTCGCCACGGTCGCCGCCCTCGTCCTGGTCCGTGAATGGGACGTGCCCTACGCGGAGCTCATCCTCTACGCGACGCCCGGGCTGATCGCCTTCGGACTGTTCTCGCTTCCGGCCGGATGGATAGCAGACAAGTGGAGCCGCGAGGGCATGATGGTGATCTTCTTCGTGGGTATTGGCTTGGCCTCGGTCGCCACCTCGATGGCCAAATCACCGTTTCAGATGTCCATCGGGCTGTTCGCGATCGGTATATTCGCCGCGATCTATCATCCCGTCGGCCTGTCCATGATCGCACGTGGCGGACGGTCAATGGGCCGCGACATCGCCGTGAACGGGGTCTGGGGCAACATGGGTGTCGGTTGCGCCGCGCTCGTGACAGGTTTGTTGATAGATTTGTCCGGCTGGCGCACAGCCTTTTGGGTGCCCGGCGCACTTTCGGTATTTGTCGGCCTAGCCTACCTGCACTTCTTCGGTGACAGGATCGGCACGAGAAATTCGGAATCGCAATCGCTCGCTCGACCGTCGGATACCTCAGGCGGGAAGGCAGTTTCGCCTGATCGGCGACGGACTCTCATCCGCGTGTCGGCCATCATTCTCTTCACGACCGCTGTTTCCAGCATCATCTTTCAGGGGACGACCTTCTCGCTTCCGAAGGTCTTCGATGAGCGCCTGCAGGGAATCGCCGTCTCAGCGGCACAGGTCGGCTGGATGGTTTTTGTCGTGTTTGCTGTAGCTTCCTTCGCGCAGATCGTCGTGGGCCGTCAGCTCGACCGACACGGACCCCGCCGGGTGTTTTCCGTCGTCGCGGTCATTCAGATCGTCTTCTTCGCTCTCATGCCCGGCCAGGAAAACTGGTCCGCCTTCCTTGTGGCTATGGCATTCATGCTTGGAGCTTTCGGGCAAATCCCGATCAACGACTACATGATCGGGCGCATGGCCAAGTCCGAGCTACGCGCATCGATCTACGGCACGCGTTTCGTCGTGAGCTTCGGCGTATCGGCAGCCGTTGTTCCTCTGATCGCATGGGTGCACAGCAACTGGGGATTCGATGCCCTGTTCTACATCCTGTCCGGAGCGGCCGTTGCCATATTGATCGCGGTAGCTGTGCTTCCGAAAAATCTGCCCGAGCCCGAGCAGGCAAGTGGCGCGACACAAGGTGGGCGCGCGTTCTGAACACCGACTGATCCTATTTAGGATGCCCGTCTCGTTGATCACGCCGAAGGTCATTCCTGCCGCCACCTACCGGAAGGGCCGTGGCGGCTACGCGCAAGTGTCTAACGCTTCGATCAACGCTGCTCTCTGCACAACACTGGCAGACATTCCGACGTCACGGCCAACATCTTCCCGGGCTACATGCTGTTGCGGTCAGATGTCGAAGAGGATGGTCAGAAGCAGTGACGCGTCTTCGATACCTCGGATCGAGTGCGGTTCTCCGCCTTCAAGATAGAGCCAGTCACCCTCACTCAATTCCCGCACCAAATCCCCAAGGTCGAGCTGCACGACACCCTCCAAACATTGTAGCATGATCCGCCCCTTCACCTGATGCGTCGGGATCTCGGTCCCCGCAGCGACGATCAGACGTACCGCCTCGAATGAAGGCGTACGGACTATGGCGCTGGTCTTGGCCTGCGCCAGTTTTTCACCGAAGGGTCGCAATTTTACGACCTCGCCCGGCGTAGCGTGTTGGAGGGCCATGACTTCTCCTAATGCACTATTGCGAGGGTGGCAGTATATCGGCATTCTTCTAGGGTCGTCCGATCAAGTTCGGCGAGGAACGCTTCCCGCGCTGCCGTCAAGCGTTGCCGGAGAAGACAGGCCGGCGACATTACACAGGCGCCACCATCAGTTCGGAAGCACTCAACAAGTGGCTGGCTCGTCTCGAACCGACGCACTACCTCGCCGATCGTGATCGTACTGGCAGACCGCGCTAGCCGGAATCCGCCCCCGGTGCCTCGGTGCGTCGAGATATAGCCGGAGCGAGCGAGCGCACTTACCACCTTCACCAGATGATTACGGGATATGCCAAGTTCTGCGGCGATCTCGCCGGTTGTGAAGCTTCTTTCCGATGCTCCAGCGAGGCGCATCAGTGTTCTGAGCGCGAAGTCCGTGAACGCAGTCAGGCGCATCTGTTCGCTCTTGCTCTCGATGGGGTCCGAGACGTATAGACATTTACAACATGCATCTTGAATACCTATTAACACGATTATGCCCCCTAGCAACAGAATATCGAGTCCATGACCCGAGCTAATCGCCCGAACCCCATTCGTTCAGCGCGGCCCGCCGTCACCGCTGATCTTATGAAGCAGACAGGTCTTGACGAGGCACGGCTGGCTGAGTTGGTTCACTGTTTCTACGCGAAGATCCGCGCCGATGCCGTGCTCGGACCGATCTTCGCCGAGCGCATTACCGACTGGGCGCCGCACCTCGAGCGGATGGTCGCTTTCTGGTCCTCGGTGGCACTGATGACCGGACAGTATCACGGTACTCCGGTCCCCAAGCATTCCAGCCTACCCGTCACAAAGGGTGATTTTGAACGCTGGCTGACGCTGTTCGCTCAGGCTGCAAGGGAAACCTGTCCCCCTGTGGGTGCGGATCACGTCATCGAACGTGCGGAGCGCATCGCGCGTGCGCTGCATATCGCCGTGGAGGAGGCGCAGTCCGCCCCCGGTGCCGTTCCGATTCTTCGTTGACGAAAGGATGTCCCATGCCTGCGGCCTCTCCTACCCACGACACTGCCGAACTGACTCGTTTCATCGAAACCCGTTACCATGCCCGCCACCGGCAGCAGTTTCCCCTTCTGGTCAGGCTGGCCGAGATGATCGAAGATCTGCATGACGGCGACGCCGACATTCCGCAGGGCCTTTTCGACACCCTGCAGCGGATGATCGATCACTTGGAGGAGGACATGAAGAAGGAAGAACTGAAGGTCTTCCCCGCAATACGACGGGGAGATGGTATGAAGGTCGCGGATCGGATCGCTCACATGCGCGCCAATCATGAGAATTATCGCCATGCGGTCGCCGAGATCCGTCGCCTGACCGGAGATCTGAACGTCCCCAAGGGCGCATGCGAGCCTTGGGTGACGCTGTACGGCGGGCTGAGCGAATTCATAGCAGATCTGCAAGAGCACCTGCGCTTGGAGAATGAGGTGCTTTATCCCAGCTTCGAGGGAACGACGCGAGGCTAGTGCGCGACTCAATCGGCAGGCTGACGGTGCCTTGCGCCCGCTCAGGTACAGGTCGACACCGTAGCGGGTCATTGGCTTCGCTCAGTCGTCGGGCATGGAGTCCTTCGCCGGAGATCGCGCGCGGCGGTCGAGTCATCTTTGAAAGATTGACCTCCGTCACTTAGCAGGCGTGTGGAACAGAACGTTCTAGCACGCCCCGCTAGGTAAAAGCTTGAGCCTGCGCAAAGAACGAACGGATCCGGCGGGCGATCCTGTCCCAGGACGATCCAAAATCGGAAATTCGCCGGGAGTACCTCATGCCCAAACCATCCATCGATGACCCCGATCTGCCTCTGGCAGAGCTGTTTTATCACTGGCCGGCAACGGGACATGCCTTTCTGGAACGCAAGATGCTTTGTTTCGGCTGCCCGTTCTCTCGGTTTCATACCGTCATCGACGCGGTCGCGGAATATGAGCTCGCGGAAGACGAATTCCGAGCCCGGCTGCGAAACCTTGCCCTGACCAATACATGACGTCGTGCCATCCTGTTGATCAGGGTTGGAGAGCCAAGCGGTGGCACCTTAAGCCGCTGGCGGAAGGAGAGGAGCAAGCGGGATCACGGACCCAGCACGTGCTTGACGAGAACTGTGCTGCCGTATCGCACGCAAGAGTGCTTTGGGGGCCGGCCGCGCGTCCTCCTCGAGCACGTCTGGTACTGCCTTCTTGCCAGGCCCGTGCGCCATCTGATCCTCGATATCCTCGACAGAGCTTGTTTCCCTCCGTGTGATGATGGCGACCGTGATGAGGCTCACATCAAGTTGGGCAATTCCGCCTCTCAGTTTGTTTCAGCACAATGAAGACCTACGTCTACAAACGCATAAGGAGCCCAACCCGAACCGAAGTCACGAGAAAGGCCCATCTGATGTTTACAAAAGTCCTGATCCCCGCCGCCGCCCTTGCACTCCTCGCCGGAGTCGCTGCGGCCGAGACCTACACCGTCGAGATGCTGAACCGCGGCGAGGCAGGTGCCATGGTGTTCGAGCCCGCCTTTCTCCAAGCGCAGCCCGGCGACACCATCACCTTCGTGCCTACGGATCGGAGCCATAACTCCGCTACTATCGGGGAGTTGCTGCCCGAAGGGGCCGAGCCTTGGGACGGTGCGATCAACGAAGAGGTGACCGTCACTCTGACAGAGGAAGGCCTCTACGCCTACCAATGCGACCCCCACGCCGCTATGGGAATGGTGGGCCTGATCCAGGTGGGCGCGCCTACCAACCTCGAGGAAGTCACCGCAGCGGCTGACGATCTGCGCGGCAAAGCAAAAAATCGAATGACGGAACTTCTGACGCAAGTAACAGAGTGATCCCTGGTCGTCCGCTCCGCTTCCCATGTGACCAAGACGATGAACTTGAACCCTTGGTCGGGGCGAGAGAGCAGGACGGCCTCAGACTCTCGAGAGAACCAATATCGAACAGTATGGAGACGACTTATGGAAAATAGTGATCACAAGGATCATCTGGAGAATCCTGCCCACGAAGAATTTGATTTTCCGGACCGCCACGTCAGCCGGCGCGGACTCCTGACGGGTACCGCCGGTCTGACGCTCGGCGCGATGCTCACGGCCCCCCCCGCACTGGCCCAGCAAGCGCCAACCATGGGAGCACATACGGGCCACGGCAGCCTCGCTCCCGGAGCCCTCGGTGACCGTCTCTATTCCTTGAACCCCACGCACCCTGATATGGCGGACATCGCAGAAAACCCTGCCAATGTTCCGCCTCCTATCACCCGGCGAGAACCGGCCACCATCCGCGTCGATCTGGAGACAGTCGAGGTGGAAGCGCACCTCGACGTCAACAGCACATACCGGTTTTGGACGTTCAACGGCACCGTCCCCGGGCCGATGGTGCGTGTCCGGGTCGGCGATACGGTCGAGGTGCATCTAAAGAATGGAGAGGACAGCTGGTTCCCGCACAACATCGACTTCCATGCTGCAACTGGGCCCGGCGGGGGCGCCGCAGTGAGTACTGCGAACCCTGGCGAAGAGCGCTCTTTCAAGTTCAAAGCACTAAATCCGGGACTTTTTGTCTACCACTGTGCCGTCCCTCCCGTAGCCATGCACATCTCGGCCGGCATGTACGGGCTAATCCTTGTTGAGCCGGAGGAAGGCCTGCCGCCGGTGGATCGCGAGTATTACGTGATGCAAGGCGAGATCTATACGGAGGAACCACTCGGGACCGCTGGCCTGCTGACCGATAGCTACGAGAAGCTCATCAATGAAAGGCCAGAGTATTTCGTCTTCAACGGCCACGTCGGCGCACTGACCGAACACTACCCGCTGACGGCCCGTGTGGGAGAAACGGTCCGCATCTACTTCGGCGTGGGCGGCCCGAACTACCACTCGGCCTTCCATGTCATCGGTGAGATCTTCGATCGCGTCTACCTGAATGGCGACCTGGTAAGCCCACCACAGCAGAGCACGCAGTCGGTTTCGGTCGGTCCAGGCAGCGCATGCGTGGTGGACTTCAAGTGCGAGGTGCCGGGCCGTTTCGTATTGGTGGATCACGCCCTGTCTCGAGCTGAGCGGGGTCTGGCGGGGTATCTCGTGGTCGAGGGCGAGGAGCAGCCGGAGATTTTCGCATCGCTTGATGGTCTGCCTGCGGACACGTCGGGACACTAGACAAGGAATTGCACATCGCGACAGAAGGGGCCGGCAGGACGCCGTCGTGTGGCTGCCGAATTAGTGAAACCACATAATCTGCGCGGCGAGATCCTCATGGAAACCACTGCAAGATCCCACGATTGCGGATGTCCTGAACGAATAGGGGTGATGCCGGCGCGAGGCGACCTGCCCGGTGTGAACATGCGGAACCTGCTTCAGCGTATCGCGCCGTGTTCACGGCCGGGACGCGATCGGTAGGTCGGCAGAGGCAAACCGAGGGCGAGTGCGCTGCCGCGGATCACGATCGCCACAACGAAACCGGCACAGGCAGAGAAAGGCTGCGGCAGCCCTATGGCATCCGACAGGACAAAAGCAAGTGCACCCAGCAGCGCGGCTGTCACATAGATCTCCCGCCGGAGAAGGATGGACGGCTCGTTTGCAAGCGCATCGCGGAGGATCCCGCCAAGCGTGCCCGTGAGCGTGCCCACGACGACGGCGACGACGGGCGAGCCGGTGACAAGCAGTCCTTTGTAGGCGCCAAATACGCAGTAGGCTGCCAGTGCAACGGCATCGAGCCAAAGAAGCCAGCGGTAGCGTGATTCCAGAAGATGCGCGGTGAAGTAAATCACAGCAGCCGTGCCGCCGCAGACGACGATGTAGACCGGCTCAAGGACCCAGAATATCCCTACGCCTAGGATGAGGTCCCGAATTGTTCCGCCGCCAACACCGGCCACCGCGGCCAGAAACACGAAGCCGATGATGTCGAGTTGCTTTCGGGACGCGGACAGAGCGCCAGTCGCGGCAAAGAGTCCGACGCCGACGAAATCAAGCACTATCATCGCATTCAAGGCTCATCTCCACGGCGACTTTGCACTGAGCCAATTGCTGCCATGAACTCGAGCGAGGCGCCATGCAGTTCGTCCACCTGCCGGCAATGTTGGTGTCGCCGAGATACTCTAATCTCCCTGCGGAGATAATCAGCTGTCCTCATTCGACAAAGGCGTAATTGACAACTCTTGGACGACGGGATTGTCCTGCATCTCACGAGCGAGGGCTTCACAATCGATGCCCACGTCATGGGAGAACGCTAAAATTGTGTAACGCCGCAATCCGCTGGCCCTGTCCTGCTTGATCGAGGGGGATCCCGCTCGTAGACGGTTCGCTGCGAGCGAAGCCACAAGCTGAGCGCCGTCAAAGCTGCTGTCTGCATTCACCGCGATTTCCAACCTGATCACAGGTTGCGGTGGTGCGATATCAGGTAGGATGCGCAGGAGGATCAGAACGAGCAACGCAATCGCCGTCCCGATTATCGCCAGTTCTAAGAGACCTGCGCCGTATACGATACCTAATGAAGCGGTCAGCCAAAGTGAGGCAGCCGTTGTCAGCCCCTGGACCGTGAGCCTCGAGCGAAAGATGACACCCGCTCCCAAGAAGCCAATGCCTGTCAAAATTGCATGCGGCATGCGCGCCATGTCAGAGACGATCTGAGTGCCCTCCGGGAAAATCGCAGTCCATTCCGCCATTCTCAGCCCCAGCAACGTCACGAGTGCGGAAGCGAAGCAGACCAGGGTGTGGGTTCGCAGTCCTGCCGCTTTGCCGAGAAACTCACGTTCTGCACCTATCAGGGCGCCGGACACCACACTGCACAGCAGGGGAAGCATCACGTCAGTATCGCGCAAAGCGAACACAAGGCTGTCTAGTGTCATAGTGGATCCTACAGGTCGCGACGCCACCGCTCATGTGGCGCTGGGCAGTGAGGTTTCGCAACAGCCATCTTCGCTGCCTCGCGTGCCGGCCACGTACCTGGTGCTTGCAGAGAAGCGCTCCACCGGCTAGCAAACTTTGGTCTTCCGAAGCCGTTCTCCGCAGGACTGGCGCGCATGTTCGATGCGATCAACATCGCTGTTCTCATTGGCGCCGGCCTTGTCGCCGTGAGCGGGATCACGAGTCTCGTCTCACAGCGCCTCGGAGCGCCCCTCCTACTGGTGTTCCTCGGAATTGGTCTATTGGCGGGAGAAGACGGTCTCCTCGGGATCAGGTTCGACGGAGCCGGGGCTGCATACTTCATAGGTTCGGTGGCTCTTGCCATCATTCTGTTCGACAGCGGGTTCGCGACGCCCATTCGGAGCTACCGCGTCGCCGCGCCGGCCGCGCTCACCCTGGCGACACTCGGCGTTATCCTCACCACGGTGTTCATGGGAGTTTGCGCGCACTACCTGCTGGGACTTCCCTGGATCGAGTCGATGATGCTCGGCGCCATCGTCGCTTCGACGGACGCCGCGGCCGTGTTCTTCCTCATGAGAGTGGGCGGCATCACCATCCGCGAAAGGGTGAAGTCCACGCTGGAGATCGAATCCGGCGCCAACGATCCCATGGCCATCTTCCTGACGGCCACGCTTGTTGAGTTCGCCGCCGCCTCGGGTGAAAGCGGCGCCGAGATGGGCGTGCAGCTTCTGGTCGACTTCGTCTTGCAGATAGGTCTTGGGATTGTTCTCGGGATCGTTGGCGGATTCCTCATTACCCGCCTGATGAACCGATTGGAGGACGTTGACCCGGCCCTCTATCCGATCACTGCGCTCGCCGCAGGCCTCGTCGTCTTCGCCGCAGCAGGGCTGTTGGGAGGGAGCGGTTTCCTGGCGGCCTATGTCGCGGGTCTCGTTGCCGGCAACAGCCGGATCAGGTTCGCGCACCGAATCCGTCGGTTCCAGGTCGGGATGTCCTGGCTCGCGCAGATCGGGATGTTCCTGACACTCGGCCTCCTGGCAACACCGTCGACATTCGAGGGCCTGACCCTCCCGGCGCTGGCGCTGGCAGCAGGTCTGATCTTCGTCGCGCGTCCTCTGGCCGTATGGATTTGCCTGCTGCCCTTCGGCTTCACGTCACGCGAGGTCGCCTTCGTCGGTTGGGTCGGACTGAGAGGCGCCGTCTCGATCCTCCTCTCGATCTTGCCGACGCTCGGCGGGGTTCCCGGCGGAGGGCTATATTTCAACATTGTCTTCATGATGGTGCTGAGCTCGCTCCTCATTCAGGGCTGGACCATCTCTTTTGCTGCACGCGCGTTGCGGCTTCTGGTGCCGCCGGAACCGGGGCGGGTCGACCGTGTCGAGCTTGATCTGCCGGGAAAGACCGAACTCGAACTGGTGGGCTACCGCATCCATCCCGAAAGCAGCATCGCCGCCGGCGAGCGGGTGCCGCGCTGGGCGCGGCCATTGCTCATAATTCGCGGCGGCAAGGCGCTATCCATCCACAACGCCGGGCCCTTGGAGGCGGGAGACCGTGTCTACCTTTTTGGAACGCCGGACCAGTTGCCGTTGCTCGATCGGGTCTACACGAGACCCGGAGGCGCGGACGACCCCGATGTGATCGGGCACTTCCCATTGAACCCTGATACGACGGTCGGACAGCTCTCCGACGAGTATGCCTTGAACGCTTCCGGAGAAAGGGACCGAACGCTCGGCGATCTTCTCCAGAAGGCGTTCCACGACCAGCCGGTTGTCGGGGATCGCCTGACGCTAGGTCCCATTGCGCTGGTTGTTCGTGCCGTCGACGAAGGGCGTCACGTGACTGAGGTGGGGATGATTCTGCAACCGGGGCGGAATTCAATTGGAAGGCCACCCGGCTTTAAGGAGCGACTGCGGAACTGGTTCGAACGCTGACTGAAGAAACCACTCCCGGAATCTATTGGTCCTAGGTCTCGCCTGCTCAGGCTGATGATCGTCTGCACAATTGGCCATCAAAATCTCTCGCCGCGAGTCACAGTTTCGCCCAGTTGAAGGAGCACTTGCCTCACGTGTAGTTTTTTTTGTCAGCTCCTTGCCATGTTGGTGGAGCAGTAACGAGTGAGACAGGTATGGCGAGCAATTCGCACCGAATCCCCGATTCCGTCCTCAGTGCTTTCTCCGCCCTTGTGCGCCTCTTTTGTTTTGGCCGGAGCGGATCGAGCCAGCATCTGACGTCGTTCACGCAGATCGGGGAACGAACTTCCAGCAAAAACCCATCGTGCCTGCGGCCAGAAGAGCCGAAGCAGAACGATACGCAATGCCGGCCGCTCGGCAGGTTGCCCTACGCCTTCTGAACGAAGGCGATGCAAAGGCACGAGTTACTACGATCCTGCTGATCGTAGGCGCGTCACCCAGCAAACCCAGTAATCAGTAAAATGTTCGAGGACTGTAATGAGTAAAATCTCCCTAGGAACGATGTTCATCCTTTCCGCCGCTCTGGCTGCCTGTTCGGACAGTCGCTCTCCCGAGCAGTTGACCCGGTCGGAACCACTTCCGGTCGGTGTCGAGGCTCGCCAGAGAATGGGCGTTGCCACTGTCTACTTCTCCTTTGACGGCGTCCAACTCAACTCTCAGGCGCAGTTGCTGCTTGATGCCGAGGCGGCGCGCATGATTAAGAACGCCAGATCTGACTACGTCATCGTCGGACACGCCGACAAGGTTGGATCGCCCGACTACAACCACGACCTCGGCATGCGCCGAGCCCTGAGCGTTGTGACCTATCTGGTCTCGAAAGGTGTCCCTCGCGACCGGCTGGTTCCGACCGCGTCATTCGGCGAGCTCTCTCCTGTTGTAGTCGTCGACCAGGCAGAACGCCTCAATCGACGCGTGGTCATTCTGGAGAAGAACTCCTCGGGTTCCGCGAAGGCCTTGATGCGGGACGAGGGAGAGCGGGCGCGTGACCGTCTGGCAGCGGGCCCTGAGCAGCCCCAGTTCCAGACCCCGCCCACGTCTGGCGGGCTGTCCGATCTCCCTGGTGAGACTGAGACGCCGGACAATGAGACACCGGATCAGTCCGAAACACCCCCGCCGTCGCAGCAGGAACCGGAGAGCAACCCGGGTGGAGGCGAGGACGGTGGCACGGGTGGCGATGAGTCCGGCAGTCCGACGGAAGAACCCGGAAACCAACAGCCCGGTGAACCCGAAGACGAACAGTCGTCCGGGAACGGGAGTGGTGGCCAAGGGAATGGCAACGGGAACGGCGGTCAAGGGAATGGCCAGGGCAGTGGCTCCAGTGGAGGCAGCCAGTCCGGGACGCATACCGATGCCGGTCGCGGCAACGGCGCGGAGGAAGGCGATCCGGGCAACTCCGGCGGCCGGAACCAGGGCGGCGACAACGACTGACTGGTTGAGCTTGCGACGAGGCCGCCTGGCGGTCTCGTCGCGGTCAGGATTGCCATCGATGTTTAGCGAGAAATCGTGAGGAAGACATGAATCAACGGCCGTTTTCACAGACCGACGAATTTCGAACCCAAACTGCCACCGAGGCGGAGAGTGCCGATCTCGTCAAGCGACTGAACGCTCTGGGCCCCGACGTGGTCAGGGCAAAGCTAGCCGCCTCGTACTTCAAACCTGTCTCGATCGTGGAGACGGAGACTGGAGGCAGAGTGGTGAGTGCTTCCCCAGCATTCGTAGAGCGCTGGTTGGTGGCGCACGACGCACATGCTCGCCGTCGATCACGGACCAATGACCGGCTTACGTGGCTCGCGGCTGCCGCGGCGATAGTCGGTGCCGTGGCGAGCGTACTTGGTCTTGAGCTGTGAACGGGGGCACGCGAAGGAGCACGTCTCTGTGGGCCTGAGCGCGCCAAGAGCAACAGGGTCCCATTGTGAAGGCGAGGCTGCCAAAGAAGACCGCCCCGCCTTCTAAGTTCGCGGCTGTTCAGACTGCTTTCGTCGTTTGAGCCGCTTGGTCCACTGTCTTCTCAGCGAGAGACGTGAAGTCCGCGACAACTTAGGATGAAGGACCCTGCGCGCGTTCGCAGAGCGCGACCGGCAGTCCGCTCTGCCTGTGGAGGCGTCATACTGCGCATCATCCTGTCTGGAATGGGCCAGCTCGGCCAGATCGTGCCCATGTGACGCGGTCTCCGGAACCTCGCCTTCTTCGGTTCGTTCCTTCGATATTCAACCGTGAAAGGAGGTTGAGATGGTATATCCAACTGGTGACGGCCATCGGACCGATCCGCATCGCGTCGACCCGTACAAGTACCCCGGCGTTCTTCCTCATGAGCTCGGCACGCGCGGTGACGCGGGCGGTGCGGGATGGTGGATTGCCGGGATTATGCTCGCCATCCTGGGCCTGATCGTGCTCCTCGCAATGTCCGGGGGAGCGCCTGATGCTGGTGACACAGTACCAGCAGCAGCCGTGACGAATGAGCAGGGGGCCACGGCGCCTGAGACGTTTGTCGCGCCGTCTGCGCCCGTGCCCGTCGAATAGGCTTTTTGCATGCGAGCCGCTCGGTTCTAAGCCTGTCGGGAAGGCCTCCGGCAGGCTTTCACCTCCTCCAGCTAAGCGGCCCGGCTCGACTATTTCAGCGTCGAATTCAACAAGACCCGGACCGTCACTTGTCGTGGGGGCCACGATAATCTTGGCATTTAAAATTCCGGGGCCGGAGAACTCAATCGACCGCTCGAGAAGGTCATCAGCGCCCTGCGTGACAGAATACCCGCTGCTGCCCAGGATCTCCTCCCAGACCGCGAGCAGGTCGTCGACATCAACTCGCGTTGAAATAGAGAACATGCGGGCGCTCGATCCAATTGCACGATCTGTGACGACCTCCGCATCCTCGGGCGAGAAAGAGACGCGGGTCTGCATGTCATAACTGTCATTGCCACCAAGCTAGAGGTCATTACGAGGTGTTCAAGGTCGTAAGATTGCGATGCCCCAGCCCGGAGGTTTACTTGATCGCTTTTCGTTCTTGGGCCCGGACCTGCTGTTCCCTTAGGAGCACTTCACTCGTCGGCTCGGTCGCGGCCGAAATACCCCCTGCCGCGACCTCAACTGGTTCAGCCTTCGCCTTTGCTCGCAGTCCCTATCACCGCGACTTCTTGGGGCCGTCGGACGAGGACGATGCGTGACTGGAGGTCGTCTCGTTGCTCGACGACTCATCGGCCCGGCACAGGTCGCTGCAAGGGTTCTGGAGTTTGGCCTGCTGCGCCGGTTCCATCCACTGATCTCGGCGCGCGCGGCCGCAGTGGCACATCCCATGGCAGCGGTAGCGCTGGTGATCTTCGGGGCACCCGCTGCTTACGCCTTTGCAGTTCTGCACGGGCCCGGTAACGGCATTCTCACAATCGCGAAGGGCACGCTGCCCTTAGCCCTGTTCGGTGCGGCCGGCTACGGACGGCGGCTCGGCTGGCTCAACGCTCCGGCGCGTATCCTGCAGGCGGCGGCGCCCTTGGTCTTCGGGGCAGCGCTGACGGCTTGGGGCCTGCACGCGATCTGGCTCACGGCCGGGATCGGAGTGGCCTCCCTCATCGCTCTTCTTGCGCTCAGGAGAACAACGTAAATAGCGGGCCCGCGTCGTGAGGTAGAGATTTCGAAGGCGCCGAACTGATTGGCGTGGATCACTCGGCTGAGTCCTGTTTCCGCCGGGAACCTGCCGCCTATGCAGACGGTTTCTTTTGAGCCGCAACAGAACGGTCTAGGAGACAGACGATGGCGAACAGCAAAGACGACAAGGACGACAAGAAGTCGGGTTCCGGCAAGAAGGGCTCCGGCAAGAAGTGACCGAGATCGCCCCGCCGCCGGCTTGGTGGCGGGGCATTGCCACTACGAACAGTTCTGGAGACGACAGATTGCCCGGCCGCCGGCGAGGGCGGTCGGATCTTAACAAGCGGAGGTGCCTCGGCCTGGGCGGACCTTGCCCTTCACCTCGTCGCGCGCTTTTCCAGCGGGACCGAGGCGGTTCGTGCGGCCATGATCTTTCTCCTCGGAGACCACAGCGAGGGACAGCTCCCGTTTGCCGGGGCGCGGAGGCCGCAGCGCCACGACGACGCGGTGACCGCAGAGGTTCAGAGCTGGATCGCCGACAACTACCACTCCTAGAATCCTGTAGCACTCATGGCGCGCCGTTCCGGACTGTCATCTCGAACGTTCGCCCGCCGTTTCCGTGCGGCGACCGGATACGCTCCGATCGACTACGTGCAGACGCTCAGGATCGAAGAGTCCAAGCAGCTCCTGGAAACGGAGAAGTCGCCGGTAGATGCCATCGCTTTTGAAGTCGGCTAGGGGGATCCGAGCTCCGCCGCCTCTTCAGGCGGATGGTCGGCGTGACACCGGCACGCTAGCGCCAACGGTTCGCCGGGATCGCGGCCCCGGCTGGCGATGGCTGACGCAGTTGCCGGGCCGTCCGCCGCGAGCTGGTGGTCAGAGCGACGCCGGTTCGATTGCCCACGCCTGCTTTACCTGCTCTGACCGGAGGACCAGGAACGAAGCGGAAAGAACGCTACCGCATCTGCTCCGGACCGAAGCGTACCTCGCTCGCAGGCGTCTCAAGCCAGAACCCTAATTTATCGCGGCAACCTCGGCTGCAGGGATGAAGTAGATATGCACGTCGTAGTGCGGCACCGGGAAGCCCTCGTGACCCTGCGGCTCGAAGCCGATGTTGATCTGGTCGATCGAGGGCAGATCGGTGCGTCCGGAGAGACTCTCACAGGACTTGCCGGCGACGCGACCGCGTCGGGGATGCGAAGGGGTTCCCCTTTGAGGGCAGCGGCAAAGAACCTCGGTCATCCAGAGGAAGCTGTTGATCGGATCACCGAGCCTCCAAGCAAATGTCCGCCGTCACATTCTAACTAATGAGCCGCGCGCAGCCAGCTCATACGCAGCCGTCATCAAAGAGCTTCAGCTGGGATCCTTGGGACTGAACACGGAGTCAGACGCCGGATCTTCTTCGCGCATTCGTGTCTCTCCAGCCGCTGGAAAGATGGCGGCCGAGATAACGCCGGCACCTAGATTGGGAAGTACGGGTTGCATCCGCCTCGTCGCGCGGGACATCATCGGCTAAATCGGGGTGCGCTTACTGTGCGATCATGAAGGGGCACGGTGGCAAACCGAAGCTTGATAGACTGCGAGGGGGTTCTTTGCCGGTATCAGCTGCGATCAGTTCGACGGGTTCTGAGACCATCACCCTGTCAGCGCCGAGCATCCGGTGCAGCGGCTGCATGGCGGCGATCGAGCGCGCCCTTGCTGCACGCGCCGATGTAGAAGAAGCGCGTGTCAATCTGACGCTGCGCAGGATAAGCGTCAGGCCCGCGCACGGATCGACCAGTCTCAAAGGGATCCTCTCCGAGTTGGAGCGCATTGGCCATCCCGCGACGCTGATCGATGCGGCCGATCTCTCACTGGAAAGCGGGGATCGGACCGCCCAAGCCCTGCTGCGCGCCGTCGCCGTCGCCGGATTCGGCGCGATGAACGTCATGTTGCTTTCGGTGGCGGTCTGGTCCGGAGCGACTGGCACGACGAGGGACACCTTCCACCTGATCTCCGCCTTGATCTCGGTTCCGATCGTGGCCTATGCGGCGCGGTTCTTCTTCATCTCGGCCTGGGGTGCTGTGCGCAACGGTCGCATGAACATGGACGTTCCCATTGCCCTGGCGATCGCGTTGGCAATGGCCCTCAGCCTGTTCGAGACCTCCCGCGGTGGCGAAGAGGTCTTCTTTGACGCCGCCGTGACACTGACGTTCTTCCTGCTGATCGGCCGCTATCTGGATTACCGCATGCGGGATCGCGCCCGCAGCGCGATGACCGGGCTCGCGCGGCTCGCCGTCCGCGGCGCTGTTGAGGTCGGCCCGGCGGGCGATCTGCGCGAGATCGCCGTGGATCAGGTCGTTCCCGGGATGCGGCTGAGAATCGCGGCGGGAGAGCGCATACCAGTCGACGTGAGGATCGTTGCCGGAGCAACGGACCTCGACAGGGCGCTGGTGACGGGGGAAGCGTGCCCGGTCTCCGTCGGCGTCGGCGATGAAGTCGAGGCCGGCGCACTGAACCTGACCGGTCCGCTGGATGCGGTCGCCTTGCGTCCCGTCAGAGAAAGCTTTCTGGCGCGGATGATGCAAATGCTGACTACAGCCGAGGCGGGGCGCGGACGCTATGTACGGATCGCCGACCGGGCAGCCCGGCTCTACGCGCCGCTGATCCACCTGCTGGCGCTCGTTACCTTCGCCGGCTGGATGATGGCGACCGACGACTGGCAGCGGTCGGCTTTCGTCGCGATCAGCGTGCTCATCGTCACCTGCCCCTGCGCGCTGGCGCTTGCGGTTCCGGTGGCGCATGTGGTGGCGGCCGGTCGCCTGATGGCGGACGGCATCCTGATGAAGGACGGCTCCGCCCTTGAGCGACTGGCGAATGCCGACCGTGTCGTCTGGGACAAGACTGGCACGCTGACGACCGGCATCCCAGGTCTCGTCTCCCTGCCCGAACTGGATGAAGCCTCCAGGACGGCGGTTGCTGCGCTTGCCAGCCGGTCGGCACATCCAGCGGCGCGCTGCATCGCATCCCGCTTCGAGGGTGCGGTTGAGCCCCTGGAGGCGGTCACGGAACTGCCGGGCTTCGGCGTCGCGGCGGTGATCGGTGGACGCCGGGCGCGGCTTGGCAGGGCTTCCTGGGTCGCCGAGATCGCCTCGGACCGAGCCGAAGGCGATGGTCCTGCCTTCGCTTTCGAGGGCGGATGCATGCTGCGGTTTCCGCTGGAAGAGCGACTGCGCGATGGCGCAGCGGAGGCGGTGGAAGACCTCGCCCGGATGAGACTGCCGTCAGAAATCCTCTCCGGAGATGCGGCGGCGGTGGTGGCGCGCGTTGCCGGCAGGCTCGAGGTCGAAGAGACCCTCTCGGAGATGAGCCCAGCAGACAAGGTCGCGCGGCTTGAAGCCTTGCGCAAGCGGGGCGTCCGCGCGCTGATGGTCGGTGACGGAATGAACGATACTGCCGCCCTCGCGACCGCGCATGTCTCGATGTCGCCGGCCTCTGCGTCGGAGGCCGGCCGCGCGGCCGCCGACCTGGTATTCCTGCGGGATGACCTGCGGGCGGTCCCACTGGCTCTAAGCGTCGCCCGTCGCACGGGCCGCATCGTCCGGCAGAACTTCGGCCTGGCGATCCTCTACAACTGCGTCGCCGTGCCGCTCGCGGTGGCGGGCCTCGTCACGCCGCTGATCGCTGCCATCGCGATGTCCGCCTCCTCGGTGGCGGTAGTGGCCAACTCACTGCGCTTGAGCAGGCGTCGGACGGCGCCGGCCACGGCACCGGAATCGCTGCTCGGTGAGGCGCTCGCATGACGGTTCTCTACCTGCTCATACCGGTGACGCTGGCGATGGGTGCGGTGGGGCTGGGCGCCTTCTTCTGGAGCCTGCGGAGCCACCAGTACGAGGATCTCGAAGGCGACGCCGAGCGCATCCTGCACGATAACGGCGACGCGCCGCTGCCCCCGCAGAAGGAGACCGCCCCATGATGACGCGCTTGATGGCGACCGAACGACAGGGTGCCCTGATCCTTTCGGGGCTGGTGGCCTTAGCCGGCCTCATCCTTGCCGCCGCCGGGCGCGGTGATCCGATGGGTGTGCACGGTTGGATCACGCTGGTGTTCGCAGGAGGAGTGCTCCTGATCGCCCTCCGGGCTCTCGATGCGCCCGAGCCGACCGAAGATCGCCTCGCGAGTTACTACGACGATCCGACGAAGGTCGGGATCCTGCTGGCGCTGTTCTGGGCGGTCGTGGGCATGGGGATGGGGGTCTGGGTCGCCGCGCAGCTCGCGTGGCCGGAGCTTCGCTTCGACGCCCCTTGGTCGAGCTTCGGCCGACTGCGGCCGGTCCATACCTCCGGCGTGATCTTCGGCTTCGGCGGCAACGCCCTGATCGCGACCTCGTTTCACGTCATGCAGCGCACCAGCCGCGCCCGTCTGGCGGGGCACCTCTCGCCCTGGTTCGTGCTTCTTGGCTTCAACCTCTTCTGCCTCGTCGCCGCCTCCGGCTACCTGATGGGGGTCACCCAGTCGAAGGAATACGCGGAGCCGGAGTGGTATGCCGACATCTGGCTAGTGATCGTCTGGGTCGTCTACTTCGTGCTCTATATGCGGACGCTGGCGCGGCGGAACGAGCCGCATATCTACGTCGCCAACTGGTATTATCTCGCCTTCATCCTGGTTGTGGCGATGCTGCACATCGTCAACAACCTGGCCGTTCCAGCGTCCTTCGGCGCGGCCAAGAGCTACTCCGCCTTCGCCGGGGTTCAGGACGCAATGACGCAATGGTGGTACGGCCACAACGCCGTGGCCTTCTTCCTGACCGCGGGCTTCTTGGGAATGCTCTACTACTTTCTGCCGAAACGGGCCGAGCGGCCGATTTATTCCTACCGGCTGTCGATCCTGTCGTTCTGGGGCATCGTCTTCTTCTACATCTGGGCGGGGTCGCACCACCTGCATTACACCGCCCTTCCGCAGTGGGTGCAGACGCTGGGCATGACCTTCTCCGTGATGCTGCTGGTGCCGTCCTGGGCCTCCGCCGGCAACGCGCTGATGACGCTGAACGGCGCGTGGCACAAGGTGCGCGATGACGCCACGCTGCGCTTCATGATGCTGGCGGCGGTGTTCTACGGCTTGTCGACCTTCGAGGGGTCGTTCATGGCGGTGCGGGCGGTCAACTCACTGTCGCACTACACCGACTGGACCGTGGGGCATGTCCACGCGGGGGCGATGGGCTGGGTCGCTTTGATCTCCTTCGGCTCGATCTACGCCGTGGTGCCGCTTCTGTGGCGCAAAGAGGCGATGTACAGCTGGAAGCTCGTCGAATCGCACTTCTGGCTCGCCCTCGCAGGGACCGTCATCTACGTCTTCGCAATGTGGAATAGCGGCATCACGCAGGGCCTGATGTGGCGCACCTACACCGAGAGCGGGACGCTCGCCTATTCCTTCACCGAAACGCTGGTGGCGATGCGTCCCTATTACATCGCGCGGGTGATCGGAGGGGCGCTGTTCCTCGCGGGTGCGGTGATCGGCGCCTACAACGTTTACATGACGATCCGGGTCGCGGGGCACCAGGCGCCGCAGATCGACTATCCGACGGGATCGGAGGCGAACGAGCCTGCGGTTCCGGCGGCGGAGTAGCGCCATGTTCAGGATGCTCCTCAAACCCTTTGCTCGCTTTTTCGAAGTCCACGCGAAGGCGCACTACCGCGCCGAGCGCCATTCCATGGCGCTGACGGCGGGGATCATCCTCGCCGCAAGCGTGGGTGGCTTCATCGAGATAGCGCCGCTCTTCACCATCGACGAGACGGTTGAGTCCGCCCCCGACATGCGGCTCTATACCCCGCTCGAGCAGGCCGGCCGCGACATCTACATCCGCGAGGGTTGCTATCTCTGCCACAGCCAGATGATCCGCACGCTGCAGGACGAGGTCGACCGCTACGGCCCTTATTCTCTGGCGGTCGAAAGCCAGTACGACCACCCGATGCTGTGGGGGTCGAAACGGACAGGACCCGATCTGGCGCGCGTGGGAGAGAAGTACTCAGACGACTGGCAGGTGCGTCACCTGGTCGACCCAAGGGCGCTGGTGCCGGAATCGGTGATGCCGCAATATGCATTCCTCCTCGCGGCACCCCTCGAAACCGAGAGCCTGCCGGGCCGGCTGGCCGCCTTGCGCACCGTCGGCGTGCCGTACACCGACGACCAGATCGCGAACGCCGCCGTCGACGCAGGCGGCCAAGCCGTTCCCGATACCGAACCGGCCGACGGCGTGGCAGAACGCTATGGCGAGGAGACCAATATCCGCCTCTTCGACGGCAGGCGGGAGCGCCTGACCGAGATGGACGCGCTGGTCGCCTACCTGCAGATCCTGGGCGGCCTCACCGACCT
This sequence comes from Silicimonas algicola, assembly GCF_003148765.1. Classification (GTDB taxonomy): domain Bacteria; phylum Pseudomonadota; class Alphaproteobacteria; order Rhodobacterales; family Rhodobacteraceae; genus Silicimonas; species Silicimonas algicola. The sequence continues at coordinate 25,923 of NZ_QGGV01000006.1, forward strand.
CCCCGCCGAGACCCAACCGCCGAGAGGAGACTGACATGGACCTGACTTACGAGGCGACTTCCACCTTCGCCAAGTCCTTCGGCTTGATCTACCTGATCGTTCTCTCGGTGGGGATCACCGCCTACGCCTTCTGGCCGAGCCTGGGCAAACGCTTCGACAAGGCCGCAAAGAGCCTGCTCGACGACGAGGACGGGCCATGTCGGTAAGAGAACGCGATCCCCTCACCGGCCACGAGACAACCGGCCACGAATGGAACGGCATCACGGAATTAAACACCCGCGTGCCGCGGGTGATTTGGTGGGCGGTCGGCATCACTCACGTCTGGGCGCTAATCTACTGGGTGCTGATGCCTGCCTGGCCGTTGGTCACGACTTACACAAGGGGCCTTCTCGGCTATGACGACCAGGAGCGGGTCGAGCGGCAGGTGGCGGCAGCCTATGCCGTCCGGACGGACTGGACGACGGCGCTCGCAACGCTGCCGGCTGAGGAGGTCCGGCAGGATGCCGCCCTGATGTCTCATGTGGCGCGAACCGCGCCCTCGCTCTTTGGCGATAACTGTGCGGGGTGCCACGGAGCGGACGCCGCCGGTGGTCCGGGCTTTCCCAGCCTCGTCGACAATGCCTGGCTTTGGGGCGGAGAGGCGGAGGCGATCATGGAGACGCTGAGGGTCGGTATCAACGCGCCGCACCCCGACAGCCGCTGGGCCCAGATGCCTGCCTTTGGCGAGACCGACATCCTCACCCGACCGCAGGTTCGTATTGTGGTCGACTATGTCCAGTCTCTCTCGGGCCTCGAGACGGTGGCCACGCAGGAGCGTCTGGCCGAAGGGGAGATCCTGTTCGCGGAAAACTGCGCCAGCTGTCACGGCGAGGACGCTGCCGGAAACCGCGACCTCGGCGCCCCCAACCTGACCGATGACGCCTGGGTCTACGGGGGCGACGACGCGGTGATGTTCGAGACAATCCACAACGGCCGGCAGGGCTGGATGCCGGCGTGGGAGGGGCGGCTAACGACGGCCGAGCGCATGATGCTGACCCTCTACATCCAGGACCTCGGAGAGGAGGCTGGTAGATGATCCGTACGCGACTATACGCGCTGGCCTCCATTGCTCTGCTCGTAATCGGCTTTGTCGCCGCCAACGCCCATCTCGTCACCGTCGCCATCGGTTCCCAGCCCGATTGCGTTCTTGATCTTTCCCAACGAAAAGGCGCCGCGCTCCGCCCGGCGAAGCCGTCATGTTGAGCGACCGTACCGATCCTCCACCTCCCGACAACCCCCACGCCGCGGGCGTGATCCCCAAGGTTGTCCCGCCGCTGCCACGCCAAAACCTGCGGGCACGCAACCTGCCGTGGCGCACCGCCTTCGACTGGCTGCGCGCGGGCTGGTCCGACCTCTGGACCAACCCGCTCCCCAGCCTGCTCTACGGCGCCGGCGTCTTCGCGCTCTCGATCCTCGTGGTGTGGGGACTGTTCCAGTTCCGCTACGAATACGCTCTGTTTCCGGCCCTTGCAGGGTTCATGGTCATAGGCCCTCTGATCGCGAACGGTCTCTATGAGAAGAGCCGCAGGCTGGAGCTTGGGGAAGAGGTCGGTCTGGCGGGCATGATCCTTGTGCGGCCGCGCTCCGGCTACCAGGCGCTCTTCATGGGTGTTTTGCTTCTGGGGCTGTTTCTGCTGTGGCTCAGGGCGGCGGTCCTGATCTATGCGCTCTTCTTCGGCATGGTCGCCTTTCCCGGGACCGACGAGCTGATCCCGATGCTGTTCCTGACACCGACCGGCTGGGCGCTGCTTCTGACTGGCAGCGTCGTCGGCGCCCTGTTCGCCGCCTTCGCCTTTGCGATAAGTGTATTCGCGGTGCCGATGCTGCTCACCGAGCGCGCCGACGCCCTTTCGGCCATGGGCATCAGCATGGCGATGGTCTGGGCGAACCTGCCGGTCATGCTGGCCTGGGGCGCGACCGTCATGGGGCTGTTTCTGGTTTCGGTCGCGACGGCGTTCATCGGGCTGGTCCTCGTCTTCCCGGTGCTTGGCCACGCCACCTGGCACGCCTACCGCAATATTCGGACCGACGACCGGCAGACAGGCGAGAGCGAGCGCATGTTCATACGTCCGGCATAGTCTCTCAGGAGAACTAAGCGCGGGCCTTGGCGTCCAGGAGCCATGGAACGGTCTCTCAGGGCCAACATTCTCTGGACCTGATGACAGCGCCGAATGCGCCACCTTGGTCCGGTGTTCCCCATGGTTTGAGCATAGCAGAACCCGACGCTAGTTTCTGTAGCGACTTAGCGTCCAAAGCTGCGGAGGTCTCGTCTCGATCGCCTTAAGGATTTGAGAGGTGCTGTCGACCTGGTCGAAATACTTTCCTTGAGGGAACAGCCCCAATTCCTTTAGGTACCCATCGAGCCACGGAGCAGATTTCGGCAGCCATACTTGGCCGCCCTCGATCTTCGCACACTGGATGGACATGCGCTGGATCTTGTCTCCAGTAGCGACCATGCCTTTGACGTCGTTCAGTCCGTCCCTGAGGAGTTCATTGCCCAGCGCAATTCCGACGCCGGCCTTTTCGACGACTATAAGCGCCGGTCTCCATTTCTTGCGCAGGTCCCGGGCAACGCGACGCAGGTCGGGATAGTCGTATTGAGCGCGGTGAACGTCGAGCAGATGTATCCCGTGATTGATTAGACCCCACGTCGTGCAGACCGAAAGTCGTTGTCCACGCCTGGGACGGACGCTGTGTCCCAGCTCTGCGCCACGGCCTCGTACTTCGACAGGTCGGTCTTGCCCTCGTACGTCCTGAACCAGTGCAGCTTGATTATGTTGCCGCCTGGGAGCGTGGGGGACTGCTGATACTGGGCTTCGTATGCCGACGGTCCAAGCTCTCGCCGAATCCGATCGAGTTCCTCCTGACCGATACGTTCGGGGTGAAGGAGATCACAGATCTTACGCTCCCATCTTACGCCTTCGCTGTGGTAAAGAACCTGGTGCTCGGTGGCGACGTTGCCCCGACTGCATCGTTGGAGAACTCGCGCCCTATCGTACTGTCGAGGCTGGACGCGGGGCAGGGCGCCGGGCTTGGCCCAGGCCAGTTCCAGTCTCCGCACAGCATAGCGCAGGACAGTGCCGGTGACCTCTACGTCGGCGACTTCGTGGATGCGGATTGGGCGGCGGTGATTCCGGAAGTTGGAAAGCCAGATCGTCCAAGGCGGTTTCAGAAGTTCCGACGGTGTCGGTCCTAGCGTCTAGAGAAGCCCCAATCGAGTCCTTGACAGTATTTCAAGACCAGCCCTGAGATCTCCGCCCAGACGTGAGCGCAGCCTTCAGCATCCCTTTGTCGCTGCAAAATGACCAGTGAGGGATTGGCTGCTCCAACCTGGCCGAAGGTTGCACACGATCACTTTACCACCTAGTCAGCACTTTGATGTTACGATCAAGGTGCGGATTATACCGGCTCTTCAGGAGAAGATTGAAGAACAGAATACCTTGAGAGAGGGCATCCACTTGATCGTCATGTGTGCCTCCCGGGAACTCAGTCAACTCTGGAAACAAGACGTCTAGCCAAGGCGCGACCTTTGGAAGAAGCACTCTCTCATCAGCGACAAGAACCATGGCCTTGGCCATCCTGTCTTCCTTCGAGAGCTTCGGCACAACAGGCTGCAACAATTTTCGTCTCACATTCAACGGATATCTATCCCAGAGGGTTTCCAAAAGGGCCAGTCCTGAATGCGCTTTCTCTATGGCGATGAAGTCCGCATCGATGTGCTTCTCGGCTTGAACTACGTGCTTGACGAGTTGAGGGAAGCTCCAGTACCCGCGGACACTCCACATCATATAGAGACGTTCATCGGTCATCTGAAACGCCTGGATGACCGAGTACGAGCCCGATTGCGAACCGGACGCGGCATCGACGCTAAGGAAACGCACGTCGAAGGGCTTGGGCAAGACATCATACCGCTGGAACAGGCTGATGTCGATCTCACCCCCGCCGGCGGGGACCGGCCGCTGTTGGTACTGCGCCAGGAAGTTGGCCTCCCCCATTTTTGCGCGCTGAACCGCAAGGACGTCTCTCGGGAGTCGCGCCGGGTCCAGGAGATCACCCCGCTCGAACGCGTGTAACTCGCCCTGGCCGATGGGCACCTGCATGTCTTCTTCCGCTATCGCTGGCAGCGAAAGCCGGTTCCAATGCTCTTGCGATGCCAGGTGGGCCGCAGGGTCGTGAATCGAGAGCCTCTGCATAACCAAGACCATCGGGCTTTTCGCGGGATCGTTTAGTCGGTTGGAAAGCGAGTTGTCGATCCAGCTATTGACCTTGCCGCAGACGGATTGAGACGCGACTTGGGATCCGTCAAGAGGATCATCCATGATGATGAGATCTGCGCCTTTACCGATGACCGCCCCGTTGACCGAGATTGCCTCCCTCTTGCCTCCCTGTTCCGTTATGAAGACCCGCTCGTTGTCCTTGGCCGGCGCTCCAGACAAGGTAGGGAACGCATCTCTGTACCAGTCCGTCTCCACGACTTTGCGGAATTTGTTTGCGAGTTCAGTTGCGAGATCGAGGTTGTTGGACACGACCCAAATTTCGAGACTGGGGTCGTGTCCGAGGAGGAACGCTGGCCACGCTACCGAGACGATGATCGACTTCAACGTTCGCGGTGGTACGTGGATCATCTGGCGGCGAACGTCACCAGACGCGACGCACTCCAGGGCGAGGCAGATCGCCTCGATGTGCCAATTGTCTTGAAACTCTTTCTCTGGATGGAGGGTCTTGAAGACCATTTCAAGAAAGGCCCGGAAGCTAAGCCGCAGGAGGGCCTCGACGTCAGCTTTCTTTGGATCAGTCATCGTCCCTCTCCTTTGCGGAATGTGGTTGCAGCGCCTTCTCGGCGTATTTCAGTAGCAGTCGGACATCGTCCTCTGTGGCGGGGAGGTCCCTGGATGAGGCAGTAGACGCCTCCCCCAGGTGGAGATTGATCTGACGGAGAAGCTCGCCCAGAGCCCGGGGGCTTCCAGCAAGGGCGTCAGCAACGAGCCTTTTCGCGAAGGCCTCCATCTTCGTGACCTTCAACTCAACGCCCTGTTCCTTGAGGCTCACGCCACCTGAGAGTTCGGCCTCGATGACCGATTTCCAGGACTTCGAACCTTTGGGACGGCCGCCCGGGTTGCCCGACTGTCCCGTCTTGAACCGGCTGTGCTGGGGCGGCCTGCCACGCCCGACGCCATAATCGTCTTCGTCTTCGCTCATTTGCTTCCCTCCGACGGTTCGGCCGGGGCAGGGGGCAGCGTCGAGGGCACGGTTCCTTCGTGCAGTGCCTCGCCCTCCGCAGCTTCGACCTGAATGTGCAGGCCCTGCTCCCTTTCGCGGAACGTCGCACCAGACTGCAGATGAACGGCCTCCACTCCGGTCATCAACTCCCAGCGCCGGATGGCAGAATCCACGTAGTGGGGTGAAATCTCGATTCCGATACAGCGGCGTTTGGTGCGTTCCGCGGCAAGCAGCGTAGTCCCGCTGCCAAGAAATGGGTCGAATACAGTCTCGCCGACAGCGGAGGCGTCAATGAGGGCGTCCTCGACAAGCCGGATCGGCTTTACAGTCGGATGGACCGTAAAGTCGTCGGCCCCGTCAGCTAGACCACCGGTCGCACCAGCATACTCCCAGACATTCGTCCGGTTGCGGCCGTGGATGCCGAGCTCCACATTGTTGGTGTGAGGCGCGCCAGGCTTCTTCGCCACGAACACAAGCTCGTGGCGTGAACGGTAGAAAGACCCCATACCACCATTGGGCTTGACCCAGACGCAGAGGTTGACGTCATCGAACCCGACTTTGTCGAGGGCGATCTGGAGCTCTCTGGTGTGGCGCCAGTCCATAAAGCAGTAGAGCAGCCCACCCGGTTTAACGACCGCACTTGCATTGGTGAGAAACTCCGCGAGGAACGCGGCGAAGTCCGACGATGACATCTCACCGGATGCCTCCGCGAATTCCTTGAACCCTTTCGTCGCTGTTGTGACATGTCCATTCACCTTTAAGTTGTATGGGGGGTCAGAAATAATGATGTCGGCTCGACGCTTTAGGAACAAATTTTTGATAAGCTCCGGGTCGCGCGCCGATCCGCATGCGATGAAATGACGGCCGAGCCCCCAAACATCCCCGTCACGGGTGATAGCCTCGCTCTCTGCATTGCTGCCCCCGTCTGACGAGTCTATCGGATCGGCGTCATCCGGCGCGCCGACAGTGACTTCGAAAAGGCACTCGAGCTCCGGCGGATCAAACCCAAGGTCCCTTAGGTCGGTGTCGAACTCGAGCTGATAGGCCAGTTCGAGGACCAATTTCTCTACGTCCCAAGTGCCAGTCTCCTGGGTCTTGTTCACGGCTATGCGGAGGGCGCGAACCTTTCGTTCGTCGAGATGATCAACCACGATGCAGGGAACCATTTTCATTCCCGATTTCTTTGCAGCTGCAGCCCTTGTGTGCCCATCGACGATCTCGCCCTCCGCTGTGATGAGGATGGGAGTGACGAATCCGAATTGCCGAAAAGAAGCCTCGCACTTCTTAACTTGTCGGCCGCTGGGTTTTCGAACTTGATGGACTGAGACAGTCAACTCGGCAGTGGATCGCCAAACTACGGTCAGATCCAGCAGCAGGTCATTGCGTTTAGAGTCGTTCGTCGGATGCGCAGGATGCGCCTTTGAAGTCGCCATATCGGCCTCCTCGCGTTTCACGAAAGGCACGATGAGGCGTCGACCAGGCCGAGATGGGAATGCCGACGTAGGGCCGTCCATCGCAATCAACGAAGCACCGAAACCTCGGCCTGCACTTCGCTGTAGTTGGATTCTTAGTCCCCGCCGGAAAGCACGTCAACATTGTAAAGCATTGATTCCAGTGACAAACGGTTTGGATGGCTACGGGGGCATGGCCGGATGCTCACAACGTTGGGACCACCTCGCCTTGGGATATCACCACATGCGTTCCGACAGTTCGCGGACCGACCTCTCAAAGTTTGGCGCCGCTGGACCAGGAGCTATCGGTTGTGGAGAGTCATCCAAGTCGGTTGTGGAGCGCCATCCACCACGAAAGTGGGCGCAGGTCTCAGAAGCTTCGCCAGGCCCAGGAGGGTACGAACTGGCTGAGAGGACGTCCGCTGCCACGTTTTTTTCTACGGCATCGAGCGCGACACCTCTGACCATAAATACTGGGAGGGTGAGTCCACCTGCACCAGCAGTTCTCGACCACTTCGCTTCGCCTCGACCACCAAAAAAACGCGAGCCATGCTGCGGCATGCTTCTGGCACGCCTGTCTCTTCTCGTTGACTGTTCATGGTTTCCACGCATTGATTCATCAAGTGGTCCACGCGGGCTAATTGGGTCCGAAACCTGTCGGCGAATCTCAAGGGCTGACTCGAGAGTCGCTGAGTTGGGAGCGCCTCTGTCGCGACATTCAAATACCCACCGAGTGCCCGGGTCTGGCGTAGGACTGTCTTTTTGCCTCCGTCCCTGTTCTTTTCCCTGTTCTCAGGGAAAAGAATTTACCCAGACCGGATCGCTCCAGACTGCCTCCCCAGCCAGGCATCCTCTGTTCAGTAGCCCTTTTCCTCTCGCGCCAGGGCCTTGTCACCAAGGCCTTCGCCAGGCTCCCCGAGGATCTGGCGTGTCGCGGTCCGGCGCTGAGTTCCAAAGCACTCGGAGGTCGTTCATCACCCAGTGCGAGCGAACCGGCGTGCCGGAGCATTTCACCGCGTCCCTGGTCGGGCACAGGTCCGCCCGCCCACAGAACAAGTTAACCTACGGCATCTATTTGGGGGGCATCTCCGAAGAGCAGAAACGCTGCATTGCGTGCGGGTCAGATGAGGGTGCCGGAATGAGCGAGACTTGCAGCGCAGGGTCAGGACGTACGAGACGCCGTAACGCGGCTGTCTTCAGCTTCAAGAACGAGTTGGGACGCTCCCGGCCACATCCACCGTCGCCGGGTCGTATTGTGGCCACAGTTGCGCGATAGCAGATCGAACAAGTTAAGGATGCTGATGCCCCCTAAAGTCTTGTATCCAAAATATGTCAATTACTTAAGCTGCTGTTTCGGGATCCCGTTAGCATATCCCGTGCTGATAGCAGTACAAACTGCTGTGGCCGGGATGCTGGCCAACTTTTCAGCCTATCGTTTTGATCCCGGGATGGGGCAGCTTCTCGCCATCCTCATGGCATTCTGCGTCCCCTGGTTTCTGTGGATTTTGGTAGTGCGCAAGGTGGTTCTCCTCGGCGCCGTCCATCAATCCGAAGCCCCCATCCATGATCTGCTGTCTTCGATCAAGTCACTGGCGCTGGACTTTCACCGGCTGTTGGGAGGTGCAGTCAAGCTAGTGCTCATCTGTTTGTTTGTGGGCGCGTCCGGATACCTCAAGGAGATGATCAGCGTCATCCAACCGTTCGCGTGGGACCATACGTTCATGCGGGTCGACCGGCTGTTGCACTTCGGCGTTGACCCCTATCGCCTGTCTCTATGGCTGTTCGGCTCACCGACCGCCACGACGGCGCTGAACGTAGCGTATCACGCCTGGTTCTTCGTCATCTATTTCGTAACCTTCGTCGCCTGCTTCGCACGAACCGACGACAAGCTTTCCCAAGCTTTCCTTGTCGGTCTCTTGCTGACTTTCGCCGTGGGAGGCAACGCCATTGCGCTGGTCTTCTCATCTGCCGGACCGGTCTACTACGAGCGCCTTGGCCTCGGATCCGAGTTCGAGCCGCTCATGCAGCACCTGCGCGCCATGAACGAGATTTCGCCGGTCTGGGCGCTCTCGGTACAAGAAGGCCTGTGGCACGGGCACGTGGGTGACGGTGAACTTGCAGGTATCTCGGCGATGCCCTCAATGCACGTCGCTACGTCTGTCCTGATGGCATTCTACGCGACGACTTACGCACGATGGGCAGCTTGGCTCATGTGGGGGTTCGCACTTGCGATCCTCATCGGGTCGGTGCACCTCGGCTGGCACTATGCGATAGATGGGTATCTTGGTGCGGCAATCGCCTGGGCGTGTTGGGTCACGGCCCGATATTTGGTCGAAGAAAGAAACTAGGGGTTGAACAGGCTCTCCCCGCGGACGCCCAGCGCCGACGCGAAGGCATCGAGACGGCGTGCGTTCGCGAGCTTCACTCCGTTTTCGACCAACCTCTGTTGCGTCCAGCGCTTCTGCAGACGGAGCGCGTTGAGTCTCGAAATATGCACTTACGGCCAGACTGCGCCGGTCTTGCCTGCAGGCCGAGGACCAAGCGACATGGCCTGATCATCCCCCTGATCGAGCCGTGCCCCGACGCGCCTCCTGGCCCACCCGAAGTACCTATTTGCCCCTGGACGCACCGCAGATGGTCAACCTCTCGGGAAGAGGTATGCCGAACTGCTCTTCCATTGCGACCGGAAGAAGCTCTGGCCTATCGGAAACCCGTCATTCGAAACGGTAGCCGAAACGGTCGATGTCGGCGGCGAACATCTCGGCGACGAGATCGACGGCCTTCGGGGTAAAGCGCGCCCGAAAGTCTCCGCGTCCCGAGCTGTTCTTGTGCGGCAGGCGTTCCGTCATCCCAAGCTCGTCACAGACCAGCGCGAAATCGTTCTCGAGCGTCTCAAAGCGTCCGACGTAATCGACAAGCAGGTCGCCCTGGTCGTCGACCAGGTAGGATTCCTGAGTCGGAGAGCCGACCGATGCGAGGTAGTGGAGATATCCTTCAAGGTCCGTCGACTTCGACACTTCGTAATGACACCGCTTCGGTTCCAGCTGCTCGAAGCGGTATAGCGACAGCATCCGGTCCCACGGGTTGCGGACGAAGGCGAACTTGTAGGCGCCTTCGAAGGTTTCGGCGCCGACGGCCTCGCGAACCTCTCGAGCGGTTCCATGCCATCCGCCTCGGTAAAGTCCGTAGCGATCGTGTTTCGTTTTCCTCCGCAGACGCCGCATGAGGGTCTGCAGGAGGCGTTGGCGAGGGGTCAGGGCGTGATGCCGGAGGGCCGTGGATATGCTTTGTCCGGCGCTCTTCGGGATATGTATGAAGATGAAGCGGTTCTGAGGATCGATCATCGACGGCGCCCCGTGTCGTCCCCTGGGTTGTGGTGGCGAAAGTTAGCATGGGCCTCCGGGGCGTGGGTCCGCGCGTCCTTGCACAGGGACCACAAGCGGCGTCCTTTATCAAGCTTGTACGGGCTCGGTTGCGGGAGGGAGGGCATCCCTTCTGCACGACCTCGACCTCGCGTTGACATGCTGGCTTCGGGCGGAGGTTCGCGTCAGTATCAGGGCGGTGCCGACCGAGGTAGCAAAGATGAGCCACGACGCGAACGACGTGCCTGCGAGCGAGAGCGCGGCGACCGACCTGCGGAGGAACGAACGGGCGGTGAAGCTTCCGCCGGCATCCGACGCGGCTCTGCGTTTCATCGGCGTCATTCGCACGCCCTGGGTTCACCGCGATGCCTGCCCGCGGCAAGGCCGGCCGGACGGTCCGGAGTGCCGGCTGGTGCTCGATCCGGTCTGGCACGACGCGCTTCAGGGTCTCGAAGAGTATCCGATGATCGAGGTGCTTTACTGGCTCGACCGAAGCCGACGCGACCTCGTTCTGCAAAGCCCCAAAAGCGACGGCCGCACGGTTGGCACTTTTGCTTTGCGGTCTCCCGTCAGGCCGAATCCGATCGGGACGTCCCTGGTGAGGCTGGTTCGGATCGAGAACGGGACCGTCGTCGTGCGGGGACTGGATTGCCTTGACGGCACGCCCCTTGTCGACATCAAACCGGACCGCTGCGCGTTCAGCCCCAAGGCGCCGCCGAAATCCGGGGAGGGTGAAGCCCCGTGAGGTGTGGGGACGTGCGGCGGGCTTGTCGCCCGCCGCTTCGCCGTCCCTCGAAAGACGCGCCGTCCCGATCGCTTGCTGGGGGGTGGACCGGGACGGCGGCGCCGAGGTCATTCTTCTGTGCGGTGGTTCCTTTGATCGAAGAAGTCCTCGGCAGAGTATAGGAGTTGCTCGCGGCCCTCGTCGTCGAGGGCCGCTGCGAGTTGCAGGATGCTGGCGAGCGTCGCGTCGCTGCGGAATTCCAGGAAGTCCGAAATCGCATCAGGGTCGTAGCACGCGACGACCTGGTCGGCGAAGGACAGTACCAGCGCGATCTCGGTGTCGTTCATCGTCGCGATGGTCTGCGTCAGGCGGGCCCTGACCAGAGACAGCGTCGCGTCGGATTCCTTCTTGAAGCGTCTCGTCACGATGGCTTCCTTCCGAACATGCGTTGCCGCGGACCCCGGCCCCGAACAACGGCGACAGCCGCCCCGGCGACGATCAGGATCGCCGGATACTGAAGCGCGCCGAGACCCCGGCCCGCGATGAGAAGCGCCACGAGTGCGGTGGCGATGCCGGCCAGCACGCGATGCGACGGCTTCTTCGCGAGGACGAACAGCGCCGCCGCTCCACCTCCGTAGAGAAGGAGGAGGTTCAGACCCGCGCTGGCCAGAAGTCCCGACAAATGCGCGAAACCCAGGCTGACCAGACCGACGACGGTCAGGAGGACGCCTACGGTCAGCAACACCGCGTTCAGCGGCACGCCACCGTTCAGGCGCGACAGGCTTTCGGGCAGGATCTCCTCACGCGAGGCGGAGTAGACCATGCGTGACACGGCCCAGATGGCCGCCGAAAGGTTCGCGAAGATCATCAGCACGGCGATCAGGGCCACCGCCTGCGACGCACCGGCCCCGAGCGCCCGGCCCAGGATGGCGGTGAAGGGCGCTTCGACCGCAGCCTCGGGTCCCGCCGCCGCCACGATGACGGCGAGCGTCAGGTAGAGGACCACGGCGATGACGAACGACAGGCCGATGGCGAGGGGAAGGTCGCGTTCGGGATTGCGGAACTCTCCGCCGAGGGTCGAGGCGACCTCCCAGCCCGTGAAGGCGAAGAAGACCATCATGAAGGCCAACCCGAAGGTTTCGAGGTCGAGCGCCGGCTGAAAGAAGCCGTCCAGGACCGCCGGGGTCGGCTTGACGGTCATCCAGCCCACGACCGCCATCGCGATCAGGACAAGGACCAGCGACGACGCGATGACGGTGTTGATGCGCCCCGCGATCTCGGCCGACGCCAGGTTCGCGGCCATCGCGCCAAGGATCAGGACCGAGGCGTAGGCGTAGACTGACCCTCCGAACGCCGAGGCGGCGTAGTGACCTCCGGCGAGCGCGATGGACGGCAGACCGACCGAGACCGCTCCGAACAGAAGGAAGGTCGCGGGGACATAGCCGAAGTCGCCGAAGGCGCGCTGGAGGAAGGTCGCGATTCCCCCCGAGTCCGGATAGGACCGTCCGAGGATGGCGAAGACCGCCAGAAGCGGCAGCGTCGCAAGGGCGCAGGCGATCCAGATCGAAAGCGCGCCGGTGCCCGCCGCTTGCGCGGCGAGACCGGGCAGCGTCAGAAGCCCGGCCCCCAGCACGATGTTGAGCATCATGCTGGTGCCGCGCCACAGACCGATGGACTTCTTCAGGTCAGTCATGATGGCTGAGCCTGGCCGCCTGGAAGGCGATCAGGTAGGTCGCGCCGCTTTCCAGGGCCACGGAGCCGTGCCGGGTGCCCGCCGGAAGCGAGATCACCGTGCCCGGGCCGCAGCTTTTTTCGCCGTTGTCCCAGTAAAAGCGCACCCGGCCCTGCAGGATCACGAGGGTCTCGTCGCAGTCGTGCTGGTGCCAGGCGTGTTCCTTGCCGGGAACGTCGCGCTGGACCTCGATGCAACCCTGATCGGGAAGAAGCTTCTGGATCAGGGGCCAGATGTCCGAGACGTCCGTATTCATCGAGAAGATGCGGAAGTCGGTCTCTGTCGGGTCGAATGGGGCGAGCTGGTTCATGCCACTTTTCCTTTCTCTTCCTTGCGTTCGTCTGTCCTGACCGCGCCGAGGGCGTGAAACGGGCAGGTCGGCGTTTCGTTCGTGTCGCCCAGGAAATACTGCTGGAACTCGCGGTTGCCCTCGGCGCCGAAGCTGCCGAGGAAGGGTGCGGGATCGAGCGCGTCGAAGTCGGCAAGGCGGCGCCGGACCTCGGTCAGGGCCCGCAGCATGGCCGGGTCGTCGCTGTCGGTGATGCCGTCGAACACCCACCTCGGCTGGAAGGTTATCATGAACGACGTCGACCGGCGGCTTTGCCGCAGGACGTGGGCTGGCGTGTTGCAGACTACGAAGATCGGCTCGCCGGCGAAGCAGAACTCCCAGCGGTCGCTGTCGAGATGTTCCGAGAACCCGTCGGGGCGGTCGGCCTCGTCGAGGCGTGCGAGACCGTCCAGAAGGTCCCAGAATCGGGCGCGGTAGCTTTCGATCGCCTGAACGGGGCCGGGGCGTCCGAAGATGACCATCGAGGTCATGCGCCCGAAATCCCGCGCATTCGCCAAATAGTCCTTCAGCACGGGCGCCACGGTCTCTGGCGTCAGCGGGTCGAGAAAGGCATAACGAAGCTGGTCCGCCTTCTGGCCGGTCACCCCGAATACACAGGGAAAGGGCCGTGACTTGCTGGTGAGCGTCGCTTCGAACTCGGCGAAGAGAATGCCTTGCCAGCTGGAGTTCGGAAAGCTTTCCCGAACCTCCGATTTGGTGAAAAGTTTGGTCATCGCAGCCCCTGGTTCCTTCCGTTTCGGTAAAGGATTCAATGTTCCGGAGAAGATTTCACCTTTCAAAAGGGATTTTTCTCTTCGTTTCGGAGAAAAACGCCAATAAGTTGCAAGGGAGGAGGAACGCCCGTCATGAGGTTGAGTCCCACAGATCGAATGATCCTGGAGCTTCTTCGGGAGAACAGTCGTAGATCATTGACGGAGATTGCGGCAATCGTGGGGCTTTCGCGCCCGACGGTGCGCCATCACGTCGACAAGCTGGTGCGCGGAAACGTCATCCGCCGCTTCACCGTCGAGATCGAGCCGACCCATGCCGCTCGTGCCGGCGGCGTGCGCGCCATGTTCGACGTGCGTCTCAGGCGCAACGTCTGCGGCAAGGTCTTCGCCTCGATTTCCGGGTGGAGCGAGCTTGTCTCGGCCTGGTCGACGTCGGGGTCCACGGACATGCGGGTTCTGGTCGAGGCGGCCGACCAGACCATGATCGAGGATCTTCGAGACCGGCTGGCCCGCCATCCGGAGGTGGCGTCGCTGAGCACCGCGATGGTTCTCAAGACCTGGTGCGAGCGCATCTCGGGGATCCACGAAACGGCGCCTGAGGGATACGTCATCACGCGGGACGGAGAGCTTGTCTCGTGATGCAGAGCGAAAAGGGAATCGACCGGGAACTGGGTGCGCTGGTGCGGATGCACCGCGTGGCGCGCGGCATGACGCAGGTCGAGCTTGCGCGCGCCGCCCGGATCACACCGATGCAGCTCGAAGGCTATGAGACCGGGATGAACCGGCTCTCCATTCCTCGGCTCATGGGACTGTGCCGGGCTCTCGGCCATTCCGCACAGGCGCTGATGTCGGAACTGGAGCGTCGCCTGGAATTCGGCGAGGCGACGACTGCGGGATCGGCTCCGGGGATCGAGTTTCTCGCCACGAACCGAGGACGTCAGCTTGTGCGCGCTTTGGCCGATTGCGACAGGCCTGAGCTGATCGACGCGATCTCTCACCTCGTGACCGCAGCGACCCTGGCGCAGCGGGATGGCGACAAGCGCACCAAAAGCGCGGGCGTGGCGACCTGAACGCCACCGTGTCGCGGTCCGGCGGCGTTGCGCAGGCAGCGCATTTGACGGACAATGGCGCGACCAGCCCAAGGGGACCCTGCGACCGATGACCTTCGACCGCCGCGTGAAGATCGCGCCGTCCATCCTGTCCGCCGACTTCGCCGACTTCGGGCGCGAGATCCGCGCGGTCGAGGACCAGGGCGCGGACTGGATCCATGTCGACGTGATGGACGGGCACTTCGTCCCGAACCTGACGTTCGGTCCGCCCGCGGTGAAGGCCTTTCGCAAGCACGTCACCACCGTGATGGACGTCCACCTGATGATCGCGCCCGTCGATCCCTACATCGAGGCCTTCGCGGAGGCCGGCGCCGACATCCTGACCGCGCATATCGAGGCGGGGCCTCACCCGCACCGCACGCTTCAGGCGATCAGGGCCGCTGGGATGAAGGCAGGCGTGGCGTTGAACCCCGGCACGCCGGCCGGGGCCGTGGAGCACTTGCTGGACCTTGCCGACATGGTCTGTGTGATGACAGTGAACCCGGGGTTTGGGGGGCAGAAGTTCCTCGACATGACGGGGAAGGTCCGTCGCCTGCGTCAGATGATCGGGGACCGCCCGGTGCACATCGAGGTCGATGGCGGCGTCGACCCCCGGACGGCGCCCCTCGTCGTCGCGGCGGGAGCGGACGTGCTGGTCGCGGGATCGGCTGTCTTCAAGGGCGGTTCGGTTGGCGATCCGTCGCCCTACGGCGACAACATCCGCGCAATCCGCGCGGCGGCCGAGGCGGTGTCGCGCGCGGCCTAGTCGCGGTCGATGATCCGCCAGGCGTCGCCGTCGGGGTCGTCGTACTGGTCATGCCGGATGGTCCAGATGAAGGCCACCAAAGCGCCCAGACCCAGGATCAGCGAGCAGGGGACAAGGATCACGAGGATGTTCATGCGCGCCTCACGCGAAGGGCATTCAGGATGACGGTGACCGAGCTCGCCGACATCGCGAGCGCCGCCCAAAGTGGCGTGGCGAGACCGGCGAGGGCCAGGGGGATGGCGACGGCGTTGTAGGCGGCCGCGAGCCCGAAGTTCTCGAGGATGCGGCTGCGCGACGCTTTCGCCATGGACAGCGCGTCTCCGATGCGGGAGAGGCCCGTTCCGGTCAGGATCACGTCCGCGGCGTTGCGGCTTGCCTCCAGCGCACTGCCCGGAGCGATCGAGGCGTCGGCGGCGGCGAGGGCTGCGGTGTCGTTCAGCCCGTCGCCCACCATCAGAACCTTTCGGCCCTCGGCTTGGAGGGCGGCGACGTAGGCCTGTTTCCGGTCGGGCGTCATCTCGGCCTCCACCGTGTCGACGCCGAGCGCCTCGGCGGTGCGTGCGGCCTTGTCGGCGCGGTCCCCGGTCAGGATGCGGACATCGAGGCCCTTCGATCGCAGCGCGTCGAGCGTGGCGCGGGCGTCTGGCAGAAGGCTTTCGCTCCGTTGCATCGGCCAATCCTTCGAGCCGATGCGCAGCACCGTCTCGCCGTCGCCGCCTCGTCCCAGGAAGGCGGGTCGGCCGGACCAGATTGCGTGGATGCCAAATCCGGCTTCCTCGCGCACATCGGAGATCGCGGCGGGCCGGACACCTGCGAGCGCCGTGACGAGGCTTCGGGACAGAGGGTGCTCCGAGGCCGCCGCGAGCGCAGCGAGGATGCCTTCCGCCTCGCGCGGAAGACTCTCCGGCGGGGTCAGTGTCGCTCGCGTCAGGGTGCCGGTCTTGTCGAAGACGACCGTGTCGATCCCCGCGAGCCGTTCCAGCGCCGTGTCCGAGGTGACAAGCATTCCGCGCCGGAACAGGGAGCCCGTCGCCGCGGTCGCCACGGCAGGGACGGCGAGGCCCAGCGCGCAGGGGCAGGTGATGATGAGGGTCGCTACCGCGACGTTGAGCGCATGCCGGACATCGCCGGTTGCCCAGGTCCACCCGATGAAGGCCGCGAAGGCGATCAGATGAACGGCGGGCGCATAGATCGCCGCCGCGCGGTCTGCGAGGCCGGTATAGCGGGTGCGCGCCGCCTCGGCGACCGCGACGAGGCGGGCCATGCGCCGCAGGGTCGTGTCCTCGCCGACGGCCGTCGCGCGGACGGTGATCGGGCCGGTCAGGGTCACATCGCCCGCCACCAGCCCCGCGCCCCGGAACCGGGTCACGGGATCGCTTTCGCCGGTCACGAGGCTTCGGTCGATCCGTGCGCTGTCGTCCAGAAGCTCGGCGTCGACGGGCAGGCGGGCGCCTGCGGGCAGCCAGAGGGTATCCCCCGCGGCAACGTCCGTCAGGGGACGGTTCACCCGCTCGCCAGCCTCGATGCGCGTCACGCGCGATGGCTCGAGTGCGGCGAGGTCATGGGCGGCCGAGCGCGCGGCTCGGCGCATCCGGGCGTCCAGGACACGGCCCGCGAGGAGGAAGAAGGTCAGCGAGAGCGCGGCGTCGAAGTAGGCGTGGTCGCCGCCCTCCATCGTCTCGAAAAGAGACATGCCGCAGGCGAGAAGGATGGCGAGCGAGATCGGCACGTCCATGTTGAGACGCGCGGCTCTCAACGCGGACCAGGCATTACGGAAGAACGGCTGCGCGGCGAAAAGCGCAGCGGGCAGCGCGATCATGGCGCTGATCCAGTGGAAGAGGTCTCGCGTGGCGTCGGCTGCGCCCGACCAGACTGCGACCGACAGGAGCATCACGTTCATCATCGCGAAGCCCGCCACGCCAAGGCGAAGGATCAGGTCGCGTCCGGCGGCGTCTCGGTCGGGTGCAGTGTCGGACTCATAGGCCTCGTGCCCTGCGCGGGAGAGCGCGGTGATCCAGGGCGTGGGGTCGGCGTTCGGCGTTGCGGTGATGGCAGCGCGTTTCAGCGTCAGGTTCACCCTTGCGTCGCGGATGCCGGGCTGGGCGCGCAGGGTGTCCTCGACCGTGCGGATACAGCTTGCGCAGTGAATGTTCGGCAGGACGAGGTGATGGGTGGGCATGCCGCGCGCCGCCACGCTTTCGGCGACCGGCGCGGCGCCGGAACAGGCGGGGCAGGCGGCGACGGTCATCCGGCGACCTCAAGATGGAGGAGCTTGCGGAAGACCGTGCCGTCAGTGGCTACGGCCTCGAGCCGAAGCGTCCATTTGCCGGGGCCGAGGTCGGGGACACCGGCGACGAAGGCCGTGCCATCGAAGCGAAAGTCGGGCGTCCGGTCTTCGTTCACATGCGTTGCGCGGCCGAGAAGCGCCTTGGTGATGATCGGCTCGATAGCGCGGATCCTGTCTGCGAACGCCAGCCGCAGCCGTCCATCCTCGATGCGTGCATCCACCGTCCAGCCAAGCGCCTCTTGCGAGGCACGGTCGGCGTCGAAGGTCTGGCTTGCGACATAGGAATTCTTCACCTCGAGACCGGGGAAGGTCGAGATCGCCTTTGTCGCGAGAAGAACGTTCACGCCGATGATGACCGAGAAGGCGGCCCCGAACATGGCTGCGACGTGGCGGCCGGTGATTTCCTGCACCATGGGATCATCCCCTCCCTGTGAAGATGCTGTCGTGGTAGACCCGCTCGCCCGAGACGAGGTCTTCGATCCAGAAGCGGATCTCGGTATGCTCGTCCGACGCGGGGTCCGAGGACTGCGGAGCGGTGACATAGACGCGCTGCTGGAGCGTCTCGTTTGCCGGAACCTCGACCGACTCGTAGACCGTGCCCTCGAGCGCGGCCCGGATGGTGGGGTCGCCGGTGACGTGGATGCGGAAGGGCCGGTCTTCGCCGTGCATGTTGCGCAGGCGGAAATCATAGGCGTTCCGGACAGAGCCATCGGACAGCGTGACGAATTGCGGATTGCGGACCTGCGTGACGTTCACGTCGATGTCGGCGCGAACGAAGAGCGCATACAGGAGGGCGACGCCGATCAGCGACCAGGCCGCGGTGTAGACCAGTGTCCGGGTGCGGAAAACGTGCTGCCAGACGGGTCGCGGCGGCATGCCGGCGGCCTCGCGCGGGGCGTCCGAAAGGGCGAGGTAGTCGATAAGACCGCGCGGCTTGCCGATCTTCTCCATCACGTCATCGCAGGCGTCGATGCAGAGCGCGCAGGTTATGCAGGCCAGCTGCTGGCCGTCCCGGATGTCGATGCCCATCGGGCAGACGTTGACGCAGGCGTTGCAGTCGATGCAGTCACCCAGTCCATCGCGGTTCTTGCCCTTGCCGCGCGGTTCGCCGCGCCATTCCCGGTAGGCCACGGTCAGCGTGTCGTCGTCCATCATCGCGGCCTGGATGCGTGGCCAGGGACACATGTAGATGCACACCTGCTCGCGCATGAAGCCGCCGAAGATGAACGTGATGGTGGCGAGGATGAAGATCGTCGAATAGGCGACGGGCGGTGCGTCGAACGTCACGAGGTCGCGCAAGAGCGTCGGGGCGTCGGCGAAGTAGAAGACCCAGGCGCCACCCGTCGCGATGGCGATCAGGAGCCAGAGCGTCCACTTGGTCAGGCGTAGCCGTGCCTTCGTCGCCGACCAGGGTGCGTTCAACAGCCTCACCCGCGCGTTGCGGTCACCCTCGACCCATCTCTCAACGAGGATGAAGAGGTCGGTCCAGACGGTCTGGGGGCAGGCGTAGCCGCACCAGACGCGGCCAAGCGCCGAGGTGAAGAGGAAAAGCCCGAGGCCGGCCATGATGAGGAGGCCTGCGACGAAATAGAACTCGTGCGGCCAGATCTCGATCCAGAAGAAATAGAAGCGCCGTCCGGCGAGGTCGATCAGAACCGCCTGATCGGGCAGGTTGGGGCCGCGGTCCCACCTGATCCAGGGGGTCACGTAGTAGATGCCGAGCGTCAGCGCCATCAGCCACCACTTCAGCGAGCGGAAGCGGCCCGACACGCGGCGGGGAAAGATCGGCTCGCGCGCCGCGTAGAGGGATTGGCCTTGGAGACTCATGGGTGTTTCGTCCTGTTCGCAAGTCCGGTTCTAGTGGACCGGGGGAAAGCGGCCTTGACCTGCATCAAGGGTCCCCGGTTCCGGCTTGTGTGCGAACAGGTGCCGGAACCGGGGTGCCGGGCTCGCGCGATTGCGCGCTCGGGCCCGGTCTCGAAGACGGGAGGTTGCTACTCCCCGCCCCCAAGCTGGTGAACGTACAGCGTCACGGCCTTGACGTCGGCCAGGCTGAGGCGCTGGCCCCAGGCCGGCATGACGCCGAAGCGCGCGTTGGTGATGGTCGTAACCACGGTGTCGAGGTCGCCGCCATAAAGCCAGATCGCATCCGAGAGGTTTGGCGCGCCCTGCTGGCGGTCGCCGGTTCCGTCGTCCATGTGGCAGGCGGCGCAGTTGTCGGCGAAGAGGGTCGCGCCTTCGGCCGCAAGTGCTGCGTCGTGGTCCCCGTCAGAGAGCGACAGGACATGATGCGCAGTAGCGACAATCTCCTCCTCCGAGAGGATGTCTCCGAAGGCCGGCATCTCGGACCAGCGGGCGTCGGGGTCGGTTTCGTTGCGGATGCCGTGCGCGACGGTCGTCTGGATGGCCTCCAGATCGCCTCCCCACAGCCAGTCGTCGTCGAGGAGGTTGGGATAGCCCTTCGCCCCCGCGGCGCCAGCGCCGTGGCACTGCGAGCAGTTGGCGCGGAATATCGACGCGCCGCCTGCGACGCCGAACTGATGCGCCGGATCGGACGGCGACAGCAACGCAAGATCGCTGCTCGCCAGTGTCGCGGACACCGCCGCGTTCTGATCCTCGAAGCGCTGGATCTCTGCAGCCACCTCGGCGCGGGTCGAATAGCCGAGGACACCCGCTGTCGCGCCGCTTACCAGAGGCCAGGCGGGATAGGCGATGGTATAGCCGATGCCCCAGATGATCGTCAGGTAGAAGGTCCACAGCCACCAGCGCGGCAGCGGATTGTTCAACTCCTGGATGCCGTCCCACTCGTGCCCTGTGGTCTCGATACCCGTCACTTCGTCTTTCTTCTTGCCGTCGGCCATCGTCATTCTCCGTCCTTGGCCACGATCGGCCGATCGTTCCTCAGCGGGATGCCCGCTATGTCGTCATGCGTCTTGCGGCTGCCAGGTCGGAAGGCCCAGAGAATGGCGCCCAGGTAGAAGAGCGCCATCGCCAGAAGGACCCAGCTGTCGGCGAAGGCGCGCAGGATCGAATAGGTGTCCATGTCGAGCGTCTCCTTACCTGTTCGCGACCGGCTCGAAGGTCGAGAAGTCGACCATCGTGCCGAGCACCTGGAGATAGGCGACGAGGGCGTCCATCTCGGTCAAATTCGGGCTGCCGTCGAAGTTCGACACGACCGCGCCCGGATAGCGTTCCAGAAGTCCGTCGGTGTCGGCATCCGGGTTGGCCTGCGCCGTGAAGTCTGCGCGGGCCTCTGTCAGCATCTCGTCCGAGTACGGAACACCCACCATGCTGTGGACCTCCATCGTGTCGGCGATCATCGAGCCGTTGATCCGCGTCCGGCCCAGGAAGGAGTACTTCGGCATGACGCTTTCCGGGACGACGGACTGCGGGTCGTTCAGGTGGTCGACATGCCAGGCGTCGGAATACCGGCCGCCGACGCGGGCGAGGTCCGGCCCCGTCCGCTTCGAGCCCCACTGGAAGGGGTGGTCGTACTTCGACTCCGCCGCCAGGCTGTAGTGGCCGTAGCGCTCGACCTCGTCCCGCATCGGGCGGATCATCTGGCTGTGGCAGACATAGCAGCCCTCGCGGACGTAGATGTCGCGTCCTGCGAGTTCGAGCGGGGTGTAGGGCCTCACGCCCTCGACGTCCTCGATGGTGTTCTCGAGGTAGAAGAGCGGCGCGATCTCGACGATGCCGCCGATGGTGACCACGAGGAACGAGAAAATGAAGAGAAGTGTCGGGCTCTTCTCGAGGATCGCGTGGCGGTTGATGAGACCTGTCTCGGGCGGAAGCTCGTTCGGGATCTCGTTCGGCAGGTCCGAGAGGGTCGAAACCTTCGGATCGCTCTCGGAGTCGGGGATGCTTGGATTCTTAGCCATTGTTCTACCTCATTCCGCCGGAACTGCGGGGACGGCGTTCGACACCCGTGCCGCGCCCCGGATCGTCATCCACATGTTCCAGACCATGACCAGCGCGCCCGACAGGTACAGCACACCGCCGAGAGCCCGGATGACGTACATCGGGAACTTGGCGCTGACCGTGTCGGCGAAGCTGTTGACCAGGAAGCCCTGCGCATCCACTTCGCGCCACATCAGGCCCTCCATGATCCCCGTTACCCACATCGAGGACGCGTAGAGAACGATGCCGAGCGTCGCGAGCCAGAAGTGCCAGTTGATCGCGGCCATTGAGTACATCCTTTCGCGCTGCCACAGACGCGGCACGAGGAAGTAGAGCGCGCCGAAGGTGATCATGCCGTTCCAGCCAAGCGCGCCCGAATGGACGTGACCGATGGTCCAGTCCGTGTAGTGCGACAGCGAGTTGACCGCCTTGATCGACATCATGGGACCTTCGAAGGTCGACATGCCGTAGAAGGCGAGGCTGATGACGAACATCCGGATGATCGGGTCGGTGCGCAGTTTGTCCCAAGCGCCGTTCAGGGTCATCAGGCCGTTGATCATGCCGCCCCACGACGGCATCCACAGGATCACGCTGAACACCATGCCGAGGGTCGCAGCCCAGTCGGGCAGGGCGGTATAGTGCAGGTGGTGCGGACCGGCCCAGATATAGAGGAAGATCAGCGCCCAGAAGTGGATGATCGAGAGCTTGTAGCTGAAGATCGGGCGTTCGGCCTGCTTCGGCACGAAGTAGTACATCATGCCGAGGAAGCCGGCTGTCAGGAAGAAGCCCACCGCGTTGTGGCCGTACCACCACTGCGTCATGGCGTCCTGCACGCCCGAGAAGACCTGTACCGACTTCGAGCCGAAGATCGACACCGGGATCGACAGGTTGTTGACGATGTGCAGCATCGCCACGGTGACGATGAAGGAAAGAAGGAACCAGTTGGCGACGTAGATGTGCCGCTCTTTCCGGATCGCGAGTGTGCCGAGGAATGCCACCAGGAAGGCGACCCACACGACCGTCAGCCAGATGTCGACGTACCACTCGGGCTCGGCGTATTCCTTCGACTGTGTCGCGCCGAGAACATAGCCGGTCGCGGCGAGAACGATGAAAATCTGATAGCCCCAGAAGACGAACCATCCCAGGTTGCCGCCCCAGAGCCGGACGCCGCTCGTGCGCTGGACGATGTAGAACGACGACATGATCAGCGCATTGCCCCCGAAGGCGAAGATCACCGCCGAGGTGTGCAGCGGCCGCAGCCGTCCGAAGTTCAGGAAGGGTTGGGCGAATTCGAGGTTCAGCGACGGGAAGGCGAGCTGAAGAGCGATGATGACGCCGACGAGAAAGCCCGCGATGCCCCAGAAGGCCGTGGCGATCACGCCCGCGCGCACCACGTCATCCATGTAGAGGCCGCGGTCCGCGACGAAGCGCGGCTCACCGAGACGCCTGATCTCGTAGATCAACATGCCCGCCGCAATCACCATCACGATGATCGCGTGGACCTGAAAGGCCAGGTCCCGCGCCCAGTTCGCGGCCAGTGCCGCCAACAGCGCAGTCAGGCCATAGAGGATGACTTTGACGACGTCCCACATGCGTTCCAGTCCCTTGCTTAGTTCCGCGCAGAATCCTCGCGCGGTTTTCCGGATGGTGTCTTCTTGCAGCGGGGCGGGTCGGCTACCTTGACTCAAGTCAAGCGGTAGGGCCGCAACGAAGAAACTTGTAAGACCGGCAGGGGAGAGCGGGAATGAAGGTGATGGTCCTTGGCGCAGGCGCCCTCGGTGGCTATTTCGGCGCGCGTCTTCAGGAGGCCGGCCACGATGTCGCCTATGTCGCGCGGGGAGAGCACCTCGCCGCCATGCAGGCGGACGGGTTGCGCGTCGAGAGCCCGCTTGGCGACATCCGTCTGCCTCGCGTCCACGCGGTCGCCGACCCGCGGGAGGCGGGACCTGCGGACCTCGTTCTGTTCATGGTCAAGACCTACGACGCCGAGGCGGCCGCCCGGTCCCTCAAGCCCGTAATGAGGCCGGAAACCCTGGTCATCACGGCGCAGAACGGTGTCTCGGCGCAGCCGATCCTCGCCGAAGCGGTCGGTCGCTCGGCGGTCCTGCCGGGGGCCGTCTACATGCCCGCCGACATCAGGGCGCCCGGCGTGATACGCCATTCCGCCGCCTTCCATCGCATCGTGTTCGGTCCCTGGGAGGCCGAGGCCATGCCGGGGGCGCGCGACATCCGGACGGCCTTCACGTCTGCCGGTCTCGACGCGCAGGTGTCGGAAGATATCTGGGCGCTGCTCTGGCAGAAGTTCGTGATGATGGCCGCCAACTCGGCCATCACGACGCTCACCCGTCTCGACATCGGTCCGATCCGCGAGACGCCAGAGACGCTCGACCTCCTGCGACGGCTCGTGGACGAGACCTTCCAGGTTGCCCGCGCGACACATCCCTCGGTCGGTGAGGATGCGGCCGCGAAGGCGCTCGACTTCCTTCTCCGCGAAGCACCTCCCACGATGCATGCCTCGATGCTGGACGACCTGCGGCGCGGCAAGCGGCTCGAGCTGCCGTGGCTTTCGGGAGAGGTCGTCCGGCGCGGGCGCGCCTTGGGTATCGACACGCCGGCGCATGAGGTCGTCGTCGGGGCCTTGATGCCTTATGCGCAGGGCAACCCGGCAGCCTAGATCAGAAGATCATGCCGCCATCGTCGTCGTCGCCGGTCTCGGCCAGCAGGCCGCCCAGGTCGGGAATGATGATGCCCCGCTTGCCATCCAGCTCGATGATTCCGTCGGCGCGCAGCTTGGTGAGCTGCCGGCTGACCGTCTCGATGGTCAGGCCGAGATAATTCGCCATCGTCTCGCGCGTGATCGGCAGTTCGATGCGGGTGCCGGTGCCCATTACGCTTCCGTCCGGCCGCGTCGAGCGCTTGACGATCAGGGCGATCAGGCTCGCGATCCGCTCGCGGGCCGTCTTTCGGCCGAGAAGCAGCATCCAGTCCCGCGCCGCGTCGAGCTCGTCGAGCGCCATTTCCAGAAGCCGCTCGCGGACATGCGGGAAGCGCACGAGAAGATCCTCGAAAGGCTTCCGGTTGAAGCAGCAGAGCGTCAGGTCGGTCACTGCCGTCACATCGTATTCGATCGCTGTCCGCCCCGGACGCCCGATGAAGTCGGACGGCAGCAGGAGGCCGACGAGTTGAGTCCTGCCGTCCTCCATCGACCGTGTGAGTGTCGCCACGCCGCCCACGACCGAGGCTACGGTCTCGAGGGGCTCGCCGCGGATAGCGACGGTCTGGCCAGCCGGATAGAACTTGTAGAACTTGATCCGCTCCAGTTCATCGAGCTCGTCGGGTTCACACCGCGAGCAGACGGCCTTGTGCCGGATCGGACAGGCCGAGCAGTCGACCGAGAATTCTTCCCTTTTCATTTTTGGGCCCTTTGACTTGCGTCAATGTCAGGAGCGTCCCCTGCCGGCATGGATGGCACATGACACATCGCGATCTGCTTCGCCGGCACGGTCTATTTGACGCCAAAGTGCCGCGTTTCACAAGCTATCCTCCGGCGAACCGTTTTTCACCCGAGGTAGGGGGCGCGGATCGGACTCGCTGGCTGTCCGATACACCCGACGGATCCGACATATCGCTATATGCGCATATTCCCTTCTGCCGCAGGCTTTGCTGGTTCTGCGCCTGCCGGACTCAGGGGACGAAAACCGACGCACCGCTCGCGCGTTATGTCGCATCCCTCCTGGACGAGGCCGAGGCGGTTCGCGCCATCCTTCCGGCCAGGATCCGTACCCGGCGGCTGCACCTGGGCGGCGGTACACCGACGATTCTTCCAGCGGCACTGATGGACATGCTGCTGACGGGGCTCGCCGTCCGTTTCGGCTCGGCGGACCTCGACGAGGTCTCGGTCGAGATCGATCCGACCGAGATCGACGCAGAGCGCCTCGCCGTTCTCGCCGCGCACGGTCTGAACCGCGCGAGCCTCGGCGTGCAGGATTTCGACCCGAAGGTGCAGCAGGCGATCGGGCGGTTGCAGTCCGTCGACGACACGCGCGCCACGGCGCAGATGCTCGCCGACCTCGGCGTCACGGCGCTGAACATCGACCTGCTCTACGGCTTGCCGTTCCAGACGCGCGAAAGCCTGTCGCGGACGCTCGACGATGTCGTCGCGCTGAATCCGACGCGCCTTGCGCTTTACGGCTACGCGCATGTGCCCTGGATGTCGAAGCGTCAGCAGGTCATCCCCTCGGACGCGCTTCCGGGGCCCGAGGCACGGTTCGACCTCTTCCGGGACGCGCGGGCGAGGCTTCTTCTCGAGGGGTTCGCCGAGATCGGCATCGACCACTTCGCGCGTCCCGGCGATAGCCTTGCCGTGGCGCGGGACGAGGGGCGGCTGGCTCGGTCGTTCCAGGGCTATACCGACGATCGCGTGGATCGGCTGATCGGGCTCGGGGCCTCGGCGATCTCGCGATTCCCGGAAGGCTATGTCCAGAACCACAGTGCGACCGCGCAGTACCAGTCCGAGATCGCTGCCGGGCGCTCGTCGTCGGCGCGCGGTGTCAGGCTTACGCAAGCCGACCGGGCGAAGGGCGATATCATCGAAGCGTTGATGTGCTATCACGCCGTTTCGCTCGACCGGCTTCCCGACCCCGTTCCGGAAGCCGCCGACTGGCTGCGCGACCTCGCCGAGAGCGCCGGCGACGCGGTCGACTTCGACGGCAGACGACTGACGATCCGTCCGTGGGCGCACCCCCTTGTCCGCATCTTCGCGGCACGGCTCGGGCGGACGGCGGCCGGGGCGCAGACCTACAGCGCGGCAATCTGAGAGCGCGTCAGCCGAAGGCCGCGCGGCGCAGCATGTTCAATGCGATCAAGGCGAAAAGCACCATGATGAGTTGGCGAAAGGTGTCCTCGGACAGCCGGCGGCGTATGCGTTCCCCCACCAGCAGCCCGACGGTCGTGGGTATCAGCAGGCCGACCGAGAGCAGCGCCAGGGGTCCGGTCAGAAAGCCCTCGCGGATGTATCCGAAGAAGAGGGGGATCGAGCCGGTGAAAAGCAGGACGCCCGTGGCGCGCACGAACTCCTCCTTGTCGACGCGGCGCGCGCCCAGATAGATCAGCATCGGCGGAAGCCAGATCCCCGCCAGGCCCCCCAGGATGCCCGAGGACGTCCCGAAAAGCACCTGCGCGGCCGGGTCCCAGCCGTCGGGGATTTCAGGCGCCCACTTCGTCGCATTGAGGATGACGTAAAGCAAGATCACCGCGCCGAGGACGCCCAGAAGAACGCGCTCGGACGTGTTCGCCGTGAGCGCGAGCGTCAGCGGAACCATGACGAACATGCACAGGATGTAGGGCAGGTAGCGCGGGATCGCGTCACGGACCCCACCGACCCGATAGAGCTGGAGCGTGTTCGCGACGAAGATCGGGATCAGCGTGACGGCGAAAGCTGTGCGCGGATCGGTGAAGAACGTCAGGATGCCGAGCGTCATCATCGGCAGGCCGACGCCCGCGGTTCCCTTGACGAAGCCGGCGACCAGCAGCGTCGCAGCAAGGATCCAGAGTGCGGGAAGCGCCTCCATCAGGCGCGAGGCGACGAGAGGATCACGCGACCAGCGCCTCGGCCTTGCGGAGGTCGACCGAGACGAGTTGGCTCACGCCCTGCTCTGCCATCGTGACCCCGAAAAGGCGATCCATTCTCGCCATCGTCACCGCATGGTGGGTGATGATGAGGAAACGCGTTTCGGTGCGGCGGCACATCTCGTCCAGCAGGTCGCAGAAGCGTGTGACGTTGGCGTCGTCGAGTGGCGCGTCGACCTCGTCGAGAACGCAGATGGGGGCCGGGTTCGCGAGGAAGACGCCGAAGATCAACGCCAGCGCCGTCAGGGTCTGCTCGCCGCCCGAAAGCAGCGAGAGGGTCGCCAGCTTCTTGCCGGGCGGCTGGCACATGATCTCGAGACCGGCTTCCAGCGGATCGTCCGATTCGACCAGCACGAGCTTCGCCTCGCCGCCTCCGAAGAGGTGGGTGAAAAGGAGCGAGAAGTTCGAGTTCACCTGCTCGAACGCCGTCAGCAGGCGCTCGCGGCCCTCCTTGTTCAGGCTGTTGATGCCGTTCCGAAGCGTGCGGATCGCATCCTCGAGGTCGGTCTTCTCGGTGACGAGCGTGTTGTGCTCTTCCTCGACGGCCTTGGCGTCTTCCTCGGCGCGGAGGTTCACGGCCCCAAGCGCGTCACGGTTCCGGCGCAGGCGAAGAACCTCGGTATCGATCTTCTCGGCCGAAGGCATCGAGCCGGGGTCAGCATCGAGCGTCTCGAGCAGCTTCTGCGGTGTGGTGTCCTGTTCCTCGGCGATGCGCTCGGCGGCCGCTGCGACGGTGGCGCGGGCCGCTTCGGCGCGGGCCTCGGCTGCAGCGCGATGCTCGCGGGCTTCGGACGCGCGTCGCTCGGCGTCGCGTTCGGCGACCTTGGCGTCGCGCTCGGCTGTCTCGGCCAGCGCAAGCGCGTCGGCGGCCTTTGCGCGCCGAGCTTCCGCAATGTCGAGTTCGCTGGACAAGGCGTCGCGGTCGGCGGCGATGCGGGCCGGGAGGTCCTTCGCCTCGGCCAGGTCCGCCTCGGACTGCGCCTGGCGTTCGGCCAGTTCGGCGATTCGTCCGCCGGCGCTCTCGAGACGCTTTTCCCATGTGGTACGTTCGCGCCCGATGTCGGCCAGCCGCTTCGCGCGCGCCTCGCCCTCGCGCTTCAGCTCGTCATGCGCGGACCGTCTGGCGATCATGGTCATCCGCGCGGCTTCCACGGTCATCTTGACGTCTTCCGCGGTCGCCCGAAGGGCTGCCAGGTCGTCGAGATCGGCAAAGGCGCGCTCGGCCTGTGTCAGGGCCGACCGCGCGGCCGTCGCCTCGTCCGCATGGCGCCGCGCGGCCATCTCCGCGGACTCCCGGCGGCCCTCGGCGATGTTGCGGTCGGCTTCGGAGCGGGAGAGGGCGCGACTTGCTTCGGTCAGCGCATGGTCGGCCGCGCGTCGGGCGTCTCGGGTCTCGGCGACGCGGGCGGACAAGGTCTCCATCCGTGCTTTCAGGTGCTCGTGCGCGCGGGAGGCGCCCTCGGCCCGGGCCTTCGCTTCCTCGAGGTCCTGCTTCAACTCCTGAAGACGGTTGAGTTGCTCGAGGCGCAACGCGGCGGCCGAAGGCGCGTCGCCTGCGCCGGCACGAAATCCGTCCCACCTCCAGAGATCGCCCTCGGCGCTGACGAGGCGCTGACCGGGCAGCAGGTCGGCCTGAAGCCTTGCCCCGTCCTTGCGCCCGACGAGACCCACCTGAGACAGACGCCGCGACAGGACGGGCGGCACGCTGACGTAGTTCGACAGCGCCGCGACGCCCG
The DNA here is from genome assembly GCF_003148765.1 of Silicimonas algicola. Taxonomy (GTDB): domain Bacteria; phylum Pseudomonadota; class Alphaproteobacteria; order Rhodobacterales; family Rhodobacteraceae; genus Silicimonas; species Silicimonas algicola. The sequence continues at coordinate 54,915 of NZ_QGGV01000006.1, forward strand.
TTGGCAGGTCCTGCACTGCACCGTATTTCGGAAGCTCTGCCCACCCTGAGGCGGCGTCGCCCTCGATGACCGGCGCGCGCAGGTCGTCGGCCAGCGCGGCGCCGATCGCCTTTTCGTAGCCCGACTTCACCGAGAGCAGGTCCATGACCTGACCGCCCTCGGCCGTGTCCCGGTCGACCAGGCGCGCGAGCGCGGCGACTTCGGCCTGAAGCGCCTTGGATTCACCTTCCGCCGAGGACCGGCTGGCGCGGGCCTCGGCCTCCTTGCCCTGGGCCGCCTCGCGGGCATCGTCGGCCTCGGCGAGCGCTGTTTCGGCGGCCGTGGCGGCAGTGCCCGCCGTCGTCAGCGCCGTCTGGGCCGCCGCGAAGGCCTGGGCGGCCCTTGCGAGGTCGTCTGTCGCGGTCCGGGCTTCGCCGCGAGCTTTCGCCTCGGCCTCTTCGGACCGCGCGAGAGTGGTGCGGGAGTCGGAGAGAAGCCTCTCCGCCGACTGGTGCCGGGCGGCCAGGCGCGCCACGTCCTCGGTCAGTTGCGAGAGCGCGTTCTCGCGGTCCTGAAGGATCTTCGCCGCCTCGTGAGCGTCCGCATTCGCGGCCACGAGTGCGGCGTCGTGGCCATCGCCGTCGGTTTCGAGCCTTGTCGCCTCGGAGGTCAGCGCCTCTATCGTGCGTCCCGCGTCGGCGTTCAGTTCGCGCTCGCGGTCGGCGTCACGCGAAAGCTGGGCGATGCGCGCATCGAGCGTCTCGATGGTCCGTGCCGCACGGGCCTCTTCCTCGTCGAGTTGTGTCGCGCGAAGCTGGAGACGGGCAAGAACGGCGGCGGCGATGGCCTCCTCCTCCCGCAGCGCGGGCAAGGCTTCCTCGGTCCTGGCGCGTTCGCCCGTCGCGCCGCGCGCGATCCGCTCGGCCTCGGCCGCAGCGCGGGTTCGCTCGGCGAGGTCGGCCTCGGCCGCGGTCCGCCCGCTCTCGGCCTCGCGCCAGCGGAGGTAGAGGAGAAGGCCCTCGGCATGGCGGAGTTCCTCGGCGATCTCGCGGTAGCGGCGCGCCTGCTTCGCCTGCCGCGCAAGCGACGCGAGCTGCTGCGCCAACTGCTCGATCACATCGTCGACGCGGGACAGGTTGGTCTCGGCCCCCCGCAGCTTCAGTTCGGCTTCGTGCCGACGCTGGTAGAGCCCCGATATCCCGGCCGCCTCTTCCAGCACGCGCCGACGGTTCTGCGGCTTGGCGTTGATGAGTTCCGATATCTGCCCCTGCCGCACCAGCGCGGGCGAATGCGCGCCCGTCGAGGCATCGGCGAAAAGCATCTGCACGTCCCGGGCGCGGGCGTCCTTCGAGTTGACCTTGTAAGCGCTTCCGGCGTCGCGCGTGATGCGCCGCACGATGTCGAGCGTGTCGAGGTCGTTGAAGCCCGCCGGCGCCAGCCTGTCCGAGTTGTCGAGGTGCAGCGACACCTCGGCGAAGTTGCGGGCGGGCCGGGTCGACGCGCCGGCGAAGATCACGTCCTCCATCCCGCCGCCGCGCATCGCCGTGGGCCGGTTCTCGCCCATCACCCACCTCAACGCTTCGAGAAGGTTCGACTTGCCACAGCCATTCGGACCCACGACGCCCGTCAGCCCTTCGGCGATGACAAGGTCTGTGGGGTCGACGAAGCTCTTGAAGCCGTTCAATCTGATGCGGTTGAAGCGCAAGTGCGATCCGTGGAGTGATTCCGGTGCGGGAGTGTCCGGCGGAGGGCCGTGCGAGTCAACGCGGAACCCCAAGGACGGTGTGTTGGTCTGCGGTTATCCACAAGATATTGGCTGACGGGAGGATGAACCAATGGGCGATGCGGACAGACGCGCCGGTGTCTTCTACGATCGAGCCGGGGCCTGGGCGGACGAAATGCGGGCACTGAGGGCCATCCTTCTCGCCAGCCCTCTCGACGAGGCCTTCAAGTGGCGGCAGCCGGTCTACATGTGGGAGGGCGCGAACCTGGCCCTCGTGGGGGCATTCAGGGCGGACTGCGTGCTGTCCTTCTTCAAGGGCGTTCTCCTGACGGACCCCGAAGGTATCCTCGTCCCGCCTGGAGACAACAGCCGCAGCGCGCGGGTCGCGCGATTCACCTCCGTCGAAGACATAGAAACGGCGGCGCCTGCCTTGCGCGCCCTCATCGACGAAGCGATCCGACTGGAGTCGGAAGGCGCCATGGTCGATCTGCCGAAAGACGACCTCGACCCGCCCGCCGAACTCATCGACGCCCTCGACGCCGATGAGCCCTTGAGGGAGGCGTTCGAGGCGCTGACGCCCGGCCGGCGCCGAAGCTGGATCCTGCACCTGAACGGCGCGAAACAATCCGCCACCCGCTCCGCCCGTATCGAGAAGGCGCGCGACCGCATCCTCGCGGGCAAGGGGCTGAACGACCGTTAGTTGCCGGGCCACGCGCAAGGCGCTATCCCCTCGTCCATGAACGGCCAGACCGAAACCACAGCCGACCGGATCGACCCGGCCAGGGCCACCGCCCTTCTCGCCACACTCGGTCTCGAGGGGCGCGCGGAGGTGGGGACCGAGATGCCGCCCTTGTCGCATCTCGCCTTCTTCTGGCACGCCGTGCCCGAAACCGGTCTTGGACGTGACGGGCACGCGCATCTGGGCGGCCTGATCCCGGACCTTGGTCTGCCGATTCGGATGTGGGCTGGAGGGCGGCTGACGTTTCATCGTCCCTTCCGCGCGGGTGTCGCGGCGGAGCGGATCTCGCGTCTGACGACCGTGCAGAAGAAGGAGGGCCGGTCTGGAAAGCTGGCTTTCGTGACACTTCGGCACGACATCCGGCAGAGCAACATGCCCGTCCTCACCGAAGAGCAGGACATCGTCTATCGCGAGCCTGGCGAGTTGACGCGAGAGCCGCCGGTAGAGACGCAGGACGTCGAGGAGCGGCGCGCGCTCAAGCTGTCCGAGATCACGCTGTTCCGCTATTCGGCGCTGACGTTCAACGCACACCGCATCCACTACGACGCCGAGTATTGCCGGGAGGAGGGCTATTCCGGCCTCGTCGTCCACGGTCCCCTGATGGCGACTGCGTTGGCCAATTTCGCCGCCGATACAATCGGACGGCTCAAGAGGTTCTCGTTCCGCGCGACCTCGCCCCTGATCCTGGGCGACGTGGCCTGGCTTTGCCGGAGTGGCGGGCGCTATTGGGTCGAAGGTCCGCGCCGGCGTCTCTGCATGACCGCCGAGGCGCAGTAGCGTTCAGGCCCGGAAGGCGTCCGGGATCCGGTCTCGTCCGTCGAGGACCAGGTCGCAGATGACCCGCGCCACGAGAGGCGCCACGCCGAAGCCGATCTTGAAGCCGCCGTTCGCCACGAAATGCCCGGGCCGCGCCGGGATAGGGCCGAGCAAGGGCGCGCGGCTTGCGGCGCGGGGGCGCACGCCGGCCCATCTCTGGATCACCTCGGCGCCTTTCAGGATCGGCAGCACCTCGCCCGCGCGACGGATGACGTCGTCCAGCGCTTCGTCGGTCGAAGCGGGATCGTCGAACTCGCGTTCCGAGGTCGAGCCGACGGCGACCGTCCCGTCGGCGTGGGGCACGATGTGAAGGGACGAGGCGAAGATCTGCGGATGCCCGCGCGCGTCATGGCGCAGCAGCGCCGCCTGGCCCTTGACGCCCGTGCCGGCGTCCATCTCGACAAGGCCGCGCCATCCTGTGGCCCAGACCGTGGGCGTGCTGTCGTCGGCGTCCGCCATGATCTCGACCCCGCGCGACCGAAGCGCCGCCGTTAGGCTCTCGATGGCGCGTCGCGGGTGAACGCGGGCGGACAGGTCGTCGCGGATGTAAAGACCTGTGGGCGAGGCAGGGCGCCACTGGCCCACCTCGGCCTCGTCGATCACATCCCAGTTTGCCCACCCCCTCCAGTTCCGCATGGCGGCCTCGGCGCGGGTGCGGGCGAGGACGACGTCGCGGTCGGAATGAAGCGGTTGCAGCCGACCAAGACGCCCATATCCCGCAGAGATGCCCGAGACTGCTTCCACCGCCTCCCAAAAAGGCGCCTGGAGCATCAGGCTTTCGAGCTGAAAGTCCTTCTTTTCATTCCAGGAATCCGGCGTGTGAGGCTGCAGCGCGCCGACGATGCCTCCCGAGGCTCCGGCTCCCGGACCGGCGGGGTCCACGACCCGCACGTGTGCGCCGCGCGATTCCGCTTCCCAGGCCACCGACAGGCCGAAGATCCCGGCGCCCCGGACCGTCAGATCGACCATTGCCAAAGCACCCCCTCCTTGCCAGTGTCGCGCCCGAACCGTCGCCTTGATAGGGCAGAGCGTGGCCGACGACCAGCATCCCCACATCCTCTGGCGAGGCGACGTTCCCGTCGCTACGGCGTTCGACGATCCCTATTTCTCGCTCGACGACGGCTTGGCCGAGACGCGCTACGTTTTCCTTGCGGGAAACGGCCTGCCAGATGGCTTCCGGCCTGGATTCCGCATCGCCGAGCTGGGTTTCGGTACGGGCCTGAATGCGCTGGTGGCTGCGCGTGCCTGGGCGGAGTCGGGGCAGGTGGGGCGCCTGTCCTTCACGAGCTTCGAGCGATTTCCGCTGACCGCCGCCGACATGGCGCGCGCGCTGGCTGTGTTCCCCGACCTCGCCGATCTGTCCCGCCCGCTGGTCGAGGCGCGAGAGCGGGGCGAGACCCGGATCGCGCTGCCCTTCCTGGATCTGACGCTCGTCATCGGCGACGCGCGCGAGACGCTGCCCCTGTGGGACGGCGCGGCGGACGCCTGGTTCCTCGACGGTTTCGCCCCGGCGCGGAACCCCGAGTTGTGGGCACCATCCCTGTTGGCGGAGGTGGCCCGCCACACTGCGCCGGGCGGGACCGCCGCAACCTACACCGCCGCGGGCGCGGTGCGGCGCGCTTTGGCCGAGGCGGGCTTCGTCGTCGAGAGGCGCGACGGTTACGGCCGCAAGCGGCACATGACCGCGGCGCGCCTGGCGTGATCGAGCAATCGAACCGACGCGGGATCGTCCTGATGATCCTGACGACGCTCGTCTTCTCGGCGCAGGACGGCATCTCGCGTCATCTCGCGGAGAGCTATAACACGCTGATGGTCGTGATGATCCGCTACTGGTTCTTCGCGGCCTTTGTCATCCTGATCTCGACCAGGAAAGCCGGAGGCGTGCGAGCCGCTGCGGCGACCTCGCAGCCCTGGCTTCAGGGCTTCCGGGGCGTCCTCCTCGCACTGGAGATCTGCGTCGCCGTTTACGGTTTTACCCTTGTGGGCCTCGTGGAAAGTCACGCGATCTTCGCGACCTATCCGCTTCTCATCACGGCGCTGGCGGGTCCGGTCCTGGGCGAGGTCGCCGGATGGCGGCGGTGGCTCGCCATCCTGGTCGGCTTCGCGGGCATGGTCATCATCCTCGACCCCGGGTCGGGCGTCTTCAAGCCGGCAGCCGTGGTGCCCTTCGTTTCGGCGCTCATGTTCGCGCTCTACGGACTTCTGACGCGATACGCCGCGCGCCGCGACAGCGCGGCGACGAGCTTTTTCTGGACCGGCACGACGGGCGCGGTGGCGATGACGGTCATCGGTCTGCCGGCCTGGACGCCGATGCAGGGGACGGACTGGCTATGGATATCGGCGCTCTGCGTCACCGGGGCGACGGGACACTGGCTTCTCATCAAGACCTACGAGGTGGCCGAGGCGAGCGCGGTGCAGCCCTTCGCGTACTTCCAACTCGTCTTCGCCTCGACGATCGGGATCCTGCTGTTTGGCGAGACACTTCGCACCAACGTCGCGGTCGGAACCGCAATCATCGTGGCTGCTGGCATCTTCACGCTGTGGCGCGCCCATGTCCGGGCGCGCCGGGGAGGCAGATCCTAGCCTGCGCGCTGGACGTCCTGGATCAGGGCGTCGATGTTGCCGCCGCGGCGGTCGAGCATCGCGCCGATCTCGGCCCGCTCCGACTTGAGAAGGCTGATGCCCTCGATCAGCAGGTCGAAGAACTTGTCCGACCCTGAACGGTCGGAGACCATGAAGCTGATCGCGAAGGGCGCCTGGCCCTTCATCTTCGCCACGGCCTGAACCTCCTGGAAGCTCTTCACGGTACGCGCGCCGGTCACCTGGATCTGGGTGCCGACGAAGTCGCGGAAGCGCTTGCCGTACTTCCGCGCCATGTAGCCCGCGAAGGCTCCGGTAAAGGCCTGCATCTGGCCGGCCGAGGCAGAGCGCGCCGGCGGCCCGAGAGCGGTGCGCGCGATGGTCGGCACGTCCGCGTAGCGGCGGAATATCTTCTCGAACTCGCCGTACATCGCGCCTTCCGAGCGACCCGAGTTGATGACGGCGTTTATCTCGGCCACGGCCTGATCGATGAGCGAGCGCGCCTGACCCTCGGTCAGCGCGAAGACCTGTCGGGGCAGGACGGCCAGCAGAAACAGGGCGGCGCCACCGGCAAGGACGGTGCGGCGGGAGATGTGGGTGTCACTCATAAATGCCCTCATATACGTCTTCATACAGGTTCTCATAGGGATCATAGGCGTTCTCGGCGGAACCCTGCCCGGTCAGCCGGAACCGTCGGCTTTCGAGGTAGTAGAGACGAAGCTGAGCATAGCTGTCAGCGCTGTCATAGAGAATGCTGTCGAGCGACTCCCCATAGGTATAGCGTGAATCCAGCACCGAGGGCAGCGCGGTCGCTGCGGCGATTTCGGTCCCGTCTTCCCATGAGTTGATCGGGTTCGTCAGCACGTCGACCACCTTGCCGAAGGCGTCGCGTTCGGTCGAAGGCCCGAAGAGCGGCAGTTCCAGATAGGCGCCCTCGCGGACGCCCCAGACGGCCATCGTGTCGGCGAACCCTGTCGGCCGCGCCTCGAGACCGAAACTGGACCCTGCGGGATCGAAGAGCCCAAAGACGCCCAGGGTCGAGTTGACGAGGAAGCGCGACAGGTTGTGGCCCGCATCCTCGATGTTGCCCTGGAGGATGTCGTTCGCCACCGTCCGGGGACCGTCGAGGTTCGAGGCGGCGTTCGACAGGCTTGCCCGGACGGGTGCCGGAACGGCGGTGCCATAAGCTTTGCCCGCAGGACGGAAGAAGATGCGGTCCGCGCCTTTGTTGGCGGCGTGCGTGGCGCGGTTCACGCTTTCGTACGGATCGTTGACGCCTCCCGACTCGCTCGGCGCAGAGCATCCGGCAAGCACCGCGAACGCGCCGACGGCGATGAAGGTTGGCAGCTTGGCGTTAGACATCCCAGAGACCCAGCAGACTAAGGTTCGATCGTGACACAGGGCTTCAAGATAAGACGAGCCCGCGCGGAATGACAGTCCGTGCCGTGAAAAGCCCCCGAAAGATAAAACATGTTGCAGAGCCGGCGCGGCCTCTGGAAGGTGGCGGCGAAATGGATGCAGGAGGCTGCCAGATGGACATCACCGCCAAGCTTGACGCAAAGGGCCTGTCGTTGCCCGAAACCCCGGCTCCAGCTGCCAACTATGTGCCGTTCGTCATCTCGGGGGACCTGGTCTTCGTTTCCGGCCAAATCTCGATGGATGCGGACGGCGCTCTCATCAAGGGCAAGCTCGGCGCCGACATGGATACGGCCGCAGGTGCCAAGGCGGCAGAGCGTTGCGCGCTGTCGCTTCTCGCGCAGCTCGGCAAGGCCGTGGGCGGCGACTTTTCGCGTCTCGGACGTGCGGTCAAGCTGACGGGTTTCGTCAACTCGACGCCCGACTTCACCGAGCAGCCGAAAGTCGTCAACGGATGCTCGGACCTGCTGGTCGACATCCTCGGCGAAAAGGGCCGCCACGCGCGGTCGGCCGTCTCGGTCGCATCGCTGCCGCTCGGCGTCGCCGTCGAGGTCGAGGCGATCTTTCAGCTCGCATGACGCCCGCCCTGCCTGACTCATTCCGGCGCATCCCCATAGCGCACCGTGGCCTTCACGACCGCGCCGCGGGGCGGATCGAGAATTCGCCCGCCGCATTCCGCGCGGCGGTCGAGGGTGGCTGGGGCATCGAGCTCGACGTCCAGCTTTCGGCGGACGGCGAAGCGATGGTCTTTCACGATTACGACCTCGAGCGGCTCACCGGGCGGGAGGGCATGGTCAGGGAACATCCGGCGGACGTGCTTACAGCGCTCGTGCTCACTGGCGGCGAAGACCGCATTCCGACCCTGCCTCAGGTGCTGGACCTTGTCCGCGGGCGGGTGCCGCTTCTGGTCGAGGTCAAGGATCAGGACGGAGGGCTCGGCCCGGATGTCGGTTCGCTGGAACAGGCTGTGGCCCGCGCGGTCGAGGGCTACGACGGCGACCTCGCCCTGATGTCGTTCAACCCCCACAGCGTCGCGGCGCTGGCCGAGCTTTGCCCGGACGTGCCGCGCGGGCTGACGACCGAAGCGTTCCGCCCCGGTGACTGGCCGGTGCCTGAGACACGTCTGTCCGAGCTGTCGGCCATCGCCGACTACGACCGCGTCGGCGCGTCGTTCATCAGTCACGGACATCGTGACCTGTCGTCGCCTCGCGTGGCGGGCCTCAAGGCGCAGGGTGCGGCCATCCTGTGCTGGACGATCCGCTCGACCGACGAGGAGACGGCGGCGAGGCGCATTGCCGATAACGTGACCTTCGAGGGCTATCTCCCGGAGCGGGCGACTTGAATTCCCTCTGCCCGGGCTCACCTTGGAGAGCGTGACCGACACCACTCTCGACATTTCGGCCCTGTCCTCGATCTCGGCCATCGACCCCGGGGACTGGGACGCCTGCGCTTGTCCCGAGGCCGCCGACGGGGGACGGCCCGACGACCCCTTCACGACACACCGCTTTCTGAAGGCGCTGGAGGACAGCCGCTCTGTCGGGCCGGGCTCGGGCTGGGAGCCGCGGCACCTTGTGGTGCGCGAAGACGAGGAGGTCATCGCGGTCGCGCCGCTCTATGCCAAGGGTCACAGCCAGGGCGAATACATCTTCGATCACAACTGGGCCCATGCCTGGGAGAGGGCGGGGGGACGTTATTACCCCAAGCTTCAGATCGCCGTCCCGTTCACGCCGGTCACGGGCCGCCGCTTCCTGGTCCGTCCGGGTTTCGAGGCGACGGGCTTCGAGGCCCTCGTCCAGGGCGCGCTTCACATCGCGACGCAGAACCGGCTGTCGTCTGTCCACGCCACATTCTGCACCGAGGACCAAGCCGAGCGTGGGGCAAAGATGGGTTTGCTTCACCGCGTAACCCAGCAGTATCACTGGCATAACGACGGCTATGGGTCGTTCGACGACTTCCTTGCGGCGTTGTCGTCCCGCAAGCGGAAGACGATCCGCAAGGAGCGCCAGACAGCGCAGTCTTTTGGCGGAGACATCGTGGCGCTGACCGGCGACGCCATCCAGCCAGAGCATTGGGACGCCTTCTGGCACTTCTATCAGGACACCGGAGCGCGGAAGTGGGGCACGCCCTACCTGACGCGCAGCTTCTTCGACATCGCCCACGAGCGTCTGCGCGACGACATCCTCCTTGTCCTCGCCGTCCGCGACGGGCGTCCCGTTGCCGGGGCGCTCAACTTCATCGGGCGGGACAGGCTTCTGGGTCGCTACTGGGGCGCGGTCGAGCACCACGACTGCCTGCACTTCGAACTCTGCTATTACCAGGCCATCGACTGGGCCATCGCTCAGGGTCTCGGCACGGTCGAGGCCGGCGCGCAGGGCGAGCACAAGCTGGCGCGGGGCTATCTGCCCGTGCCGATCCATTCGCTGCACTGGATCGCGGACGAGGGCTTCTCGCGCGCGGTCGAAGATTACCTCGTGGCCGAGCGGCGGGCGGTGGACGAGGATATCGAAGTGCTGACCGGTTTCGGCCCTTTCCGGAAAGTCACAGTGGACGAGACCGACTGACCCTTCGGGTTGACCTTCCGGACCTTAGTCCTCTTTCTTGAAGCCGCACAGAATGGATGGGCACATGGCCGAGCGACTGACGGGCGCCGCGCGGGACGCGGCACTTTCCGAACTGGCGGATCTTGGGTGGGAGGCAACGGAAGGCCGCGACGCCATTCGCCGCAATTTCCGCTTCCGCGACTTCAACGAGGCCTGGGGCTGGATGAACCGGGTCGCCCTGATCGCCGAGTCCATGAACCACCATCCCGAATGGACCAACGTCTACAATCGGGTAGAAGTCATTCTTACCACACACGATGCCAAGGGCCTGACGTCGCTCGATGTCGACCTGGCGCTGCGCATCGGCAAGCTCGGTCAATGAATTACGTCGAAGAGCTGATGGCGTTCAGGATCGGCGAGACGACCGTGGGCGAGCTTCTGACACTTCAGTTCCTTCTGGGCGCGGTCGGGCAGGTCGTGCTGGCGGCGATCATTCTGATCGCGGGTTTCGTGATCGCGGGTTTCGCTCGCAAGCGGATCGTCCGGCTGACCGACCGTTCTCGGCACATCGACAAGACCATGGGCGGGTTCCTGGCGAACCTCGCGCGCTACGCGATCCTCGCGCTGACGCTGATCTTCGTCCTCCAGCAGTTCGGCTTCCAGACCGCCTCGCTCGTGGCGCTTCTCGGCGCCGCCGGGCTTGCGATCGGACTGGCGCTTCAGGGCGTGCTTGGCGGTGTCGCGTCAGGCGTGATGCTGGTGGTGTTCAGGCCGATCAAGCTGGGCGACTTCGTCGAGGTGAACGGCCATACCGGGACGGTGAAGGACATCTCGATCTTCACCACAGAGCTTGCGACGCTGGACAACGTTCAGGTCATCATTCCCAACACCGAGGTCTGGTCGAACACGATCAAGAACTATTCGGTCTACGACAAGCGCCGGGCCGAGTGGATCTTCGGCGTCAGCTATGACGCCGATCTCAAGGCGGCCGAGCAGATCATCCGCGACACGATCTTCTCGGATCCGCGCTCGCTGTCCGAGCCCGCGCCGTTCCTCCAGGTCAACAACCTGGGCGATTTCTCGGTCGATTTCCTTGTGCGGTGCTGGGTGCCGGCGACGGACTACTTCCAGTACCAGGCCGACATGAAGCGCGCGGTGAAAGAGGCGTTCGACGCGAACGGCATCGACATCCCCTTCCCGACGCGGACCGTGCTGCGAGCGGACGCGGGCTCCTAGATCTTCTCGAGCAGCGTCTCGCCCGCCGTCAAGTCGCAGGCCCCGACCTTTTCTTCGAGTTGGAGCACCTTCACGACGCCGTCCTCGACCAGCATGGCGCAGCGCTGCATCCGGTCCTTGAACCCGATGGCAGGCACGCTGAACTGAAGACCGAGCGCTTTCGTCAGCTCGGAATCCCAGTCGGCCAGCATGGTGATGCCCGCCTCCTCGGCGCCGGAGGACTTGCCCCAGTGCGACATGACGCGAACGTCGTTGACGGCCACGCAGACGATTTCGTCCACGCCCTTGTCGCGGAAGGCCTGCGCGGTGCGGATGAAGCTGGGCAGATGGGCGGCCGAGCAGGTCGCGGTATAGGCCCCGGGCAGGCCGAAGAGAACCATCCTCCGGCCGCTTGCCCGTTCGGCGATGTCGATCTCGGCGACCGTGTCGTCCTTCTGATGCAAAACCTTCGCCGAGGGGAGCTTGTCCCCGACTTTGATCGCCATGTTCCTGCCTCTGTCGTTTGCCTTCGTCCCGGCCAGCATATAATCGGGCGGAGAGGGACGACCAGAGGCGACGTGGCATGACGGGCATTCTCATCGTGGGCGGCGGACAGGCGGGATCGACGCTGGCGCAGACCCTGCGGTCCGAAGGCTACGAGGGGCGCGTCATGGTTCTCGGAGCCGAGCCGGTTCTGCCCTACGAGCGGCCTCCGCTTTCGAAGGCTTATCTCATGGGAGAGGTGGAACAGGAGCGGCTCTATCTGCGTCCTGCCGCGATCTACGAGGAGTGGAAGATCGAGATGCGTCTGGGCACCCCGGTGACGGGTATCGACACGGCGACCCAGACGGTGACGGCGGGCAACGAGACGCTTGGCTATGACGAACTGGCGCTTTGCACGGGGTCGGTCCCGAACCGCCTGCCCGCGGCCATCGGTGGTGCGCTCGACGGCGTCTTCACCGTGCGGTCGCTTGCGGACATCGACCGGATGAAGACGCGTGTCTCACCTGGCGCGCGTGTGCTCGTCGTCGGCGGCGGCTACATCGGGCTCGAGGCCGCGGCGGTCGCGTCAAAGCTGGGGCTGTCGGTGACCGTGGTCGAAATGTCCCCGCGCATCCTGAGCCGTGTCGCCGCACCCGAGACTTCGGACGTCATCCGCGCCGAGCATGAGGCGCATGGAGTCCGGATCCTGGAAGGATGCGGACTGGTGCGCCTGACGGGCGAGGGGCACGTCAACGGGGCGGAACTGACGGACGGCAGCGTTCTCGAGATCGATTTCGCCATCGTGGGAACCGGTATCCGACCCGATACCGCCCTCGCCGAAGCGGCAGGGATCTTCTGCGACAACGGGATCGCGGTCGATGAGATGGGCCGCACCTCGGCCCCTCATGTCTGGGCGGCGGGGGACTGCGCGTCGTTTCCTTACAAGGGCGGGCGGATGCGACTCGAGTCGGTCCAGAACGCCATCGACCAGGCGCAGGCGGTGGCGCGGAACATGCTGGGGGCGAATGTACCTTATGTCCCCCATCCCTGGTTTTGGTCGGACCAGTACGACCTCAAGCTCCAGATCGCGGGGCTGGGGACGGGATATGACCGGATCGTGGTGCGCGAGGGCGAGGGCGGACGGTCGCACTGGTACTTCAAGGACGGCCGCCTTCTCGCGGTCGACGCCATCGACGCGGCGCGGGACTACATGGTGGGCAAGCGTCTTCTCGAAATGGGGCGGACAGTCGATCCCGAGGCGGTCGCCGACGCTTCGACCAACCTCAAGGCGCTGCTGAAAGGATGAGGATCATCGGCGGCCGGATGCGCGGGCTTGGCCTCGCGCCGGTCGGCGAAGGGGACGCCGCTGCGCATCTGAGGCCCACGTCGGACCGGGTGCGCGAAAGCCTCTTCAACCTGCTGGAGGGCGGACGGCTGGGCCGGCCGGTGCCGGGCGCCATCGTCCTCGACCTGTTTGCCGGCACTGGCGCCCTCGGTCTCGAGGCCTTGTCGCGGGGCGCGGACCAGGTCGCCTTCGTCGAATCCAGGCGTCCGGCGCTGAAACTTCTCGACGCCAATATCGCCCGCGCCCGCGCTTCCGACCTTGTCCGGGTTCTGAAGCGCGATGCGACGCGGCTTGGGCCCGTCGAAGGCCCCGCTGCGACGCTCGTCTTTCTCGACCCGCCCTATGGCAAGGATCTGGGCCAGGCGGCGCTGGCGTCGGCGGATGAGGGCGGCTGGATCGCGCCCGGCGCGCTGATTGCCTGGGAGGAGAGGAGCGAGCAGGACGCGCCTGCGGGCTTCATCCGACGCGATGCGCGGCGCTACGGAGACACCTGGTTGACCTTCCTGGAACGGACCTAGGGTTCGCCCCAGATCCGGTCCCTTTCGCGTCTCAGCTTTTCGCCCACCAGACAGTCGTAGCCGTCAGGCGTGCGTCCGGTCCGCGCCGCCAGCACCACCTCGGGCGGACCCGCGAGTTCGAGCACGAGTTTCCGGCGTACGGCCATGGGGAAGTCGCCCCATTCGAGGACCGGGATGACAAAGGCGCCGGGACCGCCGATCACACAGGTCTGGTAATAGACGTCCAGATCGTCGATCCCCCACCGGGAGGTCGAGTCCTCGGTCATCAGCGGAAGACCGTTGATGACGATACCCGCCCCGACCGCCGCGTCGCGCGCTTCCGTCACCGGCACCCCGTCGTTGTTGGGCCCGTCGCCGGAGAGGTCGATGACGCGCCGCAGTCCCTCGAAATCGTTGGTCTCGATGTCGAAGTGCGCATATTCGATCGCGCCGGAGATCGAGGTCCGCCGCATCGAAAAGTCGAAGTCCGCCGTCAGTTGCCGTGCCACGGCCTCGGCCGCCTCGCGCCCGTCGATCACCGTCCAGGGCACCACGACGCGCTGAAGGTAGCGTCCGGCCCATTCGACATAGGTAATGGCGATCCGACCAGTATAGCTGTTTTCGATGACCTTGACGACCTCGTCGGATGCTATGGCTGCGGCATAGCCACGCCGCTGTATCTCAAGCTCTTCCGGTCCCATGCTGCGCGAGACGTCGACCATGAGCGACAATTCGACGTCGACCTCGACGGCCTGGGCCCACAGAGGCAGGGCGGCGAGGCAGAGGATGAGGCCGAGGCGCCAGCGCATATTCCGATGATGAACGATTGGCGGGAAATGTCGAGGCTTGACCGCCCGCGATCCTGCTTCCCACTCTGGAACGCAAACCTGCATCGCGCGTTCAGCACGTAACAACGGGGTCAGAAGTTGCAAATTTCTCCTAACAAGTACGCGAACTGGGCCCTGGTGACACTAGCACTGCTCGCGACAGTTACCGCCATTGTCGTTGCCCGGTCGTTCCTGATGCCGGTCTTCATGGCTTTCCTGCTGTCGATCACGGTCAGCCCCATCCGCCGCGTTCTTCAGCGTCGCGGCGTGTCTCCCGTCATCACCGCAACTGTCGTGGTGAGCCTCCTCGTGGTCAGCCTGTCGTCGCTGGTCTACTTCCTCTCGGGGCCCGTGGCGGACTATGCCGAGAATTCCCGCGCCATCGCCATGGACGTCGAGCAGAAGCTGCGCGGCGTGTCCAACGCGATCGAGAAGGTCGCCGAAGCGACGGACCAGGTCACCGAAATGGCCACGATGGACGACGCGGATCCGACGGAAGAGACGGTCGTCGTCCAGAACGGTCCTGACCTTGTCACTGCGACACTTTACAGCGCGCCGGTCGTGGTCGGTCAGGCGATCTTCACCTTCGTCCTGCTGTTCTTCCTGACAGCGTCTGGCGACATGTTCTACCAGAAGCTCGTCCAGGCCAGCCCGACCTTTCGCGACAAGAAGCGCGCGATCCAGATCGCCTACGACATCGAGAAGAAGCTGTCGCGCTACTTCCTGACCATCACCATCATCAATGCCTGTCTCGGTATCGGGGTCGGACTGGTTCTGTGGTGGGTGGGGATGCCGAACCCGCTTCTGTTCGGTGTTGCGGCCTTTCTTCTGAACTTCATTCCCTACCTCGGCGCGATCGCCGGGGTGGCCATGACCTTCGCCATCGGTCTCATCTCGTTCGATACGGTCGGGCAGGCGACACTGGCGGCGGGCTCGTACCTGTTCCTGACGACGCTCGAGGGACAGTTGATCACGCCCTACGCGGTGGGACGAAGCCTGAAGCTGAACGCCGTGATCGTGTTCATCGCCGTCGCCTTCTGGGGATGGGCCTGGTCTGTCATCGGGATGTTCGTGGCCGTCCCCGCGCTGATCGCCGTCCGCGTCTTCTCGGAGCATATTCCGACCCTGGCCGGCCTGGGGATCTTCATCTCGGGCACGGAAGAGGAAGAAGAGGACGAGGTCGTCGAGGAAGTCCCAGCCGAAGACGGCAAGGCGGCCGAAGTCGTCCTCGTCGATCCCACTCCGCTGGACGATCTTCCACCGGCCACCGTCGCGCCCTGAAGCGGGGTCTCAGAACCCCTCGTCACCGCCCGCCTGCTGCCAGGGCTTCACGAGGTTGCCGAAGCGGGTGAAGCGGCCTTCGAAGGAAAGCTCGATCGTGCCGATGGGGCCGTGCCGCTGCTTGCCGATGACGATCTCGGCGCGGCCGTGGAGACGTTCCATCTCCTCCTGCCAGACCGCGATCTTCTCGAGTTCGTGGTCGCCCGGCTTCTCGCGTTCCTTGTAGTACTCTTCGCGGAACACGAACATCACGACGTCGGCGTCCTGCTCGATCGAGCCAGACTCGCGAAGATCGGAGAGTTGGGGTCTCTTGTCCTCGCGGTTTTCGACCTGGCGCGAGAGCTGGGACAGCGCGATCACCGGAATATCCAGTTCCTTTGCGATGGCCTTCAGGCCTTGCGTGATCTCGGACACCTCGTTCACGCGACTGTCCTTCGCGGTCGCCGGACGAACCAGCTGGAGGTAGTCGACGATCAGCACGTCCAGCCCATGTTCGCGCTTCAGGCGCCGCGCGCGGGCGGCGAGCTGGCTGATGGGAAGGGCAGGCGTGTCGTCGATGTAAAGCGGGCAGGCCTCCAGCGCCTTGGCGGCCTCGACGAAGCGGCGGAACTCGGTTTCGGTCATGTCACCGCGGCGGATCTGCTCGGAGGGCACCTCGGCGGCTTCCGAAAGAATCCGGGCCGCAAGCTGTTCCGCCGACATCTCGAGAGAGTAGAAGCCCACAACTCCGCCGTCCACGGCGCCTTCAGAGCCGTCCGGCCGGGTGCCTTTGCGATAAGCCTTGGCGATATTGAAGGCGATGTTGGTGGCGAGCGACGTCTTTCCCATCGAGGGTCGGCCAGCCAGGATCAAAAGGTCGGACTTGTGAAGACCTCCGAGCTTCTTGTCCATGTCGACCAGGCCGGTCGAGATGCCGGCGAGGCCGCCCTCGCGCTGGTAGGCGGCGTTGGCGATGTTCACGGCATCCGTGACGGCCTTGAGGAACGACACGAAGCCTGACGTGGACGTGCCCTGTTCGCCCAGCTTGTAGAGCGCCTGCTCGGCCTCAACGATCTGCTCCTTGGGGTCGTTCGCCACATCGACCTTGCGGGCCTTCGAGACGATGTCGCGGCCAAGGTCCATGAGCTTTCGGCGGATCGCCAGCTCATAGATCATCTGCGCGTAATCGCGCGCCGCGAAGGACGAGATCGCCGCACCGGCGAGGCGGGCAAGATAGCTTGGGCCGCCAAGCTCCTGGAGGCCGGGATCGTCTTCGAGGAACGCCTTCAGCGTGACCGGCGAAGCGAGCGCGTTCTTCGCGATGCGGCTTGCGGCGATCTCGTAGATGCGCGCGTGGACCGGATCGTAGAAATGCACTTCGCTGATGATGTTCGCGACGCGGTCGTAGATCTCGTTGTTCGTGAGGATCGCGCCGAGCAGTTGTTGCTCGGCCTCGATGTTATGCGGAACGGCCTCGTCCCCGGCCTGCTCGTCCGCGCGCCTGATTTGAGCGACTTCGCTCATTGCTGCCCCTCTCGATTCTTTTTGCCCTGTCCCGCAGCCGTCCTACGCCGCCCGGAACGTCCGCGCCATCTGGATATCCTGTGGACAGCCTGTGGACAGAGTTGTGCGGGCTCATCTTGCGGGCATCGGCTGCCTCGCGTCAACATCTGGTGCGCCAAAAGCGGCTTAAGACTTGCGCGCTTCCTGCCAGGCGCGGGGAGCGCGCAGGAAGGTCTCGACCTCCTTCAGCGTCGCTTCATCGAACCGCTCTCCCGCCCGCGCCGCTTCCAGCACGTCCCACCAGGTGCAGAGGTGATGAAGGGCGATGCCGTGGCCGGCGAGGGTGTCCATCGTCTCGGGGAAGATGCCGTAATAGAAGATGACTGCGGTGTGCCCGCATGTGGCGCCCGTCTCGCGGATCGCGTCGACGAAAGACAGCTTCGAGCCGCCATCGGTCGTCAGGTCCTCGATCAGGAGGACGCGCTGGCCTTCGGTCATCACGCCTTCGATGCGCGCGTTGCGGCCGTATCCCTTTGGCTTTTTGCGCACATAGGTCATCGGTAAGGCCAGCCGCTCGGCCACCATGGCGGCGAAAGGAATGCCCGCCGTTTCCCCGCCCGCGACGTTGTCGAAGGCCTCGAAACCCGCGTCGCGCATCACGGTGACCGCAAGAAAGTCCATAAGCGTCGAGCGGATGCGGGGGTACGAGATGAGCTTCCGGCAGTCGATATAGGTGGGCGAAGGCAGGCCGGAGGCGAGCGTGAAGGGCGTCTCGGCGTTGAAGTGGACCGCGCCGATCTCCAGAAGCATCTTCGCCGTCAGCCGGGCGATCTCGTCCTTCTCGGGGAAACTGCTGGGGATCATCGCGCCTGCCTCTTCATCTTGTTCCAAATACGCAAGTCACACCACCCGCCAGTGCAGCGGACGGCCCGGATCGAAGACCGTGACGGAACCCGCGCCGGTCTCGACCGCCACCGGGATCTCCAGCGGATCGCCCTTCTCCAGCGTGACCGTGCCCTCGTTCCGGGGCAGGCCGTAGAAACGCGCGCCGTTCTCGGACACGAAAGCCTCGAGCCGGTCCAGCGCACCCGCCTCGTCGAAGACCTCGGCGAGGCAGGACAGGGCCACGGGAGCGGTGAAGCAGCCCGCCGCGCAGCACTCGGCTTCCTTGCGGTCGGTCGGGTGCGGGGCGCTGTCGGTCCCGAGGAAGAAGCGCGGACTGCCGCTCGTCGCCGCCTCGAGCAGCTTTGGGCGATGGGTGCCGCGCTTGAGGATGGGCAGACAGTAGAAGTGCGGACGCAGGCCGCCGACAAGCATGTCGTTCCGGTCGAGCATCAGGTGCTGGACGGTGATCGTCGCGGCCAAGTCGTCGCCTCCACTGGCGGCATAGGCCGCCGCCTCGGAGGTGGTGATGTGCTCCATCACGACCCGCAGACCGGGCGTCGCGCGGCGGATCGGGTCGAGCACCTCGTCGATGAAGACGGCCTCGCGGTCGAAGATGTCGATCTCGGGACGCGTCACCTCGCCGTGGACGCAAAGCGGCAATCCGGTCGCGGCCATGCGCTCCAGCACGGGGCGCACCCGGTCGAAGTCACGGACGCCCGAGGCCGAGTTGGTCGTGGCGCCGGCGGGGTAGAGCTTGACCGCCTTCACGAGACCCGTCTCCGCCGCCTTCGCCACGTCGGCGGGGTCGGTGTCCTCGGTCAGGTAGAGCGTCATCAGCGGCTCGAAGGTCATGCCCTCGGGCAGCGCGTTCAGGATGCGGTCGCGATAGGCCGCGGCGTCGCGTCCTGTGACGACGGGCGGCACGAGGTTCGGCATGACGATGGCGCGGGCGAAGTGGCGCGCCGACCAGGGCAGAACGCCGTCCAGCATGGCTCCGTCACGCAGATGGAGGTGCCAGTCGTCGGGGCGGCGGAGGGTCAGGCGGTCCGTCATGGGTTCCCTCTAGCCCAACCCTTCGAGAGGGGCCAGAGGCGCTGCACGGCGCAGAGAATGGGTGTAGACTGGAGAAAAGAGGAGGAGGACCGGATGCTCGTCACGTTCTTGCTGGGCCTGTTCGCGGGATGGGCCGCCGACCGGGCGGAACCTCAGGTCACGTCGCTTCTGTCGGGGCTGCTTTTGCCGGACGATCCTCCGTTCGATCCAGCCGAGGCGCGGGCGCTCTCGCTGGCGCTGTGCCTTCTGGTGGCGGCGGTGATGTCGTGGGTCCTTGCCGTGCCGCACGCGGTTCCGCTGGCCCTGGGCGGCTGCATCGGCGTGGTGCTGCCGAGGGTGCGGGATCGGGTCAGGGCGGCGCGCACGCCGGACTACGACACCTGAGGGCTGTCCGCGGTCTCGTCCTCGTCGTCGACCGGATCTTGGCTGTGCCCGTTGCCAGCGGCGATGCGCCGTTCGGCGGCTTCGAGGTGATGCTTGAAGCGCGGGATGGGCTGTTCCGCAAGAACGGCCCGGCAGAGGCGCGCGGTCAGGCGCGGCCGATCCTCGGCCAGGACGCGCGACAGGAGCGCACGCAGATAAGGCACATGCCGCCGCCGCTTCCGCATCTCGTGGGCCAGGGTGGCGAAGTCCAAGGTGCCGCGCGACGCGTGGTCGGACAGCTTCGAAATCAGGGACAAGGTGCGCAGGTCGCTCTCGATGGCCCCGGCGCGCCCCCTGCGATAGCGGAAGTGATGCACATTCGGTCCGCGGAAGAGGCTTGCGTGCATCGCGTCCTCGGTCTCTTCGGGGTCGAAGAGGACATAGGCCGCCTCGGCCGCCTCTATCATGTCGGGGGCGTAGCCGTAGCGCGAGCGGAACTCGAGCCGGCGCGTCGACGGAAAGCGGTCGTCCCAGCCCGTCAGGCGGCGATCGAGCGTGGCCTGGGGCGAGACGAGGAGCGCCGTCGATCCGGGCGCTGCGACCGAGAAGGCTGCGGCGGCATAGCCACACATGCCTGCACCGTAGAAGATGACGCGGTCGAAGTTCTCGAAGAACCCGTGGTCCACCAGTCCGTCGAAGTAGCTGAAAAGGCGGCGGTCGCGAAACCAGTCCTGCCTCGTGGCGATCAGCGTCAGGTGCGACCAGCCCTTGCGCGCGGCCATGTCGAAGGCCAGCGGCATGCCGGTGTCGCTGACCGACCGGATCGTGAAGAGGGTCTCGAAAGACACGAAAAGGACGTCGTGCGATTGTTCAATGAACACCGCCGCATGGTCGTCCCCTAGAGATGTGTAATATCCCTCCCTCTCGCCGATCTCCCTGAGCGCATGCAGCCACTCGGAATCCGACAGATCGGTGGAGATAGCAGCCCCCGCCACCATTCACTCGTCCTCACAACACGAGGGTCACCATAGACGTGGTCCGTGCGACTCGGCAAGGATATGGGCGTGATGGGGGCAGACTGTTTCGTTCGGGGCAACCGGACCGCTGCGGCGCCCCGGTTGTCCCTGATGTGGGGGTCAATGACCTAGAAGAACGCCTGGAGTCCGGTCTGCGCGCGGCCAAGGATCAGGGCGTGGATGTCGTGTGTACCCTCGTAGGTGTTCACCGTCTCAAGGTTCATGACGTGCCGGATGACCTGGTATTCCTCCGAGATTCCGTTTCCGCCGTGCATGTCGCGGGCCATGCGCGCGATGTCGAGCGCCTTGCCGCAGTTGTTGCGCTTGATGAGAGAGATCATCTCGGGTGCGGCGCGACCCTCGTCCATCAGACGGCCGACCCGTAGCGCCGCCTGAAGGCCGAGGGAGATCTCGGTCTGCATGTCCGCGAGCTTTTTCTGGAAGAGCTGCGTGCCCGCGATCGGCTTGCCGAACTGCTTCCGGTCGAGCCCGTATTGCCGGGCGGCCTGCCAGCAGAACTCGGCCGCGCCCATGACGCCCCACGCGATCCCGTAGCGCGCGCGGTTGAGGCAGCCGAACGGACCCTTGAGTCCTTCGACGTTCGGCAAGAGGGCATCCTCGCCAACTTCAACGTTGTCCATGACGATCTCGCCCGTCACGCTGGCCCTCAGGGACTGCTTGCCGGTGATCTTGGGGGCAGAAAGCCCCTTGGCCCCCTTTTCCAGAACGAAGCCGCGAATTGCATTGTCGTGGGCTTCGGACTTGGCCCAGATCACGAAAACATCCGCGATGGGACTGTTCGAAATCCACATCTTGGCGCCGTTGAGGACGTATCCGCCCTCGGTTTTCTTCGCCACGGTCTTCATGCCCGCCGGGTCGGAGCCGGCATCGGGTTCGGTCAGTCCGAAGCAGCCGATGAGGCTGCCGGCGGCGAGGCCGGGCAGGAACTTCTGGCGCTGTTCGTCGGTCCCATAGGCGTAGATCGGATACATCACGAGAGACGACTGGACGGACATCATCGAGCGATAGCCCGAGTCGACGCGTTCGATTTCCCGCGCGACGAGGCCATAGGTGACGTATCCCGCGCCCAGGCCGCCAAGATCCTCGGGCAATGTCACGCCCAGAAGTCCCGCTTCCCCCATCTCGGCGAAGATCTCGGGCTCTACGCGTTCCTCGGCATAGGCCGCGCGCACACGAGGCGACAGGCGGTCGGCTGCGAAGGCCCGCGCGGCATCGCGGAGCATCCTTTCGTCCTCGTCGAGCTGATCCTCGAGAAGGAACGGATCGGCCCAGTCAAAGCGGGCGAGAGATGGCGCATCCTTCGGCTTCAGGCGGTCGTGCGCGTTCATGTCGGTCCTCCGTCAGGGCGATTGGGGTATTCAGCTAAGGTGGTCCCTAACCGGCGGCAATGGCAATGCGGATCTCCGCCGCGTGGGGACATCGCTCCGGAACAGCTTTACCCTCCACGCGTTATGGTGACGACGCTCTGCAAAGAGCACTCAAAGGATTGGAGTGAATTCAATGGTTTCGCTGAAAAACACCACAGCCCTGATGGCCTGCGTCGCGTTGGTCGCGCCGAATGCGCTGATTGCGCAGAATGTGCCGGGCGGCCTTACGCAGCAGCTTGCGGCCGAAGCCGGGCTTGAAATGTGCGACGGCGACGCGCCTGACGCGCCTTGCGTCTCGGAAGACGGATTCCTGGTCGTCCAGCGCCCGACCGACGGTCTGGCAGCCTGTGATGCCGAGACCCCGGTGCCGTGCGTGACGACCGAAGGCCTGGTGAAGGTCGATGTGGAGTCCGAAATCGGACAACAGGTTCTCGCCAATCGCCAGTCGCAACCGAATGCCGAGTCCGAAGCGGCGGCAGGCGATCAGCCCGCCGAGGAAGCCGCGCCGGTCGATGTCGTGACCGAAGAGCCTGCTGTCACCGAAGGCGAGGCGGCGCTCCAGGCCGATACAACTGCCGAAGCTGACACCGCTGCCCAGCCGCAAGAAGGCACGGCTGACGGCACCATCTCGACCGACACCACAGCCGACTCCGCTGTCCCGCCGACCGAAGAACAGGCGAACGAAGGGTCGACCATCGAGGAAGACACTGGCGCGAACGTCGTCGAAGCGCCTGAAGCTACAGAAGAGGCTCCCGCCGATGAAGGCGCGGTCGCTGAAACCGAGGCCGAACAGCCTGTCGAAGCCGAGACAACTGCAGAGGCCGAGCCGGCCCCCGACGTCGAAACCGAGACAACCGCAGAGTCCGAGCCGGCCCCCGACGTCGAAACCGAGACAACTGCAGAGGCCGAGCCGACTTCTGAGGTCGAAGCCGAGCAGCCAGTCGCGGGTGGCGAAATGACGGCGACCGACACAGAGCCGTCTGTTGAAGCCGAAGGCGACGTCGCCACGTCCACCGAAGACCCGGTTGAAAGCATTGACGCCACCGAGCCCGAAGCCCCGGTTGAAGAGATCGTCGAGGTCGAAGAAGCGCCTTCGGCGGCTGCCGCTGCTGCCGATGGGACGGCGGAAGCCCCGGCTGACGTGACCGTCGAGACCGAGGAAGTGACCGAAGACACCTCGCGGTCGTCTTCCGAAGAGTTCCAGACCACTGCGACGGGAGATGCGTCCGCGCAAGCCGAGGTCGGAGGCGACGATGGGCTTTCGAACTTCGAGAAGGCTCTTCTGATCGGTTTGGGCGCCGTGGCCGTTGGCTCGATCCTGAACAACGGCGACGAGGTCGTCTCGAACTCCGGTGACCGGATTGTGCTGCGGGAACCATCGGGCGACCTGCGCGTCCTGAAAAACGACGACGCGCTTCTGCGTCAGCCTGGTTCCGAGGTGCAGACCGAAACCTTCAGCGACGGCTCGACGCGCAGCACCGTGACCCGTGATGACGGGACGCAAATCGTGACGATCCGCGCCGCTGACGGTCGGGTCGTGCGCCGTGCGCGGATCCTGCCCGATGGCCGCCAGATCGTGCTGTTCGACGATACGACCGAATTCGAGCCCGTTCGCGTGACCGAGCTTCCGACCATCGAGAAGCGTGCGACTGGAATCGACGCGAACAACGCCGATCAATTGCGGGAGGCTCTTGCCGCCGCCGAGGTCAACAACCTCGACCGCAGGTTCTCGCTTCGTCAGATCCGGCAGATCGAACAGGTCCGCGCCCTTGCGCCCGAGATCGACGTCAATGCCGTGACCTTCGCGTCCGGCTCGGCGGCGATCCTGCCCAACCAGGCGGAAGAACTGTCGGAACTGGGCAACGCGATGAAGGACCTCATCGAAGAGAGCCCGGGTGAAGTCTTCCTGATCGAAGGTCACACCGACGCCGTGGGCGACGCGACCTACAACCTCGCGCTGTCCGACCGCCGGGCCGAAACGCTGGCGCTCGCGCTGACCGAGTACTTCGACGTGCCGCCGGAGAACATGGTCACGCAAGGCTACGGCGAATCGCAGCTTCGCGTTCAGACCGAATCCGCGGAGCGGGCTAACCGTCGCGCCACCGTTCGCCAGATCACGCCGCTTCTCGGCATGGCGATGAACTGACGGCGATTGCCATATTGAATGCGAAAGGCCCGGCGAAAGCCGGGCCTTTTGTCATCAGACTGACAGCTCAGGTCGATGTCACTTAGACGGCCCGATCATCATCACCATCTGACGGCCTTCCATCCTGGGCATGTTCTCGACCTTGCCCAGCCCGTCAACGTCCGCCGCGACGCGCTCCAGAAGGTCGCGTCCGAGGTTCTGGTGGGCCATTTCGCGGCCACGGAAGCGCAGGGTCACCTTGACCTTGTCGCCCGCCTCGAGGAAGCGCGTCACGTTCCGCATCTTGACGTCATAGTCGTGGATGTCCGTGTTGGGACGGAACTTCACTTCCTTGACCTCGATGATCTTCTGCTTTTTCCGGGCCTCGCTCTCGCGTTTCTGCGTCTCGTACTTGAACTTGCCGAAGTCCATGATCTTGCAGACGGGAGGAGTGGCGTTCGGAGAGATCTCGACGAGGTCCAGTCCGGCCTCCTCGGCCAAGGCCATGGCGCGCGCGGGCGTCACGACTCCGACGTTCTCTCCCTCGGCTCCGATGAGCCGGATTTCAGGCGCGCGGATACGGTCGTTGATCCGGGGGCCGGTGTCACGCACCGGGGGTGCGTTATGCGGTCTGCGAGCGATGGTCGATGTTCCTTGTTTCGTTACGTTTTCAGGCTGCAAAACATAGAGGTCGAAACCCTGTCTTTCAACCGGATTCGGGAGGGGAGCGGAAAGCACCCGCAGGCGGTGGGACCAGACCTGTCCCCGTGGCAAAAATGTCGAGCCGTCTGGAAATCATCACGAACCCCTGCCGCCCTTCAAGAATCCGCCGATCGCCACAGTGACGTTGCGCCGGCTTCGGCCTATTTCCGCATCGCCGAGCGAGAGGTGTTGGCAGCGTCCGCGCGTCTTGTCATGAGGACGCCGTGGGAGGGTGTTCCGGACGTTCAAGAAGGAATGCAGGATGGGGCATATTATCTGGGCATCGAGTTTCGCGG
Organism: Silicimonas algicola; assembly: GCF_003148765.1. GTDB lineage: Bacteria > Pseudomonadota > Alphaproteobacteria > Rhodobacterales > Rhodobacteraceae > Silicimonas > Silicimonas algicola. The sequence goes on from NZ_QGGV01000006.1 coordinate 79,666, forward strand.
CTGTCGCCGCCTTCGTCTTCGGCATCACCGCCGGGGATCCGGACGCGGATGGGGCGCCGGTCGAGCAGAGCGTTGCGGCCGAGATGCCGTCTGCGTCTGCCGAGGTGACGGGGAACGGAAGCTGGGGCAGCGCGCTCGCCAGCGCCGCCTGGGGCATGTCCGCGCTCAGGCCAGAGACCTATAACGGCGAGATCGTTATCGATCTGCTTGAGGCGTCCCCCTTGTCCGAAAGTGAACGCGACGCCTTCGAGGCCGATCTCGCGGCAGCCGAACTGGGTCGAGCCGACCTCGACGAGGTTCTGGCCAACATCCGTCTGGCCTTGGCGTTGGACTGACGAGAGGGTCCCGGTCTGCGCCGGGAGACCGTCAGACGCCGTCGCCGACGAATGCCTTCTCGACGACGTAGTGACGCGGATCGCTGTTGGCGCCTTCCTCAAGCCCGAAGCCTTCCAGCACCGTCTTCATGTCGGTGTTGAAGGCGAGGCTTCCGCAGACCATGCCGCGGTCGGTTTCCGGCGACAGGGGCGGAATGCCGAGATCGGCGAAGACCTTGCCGCTGACGAGGTTGTCGGTGATCCGGCCCATGGTGTCACTGTCTTCGCGCGTCGTCGTGGGATAGTAGATCAGCTTGTCGGCAAAGCCTTCGCCCATCAGCTCGGCCAGCATCTCGTCCTGTCGGATGCTATCGACCAATTGGTGGCCGTATTCGAGTTCGGCCACGTCGCGGCAGGTGTGCATCATCACGATCTGGTCGTAGCGGGCGTAGGTGTCAGGGTCGCGCATCAGCGACGCGAAGGGCGCGATGCCGGTTCCGGTGGCGAAGAACCAGAGGCGCTGACCTGGCAGGAGAGCGTCGAGGACGAGGGTTCCGACCGGCTTGGGCCTCAGGATGATCTCGTCGCCGGGCTGGATGTGCTGGAGTTTCGAGGTCAGCGGCCCGTCCGGCACCTTGATCGAATAGAACTCCAACTCGTCGTCCCAGGCGGGCGAGGCGATGGAGTAGGCGCGCAGGAGCGGCTTGCCGTTGTCGCCGAGGAGGCCGATCATCACGAACTCGCCCGAGCGGAAACGCAGGCTGGCCGGCCGCGTCACGCGGAACGAGAACAGGCGGTCGGTCCAGTGCTTCACCTCGGTGACGGTCTGGGCGTCGGGCAGGGTCGCAGGCTTGGCGGCGGTCTGGGTCACGGGTCTCTGATCTGTCATCTCATTCATCCGGTCCTGCTTGGAACCGTCCCTCGTCATAGTCCTTGATGCGGGTCAATAGAAGGCGTCTCAGGCGCGCAGGCGAGCCTGGTAGTCGTGTGCCTTCCAGTTCGCGCGGGCAAGCCACTGGTCTTCGGTCTGGCGGCGGGCAAGCTCTGCCGCGATCTCGACCTCGTCGAAGCCCGAGCGCCTTGCCATCGCGTACTGATCCGCAATGACATGGCCCTTGGCGCGAAGGCGGCCATGGAAGCCCTTGAGCCTCAGGCGGCGCGCCAGCGTGAAGCCGCGACCGTCCGAGAAGCTGGGGAAGTCGATGCGGATCATGTCGATGGACTCGAGCCGCCCGTCGAGCACCGAAAGGTCGGCGTCGGGTGAAAGGTCCACCGCCAGGGCGGCTCCGGCAGTTGCCGGAAGCGTGTTCGGCGTGGCGAAACCGTGGGCCCAGTCCTCCGGTCCGAAGCCCGTGTCGGTGACGATGACGGTGTCTTCTGTCGCCATGATGTCCTCTTTCTGCGGCTCCTCGACCGGCGCGGGCAGGGGGCCGCGCACGACCTTGCCGTTGACGAAGTGGATGCCGCACTCCTCTTTCTCGCTACCCCGCCAGCGTCCGGCGCGCGGGTCCTCGCCCTTGGCGACCTTGCTCGTGCAGGGCGCGCATCCGATGGACGGATATCCCTGGGCCACCAAGGGGTGCCGGGGCAGGCGGTTGTTCAGCATGTATTCCTGAACGTCGCCCGGCGCCCAGTGGGTCAGGGGGTTGATCTTGATCCGCACCCGAAGCTCGGCCTCGAAGAATTCGAGGTCTGTCCGCCGACCGCCCTGATAGCGCTTGCGGCCGGTGATCCAGGCGTCGAAGCCCTTCAGCGCCTCGTGGAGGGGCGCCGTCTTGCGCAGCGCGCAGCAGGCGTCTGTGTCGGTCCGGTGCAGGAGTCCCTGCGGGTCGCGAACGGCTGCCTCCTCCGGGTCGGGACGGATGATGCGAACGTCGGTCAGACCCAGCCGTTCCGCGACGCTTTGCTGATAGTCCAGCGTTTCGGGGAACAGCATCTCGGTGTCGAGAAAGAGGATCGGCGTCGCCGGGTTCGCGACGGCCACCATGTGCAGGAGCACGACGGATTCGGCGCCGAAGGACGACACGAGCGCCGTGCGCCCGACCTGCGGATCGGTGAGAGCGTGCTTCAGCACGTCCGCCGCCGAGTGGTGCGCATAGCACCGGTTCAGGTCGATGACCCGGCTCGGCAGGGTTCCGTCAGGCCGCATCGGCCGTTTCCTTCTCGGGGTACAGCGCGGCCTTGAACGGATCTGGCCCGAGGCGGCGATAGGCGGCGAGGAAGGTCTCGCCCGCATCCTCGCGGTTCTCGAGGTAGGCGCCGACGAGCCGCTCGATGGCCGGGACGATCTCGTCTGCCGGAAAACCCGGCCCGGCGCGCTCGCCGATCACTGCCGTCTCGGTGTGATCGCCGCCGAGCGTGATCTGGTAGTTCTCGACGCCTGCACGGTCCAGTCCGAGGATGCCGATGTGGCCGACGTGGTGGTGGCCGCAGGCGTTGATGCAGCCCGAGATCTTGATCTTGAGCGGCCCGATCTCGTGCTCGAGCTTCAGCTCGTCGAAGCGCGTCGCGATCTCCTGTGCGATCGGGATCGACCGCGCGGTGGCGAGCGCGCAGTAATCCATGCCGGGGCAGGCGATGATGTCCGAGATCAGACCCACGTTCGCCGTGGCCAGTCCGGCTTCGCGCAGCGTCGCGTAAACCTTGGGTAGGTCCGACTTGTGGACGTGCGGAAGGATGACGTTCTGCTCGTGGCTTATGCGCAGCTCGTCGTGGCCGTAGGTTTCGGCCAGATCGGCGAGAACGCGCATCTGATCCGAGGTCGCATCGCCGGGCGTCGCCCCGTGGGCCTTCAGCGAGACGGTCACGATGCAATAGCCCTCGGCCCGGTGCGACGCGAGGTTGGTGTCGGTGAAAGCCCGGAAGGCCGGGTTCGCCAGACGAGCGGCGTTGAAGTTTTCGAACGTCGCGGTGCGGAACTCGGGCGCGGCGAAGGATTGTTCGATCCGGGCAAGAAGCTCCTGATCCGCGCCTCCGAACTCGCCGCGCAATTGTTCGAATTGGTCCTCGACCCGTGCGCGGAACTCCTCGATGCCGGTCTCGGAAACCGTGATCTTGATGCGGGCCTTGTACTTGTTGTCGCGCCGACCAAGCAGGTTGTAGACGCTCACGATGGCTTCGAGATAGGGCAGCAGGTCCTCTTGCGGGAGGAAGTCGCGGATGACTTCGCCGATCATCGGTGTGCGGCCCAGACCGCCGCCCACGATGACCTCGAACCCGCCGACGCCGACCTCGTTCCGCACCATCCTCAGCCCGATGTCGTGCGCCTTCGTGACGGCGCGGTCGTTCGGGCTGCCGGTGACGGCGATCTTGAACTTTCGGGGCAAGAACTGGAATTCCGGGTGGTCCGTAGACCATTGCCGGATCAGCTCGGCCACCGGGCGCGGGTCGGCGATCTCGTCGCCGGCAGCGCCCGCGAAATGGTCTGCCGTCACGTTGCGTATGGTGTTCCCGCTGGTCTGGATTGCGTGCATGCCAACGTCTGCCAGCGCGTCCAGCATGTCTGGCACGTCCTGCAGCTTCGGCCAGTTGTACTGGATGTTCTGCCGCGTGGTGAAGTGGCCATAACCCTTGTCCCAACGGTCGGCGATGAGTGCCAACTGGCGCATCTGCCGCGAGTTGAGCGTCCCATAGGGGATCGCCACGCGCAGCATGTAGGCGTGAAGCTGGAGGTAGAGGCCGTTCATTAGGCGCAGGGGACGGAACTCGTCCTCGGTCAGGCTGCCGTCGATGCGGCGCTCGACCTGGGCGCGGAACTGGGCCACGCGTTCGCGGACGAAGGCTTCGTCGAATTCGGTGTAGTGGTACATCTTACAGTCCTCGGCTGGCGTCGGCCTGCTTGCCGTGCCGGTAGTTGGAGGGTCCGCGCGTGCGGAACGCTTCGCGGAAGTGCGTGGGCGCCGGGCCCTCCGCCGTGGCCTTTGCGTCGACGAGGTAGGCGCCGACGACCTCGTGTCCCTGCGACAGCGCGTGGATCAGGCGATCCTCGGCGACGGCCTCGTCCTCGATCAGCTCTGCTTCCGCCATGTCGCGGGTCCAGCGGTCGTCGGCGGTCAGCCAGACGGCGTCTCCATCGAGAAGCGCGTTTGCGGCGACGACCTTGGGGGTAAAGGGACGGCGGCTCATAGCGCGATCTCCTCTGGCAGTTGGATGGCGGCAGCGTCGCGAGGCGCGAGGCCGTAGAGCATGAGGGCGGGGCCTTCGAGGAGGGCTGCGTCCTCGGGCAGGGTGCGGAGGCGTGCGGCGATCACGCGCTGGTCGGGACGCGAGGCGTTCTCGACGAGGGTTACCGGCGTCTCGGGATCGGCGCCGTGCATCATCAGCCGACCCTGAAGAAAGCGCGAGGCCTTCTTGCCCATGTAGATAGCGGCGACCTCGCCCGGCTGGGCCAGCGTCCGCCAGTCCTGGTCGGCGTAGCCCTGGACATCGTGACCCGTGACGAAGCGAACCGACGAGTTGCGCCCGCGACGTGTGAGGCTCTGGCCGATGGCAGCGACCGAAGCCGAGGCAGCGGTAATGCCGGGGACGACGGCGAACGATACGCCAGCCATCTCGCAGGCCTCGATTTCCTCGTCGAGGCGGCCAAAGATCGTGGCGTCGCCCGCTTTCAAGCGAACGACATGGTGCCCGTCGAGCGCATGGCGCACGATCGTGGCGTCGATCTCGTCCTGCGGGGTCGAGGGACCGAAGCCTTCCTTGCCGGCGTCGACGATGATCGCCTCGCGCCGCGCGAGCTCGAGGATGGCCGGTGTCACAAGCCGGTCGTGGATCACCACGTCAGCTTCGTGCAGGGCGCGGCGGGCCTTCAGCGTCAGAAGCTCGGGGTCACCCGGACCTGCGCCGACGAAGGTGACGTGTCCCTCACGAGCGCTCCGTTTCAGGTGGTCCGCGAGAAGGTCGTCAAGCGTCTCGGGAAGCGCTGCCTCACCGTTGCTGTCAAAGGCTCGGGGGCCGGCGGCGAAATAGTAGTCGGACCAGAACTCACGGCGCGCGGGGCCGTGCGGCAGGGCGTCGGCCGCGCTGCGGAACGCCTTGCCGATCCGGGCGAGGATGCCGAGCGAACGGGGCAGCCGTTCCTCGAGGTCCGCCTTGATGGCGCGGGCCAGAACTGGGGCTGCGCCTTCTGTGCCGATGGCGACGGTGACCGGATCGCGGTCGACGATGGCGGGCGTGATGAAATCCGAATTCTCGAGGTTGTCGACGTGATTGACGAGGACGCCTTCGACGCGGGCGATGTCCGCGACCCGGCGATCCTCGGCCTCGTCGTCGGACGCGGCATAGACAAGGGCGCTGCCGGTGGCGTCTCCTTCGGCGAAGGCGCGGCGCCGCAGAGTGATCTGGCCCTCGTTCGCCCAGCTTTCCACGGTTTCGTCGGGCGAGGACGCGAAGACCACGATCCGGGCTTCTGTCTTGAGCAGCAAGCGCAGCTTGGCGACAGCGGCTTCACCGCCGCCGGCGACGACGACGGTGCGATCCACGAGGGAAAGGAAGATGGGGAAGTGCTTCATGGCGAATTGCTCCGGGCTTGTCCTAGATTATAGGATTTCGTCCCGATAAATGGCAGTATGAGGTTGCGGATAAGAACAAATGTTCTAGATGTTCGTCCTATCGGAACGAATTTCGCCCAATCGAAGGATCACGGGAATGGCGGCGCGGATCGACGAACTGGACCGGAAAATCCTGCGCGAGTTGCAGCGGGACGCAAGCCAGTCGCTAGACGACATAGCGAAGACCGTCGGGTCTTCCAAGACCCCGGTCTGGAACAGGATTCGCAAGATGCGCGACTCGGGGATCGTGGGTCGCCAGACGGCGATCCTGGATCCCGAGAAGCTGGGGTTCGAAGCCTGTTTCTTCGTCCTGATCCGCACCTCCGAACACGAGGCCGAATGGCAGGCGAAGTTCCTCAAGGCGCTTCGGTCGCGTCCCGAGGTGCTGGAGGCGCACCGGCTGGCGGGCGACATCGACTATATCCTGAAGGTCCGGGTGCGAAACGCGCGCGCCTATGACGAGTTCTATCAGGCGCTGATCTCGGAGGTCCGGATCTACAACGTCACCGCTCTGCTCTCGATGGAAGAGATCAAGTCGACGACGGATTTGCCGGTCTGACCTCGACCACAAGACGCTCGTAGCCGTGGAAGTGGTAGGCGTCGGCGAATTGCGGCGGCTCGGTCACCTTCAGACCCGGGCAACGCGCGAACAGGATCGGCAGCGCGATCTGCATTTCCAGACGCGCGAGCGACGCGCCGATGCAGACATGGATGCCCGAACCGAACGCCAGGTGCTGACGTCGCGCGCGGAGCGGATCGAAGCGGTCGCCGTCGGGCCACACCGCATCGTCGCGGCTGGCCGAGGCAAGGAGGCAGCCGATCTCGTCGCCGGCGTGAAACGTCACGCCCTCGATGTCGACGGGTTTGTAGACGTAGCGGCTGAACATGTGGAGCGGCGGATCGAAGCGCAGGCACTCCTCGACGGTGCCTTCGATCTGGCCGGGCTCCAGCACCAGTCCTCGGTCGGGATGGTCCGCAAGCCGTGCCACCGCGTTGCCAAGCGAGTGCACCGTCGCCTCGTGCCCGGCATTGAGCAGGAGGATCACGGTCGAGATCAACTCATCCGAACTCAGACCCACGCCCTTGGACTCGAGCGACAGAATCTCGCTCAGGAAGTCGTCTCCCGGCTTCTTGCGCCTTTCGGAGATGACCTCGGCGAGGAAATCCCGGAACTCCGCAGCCGCCACGCCCGCCGCGTGTTCGATCTCGGGGTTCCGCCGCGCCTGGTACATCGCCACCATGTCGTTCGACCAGGCCTGAAGCTGCGCCGCCATGTCGTCCGCCAGCCCGAAGAACCGGGTCACGACGAGCGCCGGCAGGGGACGCGCGTAGGCCTCCAGCACATCGAAAGGGCCTGACGGGAAAGCGTCGATGAGGGCGTCCGAGATGCGGCTGACTTCCGGCGCCATTCGCGCGAGGCTCGCACGTCCGAAACCCTGCATGGCGATCCGACGGATGCGCGTGTGTTGCGGCGGCTCGAGTTCCAGGAGCGAATGGCGCTCGACCGCGTAGAAGGGCTCCAACGGCGGCGTGACCTGGGGCCGCCGGTCGGGAGGAACCTCGCGCCCCATCCCGGGATGGCGCAGGACGGTCGAGACGGCGGCTTGGGTCGTGGCCATCGCCCGGTCGTATTCCGTCCACCAGACAAGGGGACCAAGGGCCCTCAGCTTTCGATAGAATGGGTAAGGGTTCTGGATGAACGCAGGATCGCGCGGATCCTGCGACACCATTGGCAGATCTGGATGAGGACGCAGTCCGGCCATCGCGGGTATTGAATCATCGCAATCGCAGCCGATGCAATGCTGACTTTTCGACAGGTGGATGAGGCCCATCTTCCTGCGCCGGGCTTGAGGCGTAGGCTGCCCTGTGCAACACCCTTCGGAACAAACGAGACCTTGGGGACTTGCCACGCCATGAGCGGACTTCTTGCCCTTCTCGACGACGTTGCGGCCATCGCGAAACTTGCGGCGACGCAGGTCGACGATCTGGCAGCTCAGGCCACCAAGGTAGGGGCGAAAGTCGGGGCCACGGTCCTCGACGACGCGGCGAAGGCCGGAAGCAAGGCGGCGGGCGTGGTCATCGACGACGCGGCGGTGACGCCGAAGTATGTCACCGGCCTGCCGGCCGCGCGCGAACTGCCAATCATCTGGAAGATCGCGCGGGCGTCCTTCTTCAACAAGCTGGTCATCCTGCTGCCCGTGGCTCTTCTTCTCGACAACTTCCTGCCCTGGCTTGTCACGCCGCTTCTGATGCTCGGCGGCTCGTACCTGTGTTTCGAGGGCGCCGAGAAGATCTGGCACTGGCTTCATCCCCACCCCGAGAGCCATGCGCAGGCGGCCGAGGTCATCGACGCCGCGCATCTCGAGGAACAAAGGGTCAAGGGCGCGATCAAGACGGACTTCATCCTGTCCGCCGAGATCATGACGATCTCGCTCGCCGCCGTGGAAAGCGACAGTTGGGTCACGGCCGGCCTGATCCTTGCCATGGTCGCAATCGGGATCACGGCGCTGGTCTATGGCGCGGTCGCGATCCTGGTGAAGATGGACGACGTGGGGCTCAGGCTGTCCCAGATCGGGCGGCTTGCGTTCACCCGCAGCTTCGGGCGCGGGCTGGTGAAGTTCATGCCCACGCTCATGCGATTGATCTCGATCGTCGGCACTGCCGCGATGCTCTGGGTCGGCGGAAACATCATGGTCCACGGCGCGGACACACTCGGGTGGCATTGGCCCTACGCAACCATTCATCACTGGGCGGAGCTCGCCGCTCACGCCGTCGGACGTGCCGAAGGCGCGGTGGCCTGGAGCGTGACCGCCGCCGTCGATGGCGTGATCGGCCTATGCTGGGGTCTCATCCTGATGCCGGTCGTATCGAAGCTGATCGTGCCGCTGGCCTCCGGTTTGTTCCCCGAGAAGAATACGGTTCCCGCCGCCGGGCACTGAGGCCAAGAGAACCGGCGACAGATCGCTGTCGATGTGCTAAGGTCAGCACTGTAATCGCTGCCAGAACGGCCGGCTCCCGCATGATCGGAAATGCCATGGCTCGTCTTTCAGCTTTTATCTTCCTATCCCTTTTCTCAATGTCGCCGACCTCGGCAGCCACCTTGTCGTTCAATGGCCTTGCGACGGCTCCCGCCGGCGTGACCATCGAGGCGGCCCGCGTCGTCGATGGCCGCGTCGTGCAGGGGTACGACAGTCTCAGCACCTCCCGATCCCGCGGCATGGGAGTCGTGGGGGCAGGGGACACGGGAGAGGCCGACGGAACGGACCAGATCGACTCCTACGACGGCGAGGACGTCATCGTCTTCCGCTTCGACCGTCCTGTGCGGCTCGAGCGGATCGACTTCGCCCTGATCGACTGGTGGGACCGCTTCGACCTCTACATCGGCGACGAGGCTGCGCTTCAGCGACCCTACAAGGCCGACGATCTTTCAGGCTACGATTGGGTCAGTTCGATCGCGGTCGACGGCAGCCCGGTCGCGCGCACATTCGCCGTGGCGGCCTCGCGCTACCAGTCCTGCGGATATGCGATCGGAGAGGGTCACGCCTGCTGGTGGGAGAACTCGGCTTTCCGCCTCACCGGGCTTCGATTCTCGGATGTCGAACCCGATGCGGTGCCTCTGCCCTCCTCTTTCGCCTTGTCGATTGGGGGACTGGCTGCGCTCGTACTGCTGCGGAGAAGACACATTTTCCAAGGGTGAACAGGAGATTCTGTTCGTGAAGAAAGTGTAAAGAAGCGGCCCCTCCGGCATTGTTTCGACTGGCTCCACATTGCCTTTGTTTTGTCGGCTTCTCTTTGGCGTTTGCCACTTTTCTGCTATCTTTCCATTTGCACAAAGCGTGCCTCGTGTACCGGCGAGATGTTCGTCGGATTGTTGTTTGGGGGATTAGTGTATGAAGAAAACGCTTATGCTCGCAGCCGTTTTTGCGGTTGTCGGCGGGACGTCCATGGCGGCGCCCTATAGTGGCGGTTTCAGTTTCCGTGATCACAAGGTGCCGTCCGTGCACGCCAAGATCGCGATTATCTGGAACCATCTCCAGGAGCGTCGTGCCCAGGTCATCGCCATCGGTTCGGACTGCGAATGCTGGTTCGGCCGTTGCGAAGAAGGCCCGGGCGAAGGTGGTGGCAGCGGCGAGACTCCCGAAGTCCCGCTTCCGGCCGCTGGCTTCCTGCTTCTCGGTGGTCTGGGCGGTCTCGCCGTCCTGAAGCGCCGCAAGTAAGACGCGACCTACAGACCTGGAAAGGGCGGCTTCGGCCGCCTTTTCTGTTGCCGGGAGTCAGCCTCTGACCGACCCTGCAAGTGCGGCAGCCATCAACTCACGCGTGTATTCGGTCTTGGGGTCGTCGAAGATCTCGGCGGCGTCGCCTGCTTCGACGACGTCGCCTCGCTTCATCACCATGACCTTGTGGCTAAGTGCCCGCACGACTTTCAGGTCGTGGCTGATGAACAGGTAAGCCAGCCGGTATTTTCGTTGAAGCTCGCGCAGAAGCTGCACGATCTGGACCTGCACTGTCATGTCGAGCGCACTCGTCGGCTCGTCCAGCACCACCAGACGAGGCCGCAGGATCATGGCGCGCGCGATGGCGATACGCTGGCGCTGCCCGCCCGAGAATTCGTGGGGATAGCGATGCATGGTCAGGGGGTCGAGCCCGACCTCGGCCATGATCTCGGCCACCATCTCGCGCCGGTCGCGACCCTTCTCGACACCGTGGACGGTCAGGCCTTCCGAGATGATCTCTTCGATGGTCATGCGCGGGCTGAGGGAGCCGTAGGGGTCCTGGAAGACGATCTGCATCTCCGCGCGCAGGGGGCGCATGGAGCGCCCCGACAGGCCCTGAATATCCTGCCCGAGGAATGCGATACGCCCGTCGGACGAGATGAGCCGCATGATGGCCAGCGCCAGCGTCGTCTTTCCCGAGCCGCTTTCGCCGACGATCCCGAGCGTCTCGCCCTCGCGGACGGAAAGCGTGGCGTCGTTGACGGCTTTCACATATCCAACCGTGCGCTTCAGAAGTCCGCGCTGGATCGGGAACCAAATCTTCAGGTGTTCGGTCCCGGCCACGACCTCGGCACCCTCGGGGACCGGATCGGGATGGCCGGTGTTTTCGGCCGACAGGAGCCGCTGCGTGTAGGGGTGCCGAGGGTTCGAGAAAATGTCCCGCGTCAGACCCTGTTCGACGATGAGACCATCCTTCATCACCACGACGCGGTCGGCGATCTTGCGCACGATCCCCAGGTCGTGGGTGATGAAGAGCATGGACATGCCTTCCGACGCCTTGAGTTCGGCCAGTAGGTCGAGGATCTGCGCCTGGATGGTTACGTCGAGTGCGGTGGTCGGCTCGTCGGCGATCAGCAGTTCCGGCCCGTTCGCCAGAGCCATCGCGATCATCACTCGCTGACGCTGACCTCCCGACAACTGGTGGGGATAGGCGGTCAGCCGGCTTTCAGGGTCCTGGATGCCCACGCGCGTCAGAAGTTCGAGGATCCGCGTCCGCGCCGGGCGGCCGGACAGGCCCTGGTGCAGGAGGAGAGACTCAGCAAGCTGCTTTTCCAGCGTGTGAAGCGGATTGAGCGACGTCATCGGCTCCTGGAAGATGAAGCTGATGTCGTTGCCGCGCACGCGCCTCAGGTCGGGCTCGGATGCGTTCGACAGGTTGGTGCCGTTGAACCAGATCGGCCCGCCCGAAATCTCGGCATTGTCGCCCAGAAGGCTGACCGTGGACAGCGCCGTGACCGACTTGCCGGACCCGGACTCGCCCACCAGCGCCACCGTCTCGCCCTTGCCGACGGTGAAGCTCACGCCCTTCACCGCCTCGATCAGCTGCCCGTCCTGACGGAAGGACACCCGAAGGTCCTGCACGTCGAGCACGGTCGACGGGTCGGGCGCGCTCACTGAAAGGTCTTCCTGGGATCGAAGGCATCGCGCACGCCTTCGAAGATGAAGACGAGAAGCGACAGCATGACGGTGAACACCGTGAAGGCCGTGAAGGCCAGCCAGGGCGCCTGGAGGTTCTGCTTGGCCTGAAGCGTCAGCTCTCCAAGAGAGGGCGCCGACGAGGGGAGGCCATAGCCCAGGAAGTCGAGGCCCGCGAGGGTGCCGATGGTGCCGGTGATCAGGAAAGGCATCAGGGTCAGCGTGGCCACCATGGCGTTCGGCAGCATGTGGCGGAACATGATCGTCCGGTCCGACACGCCAAGCGCCTTCGCGGCGCGGACGTATTCGAAGTTGCGCGCGCGCAGGAACTCGGCGCGGACCACGCCGACGAGCGACGGCCAGCCGAACAGCACCATGATGAAGACCAGAAGCCAGAAACTTCGCCCAAGGATCGCGAAGAGGATGATGATGACGTAGAGCTGCGGTGTGGACCCCCAGATCTCGAGGATGCGCTGGAAGATCAGGTCCAGCTTGCCGCCGAAGTAGCCTTGGGTCGCTCCCGCGATGATGCCGATGAGGGAGGCCGCGGAGGTGACGATCAGGGTGAAGAGGATCGACAGGCGGAAGCCGTAGATCACCCGCGCCAGCACGTCGCGCTTGGTGTTGTCGGTGCCGAGGAGGTTGAATTCATCGGGCGGCGACGGGGCTGCGCCGCGGATGTCGACGATGGTGTCATAGCTGTAGGGGATCGGTGGCCACAGCATCCAACCCTCGTCGACCGGCTGGCCCAGTGCCGTGCCTTTCGTCTCGATCTCCACGAGGATCGCTTCGGGGTCGTCGTAGCAGTCCTCGATCCCACCCGACACGATCAGGCATTTGACGTCGCCGAAGGCATAGTCCGCTTCGATCCTCAGGTCCCCTCCGAAGGCCGTCTCGGGATAGAATTTGAAGATCGGCGTGTAGTACTCGCCCTGGTATTTCACCAGGAGGGGTTTGTCGTTGGCAATGAACTCGGCGAAGAGGCTCACTCCGAAGAGGACGGCGAAGATCCAGAGCGACCAGTACGCCCGACGGTTGCGGGTGAAGTTGCGCCAGCGGCGTTGGTTCAGGGGCGACAGCCACATCCGCCTGCGGCGCGGCACGACGATCGGCGCAGGATGCTCGGGTCCCGGCGCGCCCGGTGTCAGGTCCTTCACCGCCACCTCAGACCTCCCGCGCTTCGAAGTCGATCCGGGGGTCCACGAAGACGTACATCAGGTCCGAGAGGATGCCGACGACGAGGCCCATCAGGCCGAACGCGAAAAGTGTGCCGAAGATGACGGGATAGTCCCGGGCCACTGCCGCCTCGAAGCCGAGGCGCCCGATGCCGTCCAGCGAGAAGATCGTCTCGATGATCAGCGAGCCGCCGAAGAAGATGCCGATGAAGGCGGCCGGAAAGCCCGCGATGACGATCAGCATCGCGTTGCGGAACACATGGCCATACAGAATACGCCCCTCGGACAGGCCCTTTGCCTTGGCTGTGATGACGTATTGCTTCTTGATCTCGTCGAGGAAGCTGTTCTTCGTCAGCAGCGTCGAGAAGGTGAAGGCCGAAATCATCAGCGCCAACATCGGCAGGATGAGGTGCCAGAAATAGTCCACGACCTTGCCGAAGAGTGAAAGCTGCTCCCAGTTGTCCGAGGTCAGGCCCCTCAGCGGGAACCACTGGAAATAGGTCCCGCCCGCGAAGAGGACGAGGAGGAGGATGGCGAAGAGGAATCCCGGGATGGCATAGGCCGCGACCAGAACCGCCGAGGTCCAGGTGTCGAAGGTCGATCCGTCGCGGACGGCTTTGCGTATCCCGAGCGGAATCGAGATCATGTAGGCCAGCACCGTCGACCAGAGACCGAGCGAGATCGAGACGGGCAACTTCTCGAGGACGAGGTCCACCACGCTGATCGACCGGAAGTAGCTTTCGCCGAAGTCGAAGTGCAGGTAGTCCCAGATCATCTGAAGGAAGCGCTGCCAGGCGGGCTTGTCGAAGCCGAACTGCCTCTCGAGATCCTCGATGAATTCCTTGGGCAGACCACGTGCGCCGATATAGCCGGAATCGACCGAATCCAGCGCCTGCGTGGTCACGTCGCCGCTGCCGCCCGAGATCGTCTCGAAAACGTCCCCCGAGCCCTCGATGCGAGCGAGCAACTGCTCGATGGGGCCGCCAGGTACGAACTGCGTCAGGACGAAGTTGATGAGCATGATCCCGAACAGCGTCGGGATCACCAGAAGCAGCCGTCTGAGGATATAGGCGCCCATGTCGGTGCAGTTACCTCAGCGCGCCGGCGGAGCGAAGGGCGGCGGCCTTCTCCTCGTCGATCCACCAGTAGTCGAGGTAGCCGAGCCCGAATTCAGGCAGGTTTTCGGGATATTCGTACATGTCGTAGTACGCGACCCAGTTTTCCTGAAGCATCCACGTCGGAACGATGAAGTAGTCGTAGCGCATTATGCGGTCGATCGCGCGCACAAGCGCCGACATCTCGTCGTACGTCTCGACCTCGAGGAGGCGCTTGGCCAGGGTGTCGACGACGGGGTTGCAGTATCCCGCCGCGTTGAAGATGTCGTCTTTGTCCTCGCAGCCGAACTTCTGTTCCAGCCCAGACCCTTCGACCAGCCCGACCGAGTAGCCGTCGAAGCGCATGTCGAAGTCGTTGGCCTGTCGCCGCGTCTGGTATTGAGCGGGATCGACGCGGTTGTAGGTGATGTTGACGCCGAGCGCCTTCAGGTTTTCGACGTAGGGCAACAGGATGCGGTCGAAGCTCTGCGTATCCTCCAGAAGCTCGACATCCAGCGTTTTGCCCTCGGCGTCGCGCAGAAGGCCGTCGGCGCCAGGCGTATAGCCCGCCTCTGCCATCAGTCCCAAGGCCGCGCGCAGGTTGCGCCGGTCGAGCGGGCGGTCTCCGCTCTCGTGCGGCAGGACGGCCGGTTCGGTGAAGATTTCGGGAGGCAGCTGTTCGCGGAACTCCTCGAGGATGGCCAACTCGTCCCCTTCGGGGAGGCCGGTGGCCTTCAGCCGTTCGTTCTCCCAGAAGCTTTCGCGCTGCTGGAAGAGACCGTACTGCAGGTTGTCGTTCGTCCAGGTGAAGTTGAACATCCGGCCAAGCGCCAGCCGCACGTTGCGGTCGGCGAACTTGTCTCCGCGCATGTTGAAGACAAAGCCGCTGGCGTTGGGCAGGTTGCCGTCGGGCAGCTCTTCCTTCTTGACCCAGCCTTTCTGAACGGCAGGGAAATCGTAGAGCGTCGCCCAGTTGAGCGAGCTGTTCTCGGCGCGGAAGGTATAGACGCCGGCCTTGAACGCCTCGAAGGCGGCTGATGTGTCGCCGAAGTACTCGACTCGGATCGAGTCGTAGTTGCCCCGGCCCTTCATGAACCAGTGGTCGCGTCCCCAATAATCGGGATTGCGCTTGTAGATGATCTGACGGCCCGCATCGAGACTGTCGAGCATGTACTCGCCGGTGCCTGGGCTGATCTCGAGCCGGCTCTCGTCCAGCCGTGCGCCGGTCTCTTCGTACCACTTCTTCGAAAAGGGCGAGAGCGAGCCGAACTGGGTGATGAGACCCTTGCGCGGATAATCGGCGGCGAAGGTGAACTTGATCCGGTGCGGGTCCAGGACCTCGACCGTGTCGATCATCTCGCCGACACCCGCCCGATAGGACGGCGTGCCCTGTTCCAGCAGCAGGTCGAGCGTGAACTTGATGTCTTCGGCGGTCATCGGTGTGCCGTCCGAGAAGGTCACGTCGTCGCGCAGGTTGAAGATGACCCAGTCCCTGCTCTCGGGGTATTCGATCGTCTCGCACAGCACGCAGTAGTACGAGCCGATCTCGTCGTCGGTCGTCTGCATGATGTCCTCGAACCCGATGGTCGAGAGGGCGCCCCAGTTTCCGATGCCGGTCGCATAGGGGTTCATGCTGTCGAAAGTGCCGATGGCCGAGATCGAGATTTCTCCGCCCTCGGGCGCGTCGGGATTGACGTAGTCGAGATTCTGCGCGTCGGGTCCGTATTTCAGCTCGTCGTACTCGTTGTAACCGTGCGCCGTGATGATCTTCTCATCGCCCTGCGCGATCGACGGGCCGGCAGAGGTCATCCACGCTGCGGCAAGCCCGACTAGAACGGCCGGAAAGGGGACCTTGGTCATCGCTGCTCTTCTCCGTTCTGGACGGCGCGTTCCTGGCGCCTCTTACACTTGAACTTAAAGAGTGCGGTGTCGACTGCTCAAGCGGGAACTTCTGAACATTTGGTGAGGGCGCCGCGACCGAAGTGCCTAAAGAAACGAAAAGACCGGGCGCGTTGGCCCGGTCCGCCTGGTTGTCCTGTCGCCCGGGATCAGTTGTCGACGGTGTCGAGCCAGGCGATCAGGTTCGCGCGGTCCTCGACGCCCGGCAGGCCCTTGTAGGTCATCTTGGTGCCCGGAGCATATTCCTTCGGGTTAGCGATGAAACCGTTCAGGTTCTCGGGCGACCAGACGTCCGCCACCTCTTCGAGCGCACCGGAATAGCTGTAGCCTTCGACCGCGTCGACCGGCCGGCCGACGACTCCGTACAGCGTCGGACCCGTGCCGTTCTTGCCCGGCTCAACCGAATGGCAGGCCTGGCACTGGCGGAACAGGCGCTCGCCCGCCGCCGGATCCGCGGCTGCGAAGACTTCCTCGAAGGGAACTTCGGCCTCGGCCTCGCCGCCCTCGGTCCCGCCGTCCTCGACCGCGATGGTATAGGCCTGATGCGCTTCGCCGTCGTGGCTTTCGGCCTCGTGATAGATGAACTCGGCGAAAAAACCGCCCAGAAGGAAGATCAGGAAGGCGCCGCAGAAGCCGCCGACGATCTTCGTCATGGTCATGGTGTCGAACATGTCGCGTCCCGTATGATCAGGTCTCGCGGGCTTTTATCCGCTTCCCTTGCCAAGGCACAAGGGATAAGAGCCGCGACCAATCGACCATCTGCCGGTCACGGTTTTCAGACGCGGGGATACATGGCGGGACGCATCGCATTTCAGGGGGAACTGGGGGCTTATTCGCATCAGGCCTGCCGGGAAACGCGTCCCGGGATGGAGCCCTTGCCCTGCCGCACGTTCGAGGATGTCATCGAAGCGGTCGCCTCGGGCCAAGCCGAACTCGCGATGCTGCCGGTCGAGAACACAACCTACGGGCGTGTGGCCGACATTCACCGCCTGCTGCCTGAAAGCGGTCTTCACATCGTCGACGAAGCCTTCGTCCGCGTCCACATCAGCCTCATGGCCAACAGGGGCGTGACGCTCGATCAGGTCAAGACGGTCCGCGCGCATCTCGTCCTCTTGCCGCAGTGCGCCGCCTTCCTGAAGGCGCACGGCATCCGAAGCGAAGCCGCCGCCGACAGCGCCGGGGCTGCGGCCGACCTCGCGAAAAGCGGCGTCGGTGACGAAGGGGCGCTCGCCTCGGATCTCGCGGCCGAGATCCACGGGCTCGATATCCTCGCGCGGCACATCGAGGACCAGGACCACAACACCACGCGCTTCCTCGTCATGTCGCGTGAGGCTGACCATTCCCGCCGCGCAGACCGGATGGTGACGACCTTCGTGTTCAACGTCCGCAACATCCCGGCGGCGCTCTACAAGGCCATGGGCGGGTTCGCGACGAACGGCGTGAACATGACGAAGCTTGAAAGCTACATGGTCGACGGATCGTTCAACGCGACGCAGTTCTATGCCGACATCGAGGGCCATCCGGACGACCGCCCGGTTCAACTTGCGTTGGAAGAGCTCGACTATTTCACGACCGAGATGAAAATCCTCGGTGTCTATCCGGCTGACCCGCGGAGACCATGATGGAGCGGGTCTCGAAGGTCAGGACCTCCGACGAGATCGACACCGCACGCGCCCTCGTCTGGGAGTTCTTCGACTCCATGAAAGAGCGCTATCCCGACATGATCGACACCATCGACGACTACTTCGCCAAGCAGGATGTGGCGGGCGAACTCGCGGATTTCGCCGCCCGGTTCCTGCCACCCCGCGGCGAGGCCTTCCTTGCATGGCACGAGGGCGAGGCGGTCGGATTGGTGCTTCTGAAGCGTCATGGCGAAGGCGACGGCGAGATGAACCGCATGTTCGTCCGCGCAAGCGCGCGCGGGCAGGGGTTGGGTCGCGCGCTTGGCGAGGCGCTTGTCGCCGAGGCGCGGGCGCGGGGCATGGGGACCGTCTGGCTGGACGCGCTTTATCGCCACGTCGAGGCGCTGCCGCTCTACGAAAGCCTCGGCTTCGTTCGCTATACGAATACCGACGCATTCCACGGGAGCGACGCGCGCGTCATCCACATGAAGCTCGTCCTCTAACGCCCGCTTTCGTGGGCCAATCTCTGGCGCGCGATGCGCTCGTTCTTTTCGGCCTTGAGGTGATCGGTCAGCGAGCGGCGCACGAAGGTCATGTGCGCCTCGACCGCGGCCCGCGCACCCGCGGGGTCGCGCGCCTGAAGCGCCGTGTTGATCTCGCGGTGCTGGTCGAGAAGCATGGCCCGCGTGGCGCGCTGACGGAACATGATCTGCCGGTTGTAAAAGACGCCCTCACGCAAAAGATCGTACATCGACCGCATCATGTGCAGCATGACGACGTTGTGGCTGGCCTCGACGATGGCGAGGTGGAAATCGGCGTCGAGCCGCGCCTCGTCAGCCGGGTTACGCTTGCCGTGCGCCATCTCCATCCGCTGGAACACGCTCTCGACCACGGCGAGGTCGGTGTCGGATCCCAGACGCGCGGCACGCTCCGCGGCCAGCCCCTCCATGTCGCGGCGGAAGTCGATGTAGTCGAACACGGCCTCGTCATGGCTGCCGAACAGCCGGACAAGCGCGGGCGAAAAGCTTTGGCTGAGCGCGTCCGAGACGAAGATCCCGGCGTTGGCCCGTGCGCAGAGAAGACCGGCCTCCTCCAACTCGGCCACCGCCTCGCGCAGCGATGGCCGGGATACGCCCAAACGCTCGGCGAGGTCGCGCTCGGACGGCAGACGCTCGCCGGGTCGCAGAACGCCGCGCAGGATCAGAAGCTCGATCTGGCGGACGACGGACTGCGAGAGCTTTTCGGGCTGGACCTTCTCGAAAGGCATGTCGGGCCTCTGCTGCACGGAAGCCGAACCTATCGCGAAGGTTCAGCGCATGGCAAGGAACAGCCCGAGACCAAGCGCGCCGACGGCGATCAGGAGCCAGTACGCGGGATTCAAGGTATCGCGTCGTGCAGGTCCTTCGAGGCTCGGGGCGAGCGACAGGCGAAACTCCCGGTGCATCGGCGCGAAGTTCGCGGCGGTGAAGAGGGACTCGGAGGCGGCATTGCCGGTCCACACCTGGGCGCGCAGGTCCGTAGCCCCCATACCGCGCATCGCATCCGCCAGCGCGTCGAGAAGAAGGCGTCCCACACCGGTGCCGCGCGCGTCGCGGTCGACCGACACGTCGAGGATCAGGCCAGTGCGGTGATGCCTCTGCTCGGGCGCCTCCACCGGCACGATGGCGGCGCCCGCGTGTCCCAGGATGCGCGCGCCGTCGTGGGCTACGACCACCGCGCCCGGTGTCCGTCCCGCCAGAATGTCGGGATAGGTCCGCGCGCAGACCGGATCGTCCTTGCCCGAGAACATGTCGGGGAGGCGCGCGGCGTGCTCGGCCTGAGTGATGCGACTGATCTCGACCAGCCTCGGCACATCCGCGGAACGGGCCGGGCGGACCTCGAGGGTCACGCGCGCCGACCCCAAAGATCGTACTCGCCAGCCTCCTCGACCTCGACGGTCAGTATGTCGCCGGGAGCGAGACCTTCGAAACCCTCATCGATGAAGAGATGCCCGTCGATCTCGGGCGCGTCTGCCTTCGTGCGGCAGGTCGCGGCCTCGTCGTCAACCTCGTCCACGATGACCTCGAGACGGGTTCCGACCTTGGCCGCCAGCTTCGCTTCGGAAATGGCCTGCGCCTTTTCCATGAAGCGGTGCCAGCGTTCCTCCTTCACGTCCTCGGAGACGTGGTCGGGCAGCGCATTCGACCGCGCGCCGGCCACGTTCTCGTACTTGAAGCAGCCGACGCGATCCAGTTGCGCCTCGTCGAGCCAGTCGAGCAGGACCCGGAACTCGGCCTCGGTCTCGCCCGGGTAACCCACGATGAAGGTCGACCGAAGCGCGATCTCGGGGCAGACGGCACGCCAGGCCGCGATTTCCTCCAACGTCCGTTCGGCGGCGGCGGGACGCGCCATGCGGCGGAGCGTGTCGGGGTGGGCGTGCTGGAAGGGCACGTCGAGGTAGGGAAGAATCAGCCCTTCGGCCATGAGCGGCACGAGGTCCCGGACATGCGGGTAGGGGTAGACGTAGTGCAGGCGCACCCAGGCTCCGAGGGCGCCCAAGCCACGCGCGAGGTCGAGAATGGGAAACTTGGCGTCGCGCCCTTTCCAATCCGTGCCATAGGCCGACGTGTCCTGGCTGATGACCAGAAGCTCCCTCACGCCGTTCCCGACCAGCTTCTCGGCCTCGCGCAGGACGGCCCGTTCCGGACGCGAGGCAAGGCGACCCCGCATGTCGGGGATGATGCAGAACTTGCAGGCGTGATTGCAGCCTTCGGCGATCTTCAGATAGCTGTAATGGCGCGGCGTCAGCTTCACGCCCTGAGGCGGCAGGAGGTCGATGAACGGGTCGGGATCGGGCGGCACCGCGCTGTGGACGGCGTCGAGCACCTGCTCGTACTGGTGAGGCCCCGTCACCGCCAGAACCTTTGGGTGAGCGCCTGTGATATAGTCGGGCTCGGCCCCAAGGCAGCCGGTGACGATGACGCGGCCGTTTTCCTTCAGCGCCTCGCCGATGGCGTCGAGGCTTTCGGCCTTGGCGCTGTCGAGGAAGCCGCAGGTGTTCACGATGACCGCGTCCGCCCCGCCGTAGTCCGGGCTGATCGCATAGCCCTCGGCGCGGAGCCGGGTCAGGATGCGTTCGCTGTCGACCAGCGCCTTTGGACAGCCGAGCGAGACCATGCCGATGGTCGGCTGGCCGGCGCGGCGGTCCTCGGGGACGCGGGCGCGGGCTAGGTCGGGGCGCAGGTCTGGCGGGTTCGCGGACATGGCGCGGCTGATAGCGCGTTCCTCTCCGTGCGGGAAGGGTGTTCGGTCCGCCAGGAGGGGAACGGTCTCAGCGCCGCCGGTCCCGCCGGTTCGACATGGGCTGGAAGGCCACGCTGACGTGAGCGTCGCAATACGGCTTGCCCTGCTGGACGGCGAGACCGCAGAACCAGAAGTCGTCGGTCGCGGGATCGCCGATCGGCCATTTGCAGGTCCGCTCGGTCAGCTCCATCAGGCTGATGCGCTTGGCCGATTTCTCGACTTCGCGGACATTGGCCAGCGCTTCGGGGCTGATCTCGTTTGCCGACGGCTGGGGCGGGAGCGGCTGCCCGGCCGGCACGATCGGCTTGCGCGGAGTGACCGTGACCTCGACCACCTTCTCGGCCGGCTTCGCGGCAGGCTTGACCGGCGCCTTGGCGGCCGGAGCGGGCGACGACTGGGGCATGGCGGCCTTGGCAGGCTTTTTCTCGGGCATGGGCGCGGATGCACCGGCCCGGTTCGACAAGCCAAGGCGATGGACCTTGCCGATCACTGCATTGCGCGTCACGCCACCCAGCTCCTTGGCGATCTGGCTGGCAGACTGGCCCTCGGACCACATCTTCTTGAGGAGCTCAACGCGCTCATCCGTCCACGACATCTCGAAACCTGCCCTTTCTTTGAGGGCCATATTCTAGTCACCCACACCGCGGTTACAAGACGCGCTCGTCGTCGCGGTGTTTCGGGATTGCATCAAGTGCTCGGCGTTTCACGGGAATTTGCCTGTTTCGACCAACCGCTGCCACATTTGGCGCCCCTAGTGCGGCTCTGCCAGACCGGGATGGACCCCATGCGCCTCTTCCAGATCGCCCTTGCCCTCTTCGTTCTTCTCGTTCTCGCCGCCTGAGGACCCTCCCGGCGGATCAGTCGCGCAATCCTCTGACTTCGTTGGCGGCCGCGAGAAATCGCTGGTCAGACCACATGCGACGCGCTAGAGGGCGCCCCATGACGTACGCGATTCACTTCGCTTCCCGACGCCGACGCTGATCCTCAGCGTCCGCTTCGTCACGTCCACACCCCCTACAGTTCCGTTGACTCGACCTGCCCCTGCTGGCACGTCTTGGCCTCTCTCAGAAGGAAGATCCCGATGATCCCCTCGGTCCTGCCCACCTATTCCCGCGCGCCGCTTCATTTCGTGAAGGGCGAGGGCACCTGGCTGATCGACGACACCGGGCGACGCTTCCTCGACCTGGGGTCCGGCATTGCGGTGACGCTTCTGGGCCACGCCAACCCGATCCTCGTCTCGGCATTGACCGAGCAGGCGCAGAAGCTCTGGCACGTCTCGAACCTCTACGAGATCCCGGGCCAGATAGCGCTGGCCGAGATGCTGACCGAGGCGACCTTCGCCGACACCGTCTTCTTCACCAACTCGGGCACCGAGACGGCCGAGTTGGCGATCAAGATGGCCCGAAAGTACTGGTACGAAAAAGGCGACCCTGACCGGATCGAAATCGTGACGTTCGAGGGCTGCTTCCACGGCCGGTCGTCGGCGGCCATCGCGGCCTCGGGCGCCCCGAAGATGGTCAAGGGCTTTGGCCCGATGCTTCCGGGCTTCGTGCAGGTGCCCTGGGGCGACCATGACGCCTTACGCGCCGCAGTGACCGACCGCACCGCCGCCGTCCTGATCGAGCCGGTGCAGGGCGAGGGTGGTATCCGCGTTCTGCCCGACCAGTGCCTGAAGGGGCTGCGCGATCTCTGCGACGAGACGGGCGCGCTTCTGATCCTTGACGAGGTGCAGTGCGGCATGGGTCGGACGGGACGTCTTTTTGCCCACGAATGGGCGGGCGTGACGCCCGACATCATGATGGTGGCGAAGGGTATCGGCGGCGGCTTTCCCCTTGGCGCCGTTCTCGCCACCGAAGCTGCAGCCGCCGGCATGGTCGTCGGCACGCACGGCTCGACCTATGGCGGCAACCCGCTCGCCATGGCCGTGGGACAGGCGGTGATGAAGACGATCACCGCCGACGGGTTCCTGTCGGATGTGAACCGCAAGGCCGGCCTTCTTCGGCAGAAGCTTGAAGGTCTGGTCGCCGATCATCCGGATGTCTTCGAAGAGGTGCGAGGCGCAGGTCTGATGCTGGGTCTGAAGTGCAGGCCGCCCGCCGCCGACGTGGTCAAGGCCGGCTACGCCGAGGACGTCATCCTCGTGCCAGCAGGTGACAACGTCGCGCGGCTGCTGCCGCCGCTCACGATCAGCGACGACGAGATCGCCGAAGCCGCCCGACGCATCGACGCCGCCGCCTCCGCGATGGCAGCCGCCTGAATTCTTCTTGGACCAAATACTCCGGGGTCCGGGGCAGAGCCCCGGTCCGACCACCGAAAAGCCGAAACGCCATGAACCACTTTCTCGACATCCACCGGACAGACCCCGCCGACCTTCGCGCCATCATCGACGACGCCCGCGCCATGAAGGATGCGCGCGCCGGTCGCCCGAAGGGTGCGAAGGACGACGATCAGCCGCTCGGCGGCCATGTCGTCGCCCTGATCTTCGAGAAGCCCTCGACCCGGACCCGCGTCTCGTTCGACGTGGGCGTGCGCCAGATGGGCGGCGAGACGCTGGTGTTGACGGGATCGGAGATGCAGCTTGGCCACGGCGAGACCATCGCCGATACCGCTCGGGTCCTGTCGCGCTACGTCGACCTCATCATGATCCGCACCTTCGATCAGGACGCGCTGCTCGAGCTTGCCGAGCACGCCACCGTGCCGGTCATCAACGGGCTGACGAACCAGTCCCACCCCTGCCAGATCATGGCCGACGTGATGACCTTCGAAGAACATCGCGGCCCGATCGCGGGCCGGAAGGTGACCTGGTGCGGCGACGGCAACAACGTCTTCGCGAGCCTCGCCCATGCCGCCGGCCAGTTCGGCTTCGATCTGACCTTCTCGGGTCCCGAGACGCTGGATCCCGACGCGAAGGCGCTTGCCTTCGCCCGTGACAAGGGCCGTCCGATCATCATCGAGCGCGACCCCGAGACCGCCGTGACCGGGGCCGATCTCGTCGTGACCGACACCTGGGTGTCGATGCACGACAGCCAGACCACGCGCGAGAGGCGGCACAACCAGCTTCGCCCCTACCAGGTCAACGAGCGCCTGATGTCAAAGGCAAAGCCCGACTCACTCTTCATGCACTGTCTTCCCGCGCATCGCGAGGAGGAGGCGACCTCGGCCGTCATGGACGGCCCGCACTCGGTCATCTTCGACGAGGCCGAGAACCGGCTGCACGCGCAGAAGGCCATCATGCGCTGGTGCTTGGGCGTCTGAGCTGTCGGAGGGGCGCTGCCCCTCCGGACCTGCCCGGGATATTTTTGGACCGATGAAGGGCGGGGTGCTATATTGCGCTTCATGCGCTTTCTCTTTGTACTCCTCGCCCTCTCGATGACGCTCCCCGCCGCCGCGCAGGACGCCGAACCCGAGCCGGTGCCTGTGCCCGAACAGGGCATCGACCTCATGGGCGAGGCGCTGAAGCTCTTCATGCGCGGGCTGATGCAGGAGATGGAGCCCGCCATCGACGACCTGTCGGGTTTTCTCGACAACCTCGACGCCTATCATGCGCCCGAGGTGCTTCCGAACGGCGACATCCTGATCCGCCGCAAGACGCCGGTCGAGGAGAGCATCGAGGGCGCCGAAGAGGGCGAGATCGAACTCTAGCGGCCCTTCACCACGATCTCGACCTCCCCAAGGGCGGAGGCGAGGGATTTCAGCCGGGCTTCCGCCACCTCGCCATAGAGGTCGCGCGTGCCGGGGGCGAGGATCAGCTCAAGCCGCTTCTTCTTCGGAAAATACTTGAGAGAGCCCATCTTCTCGTTCTCGGACGCCGTCAGCATGGCACCGAAGCGAAGTGCCTTGCCCAGGATCTCGGCCTGTTTCAGGTCGTCTTCCTCGAGAAGCCCGAAGAGATCCTCGAAGGGCGAGCCGTCGCGGCTGTTCTTGTAGCGGTGAAGAAGCGCCACGCCCAGGAACACGCGTTCCTCGTGCGTCATGCCGCCGAGGTTCGCGCGGGTCGCCTCGTCGAAGCAGACTTCGTGGCGATAGTCGGGGTGCGCGCGCCAGCTCACGTCGTGGAGGAGGCAGGCCGCCCTCACGAGCCGCTTATCCGGGGCGCCGCGCCAGGTGAAGAGCGGCAGCACGAAATCGTAAAGGCGCGCGCCGAAACCGGGCATCCGCGCGTCCTTCGCCTCGGCGAAGCGGCAGGCCTCGATCAACGGGTCGCGGTCGCGGAGCTTCTGCGGCATCTGCTCGTAGAGCAGGCCCTCGCGGATGCCGTAGCTCGAGATCGCGATGTCAGTAGGTCTCAGTTCCCGTACGAGGTGTTTCAGGACCTGCGCGGCGAGGGGCACAAGCTCCATCCGGCTTTCGGACAGTCCGCAGCGCAGGCGAAGCTGCTCGATGTCCGAGGTCTCGATGTACTCGATCGTCGCGTAGACCGCCTTCCGGCTCATGCGGTATTCATGGAGGACCGCCAGAGGATAGCCGCGCCGGTCCATGTCGATCCGTGCGATGGCGCGCCACGACCCGCCGACGAGGAACAGCCGGCCCGGATCGCGGCCAATCTGGTCGCCCAGCTCTCGGAGCCCTTGGCTCAGGTGCGCCTTCAGCGCCTTCTTGCCCTTGATCGTCTTCAGCCTCTGCGGACCGAGCTTCGAGGACACGCAGCGGCCGACCTTGCCGCCCCTCAGTTCCGCCAGTTCCATCGACGAGCCGCCGATGTCGCAGACGAGGCCCTGCGCCCCGGGCCAGCCCAGAAGGACGCCCTGCGCCGAAAGGCGAGCCTCCTCCTCGCCGTCGATCACGAAGAGGCGGAGGCCGGTCTCACGCAACACGTCCTCCCTGAACGCGGGACCGTCCTCCGCCTCGCGCACCGCGGCTGTGGCCACAGCCGTCAACGGTGCGATCCCCATGGCATCCGCAAGATGCTGGAACCTTTTCAGCGCCTCCATCGCGCGAACCTTGCCCTGCGGGTTGAGCCGACCCGTCTCGGCGAGGCCGGCGCCGAGACCCGCCATGACTTTCTCGTTGAAGAAATACGCGGGCGACCTTGCCGCGCCGTCGAAGACGACAAGGCGGACCGAGTTCGAGCCGACGTCGACCACGCCGACGCGGCTGAGGGCACGCGCGGACGGATCGTCGAAAAGGGGGCGCCCGAAGGGGCCCCAATCCTCGGTGGTCGCGGACTCGCTCGCGCCGTCCATTCATGTCCCCCATGATGGTGCCGGGCGACACTGCACCCGGACCCCTCCGCGGTCAATGCCCGCGGCGTCCCCGTGACGCCACGAAGCCACGGCTGGGCAAGGAAAATTATCCGTGGACATTCCAGGGCGTGGGCAGGAACCTCGGCCGGCGCGACGAGGAGAGGCAGATGACGTTCGACACTGAATTCCTCGAGGTGAGCGACGCGGGCGAGGGCGTGACCGAGGTTCGTCTCGTCCGCGGCTCGAAGCGTAACGCACTGAACGCGCAGGCCGTCGAAGAGCTGGTCGAGGTCTTCTCGCGCCTGCCGCGCATCGGGGCCCGCGCCGCCGTGCTGACGGCCGAGGGCGACCACTTCTGCGCCGGCCTGGATCTTGTCGAGCATCACGCCGAGGAGCGTTCGGCGGCAGACTTCATGCACCTCTGCCTGCGCTGGCACGAGGCCTTCAACAAGATGGAATATGGCGGCGTTCCTGTCATCGCCGCCCTCCAGGGCGCTGTCGTCGGCGGCGGGCTGGAGCTGGCGTCCGCAGCGCATATCCGTGTCGCCGACCGAACGACCTACTTCGCCCTGCCGGAGGGGCAGCGCGGCCTTTTCACGGGCGGCGGGGCCACGATCCGGGTGGCCGACCTCGTCGGCAAGGGGAGGATGATCGACATGATGCTGACCGGCAGGGTCTACAAAGGCGAAGAGGCGATGGCGGTCGGGCTTTGCCAGTACCTTGTCGAGGATTCTCGCGCCAAGGCTTTCGATTTGGCGCGTGCCGCCGCGCAGAACCCGCCCCTGTCGAACTTCGCCATCTGCTCGGCGATCAGCCACATGCAGAACATGTCGGCGCTCGACGCCGCCTATGCCGAGGCAGTGGTGGCCGGCATCGTCAACACGCAGCCTGCGTCGCGCGACCGGCTCAAGGCTTTTGCCGACAAGTCAGGGCCGCGCATCCGGCCCGATTGAGGCTCAATCCTCGCTGTGGGTCAGCTCCGGCACGTCCGCCGCGCCCGCCGATCCTCGTCCCGACAGGGACGGGTTTTCCATGAAGAAGCGATGGCACGAGAAGGCCGTCTCGCCCTCGGGCGGCGCGATGCGGGCGTAGGTTCCGTCCGGTCCGAGCATCCAGCTCTGTGCCACGTCGGCGAGGTTCGCGGCCATGATCTGGCTGACGATCTGGGCTTTCACCGTGGGGTTCTTGCACTCGACGAGCGTCTCGACCCGGCGAGCGAGGTTGCGGCCCATCCAGTCGGCGGACGAGATGTAGACCCTCGCTTTCTTGTGCGGCAGACCGTGGCCCGCGCCGAAGCAGACGATGCGGCTGTGTTCGAGGAAGCGGCCCACGATGGATTTGACGCGGATGTTGTCCGACAGACCCTTCACGCCGGGTCTCAGGCCGCAGATTCCGCGGACCACGAGGTCGATCCTGACGCCGGCCTGGCTTGCGAGGTAGAGCGCATCGATCACGTCCGGCTCGATGATCGAGTTGAGCTTGCCCCAGATCACGGCGGGCTTCCCGGCCAGCGCGAATTCGGCTTCCTCAGCGATACGCTCGAGAAGCGTGGTCTTGAGGTTCAGGGGCGAGATCGACAGGTTCTCCAACCCCTCGGGCTGGGCGTAGCCCGACAAGTAGTTGAACACCTTTGTGGCATCGCGGCCGAGGGCGGAATCGCAGGTGAAGAGGCTCAGGTCGGTGTAGATGCGTGCGGTGATCGGGTGATAGTTGCCGGTCCCGAAATGGGTATAGGTGACAAGCTCGCCGCCTTCGCGCCGGACGACGGTCGAGATCTTGGCGTGTGTCTTGTAGTTCATGAAGCCGTAGACGACGTGGGCGCCCGCGCGCTCCAGCCGTCGCGACTGGCGGATGTTCGCAGCCTCGTCGAAACGGGCCTTCAGTTCGACAAGCGCGGTGACCGACTTGCCGTCTTCCGCTGCTTCGCACAGCGCCTCGACAATGGGAGAGTTGCGCGACGTCCGGTAAAGCGTCTGCTTGATCGCCACCACGTTCGGGTCGGCCGCCGCCTGCTTGAGGAAGCGGATCACCATGTCGAAGGTCTCGTAGGGGTGGTGCAGCAGCATGTCCTTCTGGCGGATCGCCGCGAACATGTCGCCGTCGTGGTCCTGAACCCGCTCGGGCACACGCGGCAGGAATGGCGTCCAGAGCAGGTCCGTGCGCGAGTCCAGCACGAGTTCCTTCAGGTCGCTGAGGCCCAGCATCCCGTCGAGCTCGACAACTTCGCTGTCTTCGACGTGAAGCTCGTCCATGATGACGCGCCTCAGCTTGCCTGGCGCATTGGCCGAGATCGTCAGGCGCACCACTTCGCCGCGGCGGCGGCGCTTCAGGGCGACTTCGAACTCGCGAACGAGGTCTTCGGCCTCTTCCTCGACCTCGAGGTCGCTGTCGCGGAGGACGCGGAACTGGCAATGCCCCTTCATGCCGTAGCCTGGAAACAGGCGTTGCAGGTGAAGAAGCAACAGCTCTTCGAGGGGCAGGAAGCGATGCTCTCCCGGCTCGGACGGCAGGGGCACGAAGCGGTCGACCTGCGCGGGGATCGGAAGAAGCGCGCGGAGCGGACGCTTGTCCGAAACACGCTCGAGTTCCAGCGCTAGCGAATAACCTTCGTTCGCGATGAACGGGAACGGGTGCGCCGGGTCGATGGCCAGAGGCGACAGGATCGGGAAGACCTGCGTCAGGAAAACCTGCTCGACATGGGAGCGGTCTTCGCGCGTGAGGTCGTCGCGGGAGAGAAGCGAGATGTTTGCGCTGGCCATCTCGTCGCGCAGGGCCTTCCACACCTCCTGCTGGCGTTCCAGGAGGCGGCGCGCGTCCGCGTTGATGAGGACCAGCTGCTCGATCGGGGAAAGCCCGTCTGCGGCGGGCGTGGTGTTTCCGGCATGGGCCAGCTCGCGCAGGCCGGCGACGCGCACGGTGTAGAACTCGTCGAGGTTCGTGGCCGAAATCGACAGGAACCTCAGACGCTCGAGAACGGGGACACGGGGGTTCTCGGCCTCCTCCAGCACCCGCCAGTTGAAGGCCAGCCACGACAGTTCACGGTTCATGAAACGGTCCGGACCGTCGAAGTCCTTACCCTCGGGCATCACGGCCGGAGGCAGGGGCGCGCGCAGGAAATCGGTCGGCGTGACGGTCATGGCCTTCGTGTTGCAGGGCATTGTGACATGAGAATGACGACTATGCCGGGGGGCCTAGGGCTTGTCCAGAACGGCCCTCGCCAGCGTTCGTGTCACAGCCCGCCCTTCGGCCATCGCGGCGCGGTCGAGCCGGTCGACAAGCTGTTGAGCGCCGGCGAAGGATCGTTCCATCCGCGTGGCGAGATAATCGATGACGGCGGGGGCGACCGCGATCTGACGGTCGGTGAAGAGCTTGACGAGGACGGCGGATAGAAGCGCGTCGTCCGGCGGCTCGATCCGCGCGACCTCGGTGGCCTCCAGTCGGCTCTTCAGGTCGGGCAGTTCGGCTCGCCAGCGGGCAGGGGCCTCGCGGCCGACGATCAGAAATGGAAGGCCCAAGGATGCAAGCCGGTTGTGCAGGTGAAAGAGCGCGACCTCGGCCTCGCCTTGAACGCGATCTGCATCGTCAACGGCGACAGGCTGGGCAATCGTGCCGATCTCGGTGTCGGAGAGCGCATGCGGCGTCAAAACCATGGCGCCCTGGGCCTCGGCCCAGACCTGGAGGAGGTGGGATTTTCCTGATCCCTCGGGACCGACCAGCGCCAGCTTCCCCTGGGTCCACGCAGAGGTGTCCTCGATCCGACGAACCGCCAGCGCGTTGGCGTCCGAGACGAAGAAGTCGCCACGGTCGCGCGATACCTTCGCGGGAAGCTCGAAGATCAGTTGCCGGGGCATCTCAAAGCGCTTCAAGCGCCCGCCGGGCCCAGGCGCTTGCTTCTTCCGGGTCGTCGAGCAGGGCCTCTGGAAGCGACCAGTAGGGCATGGAACGCAGCGTGTCCGAACCGTCGCGGGTATAGGTCCACCGCTCCCATCCCGCAGCGTCCAGGACGGCTACCATGTCTCCCGCGCCCTTGAGGCGAAGCGTTCCGTCGGACATGACGACCGCGAAGATGCGGCCTTCCTGATAGATGCCGAGACCTCCGAACATCTTCCGTGTCGTGATCGGACCTACGCCATCGAACAGCTCTCGGACGTTCTCGATCTGCGCGTCACTGACGGCCATCGGGCGTTCCCTGACCGGACGTGCCCCGGTACAGAAGGCTTTCCTTGTACCGCTCGATCCCGAACCGCGCCATGACGCCGAGCGCCGCCGCCACTGGTACGGCGACCAATAGACCGACGAAGCCGAACAGCGCGCCGAAGGCCGAGAGGGCGAAGATCAGCCAGACCGGGTGAAGCCCGACCGACGAGCCCACCAGACGCGGCGTGAGGATATTGCCCTCGACGAACTGGCCTGACTGAAAGATCGCCCAGACCAGAACGATCCAGATCCAGTCGCCCCAGAATTGGAACAGGGCCAGACCTATGGCCAGAAGGCCTCCCACCAGGGCGCCGACATAGGGAATGAAGGTCAGACCGCCCGCAATGAAGCCCACGATCAGGCCGAACTTCAGGCCCACGGCCATGAGCGTGACGGCATAATAGACGCCGAGGATCAGGCACACGGTGCCCTGGCCCCGGACAAAGCCCGCCATGGTGTCGTCGATCTCGCGGGCGAGGCGGCGGATGGTCGGCGCATGCTCGCGCGGGAGGAGCGCGTCGACCTTGGCGACCATGTTGTCCCAGTCGTAGAGCAGGTAGAACGCCACGACGGGAACGATGACGAAAAGCACGATCACGTTCACCAGCCCCGAGAAGGACGCGATCACCGTGTTGAGAAGCTCGCCTCCGCGCTCGCTGATGGTGTCGCCCAGGCCGGACAGCGACTTCCGCACCGACGAGTCGGCGTCGACGAGGCTGGGGAACCGCTCGGTCAGAAAGGACTGGAGGTTCGACGCGATCTCGGGTGCGGACGCGATCAGGTCGCTCGCCTGCCGCACCAGAAGCGGCACGATCACCAGGATCGCCACGACGAAGAGGAGGACCGCGAAAAAGGTGATGATGCCCGTCGCCACCGCACGGCTTGTCCCCAACCGCTGAAGCCGGTCTGCGACAGGGTCCAGCATGTAGGCCACGGCCGCACCGAGAAGGAAGGGCAGGATCACGTCGCCGAGGGCCCACATCAGGACGAAGAAGATCGCGGCGGCGATCCCCCAGTACTTGGCTTGCTGGTTGACGGGCAGGGCCATCTTTTCCTCGCAATGGCGTCACGCCATATCGCCCGGAGGGAGGTCTTCATGCAAGGCCCGTCTCCCGTCAGGTCGGGTAGGTCCGATGTTCCGACCCTTGTCTGGCCGAAGACGGGCCGCTACACCGGCCCGAACCCAAAGCGCGAGCGAGTTCCGATGCGCCTGTCCCGCTACTTCCTGCCCGTCCTCAAGGAAACGCCCGCCGAGGCGCAGATCGTCTCGCACCGCTACATGCTGCGCGCGGGAATGATCAAGCAGGCCTCTGCCGGCATCTATTCGTGGCTGCCTCTTGGCTTCAAGGTCCTGAAGAACATCGAGCGGATCGTCCACGAGGAGCAGCAGCGCGCGGGGCATATCCCAATGCTGATGCCGACCCTTCAGTCCGCCGACCTGTGGCGCGAAAGCGGGCGCTACGACGACTACGGGCAGGAGATGCTGCGGATCAAGGATCGCCACGACCGGGACATGCTCTACGGCCCGACGAACGAAGAGCTGATCACTGACATCTTCCGGTCCTACGTGAAAAGCTACCGCGACCTGCCGCTGACGCTCTACCACATCCAGTGGAAGTTCCGGGACGAGATCCGCCCCCGCTTCGGCATCATGCGCGGCCGCGAGTTCCTGATGAAGGACGGCTACAACTTCGACCTGACGAAGGAAGACGCGCTTCACGCCTACAACCGGCACCTGGTCAGCTATCTGCGCAGCTACGAACGCATGGGTCTTCAGGCCATCCCCATGCGCGCCGACGGCGGCCCGATCGGGGGCGACTACACGCACGAGTTCCTGGTCCTGGCCGAGACCGGCGAAAGCGAGGTGTTCTACGACAGCGAGATCACCGACCTGACCTTCGGCGACCGCGAAATCGACTACGACAACCACGCAGAATGCCAGGCGGTGCTAGAGGAGTTCACCTCGCGCTACGCCCGCACGGATGAGACGCACGACGCCGCCATCTTCAACGAGATCCCCGAGGATCGCCGCCGCTCTGCGCGGGGTATCGAGGTCGGGCAGATCTTCTACTTCGGCACCAAGTACTCCGAACCCATGGGCGCCACGGTGCAGGGGCCGGACGGAAGCCAGGCGCCGGTCCACATGGGTTCGCACGGCATCGGGGTCAGCCGCCTTCTGGGCGCGATCATCGAGGCCAGCCATGACGACAAGGGCATCATCTGGCCCGAGGGTGTGACGCCGTTCCACGCCGGGATCGTGAACCTTCGTCAGGGTGACGCCGCCTGCGATGCCGCCTGCGAAGGGCTGGAGAAGGCGCTGATCGCAAAGGGTCTCGACCCCCTCTACGACGACCGCGACGAGCGCGCCGGTGCCAAGTTCGCCACCATGGACCTGATCGGTCTGCCCTGGCGGATCACGGTGGGCCCCCGGGGGCTCGACAAGGGCGTGGTCGAACTCACCTCGCGCCGGACGGGGAAGAGCGAAGAGATGACCGCAGAGGCGGCCGTCGAGCGGCTGGTGCAAATCTACGAGGGCGTCTGAACCTCGCTCCACCAGCCGAGGTCCGCTTCCGCACCCCAGGAAGCAAGCGCAGCGGCGGTGTCGAACGCGCGCGCCCGCTGGGCTTCTTTCACCCGGGCCTTGATGGCGGGGATATCCGCCGTGGCGTCCCATTCGACCATTGTCTGCACTTCGATGCGGCCATCCGCATGAGTGCGTTCGGCGATCATGTCCCGCAGGAATCCCGATTGTGTGCGCAGGACTTCATGAGTTGCGGCAACGGCTTCAAGAAGCGCCGTTCTGTGTTCGGCTGGAAATTTGAACCGGTCGATACGAAATGAACTGGTCATGACGACTCCACTTTGACAACATGCTGTCAGACTAATGAACGACAGCACACTGTCAATATGGATGAGATGAATCCGGCACCCGATGCGCTTGGCCGCCTGATTTTCGAGGTGCTGCGCACTGCTGCCGCGCTCGATGAGCGTGGCGCCGAACTGGTTGCGCCGCTCGGTCTGACACCGGCGCGCTGGCAAGTGCTTTCGACGCTGGAATTTCTGGAGTCTCCGGAGACGGTGTCCGGCCTCGCCCGACGGCTGTCCCTGACGCGACAGTCGGTCCAACGGGTCGTGAACGATCTCGAGGCGGCGGGGCTTGTGGAGATGCGCGACAATCCGTCTGACCGGCGGGCGCGGCTCGCCACGCCGACGACAAGCGGTCGAAAACTCGCCCAGGACGCAGACGCCCTGCGGCGGCCCTGGACTGTAGAACTCGCGCAGGGTCTGAATGACGAACAGCTACGCATTGCCGTTGAATGCCTGGCCAAACTGCGTAATCGGCTCGACGGCGCTCGACAAATGCCGCCTGAGGGTTTTCAACCCTTTCGGGACAAGTTGGGGGAGACATGACACAGGCACTCATCACCTGGGGCGGCTGGCCGGGGCACGAGCCGGACAAGGTCGCCACCATCTTCCGCGCGATGCTGGAAGACGCCGGCATGGACGTCGAGGTGACCGACAGCCTCGCGTGCTTCGACGACGGCGAGGCGCTGCGTGGCCTCGACCTGATCGTGCCAGTCTGGACCATGTCGGAGTTGTCGAAGGAGGCCGCCGCCAACGTGTCCGAGGCGGTTTCGCGCGGCACCGGGCTCGCTGGCTGTCACGGAGGGATGTGCGACGCCTTCCGGTCGAACGTGCTGTGGCAATTCATGACCGGCGCAAACTGGGTCGCGCATCCGGGCGGGGACGGGGTGAATTATCGCGTCACGATCACCGATTCGGGTCACGAGCTGGTCCAGGGCATCGAGGGCTTCGATGTCTCGTCCGAGCAGTACTACCTCCATGTCGATCCCGCGAACCACATCCTCGCCACGACGCGGTTCCCTACGGTGACGTGGTATCACAGTGCGAACGGGCCGGTGGACATGCCGGTGGCGTGGACGCGGGCCTGGGGTCTGGGGCGGGTTTACTACAACGCCCTCGGCCACAAGGCCGACGTGATCGCGTCGGGTGCGCCCCGCGAGATGTTGAGGCGCGGGCTTCTCTGGGCCGCCAAGGGGCGAAGAGCGGCGGAAGCCTCGGGTCTCCGGCACGCGGACTTCGCGGCAGAAGGCAAGCATTTCTGACAGGTTGCGTTGTGGTCAGGTCGATTGCCGAGACAGACCTGATGCATTTGTGAATGGCTGTCGGCCCGTTCCGGTTCGACTGTGGGGGCGTCCTGCCTACCTTTGGTGCAAAGGAGGACTTCCAGATGACATTTCGCGCCACCACCGCCTTTGCTCTTATTGTCGCCACACCTGCTCTCGCCCAGGTCAACCAGGGACCGCCGAACGTGCCCGGCAACACGCCCGCCTTCGAAAACCAGACCCGCGCGCCCGAGATCGACGATGCGGGCACGCTTCGCACCGAAACGGTCGCGGACGGTCTTGTCCACCCGTGGGGCGTCGAGCCTCTGCCGCGCGGCGGCTACCTTGTGACCGAGCGTGTCGGACGGCTTCAGCACGTCGCCGCCGACGGCACCATGACCGAGGTGGAGGGTGTCCCCGAGGTCGTGGCACGGCGTCAGGGCGGTCTTCTGGACGTGGCGCTTGCGCCAGATTTCGAGACGTCTCGTGAGATCTACCTGACCTACTCGAAGCCTCAGGGCTCGGGCGACGCCGCGACGGCCGTCGCCTCCGCACGTCTCTCGGACGATGCCGCCTCGCTGGAGGAGGTCTCGGACCTCTACGTGCAGACACCGCCCTCGCCGACGGCCATGCACTTCGGCTCTCGCGTCGTGCCGGACGGCGACGTTCTCTACGTGACGCTCGGCGAGCATTCCTCGGAGGCCGAGCGCGTCCTCGCTCAGGACCTGGGCGCCTCCTACGGCAAGGTGATCCGCATCGAGCCCGACGGAAGCGTGCCCGAGGACAACCCCTTCGCCGCGGAAGAAGAGGCTCTGCCCGAAGTATGGACCTATGGTCACCGCAACCCGCAAGGCGCGGCTCTGGGCCCCGAAGGGCGGCTCTGGGTGCTCGAGCATGGTCCGGCAGGCGGTGACGAATTGAATCTGGTCGAGCCGGGCGCAAACTACGGATGGCCCGACGTCAGCTACGGCCAGAAGTACAGCGGTGCGCCCGTAGGGTCAGGCGAGACCAGCGCCGAAGGTGTGACCGAGCCGGTCTACTACTGGGACCCCGTGATCGCGCCGGGAGGCTTCACCTTCTACGAGGGCGACATGTTCGAGGGCTGGGCCGGCGATGTGGTCGCGTCCTCGTTGACCCCCGGCGGCATCGTGCGCCTGAACCTCGAGGATGACCGCGTGACGGGCGAGTCGCGCTATCTTCCCGAGTTGGGGCGCGTCCGCGACATCGACATCGACGCCGATGGCGCGCTACTTGTCCTGACGGATGATCCCGATGGCGCCTTGATCCGCGTCCTGCCCGAGGAGGGCGCATGAGTCTGGACCTGGCCTACAACAACGCGGACTTCATCCCGGATGGCGCGTCGTATCCCGACCGCTGGATCGAGGAGGCGCGCGCCTGGCGAGAGCGCGAGGCGGCCGTGGGCAGGGCGCGCCTTAACGTCGCCTACGGGACGGGCGAGCGGCAGAAACTGGACCTCTACCTCCCGCCCGGAAAGCCGGAGGGCCTGGTCGTGTTCATCCACGGCGGCTACTGGATGCGCTTTCACAGGGACGTCTGGTCACACTTTTCCGAGGGGCTGACAGCGCATGGATGGGCCGTGGCGATGCCCTCGTACACGCTGGCGCCCGAGGCGCGCATCTCGGAGATCACGCGCGAGACCGCGCGCGCCGTCGAGACTGCGGCGGCCCTCGTTCGGGGTCCGATTCGCCTGACGGGCCATTCGGCGGGCGGCCATCTTGTCGCTCGCCTTGCGTGCGGCGGCGGCGAGCTTGCACAGGAGGTCCGCGACCGCATCGTGCGGGTCGTGCCGATCTCGCCCGTCAGCGACCTGCGGCCGCTGTGCGACCTCACGATGAACGGCACGCTGCAACTCGATGCCGACGAAGCCGAGGCAGAGAGCCCTGTCCTGCACCTGGCCCCAGATGTGCCGGTGACGGTCTGGGTCGGCGCCGAGGAACGACCGGCCTTTCTCGACCAGGCGCGATGGCTGGCCGGGGCTTGGGGGGTCGAACATCGCATCGACGCCGGGCGACACCACTTCGATGTCATCGACGGGCTGCGCGAGCCCGATAGTCCGCTCGTGACCGCGATACTGGCCTAGCCGAACATAGCCGCCCACGTCGGAAGGACATCGTCCGGCGCTTCCCTGGCGTGATACACCCCTCGTGCAATGGCGCGCGCCAGGCAGGTGGCGGCGGCATGGCCCAGCCATGCGAGGTCGGCCTCCGTCGCCTCGCGCTGTCCGGTCGCGGCCGCAAAGATCAGGTCCCCGTCCATCGGTGTATGTGCTGGCACGATGGCCCGCGCGATGCCGTCGTGTGCCGCGGTTGCCATGCGCGTCGCCTGCGCCTTGGTTAGGATCAGGTCGGTGGCCACGACCGCGATGGTCGTGTTGCCCGCGCCGCCAAGCTTCGTGCGGGCAGGCGGAGCGGGACAGGGGCCGGGCCCGAAGCCGCCGAACTCGTCGATTTCCTCGAAAGGGGCGGCCCAGAAATGCGGGCCGTCGCCGACGGTGACCTGCCCCAGCGCATTGACCGCGACGAGCGCACCCACCACGGCGCCCGACGGCAGGACCGCCGATGCCGTGCCCAGACCGCCTTTCAGGCCAGCGACGTTCGCACCCGTCCCCGCGCCTTCGCTTCCGACCGCGACGTCGCCGCCTTTCGCGTCGAAGGCCGCGCGGCCGAGTGCGGGGTAGGGGTTCGCGTCCCACGCCTTGGCGCCGCCGTTCGCCAGGTCGAAGAGAATGGCCGCCGGCACGATCGGCACGCGGTAGCCCGCGGCCTCGAATCCGCGCCCGGCGGCGCGAAGACCAGCCATGACGCCATCCGCCGCTGCCAGACCGAAGGCCGAGCCGCCCGAGAGCACCAGCGCATCGACCCCGCCGACGCTCTTGTCCGGCGCAAGAAGGTCGGTCTCGCGCGTGCCTGGCGCGCCGCCCATGACGTGAACGCCAGCCACCATCGGCGCGTCGCCCACGACGACGGTGACGCCTGATTTCAGACGCTCGTCCTTCGACTGGCCGACGGACAGTCCCGCGACGTCGGTGATGGCGTTGCGCGGACCCGGCCTCAAATGCAGCGGCCCCCGTCGACCTCCATCGCCACCCCCGTCACCATCGAGGCCTCGTCCGAGCAGAGGTATAGCGCGGCGTTGGCGATGTCGTCGGGACGCGAGAAGCGGCCCAGCGGGATGGTCGAGAGGAACTTCGCGCGCATCTCGGGCGTGTCCTCGCCCATAAAGGACGCAAGAAGCGGCGTCTCGCCCGCTACGGGATTGACCGCGTTCACGCGGATGCCGAAGGGGGCGAGTTCGATCGCCATCGTGCGCGTGGCGGTGATCATCCAGCCCTTGGAGGCATTGTACCAGTTGAGCCGGGGCCTGGGGCTGACGCCCGCCGTCGAGGCGACGTTCAGGATGACGCCGGAGGCCCGTTCCTTCATCGCCGGTACGAAGGCGCGCGCGGTCAGGTACACCGACTTGCAGTTCACGGCGAAGACCCGGTCGAACATCTCCTCCTCGACCTCGTCCAAGGGCGTCGGCAGATGGGTCGTGCCCGCGTTGTTGACGAGGATATCGACGGCGCCGAACGCCTCGCGCACAGTGTCGGCCATTCGCGCCACATCCGCGCCGCGCGACACGTCGCAGGCCACGGCAATGCCATCTACGGCCTGTGCGACCCGTTCTGCGGCCTCACCGTTCAGATCGACGACGGCCACGCGCGCGCCTTCTGCGGCGAAGCGCCTGATGATGCCCTCGCCGAACCCCGATCCGCCGCCGGTGACGACGGCCGTCTTGCCCTTCAGTCTCATTCCCCGGACCGTGGCATGGTCCCGCGACTCTGTGAAGCCCTTGTGGACCCGGCATTCGCGCCCTTAGGTAGAGGACGAAGGAGTGCCGACCGATGACCTATTTCCGATGGACGATCCGCATCCTTTTCTTCGGGATGATCGCGCTTCTCCTACATTACAACCTGCCCGACCGTGACATCGTGCGGATCGTCAATACCGAGGTGAGACGCGTCGACTTCGGCACCAACGGTCTGTTCTGGCAGAACTCTGGCGTCGGCGACGCGGTGAACGCCGAGAACCGCGACGTGCTGTTCATCGAGACGATCCGACCGAACGGCAAGCCACGCGTGTACCGCAACGAGGACACGGGCTGGGGCTGGCCGCCCTTCTTCAAGTTCGACACGGCCGATCTTCAGGCCCAGGCGAAGAACCTCGAGTCGACCGAGGCCAACCCCCAGTGGGTTGCGCTGCGGCACTATGGCTGGCGTAACAACTTCTTCTCGATTTTCCCGAACGCGCTTTCGCTGAAGCCGGTGGCGGGACCCGAAGTGACGCTGATCCCCTGGTTCACCATCGTCTTCTGCACGCTGCTGGCCCTTCTGCTCATTACGATCTGGCGGCTTATCCGCAACTTCCGCAGGCGCCGCATTCAGCCCGTGTTTAACGAGATCGACGAAGGTGCCGAGGCCGCGCGCGGACGGTTCTGGCGCCTGTTCGGGCGGCGATAGGGGGCTCTGCCCCCGCCGCCTGGGCCGGCTCCCCCGGAGTACTGCGAGGACAGAAGAAGACGAAGGGAGCGTGCTTCGCTTCCGGTTGCCCGCACCAGCCGGTGTGGGTTACTGTCCCGCAACCACAAGATATG
This sequence comes from Silicimonas algicola, assembly GCF_003148765.1. Lineage (GTDB taxonomy): Bacteria > Pseudomonadota > Alphaproteobacteria > Rhodobacterales > Rhodobacteraceae > Silicimonas > Silicimonas algicola. Next base: position 118,670 of record NZ_QGGV01000006.1, read on the forward strand.
AGCAGCAGCATGGCCAATGACCTCCTCTCCGCCGCCTCGGCCAAGGTCTATGACGCGTCGTCGATTCAGGTTCTCGAGGACATGGAGCACGTCCGTCTGCGCCCCGGCATGTACATCGGAGGCACCGATGACCGGGCTCTGCACCACATGGTGGCCGAGATCGTCGACAACGCGATGGACGAAGCCGTGGCGGGGCACGCGACCTGGATCGAGGTCGAGATGCACGAGAACGGCCATGTAAGCGTCCGCGACAACGGGCGCGGGATGCCCGTCGACCCTCATCCGTCGAACCTGAAGAAGTCGACCCTGGAGATCATCTTCTGCACGCTCAACGCAGGCGGCAAGTTTTCGGGCGACAACTACGAGACCTCGGGCGGCCTGAACGGCGTCGGCTCGTCGGTCGTCAACGCCCTGTCGGACCACCTGCGGGTCGAGGTCGCGCGCAACAAGGAAGTCCACGCGATGGAGTTCTCGCGCGGGGTGCCGACGGGTGGACTTCAGAAGATCGGAGCGGCGTCGAACCGCCGCGGCACGACCGTCACCTTCCATCCCGACCCGCAAATCTTCGGCTCTCTCAAATTGCGCCCCGCCCGCCTCTTCGCGATGGCGCGGTCGAAGGCCTACCTGTTCTCGGGCGTGACCATCCGCTGGAAGACCGCCATCGCCGATGGCGACACGCCCCTCTCCGCCGAGTTCCACTTTGCGGGCGGGCTTGCGGACTATCTTTCGGACTCCCTGTCTGGCGCCACCACCTATGCCGAGGCGCCCTTCTCGGGCACTGTCGACTTCCGCGAGAAGTTCGGCGAACCGGGCAAGGTCGAATGGGCCGTCAACTGGACCCCGTCCCGCGACGGGTTCATCCAGTCCTACTGCAACACCGTGCCCACGCCCGAGGGCGGCACCCATGAGGCGGGCTTCTGGGCCGCGCTCCTCAAGGGCATCCGGGCCTATGGCGAGCGCGTCGGCAACCGAAAGGCCGCGCAGATCAACCGCGACGACCTTGCCACCGGGGCGGGCGCGCTGGTGTCGATCTTCATCCAGGGACCGCAGTTCGTCGGCCAGACAAAGGACCGGCTGTCGAACGAGAACGCTGCGAAGATGGTCGAGGGCGCGGTGCGCGATCACTTCGACCACTGGCTGGCGTCCGACACGAAGTCGGCGGGCTCCATCCTCGACTTCCTGGTCCTGCGCGCCGAAGAGCGTCTGCGCCGCAAGATGGAGAAGGAGACGCAGCGCAAGACCGCGACCAAGAAGCTGCGGTTGCCGGGCAAGCTGACGGACTGCTCGTCGAAGACGCGGGAAGGGACCGAGATCTTCCTCGTCGAGGGCGACAGCGCGGGCGGATCGGCCAAGGCGGCGCGGAACCGCGAGAACCAGGCCTTGCTTCCGCTAAGGGGCAAGATCCTGAACGTCCTCGGCGCGGCGTCGTCGAAGCTGACCCAGAACCAGGAAATCAACGACCTCTGCGAGGCGCTTGGCGTCCGCATGGGCACCCGCTTCAACGTCGACGACCTGCGCTACGAGAAGGTCATCATCATGACCGACGCCGACGTGGACGGGGCGCATATTGCCTCGCTTCTGATGACGTTCTTCTTCAGCCAGATGCGGCCGCTGATCGATCACGGGCACCTCTTCCTCGCCTGTCCGCCGCTGTACCGGCTGACGCAGGGGGCGAAGCGCCTCTACGTCGCGAACGACGCCGAGAAGGAGCGCGTGCTGGCCGAGGGGCTGGGCGGCAAGGGCAAGATCGACGTGCAGCGCTTCAAGGGCCTGGGCGAGATGGACGCCAAGGATCTGAAAGAGACGACGATGGACCCGAAATCGCGCACGCTGATCCGGGTGACCATCGACGAGGACGTGGCGGGCGAGACGGGCGATCTGGTGGAGCGGCTGATGGGGAAGAAGCCCGAGGAGCGGTTCCGGTATATCCAGGAGAACGCGCGGTTCGTGGAGGAGCTGGATGTATAACATTCTTGGTTGGATAGCGGCCAACCAAGTCCCATGCATTCTAATAGGCTTTTTGCTGGGTACCTTCCTCGCGCTCATCATAGCTTGGAAACTCTCTAGCGTAACTGCTTGGCGCATTGCTGACTTAGCGTGGGTTACTGTTGGTGGCTTTTCCACTTTTTTCGCTGTTCTAGCATCAATTTTTTTGAGCAATGTTGACGACTTAAGTCGGCAGATTGATGCTGCCAAATCGGAACTCTTTCGCTTGAATAGAAACACAGGAGTTTTTGTTGAGAGATGGTGTAATTCCCAAAGATTTTCAATCTCTCTTCCTGTAATAACTGAGCATCTCATGCTGGTTTGCAGAGATGCTGAAATATTGAAAGATGAATCTTCAACTCATACCACGCTAGCTACTTTTATTGATTGGTTTCAGGAGCAAAGGGAGAATAAAAATAGATCAAGTATGCAGGTAGAGAAATTTGACGGACTTAAGCCGGGTTTGGAATTTCAGGAAATAGACTGGTCCAAAGCAGAGTTTGGGACATCAAAAGCAGCCTATGAAATGATGGATGCACTGGAGCTGCGAGGCTTATTCGCATTTCAACTCCCTATGAAAGATGTTCTTCAGTCAGCTTCTGTACTAATAGATGCGGGGCTGTATGAAGAGGCAGGTTACGAATATGTTTCTATAAGGCAAGACTTTGAAAACTTAAAGCTGAAATTTGCTGAGCTTCAGCTATCTTGGTACGAAAACGAAAAGGGCCGAAAGTTTTTGCTGACTAGAACCCTTGCTCTATTTTTCCTTGCTATGGTCTTCCCACTTCGAGTTGGAAAATCCTACTTTGAAATATCCCAATTGAGAATCACTTAGTCAACGTTCCACCGCTTGCCGGTGTTGCGGTGCAATATTGCTCTGCTCATCACTCTCACCCGCACTTCGGTGTGAGACACCATGCAACGCTCACTTCCGAGCGGGCGCTGACCTCATTCCAACTCTCTCACGCTGCAACAATCGCGAGTGCGACGCGCGCCTTCCCATCCAAGCGCGCTTCTATTGCCCAAATGGGATCGATGGCTTAGATCCACACCCACACAGGCCACCCAGCCTGCCGTCCAAGGATCATCGCCCTGACATCTTCTCAGGCAACCCTGATCTTCTGATGCCAAGACCTGCCCTGGGCATCCCGCCCGGGCGGCACGTTCAGGAGAGACCCCATGTCCAAAGACAAGAACCGCGGCAACAAGGAAACCAAGAAGCCGAAGAAGGAGAAGCCGAAGGTCTCGGCGACCGCCAACTTCAGCTCGGGCAAGACCGAACCGATCATCGGCGGAAAAAAGATCAAGTAGACTGACAGGGCGCAGGACCGACGGCGGCCTGCGCCTGTGCCACCTCGGCCTTCCGAATGCATGAAAAAGGCCGGGCACAAGGCCCGGCCAGTTCTGAGGCAGTTGGAAAAGGTCAGTTCAGGTCGCGCTGCCAGGTGTCGACTTCGCGCTCGGCTTCGTCGCGCGCCTTGCCGTACTTCGACTGGACGAGGCCGATCAGCTGCTCGCGCTCGCCGCGGGCCTCGGTGATCTCGTCGTTGGTCAATTCACCCCAGTTCTCTTTGACCTTGCCGGTGAATTGCTTCCAGTTACCTTCGATCTGGTCCCAGTTCATGGTTGTCTCCTTCCAAATCCGTATCGGGGAAACAACGTTGAAGCGCTGCGAATGTTCCTCTTTCGCCAGCGGACGCGGCGCGATTCCGCTACTCCTGAACGGTCGCAAGCCAGCCCGCCACATCGGCGATCGGTTGTGCCGTAATGATCGGCTGTCCGGTCTCGGTGGCGATGGCACCGTCGGGAAAAGCATAGAGACGTCCGAAGGTTGGCATCTCTCCGCCATGCGACAGCATCGGGTCGCGACCGTCGATCTGACGGACGACGCGGAAGACCGGGAAGGTCCCGCCGTTGTCGCGTGACAGGCGCGTCAGATCGGCGGGCGGTTGGATCAGAAGGTCGGCCAGCGCGCCGTCGCCACGGGCTTCGGCGCCGTGGCATCCGGCGCAGTGCGTGAAGTAGACCTCTCGCCCGGCGACGAGATCGGGCTCGGCCCAGGCGGGCAGGGCGGCGACGGCGAGGAAAAGGGCGAAACGCATCACAAGCCCTCCTGCACCGTCTGAAGCCAGGCCGCGATCATCGCGATGGCTTCCGGGGCGACGATCTCGCTTCCGTCGGGGGCCATTATCGCTTCGGAGGGGCCCTGGAGCAGGAGACCGAAAAGCGGCATCGGCCCGCCGTGCGCGGCCACGTCCATGGTGCCGTCGATGCGCCGCACGACGCGGTCGAGAGGGAACTCGCCGCCATTCCGAGCCGAAAGCTGCGTCAGGTCGGCGGGCTGGACAGTCAAGAGATCGGCCATCGGCCCGTTTCCCTTCGCCTCGACGCCGTGACAGGTCGCGCAATAGTCGGCGAAGTGGTCGGCACCCTCTTCGACGTCAGCGGCGAAGACGGGGGTGGCAAGAAGCAGAATGGTCAGGATCATGCGCATGGGTCACCTCCTTGGTCGGGCAAGCCTCGCGCGGGAGGAGACGATCCGCCTTGATCCAGAACAAGAGCGGTGCCACCAAGGCGCATGTCGCCGAACGCAGCCTATGCCTCTGTCATGTTCCTCGCCGGGATCGGAATTCCCCTTCTCGCGGCGCTGAACGCGGCGCTCGGCGCACGGATCGGCAGCCCGGCGGTGGCGGCGCTGTGCCTCTTCCTCGTGGCCTTCTCGGTGACGGCTGCGGTCGTGATGCTGACAGGGCCGGGGGCCGTCAGGCATCTGGCGAGCCAACCCCGACACCTGTTCCTTGCGGGTGTGCTCGTCGCCTTCTACATCCTGTCGATCACCTACATCGCGCCTCACTTCGGCGTCGGCAACGCGGTGTTCTTCGTGCTTCTGGGACAGCTCGCCGCCGCGGCCGCCATCGATCACTTCGGTCTCTTCGGCGCCCGCGTCTCGCCGCTCGGCTTCACGCGTGCGGCCGGGATCGCTCTGATGGCGGCAGGCGTCGCGCTGACGCAGAAGGCCTAGACCAGCCGCCCGCCCTCCAGCCGAACGGTGCGATCCATGCGCGCCGCCAAGGTGGGATTGTGTGTCGCGATCAGCGCAGCGAGGCCGGTGTCCCGCACGACGTCCATCAGCGCCGCGAAAACGGTGTCCGACGTCGCGGGGTCGAGGTTGCCGGTCGGCTCGTCGGCGAGAAGGACGCGGGGACGGTTGGCCAGTGCCCGGCAGAAGGCGACGCGCTGCTGCTCTCCGCCCGACAGGGCGGCGGGCCGGTTGTCGGCGCGGCCCTCGACGCCGACGCGGGCCATCAGGGACAGCGCGTGCTCCCGCGCCTCGCGGTCCGGTACGCCGTTCGCGAGTTGCGGCAGGACGATGTTCTCGACCGCCGAGAACTCGGGCAGGAGGTGGTGGAACTGGTAGACGAAGCCTACTTCCTCGCGCCGGGCTGCGGTGCGGCGGGCGTCGGAAAGGCGTGTCATCTCGGTTCCGCCGATCAGGACGCGGCCTGTATCGGCGCTGTCGAGGAGGCCCGCAATATGCAGGAGCGTCGACTTGCCCGCGCCCGAGGGTGCGACAAGAGCCACGACCTCGCCCGGCTTCAACGACAGTGATGCGCCGTCGAGGACCGTCAGGGCGTTCGGCTTGCCGGGGTTGTAGGTCTTGCCGATCCCGTCCAGCGTCAGCGCATCATTCATAGCGCAGCGCCTCAACCGGGTTCATGCGCGCCGCGCGCCGGGCGGGGAACAGCGTGATGCCCCAGGACAGGATCAGCGACAGCGACACGGCGGACAGAACGTCGTTCAGCTCCAGCTTCGCAGGCAGGCGGTAGATGCCGCGCACCGACGCCTCCCACACGCCGCCACCGGCAGCGCCGTTCACGAGCGCGAGGATCTGGTCAAAGTAGATCGCGAAGAGGCAGCCGATGATGACGCCGAAGAGAGTCCCAATCGTGCCGACCAGCGCGCCGGTCAGGAAGAAGACGCGCATGATCGCGCCCTGGGTCAGGCCCATGGTCCGGAGTATGCCGATGTCGCGGCCCTTGTTCTTCACCAGCATCACGAGGCCCGAGATGATGTTCATCGACGCGATCAGGACGAGAACGGACATCAGGACGAACATCACCGTGTCCTCGACCTCCAAAGCGCGGAGGAACCCACCTGCGCTGTCCTTCCACGTCCAGGTATAGGCGCCTTCGCCCCCGGCGACGGCGAGGCGGGGCGCGATCTGGTCGACCTGCTCGGGGTCGGTGACGTTGACTTCAAGCTCGTCGGCCACGCCCTCGCGGTTGAAGTAGGTCTGCGCCTCGGCAAAGGGCAGGTAGGCGCGGGTGCGGTCGATGTCGTAGCGGCCCGAGTTGAAGATGTAGGTGACGAAGTACTCGTTGATCCGCGGGCTCATGCCGAAAGGGTTGCGGACCCCGTTCGGGTTGATGACGCGGATGACGTCGCCCACGCCGACGCCAAGCGACCTTGCCGCCTCACGCCCGATGGCGATGCCATTCGGAAAGTCCTCGAGGCTGCCCTGCGCCGTCTCGGGATCCGCGATCCTCTCGATCCGGGCCAAGTCCTCGGGCGCAATGCCAAAGACCTCGAGCCCTGTGTTCTGCTCCTGGTGGACTGCCATGACCTGGCCCTTCACCAGCGGCGCAACGCGGGTCACGCCCTCGACCCCTCGCAGGCGCTCGGCCCATTCGGCGTAGTCCGGGATGGTCCGCGTCACGCCCCCCGTTTCGGTCTCGCGGGCCTGGCTGTAGACGGTGACGTGGGCGTTGGCGCCGAGGATGGTCGACACGAACTCGTCCCGAAACCCGGCCCGTACGGCGAGGGTGATGATCAGGGCGGCGACCGCGAGGGTGATGCCGACAAGGCTGATCCAGGTCATGACGCTGACGCCGCCCTCGGCCCGCTTGGCGCGGAGATAGCGCCAGGCGATCAGGAATTCGTAACGCGAGAAGGGGGCTGGCGTGGCCATGTCTGCTCCGGTTTTGCGTCTGAATGGCGTCCGGCGTGACCCGCGTCAACCGCCATGGCCTGCGAGCTGGCGGTTCAGGATTGCAGCAAATGCGGCCTGATGTCCTGGCCGGCGGCGGCGTAAATGTCCAGAAGCCGGTCGAAGGTGATGCCGGTTTCCTGCAACTCGGCCAGTTCGTGCGCGCCGTCATGTACCTCAAGGACGGGCCGCTGCCCGTTGGCGCCGGGAACGAGATTGCAGGGCAGGGGCTCGTCGATCTCGAAGCCGGGAAGCTGGTTCGTCAGCCAGGCGAAGCATCCGTCGAAGGGCTCGTCGGGATTGTAGAAGTTGCGGACATAGATGTCGTAGCTGTCCTGGCTCACGCTGCCCCAGGGCCCGAACGCGAAGCGCTGATCGCTACCGATGATCGGGATGGGCAACACGCATCGGACGAAGCGGTATTTGCCGAAGGCGCACAGGTCGGCGGTCAGCTTGTCATCCCCAACGGCCAGCACATCCTTGCCGCTCTGCGCGCGGTTGCCATGGGGCCAAGGATCCGGATGATCGTAGCCGATATCGAAGACGCCGCTGAACGCCTGGCCGCAACAGGGGCAGGCGCGACTGCTGTCGTTGAAGCGCTGCCAGCGTGGATCGCCAGCCAGGCTCACTCGGCCGCCTTCAGCAGGAAGCCCTTCTCGATCTGGTCGGAGGGGGCGACCGGGTATTCGCCGGAGAAGCAGGCATCGCAATAGGCCGGCGACTTCGGATCGCGGCCGTTCGCCTCGCCCACGGCCCGGTAGAGGCCGTCGAGCGAGATGAACTTGAGGCTGTCGACGCCCAGGTGCTCGCGCATCTCGTCCTCGCTCATTGTAGCGGCGAGAAGCTTTTCGCGCTGCGGCGTGTCGACGCCATAGAAGCAGGGCCAGGCCGTCGGCGGCGACGCGATGCGGAAGTGGACCTCTGCCGCGCCGGCGTCGAGGATCATCTCCTTGATCTTGCGCGAGGTAGTGCCGCGTACGACGCTGTCGTCGACGAGGATCACGCGCTTGCCGCGGATCAGCGCGCGGTTGACGTTGAGCTTGAGACGCACGCCCATGTTGCGGATCTGCTCGGTCGGCTCGATGAAGGTGCGGCCCATGTACTGGTTGCGGATGATCCCCATGGCGTAAGGAATGCCCGACTGCTGGCTGTAGCCGATTGCAGCGGGCGTGCCGGAATCGGGGACCGGGCACACGAGGTCGGCGTCGACCGGCGCCTCTTTCGCCAATTCCGCGCCGATGGCCGAGCGGGTCTCGTAGACCGAACGGCCGTTCAGCGTGGAATCGGGGCGCGAGAAGTAGACGTGCTCGAAGATGCAGAAGCGCGACTTCTTGTGTTCGAAGGGTCGATACGACAAGAGGGCGTCGTTCTCGATCACGACCATCTCGCCCGGTTCGACCTCGCGCACGAAGTCGGCGCCGATGATGTCCAGCGCACAGGTCTCGGACGACAGCGCCCAGCCTTCCTGCCCGATGCGTCCGATGACGAGGGGCCGGACGCCAAGGGGATCGCGCACGCCGATCAGCTTGGTGCGGGTCATGGCGACGACGCTGAAGGCGCCCTCGACCCGGCGCAGTGCGTCCTTCATCCGCTCGGGCACCGACTTTTGCAGCGACCGGGCCATGAGGTGGATGATGCATTCCGAATCCGACGAGGATTGGAAGATCGACCCCATGCCGATCAGCTCGCGCCTCAGCGCGTCGGCATTGGTGATATTGCCGTTATGCGCGATGGCCGCGCCGCCCATGCTGAACTCGCCGAAGAAGGGTTGCACGTCGCGGATCTGCGTCGCGCCCTTCGAGCCTGCGGTGGAATAGCGGACATGACCGATGCCAAGGGGGCCGGGCAGGCCGTCGATGACGTCCTGACGGGTGAAGTTGTCGCGCACGAGGCCGAAGCGGCGGGCCGAGTGGAAGCCGTCGACGGGTTCGTAGGTGACGATGCCGCCCGCCTCCTGCCCGCGATGCTGGAGCGCGTGAAGCCCGAGGGCCACGAAGTTCGCAGCGTCCGACACGCCGGTCACACCGAAGATGCCGCATTCCTCGCGGAGCTTGTCATCATCGAATGGGTCGGTGGTCGGCAGTCGCGGAGAGTGTTGATCGGACATCCGGTGACTCGGCTGGCTGCGATGCGACCCTTACTTAGACCCATCGCCCGGTGGTGTCACGGGGGCGGGCACCGAAAAGCGGCCGGGGCTCCAAATAAGTGAAGGCCTGCCGACGCGGCAGGCCTTCAGGAAATCATATGCCGTATCTGGCGTCACTCGCACTCGGGTCGAACTCACTAACCCTTGCACCGCCAAACGGCCCGCCGGGGCGGCGCCGGGAGGCCTCGCAGCCGACCCGACGCCCAACTCACTCACTCATCACACGGAACCTTGGAACCACCGCAATCCCGTTCACGGCTGCTTGTATGCCAACGGCTGTTGTCGACAGTGGGGCAGAAATTCAGAGCATCTGGGCGAGTTTAAGATGCGACGTAATCTGTAACAGCCGTGACACACCCCTATTCGCCAGAGCTTGGAAACAGTTTTCGCGCTAAGCGTGTTTCAGATGCGCTGTTGCTTTGCTTGTCGGGCAGGTTGTCGCGCTGTGCGACACAGTCGCGGGGTTCTATTAGTTGTGGCCGAAACAGGTGGCGCCACAATTACCCTGTTTCCCCGACGTGAACACACTGTCCAGAGTACAGATTGAGGGTCGCGGAAACGAAAACCGCATGCCTTGCGGCCCGCGGCGTTCAGGATCGGTCGTGGAGAGACTCAGGTGCCCGAGGACTGGCCTTCGACGGGGATCGAGCACTTCCCGATCAACTCGTCATAGCGCCCGCCGATCCAGTCCGGCACATCGGTCGGCATCTCGGCGTCGATGCGGTCGGACAGATCGCCGAGGACGACGGCGGTGCGGCTGTCGTTCACCATCGGGATCGGGTCCGAGACGATGACGCGCTCGTAGACGATATATGCGATTGCGACGAGGATCACGCCCCGGGCGACCCCGAAGAGAAAGCCCAGGCCCTGGTCTATGCCGCCAAGGGCCGACCGCTGCACGGCGCCCGCGAAGAGCGGCGTGAAGACGGAGAAGATGATGAGCGCCAGGGCAAAGACGCCGGCGAAGGCGGCGATCATGGACAGTTCGCAGGACGCGCCGAGGAAGTCCTTCAGGACCGGAACCTCGCGCATCAGCGGCTCGACCGTGGGGGCCAAGATGTAGGCCACGACCGCGGCTGCGATCCAGCCGCCGATCGACAGCACCTCGCGCACGAAGCCGCGGGAATAGGCCAGCACCGCCGAAAGGATGATGATCACGGCCACAATGCCGTCGATGATGGTGAAGCCGTCCATGTCTTGCCTCGTCTTTTCTCTGCCCCAGGGGCTATCCTGCCCCGAACACGTCACCCACCAGCGCGGCCAGGTCGGGCATCTGCTGCACCCTCACCCCGGCGACCGTTCCGGCCTTGCTGCGCTCGGGAAGGATGGCCGCCTCGAAGCCCAGCTTCGCGGCCTCTTTCAAGCGCGTCTCGGTCTGGCCGACCGGTCTCAAACCTCCTGATAGGCTGATTTCGCCGAAAACCACAGTGCGCTGCGGCAATGGTGCATCTTCGCGGGCCGAAAGTAGCGCAGCGGCCACAGCCAGATCGGCGGCGGGTTCCGTGATCCTGAGACCGCCCGCGACGTTGAGATAGACGTCGAGCCCGGCGAAGGGGATGCCGCAGCGCGCCTCGAGCACGGCGAGGATCATCGCGAGCCGCCCGCCGTCCCACCCGACGACCGAGCGGCGCGCCTGGCCCGCGGGGGCGGGAGAGACCAGCGCCTGGATCTCGCAGAGGACGGGCCGCGTGCCCTCGATCCCCGCAAAGACCACCGAACCGGGGCTGTCGGCCTCGCGGTCGGAGAGAAACAGGGCCGAGGGGTTGGCGACCTGCGCCAACCCCGCACCCGTCATCTCGAAGACGCCGATTTCGTCGGCGGGGCCGTAGCGGTTCTTGACGGCACGCAGGATGCGGAACTGGTGGCCGCGCTCGCCCTCGAAATAAAGCACGGTGTCGACCATGTGTTCGACGACGCGGGGGCCTGCGATCTGGCCGTCCTTGGTGACATGCCCCACGAGGATGACGCTGATCCCGGTGCGCTTGGCGAAGGTCGTGAGCTCGTGTGCCGTGGCTCGGACCTGACTGACTGATCCCGGAGCGCTGTCGACGGTGTCGAGCCACATGGTCTGGATCGAATCCACGATGGCGAGGTGCGGCGCCTCTTTTTCAAGAGTGGTCAGGATGTTGCGCAGGTTCGTTTCGGCAGCGAGGCGAACGGGCGCCTCGGCCAGCCCAAGACGTTGCGCGCGGAGGCGCACCTGGCTCGCCGCCTCCTCGCCCGAAACATAGACCGCCTTCAGGCCCGCCATCGCGAAGGCCGCCGCGGCCTGGAGGAGGAGCGTCGACTTTCCGATGCCCGGGTCTCCCCCCACGAGGATCGCGCTGGCCGGGACGAGGCCGCCGCCCAGAACGCGGTCAAGCTCGTCGAGGCCGGACAAGGTGCGGGCAAGCGGTGCATCGGCGCTGGACAGGTCGCTTAGCGCGATCGTCTTGCCGCGCGAAGCACCCAGACCCTTGGTCGATGGACCGGATGAGAGCGGAACGTCTTCCGAGATCGAGTTCCATGCGCCGCAGTCGTCGCAGCGGCCGGACCACTTGGCGTGGACCGCGCCGCAATTCGTGCAGGTGAACGAGGGGGACTTCGCCATGCGGCCTTCATGCCTGCCCCCCGAAGCGGGGGCAAGCGCATCGGCGCGTCACTCGGCGGGGACCGCCGCAGGCCGGGGGCGGGGCAGCTGGGGAAGCTCCAGGACTTGCGGGTCGCGACGACGGCGAACGGGCGACAGACCCAGTTCTTCCGTCAGCGTGTCGAGTTCCGCGATGAGCTGGTTCATCCGAGAGACGGCGACGTCCTCCTCGATCTCGACGCGGCTCTTCCACTGTCTTAGATCGCGGGTGACCTCCAGAGCCCGCGCGATCCGCACCTCCATCTGGTCGGCTTCGCGCTGGCGTGCCTCGAGGCTGTCGCGGGCGCGCGCAACGGCTTCGTCGGAATAACGCTCTGCGAGGCCCTCGCTGACCCGGCTCATCTGGGCCGCGACCTCGAGAAGGTCGGCGTCGAGATGGCCGAGGTCGGGATGCTCTTTCAGCCAGATGAGACGTTCGCGGACAGCGTCGTATTCGCTGGAGACGTTGAAGACACCGGTGCGGTCGGCGCGGTGCGCGGCCCAATAGGCGTTCGCCACATCCTCCATCCGCATCCGGAAGCTGCGATGCGACGTTTCAAGCGCGAGGATGCGCCAGTTCGCCGGCATGTAGGCCAGGAGGAGGAGGGTCAGCGCGAAAGCCGCGCCATGAAGGAGAAGTCCCGCCTCCCGGACGCTGCCGTCCGAGAGGACGAGAGGAACCTCCAGCCGGGGCAGGAGACCCGAAAGCGACAGGAGGAAGGTTCCACCGACACACAGCACCAAACCGAGGACGAATACCATCGACGCAACCTGCATCGCCCTCGCCCACCACCAAAAACCGACCTTGGACATCGATCACCACCTATCCGGCACTCGGCGAATTTCCGCCTGTCGCACCGGAACTACGCATGGGAGTGTCGAGAGTTCCGCGTGAAACCATTTGTTTCCAAACACGGATCAATCAGTCGCGGCCTGTCAACCCCTGCTGAGAAAGGGCAACTCCAGAGTATCCGGCGCAGGAAGAAGCTTCGGCCGCCGTGTGTCGGACGAGCCGTTGCCGCGCATGTCCCGCGCGATGGACATGAGCATCCGGGTGCGCGTGACGGGGTTGCGGGCTGGTCGGAACGGCCCCTTGTCGAAGATCGACGGCAGCGACGGTTTGCTGTGCCGGAAGACGGGCACCGGTGTGCCGGGTGTGTCCGGATCCTCAAGGACAAGGGGGGCGGGCCGCTGGCGTGACGTGAATGTCAGGACGACATCGGTCAAGGGGTCGGCCTCGTACCGCTGTCGCCGCGAGACGTCGCACAAGAGAACGACACCGATCCAGATCGCGGGGCAGAACGCGGCGAGGATGAAGAACACCCAGCTTGCCCGTGCGAGGCCGAGGGTCCAGGGCGCAAGGCCGGCCGCCGTGATCGCCGCTAAGAGGCAGGCAAAGGCGTAAATCCACGAGTTGGCCGACTTCGACAGCATCAGCCGACGAAACGCCAGCCATCCGACGGTCATCGGAAGAACGACCACGAAGGTCTTGAAAAGGAGAAGGAACAACGGGCTGAGGATGTCCATTCTATGACTCCGTCTGCCACCCCGACGCGGCATATCGCGCATTGTCGTTAAAAATGCGTAACTTGTCCCGCGACTGTTTCCGTCTGGGAACCGAATTGTTGCAAGAATGCAAGAACTCGGTCTGCTCCGGCTCGCCGAGGGTCATTACCGAAGCGTCTCGATCGGTCCGTTGGGACTGCCCGTGATGAACTGCGTCAGGTAAGGGTCGCCGCTTGCGTCCATCTCGGTCACGGGGCCGGTCCAGCGGATCTTTCCCCGGTGCAGCATCGCGACCTCGTCCGCGATGGCGCGCACGCTGGTCATGTCGTGCGTGATGGTCATGGCGGTGGCGCCCATCTCGACCACGATCTCGCGGATCAGGTCGTTGATGACGCCGGACATGATCGGGTCGAGGCCCGTTGTCGGTTCGTCGAAGAAGATGATCTCGGGCTCTGCCGCGATGGCGCGGGCGAGGCTGACGCGCTTCTGCATCCCGCCCGAAAGCTCGGCCGGATAAAGGTCGGCCACATCGGGCGACAGGCCGACACGCCGCAGCTTTTCGATGGCGATCTCGCGGGCCTCGGTCCAGGGACGTTTCAGCGAGCCGCGCAACAGGCGGAAGGCCACGTTCTGCCAGACGGGCAGAGAGTCGAACAGCGCGCCGCCCTGGAACAGCATCCCGAACCGCGCGAGGAAGGCGTCGCGCTCGGACGAGCCCTGGCGAAGGCGCGTCACGTCCTGACCGTCGACGGTGATGATGCCTCGGTCGGGCTCGATCAGGCCAAGGACGCACTTGAGGCAGACCGACTTGCCCGTCCCCGAACCGCCGATGATGACCATGCTGCGGCCCTTGCCGATCGACAGGTCGATCCCGCGCAGAACCTCCTTGGGTCCGAAGGCCTTGTGGACGTCGCGAAGCTCGATCATGCGGCGAAGAACAGTTCGGTGAGGATGAAGTTGGCGGCGAGGATCAGCACGCTTGCCGCGACAACGGCTGTCTTGGTGGCGCTGCCGACGCCCTGCGCGCCGCGGGCGGACTGCATCCCGTAGTAGCACCCCATCAGCGCCGCGAGAAAGCCGAAGACGGCGCCTTTCGTCATGGACGACACGATGTCGAGCGGTTCGAGGAAGTCGATGGTGTTGCGCAGGTAGGTCGAGGCGTTGAAGCCGAGGCGGTTCACGCCGACGACGTAGCCGCCGAAGATGCCGATGACGTCGCCCACGGCCACGAGCAGCGGCATGACGAGCGTCGCGGCGAGGACGCGCGGCAAGGTCAGGTACTTCATCGGGTGCGTCGACAGGGTGACGAGGGCGTCGATCTGCTCGGTCACCTTCATCGTGGCGATCTCGGCGGCGATGGACGAGGTGACGCGGGCGGCGATCATCAGGCCGACGAGGACGGGACCAAGCTCGCGCACCATGCCGATGGCGACGATCTGGGGCACCACCGCCTCGGCCGAGAAGCGCGCGCCACCAGCGTAGATCTGAAGCGCCAGCGCGCCACCGGTGAAAATGGTCGTCAGCCCGACGACGGGGAGGGAGAAGTAGCCGATCTGGAGCAGCGCGTGTCCGAACTCTCGGGGATACCAGGGTGGCCGAAACAGGTGCGAGACGGTCTCGATCCCGAAAAGCGCCGTGCGACCGATGGCGGCGAGAAGCGCCAGCACCGCCCGTCCGACGGCGGCGAGAAGGCTCATGCGGCGCCCTCGTAGTGGCGGGCATAGCGGTGGCCGAGCGAGGTCAGGATCTCGTAGCCGATGGTGCCCGCTGCATCGGCCAGGTCGTCGACCGATTGGTGCGGGCCGAGGATATCGAGCGTCTCGGGGATCTCCTCGAGGTGGGTCACGTCGACGGTAATGAGGTCCATCGACACGCGCCCCACGATGGGGCAGGGGACGTCGCCCGCCCAGACCCGACCGTTGGATCCCAAGCCGCGGATCAGCCCGTCGGCATAGCCGGCCGAGATGGTGGCGATGCAGCTTTCGACATTGGCGGTCCAGGTGTTGCCGTACCCCACGGTCTCGAAGGGCCGCACGATGCGGGTCTGCACGATCGGAGCGGAGAGGGCGACGACGGGCGTCGCATCATCGAAAGGCCGACCGCCATAAAGGCCGATGCCGGGGCGCACGAGATCGAAGTGGTATTCGGTTCCGAGGAGGATGCCGCCCGTCGCGGCGAGCGACCGGCGATGCGCGATGCCGTCCGTCATGGTGCGGAAGCTGTGAAGCTGCTGCGCGTTCATCGGATGGTCTGGTTCGTCGGCGCAGGCGAGGTGGCTCATCACGAGGCGCGGCCCTGCATCCATCAACTCGGACTTGAGCGCGTCCCAATCGCCGCGCTCCATCCCCAGGCGGTTCATCCCGGTGTCGAGCTGGACGCCGAAGGGGTGACCGGGAGCGGACTGGAAGTGCCGAGCGACCTGCTCGGGCGCGTTGAGCATCGGGATCAGTCGGTGCTGTTGCAGAAGGTCGGTGTCGCCGTGCATGTGGCCGGAAAAGACATGGATGTCGGCGTCCGTCCCGACTGCCCGCCGGATGATGACCCCTTCCGAGGCGACGGCGACGAAGAAGCTTCGTACACCTGAGGCATGGAGCTTGCGCGCCACGTCCGTCGCACCCGTGCCATAGCCGTCGGCCTTGACGGCCGCTCCGGTCTCGACATGGGGCTGGGACAGGGCATCGAGGGCGCGCCAGTTGGCGGCGACGGCATCGAGATCGACGGTGAGATGCGCGGCTCCCATCCGCGCGGTGTCGGCGAAGGGGCGCGCGGCGTCAAGTCCCCTATGGGGCAGCACGGAGGACGGAGAAGGATCGAGCGCGGCGGATTTGCGATTGCGCCCGCCCGTCCTGTTGCCTAGCCCTCGGAGCAGGGAGGACGGCATGGGCGAAATCATCCTGGTGCGTCACGGCCAGGCCAATTCGGGCGCGTTGACCGAGGCCGACTATGACCGGCTGAGCGACCTCGGTCACCGCCAGGCCGCGTGGCTGGGCGAGTGGATGCGCGAGAACGACTACGCGTTCGACCATGTCCTGGCCGGCACCATGCGACGGCACCGCGAGACGGCGGCGGCGATGAAGATCGCCCCCGACGAGGACGCGCGGCTGAACGAGCTGGACTACTACACCCTGAGCCAAAGCCTGCATGACCGAAGCGGCGAGCCCATGCCCACGGGCGACAGCTTCGCCGACCACATGCCCAAGGTCTTTGCCGCCTGGGCGGCGGCCGAGATCATCGGCGCCGAGACCTACGAGCGGTTCGAGACGCGGGTGGCCGAGCTTCTGACCGAGGCCGCGGTTCCCGGGCGGCGGCTGCTCTGCATCACCTCGGGCGGCGTCATCGGGATGATGCTGCGCCATGTCCTCGACCTCGACATGATGAAGATGAGCCGGGTCATGCTGCCGATCTGGAACACCTCTATCCACCGCCTTCACGTCCGCGACGGCGAGACGATCCTCGCCGGATACAACGCCATTCCGCACCTCGAGGCGCCCGAGCGCGCCGGGTCGCGGAGCTATTACTGAGGGATTTGCGATGCTGAAACTCTACTGCGCCCCCGTCACCATCTCGACCGCCGTCGTGTGCCTTCTGAACGAGGGCGCGGAATGGGAGCCGATCCGCGTCGATGTGCGCGGAGGCGAGCAGTCGCGGCCAGAGTATCTTCGGATCAATCCGAAGGGCCGGGTGCCGGTGCTGGTGACGCCGGAGGGTCTTCTGACCGAGACGGGCGCCGTCCTCGAATACATCGCCGAGACCGCGCTGCCCGACTTCATGCCGACGGATGCCTTCGGCAAGGCGCGGGTGCGCGAGGTGATGTTCTACCTCGCCTCGACGATGCACGTGAACCACGCGCACCTGCGCCGCGCGTCCCGGTGGGCCGACGACCCCGCCGCACAGGAGGCGATGTCGGCCAAGGTGCCCGAGACGATGCGCGCCTCGGCAGCCTACCTCGAGGGCGTCGTCGAGGGGCCGTTTCTTTTCGGCGACCGCCCGACGATCGCGGATTTCTATCTCTACACGCCGGTCTATTGGCTTGAAGGGGACAAGGTGGATGTCTCGGACTTCCCCAAGCTGGCCGCGTTCAAGGCCGCGATGGAGGGTCGTGCGTCGGTGAAGAGGGCCTGGGCGGACGGCTTCTATGGCTGAGCCTCGGACCGCGTGACGGCCAAGCTGTCGTTCAGCACCCTGACCTCGCGCTGAGGGAAAGGGATCGAGATGCCATTGGCCTTGAAGGTGTCCCAGAGGGCGAGGAAGACGTTGCCCCGGATGTTGGTCAGGCCGTCCGACGGATCTACGATCCAGAAGCGCAGGATGTAGTTCACCGAGCTGTCTCCGAAGCCGGTGATGTGGCAGACGGGCGGGCGCGAGGAGAGGACGCGGTTGACGCTCGCGGCCGCCTCGATCGCCAGTTTCCGCACCTTGTGGGGGTCGTCGTCGTAGCTGGTGCCGAAGTCGATGTCGATGCGGACGAAGTCGTTGGAATGCGACCAGTTCACCACCTGCCCGGTGATCAGATCCTCGTTCGGGATCAGATACTCCTTGCCGTCCCGCGTGGTGATCGAGACATAGCGCGCGCCAAGGGCGTTGATCCATCCGAAGGTGTCACCGATCGAGATGACGTCGCCCGGCTTGATCGACTTGTCGAGGAGGATGATGACCCCCGAGACGAGGTTCGAGACCACCTTCTGGAGGCCGAATCCGAGGCCGACGCCGATGGCGCCGGACAGGACGGCGAGGCCCGTCAGGTCGACCCCGACGAACTTGAGGCCGATGAAGAAGGCCGCGCCGAAGAGGAGGATCTGGAGGATCTTGACCGCCAGCACCTGCATCGAAGGCGAGATGTCGTCGTTCGCGCGGATGCGGTTCGCCGTGGTCTGGCTGATGAGCCGGGCGAGGGTGAAGAGGACGGCGATGGCCGCCGCGGCCTGGATCACCGTCAGGATCGAGAGGTGGAAGTCGCCGATGTCGATGGCGAGGCTGTCGAGAAGCCGCGACGCCTCGTCCGCGACGCCGAGGTAGTAGAGCGTCACGAAGATCCACAGCGCCCAGGACACGATGCGGCGGAGAAGCTCGTTGCGAACAAGGCGCGCCGCCAGACCCACGAGGAGGATGGCAATCGCGATGGTGCCCACGAGCTCGAGCAGGAAGCGGCGCGAGGGGAAGGGGTTGATCTCGGCCATGATGCGCGCGGCGATCCACACGAAAAGCGTGAAGGCCATGAGGAAAATGCGTCGGCGGATCAGAAGAAGCCAGCGCAGTTGCCACTTCGGCCTGCCTTCGAGCGTGTGCATCCATGCGTTGAAATGCGGCTTGATCCAGCGCGAGACGCCCCAGGCGAAGGCGATACAGACGACGAGAATCCCGATCTGGTAAAGCCGCGAGGGCTGCAGCAGCAGCCGACCCTGGAGCAGGGCCTGGTTCCAGAGGTCGGCGAGCTGCGTCCAGAGATCCGCGTCCATGCCTCAGAATGGCGTCCGGTCGAGGCTGGTGCAAGGCGGGCGAGGTCTCACCGAGGCGTGACCTCGGCCTTGGTGGGTCCGTGGTATGGGTGACCTCGGGAAGAGGAGGTCCGGGGATGCATCGCCGCGCTGTGCTGTCCTGTCTTGTTTTTCTGTGTCTGGCGGGAGGTCGAGCCGGTGCCGATCCGGAGTTCTGGAAGTCCGAGTGGCCACGGACGGATTTCGGGCGCACCGCCGTGGAGAGTTGGGTCGAGATCCAGTCGGGCGGACCGCCGCGGGACGGGATCCCGGCTCTCGACGCGCCGGGCTTCGTGAAAGTCGCGGCAAAGCGGGGGATCGAGGATCGGGAGCCGGTGATCGCTCTCGAGGTCGAAGGCGAAACGCCCCGCGCCTATCCCGTGCGCTACCTGATGTGGCACGAGATCGTCAACGACACTGTGGGTGGGATGCCTGTGGCGGTGACGTTCTGCCCGCTGTGCAATTCCGGCATCGTGTTCGACCGGCGCGTGGGTGGGCGCGTGCTGTCCTTCGGGGTGACGGGGAAGCTGCGCAATTCGGACATGGTGATGTACGACCGGGAGACCGAAAGCTGGTGGCAGCAGGCCACGGGCGAGGGGATCGTGGGCGAGATGACCGGGCGCGACCTGCGGCCCCTGCCGTCGTGGATGGAAAGCTGGGACGAGTTTCGTATGCGAAACCCGGACGCACTGGTGATGGCCGAGCCCGCCTCGGGGCGATCCTACGGGCGAAACCCTTATGTTTCCTACGATTCCGCCGCGCGGCCGTTTCTCTATTCGGGGGAGTTGCCGCCGCATGGCATAAACCCCTTGGCCCGCGTGGTTCGCGTCGGCGAGCGTGCCTGGCCGGTGGAGCGGATCCGGCGCGAGGGTCAGGTGACGGAGGCGGGCGTGACGATCTCGTGGTCTCAGGGTCAGGCGTCGGCGCTGGACGCGGCGCGGATCGGCGAAGGGCGAGAGGTCGGCACGATCCGGGTGCGGGACGGCTCGGGGGCGGACGTGGCGCATGATGTTCTCTTCGCCTTCCATGCGTTCTGGCCGGAGGGGCGGTGGATGCTGCGATGAGGGCCTTCGGTATCGCGTCGGTATCACGTCGGTATTGCGTCGGTGCGGGACACGAGCCGAGACTGTCCTGAAACGGTGACCGGAGGCTGGCATGAGACGATGGCTCGGGGGTGTGGCGGCGGCGCTGACGGTTCTGATCGTGACCGTCTGGATCGTGGCGCTGCCCTCCCGTCCGGATGGGTTCTACCGCGCGGGTGACGGTGAGCCGGGACCTCCGGGACGCCTGATCGCGGCGGAGGCTTTCACCCGAGGTGTCCCCGAGGGCGCGCGGGGCTGGCGCATCCTCTACACGACGACGCGGGGCGACGGGTCGCCGGCGGTGGCGAGCGCGGTGATCGTGGCGCCGGAGGGCGCGGAGGGTCAGGTGCCGGTCGTTGCCTATGCCCACGGCACCACCGGCGTCGCGGCGGGCTGCGCGCCGTCGATGTTCGACAATCCCTTCCCGAACGTGCCGGGCTTTCCCGCACTTCTCGACGAAGGCTGGGCCTATGTGGCGACGGACTATGTCGGCCTGGGGACAGGGGGCGGGCACCGCTACCTCGACGGACCCGACGCGGCGCGGGCGGTGCTCGACTCGGTCCGGGCGGCCCGGACCTTGGCCGAAGCGCCCCTTGGCGGCCCCGTGGCGGTCTGGGGCCATTCGCAGGGCGGTCACTCGGCGCTCTGGACGGCGCAGATTGTGCGCGACTATGCGCCCGACCTCGATCTGGCGGGCGTGGCCGCGATCTCGCCGGCCAGCGACCTGCCCGCGCTTCTGGCGGCGGCGGGCCATTCGATCTTCGGCACGATCATCCAGGCCTACCTCGTGGCGGGGTACGACCGCGCCTATCCCGACATCGACGCCTGGGGTCACGTCGACTGGAGGGTGCAGCCGCTCGTCCGCGACATGGCGCGGCGCTGCATCGAGTTTCCCGACATCTGGATGTCCATCGCCGAGGCCGGGCTGATCCCGGAACGGGGGGTCTTCGCGCGTTTGCCGGGAGAGGGCGCCTTCGGGGACCGGCTGAGGATGAACGTGCCTCGCGGACCCTTTCCGGTGCCGCTTCTTGTCGGTCACGGGGGGCGCGACGACCTTGTCCTGCCGGAGGTGCAGGACGGCTATGTCGCGAGCCTCTGCGCGGCGGGCGAGGCCGTGGACTATCGGACCTATCCGGAGGAGGACCACGTCTCGGTCGTGCAGCCGGTCTCGCCGCTGACCGCCGAGCTGATCGGCTGGACGCGGGCGCGGTTCGCGGGCGAGGCCTTTTCAGGCACCTGCCCGCCGCCCTAGCCCTGAAGCGGCCTCACCGTCATCTCGCCTTCGGCCCGGCTGACCATCGCCAGCGCCGCGGCGTGGGCGGCGGCGGCCGTGGTGAAGTAGGGGATCTTGTCCATCAGCGTCACGTTGCGCATGGACCGCGAGTCCTCGATGGCCTGCGTGCCCTCGGTGGTGTTCATCACGAGATCGACCTCGCCGTCCTTCATCACGTCGACGATGGTGCGTCCACCCTCGTAGCCCTTGTTGACGATGTCGGACGAGATGCCGTTCTCGTTCAGGAATTTCGCCGTCCCGCGCGTGGCGAGGATCTTGAGGCCGAGCCCGGTCAGCATCCGCGCGGTCTCGACCAGCATGGACGTCTTGTCGGAGTCCTTGATCGAGATGAAGACCGTGCCGCGTTCGGGCAGGACGGTTCCGGCACCTAGCTGCGCCTTGAGGAAGGCGCGCGCGAAGGTGCGGTCCCAGCCCATGACCTCGCCGGTGGAACGCATCTCGGGGCCGAGGAGGGTATCCACGCCGGGGAAGCGGGCGAAGGGCAGGACGGCTTCCTTGACGCTGAACCAGGGCGTGCGGAAGTCGGACAGGGCCATCGGGTCGGACATCGGGATCACGGTATCCTCGTCCACCTGAACATGCGGCGGAGAGGCGGGGAAGGCCGAGAGCTTTTCGCCCGCCATGAGCCGCGCCGCGATGGAGGCGATGGCGCTGTCGGTCGCCTTGGCGACGAAGGGCACTGTGCGCGAGGCGCGGGGGTTCACCTCGATCAGGTAGATGTCGTCGCCCTTGATCGCGAACTGGATGTTCATCAGCCCGACGACGTGCAGCTCGCGCGCCAGCGCCTTTGTCTGGACGATCAACTCGTCGATGATGGCCTTCGGCAGCGTGTGAGGCGGGAGCGAGCAGGCGCTGTCGCCGGAATGGACGCCGGCTTCCTCGATGTGCTCCATGATGCCCGCGACGTGAACGGCCTCGCCGTCGCAGAGCGCGTCCACGTCGACCTCCGTCGCGCCGTCGAGGTAGCGGTCGAGAAGGACGGGGCTGTCGCCCGAGACGACGACCGCGTCGCGGATGTAGCGGCGCAGGTTGTCCATGTCGCGCACGATCTCCATCGCGCGGCCGCCAAGGACGTAGGACGGGCGGATGACCAGCGGGAAGCCGATCTCGGCTGCGATTTCCAACGCCTGCTCGTCGGACCGCGCGATGCCGTTGTGCGGCTGCTTCAGGCCGAGCCGGTTGACGAGGTCCTGGAACCGCTCGCGGTCCTCGGCGAGGTCGATGGCGTCGGGCGTGGTTCCGAGGATCGGGATGCCGGCGTCGTGGAGCGCGTTGGCGAGTTTGAGCGGTGTCTGGCCGCCGAACTGGACGATGACGCCGTGGAGCGTGCCGTTCTGCTGCTCGACGCGCAGGATCTCCATGACGTGCTCGAAGGTCAGCGGCTCGAAATAGAGCCGGTCCGAGGTGTCGTAGTCGGTCGAGACCGTCTCCGGGTTGCAGTTGACCATGATGGTCTCGTAACCCACGTCCGAAAGCGCGAAACAGGCGTGGCAGCAGCAGTAGTCGAACTCGATCCCCTGGCCGATGCGGTTCGGGCCGCCGCCGAGGATGACGACCTTGGTCTTGCCCGACGGCCGCGCCTCGCATTCGACCTCGCCCATCATGGGGACCTCGTAGGTCGAGTACATGTAGGGCGTCTGGGCCTCGAACTCGGCCGCGCAGGTGTCGATGCGCTTGAAGACCGCGATGACGCCCAGGTCGAGCCGCGCCTTGCGGACCTGCTCCTCGGTCTTGCCCGTCAGCGTGGCGAGGCGGGCGTCGGTGAAGCCCATCATCTTGAGGTGTCTCAGACCCGTCTCGGTCGCAGGCAGGCCCTCGGCCCGGACGGCATCCTCGGTCTCTACGATCTCGCGGATGCGGGCGAGGAACCAGGGGTCGAAGGCCGTGACGGCGTTGATGTCGTCGTCCGACAGCCCGTGGCGCATCGCCTGCGCGATGGTGCGCATCCGGTCGGGCGTCTGCTTCGACAGCGCGGCGGTGATCGCGGCCTTGTCGGGCGCGCCGGGGATGTCGACCTCGTCAAAGCCGGTCAGCCCGGTCTCGAGCGAGGCCAGCGCCTTCTGCACGCTTTCGTGGAAGGTGCGGCCGATGGCCATCGCCTCGCCCACCGACTTCATCGCGGTGGTGAGTTCGGGCTTGGCGCCGGGAAACTTCTCGAAGGCGAAGCGCGGGATCTTGGTCACGACATAGTCGATGGTCGGCTCGAACGAGGCGGGCGTGACCTTGGTTATGTCGTTGTCGAGTTCGTCGAGGGTGAAACCGACGGCGAGCTTCGCGGCGATCTTGGCGATGGGAAAGCCCGTGGCCTTAGACGCCAGCGCCGAGGAGCGCGACACGCGGGGGTTCATCTCGATCACGATCATGCGGCCGTCGGCGGGGTTCACGGCCCACTGGACGTTCGATCCGCCCGTCTCGACCCCGATCTCGCGCAGGACGGCGATCGAGGCCGTGCGCATGGCCTGGTATTCCTTGTCGGTCAGCGTCAGCGCAGGGGCGACGGTGATCGAGTCGCCGGTGTGGACGCCCATCGGGTCGATGTTCTCGATCGAGCAGACGATGATGGCGTTATCCGCGCGGTCGCGAACCACCTCCATCTCGAACTCCTTCCAGCCGAGAAGGCTTTCGTCGATCAGGATCTGGGCGACGGGCGAGGCCTCGAGCCCGCGGCGGCAGGTCTCGAAGTATTCGTCGCGGTTGTAGGCGACGCCGCCGCCGGTGCCGCCGAGGGTGTAGGCGGGGCGGATGATCGCGGGCAGGCCGACTTCCTCGAGTGCCTCCATCGCGGCTTCGAGGCCCTTGGCGATGTCGTAGCGGCCTTGCGAGATCTTCGGCGCCGAGACGATGGCGGCCTTGGGGTTCTCGAGCCCGATGCGGTCCATCGCCTCGCGGAAGAGCTTGCGGTCCTCGGCCATCTCGATGGCCTCGCGCTTGGCGCCGATCATCTCGACGCCGTATTTCGCCAGCACGCCCATCTCCTCGAGCGCAAGCGAGGTGTTGAGCCCGGTCTGCCCGCCCATGGTCGGCAGAAGGGCGTCGGGGCGTTCCTTCTCGATGATCTTGGCCACGACCTCGGGGGTGATCGGCTCGATGTAGGTCGCGTCGGCCAGACCCGGGTCGGTCATGATGGTGGCGGGGTTCGAGTTGACGAGGATGACGCGGTAGCCTTCCTCGCGGAGCGCCTTGCAGGCCTGCGCGCCGGAATAGTCGAACTCGCAGGCCTGACCGATGACGATGGGACCGGCTCCAATGATCATGATCGACTGGATGTCGGTTCTCTTCGGCATCGGCCGATCCCCCATAGGTCACGCAAATTGTCGGCGTTATAGGGATTGGGGTCCGAGGTGCAAGGGGCGTTTGGGTGGGAGGGCTGCGACCCACAAGCACAGCGCTCCCAAGGCGCAGACGGCAAGGAACGCGACTTCGTGCCCTCCGGGATGCATGATCGTCAGTCCCAACGACGGATAGACGTAAGGCGAACGAAGTACGAAGGTCAGAAGGACCTGAAGCGGGACAACACCCCAGGGCGATACGTAGCCATAAAGCGCCGGCAGAAAGACCAGCGCAGGGATCAGGTGGTATACCCATGTCAGCGGAGACACGACGGCGACTGCGATGATCGCGGCCGGCCAGAAGAAGGGCGCGCGGGTTCCCCGACGCCACGCCAGCCACGACACGCCGAGCACGACCGTCATCTGCAGCACGACGTCGAAGATCCGCCAGGCGGGCGTCTTCAGCATGACGTGCCACCCGATCTTCAGCCCCGTCTCTTCGGTGCTGAAGCGAGTCAACTCATCCCAGTACAGGTGCCTCGCGATCATGGGATCGAAGGAATAGTTGGCAAGTGTATAGAGCACGCTGCCAGAGATGGCGCGAATCTCGTTCAGGAAGGCGGCGTGCATCGGCCATCCGGCGACGGCTATGGAAAGAAGTCCCAGCGCACAGCCCATGAGCGCGAATGAGGTGAACGCCCGCCGCTCGCCTCCCGCAAGCCAGAAGACGGCGAAAAGCACCGGATAGAGCTTGAGAGAGGCGGCAAGCGCCATTGCTGCGCCTCCTGCAATGGGGGCGCCACGGGTGGTACGCTCGATCCCGAGGAGAATGAGGAAGCTCACGAGGATCTGAGGCTGATTTTCATCGAGCGCCAACATGAAGGGAAGGGTCACGCTCGCGGTCGGCCACGCCAGAAGCAGGTAAAGGCGACGCGGGATGGCGAGCTGCGTGATACGGGGAACGAGGACGACCATTGCGGCGATCATCGAAAGATTTGCTGCCGCCATGAACAATCCGAAGGACTTGAAGGTCGAAATTGCGACGACCTTGGACATGACCCAGGCCCAGAGCGGGGGATAGATGAACGGGTACACCGCCGTTTCCCGTCCTTCCGCGACGACGGTGTCGATCCACGGCTGAGGCGGGCGCATCGTGAAGAGGCCGTCCGACCCCCGGTAGATCAGTTCGGGCACCGAACCGTCGTTCCAGAAGTTCCCAGCCAACCACAAGGCAAGCAGGTCTGAAGAAGACGGGAACCCAATGCTTGCTACGAGCGTAGCCGCAATCGCGATCAGGATCGCAACTTCAGAGCGCGTGTAGTCCATGTGCCTGCGAGCCTGCTCTTCTTCCTTGTTCGCGCGCGCAGGTTATGCAGGGTCGAAGGCGGAACAATGGCCGTGGGCGTGCGAGGAAGGGGCGAGTTGTGAAATCGCAACAAGACGGACCGATGTCCCCGCCGATCCGCCTGCATATCGAGTTCGCCCTGCTATATCTTGCGGCCCCCGCCGTGATGGCGGTCGCGGTGCCTCCGGGGTGGCTGTTTCCGGTGCTGGGCGTCTTCAGTCTTCTCAGTATCGCCCTTCTTCTCGTCACGCCCAGCTTCCACCTGCTAGAGCTTGTGGAGGGCTGGCGGCGGGTTTCGCTTCGTCTCGTTCTGGGCGTCGCGGTGGTGACGGCGGGGGTCGGCAGCGCCGTCGTGCTCGCCACGGCGCCTGGCTCCTTCCTGGGCCTCGTCCGTGGCAATCCGGGGCTGATGCTGATGATCGCGGCGCTTTACCCGCTCGTGTCGGCCTTGCCGCAGGAGCTGGTCTACCGCGCGCTGTTCTTCGGCCGCTATGTCGCGATCCTGCCGCGCGAAGCGGGACCGGCGGTGCTTTTGAACGCGGCTGTCTTTTCCTTCGCGCATCTGATGTACTGGAGCTGGATCGTCCTGGGGATGACCTTCGCGGGCGGATTGCTCTTTGGCTGGAGCCACAGGGTCCGCCGCAACTTCCCCGAGGCGGTCGTTGTCCATGCGGTGGCGGGCATCGTCTTGTTCGCCGTGGGGATGGGGGCCTATTTCTACTCGGGCAACGTGCGCCGCCCGTTCTGACCTGCGACAGCGCGTCCGGTGGCGGCGCGCGCAAAGGCGCCTACCTTCTGTTCCAACCAACAGGGGTCGCCCATGCTGGCCGGTTATACCGCCGAGACACTTGCCCGCCTCCAGTTCGCGTTCACGGTGTCGTTCCACATCGTCTTTCCCGCGTTCTCGATCGGGCTGGCGTCCTACCTTGCCGTGCTGAACGGGCTGTGGCTCTGGACGCGCGACCGGGTCTACCTGACGCTCTTCGACTTCTGGAAGGCAATCTTCGCCATCGCCTTCGGGATGGGCGTCGTCTCGGGCATCGTGATGTCCTACCAGTTCGGGACCAACTGGTCCGTCTTCTCGGACCGCACGGGGCCGGTGCTGGGGCCGCTGATGGCCTACGAGGTGCTGACCGCCTTCTTCCTCGAGGCCGGCTTCCTGGGGATCATGCTGTTCGGCCGAAAGCGCGTGGGCGACGGGCTGCACATGATGGCGACGGGGATGGTGGCCGTCGGCACTCTGGTGTCGGCGACCTGGATCCTGTCGGTCAACTCGTGGATGCACACGCCGCAGGGGTTCGGGATGAACGACGTCGGGCAGTTCATCCCGCTCGACTGGTGGGCGATCATCTTCAACCCGTCCTTCCCCTATCGCCTGACACACATGGTGCTTGCGGCCTACCTGACGACGGCCTTCGTGGTGGGAGCGGTGGGCGCATGGCACCTGCTCAGGACGCCGGGGCGGAGGTCGGCGCTGGTCATGTTCTCGATGGCGATGTGGATGGCGACGCTGGTGACGCCCTTGCAGATCCTCGCGGGCGACATGCACGGGCTGAACACGCTCGAGCATCAGCCCGCCAAGGTCATGGCGATGGAAGGCCATTTCGAAAGCCATCCCGACGGCGCGCCGCTGATCCTGTTCGGGCTGGTGAACGAGGACGAGAAGCGGATCGACTATTCGATCGAGATTCCGAAGCTGTCCTCGCTGATCCTGAAGCACCACCTCGACGCTCCTCTCGACGGGCTGGACACCATCCCCGACGACGAGGAGCCACCGGTTTCCATCGTGTTCTATACGTTCCGCGTAATGGTCGCCCTTGGCTTCGCCATGCTGGGGATCGGGCTGTGGAGCCTCTGGGCGCGGTGGCGCGGCGGTCTGGGCGAGGCGACGTGGCTTCAGCGCGCGGCCGTCGTCATGGGGCCTGCGGGATTCATAGCGGTGCTGGCGGGATGGATCACGACCGAGGTTGGACGCCAGCCCTGGACGGTCTACGGGCTGATGCGGACGTCCGAGTCGCTGTCGCCCATCGATGCGCCGGCCGTGGCCTCGTCGCTTGTCGCCTTCATCATCGTCTACTTCTTCGTCTTCGGCGCTGGCATCTATTACATCCTGCGGCTGATGGACAAGGGGCCGGGACAGGCGAAGGTCGAGGGGCCGACGCGGACGGCGGGCACCACGCCCGCGCAGCAGGTTCAGGACGAACGGCCGGAGATGCAGCAATGATGTTCGGATACGAGCTTTCCTTCCTCTGGGCCGGGCTCATCGCCTTCGCCGTGCTGACCTATGTCGTGCTCGACGGCTTCGACCTGGGGATCGGCATCCTGTTTCCGTTCTATCCCAACGAGAAGCACCGCGACGTGATGATGAATTCGGTCGCCCCGGTCTGGGACGGCAACGAGACCTGGCTGGTCCTGGGCGGGGGCGGGCTGATGGCGGTCTTTCCCCTGGCCTATGCCGTGGTGATGCCGGCGCTCTACATGCCGATCATCCTGATGCTGCTCGCGCTTGTCTTCCGGGGCGTGTCCTTCGAGTTCCGCTGGAAGACGACGCGGTGGCGCGGGGTGTGGGACATCGCTTTCTTCGGCGGCTCGCTGATTGCGGCGCTGTCTCAGGGCATCGCGCTTGGCGCGCTGGTGCAGGGCATCGAGGTCGAGAACCGCGCCTATGCGGGCGGCTGGTGGGACTGGCTGACGCCGTTCTCGCTGATGACGGGTGTCGCGGTGGCGACGGGATACGCGCTTCTGGGCGCGACGTGGATCATCATGAAGACCGAGGGCACGGTCGCCGACCGGATGCGGCGGCACGCGCTTCAGCTTGGCGCAGCGACGCTGGTCTTCATCGGGATCGTCAGCCTCTGGACGCCGTTCCAGGACCGCGTCTACTTCGAGCGCTGGTTCACCGGCGCGACGTGGTACTGGTCGGTGATCGTGCCGGTCCTGATGGCGGCGGCGGCCTTCGTCCTGTGGCGCGGCATCGCCTATCGCCACGACGTGACGCCGTTCCTCGCGTCGCTGTCGATCTTCGTGCTGTCCTTCGTCGGCATCGGGGTCAGCTTCTATCCGATGATCGTGCCACCCTCCCTTACCATCGTCGAGGCGGCGGCGCCCGAGTCCTCGCTGCGCTTCGCGCTGGTGGGCGCGCTGATCCTGATCCCGATCATCCTGATCTATACCGCCTATTCCTATTGGGTGTTCCGCGGCAAGATCGACCCGGACGAGGGCTATCACTGATGGCGCGGCGGCTTCTGTGGTTCGCGGCGCTCTGGATCGCGGGCGTGGCCGCGCTTGGCGTCGTGGCGCTTCTGATCCGCGCCGCGATCTACTGACCGCCGCCTTGACTTCCGCGCCGCCGCGCGGTGTATCGGCCCGGATCTCCTAACGCCCCCTGCGCCCCGAAGGGAATGCCCATGCACGCCTATCGCACCCACACCTGCGCCGACCTCGACGCGTCGAACGTGGGCGAGACCGTCCGACTCGCGGGCTGGGTCCACCGCATCCGCGACCACGGCGGCATCCTGTTCATCGACCTGCGCGACCACTACGGGATCACGCAGGTGCTGTGCGATCCGGACTCCAAGGTCTTCAAGGCGGTCGAGAAGGTGCGGTCGGAGTGGTGCATCCGCATCGACGGCGAGGTGAAGGCGCGCGACCCGGAACTGGTGAACCCGAAGCTGCCCACGGGCGAGATCGAGGTCTTCGTCCGCGACATCGAGGTGCTGGGGGCGGCCGAGGAATTGCCGCTTCAGGTCTTCGGCGACCAGGAATATCCCGAGGAGACGCGGCTGCGGTATCGCTTCCTCGACCTGCGCCGGGCCGAGATGCAGAAGAACATGACGCTGCGCTCGGACGTGGTGGCGTCGATCCGCAAGCGCATGTGGGAAAAGGATTTCCGCGAGTACCAGACGCCGATCATCACGGCGTCGTCGCCCGAGGGCGCGCGCGACTTCCTGGTGCCGTCACGGCTGCATCCGGGCAAGTTCTATGCGCTGCCGCAGGCGCCGCAGCAGTTCAAGCAGCTTCTGATGGTGTCGGGCTTCGACAAGTATTTCCAGATCGCGCCCTGCTTCCGCGACGAGGATCCGCGCGCCGACCGCTCGCCGACCGACTTCTACCAGCTCGACCTCGAGATGAGCTTCGTCACGCAGGACGATGTTTTCGCGACGGTTCAGCCGGTCATCCAGGGCATCTTCGAGGAGTTCGGCGGCGGCCGCGCGGTCGACAAGCACTGGCCGCAGATCACCTATGCCGACGCCGCGCTGAAGTACGGCACCGACAAGCCGGACCTGCGCAACCCCATCGAGATGCAGGACGTGTCCGAACATTTCCGCGGCTCGGGCTTCGCGATCTTCGCGAAGCTGCTGGAGCAGGAGGGGACGGAGATCCGTGCCATTCCGGCGCCCACGGGCGGTTCACGCAAGTTCTGCGACCGGATGAACGCCTTCGCGCAGAATGAAGGGCTGCCGGGGATGGGGTATATCTTCTGGCGGGAGGCTGAAGACGGCTCGGGCATGGAAGCCGCAGGTCCGCTCGCCAAGAACATCGGACCCGAGCGGACCGAGGCGATCCGAACGCAACTCGGCCTCGGCAAGGGCGACGCCGCCTTCTTCCTCGGCGGGAAGCCCGAGGGCTTCGAGCGTGTCGCGGGTCTGGCGAGGAATGTCATCGGCGAGGAACTGAACCTCACTGACAAGACCCGTTTCGCCTTCGCCTGGATCGTCGATTTCCCGATGTACGAAAAGGACGACGAGGGCGGGATCGACTTCAGCCACAACCCCTTCTCGATGCCGCAGGGGGGGATGGATGCGCTGGACGGCGATCCGCTGAAGGTGCTTGGATTCCAGTACGATCTGGCGTGCAACGGATACGAGCTGGTATCGGGCGCGATCCGGAACCACCGCCCGGACATCATGTTCCGCGCCTTCGCTATTGCGGGTTACGGCGAGGACGAGGTGCGCAAGCGCTTCGGCGGGATGGTCAACGCCTTCCGCTATGGCGCGCCGCCGCACGGGGGCTGCGCGCTGGGCATCGACCGGACGGTTATGCTGCTCGCGGACGAGAGCAACATCCGGCAGGTCATGCTGTTTCCGATGAACCAGCGGGCCGAGGACCTGATGATGGGCGCGCCGTCGGAGCCGACGAACGAGCAGCTTCGGGAGTTGCGGTTGCGGGTGCTGCCGGCTGAGGACTGACATGGCGGCCGCGTCGGACGGTCATCCCCCGGAGTACGGCGAGGCGGTGACGCCGGCCCTCGTCGCCATCGGCAGGGCCTTGCACCTGCTGGCGCGGACCACGGAGGCGGGGCGCGAGGATCTTCTTTCGCGCTCGCTGGCGCCCGGCATGTTCGACTGCGGGACGCAGCTTCGCACCGTGGGCATCTTCGCCCTGCGTTCGACCTTCACGCTTCTGGGACGCGATTGGCCGAGGGACATCGTCCAGGGTGGGTTTGCGGACGGCGCCGAGGGTCTGGAGGCGCGGCTGAGACTCGCGGCGGAGCAGGTGAGATCTCTCGACCCCGCCGACTTCACGGGCGCCTTCGGGCGGACGGTCGACCATATCGCGGGCGACGCGGCGTTGTCTCAGGACGGCGACGTCTATCTGCGGCTCTTCGCGCTGCCGAACCTGTGGTTCCACCTCTCGATGGCCTTCGCGATCCTGCGGGCGGAGGGTCTGGATGTCGGCAAGTCGGACTTCGACGGCTGGCACAGCTATGCGCCGGGGTTCAGCTTTTCAGGCCGCTGACCGCCCGTGCAGAGCCCTGTGACCGATAGGCAGTCACGGCCGCCTGTCGCTGAACGAGGGCGACAGCCTTGCCGTCGACGCGCTGAACGTGAAGGGCGGTCCCGCTCTTCTTCTCGGTGCGGGTCTGACGGCCTCCACCGCCGGCCGGTCGGGCCTTCGCGGACCCGGCCGTTTTCGTTTGGCCATTGTGGGCGGAGGGGCGGTGGGGTTCTGTGGCGCGGACGACCGAAGAAGGAGCGCCGCCTTGACCGACCTGTCCCGCTGGACCCCGCCGCCCGTACCGACCCGCGCGCCTCTTCAGGGCCGGTATGTCCGCCTGGAGCCCTTGACCGAGGCGCATGTGCCGGAGCTTTGGGAGGCGCAGACCGATCCCGAGACCTGGCGCTACATCCCCGTCGGTCCCTTCGCGTCGGAGATGGAGTTGGGAGTCTGGGTCCGGGCGGTTTCCGCCGCCGACGATCCCTTGCAGTTCGCGGTCCGGATGGTGGATGGGCGGCTGGGCGGTACGATGAGCCTGATGCGCATCACGCCCGCGGCGGGGACGATAGAGGTCGGATACATCGTCTACACACCCCGGCTTCAGAAGACGCGCGAGGCGACCGAGGCGCTATACTTGTTCATGCGCTGGGTCTTCGAGGCGGGCTATCGCCGCTTCGAATGGAAGTGCGACGCGGCCAACGGGCCCTCGCGGCGCGCGGCAGAGCGGTTCGGCTTCTCCTACGAAGGCGTCTTCCGGCAGGCGGCGGTGGTGAAGGGGCGGAACCGCGACACGGCGTGGTTCGCCTGCATCGACAGGGAATGGCCTGCGTTGCGGGAGGCTTACGAGGCTTGGTTGGACCCGTCGAACTTCGATGGCGACGGGCGGCAGAAGACGGCGCTGGCGGAGATGACGGCGCCGATCCTCGTCACGCGCGATCCGGGCTGAGGGCGGATCTGCGTATTTAAGGCAAGATGAAGGGACGTTGCGGCGCGCGCGTCCCTCGCGGTAAGAGGCGAGCCATGCTGTCCGCGCTTTCCGACCTCGGCTTCGACGTGATGACGCGCAACCACGCGGGTGCGATCCTGGCGCAGGATTTCCCGGCGGAATTCGACATGCTGGTGCGCGTGCTGTCCGAGTTCCGCATCTCGCTGGGCGAGATCGTGATGGGCGGCGGCGGCGAGGCGGGGCTGACGCAGCGCCTTCGTCACGAATTGTCGGATGTCGGTTGGCGGAAGCACCGCTTCCAGGTCCAGACCATCGTCGACGGAGTAGAACGCGCGGGGGTCAGCCACGAGGTCGACCACGTCAAGTTCGCGACGGGCGGCACGCTGGCGCTGGAAATCGAGTGGAACAACAAGGATCCGTTCTTCGACCGCGACCTGGAGAACTTTCAGCGGCTTCACGCTCTGAGTGCCATCAGCCTGGGCGTCGTCGTCACGCGCGGCGCGACGATGCAGCAGGCCTTCCTGCCGAGGATCACCGAGTGGATGCGGGAGCGGGGGTTGTCCTCGGAAGACGATCTTGACCGTCTTGGCATTGGCGCGCGAACGATCGCGCAGCGCAAGACGGTGGCGGGGCTGGTGGCGCGCGGGATGGCGTTCGACGAGGCCTTCGCGCGCAAGTTCGTGTCGGACAAGTTCGGGCAGGCGACGACGCATTGGGCGAAGCTGGAGGAGCGGGTGCTGCGCGGCGTCGGCAATCCCTGTCCGCTCCTCCTGATCGGTCTGCCGGCGGCCGTGTTGACCACCGACGGCTGAGGCGTCAATCCTCGAGCGCGTCTTCGCGCTTTTCCTCGATCAGGCCGCGCTCTTCCTTCTTCCGCGCAAGGAAGCGGTCGCCGTAGCCCGCGATCTCGTCGTCGGGGATGACCTCTTTCGCGCGTTCGAAGACCTCGTCCTCTTCCTCGTCCATGTGATGTTCGTAGTCGTGCTTGAGCTGCTTGAACTTCTCGATCCACGAGCCCTGGCTCATGTCCATCTCGCGCAATTCCTCCAGCAGGTCGTTCATCTCGGCGTGTTCCTGAACGGAGTGCCGGGCGGCGTCCTGGCCCCAGGTCTTGGACATCAGCTTGGAGTAAAAGGTCTCTTCCTCGGCCGCGGAATGGCTTTTCACGTCCTCGTAGAAGGTGTCCCAGGCATCCTGCCGCTCGTCCGACGCGCCCTCGGTGTCGGCGATGCGGTCGAGAAGCTTCCGGTGGGTGTCGTGGTCGGCCTTGATGGCGTCGTAGATGTTCGGCATGGCGTGTCGCTCCCTTCAGTCGGCACGCCAACGCGTCCGGCCGGGATGCGTTCCCTTATTCGGCTGCCACGCCCGAGTTGTAGCTGTAGGTGTTCCAGTCGGGCTTGTAGTCGGCGTCGGCCTGGTTGCCCCAGACCGTCCAGCCGTCGCGCACGCCGCGCCCGAACAGCTCGAGGTACGGGCCCCAGGAGCAATCTTCGATGATGCCGTACTGTTCGTCGGGCTTGCGCGAATGCTCGCGCTTGCGGGTCTGGATCATGTTGACCTGGCGCCGCCCCGGCGCCTCGGTCCGCACACCCTTGCCGCGGGTGCCGAAGAGCAGGATCTCGGTCACGTTGCGGAAGTAGAAGCCGACGCCGCGTCCGTCGGACCCGCCGTCCTTGCGGACCTTGTGCCAGACGATGTTCGACTTGTAGTCGAAGCCCCAGGCAGTCAGGACCTGAAGGCCTTCGGGCAGAAGGGCGTTCGGAACCCAGAGATAGCAGTGCGCGCGATCCTGGAGATGGTCCGCGACGGGGAGGGCGCAGATCTCCGCCAGGTCCATCGTCGGATAGCGCGCGAGGCGCTTGTGCTCGGGCGCGACCTTGCCGGTGCGGTTGACGAAGCGCCACGGCGGATCGGCCAGAACGGTGCCGAAACGGTCGCCGTTCAGGAAGCCTTCCAGGTGTTGTGCTGCCGTCTGCCCCATGTCCAACATGATGGTTCGTCATGCCCCCGATTGCCAGTGGAACATTAGGCGAACATGTGCGCGCTGTCCACCTGGGCTAAACCAGTTCCAGACGGTCGATGCGGGACTGCACCTCGGTCGCGAGGCGTCGGGCCGTGGCGACGCCGCCCGTTCCGTCGGACAGCGCCGCGATGCGGCCCGCGATCTCGGCAAGGGCGGGGTCGCCCGCGTCCTTGGCGAGGCTGGCGAGGAAGGTGGCGACATAGGCGATCGTCCGCGCCTCGGGGTCGCTGCGCAGGAGGTCGGCGGCAAGGCAGAGGTCGTCGCGAAGCGCGATGGGATCGGGCTCGACCGTGTCGATGACAGGACGGGCGAGGGTTGTCGTGCGGATCGGCTCGGGGAGGAGAGCCACCACCACCGCCTGGAAGCGCGACACGGACGCCAGGGGCTTCGACAGGAAGGCGTCGGCGCCCGCGTCGAGCGCCGCGGCGCCCAAAGCCTCGTCGCCCGAAACGGCGAGGATGCCGTCAATGCGTGGCTCGGCGCGCGCGAGGCGGCGGATGAGGTCGAGGCCCGAGCCGTCCGGCAGACCCAGGTCGACCACCGCGATGCGAGGTCTGTAGGTCCTCAGGTGGCGTTCGGCCGAGGCCAGGCTTTCGGCGCGACGGATACGCGCGCCCGAGCGTTGGCAGATCAGGCGCATCGCCTCGCAGGCGTGGCGGCTGTCCTCGACCAGAAGGATGACGGTGCCGAGCAGCGGACGTTCCGCCGTGGGCGGTTGGAGCATGACGAGGTCTTCGAGCGTGCTGGGCAAGGGTCTTCTCCCTGAATGGACGCGTTCGCCATTACGGACCGGAATTGGCTAATGTCGCGTTAATCGCGGCTCTGCGGCGGCGTGTCCCTTGCCGCCGGGGGTCTTGCGGGACCATATGGCGAAAAGCCGGACGAGGGAGACCTGCATGATCGGACGCCTCAATCACGTCGCCATCGCGGTGCCCGACCTGACGGCCGCCGCTGCGCTTTATCGCGACACGCTGGGCGCGGACGTCGGCCCCGAACAGGACGAACCCGATCACGGGGTGACGGTGGTGTTCATCACCTTGCCGAACACGAAGATCGAGCTGCTTCATCCCTTGGGCGAAGGCTCTCCCATCGCCGGGTTTCTGGAAAAGAACCCCTCGGGCGGCATCCATCACATCTGCTACGAGGTCGAGGATATCCGCGCCGCCGCCGCGCGCCTGACCGCATCGGGCGCGCGCGTCCTCGGCACCGGCGAGCCGAAGATCGGCGCGCACGGCAAGCCGGTGTTGTTCCTGCATCCGAAGGATTTCACCGGCACCCTGATCGAGCTGGAGGAGGTCTGATGAACGTCGTCTCCGCCATCGTCCTGCTTGCCATCGTCTGGTTCATGACGCTCTTCGTGCTGTTGCCCGTGGGGCTGCGCACGCAGGGCGACGAAGGCGAGACGCTGAAGGGCACGCACGCCGGGTCGCCCGCCTCGTCGTTCTCGATGAGGCGCAAGCTGAAGCAGGTGACGTTGATCGCGCTGCCGGTCTGGGCCCTGATCTGCGCCGTCATCATCTGGGGCGGGATCACCGTCGCGGACATCGACATATTCGACCGCCTGGGAGCGCAGCGGAACTAGGCCTGTCGCTCCAGCCTGTGGAACAGGTGGACGAAGGTCGCCGCGCCCAGGATCGGCACGAAGAGGTTCACCAGCGGAATCGTCAGCGGCACCGCCATCAGCGCGCCCGCCGCCCAGATCGTCGCGATATGACGGCGGAAGGCGGCGCGGGCGCCCGGCTTGCCCAGACGCCGGAGCGCGATCATGCGGAAGTATTCCCGTCCGAGAAGAAACCCGTTCAGCCCGTAAAAGACGAAGGGCGCGAGCGGCGTGAAATAGAAGACAAGTGCGGCGAGGTTCGCCACGACGATCACGCCGAGCGAGGTCAACGCCTCGCCCATCCCGTCGGCGAAGCTGGTGCGGGGCGCGGACGGCAGGGTCGGATAGTGCGTCTCTTCGACCGCGTCGGCAACGTCGTCGAGGAAGATGCCGGTGAAGGCCGAGGCGACGGGCACCATCAGGAAGATGGACAGCACCATCATCAGAAGAACCGATCCCCAGGACAGCATCTCGTCCACGAACGAGATCTCTCCGACCCAGGGCAGGGTGAAGCTGTCGGGCAAAAGCCACTGCACGCCCCAGAAGACAAGGACGTAGGCGCCGATCAAAAGCGCCACCGTCAGGCCCACGCCCATGACCAGCACGCGCTGGAACCGCGCGTCGCCCATCTGGCCGAGGGCGGCGAGGAAAGACGCCGGGATCACGCCTCGATCCACTCCGTCAGCGCATCGACGTCGGGGCGCGGGCGGTCGGGGGGAGGAGACGTCTCGGTGCCGAGGTGGACGATGCCCGCGATCCATTCGTGCGGCATGAGGCCCAGCTGCCTCTCGCGCCAGTCGGCGTCGTGGCTGGCCCAGCCCGACAGCCAGTTCGCGCCCCAGCCGGCGGCGAGCGCGGCGGACAGCAGGTTCATGCAGACCGCACCGGCCGAGAGCGTCTGTTCGATCCCGGGGATCTTGTCTGAGGGTTTCGGACTGGCCACGACGACGACGGCAAGGCCTGCGCCCCCCATCTCGGCCCGCGCCTTGTCGATCTTCTCGGGCTCGATCCCGAGCTCGGCGCCCTTTTCGGCCAGCGTCCCGGCGAGGCGGGCGAGTGCCGGCGCCTCGAGGACGAGGAACCGCCAGGGCTCGAGCTTGCCGTGGTCGGGCGCGCGGGCGGCGACGGTCAACAGGCGCCTTACCTCGTCACGGGCGGGAAACGGTCCCGCCAGTGTCTTCGCAGGGCGCGAGCGCCGGGTTTCGAGGAAGGCGAGCGCGCTGGGGTTCGGGTCTGGCATCGGGTCTCCTGTGCTGCGCCAGAGGTAAGGCCAGCCGAGCGGAATTTCCAGCGGGTCAGGCCTGCCGGCGAGATTGCTCAAAGGGCTTCCGCCATATCGCCGATCAGCCCGTCGAGGAAGGCGTCGAAGGCAGGGCCCGGTTGCCGCTTCGCCAGTGTCGCGGCGAAGGGATCGGGCGCGTCGATGGCGCTGCCCGCGAGTTCGGCGATGGTGGCATGGCCGCAGAAGGGGACGTGGAACTCGGAATAGCCGCCCTCGTGGACGAGGACGAGGCGGCCGCCGCAGACGTCCTCGGCCAGGGCCTTCGTCATGCGCGTCATCTGGCGGAACGTGTCCTGCGTCGCCAGCATCCGCCCGAGCGGATCGAAGGCCGAGGCGTCGAAGCCGCAGGCGACCACGATGGCGTCGGGCCGGAAGGCGCGGATGGCGGGAAGGGCGAGGCGCTCCATCGCCGCCATGTAGCCCTTGTGGCCGGTCCCGGGAGGCAGGGGGATGTTGATGTTGAAACCTACGCCCGCACCCTCGCCTCGAACGGCGAAGTCGCCGGTGTCGAGCGGATAGTTCCGCTCCTGGTGGATCGAGACGGTCAGCACGTCGGCACGGTCGAGGAAGATCGCCTCGGTGCCGTTGCCGTGGTGGACGTCCCAGTCGAGGACGGCGATCCTCCCTGCGCGACCCTCGGCCAGCGCCGCCTCGACCGCGATGGCGATGTTGGCGAGAAGGCAGAAGCCATTCTGCCAGTCGGGCAGGCAATGGTGACCGGGCGGGCGCGACAGCGCGTAGGCGTTCTGGTGTTCGCCTGACAGGACCGAGCGCAGCGCCGAGGTGGCGAGGCCCGCCGAGAGGGCCGCGATCTCGTAGCCGTCCGGGCCATAGGGCGCGCGCAGGCCGGTCTCGCCGCCGCCCGCCGCAGCCGTCTCGCGGAAGGTGGCGAGGAAGGCGGCGGGATGGACGCGCCGCAATTCCTCCTCGGTGACAGGCGGGGCGGAACGCGCGTCGAGGTCGGCCAGAAGGCCGGTGACGTCGAGGAGGTTCTTAAGCCGCCGCTTGGTCTCGGGGCTTTCGGGCAGGCCCGCGCCGGGCTGCACGAGGCCGCCTTGCGGCACCATGAAGGAATAGGTGCCGCCCGCGTGCCAGAAGCACCTCTCGTCCCAGTAGAATGCCGTCGTCATGGGCAAAGCCTAGACGGCCGGCGGGGCGGACGGAAGTCTTGAAGCGCGGGCGGCCGCGCGGCAGGCTCGATCCATGACGGACCTGTCGCACCTCGCCCGGCCCGGTGCCCGCATCGCGGTGCGGGTGACGCCGAAAGCCTCGCGCGCGCGGATCGAGGAGGACGCCGGGCTTGTCCGCGTCTGGGTCACTGTCCCTCCGGAGGATGGCAAGGCCAATGCGGCGGTGCGCAAGGCGCTGGCGAAGGCGCTTGGCGTGGCACCCTCGCGGCTGACACTGGTGCGGGGCGCGACGAGCCGGGACAAGGTGTTCGAGATCGCGGGCGATCCCTGAGCTTCTTCTGTCCTCAACTACTCCGGGGTGAGCCCCGACAGGGGCGAGGGGCAGAGCCCTTCACGTCACGCGGAATGCGCGCCCTCGGCCAGTCCGCGCACGAACTCCAGCACCTCGTCGGGCGACTTTCCCTTGCCGATCAGGTCGACGATGGCCGACCCCACCACCGCGCCGTCGGCGACGCGCGCGATGTCGCGGCTGGTCTCGGGGGTCCTGATGCCGAAGCCCACGATCACGGGCAGGTCGGTCTGCGCCTTGATCCGGGCGACCTCGGGGCCGACGTCGGTGGCCACGGCGTTGGCCGCACCGGTGATGCCGGTGATCGACACGTAGTAGACGAAGCCCGAGGTGTTGGTCAGCACCTTGGGCAGCCGCCTGTCGTCGGTCGTGGGCGTTGCGAGGCGAATGAAGTTGAGGCCGGCCTTCTGGGCGGGGATGCACAGTTCCTCGTCCTCTTCGGGCGGCAGGTCGACAACGATCAGCCCGTCGATGCCGGCGACCTTCGCATCGACAAGGAAGCGGTCGACGCCGTGCGAATAGATCGGGTTGTAGTAGCCCATCAGCACGATGGGCGTGGTGTCGTCGTCCTCGCGGAAGCGGCGGGCAAGCTCGAGCGTACGCTTCAGCGTCATGCCCGCCTCGAGTGCGCGCTGGCCAGCAAGCTGGATCGTCGGGCCGTCCGCCATCGGGTCGGTGAAGGGCAGGCCCAGCTCGATCACGTCGACGCCGGCGGCGGGCAGGCCCTTCACGATGGCGAGCGAGGTGTCGAAGTCGGGGTCGCCCGCCATGACGTAGGAGACGAAGCCCTTGCGGCCTTCGGCGCGCAGGCGCTGGAACGTCCGGTCGATGCGGGTCATGGGGGCCTCCCTCTGGGTCGGGCTTCCTTTGCCCGATGCCCGGCGGAAGATCAATCGCGGCCGGTGAAAATGCGTTCGGCGACCCAGTCTTCGCGCGGGGCGGCGTGGACCTCCCAGAAGGCGTCGGCGATGGCGCGGGGGTCGAAGGCGGTTCCCGGCTTGATGGTGCCGTCGATGGTGACGGTGGCGAAGTTCACGCCGCGGTCGTGGAAATCCTTCGCGCCCGACAGGGCGAGGGCACGAATGGCGCATTTCGATGCGCCGAGGGCAGGGGCCGCGGCGTTCTTGCCGGGGTTCAGCCCCATGCGGCTTCCGGTCCAGAGGATCGTGCCTTTGCCGGCTGCCTCCATCCCCGCAAGGACGTGCTGCGAACCGAGGAGGGCCGCGCCGACCGACAGCGCCATCTCGGCCATCAGGGTCGCGGGATCGATGTCGGGCGTTCGGCCCGGGATCCATCGGCTGACCGAATGGATGAAGACCGAGGCCGGTCCCATGTCGCCCGTCACCCTTTCGAGCGAGGCGCGGAGGCCGACGAGGTCGGTCGCGTCGACGGGATAGCCATAGACCCTGCGGCCCGTCTCCTCGGCCACGTCCCGCGACAGGGCGTTCAGACGCGAGCCGTCGCGGGCGAGCATCGCGACATCGAAGCCGCCGGCGGCGAAACGTCGGGAAAGCGCCTGGCCCAAGCCGGGGCCGGCGCCGAGGATGATGGCAGGTCCGTTCATACCTCCTGACCTAGCGCCGCGCCGGGACTGGACAACCGGCAGGGCGCGCCCCAAATGACGGTCATGAACTACTTGCTCGCCATCCTTCTGCCGCCCCTGTCGATCGTCTTCGCCGGTCGACCCTTCCTGGGCGTCATCATTTTCTTCATTTGGCTGCCCGCGCTTTTCTTCTCGGGCGGGCTGACGCATCCGATGTTCGTGCTCCTGGCATGGTTCATCATCTTCCAGGGCCGCGAGAGCCGGGCGCGCGACTAGGGCGTCACGACGCCTCGCCGTCCTGCATGATCATCCAGCGGATGCCGAAGCGGTCGGACATGGCGCCGTAGAGCGGTGCGAAGAATTCCGGTTGCAGCGGCATCCTGATCTCTCCGCCCTCGGACAGGGCGTCCCAGACGCGGCGTGTCTCGGCCTCGGTCGGGAAGGCGAGCGAGACGTTGCAGCCGGCCATCTCCTGCGTCGAGATCGAGGGATCGTCGCTGCCGTAGATCCAGCCGTCGCCGATCTTGAGCGACGCGTGCATCACCATGTCGTTCGTGACGCCGGGCATCGAGCCCTGGGCCTCGGGTGGCATGTCGGCGAAGGACATGATCTCGGGCGAGGCGTCGAAGACGCGGCCGTAGGTTTCGAACGCCTCGCGGCAGTTGCCCGGAAAGAAGAGGTAGATGATCGGCTGCATCGGTCGACTCCCTATTGTGTTGATATCAACTTACATAGGGTGGACGGCGGCTGGCAACCCCCGGGTTGCGGCGGGCGGGGCGCCGCCGTAGAAGGCGTCGTCTTTGCCGAAGGAGGGTCCGCGATGGGCTTCAAGACCGGGATCGTGGGCCTGCCGAACGTCGGCAAGTCGACGCTGTTCAATGCGCTGACGCGGACCGCCGCGGCGCAGGCGGCCAACTTTCCCTTCTGCACCATCGAACCCAACGTGGGCGAGGTGGCGGTGCCGGATGCGCGCCTGGACAAGCTGGCAACGATCGCGAAGTCGAAGCAGGTCGTTCCGGCGCGGATCACCTTCGTCGACATCGCGGGCCTCGTGAAGGGCGCGTCCAAGGGCGAGGGTCTGGGCAACCAGTTCCTGGCCAACATCCGCGAGGTCGATGCCATCGCGCACGTCCTGCGCTGCTTCGAGGACGGCGACGTGACCCATGTCGAGGGTCGCGTCGATCCCATCGCGGATGCCGAGACCATCGAGACCGAATTGATGCTCGCCGATCTCGAGTCCATCGAGCGGCGGCTGCAGAACATCGTGCGCAAGGTGCGCGGCGGCGACAAGGAAGCCGTGGCGCAGGAGCGTCTGCTGAAGGCCGCGCAGGCGGCCCTGGAGCAGGGGCGTCCGGCGCGGTCGGTCGCGGTCGACGAGGAGGACCAGAAGGCCTGGAAGGCGCTTCAGCTTCTGACGTCGAAGCCCGTGCTGTTCGTGTGCAACGTCTCCGAGGCCGAGGCGGCGACGGGCAACGCGCAGTCCGAGCGGGTGGCCCAGATGGCGGCCGAGCAGGGTGCGGCCTCGGTCGTGATCTCGGCCCGGATCGAGGAGGAGATCAGCCAGCTCGACCGCGAGGAGGCGGAGATGTTCCTCTCCGAGATGGGACTGGAGGAAGCAGGCCTCGACCGGCTGATCCGGGCGGGCTACGGGCTTCTGGGGCTTCAGACCTATTTCACGGTCGGCCCGAAGGAAGCGCGGGCCTGGACGATCCGCAAGGGCACGCTGGCGCCGCAGGCGGCCGGCGTGATCCACGGCGACTTCGAGAAGGGCTTCATCCGCGCCGAGACCATCGCCTATGACGACTATGTCGCGCTGAACGGCGAGACGGGGGCGAAGGACGCGGGCAAGATGCGCGTCGAGGGCAAGACCTATGACGTGAAGGACGGCGACGTCCTGCACTTCCTGCACTCGGGCTGAGACTCAAATCCCGTAGAACGCCGCGCCGGTGTCATGGAAGACCTTCCGCCGTGCGGTGGCGTCCAGGTAGGGCGCCAGGATCGTCCGCGCGGTGTCGAGCACGTCGCCGTAGCTCTCTGCCGCCAGAAGCGCAACGGGCCAGTCCGAGCCGAACATGCAGCGGTCGGGACCGAAGGATTCCAGCGCGTGGACGGCATAAGGGGTCAGGTCGTCCGTCGTCCAATCCGGTCCGGCCTCGGTCACCATACCCGAGATCTTGCAGAAGACGTCCGGTATCGCCGCGAGTTCGTCCATCGCGCCCGCCCAGGGTTCCCACATGCGCCCCGCGATGTCGGGTTTCGAGAGGTGATTGACCACGGCCTTGAGGCCCGGCGTGCGGCGCAGCGCCTCGACGGCGTGCGGAAGCTGCGGCGGCTTCGTCAGCACCTCGAACCGGGCGCCCGTCTCTGCCATGTGCGCGAGGTTCTTCAGGGCGCGCGGCTTCAGGATCCAGTCGTCGGGCGCGAGGTCCTGAAGCATCGGACGCAGCGACTTGAACCACGGGTTCTCCATTCGTGCGGCAAGTCGGTCGGGAAAGGCCTCGTCGTCGAGGTCGAGCCAGCCGCAGACGCCGGCGATCCAGTCGGTCCGCGCGGCGAGGTCGAGCAGGAAATCGGTCTCGGCCTCGGTATCGGCGGCCTGGACGAGGATCGTCCTCGTGACGCCCGCCGCGTTCAGATGCGGGGCGAGGTCGTCCGGTCCGTAGTCGCGGTAAAGCACGCCCAAGTCGGGCGACATCCAGAAGTAATCGCCCCGGTCGATCCGCCAGAGGTGGTGATGGGTGTCGATCACGACGTCGCGCGGCATGGCTGGCACCTCCCTGCCGTCAGGGTGGCGTCCGGCGGCAGGGCTGTCAAACCGACAAGAGTCTCAGGTGCGCGATCCGCCCTCCCGGCCATAGACCAGCAGCATCCCCACGATGACGACGCCGTAGATGATCTGGCGAAAGGCCTCCGGCATCTGCATGATCGACAGGACGGAATTGAGGAAGACGATCAGGATCACGCCCACGAGCGTTCCGGCATAGCGACCGCGCCCGCCGAGGATGTGCGTGCCGCCCAGAACGACGGCGGCGATGGCGGGCAGAAGGAAGGCGTTGCCCATGCCCTGATAGGCCTTGGCCGAGTACCCGGCGAGAAGGACGCCGGCCGTCGAGGCGCAGAGAGCCGAGATCACGAAGGCCGCGACGATGACGCCGCGCGTGCGGATGCCTGACAGGTAGGCGGCGCCCTCTTTCGCGCCGGTGGCGTAGATGGCCTTGCCGAGGCCGGTGCGCGTCAGGATGCCTGCGATCACAAGAGACACGCCGGCCCAGACGAAGATCGCCACGGGGATACCCGCGATGCGGTCCGCGGCGAGGAAGCGCATGAGCGGCGAGGCGGTGGTCTGCGGCGCGAAGCCGCCGGTATGCGCGACCATCAGGCCACGCAGGACCGAGTCGACGCCGAGCGTGAAGATCATCGAGGGAATGCGCAGGTAAGCCACGCCGAAGCCGTTGAGGAGACCGAC
Source organism: Silicimonas algicola (assembly GCF_003148765.1). Lineage (GTDB taxonomy): Bacteria > Pseudomonadota > Alphaproteobacteria > Rhodobacterales > Rhodobacteraceae > Silicimonas > Silicimonas algicola. Next base: position 162,424 of record NZ_QGGV01000006.1, read on the forward strand.
GAGGAGTCCCACGGCAAGCCCGGTCGGGATGGCCCATGGCCCGCCCACGGTCGTCGCCATCATCGCCGCCGCCGTCAGCGTCCATGGCACCGACAGGTCGATGTGGCCGAGAAGGATCACCACCATCATGCCGGCGGCGCAGATGCCGAGGAACGAGCCGATCTGAAGCTGTTGCAACAGATAGCCGGGTGACAGCATCGGCGCGGTGCCCTGGGTCGACAATGTGTAGACCGTGCCGAAGAGGACGATGACCACGACGAAGATCGCGGCGATGGCGATGGGGCGGTTCTCGGGCGAGAGGCGCGCGAAGGGGGTCATCGGAAAAGCTCCAGCCTGTTCTTGACCCTGAGCGTGCGCAGCGCGCCAAGCGAGACCGCGACGAGAAGGACAAGCCCCTCGATCAGAGGTTGCAGGAGCGGGTCGATGGAGAGAATGCGGAAGTAGAACGAGATCACGCGCAGGATGCCCGCGCCGACCAGCGAGCCGATGGCGCCGCCGATGCCTCCCAGAAGCGAGGACCCTCCCAGGACGACGGCGGCGATGGAATTAAGCGTATAGGCCCCCGCCTGCGACACGTCGGCATTGCCGGACGAGGTCTGGATGGCAAGGTAGAGCCCGCCGCAGGACGCGAAAAATCCCGCCAGCGTAAAGGCCGCGATCTTGGCGCGACGGACCGGAAGACCGGACATGAAGGCGGCACTTTCCGCCGAGCCGATGGCATAGACCGTGCGCCCGGTGACGGTGCGCTTGAAGGGGATCCAGACCCCGAATCCGATCACGAGAAGGATGATGAGAGGCACGGGTATGTTGACGAAGGGCTGCAGCCAGGCGGCGTTGCCGTCGTCGGCAAGGCCGTAGGTTTCGGCGAAGTCGAAGACCGCGTTGGTCACCGCCCAGTTCAGGTCGCCGTCGATCTCGCCGCCGGGCGAGGGACGGATGATGAGGGCCAGACCGATGGCGATGGCCCCCGTGGCGAGCGTCGCGATGATGGGCTGGATGCGGCCGTAGACCACGATAAGGCCGTTCATCAGGCCGAAGGCGGTGCCGCAGGCGAGCGTGACGATCATGCCCAGCACCATCTGCACGGGCGAGCCCGTGACGAGGTGCGAGGCGATGCAGTTCGCCAGCGTCATCACCGCGCCTACAGAGAGGTCGAGCCCGCCCATCAGGACCGGGATCGTCTGCGCCATGGCGACGAAGGCGATGGCGACGCTTTCGTTGGCGTTCTGGATGAAGACCGCGGTCGAGAAGCCGCGCGGATGCAGCGCGTGGTAGCCGAGGAACAGGACCAGGAACATCGCGAGGGCGCCGGCGAAGGCGCGGTTCCTGAGGATAAGGTCGCGCATCAGGCCGCCTCCCCGCCGGGGATATTCAGCGAGGCCGAGACGATGTTCTCTTCGGTCAGACGCTCGCCATCGAGTTCGGCGACCACGCGGCCGTCGTAGAGGATCGAGACGCGGTCGCAGCAGCCGATCAGCTCGTCATAGTCGGTGGAGTAGAGGACGATGGCCTTTCCGGCGTCGGCAAGCTGGCGCATCAGGCGATAGATCTCCTGCTTTGTGCCCACGTCGATGCCGCGCGTGGGATCGTTCAGAAGGATCACGTCGGGGTCGTCGATCAGCCATTTGGCGATGACGACCTTCTGCTGGTTGCCGCCGGACAGCGTCTCGACCTTGTCGGTGACGTCGCCAACCTTGATCTGTAGCTGGGTCACGGCGTCCGCGATGGCCGTATCGGCGCGGCTCCGGTCGATCAGGGGGCCGGTCGAGACGCGGGCGTAATTCGGAGTCAGCAGGTTGTCGGCGATGGAGAGTTGCAGCATCAGCCCCTCGGTCTTGCGATCCTCGGGCACGAGGGCGAGCGAGGTCGGCTGCCGCTTGGCCCTGGCGGGAGACGCGGGTCGATACGGGCGGCCGCCGAGTTCGATGCGGCCCGTGACGCCCTTAAGCACCCCGAAGAGCGCGAGCAGCAGTTCCTTGTGTCCCTGACCGTCGAGGCCGCCGAGGCCGAGGATCTCGCCCGGTGCGACCTCGATGTCGATGCCCTTGAGCCGGTCCTCCCACTTCAGGGCCTCGACCTTGAGCGCGGGCGACTTGCCGGCAACGGGCGCGGGCTTCGGCGGGAACTGGGCCTCGATGTCGCGGCCGATCATCAGGCGCACGATCTCGCCACTCGTCCTCTCGCCCTTGCCGAAGGTCTCGATGTGGTGGCCGTTGCGGAAGACCGACAGCGTGTCGCAGAGTGCGTCTACCTCGTGCATCCGGTGGCTGATGAAGAGGCTCGCCACGTTGTCCTCGCGCAGCTTGCCGAGAAGGTCGTAGACGGTCTGGACGTCACGGCTCGTCAGGGCCGAGGTCGCCTCGTCGAGGATCAGGACGGACGGGTTCTTCGAGATGGCCTTGGCGATCTCGACCATCTGGCGGCGCGACAGGCTGAGGTCGCGCACGTTGGTGTCGGGGTTCACGTCCTCGCAGTCGATCCGCGCCAGAAGCTCCTCGGAGCGGCGGCGCTGCGCCCGGCGGTCGATGAGGCCCAGGCTGCGGGGGGGGCGGTCGATGAAGATGTTGTCGGCGACCGACAGGTCCGGGATCAGCGACAGCTCCTGGAAGATGCAGACGATGCCGGCGTCGCGCGCTTCGGCGGGACTGCGAAAGGCGACCGGCCTGCCGTCGAGAAGCATCCGGCCCTCGCTGGGCGGCAGGACGCCCGCCATGATCTTGATGAGCGTCGATTTGCCCGCGCCGTTCTCGCCCAGAATCGCGTGGATCGTGCCGCGGCGGCACTGGAAGTCCACGTCCTTCAGGGCGGTGATGCCGCCGAAGTAGCGCGAGACGCCTTCCAGGGCGACGTGCGGGGTCGTGCTGTCCATGCCTGCCTCGTGGTATGGGGTCGGCGGCGCCCCCTGGAGCGCCGCCGCGTCTTGCATCACTTCACGTCGGTTTCGTCCTGCGCCATGATCGCAGGGCCCGAGACGTTCACGCCGCAGGGCGGGAATTCGTTCACCGTGAAGAAGTTGTCGGGCAGGTCGGACCAGAAGTTCTTGCCGTCCTCCAGCTCCTCATAGGTCGCCACCGGAAGCGGGACCGAGATGAGCTGCGGCATCACGTTGCCTTCCAGCGCCGAGATCGCCGCTTTCATCGCCACGGCGACGAGGCCGGGCGACTGGCCGATCGAGATGCCTTTCAGGCCCTCGTCGGAATGCTCGGCGATGGCCTTGCGGAAGCCGTTCTCGGATTCGCCCGCGACCGGCACCCAGGGGTGGCCCGCGTCGGTCAGCGCCTGGATGACGCCGTTCGACCCGCCCTGGCCGATGATGGCCTCGAACTGGCCATGCACGGCGATGGCGTCGGCAACCACCTTCTGCGTGGTGCCGTCGTCCCAGTTGCCGACGACCGACACGATCTCCCAGGTGCCGTCATCGGCGGCCAGGACCTCGTTGATGCCGATCGAGCGGTCCCGGTCGACCGAGTTGCCCGGAAGTCCGCGCACCTCGAGGATCTTGCCCGAGCTGACGCCCTTGGCGTCCAGCTCCTTCAGTGCGAACTCGGCCCACATGCGGCCCATGGCAAGCTGGTCCTCGTTGACCTGCATGACCGCGTCGGTGTCGAGCACGTTGTCGAAGGGCACGAGGACGACATTCTCGCGGTCCGCAAGGCGGATGACCCGGTCGAACCCGTCGGGCGAGACGGCGATCGTAACGATCGCGTCGTAGCCCTGGTTGATGAAGTCCTCGATGGCGCCAAGCTGCGCGGGGGCGTCGGTGCCGGTCGAGACCACCTTGAATTCGGCGATCTTGTCCTTGACGGCGGGATCCTCGGCATAGGCCTTGGCGGTCTTGATCATCTGGATCCGCCAGGTGTTGCCGACGAAACCGTTGACGATGGCGATGCGGTAGGGGCCTTCCTGGGCCTCCCACTGGAAGTGCTTGGTGGATGCGTCCCACGGCGCGAAGCAGGACGGGTCGACGCCCGGTCCGTCCACGACGGAGGGGCCGGCGAAGGCGGCGGTTCCCAGGCCGGCAAGAAGCGCGGCGAGGGCGGTCGATCTGAGGTTCATTGTCTTTCCTCCCTAGAAAGTCATGACGTGATGTCCCGCTTCCCGGCCTCGGGAGCGGCGGTCTTCTGGAAAAGGGCGTACCCGGCGTTCAGATGCGTCTTCATCAGGTACTGGTAGCCCAGGCGGTCGCCCGCCTCGGCCGCCGCGAGGATGGCCTCGTGCTCGCGGTAGGTGGTGGTCTCGAAGGTGCGCCGCGACTTGCCCATCTTCATGATGCGCAGGATCACGGGCTTCATCAGGCCGTAGACGTCGAGGATGGCCTTGTTGTCGAGCAGGCTCATCAGCTTGGTGTGGAATTCGAAGTCGTACTCCGAGGCGACGTCCACATGTGGCATGTCGGTCAGCTTGGTGTTGATGCGTCTCAGCTCGGCCAGGTCGGAGGGCGTCATGCGCTCGAAGAGCGTTTCGACCGACGAGACCTCGAGCAGCGCGCGGAAGCCCTGGATGTCGCTGAAGGTCTTGGGCGACAGGTCGAGGACATTGAACGAGAACATCTCGAAGGCCGAGGCCATGCGGTTGTCGATGATCGTCGCCCCGACCTTGGGACGCACCTCGACGATGCCGTAGGCCTTCAGGATGCGCATCGCTTCGCGGACGGTGTTGCGCGAGGCGCCGAAGGCGTCGCAGAGTTCGCGCTCGGTCGGAAGGCTGTCGCCCACCGTCAGGCCGTCCCTCCCGATCAGCGCCCGGATGCTTTCGACGACGCCGTCGACGGCAGATCCGGTCTCGCTGCGTGTGGTCTGCGCCCCCGCTTCGGCCACGAAATTCCCCCCTGGCCGCCCGGTCCCGTGCCGGACGATCTCTTGTGCAACGTATTTGTCCGACAAATACCTGTCAATATTCCTGAGAGGGGGCTCCTGCCGGGATTTGAGCCCCACTTGACCAACCAAAGACGGCTCGCCAAAGTCGCACCAGCACAAGATCGGGGAGCGGCGATGCCTGGCGAACACTACGAGATCGTGGACGAGCGCTTTCGCAAGCTGATCCACAAGAATGCCAACATCGACCTTCTCTGGGAGGGTGGGCGCTGGTGCGAGGGTCCGGCCTACCTCGCGGCGGGCAAGTACCTCGTCTGGTCCGACATCCCGAACGACCGGGTAATGCGGTGGGACGAATGCTCGGGCGCGGTCTCGGTCTTCGAGCAGCCCTGCCGCAACCAGAACGGCCACACCGTCGACCTCGAGGGCCGTCTCGTCGCCTGCGAACATCGGGGCCGGCAGGTCAGCCGGATCGAGCATGACGGTTCGCTGACGATCCTGGCGGACAGGTTCGAGGGCAAGCGCTTCAACTCGCCCAACGACGTGGTGGTGAAGTCGGACGGCTCGATATGGTTCACCGATCCGTCCTACGGCATCGACAGCGAATACGAGGGCGACCAGTCGCCGTCCGAGATCGGGTCGCGCAACGTCTACCGGATCGCCCCCGATGGCGCGGTCACCTGCGTTGTCACCGACATGGTTCAGCCGAACGGTCTCGGCTTCTCGCCGGACGAGAGCCTGCTTTATGTCGCCGACACCGGGCAGACGCATAAGCCGGACCACACGCCGCGCATCCGCAGCTATCCGGTGACAGGCGACAGGCTGGGCGAGGGTGCCGACCTGATCGTCAGCAAGACCGCGGGCCTCTTCGACGGATTCCGGGTCGATACGGGCGGCAACATCTGGACCTCGGCGCGCGACGGCGTCCATTGCTATGACGCCGACGGGACGCTTCTGGGCAAGATCCTCATAGACGAGGTCGTAGCGAACGTCGTCTTCGGAGGACGGAAGAAGAATCGGCTCTTCATCTGCGCCACGACGACGCTTCGTTCGATTTACGTCAACGCGATCGGTGTGGCCCGCTAGGGGCGCAAGCGCCGGATTCGGGGCAAGGGCGGGTCACAACCCGCGATTCTTCTGCCCCACTTTCGCCAAATTCCAATTCCCCTGCCGCGTTTCTGCCAATATTGGCAAATGACCCAAGGTCAAACCCGGGAACAATCCCGGGTTTAATGCTCGGAATTCCGCTCACCAGCCTCCCGTTTTGTGTGCGCGCCGCACGGATGGCAGCAATTTGCCGTCAACAATCCGCCCATTTGCAGTCCATTGCCGAGCGGAAATCCCCCATTTGTAGACGGTTCCGAACAAATCTAGCCCTGTGCCGTGTTGGTCGATCCGACGGGAACCAATTGCCATCGCTTGGTCACAATACGCCCCAAGCGACGCCTCAATCAGGCTCCCATCTGATCGCGTTCCGAGTGGCCTGTGTGCGGCCAAAAAAATCAAAAAACGATGCGCCAAACGGACGGAGCTCTCAAAATGAACGTGACGTGTAAACGCCCGCACAATGGATTTGTCGGGAGGGTCGAGGAATGAACTTTCTCCTGATCCTGTTCGGCCTCTTTGGAAGTGCAGCAGCCTTTGGCTCGGGGGGCGGTGACGGCAGCATGACCGCTGACGGCAAGGTGGACAACAACGGCAAGGGCAACGGCAAGCCCGACAAGGATCCCATCCCGGTCGACACCGGCAGCCAGACCGAGGAAGAGCCGGTCGAGGAGCCTGTCGAAGAGGAGCCCCAAGCGCCTGTCGAGGAGCCGACCAACGAGGTCCCGACCGAAGAGCCTGTGGAAGAGCCCGTCGAAGAGCCCGTCGAGGAGCCTGTCGACGAGACCCCCGTCGAAGAGCCGACGAACGAGGTTCCGACCGAAGAGCCTGTGGAAGAGCCCGTCGAGGAGCCCGTGGACGAGACGCCGGTCGAGGAGCCGACGAACGAAGTCCCGACTGAGGAACCGACCGAGGAACCCGTAGAAGAACCCGTCGAGGAGCCGACCGACGAGGTTCCGACCGAAGAGCCGGCCGAGGAACCCACCGGCGGCAGCGACAGCCCGATCGACATCACGAACCCCGGCCAGTCGACCAACAGCGACGGCGCCGACACCGATCCGATCGTCGTCAACGGCACCATCGACGTGGTGACCGGACGGACCCACACGCTCGACGCCGTGGGCGACGATGTCACCGCCGTCCGCATCATCTCGGACGTTGAGCATGGCCATGTCACGGTGAACCCCGACGGCACGCTGGCTCTCGTGATGACCGGCGAGACCTACACCGGATCGCAGAGCTTCCGCTACGAGGCGACCCACGCCGACGGCAGCACGACCACGCATACGGTCAACATGAGGTGCGTCGAGGGCGATCAGGCCGCTGGCTGGGCCACCGGCACGTCGCACTACATGCTCGAGACCGACGAGAACGACAACGTCGTCGTCGAGGCGGGCGAGAACCACACCAAGGTCTACGTCTCGGGCTCCGGCGACGCGCTGTCGCTGGCCGACATCGCCCGCGCCGAAGGCATGGACGTAAGCCAGGTCACCGGCGAGTGGCTTCTCGCGAACGGCACCTATGGCCAGAGTGAAGGCCTGGCCCTGGCCGAGGACGCCGGCATGGCGCTCTGGCACGCGGCGACGCCTCGCGGCTCGGAAACGTCGAACTGGCTTCTGTTCGAGCGCGGCTACACCTATGACGACCTCGGCCGCGTGATGATCCGCGACACCGACGGCGAGGACCCGCTGCACCCGCTCTATGTCGGAGCCTACGGCTCGGGCGACAAGCCGATCCTGACCGAGGAGTTCCTCCAGAACAACGAAGGCAGCACCAACCTCGTCGTGCAGGGGCTCGAGTTCCGCGGCGGTGTCTTCTTCGCTCAGGCGGGCGGCAACATCATCTTCGACGACATCAGCGTAAAATACGTCGAGATGGATGTGATGCATCAGGACGGCGTGACGGTCCGCAACTCCGACTTCACGGACGTCCACAACGAAGCCCCGGTCAACGCCGAATGGCAGGGGTCGTGGGACCGCGCCCAGGGCATCTTCGCCAACTTCAACAACGGCGTCCTGCTCGAAGGCAACTTCTTCGACCTGAACGGCTACGAGCTTGGCTTCACCGGCCAGGACGCGTCGTCGCCGCAGCCACCCACGATGTACAGCCACAACATGTACATCGGCAACGACAACACCGACATCACGCTCCGCGACTCGATCTCGATGCGGGCCTCGTCCTTCGGCGCGCAGGTGCGTCCGGGCGGCTTCATCGAGGACAACGTCTTCATCGACAACAACGCGGCCTTCGCTACGGTCGGCGGAGACTACAAGGACGCGGGCTACGTCGGGTACTACTCGCTCCTCAGCGGCAACATCGTGACCTCGGGCGCCCACAAGGACGCCGACATGGTCGGGGCCTTCACGCTCGGCCTGACGGACGATGCGCTGATGACCTCGCTCGTCGACAACGTGGTCGCGCACCTCGCCAACCCGGACGACCCGTCCGAGCTGGACTACAAGTACTGGATCAACGACGCGAACCGGTCGATCGATCCCTACTACAACGACACCATCGTCTGGAACTGGATGGGCGCGCGCGCCTTCGAGTATCCCGACAAGGACGTCGACGTGAACGTCGAGGGTCTGGACCCGTCCGTCATGGACGCGACCACGATCCAGCGCTTCACCGCGCAGCTTCTGGGCACGAACGAGGCGACGATCGGCGACCTGGCCGACTATCTGAGGGCGCAGGCCGACGGCACGCTCGATGACGTGGTCGACGCCGACCTCATCATCAAGTTCTTCCAGGAAGGCTTCGGCATCGAGGCCGACATGCGCGACGGCGCCGAGACGCTGCGCTTCATCCCGAACGACCTCGGCGACGGGGTCCGGTGGGACAACCACCTAAACTGGAGCACCGACGACCTTCCCGGCCTCTATGCCGAGGACGACGTCGACCTGGGCGGTAACCACGTCGTCTTCGGGACCAATGCCACCATCGACGAGCTCGAATTCGGGCCGGACGGCGAGCTTCAGGTCTACGGCGGCAAGCTGACCGTCGCGGGCGGTGTCACCGGCGACTATGCCGGCAGCCTCGACATCACCTCGGCCGGTCAGTTCTGGACCGAAGGCGGGGATGCCGCGAACCTCGACATCGACGTCATGGGCGGGCGCTTCGTGAACACCGGCGCCATGTCGGGAGCCGACCTGTCGGTCACCGGCGGGCAGGCGATCCTCGCCACCGACAACGCAGAGTTCGACGTCGAGAGCGGCGACAAGCTCTCGATCTCGGGTGCGGGCCGCGCCGGCTTCGACGGCGAGGACGGGGGTATGGCGATCCTCGACATGCACGCGGGCTCGACGCTCGAGTTCCTCACCGAGGGCGGCGACCTGGGCTCGATCTCCGAGTTCCGCTCGGGCGCCTTTGGCGACAGCGATGTCAAGTCCGGGGCCGATCTGGGCGACACGAACCTGACGATCAACCTCGCCGGCCTCTCGGCCAGCGCAGGAAGCGCTTTCACGCTGATGGAGGTCGACGAGATCATCGGTCTCTTCGACGAGGCATCGGTCTCGGGCCTCGGATCGCGCGACGCGACGATCGTGGTCGACTACGAGACCGATACCGTGACGCTGAAGCTGGCCTCGGGGTCGGGCAAGGTCGCGGTGCAGACGGTCGGCGGTCAGGACGCGGTCAGCGCGGGCCACGAAGACCTCTGGGACGCGCTTGTCTCGGGTCAGGGCGTGGTCAGCGAGACGGCCCAGGCCATGCTGCCGGACGACGAAGAGGACGCGCTTCTCGACGCCGCCTGACGATATCCCCCACCGCGCGCGCGTCCGTGTATCGGACGCGGGTCACCGGTACGCAAACGCCCCGGGCCTGTCCCGGGGCGTTTTCTTTTCCGAGCGATGTCAGGAGGGGGTGAAGGTATTCGCGAACCGCGCGCGCAGGTCGGCCTTCTGAACCTTGCCCATGGTGTTTCGGGGCAACTCGTCCACCAACTCATAGCGGCGGGGTCGCTTGAAGCCCGCAAGTTCGGTCCGTGCGGCGGCTTCGATGGCCGCGAGGTCGGGCGCGGCCTTGTCTTGCGGAACGATGACGGCCACGACGGTTTCGCCAAAGTCCGGGTGAGGCGCGCCGACGACCGCGCTTTCCTTCACGCCGGGCTGGGCGTCGAGGAAAAGCTCGATCTCCTTCGGGTAGATGTTGTAGCCGCCCGAGATGATGAGATCCTTGCCGCGCCCCACGATGTGGACGTAGCCGTCCCCGTCGATCCGGGCGAGGTCGCCCGTGATGAAGAACCCGTCCTCGAGAATCTCGGCCTTTGTCTTCTCGGGCATCCGCCAATAACCCTTGAACACGTTCGGTCCGCGCACATGCAGGACGCCGATCTCGCCCTGCGCGACCTCGGCGCCGGTGGCGGGATCGCAGACCTTCGCCTCGACGCCGGGCAGGGGGAAGCCGACCGTCCCTGCGCGACGTTCGCCCTCGTAGGGGTTCGAGGTGTTCATGCTGGTCTCGGTCATTCCGTAGCGCTCGAGGATGCGATGCCCGGTCCGTTCCTCGAAACGGATGTGGGTTTCGGCCAGGAGAGGCGCTGAGCCGGAGATGAAGAGCCGCATGTGGGACACGAGGTCCCTAGTGAAGCGCGGATCGTCCAGTAGGCGGGTGTAGAAGGTGGGCACGCCCATCATCGTGGTGGCGCGGGGCAGGGCGGCGATGACCGCGTCCTGATCGAACTTCGGCAGGAAGATCAGCGATCCCCCCGCCATCAGAAGCGTGTTCGTCGCGACGAAAAGACCGTGCGCATGAAAGATCGGCAATGCGTGGAGGAGGACATCGTCCGATGTGAAGCGCCAGGCCTCGACCAGCGCCTCGGCGTTCGACAGAAGGTTCCTGTGGGTCAGCATGGCCCCCTTGGACCGCCCCGTCGTGCCCGAGGTGTAGAGCAGCGCGGCGATGTCGTCCTCGCCCCGCGCGGCGGGCGGCGGCGTCGACGTCTGCACGGCGGCTGCCTCGGACAGCGAACCCGTGCCATCAGCGTCGAGCGTGAGAAGCTTCGCCTGCGCACCCCTTGCGACTTCGGCCAGCGCCTCGGCCTCGCCCGGATCGCAGACGAAAAGCGCAGCCTCGCTGTCGGTCACGAAGTAGTCCAGTTCGCGCGGGGTGTAGGCCGTGTTGAGCGGCAGAAAGACCAGACCTGCGCGGATGCAGGCTGCATAGAGCGCCAGCGCTTCCGGCGATTTCTGAACGTGGACCGCCACCCGGTCGCCAGGCACAAGACCGAGCGATGACAGCGCAGCCGCAAGCCATCCGGACATTTCGAGGAAGGCGGCGTGGGTGATGACCGAGCCGTCCGCGAGGATCAGGAAGGGCGTGTCCTGCCCCTCGTGCGGCTTGAAGAGGCGGTCGTAAAGCGGATTGGCCATGTCGGGGTGCGTTCCTTCTCAGCCGGCCGCCATGTCATCCTGGGACAGCATCTTCATGTAGCGGCCAAGCCCCGAGCGGATGTGGTCCAGCGCCGCGTTGCGCGCCGCTTCGGCCTCTCCCGCCGAGACGGCGGCGCGGATGACTTCGTGTTCGTCGATGGATCGCGCGATGTTGGTGGCGATGGACAGGCCGCGCCGGCGGAAGAGGTGCATTTCCTTGACGAGGTTGTCATAGATCGTCTTCGCCTTCGGATTGCCCGCGGCAGTCATCAGCATGTCGTGGAAGACGATGTTCAGCGCGTAATAGGCCTTGGTGTCGTTGTCCCTCAGCGCTTCCCTCATCCGGTCGAGGTTCTCGTCCATGCCGCGGACCAGTCTCGGCTCGTCGCCCTCGGCAACGCGCGACGCAGCCGACGAGCAAGCCATCGCGAAGATCGCGCCCCGCAGGTCATAGAGGTTGCGCACCTCGGCCAGGGTGGTTTCGTGGACGAAGGCGCCGCGATTGGCGATAAGGTCGATGAGCCCGGAATCGGCAAGCGAACGGATCGCCTCGCGCACCGTGCCGCGACTGACGCCCATGGCGGTCGACAGGACCAGTTCGTTCAGCTTCTCGCCGGCGGCAAGGTCGCCTTCGACGATCATGCGCTCGATCTCGGACCTGACCTCGCCCGCAAGGGTGGCGCGTGCAGCGCCGATGGACCTGGCCTGGATGCTCATGACGTCTCCTCGCCTGCCAACTGAATTCTGTCAACAATTAACATTTATATTGCCTATCCTCAATCGCTGTCATACTTCTAGTCAGCGCAGGATCACCACGGGAGAGCCAACATGCCGCAGCCCGCGAACCGGACCGACAGCGTCGACGGCCAGGGCGGGGCAGGGGCAGAGCGTCCCGTCGCGAGCGAAGCCCTTCGCGGCATCCGTGTCCTCGACCTGACGCGCGTACGCTCGGGGCCGACCTGCGTGCGCCAGCTCGCCGACTGGGGCGCCGATGTCATCAAGATCGAAGCGCCGTCCGACAAGGCGCAACTGGGCGGTCCGCGCTCCGGTCCCGACTTCCAGAACCTGCACCGCAACAAGCGCAGCCTGACGCTGGATCTCAAGACAGACGGCGGTCGCGAGGCCTTCCACCGCCTTGCGAAGACGGCGGACGTGGTGGTCGAGAACTTCCGGCCCGACGTGAAGACGCGGCTTGGCATCGACTACGCGGCGCTGTCGAAAGAGAACCCGGGCCTCGTCTACGCCTCTATCTCGGGCTTTGGACAGGACGGTCCTCTGGCGGCCCGTCCCGGTTTCGACCAGATCGCCCAGGGCATGGGCGGGCTCATGTCGATCACCGGCAAGCCCGGAGAGGGGCCTATGCGCGTCGGCATCCCGATTGCGGATCTCTGCGCCGGGCTCTTCGCTGCGCAGGGCATCCTCGTCGCGCTGATCGAGCGGCAGAGGTCGGGCATGGGCCAGTGGGTCCAGACCTCGCTTCTTCAGGCCCAGGTCTTCATGCTCGACTTCCAGGCCGCGCGCTATCTGATGGACGGCGAGGTGCCGGGCCAGGCGGGCAACAACCACCCGACGTCGATCCCCACCGGCGTCTTCCGCACCAAGGACGGCCACATGAACCTCGCCGTCGCGGGGCAGGAGATCTGGGTTCGCTTCGCCCGTGCGTTCGGACGCGACGACTGGCTCGAGGACGACCGCTACAAGACGGCGCCCGCGCGGTCCGAGAATCGCGACGCGCTCGGCGACGAGATCGAGGCGATCACGCTGACCCGCACCACCGCAGAATGGGTCGACGCGATGAACGAGGCGGGCGTGCCGGCGGGCGAGATCAACGACATCGGCCAGGTCTTCCGCGAACCGCAGGTCGAGCATCTGGGCCTCGCCCAGCCCGTGAAAAGCCGCGAGCGCGGCGACACGAGGCTTGTCGGGCAACCGATCCTGATGAGCCGCACGCCAAGCCACATCGCCATGCCGCCGCCGCTGGCGGGGGAGCATTCGGCCGAAATCCTCGCCGAAATCGGCTATTCCGACGCCGAGATCGAGGCCATGAAGGCCGCCGGCGCCATCTGACTTAGGAACGGACCCATGACCGACAAGATCCTCACCGAACGCTCGGGCGATATCGCCCGCATCGTCTTCAACCAACCGGAAAAGCGGAACGCCGTCTCGCTGGAAATGTGGGAAGCGGTCGAGGAGGCGGTGACGCGGTTCCAGTCCGACCAGGGCGTGCGCATCCTGATCCTGTCGGGTGCGGGCGGAAAAGCCTTTGTCTCGGGCGCGGACGTCTCGAAGTTCGAAAGCGAACGGGCGAGCGAGGAGGGTGTGGCGCGCTACAACGCGACCACGAAACGGGTCTACGACATGATCGCGGCCTTCCCGAAACCCACCATCGCGCAGATCGACGGCTTCTGCATCGGCGGCGGCGTGGCGCTGGCGCTGTGTTGCGACGTTCGGATCTGCGGGACCTCGTCGAGTTTCGCGATCCCGGCGGCGAAGCTCGGCCTCGGCTACGGCTTCCCCGGCATCAAGCGGCTGGTCGACGTCGTGGGGCCGGCCTTCGCCAAGGAGATCTTCTTCACCGCCCGCCGCTTCGACGCCGAGGAGGCCCGCGTCATGGGGCTCGTCAACCGCGTCGTCCCGGACGGGCAGGTCGAGGCCGCGGCGACCGAAATGGCCGAGACCATCGCGGGCAACGCGCCGATGACCGTCGCCTCGGTCAAGTACATCGTGGGCGAGACGCTGAAGGACGAAAGCGCGCGCGACCTCGCCGAATGCGACCGCCGCGTGAAGGAATGCTTCGACAGCCAGGACTACGTCGAGGGCCGCCGCGCCTTCCTCGAGAAGCGCAAGCCGCAGTTCGTCGGATCCTGACCCATGGCCGATGATGCCCGGCGCATCGACGCCGACGCCGCCCGCGCGCGTTTCGAAGATGCGCTCGACAGCCACGCGCAGGACTTCGAGACGTTCTTCCTGGCCCGCTTCCTGGACCTCGGCTTCGAGTACCTGCCCGAAGACGCCGCCGACGCGGACAAGGACTGCTGCCGCGTGACCTTCGAGGTGACGGACATGCTGCGCAATCCGCAGGGCTCGCTGCACGGCGGGGTCATGGCGACGGCGATGGATATCTCGATGGGCCATCTCGCGAAGAAGGTGGCCGGACCCGGCGCCACCATCGAGATGAAGATCCAGTTCACCCGCCCTGTCATGGACGGTCAGGTCACCTGCGAGGGGCGGTTCATCAAGAAAGGTCGGTCGATCTCGTTCATGGAGAGCCGGCTGACCGGAGCCGACGGCAAGCTCGCCGCACTCGCCACCGCAACATGGAAGATGCCATGAAGGATACCGCCGCCACGGGCTTCTCGCCCGCTCTCCTGTCCGAAATCCGCGACCGTTTCGCGCATGTCGACACCTGCCCCTTCGAGGGCGAGCGGGTGTTCTTCGAGAACGCGGGCGGTGCGCTGACCCTCAAGTCGGTGGTCGAGACCTCGGCGAAGATGGCCGCCATCCCTGACAACCAGGGCCGCGACAATCCGGCGTCGAAGGCGCTCGTCGAGATCATCGACCGCGCGAAGGCCGACATGCGTGTCCTCTTCAACGCGCCTGAAGGTCAGTTCTTCGTCGGCGAAAGCGGGACCGAGCTTCTGTTCCGCCTGATCTCCGTCGCCTGTCTCGGCACGCCCGAGGGCGGCCGCGTCGTCGGAAGCTCGATGGAGCATCCGGCCTCGCGCAGCGCCGCTGACAGATGGGCGAAGGTGGCGGGCAAGGCCCATGTGGTCGTCGCGCATGACGACGAGACCGGATCGGTCGGACCGGAGCATTATGCCGATGCGCTGACGCCCGACACCCGCGTCGCCACCATCGTCCACACCTCGCCGGTCACCGGCATGGGCGTCGATGTCGCCGCCATAGCGCGGGCGATCCGTACCGTCTCGCCCGACTGCATCATCATCGTCGACGGCATTCAGCACGCGGCCCACGGCCGTCTCGACATCGAGAGCTACGACATCGACGGCTATGTCGTCTCTCCCTACAAGGTCTTCTCGCGCCACGGCTACGGCGTCGCCTGGGTCTCGGACCGTCTGAGCGCTCTGCCGCACGATACGCTGATGAACGCGCCCGGCGCGCCCTGGGAGATGGGGACGCGCGACACCGGCTCCTACGCCACTTTCTCGGACGTCGTCGCCTACTTCGACTGGCTTGGCGGACAGGTCTCCGACGCCACCGACCGCCGCGCGCGCATCGTCGCCGCCGGCGAGGCGATCCACGACCACGAGAAGCGGCTGACCGACGCCATGCTCTACGGCACCGGCAACCTCGCGGGGCTGGCCGAGTTGCCTGGCGTCCGCATCGTTGGCGGCGTCGACAACCCGCGCCGCGAGGGGCTGGTGTCCTTCGCGCTGAGCGGCAGCGAAGCGCCCGAAATCGTCGCTGCCCTGCGTGAGCGCGGCATCCGCGTCCATAGCCGCAAGGCCGACCACTACTCGGGCAACATCCTCGATCCGCTCGGCCTCGCCACCTGTGTGCGCGTCTCGCTATGCCACTACAACTCCGAGGCCGAGGTGGCGCAGTTCCTGCAGGCGATGAAGGAAATCGTCGGAGCCTGACGCTCAGCCGCCGAGCCGGCGCAGCATCGCGACGCACTCGTCCGACAGATCGAGACCCGATGCCCGAGCTTCGGCAAGACGTGCCAGCGCGCGATCTCCGGGAAGCCGGATCGGAACGCCTTCATCCACCCGCGCCGTCCCGCTCAGGATGGTGCGCGCCTCGTCCAATCGTCCGGCCCGTTCGCGAGCAGGTCGCAACCGTTCCGCGTCGATCAGCGCAACCATCAGTCCAAGCCCCTGGGGGCTGTCCGGCGTCTCGGCCGCATTCGGGATCTCGGTCAGCATCGCGGCACCCGCCAGCGTCGCCAGCATCAGGTCGAGACCAAGGGCGAGGTTCGCCCCCTTGTCGCCGCCGATGGCGCGCAGAATGCCCGTCAGCGCGCGCGACGGATCGGTGGTGGGTCGCCCGTGTTCGTCCGTCGCCCAATCCGCCGGGATCGTCTCCCCCGCTTTGGCCGCTGCCCTGATGCGCGACCGCGAGACGGTCGACAGCGCCATGTCGAGGATCAGGTGCCGCCCGCCCGGGTCGGGCACCGCAAGGCCTATGGGAGCGTTCCCGATCCGCGCCTCACGTCCGCCCGCCGGTGCGAGCATCGGCGCGGTGTTGGTGGTGACGATCGCGGCGAAGCCGTCGTCGGCCGCACGCCGGAGAAGCGGAGCCAAGGCGCCGACGTGGCTGACGCGCCGGACGACCGCCACGCCCGCGCCGCAGGTCCGGGCCGCCTCGGAGGCAGCGAGGCGTGCGCGTTCGGCTATGACCGGGCCAAGGCCGTTCGCCCCGTCGAGACGTCGCAGGGCGGGGGCGGGCGAGACGATCGGGACGACGGCGCGGGCGTCGATCCCGCCGGCCTCGATGCGGCCGACATAGGTTCCGACCCGCGACAGTCCGTGCGTGACGATCCCCATGCCCTCGGCTTCGGCGAGCATCGACGCGGCAAGACCGGCATCGTCAGCCCTCACACCCGCCCGCCGGAACGCGGCTTCCGCAAGCTCCACCGCCTCTCCGTAGGGGAGGCGGGGCATGGGGTCAGCCCCCGGCCTTTTCGGCGTCGCCGGAGCCCCTGCCGAACCGGCCCATCAGCGGCAGAAGGACGACGAGGAACACGGTCACGCCGATGATCCAGAGCGACGGCGCGCGCTCGACGAAGATCATGAACGACCCGCGCGAGATCGTCAGCGTCTGGCGCAGCGCCTCTTCGGCGAGCGGTCCCAGCACCAGCGCCAGCACCAGCGCGGCGGGCGAGAAGCCGTAGAGCCGCATAAAGAACCCGACGAACCCCGCCGCGAACATGATCCAGGTTTCGACGAAGCTCGAATGCACGCTGAAGGTGCCAAGCGCGCAGATCACGACCACGACGGGGCCGAGGATGCGGTAGGGCACCTTGATGATCTGCACGAAGAGTGGGATGGCGAAGATGTTGATGGCCAGAAGCACCATGTTGCCCAGGTACATCGACGCGATCAGGCCCCAGGCCAGTTCCGGGTTCTGCTCCATGAACAAGGGACCGGGACGCATCCCCCAGAGCAGGAAGGCGGCGAGAAGCACGGCGGTCGAGGCCGATCCCGGAATGCCGAGCGTCAGAAGCGGGATCATCGCGCCCGACGAGGCCGCGTTATTCGCCGTTTCGGGCGCGACGAGGCCCTGCATCTCGCCCTTGCCGAACTTCTCGGGCGCCTTCGAGATCGAGCGTTCGAGGGAATAGGCCATGAGCGAGGCGATGGTCGCCCCGGCGCCGGGGATGACGCCGACCACGAAGCCAAGGATCGACCCGCGCACCATGGTCCAGCGGGTCGAGATCCAGTCCTGCGCCGTCGGCCAGAACCTCTCTTCCTTGTCGTACTGCACGATGCCGCCCGTCCCGGTGCGGTGCAGGCCGTTGTAAAAGGCGTAGAACAGCTCGCCCAGGCCGAAGAGGCCGATGGCGACGGGGATGAAGTAGATGCCTCCGATCAGCTCGGCCGACCCGAAGGTATAGCGGCTCTGCCCGGTCTCAAGGTCGACGCCGACGGTGCCGAGCGCGAAGCCGATCAGGGCCGATATCACGCCCAGCTTCCAGTTCTCGCCGATCATCACGATCAGCGTCAGCATCCCCATGACCGCCAGCAGGAAGTACTCGGGCGGCCCGAAGCTGCGCGAGACCTGCCCGAAGAGCGGGGCGAGGATGGTGATCAGGATGACGCCCACGGTGCCTCCCACGAAAGAGGCCGCCGCCTGCATGACGAGCGCCGGCCCCGCGCGGCCGTTCTTCGCCAGCGGGAAGCCGTCGAAGGTCGAGGCGACCGTGGCGCTTTCGCCCGGCGTGTTCAGCAGGATCGAGGTGATCGTGCCGCCGTACATCGCGCCGTAATAGATCGCGGCCAGCATCATCACCGCGCCAATCGGGTCCATCCCGAGCGTCACGGGCAGAAGGATCGCGAGGCCGGCCGAAGGGCCGAAGCCAGGGATGACGCCGACCACCATGCCCACCATCGCTCCCGCGAAGAGGTAGACCAGGTTCATCGGTGTCACTGCGACCGAGAAACCCATGAAGAGGTCGGAGAAGATGTCCATCGGGTCGGCTCCGGGGGGCTGCGCGCGGCGCGGTGTGTCAGAGGATCTCGAACAGGCCCGGAGGCATGCCCGCGTTCAGAAGCTGGTCGAAAAGCAGGTAGACGCCCGTCGGCACGAGGAACGAAACCGCCACGTTTGTGATGTGCCGGCCGCGATTGAGCAGGGCGAGCGCCACCAGAAGGAAGATCACCGTCGCGACGAAACCGCCGAAGAGGCGCAGAAGGACGGCATAGCCGACCGCCAGCACCATCAGCACCAGGACGTCGGACCAGCGCGTCTCCTCCTCGTCCTGGGGCGTGGCCGATCGCATCTCGTCCAGGATGGCCCAGATCAGGGCGACGATGGCCATTCCGCCGATCATACGGGGAAAGAAGCCGGGTCCCAGCCGTCCGGTGCGCGTCATGAAGTTGAGGTCGGCGAAGGCGACGTAGCTGTAGAACACCGCCCCCGCCAGCAGGACGACCAGATAGCCGATGCGCATGGATGTCTGCCCTCGAGAAGGAAAGGCCGGCCACCCTGTGCGGGGTGGCCGGATCGCGTTAGCCGGACGGGTCTACTGCACCGCGCCGACGGATTTCAGGACCTCTTCGAAACCGTTCTTGGTTTTGGTCAGGAAGGTCCGGAAGTCCTCGCCATAGATCACCGTCGGCGTGAGGGTGTTCGAGGCGATATATTCTTTCCATTCAGGGGTATCGACGACCTTCTTCATGGTCTCGATCCACCATTCCTGCGCCTCGGCCGGAGCGTCCGGCGCCAGGATCAGGCCGCGCGGCATCGACACGCCGATGTCGTAGCCGATGTCGCCCATGGTCGGCACGCCTGCGAGAGCGTCCGGGATGTTCTGGCCCGAGAAGACGAGGGGGCGCAGGTCGCCGGATTCGATGAGGCCCAGGATCTCGCCCGGGTTACCCACCATTGCGTCGAGTGCGTTCGACAGAAGGGCGGTCGTCTGTTCGGACATGTCGTTGAACGACACGTAGTCGAACTCGAAACCGGCCGCCTGAGCGAAAAGCGTCGGCACGATGAAGTCGACGTTGACCGTGCCCGTACCGCCGATGTTGATCGGGTTCTCCTTGGCGTAGGCGATGAACTCCTCGATGTTCTGTATCTCGGATGAACCGTTCACCACGAGAACAAGATCGTCCGTGGCCAGAAGCGCCACAGGCGTGAAGTCCTCGGGCGCCCAGCCCGTGTCGGCCTGAAGCGGCGTCGTCACGAAACTGCCCGAGGTCGTCGAGATGCCGTAGGGGTTCCCGGCCTGGCTGGCGAGGTAGCCCCAGCCGACGGCGCCCGATCCACCGGCGCGGTTTTCCACTTTGATGTCACCGGGATAGAGATCGTACTTGTTGAGGATCTCGACGATGCTGCGGGCCATGATGTCGTTGCCGCCGCCCGGTCCGAAAGCGATGGTCCAGTCGAGCGTTTCGTCCGCAGACGGGTAGTCCTGCGCTGCTGCCATCCCGGCAAAGGCGAGGGGCACGGCGACCGCCGCGGCCATCGCCGTCCCGAAGATCCGCCGCGCGGCGGTGTGAGCCATGAAGTTCATTTGGGTCCTCCTCCCTGATTTGTTCGTTGTGGTGCCGTCTTGCGAGACGGTCTTCATCCATTGAGCGTCTCGAGCAGACGCCGCTTGCCGTTCAGGTGATGGTTCCGTCCTTCCGTTCGCGCAGTCTCGACGTCGCCCGCCTCGATGGCGGCGAGGATGCGGCGATGTTCGGCGTTCGAAACGACGAGCGAGGCCAGCCCGTTGAGGACGCGCAGCCGGAAGAGCCGCACCTCCTTGCCGAGCGCCACGTAGAGCGACCGCGTGCGTTCGAGCCCCGCCACGGCCGCGATGTGGTCGTGGAAGGCGAGGTTCGCGGTGAAATAGCTGTCCTGGTCGTCACCGGCGATGAGGTCGTCCATCGTGTCGACGAGGTCGCGCAGATCCGCCCGGATGTGCGCGCCAGGCATCGCGGCCACGGAGGCGCAGAGCTCGCCCGCCATGAGCGCCCGCAGGTCGTAGAGTTCGAGTGCATCCTCGAGGGACAGCTTTCGCACATAGACGCCCTGGTTCGCCACGGCCCGGACGAGCCCCTCACGCTCCAGCGACCTTGCGGCCTCCCTTACCGGACCGCGGCTGACACCCATCTGACGGGCGAGGACGATCTCGTTCAGCCGTTCGCCGGCCTCGACCTCGCCGCCCAGGATCATGCGCTCAAGCTCGTCGCGCACCTCCTGCACGAGGGGGCGCTGGCGGAACCTCTGCGCTGTTTCCGGGGTGCCATTGGCATTCTGCATGACCGGATCACAAGGCAGCGATTGTCGATTGTCAACAATATTCTGTTGAATGATGAATCCCTCAACGTTACTTCGATCCCACGCAATCGGGAGGATACAGCATGGCGAACGGCACTCTGGCGGGGCGCACCGCCTTCGTTTCCGGCTCTGGCCACAACATTGGTCGCGCGATCTCGGTCCGTCTCGCGGAGATGGGATGCAACGTCGTCGTCAACGGCTCGCGGGACGAAGACGCCTGCAAGGAGACGGCGCGTCGGGTCCAGGCGGCAGGCGCGTCGGCCCTCGTTCTGATGGGCGACATGGGCAGCGCCGGGGACGTCGAGCGGATCGTGGCCGCAGCCCTCGAACGGTTCGGGACGGTCGATATCGTCGTGAACAACGCGGCCCGCCGTCCGCACAAGCCGTTTCTCGAGACGACGGACGAGGACTGGGACGCGGTGATCGACGTGGCGCTGACAGGGGCTTTCCGAGCCTGCCGGGCGTTCCTGCCCGGCATGGTCGAGCACGGCTGGGGGCGGATCGTCAACTTCGCCGGGATGAAGGCGATCCACGGCTATTTCGAGGGCGCCCCGATCTCGGCCGCAAAACACGGGGTCTGGGGTCTGACAAAGGCGTTGTCCGAAGAGTTCGCGCCCAAGGGGATCACCGCGAACATCGTATCGCCGGGGCAGATCAGGTCCGAGGATGTGGACGCCGACGACCCGTCACGGGCGGCGAAGATTCCCGCCGGCTTCATGGGCACGCCCGACGACATCGCCGCGACGGTCGCCTTCCTCGCCTCGCCCGAAGCGCGGTTCCTGACGGGGCAGATGATCGCGGTGAACGGCGGGCAGGAGACCTAGCCGCCGCTCGGCTCGGCCCGCCCGGCGTTCAGCGAGGCAAGCGCCGCCGCCTGTCGTTTCGCAGTTCTGTAGCGCGCGAATTGCGTGTCCGCGATGACGCCGATCAGGATGACGCCCCCCATCACCGCGAAGTTCAGCGACGACGGGATGCCGAGCAGGTTCACGAGGTTCTGGAGCACCTGGAGGAGGATCACGCCCAGGACGACGCCCACAATGGAGCCTTCGCCGCCGCGCAGGGAAAAGCCGCCGAGGACCGCCGCCGCGATGGCGTAAAGCTCGTAGAAGCTGCCGTGCGAGGCAGGGTGGATCGACCGCGTGTACATGGCGAAGAACACCGCCGAAAGGCCGGTGAGGACCGAGCAAATGACGTAGGCCAGGATGATGACGCGCGTGGTGTTGATACCGGCAAAGCGCGCCGCCTCCTCGTTCTTGCCGACAGCGAAGAGGTGGCGGCCGAAGACCGTCCGGTGCAGCAGGAACCACGACGCCACGGCGACGACTCCGAAGGCGACGATGGAATGCGGCACGCCCGAGGTGCGGCCCGAGATCACCCATTCAAGCCAGGGGAAACTGTCTCCGAAGGAAAATCCGGCGGTGCCGTCGGCGGTGTAGAAGCGTGCGATGCCGCGATAGATCAGAAGGCCGCAGAGCGTCACGACGAAGGGCTGGAGTTTCATCTTCGTGACCAGGAGGCCGTGCAGAAGGCCGATCACAGCCCCCAGGACCATCACGAGGACCGTTGCGATGGGCCAGGGCACACCCTGGTTCACGATCATGTCGACGAAAAGGACGCCGAGAAGGGCGATGACCGAGCCGACCGACAACTCGATGCCCGCCGTCACGATGACGAAGGCCTCGGCGATCGAGAACAGGCCGAACAGCCCGATCAGGTTCGCCGTGTTGGCGAGGTTGATGGGCGAGAGGAACCTGGGGTTCAGGGCCGCGACCACCGCCGCCACCGTCAGGACCAGCACCGCCAGCCCGATATCCTTCTTCTGCACCGTCCGCGTCTCCCGTCCTGCGTCAGCCTACTGCCAGCCGAAGGATGTTCGGCTCGCTTATCACGTCGTGGTCGAGGATCCCCGCCACGCGGCCCGCGCTCATCACCGCGACCCGGTCCGAAATGCCGATGACCTCTTCCATGTCGCTCGAGATCATCAGGATGCCCACGCCGGTGTCTGCGAGCGCGCGCATCAGCGCATAGACCTCGCGTTTCGCACCGACGTCGATGCCGCGCGTCGGCTCGTCCATGATGATGACCTTGGGGCTCATCGCGAGCCACTTCGCGAGAACGACCTTCTGCTGGTTGCCGCCCGACAGCGAGGCGACGGCGCCGTCGAGCGTGGCGGTCTTGATGCCGAGCCTGTCGCGCGAGGCCGTGCCGAGGTCGCGCTCGGCGGGTCGGTCGACGAACCAGCCGCGGCGAAGGCGGCCGAGGTTCGGCAGCGAGATGTTTTCCCTCACCGCGAAATCGAGGATCAGCCCTTCTTCCTTGCGGTTCTCGGGCACGAGGCAAAGACCCGCGGCGATGGCGGAGGCGACGGAATCGGGCGCAAGGGTGATGCCACTGACGCGCACCTCGCCTCCGTTGCGGGGGTCGATGCCGAAGGCGACGCGGGCAAGTTCGGACCGGCCAGCGCCGACGAGCCCCGCCAGACCCAGGATTTCGCCCCCGTACAAGGTAAGGTCGACCTTCGAGGATGGATAAGCCGTCGTCGAGACCGCGCAAAATTCGAGGACGGGCGCCGTGCCCGACGGTGCGATGCGCGAGGCGTCGCGGCCGATGTTCCGGCCGATCATCAGTTCGACCATGCGCGGTTTCGAGATGTCCGCGCGCGGCAGGTCGCCCGCGTTCTTGCCGTCGCGCAGGACGACGACCCGGTCGGCGACCTCCTCGATCTCGGCGAGACGGTGGCTGATGAAGAGGACCGCGACACCGTCGTCACGCAACTGCCGCATGACGCCCAGAAGGCGCGCGGTCTCGGAGACGGTGAGGCTGGAGGTGGGTTCGTCGAAGATGACGAGCCGGGCCTTCATCGACAGCGCCTTCGCGACCTCGAGGATCTGCTGATCGGCGAGCGACAGGTCGGCGGCCGAGTCCTCGGGGGCGAATTTCGCGCCGAGGACGTCGAGGATGGGGCGCACGGTGCGGACCATCGCGGCCTGGTCGAGCGTGCCGAAGGGGGCGCTGACGATCTCGCGCCCGAGAAGGATGTTTCCCGCTACGTCGAGGTTGCCGAAGGTGTTCAGCTCCTGGTGGACGAAAGCGATGCCGAGGTCGTTGGCCTCGCGGGGCGTCAGGGCCGCATGGTCGTGTCCGTCGACGGTGATCGTTCCGGCGTTCGGGGCGATGGTGCCGCCCAGGACCTTCATCAGCGTGGATTTGCCCGCGCCGTTCTCGCCGATCAGGCCGACGATCTCGCCGCCGGTCAGCGACAGGTTGACCCTCTCCAGCGCGACGACGCCGGGATAGACCTTCGTCACGTCGGTCAGCGAGAGCGCGATGGGAGGCTTCGTCACGGATCTTCCTTGCAGGATGAAACGGGCTGCGCGTGACGAGTGTCTCGCCCGGCGCAGCCCGCCGCAAGCGGGGAGGACACCGCTATCCCGAAATGCGCGCCTTCAGTTCGGCCTCGAACGCGTCGACGTTCGACTGGTCGATGACCTTGGTCGGCACGATGATGAGCCCGTCAGCCGGCACGCCAGAGGTGTCGCCCTCCAGGTAATCGGCCATGAGGTGCATGCCCTGATAGCCCCACTGGTAGGGATCCTGAACCACCGTCCCGGCAAAGGAGCCTTCGCGCACCGCGCCAAGCGTCACCGGATCCTCGTCGAAGGCGATGACGGTGATTTCACCCAGTTTTCCAGCTGCTTGCAGGGCTTCGTAGATCTTGGGCGGGTTGTAGGAATAGAAGCCGACCATGCAGTTGATGTCCGGGTTCGCCGCCAGCACGTCATCGACGTTCGAGCGCGCACGGGCGAAGTCCACGTCGTCGCCGCGCACGTCGACAAGCTCGATGCCCGAGCCCTCGACCGCCTGGCGGAAACCCGCGATGCGCTCGACGGCGTTGTCGGCGCCGAGGAAGCCCACGAAGCCCATGCACTGGCCTCCGTCGGGTAGCGCTTTCTTGGCGATCTCGCCCGCCTGCACGCCGGCGTCGGTGTTCGACGAGCCGAGGTAGGCGATGCGCTCGCTGTCGGGCGCGTCCGAGTCGGTGGTGAAGAGCGGGATCTGGCTCGCGATGCGGTTGAAGGCGTCGATCGACGTCTTGGGATCGACCGACGAGATCATGATGGCGTCGGTGCCTGCGGCCACGAGGTCGTCCATCAGCGCGTTCTGAAGTGCTGCCGTCCCTTGCGCGGGATAGCGGAACTGAAGGTCATAGTCGGGCAGCTCGGCCTGCGCTGCGGCGACACCGGCCTCGGCCAGCTTCCAGAAGTCCGAAGCCGCGTTGACCACGAAGGCGAGTTGCGGCTTGTCCTGCGCCGCAGCGCCGGTAGCCAGTGCCGCGGCCATGCAGGTCGTGGCGAACGTTCTTGCGAATGTCATTTGTTCCTCCCTGACCGGGGTTGTCCCGGGTCGTCGTGTTGAGCGTGTGAGGCGGGGCCCGGCCGATGGGGCCGGACCCTGCCTTGTCCTGCGATCAGTTGTCCTTGCAGAACCCCGGATCGTCCTGGTTGCAGACGTCGAGCCCGGTGTAGAGCGGATCCTCGACCGTCTGACCCTCGATGAGCTGGATCATCACGTCGGGCGCCTTGTAGCCCATCTCGAACGGACGCTGGCCGACCTGGGCGTGGCTGCGCCCGTCGCGGAAGGCTTGCGTCTGCGGCGGCAGGGTGTCGCCCGCGATGATGATGAGCTCCTTCGAGTTAAGCTTGTCCATCACCTGGTCCGTGACCTGCGAATAGGCCTGCGGCGCGAACTGGGCCCAGCCGCCGACGAGGATGAAGGCGTCGAGGTCGGGGTTCGCGATGAAGGTGTCCGCCATCTGCTGGTTGGCGAGGTCGGCCTGGTCGTTGGTGAAGACCGGGCAGCCCTCGATCTCGGTCCAGCCGCCTTCGCCAGCCAGACGCTCGATGCCTTCGGCGCCGCCCGCGGTGTCGCGGAACCCCTGCGCGCGGGCGTTGATGTTGTCCGCGGCGACGTTGCCGAGCTGGAGGCAGACAGTGCCGCCTTCGGGCTTAAGCTTGGCGGCCTCCTCGGCCATCTTGACGCCCATGAGGTAGTTATCGGTGCCGAGATAGGTGGTCCGCAGGTCGCGGTCGGCTTCGAGGAAGTCGGCGTCGATGGTCATCACGGGAACGTCCGGTGCGATCTCGCGAACGCGGTTGGCCATGGCGGGCGCGTTCGACGGCGAAATCGCGATGGCTGCGACGCCGGACGTCAGGAGGTCGTCGACGATCTGGACCTCGCCGGCCTCGTCAGCCGAAGACGCCGGGCCGGTATAGAGGCATTGGTATTCGCTGTCGGCGTTTTCGGACATCCACTTCTGGCAGCCGAGGTTGATCTGTTCGAAGAACGGGTTGTCGAGACCCTTCACGACGATGGCGAGGGTCTTCTTGTCCTGTGCCTGCGCCGCGGTGGCCAGCGCCACGAGCGCCGTGGCCGTGGCCAGATATGCGATGGTCGTCTTCATTGATAGTGCTCCCTGTCTTGTTCCGGTTTCTGGTTCATCCGTGCGCCCGGGCGGTGCCTGGGTGTCGAATTCCTGTGGAGCCCTGCGGCCTTGAAAGGCGGCGGGAGCTCAGTGTCGGTTCGCCAATGATGAAAGGCTCTGCCGCTGCGCCGCTTCCGTCAGAGAGCGGCTTCAGACGCACGATCGCAGACACTCCGAACCCTCCCCAGTCTTGGCGCCGTCGACGTTTTTCAATAATAATACTATTTACTAATATTATTCCGTCAAGCTACTAATTCTCCACTTCGGACGACGCGGAAGCGGCTTCCGATGCTACAAGAACGCGAGAGGGGCGGCTTGTCCGGCCATCGCTGCGGAAGGGGAGGAGGACAGATGTCACGACTGAGGCTTTCCGGCATATCCCGGAGTTTCGGCGCCATTCAGGCGCTCGACGGCGTCTCGCTGGAGCTTGCGCCCGGCGAGGTCATGGGCCTGATGGGCGACAACGGGGCGGGCAAATCGACGCTCGTGAAGATCATCGCGGGCAACTACCGGCCGTCAAAGGGCGAGATTCGAATCGACGACAAGCCGGTCGAGTTTCACCGCCCGATCGACGCGCAGCGCGCGGGCATCGAGATCGTTCACCAGAACCTCGCGCTTTGCGATCACCTGACCGCGGCCTCGAACGTCTTTCTCGGGCGCGAGCCCATGAAGCGCTTTGGCCCGATCCGCGTCATCGACTACGACACGATGCGGTCGACCTCGGCAGGCCTCTTCGCGCGGCTCAAGTCCGAGACGCGGCCGCGCGACGTGGTGCGGCGGATGTCGGGCGGCCAGAGGCAGGCCGTGGCCATCGCGAGGACGCTTCTGTCGGAGGCGCGCATCGTTCTCCTGGACGAACCCACCGCCGCGATCTCGGTCCGGCAGGTGGCCGAGGTGCTGGATCTCATCCGCAACCTGCGCGACCACGGGATCAGCGTCATCCTCATCAGCCACCGTATGCCGGACGTCTTCGCCGTCGCGGACACCATCGCGGTCCTGCGCCGCGGCAACCTCGTCGCCGCGAAACGCGCCGCCGACAGTTCGCCGGAAGAGGTCACGGGCCTCATCACCGGCGCTATCGAATACGCCTGAGGGAGAGCGACATGACGGATACACTCGAGCAGGTCATCGGACGGGCGCAGCATCGCTCGTCCTGGTCGCGGGTCGCCAATCTCCAGGTCTTCTGGGTCTTCATCGCGGCCGTTCTGGCCTGCGTCGCCCTCAGCTTCATGACCGATGGCTTCGCCACGCAGCGAAACCTCTTCAACGTCGCGCGCAACTTCGCCTTCGTGGCGATCATCGCCATCGGCATGACGACCGTCATCGCCTCGGGCGGGATCGACCTGTCGGTGGGCTCCATCGTCGTGCTCACGGCCATGGTGATCTCGGTCCTGATGGAGGGAGGGTATTCCTTCTGGCTGTCGGCCATCGCGGCTCTTGGCGTCGCCTTGGTCGTGGGAGCGATCAACGGAACGCTGATCGCCTATGCCGGGATGCCGGCCTTCGTCATTACGCTGGGGATGCTGTCGGCGGCGCGGTCTGCGGCCATGGTGCTGTCGAACAACAAGATGATCTACCAGTTCGGGCCGGACCACGACCTGCTGCTGTGGATCGGGGGCGGATCGACGTTCGGCCTGCCGCATCCGCTTTTTGCGTTGATCGCGCTGACGGTGGTGATGACCGTCGTCTACCGGTGGACACGCTGGGGCCAGTACGTCTTCGCCATCGGCTCGAACGAAGAGGCAGCGACCCTGACGGGGATCGCGGTCAAGCGCATCAAGGTGACCATCTACATGTTCTCGGCCTTCACCGCAGGGTTGGCCGGCATCCTCATGGCCGGTTGGCTGGGAAGCGTGACGACAAATTTAGGGACGGCGATGGAGCTCACGGTGATCGCCGCCGCCGTCATCGGGGGCGCGAACCTCAACGGAGGAGAAGGCACGGCGATCGGCGCCGTCGTCGGCGCACTTTTGATCGAGGTTATCCGCAACTCGCTGATCCTGCTAGGGATTTCGACGTTCTGGCAGGGCATGTTCATCGGCACCTTCATCGTCGTCGCCGTGTCCTTCGACCGCATCAGGCACAGGCAGAACTGACGCGATCCGGCGCGCTGCCCGGCAAGTCCGGGCAGCGTCATCATAATTTCAATTGAGGCGCGCCGGATTCCGGGGTTTTGTAGGCGCACTGCGCGGCCTGCACGACTCCACGAGATCTCGTGCCGGGGGGCCGGCCGACGCTGCTGCATACGAACAGGGAGACACCACTATGAGAACGACAACTCTGCGAGTGAT
This sequence comes from Silicimonas algicola, assembly GCF_003148765.1. GTDB lineage: Bacteria > Pseudomonadota > Alphaproteobacteria > Rhodobacterales > Rhodobacteraceae > Silicimonas > Silicimonas algicola. The sequence goes on from NZ_QGGV01000006.1 coordinate 190,934, forward strand.
CGCGGTGACCTCGGCGCTGGCCATTGCGGCCGCGACGCCCGTCGCCTCGCTTGCGCAGTCGATGGACGAGCTTGCGGCCGCGGCCGAGGCGGAAGGCACGCTTTCGACCATCGCCCTGCCGCACAGCTGGTGCGGCTATGGCGACGTGATTGCGGGCTTCAAGGCGAAGTATCCGAACATCACGGTCAACGAACTGAACCCTGATGCGGGTTCGGCGGACGAGCTTGAGGCGGTGCGCGCCAACAAGGACAACACCGGACCGCAGGCGCCCGACGTCCTCGACGTGGGCTTCGCCTTCGGTCCGCAGGCCAAGGAAGAGGGCCTGACCCAGCCGCACAAGGTCGCGACCTGGGACACGATTCCCGACGACGCCAAGGACGCCGATGGCCACTGGTACGGCGACTATTACGGCGTGCTGTCCTTCGTGGTGAACACCGACCTCGTCGAGAACGTGCCGCAGGACTGGGAAGACCTTCTGAAGCCCGAGTACGCCAACTCGGTGGCTCTGGCGGGCGATCCGCGCGCCTCGAACCAGGCGATCCTCGCGGTCATGGCGGCGGGTCTCGCGCGCGGCGGTGAGGCCGGCCAAGGCTCGGGCGAAGCCGGGCTCGAATTCTTCAAGGAGCTGAACGAGGCCGGGAACTTCGTGCCCGTCATCGGCAAGGCGGGCACCATCGCCCAGGGCGCCACGCCCATCGTGATCGCCTGGGATTACAACGGCCTTGCATGGCGCGACACACTGGCTGGCAACCCGCCGCTCGAGGTCGTGGTACCGGCGTCTGGCGTCGTCGCGGGCGTCTACGTCCAGGCGATCAGCGCCTATGCGCCGCAGCCGAACGCGGCGAAGCTGTGGATGGAGTATCTCTATTCCGACGAGGGTCAGCTTGGCTGGCTGAAGGGATACTGCCACCCGATCCGCTTCAACGACCTCGCCCAGTCCGGCAAGATCCCGCAGGAACTGCTGGATGCCTTGCCGCCGGCCGAAGCCTATGAGGCGGCCGTGTTCCCGACGCTCGACCAGCAGGGCGGCAACAAGGATGCGGTGACCGGCGGATGGGATTCCGTCGTCGGCGCGAACGTCCAGTAGGACGATCCGGCCCCGCGATCCTTCAGGGTCGCGGGGCCGACCTTCGATGACCGATCTCACCCAACAGTCAGCGCCAACCGCGCGCCCGCGCAGGCCCATGCCGCTTGCATGGCTCGGCATGGTGCCCTTCACGCTGTTCGCGGTGCTGTTCCTGATCCTGCCCACCATGAACATCGTCGTCGGCGCCTTCCAGACGCCTGACGGCACGCCCACGTTCCGGAACGTCCTAAACCTGTTCCAGCCGTCGATCCTGTCCGCCTACTGGATCTCGATCCGCATCTCGGTGGCCTCGGCGCTGGCAGGCTGTCTCATCGGCTTCGCGATGGCGGCAGCGATCACCTTGGGCGGGCTGCCGCAGTGGATCCGGGGGCCGCTTCTGACCTTCTCGGGCGTCGCGTCGAACTTCGCGGGCGTACCGCTGGCCTTCGCCTTCCTCGCCACCCTGGGGCGGCTTGGCCTCGTCACCGTGATCCTGAAGGACTGGTTCGGCATCAACATCTACGGGCTCGGCTTCAACCTCCTGTCCTTCTGGGGCCTGACCCTGGTCTACCTGTTCTTCCAGATCCCGCTGATGATCCTCATCATCACGCCCGCGCTGGACGGGTTGAAGAAGGAATGGCGCGAGGCGGCCGAGATCCTGGGCGCCTCGGGGCCGCAGTACTGGCGCATGGTCGCGTTGCCGATCCTTCTGCCGTCGCTTCTGGGGACCTTCGCGCTGCTCTTCGCCAACGCCTTCGGGGCAGTTGCAACGGCCTATGCGCTGACGGGCTCGTCGCTGTCCATCGTGCCGATCGTGCTCTTCGCCCAGATCCGCGGCGACGTGCTTCAGGATCCGCACCTGGGCTATGCGCTTGCCTTCGGCATGATCGTCGTCACCGGAATTGCCAACGGCATTTACGTCTGGCTGCGGGCCCGGACCGAGAGGTGGACGCGATGAAGGCGCCCCGCGTCTGGTCCTGGATCGCGCTGACCCTGGGGCTTCTGTACTTTTTCCTGCCCCTCATCGGAACCATCGAGTTCTCGCTGAGGAAGCGCCGGGGTGAGTATTCGCTCGACGCCTATCGCTGGGTTTTCGAGGATCCGAAGTTTCGCGAGACCTTCAGCTATTCGGTCGTGATGGCGCTTTTCACCATCGTCGTGGGCGTGCTGATCGTCGTGCCGACCGCCTATTGGGTGCGGCTCAAGTTTCCGCGGCTGAGACCGCTCGTCGAGTTCGTGACGCTCCTGCCGCTGGTCATTCCGCCCATCGTCATCGTGTTCGGCTACATCCGGCTCTACAACACGTCGTCGTTCCTGCCGCTTACCGGCACGGCCTCCGGGACGAACCTGCTTCTGATGATGGGCTATGCGACGCTGTCCTTGCCCTACATGTACCGCGCCGTGGACACCGGGCTTCGGACCATCGACGTGCGCACGCTGACCGAGGCGGCGCAAAGCCTCGGCGCCAACTGGCCCACGATCATCGGCAGGGTCATCATGCCGAACGTGCTGGTCGCCGTGATGTCGGGCGCTTTCCTGACCTTCGCCATCGTGATCGGCGAATTCGTCATGGCGGCCCTTCTGAACCGTCCCGCCTTCGGTCCCTATCTTCAGCTCATCGGCGCGAACCGCGCCTATGAGCCGGCCGCGCTGGCCGTGATCGCCTTCTCGATCACCTGGATCTGCATGGGCCTGATCCAGCTTGCCACTCTTTTGACCCGCCATTCCCGTCCCCCGAGGTCCTGATGTCCTTTCTCGAAATCGAGCACCTCGAAAAGTCTTTCGGCTCCGTAAGGGTCGTGAAGGACTTCAACCTTCCGATCGAGAAGGGCGAGTTCGTCTCGCTTCTGGGGCCCTCGGGCTGCGGCAAGACAACGGTGCTGCGGATGGTCGCCGGGTTTGAGACGCCCTCGACCGGCTCGATCCGGATCGACGGGCGCGACGTGGTGTCGCTTCGTCCGAACCAGCGCAACATCGGCATGGTGTTCCAGTCCTACGCGCTGTTTCCGAACCTGACGGTGGCGCAGAACGTGGCCTTCGGGCTGAAGGTCAAGGGCGTCAAGGTCGCCGACCGAACCGCTCGCGTGGCCGAGATGCTGAGGCTCATCGGACTTGAGGGCTATGACGACCGCTATCCCTTCCAGCTCTCCGGCGGACAGCAGCAGCGGGTCGCACTGGCGCGTGCGCTGGCGGTCCAGCCGCAGGTCCTTCTGCTCGACGAACCGCTGTCGGCGCTCGACGCCAAGATCCGCGTGAGCCTTCGTGAAGAAATTCGCGACATTCAGCGACGCCTCGCCATCACGACGATCTTCGTCACCCACGATCAGGAAGAGGCGCTGTCGATTTCGGACCGCGTCGTGGTGATGAACGGTGGCGTGGCCGAACAGGTGGGTCAGCCGTTCGAGATCTACAACCGACCCTCGACACGGTTCGTGGCCGAGTTCGTCGGAACGCTCAACCTGATCGAGGCCAGGGTGCTTGACCGCGACAGCGGCCGCATCGGGATCGGCTCGCGCGAGGCAAGTCTCGGACGGCCGCTTACGTCCGACCGGCTGACGCTGGGGATAAGGCCCGAAGCGCTGACGCTCGGCCGCGCGGCCGACCGCGACATGGTGCTGGAAGGCCGGATCGACGACGTGCATTTCCTCGGCTCGGTGATCAGGATTCAGGCCACCGTCGCAGGCGAACGGGTGATGCTCGACACCTTCAACCGACCCGGCACACCGCCGCCCGCGCCGGGGCAGGCGGCGGAGTTCTCGGTGCATCCCGAAGACCTTCTCGTGCTCGAGGGCGAGAGATCGCCGTGAGTTGCGCGCGCGCCTCTGGCAAGTCCGTAGCGACGATCTAAGTCGACCGTCGGGGCGGTTGTTTCGAGGCAAGATGGTGTCAGTGAAAATCGGACCGGGACGAAGCGGAGAGGCCAATCGCCCATCCGCGAGGGTGGCATATGAGTGACCTCGTTCTGGTGGTGGATGACGAGGCATTGATTGCTCTCGATCTTTCGGCGACCGTTGAGCAAAGCGGCCGAAAGGTCCTGGGTCCCGCCTTCAGCCTCGATCAGGCGCGCAGTCTCATCGCCCGGCAGACGCCCGAGCTGGCGATCCTGGACATCAACGTCGGAAACGAGGTCGTGTGGCCGCTGGCGCGCGAGCTGTCGGGTCGCGGATGTGCGGTGATCTTCATCAGCGGAGACGGGCGTCAGCGCATGGACGTGCCCGAATTCGCCGAGGTTCCCTGCCTCGAGAAGCCGACCACGCCGCGCGACGTCATCGAGGCGCTCGATACCGTCGTGGGCATGCGGGACTAGACCAGCTTCGGGAAGACGAGCGTGCGGCGGAAGCCCTCGTCGGTCTCCTCGCCTTCGACGGTCGCGCGAAGCTGAAGCGCCGTTGCCTCGATCAGCGCGGTGCCGAAGCCGCTGCCCGAGCTTCTGGACCTGTCCTTGCCACTTTCGATCCACTCGACGCGGACGGTATCCTCGCCGTCCTCGACGCGAACCGTGACGATGCCGTCAGGCACGGTCAGGGCCCCGTACTTCGTCGCATTCGTCGCCCACTCATGGAAGATCAGCGCCAGAGACGTGAGCTGCGAGGTGTCCACCTCGAGATCCAGCCCTTCATAGACGAAGGATTGTTGATCGCGGGCCGGTTCAAGCACGGTCTCGACAATACCCCTCAGCGTCGCCTGACGGACCTCGGTGCCTTCGTTCGTCAGGGAATGGGACTGCCCGAGCGCCCTGATGCGCGACCGCAGTTCCATCGCGAAATCATCCACGTCCTGCGCTTCGCGGGCGCAAATCGAGACAAGCGCCGAGATGATGGCGAAGAGGTTCTTCAACCGATGGTTCATCTCGCGGATCATGAGCTCGCGCTGGCTCAGAAGCTCACGCTCGGCGGTGACGTCGTAGGTCACGCCGATGAACTTGCGCCCGCGATGGCGGAAGTGCCGCTTGCCCAGGCCGTGAAGCCAGCGGCGACGCCCGCCACCAAGGGGGATCGAGAAGACCTCGTCGAAATCGCGGGTGCCGTCCATCGCCTGCCGCAGCGCCGTGTTGACGCGGTCGCGGTCCTCGGCGGTCATCCTCGACAGGATCCGCTCCATCGTGTCGCCTTCGCCTTCGCCGAGGTTCAGAAGCCAGCGCTCGGTCTTGTCGAGGCGGGTGAAGTCGGTATCGGGTTCGTACTCCCAGATGCCGATGCGCGCGACCTCTAGCGCAAGCCGCAGGCGTTCACGTTCTTCCTCGAGGTCGCGGGCGAGAGCGAGCGTCTCGGTCACGTCGGTTAGCACGAGGATGGCACCGTCCGTGGACCCGTCCTTCTTCTTGTAGGGCGTCGCGCGACCGAGGAATTCGCGTGTGCCGTCTGACGAGGTGGCACGGAATTCCGAGCTTGTGTCCTGCTTCGCCGCCTGGGTGAGGCGTTCGACGAATTCGCTGTCTGTGAGGTTCGCTTCAAGCTGATCGAGCGCGGTGCCATCCTTGTCTCCGGCGCCGGGAAACACCCGGTCGACGGACGAAGACGTGCTTCGGACCCGCAGATCGCGGTCCACGACGACGACGACGAGCTCGGTCGAGGTGAAGAAGTTCGTCAGGTCGGCGTTGGCCACTATAAGCTGGTCGACCTTCGTCTTCAGCTCGTCGTTGACGGTGGTCAGCTCCTCGTTCGTCGACTGAAGCTCCTCGTTCATCGACATCATTTCTTCGTTCGAGCTCTTCAGCTCCTCGTTCGTCGTCTCGAGTTCCTCGATGGCCGTTCTCAGCCGATAGCGCGTCGCCTGAAGCTCTTCCTCCAGATACCGGACCTGTCCTTCCTCGGGACGAACCTCGAGATAGTCGTCGGTGTCGATGGGCGTCAGCTCGCCACTTTCGCGAATGACCAGGAGATAGGCATCGTCGTCGATCGGCTCGCACATGACGTTGACGGTCATCAGGCCGAAGTCGGTATGGACCTCGACGTCGCGCACGATCGCTCGGGCCGCGCCCTTGACCACGTCGCGCAGGAGACCGCCCAGGACGTCACGCAATCCGGCACGGGCCAGGCTCGGGACATGGACCGTCCGCTCGATCCTGTCCGGAAAATCGAGGTAGCGGCCGACCTTGCCCCATCTGCTCAGGAGGTTTCCCTCGGCATCGACAAGAAGGCTGACCGGTGCATAGCTTTCGGCGATACGCCTCAGGGCATCGGCTTCGGCCGAGACCTCGCGTCGCTGCGACATGACCTGATCGCTGAGGCCCGGCAGGCGTTCGGCCCGGCGCGCGCGGGGCTGCGCGATCTGGAGGTTGTAGCGCCCCTGCACGGTCCGGCGAAGGAACACGCGGGCCGACTGGTCGACAACCTCGAACAGATCCTCATACCGCTGGATCGCCTCGGACGAGCCCAAGAAGAGAAATCCGTCCTGGCGGAGCGCGAAGTGGAACAGCGGCACGACCTGCCGCTGCAGCGTCTCCTCGAAGTAGATCAGCAGGTTCCGGCACGAGATCAGGTCCATGCTGGAGAACGGCGGGTCCTTGATCAGGCTGTGCAGGCTGAAGCGCACCATGTCCCGGATCTTCGGAGCGATGACGACGTGCTGGTTGTTGCCGATGGTGAAGCGCTGCCGGTATTCGGCCGGAATGTCGCTGAGGGAGGACAGGGGATAGGTGCCTGAGCGCGCGATGGACAGCATCTTCTCGTCGATGTCGGTTGCGAAGATCTGGACGTTCAGCCGCCGGTTTCTCTTCTCGATCTCGTCAGCGAAAAGCATGGCCATCGAGTAGGCTTCCTCGCCGCTGGAGCAGCCGGCGACCCAGACGCGGATCTCGTCGTCTTCCATCGCGCGTTCGACAAGGGGCGCCACGACGATCTCGCGCAGGGCTTCGAACTCGTGGGTGTCGCGGAAGAACTTGGTGACGTTGATGAGAAGGTCGCTGAACAGCGCCATGCACTCGCCGTCGTCCTTGTGGACGCGGTCGGCATAGGTGGTGGCGCTGTCGATGCCGAGGACCTGCATCCGCCGCGCCACACGCCGGGCCATCGTCGAGCGCTTGTAGCCCGAAAAGTCGTGTCCCGTGGCCTGCGACAGCGATTGGCACAGGTCCTCGAGGTGGTCGACGATCTCGGCCGGTCCGCCGTTGGGTTCACCCGGCTGGAAGTTGAAGAAGCGCCGAAGATAGCTCAGCATTTCCGACGGCGGGGCGACGACGTCGACAAGGCCTGTCCGCATCGCCGAGACCGGCATCCCGTCATAGCGCGCCGTCTCGGGCTCCTGCGCGAGGCAGACGCCACCGTTTTCCTTGATCGCGCGCAGGCCGCGGCTGCCGTCGCCTCCGGTGCCCGACAGGATCACGCAGGCCGATAGCGCACCCACATCCTCGGCGAGGCTTTCGAAGAAATCGTCGATCGGGCGGCGCAGGCCCCTCGGGTCAACGAATTCGGTCAGATGAAGCGTGCGGTCGCCGACGACAAGGCCGTGGCCGGGAGGGATGACATAGACGTGGTCGGCCTCCAGCGCCTCGCCGCCCTCGGCCTGGCGGACGTGCATGGACGTATAGCGCTCGATCAGTTGCGCCATGAGGGATTCGTGGTTGGGGTCGAGGTGCTGGATGACCACGAAGGCCATTCCGGTCGTTCCCTTGTATCCCGCGAAGAGTTCGCGCAGGGCTTCCAGGCCTCCGGCCGAGGCGCCTACGCCAATGATGGGCAGCGACGTGTCCATGTCGTTCCGTGCGTTGTCTAAAGCCTGTGACGCGCGATGAGCGCGTTGGAGTTGGCGATTATGTTGTAGTTGGCAAGTAGGTTCCACTGGGTGGGCCGCAAGACCGAGGCAATTGCCTGGACGTCGCGTGTCAGCGCCCCCGCGTAGGCCTCGATGTCGCCGCGGTCGCCATCTCCGACGTCGAACTGCGAGGCGAGGATCAGTGCGTCCTCGCCTGCAAAGACTAGCCGCGACATGTAGACCAGGTTGAGAAAGCGCGAGCCGTCCTTGCGGATGTTCGGGATCAGGAAGTGGGCGTCGGTCGTCTTGCCATCGTTGACGAAGGCATGCATCCGCACGCGCACCGGTCCCGCGCCGGTATTGGGCTGCAGGAAGCGGCAATTGCGCCCCAGCATCTCGTCCGGGCCATAGCCGGTGATACGGCAGAAGGGCTCGTTCACGGCGACGAGGGGGCAGTCGGGCAGCCGGGTATCGCCCACGGTCATCGCGACGCGGCTATTCCGGACATGGGTCTCCAGGCCGTCAGGAAGGGCATCGGTCACGCGGTTCTCCTCCGATCAGTCGATAAGGCGGGACGATGCCGGCGAGACCGTCATCGGTCCGAGACCCAGGCTTCAAGCCGCTCGACGACGCGGGCATTCAGTGTGGCGGGTTCCGGCCGGTCGGGCACGGGGCGGTCGAGTGCCTCGCGGATCGACACGCCATTCGCACGGCGGAACGAAGGCAGTTCGTCCCAGGTCACGGGGACTGCGACGGGCGCGCCCGGCCTCGCCCGAAGCGACCACGGAGCGATGGCCGTCGATCCTCTCTCGTTGCGCATCCAGTCGATGAAGATGCGCCCCTCGCGTTTGGCCTTCGACATGGTGGCGACGAAGCGCTTCGGTTCAGCGGCGGCGAGATGCGCGGCGAAGGTGCGGGCGAAGAGGGAGACGGCCGGCCAGTCCGCCGTCCGGCGCAGGGGAACAACGACGTGAATTCCCTTGCCGCCGGTCAGAAGGGGCCAGGACGGCAGGCCGAGACTTTCCAGCCTGTCGCGCACGTCGAAGGCGGCCTTCCGCACCTTGGCAAACCCGAGACCCTCATCGGGGTCGAGGTCGAAGACCATGCGGTCCGGGCGCTCGAGCCGGTCCCGCCGCGAGCCCCAGATGTGGAACTCGATGGTGCCGACCTGAGCCGCGCCGACAAGGCCTTCGGCCGTCGTGATGGTCATGTAGTCCTCGACACCGCCGTTCTTTTCGGGAATCGGGATAGATCGGATGGCGTCGGGAAAGCCCTTGCCGCGGTGCTTCTGGAAGAACGACTCTCCGCCCAGCCCCTCCGGTAGCCGCACCAGCGACAGCGGCCGGTCGGCCATGTCCGGGAGCATCCGCTCGGCGACCTGGGCGTAGTAGTCCGCGACGTCGCCCTTCGTGACCTTGGGCTTCGGAAAGACGACCCGGTCCGCCGAGCTGATGGCGACGCCCGAAACGGTGATGGCGTCCTTCGCCACGAGGCGCGCCGCGGCGGGACGCACGACCTGCGCTGGCGGCTTGTCGTCGCGCAGCCCGATGAAAGTCGCGTGACGCAGGCGGCCCTGATCCGTCGTCTCGGCATAGCGGATCTCGGCGACGAGGCGGGGCGTCACCCATGTTACCCCCTTCGCTTCCGCCGCCTCGACGTCCACGGGCGCAGACTTGCGGGCGAGCGGCTTCAGCTTCGCGGCAAGATCGTCGGCAGTCTCTCCGTCCCACCCGGTGCCGACCTTGCCGACATAGACCCAGCCCCCGGCATCCTCGACACCGAGGAGGAGCGAGGCGAAGGGCCGCCCGCGCTTGTCGGACGCCTGCCAGCCGAGGATGACGAATTCGTCGCGTTTGATGCACTTGATCTTCTGCCAGACCGTCGAGCGTCCGCCGCGATAGGGGGCGTCGATGCGCTTCGAGATCAGGCCCTCGCCGCCGGTGTCGCAGATCGACTGGAACGCGCCGTCGGCATCGCCTCGCAGGACGGGCGAGAGTTGAAGCCGGCCAAGGGGCGGTGTGTCGTCGAAGAGACCTTCCAGAGCGTCGCGTCGAGCGTCAAGAGGCTGGGACACAAGGCTTTTGCCGTCGAGCCAGAGAAGGTCGAAGGCGTTGAGCGTGAAAGGCCCACCCGCCGAAATCGCGCGCTGAAGCGCACCGAAGCCGTAAAGACCCGCGCCGACGGTCACCTCCGCGTCGATCAGCGCCGTGTCGCAGTCGAGACGCTCCAGCGGGCGGACGAGCGGCGCGAAACGGTCCGTCCAGTCGTGCCCGTTGCGCGAGAAGATGCGCACGCCAGACTTTCCGACGGCGCACAAGGCGCGATAGCCGTCGAACTTCAGTTCGTGCCACCGCGACCCGGGATCACCGAGAGCGTCGGTCTGCGTCGCGAGTTGCGGCGCGCGCCACTTCGGCGTCACGCCTTTTCGCTTCGCAACCGGTACCGGCGCCTCGTCCTTGGCGATGGCGTCGAAGCCTCGGTTCGTGACCACGCTGGTCTTGTAGCGCTCGACGGGGTCGGGGGCGTGCGCCGCCTCGTCATCTTCCTTCATCAGAAGCCAGTTCGTGCGCTTACCCTCGCGGTTCATGCGCACGAGGTTCCACTTTCCGCTCATCCGCTCGCCATGAAGCGCGAAGTGCAGATGGCCTTTCTTCAACCCTTTCTGGACGTCCATGAGCGGCTGCCAGTGTCCGATGTCCCAGAGCATGACGGTGCCCGCGCCGTAGTTGCCCTCGGGGATCGTGCCCTCGAACGTCAGGTAGTCGAGCGGGTGGTCCTCGGTTTCAACCGCCAGACGCTTCTCGCCCGGATCTAGCGAGGGGCCCCGCGTTATCGCCCAGGACAGCAGAACGCCATCCCACTCCAGTCGAAGGTCCCAGTGCAGCCGCGTGGCGTCGTGGTTCTGGATGGAATAGGCGGGTGCCAGGCCACCGGTCGCCGAGACGCCCGAACCGTCAGGCTCGGGCGTCGCCGCGAAATCGCGCATCCCGTGATATCGATCGAGCCGGGCCACGTCAGGCCTTCTTCCGCCGCGACCCCTTGGCGGGCGTCTTGGGCGCGGCCTTGCCCTTGTCGGCCTTCAGGCTGTCCTTCAGGGCCGCCATCAGGTCGATGACGTTGTCGCCGCTCTTGCCGCCACCGGACTTGGCGTCGGGTCCGGTCCTGGCGCGCGGGGTCTTGCGGTTCTTGCGCTTGGCCTCGATCAACTCGCGAAGGGCCACATCGTAGTGATCCTTGAAGGCGTCGGCATCGAAGGGCGCCGTCTTTCGGTCGATCAGTTCGGTTGCGACCGCCAGAAGGTCCTTGTCCGCCTCCTCGTCCTCAATGGAGGCGAACAGCGGATCGGCCGCCTTGATCTCGTCGGCATAGTGCAGCGTCTCGAGAAGCAGGCCGTCGCCGCAGGGGCGGATCGCACAGAGGTATTCCTTGCCGCGCATCGTGAGCTGCCCCAGCCCCGTCTTTTCGCTGGCGCGGAGGGCGTCCCGGACGACGCGATAGGCGTCCTCGGCCAGGTCGTCGGTCGGAACGACGTAGTAGGGCTTGTCGAAGTAAAGCGGCGGGATCTCGCAGGAGCCGACGAATTGCACCAGTTCCAGCGTCTTCTTCGTCTCGAGCCTGATGGCGTCGATCTCGTCGGGTTCGAGAAGGAGATATTCGTCGTTGCCGATCTCGTAGCCCTTCATGATCTCACCCGCATCGACAGGACCGACGCCGGGCACCGTCTTCTCGTACCGGACCCGTTGCCCCGACCCCTTGTGAATCTGACGGAACTCGATCCGGGCGCCGGTCTTGGTCGCCGAATGGATCTCGACCGGGATCGACACCAACGACAGGCGTAGCTGACCTTTCCAGAGCGCGCGCGATGCCATGACGGTCTCCTTTCGCGACTCCCAATGCGCGAAGGGCCGAGTCGGTTGCATTCATCCGGCTCGGAGAGGCGGGGTCGACACGCCAACCCCTCTGTTCGGACGAGAAGAACGGACCGTTGAGACGCCGATACGCGATGCCGTGATCGCCCAGGCGCTCGCGGAAGAGTGACGCTCTATTGGCGTGAGAACCAGTCGGCCAAGTCGGCGATCTCGGCGTCGGTCAACTCGCCCGAGGCGTGCTGCATGAGCGCGACCCAGGGGCCGCCGCCGCGCTCGGGGTCGCCCTCCATGAAGAGGTGAAGCTGGGTTTCGAGGTAGCTCCGGTACTGCCCCGCGAGGCGAGGGAAGGATGGAGACGCCGCATTTCCGTGGCACCCGAGACAGGCGCCGACAGACTGGTCCGGGTTCCCGTCAGTCGCGATGGCCGGAGCGCCCTCGGCCGAGACCTCGACCGCATTGCCTGACAGACGCCCGGCCAGCGCCTCGATGGCGTCGGCGTCGAGTTCCGTCGCCACCTCCTGCATGAAGCCGCTCTTGCGTGCGCCTGAGCGGAAGGCGCGCAGGGCGTCGGCAAGGTAGGCGGGCGACTGTATCCCGAGACGTGGCGCGGCGTCGATATCGCGGACATGGCAGCGGGCGCAGGTTGCGACGGTGTCGTCCTGGGCCACCGTGTCCATCGCTGCGACTTTTGCGTACTCGTCGGCGTTAAGGCCCGGCAGGCGCAGAAGGAAGGCCACCATGGCCCAGACCTCGTCCGACCGTCCCGGCGCGGTCCATCCGGGCATGGCACTCCCCGGCACGCCGTCGTGTACGACGCGGTAGAGAAGCGCGGGCGTCCAGTCCGTCAGCCGGTCGTGAAGGCGTGGCGCGGGCGGCACGAGGACCAGATGGCGGCCGCGCTCGGGGTCGGCCGGGCTGCCGTGGCACTCGGCACAGACGAGGTCGTAGTGGACCGCAGCGCGCCTCAGGACTCCCAGGTCGTCCTCGCCTTCGACGAAAGCAGGCATGTCGTGCCCCCGCGCGGCGGAGAGCAGCCTGTCGAATGTCTGAAGCGGGGGCCGAACCGCTGTGAGGATGGCCACGAGACCAAGGAGCGCCACCGACCCGCCAATCGCGATGACCGCGCCCCGCTTCACGTCCGCGCCTCCGACGGCCGCAGACCCATGGCGGCCAGCCAGAGGCCGGCCAGAAGGTAGACGCTGCCCGAAACGGCGAGCATGACGATCCCGCCCAACTCCTGGTCCTGCATCGCGTCGAGGCCCCAGATCCCGGCGCCGTGCCCCTCGTGTCCGTGGAGGAGAACGGGCGACACGGCGATGAGCACGCCAAGAAGCGTCATGTGCATCGCAGTGAAGAACAGCGCGAGGGCACCCGCCAGCGCCGGACCGGCCAGGGCGGGAAGCCAGACGAAAAGGGCGGCCAGCGCGAAACTCGCTTGTTCCAGCGCCAGGATCCAGCCGTTGGCGCGTGCGGCGGTCTGAAGCGCGGGCAGGTGCCACGCCCAGACCACGACGAGATCGATCATGGTGGCCGCGGCGAGGATGACGGGCGCGCGGGCGGCGAGGCGTCCACCAGACAGCGCGGGGGCAAGGCCGAGGGCGATCATCGGGATCGCGGCGGCGACGACACCCATGTGCAGGATCATGTGCGCCGCATGGCTTCCACCACGGGCGATGCCGGGCAGAGGACCGGCCCAGAGCGCAAGCAGGCTTGCCACGCCAAGGACCAGCCAGACAGGGCGGAGGCCGCTCATCGGCAGGTCCCCACGAGCACGGCGGGGATCGCGACATAGATCACGCCGACCCCCGACAGGACCGACAACATCAGCGCGACGTGACCGAGAAAGCGATGCCGCTCTTCGGGGGTGTCGTGGTCGTAGTCGAAGTCGTCGTCCGTCAGGCTTCGCGCCCGGATGCGCCACAGCCGCAAGGTGTTGAAGCCGATGAGGGCAAGCGCAATGCCGGTCAGGACGAAGATGCCCGTCCGCGCGGGGTCGAGGTCGGCCATCCTCCCCGCCTTCTCGCAGTGAATGGCGGCCCAGACATAGCAGGCGAGGAAGTGAAGCGACCAGACGATGGGTGCCGCGATCACCTGGCACAGGTCGGTGCCCGTCTCGACCCGCCGGCGCTTATGCGGTGCTGCCTTGCTCATTGCGCGCCCGGGACGAAGCCGATGACCGCCGCCGTGACGAGGCCGGCGAAGAGCGTGAAGTGCCAGTAGAGCGTCACGTTCCAGATGTCCGCGTCGTAGTCCGGCGTCATCTTCCCCGCCAGCGACCGCGCGAGGCAATAGCCTTGCATGATGGCACCCGCGAGCAGATGCGCCATGACCCAGAGCACCAGCGCGCCGACGATGGCGGGATAGGAATGCGATGTCGGGTCCATCCCCCTGGTGAGCGGTCCGAGCGCGAAGGCCGCAGCCGCCGCCAGCGTGGCGGCGACCGAGAGCCCGAGAAGGAACCGTGCCGTCGTCACCGCGCCGGCCGCGTTCCTCAGCCGGGCGGCAAGGGTCAGGCCCCAGGCAAGTGCCGTCAGAAGACCCGCGGCCGCGGGCCAGAACATGCCCGGTGTCACGCTGCCCTCGGGAGGGAACTCGGGGTGGACGGTCCAGAAGAAGAAATACCCGAAGACGAGGGCGAGGAAGGCCGTGGCGTCGCCCGTCATGGTGATGAACATGGCCCACCAGCCCGTCGCCTGCGGCCCCGACCGGTAAAGCGGCAGCACGAGGCCATTGCCTACGTCCTTCTCGGTCTTTTCGGGGATCGGTGCCGCACCGTGCCACAGCCACCAGATTTGCGCCGCGAGGTAGAGGAGCCCCGAGGCGAGCGCCGTCCAGTAGAAATGGAAGGTCGAAAGGATGAAGAGCCCTCCCAGACCCACGGCGGCAACCATGGGCACAAAGGATGGCCCCGGAACGCGCAGAACCTGCACCGGCGTCGCGTCCAGCACCGTCGTCACCAGCGTCTCGCGCTTGCCTTCCTCGGCGTCGGGCAGATAGCCCTCGGCTTCGAGGCTGCGGCGGACGATGTCGGGATCGTCCCAGAGCGGATAGCGGTGACTGATGTCGGGGATCGAGCGCATCCCGATGTCGAGCGAGGGCGACAGCCACTCCAGGGTGCCGGCCTTCCAGGGGTTGTGGCCCGCGTCCTCGCCGTACTTCCACGACTTCAGGCAGTTCCATACGAAGACCAGGAACCCCGCGGCGAAAAGGAAGGCGCCGGCTGTCGAGACGAGGTTGAGTTCGCTCCACCCCCGGTCGGCCCCGTAAGTGAACACCCGGCGCGGCATCCCCAGAAGCCCCGTCAGGTGCATGGGCAGGAAGGCCACGTTGAAGCCCGTGAACATCAGCCAGAAGGACCAGATGCCGAGACGCCTGGACAGAAGGCGGCCGCTGAAGAAGGGGAAGTAGTAGTGAACGCCCGCCAGCGTGGGAAACAGCATGCCGCCGATCAGCGTGTAGTGCAGGTGAGCCACGATGAAATAGGTATCGTGGACCTGGAAATCGAAGGGCGCCACGGCGACCATCACGCCGGTCAGACCGCCCGCGACGAAGGTGGCGAGCGCGCCGAGGCAGAAGATCATCGGCACCGACCGCTGGGCGCGACCCAGCATCACTGTCCCGATGAAGGCGAAAAGCTGAATGCCCGTCGGGATCGCCACGGCCTCGGAGGCTGCCGAGAAGAATCCGAGCGAGATCGACGGCAGGCCCGTCGTGAACATGTGGTGGACCCAGAGCCCGAAGCTGAGGAACCCGGTGCCGAGCGCCGACAGAACGATCCACGAATAGCCCACGATGGGACGGCCCGAGAACGTGGGGATGATCATCGCGAGAAGGGCGATGGCGGGCAGGAAGATGATGTAGACCTCGGGGTGCCCGAAGATCCAGAAGAGGTGCTGCCAGAGCAGTGGGTCGCCGCCTCGGGTGATGTCAAAGAACGGCCAGTCCAGCAGGCGCTCGAGTTCGAAGAGAAGGTCGCCCGCGATCAGCGGCGGGAAGGCGAAGAGGATCATCCCTCCGACGACGAGGACGTACCAGCCGTAGAGCGGCGTGAGGTTGATGTGCATCCCCGGCGCCCGGCACTTCAGGACGCCGACGATCAGCTCGACCGCGGCGGCGATGGAGGCGACCTCGATGAACGACAGGCCCAGAAGCCAGATGTCGGCGCCGATCCCTGCCTGCTCGGTGGCGAGCGGGGGGTACATGAACCATCCCCCGTCGGGGGCGATGCCGAAGAAGATCGAGCCGCAGACGAAGACGCCGCCGATCAGGAAGCACCAGTAGCCGAAGGCGGACAGGCGCGGAAACGGCAGGTCTCGCGCGCCCAGCATCGCGGGCAGGATCAGGATGGCCACGGCCTCGAAGATCGGCACGGCGAAGAGGAACATCATCACCGTGCCGTGGAGCGTGAACACCTGATTGTAGGTGTCGGCCGAGACGAGACCGGCCTCAGGCACGGCGAGTTGGGCACGGATGATCAGGGCAAGGACGCCGCCGAACAGCATGAAGGCGAAGGCGGTGACGATGTACCAGATGCCGACCGAGGTGTTGTTCACGTCCGACCAGTAGGCGAATCCTTTCGGCGTCTCCCAGGTCTTCTCGAGGCGCCGCTCCTGCGCCTCGCGGGTCGCGGCGTCGGTCATTTCAGCCCTCCGAGGAAAGCGAGGATCGCGTCCATCTGGTCGTCCGTGAGCATGTCGTAGGAGGGCATCCGCGCGTCGGGCTTGAACGCCACGGGATGGGCGATCCACTCCCGCAGGATCTCGGACGTGTTGTCTAGGATACCGGCGATGGTCGCGCGGCTGGCGAAATGGGTCAGGTCGGGTCCGGTCGCGCCAAGCTCGACGACGCCCCGCACCGTATGGCAGCCACCGCACCCCGCCGCGACGAAGGCGGACGCGTCGCCGCTCGCCGGCTCGGCCTGGGCGGCGAGATAGGCGGTGAAGTCCTCGGGCGGGACGACCCGTGCCTCGAAGGCCATGAAGGCATGGCTCGCGCCGCAGAACTCGGCGCAGATGCCGCGATAGAGGCCGGGCGTCGTCGGACGCAGCCTCAGCACGTTCTCGCGCCCGGGAATTGTGTCCATCTTGCCGCCGAGGGGCGGGATCCAGAACGAGTGTATCACGTCGGGACTGGTCAGGTGGAAATCGACCTCGGCGCCCGCTGGCAGGACGACCTCGTTCGCGGTCTCGATCATCGCGCCGTCCGGCCCCTCGATGCGGACGCGCCACCAGTATTGCTCGGCCTCGACGTGGACGCGCAGGTCGGGCGGTTCTCCCGGTCCCCAATCGGGCAGGAGCGTCAGCCCGTAGGCCAGAAGGGCGCCAAGCGTCACGGTCGGGAAGACGACTCCGCCGAACAGCACGACGAGGTCGGCGCCCCGCTCGGTGGTCGGCTTTCGTCGGGATACGATGGCAAAGACCGCCGCCCCGAAGACAACCGCCCAGATGACGACAGCCCCCACGGCCATGACCCAGAACAGCCGAGCGATCTCGGCGGCGTCCTCTCCGGCGGGGTGCAGGACGCTCTGCGCGGGATTGCAACCCGCCAGAAGCGCAAGCGTCGCCGGACCGAGCCAGGGATTTGGATTTCGCCTCCAGGCATGAAGATGACTTGCGATGACGGGCACCTGGGGCTTTGGTAGTCGGAACGGCGCGCTCCGTCCTGTCGGGATGCGGGCGCCAGCGGCGGGATACTGGAAAACATGCACGAAACGGATGCTGGACGAAAGGGGTCAGACGGTCGGGAAGAGACCGAGGCGCGCGCCGAGGTAGACGGCTACACCCCCCTCCAGATCGCGCTGCACTGGGCCATCGCAGGGCTCGTCCTCGTGCAGCTTCTTCTGAACGGCTCGATCGAGGTCGCCTTCGACGCGCGGATGGACGGCGACGTGGCCCTGCACGGCTTCATCGGGCAGGCGCTGGCCTTCGGACACATCGCGATCGGGTCGGCGATCCTGATCCTCACCGTGTGGCGTCTCGCGGTGCGCCTCAGCGTCGGCCCGCCCGATCCGTCCATGCCCGCACCGCGCGCCATCGTCCTCATCGGCAAGATGGCGCATGTGGCCCTTTATGCCTTCATTCTCGTCATGCCGATGACCGGCCTCGTTGCCTGGGTTTTGAAAAGCGATATCGCCGCCGAGCTTCACGAATGGCTGCGCTGGCCCTTCATCCTGCTCATCATCGGACACGGTCTCGGCGCGTTGCTGGAGCACATGGCCTTCGGCAACAGGACGCTTGAACGGATGCTGAGAAGCAAAGTGCGCGGGGCGGCGGGCCAGAGATGACGCTCGGCGGACAGGTGGCCATCGTCACGGGCGCAAGCCGAGGCATCGGGCGGGAGACGGCGCTGCGGCTTGCCCGGGCAGGCGCACAGGTGATCGTTCATGCGACGGGCCTCGAGCGGGTCGAGTCGCTGGCGGCCGAGATAGGGGCGGATGGGGCCGTCGCCGTCGCCGGGGACATCGTCGATCCAGGTGTGAGCGCGCTGCTCGCGCAGACGGCACTTGACCGCTTCGGGCGCATCGACGTCCTCGTGAACAATGCAGGGATGAACCTGCGTTCGGGCACTCTCGACATGGCGCTCGAGGATTGGCAGCGCGTCATGAACGTCAACCTCAACGGCACGCTTCACGCCTGCCGGGCCGTGCTTCCTGCCATGATCGCCGCGCGGTCGGGACGGATCGTCAACGTCAGTTCCACCG
This sequence comes from Silicimonas algicola, assembly GCF_003148765.1. Taxonomy (GTDB): domain Bacteria; phylum Pseudomonadota; class Alphaproteobacteria; order Rhodobacterales; family Rhodobacteraceae; genus Silicimonas; species Silicimonas algicola. Next base: position 209,262 of record NZ_QGGV01000006.1, read on the forward strand.
CCGCGAAGACGGCGCACCGCAATGCCGCTCCGGCCTACGGCGCGTCGAAGGCGGCCGTGAATTACCTCACCATGCACCTCGCCCGCGAAATGGCCCCGCACGGGATACGGGTGAACGCTGTCTGCCCCGGTCCCGTCGAGACGGACATGACCGCCGAATGGGACGACGGATATCGCGCGCAGGTCATGGCGAATGTTCCCCTTGGACGTCTGGGGCGGGCCAGCGAGATCGCCGATACGATCCTGTTTCTCGCCTCCGACGCCTCGGGCTTCGTGACGGGCGAGACGCTGAACGCGAACGGCGGTACCTTCATGGCTTGAGATGCTCCAATATGTAAACAGATTGGACCGAGAAGAGTATTGACGAACAAGCCTTTGCTTCTACCCTGCGAACAAATTCGCCTTTGGAGAGAGCTTGCTTCAAGTCGCCATCATCGCCGATGACCTGACCGGCGCGCTCGACGCGGCCGCGCCCTTCGCCGGGGTTGCGGGTGGCGTCGTCGTCGCCACGCGCCCCGAAACGCTGGGGGCCGCCTTGGCAACAAATTCCGGCGTCGTGTCGGTATCGACCCGCTCGCGCGAGGTCCACCCGGAAGAGGCGCAGCGAAGGGTCGCCGCCGTTCTGGCGGAGTTGCCGAAGGGCCTCCGGTTGTTCAAGAAGATCGACTCGCGCCTGAAGGGCAACGTCGCCTCCGAGCTGGAGGCGTTCGGAGACCGGCAGATGATCGTCGCGCCCGCCATCCCCGAGTTCGGGCGGATCGTGCGAAACGGTCATCTGGAGGGCTTCGGGATCGACATGCCGCTGGCTGTCTCCAAGGCTCTCGGTGCGGCATCGGATCGCGCCGCCATCCCCGACACCGTCACAGCCTCCGACATGCGGGAGGTGTTGCGACTCGCGGGCGAGGGTGCGGTCCTCGTGGGTGCAAGGGGGCTTGCCTCGGCACTTGCGTCCTCCCTCGGTGTGGTCGCTGCACCCGCGCCGGTGCGCCTCCCCGGGCCGGTCTGCATCGCCATCGGCTCCACCGACCCGATCACGCTGTCGCAGGTGGCGCAACTCGCACAGCATGGCGAGGGCGTTCAGCATGTCCGGGCCGTCTCGGGCCGCGTTCCACTGGCGCCGGACGGTGCCCTCGCCCCGGTGACGCTTCTCCAGATCGTCGGCGGCAGGGACGACGACGTCGGCACGACATCGCGCCGTTTCGCCGAAGGCGCCGCTTCCTGGCTCGGCGGCGCGAGGTCGATCATCGTCTCGGGCGGTGCGACCGCAGAGGCCTGTCTCGATGCCCTTGGCATCGACGTCCTGTCGTTGAAGGGCGAGGCGCTTCCCGGGCTGCCTGTGTCGGAAGGGGGCGGACGGACTATCGTGACGAAGTCGGGCGGCTTCGGGGATGTCGACTGCCTGCTTCGCCTGGTCGCGGGTGCGGTGGTCACGGAGGCATGAGCATGTCCGACCGCAAGCCCGTGGACCTGCGCGTCCCGCCCGCCAACCGCAAGAGCCTGGCCGACATAGTGTTCGACCGTCTGATGCGGTCGATCAAGTCCGGCTCCTACGGTCCCGACGAAAGGCTGCCGACGGAACATGCGCTCGCGGCCGAGTTTCAGGTTTCGCGGCCCGTCATCCGGGAGGCGCTTCAGCGTCTGCGCGAGCAGGGCTTTGTCTACTCGCGGCAAGGGGCGGGGACATTCATCCGTCAGATCGGCCTCCGCGAACCTCTGGGGTTCGGGACGCTCGAAAGCATCGCCGACCTGTCGCGCTGCTACGAGTTCCGTATTACGCTCGAACCCGAAGCCGCCGCCGCCGCCGCCGAGCGCCGAAGCGCCTCGGCCCTCGCCGATATCGCCGAGGCGCTGGACTTGATGCGGGACGCCACTGCGCGGCAGCGGCACCGCGAGGATGCCGATTTCGCCTTTCACGGCGCCATCGCAAGGGCGAGCGACAACAGGTACTTCGTGACCGCTCTTGAAGCGTTGGCCGACCACATCGGCGTCGGCATGCAGTTCCACGGCCAGTCACTGAAAGCGTCGCCCGACGGGCTGGCGCAGGTCTTCGAAGAACACGCGGCGATCCACGACGCGATCCGTGACCACCAGCCCGACGCTGCGCGGAGGCTGATGCGCCAGCACCTTATCGGCTCGCGCGACCGCCTGTTCGTAGGTCGTCCGCGAGGATGACGCGAAGCTGGGGCGGCAGAACCATCGGCATTCTTCTCTTCGTGGTTACGGGCCTCGTGATCTGCGACGAATGGGGTCTTGCCACCTGGGCGCTCGACGCGAAGCCGGCGGTGACGCTTGCTCTGATCGCGGTCTACCTGCCGCAGGTCCGTGCGTCGCGGAAAGCCTTCATCATCTTCGCCGCTCTTCTGACTGTCTTCCTTGCCGCCACGAACCCGGCCTGGAGGACGACGGTCCTTGCCGCCCTCGACACCACCGCCTTCATCGCGGCCTTCTTCACGGCGCTGACGATCCTCAAGTCGGCCGCGCAGACCTCTCCGGCGATCCGGCGCGCGGGACGCTTTCTTGCAGGTCAGCCGCCGGGGCGAAGATATCTTGCCCTGACGGCGGGGGGACAGGCGTTCACGCTCCTTCTCAACTATGGCTCGCTTCAGCTTCTCGGTGCCATGGCTGTGAGCAGCGCGGCCGAGGAGCAGAACCCCGAGATCCGCGCGATCCGGATGCGGCGGATGCTTCTGGCGATCGAGCGTGGACTGATCTCGACCCTGCCGTGGTCTCCGCTGTCCTTCGCCGTCGCGATCTCGACGGCGACGGTGCCCGGCACGTCCTGGGCAGGTATCCTGTTGCCCTCGATGGTCACCGGCCTCATCGCGGCGGGGACGGGATGGGCGCTCGACACGATCTTCAAACCGAAGGTCTCGTCGTCCCGCCCGACGAGAAGCGCGCCGCCGGAGGGAAGCTGGGCGACGATGGCGCCGCTGGCTCTCCTCCTGGCGATCCTCGTCGTCAGCGTGGGGACGCTTCACGAGCTGACAAGCGTGCGCATCGTGGGGCTTGTGACGGTCATCGTGCCTGCGATGGCGACCGGCTGGATGCTTCTCCAGCACCGGCACGACCGCCCGTTGCAGTCGGTCGGTCGCCGCTACAAGACCTATTTCTTCGAGGAGCTTCCGGCGTTCTCGGGCGAGATGACACTCATCATGATGGCGGGCTACATCGGGACCGTCGGTGCGGCCGTGCTGGCGCCGGTCCTGAACGACCTCGGACTCGATCTCTCGCTCCTGCCGACATGGGTCCTTCTGGTCGGCTTCGTGTGGATCATTCCGGTTCTGGGTCAGCTCGCCATGAACCCCATCCTTGCCGTCACCCTCATCGGTCCGTTCATCCCCTCCGCCGAGACGCTTGGCGTCAGCCCGACGGCGGTGGTGGTCGCCCTGACCGCAGGATGGGCGATCAGCGGCGCGAGTTCGCCCTTCACCGCGACGCAGCTTCTTCTGGCGCACCATGCCGGCGTGTCCGCCTGGAGCGTGGGGCTGAGGTGGAACGGCCTCTTCACTCTCACCTGCCTCGTCCTGCTCTCGGCCTGGGTGCTGGTCTACGCCTATGTCTTCTGATCAGAGGGTGGCGCGGTAGATCGCCTCGACGTCCGCGACGCTCATGTCGCGCGGGTTGTTGTCCATCAGGCGACGGATGCCATGCGCCTCGATGGCCCAGTCGCCAAGCTGATCCTCTCGCACGCCGTGTGCCGCCATCGACATGTCGATGCCAAGGGCTTGGCAGAACGCCCGGACAGACGCGCGAACCGTCTCCGGATCGACCGAGGCCGGAAGCCCGAGAGCGTCCAGCACCTCGGCGGTCTTTTCCGGTCGCGCCGGGGCATTGAAGGCCAGAACGTCCGGGAAGAGAAGCGCCACGCTCAAACCGTGGGGGATGCCCGCACGGGTGCCGAGGGGATAGGCGAGGGCGTGCCCGGCGGCCGTGTTGACGGGTCCGAGGCACAAGCCGCCATAGAACGAGGAGAGCAGCATCCCCTCGCGCGCCTCGGCGTCCGAGCCATCCTCGACCGCGCGCCGCAGGAACCTACCTGCAAGCCGAATGCCCATCCTCGCATAGTCGTCGATGAGGGGATGGGCGCGAACATTCGTGAAGGCCTCGACCGCGTGCGCCAGGGCGTCGACACCCGTGGCTGCCGTCACTGCGGAGGGCACGCTCATCGTCAGATCCGGATCCAGGATCGCGATATCAGCCGCCATATGAGGGCTTTCCACGGCGACCTTCATCCCTGTCCGCGTCGAAGTCACCAGAGCGCGAATGCCGCCTTCCGATCCCGTTCCCGCGGTGGTCGCGACCTGCGCAAGTGCGGCGCATTTGCTCGCCACCTTGTCGGGTCCCGCGACGTCGTCCAGCGTCTGATCGCTGTTCCACAGGACCGAGACGAGCTTCGCCACGTCCATCACCGATCCGCCGCCGAGGCCCACCACCAGGTCTGGCCGCACCTGACGCGCCACCTCGAGCGCCGCTTCAAGGTCGGTGTCCTTCGGTTCGGGCTGCACGCCGTCGAAGACGGTGACCGTGCCCGACAGACCCAGGCGGCCGACCATGGCACGCGTCACCGGCTGCGCGATCACGAGGATGCGTGACATGCCTGCCGCCCATGTGCCAAGGCGAGCGGCCGCGCCCGAGCCGATCTCGATCCGCTTCGGCAGGTGCAGGGTGATCGGACGGGGGCTGTTCATGTCGGATCCTCAGCCGCCGAGGCGGTCCATCTGGGCCCAGATATCGTTCCGCTCGGCTTCAGGCAGTTCGACCAGCGGCGGCATGAGGTTCAGCCACGCCATGTCTCCACGACGCTTCGCGAGCATCGTCTTGATCGTCGGAAGCTGGACGTACTTGTTCGAGAGCGTCCGCCACTCGTCGATCCGGGCCTGCGCGGCCTCGACCTGTTCGGTCTTGGCGGGATCGTTCCAGCCGTCCCAGACGATGCGAAGCGCATCGGCGCGGACGTTCGATGTCGCAGTGATGCAGCCCGCGCCTCCCAACCTGAGGAGCGGCAGCATCAGAGGGTCTGCGCCCGCGAGGACACCGAGCGCCGGGAATGTCTCGCACATGGCGCGCATGTTGTTCATGTCGCCGGAGCTGTCCTTGATGCCGGTGACGATGCCGGGGAATGCCTCCAGCAAGCGGCCGATCAGAGCGTGCGACAGCGGGATCTGGCTGACCTGCGGGATGTGATAGAGCACGATCCTGAGCCGGTCGTCGGCGACGGCTTCGATAACGCGGGCGTAAAAGCGGAACAGCCCTTCGTCGCTGACGCCCTTGTAGTAGTAGGGCGGCAACATCACGACGCCTTTAGCTCCTGACTGCACAGCGTGACGGGTCAGCTCGACGGTGTCGGCGACCGCCGGTGTCGACGTGCCGGGCAGAAGCGCGTTCGCCGGTGTGCCGCCCGCGATGGCGGCCTCGACGAGGTCGATGCGCTGCCTGACGCCGAAGCTGTTCGCCTCGCCGGTGGTCCCCAGCATCGCGATGCCGTGGCAGCCGTCTTCGAGGAGGCGGCGGCAATGGTCGCCGAAAAGCTTCAGGTCCGGCGTGCCGTCCCCGGTGACAGGTGTGGCGGCAGCCGAGTGGACGCCGTGGATCGCGTGCTTCACGTCTTTCTCCCCGTGGCCAGTCGCCGGGCATAGGCGATGGCCTTCTCCATGTTTCCGTGATCCGCGATGCCCTTGCCCGCGATGTCGAAGGCGGTGCCGTGGTCGACCGAGGTGCGGTCGATCGGCAGGCCGAGCGAGACGTTCACCGCCGTATCGAAGGCGACGAGCTTGATCGGGATATGCCCCTGGTCGTGGTACTGCGCGACGACGAGGTCGAACTGCCCCGTGTAGGCGCGGTGAAAGACGGTGTCGCCGGCGATGGGGCCGTGGGCGTCGATGCCCTCGGCCCGCGCGCGTTCGACGGCGGGGGCGAGTTGGTCGGCATCTTCGGTTCCGAACAGGCCGCCTTCACCGCAGTGTGGATTGATCCCCGCGACCGCGATCCGCGGAGCCTCGAGGCCGAGGCGTCTGAGGTGCTCGTGCCCGACCCGGATCGTCTGGAGGACGGACTCGGTCGTGGCGCGGTCAATGGCGTCGCGCAGGCTGACGTGGGTCGAGTTGTGGATGACCTTCAGGCGGTCCGAGGCGAGGATCATCCAGGCCTTCTTCTGGCCCGTCAGAGCGGCCAGCATCCCGGTATGCCCGTCGTAATGGTGACCGGCGGCGTTAAGCGCGGCCTTGTTGAGGGGCGCGGTCACGATGCAGCCGATTTCTCCGGCCTCGGCGGCGCGGACGGCGGCCTCGACGAAGCGGAAGGCGGCGTCGCCCGCGCGCGCGTCTTCCTTGCCGAAGGGCAGGGGCGCGCTCGCGACGGGCAGGTCGGTGAGGGCCACATCGATGCCGGGGCGCAGGCCGGTGCGGACCACAGCCTCGGCAGCCTCGAGCGTCTTACGGCAGCCGAAAATGCGCGTTTGCGCGCGCTCGCCCTCGCTCATGGCCGCGACGGCCTTCAGCGTGATCTCGGGACCGACGCCTGCGGGGTCGCCGAGGGTGATGCCGATCATTGCGCGTCCAGCCAGGCCCGCGTCATGCGGACGTGTTTTATGGCGCGGCGGAAGTACGTGTAGGCGAGGTCGAGTGTGCCTTCCGGTCCTTCGACCAGAGACGGATAGGACATCTCGTGGTTCTGCCCGTCGACCGAGTTGTTGGTGAGGCAGGTTCCCGAGCCGTCCTCGACGAGGATGCGCTTGGGGAAGGTCCGGCCGCCATCCGTGGAAAAGCAGAGCGTCATGGGGGCGCGAGGCACACCCCAGATCGGCTTGCAGCCGCCCGACGCGTTCGGCCGGTCGTCGCCTTCGCCGAGTTCGTCGTAGAGCGAGGCGCGCCGGGCGTCGGGGTGCATTTCGGCATTTGCCGGGTTGCAGGCCATGGCGACGCGTCCGTCGGACAGCGCGATGGCCGAGAGCGAGGAATTGTTGTTGGGCACGTCGGTCGGCTTGGGCGCGCTCCAGGTTTCGCCACCGTCGTCGCTTTCGCTACGGTGAACGAAATCGGCCTGCCTTCGACGATAGAAGGCCGCGAAGCGGTCGCCACCAAGCGGAACGAGAGTCATGTGGACCGAGCCGATGGAGTCGGGCACCTCGACCTCGCGCCACGTGGTGCCGGCGTCGGTCGAGATCGCGACTGCGGCCGTGTCATGACTTCCGGTCCAGCGCTCGCCGGGACGGGGCACACAGCGGAAAAGGGGCAGAAGCCAGGCGCCATCGCCGCGCACGCGGATGGGGCCCCGGATGAAGGTGCCCTTGGGCAGATCGAGGTCGACGGGCGCCGCTCCGGCCTCGCGCATCCGCACGAGACAGGCGTCCTGGTTGCCGCCTTCCTGCGCGGTGTGAAGGATCAGCCGCCGACCGTCGGGTGCGTCGAACTGCACCGGGTTCTGTTCGGATCGCGCGGGATCGTCCGAGATCTGCTCCGCCGGGCTCCACAGCCCGTCGCGCAGCGTCGAACGCCAGATCGAGATGTCGGACTTGCCCTCAAGCGACCCGCCGAACCAGAGACAGTGAAGCGCGTCCTTGCCGTGCGACAGGAAGGCCGCATGATTCTGTATGCAGGGCGAGGGAAGCAAGGCCTCCTCACGCCCCTCGGCCGTCGCGACGAGCCTGCCGTTCATCCGGTCTGCGATCATCTCGGGCGAAAGGACGGACATCGATTCGAGGCTCCCCGGCAGCTTGACTGGCGCTCAAAATCTGGGCGCACAACATCAAGTTGTCAACTTGATATGGGAACTTTGGACGAAGTGTAAAGGCTATCCAAGCGTTAACTATCTGAAACAAAATTTATAATTTCGATGACAGTTTTTAGTGCCGCTTTCGTCCGCATTAAATTTGACAAATCTGCGCCACGGACGGACAGTCGGGCCAAGTGCCTCTCGGCACAGATGGGAGCCTGCATGGCAACAGGGGTGTCGTCCGATGGAACCGAGCGCGCCGCGCTGATCGGCGTCGCTCTCATGCTGTGCGTCGCCGTGCTGAGCGCGATCGACGCGGTGATCGTACGCCAGCTTTCTCCCGGAGTGCATCCGTTCATCATCGCCTTCACCCGCGCGCTGTTCGGCTGCCTTGTGTTCCTGCCATATATCCTGGCGCATCCGGACATCCTTACGTCGAACTTCCGCTTCCTGCATGTCTTCCGTGCCGCCCTGAAGCTTTTGTCCCTGATCGCCTTCTTCATCGCTTTCGCCTCGGCGCCCCTTGCCGATGTGACCGCCATCGCCTTTACCGCCCCGATATTCGTGACCATCGGCGCCTGGTTCTTCCTGTCCGAGAAGCCGCGCGCATTGCGCGTGTTCGCGGTGCTCGTCGGGTTTGTGGGCGTGGTTCTCGTCATCCGGCCCCTGCAGGGCGGCGGCATCTCGACCGGGCTCGCCTTCGCGCTGGTGGGCGCGCTCCTGACGGCGGTCATTCAACTGATCCTGAAGCCCATGTCGGGACGCGACAGGACCGAAACGCTGGTCGCATGGAACCTTCTGGTGACGGTCCCCATCGCCATCGTGCCCGCAGCCTTCGTCTGGGCAACGCCGACGGCGGTCGAATGGATGCTTCTGTCGATTCAGGGCGTCCTGGGCGCCATCAACATGGCGCTGGTCACGCGGGCCTTCTCGCTGGCCGAGGCGTCGCTTCTCGTCCCAATCGACTTCCTGCGTCTTCCGATCGTCGCTGGCCTTGCCTTCGCGCTGTTCGGGCAGACCGTGCCGGTGACGACGTGGATCGGCGGCAGCGTGATCTTCGCGGCGACCCTTCTGATGGCGCGCAGCGCGCGCAACAGGCGGGACCGAGAAATATGAGCCTAGTCCGGCACATGAGGCGCGTAGGCGCCGAGCGCATCGAGGATGATGTCCCGCACCCGAGTATGAAGCGCGGCGCGGCGCCTGTGCCCGGCGATGAGGTAAAGCTCGGAGCGGAACCAGTCCGGCAAATCGACGGGGCGATAGACGACATTCGCCATCCGCATCGCCTGCGTCGAACTCGGCACGAAGGCTACGCCGATGCCGCGATTGACCAGAGCGACGACGGAATGCGTCTGGCTGACGTCGAGCGCCACGCGCGGCGACACGTCCGCGCCGGCGAAGAGAGCGTTCTGCATCTCGCGCACGAAGCCGCCGCGCTCGGTCGAGTAGGCGACGAAGTCGAGGCCGTCGAGGTCCGCGAGGCTCGGGCGGTCCTTTTTCGCAAGGGGATGGCCCGAGGGCGTCGCCAGGACGAAGGTTTCGCTGATGACGCGGACGCTTTCGAGGTCGGTCTGGCGGCCGGACGAGCGGGTGAGGCCCAGATCGATCTGGCCGCTGTTCAGGGCCTCGACGATCTCGTAGCTCATCATCTCGGTCGGGTTGAACGTCACCCCGGGCAGCGCCTTGTGCAGCGCGCTGACGATGCGGGGGACGAATTCGAGCGCGGCCGACGGCACGAAACCCATGGCGATGGCGCCCACCTCGCCCCGCTCGGCCTGCTTCGCCGACAGCGCGGCGTATTCCGCCCGTTGCAGGATGTCCGTGGCGTTGACGAGAAACGTCGCGCCTGCCTGCGTCAGGCTGACCTGGCGGTTCGTCCGCTCGAAAAGCTGAAGGCCGAGCGCGTGCTCGAGAAGCTTGATCTGCCGCGACAGTGGCGGCTGTGTCATGTTCATACGCTCGGCCGCGCGGCTGAAGTTCAGCTCCTCGGCGACGGCGACGAAACACCGAAGCTGGAAGAATTCGAAATGGCCGGTCGCCATGCGTGCCTCCGGTCGATCAGCGATACAAGTCTTGTATCATTTCAATCCAAGATTGGAATGACAATCAAGAGCGCCGCCCGTACAGTCGAGGCCGATCGGAACCAGAAATGGCACCGGACGGTGACGGCGGCGGGAGGACAAGCAGCCGACACTTTGGACAAGGGAGGAACCAGATGACCCAAAGATTTACTCGTGTTGCCGCGATCCTGATGGCCACGACCGCAGGTTTTGCGGCCCATGCGCAGGACTCCGTCACCATCGTGCTTTCGGAGGAGCTCGAAAACGTCGAGCCCTGCATGGCATCCAAGTCGAACATCGGACGCGTCATCCTGCAGAACGTCTCCGAGACGCTGACCGAGCTGGTGCCCGGCACCGGGCTCGAACCTCGCCTGGCGGAAAGCTGGGAGGACATGGGCAACGGCACATGGCGCTTCAACCTGCGTGAGGGCGTGACCTTCTCGGACGGCACCGCCTTCGACGCGGGAGACGTCGTGTTCTCGCTCGAGCGGAACAAGTCCGACAAGTTCGTCTGCGAAATCGGCGCCAAGTACTATGGCGGCATGACGCTGACGACGAACGTGATCGACGATACCACCATCGAGATCACGTCGGACCCGGCGCAGCCGATCCTGCCGCTGCTGATGTCGACCCTGACGGTGCTGCCGTCGGAAGCCAATCCCGACGCCTTCGTCGATCAGCCGATCGGCACCGGGCCCTATACCTTCGACGAATACAATCGCGGCGAGAACATCAAGCTTTCCGTCCGCGACGACTATTGGGGCGAAGCTCCGACCATCAAGAACGCGACCTACCTTTTCCGCTCGGAAAGTGCTGTCCGCGCGGCGATGGTCGAGGCCGGCGAAGCCGATATCGCACCGAACATCGCGGTGCAGGACGCCACCAATGAGGCGACCGACTACAGCTACCCGAACTCGGAGACCGTCTACATGCGTCTCGAAACGGCGACCCCGCCGCTCGACGACGTGCGGGTGCGGCAGGCGCTGAACTACGCCGTGGACAAGGAAGCCTTCGTCGGCACCATCCTCGCCAACGGCACGCTTCTGGCCACCGGCATGGTCCCGCCGTCGACCATCGGCTACAACACCGACCTCCAGCCCTATCCCTATGACCTCGAAAAGGCCAAGGCGCTGCTCGAGGAGGCCAAGGCGGACGGCGTTCCGGTCGACACCGAGATCCTCGTGATCGGACGGCTGGAGAACTATGCCAACGTCACCGAGACGATGGAGGCGCTGGTCGCCATGTGGCAGGACGCGGGCTTCAACGTCACGCTGAACATGGTCGAGACGGCGGAGTGGAACGAGTACTACTCGAAGCCCTTCGTCGAGGGCAAAGGGCCGATCATGGTCAACGCACAGCACGACAACGCCAACGGCGACCCGGTCTTCTCGATGTTCTTCAAGTACGCCTCGGACGGCGTGCAGTCGGGTATCTCCGATCCGAAGCTCGACGAGATGATCGCCGCCGCGACGGCGGCCACGGGTGACGAACGCGAGGCGCTCTGGAAGGACACATTCGCTTACATCTTCAACGATGTCGTGGCGGACGTCTTCCTCTGGCACATGGTGGGCTTCACCCGGGTCAGCGACAAGCTCGACTTCGAGCCGACGATCCGCACGAACTCCGAGCTGCAACTGTCGCAGATCAAGTTCAAGTGACGCCAGCACCGGGGGCGGCGTCCTGCCGCCCCCGGAACGCCGGAACCGGGGGCAGCCATGCTATCCTTCCTTGGAAAACGTGCCGTCGCCAGTGCCATCTCCCTTATCGGCCTCGTGATCCTCGTTTTCTTCCTGTCGCGATTGACGGGTGATCCGACCAACCTCTACCTGCCGGTCGATGCCTCGCTGGAAAGCCGCGAGCGCTTTCGCGAGATAAACGGCCTCAACGATCCGCTGATCGTCCAGTTCTTCCGTTACGCCGGCGACCTCATCCGTTTCGACTTCGGCATGTCGGTCCGGCGCGGCGAGCCCGCGCTCGACGCCGTCCTGCGCGCCTTCCAGTGGACGCTGTGGCTGGCGCTCATCACCATGACGCTGGTCACCGTCGCCGCGATCGTCGTGGGATCGCTCGCCGCCTTCCGCGTCGGAGGCATCTTCGACCGCATTGCCACGTTCTTCTCGTTGATCGGCGCCAGCGCACCCGATTTCTGGATCGCCATCGTCGCCATCGTCGTCTTCTCGGTGTCGCTCGGGTGGGTGCCGACCTCGGGGACGGGGACCGTGTGGCACTGGATCCTGCCCGTCTCGGTCCTGTTCATCCGGCCGTTCGGCCTGATCCTTCAGGTGGTGCGGGGGTCGATGATCTCGACGTTGAGCTCGGCCTACGTCAAGACGGCCCGCGCCAAGGGGGTGCGGAACCGCCCCATCATCTTCGTCCACGCCCTGCGGAACGCGATGCTGCCCGTCATCACGGTGATCGGCGACCAAGCGGCAGGGCTTCTGAACGGCGCGGTGATCGTCGAGACGATCTTCGGCTTCCCGGGTGTCGGCAAGCTGATGATCGACTCGATCCTTCAGCGCGACTTCACCGTCGTCCTCGCGGCGATCTTCGTGACGGCGGTCGCGATCTTCCTGATGAACATCCTGATCGACATTTTCTACGCGGTGCTCGACCCGCGCATCCGGTACTAGGCCCATGTCCCTCTCCGACACCGTCGCGATCCCCGCACCGCCGCATCCCGTAATGCAGGTCCTGCGGATGCTCTGGCGCGACAAGGTGGCATTGGCCGCGTCCGTCTTCCTTGTCTTCATCGTGTTCTGCGCGATCTTCGGTCCGGCCCTCTTCGAGGACATCGCGACCAAGCAGAATCTGCGCGGCCGGAACGCGGCGCCGTTCGACTTCTCGAAGGACTGGATCTTCTGGCTGGGCGGCGACGCCCTTGGCCGGCCGCTTCTGGCGCGCATCATCGTCGCGGCGCAGAACACGATCATGGTCGCGGCCGGCGCGGTGGTCTGTTCGCTGCTGATCGGCACGACGCTCGGGCTGATCGCGGGCTATACCTCGACGCGGGTCAGCCAAGTCATCATGCGCCTGGCGGACGTCATCATGTCGTTCCCGTCGCTGCTTCTGGCCGTCATCGTTCTCTACATGCTCGCGCCCTCGGTCACGAACCTGATCATCGTGCTCGCGATCACCCGCATCCCCGTCTACCTCCGGACCTCGCGCGCCGAGGTGCTGGAGGTGCGCGAGCGCATGTTCGTCCAGGCCGCACAGGTCATGGGAGCCTCGACGGGGCGCATCGTGTTCCGCCACATCCTGCCAATCGTCTTCCCGACTCTCGTTACCATCGCCACGCTCGACTTCGCTTTCGTCATGCTCGCGGAATCGTCGTTGTCCTTTCTCGGCATTGGCATCCAGCCGCCCGAGATCACCTGGGGCATGATGGTGGCGCAGGGCCGGCCTTATCTCACCACGGCCTGGTGGCTGTCGTTCTGGCCGGGCATGGCGATCATCCTGACGACGCTGTCGCTGAACCTGCTGTCGAACTGGATGCGCACGGCGCTGGACCCGGTGCAGCGGTGGCGGCTCGAAACGACGCCGAGGAAGAAATGATGGCCGGCCACCTGCTCGAGGTTCGCGGCCTTTCGGTCGACTTCCATACCGCGCAGGGCGCGGTCCATGCCGTGCGGAATGTCTCGTGGCACCTCGACCGAGGCGAGACGCTGGCGATCCTCGGCGAAAGCGGATCGGGCAAGTCGGTGTCGGCCAGTGCCATCATGAACCTGATCGATTGCCCGCCGGGCGATATCGACTCGGGCGAGGTCCTGTTCGAGGGCCGGGACGTCCTGAAAATGTCCGACGAGCAGCGGCGTCAGCTCAACGGCAAGCGGATCGCGATGATCTTCCAGGACCCGCTCAGCCACCTGAACCCGGTCTATACCGTCGGCTTCCAGATCATGGAGACGATGACGACACACGGCGTGTCGAAGGCCGATGCGCGGGCGCGGACGCTCGAGCTGATGGAGAGGGTCGGTATCCCCGACTTCGGGACCAAGATCGACGCCTATCCGCACCAGTTCTCGGGCGGTCAGCGGCAGCGGCTGATGATCGCGATGGCGCTTGCGCTGAAGCCCGACATCCTGATTGCCGACGAACCCACGACCGCGCTCGACGTGACGGTGCAGGCGCAGATCCTGGCGCTGCTGGAGGAGCTTCAGAAAGAGACCGGAATGGGTCTCCTTCTCATCACCCACGACCTTGGCGTCGTGGCCGAGGTGGCCGACCGCGTCGTCGTGATGAACTCGGGCGAGATCGTCGAGACCGGCAGCGCCGCCGAGGTCTACCGCAACCCGCACCACCCCTATACGAAGAAACTGATCTCGGCCGTTCCGGGGACGGGCGGCATGGCGGCGTCTCTGGGAACCGGCATCAGGCCCCTTCTCGACGTGCAGGGCATCTCGAAGCGCTTCGGGGATTTCCTCGCGCTCGACGAGGCGACGTTCACCGTCCTTCCGGGCGAGACGGTCGCCATCGTGGGAGAGTCCGGCTCGGGCAAGTCGACGCTGGCGAAGGCGCTTCTGCGCCTGATCGAGCCCACGTCGGGCGCGGCCTTCTACGACAGCCGAGACCTGGTGACGATGCCGCCGAAGGAGCTGTTCGAGCTTCGCCGGGACATCCAGATGGTGTTCCAGGACCCCACGCAGTCGCTCAATCCGCGCATGTCGGTCTATCAGATCGTGTCCGAGGCCTTCGCGATCCATCGAGATATCCTGCCGAAGGATCGCTGGCAGGGCAGGGTGCGCGAGCTTCTGGAACAGGTCGGGCTCGACGCCAGCCATATGCGGCGTTACCCGCACCAGTTCTCGGGCGGCCAGCGGCAGCGTATCGCCATCGCACGGGCGCTGGCGTTGGAGCCGAAGCTGATCATCTGCGACGAGGCGGTTTCGGCGCTGGACGTGTCGATCCAGGCGCAGGTTATCCGCTTGTTGCGCGGGCTTCAGGAGCGGCTGCACCTCAGCTATCTGTTCATCGCACACGACCTGCCCCTTGTGCGCGACTTCGCGCACCGGGTCGTCGTTATGCAGGCCGGGCGCATCGTCGAACAGGGGCCGGTCAGGCAGATCTTCGAAGCGCCGCAGGCCGACTATACGCGGAGCCTCATCGCCGCCAGCCTGCACCCGGATCCCGAGGTTCAGGCCGAGCGGCGTGCCGTGCGCGAGCTTCGGAGGGAGGCGTGACGGTGCCCAAGCGCGACATTCTCGTGATGCACTGGCTGCGGCCGATCGCCATGACGCAGCTCGAAGCAGCCTACACCCTGCATCGCTACGACGAAGCCGCAGACCGTGACGCGTTCCTTGCCGAATTCGGACCTCGCTGCGTGGGCATCGCCACCAATGGCCATGCTCCACTGACCAAAAACGACTTGCAGCACCTGCCGAAGGTCGAGATCGTCGCCTGTTCCTCGGCCGGGTTCGAACCCATCGACGTGGATGCCCTGAGGGAGCGCGGGATCGCCTTCACCAACACCTCGGCAGCCCTGCTGGACGATGTGGCCGACACTGCGCTGATGCTGACGATTGCCGCTCGCCGACACCTCGTGCGCGCGCACGCTTACGTCGAACGGGGGGACTGGGGACGGAAGGGCATGTATCCGCTTCTGTCCACCATGCGCGGCAAGAAGGCGGGGATCGTCGGCCTCGGTAACATCGGGCGGGCCATCGCGGCGCGTTTCGAACCGCTGGGTCTTGAGATCGGCTATACCTCGCGAAGCCGGAAGCCGGGAACCTATCGGTACTTCCCACAGGTCCGCGATCTGGCGGAATGGTCCGATATCCTTGCCGTGGTGGTGCCGGGCGGCGCCGAGACGGACAACATGATCGACGGCCCGGTGCTGGAGGCGCTTGGACCAGAGGGGACGCTGGTCAACGTGGCGCGGGGAAGCGTCGTCGACGAACCTGCCCTCATTGAAGCGCTTACCAGTGGCAAACTGGGTTCGGCGGCGCTGGACGTCTTCTGGAACGAACCCCATGTCGATCCGGCACTGTCCTCCCTTCCGAACGTGACGCTCTATCCGCATCACGCCAGCGGCACCGAGGAGACGCGTGACGCCATGGCGCAACTCGTCGTCGACAACCTGGCAGCACACTTCGCCGGCAAGCCGCTTCTGACGCCTGTGCACGACCTTCCCGCGCAGTCGCGCTGAGGCCGGGTCCGTCGATCAGCGGTGCGTCTCGGTCAGGCGTGGCGCTTTCTCCATCTCGAAGCTCTCGGAGAGGTGCTTTCGTTCGGCGCATCATCCGCGCCTGAGGCAGGCATCAGCCCGAATGCATCGCCCATAGTGCTGCATCGACCGTGACGCCGTCCTTCAGCTGGCGCGCCTTTCGGGCCAACGCCGCCTCGCCCGGCAGGCGCACCGGGTTCGCCGGGTCGATCGGCCGGGCGGTGCGGCAGAGGTCCGAGACGTGTCCCATCACCCCGCCAAGCGCGTCGAGGCCGCCGAAGGCCTCGGGGTCGATGACCTGAACGAAGACGTTTGCGCCGAGGAAAGACGTCTCGTCGGCCCGGCCCTTGCCGGCGAGGCCCGAGGTCAGGGCTTCGACCATCAGTCCCATGGCATAGCCCTTGTGACCGGCGTCGAGACCGCCGAGCGGGAGGATCACCTCGCTCTCCTGCGGATCGGTCGTCGCCTTCCCGTCCTCGCGGATCACCCAAGGGTGCGGAAGCGACCGCCCCTCGCGCGCCAGTTGGCGCACGAGGCTGTTCGACGTGACCGAGGTCGAGATGTCGATGAGGATCGGCTGGTCGTCCGTCGGATAGCCGATGGCGATCGGGCTGGGCGAAAGGACCGCCGATGTACCGCCCGCGGGCGCCACGGTCGCCGATTGCGGCGCCGAGGTCTGCAGTTGAAGGATCATCCCCCGCCTCGCCACGGGTTCGAGGTAGGCGGCAAGGCAGGCGATGTGAAAGCTTCGCCGGATCACGATGGTGCCGGTGCCATGGGTGCGCGCCATCGTCTCGGCCTCTGCTATGGCCTTAAGCGTCAGCCAGGCACCAGGAAGGCGCTTGCCGTCCCAGAGCTGCGCGGCGCCGCGCTTCGACAGGACATCGGGTGCGCCGGACGACGCCATCGTGCCGTCCCGAATGCAGTCGAGGTACATCTTCAGAAGCGCGATCCCGTGTGTGCGGTGACCCAACAGGTCTGCTTCGGCGAGGATCGTCGCCGTATCCTGCGCCATCCCGGCCTCGAGTCCGGCCTGTTCCAGCCGCTCGGCCATGCGGCCGCGAAGGACGTCCGCGTCCACGAGAGCCGTATCGTCTACCATGCGATTTTTCCTTTCGGCAACTGTCGGGGGCGCGTCTGGAGGCCAACCCCAAAGCACCTGATGGCGAGGACGGAATGCCTGAGGGGCGCAAGAAGGGACCCTTGCGCAAGACCGAGATCAGGTCGAAACGCGATACCAGTTCTGACGTCTAGTCCCGTTTCCCACGGTTCGCGGTCACGAAGTCATAGGCGACCAGGACCAGCGTCAGGACGATGATCGCAACAAGGTCGGGGCTCGGGACTTCGACCGCCAGGATCAGGACGAACGCCGCGAAGGTCGCGAAGGCGATAAATGCGAGTAGCTTGTTCATCTGCGGTCCATCCCTTCAGCCATCCATCCGATCATAGAGCCATCTTGCCGTGCGTAACAGCCGCGCATCGTTGCCTCGGCCCCCGACAAGCTGGACCCCCATGGGCAGCCCGTTGCTTGCGGTCATGATGGGTATCGTCACTGCGGGCGTGCCGCAAAGCGTCCAGAGGCCGTTGAAGATCGCATCGCCCGTGCTTTCGAGACCCTCGGGCGCCGGGCCGGTCGCCGCCGGACAGAGTATCGCGTCGCAGCGCTCGAGAATAGCCTCGATGGCGGCGTACAGGATGTCCGGCCAGTCGAGCGCGGCAAGGTAGTCGCGCACGGGGATGACGGCTCCCTTGCGGATCGCGTCCCGCGTCTCGTCCCCCAGAAGGTCGGCGCCCTCGCGTTCGTAGCGGTGATAATAGCGGGACATCTCGGCCTGGTTGACCCGCAGCCTGATCTCTGCTGCGTCGTCGAAGACCTCGGGAAGTTCGACGCTGAACGCCTGTTCGCCCAAATCCTCCTCCAGAGCGGCGAGGCCGTCCTTCATGTCCTCGTGCGCGCCTTCCCAGCCCGGAGGCCGGACGATGGCGAACACAGGCGGCATGACCGGCTCGGTCATGGCCGTGCGCTCCAGCGCCGGAAAGGCGGCAGGCGCACTGGCGGGGTCGGCGGAATCGTATCCGAAGAGGACATCGGCGAGCATGGCCGCGCCGAGAGGGTCGGCAGCGAATACGCCCACGGTGTCCAGCGTGTGCGACTGCATCAGCACACCGCGCCGCGAGATCGACCCGAAGGTGGGCATGAACCCGGTGACGCCGCAATACGAGGCGGGACGGATGCAGGAGCCCCCGGTCTGCGTGCCGACGGCCAGCGGGACCATGCCGTCGCCGACCGCCGCCGCCGAGCCCGCGGAGGATCCTCCGGGCGTATGGGCCGGATTGTGCGGATTGCGGGTCCGTGCCGGGTGGGTGAAGGCCAGTTCGGTCGTGACCGTCTTGCCCAGGATGATCGCGCCTGCCGACTTCAGCCGCTCGACGATATGCGCGTCCTTGCGCGGCACGCGACCGGCGTCGAGCGCAGCTCCGTTCTCGGTCGGAATTCTCGCGGTGTCGATGATGTCCTTCAGGCCGACCGGCAGTCCGTGCAGCGCCCCGAGCGGCCGGCCGGTCCGACGGAGAGCGTCCATCGTTTTGGCCTGATGGCGGGCCAGTTCGGGGTCGAACCAGGCCCAGGCGCCGATCTCGGGTTCCCGCGCCTCGATCCTTGCGATGCAGGCCTCGACGAGCGTGATCGCGTCCAGCGCGCCGGACGCCAGCCGGTCCCGCAGGACGACGGCGCCGAGCGACAGCAGGCTTTCGGACTTCGCGGCCTTACCGGCCATAGAAGAGTTCCGGCAGATAGAAGACGATCTGCGGGAAGACATACATCAGGATCATCGAGATGAAGACGCAGACCAGGAAGGGCATGACACCCTTGAAGATCTGCGTGAGCCGAACCTCGGGCGGAGCGATGCCCTTGAGGTAGTAGGCCGACATCGCCATCGGTGGAGTCAGGAAACTGGTCTGCAGGTTCAGCGCGACGAGGATGCCGAAGAACAGCGGATCGACCTCGAAGATCGCGAGAAGCGGCAGGAAGATGGGGACGAAGATGATGATGATCTCCGACCACTCCAGCGGCCATCCGAGAAGGAAGATGATGATCTGCGCGAGGATCAGGAACATCAGCGGCGAAAGGTTCAGCGACTGCACGAACTCCGAGATTACCTGCTCGCCGCCGAGGTATGAGAAGACTGCCGAGAAGGTGTAGGATCCCACGAACAGCCAGCACACCATCGCCGTTGTGCGCACCGTGAGGTAGACGCTCTCGCGCATGCGCTGCCACGTCATCGCCCGGTAGATGAAGGCCAGGAATATGCCGCCAAGGGCCCCGATGGAGGCGGCCTCGGTCGGTGTCGCCAGTCCGAACAGGATCGAGCCCAGCACCGCTAGGATGAGGAACGCGAGAGGAAGGAACGACGTCAGGATCATGACGATGAGCTGGCGGGCAGGGACGTCCGGGACTTCTTCGTCGGTCGGGCGTGGTGCCACCGAAGGCTGAAGGATCGACCGTCCGATCACGTAGATCAGGTAAAGGCCGACGAGGGTAAGGCCCGGAAGCAGCGCTGCCGCATAGAGCCGAACGATCGAGACGCCCGACGCCGCCGCATAGACGATCAGCATGATCGACGGCGGGATCAGGATGCCCAGGGTTCCGCCGGCGCAGATGATCCCGCTGGCGAACGAAGGATCATAGCGCGCCTTCAGCATCTGCGGCAGCGCCAGAAGTCCCATCAGCGTGACGACCGCGCCCACGATGCCCGTGGCGGTCGCGAACAGGGCGCAGGTGATCAGCGCAGCGACCCCCATCGAGCCCGGGACGTTCTTCGAGGCGACGTTCAGGGTCGAGAACAGCCGGTCGACGATGTTCGACCTCTCGACGATGTAGCCCATGAAGAGGAACAGCGGCACCGCCGTCAGCACCTCGTTCGACATGACCGTATAGGTCTGGTTGACGAAGAGGTCGAAAATTCTGTTGTTCGCGAACCCCTCCAGCCAGGTGGTCCAGGAGTCCCAATAGCTGGCCGTCTCGTCCAGGCGGTCGAAGGTCCGCCACATTCTGCCTTCGTCGTAGTAGGCGAAGTAGCCGAAACCTATCCCCATCGCCATCAGGGTGAAGGCGATAGGGAACCCCAGGAAGACGAAGACGATGAACAGCCCCAGCATTACCAGGGCGATTTGCGGGTCGGTCATGGATGCGAGCCCTTTTCGGCCTCGTTGGCCTTCCTGATAAGCAGATCTTCGGTTTCGAAGACGTCTTCCTCGGCCTCGATCCAGACGTTCGTGCGGATCGCGATCAGGCATCGGCAGACTTGAGCGATCCCCTGAATGAACAGCAGGATTCCCGCCGCGACGATCACGGTCTTGAATTGGTAGATCGGCACGCCGGCCGGACTGTTGATGCTGACCTCGCCGTATTGCCAGGACCGCGCCGCATATTTCCAGCCGGAGAAGATCAGGGCGAGCACCCCAGGGAAGAAGAAGAGGAAATAAAGGACGAGGTCGAGCTTTGCCTGCGTCCTCGGCTGCCACAGGCGATAGAGGAAGTCGCCTCGCACGTGACCGCCGCGCGACAGCGTGTAGGCGCCGCCCATCATGAACAGCGTTCCGTACATGATGAAGGATACATCCAGCGCCCAGGCGGTGGGGTCGTTCAGCACATATCGGACGAAGACTTCATATCCGGTGCCGACCGCCATAAGGACGATCAGCCAGGCGAAGGCCTTGCCGAACCACGCCGACAAGCTGTCGGCAAAGCGAATGAATCCGATCAAGTGCACCTCCTGCCCGCATCACTGACCCCGGCGCGTTGTCGCGCCGGGGCAGTTTCCCCAACCCCTCTTATCAGAGGGCGAGCTTGCCCGGGAAGTAGTGCTCGAAGGCGAGGGCGTAGTCGGGAGCGTTCATCAGCTCGTAGTAGGCAACACGCTCCACCCACTCGCGCTGGCTGTCGAGCGTGCGCTTCATGAATTCGTCCTGCTCAAGCTCGGTGATCAGTTCGTCCCATGCGGCGAGCTGGGCGTCGAGGATCTCCTTCGACGTCCTGCGCACGTTCACGCCGCCTGCCTGTAGTTCGGCCAGGTCGGTCGAATACTGCTTCATGGCTTTCGCGGTGTTCGCGGTCGAAGCGGCCTCGACGCTGTATTTCAGGATCGCCTGAAGGTCGGGCTCCAGATCTTCGAGGAAGGTGCGCGAGAACAGGAACTCGAAGCTTTCGGACGCCTGGTGGTAGGAGGAGAGATAGTAGTTCTTCGCCACGTCCTGGGCGCCGAAGCGGCGGTCCGAGGTCGGGTTGTTGAACTCGAAGGCGTCGATGACGCCCCGTTCCATCGCCGGAACGATCTCGCCGCCCGGAAGCTGGGCGACGGACATGCCGAGCTTGGCCATCAGATCGGCCGCAAGTCCGACGGTACGGTACTTGAAGCCCTGCAGGTCGGCGACGGTGTTCACCTCTCCCTTGAACCAGCCGAACGGCTGCGCGAACATCGGGAAGCCTAGGTAGCCGACCACGTCGAGACCCATGATGTCCTGGGTCAGCTCGCGATAAAGCTCCTGTCCGCCGCCTTCGTAGAACCAGCTGAGCATCGTGGTGGCCGAGCCGCCGAATACGGGACCGGTGCCGAAGAGCGACGCGGCCTTGTTCTTTCCATACCAGTAGACCGGCACCGAATGCGCGGCATCGAGAACGCCGTCGTTGACGGCATCGAGCACCTGGAACGCGCCCACGACCGCACCGGCCGGAAGCACGTCCACCTTGAGGCGACCGGCGGACATTTCGTCCACGCGCATCGCGTAATCCTTGGCGAATTCGTCCCAGATGTCGGATGCCGGCCAGGACGTCTGCATTTTGACGACCAGCGGCGATTGCGCCAGCACCGCCGGGGCGGCCAGCATGGCTCCGGTCGCGGCGGTTCCGGCAAGTGCGCTCTTTTTCAGAAACGAGCGACGGTCGTATGTCTTGTTGGTCATGGTATCTCCTCCCATTGGAGCGCAATCAGACCTTCTCGTCGCCCGGGGGCGCGCCTGTCTGTATCGCACGTCCGGTCATCGTACCTATCCGGAGGATGACCACAAGCGCTATGGTGGTCTTAAGCTACGGCTGATCGCGCGCTTCTGTGTCGAGGGTGTCGAGATAATACCCTGAGGCCTGTCCCGGGGCTTACCTATCTCCGCCGGAACACCCTGCCTGGCTAGCGCGGCATTCCCGGCGTGGTGGCGTCCGTGCCTGTCCGGGAT
Source organism: Silicimonas algicola (assembly GCF_003148765.1). GTDB lineage: Bacteria > Pseudomonadota > Alphaproteobacteria > Rhodobacterales > Rhodobacteraceae > Silicimonas > Silicimonas algicola. The sequence goes on from NZ_QGGV01000006.1 coordinate 231,419, forward strand.
GTTCCGAAATGACGGAACCGAGCGACCTGAGCGTCGTTTTCCCGTGACAAGTCACGATGTATTTCAGGAGGTCCAAAGGATGCAGGAAGATCGATCCAAGAAAGTTGAAGAACGCGCGCATGGGATCTGGGAGTCCGAAGGCCGCCCCGATGGGAAGCACGACGAACATTGGAAGCGTGCCGAACAGGAGTTGTCCGAAGGCGAAAAGCAATCCGAGACGCCCAAAGCCCGTTCCTCGACTGCGTCCGGTGGAAGTGAAAAGAAGCGCAGGCAGTCGAAGGCCTGAGTTTGCAGCCTGCCGTATTCCTGGCGGCTGCGCTTTGGGCAAGGGCTCGAACCTGACTGGTCATTTGCAGCTCAGGTTCGCCTGAGCGGACAGCGCACGAAGGCCGTAAGAGCTGGGTACGGCTTTCCCAAGCGCTGATTGTACAAAGTGCCGCCCCTGGGAAACATGGTCGGACGGTCTAGACCGTCCGTCTTTTGACGCTACTCTTTACGGTCTTCCACTATTCGGAGTACCTCGACCATGAACGCTCCCGCAGCGATCACCAAACGTCCGGTCCTTGCGGGGTCGGACGTCCCGCTTGGCGCGACGTGGGACGGCTCCGGCACCAATTTCGCTCTCTTTTCGGCCCATGCGGAAAAGGTCGAACTCTGCCTGTTCGACAACCGTGGTCGCCGCGAGATCGAGCGCATCGAGCTGCCCGAGTTCACCCACCAGGTCTGGCACGGTTACCTGCCCGACGTCCGACCCGGACAGCTTTACGGCTATCGCGTTCACGGTCCCTACGCGCCCGAGGCAGGACACCGTTTCAACCCGAACAAGCTTTTGCTCGACCCCTATGCCCTCCAGCATAAGGGCGACCTGCGCTGGCACGAGTCCCTGTTCGGCTACCGTCTGGGCCACGACAAGGCAGACCTGTCGTTCGACCGCCGCGACAGCGCGTTCGTGATGCCAAAGTGCGTCGTCGTCGATGGAGCCCATACGTGGGGCGGGGACATCCGGCCCGGCGTGCCGTGGGGTCGCACGATCGTCTACGAGGCACATGTGGGCGGCATGACGATGGGCCATCCGGACATTGAACGGCCCCTGCGCGGCACCTTCGAGGGACTTGCCGATCCTCGCGTGATCGACCACCTCGTCAAGCTCGGCGTCACCTCGCTGGAATTGCTGCCGGTCCAGGCCTTCTATGACGAGGGCCACCTGACCGAGAAGAACCTCGTCAATTGGTGGGGCTACCAGACACTCGGCTTCTTCGCCCCGGCTCCCCGCTACCTCACGACGGACGGCAGCCTGCACGAATTCAAGCTGATGGTCCGCCGACTGCACGAGGCGGGCATCGAGATCATCATGGATGTCGTCTACAACCACACCGCCGAAGGGTCCGAGCGTGGGCCGACCATGTCTTTCCGCGGGATCGACAACGCGTCCTACTACACGCTGGCCGACGATCCGCGTCACTATTTCGATACCACCGGCTGCGGCAACTCGCTGAACCTGCGGAATTCGCGCGTGCTTCAGATGGTCATGGACTCGCTGCGGTACTGGGTCGAAGTGTGCCATGTCGACGGCTTCCGCTTCGACCTCGCGACGACTCTGGGCCGCGACCGCGACCACTACAGCGAGCATGCGATCTTTCTCGAGGCAGTGCGACAGGACCCGATCCTGGCCGGCGTGAAGCTTATCGCCGAGCCCTGGGACACCGGCCCGAACGGCTATCAGGTGGGCAACTTTCCCCCGGGCTGGTCGGAATGGAACGACCGTTACCGCGACACCACCCGCGCCTACTGGAAGGGCGACGAGGGCATGCTGCCCAAGATCGCCAATGGCCTTCTCGGTTCGGCCGACACTTTCTCGCACGACGGGCGCCGCCCGTGGGCGAGCATGAATTTCATCACCGCGCACGACGGGTTCACGCTGATGGACCTCGTTTCCTACAACGAGAAGCACAACGAGGCGAATGGCGAGGACAACCGCGACGGCCATTCCCACAACCTCAGTTGGAACTGCGGTGTCGAGGGCGAGACAGACGACCCCGACATCATCGCCCTGCGCGACCGTCAGCGGCGCAACCTGATGGCGACGCTCCTGTTCAGCCAGGGAACGCCGATGCTGCTGATGGGCGACGAGCGCGGGCGAAGCCAGGGCGGCAACAACAACTCCTACTGCCAGCCGGGCGAAATGAACTGGTTCGACTGGGACACCTCCGAACGAGACCGCGACTTCGAGGCTTTTGTCCGCGGCCTGATCCGCATCCGGAAAAGCCGCGGTCTCTTCCTCGCCGATCGCTACCTGCACTCCGGACCCGACGCGCGGCACAACCGCTTTGCCAGGTGGCTGCGCCCTGACGGCCAGCAGATGGAGGACAGCGACTGGGACAACGGGATCAGCCGGTCTGTCGGCCTGCTTCTGCACGAGCGTGAGACGTTTCTTCTGATGCTGCTGAACGCGAGTGATGGCGATCTCGATTTCGTCCTTCCAGGCGGGGATGAGCGGGACTGGCAGCAGCTGGTCGACACCTACGAGGCCGTGGCCGATCCGACGGGGCAAACCATCATCACCGGCGCGACGGTCAAGCTGCCGGCCCGCACGCTGATGCTGCTGGAAACCGACCGTGGCTGACATCGCCTACACATGGGGTGCCGGTCCGTCCGGGGAAGGCAAGTGGCGGTTCCGGCTTTGGGCGCCGGGACTGGAACGGCTGTTGCTGCGATTGAACGGTGGCGATCACGCGATGGAGGCCGTCGGCGATGGTTGGTTCGCGCTCGAACGGCCGGCGGAGGAGGGCGATGCCTACGGCTTTGTCCTTTCCGACGGGCTGGTCGTGCCCGACCCGGCGGCGCGCCGCCAGCAGAAGGGTGTCCACGGGCTGTCCCTCGTCACCGCTCCACGCCGGGGCGAATTCTGGGCGGGACGCCCCTGGGAAGAGACGGTGATCTACGAATTGCATGTGGGCACCTTCACCCAGGCAGGGACCTACACTGCCGCTGCGGCTGAGCTCGACCGGCTTGCGGCTCTCGGTATCACCGCCATCGAGCTATTGCCGGTTTCCCAGTTCGGCGGTGAACGCGGCTGGGGCTATGACGGGGTGCTGCCCTATGCGCCGCACCCGGTCTATGGCACGCCCGACGACCTCGCCGCCTTCGTCGCCGCCGCGCACGAGCGTGGGCTGATGGTTCTCCTCGACGTCGTCTACAACCACTTCGGTCCCGACGGGAACTACCTCCACGCCTACGCGCCAGGCTTCTTCGACGAACATCGGCACACGCCCTGGGGCGCGGGGATCGACTACCGCGAGCCCCCCGTCCGCCGCTTCTTCATCGAGAACGCCCTCTACTGGCTCGCCGAATACGGCTTCGACGGTCTGCGCCTCGATGCGATCGATCAGATCGAGGACCCGTCCAATCCCGAGCTGCTGGTCGAGCTGGCGCAGGAGTTGCGCGCGCGTCTCGACCGGCCGGTGCATCTGACGACCGAGGACAACCGGAACGTCACGCACCTCCACGAGCGCAGGCAGGACGGCGAGATCCTGCTCCATTCGGGCGAATGGAACGACGATTTCCACAACGCCGCCCACGTTCTCGCCACGGGTGAGAGCGAGGGTTACTACCGCGACTATGCCGGCGACCCTCTCGGCCTCCTGGGCCGTTCACTTGCGGAGGGGTTTGCCTTTCAGGGCGAGACCGGGCGGGGCGAGCCCTCCGCCCACCTGCCGCCGACGGCCTTCGTGGACTTCCTGCAGAACCACGACCAGACGGGCAACCGCGCCCGCGGCGAGCGGCTTGCGACGCTGACCGACCCGGAGACGCTGGAGGCGCTGACGGCGATCCTCTTGTTGTCGCCGCACATCCCGATGCTGTTCATGGGCGAGGAATACGGAGAGACCCGCCCGTTCTGCTTCTTCGCCGGCTTCGAGGGCGAGCTTGGCGAGGCCGTGCGCAAGGGGCGCCGCGAGGAATTCAGGGGCTTTGTCGGCTTCGACAACGTGCCCGATCCGATCTCGGCTCAGACGATGGCCGCCTCGACGCTCGACCCGGCGCGGCGCGACAGCAGGGCAGGGCAGGACGCCCAGGAGCGGGTGAAACGGTTGCTGCACCTGCGCCATACCGAAATCGTGCCGCGCCTTGCCGGGACGGGTGGCGGCGCCGGGCGGTTGCTGGCGGCCGCTGATGGAGCACTTGCAGTGGACTGGCAGCTCGACGGAGGGTTGCTGCAGTTGCGGGCCAACTTCGCAGACGCACCGCGCGAGTTGCCGGCGGTGGACGGCACGGAACTGCACAAGGTGGGGGAGCTTGGCGCGCCAAAAAGCGCAGTGCACTGGCTGCGGGTGTCCGCATGAGTGCCCAGCTCGATCGGCTCGCGCGCCACCATGGCGTCACGCTTGCTTACGACGACCCCTTCGGCGACGGCAAACGACCCGTGCCGGACGCGACTAAGCGGCTGATCCTGGACGGTCTCGGGCAAGACCCGGACGGACCGCCGCATGGGCTGCCCGCGCCGCGGCGCATGAGCGTGCCCGAGGGCGCTCGCTGTTACACGCCACCTTCGCTCGCGCAATCGCCCGGCTGGGGCATCTTCTGCCAGCTCTATGAACTCCGCTCGTCCCGCAACTGGGGGATCGGCGACTTCTCCGACCTCGAGATGCTTGCAGGGATCGCCGGCCGGGCCGGGGCCGATTTCCTTGGCATCAACCCTGTCCACGCCCTGTTCCTCGCGGCTCCGGACCGGCGCAGCCCCTTCTTCCCGTCGAACCGCCGCTTTCTCAATCCGCTCTACATCGCCCCCGACAGGCTTGGCCTCGAGGCGACCGACGAGGTCGCAACTCGGCGCGAGGCGGATCTGCTGGACTACCCGGCCCTCGTGGCGGTCAAGCTGTCCGCGCTGCGCGAGGCCTTTGACGCTGGTGTCCGCACCGAAGGGCTTGAAGCCTTCGCCGACGGAGAGGGGGAGGCCCTTGCGAGGCACGCGTTGTTCGAGGCGATCTCGGCCCGCATGGTGGCGGAGGGACGCGGCGCGGGCTGGCGAGACTGGGAAGAGGCACTGCAGGTTCCCGAGAGCGATGCCGTGGCCGCCTTGCAGGTCGAGCTTGCCGACGAGGTCCGCTTCCACACCTGGCTTCAGATGATCGCACGCGAGCAGATAGGAGCCGCCGCCGACGCCGCCCGCGCGGCGGGAATGCGGATTGGCCTCTACCTCGACCTTGCCGTCGGCGAGGCGCCCGACGGCTCGGCCACCTGGTCGGGCGCGGCGGCGGCACTTCCGGGGCTGTCGGTCGGCGCGCCGCCCGACATGTTCGCCACCGAAGGCCAGAACTGGGGCCTCGCCGCCCCATCGCCCACCGCCTTGCGTGCCGCCGATTTCGCCCCCTTCCGGGACATGATCGAAGCGCAACTCCGCAGCGCCGGGGCGCTCAGGATCGACCATGCCATGGCGCTCTGGCAACTCTTCCTCGTTCCCGAGGGTGCGAGCCCGGCCGAGGGCACGCACCTGCGCTTTCCGTTCCAGGACATGGTGCAGGTGCTCGCGGACCTCAGCCAGCGGCACGAGGCGGTGGTGATCGGCGAAGACCTGGGTTTCGTGCCGAAGGGCTTTCGCCGCGCAATGGAGACGGCGAACATTCTCTCTTACCGGATCCTCGTCTTCGAGCAGACGGAGAAGGGATTCAAGGGCCTCGCGCGCTATCCCGAGGCCGCGCTCGCCTGCATCTCGACCCACGACCTGCCTGTCCTGTCGGCCTGGTGGCGCGGAGAGGATGTAGAGCGGCGGCGCGAGCACGGGCTTGTCGACGAGGAACGGTCCGACATGGATGCGCTTCATCGCAAGACCGAGCGCGACGACCTGCTGCGCGCTCTTCGTCGCGCGGGCGTCCTGAGCGGGCAGATCGATGTCGACGCGGCCGAGATGCCCCTTGGGGTGCTGGATGCCTGTCACCGCTTCCTTGCCCGCACGAAGAGCCGCCTCGTCGGCGTGCGGCTGGCCGACCTCGTCGGTCCCGCCGTGCCGACGAACCTGCCCGGCACGCTCGACCAGTACCCGAACTGGAGGCCGCGCAGTCCGACCGACCTGGACTCTCTCGAGACCCACCCCGTGTTCGCTGCCACCGCCGCGTTGATGCGGCAGGAACGTCCGCGCCCAGAGGACGCGACAGAATGACTCTCCCCACCGCGTGTTATCGCCTGCAATTCCGCAACGGCATGGACTTCGACCGTGCTGCCGGCCTCGTACCGTATTTCGCGCGTCTCGGTGTAAGCCACCTTTACGCCTCACCTCTGTTCACCGCGCAGCCCGGATCAACTCACGGCTACGACATCACCGATCCAAACGAGATCGACCCCGAGATTGGCGGCCGGGACGGGCTGAGAAGGCTTTCCGCTGTTCTCAAGGAGAACGGCCTCGGCCTTGTCCTTGATATCGTGCCCAACCACATGGCCTTTTCCGTCGCCACTCCCTGGTTGCGCGACGTGCTGCGCAACGGCGCCGAAAGCCGCTATTCCGGCCACTTCGACCTCGACCCCACCGCAGAACGCATCCGGCTGCCCTGGCTGACCGCGCCGTTCGAGAGCATCCTCGCGGGCGAGGGGGACGGCTTTTCGATCGACGACGATCCCGACGGGCCGGTACTCGTCACCGGCGGACTGCGTGTGCCGTTGGCAGAGACGGCCTCTCTAGACAAGGCGCGGGGTGGTGATCGAGACGCCCTGCGCGACCTCCACGCCGAGCAGCCGTGGCGGCTCGTCCACTGGCGCACCGAAAGCGACGCGCTCAGCCATCGCCGCTTCTTCAACGTCACCGGACTGATCGGCGTGCGCGTCGAGGATGCCGCGGTGTTCGAGGACGCCCACCGGCTGCTGTTCGAGCTTGTCGACGAGGGCGTCGTGGACGGCATCCGTATCGACCACGTCGACGGTCTTGCGGACCCGACCGGTTACCTCAGGCAGCTGCGCGAGCGTGTAGGCGACACGCCGATCTGGGTGGAGAAGATCCTCTCCGGGACCGAGATGCCGCCGCGCGAGTGGCCTATCGAAGGTACGACGGGCTATGTCGTCGCCAGGGCGCTGAACCGTCTCTTGACGGACGCCGAGGGACTGGGGCGGATCGAGGCGACGTACCTCGATGCGACGGGACGCACCGAGTCCGTCGAGGATGCCCTCTGGACTGCGCGCCGCCAGATTATGACGCACGACCTTGCGGCCGAGCTGTGGCAACTCTACCGCCAGTTTCACGAGATCGCGGCAGGCGACCCCGTGGGTGTCGAGTTCGGCCCGGAGAACCTGCGCGAGGCGCTTCTCGCCTTCATCGGCGCCTTCCCCCGCTATCGGACCTACATGACCGCCGAGACGATCACGGAGGACGACGTCAGGCTCGTCCAGCGTACCGGGGACCGCGCCGCCGAGCGCCTTCAGGACCCTGGGGCGCTGCCGTTTCTCGTGGACGTGCTGACCCGCCCCGGTGCGGCGACCGCCCGGTTCCGTCTGCGAATGCAGCAGGTGACGGGCGCGGCGGTGGCAAAAAGCCAGGAGGACACGGCCTTTTACCGGGAAGTGAAACTTCTTTCGGCCAACGAGGTCGGCGGCGAGCCGGACGACGATCCGCTCGGCTTCGAAGGCTTCCACCGCGCGATGGAGCGGCGTGCGCAGGTCATGCCCCACGGGCTGTCGCTCACCTCCTCGCACGATACCAAGCGCAGCGAGGACGCGCGGATGCGCATCGCCGCCATTACCCGCGAGCCTGCTGCCTTCGAGGCCTGGCACCGAATCTGCCGCGGTTTCGCTCCCGAGCGGATCAACGACAACCTCGTCTGGTATGTCGCCCAGACATTCATCGCCATCGACCAGGCGGACGGCGAATTCGCCGACCGTCTCGCCGATCACATCGTGAAGGCTTTGCGCGAGGCCAAGACGGAAAGCTTCTGGACCGCGCCAGATCTTGAACTCGAGGAGGCAGCGCAGACCTACCTGCGCCGTCTCGCCGCGCACTTCCCGCACCATGCCCGGGAAGTGGACCCGATCCTTGTCGAGGCCGACCGGATGTCGATGGTACAGACCGCACTGAAGCTGACCATCCCCGGTATCCCCGACATCTACCAGGGGTGCGAGCTTGCGTCCTACGCCCTGACCGATCCCGACAACCGCCGTCCGGTCGATTTCGACCTGCGGGCGCAGGCGCTCGAGGACCTGTCGGTGCTGTCTCGGCCGCTGGACTCGGTGAAGCTCGACCTCACTCGGGCTCTGCTCCGGGCGAGGCGCTCGCATCCCGAGCTGTTTCTCGACGGGACCTACAACCGGCTCGAGACGCCGGAGGGGGTTTTCGGCTTCGAACGGAAGCACGGTCAGCGGACCGTCTGCGTTGCGGTCAGCCTGCGCGAGAAGAGCTTGGACACTGTCTTGACGGGAACGCCGCTCTGGCCGCGCAAAAACGGGCCGGATTGTGCATCCGTGCGCATCACACTCGACTGATCCGACCCGGCGCGCGAGGCTCTGCGGCCTGTCCGTGTGGCGCTAGGTGGCGGGCTGTCGCCGTACTGACTGCGGACAGCCGTTCCGAGAGGAACACGCGCATCGTCCAAGGGTTTCCTCTGTGGCGAGGTAGAGCCGCAATGGAGGAGAGAAACGATGAAGATCGGAGCTATTGGATGTCTGGTCGCCGCCTGCACCATCGGTGCAGCGGCGGCTCCGGCTTGGGCCGATTGTCAGGAAGAACTGGCGCAGCTTCAGGGCGAGGTTCAGCCTGAGGGAGGCGGTATTTCCAAGGACGGAAGCCTGGCCCCCCTCGAAGAAAGCAGTACCGCTGCCAAGGCGCCTGCGACTGCCACGGACGGAGCAGGTGGGGCGGACACGGCAAATGCCGAGGGCACCGTTGTCAAGGATGGCAGCGAAACGCCGCTCGAGACGGACTTGTCCGGCATCGCGACCTCCGGACAAGAAGCTGCTGCGCAGCAGGATGAGGCAGCACCGGGTCAGACAGGCGACAGCTCGGCTGCCATGTCACCAGAGGCTGAAGCGGCTCTCGAGCGTGCTACGGCTGCGCTCCAGGCCGGAGACGAGGCCGGCTGTATGGAGGCTGTCGAAGAGGCCAGGAGCCTTTGAACTGCAGGTGCGAGCGGTATCTCCGGATATGCGCTTGCACCACCTCGCTACGGATATTCTATCGAAGATTTGGCTCGTCACTGTAAATCCTTAATTCGGGACGGTCCTCGACTGCGGATGCATGGCGAGGAAAAGACTGGAAAACCGCGCCGCTCCGCTTCAAAACCTTCCCTGATGCTATCCGGAGCCCACCGGAGGCCGTGGCTCATGTCGCAGGTCGACTTGCTGCCCCACGCACGGAGCGATGCGAGATATGCAGGGATGGAAGCTGCGGCGAGAACTCCGGCGACTGGCGCGGCAGCTTCACGGCGCGCTCACCTCTCCGCTTGAAGCTGTCGTCCGGGCACGTCGGTCGCGTGCCGTATTGTTCGGTTCTGAGCGGTCCACAATTCTCGGCGGGACGAAGGTCGCAATCTTCGTACTTTATCAGCCCGGTGGCGTCCCGGAGAGTGTGTTTGCGACCGTTGGATACCTCGCAAGCGCGGGCTATGGCGTCATCGCGGTCTCAAATGCGCCTCTCGGCGATGTGGACCGTGAGCGGCTCAAAGCGGTAACGGTCGATGTCGTCGAGCGGCCGAATTTCGGTTACGACTTCGGAGCATACCAGGAGGTTATCCTGTCGCTCCAGGATCGGATCGAGCACATCGAAGCGCTTCTGCTGATGAACGACAGCGTCTGGTTTCCATTTCTGCAGGACGGCGTCTCGATCCGAGCCGTCGAGGAACTGCCGCTCGACGTCGTCGCAGCGCAAATTTTTGGCGAACGGCTGCTTGCGACAGGGCGCTCGCCGCGTTCATACCCGATCTTGGGATCGTATTTTCTTCTTTTCCGGAAGCCAGCCCTTGCCCATCCCGTCTTCCTCGATTTCTGGCGCGCCTACAGAATGAGCTCGAACAAGGACAAGACCGTGAGACGCGGAGAGCGGGAGTTGTCCCGGCGCCTTCAGGACGCAGGGCTGGCCTGTGGCGGGCTTCTCTCAGACAGACAGTTCGAGGAGACTTTGAGAAGCCTTTCGGGCGAGAGATTGCGACAGGCCGTTGAGGAACTGGTTTGCCTGTCGTCTGCTGCCGAACGGAGCCGGTCCGACTTGCTTTGCGCAACCGGCGATGTGGGCGAGCAGATGCGGGCGCTCCTTCTCGACGTCTCGGCGACCAAGAACGTTCTCGGCTCCTCGCCGCTTGTGTGTCTCGAGGTGATGCGGGCAGGTTTTATCAAGAAGAACAACGACATGCTCTATCGCCTGGCTCGCCAGAGGATCGCGGACGCGCTGGAACAGGGCCGTCTCGCCGATGCGAACCCCATCATGGCCCGTGAACTTCTGGAGCGCGCCGCGCTGGACAGAGGCAAGCCTGAGCTTGCAGCGGCAGTCCCTGCGTGAGCCCGGGTGAGCCAACCTCTGGGCGCATCGTTTGCGTTGCCGAGGCGGATCTGCGTTTCCGCGACCAGACCATACGTTGGTTCCTCTCCCTGACGCAATTGGCCAAGGTGCCCGTCGAGCGGTTGTCGCTCGTCTTCGCGGGCGTGGGCGAGCCGCCGGCCTGGGCGATGCCGTTTCGGCGGGCGGGGCTCGACCTCGGCACCGTCTCCCGCTTCGACGGTCGCAGCCCGCACTGCAACAAGATCGAGGCTTTGACCTACGCGGCGAAGCTCACGGCTGGTCCGGTGGTCGTGACCGATTGCGATATGGCGTTCCTGGAGGACCCGCTCGGCTTTCCCCAAGCTGCCGCCGCGGTCTCAGCCAAGCCGGTGGATCGTTCGAATCCTCCACTTCGGATCCTCGACACGCTCCTACGTGAGGCTGGCCTGCCGAAGCCGAGGACGACCCGGATTGCGGCTAAGCCCTGGCAGCGCACCTACCGAGGGAACTGCAACGGCGGCCTTGCCATCGTCGGTCCCGGCGTCTCAGGCCAGCTCGCCGAACGGTGGGCGTTCCGGGCCCGGTGGCTGCTGGATCGACGGAAAATTCTGGAAGGCTGGGCGGTCCACGTGGACCAGGTTGCCATGTTCCTTGCCATCGTGGACCTCGATCTGGAGATTGTGCCACTTGGGACGCGCCACAATTTTCCCATGCACCGGCGCCCGCCCGTATTTCCCGTCGATCCTGCGGCCCTGCATTACCACGACCGCGTGGACGGGCAGGGCTCCCTTCTCCCCGTCGGCCGAGGCGCCATCGATCGCCGGATCGACCAAGTGAACCGCATCCACTTGGCAGAACGATCGCAACTGGAGGTGCCCGCATGAGTGACGCTCAGGTCCTCGTCGCCGGGGGTGGCCTGACCGGCAGTCTCGCCGCCTGCATGCTGCACGACCGTGGCGCCAAGATCGCCATCGTGGACGCGGCGGGCGAGGTCATGCAGCGGGCCAGCCGCTGGAACGAAGGCAAGATCCATCTGGGATACACCTACGTCGGAACGGACAGCACGCAGACGGCCGAACTGATGCTCGCAGGCGCCGCAACGTTCCTGCCGACCATCGAACGCGTGACCGGGGCGGCCATTCCGGACCAGGCATTCACCAGCCCGATCACCTACATCGTCGACAGGAACTCGCTTTTCCCGCCCGATGTGCTGTGGGCCCGCAGTTGCGCCGTACATGCGCTTGTGAGAGCCGCGGCAGACGGGGCGCCTGGACTGATACCAGGCGGAGCGGACTGCGCAACGATGGTGCGGCTCGACCCGGACGAGGCGGCCGAGGCCACGGGCCAGCAGAACATCGCTGCCGCATGGACCACGCCGGAACGGGCGCTTTCGGCTCGCGTGCTCTCGGAGCAGATCGAAGTGGCTGTCCGAGCGCGCGGCATTCCGGTCATTCCCGGGCGAGTGGTGCGGGTTGCGAGGACCGCTGACCAGTGGCGAATGGAACTTGAATCCGGAGAGTCCCTGCAGGCACCCTCCATCGTAAACGCCCTCTGGGAGAGCCGGAGTGCGATCGACGCCGGGCTCGCGCCCGCGGCCCCGACGTCGATCCGATGGAAGGCGGGCGTCTTCGCGACGGGCCAGACGGCCTTCGCGGGCGTCGCGCCGTCGACGAGGATTCTTGGCGCTTACGGCGATGTCACGCCCTATGCCAATGGCGACGTCTATCTGAGCTGGTATCCAAGCAACATGATTGCGCGGTCCGACACCGGGACAGCCCCGGATGTTCCGGCCTTCGACGAGACTGTCATGAAGCGTCGCACGCTCGAGGGACTTCGGCTTCCGCACGACATCCTCCTCGAAGGGGACGGCCGTGTGGAGGTGCGTGGAGGCTATGTCGTCGCTCGCGGGCATGGCGACATCCGTGTGAAGGAGAGCCCGCTCCACGACCGAAGCCGCGCCTTCGCGACCGAACTGGCGCCAGGGTATGTAAGCGTGGACACAGGCAAGCTCACGACGGCGCCTCTTCTTGCCGAACGTGCGGCGCGCCTGGCTCTGGCCCATCTCGAAATCGGAGACTTCGCGTGACCGCAAGACTGCTGACTGTCCTGGTTCCGGCTTACCGTCCGGATCGCATCGTGGAAACGGTTCAGAGCCTGGCCGACCAAGGGTTCCAGGACTTCGTGGTGCGGGTCGGATACGATCGTGCGGACGACTATGAGCCACCGGATCTGCCGAGGGCGCAGTTTGATCTCGACGTCGTCCAGCACCCGCGACGGATGGGCTGGGTCGGCAACGCGAACGCGCTTCTGGCAACTGTGGATACGCCCTATTTCGTTGTGGTGGCGCATGACGACACTCTGTCGCAGACCTTCCTTGCCGACGCGGTTGAAGCCATGGAGCGCGAGCCCGATGCCGTCGTCGTTCATGGCGTCACAGAGCATCGAGGGATGGTCCGCGCCGGAGAGGTGTCGCAGACTGACGCGATCGTCGGCTCGGCCTTCGAGAGAATGTCCGAGTTCATCCGCCGGGGACCGCATCGCGCCGAGCTGGGCTGGCGGGGGCTGATCCGTCGCGAAGCGCTACCGACGGTGCCGCACCTTCGGACCAGGCTCTCCGACGGGCAGTTCTCGAACACCCTCTTCGCTCTCGAGCTTCTGTGTTACGGGGAGTCCGTGTCGTTGGACGGGATCCGCTACATCAAGAACACGTCCTCCAAAGGACTTAGCCGGGATCTTGTCAGCCGGTCAGCGGACGCGAAGTCACGGATGCTGGCGGACAACCTCGCCTGCCTTGCCGATGCGTTGGCAGCGGCCGGGGACCGGCTGGACCTCGACCAGCGCGAGCACCTTCTGACCGAGTACGCCCACTGGCTCCTGAAGCTGCAGGGGCCGTGGAACATTCTCGCCGACGAGAAGGATTCAAGCCGCAGGAAGCTTCGCGACGTCCGCGGGCAGGTCGCCAGCTTCGTGGCTCGGGCGCTGCTCAGTTCCGTGAGCGGACATGCTCGACCCACGGATGAAACGCCGGCCTCAGAGCGCCGTTCTTCTTGAAGACGGCGCGACGGAATGGCCGTCGCACCGTTTCGCCCTGCTCGAACAGAAGGGCGCGCATCCAAGGCCTCGGCATTCCGTCCGCGCGGAAGCCAAGGAAAGTTAGAAACGGATGGACGCGTCGAAATGCCTGTCGGCGCGCCTCGTCCAAGCGCCGGTCGATGCCGGGCGTTGCCTCGTCCAGGTCGCGGGCGATGGCGCGCAGCCGCTCCAGATCGTCCGGCCGTTGCGAACCCGCCGCCATTCGAAGGAATATCCGGTGCGCTTCCTCAGCCCGGAAGGGTAGCGGAGCGTCGAGTTGGGCGGTGCGTCCCATGAGCCTGCTTTCGATGAAGCTCGCATCAACGTCTGGCGCCGTAGGTCGATCCCCTGCAATCCCGAGCTGCATCTCCAGATCTCGAAGCTGACCGACGGGGTCCTCCATCAGCCGATCGACCGCGACGAAGGCCCTCGTCACCGATCGGCTCCTGCGCTCGGCTTCGAGCATGTGGCGAAGCCAGCAGGCAACGCCATGTTCGATATCAAGACCGTCGCGCGCTTGCAGTGACCGTGCCACGTCGGCGGGGGAACGGCAGACGATCGCGACCCGGGCGGACCAGCCGGCCCCCTCGGCGCAGGACAGCCAGAAGGGCAGATGCAGGCTCGTCCTCGGATCCTTGACGATGATGGTCGGCTTGGCGGGAAAGGCCGCGGTCAGGACCGACCCGGCGACGGCGGTCTCGTGTGCGTCCTGTATGTCAGCGACGGGTCGAGTGTGGAACCATTGGCGGCATCCCAGTCCAAGGAGCCGCTCGTTCAGGTCGACCACTTCACGCGCCTCGAAGGTGCCTTTCACGTTGTCGGGCGACGTCGGCAGCGGGTTCAGCGGTCCTGCATGCCCCGATTGAACCAGCGCGCCCGCAAGCGCACTGGTCCCGCTTCGATGCATGCCGACCACGAATACGACGACCTTGTTGCCCATCGCGAGAGCATGGCATTCGTCTTGCGGCCAATCACGCGAAATGAGCGTCTGGGACGCCCGATGTTCCTCTAACTCAATGTCGCTTCGACGGCGCGAACTGTCGCCTCGACAACCTTGTCTGCCTCTTCACGCGTCAGGCAAAGCGGCGGGGCGAAGCCCAGGATGTCGCCCTGCGGCATGGCGCGGGCAATGACCCTGTCCTGAGCCAAGAGCGTAGCGGCCATCTGCGGGACCAGCTTGCGCGCGGGGTCGAAGGGCCGCCGCGTGTCGCGGTCCTCAACGAACTCAACCGCACAGAGCATCCCCTCGCCGCGCACCTCTCCCACGTTCGGGTGGTCGGCAAGCGCCTCGCGCATCGTCCGGTTGAGGTAGCCGCCGACGTCGCCCGCGTTGGAGACGAGGCCCAGCTCGTCGATGAGCCGGAGGTTCGCGACCCCGGCGGCCGCCCCGATCGGGTGGGCGGAATAGGTCCAGCCGTGCCCGATGGGACCCAACGCGTCGGTGCCCTGTTCCAGCACTTTCCAGACGCGGTCCGAGACGATGGAACCCGAGAGCGGCGCATAGGCCGACGTCAGACCCTTCGCGATAGTGATGATGTCGGCTTCGATCCCGTAGTGGTCCGAACCGAACATCGACCCCAGCCGCCCGAAGCCGGTCACGACCTCGTCCGCTATGAGAAGGATGTCGTGCCGGCGCAGCACGGTCTGGATGGCCTCCCAGTAGCCCGCCGGCGGCGGAACGATCCCGCCCGTGCCCAGCACCGGCTCGCCGATGAAGGCGGCGATGGTGTCGGCACCCTCGCGGTCGATCAGCGTCTCCAGCTCGGCCACGCAATGCGCGGTGAAGTCGGCTTCGGTCATCTCGGCCTTCGGGCGGCGATAGTAGTAGGGCGCCTCGGTGTGGATCACCTGCGGCAGCGGCAGATCGAACGCCTTGTGGAACAACTCGAGCCCGGTGAGCGAGCCGGTCATCAGCCCCGATCCGTGATATCCGCGCCAGCGCGAGATGATCTTCTTCTTCTCGGGCCGCCCGAGCACGTTGTTGTAGTACCAGACGAGCTTGACGTTCGTCTCGTTCGCATCCGACCCGCCGAGACCGAAATAGACCTTCGACATGTTGGAGGGCGCGCGGTCGAGGATCATCTTCGCCAGCGTGATCGACACTTCGGTGCCGTGACCGACATAGGCGTGATAGTAGGCGAGCTCCTTCGCCTGCGCGGCGATGGCCTCGGCGATCTCGGGCCGGCCGTAGCCTACGTTCACGCAATAGAGCCCGGCGAAGGCGTCGAGAAATCGGGTGCCGTCGCGGTCCTCGATATAGACGCCGTCTCCGCCGCGCATGATCCGCGTCGTGGTCTCGCCGCGCGCGTGTTGGGCGAGGTGCGTCGAGGGGTGGAAGAAGTTCTCGCGGTCCCAAAGGGCCAGTTGGTCGTTTGTCAGCATGGTGGTTCCTTCCTAAAGCCCCAGACTGGTTCAAGCCCAGTCGCGGCACACATATTTGACCTCGGTGAATTCCTCCATCCCGAGGCGCGAGCCCTCGCGGCCGAGGCCTGACTGCTTCATGCCGCCGAAGGGAATGGGCGGGCCGGTCACCTTCGTCCGGTTCACTGCGACCATCCCGTATTGAAGCGCGCGCGACAGCCGGTAAATCCGGCGCGGGTCGGAGGTGTGCAGGTAGGCGACGAGGCCGTATTCGGTGTCGTTGGCACGTCCGAGAACCTCGTCCTCGGTGTCGAAGGGCAGGATCGCCGCGACGGGACCGAAGGTCTCCTCGCGCAGGATCGCGGCGCCTTCGGGGACATCGGTCAGGACGGTCGGCGCATAGAACAGCGGGCCGAGCGGAAGCCTCCGCCCGCCGCAGGCAAGACGCGCGCCGCGGCCCAGCGCGTCGGCGACATGAGCCTCCTGCTTGGCGACGGTCGCCTCGTTCATCAGGGGGCCGATGTCGCCGTCATCCATTCCCGGCGCGACGCGCAGCGCCTCGGTCGCCGCAACGAACCTCTCGCAAAAGGCGTCGTAGACTGGCCGCTCCACATAGATGCGGTTGGCGGCAAGGCAGTCCTGACCGGATGTCGCGAACTTGGCCTTCATCGTCTCGGCGACAGCAGTGTCGAGGTCGGCGTCCGCGAAGACGATGACCGGCGCGTGGCCGCCCAGCTCGAGCACCAGCCGCTTCACCGTGTCGGCCGACTGACGGTAAAGAAGCCGCCCCACCTCGGTCGATCCGGTAAAGGACAAGGCGCGGACGCGGGCATCGCGCGTCCAGGGCTCGACGATCTCGGGCGCATGGCCGGTCACGATGTTGAAGACGCCCGGCGGCAGGCCCGCGCGCTCGGCAAGCTCGGCGAGCGCGAGGGCCGAATAGGGCGTCTCGGCGGAGGGGTGGCAAACCACAGTGCAACCGGCGGCAAGCGCGGCAGCCGCCTTGCGCGTCAGCATCGCGCAGGGAAAGTTCCAGGGAGTGACGAGAGCAGCGACCCCCACCGGCTCGCGCCACAGCTCGACCTCGGCGTCGGGAAGGTGGCTCGTCACCCCCTCGATGTTCGGACGCTTCGCCTCCTCCGAGTAGAACTCGACGAAGGCGGCGCCGTAATCGATCTCGCCCTGCGCCTCCGACAGCGGTTTGCCCTGCTCCAGGGTCATGATCCGGGCGAGGTCTTCGCGGTTGGCCGCGATCTCGTCGAACCAGCGGCGAAGCAGCCGGGCGCGGTCCTGCGGCAAGCGTCCCGCCCAGCCGGCGAAGGCCGCCTGCGCCGCGTCCACGGCGATTGTCGCCTCCTCACCCGACAGCTTTGCCACGTCGCCCAGCGTGTCTTCCGTCGCCGGATCGGTGACCCGGAACGTTGCGCCTGACGCGGCGTCGCGCCACTTGCCGCCGACATAGGCGAAGGACCGGACAAGCCGCTTGTCCGCGATATCGGCGCGTGCCGAGAGTGCCGTGGCGGTCATCGTTCGCTCCTCCTCGCTGACGTCAGTATGGGGCGTCTCAAGGGGTCGATGCGGCTGTTCTCGCGGCGCGTTGCAGAGGAATCCTCTGGCAGCGGCCTATACGTCAGGCAAGGTCACCCGGCGGCCAGCAGCACTTCGAACGGCGGCGGCGACGGCCCTTTCACCGGCTTCGTCACGATGTAGGTGAAATAGCGGGCAAGCCCGATCCGGGCGTCGAGCATCGTGTCGATGAACCGCTGGTAGGCGTCGATGTCGCGGGTGACGATCTGGAGGAGATAGTCGAACCCGCCGCCCAACGCCCAGCAGGCCACGACCTCGTCATAGCGCCGCATCGCGTCTTCGAAGCTGCGGAAGCGGGCCGCGGTGTGGTCAGCCAGTTCGGCTGCCACGAAGACCGTCACATGCGGCCCGAGCTTCTTCAGCGCGATCTCGGCGCGATAGCCCTCGATCAGGCCCGCCTGTTCCAGCCGGCGCATCCGGTCCCAGCACGGCGTCGGCGACAGACCCACGCGCTCGGCCAGCGCCGTCTTGGCGATCCGTCCTTCAGTGGACAGGACTCGCAGAATGGCAATATCACGCGCGTCGAGTTTCATGGCGTCAGGCCCGGATCACGGTGCCGGCGCCGGGGAAGCGGGCGCGGACATGCGCGGCGATGGCCGTGTCCTGCACGCCGGTGCCGGTCAGGTCGCAGATCGTGACGTCGGACTCCGATTGCCGTCCCGTGGCGCGGCCGAGGATCACGTCGCCCAGTTCCGGCGGCGTGCCCCTGTCCCACAGTCCGGCGGCGAGGGCGGCGCGCAGTTCGCCGCGCTCGGCGCACTGGCTGCCGCGGTCGCAGACATAGACATCGGCGCGGGAGAGGGCGGCAGGCTCGATCTCGCACTTGCCCTCCTGGTCGGAGCCCATGGCGGTGATGTGCAGGCCGGGGTGCAGCCAGTCGGCCATCAGCACCGGCTCTCGTGCCGGGGTGGTTGTGACCACGAGCTGAGACTTGGCGACAAGCGCGGCCGGATCGGCCACAGCCTCGGCCTCGACACCTAACCGCTGGCCCAGGTCGGCGGCGCAGGCGCGCGCCTTCTCGGCATCCCGCGCATGAACGAGCACGCGGGAGAATGGCCGCACCAGATGCGCCGCCTCGATCTGGAGGCGCGCCTGCACTCCGGCCCCGATGACGCCTGCGGTCTCGACCTGCGCCGGTGCGAGTTGGCGCGCTGCGACAGCGCCCGCGGCGGCCGTGCGAAGGTCCGTGAGATAGCCGTTGTCGAGGAAGACGGCCTCCACCAGCCCCGTTTTCGCCGAGAAGAGGATCATCAGGCCGTTGAGGCTGGGGAGCCCGATCTTCGGATTGTCGAAGAAACCGGGCGAGACCTTGATCGCAAAGCTCTCGACGCCGGGAATGAAGGCCGTCTTGACGTCGACTTCGCCATTCGCCTGCGGCAGGTCCATCGACAGGACGGGCGGCATCACCACACCACCTTCGGACAGTGCGGCGAAGGCCCGCTCGATCACGTCGACAAGTGCCAGGTCCAGCGTGACGATGTCCCGCAGCTCCGCCTCGGTCACGATGTGGATGTCATGCGGCATAGGCGCGCCCCTTCAGGGTCTGATCGCCGAGCGTAACGTCCTGCCCTGTCACGACCTGGGTAAAGACGTCCATGTCCAGATTGCGGCCGGTGACGATGGTGGCGATCGGTCCGCCGGCTGCCTGGACCTTGCCGTACAGGACGGCCGCCAGCCCCACGACCGCGCCCCCTTCCGCCACCATGCGGTCCTCGAAGTAGAGGACCTGCATTGCGTGCCGGATCTCTTCCTCGGTCACAAGGACAACGTCGTCGAGAAGATCACGGCAGAGGGGGTAGGAGAGCCGGTTCGCGAGCCCGATCCCTCCGCCGAGGCTGTCGGCGAGCGAGGCGTGCTCCGTCACCTCCACCGGCTGCCCGGCGCGGATCGAAGCGGCCATCGCTGCGCCGCGCTCCATCGTGACGCCGATCACGCGGACCTGCGGGTTGATCGCCTTGGCGGCAACCGCGACGCCCGCCGCCAGACCCCCGCCGGAGAGCGGGACGAGGATCGTGCCCAAATCCGGTCGCGCTTCCATCATCTCAAGCCCGATGGTCCCTTGCCCCGCGATCACGCGGGGGTCGTCGAAAGGGGAAATCTCGAGAAGCCCCTCCGCCTCGCAAAGCCGCAGGCTTTCGGCCATTGCGTCGTCCTGCGAAGTGCCGACGATCCGTACCTCTGCCCCAAGCGCACGGATGCCCTCGACCTTGGCTTCGGGCACGAGGCGCGACATGCAGACGACTGCCCGCAATCCCCGCCGGGCAGCGGCAAAGGCCACGCCCCGGCCGTGGTTCCCGGTCGAGCAGCAGGCGACCCCGGGTGCGTCGTCATCCAGTGCCGCGACCGCGTTCATGGCACCCCGTAGCTTGAACGCGCCGATCGGCTGCATCGTCTCGAGCTTGAGGAGAAACTCCCGCCCCGCTTGCGCCGACATGAAGGGCGACGGCACGAAAGGCGTCGCGTCGGCGACGCCCCTGATCGCGCTCCGGGCGGCGAGGATATCGGCGAGCGTGACGCTCATTCAGCCGGCGTCCTTCACCGCCGACAGGAATTGCTGCGTCCGCTCCTTCTGGGGGGTCTCGAACAGCTGCTCGGGCGGACCCTCTTCCTCGATCTTGCCCTGATAGAAAAAGCAGATGCGGTCCGAGATGTCCCGCGCGAAGCCCATCTGGTGGGTCACCATCAGCATGGTCAGGTTGTGCTCGGCGACGAGCTGCCGGATGACGTTCGTGACCTCGCCGATCACCTCGGGGTCGAGCGCCGAGGTTACCTCGTCGAACAGCATCACCTTCGGACGCATCGCAAGCGCCCGCGCGATGGCCACCCGCTGCTGCTGCCCGCCCGACAGACGCGACGGGTGCTGGTCCTTCTTGTCGATCATGCCGACCATTTCGAGCAGCTCTTCCGACCGCGCGCGCGCCTCACTCTTCGACATGCCCAGCACCTGCACCGGTCCTTCCATGCAGTTCTGCAGGGCCGTCATGTGCGGGAAGAGGTTGAAGTGCTGGAAGCACATCCCGATGGAGGATCGCGCCTTCCTCAGATACCGCTCGTTTGCCGGGACGAGCTTGCCGCCCTTTTCCATATGGGTCAGCGGCTTGCCGTCGACATAGATCACGCCCCCGTTGATCGTCTCGAGCGTCATCAGCATCCGCAGCACGGTGGTCTTGCCCGATCCGGAAGGGCCGATCACGGTCACCATCTCGCCCTCGGCCACGTCGAGGTCGAGCCTGTCGAGCACGGTGAGCGTCCCGTAGCGCTTGGTCACGTTCATGAACCGCACCATCGGGCGGTCGCCCTCGGGAAGCTCGAGCGGATAGTCGGACAGGTCCATGGCTAAAGTCCCAGCTTGCGGCGCACCCGCGCCTCGAACAGCCGGACGAAGCCGGCCGCAGGCAGCGAGATGGCGAGGAAGATGATGCCCACGAGAGTGTAGGGCTCGAGGAAACGATAGTTCTCGGAGCCGATGGCGTTCGCGGTGTGCAGAAGCTCGGCCACGCCGATCACGCTCAGCATCGGCGTATCCTTGAAGATGCCGACGAGGTAATTGCCCATGCCCGCGATCGACGGCGGCAACGCCTGCGGGATCACGATGCGCAGGTAGGTGTCTCGCGTCGACATGTTCAGGGCACGGCAGGCCTCCCACTGGCCTTTCGGCACGGCCTCGATGCCGCCTCGGTAGACCTCGGAGAGATAGGCCGAATAGTGAAGCCCGATGGCGATCATCCCGGCCGTCCAGGGAGACAGTCGCACTCCGAATTGCGGACCGACGTAGAAGACGAAGAAGATCTGAAGGACGAGAGGCGTCGAGCGGATGAATTCGACCACCTCGCGTACGGTGAAGGTCAGGGACCGGACAGGCGTCCGCTGGGCCAGCGCGAAGACCAGGCCCAGGACCACCGCGATGGCATAGCCGAGCCCCGCCGCGATCAGCGTGTTCACCGTTGCCGCAAGAAGGCGCGGCAGGATCTCGAAGGTGAATTCCCAATCCCAGTCGAACCTCATGCGCGTCCGAGCCTCCGCGCCATGACCCGCTCAAGCCAGCGCATGAAGGGTGTGATGAGGAAGCGTGCGAGGATGTAATAGATGATCAGCGCCGTGCCGAAGGCCTGGGCCGAAAGGAAGGTCGAGGCGTTGATCTGGCGGGTCTGGAACATCAGGTCCGCGACCGAAATGAGCGCCACGAGCGCCGTGCCCTTCAGAAGCTCGATCAGCAGGTTTCCCCAGGGCGGCAGCATCAGGACCAGCGCCTGCGGCAGGATGATCCGCCGCATCCGGCGGGCGGGCGACATGGACAGCGCATAGGCGGCTTCGTACTGACCCCTCGGTACCGCCTGGATCGAACCGCGCACGATCTCGGCGCCGTAGGACCCGATGTTCAGCCCGACCGACAGGAATCCGGCGGTGAACTTGTCGAGGGTGATCCCGAAAAGCGGCAGGACGTAGAAGAGCCAGAAGAGCTGGACCAGAAGCGAAGTGCCGCGGAAAATCTCGATGTAGGTGATCGCCACGCCACGGATCAGGACGTTCTTCGACAGCTTGCCAAGCCCTGCGGTCAGCGCCGCGAGGATCGCGACGACGACAGCCAGCAGGAACTGGATGACGGTCACCCAGGTGCCGCTGACGATCAGCGAACCGTAGGTTTGCAGGAATTCCAGGAGTGACATGCGTTTCTACCGCCGGATTAAGCGGAACGGGGGCGGGCGCGCCGCCCCCGTTGTCCGGGTCAGCGGTTCGCGCAGACCCATTCCGTGGTCACGTCGCCGGGCAGCGTGGCCTCGCTGTAGCCATACTCGGAAACGGCGGCCAGCATTTCCTCGGATCCCAGGTACTCGGCCTGCGCCTCGTTGAAGGCATCGACGAAGTCCTGGTCTTCCTTGCTGAAACCGATGCCCGCCCAGTTGAAGGAGTCTTCGGGCATGGCATTGGGGTCCGACACGTCAAGTTCGCCGCCTGCGCTGTCGGCGAGCTGCTTCATCGTGAAGTAGGTTCCCGCCCCGGCATCGGCGCGCTCCGCCCGGACAGCCGCGAGGATTTCGGTCGGCCCCGGAACCTGCATGATGTTGCCGTCCTCGACGCCCGCGTCGCGTGCTGCCTGGATGTTGGAGTAGCCCGCACCCGTCACCATCACGGCGCCCTGTTCCTTGATATCCTCGTAGTTGTCGAGGCCCTTGGGGTTGCCGGCGGGCACGAGGAAGCCGTCACCGATCCGCGCCATCGGCTCGGAGAAGGCGACGTTCTCGCAGCGTGCGGCGAGGATGTTCATGCCACCCGTGATGATGTCGAAGCGCCCGGCCTGGAGACCCGGGATCAGCCCGCCCCAGTCGGTCTGGACGGGCTCGATGTTCGTATATCCCATCTTATCCAGCACGCCGAGAGTGTGCGCGTTGACGAACCCGAGCGGCTCGCCGTTCGAACCGGGATAGGCGAACGGCAGTTCGTTGGCGAATCCGATGCGGATGGGCTCGCCCGCTTCGATGCGGTCCATAAGTGGCCCGGCGCTGGCCGCAAATACCGAGGTGCCGAGCATCAGCGCGGCGGCGATTGTGGTCTCAAGAGATTTCTTCATGGATCCCTCCGTTGTTGGACTTGGCGGAGCCTCGTGACCCGAGACTTTCTCTGTTGTGCACATCATTGCGGCCTCGGCTTAGGTGTCAAGAAATTTCCCTTCCAAAATTCCTCCAGTCAGGGCAATGATCCGCAATATTGCGGCTGCTTCGCGCATGATGTGTACAATTGAGGCTCCCAGAACCCCATGAGCTACGAAAACGCTCCTTTTTCGGCCGCCGAGTACGGCCGCCGACTCGACAAGACCCGCCGCGAGATGGAGCGGCGGGGAATCGACCTGCTCTTCATCACGGATCCCTCGAACCAGGCGTGGCTGACCGGTTACGACGGCTGGTCCTTCTACGTGCATCAGGGCGTGATCCTGCCTGGCGACGCCGACCCGATCTGGTGGGGCCGGATGCAGGACACGAACGGCGCCCGCCGAACGGTCTGGATGGAGAACGACCGCATCGCGGGCTATGCGGACACCTTTGTGCAGTCCACGACCTGCCACCCGATGGAGGATCTGGCCGGTCACCTGCGTCAGGAAGGCTTCGCAAAGGCGCGGATCGGCGTCGAGATGGACAACTATTATTATTCGGCGAAGGCGCACGCCGTGCTCGCCGCCGAATTGCCCGACGCGACGATGGTGGATGCCACAGGCCTCGTGAACTGGCAGCGGATGGTCAAGTCCGACGAAGAGATCATCTTCATGCGCAAGGCGGCCCGGATCTCGGAGAAGATCGTGCGCACGGGGATCGACCTGGCCCGACCGGGACTCCGTAAGAACGACCTTGTGGCCCAGATCACCCGCGCCGGGATCGAGGGCGTGGGTGACGACTGGGGAGACTATCCCGCCATTGTTCCCCTTACTCCCTCGGGACTTGATGCGACGGCTCCGCACCTCACCTGGAACGGTGAGCCGATGAAGACCGGAGAGGCGACATTCTTCGAACTTTCCGGCTGCTATCGCCGCTATCATGCGCCGCTCTGCCGGACGGTCTTCCTCGGCACTCCGCCCGACGACATGGTCCGCGCGTCGGACGCGCTGACCGAAGGTCTGGAAGCCGGGCTCGACGCCGCCCGTCCCGGCAACCGCGCCTGCGACATCGCCAATGCGCTCGGCGAGGCATTGACCCGCGTCGGCATCGAGCGCGGCAACCGCTGCGGCTATCCGATCGGCATCTCCTACCCGCCGGATTGGGGCGAGCGTACCGTCTCGCTCCGCCCGTCGGACGAGACGGTTCTTGAACCGGGGATGACGTTCCACTTCATGCCGGGCCTCTGGCTCGACCGCTGGGGGCTCGAGACGACAGAGCCGATCCTGATCCGCGAAAGCGGTCCGGCCGAGACGTTCTGCTCGGTCGAGCGGAAGCTCTTCGTGAAGGATTGACCCCGTGACGACGCTTGCCGAAACCAAGGTGCTGTTGGAGGAACTGGTGGCTTTTCCCACCGTGTCCTCCGACAGCAACATGGCGATGATCGCGCATCTCGCCTCGCGTCTCGACGGCTGTGGCGCGCGGGTCGAGATCTACCTCGACCCGTCGGGACAGAAGGCCAACCTCTTTGCGACGATCGGGCCGGAGACAGATGGCGGCATCGTCCTGTCGGGTCACACCGATGTCGTCCCCGTGGCGGATCAGGACTGGGCGACGGACCCCTTCTTGATATCCGAAGCCGACGGTAATCTCTACGGTCGGGGCACCTGCGACATGAAGGGCTTCATCGCGGCCGCCGTCGCGATGGCGCCGCGCTTCGCCGAGACCGTCCGTGACCGTCCCATACACTTCGCCTTCACCCACGACGAGGAGATCGGCTGCATCGGCGCTCGGGCGCTGGCGCAAACGCTGGGAGAGAAGGGGCTTCGCCCCTCGGTCGCGATCATCGGCGAGCCGACCTCGATGCGGATCGTCGAAGGCCACAAGGGCTGCTACGAGTACTCCACGCATTTCACCGGGCTCGAAGGCCACGGCTCCGCCCCCGACCGAGGCATCAACGCCGTCGAATACGCCGCGCGCTATGTCGCGCGGCTTCTCGACCTGAAGGAAGCGCTGAAGGCCCGCGCGCCGTCCCGAAGCCGGTTCGACCCGCCTTGGACCACGATCAACACCGGCGCCGTCATCGGCGGGCACGCTCACAACGTGATCCCCGGCCTGGCCCGCGTCGACTGGGAAATGCGCCCTGTCCAGGCGGGTGACGCCGAACTCGTCAAATCCGACCTCGCACGGTTCTGTGCCGAGACACTCATCCCAGCCATGCGCGCGGTTTCTCCCGACGCCGACATCGTCACCGAGACCATCGGCGAGGTCGACGGCCTCGTCCCAGCCGACGAGAACGAAGCGAAAGAGATCGTGATGGAACTCACTGGCGAGACGGAGGCCGATTGCGTGGCCTTCGGCACCGAGGGGGGCATCTTCCAGGCCATGGGAATGTCGGTGGTCATCTGTGGGCCGGGGTCGATCGCCCAGGCCCACAAGCCGGACGAATTTCTCGCGGAGGCTCAACTCTCGGACTGCCTGCAGATGCTCGACAGGCTTGGCGGCCGTCTTTCGCAGTGATGCGGGTCGGGCCTACCCTTTGCCCCTGCGGGCAAGGTCGTCTAGACCTTCGGCGCAAGGCGGCGGGAAGCAGGCGATGAACATTGAGGATCCGAAGGTTCCCGGCGGCGCGCGAAACCGGTTCGCACGGATGCACGACGAGATCCGCACGCGCATCTGTCTTCTCGACTATGCGCCAGGCATGCGTCTTTCCGAAGAGACGCTGGCGGCCGAATTCGGCGTAAGCCGCACGCCGTTGCGACGGGTGCTTGGCCGGCTTGAAGACGAAGGGCTCCTGAACTCGATGCACGGCGTCGGCACCTTCGTGACGGACGTCGATATCGCACAGCTCGCCCAGACCTATCGCCTGCGTCTCGAACTCGCCGAGCTGCTTGGAACGCTCGATCCCGTGCCGCCCTCGATCGACCTGCTCGAGGAATTCCGCACGCTCTCGGCGCGGTCGAAGGCGCTTATCGCCAGCCCCGACCCGCGGCACTTCGCGCAGCTCAACATGGATTACTTCCTGACGCTTCTGAAGCTGACGGCCAATGAACCGCTTCGCACGATCAGCGAGCGGCTCTATTTTCAGACGACCCGCATCTGGCTGAAGTCGGTTTTCGCGTCGCGCATCGACTTGCACGACGAGGTGGTGATCTTCGACCGCGAGATCGACGATGTCCTGCTGGCGGTCGAGATGAACGATCTCCACGCCGCCACCTTGATCCAGCGTGCGCATATCTCGATGAGCTTCGTCCGGATGACGGGCCCCAAGGATCCGGTGTAAGGCCCGGCGCGTCAGAGGCGGGTGAATTCCTCTTCGCCCAGGTCCTCGAGGATCATTCGGCGGGCGCGGCTGACGCGGCTCTTGACGGTGCCGAT
>NZ_QGGV01000007.1 GCF_003148765.1 Silicimonas algicola
GCGCCGACATACGTGGCGCCGAGGAGGATTATTGCTGTGGTCGGGTCCATCCCGTAGGTGAAAGGCAGAAGGAGAGCCAGCGCGATCGACGGAGAGATCCCCGGCAGCGCGCCGCCGACGATGCCCCAGGCCACGCCGGCCAGCGCCGCGAAGACCGCGGGGGTGGTCGTGAGGATGTCCAAGGCGATGGCAAGTCCGTCCATTTGGGTCTCCGGTGCCTCAAAGGCGAAGTCTCGAGGGATGCATCCGGGCGTCCGGCCGGGCCTGCGGTCGCGTCAGCCGATGAGCGAGGGCCAAATCCCCGCAGGAAGAGGGATGTCGAGGAACCTGACGAACAAAAGGTAGTAAGCCACCGCCAGCATGGCGCTGACGCCCAGCGTATACACCCCTGCCCTTGCGCCGATGTAGGCCGACATCACGAAGACAAGGAGCAGGACGCTCAGCAGGTAGCCGAGCAGCGGCAGGACCAGAAGGAAGACGATACCGATCGCCACGACACCGGCAGCCTTGAGATGCTGCGAAAGCGAGAACTCCATGCCGTCCAGCTTCGGTCGGCTGGAGGCCGCGCCTTCGACGCGCCGCGCTGCCCGCAGGTACATCGCCTCGATAGCCAGCGCCCGCAGGATCAGAAGGACGCTGAAGCCCATCATCGCGATGGCGAGCGACCTCGGGAGGGCCGCGGCGTTCACGATGCCGTCGAGCGGGCTGATTGGGATATCGCCGGCAGCCCGCCAGTACCATCCACCGAGCGCCAGAGCGGCGAGGCCGATCCAGACGTCGCGGGGAACACGGAAGCGGGGTGCCGACGACTGTTGCATTTCAGACCTAGGATCAGGGCTTCAGGATGCCGTATTCGATGAGGAAGGCCTTCTGCTCCTCCGCGAACTGCGTCAGGAAAGCCTCGTACTCGTCGGCCGGCATCAGGGTCGGGACAAGGCTTTGGGCCGTGTACCACTCCTTGAATTCCGGATCCTCGAGCACGCGGGCAATGCCTTCGGCCCACAGGTCCTTGATGTCCTGCGGCAAGCCGCGCGGGCCAGCGATGCCGCGGAACTTGGTGACGACGAGGTCGACACCTTCCTCGCGGGCGGTCGGCACGTCCGGGAAATTGTCCAGCCGTTCCTCGGTGTAGGTCGCGAGAAGCCTGATCTCGCCAGCCTCGATCTGTGCCGAAAGCTCCTGAATCTCGCCGATCGCCACGGCGACCGTTTCGTTGAGGACCGAGATCAAAAGCTCGCCGCCGCCGTCATGGGTGATGACCGGGGACGTAACGCCAGTCAGCGCCTTGAACTGCTCCATGACCTGGCGATCAAGAGACCCGGGCGTCGTGACGCCGAAGGGGACGCTGATCGGATTCTCCTTGGCCGCGGCGATTAGGTCGCCGAGCGACTGATAGGGGCTGTCGGACTTCACGAAAACGACCTGGGGATCCATGAAGACGTTCGCGACCCCTCGAGGTCGGTGAAGTCGTACTCGGGGTTCGAGAGCAGCGATGTGTTGATGTAAGTGGGCGTCGTCCCGTAGAAGATCGACCCGTCCGCGGGTGACGTCGCGAGCTTCGCCATTGCGTTGGCGCCCGAGCCGCCGGTGACGTTCTCGACCACGAAGTTCGCTCCCATGGCCTTGCCCAGGAACCCCACCATCTCGCGCAGGAACACGTCGGTTCCGCCGCCGGCGGACGAGTGTGTTACGAGCGTGACGGTATCGTGCGGGTAGTCCTGCGCCGCCGATGCTCCAGCCAAGCCGACTGCGAGTGCGGCCGACAGAGCGGCCGCGCCTGCGAGCCGTCGAATTTCGATACGCATGGGTCCATTCCTCCCTTGTCCCAGCACAGCCAGCAGGACGCGGTGCCAAGGGCAGGACCGGTCCGCATGGCTGTTGCCGCCAAGGATGACGCAAACTAGAAAGATGTCAATCGTCGACAATCTGCAATCGGAGGGCCCGATGACTTGCACCCAGACGACCGCCATCGCGCAGTATATCGCACAGGCTGCGGACCTCCCCCTGCCCGACGATGTCGTCGAGAAGACGCGGCTGCACCTGCTCGACACACTGGCGGCGGTAATCTCTGGCGCGCACCTGCCGGGAGGACTGGCAGGCACAAGGATGGCGCATCGGCTTGGGGGCCCGTCCGATGCCTTGGCCATCGGCGCTGGCAGACTGGTCGCCGCGCCCCATGCCGCATTGGCCAACGCGATGGCGGCGCATGCCGACGAGACCGACGACAGCCATGTCGGCGGCCGCTTTCATCCGGGCTGCGCCATTGTTCCTGCCGCGCTTGCGATGGCCGAGACCGCCGGCCTCGGCGGCACCGCTGTCTTGCGGGCCGTGGCGCTCGGCTACGACGTGGGGGCACGGGCGGTCATGGCCCTCGGCGTCCGCGGGGCAGACACGGCGCGGTTCTCGACCCACACCATCGGGGGCAACTTCGGTGCAACTGCCGCTGCCGCCGCTCTTGCCGGGATCGACACCAGGGGCGCCATGCACGCCCTGTCCTACGCCGTCCAACAGACTTCGGGTGTGCCCTACTGGCGGCGCGACAGCGATCACATCGAGAAGGCCTTCGACTTTGGAGGCGCGGGCGCGCGGAACGGGGTCATGGCCGCGCTGATGGTTCAGGAAGGCTGGACAGCGGTCGAAGGCGTGCTGACCGGAAGCCCGTCCTACCTCTCAGCCTTCGCAGAAGAGCCTCGCCCCGAAGCGCTCAGCGACGGACTTGGATCCCGGTTCGAGATCATGGGCGCCGCGATCAAGAAGTGGTGCGTCGGTTCTCCGATCCAGGCTGCACTCGATTCGCTCATGGCGCTCATCGAAACCCACGGCATCAGACCCGATGATGTCGCCCGCCTGACCGCAATCATGCCGGACGACCGGCTCCACATCGTCGACGACCGCGATATGCCGGACGTCTGTCTCCAGCACCTTCTGGCCATCGGCCTCATCGATCGCGGCGTGGGCTTCTCCGCCGCCCATGACGTGGCTCGCATGATGGACCCAGCCGTTCTCGACCTTCGCAAGCGCATTTTCGCCAGCCTAAGCAGGGATTTGACAGAGGCCCGTCCGCCACGCCAGGCCATCGTCGAGATCGAGACGACGGACGGGCGCAGCCTTCGTCATCATACCCGCGCGGTGCTCGGCACACCGGACAACCCGATGTCGCGGGAAGACGTCGCCGCCAAGGCGCGTGACCTCATGGACCCCATCCTCGGCAGCGACCGCTCAGCGCAGCTCGTCGAAACAGTCCTGGACATCGACCGCCTCGACGACGTGCGCGGCCTCAGGCCGCTGCTGACGCCGGCCTGAGCATCAGGGCATGTACATGCCGCCGCTGACGTGAACCGTCTGGCCGGTCATGAAGCGCGCCTCGGGCATGCAGAGCGACAGAATGACGAAAGCGGCCTCCTCGATCTCACCGTCCCGTCCGACAATTGGACGGCTGGCCATCTCCGGCGACTTGCCGGCCGTGGCCGAGCGCTTCCCGCCGATCTTGCCGGGTGCCACGCAATTGACAGTGATGTTTCTGTCCGCGAACTCCAGAGCCAGCGACTTGGTGAGGCCGACGAGGCCGGCCTTCGCCGTGGCGACATGCGCCCGCTCCTTGGCGCCCACATGCGCCGAGACACCGCCCAGGTTCACGATCGTTCCGCCTCCGCGGCCGACCATGCTGCGTAGCGCCGCGCGACTGCACAGGAAGGCGCCATCCAGGATGACCGCGGTGGTGCCGCGCCAATCGGCGAGAGTCATCTCGAGGAAGGGCGCCTGCGCGCGGATGGCGGCGTTGTTGACGAGGATGTCGACGCCGCCGAACGCATCGCTGGCGGCCTGGAAGATCCGCGAGACGTCTTCTTCCACGGTCACGTCGCCAAGGGCCACGACTGCCCTGGCGCCCAAGCCTCGGACCTCTTCCGCCACCGCCTCGACCTCCTCCCGCGACTGACGGGCGTGGACCAGCACGTCGGCTCCGGCCTGCGCCAGCCCAAGGGCGACCGCGCGCCCGATCCGGCGCGAGGCGCCCGTCACAACGGCAGCTTTCCCGGCAAGCGGCCTGTCGGTCCTGTTCAGCATTCTCGTCCTCCTCGAGAGATTGATCACGTCCCTGACGTTTGACGTCTCGACCGTGCCTTCGTATTGTCAACAATATGCAATGTTGAGACCTGAGGCAAACGTGGACAGGATCGCGAAACGACAGCCGATGGAAGGCTCGGAAGCTCTCGACCTTCTCAAGTCGTCCTCCCTCAGCCAGCTTGTGCAGAGCGAGATTCAGAAGATCATCCTGTCCGGACGCTACAGTGCCGGGGCGAAGCTGAACGAGAAGACGCTGGCGGATCAGCTCGGGGTCAGCCGCGGGCCCGTGCGCGAGGCCTTCCAGGCCCTGCACGCGCGCGGGCTCGTCGAGATGATTCCGAACCGCGGCGTCTTCGTGCAGCGCATCACCCGCCACGACGCCGTCGCGATCTATGACGTCCGGGCCGGCATCTTCGGCACCGCCTGCCGCCTTTTGGCCGAGCGCATCACGGCAGACATGGTCAACGAACTGAACGTCCTTCTTGCACAAATGGAAGTCGCAGGGCAGCGCCGGGACATCGACGCCTATTTCCCGCTGAATATCGAGTTCCACACGGCGATCGTCACGGGCA
Organism: Silicimonas algicola; assembly: GCF_003148765.1. Taxonomy (GTDB): domain Bacteria; phylum Pseudomonadota; class Alphaproteobacteria; order Rhodobacterales; family Rhodobacteraceae; genus Silicimonas; species Silicimonas algicola. The sequence continues at coordinate 4,638 of NZ_QGGV01000007.1, forward strand.
CCGGAAACCAGGTGCTGGCGGACACCTACTTCGGGCTCATCTCGCGCCTGCAGCTGTTCCGCGCCCGCGGCCTCGTCCACGGCGGCGGATTCGAGAGCTCGAACATCGAGCATCGCGCCATCGTCGCAGCTCTCGATGCCCGCGACCCTCATGGTGCCTTCGAGGCAGGCTGGGCGCACGTGCAGGCCGGCAAGGCCCGCATCCTCGCGTCGGACGAGAACACCGCGGGGTCGACGTGACGGCCGACTTGCCGCCGCCGGGTGCGGCACGCGCGGAAGTCTATGCCGCCTGGCTCGCTGGCCTGGCCTGGGCGGATGTTAGCGAGCGGATGCGGCAGGTCGCCCTTCTCGATGTCACCGATGCGCTCGGTCTGTGCGTGGCCGCGCGAGGCGAGCCCTACATGGTGCAGATCGTCGGAGGTTGGGACAGCGAGGGACCCTGCACTGCTCTCGGCCACACACGCCGCCTCGATGCCGCCGGGGCAGCCCTTGCGAACGGCGTCGCTATCCACGGCGAGGATTTCGACGACACTCTCGAAGGGTCGCCGATCCGGGTCGGCGCGATGACGATCCCTGCGGCTCTGGCGGCGGCGGAACGGTTCGGTCTGTCCGGCGAACGTGCCGCCCTGGGAATCGTCGCGGGGCTCGAAACCGTGTGCCGGCTCAATCGGGTCGCGCCGGGCGCCATTCACCGCGCGGGCTTCCATCCGGTGGGCGTGATCGGCGCCATGGGAGCGGCGGCCGCCGCCGGAGTCGCTCTCGGACTCGATGTGCGTCAGCAGACGATGGCCTTCGGGCTTGCGGGGAGCATGGCGTCGGGGATCCTCGAGTATCTGTCAGAGGGCGCCTGGACCAAGCGGCTTCATCCCGGATGGGCTGCGCAATCGGGGCTTCGCGCGGCCGTCCTCGCGCGATCCGGCTTCTTCGCCCCTCGCACAGTATTCGAGGGTCCGCACGGCTTCTTTCATGCCTTCGCACCGTCCGCCGAGCCGGACTTCACACCGCTCGAGACGTCCCTCGGCGACGAATGGTATGCCGAGAGGATCCTGTTCAAGCCCTTCGCCTGCGGGACGATGATCCATCCTTACGTCGATTGCATGCGTCGCCTCGCCGCCAGCGGCGTGCGGGCCGCGGACATCCGAAAGATCACCTGTCCCACCGCCGAAGGTCTGATTCACCGGCTGTGGGAACCGTTGGCGGTCAAGCACCGTCCGCCCTCCGGCTATGCCGCAAAGTTCTCGATGCCCTACTGCATGGCCGTCGGGTTCTTCGACGACGACGCGGGCCTGAGCCAGTTCAGCGATACACGCGCGAGTGATCCCAAGGTTCTCGATCTGGCCGCGAAGATCTCTTACGAGATCGATCCCGCCAACGAGTATCCGCGCAATTACACCGGTCACATCCGGGTCGAGACGACCGACGGCCGACGCATCGCGATCGACCAGCCGCACATGCGCGGCGGCGTCCGCGAACCGCTGACTGCCGAGGAGATCCGCGCGAAGGCGGTGGCCAATTGCCGGCACGGCGGGTGGTCTGTCACGCAGGCCGAGGCGATGCTCGACTGGGTGTCCGGGCTGCCCAGCCAGCCCGACCTGTCCGGCTTCGCCGTGCTGGCCACCTGATGCATTGGAGAAGACGTCATGACTGAGCCCACGCTCTCGGAACGCCTGGCAGAGTGGATCCTCGATTTCGAGATCGACCAGGCGTCGGTTGCCGCGCGGCAGGGAGCGGCGGACACGATCCTCGATACCGTGTGTCTGGCCGTCGCGGCGCTTGACAGCGACTACGGAACTGCCGTCCGAACCGCTTTCTCCGATGAGGGCAAGGCTACGGTCTGGGGTCTTGTAGAGGGCCGGTCCCCTGAAGCCGCGGCCGCAATCAACGGGACCTGCGGCCATGGCGAGGACTACGACAACACGTTTGAAGGCTGCCCCGTCCACACAGGCGTCGTCATCGTCCCTGCCCTCGTCGCCGCGTCCGAGCGCCACGGTCTCGACGCCGCGGACACTGCCCGTGGAATCGTCGTAGGGCTCGAGGTCATGTGTCGCCTGGGCCTCGTGGCGGACAAGTCCGTCCACAAGGCCGGCTTCCATCCGACGGCCGTCCTCGGCGCGATGGCCGCTGCCGCAGGCGTTTCGGCAGCGCTGCGCCTCGAACGCGACGCGATCCGCAACGCGCTCGGGGTCGCCGGATCGATGGCCTCGGGCATCATCGAATACCTTGCCGACGGCAGCTCCACGAAACGCCTGCACCCCGGTTGGGCCGCGCAGTCGGGACTGCGCGCGGCAGCCCTGGGGGCGGCAGGGTTCACGGGACCTGCAACTGTATTCGAGGGAACGCACGGCTTCTTCAACGGCTTCTCCAACCCTCGGGCCACGGACTTCTCGCCCTTCATCGACGGCCTGGGCGAGCGATGGGAATCCGCCCGCCTTGCCTTCAAACCCTTCGCCTGCGGGACGATGACCCAGCCCTACGTGGACTGCGCCATCGACCTTCGGACTCGCGGAATCGCTCCCGAGGACGTGGTGAGCCTGACCTGCGACGTTGGCGAAGGCACGGTCCACCGCCTGTGGGAGCCAACCGAGTCGAAGAAGGCGCCCCCGACGCCCTATGCTGCCAAGTTCTCGGGCCCCTACTGCATCGCCGCGGGCTGGATTTGGGGGGACGCCGGCCTCGCGCAGTTCACCGAAACCGCGGTCCGCGATCCCCGCGCTCTCGATCTGGCCTCGAAGGTGCGCTTCCGCGTCGACCCCGAGAACGAGTATCCCGCAAACTATACCGGGCACATCCGCGCGACGCTTGCGGACGGAAGCCAAGTCGAAGCCTTCGTGCCCTGCATGCGGGGAGGCGCACGCGCGCCCCTCAGCCGCGAGGATCTTTTGGTGAAGGCGCGCGCGAACCTGTCCTTCGCGGGCCGCGACCCGGACCAGGCACAGGCCGTAGCGGATTGGGCGGACAGGCTGATGGCGGGCGGCGGCAAGGTCGAAACGCACGTCCTGAAGCTTTGCTGACCGGAGCGCTTCTTCAGGCGCTGTCTCCTGGCATGGTCGTGGCCGGGATGGCCGTCTGCTTCCTCGCCGGCATCCTCGGAGGCCTCTCCGGCTATGGGGCGGGCCTCCTTGTCACGCTGTTCATCGCTCCGATCATTGGTCCGAAGGCGCTGATCCCCGTCATCTCGGTCCTGATGCTGATCAACAACTTCAGCCGGGTCTGGTTCTATCGCAGCGGGCTTCACGTTCCGACGGTCGCGAAGATCTCGGCAGTTGCATTGCCCATGTCCTGGCTCGGCGCAGAGCTTTACGTCCAGATGGACTCGGCCCAGATCCAGAGCGTGCTCGGCGCCGTCCTTGTTCTGTCGGTGCCCGTGCGGCGACTGATCGACAGGATGAAGATCACGCCCGGACCAGTCGCGGTCTACGGAATCGGCGCGACATTCGGCTTCCTGTCCTCGCTGATCGTCGGAGCCGGAATGCTCATCATGCCCATGCTGATGGGGATCGGCTTCGCAGGTCCGGCCCTCCTGGCGACCGATGCGGCGATCGCCGTCAGCACAAACTTCTTCAAGACCATCGTCTTCGGCGCGCTCGACGCCCTCGACGCCGGACATTTTCTCCTCGCGCTGGCGATGGGTCTCTGCACGGTGCCGGGAACTGCATGTGCCGCCTGGATCGTCCGGCGCACGAGCCTCCACCTGCATACCGCGATCATCGAAACGCTGATCATTTTCGGCGGAACGATGATGCTCTTCGGCTTCCTGGGCTGAGATCATCAGTGTCGACGGCCTGAAAAGGATCGGGGAATGCTGGTCCTCCCCGCGACGGCAGAAGTGTGTAATCACCCCGGAATCCACTCCTTGATCGTCCAAGGGTGCCTCTGCGGTCCTCCTTGGGGGCTGCCGCCGGTGCTGTGCCCCTTCTGCATAACCCCCGAAACAACGGAAAGAACGTGCCAGAGCCAGATCGGGAGAGTGCCTGCGGGAGGCCAAGCGGCGGAGGGAAAGGGACCGGGATCAAACGTCACCTATCACGCGTCACCCTTGGTGTGACTGCCGCAACCGTTTGGATATATGCGCTTTTTATGAGTCTCTAATGGCGCGGCCGTAAGTTCCGCATGGAGACATTACGGGCTCCGGGTCCAAGTACAGGGTCCAACTCTGTATCTGGAGGACCCAAGACATGGGCTTCGAACTCGTCCTCGGCGGCCTCGTTGCCGCAGCGCTCCTCGTGTATATCCTGGCCGTGCTGATGCGGACTGAGCTGCTCCGAGGGGCGCATCATGGCAAGGCAACCGACACAATCCATCTTTGCGGCCGACCTCGTCGGCCCCGCACTGCGGCAGAGCTTCACCAAGCTGCATCCCCGTCTGCTCGTGCGCAACCCGGTCATGTTCACGACCGCGATTGTCGCGCTTCTGGCGACGATCCTGCTCCTTCGGACGGCCGTCACCAAAGGCGACGTCCTCTTCGAAGCGCAGCTCGTCTTCTGGCTCTGGCTCACGGTCCTCTTCGGAAGCTTCGCCGAGGCGCTGGCCGAGGGACGCGGAAATGCTCAGGCGGCGGCACTAAGGTCGACGAAGGCAGAGCTGAGAGGCAAGCGCGTCAGGGGCGACAGCACAAAAGACGTCCTGGCAAGCGAGTTGCGCAAAGACGACGTGGTGCTTGTCGAAACCGGCGACCTGATCCCGGGGGACGGCGAGGTGATCGAGGGCGTGGCCTCGGTCAACGAGGCGGCGATCACCGGCGAGAGCGCCCCGGTGATCCGCGAGGCGGGCGGCGACCGTTCGGCCGTGACTGCGGGCACGCGTGTGATCTCCGACTGGATAAAAGTGAAGGTCACGGCCGAGGCACGTGCGGGCTTTCTCGATCGGATGATCGCGCTCGTCGAGGGCGCGAGCCGGGCCAAGACGCCGAACGAGATCGCGCTCACGGTGCTGCTGACCGGGCTTACGCTGATCTTCCTCGTCGCCGTCGGCACGCTGCCCGCTTTCGCCGCCTATGCGGGCGGTTCCATCGCGGTGCCCGTGCTGATCGCGCTGTTCGTCGCGCTGATTCCGACGACGATCTCGGCGCTGCTGTCAGCCATCGGCATCGCGGGCATGGACAGGCTGATCCGGTTCAACGTGCTGGCCAAGTCTGGCCGCGCGGTGGAGGCGGCGGGCGACATCGACACGCTCTTGCTCGACAAGACCGGGACGATCACGCTCGGTGACCGACAGGCGACCGAGTTCCTGCCCCTGTCGGGCATCCGAGAAACCGAACTCGTCGAGGCGGCGCGGCTGTCGTCGCTCGGCGACGAAACGCCGGAAGGCCGCTCGATCATCGAACTGGCCGGAAACGGCGAAGCCGCCCCGGACGGCTCGGAAGTGGTCGGGTTCACCGCCCAGACCCGGGTGAGCGGTCTCGACATCGGTGACCGCAAGGTCCGCAAGGGCGCGGTCGACGCCGTCCTCAAGCTGCATGCCTTCGAGCCGGCGGCGGTGATTTTGCGTTGATCAAGCGCAGCATTTGCAGGGGATATTCGCCCTTTGTGGTGCCGGATCAGGCTGGCGCAGGTTCAATGAACCGCCGCACGCCTCGTTACCTGGGTTGGGGCGTGGATACGTTTGCGCTCTCCACTCAAGATGAGCACAAGTGCCTCCTCGGAGAAGATCCTCCATCTCGAATCGGGATTTCGACTCTGTTGTTAAGCTGCATAGCATTTGGTCAGAAGCGACTGGGCTTCCGAGGCACATCGTCTCTGAGGCCAACGGCCAATAAGCTCGCCACCAAGTGAAGGCAATAAACGGCGGCTGGCTGTATATCTACAAAATGGCTGAGTCCGGGAGGGACTGACTGCTGCAAGTCGTCCAGCACGCGTTCGAGCAACATTTGCTCGTAGCCAGTAATGACCAGCAAATATGGCAGTGGCTTGTCCCCGCCACGAAGGGACTGTTCGCGCGTCATGGGCGGAGGTGCAGAGGGACTGACAATGAACGCGCTCACCAGGCCTTCCAGACCGTCCATTCCGGGCGCGAAATGCTCGGCAAACCATTCAGCGACTTCGTCTCCAGAACCTGGATCGAAGCGCATCACAACGGCGGATGAACCCAGTCCCAATCCGACGCTCGCACTGATCCGACCGAAGCCCCGGGTCATTCCTCGGAACCTCGGCATCATGCGTTCGGTCCATGGCGAGGGGTCGTTCAGACGACCGAGATATTCCGGCGACGTTGCGACGTCGACGTCATCCACTTCGTAGAGCACCATGTAGCGAGGCGACCCCTTCGAGACCCAGCGGGACACGCCACGGAAACCCGGTACGGAAAGACGCTCACGGACATGTTCTTCCGTGTGCCAGGCATCATGGTCTGCGACGTCGCCCTCGATGTCGTAGAACAGAACCATCAGAGCGTTTGTGCTAAGCGCCATTCAGGGTCTCCCTCGGCTTGACCTTTATTCTTCTTCCGCCGCGCTTCTGTCAGATATAAACGTTTCTGTATGAACTTTCTCAGGTTTGAAACTGACGCCCAGGACGGTGAAACGATCGGGGACGTGGTCTATCGTCGGCTGCGATCCGACATTGTGAACGGTGCACTGAAACCGCTCGAGAAGCTCAAGCTCGACCACATGCGGGACACCTACGGCCTCAGCGTTCCGACGGCGCGGGAAATCCTCAACCGTCTCGTCGTGGAACAGCTCGTCACGGCGGAGGGACAGCGCGGCTTCAGGGTCGCGCCTATAAGCCGGCAAGAGCTGGCCGACCTCGCTGACCTCCGCAAACTCCTTGAGACCAATGCGCTGCGCCGGTCCATTGCCGCAGGCGACCTCGAATGGGAGGGCGCCGTCGTCTCCGCGCACCACAAGCTCTCGACCGTCGAGCAGGAGCTTGGCAAGGGCGCGTCGAGATCGGTGGCTCAATGGGTCCGTTACGACTGGGGCTTCCACCACGCAACGATCGCGGCCTGCGATCAGGTCGTGCTGATGCAGACCCACGCGACGATCTTCGACCGCTACGCGCGCTACCACATGCTCGTCCTCGATTTTCGTTCCGGAGTGGCTGCGGACCACAGGCAACTGCGGGACCACGTTCTGGCGCGCGATGCCGATGCCGCGGAAGCTCTGCTCGTTCAGCACATCGAGCGCGGGATGCAGCATATCCTCGGGACCGGGAAGGTGCCCTAGGCTTTTCGGGCCAGTTCGGCGAGCCGCGTGATGGCAAAGCCGTAGCCGCCGATACCGAACCCTTCGATCTTGGCGGTCGCCGCCTTCGAGACGTAGGACAGGTGACGGAACTCGTCGCGCCGGAAGAGAGGCGAGATGTGGACCTCGATGATCGGCCCGTCGAAGATCAGAAGAGCGTCGAGGATCGCAATCGAGGTCGAGGTGAACCCTGCCGGATTGATCAGGATGCCGGCCGCAGAACCGCGCGCCTTCTTGATCCACGCCATGATCTCGGCTTCCGAGTCGCTCTGGCGAAAATCTATGGTCACACCGCATTCGTCGCCCGTGTGACGACACAGCCTTTCGACGTCCGACAAGGTGTCGTGTCCATAGATCTCGGGCTGCCTTGTTCCCAGCATGTCGAGGTTCGGACCGTTGATGACGAGAATGGTGGGTCTATGCGGCATGTCAGTCTCCGTAAAGTCAGCCGCCGTAGCCGTAGAGCCGCGGCAGAAAGAGGACGAGATCGGGGAGGAACGTGATCATGCCGAGACCGAGGATCATGATCCCGAGGAACGGCAGGAGGTAATAGATCGTCTCCCCGATCGGGGACTTCGTGATGGAGGTCACCACGAAGAGCAGGAGGCCATAGGGAGGAGTGACGAGTCCGATCATCGTGTTCACGACGACGATCACACCGAAATGCACCGGGTCGACACCGAGCGCGACGGCCGTTGGCAGGAAGATGGGCACGATGACCAGAAGAATGGCGTTCGCTTCGAGGAGGCAGCCCAGGACGAGAAGGACGAGATTGACCAACAGAAGGAAGCCGATGCGCGAGAGCTCGGCATCCCCCAGTGCCCCCTGGATTACATTGGGGATCTGTTCGACCGTGACCACGTAGTTGAAGGCCAACGCACCGGCGATGAGAAAGCCGACGCTCGCTGTGGACTTGGCGCTGTGGCGCACGGTCTCATAGGCGGTTCTCAGGCTGACGGAACGATAAAAGACCGTGGAGACAATGAAGGCGTATAACGCCGCGAGGGCCGCCGCTTCGGTCGGGGTGGTGACGCCCCCATAGATGCCAACCAGGAGGATTACCGGCATCAACAGAGCGGGAACGGCCCGCAACGTGAGCATCGGCAGTTCGCGCAGCGGCACGGGGTCGTCGACGGGGTAGTCGTGAACACGTGCCTGCCACGCATTCATCGCCATGAGCAGAACGCCAAGGATCAGCCCTGGTGCGACACCGCCGAGAAACAGGTAGCCGATGGATGTGTCCGAGACGAGCGCGAACAATACCATGGGGATCGACGGCGGAATGATCGGTCCGATGACTGCCGAAGCAGCGGTGATGGCGCCGGCGTAGGCGGCGGGATATTTTCCGTCGCGGGTCATCAGGTTGATGATGATGCGGCCCATTCCGACGGCATCGGCAATGGCCGACCCGGACATTCCCGAGAAGATCAGCGACGAGACGACGTTGACGTGGCCGAGACCCCCTCGAAACCGCCCGACAAGTCCGCGGCAGAAGTTCAGGAGCTTGTCGGACAGGGTGCCGACATTCATCAGATCGGCTGCGAAGATGAAGAGCGGGATCGCCAGAAGCACGTAGGAGCCGTAGAGGCCGTTCAGCATCTGCTCGGCGGCGATGGACATGTCCCGCCCTTGAAGCAGAAGGTAGAGCGTGGACGCGCCCAGCATCGCATGTCCGATCGGAAGGCCGAGGATGGCCGTTGCGACGATCGCGGCGACTGTGACGCCGAACTCCCAGCTCATCCCGCGAGGTCTCTGTCGGACAGGGCGTCGTCTCCTGGCTCTCGTCCTCTGACGGACTGCCAGAAGATCACTAGGTAGCGCAGGATCGAGACCACCATGAAGATGATGAGGACCGAGAAAACCCAGCTGAAAGGGAGGTCGAGATAGGAGGTCTCCTGGATCTTCATGAAGGTCACGAAGTCCCAGTTAGCCGGAAGCGCAATTCCGTAGATTGCGACGAGCGCTGCGGAAAATACCACGCGGAACCAGCGGCGCACCGCGGGGCGGACCGAGCCGTAGATGATGTCGAAGCGAATTTCTTCGTCTTCCGACGTCGACACGGATTGACCCCAGAGGACAATCCACAGCCAGGCGATCACGCAGACTTCGACGGTCCAGCCCACAGGGCTGTCGACGACGTATCGCATGACGACCTGAATGATGAACGAGACGAACATTGCAGCCAGCAGAAAAGCCGGCACCGCGTCGGCCGCAGCGCGGACTGTTCTTTTCCAGCTGGCAAACGGAAAGCTCATGTCGTGGGCCCGCAATGAGAGCGGCGGCAGGCGTTCGACCGGCCCGCCGCCGTCGATGCCTTACTCGGCGAGGGCGTTGATCGCTTCCAGCATGCCGTCGGGCCAGCTTTCGGCAAACTCGCTTTCGAGGTAGCGGGCCTGCGCGTATTCCCTGAAGGCCGCACGGTCAGGCTCGTAAACCTTCAGACCTTCGTCCTTGAAGAACTGAACCAACTCCTCCTCACGCGCGAGATGGCGCTTGGTGCTCTCCTCGATGGCCGTATCTACAGCCGACTGGAGAAGTTCTTGCTGTTCTGGCGTCATGTTGTTCCAGACGTCATTTCCGACAGCCAGAACGTCGAAGCCAACAAGGTGGCCAGTCATCACGATCTGTGACGTCACCTCGTAGAACTTCATGTTGTAGTCGTTGGGCAGTGGGTTGTCCTGGCCGTCGATCGCCCCGGTTTGCAGCGCTGTGTAGACCTCGGCGTAAGCAAGGGGCGTCGGGTTTGCGCCGATGGCTTCGCCCAGAAACTGCCAGGCGTCGCCGCCGGGCATGCGGAGCGTGATGCCGTCTAGGTCTTCGGGCGTCTGCACTTCGAGGTCCGGAACCAGGTTCACCTGCCGAGTGCCGAAATAGACCGGCGCAAGAACGTGAACGCCGATTTCTTCGGCCATCGCGACGAGTTGCTCACCCACCTCGCTGTCGAAGGTCCGCTCGAGATGATCGACGTCGTCGAAGAGGTAGGCGGAGGTGACAATCGACCATGCCGGCAACTGTTCGGCCAGCGTCTGTGGGGCGATCAACCCGACTTCGAGGTTGCCGCGCTGGATCGCAGTAAGCTCCGAGCCTTGCGCCACAAGCGTGGCGCCATTGAACACCTGCAGATCGAACTGGTCCGCAACCGCTTCGGAGATCTTTGCAAAGGCCTCGGCACGGATGTCGTTGTCAGAGACCACAGAGGACAGCCTCAGGACCGGCCTTTCCTGTGCGCTAACGGCGCTAGCACCCAACACCGCACTCATAGCAAGGGCGGCGACCGTGACGGTCCGACGCTTGAACAGTTCCATTTCATCCTCCCAGAGATCGTCTGCTACCGACCCCATCCTTCACGGCACGCGAACTCCGTCAACCAAAACCTAAGGTGTAACGCAGAATATCTTACGTTCCTCGACAGAGGGACGCTCCACTGATCGATGCGAACGGCCCGCAAGCACGTCCGAACGACTTGAGGTCAGCATCAATTCGGTCCGGACGCAGCTTCAGCGCATCTTCGAAGAGACCGGCGTGCGCAGCCAGTCAGGCCTGATCCGAGCACTCCTGACCGTCCAGGCACCCTTGTAGCCGGGCAGACGACGCATCCGTGCTAAACTGGCCTCGTACGAAAAGCATCATACAATCGGAGTTCGGATACACCCGGTGGTCAGGGTCTCTTTGGGGAGCTTCAGTCTCGAGTCCTGATCGCCTCCTTCGGTTGCAAAGGCAACTTGCTGCTGCACGGTAGTCGGGGCCCGGGAACTTCCGTTTCCAACCGCGAATAGCTCCGAGCGGACGCTCGTCCACCTCCAGTTCGACGTCCGCCTCTCTCCCGGACTTCTCAGGCGGCAGGTCGAATGTTCTGGTTCTGACTGAAGAAGTTCCCCGGATCATAGCGTGCCTTTAGAGCCGTCAGCCGATCATAGTTGGACCCAAATGCCGCCCGGATTGCATCCTCTTCACCCGCAGACAGATAATTGAGAAGGTACCCTTCGGACGCGAACGGCTGGATCGCCTCCCAGGCGGACCGCGCCCAAGCGATATGCGACTCGTCTTCCGAAGGGTCGGTCCATTGAGGCATGAAGCCGATGCAGTAGTCGGAGCGCCGCTGCGCGAAGGCGTTTTCGTCCGCGGCCTTCCGCCCCCCTGCACCGCCGTAATATTCTACCAGCAGCCCCGACATCGGCGAGGTCATTCCCTTGGCCTGCTCCTCTACGATGTCGATGACTTCGTCCGGCAAGCCCTCGACGAATGCCGACTTCCAATAGTTCCTGGTGCCCGACGGGAAGGCGCCGTCCAGGATCGATTGCATGGCGGGAAACGGCATTGGCTCCACTGCAACCATCATCGGTTCGTCGAGCTGGGTGAGAGGCTCTATCCGCTTCTTCCCCTCATCCAGATCTGCTCCGCTCCAGCATGGGATGATCGCGGTCCCCGGGGTGCCGTCGGGTGTGCAGATCAGTCCTGCGTACACGGTGAGGTCTTCTGGCGCCGAGGCCATGAACTCCCTGTAACCTCTGAGCACCTTTCCGGCGGCCGCCCGCGGATAGACGATCAGGCCGCCCACGACGGTCGAGACCGGGTGGGCCTGGTAGAGAAACGAGGTGACAATCCCAAAGTTGCCGCCGCCGCCACACAGTGCCCAGTGCAGGTCCGCGTTTTCTTTCGGGTTCGCCGTGCGCACCGTTCCGTCGGCCTGGACGACCTCCATCTCGAGAACGTTGTCGCAGGTCGGACCGTATTTCCGTACCAGCCACCCGACGCCGCCTCCCAGTGTCAGGCCGCCGACGCCCGTTTTCGAGATCACACCGAACGGAACCGCCAGGCCGAACAGATGCGTCTCGCGGTCGACGTCGCCGAGGGTGGCGCCTCCCTGCACCCGGACCGTGCGGCTGCCAGGATCGACGTGAACGCCGCGCATGCGCGACAGGTCTATGACAAGACCATCGTCGCACAGAGCCCGGCCGCCAACGTTGTGCCCGCCGCCACGGACGGCAACGAGCACATCGTTCTCCCGCGCGAAATTCACCGCGGCGACGACATCGGCAGTCCCGCTGCATCTGACGATGAGCCCCGGACGTTTGTCGATGAGGGCATTCCAGATATGCCGGGCGTCTTCATAGGCGGCGTCAGACGGTCCGATCACCTCGCCTCGAATGTCGCCCGCCAGTCTATCGATCGCTTCACGCGGGACGTCCGTTCCAGCGCGGTCCTTGAGTGTCTTGGAAGCCATGTCGCTCTCTCCCCCTCTGTTGCCCGTCACGGCCGAAGAGACAACCTTGCTGCTTCGGCCAGGCGCGGCGATAGGCCAAGATACCATTCTACCATATTTGCAGCTCTCTGTCGCGGGGGCGACGTGCTGTGGTCGTGGCTGTTCTCGTGAGGGCGAGGGGGACGATGCCCTACAGAGCGCTCGCGCCTCTGGTGCTATTCGTGAGGGCGCTTCCTCACGCGGCCACCATCATGAGATCAATCTGTGACACGCGACTTGGAATACCAAGCGTCACGTCGCTTTCGGCCCGGAGCTGCCTGACGGTTCAATATACGGCACGCTCCAAAGCGGCCGCTCAGGCGCCGCGCAGCAGACACCCGCAGCCAGCCCATTCCTGCTGGTCGAGTACAATCACATCGTGAGGGTCAATTAGATCGTGGCCGCCGCCAGGGAGATTCTTTTCCAAGCCCATACTTTCAAAGCATTTTTACGCCCCTCTTATTCCCGCCCCCTGAACTTCACATGGCGGCTTTACGCCCATCAAGCGCAGATATCCAAGACGAAACGGTATCTGGAGGTTTGATACATGGGCTTCGATCTCGTGCTCGGCGGCATCGTTGCCGCAGCGCTCCTTGTCTACCTGCTGGCCGTGCTCCTGCGGCCGGAACGGTTCTGAGGGCGTGGCATGGCACAACACCAAAACACATCGATCTTTTCTGCCGAACTCATCGGGCCAGCGATCCGGGACAGCTTCAACAAGCTCGACCCGCGCCAGCTGATCCGCAACCCGGTGATGTTCACCACGGCGAGTGTCGCACTGCTTGCGACGGTTCTGCTGGTGCGTTCGATCATCTCGGGCGGCGACATTGCTTTCGAGGCGCAGATCGTCTTCTGGCTCTGGCTGACGGTGCTGTTTGGCAATTTCGCCGAAGCACTGGCCGAGGGCCGCGGCAAGGCGCAAGCGGCCTCGCTGCGCTCCACCAAGGCCGAACTGAAGGGAAAGCGGGTCAAGGGCGATACCGTCAAGGTCGTTCCGGCCAGCGAGCTGCGCGCGGGCGACATCGTGCTCGTCGAGACCGGTGATCAGATCCCGGCCGACGGCGAGGTTGTCGAAGGGGTGGCCTCGGTCAACGAAGCCGCGATCACCGGGGAATCCGCACCGGTCGTCCGCGAGTCGGGCGGTGACCGTTCCGCCGTCACGGCAGGCACGCGGGTTATTTCCGACTGGATCAAGGTCAGGGTGACCGCAGAGCCAGGCGAGGGGTTCCTCGACCGGATGATCAGCCTTGTCGAGGGCGCGAGCCGCGCGAAGACCCCGAACGAGGTCGCTCTGACGGTGCTGCTGACCGGCCTGACGCTCATCTTCCTGATCGCGGTCAGCACGCTGCCCGCTTTCGCCGCGTACGCGGGCGGATCCATTTCGATCCCGATCCTCGTGGCGCTGTTCGTGGCGCTGATTCCGACGACCATTTCGGCGCTTCTGTCGGCGATCGGCATCGCGGGCATGGACCGGCTGATCCGCTTCAACGTCCTGGCCAAGTCGGGCCGCGCGGTCGAGGCGGCAGGCGACATCGACACCCTGCTTCTGGACAAGACCGGAACGATTACGCTCGGCGACCGGCAGGCGACTGATTTCCTGCCGCTGTCGGGCGTGCGCGAAGGTGAACTGATCGAGGCGGCGCGCCTGTCCTCACTGGGGGATGAGACCCCCGAAGGCCGCTCCATCGTCGAGTTGGCGGGGGCTGGTGAGACTGCACCTGCGGGTGCGGAAATGGTATCCTTTACCGCGCAGACGCGCGTCAGCGGAATCGACATCGGGGACCGGAAGATCCGCAAGGGCGCGGTCGACGCGATCCTGAAGCTGCATGATTTCGATCAGGGTGCCGTCAGACAGATTCGCACCCTCACCGAAAAGATCGCGCGCACCGGTGGCACACCGCTGGCCGTGGCGGACGGCACCCGGCTTCTCGGGGCCATCGCGCTGAAGGACATCGTCAAGGCGGGCATCAAGGAACGCTTTGCCGAGTTGCGCCGGATGGGCATCCGGACGGTGATGATCACCGGGGACAACCCGCTGACGGCTGCAGCCATCGCGGCGGAATCCGGTGTCGACGACTTCCTCGCCGAGGCGACTCCGGAGGACAAGCTCGAGTTGATCCGCAAGGAGCAATCGGGCGGCAAGCTGGTCGCCATGTGCGGCGACGGGACGAACGACGCGCCCGCTCTGGCGCAATCCGATGTCGGCGTCGCCATGAACACCGGCACCCAGGCCGCGCGCGAGGCAGGCAACATGGTCGACCTCGACAACAACCCCACCAAACTCATCGAGATCGTGGGGATCGGCAAGCAGCTGCTGATGACACGTGGCGCACTGACCACCTTCTCGATCTCGAATGACGTCGCCAAGTATTTCGCCATCCTTCCGGCGATCTTCGTGGCGCTCTATCCGGGCCTCGACGCGCTGAACGTCATGGGGCTGTCCAGTCCGCAGAGCGCAATCCTGTCGGCGATTATCTTCAACGCCGTCATCATCCCGCTGTTGGTCCCACTGGCTCTGCGCGGGGTGACCTACTGCCCGCAGAGCGCATCGCGCCAGCTTGTCCGCAACCTCGGCATCTACGGCCTCGGCGGCCTGATCGTCCCCTTCGTCGGCATCAAGCTGATCGACTTGGTCGTATCCGGCCTCGGCCTCGCGTGAAGGGAGACGCACATGATCATTCTTACCTATGCACTCGGGATTGCGATCTTCGCCGCGCTGATCGGCGTCGTGACCCGGCTTTTCGAGGACTGAACAGATGGAACATGTCTTTATCGTCGCCCTGATCATCGGCGGAACGGCACTCCTGTCGTTACCGCTGGGGGCCTGGATGAAAATGGCCATGGACCCCGCTCCCGGCCAGATGACGGGCTGGACCAGCCTCTTCGGGCGGATCGGCGGCGCCACCGAGGAGCAGGGCTGGAAGCGCTACCTGGTCACGATGCTGATCTTCAACGCCATCATGTTCACAGTGACCTTCACGATCCTCGGGTTGCAGCAATACCTGCCGCTGAACCCGGACGGCATGGGACCACACGATCCGACGCTGGTGTTCAACACGGCGGCGTCCTTCACCACCAACACGAACCTGCAGCACTATTCGGGCGAGGCGTCGATGAGCTACCTCAGCCAGCTTGCAGGGCTGATGTGGCTGCAGTTCGTCTCGGCCGCCACGGGCATCGCGGCGCTGGCCGCGCTGGCGCGCGGCATTGCCGGGCGCGCGAGCCTTGGCAACTTCATGATCGACGTGCAGCGGGCCAGCTTTCTTGTCCTGCTGCCGCTGGCACTGATCGTCGCGATGCTGATGGTGCTTATGGGCATGCCGATGACGCTGCAGGGCTCTGCGGTGGCCACGACGCTCGAGGGGGTGACGCAGACCATCGCGCGCGGCCCCGTCGCGGCGTTCCTGACCATCAAGCAGTTGGGCACCAATGGCGGCGGCTTCTTCGGCCCCAACGCCACGCATCCGCTGGAGAACCCCAGCTTCTGGACCAACGGGTTGGCGATGATCGCTATCATGCTGATCCCGATGGCCTGCGTCTGGATGTTCGGCGGCATCCTTGGCCGGATGAAACACGCCACCGTCATCTTTGCCGTGATGGCGCTGTTCATCCTGGTCAAGATCACGGGTTCGGTGACCTTTGAATCCGCGCCGACCCCGGCCTTTGCCGAACTGCCCGTGTCCACGGACACCGGCAACCTCGAAGGCAAGGAACTGCGCTTCGGCGCCACCGGCGGGCCGCTCTGGGCGGTGCTGACAACCTCCACCTCGAACGGGTCGGTTGGTGCGATGCACGACAGCCTCAACCCGCTGACCGGCCTGATGCCCATGGCGGGCATGTGGCTGAACGCGACCTTCGGCGGCGTCGGCGTCGGGATGATCAACATGTTCCTCTACATCATCGTCGCGGTTTTCGTCGCGGGCATGATGGTCGGGCGCACGCCGGAATACCTCGGCCACAGAATCGAGGCAAAGGAGGTACGGCTGGCCATTCTGGCGCTGTTCTCTCACGCGTTCCTGATCCTTGGGCCCACGGCACTCTTCGCCGCGACATCGCTGGGCCAGGCCACTGTTCAAGACCCGGGCGCGCACGGCTTCTCGGAGATCCTTTACGAGTTCACGTCGGCTGCGGCCAACAACGGCTCGGGCTTTGAGGGCTTGGGCGACGGAACCTGGGCCTGGAATATCGCCACCGGCGTCGTGATGCTGCTGGGCCGTTACCTGCCGATCATCTTGCCGCTCGCCATCGTGGGCAGCCTGATGGCCAAGCGCCGAGCGGCGGAGAGTGCAGGCACCCTCGGCGTCGAGGATGCGACATTCGGCACGATGCTTGGCCTGACAGTCGTCATCTTCGGCGCACTCACCTTCCTTCCGGCGGCGGCCCTTGGCCCGCTTGCCGAACACTTCTCGCTGCCCTGACCGGCGCTGAAAGGAGACAGACCCATGAATGACATCATCTCGGGACTTCGCGTCACGGCCGCCACCATGGCGGTCTGCGTCGCAGGCTACACCACGGTCATCCTAGGCTTCGCGCAGGCGGTGACACCGGCCACCGCCAACGGGTCCTTGATCACGCAGGGCGATGGCAGCGTGATCGGCAGCCGCCTGATCGCGCAGGGTTTTACTTCGCCGGAATACGTCTGGCCGCGCCCATCGGCGGTTGACTATGACGCGGCGGGCGCGGGCGGGTCGAACCTGTCGCCCGCCAATCCCGAACTGGCGGAACGCGCGCTGGCGCTGATCGCGGCCCATGGTCGGGACGGCACCCCGATCCCTGCCGATCTGGTGACCGCCTCGGGCGCGGGGCTTGACCCCCACATCTCGCTTGAGGGTGCGCTGTTTCAGGTGGTCCGCGTGGCCGAGGCGCGCGGGGTCGAGCCTGCAGCCGTCCGGGCGATCATCGACCGGCTGGCCGAGCGGCCCGGGGGGGTCTTCACCCCGGCGCCCATCGTCAACGTACTGGAACTGAACCTCGAACTCGATGCGGAATTGGCAAGTCCCGCGAGCACAGAATAAAACTGTGCCCATGACAGATGACGCCCGCCCCTCGCCCGATGCCCTGCTGCGCGAAGCTGAGCGCGAGGGGCGCGGCACCCTAAAGATCTTTCTCGGCGCCGCCCCCGGTGTCGGGAAAACTTTCGAGATGCTTCTCGAAGGTGCGGAAAAGCTTGAGGCTGGCGCCGATGTGGTCATCGGCATCGTCGAGACCCACGGCCGGAAGGAAACCGAGGCGCTGGTCTCGCCCCTGCCGGTGATCCCCCGCAAATCCATCGACTACAAGGGCCAGACCCTGACCGAGATGGACCTCGACGCGGTCCTGGAGCGCCATCCGGAGATTGTCCTGGTCGACGAACTGGCGCACACCAACGCGCCCGGCAGCAGGCACCCCAAGCGCTGGCAGGATATCGAGGAACTGCTGGCTGCGGGCATCGACGTGATGACCACGGTCAACATCCAGCACGTCGAAAGCCTGAACGACGTCGTGGGCAGCTTCACGCATGTTCGGGTGCGGGAAACCGTGCCCGACAAGGTGTTCGAGAATGCCGAGATCGAACTGATCGACCTGCCGCCCGAAGACCTTATCAAGCGTCTGGATGCCGGAAAGATTTATGTGCCCGAACAAGCCCGCCACGCGCTTGAACACTTCTTTTCCAAGGGCAACCTGCTGGCGCTGCGCGAACTCGCCCTGCGCCATGCCGCGCAATACGTCGATGCGCGCATTCAGGAACACAAGAGCGTCACCGGCAAGGAGAACGGCTACGCCGCTGGGCAGCGCATCCTTGTCGCGATCTCGGAAGCGGCCGGTGGAGAGCAGGTCGTGAGGGCCGCCAAAAGGCTCGCCGATGCCCTGAAGGCGCCGCTCATCGCGCTTTACGTGGAGACACCATCTGCGGCACGGTTCAGCGACGCCGAGAAGACCCAGCTTGCCCGCAACCTGTCACTCGCGGCTTCTCTTGGCGCCAGCTTGCAATCCGTGCCGGCCACCTCGGTTCAGGAGGCCATGCTGGCCCAGTGCAAGGAACTGCGTGCCACGCAGCTGGTCCTCGGCAGATCGCGTGGCAAGGGCAGCTGGTTCGGGCGGCGCGATGGAATCGTTCAGGACATCCTCGACGGGACGACCGGCATCGCCATCCATGTCATCCCGTTTCAGGACACACCGCGCGGGCGAGACTGGCGGCGGCTGTGGCCCCGCGGCAGTTGGACCGGGGACGTGATGGCAATCGGGTCGGTGGGAGCATTGACGCTTGCCGCATTTCTTGCGCAGGGCTGGATCAGTCGCGGCCCGATCGATCTTCTCTACCTCCTGCCCGTCATCTTCAGCGCAAGCTTCTACGGCTTCCGTGCCGGATTGATCGCTGCCATCGCAGCAGGAATCGCCTACAACTTCTTCTTCCTTCCCCCATTCTACACATTCATCATTTACGGCCCGGTGAACATCATCACAGCGGCGCTGCTCGTGGTGGTTGCGATTATTACCGGACAGCTGGCGGCGCGCGCACGGGCTGCCGCCGCCCTTGCGATGCGCAGCGCGCGCGAGAACGCCGGTCTCGCCCGTTTCGCCACGCGCCTCGGCGCCGCAAGCACCACGGAAGAGACGGCACAGCTCATAAGAGATGAGCTGCGGTCGTTGTTGGCGGTGCAGACCATCGTGCTGCACCGCTCCGGGGATAGCGTCGAGATCAGCGCGTTCGGGCAGACAAAGCCGGACCTCACCCCCATCGATCAAGCGGCGGCCGAGTGGGTGATGGAGCATGGAGAGGACGCCGGTTTGGGAACCAACACCCTCACGGCTAGCGAATGGCAGTTCCGTCCCCTCAAGACGTCCCTCGGAACGCTTGCGGTCCTGGGCTTCCGTGGCCCGCCCGGCCGCGACCCCATTCCAACCGAGCGCGCGGCCCTCGCCGAAAGCCTGATCGACCAGGCCGCACTGGCGCACGAGCGCCTGAAGCTGGAAGCCGACATGCGGGACATGGAGGTGGTCCGCCAGCGCGATAGTTTGCGCGCGGCGCTGCTCGCGTCGCTCAGCCACGACCTGCGCACACCCCTGACCGCCGTGACCGCGGCGGCCGAGGCGCTCTCGGCGACAGGTGACGAGGCCGAGCTGGTCGATACGGTGCGCAGCGAGGCCCGCAGGCTGAACCGGTTCCTGTCCGATCTGCTGGACCTGACGCGGATCGAGGAAGGCGCCGTCACGCCCGATCTTGTGCCTACCGATCTGACCGACGTGATCGCCTCGGCGGTCGGCGATTCGGTCAAGACGTTGGCGGGACGAAAGGTGCAGACATCGATCGACCCGAACCTGCCTCTCGTGCGGGCTGACGCGGTTCTGTTGAACCACGCGCTTCTGAACCTCGTCGACAATGCGGCCAAGTATTCGCCGCAGGAGGAACCGATCGAGATTATCGCGCGGATGGGGCGGCGCGGCCCGGTGATCGACGTGCTCGATGGTGGCACCGGCATTCCCCAAGGCAGCGAACAGCGCATTTTCGACCGCTTCGCCCGCGGCGAGACGTCGGATCGTACCGGCGGATCGGGGCTCGGCCTTGCCATCGTCAAGGGCTTCGTGGAGGCGATGGGCTTCACGGTCGAGGCTGCGCGGCGTCCGGGCGGCGGATCGCGCTTCACGATCCGTATCCCGCATGATGCAACGGTGCATGTGTCGATGGAGGACATCGCGTGAGCGGGCACATCCTGATCGTCGACGATGAAATGCCGATCCGCCGCCTACTTCGTGTGGCCATCGAGCGCAGCGGATATGCGACCGTCGAGGCGGATTGCGGGGCGGCCGCGCTCGATGCACTTCGACGGTCTGTGCCGAAGCTCGTGCTTCTGGACCTGGGTCTACCCGACCGCGACGGGCTGGAACTGATCGGGACGTTCCGCGAGAAACTCGTGCCAATCATTGTGCTGACGGCCAGAGAGGCATCAAGCGAAAAAGTCGCGGCCCTTGACCTAGGCGCCGATGACTACGTCACCAAGCCGTTCGACAGCGAGGAGCTCATGGCCCGGATACGGTCGTGCCTGCGCAGGGCAGATCAGAGCCATGGACACCTGCGCAAGCTGACGGTCGGACCCGTCGCTATCGACCTCGATGCTCATGGCGTCTGGAAGAATGGCGCCGAGGTGAAACTCACGCCGAAGGAGTTCATGCTCCTGGCCGTTTTGGCCAGCCATCCGGGCAAAGTCCTGACCCATACGCACCTTCTGCGAGAAGTCTGGGGCCCGGCTCACTCCGACCATGTCGAATATCTACGCGTTACCGTCCGTTCCTTGCGCAAGAAACTCGAGGAAGACCCCTCGGCTCCGAGGCTGATCCAGAATGAGCCGGGGGTCGGGTATCGGCTGCGGGACCCAGGCAGGGCGTAGCATGATTGGGTTCGTGGCACAGTGCATGCACCCACCTTGGCGTTGTTGAAGGGCAATTTCGGTGGCGTAACCGCAGGGGCGTGCCGTCCCTGCGGGCACGAGATCTGAAATCAGGAAAACGCGCGGCACGCGAGACAGCTTCGGGAAGCCACTTTCCGCCAATGCGAGGGGAGCGAACGACAGCAAAGCGGCGGATGCATTTGGTGGCTTCGCTTGGCGACCTCAGCTTTACAAAGCACGCTTTCTGCACATTGCCGCCGGTTGAGGACGGCGGAGTGACTGGCCGCTTTCGTAGGATGCTGCGGGTGCACTGCCGCGGCAGCATCCGTCTGCTCGCCGCCCTTTTTGTCCTTCGTGCGTTGCGCAGCGGAGTCCTGCTTGCCGCCCTTCCACGATCTTCATCTATCGCCCAACGTACGCTGCCGACCGCCCATTCCGGCACTCGACGCCATTCCTGACTTTAGGCGACGCAACCCAGCAACGGTTGGATGCGGTCGCGGCTAGTCTAGCGCCCCTGAAATCGAATTGTTCAGGCTGCCCGCCTAATAAAGCTGACATTTCCTAGGACTACGGACTTCATGACGATTCTCCGTTCGAGGTTTCCGGCGGCCGGATTGGCGCACCGGTGTCCGGAAGTATATCACCAGAGACCTACACCCCAAAACACCGCCGCGTCACACCGCGCGACTCGTCCTTCGTGCCCGCTTCAATCCCTCAAGGAAGAGTTTGCAAGACGGTTGCGAGCAGGAAGATGGTCACGATCGCAAGGTATTTGCTTCGATTCAGTCTCGCCAGGCTCAGGCCGCCTTCTCCGTAGCCGGTGATCTCGACGCAGCCTGACAGCTGCCTCATGGCATCGGAGCGATCAGTTCTACGTAGCTGGGGAGCTTCCAGTGCCGGCAGGCTCACAGCCCTCGGCTTCGCATGCGTGGCAAACATCGCCACCTCTCGTTAACAGGCGGTCTACGCGGTCCTCCAACATGGAGGCCGATAGGCACCGCAACAGGATACACTGGCTCATCCTACCGGCAGTTCTGTCCCCCGGTCAAAGCGGCAGCGGCTTCTTCCTTCACTCGCGCAACAATGTCCCTCACCATCGCAAACCGTCTCGCCGCCCGGGCGGCGTCACAACTTATCCGCGAAGGTTTCAGCCCTTGGCCATGATGGCGGCGGCTTCGGCTGCGAGTTCGGGTCAGTCGTTTTCGAGTTCTCTGTTCAAGCAATGAAGCCACGAGGAGGCGCCACTGACGCCGCCCTGCGCAGAACATGAAAGACACTCGATGGACCTCTTCGTTTTCATTGGACTGACGTCTCCACTGGCGGCCTTTGCAGCCTTTGCGCTGCTGATCCGGATCCTGCGGAAGAGCCGGTTACAGCGTCAGGCCGTTAAGCAGGCGTATTTCAGCATCGAAGGCCTGAGAGCAGGTTCGGAGGTCATTCGACGTCGCAGCCGTGCCCTACTGCTCCACAGAACGTATTCGCGCAACGTCCTCTCCAGGGCTGCCTGACCTCACTCATTCTCCGCGCCCGGCGGCAACCGGATCATCGGTCGTCGACCGTCCGGAGCGGCGTCGATCTCTTTGCCTTCCATTCATAGACCGTCTTGAAGATGATCAGCGGCTCGTTGGCCTCGATACCTTCTGGCATGACCCTGCGCCGCGCCGACGGTGTCAGCCCAAGCTCCGCCATGTAGCGCGCCATCAGTTCCATCTGATTGTTGGCGATCGAGAGCCAGGGCGACTGCTGGACGTAGCCCGAGGGCGTCTTCAGGAGCATCGGCGTCCTCTGGAGCTGCTCCTCGGCCTCGACCCAACGCTCCCGGGCCTGGCAGTAAGCCGCGAAAGCGGGGCGGTCGGCGACGGTGACGATGCCGAGCTTGTGCAGGGGGGCAGCCAGCCTTCGCCATTCCTTGCGGGCGATGGGGCCAAGATGTGCCGGGCAGCGCGGCAGCGCGTCAGGCGAGACCGCGTGGGAGTCGTCCTGACCGACGAACCGCGCGGGTCTTGGCTTCGGACCCCTCATCGCACGATCTCCGCATCCGGTGTCTGCTCGATCACGAGCTGCCGCTCGCGCTCCGCGTCCAGCACGGCGTTCATGACGCGCAGGGTCTCGTCGAAGTTCGCGTCGCTCATGGCCTCGATGCTCGTGTGGGCGACCGCATGCTCAATCCGCTCGGTCTCGTGGATGGTGGTGGCGTCCTGGTCCCGGCTCGGGATGGACCAGAGGGTGGACTGCGTCCGGTCCCCGCTCCAGTGGCCCCTGCCCCCGCACCGCGTACCAGCAGGGCTTGTGCTGCCAGTGGTAATGACCCCGCGAGAGCACGTGCCATTCCTTTGCCCAGATGATCTGGCTCCGGATCTCGAAGTCGCAGGCGAGGAGGCTGTCGGCCACGGTGCCGGCGTGGAGCGCCCCGTGCCAGACGTTTGCCACCTCGCCAGGAAGAGCGCCCAGGCGTCGCGCCAGTCGGCCCTGTGGTCGTTCAGCCCGTACGTTTACTTTCGGAGGCCCGGCGTGGTTACGCCAGTCGGGGTCGCAGTTCACTCCAAACGGAGGATCTGTTGCCGTGAGATGCGGCCGCACGCCATAAGAGACGCTCGACCGTGGCCCTGTCCGTGGCATCGCCGCAGATGAGCCTATGCCTTCCCCAGCACCCAAAGGTCACCCGGACGCGAGACGGGAACCTCTGGCACCTCCGGTGTTGCCTCCTCCCGCGGGTCAGGAGCGCCGTGCTTTAGGAACGCGTCGAGCTCCGCCCCGTCGAAGCCGGGGCCGCCGAGCTCGAGCTCGAGAAGCTCTTGGTCGCAACCAGCCTGTTCGGCGATGCTGACCGTAAGGTCGTTGGCCTCGGGCATGCCGCAGACGTGGAACCTGACCCCGCTGTCTCGGAGGGTGAGCAGAAAGGCTGCGTTGCGGTCCCGACAGTCGAGCTTGGCGAACAGAAACGTCGCCCCGGTCAACTTCGCCAAGGTTAGCGTCTTGGTCAGCTCTGGTCTATCGTTCTTCCGCCCGCCTTCGACCTCGCAGAACTTCAGTACCGCTGCTGCCTGACAGCAGGAATTTCTGGCGCCGTGCGGCAGCGGAATATCGAGCTGGCGTCAAGCTATGCCTACTTTCGCCGAATCACATGATGATGCCCCCGATAGGAGTCGTTCCGGATGATCCTTCCTACGTCGTAGGTGACTTTTTCGGTGGTTGTCTTCCTCTAACCCGCTCCTTGGTGGGTTCCTAGCGAGGCTGATCACCTCAGAGAAGACCCCCTCTCCAGAGGGGGTCTTTTTTATCGCATAGGGCTCAGTGGATGACCTGGAGCCAGGGGTTCAGGGCAGGCGCGTGGAAGAGCATCTGTGGCCCGACCGAGTAGCCCAGGCGTCCCTCGTTGGTCACCGAGAGGAAGTTGTCGGTGATCGGCGATCCGACCGAGATCCCCGGCACGTCGGGCATGGCGCCAGCCGCGAAGGTGGTGAGCAGAGCCCTGAGCGGGTTGCCCCGGATCATCCTGTGAGCCTCTTTCATCGACCTGATCTTGAAAGCCCAGAACCAGGTGAGGCCCGACTAAAACCCGCCTAAAACCCTCGGGAGAATTTCGCAAAGTTCAGCACTCAATTTAAGATTGAACGAGAGAGAAAAATCCTCGCGACGCCGACTGTGATTTCAACTCGAGATTGTCCCAGCCCATTTGCGAGGCCAAACAGGCGAAAGTTCAACTTTAAAACCCTCGTTAGGATCTCAAGTCTATTTTCATCTATAGAGAGCCTAAAGGCCTACGGCGGCGGATTCCGTGCCCAAAATTGCCTTCGATCCGGCCGGCCGGCGGCGGCCAATGCCAGTCCAATTCTGCGCGCCCCGAGACGGGTTTTCCACCGACGCGGCCGTTGTCAGGACGCCGGCAGCTGTGTCCCTGCTCTGGGCGCAGGTGGCCCATGCTTGTCTGCATCCCGGTTGACACCGTTGCGCCTCTGGAGGCCCTATATTTGCGTCCGCAGTGCGCACTCCGCCTAGATTCAGGCGACGCTTCTTCCACAAGTGATCTGGGGGTTCTAACCCGCTCAGACCGACGGCGACCATCGCCCACACCCTGCTGACCCAAGAGTCACGGCGAGCGGCGCAGTCCCGTCAGACCTGGTTCCCAAAGCCGTAGCGGCCGGTCCTCGGCATGTGCGCTTCGGGAATCCATGCGGCTCAGAAACACTATCAGCACTTCGGGAAGGTCGAACCTGAATCGCGGAGGCACCAGACCGTGCTCAACTTACCCAGATCCCCATCCCTGGATCCTTCCGTTACGATCGGCGCGTCCGATCGCCTGCGGCTGGCGTCCCACATGCCCCGTCAGCCGGGAGGGCTTTTCCTCTACGGACTAACGCTGCATGGCATCGAAACGATTCCCGTTGAGGTCGCGACGATCCTCGCCTCGCTGCAAGGCTAATCGGGCAGCGGTCGGGGAGACCTTATTCCTCCCTTTCCAATTCCCGAACCACGCGGAAGCCTCGGCGGGACGATCTTGCGTCCTGTTCGCTCCGCGCGCGATACCCAGGGCGAGCCCTGTTCATCGACAAGATGTAGCTTCCCCCTTTGACCACGCGCCGACATTCAATGCCTTTATCCACCTCGAGGTAGCCGCTCGATGTGCGCCAACCCGGATGACGGCCGGTCCAGCAGGACTGTGTCATTTCCTCCAAGTTGCCAGCCATATGCCGGAACCCCCAGGCGTTGGCGGCATCCAGAGCATCGACTGTAACGGAATGACCGCGCGCCACAAAGGTCCCGCGAGGCAGCCACAGCAAATTGTCATCGGCGGACGCAGAAAAATTCGCCTGGTCGGTCGTGATAGACTCGCCGTGAGGGAAAGGTGTCTGTGTGCCGGCGCGGGCCGCATATTCCCATTCGGCTTCTGTCGGCAAACGGTATGCTTTCGTCCCTACCTTGGCGTTCAGCCATTGGAGGTAAAGCTGAATATCGTTGTAAGACACTCCGTGAACGGGATGGGCGTTCGTCGCCTCCAACTCGGACGCCCTTCGGTGGCAAAACCAGAGTCCGTCTTTATGTTCGCATTTCGAGAAAAGCATGAGACGGTCCGGTTCATACCCCCGCATTCACCATCGGCGACACAGGCTGACCACTCTCCGAAGGTCACCTCGTTCCTCGACATGGCTATGGGCAGGTCGATTTCGACCCGATGCACCGGACCTTCGGAGGTCGAGATGTGCGGGTCGTCCGGGTTCACGGGACGGATGTTCCCGAGCTCCAGGTGCAGGCTCTGCCGGGATTCTCCAGGCGGACCGCCCATGAGAAAATCGCCCAGGGGAAGAACGATCATTTCCGGACAGGCATCGCACTCCTGGAACTGCGCCAGCGGCTCAAGCTGGCTTGGATCAATGCGGGCCTCTTCGGCGGGGATCGGCCCGGGCATGCCGAGAAGCGTCACGAGCATCAGCACGAGAACCGCGTCGCGGCTCTTTCGAACGAAGGCTCGAAACGTCGAAACAGTGCCTTTTCCCACGCGCGCTTCCTCAGACAATCGAGATTGAAAACCCTCGCTCAGGTTGCGGGTTGCGAATGACGCTCTAACCATTGCACTCCTCGCAAAAGCCGCCTGAAATTCGTATAACCTGTTGAAGACATTGGTGGGCGATGAGGGACTCGAACCCCCGACATCCTCGGTGTAAACGAGGCGCTCTACCAACTGAGCTAATCGCCCGCCGTCGCAGGGTTTATCCTCTGACTGCGGGTGGAGCAAGTCAGTCCGCCCTCTCGTCGCGCGCGCCGATCCAGCGGCGGGGACCCGCACCGTTGGCAGCGAGACGGTCCTCGGCGTTGTAGAGCGGGCAATCCTCCAGCGAGAGGCAGCCGCAGCCGATGCAGTAGTGCATCTGCGTACGGAGGCGTGTCAGCATCTCGATCTTTTCGTCGAGGAGATCGGCCCAAGGTTGAGCGGCCTTGGCCCAGTCTGCCTTGCCGACGGCCCTGTCACGCGGGAGGCGATCAAGCACCTCCTTCACCTGCGAAAGCGGTATGCCCGCGGCCTGCGCCACGCGGGCGACCGCGATGCGGCGAAGTTCGCGGCGGTCGTAGCGGCGGTGGTTCGCGGGTGTCCGCCAGCTTCGGATAAGGCCCTCGGCTTCGTAGAAGTGAAGCGTCGAAACCGGGACGCCTGCGCGCTCGGCCATCTCTCCCACACTCAGGTCGTTCGGGTGCATCGCGTCCTCTTCTGCAAACTCGGGGCTTTACCTCAAGTGAACTTGAGGACGTAGGCTGCCTCCGAATCATCAACCTGACAAGGACTGACGTCATGTTCCGCCGCCTCTTCACCGCTCCGCGCCGCACGCCTCCCGAGGTGGCCGAGGAAATCGCCGCGCTCTGCAATGCGGCCAACCTCGACCGCCTGGCCTCCCTGCCCCGCAGCCTGATGCGGGACGTGGGGCTCGATTGCGGCTGCCTCTCCCTGTCCGACCCTGACGTCGGACCCAACCGAGCGAGGTGACGCAGATGCATGACGCCACTCTTCTTCGAAAGGCGGGCCTTCTCTATCTCGCCATCATCTTTCTGGGTCTTGGCGGCGAAGTCCTTGTCCGCGCGCCGCTTGCCGGGATGGCTCCCGAGGCGATGGCTGCGGCGATCCGCGACGGCGCCCTGCCCTTCCGTCTGTCGATCCTGTCGGACGCGGTCATGGTGACTTGCGACGTGGCCCTGGCGGTCGTGCTGTTCCAGCTGTTCCGGTCGACCGACGAAGGGCTGGCGGCAACGGCGGCGGCCCTTCGACTGATTCAGGCGGCGGTGATCGCGGCGAACCTGCCGGTTCAGCACGCGGCGCTCCTCTGGGCGCAGTCGAGCGAGGCCGGGATGGCGGCGCAGGCGATGGCGTCGCACGCGGCAGGCTATGACCTGGGGTTGATCTTCTTCGGGTTCAACAGTCTGATGACCGGCATCTTGATCCTGCGAAGCGGCCTTGTCGGGCGCTGGACCGGGCACATGATCCAGGCGGCGGGCGCGGTCTACCTCGTGGGCAGCAGCCTGCGCATAGTCGCGCCAGCCGCTTCCGAGGCATTCCTGCCCGCCTACCTGATCGCGATTGTGGCCGAGACGGGTTTCGCGGTCGCTCTCCTGCGCGGCGGGTTGCGCCGTCAGTCCGAGAGGCTGGCGTAATAGGACTGAAGCCGCTCGCCCATGTCGCCCAGGGTGGCGCGGCTCCAGATCAGCCAGCGGTCCTTGTTGTCCTTGACCTCGTCGCCCTCGCGGTAGGCGAGAAGCCGTTCGGGCTTGATGAGAGGGCCCGGCATGGTCACGGCGACAAGGTTCGCGCGCCGGCGCCTGACCCACGGCAGGCGCGCCTTGAGGCGGACCCAGGCCTTGAGAGGGAACATGTACTCGGTCGAGAATTTCACCGCGAAGCTCTTCGGCAGGCGCTTGACGTGCGCCTGCGCGGCCCAGGACATGAAACGCTCGTCTGCGATCATGGGGCGGATGCCGAGGCCGCCATGCGCCTCCCACAACTCGCGGAAGTGCGTGGCGATGTAGGTGCATTCGCGCGGGTGGTAGACGACGACCGAAGAGTTGCCGCGCGCATACTTGCGCTTGTCGGTGATCCGCCAGATCAGGCGGGCGAGCGGGCCGAACGGCAAGACGACGCTTTGCAGCATCATGAGCGTCTTTGGGCTGTCCATCATGGCAAAGATGGGCGTGACGTCGCCGAAGACCGCTGTGTCGAGGTCGAGGTAGATTGCAGGAAGGTCGTCGGGAACGAAGCCTGCCTCGAACATCACGAGCTTGGCCTGACAGCCGTCCTTCATCAACTCGGGCTTCAGGAACCACGGATCGAACGGCACGGTCGTCACCGCAGGATGCAGACCCGGGCGGTCGCGGTCCGTGATGAGGACGAAGCGCGGCGGCGTGGCCGCATGACGCAGGACGGCCTCGACGGTGTGGTTGACGATGCCGGGGCCGTATTTCTGGCCCCAGAGGATCATCACGCACTGCCATGTGGGTTGGGTCGTCGCGGCGTCCATCGTCGGGTCCTTGCCGTCGGGTCTGGCCTGTCTATCCGGCGGTCGGAATCGGGGTCAAGGGACCTCGCCGCCCCGAATGCGCGTTGCACCCTTTGATCGCGGTTGCGACGGCCCTTATATTTTGACGTCAGAGCAAGGGAAGACCGATGGCCGGAGGATGGGCGCGCGACGGCGCGGTGAACGATCAGATAGACGCCTCTATCGAGGACGAATTGGTGCGGATGCGCGCGAGGCGTGTCCCCGAGGGCGAAAGTCTGACTCACTGCGCGGAATGCGACGAACCGATCCCCGAGGCGCGTCGGATCGCGCTGCCCGGCGTCAAGCTGTGCATTGACTGTCAGACCGAACGCGATACGCGGCCCGTTTCGAGGGGCGGCATCAATCGACGCGGGTCGAAGGACAGTCAGTTGAAGTAGGGGATTTGTGTCTTGGGTCGCGGGAAGCGTTTCCGCTGCCCGCGATGACGGCCCGAGGCCTGTCAGTGGTGATGTTCGGGAAGCGACTTCAATTCGTCCTTCGTGAACGTCGTCGTCGCGTGAACGGTGCCGTCCTGATCGCGCATGAACGTCAGCCTCTGACCATTCAGGGCGACCGGCTTCGCGCCGATGCCGAGGAAGCCACCGACATCGACGATGACCGTGGATCCCGCTCCGCTGCCGTGAACATGGGACACCGTTCCGAGCGTCTCGTCATCGGTGCCGAGGATCTTGGCGCCTTCGAGATTGTCTTGCGTCCATTCCGTTTCCGACAGGCGTTGATGGTTCGTATGATCCATTATCAGGGTCTCCTCCATTGCTTCACTTTGGCAACGCCGGGACCACATGCGAGTTCCTGACCTGACGGTCGCGCTTGAAGACGCCGCGCCTGACCTGTCCGTGCAAATGACGTAACGCGCCTACCAACGAGCGCCTGAGGCACCGAGGCTGCATTCACGTTGGCAAAATTCACGACCCCGAGACGAATTCCTCGAACAGCTTGAGTGTTTTCTCACTGACGTGGTGCTCGATGCCTTCGGCATCACGCTCTGCTGTTTCAGGATCGAGACCCAGTTTGAGAAGGAAGCGCAGCACGATCTCGTGCCTATGCCGGCATTCTTCCGCCAGCGCGCGACCCTCTTCCGTCAGAAAGACCGATCTGTAACGCGCCCGCGTGACAAGCCCATCTCTTGCAAGCCGATCGAGGGTCTTCGCGACGGTAGGGGGCGTCACACCCATACGCGCCGCGATGTCCACCGGCCTCGCCTCTCCCTGTTCGAGCATCAGATCGGCGATCAGTTCGACATAGTCTTCAGCGACTTCGCTCCGGCGCGCGTCTCGGACCCCCTGGAAGGCTTCAGCGCGGCTTTCTACGGCGCGCGCCTCGACGGGAGAGGCTTTCTCGGAGTTGTCGTCATCCATCGAAATCAGTCTCGCATGCGGCGGATTGACAGGTAAAGGGTGAGCGTGAAATATTAGCCCAGTCTAACTTTATGCGCCACAGCTTGACGTCTTGGCCTCCCCAAAGGAGTTCCGCCTGTGCACAGCGACGCGAAGACCCCTCCTGGCTCCCCTTCGAATGGGCATCTTGCCATCGAGGCTCCGCGCACAATCGAGCCTACGCGCCGAACGTTGCTGGCAGGCGGATTGGCCGCCGCCGGCGGAGCGGCATTCGTCGCGTCCGGTGCAAGATCGCAGACGAGGCACGAGGGAATGGCGCACCCCGAGAGTTCACCGTTCGCGGCACCCATGCCCGGTATGGCGCATGGGAACATGACCATGGTCGGCCTCGTAGATCACGTCCGGAACGGGTTCGACCCGACGCACATGCTGACGGATTGGGACACCGGACAAACCGAGCTGCTTCCTGACGGCCGGACGCTTCGAACCTTCACCGTCGAAGCCATCGACAAGGAGATCGAGATCGCTCCCGGCCTGTTCTTTCCGGCCTGGACCTTCAATGGGCGTGTGCCCGGCCCGGCTCTCCGCGCCCGCGAGGGCGACAGGCTGAGGATCGTGTTCCGCAACCTCGGCTCGCATCCGCACTCCATGCACTTCCACGGAATCCATTCGGCCCGGATGGATGGCGTCCCAGGTGCCGGACTGATCGAACCCGGAGAGGAATTCGTCTACGACTTCGACGCGCGGCCCTTCGGATGCCATCTCTACCACTGCCATGCCCTGCCACTGAAAAGGCACATGCACAAAGGCATGTATGGCCTCTTCGTGATCGACCCCGACCCGTCACGCCATCCCGAGAATGTCGAGGTCGCAGCGTCTCGCGTTCTGGGCAGCCCCGAGAATGCCCGATGGCAGGAAATGGCGATGGTGATGAACGCCTTTGATACGAACTTCGATGGCGGCAACGAGGTCTATGCCTGCAACACGATCGGACAGGCGTACATGAACGTGCCGATTCCCGTCGACAAGTCGCGACCCGTCCGCATCTACCTGCTCAACGTGACTGAGTTCGATCCAATCAACTCGTTTCATCTGCACGCCAATTTCTTCGACTACTACGACACCGGGACGAACCTGACGCCGACCTTGCGCACCGTTGACGTCATCATGCAGTGCCAGGCGCAGCGTGGCATCCTCGAGTTCAGCTTCGCCGACCACGAACCCGGAATGTACATGTTCCACGCCCACCAGTCCGAGTTCACCGAGCTCGGCTGGATCGGAATGTTCGATGTTCGGGACCCCTCGGCATGACAGACCGGTCCGACCCTACGCACCCCGCGACGTTCCGGATTCTCTGGGTCGCGTTCCCGCTGGCGCTCATGCTCGGCGCCTTCGTCTGGATCGCCTCGCTCGATCCGCTGCGCGGCTTCGACAACGGTGCGCCGCCGGTCGAGGCCTTGACCGTCGAGAGAAGTATCCTCGACGAGACTGGCATAAGCCTTCTTGTCCGCGCCGGCGGCTCGGAACCGATGACCGTCGCTCAGGTCATGGTCGACGATGCCTTCTGGACGTTCACGCAGGATCCGCCCGGCCCGGTCGCGCGCGGCGGCGCCGTGTGGCTGCGGATTCCTTATCCTTGGGTTCTGGGAGAGGCGCACCTCGTCAACGTGCTGTCCAGCACGGGCGCGGCCTTCGAGCACGAGATCGCGGTCGCCGTGCCCACACCCAAGGCGTCGCTGGGGCAGATGCGTGGTCAGGCGCTGGTCGGCGCGATCGTCGGACTTCTGCCAGTTGTGCTCGGCCTGATGTTCTTTCCCGCCCTGCGCGGCCTCGGCCAGTCGGGGATGAATATCCTTCTGTCCCTCACCGTCGGTCTCCTCGCGTTCTTGCTCGTCGACATGATCGTTGAGGCGCTGGAGCTTTCGAATGAGGCTGCCGCGTTGTTTCAGGGCGCCGCCATGGTGTGGCTGGTGGCCCTGTCGAGCTTCCTGCTGCTCATGGCCGTGGGTCGGTCGCGCGGTCGACCGGAGGGCATAGCGCTCGCCTACTACATCGCCCTCGGGATCGGATTGCACAACTTCGGCGAGGGTCTCGCGATAGGAGCGGCCTTTGCTGCAGGCTCCGCAGGCCTCGGCACCTTTCTCGTTCTGGGCTTCGCCCTGCACAATGTGACAGAGGGGCTCGGCATCGCCGCGCCCATGCTTCGGTCCCAGCCTACCCTGTGGACCTTCGTACTGCTCACGCTTCTGGCAGGCGGCCCGGCGGTTCTTGGGATGTGGTCGGGCAGCCTCGCCCACGCGCCGCAATGGTCAGCCCTGGCATTGGCGATTGGCGCCGGTGCGATCCTGCAGGTGATCTTCGAGGTCGGCGCCTACCTGATGCGGCAGAACAGCGGGCGCCTCAAATCCGTTCTTGCGCCGTCGGTGCTGGGAGGCTTCCTCGCCGGGCTTGCTTTCATGTACGTCACGGCGGCACTCATCAAGGTTTAGGAACCCAGCCTGATCGGTGCATCGAGCGTCGCCTCGCGATGCACGAACTTCTGCGATTGGCGATCTCTCTGACCGTGTACAAACCTGCCTGACGTTGGTTGCGCAGGTCTGTACATCGCCCGACAGTCGCCGATCACGCAGCGGTTTCTCGCGGTCGCAAGGAGCCCGCTCTACACTCGGATGGACAACATCGAGGAGAAGGGGTCAGTCCTTGTTCTTCTTCAGTGTTCGCGAAACGACGAGATAAAGCACGGCAACGCCGCACAGAAAGGCTGCAATTGCGAGCGGGTTGGTCAGCAGGTCATTCATCGATTGTCCTCCAATTTCAGCTGAGATTGTTCGACGCCTACGAGCGCAAGATGGCTAGAGTGTGGCGAGCCTTGCAGACGCCGAGACCGCATGAAGGCATGTCGCGACTGACCGACGACGTTTGTCGGACGTTCTCGACGGCTTCGCGAAAGGCTTCAACTCAGACGGCCGGAAGATGTCGGTTTCGACTTCGCTTGGCACGACGCAGCTCTGCGACGGGCGAGGTTGTCGAGCATGGCGGCGAGTTTATCTGCGTTTCCTGCGGGCTTAATAGCGACCAATAGCCCATAGGCTTCGTCATCCGGGGCGTCCGTCATTGGCTTCTGCCAAGGCTCCAACTGGGGGGTGCAACCATCGTACAGCAGCTTTGTGCCCCTCCGCTTGTTGATCATTTGTCGCGCCGGTCGGAACAGTCACTGCATGCGGGCGTTCCGGTGATGTCCGTGCGCAGGATCTCTGTTCCCTGAAGAGACGTCCTTGTCCCGCACGGCGTCCTGGGATCAAACGAGAGGTCGATGTGTCGAATGTAGTCATTACAGGGGCGTCGGCCGGGGTTGGACGAGCTCTCGCACGTCGATTTGCGCAGGACGGCTACGACGTGGGGTTGATCGCTCGCGATGCCAGCCGCCTCGATGCGACTGCCGCCGAGGTTGAAGGAATGTCTCGTCGAGCGCTTGCCCTGCCCGCCGACGTGGCAGACGCCCAGGCGCTCACGCAGGCGGCGGAGAGGTTCGAGGCCGAGATAGGACCGATCGACATTTGGGTGAACTGCGCCATGGTCACAGTGCTTGCTCCAGTGGCTGAAACGACGCCCGAGGAGTTCTCTCGCGTCACCGAAGTTACCTATCTCGGAACGGTTCACGGGACCCGCACGGCACTTGCGCTCATGCGGCCGCGCGACCGCGGCCTTATCCTGCAAGTCGGTTCTGCTCTCGCATACCGCTCCATTCCCCTCCAATCCGCCTACTGCGCGGCCAAGTCGGCGATAGTCGGCTTTACGGACAGCCTGAGAAGCGAGTTGATACACGAAGGGTCAAATGTCCAACTGACGGTCGTTCATCTCCCTGCCGTGAACACACCGCAATTCGACTGGGCTCGCAACAAGATGGGGCGGCGTCCGCAACCGGTGCCTCCGATCTTCGATCCCGAGAAAGTCGCCGAGCAAATCGTCCGCGCAGCGCGCCGCCCCGCTCGGGAGTATTGGCTCGGGTTTCCGGCGGCGAAGGCGATCCTGAGCTACGAACTCGCGCCTTGGCTTGGCGACCGTCTGCTCTCGAAACAGGGCTACGACGGCCAGCTTACG
The DNA here is from genome assembly GCF_003148765.1 of Silicimonas algicola. GTDB lineage: Bacteria > Pseudomonadota > Alphaproteobacteria > Rhodobacterales > Rhodobacteraceae > Silicimonas > Silicimonas algicola. Next base: position 38,899 of record NZ_QGGV01000007.1, read on the forward strand.
GCAGAGGCCGAAGACCCGACCCGCGCCGATAATCTGTTCGACACCGTCCCCGGAGCGTTCTCCGCGCGCGGCCGCTTCGCCGACCGCTCAACCAGCCGACGCCCGCTTCTGATTTCGCCCGCAATGCGCCAGGGCGTTGCGCTGCTTGCGGTCTGCGGGGCGCTAGCGGCTACCTTCGCGCTTGGCGCGTTCCTATTCTGACGTCTCGGGCTGCGGTCTCAGCCAGAGGTATCCGTATGGCTGCAAAGTCAGCTTCGTGCAGTCGACGGACGCGACGTGTACCCCGTCCGACGTGAGCTCGGTCTTGGCATGGCGGACGGAAAGCGCCGTAGCCGGAAGGTCGACGACATGATCCGCAAAGTTCGCCAACACCACCAGGCTACGGCCTCGCCGCGAGTAGCAAAGCCCGAGCACGCTAGGCGGTAAATCCTCGATCAGTCGCCAGTCGCCGCAGCCGACTTCGGGACAGGATCGCCTCGTGCGGATCATCTCCTGGACCTTCTTGAGCAAGGAACCGGGTTCACGCTCGCTTGCTTCGACATTGACGGCGGCAGCCGCGAATGGCCCGTCGCTCACGACGGGCACGACTGTGTCGCCATCTCCTTCACTGAAACCGGCGTTGCGACCCGCCGACCACTGCATTGGAGTCCTGACAGCCCAGCGTTCGTCCAGGGCAAGGTCCTCGCCCATGCCGATCTCGTCTCCGTACCACATCACCGGTGTGCCGGGCAGTCCGTAGAGCAAGGCATGGGCAAGCTCGAGTCGCCGTTGGTCGCCGCCCAGCATCGGCGCAAGACGGCGCCGCACTCCCCTGTCGTAGAGGCGCATCGTGGGATCGGGGCCGAGCACGGAAAACGCCTCCTCGCGCTCTTCCTCCGTCAGTTTGTCGAGCGACAACTCGTCGTGATTGCGCAGGAAGATCGCCCATTGTGCCTGGAACGGCATGCCGTCTGGCCTCGATCGCAGTGCCTCGGCGACGGGCCCGGCATCCTTTCGCACAAAGCCGAGCCAGAGGTACTGGTTCAGGGGAAAATCGAACAGCATGTGCATACGCTCGTCTGCGCCGAACTCGCGACCTCCAAAGTATTCGGGCGTCTTTTCACGCTCCACATTCGCTTCGGCCAACATGATGGACGAAGTGCTGTGCCAGGCGAGGTAATCGTGCATCTCCGAGAGAAGCAGGAGCGGGTCGCGCTCGGGCTCTTCCTTCAGCCCTTTGTATTCGATCAGAAACGGTACCGCGTCGATGCGAAACCCGGACACGCCAAGTTCCAGCCAGAAGCCCATGACCTTCAAGATCTCGGATCGCACCTGGGGGTTGGCGATGTTCAGGTCGGCCTGATGCTCGTAGAAGCGGTGCATGTACCAGCTCTGTGCGGTGCGGTCGTAGGTCCAGACAGCCTCCTGCACGCCTGGGAAAATTACGCCCTTCGAGATGTCGTCAGGCTTCTTCTTCGACCAGACAAACCAGTCGCGATAGGGCGAATTCTGGGATGAGCGCGCAGACTGGAACCAAGGGTGGTCGATCGACACGTGGTTCACCACAAGATCGACGAGGACCCTCATTCCGCGGTCGCGCGCGCCGCGCATGAAGTCTACGAAGTCCCCAAGATGCCCGAGTCGCGGGTCAACCCCGTAGAAGTCGCTGATGTCGTAGCCATTGTCGCGGTTCGGACTGGGATAGAAAGGGTTGAGCCAGATCACGTTGACGCCGAGCGCTTCGAGATAATCAAGACGGCGGACCAGTCCCCCGAAGTCACCGACGCCATCGCCATTGCCGTCCATGAAGGTCTCGACGTCGAGACAATAGGCGACGGCGTTCTTGTACCACAGGTCGATCATATCAAGGATGATAGGACGATGAGCCGGCCTGCAAAGGCGAACCTTCGTCCGCGACTGGGAGCGGCCGTCCGCAAAGCCATTTGCGCCCGCCTCATGTTCTCTTGAGGACAAGAAATCGGAGATTCAGCAGAGTTTCGCCATCACCTAGACGAAGCCTGGCCGACGGGAACGAGGCCCCCTGCCACGGCGTTACGCCTTCACTCGCATTCACAGCTGAAGGACAAACCAAATGGCCAAGGAAAAGACGCTGAGCGACCTGTTCCACGACACCCTGCGGGACATTTACTTCGCGGAGAAGCAGATCCTGAAGGCACTGCCGAAGATGCAGCGTGCCGCGACGAACGAACAGCTTCAGAACGCCTTCGAAAAGCACAAGGAACAGACCGAGGAACACGTCGCACGACTGGAGCAGGTATTCGAGATCATCGGAAAATCTGCTCGGGGCAAGACATGTGAGGCGATCAAGGGCATCATCGACGAGGGTGAGGAGATCATCGACGAGTATAAGGGCACGGCCGCGCTCGATGCCGGGCTCATTTCCGCAGCCCAGGCCGTCGAGCATTACGAGATGACGCGCTACGGCACGCTTAGGAGATGGGCGCAGGAGCTAGGTATGCCCGACGCCGTGAAATTGCTGGACGCCACTTTGAAAGAAGAGTCGCAAACAGATAAGGACCTCACGTCTCTCGCTGAGAAGACGGTGAACCAGGCGGCTCAAACTGCGAAAGCGGCGTGAACTCGGACTGGGACGGAGCGGCCATAACAGGTCGCTCCTCTCACATTGGGCCGGTCAGCAGTGCGCAGGGTCATCGGCCCAAGGGAACCCCGACCGGCGCAGGCCACCCAAGTCCGCCGACACGTAGCCCGGAGGAAGGCTTGCGCTGATCCTGTCAGGGAGACCGAGCTTACAGATCTGCGACTGTCGGATCGTGCGGTCGGCACGACCAGCGCTCGATCCGCCAAGCCGAGTTGCGGTCAGCCCATGCTGCAAGTTCCGCTTGGCCATGCATCATGCACGCCATCAAAGAACCTTCCGCATAGAGCAGCTTCTCTTCCTTGCACTGCCCGTTATCCAACATCAGGCAAGCTATAAAAACGAGTTCAATCACGCCGGACCCCCGCCAAACGACGCACTCTGCGAGAGCCTACATCCGGGTCTCTGCTTGCGACCCGGAAATCTTGTGCAGCAATCGTTCAAGGGCCGCGTCTCCCAGCTTGAACGCGTAACTTGCGTCCGCGACGTGAAGCGGGCGGACTGAGCCTATGTTTGAGAGCGGGAGCGAGCCCTGCAGCGGCGCCTTCCCCACGTCGTAGCGCGTATTGGAGAAACCACGATGAACATCCAGCTTTTGCCGACGTTCCTGTGCGCCTTGACGCTCGCTGCGGTGCATGTCTTCACCCCCAGGCTAACCTGGGTGCGAGCCGTGCCACGAAGCAGATGGCTGTCCCTGGCGGGTGGTGTCGCCGTTGCGTACGTTTTCATGCATCTGCTTCCGGAGCTTGCAGAGCATGAGAGGACGTTGCGAGACGGGGCAGAGCACCCCGGCGCAGTTGTCTACGCACTGTCGCTGGCAGGCCTCGTGACCTTCTACGGCATGGAGCGGCTGATAAGAGGGGCGCGGGAGCGGATGCGGGAAGAGCAACGGGTCGACCGGGCCTCCAGGGGGGTCTTCTGGCTGCACATCTCTTCGTTCGCTGCCTATAATCTCTTGATCGGATACCTGCTGCTACATCGCGAAGAGACGGGATGGACACCGCTGCTGCTGTACTTCACGGCCATGGCGCTGCATTTCTTCACCAACGACTTCGGTCTGCATCAAGACCACGAAGAGCTATATGATCGCGGCGGCCGATGGGTGCTTGCGGCTGCCGTTGTGGTTGGTTGGGCTTTGGGAGCCAGCATAGATGTTCGCGAGATCGCGCTGATTGCGCTCTTCTCGTTTCTCTCGGGTGCGGTCGTGCTCAATGTTCTCAAGGAGGAGCTCCCGGAAGAGCGCAAGAGCCGGTTCCTGCCGTTCCTAGCGGGGGTCGCGGGTTATGGTGCTCTCCTTGTGGCGATCTGATCGCGATCGAAGGGTCACGGCGTGCAACTCTACCGGTGCGACCCTTCCCCTGTCACGCGCGCCCTCGCGGTCTTCACTCCATAGCGCCCTCTCTGCCCGGATCCGGCACAGGAGCGCCGCGCCAGAAGCACCATCGGAATGGGGTCGATCGTTTTGACGTCGCGAGATCATGTTGCGCAGCCCTCGGCCGATGCAAATGTATAGCCGTTCTTGTCGCCCCACTCCGTGTCTGCGTCTGCGGCCCGTTGCCTTTCACACACTGATCCATGTTGTGTCAGGCAGAGCGTCCAGAGAGTAACCTCAGTCAGCGTCTTTGCGGCCTCCGGGAAGGGCGGCTTCCCGACAGACCGCTTCTTCTGTCTCTTTTGCTCCCTGCCCGGATGCTTTTGAGCGACCTGAAACACCAAACCGTCCGCGTGTAAGCTCCGGCACTGTCTGGCGCGGGCGGCCTGCTCAAGGAGAGTGACAATGAAAGACCTGAAGCGTCAGATGATGGATACTGACTCTGCGGAATGGATGCTTTTCCAGGTGCTATCGGCCGTGTACGAAGATTTCCGGGACCTGGAGAAGAGACTTGGCAGACACCTCTCCGCCGACATCGTAACACGAGACGACGGATCAGCGTCGCCTGAAGCGAACGCCCTCACTCGGACGAGCGTTGTTCCAGAGGCTTACCGCCGGCCCCACACCGTCCTTTGACAAATGTCACTTGCGCTCCAAGGCACCTGTTTTCCTCGATCGACGTCGATTGCGGATCAAATTCGCGCCGCCGTTGTTGAAGCAACGACCGGCGGGCGGAACCGCCGACGTGCCAGAAACCGGGGGCCTGCCATGCCGACGACCAGAGATCAGACCGACGTCCTGCTTCAACCAGGCACGACATGCTGGCGCGTGGCGCGCGCCAGCCGTGCCGCTCTGATCGTCGACGCGGCCGCCTATTTTCAGCACCTGCGTGCGGCGCTGACCCGTGCCGAGCGCGCAGTCTACCTGATCGGCTGGGATTTCGACCTTCGCATCGAAATGCTGCCCGGCCAGAGCGACGACGACGGCAATGGGCCTGACGGCTGGCCCAACAAGCTGGGCGAGTTCCTCAAGGCGGTGGTGGACCAACGGCCTGGGCTGCGCCTGCACATCCTCAAGTGGGACGGCGCGATGCTGGCCGAGATCCGCACGCAGGCGTGGGAGACCCTGAGCCTGAAGCTGGCGTCCGACCGCATCCGCTTCGCGCTGGACAGCCACCACCCGGTGGGCGCCTGCCATCACCAGAAGATCGTCGTGATCGACGACCGCCTCGCCTTCTGCGGCGGGATCGACGTGACCACGGGGCGCTGGGACACGCGCAACCATACGCCCGACGACGAACGCCGGACCGACCCGAACGGCTCGCTGCACCAGCCCTGGCACGACGTCACCACCGCGCTCGAGGGCCCGGTTGCCCACGCCCTCGGCGATCTGGCGCGAACTCGCTGGCAGTCGGCCACGGACGAGGCGCTGCCTGCGCCGGAAGGCAGCGGCCCGATGCCTTGGCCGGACGATCTGGAACCTGACATCAGGGATGTCGAGATCGGCATCGCCCGCACCGAGCCGCGCTACCACGGCAGGCCGTTGGTGAACGAGATCGAGGAACTCTACCTCGCCGCGATCCGCGCCGCCCGGAACACGATCTATGTCGAGAGCCAGTATTTTGCTTCCGGCTCGCTCTGCGAGGCGATGGAGGCGCGACTGGCCGAGCCGGGCGGCCCGGAGATCGTGATCGTCAACCCGCAGGCGGCCCAAAGCTTCCTGGAGGACGAGGCGATGCATTCCGTCCGCTCGCGGATGATCGAACGTCTGCGTGAGGCGGACGAGCGAGGCGGTGGCGGGCGCTTCTCCATTCTCTACCCGTCGAACGCGGGGGGCATTCCGATCTACGTTCACGCCAAGGTGTTCGTAATCGACGATCGGCTTCTGAAGATCGGATCAAGCAATATCGACAATCGCTCGATGGGTTTTGACACGGAATGCGACATCGCGGTCGAGGCCACTTCCGAGGCGGAGCGCACCCTGATCCGCAGCTTCACACTCTCGCTGCTGGGCGAGCATCTGAATCTCGAACCGGACGAAGTCCAATCGGCGTGGCGGGAGCAAGGCTCGCTCATCAGCGCGATAGAAACGCTGCGGACGCCTGAGGGGCGGAGCCTCCATCCGATCGAGCCGCAGCCGCTCGACCCGCTTGAGCGGGTGCTGGCGGACAGCCGTATCCTTGATCCCCGGTATTGGCCGCAAAACCGCCCTCGTCCGAAGGAGCGCGCCAAGCACGCTGTCAAACGTGCCATCGAACCCTATCACCTCGAAGCAGCCGGCCTCGGCACGATCCTTCTGGCGGCGGGGGCCGCAGCGCTAGGCATCTGGGTCGGGCGCCGGACGTTGAGGTCCCGACGACCTCCCCTCGCGGCGCCTGCCATCATCACGGATCGGTCCTCCCGTATATCGTGGTCGCGCAAGCCGCACCGTTGAGTGTCCTTCGCGCGGCGTGGGTGGAGGCTAACGATAAGCTTCTGCACTGGGGTATCCGCGTGGGAATGGCAACTCCGGGCCCCCGAACTGATTGGGCCGCAACGCTTTCTTTGCTGAATCGGGGGAGGCGACGAGGCTGCAATCCTTCATTTTCCGGGCATGAGCCGGGCACTTGTGTGGCTTTGACCTCAACCGTTCAGGATCATATCGGCCGCCTTCTCCGCAATCATCACGACTGGTGACGCCGTATTACCCGAGACGATCTTCGGCATGATGGACGCGTCGACCACCCGCAACCCCTCGATGCCCCTCAAGCGCAGCGCGCTGTCCACAACCGCGGCTTCATCGGGGCCCATCCTGCAGGTCCCGACCGGATGGAAGATCGTGGTGGCAATGTCGCCAACAGCCTGTATCAGCTCTTCACGACTTGCGATTTCTGGTCCCGGCAAGACTTCCTGGGGCGTGTATGGCCTCAATGCCTTTGCGGTCATGATGCGCCGCGCCTGTCCGACAGAGGCGACGGCGACCTCTCTGTCCCTCTCTGCGGAGAGGTAGTTCAGGCGTATGTCGGGCTGCACATCGCTCTCGGCGGTCGTGATGTGACACGTTCCCGTACTTTCAGGCCTGAGATTGCAGACCGACACGGTGATAGCCGGAAAGGGGTGCAGCGGGTCTCCAAGCTTGTCGGTCGAAAGAGGCTGGACGTGGTACTCAAGATTGGGCGTCGCCTGCGTTTCGTCCGATCGGGTGAACATCCCGAACTGGCTGGGCGCCATCGAGAGGGGCCCCGAGCGGTTGAAGGCATATTGCACGGCCATCGCGGCCCGCCCCGCCCGGGAGTTGGCCAGTGTATTCAGCGTCGTTGCGTTGCTGACACGAAACACCGTCCGGATCTGGAGGTGATCCTGAAGGTTTTCCCCCACCCCGGGACTATCGTGCAGAACCTCTATGCCCAGGGGCGACAGCACGTCGCCGCGTCCGATCCCCGAGAGTTCGAGGAGCTTGGGCGAATTGATCGACCCTGCCGCGAGCAGCACCTCGCGCCGGGCCCGCGCCTCCATCGTGCGCCCGCGATGCCGGAACCGGACGCCCGACGCTCGCTTTCCGTCCAGGAGAAGGCGGTCGGTCACGGCGCCGGTCATCACGCGCAGGTTCGGCCGCTTCAGTGCCGGGCGCAAGAACCCGCGCACGGTGTTCCAGCGGAAACCTCCGGACTGGTTCACCTCGAAGAAGCCTGAACCCTCGTTGGAGCCGTCGTTGAAGTCCTCGCGCGGAAGGATGCCGAACTCGCGCGCGCCATCCTGCACCGCGTGGAGGATCGGCCATTTCAGGCGCTGCTTCTGGACCTTCCACTCGCCGCCGGTTCCGTGCAGCTCGCTCTTTCCTCCGTGGTGATCCTCGGACTTCAGGAAGTATGGCAACACGTCGTCCCAACCCCACCCGGCATTGCCCAGCTGCCGCCAGTGATCGTAGTCCGCCGCCTGCCCGCGCATGTAGATCATCCCGTTAACGCTCGAACACCCGCCCAGAAGCTTTCCCCGCGGGTAGGCGAGACTGCGGCCGTTCAGTCCTGGCTCTGCGGCGGTCTTCATCATCCAATCGGTTCGCGGATTACCGATGCAGTACAGGTAACCCACCGGAACTTGCACCCAGTGGTAGCGATCGGACATGCCTGCCTCGAGCAGCAGCACGCGGATTGTCGGATCGGCGGTCAGGCGATTGGCCAGGACGCAGCCTGCGGTGCCCGCGCCCACGACGATGTAGTCGTAGTCTCCCTCAAGGCGGTCGGTCGAAGTCATGGCTGTCCCGTCTGTCATTTCGAAAGACGCGCAAAAAACTCCCGCATCCGTTCGGTCAGGTCCAGATACGCATGATACCTTTCGTTGTAATGTGTTTTCATCTCAGGGTCGGGAGCAAGCTCCGCCCTTGTACGCGTCATCCGGTCGATCCCCTCCTCATAACCGGATACCTCGCCCACCGCGATGGCAACACCGATCGCGGCGCCGAGCGCGCCGGTCTCGGAGGCCTCGGCTACCCTGATCGTGACACCGAGGCCGTCGGCAAACATCTGCGGCCAATGAGGACTGCGCGAGCCGCCGCCCGAAAGAACGGCCCGATCGAAGGACAATCCGGCTTTTTCTAGGACACCGACATGGCGGCGGTGCTCGAACATGACGCCTTCGAAGAGGGCGCGGAGTACATGACCTTCCCCATGCCAGCCGGCCATTCCGACAAGACCTGCGCGATACGACGCGCCCTGCCCGGAGCCATAGAGAAATGGTAGGAAGAACGGATCGTCGGATTTGGGCGAGACCTGCGACAGGCGGGCATTCACGAAACCGAACGGATCCTCGTGATGCGCGCCGCGCTCGACGAATTCGCGCACATACCACTCGAGGTTTGCCGCCGACGTGGCGCTGTTGTCCATGTTCACAAAGCGGCCTGGCGCAAAGGCGGAGACCATGAAAACCGACGGATCCACGACGGGCATCTCCGAGAAGACCTGATTGATGCTCCAGCTTCCGGCGATGATTGAGGCTTCGCCGGGTCTGACCACACCAGAGCCCATGGCGCTTGAAACGACGTCGAAATAGCCGCCGATCACTGGCGTGCCCTCGGCCAGTCCCGTTGCCTCCGCCGCCGCGCGCGTGACTCTCCCGGCGATCTCGCAGGGCTCTATCAGGCGAGGAAACTTCTCCCTCGCGTCCTCGATGCCGTAGAGCGCGAAAAGAGTGTCGTCATAGGTGCATTCGGGCATCCGCAGGAGACCCGCGCCTGACATGTCCGAAATCTCGCTGACGCGCTCTCCGGTCAGCCTGTACGTGATGAAATCCTTGCAGAAGAGGACAGTGTCGGCTGCCTCGTAAAGCGCCGGGCGGTGCTGCCTGACCCACGCGAGAAGCGTCGGGGTCTGTGAGGGCCAGGGCCTCTGCAGACAGATCGAATGAAGTGCGTCGCCATTTTTCGCCGACAGTTCTGCTGCAAGAGCGGCAGCACGCGCGTCCAGCGACTGGATGCCGGTAAGGGGCGCGCCGGCGCGGTCCAAGAGGTAGAGACCGTTTCCGTGCCCGGCACAGCCTATCCCCGCGATGTCCTCCGGCGCGACACCCGCAGAGGCCACACAGCCTGCAATGGCCGTCCGCGCATTCGCCCAGAGCTCGTTCAGGTCGCGCTCAACATGGCCAGGCTCCGGCGTCGACGATTGCCCGTCCAGCGCGTGCACGGCGATCTGACGGCCATCGCTGTCGAAGAGCACCGCCTTGATGACGGTATTGCCGGCATCGAGGCCGAGGAAATAGCGGGACGGATCAGGCACGGCTGTAAACCTCCCAGGCCGCCTCGCCGTCGGCGCCGTCATGGATGATGGCCTTGAGCGCCGCGACCACCGCACTCGGCTTGTCGTGCTGATAGATATTCCGTCCGTAGACCATGCCCCTGGCACCCTGCGCGAAGATCTTCGCGGATTTCTCCAGAACGGTCCTCAGGTCCTCCTTGCCGCCACCCCGCACCAGAACCGGCACGCGGGCAGCCTCGATGACCCGGTGAAAGTCCTCCGGGTTCTCGGTCGGGTCGGCCTTGATGATATCGGCCCCCATCTCGGATGTCAGCCGGACCAGCGTCACGATCTTGTCAGCGTCGCCGTCCACCTGATACCCGCCGCGAACTTCGTTCGGGAGCATCACCAGCGGCTCGATCATCAGAGGCATCCCGTACTTGCGACAATCCTCTCGTACTCGGCTGATGTTCTCGATGCACTGGCGAAATAACTCAGGCTCGTCAGGCAGCATGAAGAGATTCACCACGACGGCGGCGGCATCCATCTCCAGCGCGCCGAGGATCGGCTCGCCGTGGTTCTGAAGCTGGGACCACATCACACGATGACGCTGATCGTTGTAGGGGTTGCCCATGTCGATCCGCAGGACCAGCGCGGGCTTGTCCTTCTCGGGTCGGGATTGCAGCAGGTCCGCCTGACCGTAGGCGCACTGGATCGCATCAGGTCGCGCGCCGATCAGCGTGTTCATCACGGCGGGCATGTCTTCCAGACCGTTCATGAAGCTCGGCTCGTTGCAGACCCCGTGGTCGACGGCGACATCCAGGCAGCCTCCATTCGTGAACAGACGGTTCATTCGTGCCTTGGTGTTTACCCGCATTTCAGCCTCCATTCGTGTTGCGCATCGCCAGCATCTGGGGCGTCACGCCGTGATAGTCGTTGAGTTCTGCGAACAGTTCAGCCATCTCCGCGCCCGCCGCATCGCAGGAAAGGCTCCGCTCAGTCGCCAAGATCCGGGCGATGGCCTCGATCAACTCGGTCGAGATGCTGCCGGCGATCGCGAGCGGGGTTCGCCTCAGCACGATGTCGGACAGCCGCACGACGAACTCGTGCCGGATCATCCAGCGGATGTCGCCTTCGGTCAGGGAGCTTCCGGGCAGCGGAGGGGAATCCATTCCCGCCACCGCAACCTCCTCGGCCTTGGCGCCGAAGAGATCGAACAGCAGCGCGGCCCGGTCGGCGTCGATGCCGCGCGCCTCGACGATTCTGCCCACCAGAGCGAACGGATCGGAAGGAAAGCCCGCTCCTCCACCGATGGGCAGGTCGCGGGTTGATCGCGTCCGGCTCCGCTTCAGTTCAGACAGCACCGCGTCGGTCGCATCCTCCGCGAAAGCGCGGAATGTCGTCCATTTGCCCCCGATCATCGCGAATTGCGGCACCCGTCCTTCTATCCTTCGCACTTCGTGGTCGCGCGAGATGCGCCCGGTGAAGCGGTGGTCGCTTCGTGGCAGGGGCCGGATGCCGCTGTAGCTGAAGACGACATCCTCCGGTCCGATTTCGATAGAGGGGAAGACCTGACGCAACGCGCCAAGAATGTAGTCGCACTCCTCCGGTTCGCAGCGCACCCGCCCTGCCCGGTCGACGCGAATGTCTGTCGCTCCCGCCAGCACTCTTCCGAGATAGGGAAAGACGATGCAGATGCGGCCATCCCCGTTCTCGAAATAGACCATGTGTCCGTCGAGCGCGTCGAAAAGCCTGGCGTTATCCAGGATCAGGTGGGAGCCCTTTGTGCCGGCCACGAGACGCTGGCCGTCGCCGCCTCCCAACGCGCTCGCGGTGTCGTCGAGCCATGCTCCCGTGGCGTTCACGACGGTTCGGGGTTCGACCCGCAGACGTTCGTCCCCAGCAACGAGAGTGAAAGTGCCGTCTGACACGATGACTTCGGCATAGTTGACGGCGACGGCGTCAGGTGCTGTGACCTCGGTGTCCCGCAGCATTTCGATGCAGAGGCGCTCGGGGTGCGAGATCCATGCATCGCTGTAGATCGCAGCGCGTCGGGCAGCCGGCAGGAAGTCGGGCCAGCGGTCCCGCATCTCCCATGATGTGAGAAAGCGATGTCGCGGCAGAACCCGGCCCTTGCGGGTCACCCAGTCGTAGAGCTCGAGCCCAATCTTTATCGGCAGCGCCCCGCGTCTTGCCGGCTTCCGCGACGCGCCGAGGAAACTCGCAGCGCCGTTCCACAGGCCGGAGAGACAGGACGTGATCGGGATGACAGTGGGCAGTGGCCTGACCATATGCGGCGCCAGTTTCAGCAAGATGTCGCGTTCCCGAAGACTTTCGCGCACCAGCGTGAACTCGCCGTTTTCAAGATACCGCAACCCGCCATGGATCATCCGCGATGGCGCCGCGCTGCATCCCGAGGCAAAGTCGTTGCGCTCGACGAGAAGGACACGAAGTCCCTGCAGCGCCAGATCGCGGAATACGCCTATGCCATTGACGCCACCGCCAACGACGAGCGCGTCGAAGGCCCCGTCTTGGCGGATCTTGTTCAGCGCTCTGGTGCGTTGGTCAGGCATGTCTTTCCTGTTCGCCGGAACAGGGTCCGGCGGCATTGCGGTCATCCTCTTCGTCCCGGATCAGGTATCGAGCCCGGTCAAATGCGTACGGGCCTGGGTTTCGATCTCGGTAATTTCTTCTGCAGACAGACGGATGCGACCGGCCGCGGCGTTCTCCTCGGCCTGCCGCCTGTCCCGCGCACCGCAGAGGGAGAAGGTGATCCCCGGCTGCTGAACCGTCCAGGCGATCACCACCTGCGCCAGCGTCGCGCCGTGGCGCTCGGCAACAGGTCCTATGGCCGCCATCAGCCGAGCCACCTTTTCTCGGTTGGAAAGCGAGAAGCGGGGATTGCCCTTGCGCAGGTCGTCGCCGGAGAACTCGCGCTCCGGTCCGATCTTGCCCGTCAGCAGGCCGAGACCAAGCGACGAATAACTCAGAACCGAGACGCCGTTCTGCCTGCACAGTGGCAGAATCTCGTTCTCCAGATCGCGTTTGATCATCGAGTACTCTTCCTGAACCGCGTCCAATTGACCGGCGGCAAGATAGGCACGCGCAATGTCCGTATCGGTGTTGCTAGCGCCGATGGACCGGATCTTTCCTGCATCCTTGAGGGCCTCGAGCGCCTCCATGGTTTCTTCGACCGGGGTGGTCGGGTCCTGCCAGTGGGTGATGTAGTGGTCGATACGGTCGGTGTTCAGCCGCCTCAGGCTCTGCTCCACCTCGTAGACGATCGACTCCTTGCCGAGGTAGCGGTGAACCGGCTTGCCGTCGTAGTCGAAGAAGTGGTTGCCCTTCTGCGTGTGCCAGACGATTCCGCACTTCGTGGCGAGCACCACCTTCTCGCGCCGGCCCTGAAGCGCCTTTCCGACAATGGTCTCGGACACGCCCTGCCCATAGGCCGGAGCGGTGTCGATCAGGGTGATACCCGCGTCGACCGCCGCCTGGATGGCCGCGATCGAGGTGGCCTCGTCGGTGCCGCCCCACATCCATCCGCCAATGGCCCAGGTGCCAAGACCGACTACCGAGGCCTCGATACCGGAATTCCCTATTTCTCGCGTCAGCATGTCATCCGGCATCCCCGGTCCCCTTCAGTTTGTTCAGCACCGTCAGCGCCGTATCCTCGTCGAGGATAAGCGAGTTGAGGAAACCACCGTTCAGCACGGACTGGATCGGCAAGGCTTTCTCCGGCCCGGCCGCCACGCCTATGACCCGTTTGCAATGCCTGAGGTCCTGTGGCGCAAGAGCGACGAGCCGCGAGTTCAACGCATAGTTCGCAATCGAGCCGTCGATATGAGTCAGATGCGCGAGAAACTCGCCGACGACTCCCATGGCCATCAGCATCTTCCGGTCCACTTCGGGCACCGGATAGAGGTCGTAGTAGCTCGATCCCTCCGGCTCGATCGATCCGATCCCGACAAGCGCAACCGAGGCTTGACGCGCGACGTCCAGAACCTCCCGGATCGACGCCACGCCCATGAGCATGTCCCTTTGCATCCGGTTCTCGGCGAAAAGGGGGGCGTGCATCAGCAGAGGGGTGCCGCCAAGCCGCTCCGCCAGTTGAATGGCGAGGTGGTTCACGTCCGTGTGGTACTTGCCCTGTACGCCTCCGGTCAGGGGCACGACTGTCACATCCATCGCCCTCTCGGAGGCGACATTCTGGACGATGGCGCTGACGGCTTTCCCTCCAGTAATCGCGATTACGTCGCCATCGCGCAGAGTGGAGACGAGTTCGTTCGCCGCCGCGCGCCCGACCCTGTTCAGCGTCGTCTCGGCGCTGCCGGAAACCGACGGCGTCACGACGGCGCCCTTTAGGCCGGTGACCTTCGTCAGCGCCGCTTCCAGTTCCAGAAGCGCCTGGAACGGGCTCTGGACGTCGATCCGGACCATGCCTTCTCGGCGGCCCTGCGTTATCAGCCGGTTCACCTTCGACGTCGAAAGGTTGAGCCGCTCTGCGATTTCGGACTGCTTCAGCCCCTCGATGAAATGGAGCACGAGAACGGCGTGAATCTGCCGGATCAGGTCGAAGTCCCTGCGTTCGTCCAACATCGCGCTACCTGCGCCTCTTGTTCAGAAAATGGTCGATCGTGACCGCCGCAAGAAGAATAGTGCCGCGTATGATGTCCTGCCAGTACACCGAGACGTCGAGAAGCGCGAGCGAGCTCGACACGAGAGACAGCAGGACAACGCCCAGGATCGCGCCGAGAATCGAGCCGGAGCCTCCATTGAGACTTGCTCCGCCGATGACGGCGGCGGCGATCACCGTCAGTTCCAGCCCGATCCCGAAGGTTGGTTGGGCCGAGCCAAAACGCGACATGTAGATGATCCCGGCGACCCCGCATAAAGTGGAACACAGCGTCGTCGTCAGAAAGATGACCTTCTTCGTCCGAATGCCGGAATAGGCGGCCGCCTTCTCGTTGCTGCCCGTGTAGAACACCTTCCTGAACATTACGGTATGGCGAAGCATGAAATCGAACGTGATGACGAAGGCGAGGAAGATCAGGATCACGACGGGGATCGGCCCCACCGACCCCTGACCGATGAACTTGAACTCGGGCGGCAGGGTGAAGAGCCCGATCGGGCGCCCGCCCGTTCCCAGCAGGCAGATGCCCCGCGCAATGACCATGATCGCAAGAGAGACGATGAAATGGTGCAGGCCCACCTTCGTCACGAAGAAGCCCATCACCGCGCCGATCCCGGCGCAGCAGGCGATCGAGATCAGCGAAGCCAGCCAGGGATCGACTCCGGCGTTCAGAAAGAGCCACCCGGCGATGACCATCGCCAGCGCCGTGACCGAACCGACCGACAGGTCGATCCCGCCAGAGATCAGCAAAATCGTCATACCGATCACGATGATGCCGTCGACGGCGAAGGCGACCGACATCGCGCGCATGTTGGCCCAGGTCAGGAAGTAGGGCGACGCAAAGGACATCGTGATGAAGAGAGCGAGAATGATGAGCACCAAACCCGTTTCCCGCATCCGAAAGAGACCGCGGAGAATGCCGTCACTTCTCCGGTTCGGGACAAGCAGCGCCTCCTCAACGTGAACGGTGTCGCTCATCTCGCCCTCGCCCTGAGCCTGTCGTCGGCGTCCACGATCGACGCCAGTCGCATGATTTCCCTCTCCGTCAGCATCTCGCCTGAAACCTCACCACTGATCCTGCCTTCCCGGACCACCAGCACCCGGTCGCAGAGACCGATCAACTCGGGAAGTTCGGAGGAAATGACGACTATTCCGACGCCTGTGCTCGCGAGGTCGCGCAGGATGCGATGAATCTCGGACTTGGCGCCCACGTCGACGCCCCGTGTCGGTTCATCGAGAAAGATCAGGCTGGGATCGACACTCAGCATCTTGGCGAGTGCGACCTTCTGCTGATTACCCCCTGACAGCAATGAGACCGGACCGGACAGCGATCCATACTTGAGGTTGAGCTTGGCCCCGAGTGTCTTTGCCTGGTGCGCTTCCTTGTTGAAGCGGATCAGCCCCAGCCCGTTCGCGACCTGCTCCACCCGTAGGGCCGAGATGTTCGCGGCGATGGCCATGTCGAGAAAAACGCCGTCGCCCTTTCGATCTTCGCTCAGATACACGATGCCGTGCTTCACACAGTCCCGGTACGTCTTCAGGTCAAGCTTTTGCCCGTTCAGAACGATCTCGCCTGTTGCCTTGCCTTCCAGCCGGCAAATTCCCCTCGCGATCTCGCTTCGGCCGGCGCCGATCAGCCCCGCAAGGCCAAGTACCTCGCCCTTGCGGAGCTGGAAGCTGACGTCGCTGAAGCGCGGTTCGTCGTTCAGGTCTCGTGCTTCGAAGATGATCTCTTCCGAAGGTCCGGTCTGCTTTTCGGGATAGAGCCCGTCGATGACCCTTCCGACCATTGCGTTAACCACGTCTGACGGGCTGATCTCTGCAACGTCGCGGGTCGTGATGTACTTCCCGTCACGAAGGACGGTCACCCTGTCGCAGTTCTCGAAGATCTCGACCATTCGGTGCGAGATGTAGATGATGGACATGCCCCGGTCCGCCAGCTTGCGCATGATGTCGAAAAGGACCTGCGATTCCGTCAGGGTCAGTGCGGCGGTGGGCTCGTCAAGGATCAGGATGCGGCAGTTGAGCGTAAGCGCCTTTGCTATCTCGACAAGCTGCTGGTTCGAAATCGACAGGTCGCGCACGACGACCGAAGGATCAATTCCGCTGAGTTGACGAAACACTTCCGCCGCGTCCTGCTCCAGCTTCCGGTAGTCCATGAAGAACGACCGGCTGGCGTTCGTCCGGGCCATGAAGATGTTCTCGGCCACCGAGACGTCGGGACAAAGCGCGATCTCCTGGTGCACGAAGCCGATCCCGTATCTTTGAGCCTCGGTCGGCGACGAGATCGTCACCTTCCGGCCATCGAGAATGATGTCGCCGCTGTCTGGCTGAAGGATCCCGTCGATGATGTTCATGAGCGTCGACTTGCCCGCGCCATTCTCGCCCGCGACGGCGTGTATCTCGCCTTTCCGAAGCTCGAACCGCACGTCGCTCAAGGCCCTCACGGGTCCGAAGGATTTGTTCAGGCCCGAAATCTGGAGAACCGTCTCGTCTGCCATCGGGGGATTGTCCGGTCATCTGGGTTGCGGTCGCCCCGCCCGCGTCGAAGCGGACGGAGCGGGAGACTGGCGGCCTCCGTCGGTCAGCTCGGATCGCGGCCGTCCATGTAGACGTTCAGGTCGAAGCTGTCTGCGTTGTCCTTGGTTATGACCGCGAAGCCGTTGTCCATGAACGGGATCTGCATCGGATTGAAGCCGGAGGTCTTCCAGTCGTTGAACGGGTCGAAGAGGTCGGACCGGTTCGCGAGATGGACCGCCATGAAGCCCATGAAGCCCTGCACACCCTGGTTCGGATTGAGCGACATGTGGATGTTGCCCGCGCGGATGTGCTCGAGCGTCGTGGGCGTGACGTCGGCATGCATGATGAGGACGTCCGAGCCAGCCTCCAGCTTCGCCGCGACGGCACCTTCCGCCGAACCGGCCTCCGGGATCCACATCGCCGCGAGGTTCGGATTGGCTTGCAGGATCGAGGCGGTTGCCTTGTAGGCCGCGTTGCTGTCCTGGTTGGTCGCCTGGCGGCCGACGAGCTTCATGTTCGGAAAGTTGGCTTCCATGTAATCTATGAGTGCGGTGACCCGCAGATCATGGTTGGACTGGCCCGGGTTCTCGAGGACCGCGTATTCCGCGCTGTCGCCAACCTGCTTCACGATTTCTTCGGCGGCGAATTTGGCCTCGGCAAGGTTGTCCGACGTGATGTAGGCCGTGCGCTTCGACTTGGGTGAGTCTGCGGCGAAGGTCACGACTTCCGTACCACCCTCGATAGCGGCGTTGATCGGCGCGATAAACGGATCGGACTGCATCGGATGGAGCAGAATTCCCGCCGGCTGCTTGATCAGATCCTGCTCGAACGACGCGATCTGCTTGGTGATGTCATAGTCCGGTGTACCCGAGAATACGGCCTCGCATCCGAAGGCCTCGGCTGCCTGCTTGAATCCCTGATAGACCGGGACCCAGTACGGATGGCTGGAAACCATCACGTTCATGACATAGGTCTCGCCAGGCTCGCACATGATGCCTGCGGCCGCGGCCGGAGCAGACGCTAGGGCCGTTCCCACGAAAAATGACGCGGCCAGAATCCTTGTACGCTTAACGTTCATCACTTCCTCCCTGTGCTCCTCGCGACCTTCCCTGCCCATCCTGAGAGGAACGATGGCAAGAAATTTCGCAAAGCGATTTTTGTTGCAGTGTGATTGGTAGAGGAGACGGGCTGTCGGCAAAATTGATTCTGCAATTTTTCTTGAAAACTGAAATTTTTTTCAAGGCGCACATCTAACGCGCCGCAGGCCGCCGTACGGGTCGACTCGATCACCCGCCGCGACGACGGCACGTGAATGGCAGGTCTGCTCCGATAGCCGCCAGCAAGCGGATCACACCGTCGCCCATAACCTCGACATCCGTCACAGGTCGCCCAAGACTGGTTCGATGCCACATCAGACCAAGCGGCGAGTTTACAGGGCCCTCCTCGCTCTTGCGGGGCTCGTTGCCGTCGCGATCGGGACCTTTGCCCTGCCCGTCAGAACCTGGCGGACCGGCGAGGTGGATCACGCCGGTTTCCCGGCCTCGCCTTCGGACGCCAAAACGCCCGAACGCCTGTGGATCGACACCGATCCCGCTTGCGGTCACGGATCCCGCAGCGACCCAGACGATTGCTTCGCCCTCTTCGCGCTGGCGCGGTCTGAGAGGATCGAGATCGCAGGCGTGTCGACGGTCTTCGGCAATGCCGGGATCGATGTGACCGATGCAATCGCCCGCGACCTGGCGGCGCGACTGGCGCCAGCGGGCCATCCGCTTCCGACTATCTTTCGTGGCGCCGGCGCAACTTCGGACGCGGAGTCCCCGGCAAGCGCGGCGCTCGCCAGCGCTCTGGAAAGCGACCCGTTGACGATCCTGGCGCTTGGTCCGCTGACCAATATCGCGGATGCGCTTCGCTCCGACCCGTCGCTCGCCGCCCGGTTGGAGCGGGTCATCGCGGTGATGGGCCGGCACCCGGGTCATCTCTTTCACCCGAGCGAAGGGCGCGGCGACGGCGTCCTCTTCGGTCATGGTCCGATCTTCAGCGACCTCAACTTCCGGAAGGATCCGAAGGCGGTCGACTTTCTCCTGTCGACGAGGGTGCCGCTCACCTTGATCCCCTACGAGGCGGCCCGAGACGTGATGGTGACGCAAGACGATCTCGGCTGGATCGCTGCATCCGGATCGGTTGGAGACTGGATCGTCCAAGGCGCGGCCGGGTGGATGGACTATTGGCAGGACGAGGTGGGCCTTGGCGGCTTCTATCCCTTCGACCTCGTGGCCGCGCAGTACGTTCTCAGCCCGGAGGCTTTCCAGTGCGGAGGCGGGACGGCGACCGTGGACTTCGGATGGGCGCCAGGTTGGCTTTGGGTGTTCGATGACGCGGGCCTGTTCGTGAGGCCGGGCGCCGTCTCGGGAAGCGGACGCCAGGTCACCTACTGTCCGACGCTCGATGGGGCCGACGTTTCGCTCCTTGCCGAGTGACGGCGTCTTTCAGGGGAGTGCCGGGACAGCGCCATGGCGAACTCTCGCCAGAAAACGCTCCATCTCGGCAGATGTCGGCTGCTCGCCGGTGAACGTCTTTACATAGTTGGAGATGCGCGCGAGCCGGACAGGCATGTCCTCCTGAACCTGCATCGATATGTAACCAATCTGGACCAGGTACATCGTGCGTGCCCGGACGTCGGCCTCGTCCGGATCGAAGCCAAATCGCGCGAACATGTGCCGGATCGCCGAAAGCCGCGTCTCGTCTTCGAGGTTCACCGCCTCTGCGACCGCATCCGATTGATGCGCCCAGCCCCGCACCGCAAGATCCAGTCCCGCCTCGAACCCGCCCCCGGGGAGGAAGACGCTTATGACGTTCAGGACGGCCTCGGTGATCGATTGCGCGAACCCGTCGGTGGCGTCGACGAGCCTGCTCGTGTTCGTCTCTCGCCAGTCGTCCAGAAGCGCCTGCAGAAGCTGGGCGCGATCCTCGAAAAACCAGTAGAAACTGGTGCGCGACAGCCCGAGCCGGGTGCCGAGCGGTTGAATCTTCACCGCGTCGATCCCCGAGGTGACGAAGGCGTCGCGGGCCGCGGCCAGCCAGACGTCGCGCGATCCGCGCCAGCCTTTCGTGGGTTCGTCGGATGAGCCCTTGTCCGTCATGCCCGCCCTTCTAATGTCGTCTCGCGCGGCAATCAACAAAACTCGACGCTCGTGAACACTAACTTGACACACATGAACATTTTGCGCATCGCTGAGGCGTAGCCGTTCAGGAGACGCGCATGTCCGGGGATCCCCTTCTGCAGCCCTACCGCCTCAAACACCTGACGCTGCGCAACCGCATCATGACCACGAGCCACGAACCGGCCTACCCCGAGGACGGGATGCCGAAGGATCGCTATACCGCCTATCACGCCGAACGCGCGAAGGCGGGCGTGGCGCTGGCCATGACAGCGGGGTCGGCAGCCGTGTCGAAGGACAGCCCGCCGGTCTTCAACAACGTTCTCGCCTACAAGGACGAGGTCGTGCCGTGGATCCGAAGGCTCACCGACGCCTGTCACGACCACGGTTGCGCCGTAATGATCCAGTTGACGCACCTCGGGCGACGCACGACGTGGAACAAGGGCAACTGGCTGCCGTCGGTGTCGTCTTCGAAGCATCGCGAACCGGCACACCGGGCATTTCCCAAGCTGGCAGAGGACTGGGATCTCAAGCGCATCGTCACCGACTTCGCCGATGCCGCCGAACGGATGCAGGCGGGTGGCATGGACGGGGTCGAGATCATCGCCCACGGCCATCTCCTCGACCAGTTCATGTCACCTCTGAGCAACGACCTCGACGGCCCCTACGGCGGCGCGGATATTGCGGACCGGGCGCGGCTGACGATCGACGTGCTTCGCGCGGTGCGCGAGCGTGTCGGGGACGACTTCGTCCTCAGCCTGCGCATGGGTGCGGACGAGAAGACGCCAGGCGGGATCACGCCGGACGAGGGCATTCAGCTTGCCCTGCACATCAAGGCCGCCGGACTCGTGGACGTGTTCAACGTCAACGGCGGGCGCATTCACACCGACCCGGCGATGACGACCACGATTCCCATCCAGGGCATGGCGACGGCGCCGCACCTGTGGCTCGCGGGCGCGATCCGCGCCGCCACCGGGATGCCGGTGTTCCATGCCTCCCGCATCCCCGACGTGGCGACGGCGCGGTTCGCGGTGTCGTCGGGACAGCTCGACATGGTCGGCATGACGCGGGCGCACATGGCCGACCCGCACATCGTCCGGAAGATCATGGAAGGCCGCGAGGACGACATACGCCCCTGCGTCGGCGCCACCTATTGCCTCGACCGCATCTACCAGGCGGGCGACGCGCTTTGCATCCACAACGCCGCCACGGGGCGCGAGCTGACGATGCCGCACACCATCGAACCGGCGGCGACGCGCAGGAAGGTCGTGATCGTCGGCGCCGGTCCGGCCGGCCTCGAGGCGGCGCGCGTCGCCGCCGAGCGCGGACACGACGTGACCGTGTTCGAGGCACAGGCCGATGCGGGCGGTCAGATCCGCCTGACCGCACTGAACCCGCGACGGCGCGAGATGATCTCGATCGTCGACTGGCGCATGGCGCAATGCGCGGCGCGCGACGTGGAATTCCGCTTCAACACCTGGGCCGAAGCCGCCGACGTGACCGCGCTCGACCCCGACGTCGTCATCGTCGCAACGGGCGGCCTGCCCAATACCGAGCTCTTCGAAAGCGGCGAGGAGCAACGCCATGTCGTCAGCGCCTGGGACATCATCGCGGGTGACGTAAAGCCCGCGCAGAACGTCCTCGTCTATGACGAAAGCGGCGATCATCCGGGCCTGATGGCGGCAGAGGTCGCCGCGACCGCCGGGGCGACCGTCGAGGTCATGACCCCCGACCGCACCTTCGCCCCCGACATCATGGCGATGAACCTCGTTCCCTACATGCGCGCTCTGCAATCGAAGGACGTGACCTTCACCGTCACCCGCCGCCTTCTCGACGTGACCCGCGACGGCAACCGACTGAAGGCCGTGATCGGCACGGATTACAGCGATCTCAGGACCGAACGGATCTACGACCAGATCGTGGTGAACTACGGCACCCTGCCGCTGGACGACCTGTATTTCGAGTTGAAGCCCTTGTCCTCGAACGGCGGCGCGGTCGACTACGACGCGCTGATCGAGGGTCGCGCTCAGGGCATCGCAAGCGGGAAAAAAAGCGGCTTCCAGCTGTTCCGCATCGGCGACGCGGTCAGCGCGCGCAACACGCATGCCGCCATCTTCGATGCACTACGGCTGATGAAGGATATCTGAAGACGCCCGCAGGACGACCCCCGGTCAGACGGCCTCGGCAGCCAATTCCCGGCACCCGGTTTCGAGAAGATGGAGGACGTGCGGCGCGAAGCTGTGCCAGACATCCATGCGATAGGCGCTGTCGGCGTCGCGCCAGATCGTGACGGTCACGCCGTCGAAGTTCGTCCGCCTCCCCTCGCCCACCGCGATGCTCTCGGGGTCGCGGGCCATGCCTAGGGTGAGCAGCTCCGTTGCGCGTGCGCCGTCGATCTGGAAGGTGACCTCGCGACCCGACACGTCGACGAGGCTGTGCGGCAGGGTTTCATAGACACCGGCGCAGGACGACAGGACGCCCTCGACCGTCCCCTCCGGCAGGTGAAGCATCCATTCGTCGGGACCGAGGCGCAGGGCCTCTAACTCGCCGCCGGTGCAACGCTCGCCGATCTTGCCGGGCAGCGACAGACCGAGAGCCGCTTCAAGCGGCGCCAAGTCGCCTCGCGCACGCAACGACAGCCGGGCGCAGGGCTTCGCCAGCCGAACGCGGACAGCGGCACTTTCCGCAAGAACCTCGGGTTCGGAGGACATCGGTTTATTCATGGCGGTTCCTCAGATCTTCAGCCTTGCGTTGTCGGGATCGACGAAGACCATGGGCGTGATCTTCGCGGCTATGGTGCGGTCGGGCATTGGGATGTGGACGGTCTCGCCCATGCGTCCGTGCCCGCCCTCCACCAGTGCCAGCGCGATCGGTCGTCCCACCGCGTCCGAGTGATAGGACGAGGTCACATGACCGACCATCGTCATGGGAAGCGCCTGCGTCGGATCGAAGACGATCTGAGCCCCTTCCTCCAGCCTGGAGTGGTCCTCGGTCAGAAGGCCGACCAGTTGCTTCCGGCCCTCGGACGTCAGGTCTGGACGAGCCATGCCGCGCTTGCCGACGAAATCGGGTTTCGACTTGCCGACCGCCCAGTCGAGCCCGGCATCCTTTGGCGTCACCGTTCCATCCGTGTCCTGGCCGACGATGATGTAGCCCTTCTCGGCGCGCAGGACGTGCATGGTTTCGGTGCCATAGGCGCAGATGTCGTATTGCCGACCGGCCTCCCACAGCACCTCCCACAGCGTCCGTCCCCTCGGCGCGGGCACGTTGACCTCGAACCCGATCTCGCCGGTGAAGCTGACGCGGAAGAGACGCGCGGGCATTCCAGCGACGGTGCATTCGACGCAGGACATGTGCGGGAAGGCCTCGTCGGTCAGGTCGACACCTTCGACGAGAGGGGCCAGCAGCGCCGCGGCCTTCGGGCCGTTCAGCGCGATTGTCGCCCATTGCTCGGTGGTGGAGGTCAGCCAGACGTTCAGGTCCGGCCACTCGGTCTGAAGGTAGTCCTCCATCATGTTCAGCACGCGCGCAGCGCCGCCGGTCGTCGTGGTGACGTGGAACCTGTCCGTCGTCAGGCGACCGATCACGCCGTCGTCTCGGATGAATCCGTCGTCGCCGCACAACAGGCCATAGCGGCAGCGCCCCGGCGCGAGCTTGGTCCAGGGGTTGGTGTACATGCGGTTCATGAACTCGACCGCGTCCGGCCCCACGACCTCGATCTTGCCAAGCGTCGAGGCGTCGAAGATGCCGACGGACTGGCGCGTCGCCACGCACTCGCGGCGGACGGCGGTGTCCATGTCCTCGCCCGGTTTAGGGAAGTGCCACGCCCGGCGCCATTGGCCGACCGGCTCGAACACCGCGCCGTTCTCCTCGGCCCAGCCATCGATCCGTGTCTTCCGCGTCACCTCGAAATGTGCGCCGCGATGGTAGCCTGCGAAGGCCCCGAACGAGGTCGGCGTATAAGGCGGCCGAAACGTCGTCAGGCCGACCTGAGGCTGTTTCTTTCCAAGGGCATCCGCGGCGATGTTCAAGCCGTTGATGTTCGACATCTTGCCCTGGTCGGTCGCCATGCCGTTCGTGGTGTAGCGCTTGACGTGCTCGATCGACCGCATGCCTTCGCGCACGGCCAGACGCAGGTCCTTGGCCGTCACGTCGTTCTGGTAGTCGACGAAGGCCTTGGCCTTGCCAGGATTCAGGTCGGTCGGCAGCTCCGTGTGGCTGACGCCAGTCCCGGTCCGGTCGGAGGCAACCGAACAGGCCGTCTCCCCGCCGGTTCCGCCAAGGTCGGCCGCCACGGCGCGGCCCTTGTCGGCGCCGTCGTTCAGCACCGCCTCGACGCCCCAGAGCCCCCGGCTCGCGCCCGCGATGACGCAGTTCTCCGGCGTGTCCTTCGGCAGGAACGTGGTCAGGTCCTCGTCCCAGGCGAGCGACCCCCTGGTGTGAGAGAAGAGGTGCAGCGACGGCGTCCATCCCCCCGACATCAGGACGGCGTCGCAACCGATCACATAGCCCGCCCCGACCTTGCCGTCCGTCACCGGATTGACCCGGAGCGACGTCACGCGCAGCCGCCCTTTGGTGGCGGTCGCGGTATGTCCGATCTTCAGCCTGATGCCTCGCTTCCCGGCCTCGGCGAGGAGGTCGTCGCGCACGCTTTCGCGCGTATCGACGATGGCCTGCACCTGCGCGCCCGCATCCGCCAGGTCGAAGGCCGCAAACCACGCGCTGTCATGCGAGGTCAGAATGACCGGCCGCTGTCCGACCAGCACGCCGTAGCGGTTGAGATAGGTCTGCGCCGACCCCGCCAGCATGACGCCAGGGCAGTCGTTGCCGTGGAACACGAGCGGCTTTTCGAGAGCACCCTGCGCCAGCACGACGCGCTTGGCGCGCACCCTCCACATCCGCTCGCGGGGCGTGTCGGCGGGGAGGTCGGACAGGTGGTCGGTGAGCCGTTCGACCATCCCGATCATGTTCTGGTGATAATAGCCGATGGCGGTGGTCCGGGTCATGATCCGGACGCCCGCCGCCTTCAACGCCTCTACCTCGGCGGCCAGCCAGTCCCAGGCCCGCTGGCCGTCGACAAGCGCCTGCGGTTCGGACAGAAGCGAACCCCCGACCTCAGCGTTCTCGTCGACGAGCACGACCTTCAACCCGTCGACGGCCGCAGCGCGCGCGGCGGCAAGCCCGGCGGGACCCGCGCCCACGACCAGCACGTCGCAGTGCAGGAAGCGCGAGGCGTAGGTGTCGGGGTCCTCTTCGGTGGGGCTGACGCCCAGTCCTGCGGCGGCGCGAATGAAGGGCTCGTAGACCCTGTGCCAGAAGCTCTTTGGCCACATGAAGGTCTTGTAGTAGAAGCCCGCCGAGAACAGCATGTAGGCCGCGTCGTTGACCGCGCCGATGTCCCACTTCAGGCTCGGGTACTTGTTCTGCGACGTGGTCTCCAGACCCTGCCAGATCTCCTGCACCGTGGCGCGCGTGTTCGGCTCGAAGCGGCCGGGCCCGCGGCGGGTACCGATCAGCGCGTTCGGCTCCTCCGACCCCGCTGCCACCGGCCCGCGCGGCCGGTGGTACTTGAATGACCGGCCCATCAGGTGGACGCCGTTCGCCAGGAGGGCCGAGGAGACGGTGTCGCCCTTCAGCCCCACGAACGGCTTTCCGTCGAAGGTGAAACGCACCGATTTCCCGACATCGACGCGGCCCTTGCCCGCAACGCGGTTTCCGCTCATTTCGCGTCTCCCCCCAGGCTGGCGAGGTCGGGACGCGGCGCGCCGGCCCTGTAGGTCGTCAGGAACTTGTCCGACACCGTGTCGCGCACGGCGTTGAAGAACCGCCCGCAGCCGTGGAGATGCCGCCACCGCTCGAAATGCGGACCTTTCGGGTTCTCGCGGATGAAGAGGAACTCCTCCCATTGCTCGTCCGACTGGCCGGATGGGTTCTCGGGTCGGATGACATGCGCCTGCCCGGCATAGGCGAACTCGGCCTCGGGCAGGGTCTCTTCGCAATAAGGGCACGTTATCAGAAGCATGCGCGTCGTCCTTCAGTGCGCGACGGCGGCGGCGGCCGCTTCGTCGATCAGCCGCCCGGTGCGGAAGCGCTCCATCGTGAACGGCGCGTTGATCGGGTGCGGCTCGTCCTTCGCGATGGTCCAGGCGAAGGTATGCGCCGCGCCCGGCGTCGCCTTGAAGCCGCCGGTGCCCCAGCCGCAGTTGACGTAGAGTCCTTCGACCGGCGTCTTCGAGATGATCGCCGAGCGGTCGGGGGTCACGTCCACGATCCCGCCCCACTTCCGCAGCATCCGCATCCGGTTGAAGATCGGGAAGACTTCCGCAATGGCGGCGACGGTATGCTCTATCAGCGGCAGGCCGCCGCGCTGGCTGTAGCTCGTGTATTGGTCGGTGCCGGAACCAATGACCAGCTCGCCCTTGTCCGACTGGCTGATGTAGGCGTGGACCGCGTTGGACATCACGACACAGGGGAAAACCGGCTTGACGGGCTCCGACACCAGCGCCTGAAGCGGATAGCTTTCCAGCGGCAGGCGCACTTCCGCCGTCTGCATCACGACCGAGGTGTGGCCTGCCGCCGACACGCCGACCTTCTTTGCCCTGATGAAGCCCCTCGCCGTCTCGACGCCCGCGACCGAGCCGTCCGCGTTGCGGCGGATCGCCGTCACAGGGCAGTTCTGGATGATGTCGACGCCGCGCGCCGCCGCGCCGCGCGCATAGCCCCAGGCGACCGCATCGTGCCGCGCGGTGCCCGCGCGCTCCTGCAGCGCGCCACCCATGACCGGATAGCGGGCGGATTTCGAGATCGACAGCGGCGGGCAGTAGGCCTTGCACTCCTCCGGCGTCAGCCAGCGGTTGTCGACGCCGTTCAGGCGGTTCGAGTGGATGTGGCGCTTGAAGCTCTGCACGTCGTGGACGTTGTGCGCGAGCATCAGAACGCCCCGCCGCGAGTACATGACGTTGTAGTTCAATTCCTGGCTGAGGTTCTCCCACAGGTCGACCGAATGGTCGTAGAGCCGCGCGCTTTCGTCGTAGAGATAGTTCGACCGGATGATCGTCGTGTTCCGCCCGGTGTTGCCGCCGCCGAGCCAGCCCTTGTCGATCACCGCGACATTGGTGATCCCGTGCTCCTTCGCGAGGTAATAGGCCGCGCCCAGCCCGTGGCCGCCCGCTCCGACGATGACGACATCGTATTCGGCCTTGGGCTGGCTGTCGGGCCACTGCTCGGTCCAGTTCTTGTGGCCGGTCAGGGCGTTCTTCAGAAGGCTGAAGGCACTGAAATGGGTCATCGTCGGCACCTTGCGCGGGAACACGATGCGTTGACCTATTCCCAATGCGAGGTCATGGGCGGTATATCAGCGCCAGACATGCAGTAGGATTGCGCCATGCCTTCACCCGCCGACCCAACGATGTCCGGCCGCAAGAAGCTGAGCATCGCCTTCCTTCTGGCGGACGACTTCACCCTGTCCGCCTTCGCGAATTTCGTCGATGTCCTGCGTCTGGCCGCCGACGAAGCCGACAAGTCCCGCCCCATCCTTTGCGAATGGACCGTCCTGTCCGAGACGATGACCCCGGTGCGTTCCAGTTGCGGCGTCAAGGTCACGCCCGCCACGACGCTTCGCAGTGCCGGCCGCTATGATTACCTCGTCGTCGTCGGCGGCGTGATGAGCGACCGCTCGGCGCTGAGCGTGGCGGAACGGGACTATCTCCGCGCGCAGGCCTCGGCCGGGGTGCCGGTCGTCGGTCTTTGCACCGGCGTCTTCATTCTCCACGAAACGGGGCTGCTCGACGGCTACCGCTGCTGCGTGAGTTGGTTCCATCACCAGGATTTCGTCGACCGGTTCGACGCGGTGCAGCCCGTGGCCGACCAGATCTTCGTCGTGGACCGCGACCGCCTGACCTGTTCGGGCGGACACGGCGCGGCGCATCTGGCGGCGTTTCTCGTCGCTCGCCATGTCGGGCAGTCCGCCGCGATCAAGAGCCTCAACATCATGATGATCGACCACGCGCTTCGCGGCGACGTGGCGCAGCCGGGCCAGCCTGTCGCGAGACGGCCCACCGACGACCTCGTCAAGCGGGCGGTCCTCAGGATGCAGCAGAACGTCGAGCTTCCGCTTCCCGCCGCCAGCCTCGCCCGGCAGTTGAACGTCGGCCGAAGGACGCTGGAGCGGCGGTTCCTCGGGGACGTGGGGCAGACGCCCTCGAAGGTCTACCTCGACATCCGACTCGACCGGGCGCTTCTGAAACTGCGCTCCACCCGCGACACCGTGGCCGACGTCGCGCTGGCCACCGGCTTTTGCGACGGGACGCATCTTGCCCGGACGATGAAGGCCGAGCGCGGGTTCTCGCCCGCCGAGTACCGCTCGGCACAAGCCGCCGTCGTTCCGGACGGCCCGGCGACCGGAGTGCTGTTGAACCAGCCCGACTGAGCCGGTCGGTCGCAAACCCGGCGGACCATGTCGCAATTCCGACGGTCCGCGACCTGTCCGCGTGCGATGACGCCCGCAAGGCATCGGTTGCGAGACATCGTAACCGACTTCAGGCCAGGAGTTCCCAATGCTTCGCGAATCCGACGTTCTGTCCACCCTCATGCGCCGCAGGCCCGATCATTCTCTGGCGCAGGAGCTTTACTGCGACTCAGGCGTCTTCGACGCGGACCTGTCCCACATCTGGTATCGCGAATGGCTCTTCTCGATTCCGGCTTGCGAGATCCCGAAGGCCGGGAACTATGTCGTCCACGACGTCGGCGCCTATTCCGTCGTCATCGTGCGCGGCAACGACGGCGAAATCCGCGCCTTCCACAACTCCTGCCGCCATCGTGGCTCGGTCCTGTGCAAGTCGAAGAAGGGGACGCACCCCAAGCTGGTCTGCCCGTACCACCAGTGGACCTACGAGCTTGACGGCAGGCTGCTCTGGGCGCGCGAGATGGGCCCCGACTTCGATGCCTCGAAGCACGGACTGAAGCACGTTCACTGCCGCGATGTCTCGGGCATGGTCTATATCTGCCTCGCCGACGTGGCGCCGCCCATCGAAGACTTCGCAGCCGAGGCGGCGCGCTACATGGCGCCCCACGACCTCGCGAACTCGAAGGTCGCCCACGAGAGCACCATCATCGAGCACGGCAACTGGAAGCTCGTGTGGGAGAACAACCGCGAATGCTACCACTGCGCCGGGAACCACCCGTCGCTCTGCCGCACCTTCCCCGAGGATCCGCGCGCCATCGGCAGCGACAACAGCGGCGAGTTGAGCGGCCTGCAACGGCAGCACAGCCAGCGCTGCGAGGCCGCCGGGGCTCCCTCGGCCTTCCTCGAATCGTCCTGGGGCGACTGGCGCTTCGTGCGCACGCCGCTGCTCGACGGCGCCGAGAGCTATACCATGGACGGCAAGGTCGCCAGCACGCGGCCGAACTCCACGCTGCCGTTCCGCGACGCGGGGTCGCTTCTGAAGTACAAGTATCCGGGATGCTGGAACCACTTACTGTCGGACCACGTCATCCTCTTCCGCGTCACGCCGATCGGCCCGATGGAGACTGAGGTCCGCACGACGTGGCTTGTCCACAAGGACGCGGTCGAGGGGCAGGACTATGACCTCAAGCGCCTGACCGAGGTCTGGATCGCGACGAACAACGAGGACCGCGAAGTGGTCGAGAACAACCAGCGCGGCATCCGCTCGCCCGCCTACGAGCCCGGCCCCTATTCGCCCATCCACGAAGGCGGCAACATCCAGTTCGTCGACTGGTACGCCTCGACCATGATCCGGTCGATCACCGGCACCGGCGCCGCAACCCTGGCGGCGGAGTGACCGGAGCAATGCTGCAACTCGACCTTCGCGCCTCCGAGGACGACGGGATCTGGACCGACGCCGAACCGCTCCTGTGCTGCGCCGTCGTGCCGGAGGCGCCGAACACGGCGACCTTCAGTTTCGTCGCGCGATCCGGGGCGCAGTTCCGCTACGAGCCGGGCCAGTTCCTGACGCTCGAGCTGCCGGTTTCCGGCGGCACCATCTGGAAGACCTACACGATCTCGTCCTCGCCCTCGCGACCGCTGACGATAGCCGTCACCGTCAAGGCGCAGGCCGGCAGCGTCGGCACGCGATGGATGCTCGACCACCTGAAGCCGGGGATGGAGATCAAGGCCACAGGCCCCGCCGGGATCTTCACGATGCCCCGGAAGGAGAGCAAGAAGTACCTCTTCATCTCCGCCGGGTCCGGCATCACGCCGTCGCTGTCGATGACGACCTACCTCTACGACCGCGGGACGGACACCGACATCACCTTCGTCCATTGCGCCCATCGGCCGCAGGACATCATTGCGCGCCAACGGCTCGAGCAGATGGCGTCTCGCGTGCCGTCGATCCGGCTGTTCTTCATCGTCGAAGAGGACGATCCCTACCGCGTCTGGACAGGCTTTCGCGGACGGCTGAACCAGTTGATGATCGGCCTCATCGCCGGCGACTATCTGGAACGCGAGGTCTATTGCTGCGGGCCTGAGCCCTTCATGGACGCGGTGCGCGAAATGCTGATCGCGCTCGGCTACGACATGGAGCACTACCACCAGGAAAGCTTCGCCGCGCCGGTCAAGAAAGAAGAGCAGCTTCCCGAGCACGACGACGTCATCCTCGACGAGGACAGCGCCGCGAGCGTCCTCTTCGCGAAATCCGAGGTGACGGCGGAGTGCAAGGAAACCGACACGGTTCTCGCCGTCGCACGCGGCGCGGGCATCGTCATCCCGTCCGGATGCACCTTCGGCGTCTGCGGCACCTGCAAGATCAGGAAGACCGGGGGCGAGGTCCACATGGTGCATAACGGCGGCATCTCGGACGACGACATCGCCGAGGGATACATCCTCGCCTGCTGTTCACGGCCCATAGGCGCCGTCGAGGTCGAGGTCTGACCCGCAGCGCGCTGCCTGAAATCACCGTTACGTCAATTCCTTCAACGCGCTAGAAGGGAAGACAGGCCGCCCGCACCGGGCGGCCGTCCGGTCGGGCATTCACCAGAGGGACGCGCTTGGCTTTCACCCTGAGGCACCTTCAGTTCTTCGTCGCCGCCGCCGAGCACGGCAGCATCACGAATGCGGCCAAGGCCCTGGCGATCTCGCAGTCCTCCGTGACCGAGGCGATCAAGGCGCTCGAGGCCGACCTGTCCGTCACGCTCTTCGAACGGCGCGCGCGCGGCCTCGAGATCACCGTCGCCGGGCATCAGTTCCTCCGTCACGCGCGCAAGATCCGGGACGACGTGTCGGACGCCCGGCGTGCCTTCATGATGGGCGCCGACGCGCGCGAGGGCGAGATCCGGCTTGGCGTCACCTCGCTCGTTGCCGGGTACGGCCTGTCGGATGCGCTCGGGCGGTTCCGCCGGACCTTTCCCGGCATTCGAATCTCGGCGGTCGAGGACACGGGCGAATATCTCGAGCACCTTCTAATCGGGGGCGAGATCGACGTGGCCTTCCTGATCGTCTCGAAGCTGCACAACCGCTCGGCCTTCGAGGTGGAAAGCATCGCGGCCTCCGCCATGCGCCTCTGGCTGCCGCTGGGCCATCCCTTGGCCGGAGAAGAGGCGGTGAGCATCGAGGATGTCGTCCGCGAGCCTCTCATCATGCTGTCGGTGGAGGAGATCGAGGAAAGCACCCAGACGCTTCTGCTGTCCCTCGGAGCGCGGCCGGAGGTCGCCTTCCGCACGCGCTCGGTCGAAGCGGTCCGGTCGCTTGTGGCGACGGGAATGGGCGTGGCGATCCTGCCGGACCTGATCTACCGGCCCTGGTCCCTCGAAGGCGACAGGATCGAGATCCGCGATGTTTCGGGCGACCTGCCGACGGTTCAGGTCGGCATGGCCTGGCGCCGCGGCGCGCCTCTCTCGGCCAACGCGCGCGATTTCGTGCGGCTTGCGCGAAGCTCGTTCCAGGCCGGGACCTGAAGCATTCGGTTTTTCCGATAATGCCGATCAGGATTTTGGCATTGCGAAAGCGCGACCCGCGACCAATCCTGCGCGCAATCCCGGCGACCACTCTGCGAGTGGGATGATCGGGGCGTAACAACACCAACGGGAGAATACAAGATGTCTGCACGCTTCCTTTTGTCGGCCGCGGTCTCGGCGATCCTCGTGGCCCAGCCGGTCCTCGCCCAGGTGTCCGAGCTTGGCGATGGCGAGGGCCAGGTCGATATCGTGGCATGGCCCGGCTACATCGAACGCGGCGAGACCGACGCCGCCTTCGACTGGGTGACCAAGTTCGAAGAGGCCTCGGGCTGCAAGGTCAACGTCAAGACGGCCAACACCTCGGACGAGATGGTGGCCCTGATGAACGAAGGCGGCTTCGACCTCGTCACCGCCTCGGGCGACGCCTCTCTCCGTCTTGTCGCCGGCAAGCGCGTCCAGCCGGTGAACACGGCGCTCATCCCGTCATGGTCCACCATCGACGAGCGCCTGCAGAACGCGCCCTGGCACACCGTCGACGGCGTCCATTACGGCGTCCCCTACCAGTGGGGTCCGAACGTGCTGATGTATTCGACCGAAGCCTTCGGCGACACGCCGCCCGATAGCTGGAGCGTCGTCTTCGAGGAGACGACCCTTCCGGACGGCCAGTCCAATTCGGGACGGGTGCAGGCCTATGACGGCCCGATCCACGTCGCCGACGCCGCCAACTACCTCATGCACCACAAGCCCGAACTCGGGATCGCCAACCCATACGAACTGAACGAGGACCAGTACAAGGCAGCGCTCGACCTTCTGCGCCAGCAGCGCACGCTGGTCAGCCGCTACTGGCACGACGCCTTCATCCAGATGGACGATTTCAAGAACGAGGGCGTCGTCGCCTCGGGGTCATGGCCGTTCCAGGTCAACATCCTGAAAAGCGAAGGCGCGCCCATCGCCAGCGTCATCCCGGTGGAGGGCGCGACAGGCTGGGCCGACACGACGATGATGCACGTCGACGCCGCCCATCCCAATTGCGCCTACATGTGGATGGAGCACACGCTGTCGTCGAACCTGATGTCCGATCTTTCCGCCTGGTTCGGGTCGGTCCCGGCGGTGCCAGCGGCCTGCTCGGACGGCTCGGGGATGCAGACCGCCGAGGGCTGCTCGGCCAACGGTCTCGACGACTTCGACCGGATCCGGTTCTGGACCACGCCCGTCAGCGCCTGCGAAAGCCAGGGCGAGTGCGTGCCCTACTATCGATGGGTCAGCGACTATATCGGCGTCATCGGCGGCCGCTGAGACCTTGCCCCTTCGCATGACCTCTCCGGTGGCGCGCCCGCGCCGCCGGACCGGAGCCAATTACCGATGACCGACGCCGTCGCCTTCGATCACGTCTCGCGCCATTTCGGCAGCATCCGCGCGGTGGACGACGTCTCGATCTCCATCGCCGAGGGCAGCTTCTTCGCCATGCTCGGTCCCTCGGGGTCGGGCAAGACCACGTGCCTGAGGCTCATCTCGGGCTTCGAAAGGCCGACATCCGGCCGTGTCCTGATCTTCGGCGAGGACTCGGGCGCGGTACCGCCGAACCGAAGACCCGTCAACACGGTCTTCCAGGACTATGCCCTCTTCCCGCACCTCGACGTCCGCGACAACGTCGCCTACGGATTGATGGTCAGGGGCGAGGAGAAGGCGCGCCGCCACGCTGCGGCCGAAGAGATGCTGTCGCTCGTCAAGCTCGACGCCTTCGGCGACCGCAAGCCCGGACAGCTCTCCGGCGGTCAGCGGCAGAGGGTCGCGCTGGCCCGCGCGCTGGTCAACAGGCCCAAGGTCCTGCTGCTGGACGAACCGCTCGGCGCGCTGGATCTGAAGCTGCGCGAGGCGATGCAGGACGAGTTGAAGGCGCTCCAGCGGTCGCTCGGCATCACCTTCGTCTTCGTCACCCACGACCAGGGCGAGGCGCTGTCGATGGCCGACCGGGTCGCCGTCTTCAACGAGGGCCGCATCGTGCAGGTGGGCACGCCCGAGGAGATCTACCAGCGTCCCCGGACCCGCTTCGTCGCCGATTTCGTCGGCTCCGCCAATGTGCTGTCTCCCGACATTTGCGTGCGTGCCGGCGCCGGCAGTGGCTGGGCGAGCCTGCGGGCCGAGGCGGTGCGGCTGGTTCCGCCCGGCGAGGGTGTCGTACAGGGTACTGTCGCCTCGCGCCGCTACCTGGGCGCGGTCAGCCGCGTCCACGTCGACATCGGGGACGCCGTCATCGCCGCCGACCTCGCCGCTGGCACGCCCTTGCCCGAGCCGGGCGCCACCGTCGGGCTGACCTGGGACGCGACGGCCCTCCACCGGATGGAGGAGGCCTGAGATGGCCACCGCCGCGGGCGACCGGCTTTCGGACCTGTTCTGGCGGCAGCCCCGCGTGCTGCTGGCGGTGCTGCTCGTCCCGCCGCTCCTCTGGCTCGGCGTGGTCTACATCGGCTCGCTGGCCGCGCTCCTTCTCCAGAGCTTCTTCTCGATCGACGAGTTCTCGGGGCTGATCGACTACGAGTTGACGCTCAAGACCTATCGCGAGCTGTTCCGCCCCGCGAACTTCGACATCATCCTGCGCACCACGCTGATGGCCGCCGCCGTGACGGTCGCCTCCGCCGTGATCGCCTTCCCCATCGCCTATTACGCCGCGCGCTACGCGAAGGGCCGGATGAAGGCGTTCTTCTACCTCGCGGTGATGCTGCCGCTCTGGTCGAGCTACCTCGTGAAGGTCTACGCCTGGAAGCTGATCCTCGCGAAGGAAGGCATCCTGACCTGGGCCGTCGACGGCATCGGAGCCAGCGCCATCCTGAACGCGGTCCTTTCGATCCCGGTCATCGGGGGCAACTCGCTGTCGGTCAGCTACATCGGGACCTTCCTCGTCTTCCTCTACGTCTGGCTGCCGTTCATGATCCTGCCGGTGCAGGCGGCGCTCGAGCGGGTGCCGCAGAACCTGATCGAGGCCTCGGACGACCTCGGCGCGCGGCGCGGGCAGACGATGCGCTACGTCATTCTGCCGATGGCACTGCCGGGTTTCATCGCGGGCTCGATCTTCACCTTCTCGCTGACATTAGGCGACTACATCATCCCCCAGATCGTGGGCTCGTCGCGGAACTTCATCGGTCAGGCGGTCTATGCCCACCAGGGCACGGCGGGGAACATCCCGCTCGCCGCCGCCTTCGCCGTGGTGCCCATCGTCATCATGGGGTTCTACCTCTGGATGGCGAAGCGCCAGGGGGCCTTCGATGCACTCTGACCGCGCGCCGCTCGGCCTGAAGATCGCCGCCTTCGCGGGGCTCGCATTCCTGCACCTGCCGATCCTCCTGATCTTCGCCTATGCCTTCACGACCGAGGAACGGACCTATCAGTGGCCCCTGCCCGGCCTGACGCTCAAGTGGTTCGCGGTCACCTGGAACCGGCCCGACGTCTGGCAGGCGCTCGGGCTGTCCGTCCGGGTGGCCGCGATCTCGACGATCCTCGCACTGATCCTGGGAACGCTCTGCGCCGCCGCCGTCAGCCGCGCGCGGTTCTTCGGACGGGAAGCTGTGTCGCTCCTGGTGATCCTGCCCATCGCGCTCCCCGGCATCATCACCGGCATCGCGCTCCGCTCGGCCTTCAACATCGCGGACATCCCGTTTTCCACGCTGACGATCGTCCTCGGCCACGCGACCTTCTGCATCGTCGTCGTCTACAACAACGCGGTCGCCCGATTCCGGCGCCTGTCGCGTTCGATGCTCGAAGCCTCGGCCGACCTGGGCGCGAACGGGTTCCAGACGTTTCGCCACATCGTCCTGCCCAACATCGGCACCTCGCTTCTGGCGGGGGGCATGCTCGCCTTCGCGCTCAGTTTCGACGAGGTCATCGTCACCACCTTCACGGCAGGCCAGCAGCAGACGCTGCCGATCTGGATGCTGGAAGAGCTGGTGCGCCCGCGTCAGCGCCCGGTGACCAACGTCGTCGCGATGGTCGTGGTGCTGGTGACCTTCCTGCCGATCCTCGGCGCCTACTATCTGACCCGCGGCGGTTCCGAGACCGCAGGCGGCGGCAAATGAACACCCTTCTGAGGAGGACCCCATGGACACCCAGCTTCTGATCGGCGGCGCATTCGCCGCGGGAACGGAAACCCCGGAAACGATCCTCAACCCGCGCACGGGAGAGACCATTCTCGAGCTGCCCGAGGCGTCGCTCGATCAGGTCGAAGCGGCGGTCGCGGGCGCGCGCGACGCCTTCGCCGGCTGGTCCCGCACGACACCCGCCGAGCGGTCGGCCGCCCTTCTTCGCATCGCGGACCGGATCGAGGCCGAGGGCGACGCCTTCGGCGCGCTCGAGGCGCTGAACTGCGGCAAGCCGATCAACGCCGCGCGGGGGGACGAGATCCCCGCCATCGTCGACACCTACCGCTATTTCGCCGGGGCCGCGCGCAACATGCACGGGCCGCTCGCAGGCGAATACCTCGCCGGCTACACCTCGATGATCCGGCGTGACGCCATCGGCGTCGTCGCCTCGGTGGCGCCCTGGAACTATCCGATGATGATGATGGCCTGGAAGCTGGCCCCAGCCCTCGCGGGCGGCAACACGGTCGTCTTCAAGCCGTCCGAGCAAACGCCCCTCACGGCGCTCAAATTCGCCCGCATCCTCGCCGAGGAGCTACCCAAAGGCGTCGTCAACATCGTCACCGGACGGGGCGAGACCGTCGGCAACGCGCTTGTCACCCATAAGGGCGTCGACATGATCTCGCTGACCGGCGACGTGGCGACGGGCAAGAAGATGCTTCAGGCCGCGTCGAAGACCGTCAAGCGCACGCATCTGGAACTTGGCGGCAAGGCCCCCGTCATCGTCTTCGACGACGCCGACGTCTCGGAGGTCGTCGAG
This sequence comes from Silicimonas algicola, assembly GCF_003148765.1. Lineage (GTDB taxonomy): Bacteria > Pseudomonadota > Alphaproteobacteria > Rhodobacterales > Rhodobacteraceae > Silicimonas > Silicimonas algicola. The sequence continues at coordinate 75,688 of NZ_QGGV01000007.1, forward strand.
GGCCTGCGCGCCTTCGGTTACTACAACGCCGGTCAGGACTGCACCGCCGCCTGCCGGATCTATGCATCGAAAAAGACCTACGACAATCTCGTCGCCGACCTCAGCGCTGCGGTGTCCGGGATCGTCTACGACGACGCCGACGACACGCTGAACGAGATCGGGCCGCTGATCTCCTCCCGCCAGCGCGACCGTGTCGCAAGCTTCGTCGAACGCGCGCGGGAACTGAACCACGTCGAGATCACGACCGGCGGCAGCGTTCATGGCGACCGGGGCTTCTACTATGCCCCCACCGTCATCGCCGGCGCGCGCCAGCAGGACGAAATCGTCCAGCGCGAGGTCTTCGGCCCGGTCGTCTCGATCACGCCCTTCAGCGACGTGGACGAGGCGGTGTCCTGGGCCAACGACAGCGACTACGGGCTGGCCTCATCGGTCTGGACGAAGGACATCGGTCGGGCGATGTCGACGGCGGCGCGGCTGCGCTATGGCTGCACCTGGATCAACACGCATTTCATGCTGACCAACGAGATGCCCCACGGCGGACTGAAATCCTCGGGTTACGGCAAGGACATGTCGATGCACGCGCTCGAGGACTATACGGTCGCGCGCCATATCATGGTGAAGCACTAGCCCGGCCCCGCGACGCTCGACGCATCGCGCCCGTCGGGTAACAGCGGACGCAGACGAGGCCGGAGCAACCTCCGGCCTGTCGATGTCATTGGGGATGGTCAGGTCCCGACCCTGCACGGGCCGGCGCTGCGATCACGCGGCTTCGGCCAGGGCATCCAGGCGCAGCGTTGCCAGAAGCTGCGACATGCGCAGGCCGATGAGGCCGGTCTGGGCACAGAACTCCAGCTCTTCCTCGAGGCCGAGAAGCTCTTCATCGGAGAAGGTCCCGACGGAGATTTCAAGAAGGACCCGCGTGAACTGCGTGCCGGCTTCTTCAAGCTGCGTGGCCGAGACGGAACGGAAGCGGATCGAATGGTCAAACATGGGTCACACGTACTTTCTCGCGGGGTCTCTCTGACTGAGGTGGAGGGATCCCCACATCCCTCCACCTTCGGCCGACCGCACCGGCCTTGAGTCAGAACTCACTCTTTCACTCGTAAACACTCCGGGCCGAGGCGAAACACTCACACTGAATTCGCTTTGTGGTCCGGTCACTCATCTCACTCGTCACACACACACCGAACTACATGTCCGATGATTTGAAGATGCCTGCGAAGGCGATTCCCTTCAATTCGACAAAATTCAACTTTGATAAGATGAAGATTCACACGGTCATGGATGATGGATCATACAGTGCCGATTCCTCCGGGACGGCCTCAATAATCCGTCGGCGCGCCGCCCTCGGCCTTCCGCCGGGCCACGAACTCGGCCAACTCCTCGCGGATCGCCACATCCATCGGCGGCTCCTCGAACTCCTCGACGATGCGCCGGAACAGCCGGTGCGCGCGTTCCTGCGTCCAGACCCCGCCATCCGCCGACCAGGCCTCGAAATTGCGCCAGTCGCTCACGAAAGGCGTATAGAACGCCGTCTCGTAGCGCGCGCGGGTATGCTCGGCCCCAAAGTAATGCCCGCGCGACCCCACGTCCCGGATCGCCTCGACGGCGATCTCGTCCGGACCCGTGGCACAGATAGCCGGGTCCATGTAGCGCTGGATCATCTGCACCACCTCGCAATCCATCACGAACTTCTCGGGACAGGCGATCAGCCCGCCCTCCAGCCACCCTGCCGCATGATAGATCATGTGCGTGCCCGACTGCACCGCCGCCCAGAGGCTGTTCGAGGTCTCCCACATCGCCTGCCCGTCCGGCGCGTTCGAGGTGCAGACCCCCGAAGAGCGCAGCGGCAGCCCGTAAAACCGCGCCATCTGGCCCGTCATCTGCGTCGCGCGCATGTATTCCGGCGTCCCGAAGGCCGGCGCGCCCGAGGTCATGTCGACGTTGGTGGTAAAGGTCCCCAGCACGCAGGCCGACCCCGGCGCCACCCACTGGAAGAGTGCGATCGCCGACAGCGCCTCGGCGATGGACAGCGTCACCGCGCCCGCCATCGTCACCGGCGCCATCGCCCCCGCCAGAGTGAAGGGCGTCACGATCACCGCCTGCCCGCGCCGGATGCAGCGCAGGCAGCCGTCGATCATCGGCGTGTCGTGCTTCAGGGGCGAGGTCGAGTTGATGTTGGTGTACATCCGCGGGGTCGCGCGGAACGCCTCCTCGGTCAGCCCTCCCGCGATCCGCACCATCTCGAGCACGTCCTCGACCCGCTCGGCCCCCAGCGAATAGGCGTGCGGGACCTTGTCGGTGATCGTGAGCTTGTCGAAGAGCACGTCGAGGTGCCGGACTGAGGGGTGGATATCCACCGGCTCGACGGGATAGCCGCCGGCGAAGTGCATGCAGTTGAAGTGCTGGGTCAGCCGAAGAAGGTCCGCGCACTGCACCCGTGTGCCCGGAGACTTGGTCCTCATCGTCATGTCCCAGTAGGCGGGAGGCGACGAGACGTTGCCGAAAAGAAGCGAGCCGTCCCCCACGGTGATGACACGGTCCGGGTTGCGCGGGGTCAGCGTGAACTGGCTCGGGGCGCGGGCCAGCATCTCCATCACCCAGTCGCGGCCCATCCGGACGTTCGTCCCCTCGACCGTGCAGCCTGCCTGCCGGAAAAGGGCCAGCGCCTCGTCGTTCAGGAACTCCACGCCGATCTCCTCCAGCACCCGCATCGCGCCGTCGTGGATCGCCTGCACGCCCTCTTCGCCTAACGGCTCGACGGGCCGGTCGATGTTCTTCACCGGCCCCCAGGGCTGCTGACGGAAGATCTCGCCGCCGCGCCTGTCGCGGTTGCCTGCGCGTCCCCCGCTCCGCCGTCTGACCGCCGCGTCCGTCATGCGCCGTCCCTCCGTTCCACGGGACTGTCCGCCAAAGGCGTGCGGCTTGAAACGCGGTTCCCGACAGGTTGGGTCGCTTTCAGGCCGGCTCCGCCTCGCGCGCCGCGATCCATGCCTCGAGATGCCCGATATCGGGCAGGACCGCGTCGGCCAGATCCCGAAGCTCGTGCGCTTCGGCAATTCCCGTCAAAACGGCCACCGTCCCCATGCCGGCCGCCCGCCCCGCCGCGAGGTCATGGCGGCTGTCGCCCACCATCAGCGTGCGCGCGGGATCGAGACCCGTCGCCGCTGCAAAGGCCAGAAGCTGACCCGGACCCGGTTTGGCGCCATGCCCGGAATCGTAGCCCGCGACGAAGGCGAAGAGATCACCGATCCCGGCCCGCTCCAGATGCGCCCGTGCAGGCGCCTCGGAATCGTTGGTGACAAGTCCCAGTGCATGACGTGCCGACAGAACTTCGAGGCAAGGGCGCAGAGCCACGACGGGCACCTGCTCGGCCTGCGTGGCAAGCCCGTCGGCGATAGCCGCGATCTCGTCCGCATCTCGCCCCGTCACGCCCGCCAGCGTCAGCGCGACTTCGGCCGTCGTGCTCGCAATGACCACGCTGTCCTTCCGGAACCGTCCCGTCGCCTCGTCGATGCCCAGCGCCTCGGCCGAGGGCGCCCGCAGACCGCCCGGCGCCACGCGGTCGAGAAGCGTCAGGATCACTTGGCCCCAGGTCGCCTGAAAGTCGAAGAGGGTGCCGTCCTTGTCGAAAATGATCGCCTCTACGCGTCGCACGGTTCTACTTCCAATTGACTCCCCCTCGCATGTCCCCTGACATGCCTGCATGACTCCTTACCGCCTGCACGCCTCGCTCGGCTACAACCTTTCGCTGGCCGCCCGCCTCCAGGAACGACGGCTCGATGAAGCGCTGAAGACGCTGGACCTGACCCGCACCACCTGGTGCATCCTCCTCGCCGTCGGGAACGAGGGGCTGACGCAGCCCTCGGACATCGCCACATTCGTGGGCATCGACCGCACCGCCACCTCGCGCGCGCTTCGCACGATGGAGACGGCGGGCCTCATCGAGCGCGAGGCCGGCCGCCGCGACCGCCGCACGACCACCGTCTCGCTGACGGACCTCGGCGTGCAGCGGATCGCACAGGGCACGCCCTACGCGGTGCAGAACAACGCGCTCATGCGCAAGAAGCTCGGCAAGGACGACTACGCCCACCTCGTTACCCTCCTCGAGCGGCTGACCGAAGGCGAAAGCGCCGGGCTCTCGGTTTTCTGAAGGCGTCCACTCAGGCGTGCGCCGCCGCCAGCGCCCTGATCCGCTCCGCCAGGTCCGGCCCCGGAAGGCTCGACCGCCGCGTCCCCAGATCGACATGCACGAGCAACTGCTCGCAGGTCGCAAGGACCGAGCCGTCAGCCTCGCGCTCCATCTCGTGGAACAGCCTCAGCTTCTTGCCCTCCGCCCCCATCACGCGCGTCGCGACCCGGATCCGCTCGCCGGCGCGCGTCTCCATCAGGTATGAAATCCGCGTCTCGACGGTGAAGAACGACTGCCCCGACGCGACATAGTCCGGCCCCGCGCCCAGATGCGCCATCACCGCGTCGGCGGCGTCTGAGAAGACCTGGCCATAGCGGCTTTCGTTCATGTGGCCGTTGTAGTCGGTCCAGTCCGACGGCACGACGCGCCGCACCGTCTCCAGCGGGACACCCTCGCCCGGCGCATCGAGCGTCGCGTCATGCTCCAGCAGAACCCGCCCCGCCCCGCTGCCCTCGCGCTTCAACGCGCGCAGGATGGCGACGAGGTTCTTGTCCCGCAGCCGTTCCAACTCGCGGATCGACAGCGCGCCCGACTGCGCGTCCGACTGCGCGCCGATCTCCGCCGCGAAGTCGTCCGTCATCTCGGGCACGTCCATCAGCTTCGTCCAGGGCCAGGCGAGACACGGCCCGAACTGCGCCACGAAATGCGCCATGCCGCCCTCGCCGCCCGCGATGCGATAAGTCTCGAACAGCCCCATCTGGGCCCATCTCAGGCCGAACCCCATGCGGATCGCCTCGTCGATCTCCCCGGTCGTGGCGATGCCGTCCTTCACCAGCCACAGCGCCTCGCGCCACACCGCCTCCAGAAGGCGGTCGGCGATATGCGCGTCGATCTCGGCGCGGATCACGAGCGGATACATCCCGATCCCGCGCAGCACCTCGCAGGCCCGGGCGATCACTCCCGCGTCCGCCCCCTCGCCACCCACGATCTCGACCAGCGGCAGCAGGTAGACCGGGTTGAACGGATGCGCGACGAAAACGCTCGCGTCCGTCGCCATCCCCTCGCGCAGCTCCGAGGGCTTGAACCCGCTCGTGGACGACCCGATCGGAGCCTCCGCATTCGCCGCTTCGATCTCGGCCAGAACGCGGTGCTTCAGATCCAGCCGCTCGGGCACGCTCTCCTGCACCCAATCGGCCCCTGTCACCGCCTCGGCCACCGAAGACGCGAAGCTCAGCCGCCCCTCCTTCGGCAACGAGCGCTCGTAGAGCATCGGCAGGGCCGCCCGCGCGTTCGCCAGCACGGCGTCCAGCTTCCGCTCCGCCTCGGGGTCGGGGTCGAAGACCGCCACGTCCCACCCGTTCAACAGGAAGCGCGCCACCCAGCCCCCGCCGATCACGCCGCCCCCGATCACCGCCGCCCGCATCGCCTGCCCCTTCATCTTGCCTGAAATACGCATCATCCGACCGCGCCGCCGGACGCCGTCACCCGAGGCCGCGCACCACGTCCGCCACGGCCCGCCCCAAAGCGTCGTGAGACGCGGCCGACCAGTGGATGCCGTCCGCTTCGTCCGTCTCGATCACCGATCCGGCGTCGAACACCTCGGCCCCCTCGCGCGCTGCGAAGCGCGCCATCTCGGCGGCCAGCCCCCGGCCGCGCGTCTCGGCGCCCCGGAACATCTCGCGGAAGTCTCCCCGCTCCTTCACGGGCGGCGGCGTCACCACCAGCACCCGGCCCACCCAGCCGGTCAGCATCGCGGCACGCACCAGCCGGGCCGCCCCCATCGCCACGTCCTGCGCCGTCAACCCGAAGCGGTGCTTCTGGTCATTGGTCCCAAGGCAGATCGCCAGAAGGTCGATCGGCCGATGCGATCCCAGGATCGCCGGCAGCACCGTCAGCCCGTTCAGGTGAGCGCCCTCCACCGGGTCGTCGTGGACGGTCGTCCGGCCCGGCAGCCCTTCGACGATCACCTCCCAGCCATCGCCCAACTCGCCCGCCATGACGTCGCCCCAGCGCACGCCCTCCTGGTGGATCGGATCCTCGTCGAGCGTCCGCATCGGCCCGGTGCCGAAGCTGTTCGAATCGCCATAGACCAGCAGCCGCCGCGTCACTCGTAGGTCCTCGTGTCCTCGATGACGACGCCGTCGCGGGGCAGGCCGCCGGGGGCCACGACCTCGACCTCGCCCGACAGCTTCAACACCTCCCTGACGCTCGCCGCGACCGCGGCGGCGTCGACGCCCTCGCCCTCGACCCGGACCCTCAGCGTGTCCGCCTCGTCGGCCCGTCCCGCGACGACGCGCGCGCGCGCGACCTCCGGATGGCGCGCCACCAGCGCCGCCACCTGCTCGGGACGCACGAACATGCCCTTGATCTTCGTCGTCTGGTCGGCGCGTCCCATCCAGCCCTTGATGCGCATGTTGGTCCGTCCGCAGGGGCTGACCCCCGGCAACACGGCCGACAGATCGCCCGTCGCGAAGCGGATCAGCGGATAGTCGGGATTGAAGCTCGTCACCACGACTTCGCCCACCTCGCCGTCCGGCACCGGATCGCCCGTGCCCGGCGTCACGATCTCGACGATCACGCCCTCGTCGACGATCATCCCCTCCATCGCCTCGCTCTCATAAGCGACAAGCCCAAGGTCGGCGGTTGCGTAGCATTGGGTGCAGGCGATGCCGCGGTCGGCGTACCACTGGCGCAGCGACGGAAACAGCGCCCCGCCCGACACGCCCGCGCGGCGGATGCCAAGCGTCACGCCCATCTCGTCGGCCTTTTCCAGGATCACCTTCAGATAGTCCGGCGTCCCGGCATAGACGGTCGCCCCCAGCGCCGCTGCGGCCTGCACCTGCAACTCGGTCTGCCCGGTGCCCGCCGCGATGACGGTCGCCCCCACGGCCTCGGCCGCGCTTTCGAACATGTGACCCGCCGGCGTCAGGTGATACCCGAAGCAGTTCTGGACGATATCGCCCCGCCCGACGCCCGAGGCGTGAAGAAACCGCCCCAGCCGCCACCAGTCGCCGCCGCGCCGTCCCGGTTCGTGGATCGGCCCCGGCGACTGGAAGACATGGTCGAAGTCGCTCGCCGCCCGCGTCGTCAGCCCGCCGAAGGGCGGCTCCTTGGCCTGAAGACGCATGAGGTCCGACTTTCGGAGGACCGGCAGCGCGGCCAGCGCCTCGCGCGTCGTCACCCCGGCCGCCGCGATACCACCCAGCGTCTCCCGGTAGCCGTCGAGAAGTGCTGCGCGTGCGACGGCCTCGGGCAGGTCCCGTCTCAGGTCGTTGGCGCGGGCCTCGGGCGAGCGGATTTCCCGCGCGTCATAGGGGTCTCTCATCGGCTGGCGTCTCCGGGTCGCGGTCGTAGAGATACAGCGTCACCATGCCGTCCAGCCGCTCGGCCCACAAGACCGCGTCACGCACCGACAATCCGTCGCGTTCGGCATAGTCGATCTCGACCCCCAGCTTCGAGTGGATGACGTCGGCGTCCTCGGCCACGTTGTCCTTCGTCGCGGCCTGCACCACGGCAAGGACGTTGCTCCAGCGATAGGGCCTCTCGCGCAGATCGAGGACGTTCACCAGCATCAATCACCTTCCCAGCATCCAATTCGATAGACCGGGCCGGTCGAAGTCGCTTCAACCCGGACGGGACCTGCCAGCGAAGCCTTGGGCGCACGAAAACGGGATGGGCGCCAAAGGGCGCCAGGCTGCCCCCGCGCCCCTTTTGACCAGCAGGTGACCAGGGGGAAATACGACCTTGGTCGTAGAGGTCAGCTCAACCAGCGCTTGCGGCGACGGTAGGACCTGACCTCGCGATAGGATTTGCGTCCCTCGTCCGACATGCCGAGGTAGAATTCCTTGACGTCGGGGTTCTCGCGCAGCGCCGCCGCCGGTCCGTCCATCACGACGCGCCCCGACTCGAGGATATAGCCGTAATGCGCGAACCGCAGGGCCACGTTGGTGTTCTGCTCGGCCAGAAGGAAGCTCACGCCCTCGTTCTCGTTCAGGCTCTTCACGATCCCGAAGATCTCCTCGACCAGTTGCGGCGCGAGGCCCATCGACGGCTCGTCTAGCAGGATCGTCTCGGGCCGCGACATGAGCGCGCGGCCGATGGCGCACATCTGCTGCTCGCCGCCCGACGTATAGCCCGCCTGGCTTTTCCGGCGTTCCTTCAGGCGAGGGAAATAGGCATAGACCATCTCGAGGTCCTCGGCGATCTTGGCCCCGCTCTCGCGCCGCGTGTAGGCGCCGGTCAGAAGGTTCTCCTCTACCGTCAGATGCTCGAAGCAGTGCCGCCCCTCCATCACCTGGATGACGCCCCGCTTGACCAGCGCCGAGGGGTCGAGATCCTGCACCCGCTCGCCGCGATAGAGGATCGAGCCCTTCGTCACCTCGCCCCGCTCGGACTTGAGCAGGTTCGAGATCGCCTTCAGCGTCGTCGTCTTGCCCGCGCCGTTGCCGCCCAGAAGCGCCGTGATTCCGCCGTCCGGCACCTTCAGGCTGACGCCCTTCAGCACCAGGATGACGTGGTTGTAGATCACCTCGATGTTGTTCACCTCGAGAAGAGGCGTGGCGGTCTTTCCGGCGTCGAGCATGTTTCTCTCCCTCATCCCGCCCCCGGACTCCCCGGGGACGGTAGGGCGGGGTTCACCCCACCTTCGGTCACGCCGCTAGTTGCAGCGCTCGGTGATGCCCGCCTCGGCGGCATAGGCCGCGCTGTCCTCGGCGATCAGCGCGTCGATCACCTCGGAATCCGACTGGATGTAGTCGGTCAGCACGTTCCACTTCTTCGCCGCCGCGTCCCACTGCTGGACGATGGCCATGCCCTGCCCGCCGTGGTTCTCGCACGACGCCTCGACCGCGGGGCCGAAGTTCGGGATGCCAAGCTCGGTCAGCCGGTCCTGGGTGATGACAAGCTGCTCCATCCCGTCGCGCAACTGCGCCGGCGTGATGGCCGTGGCACCGGACAGCTCCTGCGCCTTCCGGATCGCTTCCGCGATGATCATGGCGTTGTACATGCCCCGGTTGTAGAGAACCGTGCCCGCCTGGTCGCCCGCGCCAGCCGCAAGACCCTTGTCGTAGAGATAGGTCTTCAGCTCGTCGTAGATCGGGAAATCCATGCCCGGCATGTGCATGTTCAGCGACTTGTAGCCGTCGGCGCCGTCACCCACGGGGATCACGTCGTTCTCGGACCCGGACCACCACACGCCGATGAAGTTCTCCATCGGGAAGCGGATGTTGGCGGCTTCCTGGATGGCGACCTGGTTCATCACGCCCCAGCCCCACATCAGCACATAGTCGGGACGCTGCTGCCGGATCTGAAGCCACTGCGACTTCTGCTCCTGCCCCGGATGGTCGACGGGGATCTCCATGAATTCGAAGCCGTGCTTCTTCGACAGCTCCTGAAGCGTCCGGATCGGCTCCTTGCCGTAGGCCGAGTTGTGATAGACCAGCGCGATCTTCTTGCCCTCGAGGCTGCCGCCGTTGATGTCGAGCAGGTGCTTCACCGCGATGGACGCCCCATCCCAGTAGTTGGCCGGGTAGTTGAAGATCCACTCGAAGACCTTGCCGTTCTTGGCCGAAGTCCGGCCATAGCCCATCGAATGCACCGGGATCCCGTCGGCGCTGGCCTTCGGGATGATCTGGTAGGTGATGCCGGTCGACAGCGGCGCATAGACCAGCGCGCCCTCGCCCTTCGTCGACTCGTAGCACTCGACGCCCTTCTCGGTGTTGTAGCCGGTCTCGCACTCGACCACCCGGATCGGCTCGCCGCCGATGCCGCCGTCCTTCTCGTTCAGAAGCTTGAAGTAGTCCTGGTAGCCGTCCGCGAAGGGAATGCCGTTCGCGGCATAGGGTCCGGTGCGATAGCTCAGGGACGGGATCACCAGCTCGGCCAGAGCCGGCGCCGCCGCCATGACCGCCACCACGGTCGCCGTCAGAAGTCGTCTCATCGGTAGTCTCCTCCCATTGGTTCTTGTCCGATGTCGTGGATGCCCCGCCCTAGTGCGGAAAGGGCCAGAGTCTCAATTTCTCCTTCAGAAGCCGCCAGAGCTGCGCCAGCCCGTGCGGCTCGAAGATCAGGAACGCCATGATGAGCGCCCCGACGATCACGAGGTTGAAATGCGCCACAAGGTCCGTGGGCCATCCCAGCCAGTCCGAGCCGATCACCTTCAGCACCACCGGCAGAACGACGAGGAACGCCGCCCCCGCGAAGGCTCCGAAGATCGAGCCCAGGCCCCCGATGATGATCATGAAAAGGACCAGGAACGACTTCTGGATGCCGAACACCTCGCCCACCTCGACCGCGCCCAGGTAGACCGAGAAGAACAGCGCCCCCGCGACCCCGATGTAGAAGGACGACACCGCGAAGGCCGTCAGCTTGGCCTTCAGCGGATTGACCCCGATGATCTCGGCCGCGATGTCCATGTCGCGGATCGCCATCCAGCGCCGCCCCACAGATCCCCGCGTCAGGTTTCGCGCCATCAGCGCCAGGACAATCGTGAACACGAGGCAGATCATGTAGGTCGCCCAGGCGTCGGTCGAGGGGCCTGTGACCGCCACGCCGAGGACGGTGCGTTCGGGCGCGCTGATCTGGCCCGAGGCCGAATAGTTGTAGAACCACGGCACCTTGTTGAAGAGCCAGACCAGGAAGAACTGCGCCGCCAGCGTCGCCACCGCGAGGTAGAACCCCTTGATCCGCAGCGACGGCAACCCGAACAGCACGCCCACGGCGGCCGTGACGAGGCCCGCGAGCAGGATGTGGATGACGATGCTGACGTCCGGGAAAGACGTCATCAGCTTGTAGCAGGCATAGGCGCCCACCGCCATGAAGCCCCCGGTCCCGAGGCTGACCTGCCCGCAGTAGCCCGTCAGGATGTTCAGCCCGATGGCCGCGATGGCGTAGATCAGGAAGGGCACCAGGATGGCGTTCGCCATGTAGTCGGTGATGAAGAAAGGCACGACCAGCACCGCGACGGCGAGGATGACGAAGTAACCCCAGCGGTCCAGCTTGATCGGAAAGGTCTGCGCGTCCGCCGCGTAGGTCGTCTTGAAGTCGCCCGCCTCGCGATAGATCACGGCTGCCCTCCCCGTCCCGTCGTCCGCCTCATTTCGCCGCCTCCAGGATGCCCGACAGCTCGCAGCTCATGCCGTGGTAGAAGGTGCAGCCCGGCCCCTCCATCATCTCGATGCGTCCGTCGTCGCCGCGCGTCAGGCTGAGGACGCAGGGCGCCTCGGGCACCGATCCCAGGATCTCCCACCGCCCCACCGCGACTTCCGTCACCCCGCCCTCAAGGTAGCCGAGGCAGGCGCCGGACGAGACCTCGGCCACGGCCTTGCCCTCCGTCACCGACAGCGTCAGCTCGTTGAAGACGCCCCGGAACGCGCCGTCCAGCGGCTCCGCCCCGGCCGGCGACACGAGGAAGACAAGGACAAGCGCCAGTCGCGTCATGTCGGGTCCTCCGCGTTCACCGGCCCCGCGCCCGTCACCTCCGCCCGCTTCTGCGGCGGCGCATAGCCGGTCGCCTCGGCGTGCCGGACAAGCTGGAGATAGGCCCAGATCCCCACGGCCGCGCCCGCGAAGGCCAGAAGCGAGGCCACGACCGCGCTGCCGCCCCCGCCGGTCATGGCGAGATAACCGAAGGCCCAGAAGCCGGACCAGGCGACGACGTTCAGGATGGCAATCAGCTTGGTCATTTCCCGTACCGCCTTTCGTCCGCAATTACCGACAGCCAGTGTACCGCCGCGGCCCAGCCCAGCAGGATCGACGGCTGGTAAAACGCGTTGAAGAGCGCGACTAGCAGGTATCCAAGCCCACCACCCCCATAGTCCTCACTGCGCATGAAGGTCGCGTACGTGTAGAAGGCGTTCAGGATCGAGCCGACAAGGAACGCGCCGGCGACTATCAGCAGGACCAGCGGCGCCCGGTGGAGCATCCTCATGGTGAAATCGTCCATCACACCCTCTCGATGATCTTCTCGCCGAACAGCCCCTGAGGCCGGAAGACGAGGAACAGAAGCGCCAGCACGTAGGCGAACCAGTTTTCGGTCGCGCCGCCGATGTGGACGCCGATCAGGAACTCGAACAGCTTCTCGCCCACCCCGATGATAAGTCCGCCGACGATGGCCCCAGGGATCGAGGTGAAGCCGCCCAGCATCAGCACCGGCAGCGCCTTCAGCGCGATCAGCGACAGCGAGAACTGCACGCCCGACTTCGCCCCCCACATGATGCCCGCGACAAGGGCCACGAAGCCCGCGATGGACCATGTCAGCACCCAGATGTAATTCAGCGAAATGCCGACCGACAGAGCCGCCTGGTGGTCGTCGGCCACCGCCCTCAGCGCCCGGCCCTGCTTGGTGTACTGCGAGAACAGCACCAGACCCGCCACCAGCACCACCGCGATGACCGTCGCCACGATGTCGAGGTTGTCGATGAAGAAGCCGTATCCGAACGCCTCATAGGTGACCCGGTCGATGGTCTCGTTCAGCCCCTGAGGCAGGCCAACGTTCAGCGTCTTGATGTCCGACCCCCACATCAGGTCGCCCACGCCCTCGAGGAAGTAGGCAAGCCCGATGGTCGCCATGAAGAGGATGATCGGCTCCTGGTTCACGAGGTGACGCAGCACGAAGCGGTTCACCGCCCAGGCGAAGGCGATCATCAGCACCATCGTCAGCACGATCGCCGCGAGCGCCGGGACGTGCCAGCCGAAGTGATGGATGTCGGTCCCGAAGACGCTGTTGATGAGATGCGCGAAGGGCACCTGCCCCTCCATGATCCCCACCAGCGTCAGCGCCGCGAAAAGCGCCATCACGCCCTGCGCGTAGTTGAAGATTCCGCTCGCCTTGAAGATCAGCACGAAGCCCAGCGCCACGAGCGAATAGAGCACGCCCGCCATCAGGCCGTTCAGCGTGACCTCCATCGCGAAGAGAAGCTGGTCAGGCATCATTCACCCCCGAGGTCCCCGCTTTGACTTGACGCGGTCCGTTCGATGCGCCCGACCGACACAAAAAACCCGCCAGAAGCGGCGCACTTCCTAAGAGGACGACGTACCTGATGTCGGGGTCCGCCTTCGTCACCACCATGATAAAAGCGAGCGGCGCGAGCAGGACGATCGCGGCGCCACGCTCTCTCCGGGCCCAGCGTCCGCGCTTCCAGAGCACGGTCATCAACCATCCGGCAACGCCGATCCAAATCGCCGTCAGTGCGCCGACGGCGCTCTGCACAACCCATCCGTCGGGATGATAAAATAGGCCGACGCCGAGAAGGATCAGCATCAGGAGCGCCATCAGCGCGAAAAAGACGAAACCGATGACCGTGACGACCCTGGCACCCCACATCACTCACCCCCATGCTCCCGGCTTCCGCCCGGAAACCTCCGACGACGCACCTACGCAATACCGACGTGATACCGACCCGCGTTTCAGTCATGCGCCACCCCCAGATAGGCGTCGATGACCTCCTGGTTGTTGCGCACCTCGTCGGGCGTGCCGTCACCGATCTTCTTGCCGTAGTCCATCACCACGACCCGGTCCGACAGGTCCATGACGACGCCCATGTCGTGTTCGATCAGCGCAATGGTGGTGCCGAATTCATCATTCGTATCAAGGATGTAACGGCTCATGTCCTCCTTCTCCTCGACGTTCATCCCCGCCATGGGTTCGTCGAGGAGAAGAAGTTTCGGCTCCGCGGCCAGCGCCCGCGCCAGCTCCACCCGCTTCTTCAGCCCATAGGGTAGCCGCCCCACCGGCACTTTACGAATGTGCTGTATCTCAAGGAAATCAATGATCTTTTCGACGATCTCGCGGTTCGCTACCTCTTCCCGCTCGGCCTTTCCCTTCCAGATCGCCTGCGCCAGCATCCCCGTCGTCATGTGGGTCAGCCGTCCGGTCATGATGTTGTCCAGCACGCTCATCCCGTCAAAGAGCGCGATGTTCTGGAATGTCCGGGCAATTCCCAGCCGCGCCACCTCGTAGGGCTTCATCGGAGGCCGCTTCTCGCCCCGGAACCACACCTCGCCCACCTGGGGATTGTAGAAGCCCGATATCACGTTGAGCATGCTCGATTTTCCGGCCCCGTTCGGACCGATGATCGCGCGCACCTCGCCCTCGAGAATGTCGAACGAGATGTCCTTGATCGCCTCGACGCCGCCGAACCGCAGCGTGATGTTCCGCATCTCCATCAGGACGCCGCCGATCTTGCGGCCGTCGGCGGTGGTGGTGTTGCCGGACATGGCGTTCATTTTAAGCCCCGCAGCCTCACTCCGCCGCCTCCATCCGCTTCGCCTCGACCGGCACCACGGCGGCGTCCCTGATCTCCAGCGTCGCCTTGATCGAACCCTTGCGCCCGTCCTCATAGGTCACTTCCGTCTCGGTCGTGACCGTCTTCGAGCCGTCGTACAGCGCGTTAACAAGATCGTCGTACTTCTCGTTGATGATCTTGCGGCGGACCTTGCGGGTTCGTGTCAGTTCGCCGTCGTCCGCGTCCAGTTCCTTGTGCAGCACCAGAAAGCGCCGGACCTGGCAGCCAGACAGCATCTCGTCCCCGGCGATGGACCGGTTCACCTCCTCGACGTGGGACTGGATGGTATCCAGCACGTCCTGGTGCCCCGCCAGCTCCTGGTAAGAGGAATAGGCGATGTTCTTGCGCTCGGCCCAGTTGCCGACGGCGCTGAGGTCGATGTTGATGAAGGCGGTGCAATAGTCCCGGTCGGCGCCGTGGACCACGGCTTCGAGGATGGCGGGATAGAACTTGAGCTTGTTCTCGACGTACTTTGGCGCAAACAGCGCTCCTGACGCCAGCTTGCCCACGTCCTTGGCGCGATCGATGATCCGAAGGTGCCCCGTGCCTTCCTCGATGAAGCCCGCGTCGCCCGTTGCCACCCAGCCGTCAGCGTCCTTGGTGTCGGCGGTCGAGGCCGGGTTCTTGTAATACTCGACGAAGACGCCCGGCGAGCGGTAGAAGACCTCTCCCGTCTCGGCGATGCGCAACTCGACGCCGGGCGACGGCACGCCCACGGTATCCGCCCTCACCTCGTGATCGGGCTGCTGCGTGATGAAGACCGACGCCTCGGTCTGGCCGTAGAGCTGCTTGAGGTTGATCCCGAGCGAGCGCCAGAAGTCGAAGATCTCGGGGCCGATCGCCTCGCCCGCCGTATAGGCCACGCGCACGTTCGACATGCCCGAGCGGTTGCGGATCGGCGCATAGATCAGGACGTCGAACAGACGATAGAGCCAGCGGTCCCGCCCCGACACGGGTTTGCCGTCGAGGATCGACGGTCCCACCTTCCGCGCATGGGCCATCGCGCGGTCGTAGATCCGGCGCTTCAGGGCCGAGGCGTCCTCCATCCGGATCGTGATGGTGGTGATGCGCTCCTCGAAGTATCGGGGCGGCGCAAAGAAATAGGTCGGCCCGATCTCGTTCAGGTTCTCGTGCATCGTGGTCGTGCTCTCGGGGCAGTTCACGCAGAAGCCGCACCACATGGCCTGTCCGAGGGAGAAGATGAAGTCGCCGACCCAGGCCATCGGCAGGTAGGCCAGCACGCTTTCGTGCTCGGTCAGCCTGTCGAATTCGGCCGAGGCGCGCGAGGTCTCGATGATGTTGCGGTTCGACAGGACGACGCCCTTCGGCCGGCCCGTGGTGCCGCTGGTATAAAGCATGACGCAGGTGTCGTCCGGCCCGGCCGCGTCGCGCCGCCGTTCCAACTCGGCGATCATCTCGGAGCGCCGCGCGCGGCCCGCGGCCTGCACCTCGGCAAAGGGCTTCAGATGCGCGTGGGTATATTTCCTCAACCCCCTCGGATCGAGGTAGATGACATCCCGAAGGTTCGGCAGCCGGTCCTTGATCTCGATGGTCTTGTCGACCTGCTCCTGGTCTTCCACCACCGCCATCCGCGCGCCGCAGTGGTCGAGGACATAGGCCATCTCCTCGGCCACGCTGTCCTGATAGACCGGCACGGGAACGCAGCCTGCCATCTGCGTCGCCACCATCGTCCAGTAAAAGCGCGGTCGGTTGCGACCCGCGATTGCGACGTGGTCGCCCTTCTCGAGGCCAAGCGCCAGAAGCCCGAGCGCCAGCGCTTCGATCTCGTCCGCGACCTCGGCCCAGGTCCAGCTTTGCCAGATGCCCAGCTCTTTTTCCCGATAGGCCGGACGGTCGCCGTGACGCCGGACATTGCGCGCGAGAAGCCCCGGAATGGATCTCGGCTCATCCGACAGATGCGCGTCTGTCAATGTTCTCCTCCCTGTCGGCCCCGTTGTGCCCGGGGTTCCGTCTGCCGAAGGATGGCGGGCAGATCCCCGCTGCGTCAATTGGTTTTTTTGAACGCTCGTTCAATAAAACGTATCACGCCCGTCTCAGCTCTCGGCCGCCAGTTCCTCGGCCTGCCGGCGGGAGATGGCGCGCTTCGAGACGACCGAGGCGATCAGCACGCCCACGGTCACGATGCCGATGAAGATGGTGGACAGGGCGTTGATCTCGGGACTGACGCCAAGGCGTACCGAGGACCAGACCTTCATGGGCAGCGTCGTGGCCGAGGGGCCCGAGGTGAAAGAGGCGATGATGAGATCGTCGAGCGACAGCGTGAAGGCCAGAAGCCAGCCCGACAGGACGGCAGGCGCCACGATCGGGATGGTGACCAGCCGGAACGCCTCGAAAGGGGTCGAGCCAAGGTCCAGCGCCGCCTCTTCCAGCGACTGGTCGAAGCTGACGAGGCGCGACGAGACGACGACCGAGACATAGCACATGGCGAAGGTCGTATGCGCCAGCACGATGGTCAGCACACCCCGGTCGAGCCCGATGGCGATGAACAGAAGCAGGAGCGACAGGCCCGTGATGACCTCGGGCATGACGAGGGGCGCGTAGATCATGCCGGAGAACAGCGTCCGCCCGGCGAAGCGTCCGCGCCGCACCATGACGTAGGCCGCCATGGTGCCGAGGATCGTGGCCAGCGTGGACGAGAAGAACGCCACCTTCAGCGTGACCCAGGCGGCTGCAAGGAAGGACTCGTTGCGAAGCAACTCTCCGTACCACTTGGTCGAGAAGCCGGCCCAGACCGTGACCAGCTTCGACTCGTTGAAGCTGTAGATCACAAGGATGATCATGGGGATGTAGAGAAACGCGAAGCCGAGCGTCAGCGACACGATGTTGAAGGACGAGATGCGGTTCATTGCTCGGCCTCCCGCGCCGCCTGCTGCTGACGCTGGAACAGCACGATCGGCACAACCAGGATCAGAAGCAGGATCGTCGCCACCGCGCTCGCCACCGGCCAGTCGCGGTTGGAGAAGAACTCCTCCCACAGGATCTTGCCGATCATCAGCGTGTCCGAACCTCCGAGGAGCGACGGGATGACCACCTCGCCAACCGCCGGAATGAAGACGAGGAAGCAGCCCGCGATGACGCCGGGGCGCGACAGCGGCACCGTCACGGTCCAGAAGGCTGTCGTTCGCGAACAGCCCAGATCCTCGGCCGCCTCCAGAAGCGACGGATCCAGCCGATCGAGCGCGGCATAGATCGGCAGGATCATGAAAGGCAGGTAAGTGTAGACGATGCCGATATAAACCGCCGTCGGCGTGTTCAGGAGACCGAGCGGGGCGTCGATGATCCCGATCCAAAGCAGGAACTGGTTCAGTAAGCCCTCCGTCGCGAGGATGCCGATCCAGGCGTAGACGCGGATCAGGAACGAGGTCCAGAACGGCAGGATCACCAGCATCATCAGCGTCGGCCGCCAGGCCTCGGGCGCCCGCGCCATGCCGTAGGCGATGGGATAGCCGACGAGAAGCGTCAGGACCGTCGAGATGGCGGCGATCTTGAGCGACGACAGGTAGGCTTTCCAGTAAAGCGCGTCCTCGGTCAGGAAGACGTAATTCTCGAAATCGAGCTCGCCCAGGAAGTCCTTCACGGCCTGCCACCCGCCTGCGATGTCGAGCGTGGGAGCGTAGGGCGGGATCGAGACGGCGTAGTCCGACAGCGAGATCTTGAAGACGATGGCGAAGGGGACCAGGAACAGGACGATGAGCCAGGCATAGGGGATGACGGTGAAGAGCCGTTTCATGTCCGCGTCTCCTCGCCCGCCCCGGCCGCGCGTCTCATGACGGCAGCACCAGCCCGGCGGTGTCGGTCCAGGACAGCCAGACCTCGTCCTCCCAGGTGTAGTCGCGGCGCGAGACGCGACTGCGATTGCCGACCTCGCACTTCATGTAGCTGCCGTCCGGAAGCTGGACGTGATAGACGGAGAGGTTCCCCAGGTAACCGATGTCGACGATCTTGCCGCGCACGCGGTTCCGCGCCTCGGGCTCCTCGCGCGAGATGGCGATCTTCTCGGGGCGGATGGCGAAGACGGCCTCGTCGCCCGCCTTCAGCGACGCGCCCGACTGCCCGATGAGAGGCGCCTTGCCCTCGGCCCAGGTCAGCTCGGCCAGCTCGCCCACGGACGCCACGAGGCCCTCGATCAGGTTCACGTCGCCGATGAAGTCCGCGACATAGACCGATTTCGGCGCTTCGTAGATGCGTTCGGGCGTGTCGACCTGCACGAGTTTGCCGTGGTTCATCACCGCAACGCGGGAGGCGACCGTCATCGCCTCTTCCTGGTCGTGGGTCACGATCACGAAGGTGGTGCCGGTCTTTTCCTGGATTTCCATCAGCTCGAACTGGGTCTCTTCCCGCAGCTTCTTGTCGAGCGCGCCCAAAGGTTCGTCGAGCAGAAGAAGCTTCGGCGCCTTCGCCAGCGAGCGCGCAAGCGCCACGCGCTGCCGCTGACCGCCGGAGATCTGGTGCGGCTTGCGTTTGGCGAACTTCTGAAGCTGCGTCAGCTTCAGCATCTCTTCCACCCGCGCGGCGACGCGGTCCTTGTCCATCCGGTCGCGGCGCAGCCCGAAGGCGATGTTGTCCCAGACCGTGAGGTGCGGAAACAGCGCGTAGGACTGGAACATCATGTTCACGGCGCGCTTGTTCGGCGGCACGCCGGCCATGTCCTTGCCGTCGATGGTGATGCGCCCCTCGCTCGGGGTCTCGAACCCCGCGAGCATCCGCATCAGCGTGGTCTTGCCGCAGCCCGAAGGGCCGAGAAGGGCGAAGAACTCGCGGGTGTAGATGTCGATCGAGACGTCGTCGATGGCGGTGAAATCGCCGAAGCGCTTGGTGACGTTCTCGATGCGGATCAGCGGCGTCTGGCCGGGATCTTCCCACGGCGCGAAGACGGTGGAATTGACCAATTTTTTGCCCCTCGAGAGATGGCCCGGCGGCACCGCCGCCGGGCCGGACCGGCCTCAGGTGCCGGATTTCACTTTCGTCCACAGCCGGGTGACGGTCCGCTGCACCTTCGCGTCGTAAGGATCGACGGTGTAAAGGTTTTCAAGCGTCTCCTCGCTCGGATAGATTGCGGTGTCGCCGATCACGTCCTCGTTGAGATACTGCTGCGACGCCTCGTTTCCGTTGGCGTAATACACGTAATTCGATGCCGCAGCCATGTTTTCGGCGTTCATGATGAAGTCCAGGAACTTGTGGGCTCCCTCGGGGTTCGGCGCGTCGACGGGGATCGCCATCTGGTCGAACCACATCAGCGCCCCTTCCTTGGGGATCGTATAGGTGATCTCGACCCCGTTGTCCGCCTCGGCCGCACGGTCCCGCGCCTGAAGGATGTCACCCGACCAGCCGAAGGCCACGCAGATCTCGCCGTTGGCGAGCGCGTTGATGTATTCGGACGAGTGGAACTTCTGGACGTAGGGCCGGACCGCCATCAGGACCTCTTCGGCCTTGGCGATCACCTCCGGGTCCTGGCTGTTCGGGTCTTCGCCGATGTACTTCAGCGCGGCCGGGATCATCTCGGTCGGTGCGTCGAGGAAATGCACACCACAGGAGGCGAGCTTCTCCATGTTGGCCGGATCGAACACAAGAGCCAGGCTGTCCGTCGGAGCGCCTTCGCCCAGGACTTCCTTGACCTTGTTCACGTTGGCGCCGATCCCGGTGGTGCCCCACATGTAGTTGATAGAGTACTCGCCGTTCGGGTCGTACTTGTCGGTGCGGCTCGACACCACATCCCACATGTTCTCGCGGTTCGGCAGTTGCGCGTCATCGAGTTTCTGGAACGCCCCGGCCGAGATCTGACGCTGCAGGAAGGTCCCGGTCGGAACCACGACATCGTAGCCCGAACTTCCCGCCAGCATCTTGGTCTCGAGCACCTCGTTCGAGTCGAAGACGTCGTAGATGAGGTCGATTCCCGTTTCTTCCTCGAACTTCGTCAGCAATTCCTCGTCGATGTAGTCCGACCAGTTGTACACCCTGACTTCTTCCGCGATCGCGGCCGTAGAGGCCATCGCGGCAAGGGCAAGAGTCGTGAAAAGTGTGCGCTTCATTTCGGTCTCCCCATTGGCACCTCGCCGGTCATTTGATCAAATGACGAGGCATTCTCAAGCGATTCGTATGGCAGACGGCGGCACGGCCCGGAATATGACCAATTCATTGGCAAAACTCCCCGAGCATCAGGCCATTTACCGGCAGATCAGGAACATGATCCTGTTTGGAACCCTAGCGCCTGGACAGTCGGTGACAATCCAGGGGATCGCGGATGCAATCGGGGCGGGCATGACCCCGGTGCGCGAGGCGATCCGCAGGCTTACGGCCGAAGGCGCGCTGGAGCTGGGCCGGAACCGTCGCCTCCACGTCCCCGAGATCGACCGCGACCGGCTGGATCAGATCGCCTTCGCCCGCCTCGCGGTCGAGCCGCGCCTGGCCGAAGAGGCGGCGCTCCGAATGACCGACGCCTGCCTTTCGGATCTGACGGCCTTCGATGCCGAGGTCGACCGCGCCATCGCGTCGGGCGACGTCGAGCGGTATCTCGAGTTCAACTACCGCTTTCACTTCCGCCTCTACGACCAGGCCGAAGCGACCGTCCTGCGCAAGATCGCCTCGTCGCTCTGGCTTCAGATCGGACCCTCGCTGCGCATCGTGTGCGGCCGGTTCGGCACCTCGAACCTGCCCGACAAGCACGCCGCTGCCCTCGACGCCTTCCGCGCGGGCGACCCCGAAGCCGCGGCACACGCGGTCGCGGACGATATCCGCCAGGGCATGGGTCAGGTCCGCCTGACCCTGTCCGACACGGCCACCGCCTCAGGCGCCGATTGACCGGTCCCCGAATTTGATCATATTTGCGGCATCACCTCACAGGAGGCCGACATGCCCTTGACCAACGTCCGTCCGACCGCCGAACTCCAGGCGCTCGACGCCGCCCACCACATGCATCCCTTCACCGACCAGTCGAGCCTCGCGAAGAAGGGCGCGCGCATCATCGTGCGGGGCGAAGGCTCGTGGCTGACCGACAGCGAGGGCGAGCGCATCCTCGACGGCATGTCCGGCCTGTGGTGCGTGAACGTGGGCTACGGGCGCGAGCGTCTGGTGCAGGCGGCCGACCGGCAGATGCGCGAGCTTCCCTACTACAACACCTTCTTCCAGACGACGCACATCCCGGCCATCGACCTTGCCGCCAAGCTCGCCGAGATCTGCCCCGGCGATCTGAACCACGTCTTCTTCGCGGGCTCGGGCTCCGAGGCGAACGACACCAACCTTCGCATGGTGCGGCATTACTGGGCGCTGAAGGGCAAGCCGTCCAAGTCCTGGATCATCTCGCGCAAGAATGGGTATCACGGCTCCTCCGTCGGCAGCGGCTCGATGGGAGGGATGGCCGGCATCCACGCGCAGGGCGGTCTGCCGATCCCCGGCATCCGGCACATCGACCAGCCCTACTGGTATCTCGAAGGCGGCGACGCGAGCCCCGAGGACTTCGGCCGCGCCCGCGCGCGCCAGCTCGAGACCGCCATCGACGAGATCGGCGAGGACAACGTCGCGGCCTTCATCGCCGAGCCGATCCAGGGCGCGGGCGGCGTCATCATCCCGCCCGAAAACTACTGGCCCGAGATCCAGCGCATCTGCGACGAGCGCGAAATCCTCCTGATCTGCGACGAGGTCATCACCGGCTTCGGCCGCACCGGCCACTGGTTCGGCCATCAGGCCATCGGCGCGCGGCCCGACATCATCACCATCGCCAAGGGCCTGTCCTCCGGATACCTGCCCATCGGCGGCTCGGTCGTGTCCGACGAGGTGGCCGAAGTCATCGGCTCGGACGAGTTCAACCACGGCTATACCTATTCCGGCCACCCGGTCGCGGCGGCGGTGGCACTCGAGAACCTGGCGATCATCGAGGAAGAAAAGCTCGTCCAGCGCGTCCACGACGACGTCGGGCCGTATATCCGCGAGAAGTGGCTGTCGCTTGTCGACCATCCGCTTGTCGGCGAGGCGACCATCGTGGGCCTCATGGGCTCCATCGCCCTCACCCCGCACAAGCCGTCGCGCGCGCGCTTCGCGTCCGAGGCGGGGACGGTGGGGTACATCTGCCGCGAGTTCAGCTTCGGCAACAACCTCATCATGCGCCACGTCTACGACCGGATGATCATCGCCCCGCCACTCGTCATCACGCGCGAAGAAATCGACATCCTGATCGAGCGCGTCTGGAAGACGCTGGACCAGACCCATGCGCGGTTGAAGGACGAGGGGCTGCTGAAGGCGGCGTCCTGACACGACAAGACCGCCGCATTTCTGCGACGGCCAATTCTCTTCGTTCGGACCTCAAGCCGCCAGCGCGGTCTCCTGCCCCGGACCCTGCCTTTCCGACAGGTAGCGGTTCAATCGCCACATGCCCCAGGCCAGCGGGATCAGGGCGAGGCCGCCCAAGGCCCAGGCCATCGGCTCGTCGCCCATGGTCTCGAAGACCTGGGTATAGCCGTGGATCGCGCCGAAGGTGATCGCAGCGTTGAAGAGACCTCGCCGGTTGGCGTGCGCCGCCCAGAAGGTCCCGACCGCCAGAAGCGCCGCCCAGACCAGGCTGAACACGTTCTCGGAGATGTAGAGGAACTGCGCTTCCCAGGCCTCGACCTGGGTCTGGTAGTCGCTCCACTCCATGCCCTCCGTCCAGGTCGGCCCGTCCAGCGCTAGCGAGGCACCCACCTGGTCGCCCCAAAGCGAGCCGACGAGGAAGGCGAGGTTGCCGACCACGACGGCTAGGATCGCGAGGATCCCGGCATGCCGCGCGAAGCGCTCCCGTCCCTGACGCATCACCACGATGCAGACCGCCGTCAAAGCCATCATCTGAAGGATCGTCAGCGTGCTTTCCGGCGAATAGAAGACATACATCGCGTGGAAGTAGTCCGTCCCGGTGTCGAGCATCTGCGCAAAGGGTACGATGGCCAGCGCCGTCACCAGCCGCACGTCCAGAAGGACACCGGCCGCCAGCAGCAGAAGGAAGGCATAGCCGTTGACTGCCGCCGCCTCGAGCCCCGAGGCATCCGACATGGCGAAGCCCACGCCCGCGAGGTGCATGGCACCCCCCAGAAGCATCGTCGCGCCCGAGACGAAGCGCAGGGTCGCCGACCCCTGGCGGAAGACGACGAACGCGCCGCCCGCAACGGCCGCTCCGGCGATCATCAGGAAGACGTCCGCGTTTTCGGCGTAAAGGCGCGCGGCCTCGACCCCTGCCCCGCCGATCATCATTCCGGCCCCGATCAGCGCCGAGGCGTTCCCGAGCATCCGGTAGATCTCGCCGCCCTTCAAAAGGACGGCAGCCCCGGCGATCAGGAAGATCGTCCCGGCGAAGGCGACCGCCCCCGCGCTGCCTAGCCAGAAGATCAGTCCAAGCGTCGCCGCGACGATGCCGACGCAAAGCACCGAGTTGACCACGAGCGCCACCATCGTCTCGCGCGAGCGGCGCGCGATCTCAGCGGCCTGCGCGGCGTCGATTACTCCCTCCCGCAGAAGCCGCTCGGTATGCACGACGTGTGTCATTAAAGTGTCCTTTCCCTATCCCGCATGAACATCGTTCACGCAGCTTCATAGCACACGCCTGAACGTCGTTCAACGAAAAACTTGAACGCCGTTCAGTGGAGGTCTACCGACCACCGGCGCGGCCTGATCGCGCCCTGGAACCAGTTCACGAAGGTGACCATGGAAAAGACAGGAAGACCCGTCGCGCTTCGGATCGCCGAGGCGTAGGGCGTCATGTTGGTGCATTCGAGAACGATCGCGCCGATCTCGGGATTGGCCCGGACCAGCGCCATCGCCGCCGATACGTTGTCTTCCTCGGCCAGGGCCGGATCCAGATCCGGTGCATCGCCAAGGATCGCCTCGGTGAAGTGTGCCCCACCCTCTGTCGTCCCGATGGGCGTCCCCTCGGGCACCCCCGCCGCCGCGAGGTGGCCCGGCGTCAGCGTCGAGCGCGAGATGGTCAGCACCCCCGCCCTCTTCCCTTTCGGCAGCATCGCATTGACCGCCCTCACCTGCATCAGCGAGGAGGTCAGGACCGGGATCGACACCGAAGACGCAAGCTCCTCCTGGAACAGGGCCAGAAACCCGCAATTCGTCGTGATCCCGTCCGCCCCGTCCGCCTCCAGCGACCGCGCCGCCTCGATGAACGCGGGCAAGAGCCCCTCGCCGCCCTTGCGCACCACTCGGTCGGGCGAGGCGTCCCGCACGACCCGATACAGCACCGGGAAGTCCCAGGTCCCCGCGTTCCCCATGTCGCCCAGGATGCGGGGGAACCGCGCCTCCAGCATCAGGATCCCCACCGATGCCCCATAGACCGCCTTGCCGCCCGTGATCCGCATATGCGCCTCCCTCGTCGGCGCGAGACTGCCCCAAGCCCTTCCCGCTTAAAAGGAATTGTCGCGGCCCGTGCGATGGGGCAGGCTCGCCGCCGGGGGACAGATGAATCAGGGCAACACACCGTCGGAGAAGCGGACCGTCGCGATCGTGGGCGCGGGCATCGTCGGCGTCTCGACCGCGATCTGGTGCCTCCGCGACGGGCACGACGTGATCCTCGTCGACCGCAAGGGTCCCGCCGAGGGCGCGAGCCACGGCAACGGCGGCGTCCTCGCCTCCTGCTCGATCATCCCCGTCACCGTTCCGGGCCTTCTCCGCAAGGCGCCCCGGATGCTCCTCGACCCCAATCAGCCTCTGTTCCTGAAGTGGGGCTACCTGCCCCGCCTCGCACCCTGGCTGCGCAGCTATCTCTCGAACGGCACCGTCGCAGGCGTCGAGCGCCGCGCGGCGGCACTGCACCCGATCATCGGGGACAGCCTCGCCGACCACCAGGCGCTCGCGCAGGGCACCGGAGCGGAAGGCTGGATCGTCCCGTCGGACTACGTGTTCCTCTACGACACCCGCGCCATGTACGAGGGCGACGCCTTCGGCTGGAACATCCGCCGCCGTCACGGCATCGAATGGGAGGTGTTGGAAGGCGACGCCCTTCGCGCCTACGACCCCGCCCTCGGTCCGCGCTTCCAGCTTGCCGCACGCTGCGGCGATCACGGCCGGATCGCCGACCCGGGCCGCTACGTAAAGGACCTGGCACAGCACGCCGTCGCCCAAGGCGCGCGTCTCGTCATCGGGGACGCCACCGACGTCGCCCGCGAAGACGGCCGCGTCGCAGGCCTCCGCGTCAGCGGCGAAACGATCCCCTGCGACGCCGTCGTGCTGGCGGCTGGCGCATGGTCCAAGGGCCTCGCGCAGAAACTCGGCGTCACCGTCCCCCTTGAAAGCGAGCGCGGCTATCACCTCGAGCTCTGGGAGCCCTCGGTGATGCCCCGCGCGCCCGTGATGGTCGCGAGCGGAAAGTTCGTCGCCACCCCGATGGAGGGCCGCATCCGCCTTGCCGGCGTCGTCGAGTTCGGCGGCCTCGACGCGCCCGCCTCCCGCGCGCCCTTCCGCCTGCTGGAAAGGAACATCCGCGCCGCCATGCCCGGCCTGACCTGGAAGCGCACCGTCGAATGGATGGGCCACCGCCCCTCGGTCGCCGACTCGATCCCGCTGATCGGCGAGGTTCCCGGCACCGAAGGCGCCTACTTCGGCTTCGGACACGACCACGTCGGCCTCACCGGAGGCCCGAAAACCGGGCAGATCCTGTCCCGCCTGATCTCGGGACGGCGGCCCAACATTGACCTTTCGCCCTATTCGCCTGCACGTTTCACCTGAACCAACAAGAACCAACCGGGAGACACCAAGATGAAGACATTCGCCACAATGACGGCGGTGACGGCACTGACAGCCGGCGCGGCCTTTGCCGAGACCTGGGACATGCCGCTGGCCTATCCCGCGACCAACTTCCACACCGAGACCGCCCAGGGCTTCGCCGACTGCGTCCGCGACGCGACGAGCGGAGAGATCGACATCCAGACCCACCCGAACGGCTCGCTCTTCCCGGGCGGCGACATCAAGCGCGCGGTCCAGACCGGACAGGCCCTGATCGGTGAGCGTCTCCTGTCGGCCCACGCCAACGAGAACGCGCTCTTCGGCTACGACTCGATCCCCTTCCTCGCCACCTCCTTCGACGACAGCGTCAAGCTGAACGAGGCCGCGCAACCCGCACTGGAGGAGCTTCTGGCCAGCCAGAACCTGCACTACCTCTACTCGGTGCCGTGGCCGCCGCAGGGTCTCTATGCGAAGAAGGAGATCAACTCCGCCGCCGACCTCGAAGGCGTGAAGTTCCGCGCCTACAACGCCGCCACCGCGCGGCTGGCCGAGCTCGCCAAGATGCAGCCCGTCCAGATCGAGGCCGCCGAACTCAGCCAGGCGCTGGCCACGGGTGTCGCGGAAAGCTTCGTCTCCTCCGGCTCGACCGGCTACGACGAGAAGGTGTGGGAGCACCTGACCCACTTCTATCAGGTCGACGCCTGGCTTCCGCGCAACACGATCTTCGTCAACCTCGACGCCTGGAACGGCCTCTCGGAAGAGAACAAGACCGCCATGTCCGACTGCGCCGCGACCGCGGCCGAGACCGGCCTCGCCAAGTCGAAGGAACTGACCCAGTTCTACCTCGACGGCCTGGCCGAGGGCGGCATGACCGTGGCGCCTCCGGGCGACCAGCTCCGTACCGACTTCATGGGCTTCGGCGAGACCATGACGACCGAATGGCTCGAAGCCACGGGCGAGCAGGGCCAGTCCATCGTCGACGGCTTCAAGAACTGATCGCCAACTTTCCCGGGCCGGCACGTCCCGGCCCGGGAACACCGCAGCACACGCCTCGAGAGGGTCCGCCCGTGCTTCATCTCGTCCCAAATACGCATGGCGCGTCCCTGATCGCGAAGACCGCCGGATGAAAACTCTCCGCCGCGCCCTCGACGGGCTCTACCTCGGCTGCGCGATCCTCGCTGCGCTTTTCCTCGTCGCGATGCTCCTCATCATCGTGGCCCAGATGGTCGCGCGCTGGACCGGCGTCACCTTCCCCGGCGCGGCCTCATACGCCGGTTACTGCATGGCCTCGGCCTCGTTTCTCGCCTTCGCGAACGCACTGAACCGGGGCGCGCACATTCGCGTGGGGCTTCTCCTTACCGCCGTCGGACGCTACCGTCGCTGGCTCGAGCTCTGGTGCTTCGCCATCGGCGCGACGGCGGCCTGGTTTCTCGCCCGCTACGCCGTCAACCTCGTCCTGTGGTCGCACCAGCTTGGCGACGTGAGCCAGGGCCAGGACGCGACACCCCTGTGGATCCCGCAATCCGCCATGGCGCTCGGCGCGGTCGTCTTCGCCATCGCGCTGACCGACCACCTCCTGCGCATCATCTTCGCGGGTGACCACGGTATCGCCGCCGAACTCGCCGGAGAAGGATCGACCGAATGAGCGACCTCTACGCCATCGGCATCTTCCTCTTCGTCCTCTTCCTCCTCCTCGGCTCCGGCGTCTGGGTCGGTCTCGCCCTTCTCGGCGTCGCCTGGGTAGGCATGGAGCTTTTCACTTCGCGTCCCGTCGGCGACGCGATGGCGACCATCATCTGGACGGCCTCGTCATCCTGGACTCTGACCGCGCTGCCGCTCTTCATCTGGATGGGTGAAATTCTCTACCGGACAAGGTTGTCCGAGGACATGTTCCGCGGCCTCAGCCCCTGGATGGCTCGCCTCCCCGGAGGCCTCGTCCACACCAACATCGTCGGCTGCACCGTCTTCGCCGCCGTCTCGGGCTCGTCGGCCGCGACGCTGACCACCGTCGGCAAGATGTCCATCCCCGAGCTTCGCGCCCGCGAATACCCCGAGCGCATGATCATCGGCACGCTGGCGGGCGCGGCGACGCTCGGCCTGATGATCCCGCCGTCGCTCACGCTGATCGTCTATGGCGTGACGGTGCGGGAATCGATCTCGAAGCTCTTCATGGCGGGTGTCTTTCCGGGCCTCGTCCTGGCGCTCATGTTCATGGTCTACGTCGCCGTCGCCTCGTCGCTCTCGTCCAACTTCAACCCGAAGCCCGAGCCCTACATGAGCTTCATGGCCAAGGTCCGGAACTCGCGCTTCCTGATCCCGGTGGTCTGCCTGATCGTCGTCGTCATCGGCTCGATGTACATGGGCTTCGCCACCGCGACCGAGGCAGCGGCCTTCGGCGTCATCGGCTCGCTCGTTCTCGCCGCGACGCAGGGCTCGCTGACCTGGAGCACCTTCACCGAAAGCCTCATGGGCGCCACCCGCACCTCGGCCATGATCGCGCTGATCCTCGCGGGGGCGGCCTTCCTGTCGCTGTCGATGGGCTTCACCGGCCTGCCGCGCGGCCTCGCGGACCTGATCGGCTCGTGGGAGCTGACGCGCTTCCAGCTCCTGATGGCGCTCCTCGTCTTCTACATCGTCCTCGGCTGCTTCCTCGATGGCATCTCGTCCGTGGTCCTGACGATGGCCGTCGTGGAACCGATGATCCGCGAGGCCGGCATCGACATCGTGTGGTTCGGCATCTTCATCGTCGTGGTGGTCGAGATGGCGCAGATCACGCCGCCCATCGGTTTCAACCTCTTCGTCCTGCAAGGCATGACCGGCCACGAGATGAGCTTCATCGCCCGCGCCGCAATCCCGATGTTCTTCATCATGGTGCTGATGGTCTTCATCCTCATCGCCTTCCCCGAACTGGCCACCTGGCTGCCCGAGAACATACGCCAGCGGCCCGGGGGGTGATCCTCGTACCCTTGCATCTGGCGGCCCGGCACGGCCGTCTCCTGCTGGTGGCCGGCCTCCTTGCCGGGCTGACGCTCCCCGCTCTGGCGAGCGAGGTGCGTGACGTTCTTCCTGCCCTCGTCGGCGGCATCCTCTTCCTCGCCGCGCTCCGCATCGGGCCGCGCGCCGCCCTCGGCAACTTGGGCGACATCCGCCGGACGCTCGCCCTCTCGGCTGTCTTCCAGCTCGTCCTGCCGCTCACCGCCCTCGGCCTCGCCACCGCCCTCGGCGTCGCGGACCGGCCCCTCGCGCTCGGCCTGATCCTGATGCTGACGGCGCCGTCCATCACCGGCAGCCCGAACTTTTCGGCCCTCATGGGCTACGACCCTGCCCCCCCGATGCGGCTCCTCGCCCTCGGCACGGCGCTCTTCCCCCTCACGGCGCTCCCGATCCTCTGGGGCCTCCCCACGCTCGGAGACCCTTCCGAGGTCATCGCCGCCGCCCTTCGCCTTCTCGTCGTGATCTTCGGCGCGACCGGGGCGGGCTTCGCCCTCCGCGCGCTCCTGCCGCCGCTCGCGCCCGACAGGATCCGCGCCCTCGACGGTCTCAGCGCCATCGCCCTCGCCGTCCTCGTCGTGGGGCTCATGTCCGCCCTCGGCCCGGCCCTTCTCGACACGCCCGCGCGGGTTCTCGGCTGGCTCGCCATCGCCACCGCCGCCAACCTCGGCCTCCAGGTCGCGGCTTGGGCGCTTGGCCTCAAACCGGGCGAAAGCCTCGTGGCCGGCAACCGCAACATCGCGCTCTTCCTCGTGGCGCTCCCACCCGAGACGACCGCGCCGCTTTTGATCTTCATCGGCTGCTACCAGGTGCCGATGTACCTCACACCCTACCTCATGGCGCCGCTCTATAACCGCGCCAGAGCTTCTTCTGTCTGAAAATACTCCGGGGAGCGCGAGGGGCAGCGCGTCCCTCGTCTCAGACCCGCGTCTGCAGCGCCTCCAGCACCGAGGCCAGAACATCGCCCGCCGCCTCATCGCTGTCCGCTTCGACGTAGGCGCGCAATTCGGGCGCGTTCCCCGAAGGCCGGATGTGGACCACGCGCCCGTCCGCGAAGGTCAGCCGTGCGCCGTCCGTCGTGTCGGTCGAGACCGGCGCGCCCAGCCCGCCCGGCAGCACCGACAGGTCGCCGCCCAGCAACGCCTCCACGATGCCCCGCGACACCTCGGGGTCCACGTCCTGCAATCGGTCCGTCGCCGTCCGCCGCGCAGGCAGGTCGGCAATCAGCTCGCTGACCGAACGCTTCTCCTGCGCCGCCGCCGCCAGCGTCGCCACGATCGGCAGCACCGCGTCGCGCGTCATCAGCGAGGGCAGCGATATGCCCGACCGCCCCACGTCCCACCCGAGCAGGAACCCCCCGTTCGGCTCGTACCCCGCGACCCGATGCGCGTGCGCCGCCATCCGCGCTTCCATCGCCGCGATGACGTGGGGCGAGCCGATCTTTGTTCGCTGGATCCGATGAAAGGCGCCCATGAGATCGACCATCGAATTGGCGGACACGGTCGTCACCACCTCGTCCGCTCCGCACCAGCGCGCAGCTATCGGCCCCAGGATGTCGCCCGGCACGATCCGCCCCCGGTCGTCGACGAAGAGAGGCCGGTCCGCGTCACCGTCGGTCGAGACCACGGCGTCCAGCCCATGCTCCGCGACCCATCCCGCCAGCCGCGACCGCGTCTCCGCGTCCACCGCCTCGGTATCGACCGGCACGAAGGTCTCCGACGCGCCGAGGCTGACGACGGCGGCCCCGAGCCCCTCGAGAATGTCCGGCAGCACCTCCGACGCAGTCGAGGAATGGACCCAGACGCCGACCCTCCGCCCCGCCAGCACGCCGTGCGGCAGTCCCGAGACATAACGTGCGACATAGGCCTTGCGCGGCGCATCGGTCACTTCGACCTCCGCCTCGCCCCCCTCGACGCTCCGCCGCGCCGCGACGGCCGCCGCCAGCGGAGCCTCGTCCGCCTTGGTGAATTCGCCCCGCGAGGTATAGAACTTCAGCCCGTTCCGATCCCCCGGGATATGGCTCCCGGTAACCATGATCGACAGCGTGCCCGCCTCCAGAGCCGCCCCCGCCAGAGCCGGGGTCGGAAGAACGCCGCAGTCGATGACCCGCAGCCCCTCGGCCGCCGCCCCCCGTGCCACCGCAAGCGCGATCCGGGGCGAACTCTCGCGTCGGTCCCGGCCCACGTACAGCGTCCCGTTGTGGTCGTGCTGCGCAACGAAGGCCGCCGCATAGCGGGCCACAAGGTCGTCGGTCAGCTCCGTCGCGAGGCCGCGCAGACCGCTCGTGCCGAACTTGGGAGCCATGCCGACCTCAGCCGTTTAGGGACTTGCACTCGACCACGGGCGTGCGCACCCGCCCCGTCGTGCGCCAGTCGTCCAGGTTGTCGCAGACGAGGTTGCCCATGGCCGCCCGCGTCTCGACCGTGGCGCTTCCGACGTGCGGCAGAAGAACGACGTTGTCCATCGTCTTCAGCGCCTGCGGGATCCGCGGCTCCTCCTCGAAGACGTCGAGCCCCGCCGCGCCCAGCTTGCCCGCCTGCAAGGCTGCAACCAGCGCCGCCTCGTCGACGACCGATCCCCGCGCCACGTTGATGAGCGTGCCCTCGGGCCCAAGCGCCTCCAGTACCTCCTTGCCGATCAGGTGCTTCGTCTCGTCGCCCCCCGGCGTGATGACGATCAGAACGTCCGCATCCCGCGCCATCTCGACGAGGTCGGGATAATAGCGATAGGGCGCGTCCTTCTTGCTGCGAGAGTGATAGACCACCTCGGCGTCGAACATCCCGACCTGCTCGGCGATGGTCGTCCCGATCCGCCCCAGCCCCACGATGCCCACCGTCCGTCCGCGCACGCTGCGGGTCAGCGGGAAGGCGCCCTTGGCCTCCCAATCGCCGGACCGCGCCCAGCGTTCAGCGGGAACCGCGCGGCGGCTGACCATCAGCCACAGAAGGACAGCCGTGTCTGCCACCTCGTCGTTCAGGACGTCGGGGGTGTTCGCCACGAGGATGCCGCGCTTGGCGGCCGCCTCGGCGTCGATGCCATCGTAGCCCACGCCGAAGCTCGAGATGACCTTCAGGTCCGGCAGCCCGGCCATGACCTCGGGCGCCACACCCTTCGTCGTGACGACCGCCTCGATGCCCGCGCCATGCTGCGCCAGGAAGTCTGCCTGCCCGCTCTCGGGCAGATGCATCACCTCGAATCCATCCGCGAGGCGACCATCCATGAAGTCGAGAAGCTTGCCGATCTGGAGAACCTTCGGACGATCAGACATCTTCGCGCACCCTCTGCTTCTGGGTGCCGAGACCCTGGATCGACAGCTCCACCTCGTCCCCCGCCTTCAGGTAGACCGGCGGTTTCATCCCGAGGCCCACGCCCGGAGGCGTCCCGGTCGAGATCACGTCGCCCGGATGGAGAGAGCCAAGCTGTGACAGGTGCGAGACGATCTCGGCCACGCCGAAGATCATCGTCCGCGTGTTCCCGGTCTGCATCCGCTTGCCGTTGACGTCGAGCCACATGTCCAACTCCTGCACGTCCGCGACCTCGTCGCGGGTGACGAGCCAGGGCCCGGTCGGCCCGAAGGTGTCGCAGGACTTGCCCTTGGTCCACTGGCCGGACAGGTGCATCTGGAAATGCCGCTCGGACACGTCGTTGATGACGCAGAAGCCCGCGACGTACTCCATCGCGTCCTCGACGCTGACGTATTTCGCGGTCTTGCCGATCACGACGCCCAGTTCGACCTCCCAGTCGGTATGCGTCGAGCCGCGCGGCATCACGATGTCGTCGTCCGGCCCCACGACCGCCGAGGTCGCCTTCATGAAAAGGATCGGATGCTCGGGGATCGGGTTGCCCGTCTCGGCGGCATGGTCGGTGTAGTTCAGGCCGATACACAGGTATTTGCCGATGCCCGCGACGCAGGGACCGAAGCGCGGTGTGCCAGACACCGCAGGCAGACTCGAGGGATCGAGCGCGCGGAGACGGTCCAGACCCTCATCCGACAGCGTCGTCCCCCCGATGTCGTCGACATGGGCCGAGAGGTCGCGCAGCGTGCCGCCCTCGTCGATCAGACCGGGCTTCTCTTCGCCGGGATTGCCGTAGCGAACCAGTTTCATCGCGTGTTTTCCTTCCTGTTCGTCAATGCCTTGCGGCGCGTTCTTCAGATCGTCCAGCCGCCGTCGACCGCCAGCGCCTGCCCTGTCGTGAACCCGGCCTCGTCGGAGGCCAGATAGACCGCCAGCGCCGCGATTTCCTCGGCCTTGCCGATGCGCTGCATCGGCTGGCGCTGGATGAAGGCGGCGCGCGCCGCGTCGTAGTCGCCTGTGGCCCTCAGCCGGTCCTGAAGCGACGGGCTGTCGACGGTGCCCGGGCAGATCGCGTTGCAGCGGATGCCCTGCGTCACGAAGTCCCGCGCGACCGATTTGGTCAGCCCCAGGATCGCCGCCTTCGACGCGCCGTAAAGGCAGCGGTTCGGCACTCCCGTGATCGACGAAGCCACCGAGGCGATGTTGACGATGGCGCCCGCGCCCCGCTCCAGCATCCCCGGCAGCACCGCCCGCGTGGTGCGGAAGATCGAGCGCACGTTGAGGTCGAAGGCGAAATCCCATTCCTCGTCCGTCGCTTCGAGGATGGTCCCGTTGTGGACCACGCCCGCGCAGTTGAAGAGGATGTCCGGCCGCGCCCGCGCCACCGCCTCCTTGACCGAGGCGTCGTCGCGCACGTCCATGCGGAAGGTCTCGATGGCACCCTCCGCCTCGTCCTTCAACGTGCCGAGAGCCGCCTCGTTCACGTCGCTGGCAAAGACCTCCGCCCCTTCGGCGGCGAAGGCCAGCGCCGTCGCGCGACCGATTCCCTGCCCCGAGGCCGTCAGAAGAGCCCGTTTTCCTTGAAGTCTTCCGGCCATGCCGCGTCCCCCCTGCGTCGACTTGTTTCGAATTGCCCTAGTGGAAGCCACCCCGGAATTCTAGTGTCGCCGCGAACAGGGAGACAGGCAATGACCTCACCGCTCTTCGATCTGACCGGCCGCCGCATCCTCGTCACCGGGGCTTCGAAGGGCATCGGGCGCGCCCTGGCCGAGGGCCTGGCCGAGCACGGCGCGCATGTCGTGCTGAACGCGCGAAGCACCGACACCCTCGACGCCGCCGCAGACGAACTGCGCGCTCAAGGCCGCACCGTTTCGACCGCCGCCTTCGACGTGACCGACGCCGCCGCCGTGGCCGAGTCCGTGGCGCGCATCGAGGCCGACGGCCCTCTCGACGGCCTCGTCAACAACGCCGGGATGCAGTTCCGCGC
This sequence comes from Silicimonas algicola, assembly GCF_003148765.1. Taxonomy (GTDB): domain Bacteria; phylum Pseudomonadota; class Alphaproteobacteria; order Rhodobacterales; family Rhodobacteraceae; genus Silicimonas; species Silicimonas algicola. The sequence goes on from NZ_QGGV01000007.1 coordinate 110,086, forward strand.
GCCGCTCGAGGACTACCCTCTCGACAAGTGGGAACAGCTCTTCGCCACCAACGTCCGCAGCGTGTTCCTCGTCGGCCAGGCGGTGGCGCGCGGCATGATCGCCCGCAAGCGCGGCCGCATCGTCAACATCGCTTCGGTCCAGTCCGAACTCGCCCGCCCCTCGATCGCGCCCTACACGGCGACGAAGGGGGCGGTCCGCAATCTCACGAAGGGCATGGCCACCGACTGGGCGCGGCACGGGCTCCAGGTCAACGCCCTTGCACCCGGCTACTTCAAGACGCCGCTCAACGCCGCGCTCGTCGCCGACGCCGACTTCTCGGCCTGGCTCGAAAAGCGTACCCCCGCCGGGCGGTGGGGCGACGTGGGCGAACTGAAGGGCGCTGCGGTCTTCCTCCTGTCCGATGCGGCCAGCTTCGTGAACGGCCAGACGCTCTACGTCGACGGCGGCATCACCGCCTCGATCTGACCCCGGGGTTTCACTGGTCGTCAAATATCCCGGGGGCGTGGGGGCAGAGCCCCCACCCGCGTCGCCGCCGCTGGCGGCGATCCGCAGTGAAGCCGGTCCTCGTCTTGACGCCCAAGCCCCCCGGCCCCACACCTGAGACAACGCAAACGGGAGGCGCGGCATGAAAATCCTCATCATCGGCGGCGGCGGCATGGTCGGGCAGAAGCTCGCGGCCTCGCTCGCGAAGGACCCGCTGAGCCGGGGCGACGAAGTCACCCTCTTCGACATGGCCTTTCCGGGACACGGCGGCGCGTCGGCTGCGCAGAAGATTCCCGGCAACGTCACCGATCCGGGCGCCATCCGCCGCCTGGCGGCAGGGCGGCCGGACCTCGTCTATCACCTCGCCTCCATCGTCTCGGGCGAGGCCGAATCGAACTTCGACCTCGGCTGGACCGTCAACATGACGGCCTTCCGCGACTTCCTCGAAGCCTTCCGGGCCGAGGTTCAGGCATCCAAGGGCGCCTACAAGCCGCGGATCATCTTCACCTCCTCCATCGCCGTCTTCGGCCCGCCCTTCCCCGACAAGATCGGCGACGAATTCCTGTCGGCGCCGCAGACCAGCTACGGCACGCAGAAGGCGATCTCGGAACTGCTGCTGACCGACTTCATCCGCAAGGGCTTCTTCGACGGCATGGCGATCCGCCTGCCCACAATCTGCGTCCGGCCGGGCAAGGCCAACCTCGCCGCCTCGTCGTTCTTCTCGGGCATCATCCGCGAGCCCCTGAACGGCAAGGAGGCGATCCTGCCCGTCCCCGACAGCGTCCGGCACTGGCACGCCTCGCCCCGTTCGGCGGCCGGCTTCCTGCGCCACGCCGCGACCCTCGACACCGATCTCCTCGGGACGCGCCGCGCGCTCAACATGCCGGGCGTCTCCTGCACGGTGGCCGAGCAGATCGAGGCCCTGCGCGAGATCGCCGGCGACGAGGTCGTGGCCCGCATCAAGCCCCGGCCCGACGAGACGATCATGCGCATCGTCTCGGGCTGGCCGCGCGACTTCGACCCGCAGCGGGCGCGCGACTTCGGGTTCACCGCTGAGTCGAACTTCCACGAGATCATCCGCACCTACATGGACGAGGACATGCCGAAGGCCTGAGCCTCAGGCGGCCTCGCGGATGTTCCGCCGCAGGTGCTGCTCGATGGCCCGCGCGCAGCCCGCCGCGTCGCGGGCAAGTGCTGCGTCGAGGATCTGCTGGTGCTCGGCGGCGATCATGCCGAAGTAGGCCCCGCCGAATTCCTCGGTCAGGGTCATCATCTGCTGCCGGAACTGGAGGTAGATGTTGGCATGCGTGCGCCGGATCAGCGCCGAGCCGCAGGCCGAGATCAGCGTCTCGTGGAAATGCCGCTCGGCCTCGGACCACAAGGCGCGGAAGGGTTCCATGTCGCCCGCCTTCAGGATCCGCGTCTGGATATGGACCAGCGCGTGATGCGCGGCGTTGAGGTGCATCTCCCAGGCGACGCCGCCCTTCTCCATCGACCGCTCCGCTCCCTCCTGCTCCAGAAGGATGCGGAACCGCGTCACGTCGTTGAAGATCGACTGGTCCACGGCCCGGACGCGAAAGCCGCGCTGCGCCTCGAACTCGACCAGCCCGATCGTCACCAGCCGATGCAGCACCTCGCGGACGGTGTTGGCCGAACAGCCATAGTCGCCCTGAAGATCGGACGGCTTCAGCTTGTGTCCCGGCCGCAGCGTGGCGTTCATCAGCCGCCGCTTGAGGTCCTCGTAGATGTCGGGCGTGTCGACGCGCATGACGGCCTCCTCCGCGCAGGTTTACCGAAATCCCGCATCCTGTCAAAAATTTCGAAATTCCGCGCTTTTTCAATTTCGCGTTGGCAGCGGGGGGTCGAATTGCTACCGTGACGCTGCGATGACGACGTCCGAAAGGGCGCAAAAATGAAACGGGAGGAATTCATGAAGTTCGTGAAGTATGCGGCATTCGCCGCAGGCACCGTCGCCATGCTTGCCGGAACCTCGGCACTGGCGCAGACCACGCTCCGCATCCAGACGCACTACGCGCCCGAATCGCTTTCGGGGAAGAATGCGGCGATGTTCATCGACGACATCCAGACGATGTCGAACGGCGAGATCCAGGTCGAGATGTTCTATTCGTCCGCCGTCGTGAAGTCGGTCGAGACCTTCGACGCGGCCGCCACCGGCATCCTCGACTGCGACATGACGGGCGGCGCCTACCAGACCGGCAAGAACCCCGCGTTCCAGTTCGTGGGCGACATCATGGGCGGCTACGACACGCCCTATCAGCAGCTCTCGTGGCTCCTGATCGGCGGCGGCAAGGAAGACGCCCAGGCTCTCTACAACCAGTACGGCATGCAGCTCGTCGGCTGGTGGGTCGTCGGCCAGGAGGCGCTCGCCTCCACCAAGCCGGTCCAGACCGCCGCGGACTTCAAGGACTGGAAGTTCCGCTCGCCTCCGGGCATGGAAACCAAGATCTTCGAAAAGCTCGGCGCATCGCCGATCGTGATGGACTTCACCGAGGTCTTTACCGCGCTGGAAACCGGCATCATCGAAGGCGCCGACGCCTCGATCCTCGCCAACAACCAGTCGATGGGTCTCTACGACATCGCCAAGCACGCGACCTACCCCGGCTTCCACTCGATGCCGTCGGACCACCTCGCCTGCAACAAGTCCGTCTGGGACGCCATGCCCGAGCACCACAAGCGGATCATGGAAGTCGCGATGGAGAAGCTGGGACTTCGCCAGGCTCTCGAAGGTGACAAGGCCAACGCCGAGGCCGCCGTGGCCCTCGCCGAAGGCGGCGTGACCATCCACAACTGGGCCGAAGAAGACCGTGCCGCCTTCCGCAAGGCCGCGCAGGACACATGGCCCGAGTTCGCGACCACGCCGGAAGCCAAGGCTCTGGTCGACAGCCACCTCGCCTACCTGAAAGTCCTGGGACTCGTCTCGGACCAGTAAGCCGACCCCGCCGGCGGAGCCGCCTCGTGCGCTCCGCCGGCAGACCGCTTCTGAAGACGGCCCGGAACGGGTCGGGGGAACCGAGGGGCGACATGCACGAAAAACAGGGAACCTTGGTCGAGTGGCTTGCGCCGCTGGCCTTCTGCATCGTCTCGGGCTGGCTCGTCTGGCACGCGCCTGCCTACATCCTCGATTTCGGGCCCGAGAACGGCCAACTCGCTGCGCAGCTTGCCCGGACCGATGTTACCCCGAACCTTTCGCCGATCTTCGCCTTCGCCGACATCGTCGACTATGCCGCGCTGATCCTCTGCCCTCTCCTGTTCATCCTCGGCGTGATGACCGTCCGCCGGGCGTCGATGGAATACGAGCACTGGAACGGCTTCGACCGGATCTCGGTCTTTCTCGGCCGCATCACGATGATCCTCATCCTGATCCTCACCTCGGTGATGATCTTCGAGGTCATGATGCGCTATGTCTTCGAGCGCCCGACGCTCTGGGCCAATGAGCTGTCGCTCTGGCTCGCCGGATTCGTCTTCCTGCTCGCCGGCCTCTACTCGATGCAGCAGCGCGGCCACATCCGCATCTTCCTGCTCTACGACATCTGCCCGCGCTGGCTGCAACGCCTCTTCGACGTCATCTCGACCGGTTTGATCGTGCTCTTCGCCTTCTTCCTGATCTACGGAGCCTACGGCGAGGCCTTCCAGAAATTCATGAGGTGGGAGACCTTCGGCACCGCCTTCGACCCGCCGATTCCCGCCACGCTCAAGATCATGGTCCTTCTCGTCGTGACGCTGGTGGCGCTTCAGGCCGTGGTGAACCTCTTCGCCGACTGGAACGAGGAACCCGTGATCCACACCGCCGCCGACGACATCGACGAGGGCGAACTCGAGCGTCTGCGCGCCGCCGTCGGCGACGACGGCACCGCCGATCTGGACGTCACGCGCAGCGCCGCGCAGGAGAGGGACACCCGCTGATGGACGTCGGAACGATCTCTCTGGTGCTCATGCTGGGCCTCGTGGCGCTCCTCGCCATCGGGATGCCGCTCGGCCTCGCCTCGGCGATCCTCGCCGTCCTCGTCCTCGTGATGAAGTTCGAGCCGGCCCTTCTTCTCCAACCATGGACCTTCGGCGACGGCCTCCTGACGGCGAAACCCGGCACCGGACCGCTCAACATCCTCGCGCAGAAGATCTACGGCCTTCTGACCGATTACGTGCTGATCTCGATACCGCTCTTCATCTTCATGGCCGCCCTCCTCGAAAGGTCGGGCATCGCCAAGGACATGTACAACTCGCTGAACGTCTGGCTGAACCGGACGCGCGGCGGCATCGCCATCGTCACCTCGCTCATGGCGGTCATCATGGCGGCCATGTCCGGCATCATCGGCGGCGAGGTCGTGCTTCTCGGCCTGATCGCGCTGCCGCAAATGCTGCGCCTCGGCTACAACCAGAACCTCGCCATCGGCACGATCTGCGCGAGCGGGTCGCTCGGCACGATGATCCCGCCGTCCATCGTCCTCATCATCTACGGCCTCATCACCGAAACCTCGATCAAGGCGCTCTTCACGGCGGCCTTCCTGCCCGGCTTCATGCTGGCCTCGATGATCATCATCTACATCATCGTCCGCACCCAGCTTAACCCCTCCCTTGCCCCGCTGCCGATCGAGAAGCTGACCTCGGATCTCTCGACGCCGAATCTCTCGGCCTCGAAGCGCGCCAGGCTCGAAGCCGACCTCGCCGCCCTGAACGCCCAGCCCGCGGGGACCGAGAAGCTGGCGCTCTTCGCCGCCTTCCTGTCGATCCTGACCGCAGGCTTCACGCTGATGATGTTCCTGCGTGCCGCCTTCTTCACGCTCGCGGGCCAGAACGTGTCGCGCGAAGGCGTCGACGACATCGCCCTCGGCACGGCCGCCCACCTGCCCTGGCTCGGCGGCATCTTCCTCGTGGCCATGGCGCTGATCCTCTTCGTCTTCGGGCGCGAGAAGACGGCGCGCGGCTGGCTCATGGGCAAGGGCCTCGTGCCGCCGATCGTGGTCATCGGCGTCGTCCTCGGCTCGATTTACGGCGGCATCACCGGCATCACCGAGGCGGCAGGCATGGGCGCTCTGGCGGTCTTCATCCTGATGACGCTCTACCAGAAGACCTTCTCCGGCTGGGTCGGCACCGTCCAGGGCGCGCTGATCCCGATCATCGCCTTCGTGGCGCTTCTCATCGTCCTGCCGCATTTCGTGGTCGCCGGCGACCGAGAGTGGCTGGTCAAGCTTCAGGTCGCAGGCACCTTCTTCCTTGTCATCCTCCTGACCCTGCGCATCCCCGCCGTACGCGACGGCCTCTGGGACAGCCTCCTCAGAACGCTCCGCTCCACCGGCACGATCATCTGGGTGACCATCGGCGCCGCCGCTCTCGCCGGCGCCTATACCATCGCGGGCGGTCCGCAGTTCGTGGCGGACCTGATCGTCGGCTCCGACATGCCGACCATGCTGATCCTCCTGACCATGATGGTCATCCTCCTCTTTATGGGCGCCTTCATGGACTGGGTCGGCATCGTGCTCCTCATCATCCCGGTGTTCCTGCCGATCGTGCAGCGCCTGCCCATCGAGGAGATCGGCTACTTCGGAGAGCTCCAGCCCAAGTATCTCTCGGTCTGGTTCGGGGTCCTGTTCTGCATGAACATGCAGGTCAGCTTCCTGTCGCCGCCCTTCGGCCCCGCCGCCTTCTATCTGAAGTCGGTGGCGCCGCCGCACATCTCGCTCACCGACATCTTCAAGGGCTTCCTGCCCTTCATCTGCATCCAGCTTCTCGCCCTGACGGTCCTTCTCCTCTGGCCGCCGATTGTCGAGATCCTGCTCGATTGGGGACAACCATGAGACTGACCGACGACCAGCTCCGCTTCTTCGAAACCCAGGGCTACCTCGTGGTCGAGAACGTCCTCGGAGACGACGTCCTCGCCCCCGTCCGCGCCGAATACGACGCCCTCCTCGACCGCATGATGGACGGCTGGGGCATGGCGCGCGAGGGCGACTTCGCCGAGAAGGTCGTCAGCGCCTACGAGGCCGGACACGACTGGTTCCAGCCGATGGACATCTCGCTGCCTGGCGACCGCATCGAGGCCGACACGCCAATGCACATCGGACCGGCGGTCTTCGACATGATCACCGCGCCCGCCCTTCTCGACATGGTCGAGGATCTTATCGGGCCCGAGCTCACCTCGAACCCGATCCAGCACGTTCGCATCAAGCCGCCGGAGCGCAAGCTGCTGACCGGCGAGATCCGCGCCCACGTCGGCGGCACCGACTGGCATCAGGACCGTGCCGTGGCGCTGGAAGAGGCCGACCAGACCCGCATGGTGACCGTCTGGCTCGCCGTCACCGACGCCACGGTCGAGAATGGCTGCCTCCAGGTCGTCCCCGGACGCGCCGACCTCCTCCCGCACTGCCCGCAGCGCCAGACCTCCATCGCCAAGGGCTTCGTCGACACCGACCTCGCGGTGCCGCTGCCGGTCAAGGCGGGCGGCGCGGTGATCTTCCACCCGATGACGCCGCACGCCTCGCTCGCGAACGTCTCGGACAGCATCCGCTGGTCGTTCGACCTGCGCTACAACGTGACCGGCGATCCCACGGGCCGCGGCCACTTCCCCGAGTTCGTCGCACGCTCGCGCCAGACCCCCGCGTCGGAGCTTCGCGACTGGCGGGAATGGAAGCGCATGTGGGACGACGCCCGCGCACGTCTCGCCGCCGCGCCGCACATCGACCTTCACCGCTGGAGCGCCGACGCCCCCGTCTGCGCCTGAGCCCATGTCGCTTCATCTTGCCCGAAATACGCAGGCCCGGCCGGGTACCGCGCGCACCGTTCGCGCGTCTCTCCGGCCGATCCCGTGCCTTACGCTTTGCCGACACTTTGCAGACGCGATGCCGACATCGCCTTTCGCCCGCTTTCCAACAGGATTAACGTCGATTCGCGGCGCCCCGCGCGATCCCTCGTCCCCGGCCCCCGCCCGCCCCATTCATCCCGGAGCAACCCGATGAAACCGACCGTTCGCCTCGACCCGTCCGACAACGTCGTCACCGCCACCCGCGCGCTCGAGGCCGGCGCGGCGGTCGAGGCCGTCGCCACCACCTCCCTGATCCCCTCGGGCCACAAGATCGCGACCGAGGCGATCCCGCAGGGCGGACCGATCCGCAAGTACGCCCAACTCATCGGCTATGCCGCGACGGACATCGCGGCTGGCGACCATGTCCACACCCACAACACCGAGTTCCGAAACACCGAGCAAGCCTATGAATTCGGGACCAATCTCCGCAACGTCGAGATGGTCCCCGAGACACGGCGCGACACCTTCATGGGCTACCGCCGCGAAAACGGCTCGGTCGGCACGCGCAACTACATCGCCGTCGTCACGTCCGTGAACTGCTCGGCCACCGCCGCGCGCCGCATCGCCGACGCCTTCGGCCCCGAGGAACTGGCCGACTACCCCAATGTCGACGGTGTCGTCGCCTTCGTCCACGGGACCGGCTGCGGCATGGCGGGCGACGGCGACGGGTTCGAGGCGCTTCAGCGCGTCATGTGGGGCTATGCCAGGCACCCCAACCACGCGGGTGTTCTGATGGTCGGCCTCGGCTGCGAGATGAACCAGATCGACTGGCTCCTGGAAGCCTATGGCCTGAAGCAAAGCCCGACGTTCCAGACCATGAATATTCAAGGGGTTGCGGGCCTTCGGAAGACCATCGAACTGGGGATCGAGAAGGTCCGCTCGATGCTTCCCATCGCCAACGAAGCGAAGCGCGAACCCTGCCCGGCGTCCGAATTGATGGTCGCCCTTCAATGCGGCGGCTCCGACGCCTGGTCCGGCATAACGGCCAACCCCGCGCTCGGCTACGCTTGCGACCTCCTTGTCGCCCAAGGCGGCACCGGCGTCCTCGCCGAGACGCCCGAGATCTACGGCGCCGAGCACCTCCTGACCGCGCGCGCCATCGACCGCAAGGTGGGCGACCGCCTCGTCGGCCTGATCCGCTGGTGGGAGGACTACACCGCCCGCAACAAGGGCTCGATGGACAACAACCCCTCGCCCGGCAACAAGAAGGGCGGCCTGACCACGATCCTCGAGAAATCCCTCGGCGCGGCCGCGAAGGGTGGCACCACGCCGTTGACCGGCGTCTACAAATACGCCGAACCCGTGCGCGCCAAGGGCTTCACCTTCATGGACTCCCCCGGCTACGACCCGGCTTCGGTCACCGGCCAGATCGCCGGCGGCTGCAACCTCGTCTGCTTCACCACCGGGCGCGGCTCCGCCTTCGGCTCGAAGCCCGCGCCCACGATCAAGGTCGCGACCAACTCCGAGATGTATGGCGGCATGATCGAGGACATGGACGTGAACGCCGGCACCATGCTCAGCGAGGGTGTCAGCCTCGAGGAGAAAGGCCGCGAAATCTACGAGCTTTTCCTGCGGGTTGCGAGCGGAGAGCAATCCAAGTCCGAAGCACAGGGCCTCGGGGACTACGAGTTCGTCCCCTGGCAGATCGGGGCCGTGATGTGACGGGGATCGACAGCACCCGGGACGCCGCGAATTTCGCATGCGAAACCTTGGCCGGGGGCCGCGCCCGGTGACGCGCCTCCTCGTGGCCGGTGCGGGCCTGATCGGCAGCCGACATGCCGCCCACATCGCCGAGCATCCCGACCTGACGCTCGCCGGCGTGATCGAACCAGACCCCGCGCTGCGAGCCGCCTTCGACGCCCCAGGCTTCGCCTCGCTGGCCGACTGCGACGCCGAAGCCGACGGCATCGTCATCGCGACACCGACGCAGTTCCATGAACCGGTCTTCCTCGAAGCCGCCGCGCGGGGTCTCCACGCCCTCGTCGAGAAACCCCTCGCCCCCGACCTCGCCGCCGTCGACCGCATGATCGAGGCCGCGCGCAAGGCAGGCGTCCACATCCTCACCGGTCACCACCGCCGCTTCCATCCCCGCGTCGCCGCCCTGAAGGACGTCATCGCCTCGGGCGCAATCGGACAGCCCATCCTCGCCAGCCTGATCTGGGCCGTCCGCAAACCCGATCCTTATTTCGAGGTGACATGGCGCCAGAGTGCCGACGGCGCGCCGGTCCGCCTCAACCTCTGCCACGAGATCGACCTCCTTCGGCACCTCTTCGGCGAGGTCACCGGCGTCGCTGGCCTCGGAGCGAACCCCGTCCGTCAGACCGCGCGCGTCGAATCCGGCGGCGCGGTCCTCGCCTTCGCGTCCGGCCTCACCGCCACCATCGCCTTCGCCGATACCACGCCTTCGCCCTGGGGCTTCGAACACGGCACGGGAGAGAACCCGAACATTGCCACCACGGGACAGGATTCGCTCAGGATCACGGGCACCGAAGGCGCGGTCGAGTTCCCCTCCCTCCGCGTCTGGACCGGAGCCGAGGACTGGTCGCAGGCCCCCGCGCCGCACTACGCCCCCGCCCCCGACGGCGTGCCACTGATCCGCCAACTCGAACACTTCGCCGCCGTCTGCCGGGGCGAGACCCAGCCCCTTAACGACGCGGCAAGCGGACGGCGCACGCTGAAGCTGACCCTCGCGGTGGAGGCGGCGACCCTGCCGTCCGCGCCGTGAAGATCGCCATCGTCGGACGCGGCCTGATAGGCTCTGCCGCCGCGCGTCACCTCGCCCGCGCCGGCCATGACGTCACGCTCATCGGTCCCGACGAACCACCCCGCTTCGAGGACCACCGCGGCGTCTTCGGCAGCCACTACGACGAGGGCCGGATCACCCGCGTCAACGACCGCCGCCCCTTCTTCGCACGCGTCTCGCACGCCTCCATCGCGCGCTACGCCGAGATCGAGGCGCAGAGCGGCATCCCCTTCTTCACCGCCTCGGGCTCGCTGGTCGCGGGCGGCCCAGACTACATGGAGGCCGTCGCCAAGGGCCGGGAGGGCCTGTCATTCGCCTTCGACGACCTCTCCCCCGACGCCCTGAAATCCCGCTTTCCCTGCCTCGCCTTCCCGGCTGGGTTCTCGGGTGTCTACGAACCCAAGGCCGGCCACATCAGCCCCCGCCGCCTCGTCGCCGCCCAGACCGAGGCCGCGCGCCGGGCAGGCGCCCGGATCATCGCGCAGGAAGCCGTCTCGGTCGGCGACGGACGCGTCCGCACCGCCGACACCTCCCACTCCGCCGACCGCGTCATCGTCGCGGCGGGAGGCTGGACCGACGCCGTCCTCGGCCGCGCCGCCGTCCTCGAGGTCTATGCCCGCACCGTCGCCTTCCACGAGATCGGCCCCGCCGAGGACGAACGCCTCCGCGACATGCCCTCCTTCGTCTACGACTCGCCCGACTCCATCTACGTCCTGCCGCCCATCCGTTATCCCGACGGCAAGGTCTGGCTGAAGCTCGGTGGCGACCCCGAGGACGTGCTCCTTCCCGATCAGGACGCCGTGGGCGCGTGGTTTCGAAACGGCGGCAGCGTCGAGATCGGTCACCACCTGACCGACACGATCCGCCGCCTCCTCCCCGGCCTCGCCTTCGAGAGCCGCCACATCGCGCCCTGCGTCACGACTTGGACCGACACGCGCGTCCTCGAGATCCGCCGCCTCTCGCCCCGCCTCATCGTGGCGGCAGGCGGCAACGGTTCGGGCGCAAAATGCAGCGACGAGCTTGGCCGGATGGCGGCCGCGCTCACCACGGAAACAGCAGAGGAGACGACCCCATGACACACATCGGATTCATCGGACTTGGGCTCATGGGCTCGGCCATGGTGCAGCGCCTTCTGGACAAGGGGCACACCCTCACCGTCCTTGGCAACGTGAACCGCACCGGCGTCGACGCCGCCACCGCGCGGGGCGCCAACGAGGCCGCAACGGCCCGCGATCTGGCCGAAGCCGCCGACATCGTCATGCTCTGCATGGGCACCTCGGACCACGTCGAGGCGCGGATGCGGGGCGAAGACGGCGTCATCGCCGGGCTGTCCGACGGCATGGTCGTGATCGACTTCGGCACCTCGCTTCCCGGCTCGACCGTGGCCCTCGGCAAAGAGGTCGCCGCGAAGGGCGCCACCATGCTCGACGCGCCGCTCGGCCGGACGCCGACCCACGGGCGCGAGGGCAAGCTCAACATCATGGGCGCAGGCGACGAAGCGACCTTCGAGCGGGTGCGCCCCGTGCTTCAGGACCTGGGCGAGAACATCTTCCACCTGGGGCCCCTCGGCGCGGGACACACGATCAAGCTTATCAACAACTTCTACGCCATGGCCTCGGTCAACGCGCTCTCCGAGGCCTTCGCCGCCTGCGACATCGCCGGCGTCCCGCGCGAAAGCCTCTACAACGTGCTGTCCGCCGGTCCGAACGGGTCCGGCATGATGGACTTCATCAAGGCCTACGCCGTCGACGGAGACCCCACGAAGCTGTCCTTCTCGGTCCGCAACGCGCTCAAGGACGTCAGCTACTACGACCGGATGGTCAGCGACTTCGGCCGCAGCTCGATCATGGCCAAGGGTGCCAAGGAGGCCATCGGCCGCGCCGTCGAGGACGGCCACGGCGACGATCTCGTGCCCCAGATGGTCGACAGCTACGCCCGCTGGTTCGGCTGAGGATGGCCGCACCCGCCCTCGACATCCGCGACGACCGCATCGGCCTCGGCATCCTGATGATGCTGGGGACCTGGGCGTTCTTTGCGGTGACGGACACCACCGTCAAATGGCTGGTGCTGGCAGGCATTCCCGCGCTCCAGCTCGCCTTCCTGCGCTATGCCGTCTCGCTGGCGGTGTCGGTGGGGGTTGGCCTCGCGCGCGGCAGCGTGGCGGGGCTTCACAGCCGGGGCGACATGATGCTGGTCGTCGTGCGCGGCTCGCTTCTGGTGATGACGACGATCCTCAACTTCATCGCGCTCAAGTACCTTCCGCTGACGGTGACGGCGACCATCGCCAACTCCTCGCCCATCCTCGTCACCGCCCTTGCCGTGCCGCTCCTGGGCGAAAGGGTCGGCCCCTGGCGCTGGTTTGCCGTGGTCCTCGGCTTCATCGGCGTCGTCATCGTCATCCGCCCCTTCGGCGCCGAATTCCACTGGGCGACGCTCCTCGTCCTCGGCAACGCGACGGGCCTGGCGCTGTTCTCGATCCTGACCCGCAAGCTCTCGGGCCGGATCGCCACGCAGACCATGCAGGTCGCGGCGGGGGCAGTGGGCACCGTCGTCCTGGCCCCCTTCGCCCTGGCCGCCTGGACCTCGCCCGACACGGCTCTCGGCTGGTGCCTGATGTTCGGCATCGGCGTCTCGGCCTGGGCCGGGCATGAAATCTTCTCGCGCGCCCACGCCCATGCCGAGGCGGGCGTGCTTATGCCCTTCTCCTATGTCTTCATCCTCTACGTCACCATCGCGGGCTTCATCGTCTTCGGCACCGTTCCGGACATGCCGACCCTGGTGGGTGCGTCCATCATCATCGCCTCGGGTCTCCTGATCTGGTGGCGGGAGCGGCGGCGATGACGCGCGTCCTCTGCCTGGGCGAGGTGATGGTGGAGCTGTCGCTTGAGGCGGCCGACCCGACGCGGGCCTCGGTCGGCATTGCGGGCGACACCTACAACACCGCCGTCTACCTGAAGCGCTCCGCGTCCGAACTCGAGGTCGCCTACGCCACACGCCTCGGCCGCGACCGCTTCAGCGCGATGATCCGCGAGAGGCTGCGGGACGAAGGCATTTCGGACGACTTCGTCACCGAAAGCGACGACCGCCTGCCCGGCCTCTATGCCATCTCGACCGACGCGGGCGGCGAGAGGTCCTTCCACTACTGGCGCGACCGCTCGGCCTACCGGACCTACTTCGACGCGCCGGGCCCGGACCTGGAGGCGATGGCGACGTTCGACGTCATCTACCACTCCGCCATCTCGATCGCCGTCCTGCCCAACGAGGCGAGAGGGCGGTTCCTCGACTGGCTCGCAAACTACCGCGCCGACGGCGGATGCGTCATCTTCGACTCGAACTACCGCCCGCGCCTCTGGCCCGACGCGGCTACCGCGCGCGACGCCATCGAGCGCGCCTGGCGCACCTGCGACATCGGCTTGCCGAGCCTCGACGACGAGATCGCGCTCTACGGCGACGAAAACGCGCAGGCCGTGATCGACCGCCTCCACGGCTGGGGCGTAGCGGGGGGCGCGCTCAAGCGGGGCGCCGAGGGGCCGCTCTCGCTCTCTGGCGCCACCTGCCCCGATTGCCCGCCCGCGCCGCGTGTCGTCGACTCGACTGCCGCCGGCGACAGCTTCAACGGCGGATACCTCGGCGCGCGCCTCACCGGCGTCTCCGAGGCGGAAGCCCTTGCGGCAGGCCATGCGCTTGCCTCACAAGTAGTGCAGCACCGGGGCGCGATCCTGCCCCGCGGGGAGGACACATGAACCGATACGATCTCGACGGCCGCATCGCCGTCGTCACCGGGGGCGCAATGGGCATCGGCCGCGCCGTCGCGCACCGTCTCGCCGTCTCGGGCGCGACCATCGCTCTCTGGGACCTCGATCCCGACAAGGCCGCGCATGTGGCCCGCGAGATCGACGGCGATGCCCAGGCCTTCACCTGCGACGTGGCGGACTGGGCTTCCGTCGCGGCCGCCCGCGACGCGACCCTCGCCCGCTTCGGCCGCATCGACATCCTGGTGAATTCGGCCGGCATCGCGGGCAACGTGGCGCTGGTCGAGGACTACGACACCGCGATGTGGGATCGCATCATGGCGGTGAACCTGACCGGCACCTTCCACACCAACAAGGCCGTCATTCCGGCCATGAAGGCGCAGAACTACGGGCGCATCGTCAACATCGCCTCGGTCGCGGGCAAGGAAGGCAACCCCAAGGCCAGCCACTACGCCGCCTCGAAGGCGGGCGTCATCGGCTTCACCAAGGCCATCGGCAAGGAGGTCGCGACCCACGATATCGCGGTCAACTGCGTCACACCCGCCGCCGCCAACACGCCGATCCTCGAACAGCTCACCGAGGAATTCATCCAGTTCATGCTGTCCAAGATCCCCCGCGGCCGCTTCGTCGAGGTCGAGGAAATCGCCAACATGGTCGCCTGGCTCGCCTCCGAGGAATGCTCCTTCACAACCGGCGCCGTCTTCGACATCTCGGGCGGCCGCGCGACCTACTGATGTCCGTCATCCTGCCCGAAATACGCCGAGGCGGTCCGGGGGAGCAGCGCTCCCCCGGCGCCAGCCACACAGCCTGACACCGAGGTCAACATGCTTCACACCATTCCCGGCTTCGACCGCATCGGCGAAGAGAACGCCTTCGCCGTCCTCGCCCGCGCCGGCGCCCTTGCCGCGAAAGGCAAGGACGTCATCAACCTCGGCATCGGCCAGCCCGACTTCCCGACGCCCGGCAACATCACCGAGGCCGCCATCAAGGCGATCCGCGACGGACACCACGGCTATACCCCCGCGACCGGCATCCTGCCCCTGCGCGAGGCGGTGGCGGCCGACCTCGACCGACGCTTCGGCGCGACGGTCAGCCCCGACAACGTGCTGATCGTCCCCGGCGGCAAGGTCACCATGTTCGCCGCCATCCTGATGTTCGGCGAACCGGGGGCCGAGATCCTCTACCCCGACCCCGGCTTCCCGATCTATCGCTCGATGATCGAGTTCACCGGCGCCACCCCCATCCCCATCCCGATCCGCGAGGAGAACGGCTTCGCCTTCTCGGCCGAAGAAACCCTCGGCCTCCTCACCGACCGGAGCCGCCTCATCATCGTCAACTCGCCCGCCAACCCCTGCGGCGGTGTCACGCCCAAGGCCGAAGTCGACAAGCTGGTCGCCGGTCTCGCCGACTGGCCCGACGTCGCCATCATGTCCGACGAGATCTACGACCAGATGCTCTACGACGGCGAGGAGCACGTCACGCTCCTGAACTACCCCGAGATCCGCGACCGCCTGATCCTGCTCAACGGCTGGTCCAAGACCTATGCCATGACCGGCTGGCGCCTCGGCTACTCGGTCTGGCCGCAGAAGCTCTACGACAACGCCCGCAAGCTCGCCGTCAACTGCTGGTCCTGCGTCAACGCGCCCTCGCAATACGCCGCACTTGAAGCGCTGACCGGCCCGCAGGACGCGGTCGGAAAGATGGTGGCCGAGTTCGACGCCCGCCGGAAACTGGTCGTCGACCTGCTGAACGGGATCGAGGGCGTCTCCTGCATCGTGCCCAAGGGCGCCTTCTACGCCTTCCCGAACATCAAGGCGACGGGCCGGAAGGCCAAGCAACTTGCCTCCGACCTCCTTGAAGGGCCGGGCGTCGCCACCATCGGCGGCCCCGACTTCGGCATCCTGGGCGAGGGCTACATCCGCCTCAGCTACGCCAATTCGCAGGACAACATTCGCGAGGCGCTGGCGCGCATGAAGGGCTTCATCGAACGCGGGTAGGATGACTTTGCGGCAACTGCCGCCATCGCACCTCAATGCCGCCACATTGCTGACGCATTGCCGCAAAATCCTCGCCGGCGGGTCATAATCGGCGAGGATGCCACCCATGTTCGAACTGGAACGACCGTACCGGAAGCCGCGTCCGGAGAAGCCGGTCGAGCGGCGCTGCCACCGCTGCCATGGAACGGGGCGGTCTGCCTGCCGGTCCTGCGGCGGGCAAGGCCGGACCGCCACCAGCCGCAGCGCGCTCGGCGAACCGGTCTACATCCGCTGCACCGCCTGTTACGGCAGCAAGGTCTGCCGCTGCATCACCTGTGCGGGCATCGGCTTCATCACCTGAGGCATCGCTTGATGCCCCGCGCCGTTCCGTGAACAATGTCCTCCTCTACAGGGAGGCAGCGGCATGACAGACCCCACCATCGGCTTCATCGGACTTGGCCTCATGGGTCACGGCATGGCGAAGAACATCGTCGAGAAGGGCTATCCCCTTCGCGTCATGGCGCACCGCAAGCGCGAGGCGGTCGACGACCTGATCGGTCGGGGCGCCGTCGAGGTTTCGACACCGCGCGAGATGGCCGAGGCCTGCGACATCGTCTTTCTCTGCGTCACCGGCAGCCCCCAGGTCGAGGCGACGCTTCGCGGCGACACCGGCCTCCTCTCTGCCCTCCGACCCGGCGCTGTCATCGTCGACTGCTCGACTTCCGACCCGGTCTCGACCCTGACCCTCGCCGAGGAGACGAAGGCCGCCGGGGGCCACTTCGCCGACGCGCCGCTCTCGCGCACGCCCAAGGAAGCCTGGGCCGGGACGCTCGACGCCATGGTCGGCGCCGATCCGGAGGTCTTCGACCGCATCAGGCCCGTGATCGAGACCTGGGCCGGCGTCATCGTCCACCTCGGACCGACGGGCCTCGGCCACAAGATGAAGCTCATCAACAACTTCATCGGCATGGGCTATGCCGCCCTCTACGCCGAGGCGCTGGCCATCGCGCGCAAGTCGGGTCTGACGGCGCAGCAGGTCGACAGCGTCATCCGCCCCGGCCGCCTGTCGAACGGCTTCTACGAGACCTTCATGAAATGGACGCTCGAGCAGGACGAGAACGCGCACCGCTTCTCGATCTCCAACGCGCACAAAGACATGGCCTATCTCGCCAACCTCGCCGTCTCGGTCGGCGCGGTGAACCCGATGCAGTCGGCGGTGAAGAACGCCTTCGCCGCGATGGACGCCGCCGGAGAAGCGGACCGCTACGTCCCGATGCTGGCCGACTTCATCGCACGGGTGAACGGGCTGCCGAAGTTCGACTGACCTTTCGGCTTTCACTGGTCCACAAGTATCCCGGGGTGTGGGGGCAGAGCCCCCACTCTCACCTTTCCGGAAAGACCGTCCGCTTGGCCACCAATCCCGGATCGCCCAGATCCAATCCGGCCAGCACCCGCGCGATGGACGGCCCGGCATCCCCCTTGCCATAAGGGTTCTCCGCCGCCGCCACGCGCGCACGGAAGGCCTCATCCGTCAGCGAAGTCCGGATCGCGCCGAAGATCGCATCGGCCTCGCAGGGCACGTGCAGCACGTTCTCGCCCCTGAGCCGCCCGTCCTGCCTCGGGCCGATGTCGACGGCGGGACAGGCGAAGGCGGGCGTCTCCTTCAGACCGGACGACGAATTGCCGACGCAGACACCGCGCCCGACGCGCCCGCACCAGTTCAGTACGCCGTGATAGAGCCATCGCCCGAGGCTTCGCCGCAGGGTGACGCCGTCCCGCCCCGCGACCCCCTCCAGCGCCGCGACGATGGCCGCCGAGCCGAGATCGCCGTTCGGATGGGTCAGGACAAGCTGCGCCCCGAGGTCCGTCCGCGCCCGTTCAAGCGCGTCGAGACAGGCCGCAATCTCCTCCCCCGCCTTGTCCGGCGAGGTGCTGATCGGGTGAAGCGTGAACAGGACCAGCGGCCTCGCCTCGTCCAGTCCCAGCTCCTCCACGACCCGCCCGGGCGGCGCGAAGTCCCCCGTCCGGATCAGGTCGATCGGCGGGAACCCCACGTCGTGGATGCGCCAGGGCTCCTCGCCCATCATCCGCACCCGCCCCGCGGCCTCGGCGTTCGTCGTGAAGTGGATATGCGCGAGCTTCGTCATCGCGTGGCGCACCACGTCGTCGAGCGTCCCGCCCTGCGTCAGGTCGCCCCCCTCGATATGCGCCGTCGGCACCCTCATCTGGGTCGCCGCGATCATCGCCGCGAAGGCTTCGAAGCGGTCACCGTAGATCACCAGGGCGTCCGGCCTCAGCCGCTCCAGAGCATCCGTCACGCCCAGGACCGCCCGCCCGATGGCGCGAGGGGTCGACGCTGCGCTCTCATCGTCGCGCTTCACAGGCACTGTCGCCGCAGCCCTGAACTCGGGCGCGTCGGCGGGGTCGCGGCCCATGCCCTCGATCAGCACGAGCTCCAGCGCAGAATGCGCGTCGATGGCCCGCAGGACCGGCAGCAACAGCCCGTATTCCGACCGGCTGCCGGTGAAGACGCCGATCCGCCGCGCCATCAGACCCGTTCCAGCGCGATGGCCGTCGCCTCGCCGCCGCCGATGCAGATCGAGGCCACGCCGCGCCTTGCGTTCCGCGCCCGCATCGCGCCGAGAAGCGTCACGAGGATCCGCGCACCCGAAGCCCCGATGGGGTGGCCGAGCGCCACCGCGCCGCCGTTGACGTTCAGCCGCTCGTGCTCGATGCCAAGCTCGCGCATCGACGCCATAGGCACGCAGGCGAAGGCCTCGTTGATCTCGAAGAGGTCCACGTCGTCGGTCGACCAGCCGGTCGTCTCGAACAGCCGCTGCTTGGCGTAGACAGGGGCGGTCGTGAACCATCCAGGCTCGCCCGCATAGGCCGCATGGCCGACGATCCGCGCTATCGGCTCCAATCCTAGTCGCTCCGCCTCCGACGCTGACGCCAGCACCAGCGCCGCAGCCCCGTCGTTGATCGAGGACGAGGACGCCGCCGTGATGGTGCCGTCCTTGCGGAAGGCGGGTCTCAGCGACGGGATCTTCGCGGGATCGATGCGGTCCGGCCCCTCGTCACGCGACACGACCGTGTCTCCCTTGCGCCCCTTGACCGTGACCGGCGCGATCTCCCAGTCGAACGACCCGTCTTCAGACGCACGCTTGGCCCGCGTCACGCTCTCGATGGCATAGGCGTCCTGGTCGCCGCGGGTGAACTGGTACTTCTCGGCGCAGTCCTCGCCGAAGGAGCCCATGCTGCGGCGGGTGCCGTTAGGGGCGATGTCATAGGCGTCCTCGAGCCCGTCGAGCATCATGTGGTCCATCAGCCCCACATGCCCGATCCGCGCCCCGCTCCGGCCCGTCGGCAGCAGGTAGGGCGCACCCGTCATGCTCTCCATCCCGCCTGCCACGACCAAGCCGACCGAGCCCGCGCGGATCGCGTCGTGGCCCTGCATCACCGTCTTCATGCCCGAGCCGCAGACCTTGGCGACGGTCGTGCAGGGCACCGACGCCGGCAGCCCAGCGCCAAGTGCCGCCTGCCGGGCGGGTGCCTGTCCCAGACCGGCAGACAGGACGTTGCCCATGAGGACCTCGCCCACGTCGTCCGGGGCGAGACCCGCATCCGCCAGTGCCGCCGCGATGGCGCGGGCGCCCAGTTCAGTCGCAGGCACGCCCGAGAAAGCGCCCTGAAAAGCGCCCAAGGGGGTGCGCGCCGCGCCGCAGATGTAGATGGGATCGGACATGGGTTCCTCCGCTGTCTCGCCGACACTCTGCCCGCTCGCGGGCCGGGGTCAATCCTCGGCCGGGTCGAGCCGCACCAGAAGGTCGCCCTGCGCCACCTGCGCGCCCTTTGCCACCGTCACCTCGGCCACCCGCCCCGCGCGCGGCGCGGTGAGCCTATGCTCCATCTTCATCGCCTCGAGGATGGCCAGCGTGTCGCCCTCGGCCACCTCCTGCCCGGCCTCGGCGCGGACCTGAGTGACAAGCCCCGGCATCGGCGCGAGGACGGTGTCGGCCGTCGCCGCCCCCGCACCGGCCTTGTCCGTGGCGAAGGCGAAATGATGCTGCCCGGCGTCGCGGCGGACGAGGACGCCGCTTCGCGTCATCACCGCTCCTGCCACCCCGGAGACGCCACCCGAGACGAAGGCAAGGCGCTCGCCCTCCCGCGTCACGCACTCGAAGGCGACCGACCCGAACGGTGTCTCGACCGACCGCCGCGCGCCGTCCGTCTCGACCGTGACGCCGCCTGTCTCGAAGGCCACCGACTGCCGCGCCGGACCGAAGAGGCGGAAGTCGCGGAAGGCATGGTCGCCCGAAGTCAGAACGGCCAGCGCCGCCAAGGCGAAATCCAGCGCCTCCGCCTCGGGCTCTGCCGTCAGCGTCTCGCCCTTTCGCGCGATCAGTCCGGTGTCGACCCGTCCCGCCGCCACGTCCTCGTCCGACAGAAGCCGCGACAGGAAACCCCGGTTCGTCACCGACCCCGCAACAAGCGTCTCGTCCAGCGCGCGGACAAGCGACCGCACCGCACTGGCCCGGTCGGGACCATGCGCGATCAGCTTGGCGATCATCGGATCGTAGAAGGGCGTCACCGCGTCGCCCTCCTCCACGCCGGTGTCGACCCGGACGCCCCCGCCGAAGCGCAGCACATCGAGACGGCCCGTCGCGGGAAGGAAGCCCGCCGAAGCATCCTCTGCATAGAGCCGCGCCTCCACCGCATGTCCCGTCAGCCGCAAGTCGCCTTGCGAAAAGGGCAGCGCCTGCCCCTCCGCCACCGCGATCTGGAGCGCCACCAGGTCGAGCCCCGTCACCGCCTCGGTCACCGGATGCTCGACCTGAAGGCGGGTGTTCATCTCCATGAACCAGAAGGCGTCGGGGTCGGGAAAGCGCGCGCCATCGACGATGAACTCGACCGTGCCCGCGCCGACATAGCCCACGGCGCGGGCGGCGGCGACGGCGGCGTCCCCCATCCGCTGGCGCAACTCTCGCGTCATGCCGGGTGCAGGCGCCTCCTCGATCACCTTCTGGTGCCGGCGCTGAAGCGAGCAGTCGCGCTCGAAGAGGTGAACGACGTTGCCGTGTGCATCGCCGAAGACCTGCACTTCGATGTGACGCGGGGTCTGGATGTATTTCTCGACGAGGCAGGCAGGGTCGCCAAAGCTCGCCTGAGCCTCACGCCGGGCGCCTTCCAGAGCCTCGGCGAAGTCGCCGTCACGCTCGACCAGCCGCATCCCCTTCCCGCCGCCGCCCGCGCGCGCCTTTATGAGCACGGGGTAGCCGATTTCGGACGCCTTTCCGGCAAGATAGGCGGCGTCCTGCATCTCGCCGTGATAACCGGGCACGACCGGCACGCCGGCGTCCTCCATCAGCGCCTTGGCCTTGTCCTTCAGTCCCATGGCGCGGATCGCCGAGGCGGGAGGACCGACGAAGGTCAACCCCGCCGCGTCGACAGCCTCGACGAAGGCCGGGTTCTCCGACAGGAAACCATAGCCGGGATGGATCGCATCGGCCCCCGTGGCGCGCGCGGCCTCGAGGATGGCCTCGGCGCGGAGATAACTCTCGGCGACAGGCGCGGGACCGATCCGCACCGCCTCGTCCGCCATCCGGACATGCAGCGCGCCTGCATCGGCGTCCGAATGCACGGCCACCGTCGCAATCCCCAACTCACGACAGGTGCGGATCACGCGGCAGGCGATCTCGCCCCGGTTCGCGATCAGGAGCTTCCTAATCGGCATCGAGCCCTTCCTCGCGCATCGCCGCCTTCAGCGCCGCTTCGGCCTCGGGACCGAAGGCCACCAGCCGCACGTCGAGAGGCGATCCCGCGACCTCTTCGACCGCGATCTTCGCGGCCAGCCCGACGGGGAAGCCGTAGACGCCGGTCGAGATCGCCGGGAAGGCGATGGACTCGCAGTCGGCCGCTTCGGCCAGCATCAGCGAGACGCGATAGCACGAGGCGAGAAGCTCCTCCTCATCGGCGTCGCCCCCTCTCCAGACCGGTCCCACGGCATGGATCACATACTTCGCCGGAAGGTCATATCCGGACGTCAGCTTGGCCTGCCCCGTCTCGCAGCCGCCGAGCGTCCGGCACTCCGCGAGAAGCCCCGGTCCGGCCGCCCGGTGGATCGCGCCGTCGACGCCGCCTCCGCCCAGAAGCGACGGATTCGCCGCGTTGACGATGGCATCGACCTTCATCGTCGTGATGTCTCCCGTGAAGACCGTAACCGGCATGGCGCCTCACATCCTGAAGAGGCCGAAGCGGGTGTCCCCGATCGGCGCGTTGAGCGTGGCCGACAGCGACAGCGCCAGAACCTCGCGGCTTTTCCTGGGATCGACGATGCCGTCGTCCCAGAGTCGGGCCGAAGCGTAAAGCGGATGGCTTTGGGAGCGGAACATCTCTTCGGTCGGTGCGCGGAAGGCCGCCTCTTCGGCATCGGACCAGCTTTCGCCCCGCGCCTCCATCGCCCGCCGCCTGACGATGGCCAGCGTCCGCGCCGCCTGCTCGCCCCCCATGACGGCGATACGGCTGTTCGGCCAGGACCAGAGGAAGTGCGGTCCGAAGGCGCGCCCCGCCATGCCATAGTTGCCCGCGCCGTAAGACGCGCCGACGATCATCGTCACCTTGGGCACGGCGGTGGTGGAAACCGCCGTCACCATCTTCGCCCCGTGACGTGCGATGCCGCCCTCTTCGGCCTGACGGCCCACCATGAAGCCGGTGATGTTCTGAAGAAAGACCAGCGGCACCTTCCTCTGGCTGCACAGTTCGATGAAGTGCGCCCCCTTCTGCGCGCTGTCCGAGAAGAGGACGCCGTTGTTCGCCACGATCCCCACAGGGATGCCGTGAAGGTGGGCGAACCCCGTCACCAGCGTCTCGCCGAAGCGCGTCTTGAACTCGTCGAACCGACTGCCGTCGACGATGCGCGCGATCACCTCGCGGATGTCGTAGGGCACGCGCGGATCGGCCGAGACAAGGCCCATGATCTCGGCCGGGTCATAGGCCGGGTCCTCGGGCGTCTCGCGCCGGATCGCCGCCGCCGTCTCCAGGCCGAGGTTCGCCACGATCCGCCGCGCGATCCGAAGCGCATCGGCGTCGTCCTCGGCCAGATGGTCGGCCACACCGGACAGACGGGTGTGCATCTCGCCGCCACCCAGATCTTCGGACGTCACCTCCTCGCCCGTCGCCGCCTTCACGAGAGGCGGTCCGGCAAGGAAGATCGTGCCCTGGTTCCGCACGATCACCGTCTCGTCGCTCATCGCCGGCACATAGGCCCCACCGGCGGTGCAGGAGCCCATCACGACAGCGATTTGGGGAATGCCCTCGGCACTCATGCGCGCCTGGTTGAAGAAGATGCGCCCGAAGTGATCGCGGTCGGGGAAGACCTCGTCCTGGTTCGGCAGGTTCGCGCCGCCCGAGTCGACGAGGTAGATGCAGGGCAGCCGGTTCTCGGCCGCGATCTCCTGCGCGCGGAGGTGCTTCTTGACCGTCAGCGGATAGTAGGTGCCGCCCTTCACGGTCGCGTCGTTGGCAAGGACCATCACGTCGCGCCCCGAAACCCGGCCCACGCCCGCAATAGCGCCCGCCGCCGCGATCTCGCCGCCATAAAGACCATGCGCCGCCAGAAGCCCGATCTCGAGGAACGGCGAGCCGGGATCGAGAAGGTTCTGCACCCGGTCGCGGGGCAGCATCTTGCCCCGAGACAAGTGCCGCTCACGCGCCCTCTGACCGCCCCCGGCCAGCGCCACCTCGGCCGCCGCCTCCGCCTCGGCCAGGTGCGCGCGCATCGCGGCCTCGTTCTCGGCGAAGGTCTCGGAGCGCGGACTGATGTGACTTGCGATCCTCACGAAGCGACCCTGCCCTCGCCATGGCGGTCCAGCGTCTTGCTGTCGGGGAAAGGCACACTCATGGGAAATGAATGAACGGTCGCGCCCGCGGAAGCAAGGCGTCCCGTCCGCCCTCTAGCCTTCGCCGCGCGGATGGGGTTCCATGCAGGCATGGACACCCCGCGCCTGACGTCACTTCTCTTCGTGCCCGGGGACAGCCCCGCGAAGGCCGCCAAGGCCCGAACCTCGGGTGCGGCAGGCCTCATCCTCGACCTTGAAGACAGCGTAGGACCCGACCGCAAAGCGGAGGCCCGGGCTGGACTGCCGGAGTTGATCGAAGCGACCTCCAGCGCCGACGGTCCGTCAATCTGGGTCCGGATCAACCCGCTGGACAGCGGCCTCGCCCAGGACGACCTTGCCGCCGCCGTTCGCGCCGGACTGACCGGGATCATGCTGCCGAAGGCGTCCGGCGGCGAAGATATCGCAAGGCTGTCCGCGATGCTCGACGGACTTGAACGCAAGTCAGCGATCGAGGCCGGATCGACGCGCATTCTCCCCATCGTCACCGAGACCCCCGCCGCCCTCTTCGCGCTGGCGTCCTATGCGCCCGCGCATCCTCGCCTCGCCGCGCTCACCTGGGGCGCGGAGGACCTGAGCGCCGTTCTCGGCGCAACCGCCACGCGCGCCGACGGCGACTGGACCGGCCCCTACGCCACCGCCCGCGCGCTCACGCTCTTTGCCGCCGCGAACGCGGGCGTGCCCGCCATCGACACCGTCTATACCGACTTTCGCGATGCAGAGGGCTTGGGCCGGTCGGCCCGCGCGGCGCGGCGCGACGGGTTCGCCGGCCAGATGGCGATCCATCCCGCGCAGGTGGCCGTGATCGAGGCCGCCTATGCGCCGAGCGAGGAAGATATCGCCCTGGCCCGCCGCATCGTCGCGGCCTTCGCCGAGACGCCGGGCCTTGGCACAGTGGGCATCGACGGCCAGATGATCGACATCCCGCACCTGAAACGCGCGCGGCGTCTCCTGGCCTCGGCAGGACTGGAAGCGTGACCCTTCCCCTTCATCTTGCGAGAAATACGCACCTTTGCAGGTCGCGCCGAAAGGTCCGCGCATGGGACTGATGGACGGACAGGTCGCCCTCGTCACGGGCGCGGGTCGCGGCGTCGGGCGAGGCATCGCGCTCGAACTCGCGCGGCAGGGTGCGGCAGTGGTGGTCAACGACCTCGGCGCTTCGCTGTCGGGCGAGGGCGGCGACGCCTCCCCTGCGGCGCAGGTGGTCGACGAGATCCGCGCGGCGGGCGGACAGGCCATCGCGGACGGCCATTCGGTCGCCGACTGGGACGGCGCACATGCGATGGTCGGCGCAGCGCTCCAAACCTTCGGGCGGATCGACGCGGTGGTGAACAACGCGGGCATCCTGCGCGATGTCCTGTTCCACAAGATGACCGAGGCTGATTTCGACGCCGTCATCGCCGTCCACCTGAAAGGCAGCTTCAACGTCGCCCGCGCCGCAGCACCCCACTTCCGCGAGCAGGGCTCGGGCGGCTACGTCCACATGACGTCGACCAGCGGGCTGATCGGCAACCTCGGCCAGGCGAACTATTCCGCCGCCAAGCTCGGCATCGCGGGGCTCTCGAAGTCCATTGCACTCGACATGGCGCGCTTCGGCGTGCGCTCGAACGCGGTGGCCCCCTGCGCGGGCACGCGCATGATCGACTCGATTCCCGCGCGGACGCCCGAAGAGATCGGGCGCCTCGAGCGTCTGCGCGCCCTCGACCCCGACCGGATCGCGCCGTTCGTGGCTGCGCTCCTCGCGCCCGGATCGACCGTCACGGGGCAGATCTTCGGCGCACGCGCCGACGAGCTTTATCTCTTCAGCCAGCACCGTCCGGTGCGCACAGCGCATTCCTCGGACGGCTGGACGACCGAGAGCATCCTCGATCGAGTGTTTCCCCAATTCGAGACCGCCTTCACACCCCTCGACACCTCGGCGGAGGTCTTCTCGTGGGAGCCCGCCTGAGGCGCCCGCTGCACTTGACGGGCCCTGCCCGGCCATGTCTCAAGAGGTCAGGGGAGGATCGCGCATGGATTTCGCGCTGACCGAGGAACAGACCGCCATCTTCGACATGGCGCACGCCTTCGGGCGGGCCGAGATCGCCCCCCATGCCCTCGATTGGGAAAAGACGGGCGACATTCCGCGCGATCTCTGGACGAAGGCGGCCGAGCTGGGACTGGGCGGCATCTACGTCTCGGACGATTACGGCGGATCGGCCCTGTCCCGCCTCGACGCCACGCTCGTCTTCGAGGCTTTGGCGATGGCCTGTCCTTCGGTCGCGGCCTTCCTGTCGATCCACAACATGTGCGGCGGCATGATCGACCGCTACGGCTCGGACGAATTGAAGGCGCGCCTGCTGCCGGGGATGTGCCGGATGGAGACGGTCTTCTCCTATTGCCTGACCGAGCCCGGATCCGGCTCGGACGCCGCGGCGCTTCGCACGAAGGCCGAGAAGACGAACGAGGGCTGGTCGCTGACCGGCACCAAGGCCTTCATCTCGGGCGGAGGCTATTCGGACGCCTATATCGTCATGGCCCGGACGGGCGAGGACGGTGCCCGCGGCATCTCGGCCATCGTCATCGAGGACGGGACCGACGGCCTGTCCTTCGGCAAGCTCGAGGACAAGATGGGCTGGCGCGCGCAGCCGACGCGGCAGGTGCAGTTGGACGCCGCGCAGGTCCCGGCGGAGAACCTCATCGGCGACGAGGGGCGCGGCTTTGCCTACGCGATGGCCGGCCTCGACGGCGGGCGGCTGAACATCGCCGCCACCGCCCTCGGCGCGGCGCAGGAGGCGCTGGACCGCACCGTCACCTACATGGGCGAGCGGAAGGCATTCGGGCAAACGCTCGACCGCTTTCAGGCGCTACAGTTCCGGCTGGCCGAGGCCGAGGTCAAGCTGCAGGCCGCGCGCGTGTTGCTGCGCCAGGCGGCGTGGAAGCTGGACACGGGCTCTCCGGATGCCACCCGCCACTGCGCCATGGCCAAGATGTTCGTCACCGACCGGGCCTTCGAGGTGGCGAACGACTGCCTCCAGCTTCACGGCGGCTATGGCTATCTCGCCGACTACGGCATCGAGAAGATCGTCCGCGACCTGCGGGTCCACCAGATTCTCGAGGGCACGAACGAGATCATGCGGCTGATCGTGGCGCGCGACATGCTGAAGGCCCGGGCGTGAACGAGGTCCATATCCGAACTCAGGGCCGCGCCGGTCGCATCACCCTGACCCGGCCCGAGGCCCTGAACGCGCTGTCCTACGAGATGTCGCTCGCGATCCTCGACGCGCTCGACAGCTGGGCGGACGACGACGGCGTGGCGCTGGTGATCCTCGACGCCGAGGGCGGCCTCGCTTTCTGCGCCGGCGGCGACCTGGCGCGCATCCACGCTGACGCCACCGGCAACAAGGGCCGCGAGACGGTGGAGTTCTGGCGGCACGAGTACGAGCTGAACGACCGGATCGCGACCTACCGCAAGCCCGTCGTCGTCTTCATGCAGGGCTTCGTCATGGGCGGCGGCGTCGGCCTCGCCGGCCACGCCAGCCACCGCATCGCGGGAGAGACGACGCAGATCGCCATGCCGGAGTGCACCATCGGCCTCATCCCCGACGTGGGCGGCAGCTTCCTTCTGTCCCGCGCACCGGGCCGGATGGGAGAGTTCCTGGGCCTCACCGGCGCAAGGATGGGCGCGGCAGACGCGCTTCGCGCGGGCTTCGCCGACCTTCACATCCCCCAGGCTCAGTGGGCGACGCTGAAGTCGGACCTGTGCGAGACGGGGTCGACCGATGGCCTGGCCGACAAGGCAACGACGGCGATGGACGGCCCACTCGCGACCGCCCAGGCGATGATCGACCGCGCGTTCTCGGCGGACGACGTGCCCGCCATCGCGGCCGCCCTCGAGACGGAAGAAGGCGCCGTGGCCGAGGCCGCGCGCAAGGCGCTTGGTCGTAACTCGCCACTCGCGATGCACACGTCCCTTCGCGTGATCCGCCGCGCGCGCGCGTTCGGGACCGTTCGTCAGGCCATCGCGCTGGAATTCCGGGCAGCGGCGCGGTCGTTGCTGGAAGGGGACTTCGTCGAGGGTATCCGCGCGCAGATCATCGACAAGGACAGGTCGCCCCGCTGGCGGCACGCCTCGCTCCACGCCGTGAAGGAAGCCGATGTCGACGCGATGCTGAGACCTTTCGACGACAGGACACAGGACTTCGAGGAGATCCCGCAATGAAGATCGGTTTCATCGGCCTTGGCAACATGGGTGCGCCGATGGCGGCGAACCTCGTCGCGGCAGGCCACGAGGTGACGGGCTTCGACCTTGCCGCCCCCTGCCCCGAAGGCGTAACGGCGGCTGCCTCTGCCGCCGACGCCGCGCGTGGTGCGGATGTCGTCGTCACCATGTTGCCGAACGGCGCGATCCTTCGTGCCGTCGCGGACGAGATCGTACCCGTAATGGACAAGGGCGCAGCCTTCGTCGACTGCTCGACGGTCGACGTCGAGAGCGCGCGGGAGGTGGCGCAGATGGCCGAGGCGTCAGGTCTTCTTGCCGTCGACGCGCCCGTGTCGGGCGGCATCGGCGGGGCTGCGTCCGGGACGCTGACCTTCATGGCCGGCGGGTCGGAGGAGGCCTTCGCCAAGGCGCTGCCGCTCTTCGAGATCATGGGCCAGAAGGCCGTCCACTGCGGCGAGGCTGGCGCGGGCCAGTCGGCCAAGATCTGCAACAACATGATCCTCGGCGTGACGATGATCGCCACCTGCGAGGCCTTCGCGCTGGCCGACAAGCTGGGGCTCGACCGCCAGAAGATGTTCGACGTGGTCTCGACCTCGTCGGGGTCTTCCTGGACGATGAACGCCTATTGCCCCGCGCCGGGCGTGGGACCGAAGTCGCCCGCCGACAACGGCTACAAGCCGGGCTTCGCATCCGAGCTGATGCTGAAGGACCTCGGCCTGTCGCAGGAAGCGGCCGAGGCGGTCGACGCCGACACGCCCATGGGTCGGGCAGCGCTGGAGCTTTATCGTCGGTTCGTCGAGGCGGAAGGCGGTCGCGGGACCGACTTCTCGGCCATGCTGCCTCGTTTCGAGACGCGCGGGCGGTCGGACGACTGAGGCGCGGACCGGGGCTCTGCCCCGGACCACGGAGTGTTTCGAGACGGAAGAGGACGGGGGCGCGCGCGGTACGCTCCGCGCGCGCCCCGAACCGTCAGCCGATGATGGCGTTCAGAGTCTCCGACGGGCGCATGACCTTCGCGGCCTTCGTCCCGTCGGTGTGGTAGTAGCCGCCGAGGTCAGCCTCGCGTCCCTGTGCCGCCGCAATCTCGGACGTGATCTTCTCGGCGTTCGCCTCCAGCTTCTCGGCGATCGGCTTGAAGTGCGCCGCGAGGTCGGCGTCCTCGGTCTGAGCCGCAAGCGCCTTGGCCCAGTACAGCGCGAACCAGAAGTGGCTGTCGCGGTTGTCGGGCTCGCCGACCTTTCGGCCGGGCGAGCGGTCGTCGTCGAGGATGCCCTGCGTCGCCGCGTCCACCGCCTTGCCCATGATGGTCGCGCGGTCGTTGCCCTTGGTCTCGCCCAGGAACTTGAGGCTTTCGCCAAGCGCGCAGAATTCGCCGAGCGAATCCCATCTCAGGTGGTTCTCCTCGACAAGCTGCTGGACGTGCTTCGGGGCCGACCCGCCGGCGCCCGTTTCGAAGAGACCGCCGCCGTTCATCAGCTTTACGATCGACAGCATCTTGGCCGAGGTTCCAAGCTCGAGGATCGGGAAGAGGTCGGTCAGGTAGTCGCGCAGCACGTTGCCCGTGACGGCGATGGAGGTCTCACCCTTGCGGATCGTCTCGAGCGACAGGCGCGTCGCCTCGCGCGGGGCGAGGATCTGGAAACGGTCGGCGACGCCTGCGTCCTCCAGCATCGGCTTCACGTATTCGATCAACTCGGCGTCGTGCGCGCGGTCCTTGTCGAGCCAGAAGATCGCCTGGCAGCCCTCGGCCTTCTGGCGGCTGATAGCCAGCTTGACCCAGTCCCGGATCGGGGCCTCCTTCGTCGACGCCGAGCGCCAGATGTCGCCCGCCTCGACCTCGTGTGACAGAAGCACGTCGCCGTTCGCCGCGATGACGCGGACGGTGCCGCCCGACGACATCTCGAAGGTGGTCGGGTGAGAGCCGTATTCCTCGGCCTTCTGCGCCATCAGTCCCACGTTCTGGACCGTGCCTGCCTTGGAGGGGTCGAGCGCGCCGGTTTCCTTGAAGTAGTCGATGGCCTCCTCGTAGACGGCGGCGTAGCTGCTATCGGGGATGACGCAGTTGGCGTCGCCTTCCTTGCCGTCAGGTCCCCAACCCTTGCCGCCCGCGCGGATCATCGCGGGGATCGAGGCGTCGATGATCACGTCCGAGGGGACGTGCAGGTTGGTGATCCCACGATCCGAGTTCACCATGTAGAGCGGCGGACGTTCGGCGAGAAGCGCGTCGATCTCGGCGCGGATCGCCTTGCCGTTCTCCATCTCGTCGAGCCGTGCGAAAAGGTCGCCCAAGCCGGAATTCGGGTTGAAGCCCGCCTCTTTCAGCGCAGCGCCATGCTTTTCGAGGACAGGCGCGAGATAGGCCGCAACCGCGTGGCCGAAGAGGATGGGGTCCGAGACCTTCATCATCGTGGCCTTGAGGTGCAGCGAAAAAAGCGTGCCGTCCTGCTTCGTCTCCTCGATCTGGCGCTCGATGAAAGAGCGCAGCGCCTTCGCGGACATGAAGGTGGCGTCGACCACGGTTCCGGTGGGAAGCTGGTAGCCGTCCTTCAGGACGGTGACCTTGCCCGAGGCGTCCGTCATCTCGATCTTCGCGGGACCGGCCTGGGCGGCGGTGACGGTCACGGATGTCTCGTTCGAGCGGAAGTCGTCGGCGCCCATGGTGGACACCTTCGTCTTGCTGTCCTTCGACCACTTGCCCATCCGGTGCGGGTTGGCCTTGGCATAGTTCTTGACCGCGATGGCCGCGCGGCGGTCCGAGTTGCCTTCACGCAAAACCGGGTTCACCGCCGAGCCCTTGACCGCGTCGTACTTCGCGCGGATCGCCTTTTCCTCGGGCGTCTGCGGAGCCTCGGGGTAGTCGGGCAGGTCGTATCCCTGCGACTGGAGTTCCTTCAGCGCGGCGACGAGCTGGGGTTCGGAGGCCGAAATGTTGGGCAGCTTGATCACGTTGGCGTCGGCGCTCTTGACCAGTTCGCCGAGGACGGCGAGGTCGTCCGTCTGGCGCTGCGCCTCGGTCAGGCGCTCGGGGAAGGCGGCGATCAGGCGGCCGGCCAGCGAGATGTCACGGGTGCCGATGGTGACGCCCGCTGCCTGCGTGAAGGCGCGGACGATCGGCAGGAAAGACGCCGAGGCCAGTTCGGGCGCTTCGTCCACCTTCGTGTAGATGATGTCGGGATGGGTCTCTTCGGTCATGGCGTCGTGCCCCTTCGGATTCGGTCTGGCGCTGCCTTATCCGGTTTCCGGCGCAAGGTCGACGGGGCGTTTGCATACAGCGGCATACTGACGCCGCCCCGGCTCAGAGCACGACGAAGCCGGGCACGAGGGCCCGGCTTCGCGGAAAGGTCGGGCGCGTCAGACCACCGTGACGGTCAACTCGCCCAGCCCCTCAGCCGAAAGGACCATGACATCGCCCTTCTGCACGGCACCCACGCCCGAGGGCGTGCCGGACAGGATCACGTCGCCAGCGGCCAGTTCGAAGTAGTCGGAGAGGTAGGAGATCATTTCCGGCACCTTCCAGATCATCTGGTTGAGGTCGCCGGTCTGGCGCGTCTCGCCGTTGACGGTGAGCGAAATCGCGCCGTGGTCGGGGTGCCCGATCTCGGACGCCGGATGGACCGGACCCACGGGCGCGGACCGCTCGAACGCCTTGCCGATCTCCCACGGACGGCCTGCCTTCTTCTGCTCGCCCTGAAGGTCTCGCCGCGTCATGTCGAGAGCGAGGGCATAGCCGTAGACGTGATCGAGCGCCTTCTCGACAGGGATGTTCGTGCCGCCGGACTTCAACATTACGGCGATCTCGGCCTCGTGGTGGACGTCGGAGGACTTGTCGGGATAGGGAAACTGGCCCGTGGCATCGAGGTTGTTCGGGTTCTTCTGGAAGAAGAACGGCGCTTCACGGTCCGGGTCGCCCCCCATCTCGACGGTATGCGCGGCATAGTTCCGGCCGATGCAGTAGACCCGGCGCACCGGATAGACCTTGTCCGATCCCGCGACCGGGATGGTGACGGGTTTCGGTGCCTCGATGGCGTAGTCGCTCATGGTTTGTCCTTTCCCTCCATGTGGCAGCAGGACTGACCGATAGCAGATCAATCCCAACCAATTCCGACGTTTCGCGCTCCGATCAACCAAATTGCTTGCACGGTATCCGCGATTGGAGCAATCTATCCCCGAAATGAGAGAATTGGTCAACCAATACTGGGACGCTTCCGACATGGCGCCGCCGACCGTCCCCGAGGGGGCGGCGCGGGACCGGGTGCGGGCTTTCATCACCGACGGCGGCTATCACCCCGGCGACCGGCTGCCGGCCGAGCGCGAGCTGGTGACCCGTCTCGGCATGACGCGGAACACGCTTCGCAAGGCGCTTGAAACGCTCGAGCGCGAGGGCGCGATCTGGCGTCACGTCGGCAAGGGCACCTTCGTGTCGGCCATCGGATCGGGTGCGCCCGTCGCCAGCGTGATCGACCTTGCCCGCCAGGTGTCGCCGCTTCACATGATGCGCGCCCGGATCGCCCTGGAGCCCGCCATCGCGCGCGAGGCTGCCATCAACGCCTCGGATGCGGGGATCGCCCGGATCGCCGAAGCGCGCGACAAGGCCGTCGCAGCCGAAAGCTGGGACGTTTACGAGGCGTGGGACGTCAGCCTGCACCGCCTCATCGCCGAATCCACCGGGAACGCGCTGCTGCTCGCGCTTTTCGACCAGTTGAACCAGGTCCGCCGCGCGGTGGCCTGGGACACGGTCGTCCGCGCGTCCGACCGCCCTGCCCCGAGCCATACCAGTTTCGCCGAGCATGACCGGATCGTCCAGGCGATCCGCTCGCGCAATGCCACCGAGGCACATGCCGCCATGCGCGCGCACCTCGGATCGGTGTCGGCACGCCTGTTCGGAGACCACTGACCCGAAACCCGAAGACCGAACGACCCAACAACGAACCTGAATGGGGGGAGACATGACCGTTATAGGATTTCTGAAGAAGACCGTCGCCGTGCCGGTGGCGCTTGCGATGACCCTGGGCATGGCCCAGGCCGACACGATACGGATCGCGCTCGCCGAGACGCCGTCCGACGAGATGGCCGCCTTCTTCGTGGCGCTCGAGCGCGCGAAGGCCAATGGCCTCGACTACGAATGGACCGCCTTCTCGGACGAAGAGCTGGCGATCCAGGCCGTTCTGTCCGGCCAGATGGACATCGGCTTCGGCACGCCCTACGCGGCGATGCAGAAGTCGAAGGCGCCGCTGCGGATCATCTTCCAGCTCTCGAAGCTGAAGTTCTTCCCGGTGACTTCGAAGAAGTACGAAACGCTTGCCGACCTGGACGGCGAGCCTATCCTTCTGCACTCGCGCGGGGGCGGCACGGACTCGATCGCCAACGTGATCGAGGAGAAGGTCGGCATGAAGTTCGGCGAACGCTCCTATGTTCCGGGATCGTCGAACCGCGTCGTGGCGCTGGTCGCCGGACAGGCCGAGGCGACCATCCTCGATCTGTCGAACACCAACAAGATCATGGAACAGCACCCCGACATGTTCAACGTGCTGGAGATGTTCGAGGTCGAGGCATCCGACGAGGCGCTCTTCGCGAATCTCGATTGGATCCAGGCCAACGAAGAGGACGTACAGATCTTCGTCGACGCGCTCTACACGACCTGGCGCGACATGAACGCCGATCCGACGATTATCTCGAAGGAGACGAACCCGGACGGCCCGATCGGCCAGCTTCCGCCCGAGATCCTGGGTAGCCTCGACGACTTCTATACCGCGGCCGTGAAAGGAGGTCTCTACGACCCCGAAGGCGGTGGCATGAAGGCCGCTCAGGCAGACATGGAGTGGTACAGCGAAGCCGGCCAGCTTGAAGGCGACCCGGCGTCGCTCAACATCGACGACTTCTGGTACATGGCGCCGCTCGAGGCGGCCAAGGCGAAGTAATCCAGCCTTGGGGCGGCCCGGCTGACCGGGCCGCCCTTTCCCCTGAACGAGAGTCTCAATGACCGACCAAAGCCAACGCACATTGGCGACCGCCGCAAGTCAGGGACGGCCGCCTCTCACAAAACCCGCCCGCCGCGACTTCTTCGGCCGA
Organism: Silicimonas algicola; assembly: GCF_003148765.1. GTDB lineage: Bacteria > Pseudomonadota > Alphaproteobacteria > Rhodobacterales > Rhodobacteraceae > Silicimonas > Silicimonas algicola. The sequence goes on from NZ_QGGV01000007.1 coordinate 144,023, forward strand.
TTGACCCCGGCCCTGGTGAAGCACCGGCCGCTGGTCCTGAAGCTGGTTTCTGCCGCCGTGGTCTTTGGCGCGTGGGAAATCGCGGGCCGGATTCCGGTCAGCTATGCCTTCCCGACTTTCATCGAGTCCATGGCGGCGCTCTGGTCCATGACCGTCGACGGCTCGCTCTTCGTCGCCTACGGCGAAACGCTGAAGCCCCTTGTCGTGGGCATTCTCATCTCGACGTTCATCGGCGTCGCGGTCGGCATGTGGATCGGCCTCGCAAAATGGGCCGACTGGCTCTTTTCGCCGATCTTCATCGTCATGCAGGCCGCGCCGCTCGCCGCCCTGATCCCGCTTCTGGTGATGATCTACGGCATCGGGCTGACGTCAAAGGTCTTCGTCGTCTGCATCATGGCGATGCCCGTCATCGTCCTGAACACCGCAGGCGCGGTGCGGAACACGCCATCGAGCTTCATCGAGATGGGCCAGTCGTTCCTTGCCAGCCGCGCCGAGGTAATCGGCAAGATCATCCTGCCCGCCGCCTCGCCCGTCATCTTCTCGGGCCTGCGTCTCGGCGTCTCGGCGGGCTTCATCGGCGCCATCCTCGCCGAACTCAAGATCACGCCGACGGGTGTCGGCGACATCATCAGCTACAGCCGCTCGGTCGCGGACTACGCGAGCATGTATGCGGCCATCTTCTCGATCATCGTACTTGCGGTCGTGTTCCTGAACCTGCTCGAGCGGATCGAACTCACACTCTTCGAAGGAAACGCCCGTGGCTATGCCTCAGACTAAGCCGGCCCCCGTGGCCACGACCGACATCGCCGTCTCGGCCCGGAGCGTGTCGAAGACCTACGGCGAGACCGAGGCGCTGCGCGACATGACGATCGAGTTTCCGCGCGGGCAGCTCACCTCGCTGCTCGGGCCCTCGGGCTGCGGCAAGACCACGCTTCTGAAGATCATCGCGGGTCTCCTGGAGCCGAACTCGGGCACCATCGAGGTCAACGGCAAGCCCGTCACGGGCCCCGGCGAGGACCGCGCCTTCGTCTTCCAGGACTTCGCGCTTCTGCCCTGGGCCAGCGTGATGCGGAACGTGGCGTTCGGTCTCGAGCTTCGCGGCGTCGCCAAGTCCGAGCGTGAGGCGATCGCGGCGAAGTACATCGCCGACGTGGGTCTCAAGGGCTTCGAGAAGAGCTTTCCCCACGAGCTGTCGGGGGGCATGCGCCAGCGCGTCGGCCTTGCGCGCGCGCTTTCGGTAAATGCCGACGTGCTTCTGATGGACGAGCCCTTCTCGGCCGTCGACGAGCAGACCCGTCGCAAGTTCCAGGAAGACCTCCTGTCGCTGGTCCAGAACGAGAACAAGACCTTCATCTTCGTCACCCACTCGATCGAGGAGGCGGTCTACGTCTCCGACCAGATCGCACTCCTCCTGCCCCGCCCGAGCCGCGTGTCCGAAATCATCCGCCCGTCGGGGCTTCGGATGAAGGATGTCGACAACATCCGCCGCGATCCCGAGTACCTCGACACCGTGGATCGCATCTGGGCGCTGCTCAGAAGCTACGTGGAATAGGCCGATGACCCTTTACGGATACCGTCTGCCCGCGATGTCGTCGCTGATCCTCTGGGGCCTCCTGTGGGAGGCGATAGGCCAGATGGAGGTGAGCTTCTTCGTGCCGCCCCTGTCGGAAGTCATCGTGACGCTTTTTGAGGTGGTCCAGACCTCCGCCTTTCAGAAGGCGCTTTGGGAGACCGCCTACGCCTTCCTGGCCGGCGTCTTCTTCTCGATCGTCATCGGGATTCCCACCGGGATCCTCATGGGCAAGAACCGCCTGATCGACGAGCTTCTGCTGCCTTGGGTCAACATCTTCCTCTCGGTGCCACTGACCGCGCTGGTCCCCGTCCTGATGGTGCTCTTCGGCTTCGGCATGACGTCCATCATCATCACGACGACGCTCTTCGCGATCTGGATCATCATCCTGAACGCCCGCGTCGGTGTCATGCAGATCAACCGCTCGCTGGTCGACATGGCTCGGTCGTTCGGAGCGTCGCCCTGGGACGCCTTCGTCAAGATCTACTTCTGGGCCGCGCTGCCCGAGATCCTGGGCGGCGTGCGCATAGGCATCATCCGGGCGGTCAAGGGCGTCATCATCGGGCAGCTCCTGATCTCGATCGTGGGCTTCGGGGCGCTGTTCGAGCTCTATTCGAACAACTTCCTGATGTCGCACTTCTGGGCTGTCCTGCTTGTGCTCTTCGCGCTGGCCTTCTCGATCTCCGAGCTTCTCGCCATGCTCGAGCGCCGCGTCGCCTACTACGCCGCCAAGCGCTGAAACGAAAAGGGCCCGCCAAGGCGGGCCCTTTCCGTCGTTCCCGACCTGATCAGAGCAGGGACTGAACGTTCACACCGAAGGTGATCGCGCCGATCAGCTCGCCCGTCGCAGGATCCTTCACCGGCATCGACACCTGGCTCTGGTAGGAGCCCGTGCTGTCGTCGAACTCCACTTCGCTGATGTGGATTTCACCCGAGCCGTTGCCGAAGGTGTCCTGCCACTTCGCCTCGTCGCCCTGCCAGTAGTCCGATGTCTCGGTGCTCTGGGCGACGTTGAGGCCGCGGTTGTCCATCGCGAAGACCTCGGTGACGAACTGCGCGGTCTCGGACTGCTTCTGCGCAAGCCACGCAGAGGCGGGACGTGACAGGATCCCGTCGATCAGCGGCTTCGCTTCGGCCTTGCGCTGCGCCCGCCAGTCGAGGTCGAGCTGGTCGATCTCTGCCTGGGTGAGGTTCGTGTGCTCGGCATTCTGCGCCTTGATCGCGGCGATCAGTTCTGGGTTGCTGAGCCACTGGTTGAGCTGGCTTTCGGCGTAGGCCCGAAGCGGCACGCGGTAGACGTCTTCCTGACCCGGCGTGGCCAGCATGTAGAGCGTCACCACGTTGTCCATCCGCGTCGTGAGGTCGGCCGAGGTGACGGCGAGGTTCGCCACGTTCTCGGAGGACGGAGCGAAGCCGCCGCGGATCGCGTTCAGCGCCCCGAGCGTTTCCGTCCAGGTCGCGTTGACGGCAGCCAGCTCCTTGGCCACCGCTTCGGTCGGCGGCGGGTTTATGCCCGCGTCGACCATGCCGTTCGACAGTGCGTTGAGCGACACGGTGTAGGTGTCGAGGGTCGAACCGAGCCCTTCGACCGTCCCCATGTCCGCGGCGTTGGCCATGATGCCACAGACTTCCTTGGACATCTGGTGCGCCAACATGAGCTGGCGGCCGGCGATGTTCAGCGCCATGGCGTCGGCCTGTGTCAGCTCGTTCGGGTTCGAGTACTTTCCCGTCATGTCCGAGGCGAGGATCATCGTTGCCTGAAGAAGGTCGGCGTTGGACGAAGCGATCAGCTTGGCGCCTTCGCCGCTGTCCTGGCCCGTGACCATGGCGGACGCCGCCTTGTCGACCGGCTGCCAGAGGTCGCGCACGGCTCCGATGGATTTCTTGACGACGCCGAATTTTTCGGCACTCGGGATGCCGAGCGCGCTGGAGCCGTCGGTGAGGCCGGCGAGGATGACGTTGAACTCGTTCTTGGCTTCGACGAGCTCGGACCGTGCGGCTTCGGGTTCGATCCCCGCTTCCAGACGGCAGCTGGCCGAGGCGACGGCCTGGGTGAGGGTCCGAAGCTTGCCCGCCAGATTGACCCGGGCTTTCGAGCCGTCGAATTCCTGGGCGAAGGCTGGTGCGGCCAGTGACAAGGCTGCGACGCTGGCGACCGCTGCTGCGATGAGCGTCCTTTTGGGCGAATGCTGTTTCATGTCGCGTTCCTATTCGTGGATTTTCGAAGGTGGACCGGGCGCGTCGGTTGGTCTTCCGCGCCCGGAAGCTTGCGTCTGCTTACGCGTCCTTGCTGATCCACACTTCGACGCGGCGGTTCACGGCGCGACCATTTTCTGACACGTTGCAGGCCGAAGGAGACACCTCGCCATAGCCGGTCGTCTTCATGGTGATGTGGCTGAGGCGGCTGCCGGCGGCACGACGCACCTCCTGCATCACGTCGCTGGCGCGCTCTTCGGACAGTTTGCGGTTGCCTTCGAATGTGCCTACGCTGTCAGTGAACCCGACGAAGGTGATCTCGGTGCCCTGGGGGGCGGTCTCGAGGTAGGAGATCAGGCGCTCCATGTCGAGCTTGCCGCGTTCGTCCATCTTCGACGAGCCGAGACGGAAGCGGAAGGTGGTCGACAGGCGATCGTACTTGACCATGCTGTCGAACATTTCCATCGCCACCGTGCTTTCAAAGCCGGCGTCATAGGCCTCGCTCTCGGCCAGAAGCGCGGCGGCACGCTCGTCGTCGCTGGTCTGCGGGCGGCGTAGGATGCCGAGGTCGATGAAGCCCGACTTGCCGATGACACCATCGGCATCCTCGGAGATGGCGAAGTCGAGGAAGGCCTGAGCCGATTCGTCGAGGTTGTCGCCGCGGTTGTAGAGGTACATCCGGCGGTTCAGCCCGTATTCCTCGGTCTTGGCCGAGAACGCGTCGGGACGCGAGGCGATGCCGCATTCGTTGACAAGCGTGACGCCCTTCGCGCCGCGCTGGAAGGCATAGCCGACATAGCCGATGGCGTGGGGGTCGAGGTAGACGACGTTCGATACTTCCTGGTCGTCATCCGCGATGCCCTGAGGGCGGAAGACCGGCTTGTCCTGGCCTTCGTAGAGGTAGTCCATGAAGAAGTCGTAGCTGGTCGAGCCCGGCGCCTGCGCGATGACCGAAATCGGGTGATCCGATCCGCCGACGTCCTTCCAGTTCCGGAACTTGCCCGAGAAGATGCCGCGAAGCTGTTCCATCGTAAGCTCGCCGACATCGTTCGTGGGGTGGGTGATGACGACGACGCTGTCGACAGCGACGATTCGCTCCTGGTTCGGATCGACCATGTTTCCGGCGCCAGCGGCGCGCAGCTCTTTCGCCTCGGCCGGCAGGATGCGGCGGGCGGACATGGCGATCTGGGTTTCGTTGGTCATCAGCGAGCGGAATGCGTCCTCGGATGTCGTCGAAGTCACGAGGAAGGACCCGATGTCATCGCCGAAGCCGCTGTCAGCCACCAACTTCGCGAGGCTTTGGCCCCGCACCGAGGTGTTGGTGATCTCGGCGTCCGCGTCGAGCGACGAGGCGAAGCCGGTCATCAGGAGCGGCATCATGCCGATCCCGATGACGTCCGAGCCCGAGATCATCACGTCGGCGGCGTTGCCGGCGATCTGCGGACAGGCAGCGCCTTCGCAGCGCACCCGGCTGGCAGAAATACGAAGGTCGCCCAGCACCGTGCGGATGATGTAGTTGTCGTCCTTGAAGTCGACGAATTCGCCGACGAGGTTGACGGTGCCGTCAGCGGATTTGAGGCTGACCTCTTCGGCGACTGCAGCCCACGGCATCATCAGAGTACCGGCGATTGTGGCGGCGGAAACCGAAGCCTTGAAGACTTCAATCTTTTTTCCCACTGGAGTTGCTCCTCATTTGGGGCCCGCGCCGCGCTCTATCTGAAACGCCGCCGCGAACGGGTGAGATGTCGGAACCGAAAACAGGGAAATCGCTAAAGATTAACGCTGGGTTTAGGTAAGGAATGGGGAATGAATGCGGCGCGGGCTTGAAATCGACCCAGCTTTTTCATGTCCATTTTGGAAACAAAACGGCGGAAAAAGGTCAAATTGTGGCAAGAGGAACCGCAGTCGTTTTTCGCGCAAACACACCGGGCAGGTGGACCCTGCCCGGCGTGCGAAGGTGGTCGGTCGGCGTCAGCGGCCCGAGACGAACTGCAGGACGCGCGTCGGCATGGACACTCCGCGCGGCTTGGCCACCTGGATATGCCGCGTGCTGTCGAACACCTCGACTGGGGTCCGGGACGTGACCTTGATGACCGAGATCGAGATATTGTCCTGGTCGGGATCGTCGATCTTCTCGACCGCCGCCAGAAGCGCCGAGACGATGGCGTGGCTGGGCTTCGTGCGGTGGTCGTCGAGGATCGCCTCGATTTCCACGTCCGTGAGTGTCTGGAGACCGTCGCTCGACGCCACGAAGATGTCGTCCTGCTCGACCTTGAAGGGCTCCCGCGGGCAATCGACCTTGGCGATCTCGGACCCGAAGATCACCGACTTCAGGCAGTTGCGGTCGGGGTGGTTCCGGCCCTGCTCCTCGGTCATCATGCCGGAGCGGACCATGAGGTCGATCTCGGGCGCAAGCGAGTGGTCTTCGTTCAACTGCTTCAGTTTGCCGTCGCGGAAGAGATACAGCGGGGAATCCCCGACAGAGACCCAGTAGAGCCTGTCCTCGATGAACACGGGTGCCACCAGAGTGGCGCCCATGCCATAGCTTTCCGGGTGGTCCGAGACATAGCCGCGGATGCACTGGTTCGCGGACAGTGCGGCATGGTGAAGAACCTGGGGCACTTGCGCCTCGTTGTCCTTCAACTCCCGCGACTTGAACTTCAGCTCGGCGAACATCTCGGTGACCACGATGGTCGAGGCGATCTCGCCCGCCGTGTGCCCGCCCATGCCATCGGCGAGGACCATGAACCCGGCCTGCGGACCAAGGGGAAAGTCGGTGACGAGCGAATCTTCCTGGACGTCGCGCGCGCCCTGCGAAAGAGCCGTCGCCACTTCGTACTGAGGAGCGGTCATGTTGTTCATCTCGGCCTCTCCCTGGTTCAGTTGCCGGCCTCGACGTTGGTCGTCGAGACAAGCCACATTTCGCCATCGCGCTTGACGGCGAAGTTGAACTTGGGCGCGCCGGCGGCGATCTCGCGGGCAAGGATCGTCTGCAGCGCCTGAGGCGTGTCGATCAGCTCGCTCGTCGGCATGAACGCGACGACGATGTCGCCGGTCCGAAGCGTCTCGTCGGCATCGGTCGGACTCTCGATGACCGTCGTGACCCACGCCCCGTTCACCTGCGCGGTACGGAAGCGTTCGCCGGTCAGCAGGATCGTCTCCTGAACCGTCGGCACGTCGAGGCTGCGGACCAGCGTCTGGCCTTCGGGAGTCTCGATCCCGAGGGTGGCCTTGACCGAGGCTCCGAGCCCGAAGCCGGGCTGAAGCTTCACAACCTGCTGCACCTCGGAGAACGAGATGACGGGCAGGCCGTTCACCGACAGGATCTTCGAGCCCGGCTTCAGCCACTCGGGCGCGCTGGCGTCGACGGCCAGGATCCTGAGCGAGCCGTTCGGCTCGAGCGTGAACGGGAAGGCAGCGGTGGCGCCGGACAAGAGCGGCGAGGCCTCGATCACGTTGGAGGGCCTCGTGGGCTCTGGCGGAAGCGGCGCCGGGCTCGACAGGTCGACCGACGGACCGCCGCTTTCGACTTGCGGCTCGCTGACGATCGGCGCCGTGCGCGTCGGGTCGGCATCGACATCCGCGCCCACGTCCACGCCCAGGATTTCGCTGGACACGTTCGGAAGCGTTGCGACGCGTTCGGACACCGTCGGCGCGATGGCGGGAACCTCGGGCAGGGCAATGGCGGCAGGCCGGGTGGGCGGGCGCTTTGTGACGTCGGGTCGGCTTGCGACCACGGCTACGTCTTCGCTCTCGACAGCGGAGGGTTCGGAAGGCACGGGTCCCGTGGTCGCCGGTTCGGCGACGACTGCCGGCACTTCGGGTTCGGCAGGAACGGCCGGGACGATCACGGCTGCCGCCACCGTCGGCTTGGGCTCTGCGACCGGTGGAGTCACGGCCGGTTCAGCAGCCGCCGTCTCGGGCTCGGCGGCCGGTGTGACGGGCGTCTCGACCTCGGCCGTCTCGGTCGGCACGCCAACGGCGCGTTCAGCGGTTTCGGCAGGGGCGGAGATCGCCGCGACGTCGGGCGTCTCGTCGGAACTCATCATGACATAGCCCCCGACGCCCGCGGCGGCGAGGAGCGCCAGAAGACCGGCGACAAGACCCAGCTTGCCCTTCGAGCCGGAGGTGTCGCGCATGACCTGCGTGACGACCTTTTCCTGCGGAACATCGACAAAGCTCGGCGTCGAGGTGACGGAGTCCCTCGGCGGACGCGGCGTATCGGGTCGGTCTGTCTGGTTCGGGCGTCTCGGCCGTTTGGGTTGGGCAAGACCCGCCGCTTCGAGCTCGGCCTCGGTCGCAAGGTTCTGCGCACCGTCAGCGCTCGTATTGCCGTAAAGCTGCGAAGCGAGCTTCTCTTCCCGCACGAGGTCCTTGATCTGCGAGACGACAAAGCCGTTGTCGACGGCGAGGACGGGGCGAGAAACAGACCCGCGGGTCATCGAGCTGACGCGGGAGTGGGTGATCATCGCGCGCCAGTCGGCGGCCGACTGGATGCGGTTCTTCGGGAATATCGCCAGAGCGCGGTCGATGGCTTCGAGGAACTCGCGCTTGTATCCGCCCGTGCGGTCGGCGATCGGAACATAGGGATCGGGATCGTCGCTCGCGACGGCGGTCAGGCGCTCCTGAGCGTTCGGCGGCGTGTTCCCGGTGATGACGTGGTAGAGCGACGCGCCGAGCGAATAGAGGTCGCTCGACGGAAAGGACGCGCCGTCCGAGATGTAGAATTCCTGCGGCGAGTAGCCGTCCTTCACCGTGCGCATCGCGCCCAGATGGCGCGTGGCGCGGGACGCGGTTTCACGCGCGGCGCCGAAGTCGATCAGCACCGGCTCCTTGTCTCGCGAAATCAGGATGTTGTCCGGCGAGATGTCGCGGTGAAGCACGCCCTCGTGGTGGATGAACTCGATGGCATCGAGCAGCTTGATCACGATGGTCTCGAGGTCCTTCGGATCGAGCCGGGCCGTCGGGTCCTCGGCGATCTCGAGAAGGTCGCGGCCGTCGACATAGTCGAGCGCCATGTAGGCCGTGCCGTTGTCTTCGAAGACCTGGTGGACGCCCACGATGTTGGGATGGTTCAGACGCGCGAGGTTCCGGGCCTCCTGGACGAAGAGGTCCACAATCATGCGGAATTCCTTGGCATGAGCCCGCGACCGCACGCCCACGATCGTCTTCGACCGGCGACAGAAGGCCCCTGGGAAGCATTCCTTGATCACGACGCGGCGGCGCAGGCTGTCCTCGGCCAGGTAGGTTATGCCGAAGCCGCCGCTGTTGAGATATTCCTCGATCGTGTACTGACCGTGAAGCAGCGACATGCCTGGCTGAAGCTCGTCGGGGAACTCCTGATCCACGAACTCTTTCGGCGTTGTGCTCGGTTTCATACGCATACCTATGCAAATCTGGCCCGGGCGTGCGGGCATTCGGCACAACATGGCAAACAAATCTGTCCAAAAGTTGATGCAATTACGGATATTGGAACGGGAGAGCCAAAACGCGCGTCTCGGGGACTAAATGTTTCCGGTCTGGAAATACTTAACGTTTATAGCGCGTTAAGCTCCGCCAGGCTTGTGGGCCAGAGCCCCTCGGTGCGGCAAAAGCCCCGTGAAGCCATAGGATTGCCGTAATTGGCCCACCCCGCTTATCGGACGCCGCCGGAAACTGTTTCCAACTCACCTCAGCCCTCGGCCTCTGCAAGGAGGGTCGCGTTGCCTCCCGCCGCCGTCGTATCCACACAGGTCGACCGCTCGGCAGCGTAGAGCGCCGGCGACAGATGGGCGGTGACGAGGGTAAGCACCGGCCCCTCGCGAGAAGCCAGCACACGGCGGAGTCGGCTCAAGGCCGCGCCCGACACCTGTGCCGCGACCAGGTCGATGCCGGGATGGCGAAGCAGGTCGTCGCTCGCGCCGCCGTCGAGCACGGACAGAGGAAAATCGTCGCGCATCAGCGTCTTGAGGACAGAGGTTGCACCTGGGGCCGCCGCAACGACGGCGTTGCCCGCGGCGAGGGCCTGGACGACCTGCGCAAGCAACGCCTCCGGAGAAGGCCCGAGGCAGAGGACACATCCGCGTGGAAGAAGGGCCAACTGGTTGGACTCCCCCGTCGGCCCGGGCAGATTCACGGGGCCGAAATCCAGCGCGGCCGATGCCGCCATCGCCGCCGCCGCCCGTCCGCGCAGGGCCGAGCGCAGCCGGGCGATCCTGTCTGTCGCCCTGCCCCAGCTCGCCGCGCGATCTCCGGTCGCGTTGACGTCCACGGATGCGGCATCGCTGCCCGGGAGGACGTCTGAGCCCACCTCGCCCTCATGGGTGAAGCGCTGCAGGTAAAGCGGCCCGCCCGCCTTGGGTCCCGTCCCCGACAGGCCATGCCCGCCGAACGGCTGGCTTCCGACCACGGCGCCGATCTGGTCGCGGTTGACGTAGACGTTGCCGGCGCCGATCCGGTCGAGCACCCTCTGCACGCGCCGGTCGATCCGCGAGTGCAGCCCGAACGTCAGCCCGTAACCTTTTGCGTTAATGTCCGAAACGACATCGGCAATCTTCTCGCCGTCGAACCGTGCGACATGGAGGACGGGACCGAAAATCTCGTGCTCGATTTCGGCGATCCCCGACACGCGCACCACGGTCGGCGCCACGAAGTGACCTTCCGCGAGACCGTCCAGCCGCTTCAGCACGCGCCCCTCAGCCTCCATCCGCTCGACATAGGCGGTGATCGCCTCATGTGCCTCGCCGTCGATCACGGGCCCCACATCCGTCGCCAAGGCCCACGGATCGCCCGCGACGAGGGTCTCCATCGCGCCGAAGAGCATCTTCAGCAACTTCTCCTCGACATCCTTCTGGACGTAGAGGATGCGCAGGGCAGAACATCTTTGTCCCGCTGACTGGAAGGCGCCCCGCAGGATGTCGCGCGTGGCCTGCTCGAGAAGCGCCGTCGAGTCGACGATCATGGCGTTCAGCCCGCCCGTCTCGGCGATCAGCATGGCGTGCGGCGCGGTCCTGGCCAATTGCCGGTCGATGAGCTTCGCCACCTCGGTCGAGCCGGTGAAACACACCCCTGACAGGCGCGGATCGGCGGTCAGCGGCCCTCCCACGCTCTCTCCGTCGCCCGGTAGAAGCTGGAGGACCTTCGCAGGCACGCCCGCCTCGTGCAGCAACTGGGTGGCGCGGAAGGCGATGAGAGGCGTCTGCTCGGCGGGTTTCGCGACGACAGCGTTCCCCGCCGCCAGCGCCGCCCCGATCTGGCCGGTGAAGATGGCGAGGGGGAAGTTCCAGGGCGAGATGCAGGCGATGACCCCGCGCGCGGGACGGTCGCCGAGGGTCTCGGCTTCCTGCGCGTAATAGCGCAGGAAATCGACCGCTTCGCGCAGTTCCGCCACGCCGTCGGCAAGGGTCTTCCCCGCCTCGCGCGCGGTAAGGGCAAAGACCTCGTGAGCGTTCGCCTCGTAGAGGTCGGCAGCGCGGCGCAGGATCGTCGCACGCGCAGGGGCGCCGAGAGCGGACCAGCCCGGCTGCGCATCTACAGCGAGACCGACCGCCGCCTCGACCATCGTCGCCTCGGCTTCGGTGACGGTGCCCACCACATCGGACGGGCGCGCAGGATTGTGGACCTCTCGAGCCGCGCCCACGCGCTCCGCCGGTGTCAGAGGACCCGCCGTCCAGCTGTAAGGGGCAGCGAAGGCGGCGCGGCCGGCATCGATCTCGGCCAGCGTCACAGGGTCTGTCAGGTCCCATCCGGCGCTGTTGCGGCGGGGGGCGAAGATGTCCGCAGGTCGTGGGATCGCCGGGTTCGGGTGAAAGCCGTCGGCTTCGGCTTTCGCGATCGGGTCCGATGCGATTTCTTCAGCCGGAACAGAGGTATCCACGATCTGGTTCACGAAGGACGAGTTGGCGCCGTTCTCCAGAAGCCGCCGGACGAGATAGGCCAGAAGGTCGTGGTGCGCGCCCACCGGCGCATAGATGCGGCAGCGCGTTCCCTCGGCCTTGCGGACGGCCTCGTGCAGGTGCTCTCCCATCCCGTGCAGGCGCTGGAACTCGAAGGCGGCCTTGTCGGACGCCATCTCGAGAACGGCGGCAACGGAATGGGCGTTGTGCGTCGCGAATTGCGGATAGATGCGGTCGGTCATCGACAGAAGCTTCCGCGCACCGGCCAGGTAGCTGACGTCGGTGTGGGTCTTGCGGGTGAAGACGGGATAGTCGGTCAGCCCCAGCACCTGCGCGCGCTTCACCTCGGTGTCCCAGTAGGCCCCCTTGACGAGGCGCACCATGATGCGGCGGTCGAGACGGCCGGCGAGGTCGTGGAGCCAGTCGAGGACAGGCATCGCCCGGCGTCCGAACGCCTGGACGACGACGCCGAAGCCGTCCCAGCCCTTCAGGCTGTCGGACGACAGGACGCGTTCGATCACATCGAGGGAAAGATCAAGCCGATCAGCCTCTTCCGCGTCGATATTGAAGCCGATTCCAGCCTTCGCCGCCGCTTCTGCGAGGGACAGAAGGCGGTCAGAGAGAACGGGCAGCATCGCCTCGGCCTGGGCGCACTCATAGCGAGGATGCAGCGCGGACAGCTTGACCGAGATGCCGGGGTTCGTCCTCACGTCGCGGCCCGAGGCCGCGCCCGCGATGACGTCGATGGCGCGGGCATAGGCGTCGAGATAGCGAAGCGCGTCTGCCTCGGTCCGCGCGGCCTCTCCCAGCATGTCGTAGGAGTAGCTATAGCCCTTCGCCACCATCGGACGGCCGCGCTTCATCGCCTCGCCTATGGTGCGGCCCAGAACGAACTGCGACCCCATCTCGGCCATCGCCTGCCCCACGGCGCGGCGGATCACCGGCTCTCCCAGCCTACGCACAAGGCCGTGCAGCGTGCCAGCCACGCCCCCTTCGTCGTCGTCAAGAACGCGGCCGGTCAGCAGCAGCCCCCAGGTCGAGGCGTTGACGAGGATCGAGCCGGAGTCGCCGATGTGGCTGGCCCAGTCGTGCGGCGTGATCTTGTCGCGGATCAACTCGTCCACCGTGCCGCTGTCGGGGACGCGCAGCATCGCCTCGGCCAGGCACATCAGAGCCACGCCCTCGCGCGTGGACAGTCCGTATTCGGCGAGGAGGCTCTCCATCATGCCGACCTTGCCCGAGGCGCGCACGGCGCGGACCAGGTCTGCGGCGCGGGAGGAAATGCGGGCGCGTGCTGCCTCGTCGAGGGCGGTCGATCGCGCGAGACCGCGGACGAGATCCGCCTCGGGGGCCAGCGTGTGGGACCGGATCTCGTCGCGCATGGCCTGGCTCACTCCTGTCAGGGTCGGGCGCACTCTTTCATCAGCCCGGCCGCGGCGTAAAGTGGCGTCGTCAGGCGGCCACCGCGCTCCTGCCCCCGCGCCAGTTCAGCGCAAGCACGCCAGCCACGACCACCGCGCCCGCGGCCTCGATGCCGACACTGGGCCAGAAGATCGCAATGACACCGAATACGATCAGGAGGCGCTGCCAGATCGGCATGGGCCGCCACAGGAACCCTTCCAGCGCCGCCGCGAAGCCCGTCATCGCGAGGATGGCGATGAAGCCGTTCCAGAGAACCAGTGGAAGCGGCCCGCCCAGGATAATGGATTCGTTGAAGACCATGAAAAGCGGGATCAGGTAGAGTCCCTTGGCGAACTTCCATGCCTGGAGACTCGTCTCCATCGGCTTCGACCCGGCGATGGCCGCGCCCGCGAAGGCGGCGAGCGCCACGGGCGGCGTGACATTCGAGTCCTGCGAGTACCAGAACACCACGAGGTGGGCGATCAGGATCGGGATGCCGAACTCCTCGGTCAGCGCGGGGCCGACGAGGATGATGAGGACGATGTAGGCGGCCGTGACCGGCAGGCCCATCCCGAGGATTAGGCTGGCGAGGAGGACGAGGATCAACGCGAGGACGATGTTGCCGCCCGAGAAGGCGATCATCATGGCCGAGAACTTGAGGCCGAGGCCGGTCAAGCCCACGACACCCACGATAATGCCAGCGACGGCACAGGCCATCGAGACCGCGACCGCGTTCCGCGCGCCAAGCTCCAGCGCCTCGAGGGTCATGGCCAGACCGCTCCGGCAGAGATCCACGAAGCCTGTCGCCGTCGGACCCGAGGCAAGGTAGGCCCAGAGCGCCCGCGTCCCTGCGGCAACGATGACCGAGACGATGGCGTAGAAGCCCACCCGCATCGGCGAGTAGCCGACGACAAGCAGCACCACCAGGGCCACGAGCGGGAAGAGGAAGTGCCAGCCTTCCGCCATCACGTCGCGGACCTTGGGCAACTCCTCGGCCTTCATGCCGGTCATGCCCTGCTTCACGGCGGCGATGTGGACCAGAAGGTAGACGGCGCCGAAGTAGAGGACGGCCGGGAAGATCGAGACCAGCACGATGTCGACGTAAGGCACCCGCGTGAACTCGGACATCAGGAACGCGCCAGCGCCCATGAGCGGCGGCATGATCTGCCCGCCGGTCGAGGCTGCGGCCTCGATTCCTCCAGCCTGCGCAGGGCGATAGCCCAGTTTCTTCATCAGTGGGATCGTGAAGGCGCCGGTCGTCACGACGTTCGCGATGGCCGATCCGCTGATCGATCCCATGCCCGCCGAAGCGATGACCGCCGCCTTGGCCGGTCCGCCGCGCTGCCGGCCGGTCGCGGCGTAGGCGAGGTCGATGAAGAACTTGCCCGCGCCCGTCACTTCGAGGAAGGCGCCGAAGAGGACGAAGACGAAGATGAAGGTCGCGGCGACGCCGAGCGGGATGCCGAATATGCCTTCGGCGCCAAGCGTCATCTGGCTAGCCACGCGGTCAAGCGAATAGCCCCGGTGGTTCATGATGCCAGGCATCCAGTCGGCGAGGAACGGCAGTTCCCCCCGGTTGCCGGCGAAAGCGTAGGCGATGAAGAAAGCGCCGATGATCGTCATCCCGAGGCCCACGGCGCGCCGCGCGCCCTCAAGGACGACGATCACGGTCAGGACACCCACGGCCACGTCGATGCTGCGCGGAAAGATCTGGTTGGCGATGATGTCGATGTTGATGGGCAGCCACGCGCCCACCAGGATGCCGCAGGCGATCAGGACGCCGTCGATGATCCAGCCGAGGACGCCTCGCGGGCGGGATGGTCCCCAGACGGGATAGATCAGGAAGCAGAGGACAAGGATGAAGCCTAGGTGGATCGGGCGCTGGAAGAACAGGCCGAGAGGCTGGACGCCCGCCGCGTAGAGCTGGAACAGCGACAGGAGGATGCCGATGACCGCGATGGCGCGCAGCACGATCCGAGGCTGCGGCCGCTCGTCGATGTGCGCATCGGTATCCGTGACCATCAGCCGCCCTCTTCCGTCAGTTCGATCCGCACCTTCTCGCGCGGGGCCGCTTCGGACAGGGACACCACCCTGTCGCCAACAGCGATCCGGTGATCCACATTGCCCCGTCCGGGACGCAGGATATAGCCATTTCCAGGCACGGGTTCGTCGATGTCTAGGATCCAATAGCCGCCCTGCCCGTCCGACACCTGCCGACCGCGTCCGGGGATGTGGTCGAGACCGGCGGCGAAGTCGGGAAGGTGCGAGCGGACCAGCACCATCCGGCCGCTACGGTTCTCATAGCAGTCCGAAACCTCGAACCCCTTGACCGAGTGGTGCCAGAGAACGCACCAGCCCGTCCCTTCAGGGACGGGTTGGCGCAGGAGTTCGGTGCCATCCTCGCTCAGGGCCACGAGGTCACCCGCAGGTGCCGGACCGGCGGTGGCGGCGATGAGGACGAGGAGGGCGGAAAGCCCTCCTCCCACCCTTTCGATCAAGGACGCAGGTTGTCTGGAACGGTGACGCCCGCTTCCTCGTAATAGCGGATCGCGCCCGGGTGCAGCGGGACGGGCGTCGCGGTCATGGTGAATTCGGGCGTCGTCTCGTTCGCCGCCGGGTGGACCGCCTGAAGATCGGTCACGTTCTCGAACATCGCCTTGGTGATCGAATAGGCCAGGTCGTCCGACATCTCGGATGATACGACGAGCACGTTCGGAATGCCGAGGACCGTGATGTCCTCGTCGACGCCGGTGTAGCTTCCGCCGGGCAGTGTCGTTTCGGCGAAGGTCGCGTCGGCCTCGCGCGCCTTGGCGATCTCGTCGTCGGAGAGCGCCAGAAGGACAATGTCGTTGGTCGTCGAAAGGTTCAGGATCGACGAAGTCGGCGCGCCCACGCTCCAGAAGCCCGCGTCGATGTCGCCGTTGGCCAGCGCGTCGGCGGTTTCGTTGAAGTTCAGCCGCTGCTCGTCGATGTCGTCGTAGGAGATGCCGTTGGCGGTCAGGATGGCTTCGGCGTTGACTTCGGTGCCCGAACCGGGTGCGCCGACCGACACGCGCTTGCCCTTGAGATCCTCGAGCGAGGTGATGCCGCTGCCCTCGAGAGCCACGATCTGGATCATGTTGGCGTACATCGAGGCGAGGCCGCGGACCATGGGAAGCTGCTGACCTTCGAACCGGCCGGTGCCGGTATAGGACTGGGCGACGGTATCGGCGAGTGCGAGCGCCAGGTCCGCGTCGCCTGTGGCGATGAGGCCCATGTTCTCGACCGAGGCGCCGGTGACCTCGGCGGTCGCGGAATAGCCTTCGACGTGGTTGTTGATGACTTCGGCGAGCCCGCCGCCCATGGGATAGTAGACGCCGCCGGTCCCGCCCGTGGCGATCGACAGCTGTTCCTGTGCCAGAGCCGGGGCGCTGAATGCGACGAGGGTTCCCGCCGCGAGGGCGTGCATCAGTTTCATAGGTAGTCCTCCCAAATCATCTTGTTGTTCTGCCTGTGTAAACTAGCTCGGGCATCAGGCCAATCCAGAGTTTTTCGGCCATGACCGGCGGCGGTTTCACACTCCCACGTAAGTCTCTGAGATCGCTGGCGTCAGCTCATTTATCCCTCCGGACCAGACCGTCGCGCCGCGTTCGAGGATGACGGCACGGTCGGACACGCGCGCGAGGTCCCGCACCGATTTGTCGATGACGAGGATCGCCATGCCGGTTTCGATCTTCAGCCGCGCCACCGCTGCCCAGATCTCGGCCCGGACCAGAGGTGCGAGGCCTTCGGTCGCCTCGTCGAGGATCACAAGGCGGGGGTTCGTCATCAGGGCCCGTCCGATGGCCAGCATCTGCTGCTCGCCGCCCGAAAGCGTCCGCGCGCGCTGACCGCGCCGTTCGGCGAGGCGCGGGAAAAGGTCACCCACCCTCGCCTCGTCCCAGGGCCCCGGACGCGCGGCGGCGACCAGGTTCTCGCGCACCGTGAGGTCGGCGAAGCAGCGGCGGCCCTCCGGCACGAGGCCGATGCCGAGACGTGCTACGGCGTGGCTGGGAAGCCCGTGCAGGTCGCGTCCGGCGAAGGTGAGCCCGCCTTTCGAGACGATCATCCGGCAGATGGCTCGGACGGTCGTCGTCTTGCCCATCCCGTTGCGGCCCATGAGCGCCACGACCTCGCCTTCCCCGACGGTCAGGTCGACGCCGAACAGCGCCTGGCTCGAGCCGTAAAAGGCGGTGAGGCCAGAGAGCGCGAGAAGGCTCATGCGTCCTCGCCCAGGTAGGCCGTGCGCACCTCCGGGTCCGCGCGGATTTCGGCGACGGTTCCGGTGGCGAGGATGCGGCCCTCGGCCAGCACGCTGATCCGGTCGGCCAGCGCGAAGACGGCGTCCATGTCGTGCTCGACGAGGAGGATGGGGGCTTTGTCGCGGAGGCCGTCGAGGAAGGCCGTCAGCGCCTTCGAGCCTTCCGCGCCGAGCCCCGCCATGGGTTCGTCCATGACGAAGGCACGGGGTGAGAGCGTCAGCGCCACCGCGACCTCGAGCTGCCTGCGCTGGCCGTGGCTGAGGTCGGCGCAGCGCGTCGCACGCCGGTCGGAAAGACCAACACGGCCGAGAGCGGCATCGGCTCGAGCCACGAGGTCCCTGTCGTTGAGGACGGAACGCCAGAGCCGCCAGGGTGACGACGAGGCGGACAGTGCTCCCAAGAGGGTGTTCTGAAGGACAGTATCCTCCATCGCCAGTGCCGAGACCTGGAAGGTCCGTCCCAGGCCGCGCCCTGCGCGGGCGGCGACAGTCTCGTCCGTCACGTCGTGCCCCTGGAAATGCACGCTGCCCTCGTCCGGGATCACAGTCCCGCAGATCTGTCCGATGAGCGTGGACTTCCCTGCCCCGTTCGGTCCGATGACGGCGTGGATCTCGCCCGGCCTGAGGTCGATAGAGACGCCGTCGCTCGCCACCAGCGCGCCGAAGCGCTTCGTCAGCCCGCGGGTTTCGAGGATGGGCTCAGTCATGCGAGGCGGGCCTCCCCGACAGTAGGCCAACGAGACCGCCCTTGGCGAAGAGGACGATCAGGAGGAGGATCGCGCCCAGCCAGACGTGCCAGAACTCGGTCAGCCCGCCCAGCCAATGCTCGAGCGCCACGAACAGCATCGCCCCGGCCACCGGACCACAAAGGCGCGCCACACCGCCGAGAATGACGAGGACGATCAACTCGCCCGAAAGCTGCCAGCTGAACATCGAAGGGCTGACGAAGCGGTTGAGGTCGGCGAAGAGCGCGCCCGCGAGACCCGTGATCGCGCCGGACAGGACGAAGGCGGCGAGCTTCAGGCGCTTTGGGTCAAGGCCCACGGTTTCGACCCGCGCGGGTACCTGGCGGGCGGCGTTCAGCGCGAGGCCGAAGGGCGACCGCGCGAGGCGGGACCACAGGACGAGGACGAGGCAGAGCAGGACGAAGCACAGCGAAAAGAACTGGATCGGGTCGAGCGTGTTGAGGCCGGGGAAACCGTTCCTGACGTAGATCGACAGGCCGTCCTCGCCGCCGTAGGCGCTCCAGGAGACGGCGAAGTAGAAGAACATCTGACCGAAGGCGAGCGTGATCATGATGAAGTAGACCCCGCTTGTACGGAGGCTGAGGAGGCCGATGACAAGCGCTGCCAGGCTGGAGACAGCGATGGCAGTAACCCAGATCAGGGGCATCGAGGTGGTGCCCTCGATGGCCAGCGGACCAAGCTCGACCGGCGCGTAGGTCTGTGCGTGGAACGCGAGGATACCCATGGCATAGCCGCCGAGCCCGAAGAAGACCGCGTGGCCCAGGCTGACGAGACCGCCGAGGCCCAGGGCCAGGTTCAGGCCGGTCGCGGCGATGGCAAGGATCGTCGCGCGGGTGGCGAGCGTAATGGTGAAGGGCTCGTCGCGCCAATCGGCCAAAAGCGCCACCCCCAGAAGACCTCCGAGAAGGAGTGCGTTCAGGAACCGCTCGGGGATCATGCCCGTGCTCCGAAGAGACCCGTCGGCCGCCAGATCAGGACAAGGCTCATCAGGATGTAGATCGACATGGAGGCGAGCGAGGCTCCGACGCTCTGCGCGGTGGCGGGGTCGGTGAAGAACTTGAAGAGTTCCGGCAGGAAGATGCCGCCGAGCGTGTCGGTCAGACCCACGAGAAGCGCGCCGACGAAAGCGCCCCGGATCGAGCCGATGCCGCCGATCACGATGACCACGAAGGCGAGGATCAGGACCGGCTCGCCCATGCCGACCTGCACCGACTGGATCGCGCCGACCAGCGCGCCGGCAAGCCCCGCAAGCGCAGCGCCGAGCGCGAAGATCAGCGTGTAGAGCCTTGATATATCGACGCCAAGTGCCGCGATCATCTCGCGGTCGTTCTCGCCTGCGCGGATGCGGATGCCGAGGCGCGTGCGCTCGATCAGGACCCAGAGGCCCAAGGCCACGACAAGTCCGACTGCGATGAGCGCGAGGCGGTAGGTCGGATAGAGGATGCCGCCCGGGAGGCGCGTCGGGCCCGACAGCCAGGCGGGGATGTCGAGGTAGAGGGGGAACGAGCCATAGAGCCAGCGCGTGCCTTCCGAGAAGATCAGGATCAGGGCGAAGGTCGCCAGCACCTGGTCGAGGTGGTCGGAGGCGTAGAGCCGTCGGATCACCAGCATCTCGACCACCGCCCCCGCCAGAGCCGCGGCGGCGAGTGCCGAGACGAGACCGAGGAGGAACGACCCCGTCGCCGCCGAGACTGCCGCGGCCGCGAAGGCGCCCACCATGTAGAGCGAACCGTGGGCGAGGTTGATGAGGCCCATGACACCGAAGATCAGCGTCAGGCCGGCCGCCATCAGGAACAGCATGACGCCGGCCTGCAGGCCGTTCAGTACCTGCTCGATGACGAGGACCGCGGACATGGGGTCAGAGGCTGTCGGGCGGCCCGGTCAAAGGCCGCCCGTCGCGTCACATCTTGCAGTCGGCGGCGTAGGCGTCTGCGTGATCTTCGAGCGCGACGCCAATGATCTTGTTGGTGAAGACGTCACCTTCCTGGATCACCTCGCGAGCATATATGTCCTGGATCGGGTGATGGTTCGGACCGAACTCGAAGTCTCCGCGCGTGGATGAGAAGTCTGCCTCCTCAAGCGCTGCCTGGAAGGCTTCCTTGTCCGCTGGCTCGGCCTTGTCGAGCGCCGAGATCAAGAGGTTCGCGGTGTCGAAGCCCTGGCTGGCGTAGAGCGACGGCAGGCGGCCGTACTCGGCCTGGAAGGTCTCGACGAAGGCCTTGTTGGTTTCGTTGTCGATGTCCTTCGACCATTGCGAGGTGTTGACCACCCCGAGCGCCGCTGCGCCCACGGCCTGGAGGATGCCCTGGTCGAAGCTGAAGGCGGGTCCGATCACCGGCAGGTCGACGCCAGAGTCCGCGTACTGCTTGAGGAAGCTGATCCCCATGCCGCCCGGCAGGAAGAAGAAGACGCTGTCGGCGCCGGAGGCCCGGATCTGCGCGATCTCGGCAGCATAGTCGGTCTGGCCGAGTTCGGTATAAAGCTCGCCTGCGAGACCGCCCTCATACATCCGCTTGTAGCCTGTGAGCGCGTCCTTCCCGGCCGGATAGTTCGGCGCGAGGATGAAGCTGTTCTGGTAGCCGGTCTGGTTCGCCCAGGCCCCGGCGGCCTCGTGCAGGTTGTCGTTCTGCCAGGCGACGTTGAAGTAGAGCGGGCTGCACCCTGCGCCGGCCAGTTGCGAGGGACCGGCGTTCGGCGAGAGATAGAAGACCCCCTGCCCGGTCGCGGCCGGCACGACGGCCATGGCGAGGTTCGACCAGATGATGCCCGTCAGCACGTCGACCTTCTCGGACTGAATCATCTTGTCCGAAAGCTGCACGGCGATGTCGGGCTTCTGCTGGTCGTCCTCGATCACCACCTCGATGTCGTCGCGGCCCGATTGCTTGATAGCGAGCATGAAGCCGTCGCGCACGTCGATGCCGAGACCGGCTCCTCCGCCCGAAAGCGTCGTGATCATGCCGACCTTGGTCGCGGCCTCCGCCACCGTGACGGTCAGCGCGAGCGCCGCGGCGGCGCAAACGAGTTTATTCATCGGGTTACCCTCCCCCAGTTCCTTTGTGCCCACAGTCTTGTCACGAGTGACGGGGCGTCTTCCACCCCCATTGAGCGGGAGCGGAAGAAAAGCGGGCCGGCCACTGTGGACCGGCCCGATAGACCTGCTTCTATGTCAGGCTTTCCGTTCGGCGACGCTTGATCCGCGACATGATGGCCGGAAGTGTCAGCGTCAGGATCAGCAGAACCCAGAGGACTTTCGAGATGTTCGACGAGAAGAGCACCGTCGGATCGTTGCCGGAGATGCGCATCGAGAGAAGGAATGACTTCTCGAGGAGCGGGCCGAGGATCACGCCGATCAGGATGGCGGCGACGTGATAGCCGGTCTTCCGCGCGACATAGCCGATCACGCCGAAGGCGATGGCGATGCCGATGTCGAAAAGGAACGTCCGGGGGGCGAAGGCGCCGATCAGCGTGAAGGCGATGATGACGGGCGCCATATAGCAGCTTGGCACCGTCGTGATGGTCGAGAGGTAGCGCGCCATCGGGAAGACGGTGAAGAGCATCAGCACGTAGGAGACGAACATCGACATGATGATGCCGTAGGCCAGCAGCGGCTCGGTCATGAAGAGGCGCGGGCCGAAGGGCACGCCGTGGTACTGGAGCACGATCATCATCACCGCCGCCGTACTGCCCCCGGGGATGCCGATCGCCAGGAGCGGGACCAGCGTGCCAGTGGTGACGCCGTTGTTCGCGGATTCGGGCGCCACGACGCCCTCTTCGCAGCCGGTGCCGAACTTTTCGGGGTGGCGCGAGAAGGTCTGGGCCTGCTGGTAGGCGACGAAAGCGGCGATGGAGGCGCCCGCCCCTGGCAGGACCCCGATCAGAAGGCCCACCATGCCGGTCCAGATCGTCAGCCACCAGTGCCGGAAGGAACTGAAGATATTGTGGAAGGTCTCTTTCCACGTCGGCGTCACGCCCGCCGAGACCTTGGCCGACCCGCCCCTCGATTCAAGCATCACGAGGGCTTCGGATATGGCGAAGAGACCGACAAGAGCGGGCACGAGGGGGACGCCGTCGAAAAGCTCGAGCATTCCGAAGGTGCCGCGCGGGGTGGCGTAGATGTGGTCCGCCCCCATGGCGCCCAGCATTAGGCCGAAGGCGCCCGCGATCAGGCCTTTCAGCATGTCCTCGGCCGCGATGGCGGCGATCAGGGCGAGACCGAAGAGCATGATGACGACCATCTCGACCGAGCGGACGTAGAAGCCGACCCGCGCGAGGTACTGGAGCAGGAAGAGCGTCACCAGCGAGGTGACGAGACCGCCCATCACCGAGGCGACGAAGCTGAGGGCCAGGGCCTTTGCGGCCTGCCCTTTCTGCGCCATCGGATAGCCGTCGAGTGTCGTCGCGGCCGCGCCGCCCGTGCCGGGGATGTTCAGAAGGATGGCGGGGATGCCTCCACCGAGGTGGCTGGCGCAGTAGAGCGCCACCATGAACGTCAGCGCCACGTCGACGTCGAAGGCGAGCGTCAGCGGCAAGAGCATGATGATCGTGTTGTGCGCCGCGAAGCCTGGAATCGCGCCCATGACGATGCCGACGACGACGGCGGGTATGATGACCCACCACATCGACAGCGAGTGCAGCAGTAGGGTCGTGAGGCCGGCGGCGTCTAGTTCCATGACGATACGATCCAGGAGACGAGTTGCTCGAACGGACCCTCGGGGAAACGCGTTCCGAGAAGGACGATGAAGAAGAGCCAACCCGCGATGGCGGTGACGGCCGCGAAGACGATGGCCTTCCGCAGGGGGCGCAGGCCCGAAACGTAGCTGCCTGCGGCGAGGAAGATGAACGTGGTCAGGGTGAAGCCGCCCCAGGGCGCCACGACGCCATAGCCAAGGACCAGCCCGAAGAAGATCAGGCGGTTCGTGCGGCCCTCGCGGGGTCCGAGGATCGACGCGATCTCGAAGTCCCACTTCCCGCTCGACGCGCGAAGGGCGGTGCGGATGAAGTAGATCGTCGTCAGGAACAGCAGGAGGCTTGCCAGGACGAGGCCGCTCCGCTGCGCTTCGGGCGGGAAATCCCACACGGAGGCGACGTAGTAGACCGCATAGAGAGAGGCTGCGACCGGAAGGATCAGGTCGGCCCCGAACGTGCGGCGCGATCCTTTTTCGGGAGGCTTCATCGGAGTTTCGACCTCAACAGGGGATGGAACGCGGCCCGGATCGTCCGGGCCGCGATACGTCGTGCGATCAGGCGCCCGACAGAAGGTCGCGATACTTGGTCGCCAGTTCCTTCATCGAGGCCGCCGTCGCCATCGCCACGGCTTCGTCGCCCGCATCGATGAAAGCAGTCGGAAGGCCTGCCGCCTTGACGGCCTCGGCGTAGGCCGGATCTTCCAGCGTTGCCTGCATCGTCTCCTTCAGGATCGCGATGCGGTCGGGGAACTGGTCGTAGGCCGCCTTGTGGACACCCCAGGCGCGCGAGCTGTCGAAGTTGGGGATCGACGTCCCCAGGGCCTGGTTGACCGTCGGCGCGTCGCCGCTTTCGGCCGGAGCCACGTTGGTCTCGGCGAAGACGCCGAGAACGCGGGCCTGGTCGGCGAGCGCGATCGGGTTGGCGAAGGGAAGGACGCTGGCGTCCACCTCCTGCGTGATCGCCGCCATCGCGGTCGGGTTGCCGCCGCCATAGGGCACCAGGGTGAATTGTCCGCCGGTGGCTTCGGCCAGCGACAGGACGCCGATGGACCCGGGGTGCGGCAGGCGCGAGGTCGAGACGGTGACCGGACGGGTCATCGAGAGATCGACAAGCTCCTGCAGCGTCTGGATGGGGCTTTCGGCACCGACCCAGATCGCCATCGGCTCGGACGAGGTCTGCTGGATGTAGACGATGTCCTGGCCGACCTCGATGCCGGTGTCCTGCGTCACCATCATGATGACTTCGGGGCCGAGGTTGGCGAACAGCAGGTTGTAGGCGTTCGGTTCCTTGTCGAGGTAGAACTCGTAGCCCACCTGACCGGCGGCGCCGGGGTAGTATTCGTACTCGAGGTCGACGCCGATGTGGTCCTTCCACACGCTGGCGAAGACGCGGGCGTCACGGTCGGCCCCGCCGCCTTCGGCGGTCGGGATCGTCACCGACAGGTTCCGCTCGGGAAACTGGCCTTGGGCGAAGGCGCGGGATCCGCTCAGCGCGGTGGCGCCGATCAGGCCGCCTGCGCCGCCCAGGAAGCCCCGGCGGCTTGGCGCGAGAAGGCGCGATTTTGTGCGATGCATCTTGGTTCTCCTCCTTGGTTTATCCGCGAGCCCAATCCTCCTCGGGTGCGCGTCTCGTCGTCTCCCGGACGAGCCGGGTCGTCAGTGGCCGGTGTAGACCGGCGGCGTGCGCGTCCAGAAGTCGAGCAGGACGTCGTAGACCGTCATGTAGTTGAGCTGCTGGAACGAGGCGTGAGCGATGCCCTGCATCACCGTGAACTGCTTGTCGGGGTGCGGAAGCCGGCCGAAGAAATCGAGCAGATCCTCCATGCTGGCGATGCCGTCGTATTCGCCGCGCATGACGATGGTCGGCATGGTCAGCTTCTTCGGATCGTTCAGCGGCAGGTGCGCGCACATGTCGGTGTAGGTGCCGGTCGGCATCGAGTCGTCGAGGGCGAGGATCGCATCGGCGAAGGCGTCGACCACCTTGTCGTCGGCGGTGCCGGCGTGATCGCGGTTGAAGATCGAGTGGACGAAGGCGCGGTCGATCGGGCGGCGGTCGTTGGCCTTGAAGAAGTCGAGCTTTTTCGCCCGCTCCTGCAGTGTCGGGCTGCCCTTGCCCGTCCAGACATAGGCGTCGAGAGCGAGGCGCGCGACACGGGCCGGCTGGCGCTCGGCGAAGGTCGCGGCGCGGAGCGCGCCCGACGAGATGCCGTAGACGCACATGGGGCCATCGCCCGAGATGGCACGGATCACCTTGTCGGCCGCCTCGAGGTCGTCGCCACCGTCAGAGATCGTCGCGCGGGTGCCCCGATCCTTGGTGGAGCGGCCATAGCCCTCCATGTCGACGCACCAGCAGTCAAAGCCCTTCGACGCGAAGTAATCCATCGCGGACGAGAACGGCCGCCCCGGCACCTGGAGATCGAAGGTCGGCTGCGACGCCATCGACGAGCCGTGCACAAACAGCGCGACGCCGCGCGGCGCTGACCCGGACAGGGTCTTGCGCCACATGAAGAGCTTGGCGTCGCCCTTTTCGGCCCAGTGCTCGGTGCCCTTGATCTCGGCGATTTGGTCCATTCGTTTCTCCGTCCTTCGTGTCTGTCAATCAGATGCCGAGCTTCGCCATCTGCTTTTCGGGATACCGCGTGCCTGCCGCCGCGCCGGGCGCAAAAGCCTGGCCGAGGTCAGCGAAGTCGGAATCCGTCAATTCGAGGTCTGCGGCGTTCGCGTTCTCCTCGACCCACTTTACCTTCTTGGCACCGGGGATCGTCGCCACGTCCTCGCCGCGCGACAGGACCCATGCGATGGCCACCTGTGCGGGGGTCGCGCCGTGGCGCTCCGCGACGCTGCGAAGCGCGTCGATCAGGGGCAGGTTCTGCGCGATGTTGTCGGGGTCAAAGCGCGGATGGTCGCGGCGGCGATCCTCGGGGATGAGGGTATCGACGTCGGGGATCGTCCCGGTCAGGAACCCGCGACCGAGGGGCGCGTAGGCGACGAACCCGATGCCAAGTTCGCGGCAGGTGTCGACGATGGCGCTCTCGACGTCGCGCGACCAGAGCGACCATTCGGACTGGAGGGCCGCAATTGGATGGACCTTGGCCGCACGGCGCAGTGTGTCGGAACCGGCTTCTGAGAGGCCGATGTGGCGCACCTTGCCCGCTTCGACCAGCCGGGACATCGCGCCGACGCTGTCCTCGATTGGCACGTCGGGGTCGACGCGGTGAAGGTAGTAGAGGTCGATGGTCTCGACGCCGAGGCGCTCGAGGCTTGCGTCGCAGCCCGCGGTGATGTGTTCGGGGCTGCCGTCGACGGTGCGGGGCTTCGCCGCGCGCCCAAGGTTTCCGACCTTCGTGGCGATGATGGCATCGCGACGCCGGTCCTTCAGCGCTTCGCCGATCAGGCGTTCGCCGTGACCGTTGCCATAGACGTCGGCTGTGTCGAGAAGCGTCACGCCCAGGTCGAGGGCGCGATGTATGGCACGCGTGGACTCTGGGTCGTCCTTGGTGCCGTAGGCCGTCGACATGCCCATGCAGCCGAGGCCGATGCTGGGCACCTCAAGTCCGCCGAGTTTGGTCGTTCTCATTCGTCCCCTCCCCTTGCCGCGGTCACATCGCGGGCTCCAGGATGTCGTAGCCGCAGAGCCGGTCGATGGCGTGGACAAAGCCGCGCCCGTCCACGTCGACGTCGTTGGTCTGAGGAGCCGCGGCGCCGCCCCTCGGTTCCGGAATGTAGTGCCCGATCTCGGACGGTCGCGTCGGATCGCTGAGGTCGAGCATCCTGATCCCGCCCGCGAACCAAGCCACCGGCATGGGCGAGGCAGACGGCCGTTCGGCAAACTGGTGTGCGCCGAAGCGGAGGCCCGCGCGGCTCCAGGGGCTGTCCAGCTCACTTACCTCGAAGGTCGCGACCGGTTCGATCGCCGACAGGTCGGTCACGTCGAGGACCCAGATAAAGGCGTGCGGCGTGCCGGGTCGGTGGTCGTGTTCCTCGTCTATCGCCAGCGCGTAGCGGCGGCCATCGAAGGTGCCGGGCAGAGGCATGGCGGTGTGCAGGGGCTCGGGGAAGGCCTTCGGATGCGGCCAGTAGCCGACCTCGCGCATGGCGGAGGGGTCGGACACGTCGAGGACGCGAAAGCCCTCGTGCCACCAGGCCGCCCAGACCTCGTCGCCGAACCTCAGCCCGTGGTGAAGGCGGTACGTCTGACCGGGCCAGTCCGGCACTTCCCCCGCCGCGACGTTCTGGCCGGGGGCCGACCAGCGGCCCGCCTCGACGGGATGCGAGGGATCGGAGAGGTCGTAGGCGACGAGGATGTTGCCGCGATAGCCCTCCATCTCGGTCGAAATCCAGGCGTAGCGCTCGTCGAGGTCGAAGCGGTGAACGCCGATCCCGCCGGTGCGGTGGTGGGCCAGGAGGCGCGGGTTCGACTTGTCGCGGATGTCGTAGACGCGGAAGCCGCCGTCCTCGTAGGGGATCGTGGCGTGGCGGCGCAGGTCTTCCATGCGTGCTTCGGGGATGCCGAGCCTTTCGGCCAGTTCGGCCTCGGTCGGGGCGCGGCCGAGATCGGCCGATAGGGTTTCGGTCTCGGCGCCGATGCGCGCGGCCCGGCGACGGAAATGGCGGTCGGCCTGTTCGACGTTGACGACCATGATGTCGCCCGTCACGCGGACCTTGTGGGTGTGCGAGGTGTCGTCGGGCAGCGTGATGGCGGCCACGACCTTTGGCGCGCGCGGGTCCGAGATGTCGACGATCGACGTCCCGTGCGGCGACTTCATGTGGCCGACGTAGGCGAAGTCGCCCTCGACCGTCACCTGTCCGCCACCCGCCATGTCGTCGATCCCCCCGAGTCGCCGCACCCCCTTTGCGAGGGGCGCGGCGGCTGGCTGGGAGGCGGGCAAGTTCATCAAGCCACCGGGTTTTCGAGGACGCCGAGGTTCGTGATCTCGATCTTCACGCTGTCGCCGGCCTTGAGGTAGCGCGGCGGGTTGAAGCCGATGCCGACGCCCGCGGGCGTGCCCGTCGCGATCACGTCGCCGGGCAACAGGGTGCCGGTGGCGGTCAGCGTTTCGATGATCGTCGGGATGTCGAAGATCAGGTCTGCCATGGTCGCGCGCTGCCGCTCCTCTCCGTTGACGAAGGTCTGGAGCATGACGCCCGGCAGGTCCGGCATCTCGTCCGCCGTCGCGATCCAGGGACCCATGGGGCAGAAGGTGTCGAGGCCCTTGCCGATGGTCCACTGGCTGTGGCGGCGCTGAAGCTCGCGCGAGGTCATGTCGTTCACGATGACGAAGCCGAAGACATAGTCCATCGCGTCTTCCTTCGAAACGCGTGCGGCCTTCTTGCCGATCACGACGCCCAATTCGCCTTCGAAGTCGATGGTGCCGGTCGGATCGACCTCGGAGCGGATCGCTTCGCCGGGACCGATGAGACCGGTCATCGCCTTGGTGAAGATCACGGGAACGGTCGGCGTCTCTTCCTTGCCGGAGGAGTCGAAGCCCGAGTTGTGAAATTCCTTGGCGTGCGCGTGGTAGTTCTTGCCGACGCAGATCACGTCGCGCACGAGGCGCGGCATCGGAGGCAGGAGGCGGACGTCCTTCAGGGGGAGACGGTCTGCCGATCCGGCCATGCCGTTCCAGCGAGAGACGCCCTCGTCGCCCGAGGCGATCAGATCAAGGACGGCGGTGTCGGCGGACGGGCCTTCGGCGCAGACGACAACGTCTTCGCCGTCGATGAAGCCGGCCTTGACCGTGTCGCGGTGGAGGAAGGTTACGAGCTTCACTTTATCGATTCACTTTCATTTTGTCGATAATTCATGCGATCATATGGAGTATTGCTTGTCAACTCGGCAACGAGACTGGATGATCGCGCCATGGAGCAGATTTCGCCCCCCCTCACCTCCGACGATTCCGCACGCCCCATTTCTCCCGCTCCGGGCGAGACCCTGACCGAAGCGGCCTATTTCGCCATCCGGCGCGACATCATCTCGGGTGCCCTTGCCCCCGAGGAGCGACTGAGGATCGAAAGGTTGTCCCGGCTCTATGGCGTGGGGCCCACTCCTCTTCGCGAGGCGTTGCAGCGCCTCTGCGCGGCGGGCCTGGTCCATGCAAGCGGGAACAAGGGCTTCGCGGTCGCCCCCCTGAGCATGGACGAGTTCACGGACCTCACCATCGCCCGGGTGGCCATCGAGGAGCAGGCGCTGCGGCTGTCGATCGAGCACGGCGACGATGCCTGGGAGTCGCAGGTCGCGGCGACGGCCTACCAGCTCAACAAGAAGGACGTGGCGCTGATCGCGTCGGGAGAGGTCGCGCTGTCCGACTGGGAGGCCGCGAACAGCGCCTTCCACGCCGCCACGGTCGCCGCCTGCGGATCGCGCTGGCTGCTGACGTTGCGGGGCCGGCTGAACGAGCAGGTCGAGCGCTATCGTCTGGCATCGGTCGCGCTGCGGCGCGCCGACCGCGACCTTGTCCACGAACACGCCGACATTGCGACGGCGGTTCTGAACCGGGACGCGGATCGGGCCTCGGCGCTGATCGCGCAGCATTTCCGGAAGACGGCAACGCTGCTGGCCGGCGCCTGAAGTCCGCCCCTCAGCCGTCCGACGCCTTGGCTTCTTCGTCCGACACCTGGTCGATGGCCCAGGCGACGCTGAAGCCATGCAGCATCGTCGACATCAGGATGACGATGGCGACAAGCGACCAGAGCGGCGCCTCGTCGATGAACTCGATATGGCTGGCCGCATAACACAGGTAATAGATCGAACCGATGCCGCGCACCCCGTAGATCGAGACGATGGCCCGGTCGTTGCGGACAAGGTCGGTGCCCATAAGCGCTACCCAGCCGCAGAGCGGGCGGATGACAACGAGAAGCACCACCGCGATCAGGACGAGCGTCCAGGTCGCATCCATCAGCAGCGCCGGCAGGATCGATCCGAGCGCGACGAGAAGCCCGGCCGTCAGCGCGTGCTCGATGGTGTCCGAGAAATCGTGGAGACGGCGATGGAAGTCGTGATGCTCCTCGATCCGCCGAAGCGTCAGGCCCAGAACCGCGACGGCGATGAAGCCGTAGCCCTCGACGATCTCGGTCGAGCCGTAACAGAGGAACACACCGGCAAGCGCCACGATGCCGGACCCGGTCTCGGCGAGCGGTGCGCCGCCAGGAAGGCGGAACAGGACGAAGCCAAGTGCTCTTGCCCCCAGCCAGCCGGTCGCGACGCCGACGGCGATGCGGTAGACTACGTCGAGCGCCAGCCATTCGAGGACGAAGCTTTCGGCCGTCATCGCCCCCGCCGCTATCATCAGGCCGAGATAGACGAAGGGGAATGCAAGCCCGTCGTTCAGCGCCGCCTCGGTCGTCAGCGTGTAGCGCACCGGATGCTCGGAGCCCTCCTGGGGGGGCCCGACCTGAACGTCCAAGGCGAGAACGGGATCCGTCGGGGCGAGGACCGCACCGAGAAGGATGGCGCCTGCAAGCGTCATGCCGGCAAAGGCCCATCCGAGGAAGGCCACGGCGAAGATGGTCAGAGGCATGGTGATGGCGAGAAGGCGAATGGTCGGGATCCACCGTCGACCTGGCGTCAGAGAATCGATCCTGAGCCCCGTACCGAACAGCGCCACGATGACGGTCAGCTCGCTGGCCAGTTCCCACGGCGCCGGCGACTGGCGCGGGTCGGGCAGGATCGGAAAGGGCGCGAGCGCATAGCTGGCAGCCGCCCCGAAGAGGATCATCAGGGGTGCGGCCGCGGGCTCCCGGCGGGACACCAGTCTCGGCGTCCACAAGGCGAGGATGATGACGAGCCCCACGCACACGAGGGTGACGTGGTAGGCGCTGATCTCGAAGAAGGGCGTGTCTTCCATTGTCACTCAGATAGACCCCGGAAGACGCCCGTCCGCCAGTCCCCACGGAGGGTCTTCTTCGCTCCAGGTGGGACGGCGGTGCTGGGGGTCTTCTCGGAGGGCGGAAAGGAGGGTTCGACTCAGGTCTTCGCGCTCCTGTCATGGCGGCTGAGCGTGTCCCTCAGCGATACATAGGACACGGGCTTTTCGAGAAGCGCCAAGGCGCCGTGGTCCTCGGGAAGGTAGTCGAGTTCTCCCGAGACGACGATGGACGGAATGCCTTCGCCCGCCAGCCGCTTGACGAGGACCGGGCCGGTGCGTCCGTCTGCGAGATTGAGATCGACCAGCACGATGTCGGCTCGCATGGCTTGAGCGCGGTCGAAACAGATGTCGGACGTCGTGGCGGTGCCCACGGCCTCATGTCCCGCCTCTTCGACCATCTCGCGCAGGTCCATGGCGATCAGAGCGTTGTCCTCGCAGATCAGGACTCTCATCGTCCTGGCCCTTCGAGCGGTTCAAAGATGTGCGGAGCCGGGCCGTCGACCAAGATCTGAAAACGGTCGCTCTGCATCTCTATGACCGGTTCGCCCATCAGCAAGGAGCGCAAAGCGTTTCGGACGTAGGGGAGCCCGAAGCCTTCCGTGTATGAGCCAGTGTCCTTGGGTGCATGAGTTTCCGACCAGGAAAAGTGCGTTACACCGTCTCCGTCCGGGTCCGTGAAGGAAACCGAAAGGGTCCCGCCGTCGTGCAGGGCGCCGTGCTTCGACGAGTTGGTCGCGAGTTCGTGGATGCAGAGACCAAGCTGCTTCGCCTGGTCCCGGAGGATCCGCTTCTTTCCGCTGATAACTTCCACCTTCTCGTGACCGTGCAGGAAGGGGTTCAGCACCTGGCGCGTGATGGCGTCGAAGGGGGCAGACGAAATCTTCGAGCCGTCTCCGAAAATCGAGTGAACTGCTGCTAGGGCGTCAAGGCGCTTGAGGAAACCGTCAAACAGGTCGCCCTTGCCGTGGATCAGCGTCATCCGCCCCATGGCGGACAGCGTCGACAGGATGTTCTTGATGCGGTGGCTCGTCTCCCGCAGGGCGCTGTTGAGGTTTTCCTTCTGTCTCTCCCTTTCGGAGACGTCGAACCCCGAGGCGATCAGTTCGGTGACCCTCCCGTTCTCGTCGCGCAAAGGGGCGATCTGGAAATCCACGATGAGCCGTCTGTCACCCCGGACACGCACCTCGATGTCGAACCGGCTTGTCTCGCCTCGGGCCCCGCGCTCGACGACATCGCGCAACCTGGCTTGAAGGGCGGGATCGTGGCCGAACCAATATCCCTCCCAGAACCTTCGGTCGACGATATCGGTCAGCGAGATGCCGGCCGCGTCGAGAGCGTTCTTGCTGACATCCAGCGTCGCTCCGCCTGGCGACAAGATCGCTGCGAATGCCACCGTGGCATTGATGATGTCATGAGCACGCTTGTCGAGGTGCCAAGGCGCCTCAAGATTGTTGTCGACCATTGTTTGGCCTGACTTATTTGATGCAACTTGAGGGAAGGTAGCTGGGTCCGAAGCAAGGTAAAGTCTCGTTGCTGGACGTCAGCGGCTTTCCTCAGGCTCCCCGGTAAACCTATCCTTCCTCCGCCGAGACGGAGACGTCAGGCCGTCACCTGCTCGAAGTCGTCCAGGCGCCGTGTCGCGGCCACGGCGAAAATGAGGGCCGCCAGGCACATGGCGATCATCACCAGTACGGATGCGCCGAACGTGGTCTGCGCCAGGAATGCGACCGTCATCACCCCCCCCAGTCGTGCGAAGGTGATGTCGAGACTGGCCGAGATGGCGCTCATCCCCCGCGGCGCAAACTTGAGGACAAGCTGCGTCGACGGCGCATTGCTGCACGCCAGTCCGGTGCCGAGGAGAGCCGACGCCACGATGAGGCAGACCGCGCTATTGCACAGATAGGCCAGCGGAAATCCGGCCGCGACAAAAAGCGGAGCAGCAAGCATAATGCCTTTCAGGCGCGGTTCGTCGACCCAATTCCTGAGCAGCGTGCTCACAATGGAAAAACTCAACCACAGGATGGAGAGGTTGAGACCGATGCTGACCACCTGAACCTCCTGCTCGGCCAGCCACAGCGGCAACCGGAAGAGGTAGTAGGTGATCGCCCCATAGGTGCAGAAGACGTAGCCGAAAACGATCCAGAGCTCCGGGGCGCGCAGAAGACGGGTGTATCGCGGAATCGCGGGCGCAGAGGGCGACTGCGCGTCGGGCGGACGCGAGACGAGGACGATCGCCAGCGCGACGAGCGAGATGACGGCGAGGATGATGAACGCCAGGTTCCAGCGGTGACCGTTCAGCACGCTGCTGTAGAAGAACGGCGCGGCGGACGCGACATATCCTGCGACACTTCCCCATACGATCAGGACTTTGCCGGGCTGGCGTGGCGACGCCCGCGTCAGCAGGATGGGGATGAGAGGAGAGAATATGCCGCCCCCAAGCCCCTGCAGGGCGCGCGCGGCCGTGAGAGCTTCGTAGCTGCCCGCAAAGGCGACGAGCATCGAGCCGGTCGCGAAGAAAAGCACGCCAATGCCGAAGATTCGGTTGGCGTTGCCGACGTCCCCCAGCCATCCGCCGATCAGGACGCCGACGGCTACGGCGATCCCGTAAGAGTTGAACACCCACGCCATCTGGCTGAGCGAAAGCCCGAATTCATTCTGAATTTCCGGCAGCAATAGCGGAACAAGCGTCAGCTCCATCACGAAGGCGACGCTTACTGCAATCGGACCGATAATTGCCTTGGGGGTTGATACAGTCATCGAGCCAATGTGTTGGGTTCCGGCATGTGTGACGATATTGTTGGATATCGTCAATCGGGATCACCCCTTGGAGTCGATGGCCGAGAGGCTTGCCCTGATGGAGGAGACCTGATCCGCGTACTGAAGCGACTGCGGCTCGCGCGCCAGGGCGTTGGTCATGTCCTTGGCGCTCATCCAGATAAGGTGGTCTTCGTCGGTCACCTGCTTGTCCGGGCCGATCCACTTGCCCGGCTCACAGTGAGAATAGCCGTAGCGAAGGTGTGCCCCTTTTGCCGCCAACTGCTTCGGCACGAGCGCGAAGGCGTAATCGGGCGCCCAGCTCTTGACCATGATCTCGAACAGGATTCGCGACAGCAGCGTCGTGGCCCCCTGGCTGCGCGGTCCACCCAGGCCCCGCGCGGGAAGCCAGAACTCTCCATGATAGCAGACCCTGCCCGTAATCGTGGCAAGAGCATCGGGACCTGAGTAAAAGGTAAGGTCGGGATCGGGCGTCGTGTCGGGCGTGATATACTTGTGGCGGTGAACGTCGAGATGGTTACCGAGCGATACGCCCGTCAGATCGAGAAGCCGCACCGCCTGGGTATGGATCAGCTTGCCCGACTGATCGAAGCCGCAAATCCAGAAGCCGTTCGAGCCGTCGATGTAGGAACTGGCGACGTCGAACATGGGATACATCGGATTCCGGTCGGCCTGCGCGGTGCGATGGGCCCGGTAGGTCGAGAAGTCGTCGCCGACCTCGACACGCATGCCTGCGTCTTCGAGTTCGCGAAGGATGCGCGACACACACATGATCGTGTCGAAGAGATTGCGAGGCGACATTTCGGCTTCCTGAATCGGTCGTTTCCGTCGGCCAAGCTAACATCAAGAAGTCACATTTGTGCACGTTTTTTGCCGCATTCTTGAAATCGCGGTTTGGGAGTGTTGCACGGTCGCGAGGCATTGCCGGTGCCCGGATCAGATTGGAAGTGTATCCATGACCAATTCGTCCGAGAGGATCGGCCGATCCTCGTCCTTGAGTGCGTCGATCTCGACCTTGCTCGTGATGACGGCAAGCACGCTCAACCCAGGCGTGCCGTCCGGGAACACGCAGCCGAGGAGCAGACGCTGGAAGGTGACGGGCAAGGGATCGCTGCCGTCCCTCGGAAGATAAGCGTAGAGATGATCGAGGCGCACCCCGCCCTCTTCGTAGATGCGGGAGTAGGCGCCGGCGATGAACTCGTTGAATTCGTCTCCGACGTTGTCCTCGTTCAGGAGCTTGCCGATGGCGCTTCGGGACCAGGCCCAACCGAACCACCTCGCGTAGGCCGATTCCTGGCCCACCTCGACGAACACCCAGCCTGCGGGGCCCTTCCGGTAGAGCACGATGTAGGGACGGATCGCGTCCATTGCCTCGTGCTCGATCCGCGTCTCGGCCGTGCCCCAGGCGACGAGTGCCTTCTTGACGAGAGGCAGACCTTCCATCGCGATCTTCGAGACGGGGTGTTGCTGGGAGAAGAACTCCTTGCCGTCGCCGTCCACGTAGCGGCTGGACTCAAGGCCGCCGGAGAATTCCTTGCTCAGCGTGGATTGGCCCGACCAGGTATCGAGGTGCAGCAGAAGCGACTTGGCGCCCTCGAGCGACGCGGCGCCGTGCGCGGTCAGGCGATACTGGCGGTCGACCACCTCGAACAGGCGCTCGCCCTTGATGCTTTCCAGGTCGGTCAGGTGACGGCGCACGGTCTGCCGCGTCGCGCCCAACTCC
The DNA here is from genome assembly GCF_003148765.1 of Silicimonas algicola. Lineage (GTDB taxonomy): Bacteria > Pseudomonadota > Alphaproteobacteria > Rhodobacterales > Rhodobacteraceae > Silicimonas > Silicimonas algicola. The sequence continues at coordinate 179,137 of NZ_QGGV01000007.1, forward strand.
TCGCATGTCTTCGAGAGGTTCAGGGTGCGACTCATGCATACGAAGGCACGCAGCATGGCGACGGTGACGTCAGCGTTATTCTTCGTCTGATACAAGACAACTCCGATGGGTTCGGTCACGCACGCAGGTCACTCGTCAACAACGAGCGCTGAGAGAGGTCGCAGGTGCACAAGATCAAGTGAAGGCAGAACCTTAGCCATTTTAAGAATATTGCTCTCTGTCTCCGGCAGACCACCGTCGTCGCGCAGCCCCGCCTCGGCCCGCATTTCCGCTGAAGACGGCGCCCCAAGACACCGATCCGCGCCAGGCCGGAAACTGAATGTTTCTAATGCGTGGGATTGAGCGTCATGGTGCCCGACCGCGGCCATCTTTTGGACAAGATGACCTTGAAAATTCGGGCGGCGAAGGACGCTGCCATGAACATTTCCAAGCTTCTCGATTCTTCCGTCATGCTCTCGGGTCCACCGCCGGGCTCGATCAATGTCCGCCTTGGGAAGAAGGTCGAAGGACCCGGTGGCAAATGGGTGCCCTGCGCGACCGAAGTCGCGTCGGGGGTCTATGTTTCCGCAGTTTTCGAGGTCGGTCCAGGGCGAAGACAGGTATGCGCGGCAGGTCACCCGGTCCGCAGTCCGGATGAAGCGCTGTCGCGCGCCGTCACGCTGGCGTGTACCGCCGCGGCGTAGAGCCTTCTCGTTCATCGCCCCTCTCGTTGCAGCCCTCGGGTACGCCCTTTGAGGCGGACGGCTGCCCACTGGATGATATTTCATCCAACGCGGTAAAATAAATCACCCCGTTACGTCAAATTTTTAGGGAATTGTTGTGAATCGCTGCCTGAAGCAAGGTCAGGCCGTTAGACGAGTGCTGTGGGTAACCTGACGTAACGAGTGTAGCTGTTCCGAGTTTGCCAAGAGACGACATTCGCGAGCTATTAAGATCGCGCCTGTCTGGACGTCGAGTGTGTGCGTGAGTAAGTGGGTTGCGAGTGACGGTTCGACAGAGTTTCCGTCGATTTCGATAATTACCTGAAGAAAATGCCGACAATGCACCTGCATTGTCGGCATAATTTTGGGCGGTGCGATTGCGCCTGCGCCGTGCAGTCCGGCCTACAGCTCCGGCCCGTGCCGTTGTCCGGCACCCGGCAAGACCTGCGCACTCTGCCGCCGGACGGGCGACGCGGCCGCCGCTTTGCGCTTGAATCCCCGATCGCGAGTTCGCAGGATGGCCGCATCAATCCGAGGCGTCTGCGCCCGGCCCGTCCGGATCCGAACAGGGTCCGGCACACCTTCAATCTGACTGTTACAAGACGCCGTTAAACGGCGCCCCACGGCACTTCGCACAATAGGGAGAAAGACATGCACAGACGAAATCTGATCGCCGCGGCGGTGGCGAGTTTCGCACTTCCCGCGCTTCCGGCGCTGGCCCAGACCGAGATCAGCTGGTGGCACGCGATGACCGGCGCGAACGCCGAGGTCGTCGAGAAGATCGCGAGCGACTTCAACGCAAGCCAGTCCGACTACAAGGTCACACCGTCCTTCAAGGGCACCTACCCCGAGACGCTGAATGCCGGCATCGCCGCTTTCCGCGCCGGCCAGGCACCCGACATCATGCAGGTGTTCGACGTCGGAACGGGCGTGATGATGGGGGCCGAAGGCGCGATGAAACCCGTCGCCGAGGTTCTCAGCGAGAACGGCTACGAGTTCGACAAGTCGCAGTACCTGCCAGGCATCGTCGCCTACTACTCGAAGCCGGACGGGACGATGCTGTCGTTCCCGTACAATTCGTCCTCGCCGATCACCTACATCAACAAGGACATCTTCGAAGCGGCGGGCCTCGACCCCAATGATCCGCCCGAGACCTGGAACGAGGTCTGGGAGATGGCGAAGACGATCAAGGAATCGGGTGCGGCACCCTGCGGCTATACCTCGACCTGGCTGACCTGGATTCACCTCGAGAACTTCGCGGCCTGGAACGACGTGCCCTATGCCACGTTCGAGAACGGTCTCGCGGAAGGGGGCGTGCCAGAACTGCAGTTGAACGCCCCCATCTTCGTGAACCACTTCCAAATGCTTGCCGACCTCGCCAAGGATGGCACCTTCAAGTACGGCGGCCGTACGTCCGAGGCGAAGCAGATCTTCCTCGCCGGCGAATGCGGCATCTTCACCGAATCGTCGGGTGGTCTGGGCGACATCGTGAAGTCGGGGATGAACTACGGCATCGCGCAGCTTCCCTACGACTCGGATGCCGGCGGACCGCAGAACACGATCCCTGGCGGCGCCTCGCTCTGGGTCTTCGGCGACAAGTCCGAGGAGACCTACAAGGGCGTTGCCGCCTTCTTCGACTACCTCTCGCAAACCGACGTGCAGACCTACCTGCACCAGACCTCGGGCTATCTCCCGGTGACGATGGAAGCCTATGAGGCCACCAAGTCGTCGACCTTCTACGACGAGAATCCGGGGCGCGAGACGCCGATCACGCAGATGATGGGCAAGGAGCCGACCGCCAACTCGAGGGGCGTCCGTCTGCCGAACCTGCCGCAGGTCCGCGACATCGCGAACGAGGAGTTCGAGAAGATGCTGGCCGGCGATCAGGACGCGCAGACGACGATGGACGCCATCGTCGAGCGCGGCAACGCTGCCATCAAGGAAGCCTATGGCAACATGTAAGGCTTTCCGGGCCGTCCTTCGGGGCGGCCCGGTCCCTGCCCCATGAACCGCGCGACCTTTCCCCATTTCTGGCTGCCCCTGCTGCTGATCGCGCCGCAACTCGCGATCAGCGCCATCTTCTTCTATTGGCCGGCGGTGCAGGCGCTCTACCAGTCGGTGCTGCGCGAGGATCCCTTCGGTCTCCGCTCGACGTTCGTGGGGCTCGCCAACTTCCGCAACGTGCTGGCCGACCCGGCGTACCTCAATGCCGCGCAGGTGACGGTCGTCTTCTCGCTGCTGACGGCCGGGTTCTCGATGGCCATCGCGCTCCTCCTAGCGGTACAGGCCGAGAAGGTCGTCCGTGGCCGCGGCTTCTATCGGACGCTCATGATCTGGCCCTACGCGGTAGCTCCCGCCATCGCGGGGATGCTGTGGCTCTTCATGTTCAATCCCTCGTTCGGCACGCTCGCCGCCATCCCGCGCGCGCTCGGCATCAGGTGGGATCCGCTGCTGAACAGCAGCCAGGCCATGGGCCTTGTCGTCGCGGCGGCGAGTTGGAAGCAGATCTCGTACAACTTTCTCTTCTTCGTCGCAGGGCTGCAGGCGATTCCGAAAAGCCTGATCGAGGCCTCGGCCATCGACGGCGCGGGCCCGGTGCGACGGTTCTGGACGATCGTCTTCCCGCTGCTTGCGCCGACGACCTTCTTCCTCCTCGTCGTCAACACCGTCTACGCGCTCTTCGACACCTTCGGCATCATCCACGCGGTAACGTCCGGCGGACCGGGCAAATCGACCGAGACGCTGGTCTACAAGGTCTACAACGACGGCTTCGTGAACCTGCTCCTTGGCTCCTCGGCCGCGCAATCGGTGATGCTGATGGTGCTGGTGATCTGCCTGACGGCGTTCCAGTTCAAGTACATCGAGAGGAAGGTGCACTATGGCTGAAGGTCTCGTCGGCACATCGCGGCGCAGCCTGACGCTGGCGCACGTTCTTCTGATCCTCGGCTGCGTGATCGTCGCCTTCCCGATCTACTACGTCACGGTCGCCTCGACCCATTCGCTGAGGACGATCCTGAACCCCCCGCTTCCGATGCTGCCGGGCCCCGAGACAATCGAGAACTACCGCGAGGCGGTGTCGGGCGGCATCAACCGGATTGGCGGCGTGGGCGTCGACCGGCTTCTGCTGAACACGACGATCGTGGCGCTCGGCATCGCCTTCGGGAAGATCGTCATCTCGATGGCGTCGGCCTATGCCATCGTCTTCTTCAGGTTCCCGCTGCGGATGGTGTGCTTCTGGCTGATCTTCATCACGCTGATGCTTCCCGTGGAGGTCAGGATCCTGCCGACCTACAAGGTCATGGTCGATCTCGGGCTGATCGATACCTACGCCGGGCTGATCCTGCCTCTCATCGCTTCCGCCACGGCGACGCTGCTGTTCCGGCAGTTCTTCATGACGATCCCGAACGAGTTGTTCGAGGCCGCCCGCGTCGACGGCGCGGGGCCCTGGCGGTTCTTCAAGGACATCCTCCTGCCATTGTCGGCCACGAACATCGCGGCGCTTTTCGTTATCCTCTTCATCTACGGCTGGACGCAGTACCTCTGGCCGCTTCTGGTCACGAACTCCAACTCGATGAACACCATCGTCATCGCGCTGAGGAAGATGATCTCGTTCGCGGATGCCGACACGCCCTGGGACCTTGTCATGGTGACCTGCGTCCTGGCGATCCTGCCGCCCGTGCTGATCGTCGTCCTGATGCAAAGGTGGTTCGTGAAGGGCCTCGTGGAGACGGAGAAGTAATGGCGACTCTCAGCCTCAATGACGTCCGCAAGAGCTACGGCAAGACCGAGGTCATCCACGGCGTCTCGATCGACGTCGAAGACGGTGAATTCGTGGTGATCGTCGGGCCGTCCGGCTGCGGCAAGTCCACGCTGTTGCGGATGGTGGCGGGGCTCGAGGAGATCACGAGGGGCACTATCGACATCGGCGGGCGCGAGGTGAACAAGCTGGAACCGCGCGAGCGCGACATCGCGATGGTGTTCCAGAACTATGCGCTCTACCCGCACATGTCGGTCTTCGACAACATGGCCTACGGGCTGCGCATCGCCGGGATAAAGGGCGACGACCTGAAGGCGCGCGTGGGCAAGGCCGCCGAGATGCTGGGCCTGACAACCCTTCTGGACCGCAAACCGCGTCAACTCTCGGGCGGACAGCGCCAGCGCGTCGCCATGGGCCGGGCGCTGGTGCGCGAACCCTCGGCGTTTCTCTTCGACGAACCGCTCTCGAACCTCGACGCCAAGCTGCGGGTTTCGATGCGTCTCCAGATAAAGGACCTTCAGCGCCGGGTGGCCACGACGTCGCTTTATGTCACCCACGACCAGGTCGAGGCGATGACGCTGGCCGACCGGCTGATCGTGATGAACAAGGGCGTGGCCGAGCAGATCGCGACGCCCATGGAGATTTACGACAATCCCGCCAACGTCTTCGTCGCGGGCTTCATCGGATCGCCCGCGATGAACTTCTTTCCGGCCCGGATCGAAGGCGGTCATCTGCATCTGGCCGACGGCAGCCAACTCCCTGCCCCCGCCGGCGTGAGTGAGGGAAGCGTGATCCTGGGCATAAGGCCCGAGCATCTCATGCCTGCCCCGCTCGACGCCGAGGGTAGCTTGAGCGTGCGGGTCCTCGCGGTCGAGACGCTCGGCGCCGACGCCTTCGTTCACGCCACGCTGGGTGACGGCGATGCGGATGCCATCGTGTTCCGCGTCCCCGGCCATGACCGTCCCGCCGAGGGCGAACGAGTGTCGTTGATGGTCGAACCGGGAAAGGCCCATGTCTTCGACGCGGCCACCGAACGGCGCATTGCCGAAGCGTGATCGCTGGCGGAGGCGATGACGGCGAGACCGTGACCCTACGTCCCGTGCCTCCAAATCCCTTAAGATAACGGCGCAGGCCACAGCACGACAGCTGGGCAATCCATGGCTTCATCGTCAGTAACAGGTCGACCGTAGCCAAGCCGAGTCAGTGACCCAACTCGGCTCCGACAGGAACCAGTCGTGACCGGCGTTGTTGGCCCTGCGAAAGCAGAAGGACCGACGGCATGGCTGTACACAGAGGCAATTCCGGATCGTCGCCGTGATATGCTGACGGAGGACGCGGACAGCACGGAACGCCCCCTCGTGCTCATCACCGGGGCGGCGGGCAGTCTCGGCTCGGCGCTGACGCGGCGATTGAGCGATGGCTATCGGGTGATTGGCCTCGATCTGGAAGAGGCCGACGGCATCGTGGCGTTCGACATAACCGACGGCTCATCAGTCGATAAAGCGCTTGACGAGATCCGCCGGACGCACGGCGACCGTCTTGCCGCCGTGATCCATCTGGCCGCCTTTTTCGACTTTTCCGGCGAGGAGAACCCGCTCTACGAGAAGGTCAACGTGGAGGGCACGCGTAACCTGCTGCGTGGATTGCAGCGCTTCCGGGTGGGGAGGTTCGTCTATTCCGGCACCATGCTGGTGCACCGCCCCGGCGCGCCAGGAATCCCGATCACCGAGGACACGCCCGTCGAGCCCGGCTGGGCCTATCCCGCCTCGAAGGCGCGGACCGAGGACGTGATCCGAGAGGAGCACGGGACGATCCCCTATGCGCTGCTGCACCTTGCGGGCCTCTACGACGAACAGACCGCGGTCCCGACGCTGGCCGAACAGATCCGGCGGATCTACGAACGCAACCCGAAGTCCCACGCCTATTCCGGCGACCTATCGACCGGCCAGTCCTTCCTGCACAAGGACGACATGCTGGAGGCCTTCGTGCGCACCGTCGACCGCCGGGCGGAGCTGCCCGAAGAGGTGACGATCCTGATCGGCGAACGCGAGGCCATGGGGTACGACGCGCTTCAGAGACGCATCGCCTCTCTGATCCACGGCACCGAGGACTGGAAGACGCTGTCGGTCCCGAAGCCGATCGCGGCGGCCGGGGCATGGCTCCAGCAGAAGGCGGAGCCAGTCGTGCCGGACGATTTCGACCAGGGCGAGGAACCCTTCATCAAGCCGTTCATGGTGCGCATGGCGGACGACCACTACGAGCTCGACATCTCGCGGGCCGAGGATCTCCTGGGTTGGACCCCGCGCCACAGCCTGCGCGAGGAGTTGCCCGCGATGATCGCCGCGCTCAAGTCCGATCCGGCGGGGTGGTACGACGCCAACGGGCTGACCAAGCCGCCGTGGCTGCAAGAGGCGGAGGACCGCGGCAATCCCGAAGACCTTCGGCTGCGGCACGAGACGGAGTTCCGGGCGGCCCACGCCCGGAACTTGTGGGCGCAGTTCCTCAACATCGGTCTTGGCGCATGGATGATCACCGCGCCCCTCCTTCTCGGTTACGCCGGACAGACCGGCATGACGATCAGCGATGTCGTCTCGGGCCTGCTGGTCATGGTGTTAAGCTTCCTGGCGCTGTCCTGGCGCGCGGCGCTCGTGCGGTGGGGCGTGGCGGCGGTGGCGGCATGGATCATGACGGCGCCCCTGGTCTTCTGGACCGAGAGCGCAGCCGCCTACCTGAACGGCACGCTGGCCGGGGCCGTGATCTTTGCTCTTGCGGTCTGCACCCGGCCCGCGCCGGGCGTGGGCACGATGGCTGCGACCACAGGACCCACAATCCCGCCGGGCTGGGACTATTCGCCATCCGACTGGACGCAGCGGATACCTGTCATCGCCCTCGCCTTCGTTGGTCTCTTCGTCTCGCGCTACCTGGCTGCGTACCAGCTGGGCCACGTCGACGGCGTGTGGGAGCCGTTCTTCGCCGGCAGTCCGGACGATCCGCGGTCCGGCACCGAGGAAATCATCACCTCGGACATATCGCGCGCCTGGCCTGTGCCGGATGCGGGACTGGGGGCGCTGACCTATCTTCTGGAGATCCTGATCGGGCTCGTCGGGTCATCCCGGCGGTGGCGGACGATGCCCTGGCTGGTGCTGATCTTCGGCATCATGATCGTGCCTCTCGGCGTGGTCTCGATCACCTTCATCGTGATCCAGCCCATCCTGCTGGGGACGTGGTGCACGCTGTGCCTCATCACCGCCGCAGCGATGCTGGTCCAGATTCCCTACGCGGTCGATGAGCTGATCGCGACCTGCCAGTTCGTTGGCCGCCGCAAGCGCGCCGGCGCTCCGATCCTGCGCGTCCTGCTGGCAGGCGACACGGACGACGGACCTGACGAGCGGGTCGACGAGAGCTTCGAGAGGCTGCCGGGCGTGGTCGTCCGCGATATGCTGGGCGGCGGCGTCAACGCGACCTGGGGTCTGGCCGCCGGCGCCGCGATCGGGATCTGGCTGATGTTCACGCGCCTTACCCTGGGGACCGAAGGCGCGCTCGCGAACACCGATCACCTGATCGGCGCCCTCGCGGTGACCATTGCCGTCGCCGCCATGGCAGAAAGCATCCGCGCGGCGAGGTTCCTCAACGTCTGCCTCGGCGCGGCACTGGTGATCTGCGCCTTCGTGATGGACGCCACCTGGCTGCAAAGCGGCGCCGACATCCTGGCCGGGCTGGCTCTGATGGTCGTGAGCCTGCCCCGCGGACCTGTCCGCAACAAGTACGGGAGTTGGTCCCGCGTGGTCGTGTGACCGGCTGGATCGGCACCCTGCCACTCTGGGCAAGTGCTGCCCTGTTTCTTGGCGCGGCAGTCGTAGTGTGGATCGCGGGGACGCGGCTGTCGCGGCTGGCCGACGCGATTGCCCGGCGGACCGGCATCGGCCAGGCCACGATCGGCGTGCTGCTTCTGGGCGGAGTCACCTCTCTGCCGGAAATCGCTGTCGCAGGCAGCGCCGCACTGGCGGGCAACGGGCCTCTCGCGGTCAACAACCTGCTGGGCGGCTTCACCATGCAGGTCGCGATCCTCGCGCTGGCCGACGCCATCTTTCGCCGTGGCGCCCTGACGCGCGCGGTGCCCGATCCGGTGGTCCTGCTTCAGGGATCGATGGGCGTCGTGCTGATGGCGATGGTGGTTGCCGCGGTCGCGGTCGGCGACGTGGCCGTCCTTGGCGCAGGGCTGTGGAGTTGGGCAATCTTCGCGGTCTTCCTCGTCGCGCTGCGCCTGCTGTCGCAAGCCGAGGGCGGTCTGGACTGGGAAGTGGTGGGCGAACCCCCGTCGGAAGACCTGCCCGATGTCGAGGCGCCGAACTACGGCACCACGACCCTGATCCTGCATACGGTCGGAGTGGCGGCGGCGATCTTCGCGGCCGGTTGGCTTCTGGCGTCGACCGCCGAAACGCTCGCCGAGGGCACGGGCCTCGGCCAGAGCTTCTTCGGCGCTGTCTTCGTCGCGGTGGCCACGTCGCTGCCCGAAGTCTCGACTGTGATCGCCGCGATGCGGCTCAAGCGGTATGTCATGGCCGTGTCGGACATCCTCGGCACCAACCTCTTCGACATCGCGCTGATCCTCCTGGTGGACCTCGCCTATGTCGGTCCCGCCGTCCTGGGCGAGATGGACCGCTTTTCGATCCTCGCCGGCGTCCTCGGGATCCTCGTCACCGCGATCTACATGGTGGGGCTCATAGAACGGCGGGACCCTGCCGTGGCAGGCGTCGGCTTCGATTCGATTGCCGTGGCCGTCGTCTACCTGAGCGGCATCGCCCTGCTTTTCACCTTGCGATGACAGAGGGTATCTGCCCGGTCGAAGGTGGCTTATCCGACGGCCTCGAGCATCAGCGTCGGCGAGATGCGCCCGGGCTGACAGGCACGCCGTTTCGCCACGCGTTTGTCCCCTTGCAGCGACGGCATATCCGCTCTCCGAAGCCTTCGCTCCAGAACGATGCACCGCATCGCAGGCATTGGCGCTCTCGGGGTCCGTCGATCACGCCCCTCGAGGCCGCGATGTCTTGCGCCGCACCCTTGGTGATGGCCTCGGTCGTCATCAGGTCTGTCCCGCCCCGTTGCGACTGCGCGAGGGCGACCGTGTCGCCGGTCTTGGAGGCATGCCTTCGTTCTCCGCGGCCCGGATCGAGGCATCGTCCCGCGCCCTTTGAGTGGTCGTCTTCGAAGTCGGCACCTTAAGATCGGGGTCTGGCGTCCCGCCTGCTGTGTAGAGATTTCGCAGATGTTCCTCGGACACGCCGTCGGCCTTCATCACCAGACGTACCATCTGGTCTGACAGCATTTCATCCAGGAAGAAATCGGACAGCGCCCTGCCCGTCAGTTTGTCCCTGGCGCGTGCATGGTCCAGATCGGCAAGGGAAATGGTCAATGTCCGCGCAAGCCCGGGATGCGATATCCGGGGATGAAGCGTCACGAGGACGGAGGCTTTCCAGGCTGCGGGATCCTGTCGATCCGAAGGTGAAGCCAGCTCCGTTTCGATCTCGTATTCTCCCGCCGGGAGCGTCTCGGCAAAGCTTGGAACGGTGAACGGTCGGGAAAACACGGCAACGGTCTTGCTCGTCAGATCTTCCATCGGCGTCATCCTCTCCGTTTCTGATTTATGTGGTCCGCGTCCGCGCGGGGAATGGCGTGCGTGGCTGTGCAAGTCTCAGGATGTCTTGGATTTCGCTGGCACTTCGTTGCCGGCGGCCCTGGATTCCTTCCCCTTGAGAGGGGTCTTCGCGCTCTCGACAGGCTTGCGCTTTATTGCGGCCACAGCCCTGGCAGTCAGGTCCCTGAAGTTCATGTCCACGATCCTTTGATTGGCCGGCGACAACTCAAGGTCCGTGTCGGACCCGGATGCTTGGCGTCGGCAGTACGTACATAGGCACTGGCGAGCCCATTTACGACGGAACGACGCGACGCAAGGCGTCAGTCAGGCCAATTCATCCGTCCAGACCTTGAATTCCGTCAAGGTGTTCTGCCCGAATGTCTGGGTCAAAGGGACATCGGCGGCATCTCGGCCGCGCGCGATCAGAATTCTCGCGAACCGCGGCTTGTTGTTCCGCGGGTCGAACACGTGCCATTCACCGGCAAGAAAGACCTCCATCCACGCCGCGAAGTCACCTTGCGGATGCGGCAGAGGCTCACCGATGTCGCTCAGATATCCGGTGCAGTAGCGGGCCGGAATGTTCATGCATCGGCACAAGGCGATGGCAAGATGGGCATAATCGCGGCAGACACCTTGGCGCTCGGCAAGGGTCTGCGAGGCGGTGCGCGTCGCCTTCGCCTGCATGTAGTCGAAGCGGACATGCCCCTGCACGAAATCGCAGATCGCCTGAACGCGTGACCATCCGGGATCGGTGATCTCGAAACGTCGCCACGCTTCCTCGGAAAGGAGGTCGGTATCGCAATACCGGCTTCCCTGCAGAAACACGAGCGTCTCGGCAGGCAGATCTTGAACCGCGTGCTGCCAGGCGCCTGGGGATGTGGGATCAGGCTGGCCCGTGTCGCGGAAGATTCCATCGGTCGACAGGCGGAAGTCGCCCGCCGGAGCCAGAAGGCGCGTACACCAGTTGCCGAAGCCGTCCCGGTAGCTTTCGAGCGGCACGCTCGGCGACGTGACGAGATAGTCGGCGCGCTCCAGATCGCCGAAGCGAGAATAGTGGACGTTCAGCAGCGCGATCAGCGGCGTCGGCTGCGGGAAGCTGTATTGCAGACGACATCCTATGCTGACGCGCAGGCCGGACACACGCCCGTGCACCGTCTTGCAGCTTTCACCTTCCAAGGATGCATGCCGCGCCGGAAAGCTGAAATCCAAGATCGCAGCTCCACTGGTTGCCGGATCGGTCGAGATAAGCATTCTCCGGCAGATCGATGACAACGCAGGCGCCGTTAAGCGGCTCGTATCCGCGCTCACAGCTCCAGCCCGGTCCATAGGAGGCCTGGTCAAGAAAGGCGTTGGCAGGCAAGATGATGGCGTCGCAACGGTCTTCGATCTTGACGAAGCCTCTCTCGCAAGCCCAAGCGGCGCCAAAATCCGAGTTGGTCAGGTAGGCGTTTGCTGGGACTGCAATTGGCAGGCAACTCCCCGCAAGAGCCGTATAGCCGCGGTCGCAGGTCCAACCCGTCCCCGAGCCTTCGTCTGTCAGATAGGCGAACTCGGGGACAGCGATAGGCACACATACGTCGCGCTCTTCCCGAAACCCGCGTTCGCACTGCCAGCCGTAGCCGGAAGACCGGAGGAAGGCATTATCGGGCACCGGGATGGGCGTGCAGGACGTTCCGTTCACGTCCTCATACCCGCGCGCGCAGTCCCAGCCTGTCCCATAGGCGCGCCCGGTGGGATAGGCATGCTCGGGGATATCGAGAGCCACGCATTCGGCGCCCTCTACCCGGAAACCGAGATCGCAGTCCCAGCCGCCGCCATAGCCGCGCGGCTGTGCGTTCTGCGGCGTCGGGCCGGTGCCATCCTGCGCCGAGACGGGAAAGGCCAAGAACGCGGCCACACCAGCGACAAACACCAGCTGAGAGAGTAGTCGTGCCATATGTCTCATTGGTTTATCGCCGCCTACGCGCCTTTCAGGATCGGTTGTATCTGACGGGGACGCAGGCAGAGTTTCTAGCTGCCCCACGGTCCGTTCCTGCCTGAGTGACGGGGCGCGGCATGTCGGTCCCTCGCTCAAAGCTCGAGGGCCGCGAGACAGGCTTGCGCGATGTCACGGTCCGGTGCATCGCTTCCGGGGACTGTCGCCCAGCCCGCCGCCATGACGGCATCGCGCTGCTGATATCTCGATGCGGCCCGGATCGTTTCCAGCTTCTCTGTCCGTGCCGGATCGGACCCGGCCATCTCGAGGCAAACCGGAACCATGGACGCCACGACATCGTTTCGTGACATCTTCATCGCCCTTTCATTCGCGGTTCCGCCGGTCACCCAGCCGCCCCACGTGAAACCGGCAAAACCGACCAGCACCGCGCCACAGAGCGCACCATAGATGCCGGGTTTGAGCCATTCGGGGGTGTTCATTTCGAGTCCTCCTGCAAAGAAATTGCCGTGTCGCTGTCGTCGATGTTCAGGTTCACGGCCGCATCCCGCTTCAGCGCCATGTTCAGGTCGCTGTCGGAAATCGCGTGCAACTCGGTGCGTCCCGAGTGTTTGCCCCTGCCGTTGACCGTCAGATAGGTCGCAGTCCGCCGCCAAGCCTCGAAAGTGAGCCCCAGAAGGAGTTCCTCCTCGACAACCACCTCGTAGTCGCCGGCCGGGAGTTCGCGAGAAATCCCTGGCAGGGAAAACGGGCTGGAGAAAGTTACCTTCGCTGTCGAAGACCGCATGGTCGTGTCAAAGCCTCCGCGATTAGGGCATGGCGTTCGTTCGTCCTCGTCGGAGAGGAGATCGTTGTCAGGCCAGTGCGGTTGACCGATTTCCTCTTGTAAGCCGATATCTCGCGCCGCGTGCTGACCCAGGTTAGCTACCTCCGCGGATCGTCATTCCACGGCGCCTGCCCTTGCTGCCCCAGGGACGCGGGACTGACCTGTGTAAGGGCGCCGGGCCAGAGACGCGAGTACGGTCGGCGACATCGGCTCGTGGTCCCCACGGCACGCTTCCCGGATTGCGTGCGTCGCGACGGCTGTCCCCTCGAGCTGACCCTAGATCATGGAGCATACTGCCAATGGCCGGACCCAGCGTTCTTTACCCGCACCCAAGAGAGTTCGAACGCTTTCTCTACGCCACCGTCGGCAAGGATCGGAACGGAACCGTCGTCACGGTATTCTCGATGCTTGCCCGGATCGGTCTCGATCCCTGGAATGAGACCGCCGAACTCGTCGCACTGGGCCGAGACGCGGCGGGCACAAGGCTTGGGCTTCTCTTGTCGAGGTTCCAGGACGTGCCCGCACTCGGGAACGCTCATGGGCAGGTTGGGCGGGAACTGAGCTTGCTGCTTCCGGAATCGTCGCGGCTCCGCTCTTTCGTCCCCTCAGGCTCGACAGCCAGCCAGAGCCGAGGGCTGTCCGGCGGAACGATCCTGACGGTCCTCGCGCTCGTCCTGGTCCTGATCCAGATCCTGGTCGCCGTCCTGCACGGCAGCGGCGGATAAGCCCGTCTGTCCGAGACTGGACTAACCTGAGTCAGTGCGAGGGGCATGGCACATCGCATAGGTGGACGTGAGGCCGCCGATATTTGGCGGCTCGAACATTCCGAGTACTCGAGAAGCGTGTGAGCCTGCGGCGCTCAAATCGTCCGCATGTTCACGCGCTTCTTATTCTCGGAACGTCCATGAAAGGACATTCCAAATGACTCCCGAACAGAACAAGACAGCCGACAAGATGAAGTCCGTCAAGGCAGCGTGGGACAAGGCGCCCACTGGCCCGAAGAAGGACGCGGCTTTGAAGCATTACCAGGCCGCCGAGAAGGCGCACACGGCGAAGAACGACGCCGACACGAACAAGGAACTCGATGCGGCGACCCACGCGCTTGCGTGACGCCCAGCGTCTGACCTGATCCACGGGGTCGCCTGGCGAGCAATCGAGGGCGGCCCTCTCAGGTCAGGAGCGGCCCGGTCTGATCCAGATATGCGGGATCGAAGTCTGCAAGAGCGACCAACCCGGCATAGTCGTGAAGCGTTACGTGGCCGTCGCGGAAGGTCACCAGACCCTGCTCGCGAAGCTGCCGCAAGACGCGGTTTACATGGACCGCACTCAACCCCAACGCATCGGCGAGGTGATACTGGGTCAGCGGGCAGCCGAACCCCTCCTTGCTGCCCATGCCGACCAGCGCCAGCCTCGCTCCCAGTTCCAGCAGGAAATGCGCCATGCGGGCAACTGCATCGCGCCGGCCGATCCCGACCAGATGCTCCACGACCATTGCTTCGTCCCTCGACGCAGCCCAGAGAATGGCCGTCGCCAGGCGGGGAGTCTGCGCGAACGCCTCGAGAAGATCGCTCGTCAGGACCTCGGCAGCCTGTACGTCTACTATCGGCTCGAAACTGTGGTCCGACGTGCGCAGGAGAACGCTCCGCAAACCCAAGAAGTCTCCCGGCACCTGAAAATCCACGATCTGCCGCGTCCCATCGGGCTGAAGCTTGTAGGAACAGACCCAACCAGCCGACAGGATGTAGGCGGCCTGCGCCGACTGACCCTGATGCACCATGTCGGAGCCCGCGGCAAAGGATCTGCGACGCTGGTGCAGCCGTTCGAGCGCACCCAATTCGATCTCCGACAAAGCGACGAAGGCTGAAAGCTTGCGGGTGAGAGGGCTGGTCTCGACTGGCTTCATAACCCTCCCGTCCAAATGAGGTCGTTGAGCAGAAATGGGATCCGAGACTGCTCTCGATCAGTCCAGCATAGGGCAATTCCTGCGAAAAGCACGGAGACATCAATTCGGCAGTTTGCCCCGCTACGGTACGATTGAAAGGAGACACCAGATGACCACGTCGAGTGAGCACGCAGGTTCCGCCGCCCTTTCGATCTGCGAGGCGCTCCTGCTTGCCATGAACGATCGTGGATTGCTGCCAGAGCACGAAATCCTGGGCATTCTCCGTGACGCAGCCTCTACTCATGAGAATGCCGTCGGCACCGAACTTGAAACGCTAAGGCATCACGCCGTCGCGGATCTGATCAACGCGATCATCGCCGGGGGAAACTCGGTGCGGCGCCCGTGAACGGCTGCGGCAATGCACAAGAGGCCATTTGCGCGCCGCTCCTCTCGCGCCCTTTGCCGAGATGGCTATTTATCACCATCGTCATTGCCCGCGTGCCATCTCTCCGTCATGGGTTCCCCGACCGTCATCAATAACAGCGTGATTACGGCTACGATCGCCGCGAGCCAAATCTCCCCCATTCCGCATACCAGTCCTATTGCGCCGGCACTCCAAATGCTTGCAGCGGATGCCGCCCCTCGAACGAAGTCTCCGTCCCGGAACATGGCACCGGCACCCAAGAAGCCTATTCCCGTGATGACCCCTTGGACGACCCGTGTCGGATCGATCCTGCCCTGCGGATCTGCGGTGTCGGTGAGCAATTCCATCGAAGCGATCAGCAATCCACATGCGGCGATGGAGACGATGACAAAGGGGCGAAAATCCACCGGCTTGCGTCGTAGGAAACGTTCGATGCCAAGCGCGAGTGGCAGAAGCGTCGCCGCAACGAGGCGGAAGATGACATCGAGCCAGCCGGTAAACTCGGGGCCGAATGCGTCGGGCAGCGCCGTCACGGATCTACCTTGGACATTGTAACCATCTCCTTCAGCGCACCTTAGAGGTCACGACGAAAATGCGGTCTCCATCGAACCGGAGCCCGTCGGGACCAATAGGACTGCCGTCCATGTGTTCCCGCCCGGATTGCGAGGGATTGTCCACCTGACCTGACCTAGTTCAGCGACCGAAATTCTCAAACCAGTCGGACGGAATTTGCGGCCATGGCGTTACCTGCACCAGAACTTCCGACCATTCGGCAACCTGCGCGCCAGACCCGCCGCGACCATGATCTCTCCAACGTCCCTGCCGCTGACGAAAAGCTTCGCAAGGGTTCTCCCTTCCTCATCCTCACCAGTCCTGTGCATGAAGAGGCCACCGCTGTTCAATATGTCGACCAGCCGATCGGCCGCTCTTCTTCCAAGCTCGGCCTCTGCGCTACCGCCGCAAAGCGCGCCGCTTGTGCGGGGAACCTCGTATCCCTGAAAACGAAAAGCTTCGCTTCGCAGCCAAACGGTCTGCCCGTCTTCCACGCAGGTCACAGGCTTCCGATTTCCGCAATGATCGATGGCGTGTGCGGGTGTCGAGATCATGGCGGCGCACAGCACCAGGTAGTGTCGTCCTTTCAGCACTTTAGGTAACCCCAACGAGCACGAGGAAGTACGCGATCCCGCCCGTGAGGTAGTGCTGGGAGCATTTCTGTCGACACCTGTGTCAGGGATGACCTTCCACGCCCTGTCCAAGCAGAGAAGAAGTTTGGCGGCTGGCGGCATTCCGGTCTCCCGACCCCGTTTCCGAACAGCTACGCATTCGCGGCGGTAATTTTAACGCACCGGTGCGCGAAGACGACGTCCGGTCTCCGCTGCGGGCATTGAATTTCCTGATCCTGCAGCCGATAAAGCCGAGGCTGCAACAGCGGAGCCCGTTCCAGGTCGTGAAGTTCGTCATCTTCGTGAACGGTGCGCTCCTGCTCGCGCTTTCGACCATCATGGGGCTTATTGCCGTCATGTATCCCGAGACGCGGTCCGTCTTCGGTCGGGCGGCCCTCATGGTCGGTCTTGTCGGCGGGTTCGTCATGATCGCGAATGGTCGACCGGATAGTGGCCTGAAGCCGATCCACGCTTTTCTGCTGACCTCGAGTATCTGGATGAACGCAGCCGTCGCAGGCGCGGTGCCGCTGGCCTTGTGGGGTCTGTCGGCGACCGATGCCTTCTTCGAGGCGATGTCCGGCATCACGACAACCGGGTCCACGATCATGTCGGGCCTCGATACAACGCCGCACGGAATACTCCTCTGGCGGGCGGTCCTTCAGGCGATCGGGGGGATCGGCTTCATCGTGACGGGCGTGGCCCTGCTTCCCATCCTCAAAGTCGGCGGCATGCAGTTGTTTCGCACGGAAAGCTCCGAGAAGGGCGACAAGGAGATGGCCAACGCCGCGCGGTTCGCGCTTGCGACCGTCGTGGCCTATGCAGCCCTCATGGGCCTGTGTGCCATCGTCTACGCGATCGGCGGCATGTCCCTGTTCGACGCCACCACGCACGCGATGACCACGCTTTCGACGGGGGGCTATTCGACCTACGATGCCTCCTTCGGACACTTCGACAGCGCTTTCCTTCAATACGCTGCCACGGTCTTCATGCTGTGCGGCGCCCTGCCGTTCGCCTGGTACATTCGAGCCGCCGTGCGGCGCAAGGTGGCCAGCGAGCAGGTAAGGCATCTTGTGCTCTTCGTTCTCGGCATCAGTCTTCTGCTGACGCTCTGGTTGGTCAATGTTTCGGACAAACCGTTCGAGACGGCTTTCCGGCATGTGATCTTCAATGTCGTCTCGGTCGTCACGACCACCGGATATGCCACCACGGACTACACCACATGGGGCTCGTTCGCGGTTGCCGTGTTCTTCCTTCTGACCGCGGTCGGGGGATGCACCGGCTCCACGGCAGGCGGGGCCAAGATGATGCGCTGGATCGTCTTCTTCCGGCTTACAGGCAGGCAGGTACAAGTCATCCACTCGCCTCACGCTATCGTGGCCGCCCGCTACGAAGGCATGGTGATCGAAGACGACGTGATGTCCGGCGTCGTTACGTTCTTCACCCTCTACTTCGGAACGATCGTGCTTCTGGCTGCCTCGCTCTCGGTCATCGGTCTCGATTTCCAGACTGCAGCGAGCGGGGCTCTCACGGCTGTGGCGAACGTCGGCCCGGGCGTCGGATCGATCATCGGTCCGGCGGGCAACTTCCAGCCCCTCGATGACGCCGCAAAGCTGGTCCTGGCCTTCGGGATGTACCTTGGTCGTCTTGAGCTGCTGACGGTATTCGTGCTGTTCATGCCGCTGTTCTGGCGCGAAGTCTGACATCCTTGCAGCGTCTCCGGTGAGGCGAGCCAAATCCGAGACGTCCTTGCCTGGAGCCACCTCGTGCGGCGGCACGGGCGAGCCTCTTCCTGTCCGCCGTTCTTGCGGTGCATACTACTCTTGGCCCGAGTGGGCCGGACCCTGCACCAATCGGTTCCACCTGAGCGAGGACCAGAGAGAAACGCCGATTAGAGCGGCCCCGCCGAGCCCGGTAATCACTTCCGGGACGTGAACCAGCGACTGCGCATACATGACGACCGACAAGGCGATGATGGCGTAGAAGGCGCCGTGTTCGAGGAAGCGGTACTGCGCCAGCGTGCCCTTCTCGACGAGCATGATGGTCATGGAACGCACGTACATGGCCCCGATCCCCAGACCGATGGCGATAATGAACAGGTTCTGGGTCAGGGCGAAGGCTCCGATCACACCGTCGAAGGAAAACGACGCGTCGAGCACCTCGAGATAGAGGAAGGCCCCCACTCCCCCTTTGGCGGCGGTACTCAGCGTCTCCTGGGTGCTGTCGAGCAGTCCGCCCAGGACCTCGACCAGCAGGAAGGTCAGAAGTCCCCAGATCGCCGCGCTGAAGAAGAGACGCTCCTCCGGAGGCTCCTGCAGACGGGAGAAGATCAGGATCAGTACCAGGACGACGGTCACTTCGACACCCCGAATGGTGGCGTATTTTGCCATCCGATGCTCGACCCACTGGACCCAGTGGACGTCCTTCTCGTGATCGAAGAAGAAGCTCAGGCCGACCATCATCAGGAACGTGCCCCCGAAGGCCGCGATCGGCAGATGCGCCTCCTGCATGATGCGGGAGTACTCGGCGGGTTCGACCGCAGCGAGGACCAGAGCCTGCCAGGGGCCGATCCCTGCGGCGATGACCACGATCAGCAGGGGAAAGACGATCCGCATCCCGAAGACGGCGATCAGGATGCCCCAGGTGAGGAAGCGGCGCTGCCACTCGGGCCGCATATCCCTCAGCTTGTTCGCGTTGACGATCGCATTGTCGAAGGACAGCGAGATCTCGAGAACCGCAAGCACGCAGCAGATGAAGAAGATGGTGAGCGTACCGCCGAGCGTGCCGGTCATCTGCCAGCCGAGAAAGCCGCCCAGAAGAAGCCCGAGTGCGGTGACGATGAAGGCCCAGCGGAAGTAGCGCAGCCATGACGTGGCAGAGGTCATCGCGCGCACCCCCGGAAGAGGGTCATTGAGGTCGACATGGGGAGTCAAGTTCCAGGCGGCTGGAATGAATCGCGGTGCCGACATCACGGAAGCGCCGCCACTTCCGCCAGAGGGGCCCGGTCACCGAACATTGCCCTGCATGGCAGGATGCGGCGACGCTATCGTTGCCGAGGGTGCTGTTCAAGGGGGAGGTGCGGTCGTGGCGCGCGTCGCACGTCCCGACTCGTGGAAGTCGTGGCCGGGCGGCCAAAGGCTCACCGCGATGGCGTCTTCCTTAATTCCGTCCGCGGAAGCTAGGTGATGATGGCCTCTGCTCCCGATGCAAGGGAGACCAGGATGGCAGCCGTCAGTGCGACAGACAGGAGGCCCATCACGACCCCTGCGATGACCGTAAGCCCGTCCCGCTCGACGAGCCCGATGCCGACCGCAAGAAGTGAGATCGCGGGAAACCAACCGCTCCCGGGGACCGGCAGAAACAGGGCAAAGGCAATCACGAACAGCACCGTTCCGAGAAGGCGCTGGTTCGAGCGGCCGAACAGCGCCGGGAAACGGGGCGACAGAACCTTCTCCAGCCTTCTGGTCACGGGTCTGAGCCTCAGAACGGTCCGCCGCAGTTTTTTCGGGTCAAGCTCGACCCGAGCCAGCCGCGAGGGCAACCTTACGTGCCGGTAGCCGAGCGTCATCTGGAGCGTCGTCCCCAGCAGCGGAAGAGCCGTTACCAGCGAGGATCCCGGAGGGAGCGGCAGGAACGTCAGCAGGGCGAAGAGAACGATCGCCCAACCGAACGACGAGTCCCCAAGCGCCGTCAGAAGACCCCCGATCGACAGCCCGCCCGCTCGATGCTGCTCCCTTGTCGTTCGCAGGATGGGGAGTGCAAGAGACGATCGGCGATGCCTCAGATCCGGTCCGTGCTTCACGCGTATCTCCCTCTTTGGCGTATATCACCGTCGGCAGACAAAAATTCAACCTGAACGAGACGTTCGGGTGTCCCTGATGAGGAGCGACGGGGTCATGCGAGGGCAAACTCTGGCGAATTCGCAACAGGCTAGCGGCGAGCGACAGGATCCATCTCTAAGCGACTGCCTTTATTGGCGGAAGGGGTGTCCGCAATTCTAGTGTCGGGGCGCGTCGGAGTAAGTCTGCCGCGCCCCTTATTTATCAAGGCTATACGAAATTCTGTTGTCGGATAGCGTCGGCCTGAATATGGTGCAATCGGACAGCTTTTGGCAGGTAGGAACTCAGGTGCCCAAAAAGGCAAAAGAACTCTCCGCCATAGAAGTGAAGCGCCTCGCGCACCCCGGCAAGGGAATCAATGCGACCTTCGCTGTTGGCGGTGTCGACGGTCTGCTCCTGCAGATCACCCCGACCGACGCGCGTTCATGGTTGCTTCGATACAGCGCCAAGGGCAAGCGGCGTCACCTCGGCCTCGGCCCCTACCCCGATGTGACCCTCGCAGGCGCCCGTGAGCGCGCCAGGGACGCCCGTGACAAGCTTTGGCAGGGCGTTGACCCCTTGGAGGAACGCCGCGCCGCTAAGGCCGCGCTGGCAGCCGCAGAGAAGCGGGGGCTGACGTTCGCAAAAGCGGCCGACAGGTTCCTCGCGGCGAAGCTCGGCGAATTCCGCAACGAAAAGCACAAGGCGCAATGGCGCGCCACGATCGACACCTACGCCGCGCCGAAGATCGGCGACATGCTGGTGGACGACATCAAGGTGCAGGACGTACTTCGTGTCCTCGAGCCAATATGGACGACCAAGACCGAGACGGCCTCGCGGCTTCGCGGCCGGATCGAGTCGATCCTCGCTTGGGCGACTGTGGCGGGACACCGCACGGGCGACAATCCGGCGCGATGGAAGGGAAACCTGGACGCCATCCTGCCGAAGCCCGGCAAGGTCGCGCGCGGAGAACAGCCCTGCCCTATCCCTCGCCGATGCGCCGGCATGGTTCGCCGACCTGCGCGCCAGAAACGGCTTCGCAACGCGCGCCCTTGAATTCGTCGCCCTGACCGCAGCGCGATCGGGCGAGGTTCGCGGCATGACCTGGGCCGAGTATGACACGGCCGAGAAGGTCTGGACTATATCGGGCAAACGCATGAAGGCAGGCGCGGATCACCGGGTTCCCCTCTCGCCCGCCGCCGTGGCGCTGCTCAACGACATGGAGCGTTTCGAGGGCACGGATCTTGTCTTCCCGGCGCCGCGCGGCGGGCAGCTCTCAGACATGGCCCTGAGCGCCACTATGCGCCGGATCAACGAAGCGCGGGAAGGCGGCTATCTCGACGCCAGGTCGCAGCGCCCCGCGGTGCCTCACGGTCTGCGCAGCACGTTCCGCGATTGGGCGGCCGAGCGAGGCTATCCCCGGGACATGGCCGAAATCGCACTGGCACACACGGTCGGATCGGAAGTCGAGCGGGCCTATCGCCGGACTGACATGCTCGAGCGGCGGCGGGCGATGATGGACGCGTGGGCCGGATTTCTGAGCGGCGAGGCGTGCGGCAAGGTCGTAAGGATCGGAGCATGACTCAAACGCGAGGGAAGCCCGCGCTGGCCTTTACCCATAACGGCGGTTTTGTCCGCGACATCCTGCCGGAGCACATCGAGGCGGCATACATACAAGCCTATGACGAAATCGCTCCTCCGACTTTCGTCAGCGAGGCAGCGAACCTCCTAAGATTTCGGATTGTCGACGTCGATAATCCGCGGAAGCGGTTCACGGAAGCGGACATTAAGAAGGTGAGGGATGCAGCCAAGAGGCTTCGCTTGGCTCTTTTGGCCTTTCCAGATCAAACGGGGCTGCTGCAATCGTTGGAGCATCGCATGAAGCGTGAAGTCAATTCTGGCGATCTACACACATGGGTGGCGCTATTGGAAAGATCAGACACCGCACGGCCCTATCAGGCGTCGCGCAGCTTCAAATGGGCAATCAGTGAATTGGCCAAGTTTCTTCGGGCCGAGGGAAAGTCGCCTGCGAGGAACGGGACGGGGCCCTTTTTTCGCCTAGTCGAGGGAATCGAGCGCCAATACCCTGGTCTGATGTTTCCCACCGAAACGGTTGGGACCGGCAGACAGCAATACATTTCGCGGGCTCTCAAATAAGCTGAGAAAGCGGGTTTATTTGTAGTCGTCCGGACGCGGACATCCAAAGTTACACAACGGCATCCGACCGAAACCAGCGGACGCCAAACTCTCACACCGGCGTCCCCTTAGACCGCAAAGGATGCCGCCAAGTGACTTACGTTAACGACAGGTTCCTCGCCGCCCGCTGGGGCGTCACGCGCACGACGCCGTGGGACTGGGCGCGGACAAAGCCGGACTTTCCCCAGCCCGTGAAGCTGTCCGAGCGGTGCACCCGCTGGAAACTCGCCGACATCGAGGCTTGGGAGAAGCAGGCCGAGACCGCCTAAACGAAAACCCGCCGGCAGGGACATGCGCGACGGGTTTCCACGGAGTTTCAGGGACTTCTGGATCATACCTGATCAGCGCGCCCTCGGCAATAACGAGGTTCGAGCACAATGAACGAATACTCCCGCTTCGACGTCCGGCGCTCTGCCGCATTCGAGACGCTGAAATCCTTCCACAGTCGCGACGAGGCGCAGGACTTCGCGCGAAAGATGGCGATCGCCTGGAAGGCCGACATGACCGTCACGACCGTGACGATGGCCCACGTCCTCGGCAGCGATGGCCTCGCGGAATGGGAGTTCTAGATGACTTCCACCCTCTCCCGCCACATGAAGCCGGCGCACAAGGCCGCCTCTCGCGCCCTGGGTTACGCCCTGACCCTCGATGATATGGAGGGCTGGGAAGCCTTCTCGGCCCTGATCGAAGCGCGACTGAGCGAGCGCGAGCGCGCAGGCCTGGCGTTCGCGGCGCTTCGCTCGCAGTCCGAAACCCACGCCGCCTGGACGGCAGAGGCGGCCGTCAACGACGTTGCACCTCCCGAGGTGCCCACGATCCTCGACACGCCAACTGGGCGCGCGGTGATGATCGAATGGCGCGAGAAGCGTGACGCCAAGGAAAGACGCGAGGTATCCGCATGATGGAGATTGTCCAAACGCGCAGAGGTTTCTTCGTCGCTTTTGTCGTCGGCGAACAATGCCAGATTAACGGACCGATGTACGCCCAGGAGGCCCTGTCGGCCGCGGCGACGCAATGCGCCCGCGCCGGACAGCACCTCAGCATGGTGACGCATTCCGATGCGAGGCATCTCCAATGAGCGGCGAAGTTGAAATCATCGGAGGTTGGGACGGCGAGCATTCCTATGTTGTGATGCACTGGGACCGTCACCGCGACTCTGGTTGGGCCGCCGCTGCTTTCAAGTCTCGTGGCGCAGCCCTGACATTCGCCCTCGCCTACGCTCGCGAGCACGATTGCGAGATGCCGAGCGCGGAGATCATTAACCTGGCGGAGACTCGCAGATGACGATCGCGGACCTCGATATGACGCCGGGCGACGTCGACCTCTCAGAGGACGGTGTCGCACGCGCCTTCGCCGAGATGCAGGCTGGATACCGCCTTTACGACAATGACGCCGGAAAATGGTTCGTATACGTTGGCGACTGCTGGCAACTCGATCACACCCAGAGCACCACTTTCGCCGCTCGGGAATTGGTCAACACCGTCTCTTTCAAGATCAATTCGAACAAGCGCACCAGATATCGCTCGTCTTCCTTCGTAAGTGGTGTCGAGCGGCTGGCGCGCTCTGATCCGGCACTGTCGGTGCGTCAGGAAAATTTCGATACTGACCTCTGGCTTCTCGGCTGTCCGGGCGTGACCGTCGACCTGCGCACCGGCAAGCCGCGTGAACCCGACCCACGCGACATGATAACCCGCCTTACGTCAGTCGCGCCTGCGGAGACGGCCCATTGTCCGCGGTGGGATGACTTCCTTAGCGAGGCGACCGGCGGCGACGACGACATGAAAGGCTTTCTGCAGCGGTTCCTCGGGTATTCCCTCACCGGATTTACGACGGAACATGCCCTGATCTTCGCCTGGGGCGGCGGCGGAAACGGCAAGTCGGTGTTCCAAAATACGGCCGCGAATATCATGGGCGATCACGCCACCCACGCAGCAATGGAGACATTCATATCGAGCAGGCAGGACCGCCATTCGACTGAATTGGCATACCTCCGCGGCGCCAGGCTGGTCACCGCTTCCGAGACCGACGAAGGACGCGCATGGGCAGAAGCGCGCATTAAGACTTTGACAGGCGGCGACCCGGTGACAGCACGTTTTATGCACAAAGACCCCTTCACCTTCATTCCTCAATTCAAGCTTCTGATCGTCGGAAACCATCAGCCGGCCCTTCAGAGCGTTGATGACGCCGCCCGGCGCCGGTTCAATATCGTTCCCTTCACGCGCCGCCCGGAAAAGCCGGATCCCGACCTCGAGGCCAAGCTGCGCAAAGAACACCCGCAGATATTGCGGTGGATGATTGACGGCTGCCTCGACTGGCAAGCCAACGGCCTTAAGCGCCCGCAAAGCGTCCTGGACGCTACCGCCGAATATTTCTCGGAGCAGGACTTCGTTGGGCAGTGGCTCGGCGAAGTGGCCATCCTCGAGCCCGGCAATCCTCACCGCTTCACATCGTCGGCAGACCTCTTCGCTTCCTGGAAAGCCTATGCCGAGAAGGCGGGCGAAATGGTCGGGGCGCAGAAAGGGCTTGCCGGCAAGCTACGCCGCTTCGGGCTGACGACGGAAATGCGGTCGATCGGCGGGCAGAAGCTGCGCGGCTGGGTCGGTGTGTCGCTCAAAGTGCGGGCGAGTGGCCATGACTGATGCGGTAACAGGTAACGCATGGGAACACGAAATCGGCAAACGATGCTTGCGCGCGTGTATGGTGTGTTTTTCCCAAAAAGCGTTCCGTTCCGTTACCCGTTACTCGAAGCAAGTGCAAAGTTGCCCGAGCCTCCGCAAATTTGCGGACCCTGCCGAGGGGGTACCCCCTACCCCCCAGCAGATATTGCGCATGCAGCAGTCACACCGGTCAGGGATCGCGCTCGGTGTCAGAGTTTTGACCATCCCCCCGGGGGCGGGAGGGTCAACCTCCCCAGCCTCCGCCTTCCTGACGGCTATGAAAGAAATATCAAACCCCACTTTTCGCGCACGCGCGCATCACGCGCGGGGGGCGGGACGAAAGTCCACAGCCTCCGTCGCCCTGACCGGCGCGCCGGGCGGAAAACTTTCACATTCACAAAATGGAGAATCAGATGGAAGGACGTCCTAGAAAGCCGCTTGCCCTGGCAGTCGTCCAAGGCACTGCATTGTTCTGAAGTCGACCGACTAGTTCGGCTCCGCACCTGCGCCGGTTGCTCACCCCGCGCCGAACGGCGTAACAGAAACGATCGAGACTCTAATCGCCACCGGATGAAAATTCAGTGGCAGGTCAGAGTTCTTCTGGAAACGTCGAGCGTAAGCGCTAGGTCCGACACAGTTGGGGGACGCATGGCTTCGGTTGTGACCGTGATCCTTTGGCCATTGCGCCTAGCTGTTTCGGTCTTCTCGTACTCAAGACCTCTAAAATACGCCTCAATGCGCGTCTCAAGCTCGTCGACTGACTTGAAAACTGTTGTGCCTCGCGTAGCCATCACAAGTACACTAGCATGCGACCGAGCGCCCTTCCAAAGGTTGGGCTGCCAATTGCCCGGCGTGCTTGCACGTCTCGCTCAGATCTTAGCAATAATCCAATGATGAGCTACAATGACCGCCCGTGATCATCAGCCATCCGACTGCTTTGTTCAGATGACCGGGTCGAGCGCAAGATGACCGTTACGCGCGGCCCGGCCTTTAGGCGTGCAGCAAGGCTCCCCTGGTCACGGAACGCCTCCCAGTTCCAATAGAGGTCGTCCGTCCCGCCGCCTTCCGAAATCCGGTCGGTGAGAAGAATGGCGGTGGCGGCGATGAAGGCGGG
>NZ_QGGV01000008.1 GCF_003148765.1 Silicimonas algicola
AGCGCGAGAAGCGCGGAAGCCAATGCCAGAAGTTTCACTTTCATCCTCCCAGGGTTTTCGCCGGGCAGCGTCGCAGCTACCGGCGGATGTCTCTTTTCATCTGTTCCGATCCCGTCTCACTCCAGACGGCGATCAACCTCGTTCAGGTCTGCGTCCAACTCGATGTCCATCTGTTGTCCGCCTTCGCAGATCACGTCGTCCAGTTCGTAACTCGGACGTGTTGACGACCCACTTCGCATCAGGGCTCATTCCCATGCCCGCGGGTTCGACGCCTACGGGAACCTCGGCGACCACGGTGCAGCTCTGGGTGTCCGTGACGGTCACCAGGTTGTCGTCCTCGTTCGCGATGTAGAGACGCTGACCGGACGGCTCGAGGATGAAGAGTTCAGGGTCGGGTCCAGCCGACATTCCCCAAGTGGGGTGCCGCTTGATAGCAAGTTTGCCGGATTTTGCCTGCCGATCAAGTGTCTCGTGCACCGGTCGGCAGTTGAGTGCATCAATACACCCGAATTTGAGCGGATCGGGCTGCAAACTCTCTTCACTCCGGCCCAGCAGCGACGTTGGTCAGCGCGACGGACAGACCTGTTTAGCCGTTTTCGTTCGGTTTCGTTCGGGATCAAGGTCATGGACATGACGGCGGCGCTCGCAATCGACGGATCGCGGCAAGAATGGCACGGACCATGGGGCCGGTTACGACCACCGCGGCGAGTTGGAAGGTGATGGCGCGGGCGTGGCGCACGACGCGGGCGCCTATGTTGATCAGTTTCAGCTGGAGGCTCGTCAGCGACCAGTCGGCCATCGCCTCGGGCAGGTCGATGCAGCGCAGGAAGGTGGCCAGGTTGTAGGCCAGTGCGTGCAGTTGCAGCCGCACCTCGTTGTCGCGGAACCGCTTGCACGACAGCCGGGTCCAGCGGAAGGCGTACTTGCCTTCCTTGATATGCTGCTCGGCGGTGCCGCGCTGGTTATAGAACCGCACCACCCAGTTCGGCTCCATGGGTAGGTTGGTGACGATGAAGCCGACGTGGGGGGAAAGTTCGCCCGGATGCCATTCGATTTTGGCGATGACGCGGCGCTCCTCGTCCTAGCTTTGTGCCTGGTAATGGAAGTCTTCGAAGAACCGTTTGACCTTGGTCAGCGAAGGACGCCCGACCGGCCGGGTAAGCCGGTGCACGATCTTCTCGCGAAGCACGGCATTGGCGGGCAGCAAGATGGCGTAGCCCACCGCTTCAAGCCGTGCGTAGATCGCGGGGCTGGCATAGGCGGCATCAGCCGGGAAGAAACGCATGAGGTCACACTTGGCACAGCGGGCGATCACCGGGTCAGGCACATCCTGCCAGCCGTCGGCGCTGTGCACGTTGCCGTGCCGCAGGGCGCAACGCTCCAGCATCCCGAACTGGTTGAACACGAAGAGCGGATGGTAGCAGGTGCAGTCGAAATGCCCGTTCCAGGCGGTGCCTTCCTGATCGCCATGGGTCGGGCTGACCGAGCTGTCCATGTCCAAACTGATATACTTCAGCCCGCGGCGGTCATGGAAACGGTCACCACTGGCCACTGAGATCGGCCAGAGCCACCCGATTCTCGGGCAAGGCCAGCGTCCTGGTTTCGAACCGCCCCATCTGCGAAGCAGAGGCCGCTTGAGCGTCTAAAGCACGCCCGCCCACAACTTGGCGCATGACGGGATCAAGGGCCACACACAGATGCCGTCGGGGGGCGGTCACATCATCAGAGCCCTTCCTCATCTGAAAGCTTGCTTTGACGCATGGAGCGGTCTTAACCTTCACGTGTCTTCTGGTGATCAGTCTCGAGTCGATTTAACCAGCAGCGTTGAGCGGGAGAACCCAGCGGGCTCTCGGCACGATCCCAGACCATCAATAAAAAAATGGGAGGAAGCACTATGACTTATTTCAAATTGCGGTCAGTTCTGTTGACAGCAACAGCGCTTACGGCCGGCATGTCCGCGACGACGCTCGCGGCTCAGGAGAACCCGATCGACAAGGTCTCGCCGGTCACCGACGAGATGCTGCTAAACCCGCCGGACGGCGACTGGCTGATGTGGCGGCGCACCTACAACGGATGGGGCTACAGTCCGCTTGACCAGATCAACAAGGAAAATGTCGGCGACCTCCAGCTCGCCTGGTCCTGGGCGATGACGCCGGGGCGGACACAGGAGACCCCGCTGGTCCATGATGGAATCATCTACATCCAGAATTCCGATCAGACGATCCAGGCGCTCGACGGCGCATCCGGCGACCTGATATGGGAGTATCAGTACGATTTGCCTGACGACGTCGAGCCCCGCGGGGTCCGCAACAAGGCAATTTACCAGGACAAGCTCATCGTCGCGACCCGCGACGCTCATCTGATCGCTCTCGACACCAAGACCGGCCAGTTGGTCTGGGACAAGACGGTCGCCAACCACACCTTCGGCTACAACTTCACTAGCGGTCCGATGGTGGTCAACGGCGTGATCGTGCAGGGCATGACCGGATGCGGCGGAGGCCAGCCGGGCGGCTGCTTCTTCACAGGCCACGACGTGAATACGGGCGAGGAAATTTGGCGCATCAACACGATCGCACAGGGCGACTCGCCTGAAAGCAATACGTGGAACGGCGTACCTGTCGAAAGTCGCTATGGGGCCTCGGCCTGGATTCCGGGGACCTATGACCCCGAACAGAACCTGATTTTCGCCGGCGTCGGACAGCCTTATCCCTGGAACACGGAGATAGCGGGGCTGACCCCGCCAAGCTCTGACCCCAATGTGACGAACGAGGCGCTCTACACCAACTCGACGCTGGCAATCGACCCCAGTAATGGTGAACTGAAGTGGTACCACCAGCATCTGCCCACCGACTCGCTTGACCTCGACTATGTCTATGAGCGGCTTCTAATCGACCTGCCCGTCGACGGGACAACCCGCAAGATGGCAGTCACGACCGGCAAGATCGGTATCATCGAGGCGCTCGACCGCGAAACTGGGGAATACCTCTGGGACGTCGAGACAGTCCCACAGAACGTGGTATTGTCGATCGATCCCGAGACGGGTGACAAGACCATCAACCCCGAGGTGATCCCGGTCATTGGCGAGACCACCTTCAACTGCCCCGCCGACCCCGGCGGACGCGCATGGCAGGCTACCGCCTACAGCCCGCGGACCGAGGCGCTCTACTTGCCGACCGTGGAATTCTGCTCCAACACGACCGTCAACCCGCTCGATCCCGGCGCGATCTATACAGGCGGCGGACTTCAGACCTATTCGCGGGTCGAGCATCCTGACGGCGACGGCAACATCGGCCAAGTACGTGCGATCAACCTCAACGACCGCTCGGAGATGTGGCAGTACCGGCAGCGTCCACCGGTCACATCGTCCACGCTGCCAACGGGCGGTGGTCTGGTGTTCGTGGGAAGCCTTGATCGCAAGTTCATGGCCTTCGACGACGAAACCGGCGAAAAGCTGTGGGAAAGCGGCAAGCTAAGCAGTTCGCTCGAGTCCTTCCCGATCACCTACGAGGCAGGCGGCAAGCAATACGTTGCGATCACGGCCAACTTCGCATCCGGCTTGGGACGTCTGGCGTCTCTGACCCCGGAAGTAAAACTTCCCGCTAACGACCCGATCACGCTCTTCGTATTCGCGCTTCCCGACTGACCGCGTGACTTCACGCTAGCATCCGGCCCGGGCGGATCTGGAGATTTCCAGTCCGCCCGGTGTCGTTGGGAGTACCGATTTTGCCTACACCCCATCCTTATTCGCGTCTGGCTGGCACGATTATGAGTTCCGCGTTGGCGGTGGCTGTGTTGTCTGCAGGGCCGATCAGAGGCGACGAGCCGGAATTTTTCGAGAGACCGTCCGCGCCGAACCAGTGGACGTTCGGGCGGCGGCTCGACGAGTCGCAGCTTCGCTACTGCGTGGACCCGCGTGACCCCGACTGGGAAGTGGCCACTGCCATAGCCGACGCTTTGGCTCAGGGCCTACTGCTTGAACCGCAGAGATACGTGATCGACAGCGAATACGTCAGCGAAGACATCACGAAAGTCTATGCAATCTTACTGGAGCATTGTGACATTCACATGGGCTTCAAGCTGATCCCCGGCAGTTACTCCGACTGGGCCATGCTGACGCGTGCGTACTACGAGGCGGACTATGTCTTCGTGACCGCTGACCCCGACATCAACGCGCTTGACGACCTCGCACCGACGAGGCCGATTGGCGCGACTCTTGGAACCGCGGCGCATATTCGTCTGGTATCATACCTCACGGCCCTCCCCGCCGAAGAACGCTGGCCAGCCTTTCCAATGGGCACGAACGACCTCGCACTCACCTCGCTCCTCAACGGCACCGTCGATGTCGCGCTAGTCTGGGCACCCACTCTATGGGCGAAGCAGCGCGAGGACTCCGCCTATGCCGGCCTTCGTATTATCGATCCCGCACCGCTCCCGCCTACAACCCTCGGCGTGGGGGCGATAATGCTGTCGAACGAGACCTTCCTGCGCGCCGCTCTCGATGAGGCGATTTCCGCCTTGAGCGCGGACGGAACCATCACCGATATCCTCGCGGAGTACGGATTTCCGGCGAGGGTCGAACAGTGATGACGCGGGCACACAGTCCCGGACCGGCCATTCGGGTGGAGGGCGTTTCCAAGCGATATGGGCGCACATTAGCACTGGACGAGGTCAGTTTTGAGGTCCGCTGCAACGAGATCTTCGCGCTGCTCGGGCCAAACGGCGCCGGCAAGACGTCGCTGCTGTACATCCTCTGCACGCTCTTGCGCCCAGACAGCGGCGTGGCGCTGATCGGGGAATTCGACGTATCCCGCCAGCCGCTGGCCGCGCGTCGGCGACTTGGAGTTGTATTTCAAGAGCCGAGCCTCGACGGTCGGCTAACAGTGTACGAGAACCTCAATCTGCATGGCCTTGTCTACGGAGTGCCGCGAAAGTTGCGGCGGCAACGGATCGATCAGATGCTGGCGCTGGTAGAGCTGACCACTTGGGCCGACAGACCGGCGCGGTCGCTCTCCTCAGGCATGAAACGCCGGCTGGAGATTGCTCGCGCTCTGATCCATGACAGCGAGATCTTGCTGCTCGATGAACCCACGGTGGGGCTCGACGCCCAGACGCGCGACCGCATTTGGTCCTACATTCGGCAACTGCGCGAAGAGCGGCAGGTTACCGTGTTGGTTACCACCCACTACATTGAGGAAGTCGAGACCTGCGACCGGGTCTGCGTGGTAGATCACGGCAAGGTTCTGGCACTCGACAAGCCCGCCGTGCTAAAGCGCAACCACGGCCAGCAACTTTTGCGCATCGTGCCGAAGACCGATGCCGACCACGCCTCAATAGCGGCGCGCTACGCAGCTCGGCTGCAGCGACAGGACGAAAATGAAATCATCCTGACGTCGGATGACGCCTTCTCTGAAAACTTCCTGGCCGAAAACGGCGCACTGATCCGAGCCTTGTCGATCGAAATGCCAAGCCTGGAATCGGTGTTTCTGACGTTGACCGGTCGCGACATCCGCGATCACGAAGCCTCACCGCGCGACTTGACGAAAGCCTTCGGCAAGATCGGTGGAGAACACACGGGATGAGCCTGCGGGGCGCAGAACAACTGGTGCTGATGGTGCAGCTAGGTGGCCTCTATGGACTGTGGCTGCGCGAGGTGAAACGCGCCTTCCGCGATCGAGGCCAGCTGATCGGTGGCGTCAGCCGTCCCATTCTGTGGGTGCTTATCCTTGGCATCGGCCTGAATCCCTATTTTCGCGGTGAGGTCTATGGTGAGGTCACCTTTGTCGTGCCCTTCACCTACCTTCAGTTCATTTTCCCCGCCGTGGTCGCGCTAAACATCATGTTCACCTCGGTGCAGTCCGCGGTGTCGGTTATTTGGGACCGCGAGTTCGGTTTCCTGCGCGAGGTTCTGGTTTCACCGCTGTCGCGTGGCACGATCCTTTTGGGAAAGGTGCTTGGCGGGGCAACCGTCGCCGTCCTGCACGGCTGCCTGGTGCTTTTGCTAGCGCGTTTCGCTGATGTCAGCCTGACGCCGATGGAGATGCTGAAGGCGCTTGGGCTGATGGCCATGCTTGCTTTCGCGCTGACTTCGCTCGGCGTGGTGATCGCGGGCCGCATCCGTAGCTTTGAGGGCTTCGGAATCTTCTCCAACGCCGTAATCCTGCCGCTCTACTTCACATCCAGCTCTATTTTTCCCCTCGACCCGGCGCTGACTGGGGCGCAGACCCGCGTCACTTACCCCGAATGGCTCGTCACCATCGTGGAGTGGAATCCTATGACCTATGCCGTGGACGCGCTGCGCGGCGTGTTGATCAACTACAACCAGTTCGATCCGCGCCTAGGCATCGCGGTTATGGGCGTGGCCGGCGTGGTGCTGTTTGCGATCGCGCTCAACGATTTCCGCAAGGCGTGAGTGTGCAGACGCTCAGGCGACAGGCACGTGATCTTGGCGGTATGGTCACCGTCGTCGGCCTCATGCTGCTGGTCACCTTCCTGCCGCCGGACACTTCTCTCAAAGAAGTTAAGGCGAAAGGTGTGATCCGCGCCTGCGTTCCGACACGCTATCCGCCGCTGGTTACCGGAGACGCTGACCGGCCGGGTATCGACATAGAGCTGCTGCGTGCCGTGGCCGACCATCTTGGCGTCCGACTGCTTTTCACTCCCAGCGATGCCATGGGACGAGACTTCAATCCGCGAAACTGGGCGATCAACCGCGGCAAGTGTCAGCTACTAGCTGGAGGCGTCGTCGATTCGGCGCTGACTCGGTCGTTCCTCGATACCGGTCCGCCCTATGCAGAAACCGGCTGGGCGATCATGGCGCCGGCGCCTTTGGAGAGCATAGACGGTCTCACCCTCGGGGCGCTCACCCTCGTGTCCGGCCTGGACCGCATTGGACTGGCTACATACTTGCGCAGCCACAACGTATCCGTCCGCGTCATGCGAGATGACCGGGCGTTTGTCGAAGGAATTGCCGCCGGAGACCTCGCCGGCGGAATCTCCGAAGCTCTGCTGGCCAGCGGGCTAGCGGCGAAGAACGGCTGGTGGGCGGCCTTGATGCCCGATGAGCTTGCCCGCTACAATCTCGTTTTTGGCATTTGGAAGGGCGACCTCACGCTAAAGCGCAAGATCGACGAGGCCTTCCGCCAGCTGCATACGGACGGAACGTTGGCGGCCATCCTCGCACGCTATGGGGCGGCGCCTATGGGAACGGCAAATTTCATGCACAAGCGCTGACTTCATGCGCCGAGGATGAACGACGCCACCATCGAGTGGGCGGGACCAAGCACCAGTCTCACCACGCCAGTCGCCACCGCCACCAGCAGCAGTAGGGCAAGGATCCGTTCCATCCGTGGCATCTGGGGGGCGAGCACACCGACCAGGAGCCCGCCGGTCAGCGGCGGAATTGGAACGAGGCTGAAGAGCGCGAACCAGATCGCTAAGTCGCTCGCGGTCCGAAGGAACGCCGCCGCCGCAAGCGCAGCAGTGTGGGGCAGGATCGTCAGCGCAGGAAGAACGAGGGCGTTGAGCGCGGCCGCCGTGACAATCACGCCAGCGAAGCCGGCAAGGATGACCACAACGAGGCCAACAGGACCAACGCGGAATTGTTCCGCGTCGACGGCAACCGGTTTCGCCCAGCCGTTGCCATAGAAAATAAGGCCAATCGCGCCGACAGGATCGATATGGCTGATCGGGACGAGGGTCAGCCGGCCATCGTATTTCGGGCCCTTGTCACCCAGCAAGACTGATGTCGCCGAGACGACGCCGCCCTGAACTCCTGCCAGGACCATCAGCGTCACGACGCGGAAGCCGATCGCCTGCAGCGTGATGTCGGGCAACCACACTAGTCACGAACCGATCGGATACACGGCGTGGTCACCGCGCCGGACCGAGTTCATTTCGACATGATTATGTAGTCGAGAGCATCGAGGTCGGAGGGTAAAGGTGCACCCTCCTTGAATCCGTTGTGCTTCAGGATGTAGGCCATGAGATCAGCATACGTGTTCTCGGAGTATCGCCCGGGCGCATTTGGCGGCATCGTAGCGCTCATGAACCCGAACATCACCGATGCCGGCAATTCCCCAAAGTATTTTTCCTCGAACGCCAGACCGCGCAGTGGCGGCCCGCCGTTCATCCCGCCCCTCAGGTCGTCTCCGTGGCACTCCACGCAATCTTTCTTGTACCTGTCTTCTCCGCTATCGACCTGTTCGGATGAGTAGGAGACTGGAGTTTCAGGCGGTTCTGCGGCGGCCTGGGCGGCCGGCTGATTTGTGAAGCCGACGATCAGACCGACTGCCAGCATGAAGCATGCTGCGGTATTTTGAGTGGTGAGCATCATTCTTTTCTCCCGCATTTTGTTAGACGTCCTCGGGGTCTTGCACGGCATCCGCAGTTGACGAAAAGACATGGACACCCTCAGCGAAGCTGACCCGAATATTGATTGCAAGCGCCATCTTTCCCATCGGGCATGGCGCTCTCTAACCCCGTCGCGATGCGCAGAGGCTTGTTCACCGGCGTTTCCTGCGTTACCGCGCCGCCCGGACCGGTGAAGGCATGGAGCGCCATGTTAGAGCTGGGCCCCAGACCTGGAAGGAAGATGACCAGAGCTGGAATGGAGGATCGTGTGCCGGACGCCAAGACGGTCTGGCACTATCGCGAGGCTCTGGCGCAGGCGGGCATGGTGCAGGCGCTGTTCAAGCAATTCGACGGTCATCTGGCGCGGCAGGGCTACATCGCGCGGGGCGGGCAGATCCTCGATGCCGCCATCGTGCCGGTGCCGCGCAACCACAACAGCCGCGACGAAAACAAAGCCATCAAGTCCGGCAAGGTGCCCGAAGATTGGGCGAACACGCCCGGCAAGCGCAGTCAGAAGGATACCGATGCACGCTGGACCAAGAAGCACGGCAAATCCCAATACGGCTACAAGAACCATGTGAACGTGGACCGCACGCACAAGCTGGTCCGCCGTTACCATGTCAGAGATGCGGCTTTGCACGACAGCCAGGCGGTGGATCACTGGCTGATGCAGGGCAATACCAGCGCCGGCGTCTGGGCCGATCCGGCGTATCGGTACGAGGAAATGGAGGCCAAGCTGCGCGCCCGGAGCCTCAAAAGCCACATCCACCGCAAGGGCAAGCGCGGCAAGCCGCTGACCGAACAGGGCAAGGGCAGCAACCGGACCAAATCCTCGGTGCGCGCGCGTGTCGAGCACATCTTCGGCGCGCGGACCAACGACATGGGCGGCACGCTGGTGCGCACCATCGGCATGGTGCGGGCCAAGGCCAAGATCGGGATGAAGAACCTCGTCTACAACATGCGCCGCCTCGTCCAGCTGCGCCGCCTGAACCCGTGCCCGGCGTGACCCCGGGGATCAGAAATCAGGCCGCGAGGCACGAAACACTACGCGTGACAGGCGGAGCACCGAAGACCCCATAGCGCGCAACGATGCCGACTGGCAGCCAAGTTTTCCCCCGTCATCGCGCGCGCGAAGAACCGAATTGCCATGTGGCACGAAGAGGCTCTGTACAATCGAAGGACATATCGCGCGGCCCGTTTCACGCTTGAGGTCAATCACGCATACAGCGTGATGCCGAATCCAGCGGACATCGAACCCAGACATGGGAGCCTCGAAGTGACGATTTTACGGTCCAAGGTGTGCCCGGGCGATCCGGTTCCACGATGGGGAGAATGAGTGCTCTATGGCTCAAATGAGGGAAGCGATGGGTTCTATTGACCTCAAGTCGAAAAAAAAGAAGTTAAGAAATTCATTGTCGAAGATCTTCTCCACTAACGTGACGCCAGACGCCCCGAGCGGAGAGTTCGTTGTTCGCGCCTTGCCTGCGGCTTTCGTCGATCCGCGGTGAGCTTGCTTCGACCACAACAACCTGATCGGATCGCACAGGTCGAACGATCGGAGAGCTCCTGATGACCGAAGAACCTGAAAGCGTTATGATACCGGCTCGCAAAGGCAGGGCTGTCCGGCTCACCACAGGCGAAGCTATCGAGATCATTAATACTCACGGTAAACAGGTTGTCGACACCTGGGTTTTCAGTGCCGAGGACCCCATGGAATTTTTGTCGAACGAGCATATGCGTGCCACGTTAGGCAAGCTTTGGCCGGCCGAGGGTGATGCCCTGATAACGAACCGGCGACGGTCGATCATGGTTCTGGAGAAGGATACGTCGCCCGGCAAGCACGACACGCTGATCGCAGCCTGTGACGACTATCGCTACGGGCTTCTGGGATGCACCGAGTATCACGACAACTGCACGGACAATCTCTACGTCGCAATGCGTCGCATCGGCATCAAGCTATCTGAGTGTCCTAGCCCGCTGAACCTGTGGATGAACATCCCGGTGGCGGATGACGGAACCACTAGCTGGGGCGAGCCCCTTTCAAAACCGGGTGACTCGGTAATTCTCCGCGCGCAGATGGATTGCATCGTAGCCATGTCGGCTTGCCCGCAGGACATACTGCCAATCAATGGCGCGGCTTGCCAGCCGACGGAGGCGCATTACCGCATCTTGCCGCCCGCCCGCTGACGAAACCGTGCTTGCAGACAGCATTTCTTGCACTGGTAATTTTTTGACGGCTGCGGTCTTGCAAGGACACGTTCTTTGCGAGATCGACGCCGATGATGGTAACTTCTCCCGTGGATACCCTCTCCTTCAGCTTGTGTGATGACACCACGAGTTTGGCACATCGCGATGCCGTCAGGGGGAGAGCGGCATCCACCCCATCTCCACCTCGCAAGCCATTGATTATGCTATTCTCCAGACTCGGAGTTCGTAGACAGCCTCGGCGTCAGCCGATTCAGATCGTCGTGCGCCTCGCTTTGCGATCCGGGCTATCGCGCAAAGCCGAGTCCACTCAGTGCGCCGGCTAACTGGTCGCGTGTCGAACAATCGACTATGGGCAGAGCCAAGAAGTACAGCCCCACTGTGACATCGGGGCGCCGCTCGCGGACCCGCGCGGCCAGTTGCGCCGCCTCGTCAGCTTTCCCGTCAAGCGCGGATATTGCAGCCGCCGTCATCGCGTTAATAACGTGCGAGGGTCCCGCACGAACCGCCCTCAGGGCCTGCTCTTGCGCTTCGTCCTGGCGCCCGTCGATCAGAAGCGATAATGCCCGAACCCCCAACATCGGACCCATGAGCGGATCAAGAGGGCTGAGCTGCATGGCACGCTCGATGTCCTGGCGGGTCTCTCCGGTGCGTCCGGCAAGGACGTTGACCAATGCTCGCGAGTAATGTCCCTTGGCAAAGCTCGGCGAAAGCTCCACCGCGCGGTCCAACCAGCCCGTATCACTACCCAGACTGCCGGTCAGGATTGGCAGGCGACCCATCGCAAAATTTGCTAAAGGCTCCAGCGGGTCAATTTCTACGCTGCGTTCCGCTGTGGCTTGGGCCTCTCGCACGGCGGCTTCACGATCCGGCAGGAAGCCCATGAAGGCATCCTGGAAAGAGGTGAACGACCGTGCTGCCCAAGCGGCGGCAAATGCCGGATCCAGCTCGGTGGCCTGGCGAAACAGACCTGCGGCAATCGCATTGTCATTTCGGTTGAAGCGATAGACATGCGCCAGCCCCAAATGAAACGCACTCCAGGCATCTAGGCTTTCCGACGGCAGTCGCAGAGCGATCTCGGCCTCGTGGCGCGACACGGTAATCTCAAGGGCTGCAAGTACAGAGTTGATGATCGATTTGGGAAGGCTGTGCGCGTCACCGAATTGACCGATAAGCCGCTCGGCCCAGATCACCGAGCCCTCAGCGGTCTCAGACAGCTCCAGTTCGACATCAAGCCGACCGTCGAAGGTGTGGACCACTCCGGATAGCACGTATTCTGCTCCCAGCACATCCCGCACACCCTCGACATCCATCGCGGCATTGCGGAAACGGAAGGTGGTTTCGCGCGCAATCACCTTCAGCCAGCGCAGGCGTGACAGGGAGGAAATCACCTCGGCCGCGATCGCGTCGGGAAGGATCGACCGTCGTCCGGATGGGTCCCATTCTCTAAATGGCAATACCGCAAGCGTCGGGCGGCCATCGGCCCGGTATTCGCTGACTCGTCTCGAAGCCGCCGATGCCGCGGCCGCGATCCTGACCTCTGCCACAAAGCGATGCCCCTGGCCATGGACGGTTCGAAGGTATTTCTGTGTCCGACCGTCATCTCCAAGCGCCTTGCGCACCTGCTTCAGGACCGTCGAGACAGCGGCGTCCGATACGATGCGACCGCCCCAGACGCCCTCAATCATGTCGTCGCGGGTCAGCACTCGGTCAGTGTTCTCGATAAGAAGGGTCAGAAGTGCCAGAGGCTTCGGTTCGATGTGCACAAGTCCGTCCGGCCCGCGCAACTCTGCTCGGTCTGAGTCAAGCGTGAAGTCCCCGAACCGCAGCAGCATGCGCAACTTTAGCTGTGCGGGCTCCGAAATCCACAGCAATTCCCCACGCCATCCTCAAGCGCTCCATTTCGCGCCGGCGTAAACCTTGTGCGGATAGTGGAGGAGTTTTGAAGATGACCGCGCAAACTGAAACGTTTCCCGTGACGTCCTGGTCCCTCCCGCGACTGTTCCACCGCATTCGTGCAAACAATGATCGGTTGACTGCCGCCCATGAAGCAACACGTCAACATCTCGCGCTGACAGAGCGAGATCTCAGTGATGTCTGCCTCTCGCGAGATCACGTCGTTGGCATACCGCGCTACCAGCCGGAATTGCCCTTCTTCATGCAACACAACTTCTTGGAACGTCGAAATTGAGGTCCTCATGCGCACTTGGCGTAAGATTGCTGGCAGGAGCGCCAACAGAAGGCACAGCGACGTCCGGAGATGGATTGCACCATTACTACGCTCAGGACTCATTGATCGTGCGGGTTCCAGCCGGAATGATCTCCTGCGACGGCGGAGCCCGCTGTCGGTTCTGCGGCGGGGAACGTCTCTCCGCCGCGGGGCCCGTCGCCGGCTACCGGTTCTGGGAGGGCGTGACTACAGATTCCTGTTCCCGTGCATCGGGCGCCCCGCCTGAGGCCGGCGTTCCATCCGCCACAAGGTCTCCGGCATCCTGCAGCAGTCGAGCATTCTCGCTGGTCCACACTGGGCAAGAACGGGGGCCAGGAGCGTGCGCAATCAGAGAGCGCGTAGCTTGGGAATCGCACCGAACCGCCCCGCCGCCGACCCCTCGGCGCGGTCGGCCGCGTCGGACGGGAGCTCGAGGTTCAAGATCAGAGAAAGTGGGGGCCGGTCGCTTGCGCCGACCTGCGACAACCAGTCGGTCAAAATCATTGTCCGGTCGTTTTGATCTGGCGCAAACACAGCGAGACGGTCCCGTCTCATTCTGGGATCATGGAAGACCTGTCCCGCCTCCAAGCCCTGGGCCTGTTTGACGCGCGCGTTCCGCGCTACACGAGCTACCCGACGGCGCCCGTCTTCTCGATCGCATCCTGCCTGGCGTTGCAGGAGGAGTGTCTGAGTGCCCTTGATCCTGCCGATCCGGTTTCGGTCTATGTTCATATCCCCTTCTGTGAGAGGCTGTGCTGGTTCTGCGCTTATCGCACGCAGGGAACACGGACGCTGAGCCCGGTCGAGCATTACCTCGACACGCTGCTGGCCGAACTCGCGCTCCTGCGAGCCGCCCTGCCGGTAGGCATCCGCATGGGCCGATTGCACTGGGGTGGCGGAACACCAACCATCCTTCCGCCTTACCTCATCTGCACCCTCGCGGAGGCAATCAAGGCGGCGGTGCCACCTGCTTCACCGTTCGAATTTTCGGTCGAAGTCGACCCGACGCTTTTCGATGCAGAGAAGGTCGCGGCGCTTCAGTCCGTGGGAATGACCTGCGCAAGCATCGGCATTCAGGACTTCGATCCGAAGGTGCAGGCGGCGATCGGACGGAAGCAGACATTCGCGGCGACCCGCCGCTGCGTTGAGACGCTCCGTAAGGCAGGTGGTGTCTCGCTCAACGTCGACCTCGTCTACGGACTGCCGCACCAGACGCGCGAGGTCGTGGCGGCCTCGCTGCGACAGGTGCTCAGCCTCGAGCCGGACCGAATCGCGCTCTTCGGGTACGCGCACGTCCCCTGGATGGCAAAGCGGCAGGAGCTCATCGACGAGGCGCATCTGCCGGATGACCGCCTGCGTCACAGCCTCTTCGTCGAGTGCGCAGAGACGATCGTGGGCAAGGGGTATGCGGCCATCGGCATCGATCACTTCGCCAAATCAGCGGATGCGTTGAGCGAGGCTCTCAGGCGCGGTACATTGCGGCGGAACTTTCAAGGCTACACCGCAGACGCGTGTCAGACCTTGATTGGGATCGGTGCCTCTGCGATTTCGCGGTTCCCGCAGGGCTACGTGCAGAATGCGGTAGCGACCGGCGCATATATGCAGCGGATCGACTCCGGTTCGTTGGCCGGCTACCGCGGCCACGCCCTGACGCAAGACGACAAACTGCGCGCACGAGCCATCGAGATGCTGATGTGTCAATTCCGCATCGACCTCAACTCTCTTCTCAGCGAGTTCGGCGCTCTCGCGCGGACGCTCAACCCGATACACGACCTGATAGTGGCGAGATACTCGCCGTATATCACGCGAACGGCAGACTGCATCGCGATCGACTCCAGCGGCGCGGCACTGACCCGGATGGTGGCCGCCGGATACGACGCCTATACGCCCGCAGGGGTCGTCTACTCCCGAGCGACTTGAGACGCTGGCGCCGACGCAACATTAGGCAGAGGACTTGAGGGTTTCACGCTCTAGCAGCTCTTCGCCCGAAGCGCTTTGGAGGTTCCGGACGGTATAGACGACGGAGCTCGAAATGCGTGCGACACCGCCCGGCGACGAGGGTGATGAAGACCCCCTAATGCACCTAGGGCCGTTCTCCGAATAGTCACCGACGTGGGCGGGAAGTCACCTATGGCTTTAGGACGTTCTCATCTTCATCGCAGTCCACCGCTGATCACGGTAGCATCCTCTGCAGCAGATGACTTGCATGGTGACGATTGGAGCCGCGGGATCAAAGGAACCCCACGAAATAGGCCACGGCGAAAGCCACAGCGA
The DNA here is from genome assembly GCF_003148765.1 of Silicimonas algicola. GTDB lineage: Bacteria > Pseudomonadota > Alphaproteobacteria > Rhodobacterales > Rhodobacteraceae > Silicimonas > Silicimonas algicola. The sequence goes on from NZ_QGGV01000008.1 coordinate 15,038, forward strand.
AGACCGTAAGGGCCTCCAAAAGTCTTTCCGCTCGGGGATTACGGTCCGACTGATCGTCGTAGACAGCGTCGTCCGTTGCGTCCATTTCGTCCCATCGGGCTTTTTCCACACGCGAGCCTCGATCGATTGGCGCCTGCACCTAGCTTCCCCCCGCTGCCAGTCTAGTTCGCTCGGCCCCGCGCACGCGTGCTCTGCAATAGACTGTGCTCACAGCTAATCCGTGCATTCCCCGCGAAATCCTACACACGAGCCCTTTCCCGCTGCTCGGGATTCTTGTGCAGCATTCGTTCAGGAGCGGCATCTCTCCCATGCGGTGTGACGATTTCTCCGCGGCGTGCAGAGCGGCGGTCGAACCGCGTCCTTGCTCGCTAAGCGCTGCCATTGCAGTGCCTAACACCGGACCCAAGCTGAAACTTTGGCGATGGCCGCACGGGCAGCCCGATCGAGAAAGGTAGCGAGGGGACATCGAGTTGAATAACGATATGGGAGAGATGAAGGCTCTAAGTGCCCGAGTCGTCGGCTCCCTTGAGGAACGTCTCGATGCCGTCTGACCAGACTGCCAAAATGACGCGCCGCTCCGCACTGGTTGCGGGCGCCGGACTTCTCGCGGCGCCTGCCATGGCCCAGTCGCCATGCCTCTACGGGGTTCCGGCCACGGACGGCGCCAAGGGTCCCGTTGTTTGGCGCGATCTCGATCAAGCGCAGTTGGACGCCGCTTACCGACAGGAATCCTACCAGCCGCATACCGATGAGGTGAACGGCCGCCTGTCCTCCCTTAGCTTCGACTTGCGTTTCCAGCGCGGCTATCCGGAACGTGCCGTCTACGGGGATGGACCGGACGAAGGCATGGACATCTACCGCGCCGACGTGACAGACGCCCCAGTGTTCGTCTTCGTGCATGGCGGCATCTGGCTCTCCCTGAACGCCGCAATGTCGGGCTTCGCCGCAGAGATGTTCATGGACCGGGGCGCGCACTTCGTGGCCCTGGATTTTGCTCCGGTCAATCGGCTTGGCGGGGACCTGGCTCTGATGGCGGAGCAGGTTCGTCGCGGTATCGCCTGGGTCATCAAGAACGCGAAGGACTTCGGCGGCGATCCGGACCGCGTTTACCTCGGAGGACATTCATCGGGCGGACATCTGGCAGCGGTCGCGTTGACCACCGACTGGTCAGATCACGGCCTGCCCGCTGATGCCGTCAAAGGCGGCCTCGTGATGAGCGGAATGTACGATCTCGAGCCTGTGCGGCTGTCCTGGCGAAACGCATACATCGCGTTCACGGACGAGATGGAAGACGCGATGAGCCCGCTACGCCACCTCGACCGCATCAACGCGCCCGTGGTCGTGTCCTACGGCACACTGGAGACACCGGAGTTCATTCGTCAGGCGAAGGAGTTCGCCGCTGCGTTGGAAAGTGCGGGCAAGCCGGTCGAACTCGTCGTTGGAAGCAGTTTCTTCCACCAGGACATGTGGGAGTCGCTCGGCAACCCCTACGGACCCAATGGTCGTGCCGCGTTGAAGATGATCGGATTGTAGCACGACTGTCCGAACTCTCTGCGAATGTTGCCCGCCCGCTCGGCAGGCATGTCGCTCACTTCCGCATCTTGTAGCTTGCAGTGCGAGCACTACCCGTATGAACATCCATCTTCGCTCTTGCGGTCTCCAGCAAGTCGCCAAGACCGGCGTAGCTATAAGACACCGATGCCTTCTTCCCATTCTTGAACGTGAAGAGATAGTGCTTCATTTCCGGCACCTGTCGAACATCGGCGAGGTCGGACCAGTAATGGGTTGAGCGACCGCCGAAGGAGTTCGAGACGTTCAGGGTCGAGCCGTCGTAGCGCACCTTGGCGGTGAGGATCACCGGGATAACGAGAAGGCAGAGAAGACCCGCCGCCTGAAACGCCCAGGGGTAAGCGGACGCTGGATCCACCATGGGATAGGCAAAGAATAGAGCGGCCAAGCCAAGGCAGGAGATCGTCATGAACCAGAGGGTACCGGCTCTCAGGCGCAGGACCGTATAACCGTGGATATCCTTCTGCGCCCTGTCCGAGCCGAGGCGGCCTATCGCGTAAATTAGCGCGGTGAGCGGCACCCCCACGACGATCACGAGAATCAGCTTCAAGCCCTTTTCGAACATGAAGTCGTCACGCGTGATCCCCTGCGCATTCAGCCACGGCTCCCATAGCTCGGGGTGCCAGGCCGCGAACACGACAAGTCCGAAAGCCGCCGCGGTAATGAGGACCCGGTAAATCACTCGTGTCACGGCGAGTCTCCCGTATCGGATAGCCCATTGCCCGGACGGAGCATACGACGCCGCAAATTCGTGTGTGAAGCGCGATGAGTGCGAAACGTCAAGAAAAGCTCGCATCTGACGCGCAGTACAGACTTGAGGCAGGGGCAAAAAATGCCTTCGATGTATGTCGGCATTCGACATCGCCCGCTTTCCTGGCACCTGCAGAGAAGCCCCCGGTGGCCTCGCGCTCCTGCTGGGCGACCAACGCCATAATGCCGACCGTCAGGTCGTTCGCTTCCGGCATATCTCAGGCGAAGAAGCGGCCGTTCGCTGCACGATGCCCTAACCGCAGTTATGCGGACAAACCTGCCTGATGCGGCCGTGAACTACGCCGGGGTTCGATATCTCACATACGTGCCAATCCAGCCAAATGAACCTTCAGCACGAAACGGTGGGTCGACAAGAGATTTCGCTGGCCTGCGGCTGAAAGCTACGTCAGCCGCCGATGCGGTCGAGGAAGCGGGTGGCGGCGTCATGGAGCGCGCCGTCGAATGGCTGGCCTGGGACGATGGTAACGGCGATACGGTGGCGGACTTCGCGCGCACTGGCATCCTGTCGGGTAAAATCAGTCTCGATGGAATCAGTAGGCCGCGAGAAGACCGGCGAGCGGTCGTCCGAGAGGGTGACGTCGAAGCTCATGGCATAGTTCACTTCGCTCGGAGCGTGGCCGGCGTGCGCCACCAGCCGGTCGGTTTCCGTGACCCATTCGGCAAGACCGAGGCCGCCTTCGATGAACCGCAGGCCAGTCGCCGTAAGCGGCGCGTCGGCACTCGGGCAGGCTAGGGTATCGCCTAAGGTGTGGATGATGCGGAAATCCATGCGCCGGATCGCCGTGCCTTCCGGCACGCGGTCTCGGCGAAGCGTCAAATCGGTCGACGCGATGGGGATCGTCAGGGTGATACCACCGCCGGTAGATTCCGAAACGCGAACCAGCAGACTAAGCGTGATGTCGGCCTTCCTTGCAATAAATCCAGGATCGGCGCGAGCCGCTGCGGCGTCGAGTTCGCACTGCGCAGCGACCAGAATGTCGGCGGCGCGCAGAAAGTCCTCGGGGCTGCCGGGCGGCGTTAGTTCGGGCGGGTCGCCGTCGCAGGCGGCGAGTATGGCGATGAACGCGAATGCAAGAGGTCTGGGCAGCGGCATTCGGGTCCTTCGGTTCTGTCGCGATCCGAGACTCCGCGCCGATATTTTAAGCTAGATCGGGTGACGGTTTTGGACAAGAGCCGGTGTGGATATCGGTCCGGCTGATGTGTCGGCGGTGAACACCCAGTGATTTTTTTTGCGAACTGATGCCGCTTGGGAGGGTACGGTCAAATCAATCCGCTTGGCGTGCCTCTTGCCTCCCGGAGCGTTGTCACTCCAGCACAGCGCTCTAACTTGCATGGTTACCAGCAAGCACCGCTACGAGACGGCAGCCACAATGCGTGGCAAGCACCGCAGCGGATACCGTTGATCTGACGATGACCGCTAGGTGCCAGCGCAGTGGGCGGCGAGGTAATCGGCGCGCCCCGAAGACGGGGCCGTTCCAACAGCAAGGGAGAACGAGAATGAGCATTGCACGCGTAACCGAGATATCGGCGACATCCACGACGGGATTCGAGGATGCCGTGCGCGAGGGCATCAGGCGCGCGTCCCAAACTCTTCGTGGCGTTCGTTCGGCCTGGGTGAAAGAACAGCAGGTCCGCGTCGAAGACGGTGAGGTGGTGGAGTACCAGGTGAACATGATGGTGACCTTTGTTCTCGACGACTAACGAGCTCAAAATCACAGGAAAAACCAGAATGACTTTGATGGACAGATTTTCCAGCGACGACTGGTCACGCGTGCTGGAGGCACCGATGCTGGCAGGGTTTGCGATCACGGCCGCCGATCCGGGCGGCCTGATTAGCGCGGTGCAGGAGAGTGCCGCGATAGCCGGATCGCTAAGATTGGCCGCCAAGGACGGCGGCGAGGGATCGTTGGCTCACGCGGTTGCCGAGGCCTACACGACGTCGGAAGGTCGGTCCGCAGCGACGGACGGACTCAAGTCGCTGGTGAAGGGCAAGCGTCCTGCGGAGGCCTCGGACGCCGCCGTCTCGCGGCTCGGCGAGATTATGGCCTTGGTCGAGCGCACAGTCCCGGAACATGCGGCGGGGTTCAGGAAGTTCCTGATCGACACGGCAACCAAGACGGCCGAGGCAAGTACCGAGGGCGGCTTCCTCGGATTTGGTGGCGCGAGAATCTCTGAGGCCGAGCACAAAACTCTCGACCAGCTACGGTCGGCTCTTGGCGTGTCCGTCGGCTGAGGTAGCGGGCGGTCCCCGGGTCTGTCAGGGGTCGCAAGGCTTGTTGGGCGCCAAAGGCCGACAAGGGCAGGGTTACGGAACCTAGGCGCCGACGTATCCAATTAAGCGCAGGCGCGGCAGGGCTGGCCCCGCCTGGCGTCTCACTCGTGACCGCAAGAATGAAGAGCAGGCGGTCACAGCCATCTCCTGCTAGCGATTAGTCGTCATAAGTGCATTCCCACGGCTTGGGCCGCGTCGGCAACCTGAATGGTGATCCGCGACCGCGACGACGGTGTCAGCCCGAGCTCCGCCATGTAGCGCGCCATCAGCTCCATCTGCTTGTTGGCGACCGAGAGCCAGGGCGACTGCTGCACGTAGCCCGAGGGGGTCTTCAGGAGCATCGGCGTCTTCTGGAGCTGTTCCTCGGCCTCCACCCAGCGCTCCCAGGCCTGGCAGTAGGCCGCGAAGGCGGCGCGGTCCGCCACGGTCAGGATGCCGAGCTTGTGGAGCGGCGAAGCATTCAGCCGACTTGCGTGTGTGCTATCATCTCTTCGAAGACGTCCAAAAACCCTGGATCGTAGGCCTCATCGACGTGGTTGTTATTCCAGAGCCCCGACCTGCGTACTCGTTCGCGTCCGCTACGATGTCCAAGCCAATGGCTACTGGGCTGGTCTGACGTCGGCTCGACGTAGCTGCTCAGTAGGGCGATACTGTTACGTTCGAGGATACCCCGCCCACTCTCCCGACCGGGATCATCTGGAACGTCCACAAACAGCAAAGTCATTCCACCCAAGTACTCACTAACCTTCATTTCGTGCTCACGTTCTTTAGCGCGCAGTTCACCTGAGGCAGAGGACCCTTGCCCCCAGCTATCAACGGATAGTGATGCATCGCGGTTGAGAAGGGCCTCGCCCACGAGGAGTCTGAAGATGGAGCCACGGTGGTTGCCGCCTGGGGGGCTGGTTGTGCCGCGGTGCTGGCCGAGTCTCTTCCAGAGTGTCGTGCGCGATTTCGAAGTCAGTGCGTGCGTGCCCACTCGCACGACGCGATAGTCGGTGGATGCGGCATCGCGGTGTTCTCCAGGCTCGAAAAAGAAGTAGACCCCACGCCGCGGCCAATGCAGCCGTCCATGGCATTCGGCCAAGCGGCGCCGCCCTCCAACCCGAGCCTCGAGATCATCGAGCAGCCAGTAGAAGGTGTCGAGGTCAGACTGACGTGGCATTTTTCAACCATCTCAACTGTTGCCCGATCTTGAGCCCTTCCATCGGGACAACGACGTTGCGAAACCGCTCGCGCAGATACGGCATCAGGTTCGCGCGATAGCGGCTTCCCGCCAACACCACGACCTCGTCGGCTTCAGGAAGCTTCTCGTCCATCTGCCTCTGCACACGACGACTCCACTCTTGCCGCTCCGCCGAAGACATGGCGTTCAGGGTCCGCTCGTATGGAGCGATTATCCGATCAGGTGAAAGGAGACCATGTTCGGCCGACAGGATGAACCAAGGCTCGCGGCTCGATTCAACCAGACGGCGCGCCTTGACGAACCAGGACGATGTATAAAGTTCTGCCGCTGGCGTTGGCTCTGGTCTTTTCCCAGCCACGCAAGACACCAGAAAAACTCGCTCCATATGAACACCTCGATCACGGATGTCCCCACGTGCACCCGACATAGGACTAAGGCGATGCAACCTCCATCGCCAGCACTTAAGACGACGCGCGAGCCTCATCTCATTATTCGACACCGCCACACGCGACGACAGGCTCCGAGGGGGGCTGGTGCTCAATCATCATCCGGCGTCCATTCCCAGGGCTTCGGCCGCGTCGGCAGCTGGATGGTGATCCGCGACCGCGACGACGGCGTCAGGCCCATCTCCGCCATGAGCCGGGTCATGAGCTCGACCTGCTTGTTCGAGATCGTGAGCCAGGGCGACTGCTGCACGTAGCCCGCAGGCGTCTTTAGCAGCATCGGCGTCTCAGAGAGCTTCTTCTCCGCCTCGACCCAGCGGCCGTAGGCCTGGCAGTAGCTCGCGAGCACGGTCCGGTCGATCTGCGTCAGGAGCCCGATCGCGTTCAGCGAGGCGGCAAGGCGCTTCCACTCGGCCTTGGCCGTGGGCGAGAGGTGAGCGGGACAGGTCGGGCGCTCGTGCACGGGCTTTGGCTCGCGTGCGTTCGGCGACCGCTTGCCGGGGTTGCCGTCGATCAGCTTCAGCGCCGTGGGCTTGGGTCTGCGGCCTCTCATGCAGCGCTTCCTGCAAGCTTCGGCTTGGTGACCCCGAGTTGGTCGACCGTTTTCGCAGGCGACACTGCCTCGGACGGGCAACTTTCCCCAATTATCTGCGGTTCCATCGTCCGAACCTTACGGGGATACCCCCCTGCCAATTTCGCGTTTATGGTAGGTCGGGGACGGTGGAGGCGACTGTGCTCCTAGAGTTTTGACCCGCCCCCCCCTCAGGTGAGAGCCTACGGGCAGAGCCAACTGTCGACCGAGTGCCGCGCAGTCACTGGTGCTTGCTAGATCGGTGACTTAGGCGGGGGGGGAGAATAAAGTTCTCAACGCATGAACCGCCTGACCGGCGTGGGAGTGGAACGATCATAAACCGTAACAAAAAAAGTTTTTGCCCCGAGAAAAAGTTCGGAGACGGGGGATCGCCGGATGCGCCTGAACCGACAACAGCGCAGGGCCGTCAAGAGCCTGTCACGGGGCAAGAGCCTCGGCGAGACGTACGTCTTGGCCCAAGCGGCCGTGAACCTGAGCCTGGGCGCGCCGATGATGCCAGAAGAGGCAGAGAGGGCCGAAGCCATCGCCCGGCACCACCTGGGCCGATCCTGGTTCCATGGTGGCCCCAGCGGCTTCTGCGAGGGCTTCACGTTGCTGCCGGCCGGGCAGACGGGCGCGAACCCACGGCGGCACGTAAGAGGCCACGCTGAAGATCGAAGGCGTTGGGTTTTCATCGCCAGCGATTACGAGACCGCGGCGAAGTACGCGGCCCGGATCGGCGGCACCGTGTACGAGGTTGAACCTGTCGGGCCGGTCTATGCGGACCTCGAGGAATTCAGATCGGCGCTCATGGTGGTGGAACAGCACCTGGAGCAGAATCCGAGACTCGCGGCGCTGGTGTCCGTCCTGTCGCAGGATGAGCAGGACGCCGAGCTCGCGAAGCGTATCACGCAGTATTGCTGCGGGTCGGCGAAGGTGGTGAGCGTGGCGGCGGAGGTGGGATGATCCGGGCGGCCGCGTCGGCAACGATATAGGAACGGCGGAGCCGGCCGCCCGGAGGGACAGAAGGGGTATGTGTTTCGGTCCCGGTGAGAAAGTAGTGCTGGTGGACCGACAGGCAAGGTCGCAGGAGGGGGATCCCCGCTCAGGCGCATTGTTGCCAGAGTCGCGCCTAACTGTCGCCGCCTTGGACTGCTTTTCTTGGAGAAGTGCAGAACCGAGCGGTCCCCTCTGATCGGTTACGGGGCGCAGGGCGTAGGTGAGTCCGCCTTGCGCCCCACCTGACCCTCACTTCCTCGGCGGCTTGATGTTTAGGTCCACGGCTTCCTCGGAGTGACCCGGGCGGCCGCACTACCAGCACGGAATGCAGACCGCCCGGAGGGACGGAGAGCGCATCGTCCCGATTAAGACCCTAGGCCGCGAACTGGGCTGAGCAAGGCGCAAGGTGCCTTTCCGCTCAGTCGCATTGTTGACAGAATTGAGCCTAATTCGTGCCGCGGAGCGGGATCATTGACGGACATGCTGCACCGAACATTTTCCCTCGGTTCAACTCGGGGCGCAGGGCATGTCTCCAACCACGCCTTGCGCCCCACCTGACCCTCACTTCCTCGGCGGCTTTATGATCCTATCGACGGCTTCCTCAGGATAACCGAGGATCTTCGCCGCTTCCCTCAGAAGGCCGATGCCGGTGTATGACAAACGGAGCTCGGTTTGGTCGCGCCAGATGCCTTCCGCCCACTGGCGGCGCCCTTCCTTCGGGATCAGGTCATACTTGGAGCCCTTGCGGCCGCGGCGGTCAGGCATTGGCGTCTTCGGGACGACGCAGATTCCTAATGGCAGACCAAGTTTTGATCGCTTGGCCGAGAAGGCGGTCCACGGCATGCAAGGCCTCGTCAACGTCTTCCATGCTGATCGGGAGTGAATATGACTTCCAATCTGGATGCTTCCTTGTTCCGAAGTTCCTGAAGTACTCACACTCAAACAGGCCGTCAGGGCGCGCCTTCCAAGCGCCGTGGACCGCCATATGCCGCCCGCTGATGGTGTCATCTATTTCATCAAGAATTTCGGTGACTTGCTCCGCAAACGGGACCTTGCCCGAGGCAATCGAAGCTCTCAGGCCATCACGAAGATCCTGCGTCACCTTTCTATTTTGCAGGACAACGTTTGCTTGATCCGGATCCGACACGTCGTAGTCCTCGGCATCAATCCATATGAGCCACAGCATCTTCTCTAAATGTGCTGCGGTTTGGACGTACTGACCTTGCTTTAACAAAAAGTCTGCCGGCATCACGCTGCTGATCCAAAGCTGCTCCTGAGTCACCGCAGCCTCACGCCCGGCCCGCCGCCGTTCTGCGGGATGAACTCGACGCCGGCGGCTTCGAATGCGGCGCGGATGGCAGTCATGACCGCGGCCGCCGCCTGCGGCTTCCCTGAGCCCTCGGCACGCTTGACGCTCATGGACGAAACACCCGCGGCGTGTGCCAACGTTTCCTGAGAGAAGCCGAGCAGTCCCCGTGCCGCCCGTATCTGTGCCGGCGTGATATTCTTCGCTTGTTCCAATTTAGAACATCCGCTATTGTTCTGTTTGGGAACATTAACCCACAACGGAGGAACCGCGCAATGACTAAGACGCTCAACGAATGCCGAGTGGCCGCCACTCACCTGGCCGGCCTGATCGAAGGGCTGGCCCTCATGCACAACGAAACCAACGCGAAGATTTGGGGCGACGCCATCGTGTCGACGACCGAAATCGCAGCGAAACTTTCCAAGGAGCTAATGATCGACTTGGACATCGTGAAAGGAGACCACGCAATGACCGAGAACACCTATCCCCGCGCTGAAGACGATGCCGAGCGCGCGCTCTATGACATCGAATGCCTCTGCCGCGTCGGGGTTGCGGCAAGCAACACAACCCTAGACGCGGATTCGCTGTTGTTCAGCATGGACACCCTTTGAGGCTGTCCTCGCGCGCGCGCAGGCCGGCGGCGAACTTCTCGAGGCCGAGAGGAAGGCGAAGCCGGAGGCTGCAACATGAGCCTCCTGGACGCCCAAGACGAGACGGCCGCACTTATCGACATCGTCGGCGCCGTCGACCAGCTCATCGACTCCCCCGGCCATGGCTTCGCGGTGCGGGCGCTGCTGGCCGAGGCGCGGGATCGGCTGGCAGGGCTGAAGCAAGCGCTCGACGTGACTGGCGGTAGGTTGGAAGGTGCCAAAACCCCAGAACAGAAAGTTCTAGAATAACAATTGCTTACCCAAGTAATTGGCGGAAGGGGTGGGATTCGAACCCACGGATGCTTGCACATCGCCGGTTTTCAAGACCGGTGCAATCGACCACTCTGCCACCCTTCCACAATACTCCCGCACAAGTTTTCTACACCTGTGCCTTCCGCCTCTCGGCCCCACATCCGCATGTGAGACTGGCAGGATCGGCGCCTGTGCGGGGTCTTTTCCGTCCGAACCTGCCTAGTGGGCACGGCGCGATTCTGAAAGCGGGCATGTGGGCGCGGCTTTGCGCCGCCCGGGCATCTTCCCTTTTCTTGCACCCCGCTTGCGAGTAGACTTCGTCGAAAATGGCGTCCTGACGCCGCAGAAAACGGCCTTGGCGGGGCAATGGAGCAGAAGATGAACAGGTTTGTGCGATCCGGGGCGATCTCTGCGACCCTCGTCCTTGCGCTGGCGGGCTGCGAGCAGGGCCTGGGTGGACGCGATGCGGGAACGACGATGGCTGCCGCGGTTCCGACCGTGACGCGGCCAGGGTCTCGCGATGTCGAGCGGCCGGACATCTTCCAGACCACGGAAGAGGCGCTCTGGGACGGGCGACCGTCGCTTGGCGGGGTCTGGGTGGCGCATCCCGACGTCAAGGAGCCCGAGCGGGCGATCCTGACGAACGTCTCGAACGGACAGTCGGTGCCGGGCGCCCTGTTCCGGCGCGAGCGTGAAAACCCGGGGCCGCGCATCCAGCTCTCGTCGGACGCAGCGTCGGCACTGGCCATCCTCGCCGGTCAGCCGACCGAGGTCTCGATCATGGTCGTACGTCCCGAGGAGATCGAAGCCGCGCCCGAGCCGTTGCCGATCGCCGAGGAAACGCCGGGCGAAGCCGCCCCGACCGACTCCGCGACCGCCGACGATGCGGCCATGGCCGCAGCCGCCGGAGCCGCGGCGACCACCAGCACCACGCGCAAGCCTAATTTCCTGCAGCGCATCTTCGGGCGCAAGCAGCCGCCAGAGCCCACCGTCGCGGTCGATCCCGACCTCGCCCCCGCCGCGGACGCGTCGGTGCCCGGCGTCGAGACCGCGCCGCTCGACCCGGTCGCGGCCACGGCCGCCGCCGCGATAGACGCCGCCGAGGCCGAGAACGCGCCTGTCGCAAGGCCGGCGGACGGCCCTGCGCCGCAGCCTGCCGCGGCCCCTCCTCCCGCCCCGTCCGCGATCAAGAACCCCTATGTCCAGGTCGGTCTCTTCAGCGTCGAGGCCAATGCCAACACGGCAGCCGAGGCGCTTCGTCGAGAGGGCATCCTGCCCGCAGTCGCCCCGAAGACCTCGAACGGCAAGACGCTCTGGCGCGTCGTGGTCGGGCCGGTCTCGACGGCCGACGACCAGGCCGCCCTGCTCGCTCAAATCAAGCGCATGGGATACAAGGACGCCTTCCTGACCGCCCAGTAAGATCACCCTTCCGGAGGACAGCTCATGTTCCGCCCCCTGGCCACCTTCGCCGTATTCGTCCTCGTCTCGGCTTGTGCGACGAGCGCGCCCGTCCCTGCGCGCGCCGAGTACGAGACGCAGGCGACGGCCTCGTACATGTACGACATCACCACCGACACGGTCCTCGTCGAGAAGAACGCCGACGAGCCGCTGCCGCCCGCCTCGATGTCGAAGCTGATGACGCTCTACATGCTGTTCGAGGCGCTCCGCGACGGACGCGTCACGATGGACACGACGTTCAGCGTTTCGACACGCGCCCGCGAGATGGGCGGCTCGACGATGTTTCTGGACGAAACCGACCGTCCGCGCGTCGAAGACCTGATCAAGGGCATCATCGTGCAGTCCGGCAACGACGCCTGCGTGGTCGTTGCCGAGGGCCTGGCTGGCACCGAAGACGCCTTCGCCCGCCAGATGAATGCGCGCGCGCCCGAGATCGGTCTGACGAACTCGACCTTCACCAACGCGTCCGGATGGCCCGATCCGAACCACCGCATGTCGGTGCGTGATCTCGGCCGCGTGGCCACTCTGCTGATCACCGAGTTTCCCGAGTACTATGGGTTCTTCGCCCTCGAGGAGTACGACTTCGACGGACGCTCGCCCTCGAACCGCTTCAACCGGAACCCGATCCTGGGGCTTGGCCTCGGCGCGGACGGGCTCAAGACGGGCCACACCGAGGAAGCCGGCTATGGCCTCGTGGGCTCGGCCAAGCAGGGTGACCGCCGGATCGTCTTCGTCTTCTCGGGCCTGAGCAGCATGGCCGAACGCCGGCAGGAGGCCGAGGCGATGATCAACTGGGGCTTCCGTCAGTTCGTGCCGAAGAACCTCGCCAAGTCGGGGGCCGTCGTGACCGAAGTGCCGGTGTGGATGGGCAACTTCGAGCGCGTCAACGCCATCGCGCGCGAGGACATCACGCTTCTGGTTCCGGCGATCGGGCAGGACAGCCTTCAGACCCGCGTCGAGTTCCGCAGCCCTATCGAAGCGCCGATCGAGGAGGGCGGACAGGTCGCCGAACTGGTCATCACCGCGCCCGACATGCCCGAGAAGAGAATCCCCCTCGTATCGGACCGCGCCGTCACGCGCGGAGGCTTCCTGCCTCGCGTGCGCGCCTCGTCCTACGTGCTGTTTGACAAGGCCAAGGGTCAGGTGCAAAGCCTGATGGAATGACGCGCGGGCGGTTCATCACATTCGAAGGCATCGACGGTTCGGGAAAATCCACGCAGGCAAGGCTGTTGGCCGCCTACCTGCGCTCGAAGGGCATCGAGGTCGTCCTGACGCGCGAGCCCGGCGGGTCGCCGGGAGCCGAGGAGATCAGGCGCCTTCTCGTCGAGGGCAATCCTGACCGCTGGTCAGCCGAGACCGAGATCCTGCTCTTTACCGCCGCCCGTCGCGACCACCTCGAAAAGACCATACGCCCGGCGCTCGAACGCGGCTCGACCGTCATCTCGGACCGCTTCGCGGACTCGACGCGGGTGTATCAGGGCGCGGCGCGGGGCGAGCTTCGCGGCCTTGTCGACCGCCTGCACGAGGCCGTCATCGGGATCGAACCGGACCTGACGCTCATCATCGACATGGACCCCTCGCGCGCGCTTGAACGGGGTCTTGCCCGGAAGAGCGGCGAAGACCGTTTCGAGGAGATGGGAGAGGGCTTCCAGCACCGTCTCCGCGACGGTTTTCACAGGCTGGCGCAGGACTTTCCGGGCCGCTGCCATCTTGTCGACGGTCAGCGCGATCCCGACAGCATCGCCGCAGAGGTTGCCCGGATCGCGGACGCCGCTCTATGAGCGACGACCTTCCGGCCGAAGCGGATCGCGCGGATGGCGCGCCCCACCCGCGCGAGACCGCTCACCTTTTCGGACAGGGTGACGCGGAGGCCGCGTTTCTCGAGGCCGTCGCGCAGGACCGGCTGCATCACGCCTGGCTTCTGACGGGGCCCAAGGGCGTCGGGAAGGCGACCCTCGCGTGGCGGCTGGCGCGTTTCCTTCTGGCCGAGGCTCCTGCCGACGCCGGCTTCTTCGGCGACGCGCCCCCTACCCCCACGTCTCTGGACATCCCGCGGGACCATCCCGTCGCGCGACGCATTGCGGCCCTGTCCGAACCGGGCCTCCTCTTGATCCGCCGCGCCTGGGACAGCGACCGCAAGAAGCTGAAGTCGCAGATCACCGTCGACGAGGTGCGGAAACTGAACGAGTTCTTCGGCCTCACCGCGACGGATGGCGGACGGCGCATCGTCATCGTGGATGCAGCGGACGAGTTGAACCCCTCGGCCGCGAATGCGCTTCTGAAGGTTCTCGAGGAACCGCCCAAGCGGGCGGTCCTGATCCTCGTCAGCCACCAGCCTGCCCGTCTCCTTCCGACGATCCGGTCGCGCTGCCGGACGCTGCGGCTTGGCGAGGTCGGGCCCGAGGACATGGCGCGGGCCCTGTCGCAGGCCGGAGTGACGCCCGAGGACGGGCTGGCTCTGAGCGAGCTTGCCCAAGGCTCGGTCGGCGAGGCGATCCGGCTTCTCTCGCAGGACGGGCCGGGCTTGTATGCAACGATCGTGAGGCTGATCTCGGGTGGTCCCCGGATGGACCGTCAGGCCTTGCGCGCCTTTGCAGAGAACGTGACCGTCCGCGGGGCAGAGGAACGCCAGGACCTTGCCGTCCGACTTCTCAACCTCGCCCTGGTTAGGCTTGCGCGGACCGGCGCGGGCCGACCTCCCCTCGCCGAGGCCGCACCGGGCGAGATCGAGGCTTGGCGCCGCCTCGCGCCCGATGCTGGCCGCGCGCAGGTCTGGGCGACGCTTCAGCAGGAGTTGTCGTCGCGCATCGCGCACGGCCGGGCCGTGAACATCGACGCGCAAAGTCTTCTGACCGACGCCTTTCTCCGCATCGACGAGGCCGCGCGCGACTGACCCCGCCTTGACCCTTCCCGCGGGCTGCCCGATACGGGAGCCATGACCGACGCGACCCCCATCACGGACAGCCATTGCCATCTCGATTTCCCCCAGTTCGAGAGTGAGGTCGAGGCGCTGGTTTCGCGTGCGAAACAGCGGGGCGTCCATCGCATGGTGACCATCTGCACGAAGCTCGGGAAGGAACCCGAGGTCCGCGCCCTGGCCGAGACCCACCCCGGGGTGTTCTACGCCGCCGGCATCCATCCTATGTCCGCACATGAGCAGCCTGTGGTGACGGTCGAGCGGCTTGAGGAGATCGCCGGGCATCCGAAGATGGTCGGTATCGGCGAGACCGGGCTCGACTACCATTACACCGCCGAGACGAAGCCGATCCAGCAGGAGAGCCTGCGCGTCCATATCGAGGCTGCCCGCCGTACGGGCCTGCCGCTCATCATCCACGCCCGGGACGCCGACGACGACATGGCCCGGATCCTCGGCGAGGAGCACCGCGCCGGCGCCTATGCCTGCGTCATGCACTGCTTCTCGTCCGGTCGGGCGCTGGCCGAGGCGGCACTCGAACTTGGCTTCTACCTGTCCATCTCGGGGATCGCCGCCTTCCCGAAAAGCACCGAGTTGCGCGCCATCTTTGCGGATGCGCCGCTGGACCGGGTGCTGGTCGAGACGGACGCCCCCTACCTCGCGCCGCCGCCGAACCGGGGCAAGCGCAACGAACCTGCCTACGTCGTCGACACCGCGAAGGTCGGCGCCCAGATCTTTGGGCTCTCCTACGCGGATTTCGCCCGCGCGACCGAAGCGAACTTCGAGCGTCTTTTCTCCAAGGCTGCGGAATGGCGGAGCTGACCTTCACCATCCTCGGCTGCGGCTCGTCGGGCGGAGTGCCGCGGCTTGGCGGTCTCTGGGGTGCCTGCGATCCCGACGAGCCGCGAAACCGCCGCCGCCGCTGCTCGCTTCTTGTCGAGCGGACCGAGGGCGACGCCGTGACGCGCGTCCTGATCGACACCTCGCCCGACATGCGCCAGCAGCTTCTGGATGCGGGCGTCGGTCGCCTCGACGCGGTCGTCTTCACGCACGGCCACGCCGACCATGTTCACGGCATCGACGACCTGCGGATGATCGTCTTCAACACGCGCCAGCGCCTGCCGGTCTGGGCCGACGGGCCGACGCAGGAGAGGCTCTACTCGGGCTTCGGCTATGCCTTCATCCAGCCCGAGGGATCGCCCTATCCGTCGATCCTCGACATGCACACGATCAAGGGCGACGTGACCGTCGGCGGTCCCGGCGGAGACATCGTCTTCCATCCCTTCCGCGTCGGGCATGGCTCCATCGACGCACTCGGCTTCCGCATCGGCGGCCTCGCGTACCTACCCGACGTGGTCGAGATCTACGATGCGGCCTGGTCGTCGCTTCAGAACCTCGACATCTTCATCGTGGACGCGCTGCGCCGCACGCCCCATCCGACCCACGCGCATCTCGACATGACGCTCGGCTGGATCGAGAAGGTGCAGCCGAAGCGCGCCATCCTGACCAACATGCACATCGACCTGGACTACAGGACCATCCTCGACGAGACGCCCGACCACGTCGTGCCCGCCTACGACGGGATGCGCCTGAGCCTGCCGGGCTGATCGGGTGCAGGCCCTTCTGGACGTCATCCTCCCCGTCTTCCTGGTGATCGGCGGAGGCTATGTCGCAGTCTGGAAAGGCTATTTCTCGGATGCGGGCGTGGACGCCCTGATGAAGTTCAGCCAGGGCTTCGCGATCCCCTGCCTTCTGTTCCGCGCGATTTCGACGCTCGACCTCGGCGCGGACTTCAACCTGCCGCTTCTCTTCAGCTTCTATATCGGCGCGGTGACGGGCTTCTTCGCCGCCCTGACCGGCGCGCGGTTCATCTTTCGCCGAAACTGGACGGACTCCGTCGCGATCGGTTTCTGCGGCCTCTTCTCGAACTCGGTCCTCCTTGGCCTGCCGATCACCGAGCGCGCCTACGGGACCGAAGCGCTGGCCGGCAACTTTGCCATCATCGCGCTTCATCCGCCCATCTGCTATCTGATCGGCGTCACCGCAATGGAGATCGCGCGGGGCACCGGCGCAGGGCCCATTGGCACGGCGCGGAACGTGATCTGGGCGATGTTCCACAATTCGTTGATCGTGGGCATCTCGCTTGGGCTTATCGTGAACCTGAGCGGAATGACGATGCCCGAGGTCATAACGGACGGCGTCGATCTTCTGGCCCGCGCAGCCCTGCCCTCGGCCCTCTTCGGGCTTGGCGGCGTCCTCTATCGCTACCGTCCCGAGGGTGACCTCAAGACCATCGCCATGGTCTGCGTGATCTCGCTGGTGCTGCATCCGGCGGTATCCTTCACCACCGCCACGCTTCTCGATCTGGACCGCGACGCCTTCCGCTCGGTCGTGCTGACGGCGGCCATGGCGCCGGGCGTCAACACGTATCTCTTCGCCAACATGTACGGCGCGGCGCGGCGGGTCGCGGCCTCGTCCGTCCTGATTTCGACCGGCTTGTCGATCGGAACGGTGTGGCTCTGGCTGCTTGTCATCCCCTGAACGCCGCCACGCATCGGATGGGATTGAGTCCTTTTGGCGACATATGTGTCCCGATGGTTCACGCGTCCGGAACATTAACCGAAATGATACCCCGGTTGTGCCCATACTCGGTCACAAAGAAGGGTTCCCCTAGCGTAAGGAAATATGGAGCAGACTGATGAAAGTGGTTTCGTTTCCAGCCGCGCCGACACAGACGCAAAAGGCCACCAGGCGGCCGGCCCGCCCGATGACCCTCTTCCTTCACGTCCGGCGTTCGACGCTGATCATGCACATCGCAGACAGCCGCGCCGACGACACATCGGGCCGGGCCGAGGCGAAGTAGACTTCGCTCAAGCCTTCTGGACGAACCGGTTGACCAGGTTCTCCAGCCTTTCCTGTCGTCCCGAACGCGGCTCCGGTTGCAGGTCCTCGGACAGGACCATCTCGGTGATCTCTTCCAGCGACGACGACATCAGCTTCTTGCCGCGATCGCTGTCCCAGCCCGCATAGCGCTCGCGCCGTGCCGCTTCGAGCGAGCCATCCTCCAGCATAGCCGCCGCCGCCTTCAGCCCTTGGGCGCAAACATCCATCGCCCCCACATGCGCGAGGATCAGGTCTTCGGGGTCGAGAGACTGGCGCCGGAGCTTCGAGTCGAAGTTGGTGCCGCCGGTCTGGAAGCCGCCCGCCTTAAGGATCTCGTAATAGACCATCGCCACTTCCGGCACGTTGTTCGGAAACTGGTCGGTGTCCCAGCCGGACTGGTAGTCGTTGCGGTTCATGTCGATCGAGCCGAAGACACCCAGGCTCATCGCAAGTGCCACCTCGTGTTCGAAGGTGTGTCCTGCGAGGATCGCGTGTCCCTGCTCGATGTTCAGCTTCACCTCGTCTTCGAGTCCGTAGCGCTTGAGGAAGGCGTAGCAGGCGGCGACGTCGTAGTCGTACTGATGCTTCGTCGGCTCCTGAGGCTTCGGCTCGACAAGGATCGTGCCCTTGAAGCCGGTCTTGTGCTTGTAGTCGACGACCATCGACAGCATCCGCGCCATCTGGTCGGCTTCGCGGCCGAGGTCGGTGTTCAGGAGCGTCTCATAACCTTCGCGACCGCCCCAGAGGACGTAGTTCTCGCCGTTCAGCTTGCGCGTGGCGTCCATGTTCGCCTTGATGGTCGCGGCGGCGTAGGCAAAGACGTCCGGGTCGGGGTTGGTGGACGCGCCCGACATGAAGCGGCGGTGTGAGAATAGGTTTGCGGTGCCCCAGAGTAGCCGTGTGCCCGTCTCCTCCATCTTCCCGCCGATGTAGTCGGTGATGGCCTCGAGGTTCTTGGTGTTCTCGGCATAGCTCTCGACCTCGGGCCGGGCGTCGGCGTCGTGGAAGCAGAAGAACGGCTGGCCGAGGATACGGAACATCTCGAAGGCGACGTCGGCTTTCGTGCGCGCGTGATCCATGGTCGAGCCGAACCAGGGGCGGTCGAAGGTCCGTCCGCCGAAGGGGTCGCCGCCCTCCCATGCGAAGCTGTGCCAGTAGGCGACGGCGAATCGCAGGTGATCCTCCATCCGGCGACCGGCGACCTGTGCGTCCGGATCGTAGTGGCGGTAGGCGAAATCGTTCGACGTCTCGGGGCCTTCATAGGCGACAGACGGAATGTCCTTGAAAAACGACATGATAGCTCCAGAAGTTCGCGCAGTGCGCGCGTTCAGATGTTCAGGGTGACCCAGGATGCGTTCCGCGCCGAGGACCGAACGCAGGCATCGACGAAAGCCACTCCGGTTACGCCGTCGAGGATGTCGGGAAAATGGATGTCCTCGGGGATTGGCTCCCCCGCCTTCTTCGCCCGGATCGCGCGGGCGGCTTCGGAATAGATGTTGGCGAAGCCCTCGAGATAGCCTTCAGGATGTCCAGGGGGGATGCGCGACATGCGTGCCGCCGCCGGGCCCGATCCCGCGCCATTCCGGGTCAGAAGGCGCTTCGGCTCACCGAAGGGCGTGTGCCAGAGATAGTTCGGATCCTCCTGCGCCCATTCGAGCCCGCCCTTGGTGCCGTAGACACGCAGGCGAAGGCCGTTCTCGTTGCCGGGCGCGACCTGGCTGCACCAGAGCATCCCCCGTGCCCCGCCCTCGAAGCGCAGCATGACATGGCCGTTGTCGTCGACCCGTCGGCCCGCGACGAAGCTCTGAAGGTCGGCGGCAAGGCTTTCCAGCGTCAGACCGGTCACGAAGCTTGCCAGGTTGAAGGCGTGCGTGCCGATGTCGCCGGTCGAGCCGCCCGCGCCCGAGCGTTCGGGATCCGTCCGCCAGCCGGCCTGTTTCTGGCCGGTGCTCTCGACGTCCTCGGTCAGCCAATCCTGGGCGTATTCGACCTGAACGACGCGGATCTCGCCCAGGTCTCCGGCAGCGATCATCTCGCGCGCCTGCCGGATCATCGGGTAGCCCGTGTAGTTGTGGGTTAGGACGAACAGCGCATCCGACGTCTCGGCCGCCTTCGCCATCTTGCGCGCCTCGGGGAGGGTCGACGTCAGGGGCTTGTCGCAGATGACGTGGATGCCGCGCTTCAGGAACTCGCGCGCGACGGGATAATGCATGTGGTTCGGCGTCACGATGGCGACAGCGTCGATGCCGCCCTTCATGCGCGCCTCGCGCTTCGCCATCGCGGAGAAGTCGTCGTAGACGCGCTTGGGGTCGAGGCCGAGGTCGGCGCCGGAGGCCTGCGATTTTTCGGGGGTCGAGGAGAAGGCTCCCGCCACCAGATCCCAATGGCCGTCGATGCGGCTGGCGATCCGGTGGACCCCGCCGATGAAGGCGTCGCGCCCGCCGCCGACCATGCCGAGACGCAGGCGGCCGGTGGTCTGTTCCGAAGTTCCGTCGATCGGCATGTCGTCCCCCTCAGTCCAGTCCCAGCATCCGCCGGTTGGCGGCGTCGTCGGCGCCTCCGCCGGCGAAGTCGTCGAACGCCTTCTCGGTCACGCGGATGATGTGATCCTTGACAAAGGCCGCGCCCTCGCGCGCCCCGTCCTCGGGGTGCTTCATGGCGCATTCCCACTCGACCACGGCCCATCCGTCGAAATCGTATTGGGTGAGTTTCGAGAAGACGGCCCGGAAGTCGACCTGTCCGTCACCGAGCGACCGGAACCGGCCCGCGCGGTCGACCCAGGACTGGTAGCCGCCATAGACGCCCTGCCGTCCCGTGGGGTTCAGCTCGGCGTCCTTGACGTGGAACATGCGGATCCGGTCGTGGTAGATGTCGATATTGTCGAGGTAGTCGAGCGCCTGAAGCACATAGTGCGAAGGGTCGTAAAGCATGCAGGCACGGCCGTGGCCCTTCACGCGGTCGAGGAACATCTCGTAGCTGATGCCGTCGTGCAGATCCTCGCCCGGGTGGATCTCGTAGCAGATGTCGACACCCATTTCCTCGGCATGGTCGAGGATCGGCGTCCAGCGTTTCCCGAGCTCGTCGAAGGCGGCCTCGACGAGCCCGGCAGGCCGCTGCGGCCAAGGGTAGAGGTACGGCCAGGCAAGCGCGCCCGAGAAGGACGCCTGCGCGGTCAGGCCGAGGTTCCGTGACGCGGTCAGCGCCTTCTTCACCTGGTCGACGGCCCACTCCTGACGGGCCTTGGGATTGCCCCGCACCTCGGGCGCGGCAAAGCCGTCGAAAGCCTCGTCATACGCCGGGTGGACGGCGACGAGCTGGCCCTGGAGGTGCGTCGAAAGCTCGGTGATCTCGATTCCGTTGGCCGCCGCCGCGCCCTTGACCTCGTCGCAGTAGTCCCTGGACGAAGAAGCCTTGTCGAGGTCGATGAACCGGGCGTCCCAGCTTGGGACCTGAACCCCCTTGTAGCCGCAATCGGCGGCCCATTTCGTGATCCCGTCCCAGCTGTCGAAGGGCGCGGAGTCGCCCGCGAACTGAGCCAGGAAAAGGGCCGGCCCCTTGATCGTTTTCATCTTTTCCTCCCGTCGGCACTCTTTCGTTGCCTGCGGGAGGAAACCCGATCCGGTTTAAGGTCGCAAGACCGTTTAATATTAATTCGTGATGATCTCGGGTCCCATCCTCGACGTCGGAAGCCAGGTCGAAAGCCAAGGCACGTAGGTCACGATGATCAGGAAGACGAAGAGGACGGCCAGGAACGGCAGCGCCGCGCGGACGACCGCCATCATCGACATCCCGGCCACGCCCGAGGTGACGAAGAGGTTCAGGCCAACAGGCGGCGTGATCATCCCGATTTCCATGTTCACGACCATGATGATGCCGAGGTGGATCGGGTCGATGCCAAGCTGGATCGCGATCGGGAACACCAGCGGCGCCACGATCACGATCAGACCCGAGGGCTCCATGAACTGCCCGCCGATCAGCAGGATCACGTTGACGACAACGAGGAACATGATCGGGCCGAAGCCCGCGTCGAGCATGGCCCGCGCAATGGATTGGGGGATCTGCTCGTCGGTCAGGACGTGTTTCAGGATCAGGGCGTTTGCGATGATGAACATCAGCATCACCGTCAGCCTCGCCGCATCGAGAAGCGTGTTCCGCGTGTCTCGGTGGAACAGCGCCGTCACGAGGGCCTGCGGCCTCTGGAGAAGCGACTTGCGGCCCTGTCCGTCGCGCGCCGCCAGAGGGCCCATGTCGCGGTAGACGAAGACCGCGACGACGAAGGCATAGACGGAGGCGACGGCGGCGGCCTCGGTCGGAGTGAAGATGGCCCCCGTCAAACCGGGTATGCCGTAGATGCCGACCATGATGATGACGATCAGCATCAGGCCCCAGAGGGCATCGAGGAACGAGGCGCCGATCTCGCCAAAGCCTCTCCATTCGCCCTTCGGCATGTCGCGGACGATGGCCATGACGTAGATCGTGACCATCAGCATGAAGCCCGCGAGAAGCCCCGGAATGACGCCGGCGAGGAACATGCGCCCGACCGAAACGTCGGTGGCCGAAGCATAGACGACCATGACGATGGAAGGCGGGATCAGGATGCCGAGCGTGCCCGCGTTGCAGATGACGCCAGCCGCGAATTCCTTGGTGTAGCCCGCCTGCTTCATCGCCGCGATGACGATAGTGCCGATGGCAACGACGGTTGCGGGGGACGAGCCCGAGAGCGCCGCGAAGATCATGCAGGCGAAGACGCCCGCGATGGCGAGGCCGCCACGCAGGTGGCCGACGCAGGCGATGGAAAAGCGGATGATGCGTTTCGCAACGCCGCCCGTCGACATGAAGGACGAGGCGAGGATGAAGAAGGGAATGGCGAGCAGCGTGTAGTGCCCTTCCATCGCCTGGTAGAGCGACTGCGCGACGGAGGCGAGCGAAGTGTCCGAGAAGGCCAGCAGAAAGATGATCGACGACAGTCCCAGCGCCACCGCGATCGGCGTGCCGATCAGCAGGAGGCCCATGACCATGGTGAAGAGAAGGACGACCTGCATCTCAGTTCTCCGCCATCCGGGCCTCGGCCACGGCGTCCTCGGCCTCGTGGCTGACGATCAGGCTGTCGCGTCGGCCGGCGAGGACGCCGATGGTCGCCTGGATGATCCGGAAGAGCATCAGGGCGACGCCGAAGGGCAGGACGAAGTAGGGGATAAAGCGGGGCAGCTTGTCGTAGCTCTCGCCCATGTTGAAGCGCTCGGCCAAAAACTCTCCACCGAAGGGCACGGGCACCTGCTCGGTGTGGTAGAAGGCCTGGTCCCGCGTGCGGTCGTCGAAGCCCGTGGGGATGATGCGGCCCTCGGTGCGCTGGTAGCCCGCGAAGGGCGCCCAGTAGTCCCATGCGCCCTTCATCAAAAGGCCCCCGTAGACGAGGCAGGCGAGTGCCGAGAGAAGCACCATAACTCTCTTCGGGCCCGGACCGACGATGTTCAGAATGGCGTCGACACCGAGGTGAGCCGTTCGCTTGAACCCATAGGAAATACCCAGAAGGACAAGCCAGGCGAAGAGGATCGTCGTGACCTCGAGACCCCAGAGGATCGTGTGGTTGAAGACGTAGCGCAGGACGACGTTAACGAAAGTGATCACCGTCATCGCGGCGAGGATATAGGCGATCACCATTTCCTCAAGCGCGTTCACGAAGCGGCCGAGCGGCGACACCGCCGCATCCGTCTGTCCGGACATCATTTCCCTCCCCCTGTGTCCCGCCCCTCTCCCGTGAGGCGGAAGGCAGGGCGCACCGGCGCCCTGCCCATTCGTCGATTACATCGAAGCGTTGATTTCCTGAGCCGCGGCAATGTTGTCCGCGCCCACGTCGCCTTCGAACTGCTCCCAGACCGGCTTCATCACGTCGACCCAGGCCTGACGCTCTTCATCGGACAGCTCGCGGATGACGCCGCCGGCGTCGAGGATCGACTGGCGGGCTTGCGCATCGAGATCGCCCACGGCCGCGTTGCCGGCGACAGTGACTTCCTCGAGGATGGTCAGGAACTGGTCGCGGACCGCCGGATCGAGGCTGTCGAGCCAGTCGACCGAGGCCACCACAAGATAGTCGATGATGCCGTGGTTCGTCTCGGTGGTGCCGTCCTGCACCTCGAAGAACTTCTGGCCCCAGATGTTGGACCAGGTGTTCTCCTGACCATCGACGACGCCGGTCTGAAGCGCACCGTAGACCTCGGAGAAGGCCATTGGCTGCGGGCTGGCGCCGAGCGCTTCCATCTGCGCGACAAGCACGTCGGACGGCTGCACGCGGAACTTGAGGCCCTGGGCGTCGGCTGGAGAGACGAGCGGCACGTTGGCCGAGAATTGCTTCATGCCGTTGTGCCAGAACTGGAGGCCCTGGAGACCGCGGCGCTGCATCGAATCCTTCATCGCCTGGCCGGTCTCGGAGGTCTGGAAGGCATCGACGGCATCGACGTTCTTGAACATGAACGGCAGGTCGAAAATGCGGAAAACCTTGGTGAAGGTCTCGAACTTCGACAGCGACGGCGCGGCGAGTTGGACGTCGCCCTGAAGCATCGCCTCGAGCACCTGGTCATCGTCATAGAGTGTGGAGTTCGGGAAGACCTCCATGCACATGGTGCCGTTCATCTCGTCGTTGACGCGGCCCGCGAGGGTGTCGGCGGCGACGCCTTTCGGGTGACCGGTCGCGTTGACGACGTGCGCGAACTTGACGACGATCTCTCCGTCCTCGCAGGACGCGAAGGCGCCGGTTGCGCCCAGGCTCAGTGTGGCGGCCGCCACGGCGGTTGTGAAGTTTTTCATCGGTATCCTCCCTGATACGGAAACAAGATTTTGCGGCGAGTTTCCTCCCCTGCGCGGAGGATCATCGTATTGGACCTCACGGCAAGCCGGATGTTGCCTGAAGATATATTTCTTACTTATCATAATGTTAAAGCAAAAAATTGAAGTATTCGGAGGCCCCGTGTGCGGAATCTCGGACAGCAGTTACCGCCTGACTGTGCGAAATTCCGCACAGATCAGTCGCGGAAGTCCTCGGCCCGGACACCGTAGCGGGCCAGCTTGTCGTAAAATGTCTTGCGCGGCAGCTTCAACGTCTCGGCGGTCAGTGTCGCATTGCCCCTGTTGCGGCGCAGCGCCTCGACGATCAGCGAGGCCTCGATCTGCGCCATCTTCTCGGCCAACCCGATCTCCTCGATCTCGTCGGGCATGAGGCCGAGGGTGAAGCGCATGGCGGCGTTCATCAAGGCGCGTGCGTTGCCGGGCCAGTCCTGCGACATGAGCGACGCCAGAAGGGCGGGAGGAATAGCACGCTCGGGCACCCCGGCCTGCTCGGAGGCCTGTGCAACGTAGTGCCGGAAGAGGACAGGAATGTCCTCGGGGCGTTCCTTCAGCGCCGGGATGCGGATGCGCAGCGCCTCGACGCGGTAGTAGAGGTCGGGCAGGAACGCTCCCTGCTCGGACAAGGCCAGGGCGTCCTGTGTCGTCCCCGCCAGAAGACGCGCGCCCGCCTCGCGGTCCAGATGCTCCAGAAGCGCGTACTGGCAGGCCTTGGACAACGAGGTGACCTCGTTCAGGAAAAGGCTTCCGCCGTCGGCCGCGGCAACCGCGTCGTCAAGCGCCGCGGGCGTCAGCGCCGCGGCCCCGAGCTTGATGAAGGGCCCCTGCGCGAGGGGCGACAGAAGGTGCAGCACCTCGGCGACCTTGCTGAGGCCGGACCCCGGCGCCCCTTCGATCAGCACGACGCCGGGCACCCGCGCGATCTGGCGGACCTCTGCCCGCAACCTCTCGGCCACCGCCGATGTGCCGAAGAGCATGCGTTGAGCGGCGTCGCCCTTTCGCAGCTCGGCCTGAAGCCGGCGATCCTCGAGCGACGCCCGCCTGCGATCGAGCGCGCGGCGTACCGTCTCGACAAGCGTCTCGGTCGGACAGGGCTTTTCGAGGAAATCGAACGCGCCCCGGTTCACCGCCGCGACCGCCATCGGCACATCGCCCTCTCCGGTCAGCAGGATCACCGGCAGTTCGGGATCCACGGACTGCGCATGATCGAGAAGCGCTATGCCGTCCTTGCCCGGCATCCGGATGTCGGACACGACCACGCCCGCGAAGTCCCGCCGGATGTGATCCTTAGCGACAATGAAGGATCCCGCCTCGGTCACTGTCAGGCCCGCAAGCTCCAGCGTCTGCGCCAGCGCCTCGCGCACGGGCGCGTCGTCCTCGACCAGAAGAACCCGGCTCATGCCGCGCGTTCCTCGCGCCAGGGCTGGAGGCGGACGGTGAAGACGGCACCGCCTCCGAGCGCGTTTTCGCCCGAGATATCGCCCCCGAAGCTCTGGACGAGACCGTAGGAGATCGAAAGGCCCAGCCCCGTTCCCTCGCCGTCACCCACGGACTTGGTGGTGTAGAACGGCTCGAAGATGCGCGAGGGGTCCGCTATGCCCGGGCCGCTGTCGCGGACGGTGACCGATGGCTCCGGGTTCGCGGAGACCGTCAGGGTCAGCGACTTCTCGGGCAAGGACGACATGGCGTCGGCGGCGTTGGTCAGCAGGTTTACGACCACCTGCGTCAGCCGCACCTCGCCGCCCGTCACCCAGACGGGAGCGCCGGGCAGGTGCGCCGTGACGCCGACCGCGTCCCGTTCGAGTTGCGCCTCGGTCATCTCGAGAGCGGCGCGCGCGACGGCGCAGAGGTCGACGCGCGTCGAGGGCTCGCTCTCCTGCCTCGCGAAGGCCTTGAGGTTCTTGATGATCCGCCCCGCCCGCGCGGCAAGGTCCGCGATCTTGGCCAGGTTGCCCGCAACCATGTCGCCCTTGCCCATCTCGAGAAAGCGGGACCCGTTTTCGGCGAAGGACCGGATCGCCATGAGGGGCTGGTTGAGTTCGTGGCTGATGCCCGCCGACATCTGCCCGAGAGCCGACAGCTTGCCGACCTGTACGAGTTCGTCCTGCGCGCGCTTCAGCGCCGCCTCGGCCTCGCGCCGTTCCGCAATTTCGTCGCGGAGTGCCACGTTGATGCGCGAAAGCTCGTCCGTCCGTTCCGCCACGCGGACCTCGAGCGCCGCATTCGCCCGCGCCAGGGCGCGGCGGCGTTCGGTCGTCAAGAAGATGACGGTGCCGAAGAAGGCGGCGAGAACCCCGGCGACCGTGCCCTGGAGACCGGCGGTGACATAGGCCGGCCGGGCGTCGAGAAGGGCCTCGGCGCGAAGCCCCAGGATCTCGATCCGCTGCTCGACATGAAGTGCCCGCTTCGGGACATAGGGGCCGGCGTCGATCCGCCAGACGTCGGTGCCGCGCACGCCAAGCGCGTCGTAGGGGAAGAACGGGCGAAGCCTGTTCTCGGGGAATGCCGACCGCCGCTCGCCTTCGCGCCGCATCAGGACGAGTTCGGACCGGTTGGAGGAAATCACCACACCGTCCTCGTCGGTGAAGAGCACGACCGGGATGGCGCCGCGCCCCTCGGCCTCGATGCGGTCCAGGTCGACGACCGCGACGAGCGCCCCCTCCACGGGCCCCGCCTCCGAGAACACAGGCGCCGCGAAGTAGAACGCACGGGTCAGGAAGCGGTCGCTGATGGCGTGGAAGGACCCGAGCGCGCCCGTCAGCGCCCGGTCGACGAAGGCGTCGTCCTCCCAATCGGGCCCTTGCGCACCCGAGGCGCTGGCAACCACCCGCCCCGCGCCGTCGAGAAGCATGAGGTCAAGCGCCCCCGTCAGGTCCGCCGCCCGCCGCAGGAGCCGAGCCGCGCCTTGGGGATCGGGCGCGGGCCCGTCGAACTGCTCGTCGTCGGCGAGAACCACGATCAACTCGCGATACCGCGTCAGGCTCTTGACCAGCCGGTCCGACGCAAGCGCGAGGTCGGATGCCCCCCGCTGCCCCAACTGGTCGAGCGACTGCCCCAGCCCCGCCCACCAGACCGCCCCGGCCAGACAGACCGCGGCAACCCCGAGGGTCAGGCCACGCGCTATCCGGAAATCCCATCTCATTCCGGGAGCTTACAGAGCGACACCGCATGGCGCCAGAGGCGTAGAGGGAGGATCAGGCTTGAAGTGGTGCCCGGGGGCGGAATCGAACCACCGACACGCGGATTTTCAATCCGCTGCTCTACCCCTGAGCTACCCGGGCACGGGCGGAGGCGTGGCTCCGCTCAGGTCGCGTTCTTCTAATGGCGGCGGGAAGGGCTGTCCAGTGGTCGGGGAGACAAAAATCTCAGTGCCGCAGCGGCTGATCGGACGGATCGTCAGGCGACGCATCCTCGTCGGGATCGACGGGTTCGGCGGGGATGGCGTAGGTGCCCTTTAGCCAGCGCGCGAGATCGACGTCGGCGCAGCGTTTCGAACAGAACGGCCGGTACTCGGGCGTCGAGGGCTTCGAACAGATGGGACAGCTCATCGAAGGCACTCCGCCAAGGGCAGCCGCTCGCGCTTGCGCGTCAACTCGAGGTGCCCCAGGGGGGTCCAGCCCAGCACGGTCGTCTCGATCCCGTCGGAGCGGAAGGCGCCGCGGGCGGCATCCTCGACCCGGCGGCGATCGCGCTTGGCCACGGGCGCCAGATCAAGGACGATCTGTCCGGCAAGGCCGCGCAGGCGAAGGGCGCGCGGAAGGGCGGCGAGGGCGGCAAGGTTCACCTTAAGGGCGGAAGCGGGGGAGGTGTCGGCGCCGGTGTTCACGTCGACGGCCACCAGAGCGCGGGTCGGCTCGACGAACATGAAGCCCCCGCCCGTCAGCTCCACCCTGGGATCGGAGAGGGCGGCGATCATGTCATCCGCCCCGCTGCGCGCAAGGCTTCCGGGACGGTCGTCCGTCACGTCGGGGGCGGGCCAGTCACGCCAGGCGATCTCGGTCGCCGACGGTCCGTCCAACAGCATCTCGGGCGCGCCAAGGCGAGGCTCGGCCATGACGCGGGACGCGAGGTCGACGAGGGCCGCGACATCCTCGGCGACGGTGTCGTCCTCTGCCCCTTCGGCAGCCGTGCGCAGGACGACGCCCATGCCGTCCGGGGCTTTTATGGCATCGAGGATCGCGCGCAACTCCACCCGACGTTCCTCGTCCCGGATCGCCTTCGAGATGTTCAGCCCCTCGGCACCGGGCGTCACCATCGCGAACCGGCTCTTGAAGAGAACACGCGCCGCGACCGGCGTCGCCTTGCCGGGCTCGGCCCAGGTCGAGGCCTGAACGATCAGCGTGTCACCCTGCGAAACGCCCTTGGCCTGGCGGAGGAACATCGGTCCATCCGGGGTCTCGAGAATGGCCCCGCCCTGCCCCTTGAGAGGCCTCCCGACGCGCGCGCGGTAAATCGCGCCGGGGCGAATGCGGTCTTCTGAGGCATCGACCAGAAGATCGGCCAGCGCCCCATCGACGATCAGGGCCGCGGCTTCGCGTCCGTTCAGGGTGTCGAAGACGGCGATGGACCCCTTCATGCGGCCTCCGTCACGGTCAGCCCGACTGCCGCCAATAGACGCGCGGTCTCACGGAGGGGAAGGCCCATGATCGCCGTATAACTCCCTGACATCCAGGGAATGAACGCGCCCGCCGGGCCCTGTATGGCATAGGCCCCCGCCTTGCCTTTCCAATCGCCCGTGGCGATGTACGCGTCGAGGTCGCCGGACGAAAGCCGGTCGAGCTTGACGATGCTTTCGACCTCACGCTCCCGCAACCCGCCGTCCGAAATGACGGCCAAACACGTCACGACACGATGGCGCCGCCCCGACAGCAGGCCGAGAAAGGAACGCGCCTCGGCCTCGTCCGCGGGTTTGCCGAGGATGCGGCGCCCCACGGCGACCGTCGTATCGGCGACCAGCACCACCTCGCCCGGGTTGCGGGGGATGGCCTCGGCCTTCTCGCGCGTCACACGACGGCAATAGGCCCGGGGAAGCTCGCCCTTGAGGGGGGTCTCGTCGATGTCGGCGGGTCGCACCTCATCCGGCTCGACGCCGATCTGCCGCAACAACTCAAGCCGGCGCGGACTGGCCGAACCGAGCACGAGACGCGGTCGGTCCGCGCTCACTTGAACCGATAGTTGATCCGACCCTTGGTGAGGTCGTAGGGGGTCATCTCGACCTGCACCTTGTCGCCCGCGAGGACCCTGATGCGGTTCTTGCGCATCTTGCCTGCCGTATGCGCGATGATCTCATGGCCGTTTTCCAGCTCGACCCTGAATGTCGCGTTCGGCAAGAGTTCCTTCACGACACCAGGAAATTCGAGCATCTCTTCCTTGGCCATGGTCTCTCCTTCAAATCACCCGTCGTTCGGGCGCAGCGAATATTGGGGCGATCGCCCCCCGGATCAAGCCCGAAAACGCACCACGCCGTGGGGGAATCATGCCTGTGCGCGGTCTTGCGGGACCGTGGGCGGGCCGAATCGCGCGAGCATCCGTTCCCGGATCTGGTCGCGCGACTGCCGATAGTGCTCGAGCTTCTGCTCCCGCGTGTCGCCAAGCCCCGTGGGATCGAGGATCGGCCAGTAGTCGACGTCGAGATGGAAGAAGCGGGTGAGTTCCAGCGCGCGCCGTTGCGACGCGGGCGACAGCGCCACGACGAGATCGAAGGCCGACAGGTCGTCGCCCCACTGCTGCATCTCGTCGAAGCTGCGCGATCGGTGCCGCGACAGCTCGATCCCAAGCTCGTTGCAGACCGCGATCGAGAAGCCGTCGATTTCCATGTCGTTGTAGACGCCCGCCGACTGGACATAGGTCTCGTGGCCATAGAACTGCTTCATCATGCCTTCGGCCATGGGGGACCGGACGGCATTGTGATCGCAACAGAAGAGCACCGACTGGGGAAGGTCCGGCACCCGTCAACCCCCGAAATGCAGCACGCAGATGAGGGTGAAGAGACGCCGAGCGGTGTCGGTGTCCAGATCGGCCTTGCCGTCCAGCCTCTCCTGAAGGACGCGCGCGCCCTCGTTGTGGATACCGCGTCGCGCCATGTCGATGGCCTCGATCTGACCCGGCGGAAGGCGCTTCACGGCGTCGAAGTAGGCCTCGCAGATCTGGAAATAGTCCTTCACGACCTGCCGGAACGGCCCGAGGGACAGCCGGAACTCGGCGGCGGGCTCGCCCTCCTCCGTGCGGATATCGAAGACCAGGAGCTTGTCCCGGATGGCCAGCAGCAGGTGGTAGGGCCCGTCCGGCACGGCCCGTCCGTCGCGGCCCGGAATGTCGAAGCTGTTGTCCTCGAGCAGATCGAAGATCGCCACCCGCCTCTCCTGCTCGATCTGAGGCGTCGGAGGCGGCAGCGCGGTATCGTCGATGTCGATGTGAACGAGACGGGACATGGGTGCTGGATACGTCAAAGGCGTAGGAAATCAAATCACTCGTTCAGCCGACGCAAGCGCGCTGCGACCGAGAGGCCGTGGGCCTGGAGCGACTCGGCTGCGGCCAGCGTTTCGGCGGCAGGGCCGATGTCGGCGAGGGCGCCGGGGGTCATGCGGGTGATCGTGGTGCGCTTCATGAAGTCGAGCACGCCCAGGCCAGACGAGAAGCGCGCGGAGCGTGCGGTCGGCAGGACGTGGTTGGGTCCCGCGACGTAGTCACCGATGGCCTCGGGCGTCCAGGGGCCGAGGAAGATCGCGCCGGCGTGGGTGATATTGCCCGCAAGCGACTCGGGGTTCGCCACGCAAAGCTCAAGGTGTTCGGCGGCGATGTCGTCCGCCAATGCGGCCGCTTCGCCCAGGTTCTGCACCAGGATGACCGCGCCGTTCGACTCCCACGAGGCACGCGCGATGTCGCGGCGCTCGAGGACCTGAAGGTATTGGTTGATGGCGTCGACGACGAGTTCGGCGAATGTCGGATCGGTGGTTATGAGGATCGCCTGCGCGCTCTGGTCGTGCTCGGCCTGGCTGAGAAGGTCGAGCGCGATCCAATCCGGGTCGTTGTCGCCATCGGCGATCACGAGGATCTCGGACGGGCCCGCGATATTGTCGATGCCGACGCGGCCGAAGACATGGCGCTTCGCGGCGGCGACATACGCGTTGCCGGGGCCGGTGATCTTGTCGACGGGCGCGATGGTCTCGGTCCCGTAGGCCAGCGCTGCGATGGCCTGTGCGCCGCCGATGCGATAGATCGTCTCGATCCCCGACAGCTTCGCGGCGAGGAGGACCAGCGGGTTGGCCAGACCGTCCGGCGTCGGCACGCACATCACCAGACGCTCGACACCGGCCACCTGAGCCGGGATGGCGTTCATCAGGACCGACGAGGGATAGGTCGCAAGCCCGCCAGGCACATAGAGCCCCGCGGCCGAGACGGCGGTCCAGCGCCACCCCAGCATGGCGCCGCTGCGGTCGGTCCAGCTTTCGTTCGCGGGCTTCTGGCGCTCGTGGTAGGCGCGGATGCGTTCGGCCGCCACCTGAAGCGCCTGGCGCTCCGCCGCCGGCACCTTGGCCACGGCGGCGTCGATCTCGGCCTTCGAGAGGGCAAGAGTGGCGGGCGTCACCTCGAAGCGGTCGTACTTGCGCGTCAGGTCGATAAGGGCCGCATCGCCGCGCGTTCGCACGTCTTGGACGATGTCGGCCACCGAGGCCGCCACGTCGGGAGCATCCTCGCGCTTCAGAGACAAAAGGGCGCGGAAGCGATCCTCGAAATCCGCGTCTTCGGTGTTCAGGAAATGGGGCATCCTCGCTCCTCTCACCGGCTCTTAGACGCCGGGCGCGGCACGCTCAAGTCCCAGGCCCCTAGTCAGGGTGCGATGGAGCACGCCCGGACGGCGCAAGATAGGGGCGCGTGACATCCTGAAGGACAAGGTTGACCGCCTCGACCTCGACGGCCACCGCCCCGTCCCCGGCGAAGGTCAGGACGACGCGACCCGCGCCGTCCTCGCCGGGTTCGAAGGCGAGCGTCAGGAGCGATAGGACCGTGTCGCCATCCAGGACCGAGCGATCCAGGCCCTGCTGACGGACGGCAAGCGCATCCCCGATCGACAGGACCGCCCTCACCCGTTCGAAGCCGCGCCCGCGCGTCTTGGCCGCAACCTTGTCTTCCCACCGGAAGCGGTTGAGAAGGCAGACGAAACGGCGATGTCCCTTCTCCCACTTCATTTCGGTCGAAGACAGGATCGCGTCCTGCACGAGCGCGGCGAGAACAGTGACGTCCTCCGCCGTCTCGGCTTTCAGGCGAAGGGGACGCTCGGCGGCATCCTCGAAGCGTGCGTCGTCCGTCATCGTCCCGCCACCCGTTCGATCCTGGCGCCGACGGCGCCCAGCTTTTCCTCGACGTGTTCGTAGCCGCGGTCGAGGTGATATACGCGGCTCACCATCGTCTCGCCCTCGGCCGCGAGACCGGCGAGGATCAGCGACACGCTGGCCCGCAAATCCGTCGCCATCACAGGCGCGCCCTTCAGGCGGTCGACCCCGGTCACGGTCGCGGTGCCGCCGTGGACGTCGATGCGCGCGCCCATGCGCAGAAGCTCGGGCGCGTGCATGAAGCGGTTCTCGAAGATCGTCTCCTCGAGGTGGCTCGTGCCCTCGGCCGTGCAGAGAAGCGCCATCATCTGCGCCTGTAGGTCGGTCGGGAAACCTGGGAAGGGCTCGGTGCGGACGTCGATGGCGGACACGCGGCCGTTCTTGCGCGCGACCGTCAGGCCGCGGCCGGTCTCGGTCACCTCGATCCCCGCCTCGTCGAGCTTGTCGCAGAAGGCCGAGACCAGATCGCGGCGCCCGCCCAGGCATTCGACCTCGCCGCCGCAGATCGCGGGAGCGAGCATGTAGGTTCCGAGTTCGATCCGGTCCGGCACGACGGGGTGGGTGGCGCCTCCGAGACGGTCGACGCCTTCGATCGTGATGGTCGAGGTCCCTGCCCCGTCGATGTGTGCGCCCATGCGCACGAGGCAGGCGGCGAGGTCGACGATCTCGGGCTCGCGGGCCGCGTTCTCGATCACCGTCGTTCCTTTGGCCAGAGTCGCGGCCATGAGCGTGTTCTCGGTCGCCCCCACGCTGGCGAAACGCAGCGGCACTCGGGCACCCTTCAGACCGCCGGGCGCCTTGGCATGCAGATAGCCGTCCCTCAGCTCGATCTGAGCGCCGAGCGCCTCGAGCGCGGTGATGTGGATGTCCATGGGGCGGGCGCCGATGGCGCAGCCGCCGGGCAGAGAGACGACCGCGTGACCTTCCCGCGCCAGAAGCGGCCCCAGAACGAGGTTCGAGGCCCGCATCTTGCGCACGATGTCATAGTCTGCGTGGGTCGAAACCGGCCCGAGCGACGACATGGCGATCACGCGCCCGTCCTGAAGGCTCTGGATCTCGGACCCGAGCGACTGCAGGAGCGTCGTCATCGTCGTGATGTCCGACAGCCGCGGCGCGTTCATCAGCGTCAGCGGCTCTTCGGTCAGAAGCGTGGCCGGCATCAGCGTCAGGCAGGCGTTCTTCGCGCCTGCGATGGGGATGGATCCGCGAAGCTCCGCCCCGCCCGTCACGACTATTGAATCCATGCTCAGCCCGCCTTGCCCTGTTCTGTCTTCTTCGCCCGCGCCCGCGCCTGTGCCTTGCGCCGCTGGAGGTTCGCCTTGAGGGCCGCCTTCAGCTTGTCGTCCCGCGTCGCGGGCTCTTTCGGAGGTCTTTCGGAGCTTGGGGATCCTGCCATGCTGCCTACCTAGCGCAGGTGGCAAAAAGCGTCCAGATAACCCTTGCGCGGGCGGGGGAATGATCGTATCCCGCGCCAGCATCGACCGGCGCTGCTGTAGCTCAGTGGTAGAGCGCACCCTTGGTAAGGGTGAGGTCGGGAGTTCAATCCTCCCCAGCAGCACCAGCCCCCCTCCTTTTGAACACGCAATGAAAAAGGCGCCCCGCCGTCAGCGAAGCGCCTTTCGAATAGCTTGTGCCGGCGTCAGGCGCGGCGGCGGCGCAGGACGCCGAAGACGGCGAGACCACCCAGAAGAAGGGCCGCCGACGCCGGAAGCGGCGCCTCGACCAGATCCTCGGCGATGAGCTTGAACTGCGCGCCGTAGAAGTTGAACTCGCCCGCGTCGGTGTAACCGCCGGGTCCGTCCTCGTAGTATTCGGCCGTCATCGCGGCCATATCGATCGAGATCGTGGGATCGCTGATCGACCCCACGAAGAGTTTCTTGCCGTCGGACGACAACGAGATCATGTCGCCGCTGCAGCTCTGCCCGGCGAACTCGCAGGACACCAGCGAGAGGTCCCCGGAGGGGCCATCCTCGAGCGTGATTCGCGCCGACGTCAGGGCACCCGGAGCGAGGTTGCTGAAGGTGCCTTCGAAGCCGTAGGGAGACCCGTCGAAGACGACGGGAATATTGTCCCCGGATTCAGAGTCGTACACGTCCTGGAAATACTCGCGGTCGAAGTTCATCGACAGGTCGAAGTCGTAGGTCGCTGCCAGTGCCGGGGTGGCCGACATCAGCAAAGCAGTCAGAACGGTCGTGCGCATGGGGAAAAATCCGATCATTTCTTGATCATATACAACCACGTCAGGTTAAATGCGGTTCCCTTCCGAACCAAGCCCGGAATCGCCCGTCCGGGGATTCCTGCCTATCCTCGACGGTGATCGTTGCCCCGCCGCATCGCTGGCGGAAGACCGCTCAGAGGTCACTGCACACGCGACCAACTCTGCGCGCGGCAGATGCCGATGACGCAGCCGGAGACCTTCAGAGAGTTTCCCGAGAGCTCCATCTTCGAGGAATAGACCTTGTCGCGGTCGGGCGCCCAGATGCGACCCTTGCCATACCGTCCGTCGCCCTGGGGCTGCATGTCCCAGATCAACCGCTTGCCGATGTTCCGGCTCTGGCGCGGGCTTCCGTCCGGGTTGAACGCCTTGCGGATCACGCCGCAGATGGCGTCGCCGCATTCATACATCTCGACGTGGCCGAATGCGCCGTTGTCGTCGGGCTGCGTCTTGAAGAGACCAAGCACCGGGTCCGCCGCAAAAGCGGGGGTGGCGGTCAGGGCGAGTGCGAACAGGATGTGTCGAAGCGTCATGGATGTCCTCCCGATATGGGACGGAGCGTCCGTCGCGCCCCCCTCGTCAGGCAAGCGTGACGTGGCGACAGGATGCCCCGCGCCGCGGCGTCACGCCCGGGGTTGCCCCCGGCGCCTCGGGTTGGCATGAGACGACGACTCCGAAGGACGGTCCCATGATCCTCTATCCAGCCATCGACCTGAAGGACGGGCAGTGCGTACGTCTCCTCAAGGGCGAGATGTCCGAGGCGACGGTCTTCAGCGACGACCCCGGAGCGCAGGCCGCGGCCTTCGAGGCGGCGGGAGCCGAATGGCTCCACCTCGTCGATCTCAACGGAGCCTTCGCCGGCCGTCCGGTGAATGCGGACGCGGTCGAGGCCATCCTGTCGCGCGTCACGATCCCCGCCCAGCTTGGCGGCGGCATCCGCGACATGGCCACGATCGAAGGTTGGCTGGCGAAGGGCCTGTCGCGCGTCATCCTCGGCACCGTCGCGGTCGAGGATCCGGCGCTGGTGCGCGACGCGGCGCGTGCCTTTCCGGGTCAGGTCGCCGTCGGGCTCGACGCGCGCAAGGGTCGCGTCGCGACGCGAGGCTGGGCCGACGAAACCGACGTACAGGTCACCGACCTCGCCCGCGCGTTCGAGGACGCGGGCATCGCCGCTATCATCTATACCGACATCGACCGCGACGGCGCGATGCAGGGCCCGAACATACCCGCCACCGAGGCCCTGGCGCGCGCGGTCTCGGTTCCGGTCATCGCCTCGGGCGGTGTCTCGTCGATGGACGATCTGCGTCGCCTGCAAGCGACTGGCGTGATCGCGGGCGCGATTTCGGGGCGGGCCCTCTATGACGGCGCCATCGACCTTGGCGAGGCTCTGGCAGAACTCGCGCGCTGACGCGAAACGTCAGCTTCCCGCCGCGGCCGTGGTGAGCGTTTCGAGCGCCCCCTTCATCTGGTCCACGAACTCGGCGTCGTCATCGATGTCGAGGTCATCGAACATGTCATCGACCTCTTCATAGGTGATCCGCGTCTGACCCCCGTCGTCATGCACAAGAACCCGAAGCGGCAGGACGAGCCCGGCGCGGATGTCTTCCTGAAGGGCCGGCGTCCCCAGCTTCGGGTTCCCGAAGATCACGAGTTCCGCGTCCTGAAGCTCCATGCCGACGCTTTCGGCGCCCTTCGAGTGCGGGACGCGGGCGAAAACGGTGGCCCCGGCCTGTTCGACGGCCGCGACAAGCCGGTCGGCGGTCTCGGTGACACTGCCTTCCGCGTCGAGGGTGACGAAGTCGTCGGCGATGGCGGGGGCCGCGGTCAGCAGAAGCGCGGAAAGTACGGCGGCGGTGCGGTGCATGGGTCTATCCTCCGGTTACGAGGTCAAACATAGCGCCTTGAGGCGTGAGGTCCCGTTCCCGCGCTACGGCCGGCGGCCTAGGGCCTTCGTCTGTCCGGATCGGCCTTGCCGATACCCCGGAACACCGCGCGGAACGGCAGGGCCCAGATGAAGCCCAACGCAACGTAGATGACGAACTCGAGCCAGAGCGGAGGCCGGTCGAACAGGGCCACGACGTTGACCGCCACGACGATGTAAAGCGGCAGGCCGACGAGCAGGATGACGAGCGACCATCGCCGCCGGGCTTTGTAGGAAAGAGGCATGGCCCGGGTTATGTCGTGCCTGCCTCCGGGGTCAAGGGAGGAAGGCGCCGCACCCCTTTTTCTCAAGGCCTTGGCGTCCCCTGTTATCGGATAACGCCATATAAACCGGCTGACGCCCGCCGAAACGGGCTCGCCGATATCGTTTAGCGATGAGGCACCACCCTATCTTTCTTTCGACCGCATCCGACATGCGAGGTCCCGATTCCCAGCGAGCGGACCTTGCGGTGGGATCGCGTCACGGAACGACCCCAAACCCGGTCGGTGAGAAACCGGCTTCACAGGAGACACGACATGAAACGCATTCTGCCCCTCGCCCTCGTCCTTCCGCTTCTCGCCGCCTGCGGCCCCGGAGGCTTCATCGACAGCGACATGGAGCGAGGCCTCGTCGGCGCGGCCGTCGGCTATGGTGCGGCGGAAGTCGTCGATGGCAACCACGACCGCGGCGCCATCATCGGCGGCCTTGCCGGCGTGTTCTGCGACGACGCCGGGATGTGCTCGCGCGCTCGCTACTGAGCCGCCCCAAAAGGAAACGCCCGCCGGTCGACGGCGGGCGTTTTCCGTGCAGCACGTCCCTCGCTTCAGTCGGCGAAAGGGTCAGTGACGAGTATGGTGTCCTCGCGCTCCGGCGATGTCGACAGCAATGCCACCGGACACTGGATCAGCTCCTCGATGCGGCGGACGTACTTGATCGCCTCGCCCGGAAGATCGGCCCAGCTTCGCGCGCCGGCGGTCGATTCCGACCATCCCTTCAACGTCTCGTAGACGGGCGTGACCCGCGCCTGCTGGTCCGCCGCCGTCGGCAGGTAGTCGAGCCGTTGGCCATCCAGGTCGTATCCCACGCAAATCTTCAGCTCGTCGAAGCCGTCGAGAACGTCGAGCTTCGTCAGCGCGATCCCCGAGACGCCCGATGTCGCGCAGGTCTGGCGCACGAGCACAGCGTCGAACCAGCCGCAGCGGCGCTTGCGGCCCGTCGTTGTGCCGAACTCGTGGCCCCGCTCTCCCAGCCGGTCGCCATCGGCGTCGAACAGCTCGGTCGGGAACGGACCCTCGCCCACGCGGGTCGTGTAGGCCTTGACGATGCCGAGGACGAAGTGGATCGACCCGGGACCCATGCCGGTGCCCGCCGCCGCCTGGCCGGCGAGGACATTCGACGACGTGACAAAGGGATAGGTGCCGAAGTCGATGTCGAGAAGCGCACCCTGCGCGCCTTCGAAGAGGATGCGGCGGCCTTCCTTCTTCTTCTCGTTCAGCACCTTCCACACGGGCGCTGCGTACTGAAGGATCGAAGGCGCGATCTCCTTCAGCGAGGCGATCAGCGCGCCGCGGTCGATCGGCTCCATGCCCAGGCCCTTGCGCAGCGCGTCGTGGTGGACGAGGAGACGATCCACCCGCGTCTCGAGGGTCGCCGTGTCGGCGAGGTCGGCCACGCGCACCACACGACGGCCCACCTTGTCCTCGTAGCAGGGACCGATGCCGCGCCCTGTCGTGCCGATCTTGGCGACCGAAGCCTGCGCCTCGCGCGCCCGGTCGAGTTCGCCGTGAAGCGGCAGGATGAGGGGCGTGTTCTCTGCGATCATCAGCGTCTCAGGGCTGATGACGACCCCCTGGGCGCGCACGGTCTCGATTTCCTTGACCAGGTGCCAGGGGTCGAGGACGACGCCGTTGCCGATCACCGAGAGCTTGCCGGGACGCACCACGCCGGAGGGCAGCGCATGAAGCTTGAAGACCTGATCGCCGATGACCAGCGTATGCCCCGCGTTGTGGCCGCCCTGGAAGCGGCAGATCACGTCGGCGCGCTCGCTCAGCCAGTCGACGATCTTGCCCTTGCCCTCGTCGCCCCACTGGGCGCCGACCACCACGACGTTGGCCATGCTCGATGTCCTTCCGGTTCTGGTCAAACAGGCGCTCTATACAGGCGCCCCCTTGAACACGAAAGTCCCGTTTCACCCTGTCGTGCGCCTGTGTCACAGGCCATGTAGCGTTAGCGCAACCGCTCTTGCCGCAGGGAAGACCCCCCGGTAGGCAGGGCGCAACCCGTTGCCAAGGAGTGCCCGATGGCCGAGACCCCCGAGTTTCACGACCGCATGCTGTCCCTGGGCCTCGCCCGCGTTTCCGAGGCGGCCGCCCTCGCATCGGCGCGGCTGATCGGCCGTGGCGACGAGAAGGCAGCCGACCAGGCCGCCGTCAACGCGATGCGGAACCAGCTCAACCAACTCGACATCAAGGGCGTCGTGGTCATCGGCGAGGGCGAGCGCGACGAGGCTCCGATGCTCTACATCGGCGAGCAGGTGGGTTCGGGCACCGGCCCCGAGGTCGACATCGCGCTCGATCCGCTGGAAGGCACCACGCTGACGGCGAAGGACATGCCGAACGCGCTGACCGTCATCGCCATGGGCCCGCGCGGCTCGATGCTGCACGCCCCCGACGTCTACATGGACAAGCTCGCCATCGGGCCGGGCTTCCGTCGCGGCGTCGTCACGATGGACATGAGCCCGGCCGAGCGCGTCTCGGCGCTCGCGACCGCCAAGGGGGTGTCGACCGAGGATATCACCGTCTGCGTGCTGGAGCGCCCCCGTCACGAGGACATGATCGCGGAACTCCGCACGACGGGCTGCGCGATCCGGCTCATCACCGACGGCGATGTGGCGGGCGTCATCCACTGCGCCGAGCCCACGACCGGCATCGACATGTACATGGGTTCGGGCGGCGCACCCGAGGGCGTTCTCGCCGCCGCCGCGCTCAAGTGCATGGGCGGGCAGATTTTCGGCAAGCTGCTCTTCCGGAACGACGACGAGCGCGGCCGGGCGAAGAAGGCGGGCATCACCAACTTCGACCGTGTGTACACCCGCGACGACATGGTGACGGGCGACGTGATCTTCGCCGCGACGGGCGTGACGGACGGCTCGATCCTTCCGGGGATCAAGCGCGAACCGGGCGTCCTGACCGCCGAGACGATCCTGATGCGGTCCAAGACGGGATCGGTCCGGCGCATGACCTACCGGCATCCACTCGACAAATAGGACGCGCCGGACTCCCGTTGCGGCAAGACTCGGGCTTTGCGAACCACTATCCCTCAGGTATGGTGTGCGCAGAACCGCGCCACCACATATGGTAGGATCCTTGCCGAACGACATGAAGCCGCTCGCCTTTCTCGGCGTCGAGACCTCGCTTTCCGGGCGCCGCTGGACCGGCCCCGCCGGAGAAGAGATCCGGCTGTCCGAGGCGATGGTCCAGGCGACAGGCCTCGATGCGGCAGTCTGCCGGGTGCTGACCGCGCGCGGTGTCGCCTGCGAGGAGGCCCTGGGGTATCTGACCCCGACGTTGCGCGAGCTTCTTCCCGACCCCCGCAGCCTGCGCGACATGGGCATCGCGGCGGAGCGCATCGTCCGCGCCATGGCCGCGGGCGAGCGGATCGCGATCTTCGCCGACTATGACGTCGACGGTGGCGCGTCCGCCGCCCTCCTTCTCGACTGGCTCCGCGCCCAGGGCCGCGACGCCACGCTCTATGTCCCCGACCGCATCGACGAAGGCTACGGTCCCAACCCGACCGCCATGCGAACGCTGGCCGGGGCGCATGACCTGATCGTCTGCGTCGACTGCGGCACCCTCTCGTTCGAGGCCATCGCGGCGGCCAGGGGAACGGATGTCGTCGTGATCGACCACCACCTCGGCGCCGAGACCCTGCCCGAGGCGCTGGCCATCGTGAATCCCAACCGCCAGGACGAAACGGGCGACCTCGGCCACCTCTGCGCGGCGGCGGTCGTCTTTCTGGTTCTCGTCGAGGCCAACCGGCAGTTGCGGGACGCAGGCCGCGCCACGCCGAACCTGATGCAGATGCTCGACCTCGTGGCGCTGGCGACCGTGGCGGACGTGGCCCCGCTCATCGGCGTGAACCGAGCTCTTGTGACGCAAGGCCTCAAGGTCATGGCGCAGCGCGCACGGCCCGGTCTCACCGCGCTTTCCGACGTGGCGGGCCTGGGCACGGCGCCGACGGCCTATCACCTGGGGTACGTCCTCGGCCCCCGCGTCAACGCCGGCGGACGCGTCGGGCGCGCCAACCTTGGCGCCCGCTGCCTTTCGGCCCGCGATCCGCACGAGGCGCGCGCCCTGGCCGACAAGCTGGACGAACTGAACCGGGAACGGCGCGAGATCGAAACGGCGGTCCGCGACGCCGCACTCGCGCAGGCCGAGGCGCGGGGGCTCGACGGGCCTCTGGTCTGGGCCGCCGGCGAAGGCTGGCATCCCGGTGTCGTCGGCATCGTCGCCGCGCGTCTGAAAGAGGCCACGAACCGTCCGGCGGTGGTGATCGGTCTCGAGGGCGGCGTCGGCAAGGGGTCGGGACGGTCGGTCCACGGCGTCGACCTCGGCCACGCCATCCAGAGGCTCGCCGCCGAAGGGCTTCTCCTGAAGGGTGGCGGGCACCGCATGGCCGCGGGCCTGACTGTCGAGCAGGACCGGATCGAAGACGCCATGGCCCGGCTCGGCGACCTTCTTGCCCGCGAAGGCGCGGGGAGCACCGGTCCGCGGGACCTGCGCCTCGACGCGCCGCTGATGCCGGGCGCGGCGACGCCAGAACTCGTCGCCCGGATCGAAGCCGCCGGCCCTTTCGGGCAAGGATCGCCCGCGCCGCGCTTCGCGTTTCCCGACGTCGCCATCCTGAATTGCCGCCAGGTCGGCGCGAACCACCTCAAGGTCAGCTTCGGCGACGGCCTCGGCGCGCGCCTCGACGGCATCGCGTTCGACGCCTGGGAGAGCCCTCTCGGCCAGGCTCTCGCCGGTCACGGCGGCGCGCGTTTCCACCTCGCCGGCCGCATCGAGGTCAGCCATTGGGGAGGCCGGCAACGCGTCGAACTGAGGCTCGAGGACGCTGCCCGCGCGGGGTCCTGAAGACCTCTTTCGCGCCTGAGAATTTCCTCGAAATTCCACTTGCCACGCCCCTCGAAGCCGCCTAATTAGCCCCCCACAGCGCGGCCCGTTCGTCTATCGGTTAGGACGCCAGGTTTTCAACCTGGAAAGAGGGGTTCGATTCCCCTACGGGCTGCCAGTAAACCCCCCTAAACCCCTGAAATCATTCACTAAAACAGGTCCCTGAAAAAGCGGCTGTACGGAGTTTTGTACAGCGCCCGCGTCAGCGGGCGAGGTTCGTTTCCCCCTGCCCTGCCCGTCATGCCGCCGTCAAGCGTTCGCCCCGTGACCCGTTTTACCGTGGCGATTCGACAAAACCGGGTTTCTGTGGTACGGTTTTCTGGAAAGTCAAGATGCATTCTTCATCTGACGCCGACCTTCCCTACCAAGGACCGAACATGATCTACAGTTTGACCATCCCGTGTGTCGCGAGGAGCATGTCGCTTACGGACGCAGCTATCCGCAACCGGTTGAATTACGCACCGGAGGGCAGCATCGCTCGCGTCCTCGCTGGGCCGCTTGGCAAGTGGCACCACAGTTTTCCCGAGACCGTGGCGCGGCTCAGGCTTTCACCGGGTAAAAAGCCGACCGCTGAGCAGATCGAAGAACTCGCCGTCCGTGATGTCGAATTTCGCGCGCGTCAGGCCGACCGAAGCCTGCACGTAGGTGAAGACGCCGCACGCCGCGCCCGGTACGTGATCAGCGCGCTGACGCCGGACGAGCGTGAGCGCTTCGAGACCTTCCGCCGCAAGATGACCACCAGCCTCACCGCCACGTTCTGGCAGCAGGCCGTGTTCTCCTCGCTTCTCGATTATTTGGACGCCACGATCCTCAACGGCGAGGTGGCGGCACACGTGTTGCTCGGAAACACCACCGCCCCCGAAGTGGAGAACGGCTGGGCCGTCAGCTTCGTCCTCTCCAACCTTTTCGAAGGGACTCAGAACCCCTTCCACGCCGCCAACGCTGCCTAGGAGCACCCATGTCTGAACACCGCCAGCGGTTCGCCGCCATCTGCGAAAGCAGCCCTGAAATCAAGGCGCGCTTCGACGCCTATGCCAACGCCGCCATCGCGGAGGTGAAGGCCAGCATTGGCATCGACCTTACCGCCGATGACGTCCTCGACCTCGACCGCGTCCGCCTCGCCGCCGTCATTGGGGAAGATTTCGACCTCGTCAGCCTGTTGGTAGACGCCAGCAAGCTGACCAAGACCCAGACCCAGCTTGCCGAGCGCAGCCGCGCCGACATGGTTCTGGCGGGCGACAAGGAAGAGCTGGACCGCGTGAATTCCCTCTCGCGCGTCCAGCGCATGGAATACGCGCGTACCCACCTGCAGGCTCAGAACGAGGGGCCGAAGTCCGGAGGTTCAATCGCCGACGCTTCCGGCAGTAGGGCCATTTTTGAAAGTCTCGCGTCTTTGCGCCCGGCGGACAGGATCGCCGCGGCCCGCAAGCTCGGACTCACGAAGTGACGCGCAAAGCGGAAAATGCGCTTGCACCAGATGGGTCGTTTGCGCTGGCCAGCTTGAAGCACGAGCGCTTCTCCGCACTTTGTGCAAGTGGAAGCACGAAAAGCTCCGCGTATCTCGCAGTGTACGGGCAGGTGAAGACGCCCGCTCAGGCGGGTTCCAACCTGTCCAAAAGGCCCGAGGTCGCCGCGCGGATCAAGTATTTGCGCTTCAAGCACGCCGAAGAGCTGAGCGCCATCGACGCCGACGAACCTTTCGCCGGGTTCGAGCAGAGCATCCTCGACGTGCTGGGATGCATGGACGAACTCGTCGAACTCTGCGTCCACCACGGCCTCTACGCCGACGCATCGCAGATCCGGTCTGGGATCCTGACGAGTACCACAAGGACCCTCACGCACATCGAGGCCATCAAAGCTCTCGACCGCTCTGCCGGGGTGATCGTCGACGACGAAATGACGGACGTCGCCGTGCGCGTCCTGACCACGAGGTGCGCTTGTGAGTAAGATCCCCGACGACGTCCTGCAGTCCGCGACGGTCAAGCACGTCTACAAAGTGCTTCAGGACTCTTTGAGGAGCCTCCGCTCGCATATGCAGATGGCTCGGACCGCCCCCGACCCGAGTTCGTCTTTGCGTGTGTGTATGTCTGATGCGCAGAATTGCTCGAAGGCCGTGTCGAAGCTGGCTGTGGCCCTTGCCGACGTGGGTACCGTGGACAGAAAGATGGTCGTCCCCGTGCCGCGCGCGAATAGCAAGATCGCAGCCGCCCTTAATCACCTCGAAGGCTCGGCGCTCTCTTATGCAGCAGGTGTTATTGCCGATCAGCGCATCCAGCGCTTGGCACGCGACCTCGACGCACACGAGGGCGTCGACACCGGGGATGGCCACGCCGTAATCGGTGCGGAAGTGCTGGACCGGCGCGAGTGGCTCTCTATCCGCCGTAGAATTGGCGTCCTCTCGGACGCAGAGGCCGTAGACCTCGCGAGGTTGGGCGGACCGATCCTGCCGCCCGAAACCCCCTGCTGTCCTGAATGCGGTCTGCCCGCTCAGCCCCCGAAGAAGAGACGCCGTCGCACCCTCTCCTAGGCGACGCCGACCCGACACCCGACACCCCACAAGGAGATCACCGAAATGAAGAGGTAGAGAACCATGAGCCTTGCCATCGAATGGATCGAGGATTCCGTGATCGCAGAGATCGTCGCCATCCTGATCGAGAGCAACTCCCACATCATCAACGCAGACACCCTCGCAGCGAGCTTGGGCACGCGCCTGACGCGCCTCAGCCTTCGCCGCGCTGGGTATGTCCCGAAGGAAGAGCGCGGCCTCTGGAGCCATCCCACAGCCTGTGGGCAGACGCCTGAGCGGCTGGCGCAGGACTGCGATGACGCCCTGTGCGAACTCGACCCCGAGGACGTCCTCAAGGCCTACCGGACGCTCCGTTAGCCAATCTTAACCTTTGGCCCGACGACCTTAACAGACGACCATAACCCGTAGAGAAGAATACAAGAAATGATCTCCTACGCTACCGAAGACAATCCATTCGCGCGCGCCGGAGCTGGTGCGGCTGGCGAACTTGTGGACATTGAAAACCCCATCCACGCGGTCCCGTTCGACCGCCTGCCGTGCAAGCGCTTCTTCGGAGCGCCCCCGAAAGCGAGCCTTTATCACACCAAGCGGGCCGCGAGCATGCGCGCCGCCTGTCGCGATCCTCTGGTGATCCCGCAGAAGTACGTCGAGGAAGCGCGCGCTGCCCTCGACGGCGTGATCAAGCGTCACGCGGCTGACATCGCCG
Organism: Silicimonas algicola; assembly: GCF_003148765.1. Lineage (GTDB taxonomy): Bacteria > Pseudomonadota > Alphaproteobacteria > Rhodobacterales > Rhodobacteraceae > Silicimonas > Silicimonas algicola. Next base: position 60,022 of record NZ_QGGV01000008.1, read on the forward strand.
ATGTCTCCGACCATAACCTCTTCACCCTCGCGCACGCCCTCGCCTATGCGGACCACGGGCTTCACGTGGTCGACAGCCATGCGATTGATCCCAGTACCGGCAAGGGCACGGGAAAGAGCGGAGGCAATGCCACCGCCAAGCTCCCGCGCGGTTCTGAGTGGCAGAAGAGGGCGAGTACCGACCGCGACGACATCATCGCCTTCTGGAGGGGCGAGGGAACCTACCCCGGCACCAAGAAGCACCCGGACGGTTTCGGCTACGCAAGTGCCACGGCCCCGCGCAACGTGTCCATCGTGTTCTCAGAGGGCGAGGCCGTCTGGGTCCTCGACATCGACGGCGCAGAGGGTGCGGCCAATCTCGCCGCACTTGAGGCGGAGCACGGCGCTCTCCCCGTGACCCCGACCAGCATCAGCGGCTCCGGCGGGGCGCACTACCTGTTCCGCGCCAAGCGCCAGCTTCGCAACACCGCCAGCGCCGTCGCACCGAAGGTCGACGTCCGTGGTCAGGGCGGGCAGATCATCGCCGCGCCCTCGATCCACGAGAGCGGAAACTTCTACCGGTGGGCGGAGGGTCGCGCGCCGTGGGACGTCGAGATCGCGGAGGCACCTGAGTGGCTCGAAGAGTTGGCTTGGACCGCCAGCAAGAAGAACCAGACCAAGAAGCCGAAGGTGCGGGCACCGAGGCAGCACAAGCCGTCCACCGGAACCCGCGCGGCAGGCTTCGACGCCATCGTCGAGTCCATCGGCGACGGTGACGACCGGGAAGGCTTCGACGCGCCCATCAACCGGGCGGCGGTCGCATGGTGGGGCAGGAACCCGAACGGTGACGCGGACGAGTTGAAGGAACTGCTTCGCGACGCCATCCTCGATGCGCCTTGCGAGGACGACCGGGCCGAAGAGCGCTACGCGACCGACGAGTATCTCGACGAGCGGATCGAAAGCGCGCGCGCCTATGCAGAGACGACGCGGGAAGAGGAGGAGTGTGAGGACGAGGACGTTGCGTTCGACATGTCCGCCCCTCTGGGACGCAGCCTCGACGAAGCACTCGTCTCTCTCGACCTTGGGTTCAAGTACGTCCGGGTTCCGGGCGGCGGGCGTTTCCTGCGGGTCCAGCCGCGCGGTGAGGCTCCCGCTCTCGATCTCTGGGACACGGTCCAGTTGGGGAAGTGGTACGCGCACGAGAAGTTCGAGACGCACAGCGGTGAGTGGGCCAACCCCGTTCCCATCTTCTTCACCCAGTGCCAGCGCTGGAGCGATATCGTCTTCGCACCGTACCCCGCCCAGACTCCGCGCAACGCCTACAACCTGTTCCGGGGCTTCGCCCGGACGCCTGCCGCAGGCAACTGCGAGGAGCTGAAGCGCTTCATCAAGGACATCATCTGCCGGGGCGACGACGCCATCTTCGCGTGGGTCTGGCTTTGGATGGCGCACATGGTCCAGCGCCCCGGAGAGAAGCCGGGAACGGCCCTCGTGATCTGGGGCAAGGGCGGGGCAGGCAAGGGCACCTTCGGGACGCTCCTGCGCGCGCTGGTCGCGCCTTACGGCGTCCAGTTCGCCGACCCCGATGACATCGTCGGGCGGTTCTCCGGACCGGTCCACACGATGAACATCCTTGGAGTGTCTGAGGAGGCCGTCTTCTCGGGCGACCGCCGCATCTCCAACGCGCTGAAGACCAAGGTCGACGCCAAGATGATCAAGGTCGAGGTGAAGAACGTCCAGCCGATCTGGATGAAGTCGTACATGAGGTACGTCTTCGACTCCAACTTCGCCGACGCCATCATGATCGAAAACAATGGCTCCGACCGGCGTTACGAGGTGCTGGAGGTCAGCGACGAGCGGCGGGGCGACAAGGCCTACTTCGACATGCTGCACGCGATGATCGAGGGGCCGGAGCTCGAGGCCCTGCTGTATGAGCTGATGAGCTACGACCCCGCGTCAGCGGGCTTGGAGTGGGGGAACGTCCGCCTTGCTCCGGAGACCGACGACCGCAGGGCCATGTGGTTCCAGAGCCTGCGCCCGGTCCACCGCCAGTTGGTCCGCATGATCGAAGACGGCGAGATCGTCTGGCGCGACGGTGGCGAGACCTACAGCTTCCCGCTGAACGCGGACAACGAGACGCGCATCCCGACGCAGCTTCTCGACGCTATCGCTGCCAAGACCGGCGACATCCGGAACGAGAACGAGGCATGCGCTGCTGCCGTGTTCGAGCACGTCTTCGGCGAGGAGCTTCCCCGCAAGCGGACCCGCTTCGAGGGGCGGGTGCGCCTCACCGGATGTGAATGGGAGAAGTACGAGGGCAACAGGTGGTGCTACCGTCTCCCGAAGCTGGAGCACATGCTGGAGGTCATCGCCAAGCGCCGGGGCGACCCCCGCGCCGCTGACGCCCGCTGATGCCGACGAGGACGAGTACGAGGGGGACGCTGCCGCCTGACGGCGGGGCGTGGCCTCTGTGCGGGGCGGCTCAGGCGGATCAGTATCGAAGCGGATCAGTATCCTTCCCGAGACAGCGCCACGACACGCCACCACGCCAGCGATACAGAGAAGTTCCAACATGCCAAGGGGCCGCGTTAGCGGCCTCTTTCCTTTTCGACCCCCTGCACCCGCCATTTTGTTCCGGTGTTCCACGAACCGACCGTCTTTGTTCCATGATAAGCCATTGAGTTTATAGGGCAAATACCGGATGTTCCGCAAGTTCCCGATTTTGAGAAGCAGTTCCCCCGCGCGAGCGAATGCGTCCGCCGCCGCCTTACCTGCTCTACTTATTTCTTCTCTTCTTCTTAAAGGAACAAAAGGAACAAGAGGAACAAGCAAGGAAGTACAGGGACCTAGCGTGGAACATTTTGTTCCAGTTGTTCCACGTCATCGTCCTCACGCCGAGGCGACACGGAGACTGGTACGGGACCGCGTCAGCGGCTTCGATGAGCGCGAACCCCGGCGGGGATCTTGAGCGCTTCCAAGGGCTCTCTCAGCCGTACCGTCGCGGTGTCATCGCCTACCGGTTTCACTGGAGCGACGCTCTTCGGCCTGAGGTTCTGACGCTAGAGCCAACGAAAGTATTGAAAGCGCGAAAGCGGTCGATCGACTACAGCCAAACGTGGCGGATTAAGAACGACAGAGGAAGGGCTCACGTCGTCTCTAATCCTTTCCTGACCTGAGTACGTGCTCCAGCGCTCGTGCAAGATCTTTTGCGCGATAAGGTTTGCTTACAAGCAGACCTTCTAAGCCGAATTGCTTCAACTCATTTGGCTCATAGCCTGAAGCAAGAATGACGGGGACCCCGGCGTCTTTCAAAGCATCGACGACGGGTTGTGCGCTTTTGCCAGCGAGATTCGCATCAACGACGGCAACATCAGGTTTACGCGATTGAAGCAGCTCAATCGCTGCGGCCGGCGTGGAAGCGGGCCCCATGACGTTGTGTCCGAGATCCTTGAGAAGATCCTCTAGCTCCATCGCGATCAGCGCTTCGTCCTCTACCGCGAGGATCGTGAGGGGCTCATCCGTCATCGCTCAAGATCCTTTCAGCAGGAAACGACATACGACAGGTAAGTCCCGTCGGCGCATAGTCGAGCGTTACCTTGCCGTCGAGCTCGTAGGCGATGCCCCGCTCCAGCATCCGGCTTCCGAATCCGTCGCGCTCCGGTTTTTCGACCCTCGGGCCGTCGTGTTCGCTCCAGGACACGTCCAGCCGCTGGCCCTCCTTGTCCTTCCGCAATTCCCAGGACAGGCTCACCGTCCCGTCGGAGTTTTTAAGCGCGCCATACTTCAGCGCGTTGGTGGACAGCTCATGCAGCGCCATCGAGATCGTGATGGCGGCGTTCGGCGACAGCCGGACAGCCGGCCCCTCGAACACCAGCCTGTCCTGTCCGTCCACGAAGCCTCCCAGAACGGCGTCGGCAAGCTCGCGCAGGTCGGTGCCGAGCCAGCGTTCCTTGGTCAGGAGGCCATGCGTCCGTGCCAGAGCCTGCACTCGGTCCTGAAAAGCCGAGACGAACGCTTCGGGATCGGACGAAGACCGAAGGGTCTGGCTGGCGATCGACTGGACCACCGCCAGCATGTTCTTCACGCGGTGGTTCAACTCGCCCATCATCATCTCGCGCTCCGCCTCGTGGCGTTTCCGATCGCTGATGTCCTGGAACAGGATCGCGACGCGGCTGTCGTCAAGCTTGCTGAAGCTGGCGCCGAACCAGCGATCCAGCGGCTTGGCGAAAAGCTCGGCGTGCTCGGGTGTTCCGGTGTCGAGGACCTGGCCCGGCAGCGTGTACCAATGGCGTTCGAAGTCGCCGCCGACGTCCGAAAGACGCTTGCCCATGAAATCGGTGTTCACCAGCCGGCGGGCAGCGGGATTGGCGTCGAGGTAACGGACATCGGCGGCCTTGCCCGCGTCGTCGCGGATGACCTCGGCCAGGATGTATCCCTCGTCCATCGACTCGAAGAGCCGGCGATAGCGCGCCTCGCTCTCGCGCAGCCGCTCCTCGGTTTGGCGGCGCACGGTGATGTCCACGAAACTGAGGACGACGCCCTCGATCTTGTCGTCGACCGTCCGGTACGGACGCAGCCGCATCATCAGCCAGCGGCCGTCTTTGGTCTCGACCTCGGATTCAATCGGGACAAGATCGCGCAGGACCTTCTCGGCCTCGCGCGCCACCCCGTCGTGGGCGAGCTTGTGCGTGAAGTCGGTGATGGGCCGGCCGACATCGCTGTCGGTGACGCTGAAAAGCTGCTCGACCGCAGGCGTCAGCATCTTGATGCGAAGCTTGGCGTCAAGGAACAGAGTGCCGATGTCGGTCGCGTTGATCAGGTTCTGAAGGTCGCTGTGGGCCGAGGCGACATCGTCAAGCTTGTCCTTGAGCTCGCTGTTGACGGTCGAAAGCTCCTCGTTGATCGACTGAAGCTCTTCCTTGCTGGTTTCCAGTTCCTCGGCGGTCGAGCGATACTCCTCGTTGATCGACTGAAGCTCTTCGTTCGCGACGCGAAGCTCCTGGTTCGACCTCTCGTGCTCGCGCCGGCTGGAGCTGAGACGGTCCTGCGTGGTCCTGAGTTCGGATTCGAGTTGGCGGATGCGCTCGATGCTTGCCACATCTCCATCGAGGACGTCCGGCGCCCGATCGCCGGACGCAGCGCCCGTATCGATGAAAAGGACCAGCGCCTGCTTCCCCCCCTGCCCTTCGGCGACGACGGGCTGGACATGCATCACCACCCGCCTCGCGTCGCCGTTCAGCCCGACATTGACCGGCAACGTCAGCGTCGGCTCTCCGGCCTCGAACGCGCGGTCAAGCGCCAGAAGAACCTCGGGACGCAACTCGGCGCGGAGGACCGAGGGCAGGTCCGACGTGAAGGGCCCCTCGGGCAGCCGGATGAATTGGCCGGCGGATTTGGAGAGGTTGAGGATGCGGTGTTCCTCGTCCACCAGCACGCTTGGCGGCGCGAACTGTTCCAGCGCCGCGGCGTGTACCACGGGGGATGGCTTTGCCTGCACGCGTCCCTCGTAGTCGCGCGTCAAAGGAAGCGGCGGCCGGTGTTCGGCGGGCAGTTGCATCAGAAGGTCGATGCTGCGTCTGTTCTTGGGCTTCGCGGAATAGACCCGTGCCTCGCGGTCGCAGGGCGCGAACAGTTTGGGATCGGTATCGGCGCTTTCGGCCGATCCAAGGAAGAGATAGCCGCCCGGCTCCAGCGCATAATGAAAGAGGGCGAGAAGCTGATGTTGCACCTCGCGCTCGAGGTAGATCAGCAGGTTGCGACAGGCCACGAGGTCGAGATGGATGAAGGGCGGGTCCTTGAGCGCGCTGTGATGCGCAAAGAGGACCATCTCCCGGATTTCCTTCCGTATCCGATAGTGCGTGCCTTCCTCGACGAAGAAGCGCTTCAGCCGCTCGGGGGAGACGTCGGCCTCGATGGCCTTCGGGTATCGCCCTTCCCTCGCAGTGGCCAGCGCGCCATCGTCAAGGTCGCTTGCGAAGATCTGGACCGCAGGCACCACCTGCTGCCGCTCGGCCTCCTCGACCGCGAGCATGGCGATGGAATAGGCTTCTTCTCCGGTGGCGCAGCCAGCCGACCAGACACGGATTTTCGAGTCCCCGTCGAGGTTCCGGATAAGCGGTTCCAGGGCCTTCTCGACCAGGGATTCGAAGGCTGCCGGATCGCGGAAGAACGCGGTGACCGAGATCAGCAGGTCGCCGAAGAGATCCTGCGCTTCCTCCGGGTTCTCGCGCAGGTACTCGACATAGGCCGCAAGACTGGTCCGCCGCGTCACCTGCATGCGACGTGCGATCCGGCGCATCACCGTCGCCCGCTTGTAGTTCGAGAAATCGTGCCCCGTCCGCCCATGGAGGAACGCCAGGATCTGCCGCACGGCGTCCTTGGCCTCGTCATCTTTCAACCGACGGAGAGCGTCCTTGCTTCGCGCAACCTCGGCGATTAGTTCGGTCATGCGTTCGATCGGCTCGACGAAGTCGGCGACGCCGGTGGCGATGGCGCTTCGCGGCATCATGCTGAACTCGGCTTCGCTCGGGTCCTGCACGAAGATGACGCCGCCGGCCTCCTTGATCTTGCGGACACCCACGGCGCCATCGGATCCGGCACCGCTCATCACCACGGCAAAGCCGTCGCCCCGCCCGCTGGCGACGGACCGAAAGAACATGTCGATCGGCGCGCGGTGTCCCCTCGGCTCGGTAAAGGGGCGCGACGCGACGCTGTTGCCGTCGATGAAAAGCTCGCGGTCCGGCGCGATGACGTAGACGCAGTTCGGCTCGAGCTTCGGCGAGTCCTCGACCTGAAGAACCGGCATCTTGGTGCGGCCGGTCAGGATCTCGCTCAACTGGCTTTCGTGGTCAGGCGACAGGTGGACGATGACGACGTAGGCCAGCCCGAGTTCGGGGTCTATGCTCTCGAAGAACTTCTGAAGCGCCCGAACTCCACCAGCCGAAGCGCCGATGGCGCAGACCGGTGTCAGCGGCCCTTCGGATCGCCCCTTCTTGGTCACATCAACCATTGAGCACCTTTGGGTTGTTCGGTTGGAAGCCTCTTCTTCTGCCGCAATCCTTTCAACAAGAAACCAACAGAGAAGTTTGTTCCACCTTGGACCGGCACGTGCGCTGAAAACGTCGTCTAGCGGCTGCGCGCCTTCGAGTACTAAGAATCCGTTGAACTATAGGGGGATCTCGCTGTTCAACTCAGACGTATGCATAAAGACGCATACGTTGCGAGGGAGTAGCGGCTCCAGCACGCATCATCTCCCAATCCCAGAGCTACATAAGCGTGTGGTGTGCGCATGTATGGGGCAAATGCACGTATTACCACTGAGCTGCCTATCTAGGGGTTCGCCTTATGCGGGACCGCGTCTCACTAGGGACGCAATCAAAGACACCCACTGAAGCTGGGTAGGGCCGTCTCATTAACCTGCCATCGCTGTAAGTTCTAAGACAGTCTCACTTCCTCGCGACTTCTTCGATGCACCCGCGTCATCGGGAGTGTCCTAATTGAGTATACTCAGGCCGTGCAGTCGATTTAGGCACGCTTATTGTACGATTAGAGTTCCGAATCACGTTTTCGTACAGTATGTACGATGACAGGAACTCTAAACGGACAGAAGGAGGCGATCATGGGAGAATTGATTGGATACGCGCGGGTCTCGACCACGGGCCAGTCGCTCGACGTGCAAGAGAGCGCGCTGACGCGCGCCGGTTGCAAGAAGCTCTTCGCCGAGAAGCGTAGCGGCACCAAGCGGAAAGGTCGCGAGGAACTGGAGCGCATGTTGGACTATGTCCGCGAAGGCGACACGCTGGTCTGCACGAGGCTCGACCGCCTTGCCCGCTCGACGCGGGACCTGCTGAACATCGGCGCGACGCTGAAAGAGAAGGGCGTCGCATTGAAGGTCCTCGAACAGGACGTCGACACCAACACCCCTGCAGGCGAGTTGTTCTTCACCATCCTCGCCGCCATAGGTCAGTTCGAGACCCAGCTCCGCGCCGAGCGTCAGCGTGAAGGCATCGTAGCCGCACTGGCAAAGGGTCCTGACAGCCCGTTCAAGGGTCGTCCGCCGTCGATCAAGCGCTCTGCGGTGCTGAAGGCGGTCGAGGAGGCCGGATCGAAGCTGGGGGCTGCCAAGGCGCTCGGGATCAGCCGTGACAGCGTGTATCGGTTGCTGGCTCAGTGATTAAGTGAAGGCCCGCGTCAGCGGGCTTTCGATTTTATCCGTGCTCGTTTTGACGGAAGGCCGCGACGTCAGGACCTGAGACTGCCGACGCCACGCCTGTGGCGTCACGGCGCTGCATGACTGCGCCCGCCTTAGGCCCCGACCATCTGACACAGGCGCACCCCGTCCGGGACGGTGCCATCCGGTAGACTGGACCTTGGCGAAGGTCTGCCTGAAAACTCGCCTTGCCAGCTCTGCGCGACTCGCCCGTCCGACGCCCAAAGCACCTAGGGACCCAAAGGGGGATACCCCCCGTGGGTGATGCAGGCTTACGGGTGCTACGGGCACATTATTCCGTTATGAATCTCAACAGCAGCCCCACATCAGAGTAAGATCAGCCAGTCCTCTCTGGCTGACACCCTCCGGTCGGCCGTGTCGCGTCACGTCCTATCAATTGAAGCAACGGCTATTGCGACAGAATTCGAAGAGCCTCACTCGACCCGATGAGCAGGCGTTGGCGGACAGCCTTATCCGCGCTCCACGCGATTGGCTGCAAGACCGTCCACACCCGAAGGAGCGCGTCGCGCACGCCGCCAAACGTTTCGTGGAGCCCTTCCATCTGGAGACAGCGGGCATTGGCACGATGTCTTGGTGGTGGGGTGGCTACGCTCTCATCCGGATCGGACGCCAGATGTTGTGGTCCCCCGCTCGCGGCGCGCCCGCCATCACCACGAATGGGAACTTCTGTGCACCGGCGACGCGCGAGCTGCAACGTTGGATATCTTCCGCGTGCAGTGACTGGCGGTCCACGGGAAGCCGGGCTACGGCATGGTGTTCGCTCGGGAATGACACCTTAAGGCCGTGGTTGAACTCAGGCAGTTGGTTGAATCACGACCTCTCTGACTACTCTTTGCGGAAATCCCTTGTCAGCATTTGAGACGCAGTGGATGCCACGTTGAGGTTCGCTCCTGCGATCTGTGCGGCTGCCGCCCTCCCTTCCTCCGCGAAATGTTGGAGGCGTTCTCGAAGTGCACTGAGGTCAGCCGTGTTGATCACCAACCGGATCGCAGTTCCTTGGAAATCGGTCTCGAAGGTCCGTTTTCCATCGTGGTCAAGTTCGATACCCCCAGTGCCAGAGCACAGCAGAAAACTTCCGCCGTTTCGGCAAATGCGGCTGGTCATGTAGAGGCCGTACCCAGAATTGTTCCACTGGTCATTTCCGCGACCAGCGAGTGGATTGCCCGAGATGCCCGGCATTAGCGCCATCTGGAGCGCCTCGACTTCAGTCAGCCATTCAAAGGCGGGGTTCTCGGTCAAAGCCCTGTGGATGCCAACGCCATCATCAACAATCCCGACTTCGACTTCGTTGCGTAGGGGCCAGTACTGGGCACAAAGGTGGATCTTGTCAGAGCCGCTATGCTCGACAACATTACGCATAATCTCGCGGATAGAATAGGTGAGGGTATCTTGCAGTTCTCCCGCTTGCTGGCGGGTTAGTATTCCGGCCAGCTCGGCAGCTTTGCCTTCGATCACGTCACCGACCTCTTGGAATGAGTCGAAAGCCTCTTGCCGTATCTCATTTGCGTCGAGTTCGCTGATAGGGACGTATCTAGAGCTTCCCGGTGCCTCGCCGGGCGCTTTGCCGTGAGGGAGTCCGAAGGACCGAAAGAATCCGAAATGGGCCGCGTAGGTATGTTTCTCGTGCTCCCGCGCACGCCTTCGGGCCTCTGGCCTGCTTGTCCGGAACTGACGAAGCATCGCGGAAAGTAGCAGCATAGAGAACGGTGGAAACCAACGTTCCTCCCCGAAATGGAACTCGTACTCAGCGGCCTCAGGGAGGTCTCGAAGCACGCATGCAAACCCTGCAAGGCAAGTGGGCGACAAATCGTGAGGAACGTCTATTCGCATTCAAGTTCTTCCATGTTTGAAAGTCGGCAATGAGGATGATGCACTGCGGCGTGAGGGGCCCATGAACTTCTGGTCTGAGCCCGCCGCCGGCTTCGCCCCGAGAACGGGTCAACGTGCGCCAATAGCCGAATCTGACGGTGGAGATGCTTCGGCGAGGGTCGCATAAGTCCGCATACGAAGCACCACGGATTACAATAGGTTAGTCAACGTCATCCCAGTCCGCTTTGATGCCACGCAGGTCGGCCTCCACGTATGGCACGTCCCGATGCCACCGGTGCAGCGCCTCGGACTTCTGCGCCAGCGCCTCACGGCGCTCCTCAGCACTGATCCCGGTGACGAAGGCACTCCACGCCTCCATCACGCCACGCCGCGCCTCAAGGCGGTCCTCGCGCCAGTAGGCGCGCTCTACGCGGGTGCCTTGCGCCGAGACATGCTGGATGCAGTGCTCAGCCAGATCCCGCTCCACGCGCGCCTGAGAGGCCCAGTCGCGGAAGGAGGACCGGAACCCGTGGGCGGTCACCGCCTCGCCCTGCTCGTCCTTCCAGTCATTCTCACGCAGCCACTTGTTGAAGGTGTTCTCCGACACGTAGGCCCGCTTCCACGCATCCTTCGACGCGAAGACCAACTTCGACTCGCCGCGGCGGTGCCATTGCCGTCGCAGGACGTCGATCATGCCCCCCGTCAGGGGGACCCTGAAGCCTGACTTCCAACCTTTCACCCGCTCTTTGGGCACGGTCCAGATGGCAGCGTCGAAGTCGACCTCGTTCCACTCCGCGCGCGTCACACAAGCGACGCGGACACCGCTGAGGATCAGGAGCTTCAGCGCGTTGTGCGCGACCGACGACGACAGCGCCTCGAAGACGGCAGGGACCTTCTCCCACGGCAACGCCGGGTGCGGCCTCTCCTGCCACTGGACGGTCCCCAGCCGCGCCTTCACGCGGTCGGGGATCGCGATGTCCACGCGGGGGTCGTCGATACTGACGTGGCGGAGGACCAGCCCCAGACGCGTCCGCAACCGCTTCGCGGTCGGGTACTGATCTTTCCAGATCGGCTTTAAGACCTTCAAGACCTCGTCAGCCGTCAACTGCGCCACTGGCACGCGCCCCACCTTCGGGAAGACGTGAATCTCGAACATGCGTATCCATACCTCGTGCTTCGCGAGGTGTCGGCAGTGAAGCGACCAGTACTCCCGCACCGCGTCCTCCACCGTCAGACCCCTTCGCCTGACGGCGACCCGCTCTCTCACAGGATCCCTGCCCTCGCGGACGATCTCCGACTGCCTTGCCAGCTCCTGCCGCGCCTGCTCCTCCGACACGTCCGCGACCTTGCCGACGCTCATCCAGTTGTCCCGTCCGTCGAGCCGATAGCGGTAGAGGTAGCTGCCGCCTCCCTCCCGCTCCTCGACGTAAAGCTTGCCTCCAAGAGACCGTCGCGCCATCACCACTCTCCACTACAGTCGAACCCGGATATGTACGAAATATGTACAGGGTACAGGTGGTATGGCAGAGTCGCAACGAATATCTAACTCATTGAAATAATTGAATATGGCGAGAGCGCTGTTCGCTATATGTTGTGGTTCCGTTCCCGTACGATACTCCTACGGGCTGCCATGTCCTCCTCCGATCCCCATCCGACCTTCTAGACCTCCTGCCAAGACGCCGGCGTGAGTAGAACGGACACCTTGAGGAGTTCGAGGCGGCCGACGTCGCCGATGATCGACGCGAGGGCCAGCTGCGTGTTTTTTTGGCGAAGACAGCGCACTTCACGGACGGAAAACGGTCTCCGCAGGCAGGGGGTCAGTATCTGTCTTGGCCGTAACGGATACATTGGGCGCCGCAGCGCCGGAGCCTCCGCCGCCCGTTGGAATTTTGCGACGAGTGATTAGCTTTCGGGAAGCTTAGCAGGAACGGAGAACCCCATGCAGTGTCCGGTTGACGGAGAAATCCTGGTCATCGCCGAAAGAAGCGGCGTCGAGATCGACTATTGCCCGAAGTGTCGCGGCGTGTGGCTCGATCGCGGCGAACTCGACAAGATCATCGACCGCGCGCCGCCCTCCATGCCGTCGCAAGAGCATCGGTCGCAGGATCCTCGGGGACAGGACTATCGGCAGGATGCACAGGGGGGCCGGCCCTACAAGAAGAAGCGCGAGGGCTTTCTCGGCGAGCTATTCGACTTCTAGGTCGCCCGACCCTTCCGTCCGACGGTTCTGCCGGACATCCAGGGCAGCGCCCCGCGTCCAGGGTTTGAATATGCCCTCGAAGTACGACGCGATGGCCTCCCGCTCCTCCAGCGGGAGGACGTGGCCCACATGCTGGTCCGGGCGGACGATCACGCAGGCGCCTTCTGGCGACACGCCCCGCATCCTGAAGACGTCGGACGCGGGGTCGGCGCAGAACGCCTTTTCGTAGTCGAGAAGGCCAAAAGTCCCCTTCGCGGGCAGAAGAAGATCGGGCAGGTCCGTGACGTCCATACCGCGCGCATCCGCACGCAGGATGCCGCGAACGTCGATCCTTGCATCCGGATCCGCGCCTTCCGGCGTCGCGCGCACGAGAGGCGACGCGAGGTCGTCCCGAAGCCAGTCGCAGAGGCTGCGGAGAACGCCTCCCTGACCGCCCCTGTCGCCCTCGGGCGTGAAGACAAACAACCGGAAACGTCCGTCCGCCTCGACCACGCGACCAAGCTGCATGTGGCGCGCGTCCGCCAGCCTCACGACGGGCGCGGAGTGAAAGCGCGCCCCTATCTCGAACCCGGACGCCCGATCCTGGCAGGTCGCCGCGCCGGTCAGGATCGAGGGTGCATAGGTGACCCCCAGACCGGCGGTATAGCGACCCTGCCTGATGAACTGACGCTGAACGGCCGGTATTTCGTCGGTGCCGTCGGCTTGCGCCTCTCGTACCGCACGCGCCCAGTGCCGGTCGAAGTCGATCAGCTCCTGCGCCACGGCCTGTCGCTCCTCCGAATAGGTGCGCAGCAAGGCGGGTGTCGCGTGCCCCCGCAGGACGGCGGCCAGCTTCCAACCCAGGTTGAAGGCGTCCCCCATCGAGACGTTCATCCCCTGCCCGGCCTTGGGGCTGTGGGTGTGGCAGGCGTCGCCGGCGATGAAGACGTGTGGGAAGCCGTCCCCCTCGCTGTCGTCGAAGCGATCGGTCACCCGCTGTCCGATCTGGTAGGCCGACCACCAGACCACGTCCTTCACCTCGAAACGGAACGGCCTCAGGATCGCCTGCGCCTTGGCGATGATCGTCTCAGCGGTCAATCCGGTCTCGCCGGCCCTCGCTCCCTCCTCGAGTTCGCCCATTTCGACGTAGAGCCGGACAAGGTAGCCGCCCTCGCGCGGGATGACGACGATGGTCCCGTCCGAAGCGGACTGGATTACGCCCTTGAAGCGGATGTCGGGAAAATCGGTCACGGCAAGGACGTCCATGACGCCCCACAGGCGGTTCACGCTGTCGCCCCGAAGCTCGCGCCCTATCTCGCGCCGGACGACGCTGCGCGCGCCGTCGCATCCAACGACGTAGCGCGCGCGGATCACCTCGATCTCGCCCGTCGCCATCTCGACCGTCGCCGCGACAGGGTGTTCGGCCATCTCGTCCGTCTCGAGAGAGATAAGACGGAAACCGTAGTCGGGCTCCATGCGGGCCGGACCGCGCTGCACCTCTTCCAGAAGCATGTCGTGGATGCGCGCCTGGTTCAGGATGACGTGGGGCATCTCCGACAGCCCCTCCTCGACGTCCTGCACCCGGCCCGCACGGCGGATGCGCGTCGGGTCGTGAGGGTCGGGCGTCCAGAATACAGTCTCGGTGATGGCGCAGGCCTCGCGCTCGACGCGGTCGGCAAAGCCGAAGGCCGCGAACATCTCCATCGACCGGCACGAGATGCCGTCGGCCTGCCCCTTTTCGATCCGACCCGGCTTCACTTCGACAAGACGCGTCACGATTTCGGGGAAGCGCGCGAGTTGTGCGGCAAGCGTCAGCCCTGCCGGTCCAGCGCCCACGATCAGGACGTCGATCTCCGAGCCGCGCGCGGCGTCGCGAGCTTTTTCATCTTCGGGAAGACAGTCGGGATCTCCGGGCCGGAAACCGTTGAGGTGGAACTGCATCGACGACTCCTGCCGGAATATTAGTATGTATGCTTACTGCTTGTCAGGCGTCAAACCGTTTGAATGACTACCGTTTTGGGCTACTCGTGGTTCCATGACGGACAGACCCATCGTCTCGGACCTTCTCGACATGCCGGGGCACCTGCTGCGCCGCATGAACCAGCGGTCCACCCAGAGCTTCCAGGCGGCGATGCGCGAGGCCGACGGCGACATGACGCCCGTCCAGTTCGCCGCCCTCGACGCGCTCAAACACCAGACCGACATCGATCAGGCGCGGCTGGCCGATCTCGTCGCCTGCGACCGGGCGACCATGGGCGGCGTCGTCGACCGGCTGGAGCGACGCGGCCTGATCCAGCGCTCGGTCAACGCGCAGGACCGCCGCGCCCGCGTTCTTGCGCTGACGCCCGAGGGTCTCGCCCTGCACTCCCGCCTCCTGCCTCTCGTCGCAGCACTTCAGCGCACCATCCTCGACGGTCTCGATGCAGACGAGCGCCGCACGCTGGTGCGCCTGATGCGCAAGTCCCTGACCCTTGGCCGCGCGGAGGATACGCCGTGAACATCCTCTTCGTGATGTACGACCAGCTTCGCTTCGACTACCTATCCTGCTCGGGCCATCCGCACCTGAAGACGCCGAATTTCGACCGCGTCGCGGCGCGCGGCGTCCGCTTCACCAATGCCTATGTCCAGTCCCCCGTCTGCGGCCCGTCGCGGATGAGCTTCTATACCGGCCGGTATGTCTCGTCCCACGGCGCTCAGTGGAACGGCTATCCTCTGCGCGTCGGGGAACTGACGCTAGGAGATCACCTGCGCGCGCTCGGCATGGGCTGCTGGCTGATCGGCAAGACGCACATGAAGGCCGATGCCGAAGGGATGGGTCGCCTCGGTCTCGCGTCCGACAGCCTGATCGGCGCGCGCCAGGCCGAGTGCGGCTTCGACGCCTTCGTGCGCGACGACGGTCTCTGGGGCTATGGCCCGGACGGCTGGTACGATGAGAAACGGTCGCCCTACAACGAGTACCTCGCGTCGCAGGGCTATGACGGCGAGAACCCCTGGGCCGACTACGCCAACGCCGGCGTCTCGGACGAGGCGCAGATGGCGTCGGGCTGGATGTTCGAGAACGCAGAACGCGCGGCCAACGTGCGCGAGGAGGACAGCGAGACGCCATGGCTCACGCGCGAGGCGATGCGTTTCGTCGATCAGGCGATGGCGCCATGGTGCGCCCATGTCAGCTACATCAAGCCCCACTGGCCCTACATCGTGCCCGCGCCCTATCATGCGATGTACGGGCCCGACGACATCCTGCCGCCCGTGCGGGATGCGTCCGAACTGGAAGCCCCGCACCCCGTTCTCGCCGCGTATCACGATACGCGCGTCTCTCAGGCCTTCCGGCAGGACGAGGTGCGGCGCAAGGTGATCCCCGCCTACATGGGTCTCATCCGCCAGTGCGACGACCAGCTCGGCCGCCTCCTCGATCATCTCGAGGCGTCAGGAGAAGCCAACGACACGATGATCGTCCTGACCTCCGACCACGGCGACTATCTGGGGGATCACTGGCTGGGCGAGAAGGACTTTTTCCATGAAGCCTCGGTGAAGATTCCGCTCATCATCCTCGACCCCCGACGCGACGCCGATGCGACGCGCGGCACAACCTGCGGCGCGCTTGTCGAGGCGATCGACCTCTGCGCCACCTTCATCGAGGCCGCGGGCGGCGCGGTGCCCGACCACATCGTCGAAGGCCGGTCGCTGATGCCCTGGCTTCACGGCCAGCCGCCGAAGACGTGGCGCGAGGTCGTCGTCAGCGAATACGACTATTCCGTTACACCCCGTGCCGAAGCGCTCGGTGTCAGTCCCCGAGACGCACGCCTCTTCATGGTATTCGACGGGCGCTGGAAGCTGATCCACGCCGAGGGTGGCTTTCGTCCGATGCTCTTCGATCTTGCGAACGATCCCGGCGAATTCAAGGACCTGGGAGACGACACTGAAGCTTCGGGAGAGATCGCGAGGCTTTACGACCACCTCGCCCGTTGGTCCCGCCGCATGTCTCAGCGTGTGACTATTTCCGATGACCAGATCCGGAACCGCCGCGGCAAGTCGGCGAGGCGCGGCATCCTTCCCTTCCTCGTCGACGGTTCGGAGGTTCCGGCCGACCTGACGGAACGCTATCGAGGTCCCGCCCGGCAGGATCACCGCGACAGCGACTAGGCCGCCACCTCCGTCAGTTTCGGCAGCCCGGCCGCCTGTTGCGACAGCCCTGGCGCCAGCGGGAAAAGGTCAGCCTGAAGCGCGTGATAGATGTCGGGCTTGCCCGTGAACTGCGTCGCCGTCGGCCGCCCCCCGCCGTCGATCTCGTGGAACCAGCCGCCATTCGCATGATCGACGAAGTGCGCGTCGGCGAAGGTCCACAGACGCCTGTACCACGCCTCGTCCTCGGCCGTCCGATCGAGCTTGATGAGGGAGGCAATGGCCCCGATCGCCTCGGTCACGGGCCACCAGTAGCGGTCGCGGATCGCGGGCGTGCCGTCGTGATCGAGGGTGTAGACGATGCCGCCGCCCCGCGCGTCGTCCCAGCCGTCCGCCAGCGCCTGCATCGTGACCCGCCGGGCCGCGTCGGGCGCGCTGCTGTGCGGCCGACCGGCAAGGTCCCAATGCTGCAACGCCAGGCGCGACAGCTCGAACGAATGGCCCGGCGTCGTTCCTGCGGGACGGAACATCGGGTTGCCCGAGTAGGACGGATCGACCGTCCAGTCGGCGTGGTAATGCTCCGGCAGACGCCATCCGTGCTGGGGGGCGATGCGTCCCATGAAGAAGTCTAGAATGCGGCCCGCACGCTCGAGATAGACCTCGTGCCCCGTGGCCTCGAACGCCGCGAGCAGCGCCTCGACGCCATGCATGTTGGCGTTCAATCCCCTGTAATCCGAGAACGGCAGCCACTCGCGCGTCCACTCGTCGGCGAAGAGACCCGGCCCCTCCTCCCAGAAGTGGCGGTCGAGGTTCGACGTCGCATCGAGGATCAGCGCGTCGGCTTCGGGATGACCCGCCATGAGAGCGCTCGACGCGGCGAGAAGAACGAAGACGTGCCCGTAGGCCAGCTTGCGGTCATCCACGATCGACGCGCCGTTCCGGGCCCACAGATAGCCCTCGAAGTCGGCGTCGCGGTGACCCTGCACCAGATAGCGCATGCCGGCGTCGATCACTCCGGCGCAGTCCGGAACGCCGGCGAGGTGGCCCAGCGCGAAGGAGTGGACGAGGCGGGTCGTCGTGTGCAACTCCTGCACGCCTGAAGCCAGGCGCGTCCCGTCCACATCGAGGGTGTGAAACCCGCCGTCGTCGCGGATGGTTGGTCGGAAGAAATCCAGAGAGCGCAGCGCGTCGCGGGCGAGCCATCGTCGGTGGCCGGGGCTGTCGATCCAGAATACCTCGCCGGTCCCCGACGCCTCTGCGATCTCGGTGCCCATTCCGCCCCTCCCGGCGCAACCCGTCACGGCGCAATCCTAGATTTGGGCTCGATGCGACACAAGCGGCGCCACGGGGCATAAGGACCGCAAAAAAGGATTAGGCGGGCATCGTCACCGCATCGACAGGGGGGGCGCCGGCGGCTTCCCGCGCGCGCAGCGCCTCGACCACTTCGACGGCAGAGTGGATTCCGTCCTCGTGGAAACCATGCCGGTTCCACGCGCCGGCAAACCAGGTTCGATTGCGCCCCTGCAGCGTACGTATCCGGCGCTGTGCGTTCATCGCGGCGCGATCGAACATCGGATGCTCGTAATCCACGCGGTCATAGACCAATTCGTCCGGGATCGGCACGGGCGGATTCAGGGTGACGAACATCGGTTCGTCGTCCGGGATCCCCTGGAGGCGGTTCATCCAGTAGGTGACGCCGATGGCTCCGTCCTGGCTTCGATAGGCCCAGGACGACCAGCAGGCCTTGCGGCGCGGCATCTGGTTCGGGTCGCGGTGCAGCACGGCCTTGTTCGTCTGGTAGCGGATGGCGGACAGGGCCGAGAGCTCATCCGCCGTCGCCTCGCTGCCCAGGATCTTCAGAGCCTGGTCGGAGTGGCAGGCGAAGACCACCTCGTCGAACGCCTGCTCGCCCGCTGGCGAGGACACGATGACGCCCACGTCCGTGCGGTGAACCTTCCCCACAGGCGTGCCCTTGAGGATCGTCGCCCGGTTCCGCAGAAGCGAGGCCTCGATCCGCTGAACATACTCGATGCTGCCCCCCTTGACGGTGAACCACTGGTGCTCGGGCGTGAAGGCCAAGAGCGCGTGGTTCCGGAAGAACTGGACCAGCGAGCGTGCGGGGAAACCGTCGATCTCGGACACCGGCGTCGACCAGATCGCGCCGCACATGGGCATCAGGTAGTAGTGGCGGAACCAGTAGCCCAGCCGAAGCTCCTCGATCAGCTCTCCGATGGTCTTGTCGTCGTCCGTCGCCGCCGCGACCGCGCGCTTCCCGAAGCGGAGGATGTCGGCGATCATGCCGTAATAACGAGGCCGAAACAGGTTGCGCTTCTGCGCGACGAGGCTGCGCGGCGTGGTCAGGCCGTACTCGATCCGCCCGCCGTCGATGCTGGCGCCGAAGCTCATGTTGCTTTTCATCACGGGGACGTCGAGCTCGCCAAAAAGGCGGGTAAGGTGCGGATAGGTGGCGTAGTTGAAGACGATGAAGCCCGTGTCCACGGCCACGTCGCCGTTCCGGCCCGCCATCACGGTGCGGGCATGTCCGCCGAGACGGGGGGCAGCCTCGTAGAGGGTGACATCGTGATCGGAGGAGAGGTAGTGCGCCGCGGCGAGTCCCGAAATGCCCGACCCGATGACCGCGATCCTGCGGCCGGGGGCCTCTGCCGTGTCGAACATGACTGCCTCGCCTTTCTTTTTACCTTCGCATGATACGCGGCGTACGGCTATCCGGTTCATTCGTGATGGAAAAAGTTGAACCGCGACCGATGGTTGTGCGTAACTCACCCATCATGCTCGACCACATCCAGGGCCATACCACCCACGCGCGCCGGGGACGCGTATCGAATGCGTTCCGTTATGGCGTGGACTACGTGCTGCTCGAGCCCGAGAAAGCCGCCGCCACGCCGATCCCCTTCTCGCGGAACCGCTTCAATCTCTGGTCCGTCCACGACATCCGTCATGGCGGACCGCGCGGAGAGGGACGCGCAGCGGCCTGGGCGCGCGAGGTTCTGGCGGAACGCGGCTTTCCCTATCCGGATGCGCGCATTCTTCTTCTCACCCAGCCGACATTCCTCGGCCTGCACTTCAATCCCATCAGTCTGTGGTTCGCCCTGGTCGAGGGCGTGCCCCGCGCCGTGATCGCCGAAGTCGACAATACCTTCGGTCACAGGCACTGCTATGTCTGCGTCCGGCCAGGTTTCGAGCCCATCGGCTATGATGACACGCTGGAGGCCGAAAAGGCGATGCACGTCTCGCCGTTCCAGAAGGTCGAGGGCTCCTATCGCTTCAATATCGGGCTCGACGACGACGCCGTCCGCGTCCGGATCGACTTTCGCAACGGCGAGGACGGCGTGCTGGCGACCCTGTCCGGCAGTCGACGTCCCGCCACCGCCGCCTCGCTGCTGGCCGCCGCCCTCCGCCGTCCTCTGGGGGCTGCTCGGGTGGTGGGGCTGATCCATTGGCAGGCGATCAAGCTGTGGGCGAAGCGAGCGCCTTTTTCCAGCGCTCCGCCCCCACCCAACGACCTCGTCACCGACGCTCATTCACTTGAAAGACGCCCATGACCGACCTGAAAGATAAGACATTCTGGCTGATCGGGGCCTCGGAGGGCCTGGGTCGCGACCTGGCAAAGCGGCTTGATCGGGAAGGCGCGCATCTTGTCCTGTCCGCCCGTAGCGAGGACCGGCTGAAGAGCCTGGCCGCTGATCTGGGCAGCGCTCGCGTTCTGCCGCTCGACGTGACGGACCTCGATGCCGTGCGAGCGGCGGTCGAGAAAGCTGGCGAGATCGACGGCCTCATCTACAACGCGGGCGCCTACGAGCCGATGGCTGCAAGCGATTGGGACACCGAGCAGGCGCTGAAGATCGCCGACGTCAACTTCATGGGCGCGCTCCGCGTTCTGGGCGAAGTCGTACCTCGTTTCGTCCGGAGGGGAGCGGGCGACATCACCATCGTCGGCTCGCTTGCCGGATATCGCGGCCTGCCGGCCAACATAGGATACGGCGCATCGAAGTCGGGACTTATCAGCCTGGCCGAGACGATGCGCCACGATCTGAAGAACACCGGCGTCACGGTCCGGCTCGTCAATCCCGGGTTCATCCGCACGCGCCTGACGGCGAAGAACGCCTTCAAGATGCCGCAGATCATGGAGCCCGAAGACGCCGCGCGTCATGTCCTGGATGCGATGAAAAGCCGGCGCTTCCGCACCGACTTCCCGAAACCCTTCGCCTGGGCCATCCGCGCGTTCGACCTTCTGCCCGACCTTGCGGCCTATCGAGGCCGCTAGATCCGGAAGATGGGCTGAAGAAGCCTTGGAAGCAGCGCGCTGAAGCGGAGGGGCGCGTCAGTCGCGGCAAGGCAGATGCAGGGCAGGCCCTCATCCGCGGTCGGCGTATGCTCCAGATCCTCATCCGCGACCTCGACATCGCCGACGCCGAAGCGCCCTGTGACGTCGCTGAAGCTGCCCTGAAGGACAAGCGTCAGCTCGGTCCCCCGGTGCCCGTGATCGGGAACGGCCTGGCCGGAAGGGATATAGAGCAGCCGCAGCGATCCTTCGCCATCCGCTGACAGGATGTCCTGCTTCACGCCCATGCCCAGGGCCTTCCAGCGCGGGGCACGGCCGCTCATCGCCGCGACGACCGGTGCGGGATAGATGCCGGTCCGGGCATGGACCGGCGTATCCTCTACGGCATCGTCCAGATGGCCGAGAACCCGGTCGCGCAGACGCTCTGA
The DNA here is from genome assembly GCF_003148765.1 of Silicimonas algicola. Lineage (GTDB taxonomy): Bacteria > Pseudomonadota > Alphaproteobacteria > Rhodobacterales > Rhodobacteraceae > Silicimonas > Silicimonas algicola. The sequence continues at coordinate 81,071 of NZ_QGGV01000008.1, forward strand.
CAGCGCTTCGCCCGCGGTCTCGTCCAGAACGACACCGCCCGCGGCCTGATGCGCCTCGAGCGCCGCACGGCAGTCCTCGCACATCGAGACGTGTGTCGCGATCACCACCGCGAACGGATGCGGCAGGCTTCCGGCGGCATAGGCTGCCAACATCGCGTCAGGCGTGTGATGGCCAATGGCGGTCATTCTTCCAGATCCTTCAGTTCGTGTCTCAAACGCTGCATCCCGAGCCGGATGCGTGATTTTATCGTCCCGAGCGGCAGCCCCGTCTGGTTCGCGATCTCTTGATGAGACAGTTCCCCCAGATAGGCCTTTTCGATCACCTCGCGCTGCTCTCCCTTCAGCCGCCTCAAGGCGGCGCGCAGCTTGCCCGTCTCCTGTTCCACCGCGACGATCTGGGCCGGATCGGGCTCGGTGCCAGGCGGCTCCGCAAGCTCCTCGGGCACCAGGCGGCGGGCCTTGCGGATGATGTCGATCTGACGATTCCGCGCGATCTGATAGATCCAGGACGAGGCTTCGGCCCGATGCGGATCGAACAGATGCGCCTTTCGCCAGACGGACAGCATCACGTCCTGCACGATGTCCTCGGCCTCGGCGGCCGTGGTGCCCGAGCGCATGACGAAGCCCTTCAGGCGGGGCGCGAAATGGTCGAAGAGCGCGCAAAAGGCTGCGCGGTCACGCCGATCCCTGACGGCGATCATCCATCCGGTCTGTTCCGAGGGTGTCGGAATCGTCCGTTCCTTCCGCAGCGTCCTTGTTACCACCGCCGCAGACGGGGGTCGTCCCGACCGCGCGATGCCGATCTCGAGCGTTATCATAGCCTCGATACGCGCCACGACACCCCCCGGATCACACGAGGGCGCGTAAATCTCTCAATTGCGGTGGATTACGAGATAGACCGTGCCGTCCATGAGCTTGCGCGCCGTGCGCAGGACTTCGGCGCGGGTCACGACGCCGTCCTCTACGTGACCCAGGACCGTCATTTCTCCAGTCGGATGCTCGACTGACAGCGCCTGCGCCTCGCCGTCCGGCAGGACCGCCAGGTCGTGCGCCACCGCACCCGGCGTCAGGCAGGCCGTAGCGACGCTGACCGCGCCCAGAACGCCTATGGTCTTATGGCATCGGTGTGGAATGAACGTCCGGGTCGAGATCGCCCCTCCCGCACGCGGAGCCGAGACCATCGTCATCTTCGGCACCGAGGACTGCGCCACATCGCCCAGGTTCATCAGCGGTCCCGCCGCCAGACGGAGGGACTCGAGCCGTGCGCGCAGCGCGTCGTCGGCCTCCAGCGCCTCGGGCGTTTCGTCTCCCGCGATACCCAGGTCCGAGGCGCGCATGACCACGCAGGGCATGCCGTTGTCGATGAGCGTCGCCTCGATCCCGTCGATGACATCCATCACGCGACCCGAAGGAAAGAGCGCGCCGCAGGTCGATCCCGCCGTGTCGCGAAACTCGATCGGCACCGGAGAGGCGGTGCCGGGCACTCCGTCGATCCGGGCCTCGCCCTCGTATCGAACCTTGCCGGCGGGCGTCGCGACCCGCGCCACGGCCACTTGCGCCGTGTTCTCCATGTAGATCGTCACGGGCGTTTCGTCGCCCTGCGGCGCGACAAGCCCTCGCTCGATGGCGAAGGGCCCGACGCCGGCAAGGATGTTGCCGCAGTTCTGCGCGTCCGAGACAACCGCTCGGTCGACGAAGACCTGGAGGAACAGGTAGTCGACGTCGATGCCCGGCCTCTGCGACGGACGGACCACCGCGACCTTCGATGTCAAAGGGTCGGCGCCACCCATCCCGTCGATCTGCCGCGGATCGGGGGAGCCCATGACCCCCAGAAGCACGCGGTCCCGGGCCTTCGCATCCTCAGGCAGATCGGCCGCGAGGAAGTATCCGCCCTTCGAGGTGCCGCCGCGCATCCACATGCAGCGGAGGCCGTCACTCATACCTAAGGCCTTTCTCGGCCAGCCGGCCGCGCATGTCGTAGATGTCGAGCCCAAGCTCACCGGAGGCCAGCCGCTTGCGCTTTCCGGCTTCGGCATCGATGCGGGCCTGGGCCTGCGCCATCACCGCCTCGGCCTCCGCCAAGTGAACGATGCAGACGCCGTCGTCGTCCGCGACCACGATGTCGCCCGGGTTCACGAGCGCGCCCGCGCAGACGACTGGTACGTTCACGCTGCCCACGGTCTCCTTCACCGTGCCCGCGGCCGAGACCGCCGTCGACCACACCGCGAAACCCATGCCACGCAAGTCGCGCGTGTCCCGCACCCCGCAGTCCAGAACCGCCGCGCGACAGCCACGGGCCATGGCCGAGGTCGCCAGAAGATCGCCAAAATAGCCCATGGGCGACGGCGCCGTCGTGGCCAGCACCAGCACGTCGCCCTCGCGGAGTTGCTCGATGGCGACATGGATCATCCAGTTGTCGCCCGGTGGCGCGCTGATCGTGACGGCGCTGCCCCCCATGCCGAAATCCCGCTGGATCGGCCGCATGTTCGCCGCCATCAAACCCTTGCGCCCCTGCGCCTCGTGAACCGTGGCGACGCCCGCCTCTCCCAGGCGGCGGATCAGGTCGGCGTCGGCGCGCCGGATGTCGGTGACGACTTTTCCCATCTTCATCTCTTTCCAAATACCCGCCGCGGCGAAGGCCGACGGCGAGACGGAGGCGACGCCCCGCTCCTCAGTCCTTTTTCACCGGCGGCGTCCCGTGGGTATGGAACGTCTCGATCGTCTTCAGCCCCCAGGCCTGTCCCTTTTTCCGATCCGCCTCGGTCCAGACGACCGGCTCCCAGTCGGGCGCGAGGATCAGACGCGCGCCGGCGTTCGCCAGCTCGATCCGGTTTCCGGCCGGCTCCCAGGCGTAGAGGAAGAACGAGCCCTGGATGGCATGCTTGTGCGGTCCCGTCTCGATGTGGACCCCGTTCTCGAGATAGATGTCGGCCGCGCGCAGGATGTCCTCGCGCGTGTCGGTGGCGTAGGTGACGTGATGCAGCCGCCCCGCGCCTCCGCCGCGCTCTTCCGAGCAGACGAGGTCGTATGTCTTGTTGTTGCAGGAGAACCAGCAGCCGCCGATCCTTCCGTTGTCGAGCTGGATGTACTCGGTCACGCGCGATCCGAGGCAGGCGTCGACCCAGTCGCGGAAGGCCGTGACGTCCCCGCCGAGGACGTTGACGTGGTCGATACGGCGCGGCGAAACGCCTTGCGCGTGGTAGCGCGAGGACAGGTTCTTGAGCGCCGAAGCATCATCAGGGGGGGCTTCGTAGCGCACCGTGTCCCAATAGATCTCGAAGACATGCCCGAAGGGATCCTCGAAGCGGAACGCCCGGCCGTGGCCGAGGTCGCCGTCGGTCCAGCCGTGCGTGACATACCCCGACGCCTCGATGGCAGCGACGCGCCGTTCCAGCGCCTCGGGCGACGAGACGCGGTAGGCGATGTGTCCCACCCCGGTCGTGTCGGCTGCCGTCAGCTTCATCGAATGGAATTCGTAGTCGTCCCAGGCCCGCAGATAGGCCGAGCCGCCCTCCTCGCCCGACAGCTTCAGCCCATAGACGCGGGTGAAGAAGTCGAGGCTCTCGTCGTAACGGTCGGTCAGCACCTCGACATGGCCGAGGTGGGCGAGGTCGGCGACGGGCATGGTCGGGCGGCTCATGTCGCGGCCCTCACAGCTCGTCCACCGTGCGGGGGAAGATCGACTGGAAGCCTTCGGCATATTTGCAGTCGCGCCCGCCCGACTGCCCGCCCGAGTTGCGCTTGAAGTGGTTCGCGCGCTGCTGCGCCACGCGGGTATAGAATTCCCACAGGTGCTCCTGCCCCTCCATGCATTCGATCGCGGCGCGCTTCTTGTCCCACACCGGCGTGATGTCGAGGAAGGTGTTCGGCTTCCAGCCCATCTGCTCGGTCTGGTGCGGCTCGAAGAGGTAGAGCTGCGGCGCGCCAAGCACCTGCTGGCCGGGGTTGTGACCCCAGGCCTGGGCGATCATCCGCGTCTCGAGGGCGAGTTTCGTCGCGTACATGTGGTCGGTATTGTAAGGGTCGTACTGCGAATGCGACAGCATGAAGCTCGGCTGCACTGTGCGGATGACATCGACCAGCCGGTCCTTCTGCGCGCGATCGAGGTCGAGGGGATAATCGCCGCAGTCGAAGAACTGGATGTCGTGGACGTCTAGAGCGCGCGCGGCGGCCTCGGCCTCGGCCCGGCGCGCGTCCTTGACACGTTCGAGTGTCATTCCCTCCTGCTTCCACAGCTTGGCGCTTTCGCCGCGCTCGCCATAGGACAGGCAGACGACGGTTACGGCGTAGCCCATCTGCTGATGCAGCGCGATGGCCCCGCCGCAGCGCCATACGAAATCGGCCGAGTGCGCCGAAATGACCAGCGCGGTATTGCCTGCGGACATCGCATCTCTCCTCTTCCCTGTCGCTTCGCAAAGTCCGTCCAACCGCCCGGAATTGCCAATTCGTATCGTACGGGCGATATTCAGTCAGGCTATAGACCCTCCGGACATGATCGATCCCGCCCATCTGAACCTGCGCCATCTGCGAGCCTTCGTTGCCATCTGCCGAGCGGGAAGCATCACACGCGCGGCCGAGGTCGTCCACCTGTCGCAGCCAGCGATCACGCAGGGTCTTGCGCGGCTCGAGGCCGCCGTCGGGGCCTCCCTTTTCGTGCGGCACGGCCGCGGTCTGACGCCGAGCGACGAAGGGCGCATCCTCGCATTCAGGTCGGAACGCGGCCTCGACACCCTCGAGACCGGCCTGACCGAGGCGTACCGTCGCGCGCGGACACCGAGGCCATCCAAGGTGGCGGCGCGGCTGACGGCAGCGCATCTGCGCGCGCTCGTGGCCATCGACGACGCACGCTCGTTCTCGGCGGCCGCCCGTGCGCTCGGGCTCGCTCAGCCGTCCGTGCATCGCGCCGCGCGGGATCTGGAGCTGGCGACGGGCCTCGCGCTCTTCGAGACAACGTCTTCGGGCACGGCGCTCACCCGCGCCGCGCTGCGTCTGTCGCGGGCGACGCGATTGATGCTTGCGGAACTGCGACAGGGCCTCAGCGAGATCGCACAGCGGCATGGGCGGGCGCTGCCGGGCATCCGGATCGGCGCGTTGCCCCTCGCCCGGTCGACCGTGCTTCCCGAGGTGGTCGATCGCGTGACGGCAGGCGCCGGGCCGCTGCGCGTTCAGATCATCGACGGACCCTACCCCGACCTCCTCCGGGCGCTGCGGCAAGGCGACCTCGACCTGATGGTCGGCGCCCTGCGCGACCCCTGCCCGCCCGACATGGTGCAGGAGCCGATGTTCGCGGACCGTCTCGGCGTCTTTTGCGGGCCGGGACATCCGCTTCTGGGCCTGCCCGATCCGACAGGACGCCTCACAGACTTTCCTTGGGTTCTCTCGCCTCTCGGGACCCCGACGCGAACCTGGATCGAGGCCGCGCTGCCCGACCTCCTGCGCGCCGCCCTGCCCGAACTGGTCGAGACGTCGTCGATGGTGATGGTGCGCGGGCTTCTGCAGTCGGGTCGGCGTCTCACCATCATCTCGCGGAACCAGGTCGCGACGGAGGTCCGGACGGGGCTGATGCGGGAACTGCCCGTCACCCTCGCCGATCGTCCGAGACCGATCGGGATCACAAGTCGCGCGGATTGGGTGCCGACGCCAGCCCAGACAGCGGTTCTCGCCGCCCTTCGAACCGTCGCCGCGGACTGGAAGGAATCTCAGATCTGATCGAGAACCTCGACCGCCGCACCGTCAGCCGTCAGGGATCCGCCGGTGCGGTCGAAGCGAAGGTAGGCCAGCCCCCGGTCTCCCGCGACCGAACGGAGGACACCCGCCTCGCGTCCGTCGTCCGACATGATCGCCGCTCCGGGCCTGGCGTTCCCCGCAAGCGAAACCCGCGCAAGTCCCTTCCTCAGATCGGTCTTGTGCTTCATCCGCGCCGTCACCTCCTGCCCGACATAGCAGCCCTTGCGAAAATCGACCCCGTGGAACCGCTCGAAGCCGGTTTCCAGCGGATAGCTGTCGTTCGGGATCAGGTCGACGCCACTTTCCGGCACGCCTGCGCGGATGCGGACGGCCTCCCAGTCGGCCTCCTCTCCGGCGCGACCGTCATAGGCGCGCCAGCCTAGCTCCGGATGCCTCGGGTCGGCGAAGGCGCCATCCGGAGCGTCCCCTGTCCCCCGCGCGACAGCTATGTCCGTCTCCTCGATCCTCGCGTCCGCTCTCAGCCGATACATTCCCAGCCGCTGCGCCAGTCCCGGCCCGAGGTCGGCGTCGACGTCGAGGAGGATCGCCTCGCCGTCCGGCACCAGGAAGAAGTCCGCGAGGTACTTGCCCTGCGGCGACAGAAGCGCGGTCCAGACGAGTCCGTCCTTCAGGCGGCCGACGTCATTTGTGACGAGGTTCTGGAGGAACGTCTCGCGGTCCGTTCCGGTGATGCGATAGACCCTGCGCGCGGCCATGCTGGCCTCCCCTGACGTTTGGACCCAATATAGGGACAACCGTTCCAGTCACCACCCATGCCCGCACCGCTTTCCATCGTCATTCCCACGCTGAACGCCGCGGCATCCCTGCCCGCGACCTGCGACGCGCTTCTGTTGGGCGCGACGGAAGGGCTGGTGCGCGACATGGTCATCTCGGACGGCGGTTCGACGGATGGGATCAAGGAAATCGCGGATCACCTTGGCGCGACTCTGGTGACCGGCGCGCCCGGGCGCGGCGGCCAGATCGCGCGCGGCGTGGCGGCGGCGAGGGCCCCCTTCGTCCTGATCCTCCACGCCGACACCTGGTTGTCGGAAGGCTGGACGATGGAGGCGCGACGGCTCATCGAGCACCATCCGACGCGCGCCGGATATTTCCGCCTGAGATTCCGCGCCTCGGGCTTTGCTCCGGGGGTCGTCGCAGGGGGGGCGAACCTGCGGTCGCGCCTCCTTGGCCTGCCCTATGGCGACCAGGGGCTGCTCGTTGCACGCCGGACGCTGGAGGATGTGGGCGGCTTCCCCGAACTGCCTCTGATGGAGGACGTGGCGCTCGCCCGTCGGCTGAAGGGCCGCCTGATGCCGCTCCGGGCAGACGCGCTGACCTTGGCCGACCGTTACGAAAGCGAAGGATGGACACGCCGAGTGTCCGGCAACCTTGTTACGCTTGCACGCTTCGCCGCCGGGGCGGACCCCGAAACGCTGCTACGGCGTTACGACAGGTTCAGGTCGCGCTGAACTGAAGCGCGTGCAGCCGGGCATAGACACCGCCGCGATCCATGAGCTCGTCGTGGCGACCCTCGTCCACGACCCGTCCCGCCTCCATCACGACGATCTTGTCCGCGCGCCGCACGGTCGACAGCCGATGTGCGATGACCAGTGTCGTGCGGCCCTGGGACAACGTCTCCAGAGCCTCCTGCACCCGGGCCTCGCTTTCGGCGTCGAGGGCGCTTGTCGCCTCGTCCAGCAGAAGGATCGGCGCGTCCCGCAGGATCGCCCGCGCGATGGCGACGCGCTGGCGCTGTCCGCCCGAAAGCTGCGAGCCGCGCGGCCCGGCCGGGGTGTCCAGCCCCCTGGGAAGCCCGTCGACGAAAGCCTCGAGGTGCGCCGCGTTCAGCGCGGACCTGAGACGCGCCTCGTCCACTCCGGGGGTCGCGAGCGTGATGTTGTCCCGCAGGGTTTCGTCGAACATGGGCGCGTCCTGCGTCACGACCGAGAAGAGGGCGCGAAGGTCCGGCAGGCTCATCTCGCGCACTGGCACTCCGCCTACAAGGATCCGTCCCGCCTCGACGTCCACCAGCCGCGTCAGGGCCGAGAAGAGCGTCGACTTGCCCGCTCCCGACGCGCCCACGAGCGCCGTCGTCTCGCCCGCCCTGGCTGTGAAGGTCGCGCCGTTCAACGCGCGCTCCCCGCCGTAGGCCACGACCGCGTCCTCGAAGACCACGTCCGCCCCACCCGGATCGGACGGCGCAGCGGACGCCCGGGCGGACGACAGGATCGTCGGTGCGGCCTGGAACACAGACTGGATCCGCTCGAGGCTGGCCCTGGCCGACTGCCAGTTGGCCGAGATGTTGGCGATCCGGCGCATGGGTTCGAACAGAAGACCCATGGCGGTGAAGAAGGACATGAACTCGCCCACGGTCTTCTCGCCGTCGATGATCTCGTTGCCGCCGTAGATCACCACGCCCGCGAAACCGAAGGCCGCGACGACGTCCATCGTCGACGGCACGCCCGCGCGCCCGATCCGGGCCTTCATCTCCTGCCCCATGTAACGCCGCATCACGGTTTCGAAACGCTCGGATTCGTGCGCTTCGGAGGTGTTCAGCTTGATGGTGTTGACGCCGTGGAATATCTCGTCGAGCCGGGTCGACAGCTTCGCCGCCGCCTCGCGCGCGGCGAAAGACTTCTTTCGGACATAGCGCTGCATCCCCAGGATCGGCCCGATCAGCACTGGAAGACCCGCGATTGCGACGAGCGTCCAACGCCAGTCGACCGAGATCGCGACCGCGAGCAGTGCGGCGATGGAGACGACCTCGCGCCAGGCGGTGCCGAGGACCTGCATCCAGATCTGGTTCGCCACCGTGGTGTCGCCCCGGACCCTCTCGATCAGCGTTCCCGGCGGATTGGCCTGGAAATAGGCGCTGTCGAGCGTCAGGAGGTGGCGCACCATGTCGCGCTGCATCGCGGTGATGATGTCGAGCCCGATGCCGTTCATGATGACGCGGTGCGAGAAGTCCGAGATCGCGCGAAGGATGAAGATCCCGCCCAGAGCACCCGCGACCCAGTAGACCGCGCCCCGATCCTTGGCGACGAAGACCTGGTCGAACATCGGCTGCACTATATACGAGATCGCACCCAGCATTGCGCCTTCGATCGCCATGAAGATCATCGCGATGGCCAGGCGACCCATGTGCGGGCGCAGGTAGTCGTGCCAGACCCACGACAGAAGGCCGCGCTCGGTGGCGCTGCCCGTGTATCCGGATCCGGTTGTGACGGTGTCGGCCACGCTGCCTCGTGCTTGCTCAGTCACGACTGACTAACCTTCGCTCCCCCCGCGCACAAGCACCGCGCCCCCGGAGGTCATTGACCCTTCCGCGCGCGCCGCCTAATCGATGGCGTTGCCTTTTCGGAGCCCGTTTCCCATGTCCCTCGCCCACGGCGTCAGCTACCTCGCCATTCCCGGCCCCTCCGTCACGCCCGAGCGCGTACTGCGCGCCATGCACCGGACCTCGCCCAACATCTACGAAGGCGCCCTGCCTGCCATGATGCCCGCACTGGTGGCCAGCCTGAAGGCGGTGGCGCGGACCGAGCATAACGTGACGATCTACATCACCAACGGTCACGGGGCTTGGGAGGCGGCGCTGACCAACACGCTGTCGCGCGGCGATCGCATCCTCGTCCCGGCGACGGGCCGCTTCTCGCATGGCTGGGCCGAGATCGCGCGGGTCTTGGGCGTCGAGGTCGACATCATGGACTTCGGCAAGCGCGACCCGATCGACATGGCGGCGCTGACCGAGCGGCTGAAGACGGACGACCGGGGCTACAAGGCCGTGCTCGCCGTCCACACCGACACTTCGACGTCGCTGCGCACGGACATTCCCGCCGTGCGGGCCGCCATCGACGCCGCCGGACACCCGGCTCTTCTGATGGTCGACTGCATGGCGTCCCTCGGCTGCGACCGCTTCGAGATGGACGCCTGGGGCGTCGATGTCATGCTCGCCGGCTCGCAGAAGGGTCTGATGACGCCGCCGGGACTCGCCTTCGTGTGGTTCAACGACAAGGCAGACCGCGCGCGCGACACGGCGAACTGCGTGACATGGGCGTGGGACTGGCGGCCGCGTGCTTTCCCCAAGATCTTCTCGAACTACTTCGGCGGCACCGCGCCCACGCTCCACCTTCATGGGCTGCGCGAGGCGCTCGACATGATCGAGGAAGAAGGGCTGGAGAACGTCTGGTCGCGCCATGCCAGCCTCGCCCGCGCGGTGTGGGCGGCGGCCGAGCACTGGGGGACCGAGGGCACGCTCGAACTCAACGTCCGCCAGCGCGAGTTGCGCGGCCATTCCGTCACCGCCTTCCGCGCGGGCTCGGAAAGGGCGACGGCGCTGCGGCGCTGGTGCGAGGACAAGGCGGGCCTGACGCTTGGCATCGGCCTCGGCATGACCGAGCCGGACGACCCGGCGTGGCACCACTTCTTCCGCCTCGGCCACATGGGTCACGTCAGCGCGCAGATGATCCTGGGCGCGCTCGCCACGATGGAGGCGGGGATGAAGGCCGTTGGCCTGCCGCACGCACCCGGCGGCGTCGTCAAGGCAGCAGAGGTCATCGCCGCCGAGGCGTGACGCCTAGCTCGAGCGTCGATTGCGGAAGTCGACCGTCATCAGGCGGTCGGCGATCCAGCTGACAAGCCCGGCGATCAGAAGCCCCCACATGGCCCAGACCGAAACCAGCGCCATGAAGACAAGGACGAAGGCGGACACCAGGAAGGCGTTCGTGTAGTCGGGAACCCTCATGCGCGGCACCTTCGCAAGATCCTTTCTCGCGGATCATAGCGCGGAATGTGCGTCGGTCAGGCTGAAAATTGCGTTAGCTCAGCCCGCCTGCGCAGCCTTCAGCGCATCGGGCAGCGCGCCTTCCAGCCGGTCGAGGTCGGGGGTGCGGCCGGCGCTGACGCGGATGCAGCGGTTTCCGGGCGAGGCGAAGGGCATCCGGACGAAGACGTCGCGGTCCGCGAGCGCCTCGAGCACCGCCCGCGCAAAGGCTCCGTCCCGCCCGCAGTCGATGGTCACGAAGTTGGTGGCCGACGGCAGCGGCGTCAGGCCGTTGTCCCGTGCGATGGCCGCGATCCGGGCGCGTGCGGCCTCGACCTCGATGCGGACCTCGCCGATCCAGCCTTCGTCGCCCAGGGCCGCGAGCGCCGCCGCCTGGCTGATCCGGCTCATCCCGAAGTGGTTGCGGACCTTCTCGAAGCCACGAATCACCTCGGCATGGCCGAAGGCATAGCCCACCCGCATTCCCGCCAGCCCGTGCGCCTTCGAGAAGGTGCGCATCCGGATCACGCGGGGGTCGGCAACGTCGATCCGCGCCATCGTGCCCTTCGGCGCAAACTCGGCGTAAGCCTCGTCGAGCACGAGAAGGCACTCGTCGGGAAGGGCGGCGATCATCTCCTCGATGCGCGCGCCGTCGTGCCAGGAGCCCATCGGGTTGTCCGGGTTGGCGAGATAGATCAACTTGGCCCGCTCGCTGCGCGCCGCGTCCAGCAGCGCCTGCGGATCCTCGTGATCGTCGACGTAGGGCACCTTGACCAGTCGGCCGCCGAAGCCGGCGACGTGATAGTTGAACGTCGGATAGGCCCCGTCCGAGGTCACGACGGCGTCGCCCGGCTCCACATAGAGGCGAACGGCGTAGCCGAGAAGGCCGTCGATCCCCTCGCCGACCACGATCTCGTCCGGCGCAATGCCAAGGCGCCGGGCCAGCGCGGCACGCAGGTCGTGGCTCTCGGGGTCGCCATACATCCAGGCCTCGGGTGCGGCGGCGCGGATGGCCTCGATCACCTGCGGTGAGGGCCCGAAGACGCTTTCGTTCGCGCCAAGCCGCGCCGCGAAGCGTTTGCCCCGGCAGCGCTCGAGAGCCTCCGGTCCCACGAAGGGAACCGTGGCGGGAAGCGACTGGCAGAGCGGTGTCTCGGAGGGGGCTTTCATGCCGTTGAGGAAGCACGGAACCCTCGGTGCTGACAAGAGAAACGGCCTCGCCCCGCACAAGGGACGAGGCCACCTCACTCGCGACCTGGCTCATTCAGCGGGGACAGCCGCCACACTCGACTGCCCGAAGTGCTGCCGGTTCAGCCGCAGCACAAGGACGATCATCGCCGCCTGCGCGACCAGCGCTACAGCCGTCAGGCCCCAATAGGCGATGCCGAACTTCGCGATCAGGCCGGTCGCGACAAGACCCTTGTTGATCCAGAACTGGAGAAGGACCGAGAAGGCGACGCCCGGACAGACCAGCGCATAGGACCCCGCCGAGGTCTCGGCGCCGAAGACGAAGCGCTGCCAGTAGCCGACCCTGGCCAGGACGAGGAGGCCGAACATCGCAAAGAGGACTTGCAGCGACACCATGCGGCTGAGGAAAACGAGCGTCTCGGCCGGACCGCTGTGGCCGTCGAAGTGAACGTGAAGCCCGTGCCACTGGCGCAGGAGAAGGATCGAGGCCACCGTAACGAGCGGAAGCACGATCAGGAGGGTGGGCGCGGCCTCGACCGAGACGCCATTCTCCATCATCGACCTGACCCCGAGAACCATCGCCACGGCGCCGATCACTATGGCGGCGACGAGGAAGAACCCCGAGAGGATGACGCTGATCCCCGCAACTGTGGCCGAGCCGCTCATGGACCCCGGAGCGGCGAGGCCGACGCCGACCATCGCCAAAGTGAAGGCAGGCAGCAGCTGCGCGAACGAGTTGTTGGCCGCGCAGTCGAAACCGCCGGACGACAGGGCCCGTCCGAGGAACGCGCCGAGTTGTCGGAACGCCATGGCGCCGATCAGCACGAAGGCCGCAAGGGCGAAGGGAAATAGAAGTTCGACAACGCCCCACAGACCTGGAACAAAGACTAGGCCCACGATGAACGCCACATTGACAGCCATGGCGAGCGCCAGCGGCAGAGCCATCATTTGTGTACCTGCGTTCGATGCCGCGTGCGCCCGACCAGCTTCGGAGGCGCGGAAGGCACCGACCCTGCGGAGGTTGAAGGCGAGAAGCGCGAACGTTCGCCAGGCGAACCATGCCACACCCAGAAGAGCGATAGCGATGGAAGCCTGAAGAGCGGGTTGACCACTTGCGAAGGCGGCCGAGATATCCTCGAACACGGGCACAGGTCTGTCTGGGTGCGGCACCCAGAACATCAGGTACATGAAGAACGTCACCACAAGGCCCCCTGCCCCGACAGAGGACAGGAAGTACAGTGGCGACCAGCGAGTGACGGCGGGTGAAGTCGAAAGGGCCATGAGAGCCTCCTGCATCATATTCTGTAATGCGAATATGATGCGCGAACCGAGCCCGCATTGACGTATATCAAGTCTTGAATGCGAAACCCCGGCCGCGGGGGCCGGGGTTCTCAGGTCCTCGTATGAGGCCAAGGCTCAGATGACGCAGACGTCCAGCGGCGGGAAGCCGTTGAAGCCGACCGACGAATAGCTCGAGGTGTAGGCGCCGCAGTTGCGGATCACGACGCGGTCCCCGGCGGTGAGGCCCACGGGCAGCGACACCATCTTCTTCTCGTAAAGCACATCGGCGCTGTCGCAGGACGGACCCGCGAGGATGCAGGGGCCCATCGCCTCGTGGTCGCGGGGCGTGGCGAACTGATAGCGGATTGCCTCGTCCATCGTCTCGGCCAGACCCGAGAACTTGCCGATGTCGAGATAGACCCAGCGGTGCAGCTCGTTTGCCGACTTGCGGCTCACCAGCAGAACCTCGGCGGCGATCACGCCCGCGTCCGCGACCATGCCACGGCCGGGCTCGGCCATCACAAGCACGTCGCCGAAGCGGGCGCGCACCTGGCGCATGACGCCGGCCGCATAGGCGGTCGCAGGCTCGATGACTTCGCCGTAGAACGCCGGGAAGCCGCCGCCGATGTTCAGGAGGCGCAGCTTATGACCCGCCTCATGCGCGGCAGCCCAGACCGCCAGGACCTGATCCAGAACCGGGCCCCACATTTCCGACCGGCGGGTCTGCGAACCGACATGAAACGAGAAACCGGCCGGGTCGAGGCCAAGCTCTTTCGCGCGGTCGAGAAGCGCCAGCGCCATCTCGCCGTGGCAGCCGAACTTGCGGCTGAGCGGCCAGTCGGCCTGGCTGTTCTCGACGATCAGGCGGATGTAGACGCCCGCGCCGGGTGCGTTCTCGGCAATCTTCTGCAGCTCTTCCTCGGCGTCGGCCGCGAAGAGGGTCACACCCGCCTCGTAGGCGAAGGCGATGTCCGACGGACGCTTCACGGTGTTGCCGAAGCTGATCGTCTCGGCCCGGGCACCCTGGCTGAGGCAAAGCTCGATTTCGCCGCGCGAGGCGGCATCGAAGTGCGAGCCAACCTGAACCAGACGCTCGATGATCTCGCGCGCCGGGTTCGCCTTGACGGCATAGTGGATGTGCGCGTCGCCCAGACCTGCCTGGAGAGCGTCGAAGTTGTGCTCGACCCGATCGACGTCCAGCACGAGCGTCGGCCTGTCGAAGGCGTGGACGCGGGCATAAACTTCGGCACGGGAAGGCGACAGGTCATCGCGGGCGGGAAGCCCAACGTCATGCATCGTCATGTTCATCTCCAAAAGACCCGGCCAAGATATGACCGCTCAGTTCCAAGGGAGACGTTACCGTCGCTGCGTAAACGCGGGCGTTTGACGATGCCGGCCAGAGGCGCGTGCGTTGGCGTCTTGAGCGGGTGATATGGGGCTTGTGCCCGAGTCGTGCAAGAGGAAATTCGCACGGATTTTCACAGGCTTCGTCGTCGGCGGTTTTGTGCGCTTTTCGCATCACCCCGCACCCTGCTACCAAGGGCCATGACCCTGATCCTGTTCAACAAGCCCTGGGGCGTGCTCAGCCAGTTCACCGACGCGAAATCGCCCTCGCCCCGCCCGACGCTGTCGACGTTCGGCCTGCCTGCGGGCGTGTATCCCGCCGGGCGCCTCGACCGCGATTCCGAAGGGCTGCTTATGCTCACCGACGACGGGCGCCTTCAGGCACGGATCGCGTCGCCGACTGCCCGGACAGAGAAGACCTACCTCGTCCAGATCGAAGGCGATCCGCTGGACGCCGATCTCGATCCGCTGCGCAGGGGCGTGATGCTGAAGGACGGACCGACACGGGCGGCGCGCGTCCGTCTCATCGACCCGCCGGATCTGTGGCTGCGGGACCCGCCCGTGAGGGTCCGGCTATCAGTGCCTGACCGATGGATCGAGGTCACCCTCACCGAGGGCCGGAACCGCCAGGTCCGGCGCATGACGGCCGCCGTCGGGCTTCCCACGCTGCGCCTCGTGAGGTGGCGGATCGGCGACTGGACGCTGGACGGACTGGCCCCCGGAGAGTGGCGCGAGATCTGATCCGCCGACGCCTTCCGACCCCACTTGCAATTCCTCGAAACGCGCGCACATTCACGACGCGCGGACCGCCCCGCGTCGGACCGGACGGTCCGGGTAAACAACGTCCGGCCGGCGGCCCGGCGCCTTCGGAGGATTGGCGCATGATGCTTGTGCGCTGCTACCTCGCCCCGTCCTCGATCGAGGGTCTGGGCGTCTTCTGCCACGACGACATCAAGGCCGGACAGAACGTCTGGGCCCACGAGGATACGCTCGACCAGCGCATCCCCGCCGACAAGGTTTCGACGCTGCCCGAGCACGTGCGCGAGTTCGTCGACCGCTACGCCTATCCTGACTGGAACAACCCCGGCTACGTCATCCTCGAGACCGACGAGGGCCGGTTCATGAACCACGCCGACGAGCCGAACCTCGATTTTTCGGACGGGACCCACGGCTATGCCGTCAGGGATATCCCCGCCGGAACCGAACTGACCTGCCACTACTCGACCTTCACCGAAGGCCCGATCGTCATGCAACCGCCGCGCCACCGCGTTTCGGCTCACGCCTGACAGGATCACCGCCCGGGTCCCGCGAGGAACCCGGGCGGCCTCAGCCGGCGTAGGCGGTGCAGTTTGCATCCAGACCCGGCGCCAGCCAGCCGCCAGCTTTCACGGACAGATCGCTGTTGAAGACGGTGACGTACTGCCACCCCTCCTCTTCCCAATGCGCGAAGCGAACGACGTCCGCGGTGGCGATCGCGCCCAAGGCCTCGGCCGCGTCCGAGCGTCCGGCGCGGAGCGGCGTCTCGGGTCCGTTCCAGCCGAGGCAAAGCGAATCCGTCAAGTCCCGCACGGGCAGGTCGACAAGCCGTTGCCGCACGGCCAGATCGTCGAGGTCGAGCGCAGGCCGCGAGGTGTCGACCTGACATGTCTCCTCGGCCTCGCGAGCCATCAGGCGCTCGACGAGACCGGCGTCGCGCCGGGACACGGCCGCGGTCTTGCCGGTGCAGCCCTCATTGCCGAACACGGACTGGCCCAGGGTGGAGCCAAAGCAGTATCCCCCCCGGTCCATGACCAGGTTTCGCGTGAACCAGAGGTCATCGCAGACCGCATCCGCGCGGGCGGCGAATGGAAACAGGACCAACAGGAAGAAGAGAATGAATCGCATTGTCGTGAATTAACCATCGGCAGAGGTTCGATCAATGCGGCTTTCCGCCTCTCGCGGCATCGTCAATTTTCGTGTGCGGAAACAGTTCTTGCACCCTTTCCGGGGCCTCCCGCCCTGTGCCCAAGGCAGGAGCACCCTACATCATCAAGCATCGGCCGCCCGAGCGTGTCAGGCGGTCAACCGTCTGCGCGTCAACATGAATCGATCCGGTCATGCAGTCGACACACCATCGCAACCCCCGCACCGCACAGGTCGCCGCCATGGCGCTCCTGGCCCCTGCGTTGGTCTGGTTTGCGGCCGCGACCGTGCCAGGACTTCAGGCCGCCTATTCCTATTGGTTCGACGAACTTTACAGCGTTGTCATCAGCCGCGACGATCTGGGCAGCGCCCTTCGCCTGACGTTCGAGGACGTCCACCCTCCGCTCTATCAGGTCATCCTCTGGGCGTGGATGTCGCTCTTCGGCAGCGGCGAAAGCGCGACCCGCGCGCTGTCGGTGGTGGCCATGCTTGCGGGTCTCGGTGTCCTTCTGAGCCTACGCAGGCACCTCGGGCTGACGACGACGCTGGTGCTCTCGGCCTTCGTCCTTCTTAGCCCTCAGACCGTGTATTACGCGCAGGAGACGCGCAGCTACGCGCTTTTGCTGTTCCTCGGCTGTCTCTGCCTTCGCGCCCTCGTGACCCGTGACCGGCGTCTGCTTTACGTCTCGGCCCTGCTTCTGGGCCTGACGCACTATTTTGGCGCCATCCTCGGCACCCTGGCGCTGACCTATCTTGTGCTGACGCGCCCGACGCCTCGTACCTTCCTTGCCGCGCTGGCTGTCTTCTGCCTGATCGCGGCCTGGCCTGCGGCTCAGCTTGCGGCCGGATCCACGGCCGACCTTCTCGGCGGCAACTTCTGGATCCGTACTGGGTCCAGGCACGCCGTCGAACTGGGAATCGCCGCCGCCTGGCCGGGTCTGGACCTGCTCATGGGGAAGGTCTCGGGCGCGCTCGGACTTGCGGGCGAGACCGCGGAGACCGTGGCGGCCCTCGGGGTAGTGGCCGTGGTCACCATGCTTGGTCTTGCCGTTGTCCTTTTCGCGCGCCGGGATGCGAAACTTCTGATGCTGGCGGGCGGGACCGTCGGCGCGCTTGTCTTCGTGGTCGGCGCCCTCAGCCTGCACACGCCGCTCGCGACGTCGCGCAACTTCATCGAACTCGTGCCGTTCGGTGCTCTGGCGCTCGCTATCCCGCTGGCGCGGGCATTACGGGGACCGGTGTGGGCGTCCGTCCCGGCGATGGCCTTCTGCGCCCTCTACGCCACCGTCTCGATCTCGCACAGCGCCACTCAGATGGCGGTGCGCAAGAACCCCTCGCATCCCTACCAAGCCCTGCTCGCCCATGCGGAGGCCGCGGCCGAGGCCGGTGACGTGCCCCTTTTCCTCTATGACGTGAAGGCGCCGGTCTTTCGCGACATCATGGCTTTCTACCTGTCCGAGCCGGACCAGGCCGAAGCCATGAAGTATGCGGAGGGCGAGGCGGACCTGCCGCCCGATTTCATCCTGCTGTTTCTGAACGAAAGCTGCGAGAGGCTCGGAGAGGACCTCGAACGGCTGTCGAAATCCTACCAGTCGACCGAAATCGACGGGACGTTCTCACAGGGCTGCTACTACACTTCGGGCGCCCTGCGGCTCTCCCGGTCCTGACGGACGTCGGGCGCCCGCATGGGGCGCCCGAAGTCCAGACCGTCTCAGTCGATCTTCGGCATCAGGTTGTCCAGGCTGGCCTTGGCGTCGCCATAGAACATCCGCGTGTTCTCTTTGTAGAACAGCGGGTTTTCGATGCCCGAATACCCCGTGCCCTGGCCGCGCTTCGACACGAAGACCTGCTTGGCTTTCCAGACCTCGAGCACCGGCATCCCGGCGATCGGCGAGTTCGGGTCGTCCTGCGCCGCCGGGTTCACGATGTCGTTCGAGCCAATGACGATGACGACGTCGGTCTTGGGGAAGTCGTCGTTGATCTCGTCCATTTCGAGCACGATGTCGTAGGGCACCTTCGCCTCGGCCAGAAGCACGTTCATGTGCCCCGGAAGACGTCCCGCGACGGGATGGATGGCGAAGCGGACCTCCTTGCCCTGCGCGCGAAGCTTGCGCGTCAGCTCGCTGACCGACTGCTGCGCCTGCGCCACCGCCATGCCGTAGCCCGGCACGATGATGACGGAGTCCGCCTCGTTCAGCGCCGCCGCGACGCCATCGGCGTCGATGGCGATCTGTTCGCCCTCGATGTCCTGCGCCGGGCCCTGCGTGCCGCCGAATCCGCCAAGGATCACGCTCACGAAGTGCCGGTTCATCGCCTTGCACATGATGTAGGACAGGATCGCGCCCGATGAGCCGACCAAGGCGCCGGTCACGATCAGGAGGTCGTTGCCAAGCGTGAAGCCGATGGCCGCCGCCGCCCAGCCAGAATAGCTGTTCAGCATCGAGACGACGACCGGCATGTCCGCGCCGCCGATCCCCATGATCAGGTGCCAGCCGATGAAGCCCGCGATCAGCGCCACCAGAACCATCGTCCAGATGCCCGCGCCGTTGAAGTACAGAAGCCCCAGGATCAGGCAGAGCGCCAGCGAGATCGCGTTCAGCCAGTGACCCGAAATGAAGGGCACCGGGCTTTCATCCGACGGCAGCATCAGCTTCTTGGGCTTGCCATCGATCTTGCCCGCGAGTTTTCCGAAAGCGACAATCGAGCCGGTGAAGGTCACGGCCCCGATGAAGATGCCGAGGAACACCTCGACCTTCAGGATTGCGACCTCGGTCGGGTCCTTGTGCCACAGCGTCTCGCCGAAGGCCGTCAGGTCGGCGGCGAACATGTTGACGCCCTGCGCCTTCATCTCGTTCACCGCACTCAGCATGATGTCGGCGTTGAGCCCGATGAACACCGCCGCGAGACCGACGAAAGAGTGCAGCGCCGCGACGAGTTGCGGCATCTCGGTCATCTGGACGCGACCGGCCACGTACTGGCCGGCGAAGGCGCCCGCCGCGATGGCCACGACGATCAGCCAGAGGTTCTGGACGCCCGGCGCAAGCACTGTGGCCAGCACCGCGACGGCCATGCCGGCGATGCCGTACCAGACCGCGCGCTTGGCGCTTTCCTGGTTCGACAGCCCGCCGAGTGACAGGATGAACAGGACGGATGCCGCGATGTAGGCGGCAGAGACGAGTCCGTTGGACAGCATGACTACCTCCTCCTCACGACTTCTGGAACATGGCGAGCATCCGGCGCGTGACCTGGAACCCGCCGACGATGTTGATGGAAGCGATCAGCACTCCCACGAAGCTCAGAAGCACCACCAGCAAACTCGACGCCCCGATCTGAAGCAGCGCGCCGACGACGATGATGCCCGAAATCGCGTTGGTCACCGCCATCAGCGGCGTGTGAAGCGCGTGGCTGACGTTCCAGATCACCTGGAAGCCCACGAAGCAGGCCAGCGCGAAGACGATGAAGTGCGACATGAAGCTCTCGGGAGCGTAGGCCCCGATCATCAGCATGACCGCAGCGCCGACGACGAGCAGGGTCACCTGCCGCTTCGTTGCGTCGGCGAAGTCGGCCTTCTCCTTCGCGCGCCGTTCCTCGACGGTCAACTCCTTCGGTTTGTCCTTCTTCGGCTGCGCCGCGATGGCCGGCACCTTCGGAGGCGGGGGCGGCCAGGTGATGTCGCCGCCATGCGTGACGGTGGCCCCCCGGATCACGTCGTCCTCCATGTTGTGGACCACCTGCCCGTCCTTGGCCGGCGTGAGGTCCGTCATCATGTGGCGCACGTTGGTGGAGTAGAGCAGCGACGACTGCGTCGCCATGCGTGACGGGAAATCGGTGTAGCCGACGATGGTCACGCCGTTGTCGGTGACGATCTTCTGGTCCTTGACGGTCAGCTCGCAGTTGCCGCCGCGTTCGGCTGCGAGGTCGACGATGACCGAGCCCGGTTTCATCGCCTCGACCATGTCCTGCGTCCAGAGCACGGGCGCGTCGCGACCGGGGATCAGCGCCGTCGTGATGACGATGTCCACCTCGGGGGCTAGCTCTCGAAACTTCTCGAGCTGCTTCTCGCGGAACTCGGGCGACGACGGTGCGGCATAGCCACCCGTGGCGGCGCCGTCCTGGGATGTCTCCTCGAAGTCGAGATAGACGAATTGCGCGCCCATGCTCTCGATCTGCTCGGCCACTTCGGGACGCACGTCGAAGGCATAGGTGATCGCGCCGAGCGAGGTCGCCGTGCCGATGGCGGCAAGACCCGCGACGCCCGCGCCGATGACCAGCACCTTGGCAGGAGGCACCTTGCCCGCCGCCGTGATCTGGCCGGTGAAGAAGCGTCCGAAGTTGTTTCCCGCTTCGATCACCGCACGGTAGCCGGCGATGTTCGCCATGGACGACAGCGCGTCCATCTTCTGCGCGCGACTGATGCGGGGCACCATGTCCATCGCGATGACGTTGGCGCCCTGCGCCTTTGCCGTTTCCATGAGAGCGCCGTTCTGCGCCGGCCAGAAGAACGAGATGAGGGTCTGCCCCTCCTTCAGCTTCTTCGCCTCCGCCTCGGAGGGCGGCTGGACCTTGGCGACGATATCGGCCTCTTTCCAGAGGTTCGCGCCGGTCACGACCTTGACGCCCGCCTCCTGGTAGGCCGCGTCCGTGAAGCCCGCCTTCTCGCCCGCGCCCTTTTCGATCAGGCATTCGTAGCCAAGCTTCTGAAGGTCCCTGGCGCTTTGGGGCGTCATCGCCACGCGCGCCTCTCCCGCCGCCGATTCCTTCGGCGCTCCGATTCTCATGGGTCGCATCCCCCCGTTAGGTGGCCGTCCGGTACGACGCCCGCCCGACCTGTCTAAAGGCGGCCCCACGCTTTGCCAAGCTCTTGGAACTGCGCCTTTTGGCGCAGGTATACCAGTATACCGCGGCATTCCGGAGAGAGCCGTCTGGCACATGCGGAGCGACACCGCTACGACTTGGCCCATGACCGATTTCGCCGCCACGCGCCGCCTGTTCGACCTGCCGGAAGGCGTGATCTACATGGACGGCAATTCTCTGGGGCCGCTGCCGCGCGCCGCCGTGCGCCGCCTCGACCGCGCCGCGCGCGAGGAATGGGGCGGGATGCTCATCACCGCCTGGAATCGCGCGGGGTGGATGGACATGCCACGCCGGCTCGGCGACCGCATCGCCCGGTTGATCGGTGCCCCGGAGGGGTCGGTGGTGGTCGGCGACACGCTGTCGATCCGGCTTTGGCAGGCGCTTGCCTCCGCTCTCGACCTGAACCCCGGCCGGCGGGTGATCCTGAGCGATTCCGGCAACTTCCCGTCTGACCTTTACATGGCCCAAGGCCTGATCCGCACGCTCGGACGCGGGCACGATCTGCGCGTGGTCGCCCCGGACGAGGTGGAAAGCGCCATCGACGACAGCGTGGCGGTCCTGATGCTGACCGAGGTCGATTATCGGACCGGACGGCTGCACGACATGGCCGCCCTGAGCGCGCAGGCGAAGGCCGCAGGGGCGCTGACCGTCTGGGATCTCGCGCATTCCGCCGGGGCCATTCCGGTCGATGTGACGGGCGCCGGGGCGGATTTCGCCGTCGGCTGCACCTATAAGTATCTCAACGGAGGTCCGGGCGCCCCGGCCTTCATCCATGTCGCGCCGCGCCACCTTCCGAACGTCACCCCTGCCCTCGCGGGCTGGCTCGGCCACCGCGCACCCTTCGACTTCGACCCGGACTATCGGCCAGCGGACGGCATCGACCGGATGCGCGTCGGTACGCCGCCGGTCCTGCAGATGGCCGCGCTCGACGCCGCGCTGGATGTCTGGGAGGGGGTCGACATGGCCGACCTTCGGCAGAGATCGATGGAATTGTCCGAACGGTTCGTCTCGGCCGTCCTCGCAGGCTGCCCCGACCTTGCCCTCGCTTCGCCCGAGGACCCGACAGCGCGCGGCAGCCAGGTGTCGTTCCGACATCCCCAAGGGTACGCGGTCATGCAGGCCCTGATCGAAGCCGGGGTCGTCGGAGATTTCCGGGCACCTGATCTCCTGCGGTTCGGGATCACGCCGCTCTACCTCTCCGAAGGCGATATCGACCGGGCCGCAGAAAAACTTGCCGAGATCATAGGCTCGGGGAGCTGGAACGACCCTCGATTTCATCGCCGGGCTGCGGTGACGTGATCCTCGGGCGCTTCCACTACATCTAGAGGGAGAATTCTCCTTTTTCCATATGTCTTGCGACATACGACAAGCTGTAGCAGGGTCAGCTTCAACGATTCCTTTTCGCCCTGCTGCCAGCTCGAGCTTGAAGGAAGTCTACAAGAAACTGGGGGCAAGCGGCATTACGGCCGCCGGGAGTTTTCTGCCATGCCTGTCGGCTATCGCGTCAATTTGGGCGGCAATACGCTTGATCCCGGCGATTCCGTCGGGACCACACCGATCACCTTCACTGCGGCTGAGACCATCGGTACCGGGAACTGGTCTTACACGTATTTCAACGGCTTTTTCAATGTGAACGCGAATGGCGGTGGCACGTACTACCTTGCCACCGATGGATACGTCTACTTCGACCCCAGTGCCTCGAACGCCGACAGCCGAACCATCGTCTCGGCCCAGACCACGGCGACGCCCGCCTATACCGGACCCATCTACGGCACCACCGGCAACGACGCGGCGCTGACGGGAACCATCGGCGACGATACGATCTATGGCGGCACCCTGCCCAACCCGACGACTGGCACAGGCGACGACACCGTCTCGGGCGGTGCCGGTGACGACACGATCTTCGGAGGCGATGGCGGCGATTCCATCTCGGGCGGGACCGGGTCGGACAGCATTTCGGGCGGTTCCGGAAGCGACACGCTGAACGGCGGCGGCGGGGTCGCAAGTTCACTTCGTGCCGAGAAATCCTTGAACTGGAGCCAGCAGGGCGGCGACGAAACCGGGCTCGAGGCTGGGTTCACCCAGGACACCGGCACGATTTCCGTGACCTTCACCTATTCCGACGATGGCGCCGGAGATTCCGGGCAGGTCGAAACCGGGTCGGTGCAGTACGTCGCAGGGGGCGAACCCTTCGCGACCAACTCCTCGCTGGAACTGCGCGGCACGGGAAATGGCGCCACGTCGACCGCCACGCTGGAATTCTCGAGCAACGATCCAGACGTTTCGGACGAGGTCGCCAACGTCAGGTTCCGCATCAACGACGTCGACACCGGCGGCTGGCAGGACCAGATCGTGGTGCTGGCCTACGACGCCGACGGCAACGCCGTGCCGGTCACGCTGAGCGCCGCCGGCAACGACACCGTATCCGGGAGTACCATCATCGCGGGCCCCGGCGGCGACAGCTCGAACGAGCCGGACGGATCGGTCCTCGTGCAGATCGCCGGCCCCGTCGCGCGGATCGAGATCGTCTACTCGAACCTCACCGCAAGCAGCCAGATCGTGTTCGTCACCGACGTCCACTTTCAGCCGGTCGAGATCGACGGGGCCGACACGCTGGACGGCGGGGCGGGCAACGACGTGATCGTCCTCGGCGGCGGCGACATCGGACAGGGGGGCGACGGCAACGACACCTTCACCATCGACGCGGCCGCGCTGACGGGGGCGGCCATAACCGTGGCCGGCGGCGAGAGCGCGGAATCCGGTGCGGGCGACACACTCGACCTTACCGGCGTCCTCCAGAAGGGGTCGATCGTCTATTCCAACCTCGACGACGGCGCGGGCGGCCTTTCCGGCACGGCGACGCTGATCGACGGTTCCGTCCTCACCTTCTCGGAAATCGAGACGATCATCTGTTTCACGGCGGGCACCATGATCCGCACGCCGCGCGGCGAGCGGCAGATCGAGACGCTCAAGCCCGGCGACATGGTCACGACGCTGGACCGCGGTGAGCAACCTCTGCGCTGGATCGGGCGCCGCACCGTTCCCGCGACGGGGGTTCTTGCGCCGATCCGCTTCGCCACCGGAAGCTATGGCAACCACCGCGACCTTCTGGTGTCGCCGCAGCACAGGATGCTGTGCCGGGGCTATGCGGCGCAGCTTCTGTTCGGCGAAACCGAGGTGCTGGCCCCCGCGAAATCCCTCGTCGACGATTTCCAGGTGACGATCGACTACGGCGGGATGGTGACCTATGTCCACATGCTGTTCGACCGGCACGAGATCGTCATCGCCAACGGCGCCCCGTCCGAAAGCTTCTATCCGGGGAGGTGCGGACTCGATAGCCTGTCCGATCCGTCGCGGGATGAGTTGTTCAGGCTGTTCCCAACCCTTCGGTCGGACGCCGGGTCCTATGGACCGGCAAGCCGCACCTGCGTGAAGGGTTCGGAGGCGCGCGCTCTCGCAATGGTCTGAGCCGCGGCGCGGGCCGCGTCAGGCGCTCTTCAGCCTCGCTGGACGGTCGCCCTTGGCCCAGGACCGCGCCGCGTCGCCGAACGCTTCGAACAGGGGCTTCGACACGGGATCCTGGTCGGCCTTGTATTCCGGGTGCCACTGCACGCCGAGCGCGAAGCCAGGCGCGCCCTCGACATAGATCGCCTCGGGCGTGCCGTCGGGGGCGTGGCCGTCGATCACGATGCGCTCGCCCTTTGCCTTGATCCCCTGCCCGTGCAGCGTGTTGGTCATCACCTTCGGCTTGCCGAACAGACGATGGAAGACGCCGCCTTCGGTCAACGTCACCTCGTGCCGAAGCTCGAACTTCTGCTCGATGGTGCCGTCGGGCGGCATACGGTGGTTCATGCGCCCTGGAAGCTCGCGGATTTCGGGATAAAGCGAGCCGCCCATGGCGACGTTCAGCTCCTGAAAGCCGCGACAGATGGCCAGGATCGGCTGTCCCTCGGCCACGCACTCGCGGATCAGGCGCAGCGCCAGCCTGTCCCGTGAGCGGTCGAAGGTGCCATGCGCGGGCGTCTCGTCCTCGCCGTATTCCTCGGGGTGGACGTTGGCGCGGCCGCCGGTGAAGACGAAGCCGTCGCAGGCCCGGCGGAGTTCGGCCAGATCGACAAGGTCGGGGCAGCTTGGCACGATAAGGGGCAGCGCCCCGGCGACGTGTCGAACCGCCCAGCTGTTCATCTGACCGCCGACATGCACGGGGTACTGATCGTTCATGAGGTACGAGTTACCGATGATACCGACGACCGCCATGTGGACCTTATCCTTTCCGAGCCCTTGACCCCAGTCTTGCCGAATCGTGGAGGAACGGCAATCCAATCGCACGGATGAGTGAAGAAACGCCTGAAATCGTGGCGTTTCCGCCTGCCTCACCCCTGCTTGAGCTCAAGGCGGCGGCGGTGCAGGATCGGTTCGGTATAGCCCGAAGGCTGGTCGATCCCTTCGAAGACGAGGTCCGAGGCCGCCTGGAACGCCACCCCGTCGAAGCCGGGGGCCATCGGACGGTAAGCTGGATCGTTCGCGTTCTGAGCGTCGACCTTGGCGGCCATGCGCTTCAGCGCGTCGCGTACCTCGTCTTCACTCACCACCCCGTGACGCAGCCAGTTCGCGAGCGCTTGCGAAGAAATCCGACAGGTCGCGCGATCCTCCATCAGCCCCACATCGTGGATGTCGGGCACCTTCGAGCAGCCGACACCCTGGTCGATCCAGCGCACGACGTATCCAAGGATGCCTTGCGCGTTGTTCTCGACCTCGGCGCGGATCTCGTCCTCGGACCACCGTGCATTCCCGGCGAGCGGGATCGTCAGGAGGTCGTCGAGCGAGCCGCGCGGGCCTTGCGCGGCGAGCTCGCGCTGGCGGTCGAAGACGTCGGTTTCATGGTAATGCGTCGCGTGCAGGGTCGCGGCCGTGGGCGACGGAACCCACGCCGTATTCGCGCCTGCCTGGGGATGCGCCCCCTTCTCGGCTAGCATGTCGGCCATGCGGTCCGGCATCGCCCACATCCCCTTGCCGATCTGAGCGCGGCCCGACAGCCCGCAGGCAAGTCCGATGTCGACGTTTCGATCCTCATAGGACTTGATCCAGGCAGACCCCTTCATCTCACCTTTGCGGATCATCGGTCCGGCCTCCATCGAGGTGCGGATCTCGTCGCCGGTGCGGTCGAGGAAGCCTGTGTTGATGAAGGCCACGCGGTCCTTCGCGGCCCGGATGCACTCCTTGAGGTTAACGCTCGTCCGCCGTTCCTCGTCCATGATGCCCAGCTTCACGGTGTTGGCCGGCAGACCGAGCAAGGCCTCGACCCGGTCGAAAACCCGACAGGAGAACGCCGTCTCCTCGGGCCCGTGCAGCTTTGGCTTCACAACGTAAACCGAACCTTCGAGGCTGTTCTTAAGGAGATCGGAGACAGGTTTTTCCAGGTCGTGCATGGCGATCAGCACCGTGACCGCCGCGTCCATCAGGCCCTCGTGAATCTCGTCTCCGGATTCGAGAAGGATCGCGGGGTTCGTCATCAGAAGCCCGACGTTCCGCACCAGCATGAGCGCACGCCGCCTGACCCGCACTTCTCCGGCGTCCGATGCGAAGGCATCGTCGGGGACGAGGGCGCGGGTGAAGGTCCGGCCGCCCTTCGTCACCACCTCGGTCAGGTCACCCTTCATCAGGCCCAGCCAGTTCCGATAGGCCACGATCTTGTCCTCGGCGTCCACACAGGCGACGGAGTCCTCGAGGTCCATGATGGCCGTCACCGCGGCCTCGAGCTTGACGTCGGCAAGGCCGAGGAGGTCGGAGGCAGCGATCTCGGTTCCTGTGCTGAAATCAAGAATGATCCCCAGTCCGTTGTGGCGGAACAGAAATTCGCTTCCCTTCCGGCCAAGGAACAGGCTTTCGTCCTCCAACTTCGGAAATGGCCGACCGCCGTGGGCGTCGGCCTTTGCCGCCAGCGCCCAAGACCCCTTCGCCAGCGGAAGGGCCTGATCCAGAAACGCCTTGGCCCAGGCGACGACGCGACCGCCGCGCAGCGCGTCGTATCCGCCACCTGACGGGGTGTCGCCCAACGCATCGGTGCCGTAAAGCGCGTCGTACAGCGATCCCCATCGCGCATTGGCCGCGTTCAGCGCATACCGCGCGTTTGTCACCGGCACGACGAGTTGCGGTCCGGGAATCGACGCGATCTCGGCGTCCGTTCGCTCGGTGCCGATCGAGAAGTCAGGTCCTTCGGGCACGAGGTAGCCCATGCCCTCCAGCATTGCGCGATAGGCTGCCATGTCGGAAACAGGCCCGGGATTGTCGCGGTGCCACGCATCGAGCTTGCCTTGAAGCGCCGCCCTCTTGTCCAGAAGTGCGCGGTTCTCGCCGGCCATGTCATGCGCGATACGGCTCAACCCGCCCCAGAACGTCTGAGGGTCGATATCGGTGCCCGGAAGCGCCTCCTCCTCGACGAATGCGGCAAGGTCCGCCGCAACCTGAAGCCTGTGCCGTTCAACTCGCGCCATGCCTGCCTCTCCTGTTTTTCAGTTTCGAAGGTCGAAGCTAGGCCTCGAATGCGAAAAGGAAAAGGGGCGTTGCCGCCCCTTCGAACCATTGTTTTCCGGTTGGTCTGACGTCAGTTTCCGGTCACGGCGGGAAGGCCATCAGCGACCGGTTCAGTCTCTTCGACAACGACGCCGGGCGCCACCTGCTCGGTGTCGGTCACGACGCTGTCCTCTCCGGGAGTGTTGCCGTCAGCAGCCTCCCAGGAAAGCCAGATGAACAGTGCAACGGCGGCGAAACCTACAGCCAGCGCCATGCCCACGAGAGGGGTGCGGTGGCGCCGGGCCTGGCGATCGACATTGGTATCGGGTGCGGACATGGAAAGCGCTCCTCTCAATTTGCGGGAATCGGGATTTGGGGACTCAACGCCTGCCGAGGCGCTTCGTTCCGTGAAGACACTTAGGGTGCGGCCTAAGTTTTCGCTTGCGGCTACCCCACCCCGGAGATAACAGTTAGGCAACGCCCTAACTATCGTGCTCGTCATGGACCTTTCGCCCGTACGCCTCGACGCCCTCTTTCAGGCCTTGGGAGATCCGACCCGGCGCGCCCTGATCCACAGGCTGGCGGCGGGTCCGGCGACGGTGTCTGACCTCGCCCGCCCCTTCGACATGACGCTGCCTTCCTTCCTCCTCCACATCCGGAAGCTGGAAGCCTCGGGCCTCGTCTTGACCTCGAAAGACGGTCGCACGCGCACCGTCACCCTCGTCCCCGGCGCCTTCACCCCCGTCCGCACCTGGCTCGACGACCAGCGCGACCTGTGGGAGGCCCGCCTCGACCGCCTCGAGACATTCGTCACCGACACACCGAAAGGACCCCGGACATGAACGTCCAGACCCCCGCCGCGCAACGCACCATGAGGATCGAGCGCGTGATCGACGCGCCCGTCGACCGCATCTGGGCCGCCTGGACCAACGCGGACAGCCTGCCCCAGTGGTGGGGACCGGACGGATTTTCGTGCCGGACCGACCGCATCGACCTGCGGGAAGGCGGAGAATGGGTCTTCGACATGATCGGTCCCGACGGCACCGTCTATCCGAACTGGCACCTGTACACGCGGATGACCCCGAACGAGCGCATCGAGTACACGCTCCACTGGGGGAAGGACGGCCCCAAGCACGCCGACAGCGTCGTGACCTTCGAGGACCAGGGCGGGCGCACGCACGTTCTGATGGAGATGACCTTCGTCACGCAGGAGGAGCACGACAATGCCAAGGGCTTCGGGGCGGTCGAGCTTGGGCTCCAGACCCTGGGCAAGCTGGCCCGCGCGGTCGGAGCCGACCGAGCGGCTTGAGGCCACCCCCGGCCCGTCCTAGGCTCCGGCGCGAACAACGCCGGAGCTTCCCTTGAAAGACGCCACCCCCCAGACCGTCCGCAGCGACCCTGTCCGCCTCGCCCAGTACGAGGCGCCGAACTGGCTGGTCGAGGACGTCCATCTGACCTTTCGCCTGCACCCCACGGCCACCCGCGTCACGTCCCGCATCCGCTTTCGCCCGAACCCCGACAGCGCGGACCGCGGCTTTCGGCTGGACGGCGAGGATCTGAAGCTCCTGTCAGCCAGCATCGACGGTCGCGCGGTCGAGCCGCGCATCGACGCGGAAGGCCTGAGCGTCGACGCGCCGAACGACGCCTTCATCTGGGAGTGCGAGGTCGAGATCGACCCGAAGGCCAACACGCGGCTCGAGGGGCTTTACATGTCGAAGGGCATGTACTGCACGCAGTGCGAGGCCGAGGGGTTTCGCCGGATCACCTTCTACCCCGACCGCCCTGACGTCATGGCTCCCTTCACTGTGCGGATCGAGAGCGATCAGCCCGTGATGCTGTCGAACGGCAATCCGACCGCCTCGGGCGATGGCTGGGCCGAATGGCACGACCCCTGGCCCAAGCCTGCCTACCTCTTCGCCCTCGTCGCCGGAGAGTTGCGCGCGACATCGACGACGCACCGCACCTCCGAAGGCCGCGACGCCACGCTGAACGTCTGGGTCCGGCCCGGCGACGAGGATCGCACCGGCTATGCCCTCGATGCCCTGAAACGGTCGATGGAATGGGACGAGCGGGTCTATGGCCGCGCCTACGACCTCGAGGTCTTCAACCTCGTGGCCGTCGACGACTTCAACATGGGCGCGATGGAGAACAAGGGGCTGAACATCTTCAACTCCAAGTACGTCCTTGCCTCGCCCGAAACCGCGACCGACCGCGACTACGAACTGATCGAGGGGATCGTCGCGCACGAGTATTTCCACAACTGGACCGGCAACCGCATCACCTGCCGCGACTGGTTTCAGCTCTGCCTCAAGGAAGGGCTGACCGTCTTCCGCGACAAGCAGTTCTCGGGCGACGTGCGGGGACACGCGGTCAAGCGGATCGATGACGTCCTGATGCTGCGCGCCCGCCAGTTCCGCGAGGATGCGGGGCCGCTGGCGCATCCGGTACGGCCCGAGGAATACGTCGAGATCAACAACTTCTACACTGCCACGGTCTACGAGAAGGGCGCCGAGGTCATCGGGATGCTGCGCACCCTTGCCGGGCCAGAGGCCTACGACCGGGCGCTGACGCTCTACTTCGACCGCCACGACGGTGACGCGGCGACCATCGAGGATTTCTTCGCCTGCTTCCAGGAAGTGACAGGCAATGCGCTGACCGGATTCGAGCGGTGGTGGAGCCAGGCCGGCACGCCGCGCGTCACCGCCGTCACGCACTGGTCCGGCGATGTCCTGACGCTGACGCTGCGCCAGTCGACACCCGCGACGCCCGGTCAGCCGCAGAAGGGGCCAGTGTGGATCCCGCTCGCCACTGGCGTGCTGTCGCCTGACGGCAAGGAAGTCGCACCCACGCAGGTTCTGACCCTCAAAACCTCGGAAGCCACATTCAGGCTGGAGGGCGGGATCTGGCGGCCCTCCGACGGACCGGCTGCCGACCCCCTCCCCGCCAGCGTCGAGCCAGCGCCGATCCTTTCGCTCAATCGGGGCTTTTCGGCCCCGGTGATCCTCGATCGCAAGGTGACTGACGCGGAACGGCTGATCCTTCTTGCCCACGACACCGACCCCTTCAACCGGTGGGAGGCCGGACGACAGGTTGCGAAGGAACAGCTTCTGCGCGCCCTCGACGGTGGAGCCCTCGACCCGGCGTGGTTCGACGCGCTTGGCCGCCTCGTTTCCGACGACAGCCTCGAGCCCGCGTTCCGGGCGCTCGCGCTTGGGCTGCCATCCGAGGACGACATCGCGCAATCCCTGCACGACGCGGGGCGGACGCCCGATCCCGCCCGGATCCACGCCATTCGCGAGGACGTGCTGCAAGGCCTCGCCGAAGCGCAGGCGCCGCTTTTTCGGGCGCTCGTCGACGCACTGGTCACCCACGGCCCCTACAGCCCGGACGCCGAGGCGGCAGGACGGCGGGCGCTCCGGCTTCGCGCGCTCGACATGCTGTCACGTCTCGACGGCGGAGACGCAGCCGCAGAGGTCTTCGCCACCGCCGACAACATGACCGAAAGCCTGTCCGCGCTTGCCATCCTGATCCGACGCGGAACGGGCGAGGCGGAAAGCGGGACCTTCTTCACCCGGTGGTACGATGACCCGAACACGCTCGACAAATGGTTCTCGACCGTGATCGGGAACGCGGCCCCGGACGAGGCTGTGGCCGTCGCGCGCAGGCTGACCGCCCTGCCCGAGTTCGATCCGAAGACGCCGAACCGGTTCCGCTCGGCCGTGGGCGCCCTGTCGGCCAACACGGCCGCCTTTCACCATGCGTCTGGCGAGGGGTACCGCTTCCTCGCCGACTGGCTGATCGTGCTCGACCCGATCAACCCGCAGACCGCCGCACGGATGACCACCGCCTTCGAGACATGGAGGCGCTATGACGGAGACCGACAAGGCATGATGACCGACCAGCTTCGCCGGATCCTCGCGACGGGCCCCAGCCGCGACGTGACCGAAATCGCCACGCGCCTTCTTGGAGACGCCGCATGACCCGCGCCGTCCTCGTCACGGGCGCCTCGGGCGGGATCGGTGCGGCGACCGCGCGTCTTGCGGCGCGCGACGGCTGGGATGTCGGGATCGGCTGGAACAGCGACCATGAGGGAGCGGAACGCACGAAGGCCGAAGTGGAAGCCCTTGGTCGAAAAGCCGTTCTTCTTCAGGGCGACCTGTCGGACCCGGAGGCCATCGCGCGCGTCTTCGGGGCGTGCGACGCGGCGTTTCCGCGCCTCGACGCGCTCGTGAACAACGCCGGCGTGGTCGACAGGCCGATACGGGTCGATCAGGTGGACCTGGCGCGCCTGCGCCGGATGTTCGACATCAACACCATCGGCCCGATCCTCTGCTCGCGAGAGGCGGTCCTGCGGATGAGCACGCGCCACGGCGGAGCGGGCGGCGTGATCGTCAACGTCTCGTCCGTCGCGGCGCGTATTGGCTCGGCGAACGAGTATGTCGACTACGCCGCCGCGAAGGCCGCTATCGACACCTTCTCGAAGGGCCTTGCCGACGAAGTCGCGCGCGAGGGCATTCGGGTCGTGGCGCTTCGCCCCGGTCTCACCGACACCGCGATCCATGGCAAGGGCGGCCAGCCCGGGCGGGCCGAGCGTCTGGCCGACCGCGTGCCCATGGGCCGGGTTGGCACGCCCGAGGACATCGCCGAGGGCATCGTATGGCTGATCTCGGACGCGGCGCGCTATGTCACCGGCACGACGCTCGATATTTCAGGCGGCCGCTAGGGCCTACTTTCGGAAAATGCGCCGGATTTCCTCGATGGCCTCGCGCTGCTTCTCGGTCAGGGGATCGGCGGACACCGCCTTCAGCATCTCAAGAAGCGGGCCCATGTCGCCCTTCGTCAGCTTGCAGAGCTGGCGCGAGGCGCGGGTGATGGCGGGTTCGGGACCGTTGCACTGGGTCATCAGCCAGCGTCCGAGGATCATCAGTTCCTCGGCCTCGGGCAATCCGACCTCGAGCTCGCTCTGGATCGACCGCACAAGCGCCTGACGCCGCTCCTCAGTCGGAAGGCCGTGGAGTTCCATGAAGGCGGTGGCGACGGTCACGGCGGCGGTGTTCGGGTCCTCGATAGCCTCGACCGGGTGCTGCGCCTTGTTGCGGCGGAAACCCAGCCGGCGCGCGGCAGCCCGGACGTCGTCTGCCACGCCCATGAGTTCGTGGGTCATCTCGGCGGCGTTCCGGGCGCGGTTCACGAAGATATAGACCCCGGCCAAAAGGGCGAGAACGGCGGCGATGATGTGCATGGACTGCCTCTCGTCAGGCGGCGCGCGACATGACGGCGTCGCGCAGCGGCGCTGTGGCGTAGTCGTCCTCGTCCGTCACGATGTCGGCACTACCCGAGACAAGCGCCTGAACCTCGGCCAGAGGCAGGGACCACAGGCGGGGATAGATGACCTCGAGCTGGCTCTGGACGATCATGCAGAACATGTCGCGCATCGCGAGCGAGCCCTCGCCGCTGTTCATCTCGACGGCAAGGACGTTGGCGGCCTGATTGACCTCGGCCTGGCTCGCCGACATCGACGCGAGGTCGAGAACGGCCGAGGCGAAGAGGTCGTCGTCCATCATGGACCGCGCGCCGTCGCGACGGGACAGAAGCGGCAGGAAGAAAAGGGCGTAACCGCCGAAGCCGAGCGACCCTTCGGTGCGGGCAAGCGCCTTGTCCGCCTCGGCCATGATGGACGCGTCGTCCACCAGCATATCGTCGGCGAGGAAGTCGGCATGACGTTCGTAGATCAGCGGGTTCGACGGATCGAGGTCGATCCAGTCCTCGAAGAGCTGCTGAAGCCGGTGTGCGCCGCCCGGTGACCCGAGGGCCTGGAGATAATGCGCCTCGGCCAGAAGGGGTGACATGTAGGCCAGCGGGTCGAAGTCCGAGAGGATTTCGCCTGCCTGCACGAAGTGCTTCGCCATACGGCGCCAGAGGTCGCGGTGAAGCTCCTCGGGCCAGGTTTCGGCGCGGCAGGCTTCTCCGATCATAAGGTGCGCGCGTGCGGCCAGAAGGGCCAGCACGTGGCAGTCGGCCGACCTTCGGTGAGTGTCGAGGAAGTGGCCAAGCTCGTCTTCAGCCGCTTTGAGGTCTGCAAGAGCGGTCCGCGGCATCTCGTCGATGAGGCCTTTCAGGCCGGACAGCGCAGTCTTTACACCGACGTCGTGAAACCTCAGACCGCCCGGGGTGGATTCCAGCGTCCGCTCCCATTCCGCGATCTGATCGCCGAGTTGCGTCCACTCGTCGGACATCATCAGGTCGGCCGTCAGCCGTGCGACGCCCCGCCTTTCAAGCAGGTCCGGATCGTTCTCTTCAACGGGATAGCGCCCATTCAGAGCCCGGCTTTCGGCGGCGGCGGCGCGTTCCAGCCTGCCCTCACGGAGAATCGCGCGCGTCCGGGCGCGCGACCGCAGGACCGACCACACCGCGACCGCGGCGGCGACCAAAGCTGCCAGGGCCAGCAGCATCTGGACGGAAAACGCTTGCAAGGACGGCATGGGCCTCTCCGATTGGTATCGGGACCCTGACCAGCCAATTCGTCAACTTTATGGCGATTGTTGGAGGAAATGCGCCTAATTGCTGGCCCTTAGACGGACCTGACCCAGAGAGGACGCCGCGAATTCTGGATCAGGGACACCGTGGGAGCGTGACGCCCACCAAGCGCCAGCGTGGCAGTCTTCAAGACCTCGATCGCCTCTTCTGACTTCTCCGGCAAAGCCGAGGGGCTGATGGGTTCGCCGAAGGTCAGCCGGTAGGGCTGGCGATCCTTGTTCAGCGTCTCGTGGAACAGCGTGATGTCCCTGAGCGTGGGATGGATCAGGTCGAAGAGGTAGAACAACGCGGAATTGCGCGCCCTTATGTTCAGGGGGATCACGGGCAGATCGTACTTGCGCGCGATCATGGCGGCCGAGGGCATCCAGGGTCGTTCGTGCAGCTTCAGACCGCGGCGCTTCGCAAGACGGCCCGACGGGAAGATAACTCCCAGGCGCCCAGCCTCGAACGCTCTCCGGGTGTATTCCATCGTCTCGCGCGTTCGGGCGCGGGTGCGCTTTTCCAGCCTCCATTCGACAGGCGCGATCATGCTTTCGAATTGCGGAAGGATCCGCAGGATGTCCGAGTTGGCATAGACGAACATGTCAGGCCGGATCGAGTGAAGCGCATGGAACAGCATGACGCCGTCCGCGATCCCCGTCGGGTGGTTCGCGACGATGATCGCGCCGCCCTGGCGCGGAACGTTCTCGAGCCCCTTCACCGTGACGTCTTTCGCCAGAAGCGATGCCACATGCGTCATGATCCGCTCGGTCGGCCAGTCCTGCACGACCTCGCCCACGGCGACGGTGCGGTCGTAGCCCAGAACGGACATCAGCGCCCGTCGTGCCAGCCGTCCGTGGACGGTGTCGCGATAGAGCCAGGGCGCGCGCTCTTCGATCAGGGGGTTCAGTCGATTTTTCATGGCAGGCTTAGATCCGACAGGTGCAACACTTCCGTGACGGGAACGACGACGAAACGGTCGGGTGGGGACACAGGTGTCCTCGCACTCATCTCGCCAAGGCTTGTGCAACAGCCCATCGCAGCCCCCTGACCCCTATCTAGCACTGCCCTCGCCGCCCGGCGAGATCTTAGCCTGTTCCTCCCGCAAAGTCCCGTGAAAACAGGCGGTTCGCCGCCAACTTGTCGCGGGACGGCGTCAGGGTCTTTCCTTTGGGCGCACCTCGGCCAGTGACCTGCAATAGGTCTGAGACCGCGTGTAGCGCTGCATGTCCGAGCGCATCCAGTCCGTGCGGATCGGGCCCCAGTCGGCGGCGACGCCTTTCCAGCGGCTCGCTTCGACCGCGATGGCGCGGTCGCGGGGAACGGTCACCGACATGATGCGGATGGCGCAATTCAGGTTCGACGGACCGTGCTTCAGACCTTCGCCGGACTGGACGCGGCATTTCCGAAACTCGGCCGTCTGCGGATAAATCTGAAGCAGGCCATACCACAGCCCGCCCCCGCCCACGGCGCGCGGATCCCATGTGCTTTCATAGCGTGCGAGCGTCGACAGAAGGGCGGCCCAGAAGGCGGCGCGATCCTCGCGATCGTTCTCGGCATAGGCGGGGCACCAGTCCTCGATGTCCTGCGGGACGACGTCCAGCAACTCCTCGCCATGGGTTTCGACCGCCGAAAGCACGACGCGGGTCCAGAGATCACCGTCGCTGCGGTTCTCCCATCTCGCCCGCGGCAGATCATTGTCCCGCGGCGCCGGCCGGGCCACGTCGGGCACGACAGCGGGCGCTAGGGCAGCCGCCTGCGTCATCGGAGGGGTCATGTAAGGCGAGGGCCGCATCTCGGCCTGCGCCCAGGCACCGCTGGCGCACACCGCGAGCGCGGCGGCGGCTGCGGCGAGGCGTTTCATCCGTGACACCACGGCTGCGACCGGGTCGCGGCCTGGATGTCGGCTCGCTTGGAGGCGGTGCGGAACGGTCCCCAGTCGGCGGCGACGCCGCGCATTCCGGCCGAGATCACGCCATCACGCGGCACGGTCACGGCCATGATGCGGATGCCGCAGGACAGGTTGGCTCCGCCATCCTTCAATGCCCCAGCCGAAGCCGCGCGGCAGCCGTAACCCTGCGCGGTCTGCGGCGAAATCTGGAGAAGGCCAAGCCATGCTCCGCCACCGCCCGCGGCCTCGGGCCGCCAGGTGCTTTCATGCTTGGCGAGGGCCGAAAGGAACGTGACCCAGAAGGCCTTGCGGCCTTCGCGGTCCAGATGCCTGTATTGAGGGCAGTAGGTGTCGATGTCACCCGGCACGGTGTCGACGAGAGAGGTCCCGTATCCATCGAGCGCATCCATCGCCGACTTGGTCCAGGCCCCGGCTTCCGGCCGCCCGTCCCAGAGCGAGCCTGGCAAGGGTGCGATCTGTGCTGCCTCGGGGGCTCGGCCGCATGACGACAAGGCCATTCCGAGAACGACTGCGAAAACTGCGATCCGACGCATGTGCCGACTGTCCCTGACATCGCCCCGGCGGGGAACGAAGCATGGAAAAGCCCCCGGGGCCAAGCCCCGGAGGCCATTGTTTCCAGTGCATAGGCGGGTTTATGCCGCTTCGCGGGCGTGCGTTCCCTCTTCGATCTCTTCGATGATCTTCGCAACGAAGGCGTCGAGGTCGCCGGGGTTACGGCTCGTCACGATGCCGTTGTCGGCGACGACAGCGCTGTCTTCCCATTCGGCCCCGGCGTTGATCATGTCGGTCTTGATCGACTTGTAGGAGGTCATCTTGCGGCCTTCCACGACGCCGATCTCGGCCAGGAGCCACGGCGCGTGGCAAATTGCGGCGACGGTCTTGCCGCCATCATAGAACGACTTGATGAACTCGAGCGCCTCTTCCTCGACGCGCAGAAGGTCGGGGTTCATCTGTCCACCCGGCAGGACGAGGGCATCGTAATCCGAAGCCAGCGCCTGACGGATCGGCTTGTCGACCGCGACGCTGCGGCCCCAGTCTTTCTGGTCCCAGCCCTTGATGTCCTCGCCGTCGGGCGAAATGACATGCACTTCCGCGCCTGCGTCCTTCAGCTTCTGCAGGGGGACTTCCAACTCGGATTGCTCGAACCCGTGGGTGGAAAGAATGGCGATCTTTGCTTCCGAAACCTTCGGCATGGTGGACTCCTTGTGGTGAATTGCGTTGGTTCACCCGGTCAACGGACGTCTCGCGCAGGGGTTCCCCCTTGAAGCGGACCCCCACCCCGTCCTAGAACCCGCCCGTTCCGCGTGATGGAGGAAGACCCATGCTCGACCTGACCTACGAGGCTCCGAAGCCAAGGGTGATCGCAGGCGCCACGGGTGACTGGGAACTGGTGATCGGCCTCGAAGTCCACGCGCAGGTCGCCTCGAAGGCGAAGCTCTTTTCGGGCGCGTCGACGCAATTCGGCGCGGAGCCGAACTCGAACGTGGCTTTCGTCGATGCCGCGATGCCCGGAATGCTTCCCGTCATCAACGAGGGCTGCGTGGCGCTGGCCGTGAAGATGGGGCTGGGGCTGAAGGCGAAGATCAACCTCACCTCGGCCTTCGACCGCAAGAACTACTTCTACCCGGACCTGCCGCAGGGCTACCAGATCAGCCAGCTTTACCACCCCATCGTGGGCGAGGGAGAGGTCATCGTCGACATGGCCCCCGGCGTCGCGCGCCGCGTGCGGATCGAGCGCATCCACCTCGAGCAGGACGCGGGCAAGTCGATCCACGACATGGATCCGCACATGTCCTTCGTCGACCTGAACCGCACCGGCGTGGCCCTGATGGAGATCGTCAGCCGACCCGACATCCGCGGGCCGGAAGAGGCGGCGGCCTATGTCGTCAAGCTGCGCCAGATCCTGCGCTATCTCGGGACATGCGACGGGAACATGCAGAACGGCAACCTGCGCGCCGACGTGAACGTCTCGGTATGCCGGCCCGGAGATTACGAGAAGTACCAGGCGACACAGGACTTCTCGCACCTCGGCACGCGCTGCGAGATCAAGAACATGAACTCGATGCGCTTCATTCAGCAGGCCATCGAGTACGAGGCGCGCCGCCAGATCGCGCTTCTGGAAGACGGCAAGTCCGTCATCCAGGAAACGCGTCTCTACGACCCCGACAAGGGCGAGACGCGGTCGATGCGGTCGAAGGAAGAGGCGCACGACTACCGCTATTTCCCTTGCCCGGACCTCCTCCCGCTCGAGATCGAGCAGGCCTGGGTCGACGAAATCGCCGCCTCGCTGCCTGAACTGCCCGACGCGAAGAAGGTCCGCTTCGTGACGGACTTCGGCATGACCGAATACGACGCGAGCGTCCTGACCGCCGATGTCGAAAGTGCCGCGTACTTCGAAGAGGTCGCGCGGGGCCGCGACGGCAAGGCAGCGGCGAACTGGGTCATCAACGAACTCTTCGGCCGGCTGAAGAAGGAAGGCCACGAGATCGGCGAAAGTCCGATGACGGCCCGGCAACTGGGCGGCATCCTGGATCTGATCGCTTCCGACGCAATTTCCGGCAAGATCGCCAAGGAGCTGTTCGAGATCGTGTACACGGAAGGGGGCGATCCGGCCGCCATCGTCGAGGCGCGCGGCATGACCCAGGTTACCGACACGGGCGCCATCGAGGCGGCAGTCGACGAGGTGATCGCGGCGAACCCCGCGCAGGTGGAGAAGGCCAAGGCCAATCCCAAGCTTGC
This sequence comes from Silicimonas algicola, assembly GCF_003148765.1. Taxonomy (GTDB): domain Bacteria; phylum Pseudomonadota; class Alphaproteobacteria; order Rhodobacterales; family Rhodobacteraceae; genus Silicimonas; species Silicimonas algicola. The sequence goes on from NZ_QGGV01000008.1 coordinate 119,806, forward strand.
AGGCTGGTTCGTGGGCCAGGTGATGAAGGCGACGGGCGGCAAGGCAAACCCCGCCGCCGTCAATCAGATCGTCGCAGCGCGGCTGGGGCTCTAGGCCCCGGCGGCGCCGAAGGTCTCTGCCCTATTCCGGGTCGAAGCCCGACCAGTCGCCTTGGGCGCCGTGCGTGGACCGGTACTCCATCACCTGCTCGCGAAACTCCTTGGGCTGCTCGGACAGGTTGCCGCGCGTCACGCCGAGCTGCTCGAGCCGTTCCCATTTCGCGACGCTGGTGGTCTCGTCCGGGGGCGTAGGCTTCGGGCCGGGATTCGGGTTCGGACCCGAGTCGTTGTCGTCCCGGGAGACCGTCCGCTGCCCGCGCGGGCTGTCGCTTTCGGCCGGTGCCGGGCGGAACAGACCGCTGAGGAAGCCGGCGATGCCGCCATTCGTGATACGTTCGGGCGCCACGGCGCTTCGGGCGACGCCGGACGGGCCGCAATCCATCTGGGCGTAAAGGTCCTCGGGAACGCTGGCGTCCAGCCTCTCGCAATAGACCTGGCTTCCCTGCGCCGATTGCTGCCCCACGTTCGCGTCCGAGACGCCGGCCGCGCCGTACCCCCCCGCGAGGAGCGGGAGCGGCGCGATCGTGAGGGCGACCGCCGTAATGATTGTTGTCGAAGAATTATGGAATGCCTGCTTCATGATGACCTCGAATCTTGAAGATGCTGCTCGTTCTTTTGCGATCTACTTAATGAATTCTTGCTGAAGGTGCGATCCGAAGTCGTGCGGCTGACGCTGCGATAGGCGGGTTTTGACCGGCGGACCTGTGGATAATTCGCCCTTTGGCACGGCGTCGCATCGCGCGCCCGGCCTCCTGCTCTTCCGTCGCGCGCCTGCCTTTGGTAAACAACGCCTCGATCAACGAGAGGCCTCCATGCGCAAGTTCGAATACAAGGCCGTTCCCGCCCCGGCCACCGGCACGAAGGCGCGCGGGCTGAAAACCACCGAGGAGCGGTTCGCCCTCTCGCTTTCGACGCTTCTCAACGAGATGGCGGACGAAGGCTGGGAATACGTCCGCGCCGAGACCCTTCCGTGCGACGAGCGCAAGGGGCTGACCGGCACGCAGACGACGTATCAGAACGTCCTCGTCTTCAAGCGCTTCCTGACCGAGGCCATGGCTCTCACCGACGCGCGCGCGTCAGTGTCGGCTGCGCCCGAGCCCGAGCTTGCGCATCATGCGTCCGAGCCGGTCGTGCCGCGCCGGGTGACGACGTCCCCGCCTCAGCCGGGAATCGTCCCCAGTCTCGGGGCCGCCCGCCGCTCGGACTAGGGGCCGACGGTCAGACGAAGAGCGTGGATGCGGGTCAGAAGCTCCCGCCCGAGAGCCTCGTGGATGGCACGGTGCCGCTCGATCCGCGACAGCCCCTGGAAGGCCGGGCCCTGGATGCGGACGTGAAAATGCGTCTCGCCGCCTTCTTTCCAGCCGGAGTGACCGCGGTGCTGCTCGCTTTCGTCCTCTACCTCAAGGAGCATTGGCGCGAATGCGCCGTCCAGCCTCGTACGGATTTCCTCTATCACGCTCATTTTTCCCGAATACCCCTTCAAACCGCTGACGGCGTAGCTAAACTCTTTGGTCCGAGTCGGAAAGGCAGGTGACAGATGACGGATGACCCGTTCGGTTTCGATCTCCGGGTATCGGCTGACAAGAAAAAGCGCTCCCGCGGGCGGCGCGGCATGTCCGGTGCCTTCGAAACCTCGACCCGTGTCTGCGAGCACGCCGGATGTCAGGAGACGGGGCAATATCGGGCGCCGAAGTCTCCCGACGACCTCGACGAGTATTTCTGGTTCTGCAAGGACCACGTCCGCGAGTACAATCTGAAATGGAACTTCTTCCACGGCCAGACCGAGGAAGAGTTTTCGGCGCAGGTCGACAGCGATCGCGTCTGGGGCCGCGAGACCAAGCCTTTCGGCAAGAAGGGCGACGAGCAACGGGCCTGGTCCCGTCTCGGGATCGACGACCCGCACCAGATCCTCGGTGAGAACGCCACTCGAAATCCGGGCAAGTCGATCAGCGGAAGCACTCGAAAGCTGCCGCCGACCGAGCGCCGCGCGCTCGACATCCTCGACGCGAAGGATCATTGGACGAAGGCCGAAATCCGAAAGTGCTACAAGGGGTTGATAAAGGTTCTTCACCCCGACATGAACGGCGGCGACCGCGGGCACGAGGATCAACTGGCCGAGGTCGTGTGGGCCTGGGACCAGATCAAGGAAAGCCGGAACTTCGAGTCCTGAAGCAGGGCCGCCCCCGGTGAGAGGACCGGAGGCGGGCTGGGAGATGCTCGACGGGACGCTTGTCGTACGCCTCAGAGGGACATCCTCTGTGTCGCACCACAGGGTGGTCTTTGCGTGGCGGATGCGGACAGCGTTCGTGCAGAGTGTCGTCGGGGCGTGCAGCGTTCAGCGCCAGATGCGCAGACGAAATGTCAGGCGGCCTGGAACACCAGGCTCACGCCGTTCAGGCAATGCCGCTTTCCGGTCGGCGCCGGTCCGTCGTCGAAGATATGGCCGAAGTGGCTGCCGCACCTGCGGCAATGCACCTCAGTCCGCCGACCGAAGAGCGAGCGGTCGTCCTTGGTGCGCACGGCGTCGGGCAGGGATTGCCAGAAAGAGGGCCAACCCGTGCCGGAATCGAACTTGTGCTTCGACGAGTAGACCGGAAGCTCGCATCCCCGGCAGAGGTATGTCCCGTCGGCGTAATTCTTGTCGAGCGGGCTAGACCCGGCACGCTCGGTCCCTTCGTCGCGCATGACGTCGTACTGCGCTGGCGTCAGCATGGCCCGCCACTCGGCCTCTGACCGCGAGACCTCGAAGGTCTGGGAGAAGGCAGGACGCCCGATGACGGCGGCGACCGCCGATCCGGCAATTGCGGTGGACAGGAATGCACGTCGGTTCATGGTATCCTCACTGAATAATCGTTGCCCTATATATACGCAGTGGCTCGCACACGACGAAGTCACGTTCCCGCGTCGGATTGTTACGAAGCCGCACATGGAAACGCCCCGCCCTTGCAGGCGGGGACGCCCCACGCACCAGGCAAATCGTTACACGACCAAACGATCCGCATACGGTCGAGGCGAGGTGTCCCAGATTCGGGCGAACAATCGGTTAACCCTGAATAGATGCCGCATTCTGGACCCGACGCCTTGCACCCCCGGGCCAAATCGGGCAGGTGGTGATCGGGCATCCTGCCCGCCGCGAAGCGAAGGGTTTGACATGGACTATCGCCGGATCGACGTCGACGCAAAGCCGACCGAGGAAATCAACGTCCGCGAGGTTTTCGGCATCGATGTCGAGATGAAGGTCAAGGGCTTCTACGAAGCGAACGACCGCGTGCCGCCGATCGATCCGACCTACAAGTTCGACCCCGACACGACGCTCGCGATCCTGGCGGGCTTCCAGTACAACCGCCGCGTCCTGATCCAAGGCTATCACGGCACCGGCAAGTCGACCCATATCGAGCAGGTCGCCGCGCGGCTCAACTGGCCCTGTGTGCGCGTCAACCTCGACAGCCACATCAGCCGGATCGACCTGATCGGCAAGGACCAGATCAAGGTCGACAAGGGCGTGCAGTACACCGAGTTCCAGGAAGGCATCCTGCCTTGGGCACTACGCAATCCCGCGGCCATCGTGTTCGACGAATACGACGCCGGCCGCGCGGATGTCATGTTCGTCATTCAGCGCGTGCTGGAAGTCGATGGCAAGCTGACGCTTCTGGACCAGAACGAGGTCATCGACCCGCATCCATATTTCCGGCTTTTCGCCACGGCGAACACCGTGGGTCTGGGCGACACCACGGGCCTCTACCACGGGACGCAGCAGATCAACCAGGCGCAGATGGACCGGTGGTCGCTGGTCTGCACGCTGAATTATCTCAGTCACGACGCCGAGGCCGCGATCGTCCTATCGAAGGCGCCGCACTACAACACCGAGAAGGGTCGACGTGTCATTGGCCAGATGGTGACGGTGGCCGACCTGACCCGGACCGCCTTCATGAACGGCGACCTCTCGACGGTGATGAGCCCGCGGACCGTGATTTCCTGGGCGCAGAACGCCGAGATTTTCCGCGACGTGGGCTATGCCTTCCGTCTGACGTTCCTGAACAAGTGCGACGAGCTCGAGCGCCAGACCGTGGCCGAGTTCTATCAGCGCTGCTTCGATCAGGAACTGCCGGAAAGTGCTGCGTCTCTCGCGGTCTGAGGCATCACTCTCTTCCCTGAAAGGCATCCTCGCGCACCGAATCCAGGGTGTTGCGGTTTTGCGCGCGCCATGAACTGAACACGATCCGATCAATGGATCGGCAATTTTCACGCCCTATGTTCGATTCATGGGCGCTTTGAGAAAAGCAATCGCGGCGCTTGCAGTCGTCGCCTTTCCGTCCGGTCCCCTCGGGGCCGCGCCCGACATCTTCTGGACCTTTGCAGGCTGCACCGGCCGCCTGTCGGCCTTGATGGAACATCAGTGGCTCATGTCCGATCCCGCCTCCGACCGCACGAAGGCGCAACGTGCGGCGATGATGACGCTCCTCGAAGCCACCACACCTGCAGAGCAGCTGCGTCCGGCCCTGTCGCACCGCATCCAGGCGAAAGAGGCGCAGGCTCGTCTACTGACCCGCGCCACCTTCAACGATGATCCCGACGATGCAGACTGGGCCCTCCGGCGCTCGGAGGCCGAGATCGCCGCCTGCGTGGGCCTTCTGCTCGGCTAGTACCTCAGGCCGCCTCGGCGCGGGCCTCGGCACGCGCGTCAGCGGTGACTTTCGTCCACCACGCCAGGTCGGTCAGCATCGCATCTGTCGAGGGCGCAATCGCCGCCTCGATTTCGCTCATCTCGCCGCCGCCGCCCATGGGGTGGACCTTCAGGAAGCTCTCGCCCTGGATGTGGACACCGAAGCGGATCGGCACCATCTGGAGTTCGATGGCGATGGTGCGGAGGTGCTCGGCCGCGCGTGACGCGCCGGTCATGCCGTAGCCCACGATCGCCATCGGCTTGCGCACCCACTCGACATAGGCCTGGTCGAGCGCGTTCTTCAGGGCGCCCGAGATGGAACGGTTGTATTCGGGCGTGACGAAGACAAAGGCGTCGAACGTCGCGAGCTTCTTCTGCCATGCGACGGCGTTCGGATCCTTCGACGGCGCCCAGAGGTTCGACGTGGCTTCGTCGAAGAACGGCAGGTCGATCTCGGCCAGGTCCAGGACTTCGACGTCCCATGCACCGAAGGCGCGGGCGCGGTCGGCGATCCAGCGTCCGGGCTTCTCGACGAAGCGCGACGACCGGGTAGAGCCGTAGATGACGGCCATGCGGGGTTTCGGGTCCATGTTGGTATCCTTGCGTTGCATGGTGTGGAATGGTTACCATCTGCAATCTGGAACCCACGCGCGCCGACGCAAGAAGGCACGAGGACGAGACAAGGAGACCGCGATGAGACAAGGTCACGCGAACGAAACCTGCCAGACGATCAGCGAACTTCTTAGCCGCGTCGGCGACAAGTGGACGATCCAGATCATCCGCGCCCTCTCAGCGGGGCCCATGCGCTTCAATGCTCTCAGGCGTGAAATCACTGATATCTCGCAAAAGATGCTGGCCAGCACGCTGAGGAACCTCGAACGCGACGGTTTCGTCAGCCGTTCGGTCGAGCCCACCAAACCGCCGAGCGTGACCTACGCCTTGACCGAACTCGGGGAGGACCTCCAGCGCCCGGTGTTCGCCCTCGCACAATGGACCGGCGAGAATGCACAGCGCATCCATGCCGCGCGTGCCGCGTATGACGTGACGCAGGCGGGCGGACGCGACGCCGCCTGACCGACGGATATTGATGCGACCCGGCAAGAGTGATTTACCGCAAGACATGAGCACCCCGAACGACAACCCGGCCGATCCCTTCAAGAAGGCGCTGGCCGAGACCACCAAGACGCTTGCGGACGACCCCGAGTTGAACGTGACGTTCTCGGTCGACCCTCCGGGCATGTCGGCCGAAGGGATGCGGTTGCCGCAGGTCACGCGGCGGATGACGCGGGACGAGGTGCTTCTGGCGCGCGGAACCGCCGACAGCTATGCGCTGCGCCGCAAGTTCCATGACGAGGCGACCGCCAGCCGCTATGCGCCTCAAGGACCCCTCGCCCGCGAGATCTTCGAGGCGATGGAATGGGCCCGCTGCGAAGCCGTGGGCGCCCGCGCGATGCCCGGGACGCAGGGCAACATCGACGCGCGCATCGAGCACGAAGCGAAGCGGAAGGGCTACGACCAGGTCCGCGAGATCAACGAGGCGCCGCTTCCGGTAGCTGCGGGGTATCTTGTCCGTCAACTGGCCAGCGGGCGGCCCCTGCCTCCGTCGGCAGCTCATCTTCTCGACCTCTGGCGCGACAGGATCGAGACGCAGGCCGGAGGCACGCTCGAGTCGCTCAAGGACAAGCTTTCGGACCAAGCCGCCTTTGCGCGCTTCGCCCGCCAGGTCATCACCGATCTCGGCTATGGCGACCAGATCGGCGACGATCCCGACAGCGAGGATGCCGACGAGGAGCAGGACGCCGAGCAGGACAGCGACCAGCAGGACAGCGACCAGAACCAGGACGACAGCCAGGACACGCAGGACGACAGCGACGCGGCCCCCGAGGAGAGTCAGGATCGCGCGGACGACGAAGCGCAGGCACAGGTTTCGATGGACGACCTGTCAGACGCCGAGGGCGGCGACGAGACCGAGATGCCGCAGGGCGAGGCCGAGATCGAGCCGCCGCAGCCGATGCCGGTCAGCGATGCCGACCCGAATTACAAGGTCTTCACTGGCGACTTCGACGAGGAGATCAAGGCCGAGGATCTGGCCGAACCCGAGGAACTGGAGAGGTTGCGCGCCTATCTCGACCAGCAGCTCGACCCCCTGAAGGGGGCGGTCGGGCGGCTGGCGAACAAGCTTCAGCGCCGGTTGCTGGCGCAGCAGAACCGGTCGTGGCTGTTCGACCTCGACGAGGGCATCCTGGACGCCGCGCGTCTGGCGCGGATCGTCGCGAACCCGACCGTGCCGCTGGCCTACAAGATGGAGAAGGACACCGAGTTCCGCGACACCGTCGTGACGCTTCTCCTCGACAACTCGGGCTCGATGCGCGGCCGCCCGATCTCGATCGCCGCGATCTGCGCCGACGTGCTGGCACGGACGCTCGAGCGCTGCAACGTCAAGGTCGAGATCCTGGGCTTCACCACGCGGGCCTGGAAGGGCGGTCTTTCGCGCGAGAAGTGGGTGGCCGAGGGGCGTCCGCAAGTGCCGGGCCGCCTGAACGATCTGCGCCACATCATCTACAAGTCCGCCGACGCGCCCTGGCGGCGGGCCCGGCAGAACCTCGGGCTGATGATGAAGGAAGGCCTTCTGAAGGAAAATATCGACGGTGAAGCGCTGGAGTGGGCGCACCGCCGCCTTGCACCCCGAAACGAGGCGCGAAAGATCCTCATGGTGATCTCGGACGGAGCGCCGGTCGATGATTCATCCTTGTCCGTCAACCCCGCGAACTTCCTCGAGAAACACCTCCGCGACGTGATCGCAATGATCGAAAGGAAGAAGCGGGTCGAGCTTCTGGCCATCGGGATCGGCCACGATGTGGCGCGGTACTACGATCGCGCCGTGACGATCACGGACGTCGACCAGCTTGCCGGCGCCATGACCGAACAGCTTGCGTCGCTCTTCGAAAGCGATCCGCGCGCGCGCAAGCGGCTGAAGCGGTTGCAGAAGGTGTCCTAGGCAACTCCAGCCGGGTCACGTCAATACGGATCGCGCAGCGACAGACCATAGTACCTTCGCCGACGGCGGTTCACGCGGATCGGCAGCAGGTGCTCGGGGTATCCGAACAGAAGCGCCAAGGCCTCGATGCCGACGAGGATGGCGAGGATCTTGGCAAAGCGCCCGATCCAGGACGCGTCGTCCAGCATCTCGTCGCTGCGCATTTCGCCGCTGTCCGGATCATATCGCCCTGGAACGACGTCGCCAACCTTGTGCTTGGCCGGATGAGACCAGATGTTTCCGGCGTAGCTGTCCGACCCGACGCCGTCGAGTGCAAGGACGGGGCGGTAGGTGGTGCGGCCGTCGGCATCCCGTCGCGAGTCGATCTTCAGAACCACGAGCGTGGCAGGATCGGATCTATTGGTGAACTCCTGCGCCCCGCCCGCGAAGATTGCGCCGACGAGCCACAGCAGGATCGCGGCGATGGAGTACTTCAGGCTGGCAAGCATCCCGTTTCGGTCCGGCTCCATAAAGTCCGCGGCCGAGGACAGCACAGAAATGCGGCAAGCTCGTGAACACGGGCGACTTCCCGAGGGCATGGACCACCGCGCGGCCCCACATCGCGCTTGCGCCCTCGCGGCCCTTCCTGTTCCCTCCGCGCATGTTCCAAAGCTTTGCCTCCACCGCCTCGCCCGAGCAGGGACCGCCACGTCTCGCAGCCCTTCGCGCCGAGATGACGGCGGAGATGCTTGACGCCTTCCTCGTCCCCCGCTCGGACCGTCATCAGGGCGAGTATGTCGCGCCCGCGGACGAGCGTCTGTCCTGGCTCACGGGGTTCACCGGATCCGCCGGTTTCGCCGTGGTGACGGCAGAGGAAGCCGCGGTCTTCGTCGACGGACGTTATCGGCTTCAGGTGACCGCGCAGGTGGCGTCGGACTTCAGCCCGGTCGACTTCCCGAAAGTCCGCCTCGGTCCCTGGCTCGCCGATCATCTGCCGGCAGGTGCTCGGGTGGGGTTCGACCCCTGGCTGCACACCACGGACGAGATCGAGGCGGCGCGCAAGGCCGCGCCGGAGATCGGGCTCGTCGCCTGCGACAACCTCGTCGACCGCATCTGGCAGGACCGCCCCCCTTTACCGTCGGCCCCGGTCAGGGCGCACCCGCTGGACGTCGCGGGCGAGACGAGCAGCGCGAAGCGGGACCGGCTGGCCAAAGAGCTGCGGCGCGCCGGTCAAAGGGCAGCGATCCTCACCCTGCCCGACTCGATCTGCTGGCTTCTGAACATCCGCGGCTCGGACGTGGCGCGGAACCCGGTCGTGCAGGCCTTCGCCATCCTCTTCGACGACGGGCACGTCTCGGTCTTTTCGGACCCTCCGAAGTTCGATGGCGTCGCTGACCATCTGGACGTCGACCTTCATCACTGGGAGGCGTTCGAGGCGGCTCTCACGCAACTCTCCGGACCTGTGCGCGTCGATCGCAAGACGGCGCCCCTTGCGGTCTCGACCATCCTGAGCGAGGCCGAGATCGAGGTCTCCTGGGGCGACGATCCGTGCAGCCTGCCCAAGGCGCGGAAGAATGCGGCCGAGATCGAGGGGATGCGCGAGGTCCACCTGATCGACGGCGCGGCGATGGTCGAATTCCTGCGCTGGCTGGACGACCGCGCGTCAAGGGGCGGGCTGACCGAGATCGGCGCGGTGAAGGCGCTGGAAGGTTTTCGCCGTCAATCGAACCAGCTTCAGGACATCTCGTTCGAGACGATCTCTGGCGCAGGGCCGAACGGCGCCATCATCCATTATCGCGTCACCGAGGAGACCGACCGCGAGATCCGCGACGGCGAACTGTTCCTCATCGACTCCGGCGGTCAATACCTGAAGGGCACGACCGACATCACGCGAACGGTGATCGTGGGCGAGCCGACGGAGGAGATGCGGACGCAGTACACCCGCGTGCTTCAGGGGCTAATCGCCGTGTCGATGGCGCGCTTCCCGCGCGGCGTCTCGGGGCGGGACATCGACCCTCTGGCCCGTGCGGCGCTTTGGCGGGCGGGGCAGGACTTCGATCACGGCACGGGGCATGGCGTCGGTGCGTACCTGTCGGTCCACGAGGGGCCACAGCGCATCTCGCGCATCTCGGAAGTGCCGCTCGAGCCCGGAATGATCCTCTCGAACGAGCCCGGCTACTATCGCGACGGCGCCTATGGCATCCGGCTCGAGAACCTGATCGTCGTTCGTGACGCCGAGAAGATCGGGGACATGCGAGATCAGCTCGACTTCGAGACCCTGACCTTCGTGCCCTTCGACCGGCGCCTGATCGACACGGATCTGATGGGGCCATGGGAGGTCGACTGGCTTGACCGCTACCATGCCGAAGTGCGACAGAAGCTGACTGACCGAATTTCGTCGGAGGCGCGGGACTGGCTCTATGCCGCCACGGCGCCCCTGCCCCGCGCGTGACACGCAGTCGTCACCCGCGCGAGGCAGGATCGACAGCAGACAGGAGGACGACATGGCCGATCATATCCGGATCGCTCCGGCCGAAGGAACGTGGGTGGTCCGCGCCGGCGGCGCCGTCATCGGAGAAAGCGACGACGCGCTCAAGCTCGAGGAGGACGGCTATCCCTTCGTCGTCTACTTCCCGCGGGAGGACATCGCGATGGAATTCCTCGACGTGACGGACAAGGTGACGACGGATCAGGTCAAGGGACAGGCGGCGCACTATTCGATCGTCACGCGCAGCACCGTCCTCGAGAACGCGGCGTGGTCCTACGAGAGCCCCAAGGCAGAAGTCTCGCAGATCGCCGGGCACATCGCCTTCTACGCGACCGATACGGTCGCCATCGAGCAGGTCTGACGGGTCAGCGATGTTCCTCGGCCGCAGTCGCGGCCAGCGCGCGGTTGTAGGCGCGCAGAGCGTCGACGTGAAAGAGTGCACCGTGAATGCGGGGCGTCTCGCCCTCGGCGCCGAGCGTCACCACCGGCAGGAAGGCGCGGCCGGTGTTCTCGAACTGCGGAAGTGCTGTTTCGAGCGTGGCGTTCGGATCGACCCAGTGGCCGTCCTCGATGGCGGACCAGACGGCGTCCTCGGGCGCATAGCGCGGGTCCTCCGGCTTGCGCATGACGTTTGCCACCCGGAAGAGCGACAGAAGATAGGCCTGCGGACCCTGCGAGAGGTGGACGTTCCGCCGCTCGAGTTGGGTCAGGAAGAAGGAGCGGTGGACGAGGCGTGACGCAAGGCTCGTCGACATGGACACCGCGACCATGACGGCAAGTCCCGTCTGCCAGTCGCCGGTCAGCTCGAAGACGATGAGCGTGGTCGAAATGGGCGCGCCAAGGACGGCCGCGGCGACAGCGCCCATGCCGGCAAGTGCGTAAAGCGTTTCCGACCCGGAGTTGTCGGGAAAGATCGCCGTGGCGGTCAACCCGAAGGCGAGGCCCAGAAGGGCCCCCACCATCAGGGAGGGCGAGAAGATGCCCCCGCCCATTCGGCCCGCGAAGGTGATGGCGACCGCGACTACCTTGATGACGCAGAAGACTACCGCTTCGCGCCAGCCGAGCGCACCCGTCAGCGCGGCCGAGGTCGTCTCGTAGCCCACGCCGATGATGTGCGGGAAGGCGAGCGCGATCAGGCCGAGGATCAGGCCCGAAAGTGCCGGCCGCAAGACGCGTGGAAGGCCGGTCCGTTCCTTGAAGCGGGTGAACAGGTCGTCGGCGAGGAAGATGGTGCCCATCATCACGGCTGCAACCAGTCCCGACAGCAAACCCAGAAGGAGGAAGGCCGGAAGCTCGACGTAGAAGGACAGGCTGCCCTCCTGCGCCAGGGTGAACTCGGTCACGTCGCCGAAGACGAGGCGCGAGATGACCGTGCCCGCGACGCTGGCGATCACGATTGGCGCGAAGGCATGGGCCGCGAAGTGCCGCAGGATGACCTCCAGCGCAAAGAGAGCGCCCGCAATCGGTGCATTGAACGAGGCTGAAACGGCGGCCGCGACGGCACATCCCAAAAGATCACGTCCGGTGATGCCATCAGCGTTGATCCGGCGCGACACCCAGGATGCGATGACGGCGACGAGGTGAACGACCGGGCCCTCGCGTCCGCTCGAACCTCCCGTGGACAGGGTGATGAGCGAGGCCGCAGCCGAGGCGAGGCCCTCCTTCGTGTGGACGCGACCCTCGTTCAGTGCGGCGCCCTCGATGACTTCGGCCACCGACTTGGCCCTGTGGTCGGCGGTGAAGCGGTTCAGGATCAGGCCCACGACAAGGCCGCCGACCACCGGGATGGCGACGATCCAGTACCACGCCAGCGTCTCCGCATAGGTTCGCATCAGCCGGGGCTCGTCGGTGCCGTAGAGCGCCGATTGGAGAAGGTTGATCCCGAGCCGGAACAGCACCGCCGCGCATCCTGCGGCGAGGCCGATGAGAAGGGCGATGAACCAGAACTGGACCTTGTCGGGACCCCGTTCCCGCATCAGGCGCCAGGCCCGAAGGATTTCTTCCCTGACCTTGTCGGCCAGGAAGGCGACCCAGTTCTGCGGTGGCGGGGTGTCCATTCCGATCTCCTGCCCCGTTCGTAGGACAACGCGCCTTGTACCGAAAGGCCCTCGCTGTGCGATTTGGGCCGTGCTGTGGTCTTGCGCTTCGGAGGATCTCCAAGGCATCCTTCCGGCATGGCACTTTCGGTCGACCTGAATTCGGACATGGGCGAGGGCTTCGGGCCCTGGAAGATGGGCGACGACGCGGGGCTTCTGCGGATCGTCACCTCGGCCAACATTGCCTGCGGGTTCCATGCGGGCGACGCCGACACGATGGCGGCGACGATGCGGCTGGCGGTCGAGCACGGCGTAGGAATTGGCGCGCATCCAGGCTTTGCGGACCTTCAGGGCTTCGGACGGCGGCAGATGCAGGTGCCGATCCCCACGCTCGCCAACATGGTCCGCTATCAGGTCGGAGCGGCGCAGGCGATGGCGCGTGCGGCGGGAGGCGAGGTAGGGCATCTGAAGCTGCACGGCGCATTGTCCAACATGGCCTGCCACGACGAGGCGATGGCGCGCGCCTGCTTCGAGGCGGCGCTCGATGTTGCGCCCGATATCGTCATCATGGGGCTGGCCGCGACGGTGATGGAGACGGTGGCGCGCGACCTCGGCTGCAACTGGGCGGGAGAGATTTTCGCGGACCGCGCCTACAACGCCGACGGCACGCTCGTCGACCGGCGCCAGCCCCGCGCGATGATCCACGACGCGGGCGAGGCTGCGCAGCGGATGGTGGAGTTCGTCAAGGCTGGAGCGATCCTTGCAGGCGACGGATCACGACTGGAGACGAGGATCGACAGCATCTGCGTTCATGGCGACAGTGCCGAGGCGGTGGCGCTGGCGCAGGCAGTGAGGGACGGCCTGACGGAGGCCGGGATCGAGGTTCGGCCGTTCGGCGGCCAACCCCTGTGACGCGTCAATAGACTTGAGGGACCACGGGATCGGCCTCAACGCGCAGCTGGCGGTCCCAGCCGGCGTCGAGGTCGGTCACCTTGCTCAGGACCCTGAGGATGCGGGTCGAGGGAACCCCGGCGAAACTGCAGAAGTCCAGATCGTCCTCAAGTGCTGCGAGCTCGTCGTCGGCAAGCGACGAAATAGCCTGTGAGAGGGTTTCAGCATCGACGCTGTCGAGAGGGACGGACCGGCTGGCGTGGTCGGAGATGAAGTCGAACATGGGACATAACTCGTAGACTGACACTGTGACTCCCGTTTACCAAAAACGCGCTGCAATCTCCACATGTAATTTCCGCAGTTTTTGCACGTATGTGGCGACATTGGGGCAAGACTGCCTTATTCTGACCACATTTGGTTTTGCGCACGGAACTTCCGCAGAAATTTCGTGAAAACTCCCCTCACCTACCACGAAGCGACCGCAATCCCGGGCCAATGGGAACGTGTGACCACATTACAAGTGACGGGAGAGACAAGAATGAAGAAAGTCGCCGGATCGGATGCCCTTGAGAGGGTCTTGGGTTTCGGGCTTTTTGCGCTCTACCTCGTCACCTCCATCCGCCTCTGCCGCTATTCGACGTGGCGCCGAGCGGGCTCGCCCAATCCGTTTCTGCCGCCGACGATGAAGGTCGCCCTCGCGGCCTACGAGCGTCAGCGGGTCGTTCTTGCGCTGACCTGAGCCACCCGCAGACGTCGCAAGAAAAAGGCCGCCTCTCGGGGCGGCCCTTCTCGTTGTCGGATCGGCCGGGGCCTATTCGTCGTCGAGCGCGTCGACCGCCTTCTGAAGCTCATCCTTGGATGACTTCTTTTCCTTCACGGTCGTCTGCTCGAAGATGTGGTCGACGACCTTGTCTTCGAAGATCGGCGCCTGAAGCTGCTGCCGCATCTGGGCGTTCTGCTGAACGAATTCGAAGAACTGCCGCTCTTGCCCGGGATACTGGCGGGCCTGGTTCATCACGGCCTGGGTCATCTCGGCGTCGGTCACCTTGATCTCGGCCTTCTGACCAAGCTCGGCCAGGAGAAGTCCGAGACGCACACGGCGCTCGGCGAGCTTCTTGTGCTCTTCCGTGGGCTCGATCTTGTCGTGATTGTGACCCTGGTGATCCGGGTTCTCGTCGTGCCAGAGCTGGTGTGCGATCTGGGCTGCCTCGGCTTCGACCAGAGACGGCGGCAGGTCGAACGACACAACGTCGTCGAGCGCATCGAGAAGCGCCCGCTTCATCACCGCGCGCGAGGCGCTGTCGTATTCGGACTTGATCCGTTCCGACACCTGGGTCTTCAGCGCGTCGAGGCTTTCCGCGCCGTATTTCTTCGCCAGATCGTCGTCGAGCGTTGCAGGCTTCGGTTCCTTCACGGCCTTGACGGTGACGTCGAAGGTCGCGGCCTGGCCGGCGAGTTCCTTGTTGCCATAGGCTTCGGGGAAGCTGACCTCGACCGTCATTTCATCGCCGGCCTTCACGCCGACGAGCTGCTCTTCGAAGCCGGGGATGAATTGACCCGACCCAAGCGTCAGCGGAAAATCCTCGGCCGCGCCGCCCTGGAAGGCCTCGCCTCCGACCTTGCCGACGAAGTCGATCACGACCTGATCGCCGTCCTTGGACTTCGAGCCCTTCTTGCGATCCTCGAAGTTCTGGGAGCTTTCGGCAAGCTTCTGGAGCGCTTCGTCGATCGATGCGTCATCGGCTTCGACGACCAGCTTTTCCAGTTTGATCTTCGACAGGTCGACCTCGGGAATGTCGGGCAGCGCCTCGTAGGTCATGTCGACCTCGACGTCGTCGCCTTCCTTCCAGCCTTCGTTCTTCATCTCGACCTTCGGCTGCATCGCCGGACGGTCGCCAGACTCCTCGAAGTGCTTGGCCATGACGCCGTCGACGCTTTCCTGCATCGCCTCGCCCAGAAGGCGGGGGCCGAACTGCTTGCGCAGAAGCGCCATCGGCACCTTGCCCTTGCGGAAGCCCTTCATCTCGACCTCGGGGGCGGCCTCGGCGAGCTTCTCGTTGACCTTCGCGTCCAGTTCCTCGGCCGTGACGATCAGCTTGTAGCCGCGCATCAGCCCTTCGTTCAGCGTCTGGGTGACCTGCATGGGTATCCTCGTGTCTGTCCCGCGCGCGTGCGGCGCGGGGCCGGAAAATCAGCGGCCCTTCTAGGGCGGGGACGGCAGGGGCGCAAGCGGAAACGGGCGTTCCGGAAGGCGTCAGATGGCCCGGGCCAGAGCATCGTCGCTGACCACGGTCCAGCCCGAGACGCCGCGGCGGAAGACGTGGATTTCCCCGGTCTCGAATTGCGCCTTTCCTTCGGGGACCGCCATTTGCATCACCCTCAGCTTGTCGCCCTTCGCGTCGATCACCGCGAAGTCATTCGGCTCGCCGCGCACGCGCGACGAAAGCCCCGTCCCGGTGTGGACCTGAAGGGTCTGCTGGACGCCCTTGCGCGCCACGAATGGCTCCACCCGCCAGTGGTGCAGATGCCCTGAAAGGATGACGTGGGGGCCGCAATGCGACCATGTCTCGAGCGCGTCCGGGGCGCAGAGCATCAGCTTCTTTTCGATCAGTTCCGCGTGGTGAAACGGGTGGTGCGCAACGATGATGACCGTCTTGCGGCCGACATTGCGCGTGATGTGCTCGGCGATGCGGTCGATCTGGGCAGCGGTGACCTTGCCTCGCTGGTGCGCCCGGGGATCGGTGGTGTCGAGACCCACGATCTCGACGCTTGGGTAGCTGCGCACCGGCTCGCGTTCTGCAGCGATGAACTTCGAGTAGGCGGCGTAGGGTGCGAAGAGCCGGGAGGACAGGTTGTAAAGCGGAATATCGTGGTTTCCCGGGACGGCAAGCCACGGCACCTCGAGCCGATCCATGAACTCTCTTGCCGGGCGGAACTGCGAGGCGCGGGCGCGCTGGACGAAATCGCCCGCCATGACGACGAGGTCGGGACTGGCCTGACGGATCGCATCGGACAGGGGGACGAGAAGGTCGGGCCGTTCCCGCCCGAAGTGCAGGTCGGATATCTGGACCAGCCTCATCCTTCAGGAACCAGCACCTGCACGGCGTCCTTCAAGACCCTGAAACGATAAGGACCCTTCATGCGCTCGTTCTCGCCGTCGCGCGCGACAAGGCGCTCGGCCCGGCGCGTTTCGATCAACACCTCTTCGCCCGTGAGAAGCGTGAAGTCGTGATCCTTGCGGGCCCCGCGAAAGGCGACCTTGAGTGCGCGCCAGATCAGCATGAGCCGTCCGCTGTCGGGCGCGATCATCACGGCGAACTTGCCGTCACGCACAGCCTCGGCGCCGTCGAGCTCGTACTCTTCGAGCTGGTAGGCACAGATACCGACGAAGACCATGGGGGTCTTGGTCCGAACCTTCTTGCCGTCGACGGTCACCGCCATCGTCAGGGGCTTGTAGAGGGTGATCATGGCCTTGAGGACAGACCAATAGGCCGCCATGCGGCTCCGGCCCCAGGTCTTGTAGACGTCCTCGCGCTCTTTCAGGATCATCGCATAGGCGCCGATGCTGGCATTGTTGATGAACACCTTGCCGTTCACGTCGCCGAGCGTCGCGGGTTCCGTGCGGCCAGACCGGATCACCTCGACCGCGTCATCGAATTCCTCTGGGATATTAAGGCTTCGCGCGAAGAAGTTGAACGTTCCAAGCGGCAGCACGCCCATGTTCACGCCGGAGTCCACAAGACCCGCAGCCACGCCGCATATGGTGCCGTCTCCACCCGCCGCCACGACCGTCGTGAAGCCGTTCTTGGCCGCCGCGCGGGCAATCTCGGTCAGGTCGTCGCCGGGCGCGACGGCATGCACCTCAAGCGACCGCCCCGTGGCCGAGAGCGCCTGCTGAAGGCGCGAGGCGCAGTCCGTGCCTTCGCCGGTGCCGGAGCCCTGGTTGACGATCGCATAAATGGCGCCGGTGTCCGCGTCCGGTTGGGTCTGGAGATTCATCTGGGTGTCCTGACTGAGCGGCAGGACAACGCGATCCCCTGACGGCGGTTCCGGGCGAAAAGGGGCAGTGGTGCGGGTGAAGGGACTCGAACCCCCACGCCTTGCGGCGCCAGAACCTAAATCTGGTGATTTTGCCTTTTTACCCCCCAGATGTGACATTTTGGCGAAAGGGTCCGCAGCCCGTAAGTTTATGTAAAGATGCATTATTTTGATCGTGTGAGCGTTTCCTCATAGTTTGGCCGCATTCTGTGGATAACCCCCGATTCTGCGTTCCGCGCGTAGCAGAATTGTAGCAGGATCGGTTGGAGGGCCAGAAATGACCAAACGCATCAAGCTGACTAAAGCGGTAATCGACGGCCTTCACTATGAGCGCGACGGCGGACAGGTCAGCGACCTTGAGGTACCCGAACTGAAGGTGCGCCTCACACCTACGGCGAAGACTTACGAAGCTCGCTGGACGTCGAAGACGGAGGGGCGCGTCCTTACCCGTAAGATTGCCCGCGTCGGAGAGATAAGCGTCAGCGAAGCCCGAGACCGCGCGCGCAAGATCGTCGCAGAAGATCTACCCCGTGCCGTCGAAACCTTGAGGGACGTTTTCAAGGTTTGGGATCAGACCTACTCGTCGGCAGTCAGCGCCGGGCATGCGGAAGAGTTCCGCCGAACATGGGCCAAGCACATTGAGCCCGATTTAGGTCACTTGAAGCTGACCGCCCTCACCCACAACAAGCTCCAAGGCTGGTACAACAAGAAGCGCACTGAATACCCCCTTTCGCCCAAGGGCAAGGCGCGCACCAAACCTAATTCGGCGGCGACGGTCCGGCGCTGGATAGCTTACGTTTCGAAGCTATGCGCCATCGCCCGCAAGCTCGGCTACATGGTTGGAAATCCGACCGAAGGCTTGGAGATGGCAACTCCAAGTCGGCGGCTGGACCTTTTTAACCGAGAAGACATCAGGACCCTTGGCGACAACCTGACCGGAATAGAAAACAGGTACCCAATCGGTGCGGCGTTGATACGGTTCCTTATGATCTTCCCGTGTCGCGGTATCGAGGCGCGCGAAATGCTGTGGAGGGACGTCGATCTTGAGGCGGGGACATGGACCATCCCCGCCGACCGATACAAGACCGGCCAAGACAAAGTTTTTCCACTAGGACCACTCCAAGTGGACCATCTTCGGAACCTGCCCCGCTGGTCGGACACATACGTTTTTCCGCGCCCGTCCAGTATCGGCGTCGGTCGGACAAAGACCGCTCAAACGGACAGCGACTTGCCGGTAACCAAGAACCATCAGATTCATGTCTGGAAGAAGGTCCGACCGAAGCCCTTGGGCGCGCATACTCTTCGGCGGACGATTGGCCACCTCTTGCTCAACAAGAACGTGCCGTTGGAGGTCGTCTCCAAGCTCTTGGGCCATAGCAACACTCTTGTGACGCAACAAATTTACGCTCGACTGGACCCCCAGACGGCGGCAAAACACTTGGCAGTTTGGAGCACCTTCCTTGAAGATGACGAGGCAGAAACAGAACCGCATTTCGTGGATTATGTGCTCAAACAACAAAGCAAGATTGCAGCCCATGAATACAACAAGAAATTAGTCGACTAAGCTCGCATTTCGAAAATTCTAACTATGACCCGTTATGCTAATTTTACTTGACGTATCTAATGTCATTTAATACAATGCGAGCTACATGGGATATTTTTGTGCCGGGGGCTCGATCTATTCCTTAAATCACCTATTTATGAGGATAGATAGAAATGACCGGGATTGTATCCTATGGCGATATCGCTGTCGCCACCCGTAGAAGTATCAGTAGTGTGAACATGTTTTCTGCTCTGTCCCGCCCGAAGTCTATGCCTTACAAGGGCATCAAGCTTAATGGATCGCATTTGCCGACACGTTTCTACGATATTGAGAATGTGGTCTCGTGGCTCTGGACTGCATATGCCCATATGGACAATGTGACCGAGAGGAACCTACGCACCTTGGCGTTGCAGAACGCGGAGGCGTATGGTGATGTCTGAAGAATTCCGCCGCATCGTCGCTACATCGCCCGAGTTGCAGGCGCGCTGGCACACTATGACCGACCGCCTTGCTGCCAAGGTCCGCGAAGACTTCGGCGTTGAGGTACCGAAGGAAGAACTGGCACAAGTATTGTGCGTGCGCCTTGCCGTGCTCTCCGGTGACGAAGATCTGTTGACTACATTCGACGCTGAGATTCAGCGTCATCCCGGCGTGGCGCAAGCCGCGAAAGAGCGAGAGCTAGTTCGCATTCTGGCGGATCAGAAAGACCCGGCGCACGACCATGCGCGTAACGAATGGAATCGTCTTTCGCCTCATGAGAAGATTCGCCGTGCCCGTCAGATAGAAGCCGCACAGCCGAAGACCGCAAAGCCCAAGATACTTTCGGTCGAAGAGCAAGCAGCGGCTATTAAGATGGTGTCGCAGCTTCGCGGCGGTGACCGGATCGCGATGGCGCGCAAACTTGGACTGTCGTAGTTGTGGCTAACGCGCCGGGTAGTCAGGCTCTCAAGCCAAGGGCGGAACGGTTCGCCGTCCTTCTGTGTGATGGGATGACTCAGCTTCCTGCGTATTGTCAGAGCGCAGAGCCTCCCGTGCCCCCTTCCAAGGGACGACAAGTAGCCGCCAGTCGCTTGGCGAACAGGGAAGACGTTCGCGACCGCGTGGCCTTCCTGAAGCGCGAGCGCGCTGACGCGCGTAGTGTCAATGCGGAGCCGGTCACGCGTCAAGCCATTCACTCTCTGCTTGAAGAAGTAACCGCCGCACTTCGCGCCGGTTCTGAAGCTGCCTCTCGGGCTGGGTCCGGCGCGATTGCCCAACAACTGAATCGAGTGATTTTGACCCACTCCGGGCGAAGCAATCGGGCATCTGTCAGAGCCCCTGTGGAGGAAAAGGCTGATCTAACATTCGATACAGAATTGGCCTTAACGCGCCTTTCTTGGTGCCGCTGTAATGACTAGCCCAACTACCATTCAAGCAGTCATTTTCGTGTGTCGCGAGGAGTCCGCCCGTCTTCGGGAACTCGTGCGCGATCTTGAGAATGCGGAGTCCCGCAGGCTTGAGGGCATTCTTAGGTCTTTGAGCAAAACTGCCGACACGCTGAGTGCCGCGCTAACGCGCGTAAGCTCGTACGACATCGATCAGATTGATGGCGAGTCCGACGATAAGGTGAACCGGGAGCCGGATGTTGATGGTGGCCGCTATGAACTGGTTCGGCGACTTCATTGCGCTTCGATCTTCGGGCTTTGTGGGCACTGTGAAGGCGTCCGCGATCATGGCTCCAATAATGCGACGGATACAGCAGGGGCGGTTGAATCCTATGCGATCGCCCGCGCGCGTGAGCGCGCTCAAGACCAAACCGAAAACTAGACAAAGCTTACCCGATAACCCCCACTCACTCTGCCCCGACCGGAGACGAACTATGAAGGCATAATATGTACGACGATCTTTCCGTTCCGCAGAGGGCTGCCCTCTTGTGTGGGATGCGCGGTGCCCTCGGGCTAGAATTGGGCGATGAAGGGCCGCTCGGGCCGCTCGGTGCCTTCGCCGAAGCCGTGGCATTCAGCGACGACCTGCCAGCCGTTCTGATGCTCGCTGAAGCAATCGATACCGAAATTCGGCTATTCAATGTGCCGCACTGCTACGTGAACGCGGACGCTCTGCGAAAGAAACACGGGGGAGCGGCAACAGTACTCGCACTGCGTATAGCCGGATGTCAGTCCGTCGCACGAGGAACGGTCACGGTATGGCGCAAAGGGGATGCGGGTCAGAACGATCCGACCTTGACGCTAGACGGGGACCTTCTGTCTCAATGGATCAGGCACTACCAATGAATTTCTACCGCATTTCTAGAACCGGCGTCTTCTATAAGACAGAGGAAATCGACTTCATAGACTTACCCTGTGTACTGAGAAGTGATCATGAAGACTCGAATTGGCGGGTCGAAGCTCACGACGACGCTGGCGTGCGGATCGCGCTGGAACTTCGATGCGCGGAACCCGATGCCCGCTTCATAGTCGAAGAAGTGCTCAGCTACATCTTGGAGCGACCGGGTGAGAGGGATTATTCGGGTTTTTTCCCGCCTTCTCGACACGACACTAGAGGTGCGCTGTACGAAGGCTTCCTGACGTCCTGATGTCGGGAGAAGAAGGCGACGCACGGGAGACTGAAAATCCCGCACGCCGCCTATCTGTATCCCAGCGTCCCTCTTCTACCATCATAGCCGACAGAGTGCAAGCCACTACGGAGGGCAAAAAGTACTTTTATGACAGATAGTTAGGCGCGTCATGTGCCAAATTATCTCAGAATGTCACAAAGTTCTTGACTTTTTTGTAGACCATCCGAACTGGGAGCTTGACTCCGATTCGATTCGAGGCTACGTAGCAACCAGCGGACCAGTGGTCCATCGGTGTATCCCAGCAAAGATGCACCTAAACAACAGCAACCAATCCAACGCGGTTTTCCGCGAACGATTACCTATGGCCTCAAGGGGCCGAAAGAGACTGGAGAATATGAGTAAGAATGTACATTCCAAAATCGTAATGCCCACTGTGCAAGACGGCTTGCTGGCGCAAGAGTCGCTTGAAAACGAAGACGTAATTGACGCGCTGGATACCGGCGACGCGAACGATAGCGAAGAATTCCAGTATCTGAACGACGCAGAAATCCTCGGCGACGATAACGAGGAAATGCAAGACCTACTCTGCCGTAACGCCACCTTCATGAAAGGGGACATGTACGGGCAAGGGGATCGCCGGAATACACGCGACGGGGACTGGAAAGCGGTCACCATGACGTGGGGGGATTGGCTTGACAAAGGGTTCTCGAACCACGTCGCCTCCAAGCATAAGGAAGGTGCGTCTGTTGTCTTCGCCGAAGCCTTGGGCGGCGCGCGCAAGGATAGCGCCATCGCCACGATGCAGGCAATCTGCCTCGACATCGACTCCGGGCCTACGCTCGGCAGCGTGATAGACACACTCCTAGACAAAGACATCTTCGCCTTTGTCTACACCTCCTACAATGACGGCAAGGAAGTGATCGAGCTTAAACATGACGACATCATTCGGAAGCTAGACTTGAAAGTCCCGCTCACACGTATTCATGTTCAGGAATATCTTCGCGCGCATCACAAGGATCGTTACGACGAGTCCTTCATTGATCAAATCGAGGTAACGGACGCCCGTAAGCAAACCGCTGACGGGCTCCGCACTATCGTAAAGACGCCGCCGCTGGAAAAATTCCGCGTCATCGTCCCTCTCTGGGAGCCGGTCGAACTGAAACGCCTCGCTCTGTCCTTGGCACAATATAAGGACAAGTGGGCCGACGCCGTGACAGGTTTCGCCGTGAATACGCTAGGCGTGACCTTCGACGCGACCTGTTGTGACGTCAACCGTCTCTTCTTCACGCCTCGTCACCCTAAAGGTACGGACGCCTATTGTGCGGTCATCCGGGGTCGTCCGCTGCGCTTCGAAGATATCGCGCCGCACTCCAAAAACGCGTACCTACACAACCGCGATGACAATGCTTTCACGGCGGGCACTGAAGAGGTCGTGGAGCGGGAGACTTTTCTGACGCCTGCAGGGCGGAAGCTGAACGACTGGCATTCCACAAACAAGGAACGTTTCCTTGTCGTGGACGTCCTTGAAGATCACTGCCAAGACAAGCTCCGCGTCGCGGGCGGCGAGCGCATTGGCACCTGCCATATTGAATGCCCGTTCGAACATGAGCACTCTTCCACTGGCGGCACCGGCACCATGGCCCGTAACCCGGATGAAACCGAACACGGGTACTGGACCGTATTCTGCCGCCACGATGCGTGCGCCAGTCGCAACAAGCTCGAATTCATCAAGGAAATGCTCGACCAGAATTGGTTCGAGGAATCCGTATTGGATGATGATGCGTATTACTTGGCCGCAGAAGACTCCGAACTGGAAGACGAACCGCAACCCGACGACCCTTTGCTAGTCGCGGCCACGTTCGGCGACAACTCGGACGCCGAAATGTTGGTGCACCTCACCAAATGGGCCAAGAACGGCGCGGACATGAGCATGCAGAGTGCGATCACGGAAGTAATCGTCAAGCATACAAAGCTCGGCAAGCGCGAAGTCAACAAGCTCTGGAAGCAGGCCAAGAAAGAAAAACGCCGCAAGAAGCATGGCGTTCTGAACATCGATTCCGGTTTTGAGTTCTTGGTGTCTGAGACAAAGCGTGTCCTGAATACAGCCAATGAAGCGGACCCTTTCCTTTTTGGCTACCTTGAACAACCGGTCGAACTGCGTAGCCGCCCTGACGGAAGCGTTACCGTTAAGGCACTGACCTATGACGGTCTGTCGGAAGTTATTACGCGCGAAGTAAAGTACGAGAAATCGACTGGCGGTGAGACGGTCAGCACCGCGCCGCCGTATGATGTGGTAAAGAACATCCATCATCAGAGCTTGGATAAGTACACGCTGCCGCTGCGCGTTATCGCGACGACACCCTTCTTCGACTCTGGCGGCGCCCTTGTGAGTAATCCGGGATACCATGAGGGATCGAAGACCTACCTTGCCTTGCCGCCCGGATTTGAGGTTCCGCGCGTCAGCGCGAGACCTACTGATGATGAGTTGGACCAGTGCCGCAAACACTTCCTTGAGGTTTTCGGCGATTTTCCGTTCGACGGCCTGCCGCGAGAAGATATCGAGAACGGAAAAAGCGCGTCCTACGCCAATACCGTTGGAATGGTGGTTCTCCCTTTCATGCGAGACATGATCGATGGACCGACGCCGGGACACTTGGTCAACAAGCCTGCGCCGGGGACTGGTGCCGGGCTTCTTCTCGACGTCACGTCTCTCATCTGGACCGGGAAGAACGCCACGATGATGACGATCCCGAAGCGAAAGGAAGAGATCGGGAAGACGATCATTGCCAAGCTGCGCTCCGGCGCATCTTATCTCTGCTTCGACAATATTCCCGACAATCTCGATTCCGACGATCTGGCGATGGCACTGGCACAGGGCGTGATTGATGCCCGCGTGCTTGGCAAAAACGACGCCAGTGCTGTGGATGAAATCGAGGTGAGAGTAACATGGCTTATCACCGGTAACAACGTCAACATGTCTGACGAGCTTATCCGCCGCATGACCCTAATCGCACTTGATGCACGCATGGCGCGCCCTGAAACGCGTGGCGGCTGGCGTCATGCCAATCTGAAGCGTTGGGTTCTGGAGAACCGTCCGCGTATCGTCTGGGCGTGTCTTACCCTGATACAGAACTGGATCGCGAAGGGGCGCGAGCCGCTTGCAGGCGACTTGCGCAAGGGTGGCTTTGACGAGTGGTTGGAGAGTATCGGTGGCGTTCTCCGTGACGCTGGAATTGAAGGCTTCTACACCAATGAGGCCGAACTTCGCGAGGTTGCGACGGACGCCGAAGAGGATGG
The DNA here is from genome assembly GCF_003148765.1 of Silicimonas algicola. Classification (GTDB taxonomy): domain Bacteria; phylum Pseudomonadota; class Alphaproteobacteria; order Rhodobacterales; family Rhodobacteraceae; genus Silicimonas; species Silicimonas algicola. The sequence continues at coordinate 144,392 of NZ_QGGV01000008.1, forward strand.
CCTTGAGACATTGGCAAGCACACTTTCTGAGTATTCGCCGGGACAGACGTTCTACGTTACCGGGAAGTTGGAACCCACGATCATGGGCATTCTGAACAATGGTCCTAAGGACCTTGACCCGGTGCCGATCCTGATCAACGGGTGGGACTATGTGGATGGCATTTACTCCAACCCTCAGCGCGTCGGTCGTCGCTTCGAAAACTTCGCCAAGAAGCCGCGATTGGCCCGCCGTCAGGCGGGATCGGGCTTCGTGACGGTAGAGATTGGGTTTGACGTGGGTTATGACTCGCACCGCAAATGCAACTTCTATTGCCTCAAGATGCGTGCGCCCGGTTCTTCCAAGTGGATCACGGACCCTGACGGGTCCGACTTCAAGAGCCTCTGCGGGTAATTTGCGGGGAGTGCGCAGCGATTTGCGGGGAGTCGTGCGGGGAGTTGGGCACGACTCCCCGCAACTTTTTACTGAACGAAAACAAATACTTGAATGACACTTGCGGGGAGTGCGGAGAGTCAGTGCGGTTCTTTTAGCAGAGAAGAAAAAGATTCTTTTGAAAGGGTAGAATGAATCTTTTTCCACGGCCCTCCGCGTTCGCGCCGCGACTCTCCGCACTCCCCGCAAATGTCAGTCAAGTTACTGATCTTTAGGGAGAAAATCTTGCGGGTGTCGCGCGCGACTCCCCGCAGAATCCGCCCAACTCCCCGCAAATCAAGCCCGTCTCCCCGCGCACCGCCCCAACCCGGCACCGCACGCGGTTAGAATTGATAGAACGACCACCTGTGACGCCGCCGCCATGCCCGCTGACGCGGGCTTACACAGTTAGAGCGGCAACCTATGACGCTGCCGACCCGGTACAGTATCCCGCGTCATAACTCCGCGTCAGCGGGACCATGGTCCCTTAAGCCTACGGCGCAGCGATCGTGCAGCGGGCCGCCCCGACATCATACGTGGTGCCTTGAACACCTGTGACGCCGCCGCATATACTTGCCCGCGTCAGCGGGCTTCACGTGAGGCGAACGTCTGCTATGAGCCCAGAGTGACAACGTTCGGGACTGATGTTACCAAGAAATGACGGCATGAAGGCGAGATGAACGCTGGTGAAAACTCGAAAGAGAGAAATTCCGATAAGCGAACTGCCGCCGCTTGTATTCTCCTTTTACAGAGAGACACCGACATGGGATCGCGAAGCGGTAGAAAAGACCCTCAGAAAGCAGCTTGCTAGTAAGGCGCACTGCATTTTCGAAGGTAACGCCATGGGTATTAACTACCATGGTAGAAGCTCGACATTCGAGCTGTATTCACTGCTTGATGATGATCAGTTGAATCTGTCAGAAGCGGATTTCTGGGAGATGGTTCGTGGTCGGTCTGTCGTCTCAAAGCTTTGACAGTCAACTGGTACTGATGACGTCCGCTCTGTCCGCATAGCAGACCTTCAGGCACACCGGCAACGCTGCACCCGCAGCGAACGGCAGCTTTGAGCCCTCTTTGACCGACGCTGCACCACTCACGAACGACCGCTTGCCTGGCCGGCACAATCACCCAGATCATTTTCCACGTTTTTGGCGATCTTATTTGCGCCTGTTGACTTTGTGTTCCAAAATTGTACTAGGTTCAGAGTTTTCAGATTGACTGCAGGGTTTTTCCGCAAAATGAGCATCTTCGGTTTATATGACGAGGTGGAGCTTTCTACTGACTTCGAGGAAGCTTGCTCCGGTCAGCGTGGCAGAATTATTCACACATTTGATCGCACAGATATGGTCGTGGTTGTAGAATTCTGGAATTCGGAAAAAATTCTTGACGTCCCTATTGGCTATCTTCGTATAATCAAGAAGGCGTCCAAGGACGAGGGTGACTTAGATGGTTGAAAGCTCTGTCAGCGAGTAAGGCCCAAGGACAACTGCTGGCACAAATGAGGGTACCGAATGGGAAGGACTCAGTGAATCGATGACGGTCCAGCCAAATTGGAGCGTGAGTGTGATGCAACTACTGTTTCGATCGCTACTGGCAGTTTTCCTGCTCGCAGCGTGTGCAGAGCAGGTGTCAGAAAATCAAGATTGGGAACAGGAAAACACAATATCGTGGAACGAAGCAATACGCGTCTTGAACGAAGGAAACGTTGTTTTTGTATCACAATCACACAGTCTCTGGGTAGGGTTTCAACTGAGGGACGGCACGACTTTTTTCGCCAAAGAGCCCGCGATCGATGAGATTTTCCGTGAGATGGACCGTTGTAACGATTGCGGAGGAATTTTGGTTTCTATGGAATAGACCGCGCCGTTTCCTTGAACTTTTGCAATGGCGCGGCAGGCGGTCCCGCTCACGATTGGATTGTCGGAATGGCCCAAGGCTGGAGGAAGGGGCGCCCTCTGCGGAAATGGCCAAGTCTGCTTTGTCCACATAGCGGTCATTCCCGAGTGCTCACAAAACCCCCTTTCACCGCCCGCCGCACGATCATCGCCAAAGATCTCCTCGTTATAGCAAAAAAGCACTTAACGTCCAAATAGTGAACGAAATGTGCAAAAATGTTGGCATGCCTCAACCATCGCGATTGCGCGCGAACTCAACAGGGCGGACGGCGTGCCGCACTAACGATTCAAGGCAGCGTCAAAACCGCACCAAACTCCATTGTTTCCGAAATTCAGGGCTGAAATCCGCGCCGAAGAGTGTTACTTTTCTTAGGAATAGAATCGCTAAGAAGGGCTAACCTCAGTTAGCAAAACGGATATGAGTGCTAAGAAGATCGCTGCCTTCGCCTACATGCGCACCTCAAGCGCCGCAAACACCGGCCCGGATAAGGACTCCGACAAACGGCAGGCCGCTGCTATCGAGGCCTTCGCTGACGCGAACGGATACATCATTGAAAGCACCTTCTATGACGCAGCCGTATCCGGCGCTGATCCGATTGACGAGCGCCCCGGCATGCTGGCGCTGTTGGACGCCGTACTCGCCAACGGTACCCGCGTGATCCTATGCGAGTCCCCTGACCGCTTTGCCCGTGATCCTATCGTGCAGACCCTCGGACATCGTATGCTCAAGGAACACGGCGTCGAACTGATACCGACAACTGCTCCCGACTATTTCACGGAAGAGACGCCTACGGCGGAACTGGTCCGTGATATCCTCGGGGCGATCAGCGCATTCGAACGCAAGCAGCTTGTCGCCCGTCTGCGTGGGGCTAGGAAGCGCCGTAGCGCCGCCCTAGGACGGGCCTGCGAGGGCAGGAAGCCTGTCCCTGACGCGACTATACAGGAAGCCCGTCGTCTCTATAGGCGCAGCCCGAAGACCGGTCAGCGGCGTTCCCTGCGCGATATCGCGGAAGAACTAGGGAAGCTCGGGCATCACGCACCTAGTGGGCAGGTCTACAATCCGGGTTCTGTTCGACAGATGCTTGAACGCGCTGGCGTGTATCAGCCTGCCGCGCCCGCTGACGCGGGCCATACTATCAACGCAGAAGGTGCCCGCTGACGCGGGCATATACCATGCTCCTACGTCTCTACTCCCTCGCCCTCACAGCCTTCTGGCTGAACATCCTGTTGCTTGTAGGAAGCTGACCGCCTGCCATCGGTCAGTATGTCCCTCTATACCAAGCCCGCGTCAGCGGGACCGCCAATGCCGCGCTAACGCGCGCTCACCCTTTCAACTATCAGCCTGACAATGACGCCTGACGCGTACGCCGCACGTGTCTTCACAGGCTCGGAGAGAGGCGCTGACAGGCTGTCCTGCTTTAGGGTGCGCGCGTTAGCGCGAAGCCGATCATGCTTGTAACGAGGCAGGGGACCCGCAGGGGAGGTACCCTCTGGGGGTGCCCGGCACGCGCAGTAGGTGTATGCGCCAATGTGAACGGATTCTTAGCCGCGTAGCGCGACAGGGGGCGGCTCCGCAGCCGCTACAGGGACCCGTGGGTAACCCGTCTTTTCCTATCGGACGCTAGATCGGCTCTTAGTAGATTCAGATTCTCGCGCCGGACTTGGCAGCGCCATAGAACGCGCTGCATAGCTGCTTCACAGGGGCCGCGTTCCATCGCATTTCGGGTATTGGGAGCACCCAAGAAACTGGTTCCCTGACCGTCTGTTAACCCGTACTTCGAGCTTCGATCTGCACTTTGGACAACTGACCGCTGACTGCTTCACGTTTTGGATGTGCGCTCGCTTGCTATCCTTACTTGCCTGAAAGTTCTGGCTGGAAAGCTTCGCTGAAATAGCAGCGACCTGACCTTCATCAAGAAGGACCTGTCGCCGGGACAGGATAGACCCAACAAGCTCCTGCACATTCCATGAGACATCCAGAGGCATGGACGTTCGAGGTTCGGCGGAGCCCGCGAAGATGACGAGGTTGTGTACCCGACGCCCGTCTATTCCCAGCACCTCTTCGACCGCCTTCACATGCTTGTAGTTCTGGCGGAGCGGGTTCTGAAACCGCGTCTTGTGCCCGTGGATAATCTGCGTCCAACTCGCCTGATCAGCGCTACCGAAGATCCAGCCCTTCATGTTCTTCGTCTCGATCACGAAGACACCGAACCGGGAGACCACAACATGATCAATTTGCGTTGTGCCGCCGCGTGACGGAAGGGTCAGGTCAGCGAAGATCTGGTACTCTTCCGACAGATGCCTTCGAAGACCGGCATTGACCCGGTTCTCTCCGACCGCACCCTTGAAGCCGGGGGACTCGACGTACCAGACCCCGAACGCGACAAGGCCGAACAGAAGTATCGCGAAGAATGCGTCCAAGGCGTATTACCAGTCTGGTTCCTAGCTCCGCCAAAGTAGCAGTCTTGGCGACGGTGAGCGTAAAGCAAATGATCCCTTCATCACTACTCAGCGGCGGAAAGCGCGGTCTTGGGCTTCCGATCATAGTTCGACTGCCCTTCTAACATCTTCACAAACGCCTCATTGCGATTGCTGGCCCGGTCTACCAGCCGGTCGAACGCCAAGACCTCAATAATCAGATTTAGTTCCTTGTAATAGCGGTACGCCATTTGACCGCCAAGATTGGTCAGGATGAAGTCCTCGTATCTTAGGTAGCGTTCTAATTTATCGTTCCAATCTGCAAGGATATATCCGCGAACCATCGAAGCGGGGTCAATGACAACCTCTCTCCCGCCGGACGTCTTAACCTTGCCTCGCTCACGGATATCCAAAATCTGAGTCTTGAGTTGATCTACTGGGTTCTTCGTGTCGCTTTCCCTCGCGCCGTCGTAATCCTTTTTCTGAGGGCGTTTCATTTCGACAACCATAAGCTCATTCTCGTTGTTTATGAGCAGATCGTGTGCATATTCACCCTTCTTGCGCGCGTTTCCTTCGGGAGTACGGTCGCTCGATATGTACCGGGCATAGGCCAAATCGTCATCAATCAGCCAGAGGTTATGAGACGAGTAATCGGTTTGTTCACTATCGCGATAGCGTGGGTAGATTAGCTGATGGACCTTGTCTTCTGTCGCAAGACCATCTTCATCGCGATTGAGAAGTTGACGAAAGATTTGGATGACGTGGTTCCGATATGCAACATAAACCGCAAGAGCTTCCTTTGCGTCCTCGGGAATCTTGTTTCGGACTATGTGAACAAGGTCTTCGATACTTGTGTCCTTGTCCAGCTTTGTAAAATCAAACTTCTGGCGGAAACGTTCAACAAATAGGTCCTGCGCCAATTGTTCGCGGGTTTCGGTAATGCCTCGTTTCCTCACAAACTCTTCGGTCGTCTTTCCTGCAAGGCCCCGACGCAACAGGGGATCAATCGCAATTAGGTGATCAACTTCAGCCTTCATCTTCGTTCTTCGGCGTGTTGTGTAGCCTTGCTCAAGGTCCAAGATATGCGCTTTGGCAATTGAAATAAGGTGATCTTTAATTGATTTCTTAGACTTGTTATACTCGACTCTGCCATGGAGATTGGTAATGCGGTCGCGTGACTGAGACGATTTCAAGAAGTCGCTCGATACGGCGACTAGATAATAGTAGCTCTCTTCTTCATCGCCGTTGCTTTCAGTGAAGGGCTTGGGGTTGAGGCCTGAAGAAATATTTTCCAGCTCACTAGCGGCCCGGTTGTTGGCATAGAAATACAAGCGGTGCTTCTTCGCGTGCTCTTCACCAACCTTGAAGTAGTCGAATGTGAATGTGACAGTCTCCGTTCCGATACGCAACTCCTCTGTTCGCTTGCCTGCCACTGTAAGCGATTCTTGGAAGTACTTGTATAGATTGAACTCTGCCCCTTGGATCGAAAGGGTGAAGTGCTTCGGGACTTTCTTTTGGATGAAATCGATCAGAAAATGATCCAGTACGGCAGACACGATGTCTTCGGCAGTGTGGTGGAGCTTGCGTTCCTTCCCTTCCAAGATGAAGAAGTCTTCGAAATCGGCTTTGGGTGACTGCAGCAAGATCGTGACGCCCGAGTCATAGCGATGCGCACCAGCGCCGTCTGTCTCCTTGACGACAATCAGGTTGTCATTCTCCGAGAATGGATCGTACCGATAACAGCCTTTGGTCATAGTACCATCGGCTTGCTTCTGAGCGCAGGAGTAAAAAACTTTTGTGTAGACCTTGAAGGCCATGAACCGTCCAAAACCCTTGCCGCCGCGATCGTACTTATTGCCGGTCAATGGCGTGAGAAAGGCCGATAAGTTGCCTTCATCGAACCCGTTGCCGTTGTCGGCCACTACCAACTCGTGCTTGAGTTCGTTGAAAATCACATCCAAGCGGCCCTTTTCTTCAAGCTCATCTTCCCAACGGTCTTCAATTGAGTGAAGGGCGTTTGAGATCCCTTCGTACATGGGGAAAAGAAAGCCGTGGAGACCATCGGGCAACGCAGCGCGCTTAACCTCGGACGCTAAGTCAATCGTCTTGTGTTTCAACTCGCAGGACCTCTTCCAAAATGTGCATGAGAATGGGACATGACGTGCACTACTTTAGCGATTCTGTGTTAGAAGCAAAGTCGCTTCCGAAATTCGAATTTTTTGCATTACTACAATAACTTGGGGCAGGAGCAAAGAGTTCAAGTTCCAGCGCAAACACCGCCATCAGATCCCCTGACGGGGCAAACACCGCCTTCTACGAAGTCTGGGAGGTCTTCGGCTTTGACGGTGAAGAGCGTGCGCACAGGATGCTTGTCGCGCGTACGATGCGAGGCGCTACGTCTTGTTAATTCGTTTTGCGAGTTCCGAAATTTCGGATCGCTGCTTTACGTCCGCCTTAGATTTGGCCTCTGCGGCTTCGTGGGCCCGCATCGCAGTGAGCCGCTGACGTTCATCGACTTCCGATACAACCTTTCGAAGACGCGGCATGTATTCGTTCTCCAATTCGTCCGGCAGACATTGAATGAATAGCCCACCGTCTTTGATCGAAGCAGACCTCAAAAGACCTAGGCTGTGACTGTGCCAAGTGGCGTTGAAGTCTTCCATCCACTGACGATCAGGTGCCCGCGTCAGTGTAAGATGGACTCCTAACAAGTCGTTATCATCGTAGGTTCTTGTTTTGTCGGCGTCCATTCCGACGATCTTTACGGCTTCGTACTGAAACATGCATGGCTCCTATGGCTCATCGTGTATCACAAATCTCGTCCAAAATCTTTGCGAATGTTCACTTCGCTTGTCAAATGTCATCGTGCTACAGGCGTGAACCGGACTGTAGCAGAATTGTAGCAGTAGCAGTCTCGCACCCTCGGCTCTTCTGGGCTGTAGCCAAATTTTCTTTTTGATTATAATATGGTGCGGGTGGAGGGACTTGAACCCCCACGCCTTGCGGCGCCAGAACCTAAATCTGGTGCGTCTACCAGTTTCGCCACACCCGCATCCGGGGCGTCATGTATCAACTCCCCTTACGCCTGGCGAGGGGATTTTCCTCGCCCTTCCCTCTCGCCCTCGATGCGCAAGTTACCTATAAGTCTGGCGAACCTTTCGGAGAGCGCAGATGACCGGTCCCACGTCCCCCCAGGAGATTGCGAAGTATGCCGCCGCCCGGCAGGCCGCGACCTACGTCGAGGGCGGCATGAAGGTAGGCCTCGGCACCGGATCGACGGCGGCCTGGCTTGTCCGGCGCCTTGGCGAGCGGGTGCGCGACGAAGGCTTGCAGATCGTCGGTGTGCCGACGTCCTCGTCCACGGCCGCCCTCGCGCGGGAAGTCGGCGTACCGGTGGCCACGCTCGACGAGGCGCGCTGGCTCGACCTGACCATCGACGGGGCGGACGAGTGCGACGCCGAACTGAACCTCATCAAGGGCGGCGGCGGGGCTCTTCTGCAGGAGAAGATCGTCGCGACAGCCTCGGACAGGATGATCGTCATCGCGGACGCGACGAAACGGGTCGAGAAGCTGGGCGCCTTCCCCCTTCCCGTCGAGGTCGTCGGCTTCGGCATGAACACGACCAAGATGCTGCTAGAGGAAATGCTCGAGGGGCTGGACGTCATGGGCAACAAGGCCGTGCCGCGGATGAAGGACGGCACGCTCTTCCGCACCGACGAAGGCAACCACATCCTGGACCTGCACCTCGGCCGCATCGGCAATGCGCGGCAGTTGGCGCTGATCCTGAACCAGGTGCCGGGCGTGGTCGAGAACGGGCTCTTCATCGACATCTGCGACGTCATCGTGATCGGGCATGGCGACGGCACTGTCGAGACCCGCGACATCAACTCGGGCGAAACCGGGCGGATGGTCCACGAGGTGGCGACGGACAACGTGTTCGTCGACATTGCCGACTGATGGCCTTCGACGTCGATCTTTTCGTCATCGGCGGTGGCTCGGGCGGGGTGCGTGCAGCACGCACGGCAGCGGAAACGGGCGCCCGCGTCGCGCTGGCCGAGGACAGCCGGATGGGGGGCACCTGCGTCATCCGCGGCTGCGTGCCGAAGAAGCTGATGGTCTTCGCCTCCGAGTTCCGCGAGCAGGTCAAGCTTGCCCATGAATACGGCTGGTCGGCCGAACCCGGCACCTTCGCCTGGCCCGTCTTCCGCGCGCGGCTCCACTCCGAGCTCGACCGGCTCGAGCAGATCTATCGCGGCATCCTCGAGAGAAACGACGTCGTCATCCACGATGCGCGGGCAAGGGTGACAGGGCCCAACGAGGTCGAGCTGGATACGGGCGCGACGATCACGGCGAAGCACATCCTCATCGCCACGGGCGGCCATCCGGTCCGGCCCGACATGCAGAACGCCGAATTGGGACTGGTGTCGGACGACATCTTCCTTCTCGAAGAGCTTCCGAAGTCCCTTCTCATCATCGGCGGTGGCTACATCGCCTGCGAGTTCGCCTGCATCCTGAACGGTCTCGGCGTCGAGGTGACGCAGTTCTATCGCGGCGCGCAGATCCTGCGGGGCTTCGACGAAGAGGCGCGAGGACTTTTGGCCGAGGCCATGCGCGAGCAGGGCATCGATCTGCACCTCGGCACGAACATCGTCGAGATGTGTCCGGCCGCGTCGCGTCCGTCGGGTCCGGCCGAGATGGGCGCGCCGGTGGAATTCGGAGGGTCTTCGGGCCTCGGACCGGAGCCCGAGACCGACCCCTCGTCCGAAGCAGGCAAGCCCGTATGGGTCAAGGCGACGAACGGGAAGGAACAGGTTTTCGACAACGTTCTCTTCGCCACGGGCCGCCAACCGAACGTGAAGGGCCTCGGACTCGAGGAACTGGGCGTCAAGGTGAACCGCCGCGGCGCGATCGAGGTCGACGACTACAGCCGCACGGCGGTCCCGTCGATCTGGGCCATCGGCGACGTGACCGATCGCATTCAGTTGACCCCCGTGGCGATCCGAGAAGGCGCGGCCTTCACCGAAACGGTCTTCAAGGACAATCCGACGAAGCCGGATCACGACCTCGTCCCGTCTGCCGTGTTCACGCAGCCGGAACTGGGGACCGTGGGGCTGACCGAGGAGCAGGCGCGCGACCAGGAAGAGATCGAAGTCTACTGCACCTCGTTTCGCCCGATGAAGTCGGCCTTCGCGGGACGACCGCACCGAGTGCTGATGAAACTCGTCGTCTCGAAGGCCAGCCGGAAGGTCCTGGGGTGCCACATCGTCGCGGACGGCGCGGGCGAGTTGATCCAGATGGTCGGCATCGCGGTCAAGGCGGGGCTGACGAAAGAGGACTTCGACCGTACCGTGGCGGTTCACCCGACCATTTCCGAGGAACTGGTGACGATGTACGCTCCCGTCAGAACAGCTTGAAAATCAATGCTGGAACGATCAGGTAGCACGTCAAGGACAGAAAACGGACAAAGGACCACGCATGGCCGGTAAGAATGGCGGACCCTGGGGCGGCGGCGGCGGCGACGATCGCGGCCCGCGGCGGCCCGACAGGGACAGCCCGCAAATTCCCGAGATCGACGAAATCATGAAGCGCGGACAGGAGCGCCTGAAGGTGCTCATGGGCGGTCGCGGCGGCGGAAATCGCGGCGGCGACGGACCGGGCCTCTCGAAGGGGACCATCGGCCTCGGCGCTCTGGCGCTGCTGGCGGTCTGGGCCTTCGCCTCGTTCTACACCGTTCGGCCGGAAGAAAGATCGGTCGAACTGTTCCTCGGCGAGCAAAGCGGGATCGGCGATCCCGGCCTCAACTTCGCGCCCTGGCCATTGGTCACCTACGAGGTCATACCTGTCACCCGCGAACAATCCGAAGACATCGGAATGGGCCGCGACGGCGACGATGGCCTGATGCTGACCACCGACGAAAATATCGTCGATATCGACTTCCAGGTGGTCTGGAACATCACCAATCCTGCCGAGTACCTCTTCAACCTTCGCGACGGCCCCGAGACAGTGCGCGCGGTTTCCGAATCCGCCATGCGCGAGATCGTGGCGGGATCTGAACTGGCGCCTCTCCTGAACCGCGACCGCGCGCTGACCGCACAGCGCGCGAAGGAATTGATCCAGGCGACGCTGGACAGCTATCAGGCCGGGATCAACGTCGTTCGCGTCAACCTCAACAAGGCCGACCCTCCGAACGAGGTCATCGACGCTTTCCGCGACGTGCAGGCCGCAGAGCAGGAACGCGACCGGCTTGAACGCCAGGCGGACGCCTATGCAAACCGCGTCCTTGCCGAGGCGCGGGGTCAATCCGCGCAGGTGCTCGAGGACGCAGAGGGCTATCGCGCCCAGGTCGTGAACGACGCTCTGGGCGAGGCGAGTCGCTTCCTCGCCGTCCTGAACGAGTATCAGCAGGCCCCGGACGTGACGCGCCGCCGCCTTTACATCGAGACGCTCGAAAAGGTGCTTGGCGACGTCGACAAGATCATCCTCGACGAGAACGTAAGTGGTGGGGAGGGCGTCGTGCCATACTTGCCGCTGAACGAACTGCGCCGCAACGCGCCTGCCGACGGCGGAGGAAACTGACATGAACAGGCTTACCATAGCCCTTGCCGCCGTCGTCGTTCTGCTCGTCGTCGCCCTTTCCTCGGTCTTCATCGTGGAAGAGCGGGAAAAGGCGCTGATCCTCCAGTTCGGCCAGATCAAGCAGGTCAAGAACGACCCCGGACTGGGTTTCAAGATCCCGTTCATTCAGGAGGTCGTGCGTTACGACGACCGCATCCTGTCTCTCGACACACCCGCCATCGAGATCACGCCATCCGATGACCGTCGCCTCGTGGTCGATGCCTTTGCGCGGTATCGGATCGGGGACACCGACGACGCGGTGATCCAGTTCCGCCAGGCCGTCGGCCTGGGCGGTCTCGAGTCGGCCGAGGATCGTCTTGCCTCGATTCTCATCGACGAGATCCGTGCGGTCCTCGGTGCCGAGGGCGTGACGTCGAACACCATCCTGTCTTCCGAGCGTGCCGAACTGATGAACCGCATCCGCGCCAACGCCGACGCGGAAGCAGCCGCCCTGGGACTTGACGTGGTCGACGTGAGGCTGAAGCAGACCAACCTGCCGGAGCAGAACCTTGCCGCAACGTTCGACCGGATGCGGGCCGAGCGCGAGCGCGAGGCGACCGACGAGCGCGCCCGGGGCGCCGAAGCGGCGCAGCGCGTCCAGGCGCAGGCTGACCGCACCGTGGTCGAGATCGTCTCCGAAGCGACCCGCGAGGCCGAGATCGTGCGAGGCGAGGCAGACGGCGAACGGAACGGGATCTTCGCCGAAGCCTATGGCGCCGACGAGGACTTCTTTCGCTTTTATCGTTCGCTGACGGCGTACGAGAACGCGCTCAAGGGTTCCAACTCGACGCTCGTCATCACGCCGGACAGCGAGTTCTTCGAATTCCTCGACAGCGCGGGCGTTTCGTCAGGCGTCGGTGCGAGTGACGCACCTGCCGCTGTCGAGACGTCGCCCGAAGCAGCGCCTGAGGACGAGGCCTCTGTCCCCGAACCCCAGCCGGCTCCAGGCTCGGGTGTGACGCTCGGCGGCAACTGACGGCAGGGAGGACGGCGGCATGACCCTCGTCCTCCTCGGCATCGGGCTCGTCCTTGTCTTCGAGGGTCTGGTGCTGGCACTTCTGCCGAACCGGCTGGAAGAGCTGATCCGGATGATCACGGAGATACCGATCGAGACGCGCCGGGCCTACGGGCTCGGCGCGGTAGCGCTTGGCGTCCTTCTGGTCTGGCTGGCGCAGACTATCGGCTGACGGCTAATGCCCCATTTCCTGAGGCGCCGAGCTGATGCCGGCCTTGGGTATGGCATCGCCCTTCTCGTACTTGTCGAGAAGCCTGTGACCCCGCGCCTCGGCCTTCCGAATGCGCATCGCGGTCAGGTAGGTCTCCTGCAACGTCGGGGAGGACGAGCCGATCTCGTCGGCGATCCGCTTCTCGATCGTGTCTATTCCGGTGCGCGCCATGAGTTCGGTCGTCCGCTTGGCGAGGCCGTCGGCCACCTCTTCCAGTATCGACATATCCCACCTTTCCTGAATCCTGTCTCGCCCTAGCCCGGCTTTGTGGCCGAAACTGGGACAAAGGGCGGAAATCGCGCGAAACATGCCGCAGCGGGACTTGCCTTCGCCGGGTCTTGCGGCGTTGTTGGGCGCATGTTCCTGTCGGTCTTCGAGATGTTCAAGGTGGGCGTCGGTCCCTCGTCGTCCCACACCATGGGGCCGATGGTGGCGGCCGGACGGTTCCTCGACCTCTTGCGCGCTTCGGCCTTCACGCCTTTCGGCGTCCGGGCCTCGCTTCACGGTTCGCTTGCCTTCACGGGCGTGGGCCATGCGACGGATCGCGCGACGATCCTCGGCCTCGCGGGGTTCAGGCCCGACAGCTATGACGCGGAGCGGGCCGAGAGCGAGTTGGCGCGCGTGGCGGCGGAGCGGACGGTGACGCCCGAGGGGCTGCCGGCGCTGGCCTTCGACCCCGCGTCGGACCTCGTGTTCGACTACGGGCCTCCCCTGCCCGGCCATGCCAACGGGTTGATCCTGAGAGCCACCGACGCGCAGGGCGACGTGATCCTGGCGCAGACCTACTATTCGGTCGGGGGCGGATTCGTGCTGACAGAACAGGAGCTTGCGTCCGGGGGCGACACCGACCGCGGGCCGGCCGTGCCCTACCCGTTCCGCTCGGCGGCAGAGATGCTGGAGATGAACCGGGCGTCGGGGCTGTCCATCGCGGCGATGAAGCGGGCGAACGAGATGTCGCGCGGGACGGCCGAGGCGCTGGACCGGGGGCTGGCTCGGATTTGGGAGGTGATGAAGGGGACGATGGACCGGGGGCTGGCCACGGATGGGGTGCTGCCGGGGGGTCTGAACGTCAAGCGGAGGGCTCCGGCGATCCTCAGGGCGCTCGAGGCCGAGAGGGGGCGGAACCTGACGGCGCCGCATGTCATCAACGACTGGATCTCGACCTATGCCATGGCGGTTAACGAGGAAAATGCCGCGGGAGGTCAAGTGGTTACGGCTCCGACCAACGGGGCGGCGGGGGTCATTCCGGCGACGATCCGCTACTGGCTCGACCATGTGCCGGGGGCGTCGCAGGCGCGGGTGCCGGAGTTCCTGCTGACGGCGGCGGCGGTGGGGGGGCTGATCAAGTTCAACGCGTCGATCTCGGGCGCCGAATGCGGGTGCCAGGCGGAGGTCGGATCGGCAGCGGCGATGGCGGCTGCGGGGCTGGCGGCCGTTCTGGGGGGTAGCCCGGAACAGGTTGAGAATGCTGCGGAAATCGCCTTGGAACATCACCTCGGGATGACCTGCGACCCGGTGCGGGGGCTGGTCCAGGTGCCCTGCATCGAGCGCAACGGACTGGGGGCGATCAAGGCGGTCTCGGCCGCCTCGCTGGCGCTGCGGGGGGACGGATCCCACCTTGTTCCACTGGACGCGGCCATCGAGACGATGCGCCAGACCGGGGCCGACATGAGCGAGAAATACAAGGAAACGGCGCTCGGCGGGCTGGCGGTCAACGTGCCGAACTGCTGAGGCTACGGGGCCCGGGTCGGCGTCCCGGGGCGGGGGTCGTCAACCCTCTGATTTGTCTGGATTCCGAGAGAAACGTCCCATCGGTATCACGTCGGTATTGCGTCGGTATTGCGTCGGTGCGGGTTGGATGGGCGGTAGGGGGTGGGACCAGGGTCTCAGCAGGGCGGGAAGCTGTCCTTCGCTGCAGCGTCGATGGCAACATCAAGCTAGGAACCGGAAGCTGGCCTGTCCCGGTTTCAGACCGGCCGCTTCTCAAGCGTGAGGTCGGAAACCACCTTGCGACGCCGCTCGCTGTATACCGTGCGCGGGGCGGAACCAGTGGGCAGGGGAGACCATGCACGCACCTAGCGGACCGGAAGAATATCGGCGGAAGATCGCAAGGGCGTATCGTCCGAACCAACAAGAACGTACAGGACCTCGGCCCACTCCGCTCCCACGTTGCGCGCCTGGTGAGGCCAATCGACCGCCTCGATCAGTGCATCTCCGGCGCGGTAGCGTCTTTCTCCGGGGGTGCCGTAATCCGTGACGATCTCGCCGGAGATCACATAGGCAAAAAGCGGGGCGGCATGAGTGTGCCATTCCGATGCCTCACCCGGCGCGATGACGGTGATCCCGGCCATCAGCCGGGCCGAAGACGCGGGCCAGACCAGAGGCTGATCAAGAACCGTTGACTTCGTGTCCAGAAGAACTCGAGGTTCCTTGGTAGGTGGAATATTCGCTTCCGACTTCGGCAGCAGGTTAAGCCACAGCAGCGCGCCCAAGATCAATAGACCTGCTGCCGCGCCAAGGGGGCGGACCTTGCTGCGTCCGCGCAAATCGTCTTCGCGGGTGACGCTCGAAGTGAACATATATCCCCGTTTCGGCACGGTCCGAATCAGGTGGCCTTCCTCGTCACCAAGTCTGCGGCGCAAGTCTGCAACGCACTGCGTAAGCGAGTTTTCCTGTACGGTGACATCCGGCCAGAGCGCATCCTGCAGGGCGTTCTTGCCGACGACGCTGCCTGCCCTTTCGACGAGAAGGTTGAGAAGGTCATACGATTTGGGACGAAGCGCGACGAGTGTTTGGCCGCGCTTCAACTCGCACGTGGCCGTGTCGAGAAGAAAGTTTGCGAACACATAGCGCATCGCCGTGCAGCTCTGAAGATGGCGGAGCCAAGAATGATTTTCAGCAGAATATTAGCGCATTTTTAGGAAGATTTCACCCACCGATCACGACAGCCAGCCCGGGCCGTCCCATCATTCCGCCCATGCAAACCAAAAGACTTGATGGAGAGATCTGATGGTATCCCTTGCGTCGCGGACCGCTATTCTCATGTCCCTGTCATTCTCAGTGGCACCCCCGCTCATCGCCGAGCCGTATGCCGCTGAATGTCCTGCCGACAATTTGCGACAGCATGGACCCGGACCAGACCTTGCGGACCTGTGGGACTGGGTGCGAGGCGAACTCAGCTTTGAGGATGATCTGCCCCCGCCACAGGTGTGCCGCGTCGACAGCGACGTCATCCAAGCCATGCGCCCCGGCACGGCCCTCGATACAGTGGCGCTCTACGACAGAGCGCGGCACCGCATTCTTCTGAGCAGGTATTGGAACCCTGCCGACGCCGTCGACCAATCCGTCATCGTGCACGAGCTCGTCCATCATGCACAGGCGTTGTCCGGTCGACGGCTGGCCTGTGCTTCTGCAGGCGAAGCAGAGGCTTATGACCTTCAGGCCAAGTGGCTGGACGCGCATGACCTGGACCTTGATACCGCGTTCGGTATCGACGCGCTAACCCGGCTGGTCCTTGTCAACTGCGCTTACTAGAGCTTCGGAAGCCAACGCTCCCCCCTAAATCTCCCCCTTCGCCTCCCGCGCCATGTGGTCCAGCACGGCGTTGACGAATTTGGGCTCCTTGCCCTCGGGGAAGAAGGCGTGGGCGACGTCGACGTATTCGGTGATGATGACGCGGGGCGGGGCGGCGCCCTCGACGAGTTCGGCTCCGGCGGCGCGGAACAGCGCCCTCAGCGTGGGGTCGATGCGGGCGATGGGCCATTTGGCGACGAGCGCGCGGTCGGTCATCTGGTCGATGCGGCCCTGCCAGTTGACGGCGTCGTCGATCAGCTTGCGGAAGAGGTCGAGGTCGGCCTCGGCCATCTCGTCCCCGTCGATCTCGACGCCGATGCGGAAATCCTCGAACTCCTTCTGGACGCGGGGCGCGGCCTGGCCCGAGTGCTCCATCTGGAAGAGCGCCTGCACGGCGTAGAGGCGGGCCGCACTTTTCATCTGGCGAGTGGTGCGGGTCATGCGCGGGCCTTCGCGAAGCGGCGCGTGAGGGCGACGAGGTGGAGGGCCGCGGCCGCTGCTCCCCCGCCCTTGTTCTGGCCCGCGGGATCGGCGCGGACGGCGGCCTGGTCGTAGGTCTCGACCGTCAGGATGCCGTTGCCGATGCAGGCGCCCTCGAGCCCGAGGAGGGTCAGGGCGCGGCTCGAGTCGTTGCAGACGGTGTCGTAGTGCGTGGTCTCGCCCCGGATGACGCAGCCGAGCGCCACGAAGCCGTCGAAGCCACCCGCGCGGGCGATGCCGATGGCGGCGGGGACCTCGAGCGCGCCCGGAACCTCGATCACCTCGGCTTCGGCGCCTGCGGCGTCGAGGGTGGCGCGGGCTCCGGTCACGAGGTCGTCGGCGATGTCCTTGTAGTAGGGGGCGACGACGATGAGGACGCGGACGGGGGCGTCGAAGGCCGGAAGGTCGAGCGTGTGGTGCGACTGTCCGGCCATGTCAGTCGGCCGTCACGGGGCGGGTGCCCACGATGGAGAGGCCATAGGCGTCGAGGCCGACGATGCGGGGCCTGGGCGAGTTGGTCAGGAGCACGATCTCGTGGAGGCCGAGGGAGGAGAGGATCTGCGCGCCGAGGCCGTATTGGCGCAGCGTCTGGGGCGAGGCCGCGCCGCCCGGGACGAGCTTCATCGTGGTGTCGCGGAGGAGGACGAGGACGCCCCTGCCCTCACGCGCGATGAGCGTCATGGCGTCGCCGAACTCGTCGCGGCGGCCGGTGGGGCCGAGGCCCACGACGTCGAGGAGCGGGTCCATCGCGTGCATCCGCACGAGGCAGGGTCCGTCGCCGGGGATGTCGCCCTTGGTCAGGACGATGTGCTCGTCGCCGTGGGCGGTGTCGGTGAAGACGCGCATCTGCCATTCGCCGCCGAATTCGGCGCGCACGGTTTCCTCGCGCGTGATGCGGACGAGGTTGTCGTGGCGGCGGCGGTAGGAGATGAGGTCGGAGATGGTGCCGATCTTGAGGCCGTGGCGCTGCGCGAAGGCGACGAGCTCGGGCAGGCGCGACATGCTGCCGTCGTCGTTCATGATCTCGCAGATCACGCCCGAGGGGTTGAGGCCGGCGAGGCGGGCGACGTCGACCGCGGCCTCGGTATGGCCGGCGCGGACGAGGACGCCGCCGTCGCGGGCGCGGAGGGGAAAGACGTGGCCGGGGGTGGCGATGTCCTGCGCGGTCTTGGCGGCGTCGATGGCGACGGCGACGGTGCGGGCGCGGTCATGGGCCGAGATGCCGGTCGACACGCCCTCGCGCGCCTCGATGGAGACGGTGAAGGCGGTCTCGTGGCGCGACGAGTTCTGCGAGGCCATGAGCGGTAGGCCCAAGGCATCGATGCGCTCGCCCGGAAGCGACAGGCAGATCAGGCCGCGGCCGTGGGTGGCCATGAAGTTGATCGCCTCGGGCGTGGCCATCTGGGCGGGGATGACGAGGTCGCCCTCGTTCTCGCGGTCCTCGTGGTCGACGAGGATGAACATGCGGCCATTGCGGGCGTCGTCGATGATCTCCTCGATCGTCGAAATCGCATCGCGCCAGCCGTCTTCCACGGGTCCGGGGGTCTCGTAATTCATGGGGCACGCCATAGCGGATGGCCCGTGCCTTGGCCAGAGGGCGCGGGGGTGCGGGACGTCAGGGGAAGTAGCGCTCGGCGGGGACGTAGCCGGCGAGGCGCGCGGTCTCGGCCCAGCCGCGTTCGATGTGGGTCTCGCCCACGACGACGATGGCGTCGCGCGGGGTGCGGCCGGCGAGGTCGAGGATGCGGCGGCGCGTCTCGCCCCAGGTCTCGGCGAGGCCAGGGGCGCGGTCGGCATCGAGGAGGATCGCGTTGCGGTCGAGCGCCTCGCGCGGGTCGTGGGGGAGGTGCAGGAGGGCGAGGATGTCGACGCTGTCGAGGTCGGCCAGCTTCGCCTCGCGCCGGGGGTCGATCCGGGCGTCGCGCAGCATCCGGAGCGCATTGTCCGAGAAGAGGAGAGCCACGATGTCGCGTCCCGTGGCGGCGCGAATGCCGGCGTAGGACTTGTAGTCGAGGCCGAGTTCGCGGGCGCGCTTCACGCGGCGGCGCACGACCTCGAGCGGCATCTTCGGCAGAAGCTCGGCCCGCGCCCTGCCCCAGGCATAGCGGCGCCATGCGCCGCCCGGCTCCATCGTGGGTCCCTGGTTGTGGCCGAGCATGGTCATGCCGCGACCTCGGCCAGCCGCGCGACGTAGCGGGCCAGCGTGTCCACCTCGAGGTTCACGGCGTCGCCTTCGGAGACGCGGCCCCAGGTCGTGACTTCCTTGGTGTGGGGAATGAGGTTGACGCCGAAGCGGGCGCCGTCGACCTCGTTCACGGTCAGCGAGGTGCCATTGAGGGCCACCGAGCCCTTGGGCGCGATGAAGCGGGCGAGGCTCGCGGGCGCTTCGAAGGTGACGCGGGTGCTGTCGCCCTCGTCGCGGATACCGACGACGCGGGCGATGCCGTCGACGTGACCCGAGACGATGTGGCCGCCGATCTCGTCGCCGACCTTCAGCGCGCGTTCCAGGTTGACGCGGGCGCCCGGTGTCCAGTCGCCGAGGGAGGTCTTCGACAGCGTCTCGGCCGAGGCCTGCACGTCGAACCAGCCGCGCGGCGTGGCGCCGAGGTCGATCACGGTGAGACAGACGCCGTCGCAGGCGATCGATGCCCCGATGTCGATGCCCCCGATGTCGTATGCTGTGCCGATACGGACGCGGAGGTCGCCCTCCTGCCGCATGTCGAGGATCTCGCCCACGTCGGTCACGATGCCGGTGAACATGCCGCTGGCCCTTCCGATTTGACCCTTTCGAGGTAATCGCCCCGGCTTTCGCGCGCAAGCCCGGGGCGATGGCGGGGAGATGCGTATTTGCGGCAAGATGAAATGGACCGGGGTCTTCCGCGAGGCTAGGACTGGTGCATGGGGGCGAACTTGGGACGGCGCAGGGTCTTTCTGTTCCTTCAGGGACCGCACGGGCCGTTCTTTGCCGGGCTCGGCGCAGGACTGCGCGCAGCGGGGGCCGAGGTTCACCGGATCGGGTTCAACGCGGGCGACGAGGCGTTCTGGCGGGGCGGCGGCTATGTCGCCTATCGCGACGCGCCCGAGGCGTTCCCGGGTTTCCTTGGCGAAACGGTGAGGCGCCTCGGGGTGACGGACATCGCCTGCTATGGATCGAGCCGCCCCGTTCATCGAACGGCCCTGGCGCTGGCCGAGGCAGAGGGGCTGGTGCCGCATGTCTTCGAGGAAGGCTATCTGCGGCCCTACTGGGTGACCTACGAACGCGGCGGCGCGAATGCCGGGTCGAGGGCGGCGCGGATGACGGTCGCGGAGATGGCGGCGTCGCTGGCGGAAGGCGCGCAGGTGCATACCGAGGCGCCGGACCGCTGGGGCGACATGGGGGCGCACATGGCCTGGGGGGCGGCCTATCATGCGCGGCTGATGCTGGGGGCGCGGCGCTATCCGGGGTTCCGGCCACACCGGACACCTGGCGTCGGGGGCGAGTTCGGTCTCCACCTGAGGCGATTTCTCGAGACGCCCGCGCGTGCCCTGGGGCGGGCGGCGGCGACGGCGCGGATCCGGCATGGCGGCTTTCCCTATCACCTTGTCCTTCTGCAACTGGCGCATGATGCGAATTTCCTGTCGCATGGTCCCTTCCGCACTCAGGCCGAGTTCCTGGACAGGGTGTTCCACGGCTTCGTCGCGGGCGCGCCGCTGCACCATCACCTTGTCCTGAAGGCGCATCCGCTGGAGGACGGGCGCGAGCCGCTGCGTCCCCTCGTCCGGCGCCTGGCCGGGGAGCATGGCCTTGAAGGCCGTGTGCATTTCGTCTCGGGCGGGAAGCTCGCGCGGCTTCTCGACGCGGCGCGGAGTGCGCTGACAGTCAACTCCACCGCCGCCGAGCAGGCGCTCTGGCGCGGGCTGCCGCTGAAGGTCTTCGGCGACGCCGTCTATCGCAAGCCCGAGTTCGTGTCGGACCAGCCGCTGCCCGAGTTCTTCCGGGATCCGCGCGCGCCGGACCGTGCCGCCTACCTGACCTATCGGGCGTTTCTTCTTGCGACCTCGCAGGTGCCCGGGGGCTATTACGGCTACCTTTCGCGACGGAAACTGTTGCGGCAGGTGCCCGACCTGATGCTCGCCGAGGCGTCGCCCTATGCCCGTCTCGCGGAGGGCGGCGCTGCGGCGCGACCGCAACACCTTCGGCCCGTAAGCCGCTGACTCTGCCAAAATGTGTCAAAATTCCGGATGAAGCTGCGTAAGCTCGCCGCAATAGCCAGAGGCAGGCACATAAAAAGGTCGAGGAGACCGAGCAGTGACATTTTCGACGAGACCCCGCGCCCGTTGGGTGGCGCTGTGCGTATCCGCATCGATGCTTGCAGGATGCGGACTTCCGAGGACGGGCCCCACGAAGAACGAGATCTTCGCGGGCTCGGTTCAGAAACAGGGCAATGCCTTCATCGTCAGCGTCGACGACAGCGTGACCCGCGCGACCGAATACGTTCCGCCGCTTGGGTTCTCTTCGGGGCTCATCAACGCGGCCGTGCTGGGTTCGGACACCGTGCGGCCGGGCGACACGCTGGGCCTGATGATCTGGGAGAACGTCGACGACGGCCTTCTGGCGACAGCGGGGGCGAACTCCACGGCGCTTCAGGAGGTCCAGGTCGATGGCGACGGGTTCATCTTCGTGCCTTACGCGGGCCGCATTCGCGCCGCCGGCAACACGCCCGAGGCGATCCGGCGCATCATTACCGAGAAGCTCGAGGCTCAGACACCGGACCCGCAGGTCATGGTACAGCGCATGGCGGGCGACGGCGCGACAGTGTCGCTGATCGGCGGAATCGGCGCTCAGGGCGTCTATCCGATCGAGCGGCCGACGCGCACGCTGACGGCCATGCTGGCGCGGGCGGGCGGCATTACCCTTCCGCCCGACATCACGCAGGTCACGCTGATCCGGGGCGCGCACACCGGCACGATCTGGCTGGTGGATCTCTACGAGAACCCGAGCCTGGACATCGCGCTGCGCGCGGGCGACCGCATTCTGGTCGAAGAGGACGAGCGCTTCTACACCGCCATCGGCGCCACCGGCGCTCAGGTGAAGGTGCCGTTCGAGACGCAGAGCGTGTCTGCCATCGAGGCGCTGGCGACCGTGGGCGGTCTGAACACGTCACTCGCCGATCCGACGGGCATCTTCGTCTTCCGCGACGAGGAGCCGCAAGTCGCCGGCCGCGTGCTGGGGCGCGAGTTCTCGGACGAGCAGCGCATGGTCTACGTCCTCGACCTGACGTCGCCCAACGGGGTCTTCGTGGCGCGCGACTTCGACATCCGCGACGGCGATACGGTCTATGTCACCGAGGCGCCCTATACCCAGTTCCAGAAGATCCTGCAGGCCATCGTTGCTCCGGTCGGCACGGCGGCGTCGCTCCAGTCTCTGACCGAGTGACGACAGACAATAAAAACGACGGGACAGTGAAAGCCGCCGCCTTCGGGCGGCGGCTTTGCGTTTACAACGGCGGGCTGCTGACGAAGGGCACGCCTCGGCGCATCCTGGAGCTCGCGGGCTGGGAGGTGACGACCGGCCTGCCGCGCGAAGGAGACTGGGTCGGGCTCTGGGGGCGGTCGCGGACGGCGTGGCGGGCGCAGGCGGTCGCGGGCTGGACGGAGGCGCCGATCCTGACGGTCGAGGATGCGTTCCTGCGGTCGGTCCATCCGGGACGGGTACGGGGCGAGGCGCCGGTGGGGCTGTGCCTCGACCGGACGGGGATGCATTTCGACGGCGGCGCGCCGTCGGACCTCGAACGGCTTCTGGCCACGCATGCGCTGGACGACACCGCCCTTCTCGACCGGGCGCGCGAGGCGATGGACAGCCTCGCCTACTGGCATGTGGGCAAGTATTCCGCGACCGATCCGGCGCTGGCCGCGCCCGAGCCGGGCTATGTCGTCGTCGTCGACCAGACGAAGGGCGACGCGGCGCTGATGGGGGCCGGGCGGGCCGCCTTCCTCGAGATGCTGGCCTTCGCGGCGGAAGAGCATCCGGGGGCGCGGATCGTCGTGAAGACGCATCCCGAGACGGGGCATGGCGGGCGCGAGGGACATTTCACGGCGGAGGACGCGACGGGGCGCGTGACGCTGGAGAGCCGTCCGATCGCGCCGCGCGTTCTCTTCGAAGGGGCGGTCGCTGTCTACACCCATTCCTCGACGCTCGGGTTCGAGGCGATCTTCGCGGGGCATCGCCCGCGTGTCTTCGGGCAGCCGTTCTATGCGGGATGGGGCCTGACGCAGGATCAGGACGCCCCTGCCCGCCGCGCGCGGACGCTGACGCGGGCGCAGCTCTTTGCCGCCGCGATGATCCTCTACCCGACGTGGTACGATCCCGTCGCGGACCGGTTGTGCGAGGTGGAGGAGGTCGTGGCCGGACTCGCCGCACGCGCGCGGGCGTGGCGCGAGGATCGAGGGGGCTATGTCGCCGTCGGGATGAAGCCGTGGAAGCGGCCGCATCTGTCGCGGGCTTTCGGGCGCGAGGTGGCGGTTCGGTTCGCGCGGTCGGTGCCTGAGAGCGGTGAGCGGACGGCCGTCGTCTGGGGGATGGCGGAGGCGCCAGAGGGCGCGCTGCGGATGGAGGACGGATTCCTGCGGTCGCGCGGGCTGGGTGCGGCGCTGGTGCCTCCCCTGTCGCTGGTGCTGGATGCACCGACGCTTTACTTCGATGCACGGGAGGCGGGGCGGCTGGACGCCCTAATCGACGCCGCCGGTCAGACTCCCGTTGGCGAATTGCGACGCTCGGAGCGGCTGATCCGGTCCATTCGGACGCAGAAGTTGACGAAATACAACATCGGGGAAGTTATGCCCGAAGTCCCGGCCGGGCGTCGTGTGCTGGTCGCGGGGCAGGTAGAGGACGATGCTTCCATGATGTACGGGGCGGGCGAGATCCGGACGAACCTCGACCTGTTGCGGCACGCGCGCGAGGCCAATCCCGAAGCTGTCATCCTGTATAAGCCGCATCCGGATGTGGAGGCCGGGCTTAGGGCCGGCGCCCTGGAGGATGCGGATGTCACAGGGCTTGCCGATGTCATTTTGACCGGCGTCAGTGCGGCGGAGGCATTGACCGTCGCGGACGAGGTGTGGACGATGACCTCGACGCTGGGGTTCGAGGCTCTGCTGCGCGCCGTCCCGGTGACCTGCCTCGGGATGCCCTTCTATGCGGGGCGCGGATTGACGCGTGATCTTGCACCGCGCCCCCCGCACCGGATGGGGCAGGACGTGACGCTGGCGCAGTTGGTCCATGCCTGTCTCATCGCCTATCCCCGCTATTTCCATCCGGCGACGGGAGAGCCGATCTCGCCCGAGCAGGCCGTTCGGCTGTTGGCGGAGGGGGTCGAGATGCCGCGCGTGAACAAGGCTTTGGCCTGGCTGCACGGGCTGGTGTCGCCCTTCCGGCGCTAGGCGCGAGCCCAGGTCTGCATGACGTCGCCGCCGAGGGCGCGGACGTCGCGAAGCTGGAAGGTCGGTGCATCCGTCAGGAACGCGAGGTCGAGCGGGCCGACCGAGGGCCGACCTTCGGACCCGATCACCTTTCCGGCGATCATCAGGACCAGCCTGTCGACCAAGCCCGCGTCCAGGAGCGAAGCGGCGAGGCTGCCGCCGCCTTCGCAGAAGATGCGCGTCAGACGCTCGGCGGCGAGGCGCTGCATCATGGCGGGGACGTCGAGGCGGCCGCCGGATGCCGGAACGCCGAGGCAGCGGACGCCCGCGCCGGTCCATGCGGAGAGGGATGCGGAGGTGGCCTGCCCTTCGCCGTGGATCAGCCAGACCGGACCGTCGCCTGCGGAGGCCGAGAGGCGGGAGGGGAACGGCAGATCGAGACCGTGGGAGGCGACGATGCGGACGGGCTGGGCGTCGGCGCCCATTTCGCGGACCGTCAGAGCGGGGTCGTCGGCGCGGGCGGTGCCGCCGCCGACGAGGACGGCGTCGTGGGACATCCGCAGGGCGTGGACGGCGCGGCGGGCCTCCGGTCCGGTGATCCAGCGGCTTTCGCCGGAGGCGGTGGCGATGCGTCCGTCGAGGGTCGAGGCGAGCTTGAGCGTCAACATGGGCCGGCCTTCGGTCATCACCCTGAAGAAGCCAAGGTGCTGTTCCGTCGCCTCTTTCTCCATAACGCCGGTCAGGACCTCGATCCCGGCGGCGCGCAGGCGCGCGATCCCCTGCCCGGCCACCTGCGGGTTGGGATCGCCCGCCGCAATGACGACCCTCGCGATGCCTGCCGCGACGAGGGCGTCGGCGCAGGGCGGCGTGCGGCCGTGGTGCGAACAGGGTTCGAGGGTGACGTAGGCCGTGGCGCCGCGCGCGGCCTCGCCGGCCTGGTCCAGCGCCACGCGTTCGGCATGGCGCAGGGTAACGGCGTCCGAGGTGCCGCGCCCGACGATGCGGCCTTCCCGGACAAGGACGCAGCCGACCGACGGCCAAGGCGCCACGCGGCCGAGGCCCCGGCGCCCGAGCGTCAGCGCCTGCCGCATGTGGCGGGTGTGGTCCTCGCTCACTCGTCCTTCGCGGCGGGGCGAAGCTCGCTGACGAATTTGTCGAAGTCGTCGGCGGCCTGGAAGTTCTTGTAAACGCTGGCGAAGCGGACGTAGGCGACGGTGTCGATCCGCGCGAGGCTCTCCATCACGATCTCGCCGATGGTGTGGCTCGGGATGTCGGTCTCGCCCATGCTTTCCAACCGGCGGACGATGCCCGAAATCATCTGGTCGATACGTTCCGGCTCGATCGGGCGCTTCTGCATGGCGATGCGGATCGAGCGTTCAAGCTTGCCGCGGTCGAAATCCTCGCGCTTGCCGTTGGTCTTGATGACGACGAGGTCACGAAGCTGGACGCGCTCGTAGGTCGTGAAGCGGCCGCCGCAGGCCGGGCAGAATCGCCGGCGCCGGATGGCGACGTGGTCCTCCGCGGGGCGGGAATCCTTGACCTGTGTGTCGATATTTCCGCAAAACGGGCAGCGCATCCGCCTCTTCTCCCTGCCTTGTCCCTGCCAATTCGGGTCGTCACCGTCCCGAACCACCTTCCCTTTTTGGAAGTACCCCGATTTTGGGGAGTTGGCAATCGACACCCCCAAGATGATGGAGGGGAACGCAGCCCACTGTTGCGGGTTGGTCAGGCTTCACAGGAGGCGACATGACCAAGACACTCTTCATCACCGGAGCTTCGTCCGGGATCGGCGCCGCGACGGCGCGAAAGGCGTCCGACGCGGGCTGGAACGTGGCCCTTTTCGCGCGGAGCGAGGACAAGCTGAAGGAGGTGGCGCACGGCTGCGCCTCGGCCATGGTGCTGCCTGGCGACGCGACCTCTCCCGCGGACCTGACGGAAGCCGTCGAACGTGCGGCGCACCAGTTCGGCGGGATCGATGCAGCCTTCGCCAATGCCGGGCGTGGGCTCAACTCCTCGGGCAAGGGCGCGCCAGACGAGGACGACATTCGCGGCATGATCGACCTGAATATCCTCGGCGTTCTCTGGACCGTCGGTGCGGTTCTGCCGGAGTTGAAGAAGACGAAGGGAACGCTGGTGATGACCGGATCGGCCGCGGGCAAGCGGCACATTCCGGGGTCGATCTATGGGGCGAGCAAGTGGTTCGTCCATGGATACGCCGGCAACATGGCGGAGGAGATGCGCGAGTGGGGCGGGCGCTGCACGGTCGTCGCCCCCGGCATGGTGGACACGCCGTTCTTCGAGAGCGGCAAGCCCGACAAGCTGAAGCCCGAGGATGTGGCCGATGCCGTTATGCTGGCAATCGAGGCCGATCCGCGCGCGTCGGTGCGCGAGGTTTTCCTCATGCCGCAGTCGATGTGAAGGCAACGGCGACCTCTCGGCGGTGAGGGCGGGTCCGATGTTCGAAAAGGTAAACGCCCTGCCATGTGCCGAGCGCAAGACGGCCTGACAGGACGGGAATGGACAAGCTCACCGGCAGCATTGCCGCCTTGATATGGGCCGGCATGTCGTCGGGACCCTCGCTTGTGTGGGTGATCCAGCGCATCGGCGGCGCATCCGATGGCGGCACAAGACGGTCGAAGAAGGCCTTCAGGTCGCGCTGCACGTCGGGGTCGGCGTTCTCCTGGATGAGAAGCGAACAGGAGGTGTGGCGGACGAAGACCGTCATCACGCCGTCGCCCCGCGCGAGGTCATGCAGGCGGTCTGTGAATTCGTAGAGGCCGGGGCCCTGCGTCTCGATCGTGAGGACGGTCATGGGCAGCGCGACCAGGTGCGGGTTCCGAGGTCAAAGCACATGCCGTGTGCGGTCAGATGGTCGTAGAGAAGGTCGACGGACCCCTGGACGGTGTCTGGGTCACAGCGGAACTCGGCCAGAACCTCCTCCTCCTTCAGGACGACGACGGCATCGGTGCGGGTCGGGCCCCTGGCTTCGTCCTCGGGGATGCGTTCGGTCGAGGTGAACACCTGGTAGGTGACATCCTCGTTCACGAAGTCGACCACGTCCCAGATGGTGCGGCTGACGCCGGGCCAGGGCGTGAAGCCGGGGGCGTCGAGAGGGTTCGACAGGGTGAGTTCCGGCGCGCCTTTTGGGCCGAAGGCATAGGTGATGCGGGCGGCGTCGGCGCAGACTTCGAGCCGCTTTGCACCTATGTCGCAGGCGAGCACGGTCAGGTCCGGGCAGTCCGCGGCTGCTGACGTGGCCGAGACAAGGACGGCGAGCGCTGATTTCATACAGGGTGCCTCCGTTCAAGCGTCACATAGCGCGTGCCCGCCGCATTGAGGAGAGCGTCGCTTTCGATGGCGTAGCCGCGCGAGGTGAAGACCACGACGGGATCGCCGGTGCCCTGGTCGGTGAAGATAGGCAGGCCCGTCCCGAAGGCCACAGGCTCGACCGTCAGGTGAACCCGGTCGATGGCATCGTGTGCGAGAAACCACTCGTGAACCCGCGTGCCGCCCAGGATCAGACCGCGGGACAGCGGGTGGACGGCTTCGACAAGCGCGGGAAGGTCGAATGGCGTGAGGTCCGAGGGGTCGAGCCAGAGCTGGGTCGGGCGCTGCCAGCCCGCGACCGTGGACGACAGGACGATCCGGCGGCGGTCGGGACGGTCCGCGGCCTGATGCGTATGGCGGCCCATGATCGCCCAGTCCGACGCCTCGACGTCGCGGAAGAAGAGCGCCTGTTCCTCGGCGCTGGCCCAGGCTTGCGGGGGTTCGCCGGTCGAGCGCGAGATGAAACCGTCGCGGCTGGTGGCCACGGTGAGAGTGAAGCTCGGCGTCATCCGGTGCCGAATTCGAGGTATCCGTCGCCGCCGAATTCTCCATTCTTCCAGTACCGATAGCCGAACCCGGCCGAGAGATCGGGAAGCCCCAGCAGTCGGACCAGGGCCTTGTGTGTATCGACGGCAAAGACCTGTTCGTCGGTCAGGAGCGCGGCGAGGTCCGCGGGATCGACGCCGTCCGCGATGGCTGCGAGCCGGTCCGCCCCTTCGATCTTCGGCGGTTCGTCCTCGCCACTCCAGGCTCCCGGGTTGGTGTCGGCCCAAGCGACACAGGCGCCGTCGCGGTAGAGGACGACGAGGAGCATGTCGTCGTCCTGGTTGGCCGCGAGAAGGACGGGTGTCCCGCCCTGCGACAGCCGCGCGCCGTATCGGTCGCGGATCTCGCCGTCCATGGTTTCGAGGTCGCGCGAGGAGAGGAGCGTCCAGCCGTGTTGCGCAGGCAGGACGACGCCTTCGTCCGCGACGTCGGCCAGGAACTTGGCGACCTCGCCCGCATCCTCGGTTCTGACGCAGAAGTTGGCGTAGAAATTCCCCATCTCAGCCCTTCTCGACGTAAGCCTTGAAGTCGTCGCCATACTCCGGGTGCCAGCGCGACAAGGGCGGGCGGTTCTCGATGATGTCGCCCATGGCCCAGGCCATGCGCTTTTCGTCGAGCGCGCGGCTGACGTCATTGTCGGGGCAGAGAATGTAGAAGTCGCCGGCGTTCAGGCGGTCGAGGAAGAAGTCGGCGGTCTGGTCCGGTGTCCAGGCGCCTGCCGGCTTCTCGGTGCGATCTCGCCTCGTGAGGTCGGTGTAGACGAAGCCCGGGATCAGAAGGTGGGCCGTGACCTGGCCGGGGCCATTCCGAAGATCGTGCTGCAGCGCCTCGGTGAAGGCTTTCACGCCGGCTTTCGCCACGTTGTAGGCGGGATCGCCCGGCGGCGTGGTGATGCCCTGCTTCGAGCCGGTGTTGACGATGGCGCCGGGGTTGCCGCGCGCGATCATGCGGGGACCGAAGGCGCGGGAGCCGTTGACGATGCCCCAGAGGTTCACGTCGAGGATGCGGTGCCAGGTCTCGTCGTCGCTCCAGATCGAAGAACCGGGCTGGATGCCGGCGTTGTTCATCAGGACATCGGTGCCGCCGAAGCGGTCGGCGATCTCCCTCTCCAGTTTTTCGAGCGCCGCGCGGTCCGAGACGTCGGTCGAGGCCGTCATCACATCGGGCGCACCCCCCTCGAGGAGGCGTTCCGCCGCGTCGTTCAGGAGATCGGAGCGGTTGTCGATCACGACGACTTTCATGCCGAGGCGCGCAAAGCGGACGGCAGAGGCGAGACCGATGCCCGAAGCGCCCCCTGTGACGGTCGCGACGTTGCCTTCGGCGAGGGCGGGATGGGTCATGGCGTCTCCTCTGGTGCGGTTCAGCCGAACAGGCGGTCGCCCTGCTCGTCGATCAACTGACGCGCCTTGGCGGTGGAGATCGAGTTCGCGGTGTCGATGTCCTCGACCACGTCGGCGCGGATGAGGGTATGGGTACGGCCGTCCTTCTCGATCCGGGCCGAGAGGCGGAAGCGTTGGCCTTCCTTGATCGGCGTGGGTGTGATGGTGAAGCCTTCGTAGGTTTCGGGCTCGGGCAAGGGCTCCTTGGCGCCGCCGAAGAGGCGGGAGAATAGGGACATGGTCGCACCTCCTGTCTGGTTGAAGGAAGATCGCCCATTCCTGCCGCCTTTGGAAGACCGGGTTGAAATTCACGCCAAAACGTGTATTCTAATATACATTCTCATACGTATGGAGCCATCCATGGCCCGCCTTCTGACGCCCCACATCGCCACGATCACGGAACTGCGCGAACCTCACAAGGTCCTTGCGCGGTCCGGCGGGAAGCCGGTGGCGATCCTCAAGAACTCGGCCGTGGTGGGCTATCTGGTGCCGCAGGAGGCGGTGGAGCAGGTCGGCGAGCATCAGGTCGCGACGATGGAGGAGCTGCGGGAGAGCCTGGCGCAGTCGCGTGAACGGGTGCAGCCGGTGCTCGATTACCTGAAGGACAAATGAGGCTCCTGTCGGCCGAACTGGTCGATGCGATCCACGACGAGGTGCTGAATCCCGGAGAGTTGGCGGGGCGGGCGCGGGACAAGTCGCTGGAGGGAGCCTTGGCGCGGGTGGAGAACCGTCTGGCCTATGGGCTGGTCGAGGACGTGTTTGACGTTGCCGCCGCCTATGCGGTGGCGATCTCGCGGAGCCATTGCTTCCAAGAAGGCAACATGCGGACGGCGCATTGGGTGATGGATGCGTGCCTTGATCTGAACGGGGTGGAGATCACTTGGCGGGCAGAGGATGTCGGCGCCATGATCGTCCACTGCGCGCAGGGGTTCGTGGAGGACGGGGATCTGGCGGAGTGGCTGAGGGAGCGGGCGGCGGGGTGAAGTGCCGGCCTACGGCACCCTTATTCGATCCTACGCATCACGCACGTACCACGCATCTGAGACTCAAGCATCAGTGCATCCACTGACAAGCTGTGACGGCTGTGAACGGCGTCGCCTTGCGGCAAAATTGTAGTCAGCGCCGAGGGAAACCGCCCCTTATCGATGAAATCGATTACGGAGATTGCCCCAGTCAACTCATCCACAAAAGAGACACCTTGATTTCCAACACCCGTATCAACGCCAATGCGAACGGGCGCACCGTCGTCGTAAATCGTTATAAAGAATTCGAACTTCTCTTTAGGAAAGCTGCACTTGAAAACCTGAATGGCCGCAAACGTTGGCGAGCCAACGAAAGCGACCAAACTGGCGTAAAGCAGCCTCACTGATCCAGGAAACTCCGCAGCTTCCTGCTCCGGCTCGGATGCTTCAGCTTCCTCAGCGCCTTCGCTTCGATCTGGCGGATCCGTTCGCGGGTCACGCTGAACTGCTGGCCCACCTCTTCCAGCGTGTGGTCGGTGTTCATGCCGATGCCGAAGCGCATGCGCAGCACCCGCTCCTCGCGCGGCGTCAGCGACGCCAGCACGCGGGTCGTGGTTTCCTTCAGGTTCTCCTGAATGGCCGAGTCCAGCGGCAGGACGGCGTTCTTGTCCTCGATGAAGTCGCCGAGCTGCGAGTCCTCCTCGTCGCCGATGGGGGTCTCGAGCGAGATCGGCTCCTTGGCGATCTTCATCACCTTGCGGACCTTCTCGAGCGGCATCTGCAGCTTCTCTGCCAGCTCCTCGGGCGTCGGCTCGCGGCCGATCTCGTGGAGCATCTGGCGGCCGGTGCGGACGAGCTTGTTGATCGTCTCGATCATGTGGACCGGGATGCGGATCGTTCGGGCCTGGTCGGCGATGGAGCGCGTGATGGCCTGACGGATCCACCAGGTCGCGTAGGTCGAGAACTTGTAGCCGCGGCGGTATTCGAACTTGTCCACGGCCTTCATCAGGCCGATGTTGCCTTCCTGAATGAGATCAAGGAATTGCAGGCCACGGTTCGTGTATTTCTTGGCGATCGAGATCACCAGCCGGAGGTTCGCCTCGACCATTTCCTTCTTGGCCTGACGGGCTTCCTTCTCGCCCTTCTGGACCTGCTGGACGATGCGGCGGAACTCGGGGATGTCGACGCCGACGTACTGGCCGACCTGGGCCATCTCGCCGCGCAGCTCCTCGATCTTGTCGGTCGACCGCTCGATCAGGGTCTGCCAGCCGCGCCCGCCCTTGTCGGCCATGCGGTCCATCCAGGTCGGGTCAAGCTCGTAGCCCCGGTATTCCTCGATGAACTCGCGGCGGTTGATGCGGGCCTGGTCGGCGAGCTTCACCATGGACGAGTCGATGGACATGATGCGGCGGTTGATGCCGTAAAGCTGGTCGATCAGCGCCTCGATCCGGTTGTTGTGGAGGTGAAGCTCGTTCACCAGCACGACGATCTCGGAGCGGAGCTTCTGGTACTTCTTCTCTTCCTTGTCGGAAAAGCTGCCGTCCTCGTTCAGGGTCGCCGACATGCGGCTGTCCTGCATGTCGGACAGCTTGCCGTAGTCGCCCGCGATCCGGTCGAGGATTTCCAGAACGCGCGGCTTGAGCGCGGATTCCATCGCGGCGAGCGACATGTTGGCCGCGTCTTCGTCGTCGTCGTCGTCCTCGATGCGGATCGGATTGCCGTCGGCATCGAGTTCGGGCTCGTCGGACTTGCGGCGCGTCTCGTCCGAACCGGCGGCGTCGACCACAGGCGCAACCTCGCCCTCGTCGCCCATCGAGCTTCCGAAGGTGGTCTCGAGGTCGATGACGTCGCGCAGGAGAATGTCTTCGCTGAGAAGTTCGTCGCGCCAGATCGTGATGGCCTGGAAGGTCAGCGGGCTTTCGCAGAGGCCCGCGATCATCGTGTTGCGGCCGGCCTCGATGCGCTTGGCGATGGCGATTTCGCCCTCGCGCGACAGAAGCTCGACCGAGCCCATCTCGCGCAGGTACATGCGCACCGGGTCGTCAGTGCGGTCGAGTTTCTCGGTCTCGGCCTGCGAGATGGTGACCTCGCGCGAGGTCGAGGCCTGGGTGACCTCGGTCGACTCGCCATCCTCGTCGGCGTCCTCCTCGTCCTCGATGATGTTGATGCCCATTTCGGAGAGCATCGACATCACGTCCTCGATCTGTTCGGAGGAGACCTGGTCGGGCGGCAGGACACGGTTGAGCTGGTCGTAGGTGATGTAGCCCTTGGTGCGGGCGTCGCCGATCATCTTCTTGACGGCGGCCTGGCTCAGGTCGAGGACGACTTCGCCTTCCTGCTCCTCGGTCTTCTGCTCGTCGCTGGTGTCCTTGGCAGCCATGCAGCCACTCCCGCGTTAAAAGTCCTGATTCGCCCCGCGCCGAATCATCCAGCGCGATACACCGATTCGCAACCCGAGGTCGTGCGCTTCTTTTGCGGGTGATCCCGCAGAGCTACGGCCTGCCCCGGCCTTTCGAATAGTCGATTCGCCCGATGAGCGCCTCGAAAGTCTGTTTCTCGTCGCGACGGAGCCGCGCTCCGTTCGGGCCGAGGTCGTATTCGGCCCGGTCCTCGTGCCCACCCTTGTCGGTCCGGTTCCTGGCTTCCGCCGCCTGCCCCAGCCGCCATGTCAGGCCTTCGTCGACGAGACCGTCGATGTCGCGCACCGCGTCCTCGATCTCGCGCCGGGCGCCGCGGCGGGCGGCCAGCTTCGCCAGTTCCTCGGCCACGGACAGGCGCGCCGTCTCGGCGTCCATGCCGGGCTGCAAGGCAGGAGAGATGCGGACATGGCGCGGATGGAACAGCTTTTCAAGGGCAATTGCGCCGCAAACTGTCTGTATTTCCTCGCGCCCGCCGCCGTTGCACTGGATCAGGGCGCGGCGCACGGCCTCGTGTTCGGGGGTCGAGGTGTCGAGCCGTTCGAGGTCGGCGAGGAAGTCGTGGACAAGCTCGGGATGCATGACGAGCGTGGCGAGGATCACTGCTTCGCGCAGCGTCTCCTCGAAGGGCGCGCCGGCTGCGGCGAGAGCGCTCGCCTTGGTCTCGACGGTCGGCGTCGCGGGCGGGGCGAAGCGCATCCCGCGCGGACCGCGTGGCTTGAACGGCCGTCCCGATTCGGGACGGGGGTCGAATAGCGCGCGGCGCAGGCGATTCACCTCGTCGCCGTAGTGTCGGCGCAGCGAGGGATCGCGCACCTTGCGAATCGCTTCGCGCAGGGTCCGGTCCAGCGCCGCCTTGCGCTCGGGGCTGTCGAAGGACTTTCCTTCGGTCTCGCGCCGCCAGAGAAGCTGGACCAGCGGCACCGACGCGTCGACCAGCCGCTGCATGGCCGCAGGTCCCTGGCCGCGGATCAGGTCGTCGGGGTCCATGCCTTCGGGCATCAGGCAGAAGCGGAGTGACTTGCCGGCCTCGAGAAGCGGCAGGGCCAGGTCCATCACGCGCATGGCCGCGCGGAGGCCGGCCGCGTCGCCGTCGAGCGCCACGATCGGCTCGTCGCTCATGCGCCAGAGAAGCTGAAGCTGGTCTTCCGTCACTGCGGTGCCCAAGGGGGCCACGGTCGCGGTGAATCCGGCCTCGGAGAGGGCGATGACGTCCATGTAGCCTTCGGCGACGATCAGGGGTTTCCCCTTGCCGCAGGCCTCGCGCGCGGGGCCGTGGTTGTAGAGGCTCCGGCCCTTGTCGAAAAGCTCGGTTTCGGGCGAGTTCAGGTACTTGGCACTTTCCGCGGAATCCATTGCCCGGCCGCCGAAAGCGATGGCGCGGCCGCGGGCGTCGCGGATCGGGAAGATGATCCGGTTGCGGAAGACGTCGTAGGGTTCCTTGCCCTGCTGCGAGGTCTTGGCCAGCCCGGCGGACAGGATCAGGTCCTCGGCCACGCCCTTGCCGCGCAGATGCTGCCAAAGGGCGTGCCAGCCGGCGGGGGCGAAGCCGATCTCCCAACGGGTCTGGGTGTCGTCGGACAGCCCGCGCCCGCCGAGGTAGTCGCGCGCCGCGGACGCAGCACCGGTGCGAAGCTGGAGGCGGTAGAACTGCACCGCCTGCTCCATCACCTCGATCAGCTGTGTGCGCCGGTCGGCCTTTTCCTGCGCCTTCGGATCGCGGGCGGGCATCGGCATCCCGGCCTCGCGGGCGAGGATCTCGACCGCCTCGATGAAGGATACGTTCTCGGTCTCCTGCACGAAGCTGACTATGTCGCCCTTCGCATGACAGCCGAAGCAAAAGTAATAGCCCTTGCGATCGTCGACGTGGAAGCTGGCGGATTTTTCCTGGTGGAAGGGGCACGGCGCCCACATGTCGCCCTTGCCCTGGTTCGATTTCCGCTGGTCCCAGGACACCTTGCGGCCCACCACCTGCGTCAGCGAGGCGCGCGTCTTCAGCTCGTCGAGGAATCCGGGGGGCAGGCTCATGGACCGACTATCGGCCCACGCCCGGTGCAAGTCCAGCGGCCCCGGCGACGCCCTTTCGTGGCGACAGGCGGCGGGGCGCATGTCAGGCTGTGGAAAAGGAGCCGCCCATGACACATGCTGCCACAGGACGCTGCACTTGCGGCGAAGTCCGCTTCGCCCTTACGGACCGCCCGCTCTATACGCACTGCTGTCACTGCACCTCGTGCCAGCGCGAGACGGGATCGGCCTTCGTCCTGAACGCGCTGATCGAGCGGAAGCGGGTCGAGGTGCTGGCGGGCGTGCCCCAAGACACCCTGACGCCCTCCGACAGCGGAAACGGTCAGATCATCACGCGCTGCAAGACGTGTCACGTGGCGGTGTGGAGCGTCTACTCCGGGTTCGGCCCTCGGTTCCTTTTCGTGAGAGTCGGGACGATGGACGAGAGCTCCGCGTTCCCTCCGGATGTCCACATCTACACCTGCTCTAAGCTTCCCTGGGTCGTGCTGCCGGAGGGCGTTCAATCGTTCGACAGGTTCTACCGTCGGTCCGAAGTCTGGCCGGAAGAAAGCCAGGCCCGCCGAGAGGCTGCGCTGGCCGGAACCTAGAGAGCGGCGCGCACCGCGACATGGCGCATGGCGCGCGTGAGGTCGTGGACAAGTGTGTGAGCCATCGAGCGGAACACGATGATCTCGTATGTGTTTTCGCTTGTCCGCGTCAGGCTGGCGGTCATGTGACCGACCATCGTGCGCGCAGTCCGGTGGAGGGCGAAGGCCGAGGGTCGCAGGTCGAGCGGCGTCAGGCGGGCGAGGACGGCGCACGCATCCTCGCCCGACAGCGAGAGCGCGCACCAAGCCGCCGACTGGTCGGTCGTTGCCGCGCCATCGGGCGTCACGGTCGCCCCGATCAGCAACGCCTGTCCCGGACCGACGGAGAGGGCGCGGACGCTGCCCTTCCGCGTGACCTGTCCGGGCTTCGGAAAGGCGACCCCTGCGGCGGCCCTGAGCGCGGCCGTCACCGCCTTTTCCTGGCCGTCGAAGGGTGCAATCCACGTCACCGGGCCGAGAACCACCTCTGCGATCCGGGTGCGGCCGATCTCGACAGGTTGCGGCAGGTCGGCATGAGCCGGGGTCCGTGCGATCAACTCAGCCACGCATCCGCCCTCCGTCAGGGTCGAAGGCGCAGGGAGGCCCGACTTCGACAAGGGCTTCCACGTTTCGCATGTGGTCGACCATCCGCAGGCGTTCGCCGTGGCGCGCGCGGCCGTTCACGAGGAAGGCGAGCCCTAAGAAGGTGTCGAGCGTGGGCGACCACGCGACCGACGTGGTAAAGCCCTGCTGCGCCTCGCGCGTGGCAGCAGCACCCTCGCCGAAAAGGTATGCGCCCGCCGTCAGCATTCGCGCGGCACCGACCGGGCGCAGGCCCACGAGTTGCTCGCGCGTCTCGCCCAGAAGGCCGGGACGGGCGGCGAGCGCCTTGCCGATGAAGTCCTTCTTCGCCGACATCATTCCCTGCAATCCGAGGTCGAAGGCAGTGGAGCGGCCGTTCATCTCGGCGTGGGTCAGAAAGCCCTTCTCGATCCGAAGGACGTTTAGCGCTTCGAGGCCGTAGGGGCCGCCGCCCAGCATCCGGGCATGGGCGAGGAGGAGGCGCCACAGCGCCTCGCCCCGGTCGGAGGGTATGGCGATCTCATATCCCTTCTCGCCCGAGAAGGAGATGCGGAACACCCTAACCCCCGTACCGGAGATCGAGGCTTCGGTGCACCCCATGAACGGCAGAACGCCTGCGGCGGGGTCGTCGAGGATCGACCGCACCAGAGCCTCGCTTCGCGGGCCTGCGACGGCGAACTGCGCCCATTGCTCGGTGACCGAGACGGTGCGGAGGTTCAGGCCGGGCCGAAGACCCTGTGCGACGAAGTCCAGGTGACGCATCACTTCGGCTGCGGCCGCCGTGGTGGTCGTGAGGACGAAACGATCCTCGGACAGCCGCGCGACGGTGCCGTCATCCATGACGTGTCCGTCCTCGCGCAGCATCAGCCCATAGCGGACCTTTCCCACGGCGAGGGAGGACATCGTGTTGGTGTAGACGACGTCGAGGAAGGTGCCCGCGTCGGGGCCCATGACCTCGATCTTGCCGAGGGTCGAGACCTCGGTGACGCCGACGCTTTCGCGGACCATGCGCACCTCGCGGTCGCAGCTTTCGCGCCAGACCCGTTCCCCGGACAAGGGAAAGAACGACGGGCGGTACCAGAGCCCCGCCTCGATCATCGGCGCGCCCAGTTCGACGGCGGCGGCATGGGCCGGCGTGAAGCGTTCGGGCGCGAAGCCCTTGCCCTTGGCCCCTGCCCCCATGGCCGAGATCGTCACGGGGACGAAGGGTGGGCGGTACGTCGTCGTGCCGGTCGCGGCGACGGTAGCGCCGGTCGCGGCGGCGAGGACGGCCAGCGCGGTGACGTTCGAGCCCTTGCCCTGGTCGGGGGACATGCCCTGCGTCGTGTAGCGCTTCATATGTTCGGGCGAACGGAAGTTCTCCTGCGCCGCAAGACGGACGTCCTTGGTCGTGACGTCGTTCTGGAGGTCGAGCCAGGCGCGGCCCTTGCCCTCGACCTCCCACAGCGGCGTGATCGCGTAGGGCGTCGCCTCGGCGTCCGGCAGGTCAGGGGAATGTGTTTCAAGTCCAATGGCCTGCACGGCGACGTTCCCGGCGCGCAGGCCGTCCGCAAGACATCCGGCGGTGTCGAAGATGCCGTTCGCTGCCCCGGCGACGTCCATGCCGGGGACAGGCTCGGGACCAGCGACGAAGGCTTGGATGTCGTCGCGCCAGACGGGACGTGACCCGATGTGGGAGGCAAGATGAACCGAGGGGTTCCAGCCGCCCGACACGGCCAGGCAGTCGGTCCAGACGGTGAATTCGCGGCGGCCGTGGCGCACCTGGAGGCCCTTGAGGCCGAGGCGGCCCTGCGTGCTCAGGACCTCGCCGCCCGGATAGAAGGGCCAGTCGCCCGTCGTGGTCGCGTCGGCGCGGGCGTCGATCACCGCGGCGACGTGTATGCCCGCGGACGCCAGGTCGCGGGCCGTGCGGTGCGCGGTGTCGGTGTTGCCCCAGACCACGGCGCTTTGACCCGGGGCCACGCCCCAGCGGTTGACGTAGGTCCGCAGCGCTGACGCCAGCATCACGCCCGGCCGGTCGTTGCCGGGGAAGGCGACCCCGCGTTCCAGCGCGCCAGCCGCAAGGATGGTGCGCGTCGCGGCGATCCGCCAGAAGCACTCGCGGGGCGCGCGGCCCGGCGGACGGTGAAGCGACACGCGCTCGAGCGCGCCGTAGGTGCCCTGGTCGTAGGCGCCGGTGACGGTCGTCCGCTCCATCACGCGGACGTTCGGCAGTGCTGTGAGTTCGTTCAGGACCGAACCCACCCATTGTGGGCCGCTCAGTCCGCCGATGGTGTCGGTCTCGGACAAGAGGCGCCCACCCATGTGGCTGTCTTCTTCGGCGAGGATCACGTCCGCCCCGGCGCGCGCCGCGGTCAGCGCGGCCATCAGACCTGCCGGTCCCGACCCGATCACGAGGACGTCGCAATGGGCGAAGGCCTTCTCGGAGGCGTCGCGGGCGGCCTCGCCCGAGAGGCGCCCCAGGCCGGCCGCGCGGCGGATCAGGGGCTCGTAGACCCGTTCCCAGAAGGCGCGGGGCCACATAAAGGTCTTGTAATAGAAGCCCGCCGCGAGGAAGGGCGAGAAGAGGTCGTTGATTGCGCCCACGTCCCGGGTGAGCGACGGCCAGCGGTTTTGGCTGGTGACGTCGAGACCCTCCCAGACCTCCTGCATCGTCGCGCGGACGTTCGGAAGGGCGTCCCTGCCCCGGCCCGTCGTGACCAGCGCGTTCGGCTCGTCCGACCCGGCGGAGTAGAGGCCGCGCGGGCGGTGGTACTTGAAGGATCGACCGACGACGCGGATGTCGTTCGCCATGAGGGCGGAGGCGACGGTATCACCGCGGAAGGCGTCGATCACGCGGCCGTCGAAGGTGAAGCGCACCGGGTGGTCCCGGTCGATCTGCCCCCTGCCCTCCAACCTCATGGTTTCGCCTCCCGGACCGGGCGCGCGGCGATGACGGCATGGGTGATCGTGCTGCGCGTGACCTCGATCCAGAGGCCGCAGGGGGTATGGTAGAAGAGGTCGCGCGCCTCACCGGCCGGATTGTCGCGGATGTGCAGGTAATCCGCCCATTCCTCGGCAGATGCCCCTGCGGAAGGTCGCGAAAGGACAACGGCGCTTCCGCGCGCGGCGAACTCGCGCAGGTCTCTTTCGCCGCAGTGAGGGCAGGTCAGGCGCATGGCGTCGCGGCCTCAGTGCAGGTTGTGCTGCGCACCGGTGCCCTCCTCGTCCATCAGGCCCCGGCCGGTCGTGAAGCGGTCGAGGCGGAAGCGTTCGGCGATGCGGTGCGGACGGTCCTGCGCGATCAGGTGGGCGAAGGCGAAGCCCGAGGCGGGGACGGCCTTGAACCCTCCGTAGTTCCAGCCGCAGTCGATGTAGAGACCGTCGATCCCGGTCTTGTCGATGATGGGCGAGCCGTCGGGCGTCATGTCCATGATGCCGCCCCACGACCGCAGGACGCGGGCCTGGCCGATGACGGGCATCAGGGTCATCGCCGCCTCCATCACATGCTCGGCCATGGGAAGGTTTCCGCGCTGCGCATAGGACGGGTAGAAGTCGATGTCGCCGCCGAAGACGAGTCCGCCCTTGTCCGACTGGCTGATGTAGAAGTGGCCCATGCCGAAGCTGACGACGTGGTTGATGACGGGCTTCAGCCCCTCGGTCACGAAGGCCTGGAGGACGTGGCTTTCGATCGGCAGCCGGAGGCCCGCCATCGCAGCCACCTGGGACGAGCGCCCCGCGACGACGATGCCGACCTTTTTCGCGCGGATCGAGCCGCGCGTTGTCTGCAACCCGGTCACGCGCCCGTTCTGGACGTCGATGCCGGTGACCTCGCAGTTCTGGATCAGGTCGACGCCGCGGCGGTCGGCGGCGCGGGCATAACCCCAGGCGACGGCGTCATGGCGGGCGGTGCCGCCGCGCGGGTGCAGAAGTCCGCCGTAGACGGGAAAGCGCGGGTTGTCGAAGTCGAGGTAGGGCAGGTGTTTCCGCACACCGTCGCGGTCGAGGAGGATCGCGTCGTCGCCCTGGTTCGCCATCGCGTTCCCGCGGCGCGCGAAGGCGTCGCGCTGGCCGTCGGAGTGGAACAGGTTGATGAGGCCGCGCTGCGAATGCATGACGTTGTAGTTCAGCTCGCGCTCCAGCCCCTCCCACATCTTCAGGGAATGGCTATAGAATTCCGAGTTGCCGGGCAGGTAGTAGTTGGCACGCACGATTGTGGTGTTGCGGCCGATGTTGCCGCTGCCGAGCCAGCCCCTTTCGAGCACCGCGACGCTTTTCGCGCCATGTTCCCGGGCGAGGTAGTAGGCGGTCGAAAGGCCGTGGCCTCCGCCGCCGATGATGACGATGTCGTAGTCGGATTTGGGCGCGGGCTCGCGCCAGGCGGGTCGCCAGCCGCGCTGCCCGCGCAGGCCCTCGAGGATCACCCTGGCGCCGCTGTATCTCATGTGAGCAGAGAACCAAACGGCGCGGTGGCGCGCAATGTCCGTTTGCGACGTGGGATGACGCATCGCTTGCGCGAAACGAAAAGGCCGGACCCTGCGGACCGGCCTTTGCGCAATCCTGGAGTGTCCGTCAGCCGGCGAGGCGCATGTACTTCGCCTTGAAGATGTGCGACATGCCGCTGCCGCAGAAGGCGAAGTTCATGTTCGACGTGCCGTCGATGCGGCCGCCCGCCACGATGGATGCGCCTCGGATGCCGTCAGCGTTCGCTTGGAACTCGACGTTGCCTGCGGCGATGATCTGGCTGCCGTGCATCTCAAGCGATGATGCGACTTCGACACCGCCATAGGACACGAGGATCGCGCCACCGCCTTCGGCACAGTTGTCCTTCGCCCCGAGGACCAGGTTGTTCGGCGCGCTCATGGCCTTTGCCGCGGTGCTCTTCGTGATGATGACGGCGTCCTGGAACTCGGCCCCGTTCTTGAA
Organism: Silicimonas algicola; assembly: GCF_003148765.1. Lineage (GTDB taxonomy): Bacteria > Pseudomonadota > Alphaproteobacteria > Rhodobacterales > Rhodobacteraceae > Silicimonas > Silicimonas algicola. The sequence continues at coordinate 185,112 of NZ_QGGV01000008.1, forward strand.
GACCATGTCGCAATCTGCGATCACGACGATGTTCTTGTAGACACCCGGGTTGAACGTCAGCCTGTTCGTGCAGGACGACTTGTGGATGCGCCCGCTGGTGAAATCGCTGGGATTGACCGTCGTAGCTGTCAGGGTCAGCGGCGTGTAGGAGCTGATGTACGTCTGGGCGTAGTCGCTGTCCTTGATCTGCACGCCTAGGCGTACCCTGTTGAGACGGTCCAGGATCTTGATGAACCAGCGGCCCTCGCGCAGCGCTTTTTCGAGACCCTCGTTCTTTTCCTCGCTCAGGCCGTCATTCGGCACGACGAGGTCGTCCGTGTCGGGCATCGACACGACGGTCCCGGCCTCGAAAAAGTTGTTCTGGTTGATCTCGACGTGGCTGTTCGAGTGGATGCAGAATCCGTTGTAGTAAGAGTTGTTCGACTGGATGTCGACAACCCCCTGGGCGACGAAGCCCTCCACTAGACAGGTCGGGTAGAAGGTCTCGAACACGCTCTGACGCTTCACATCCCATTGGTTGAGGCCGACGAGGTGGAGAAGAAATGTGCCGACGGGGTTGCCGTTGCTCGACAGGCGTCTCGTCTCGACCATCACGGCGTCGCGGCTGTCTTCATCAACGGTGAAGATCTTGGTGGCGCGGTCGTACTCGCCGAACTGGATCGCCTCTTCGTCGAGGACCTCGCCATAGACCGAGGCCGGCATGTTGGCCTGCAGGATCTGCATCGCGGTCGCGCGCGATGT
>NZ_QGGV01000009.1 GCF_003148765.1 Silicimonas algicola
TCGCGCCGATCGCGATGGAAGACGGCCTGCGCTTCGCCATCCGCGAAGGCGGCCGCACCGTCGGTTCGGGCGTCGTCTCGAAGATCCTCGCGTAAGGCTATCGCATGGGTGTCCCGGACCATGTCCGGGCTCCCTCGCTGACACATGGTTCGACGTGGCGCCCCCGGAGAGGCCGGGGGCTCCACCTCTCAACAGAAGGAAAAGACAATGGCTATCGCCAGTCAGACCATCCGCATCAGGCTGAAGGCCTTCGACTACCGCGTCCTGGATGCCTCGACGCAGGAAATCGTCAATACCGCAAAGCGGACCGGCGCCCAGGTGCGCGGGCCCATCCCGATGCCGAACAAGATCGAGAAGTTCACCGTTCTCCGCGGTCCGCACATCGACAAGAAGTCGCGCGACCAGTACGAGATCCGGACGCACAAGCGTCTTCTCGACATCATTGACCCGACGCCGCAGACCGTGGACGCGCTGATGAAGCTCGACCTCGCCGCCGGCGTCGACGTCCAGATTTCCGTCTGAGGAGGGCACGACCATGCTGCGCTCCGGCGTTATCGCAAAGAAGGTGGGCATGACCCGCCTGTTCATGGAAGACGGCCGCCAGATCCCGGTGACCGTGCTTCAACTCGACGGTCTCCAGGTCGTCGCCAACCGCACGCCCGAGAAGGACGGCTATTCGGCTGTTCAGCTTGGCGCCGGCACGGCGAAGGCCAAGCGGACCTCCCAGGCCATGCGCGGCGTCTTTTCCGCCGCCAAGGTCGAGCCCAAGCGCAAGATCGCGGAATTCCGGGTCGATCCGGACAACCTGATCGACGTGGGCGAGGAGATCACCGCGAACCACTACTTCGAGGGCCAGTTCGTCGACGTGTCCGGCACGTCGATCGGCAAGGGCTTCGCGGGCGCCATGAAGCGGCACAACTTCGGCGGCCTTCGGGCGTCGCACGGCGTGTCGATCAGCCACCGCTCGCACGGCTCGACCGGCCAGTGCCAGGACCCCGGACGGGTGTTCAAGGGCAAGAAGATGGCCGGTCACATGGGCGCCGCCCGCGTGACCACGCAGAACCTGCAAGTCGTCCGGACCGACGCCGACCGTGGCCTGATCATGGTCAAGGGCGCCGTTCCGGGCTCGAAGGGCGGCTGGGTGACCATCAAGGACGCGGTCAAGAAGCCCGTTCCCGACAACGTGATCCTGCCGGCAGCACTGAAGTCCGCCGCTGAGGAAGCTGCGAAGGCCGCCGAGGCCGCCGCAGCAGCGGCTGCCGCCGAAGCCGAAGCCGAGGCCAAGCGCCTGGCCGAGGAGCAGGCGGCGCAGGAAGCCGCCGCGCTGGCCGATGCCGAAGCCTCGATCGCTTCGGAAAACGACACCGATGACCAGGCTCAGCCCGAGGGCGATGCCGAGAAGAAGGACGGTGAGGAATGAAACTCGACGTGATCAAACTGGACGGCGGGAAGGCCGGCTCGGTCGATCTGGGCGATGAGATCTTCGGTCTCGAACCCCGCGCCGACATCCTTCACCGCGTCGTCCGCTGGCAGCGTGCAAAAGCCCAGCAGGGCACGCACAGCGTGAAGGGCCGGTCCGAGGTCAGCTATTCGACCAAGAAGATCTATCGCCAGAAGGGTACCGGCGGCGCACGCCACGGCTCGCGCAAGGCGCCGATCTTCCGAAAGGGCGGCGTCTACAAGGGCCCGACCCCGCGCAGCCATGCTCATGAGCTGACGAAGAAGTTCCGGGTTCTGGGTCTGAAGCACGCGCTGTCGTCGAAGGCCGCGACCGGCAACCTCGTCATCCTCGACGCGGCGACGGCCGAGGGCAAGACGGGTGCGCTGGCCAAGCAGGTCCGCGACCTCGGCTGGAAGCGCACGCTGATCATCGATGGGGCCGCAGTGGACGAGGGCTTTGCCCGCGCCGCCGCCAACCTGAACGGCATCGACGTCCTGCCCATCATGGGCGCGAACGTCTACGACATCCTCCGCAGTGACACGCTGGTGATCACCAAGGCGGGCGTCGAAGCTCTGGAGGCTCGTCTGAAATGAGCGTGAAGACCGAACATTACGACGTGATCCGCAAGCCGTTGATCACCGAGAAATCGACGATGGCGTCCGAGTACAACGCCGTCGTCTTCGAGGTGGCCATCGACTCGACCAAGCCACAGATCAAGGAGGCTGTCGAAGGTCTCTTCGGTGTGAAGGTGAAAGCCGTCAACACCTCGATCTCGAAGGGCAAGGTCAAGCGGTTCCGCGGTCGCCTCGGCACCCGGAAGGACGTTAAGAAGGCCTATGTCACGCTCGAAGAGGGCAACACGATCGACGTGACGACCGGTCTCTGAGGTTTGGCGGGGAACCTCCGCCAGAGACAATCCCCGAGGCCCCGCTCCGGCGGGGCCTTGTCGTTTGCGCGAGAGCTCCGGCTACTGTCCGATGACGATCCGGCGAGGCATTATGCGCGGCTCGTCCTCCGGGGCGTCTGATGACAGGGCACTGTCCGCGATGCCCGCGAGCGTCATCCTGAGCTCTTCGGGCGACACCGAGTCGAACAGGAACACGAACCCCGTCAGCACGCAGGCATAGGCCACCACGCGCGTGGGCCAGGGGGCGGTGCGGCGCGCAGGGCGGTGGTCCGCCCTGTCGGTGGCGGTGCGGAGCGGCGGACCGGACACCGGGCAGTCGGGGTCGGCCGCCGGATCGGGCAGCAGCCCGAGATGCGCCTCGCGTTCGCGCAGTTCGCGCTCATTCCGGCGATTGATCCGCTCGATCCAGTTTGTTTCGCTGGTCGTGCGCGCGATCTTGGGCTCAGGACGGCTGCCCGGCGCGTCGGCACTCCCGACATCCGGGCGGAGGGTATGCGCCGTGACCGATGTCTCGCCGGTCGAGTCGCGGTTGAACTCCTCGACCCAGTCCGGCTTCGAGGGCTTCTCCGGCGGACGCGGGATGGCGGCAGCGACCTCGATTTGGGCCGTCCGGCCCTTGCTGACTTCCTTGTTGGTTTCCTCGACAAGGCGCGTGAGCGAGCGTTCGAACGCGAGGCTGACGTCCGTCTTCGACACGCGCGGGACCGACTTCACCAGCACGTCCGACCCTGCAGCGGAGTCCGCGATGAGGCCCCTCCACTGCGCCGCCGATTTGAGCCGGTCGCTCGGATGGACCTGCATGGCGCGGTCGATGGCCTCGAGGAAGGCGGTGTCATAGCCCGCGACGCGTCCGGCCAGCGGCTTGCAGGGATCGGACTTGCGGCCCGCCAGTTCGATAAGCCGCATCTGGCTGTGGGGTGGAGGTTCGCCACTGAGAAGGTGATAGAAGCTTGCCGCCAGCGCATAGAGGTCGCTCGAAGGCGATTGCCGGCTGCCTTCGACATAGAATTCCTGGGGCGAGTAGCCGTCCTTGACGACAAGAAGCGACGACACCGCACGGGTCTGCCGGCTTGCCTCGCCGCGCGCTGCGCCGAAGTCGATCAGCACCGGGGCGCCCGACGCTTCGATGATGATGTTGTCGGGCGAGATGTCACGGTGCAGAAGATCCAGCGTGTGGACCTCTTCGACGGCGTCGAGGAGCTTCAGCAGGATGTCGCGTATGCGCGCGGGCGACAGATCCGGGCCATCCGGGTGGATGAAATCGGCCAGCTCCGCGCCCTCGATCAGGTCGAGCACCATGTAGGCGGTGCCGAACTCCTCGAACGCGCCGTGGACGCCCACGATGTTCGGGTGCCGCAACCGGGCAAGGCTTCGCGCCTCGCGCATGAACATGGACACGATCTGGTGGAAAGGCTGCGCATAGGAGTGACTGCGCACGACGACCGAATTCCGCTCGCGCATGCAGAAGTCGTAGGGGAAGCACTCTTTGAGAACGACCGTTCGCCCGAGAACGTTGTCCTGGGCGGTATATGTTATCCCAAAGCCACCGGCACCGAGATGCCCTTTAATCGTGAACTGACCATCTGATAACACCGCGCCTACTGGCAGCGCATACTCGGCGAAGGCGGCCTCCGTGGCTGCGTTGGCGACCATGCCAGTCAACACCCCGAGGTCCGATTGTCCTTTCCGAGTCTTTTCGTCCGAAAATGTGACTTCATTGAGATGATTGTGGGACGAAGATGCGGAGTGACGCCTGCGCCGGCGGCTCTTGCCACCCATCCCCATCCCTGCTACCCACCCGCATCTCAAGTCGCCCCGGATTCGTCCGGGGTGCGCTTTTTTGGGGAAACCCAATCTCAACCGGGGACCTACGGGGCCCTATACCCCGGCCCGCCCGACTTAGACCGGTGGGCCCATACATAGCGGGGCGCCAAGCCCTGCAAAGCTGACGGAAGACAGAAAGCATGGCACTCAAGTCGTATAAACCGACGACGCCTGGCCAGCGCGGGCTGGTTCTGATCGACCGTTCGGAGCTTTGGAAAGGACGCCCGGTCAAGGCCCTCACCGAGGGACTGACCAAGAAAGGCGGCCGGAACAACACCGGACGGATCACGATGCGCCGCAAAGGCGGCGGGGCGAAGCGGCTGTACCGCATCGTCGACTTCAAGCGTGGCAAGCGCGACATGGACGCCGTCGTGGCGCGGATCGAATACGATCCCAACCGCACCGCCTTCATCGCGCTGATCCAGTACACCGACGGTGAGCAAGCCTATATCCTCGCGCCGCAGCGCCTGGGCGTCGGCGACAAGATCGTCGCGGGCGTCAAGGTCGACGTGAAGCCTGGCAACGCGATGCCCTTCACCGGAATGCCCATCGGCACCATCGTCCACAACATCGAGCTGAAGCCCGGCAAGGGCGGCCAGATCGCGCGCGCCGCGGGCACCTACGCCCAGTTCGTCGGCCGTGACGGCGGCTATGCCCAGATCCGGCTCTCCTCGGGCGAGCTTCGCCTCGTGCGCCAGGAATGCATGGCGACCGTGGGCGCGGTGTCGAACCCCGACAACTCGAACCAGAACCTCGGCAAGGCCGGACGCAACCGCCACTACGGCAAGCGTCCCTCGGTCCGCGGTGTCGCGATGAACCCGATCGACCACCCGCACGGCGGCGGCGAAGGCCGCACCTCGGGCGGCCGGACGCCGGTCACGCCCTGGGGCAAGGACACCAAGGGCCGCAAGACCCGGAACAAGAACAAGGCGTCGCAGAAGCTGATCATCCGCTCGCGCAATGCCAGGAAAGGCCGCTAATCCATGTCACGTTCTGTTTGGAAGGGCCCCTTCGTCGACGCCTACGTGCTGAAGAAAGCCGAGAAGTCGCGGGAATCGGGCCGCAATGAAGTCATCAAGATTTGGTCGCGCCGTTCGACCATCCTGCCGCAATTCGTCGGCCTCACCTTCGGCGTCTACAATGGCCAGAAGCACATCCCGGTGAACGTCTCCGAGGACATGATTGGCCAGAAGTTCGGTGAATACGCGCCGACGCGGACCTACTACGGTCACGCGGCCGACAAGAAAGCGAAGAGGAAGTAAGCCATGAGCAAGGAAAAGAATCCTCGCCGCGTGGCGGACAACGAGGCGATGGCGAAGACGCGCATGCTGCGCACCTCGCCGCAGAAGCTGAACCTGGTGGCGGCGATGATCCGCGGCAAGAAGGTGGAAAAGGCCCTGTCGGACCTGACCTTCTCGAAGCGCCGCATCGCGGGCGACGTGAAGAAGTGCCTTCAGTCCGCCATCGCCAACGCCGAGAACAACCACAACCTGGACGTGGACGAGCTGGTCGTGGCGGAAGCCTACGTCGGCAAGAACCTCGTGATGAAGCGCGGCCGTCCGCGGGCGCGGGGCCGGTTCGGCCGGATCAACAAGCCGTTCTCTGAACTCACCATCAAGGTCCGCCAGGTCGAGGAGCAAGCCTAATGGGTCACAAGGTAAACCCCGTCGGGATGCGGCTTCAGGTCAACCGGACCTGGGACAGCCGCTGGTACGCCGACACGAAGGAATACGGCGATCTTCTTCTTGAGGACATCGCCATGCGCAAGTTCATCAAGGAAGAGTGCAAGCAGGCCGGCATCAGCCGCGTGATCATCGAACGTCCGCACCGCAAGTGCCGCGTCACGATCCACACGGCCCGCCCGGGCGTCATCATCGGCAAGAAGGGCGCGGACATCGAGACGCTCCGCAAGAAGCTTGCCAAGATGACCGACAGCGACCTGCACCTGAACATCGTCGAGGTCCGGAAGCCCGAACTCGATTCCGCGCTGGTGGCCGAATCCATCGCCCAGCAGCTCGAGCGTCGCGTGTCTTTCCGCCGCGCGATGAAGCGGTCGGTGCAGAACGCGATGCGCATGGGTGCCCTCGGCATTCGCGTCAACGTCGCGGGCCGCCTCGGCGGCGCCGAGATCGCGCGGACCGAATGGTACCGCGAGGGTCGCGTGCCGCTGCACACGCTGCGCGCCGACATCGACTATGCCCTTGCCGAGGCGAAGACGCCTTACGGCATCATCGGAATCAAGGTCTGGATCTTCAAGGGCGAGATCATGGACCACGATCCGCAGGCCCGCGACCGGCGCCAGCAGGAGTTGCAGGAGGGCCCCGCCCCCCGTGGCGCCGGCGGCGGACGTCGCGACCGCGACCGCTAGGGAGTGAAAGAAGATGCTGCAACCAAAGCGCACCAAGTTCCGCAAGGCCCACAAGGGCCGCATCCACGGCGAGGCCAAGGGCGGGTCTGACCTGTCCTTCGGCACCTACGGCCTGAAGGCTCTCGAGCCCGAGCGGGTCACAGCCCGCCAGATCGAAGCCGCGCGCCGCGCCATGACGCGTCACATGAAGCGTCAGGGCAAGGTCTGGATCCGGATCTTCCCCGACACCCCGATCTCGGCCAAGCCGATCGAGGTCCGGATGGGCAAGGGCAAGGGCTCGGTCGACCGCTGGGCCTGCAAGGTCAAGCCGGGCCGCGTCATGTTCGAACTCGACGGCGTCAACGACGCCATCGCGCGCGAAGCCCTGCGCCTCGCCGCGATGAAGCTGCCGATCAAGACCAGGACGATCGCTCGGGAAGACTGGTGACGGCGGCTTCGCCGCCGCATGCGGTGTAGCGAGAAATCGAAGATTTCTCGCGGGCCGCACCCGGTTGAGGAAGAATGGCAGGGCGGGGTTCACCCCGCCCTTTCCTTTTGGCGTGAGGGATTCATCCCTCGAGATTCCCGAACGATCGAGAAACATGTATTGTCACATGATGTTCGATCCAGCCGCGGTCCTTGTTGAGGTCCTGGATCCTGTGGATAAGGAGCAGGGCCATTGAACCCAAAGATACTTTTCGCGCTGGCTCTTATCGCCCTGCTACCCGCTGCTGGCACTCTGTCGGCGCTTTCACCAAGCCTCAAGGAGACGAGTGCGACTGGCATCCCCATGGATGCCGAGGAGTACAGGTCCGTCACGAGCGACCGGCAGGTGCAGGACCTTGTTGAAAGGGAAATTCTACGTCGAGCAGCCAGTGCCCGTGATTTCAATGCAGATCAACTCGCTTCGGACTTTGAGGGCCTTGGCGATGATTTCAGCACGATAAGTGTGGAGGGCGGAGGGCCTGATGGCAGAGATGGATTGGTGTTTAAGGTCGACAACTCAGATCGCCTGATCGGGTTAGTTCGCGTTCCTGGCGGGCCGGACGGGACTTTCAGGGCAATAATAGCATACGATGAAGATAAAGTTATGATGATTAATATAGACGGGATGTGGCGTTCGCTGAAATTCGACTAGCAGGATGGATCGCCCAGGCACTTTGCCATAACACCGGATATCAGCACATCGCGGGACAAGGTGGCTACGACGACTTAGGCGAAGGTACTGTCAACGCACCCGAGGTCTGCTAAACCCGGCCCATGACCACCCGCAGCCTCTTCGCCACCCGCCTCTACCATTCCCGCCTGACCGGCATCGACCCGGCCGAGCTGGAAGCCTCCTGCCTCTCCATCGCAGGCGACGACGAGGCCGGCCAGGCGTGGTGCGAGGCCGAGGGCTATCCCGGCTACACCAGCTACGCGAGCCTCAGCGACCTTCCCTGGCGCTTCCCGATCTTCGCCGACGTGGTCAAGGACCTCGACCGCCACGTCGCGGTTTTCGCCGAGGAACTGGCCTTCGACCTCGGCGGCGGCAAGCTGGTGCTCGAGGATATCTGGATCAACATCCTGCCCGAGGGCGGCATCCACACCGCGCACATCCACCCGCACAGCGTCATCTCGGGCACGACCTATGTCGCCATGCCCGAGGGCGCCTCCGCTCTGAAATTGGAGGACCCGCGCCTGCCGATGATGATGGCGGCTCCGCCCCGCCGGAAGGACGCGCCCGAGGACCTGAAGACCTTCGTCTACGTCAGGCCGCAGGTCGGCGACGTCCTCCTCTGGGAAAGCTGGCTGCGCCACGAGGTGCCGATGAACATGTCCGAGGACGAGCGCATCAGCGTCAGCTTCAACTACCGCTGGGACAGCTAGGCGTAACGCCCTTCGCAAAAGCGCGAAACAGGGCTTGCCTTCCAAGACGATGCCCTTTAGACGGCAGCCTTCACCTAAGGACCTCCACCGGAATCGGGGTGACGCGGACAGCGGCCCGCCGGTGATGTTGAAAGGAAGAAGGCGATGAACGCCAAGGAACTGCGGGACAAGACTCCCGACCAGCTTCGCGACGAGTTGGCCAAACTGAAGAAGGAGGCGTTCAACCTCCGCTTCCAGCAGGCCACCAACCAGCTCGAAAGCACCGCGCGGATGCGCCAGGTGCGCCGCAACGTTGCGCGCGTGAAGACCATACTGAACCAGAAGGCGGCCGCAGCCGCCGCGTCGGAGGCCTGAGCCCATGCCCAAGCGTATCCTTCAAGGCGTCGTCACCTCGAACGCCAACGCCCAGACCGTCACCGTGTCGGTCGAGCGTCGCTTCAAGCATCCGCTCCTCCACAAGACGGTCCGGAAATCCAAGAAGTATCGCGCACACGACGCGAATGACCAATTCAAGGTGGGCGACATGGTTCGCATCCAGGAATGTGCCCCCATCTCGAAGACCAAGCGCTGGGAGGTGATCGCCGAATAAGGCGCTCACCCTCCACACATATCGAAACCCCGGGGTCGATGTCCTGACAAGGCGGCTCCGGAAGTCGGGAGAAACCAAATGATCCAGATGCAGACCAATCTGGATGTCGCTGACAACTCCGGCGCCCGCCGGGTTCAGTGCATCAAGGTCCTGGGTGGTTCGCACCGCCGCTATGCGTCGGTCGGAGACATCATCGTCGTCTCCGTCAAGGAAGCCATCCCGCGCGGCCGCGTGAAGAAGGGCGACGTCCGCAAGGCCGTCGTCGTGCGCACCGCCAAGGAAGTCCGCCGCGAGGACGGCACGTCGATCCGTTTCGATCGCAACGCCGCCGTCATCCTCAACAACCAGAACGAGCCCGTCGGCACCCGTATCTTCGGGCCGGTCGTGCGCGAACTGCGGGCGAAGAACTTCATGAAGATCATCTCGCTCGCCCCGGAGGTGCTGTAAGATGGCCGCTAAACTCAAGAAGGGCGACAAGGTCGTCGTGCTGGCCGGCAAGGACAAGGGCAAGGAGGGTGAGATCACCCGCGTCATGCCCAAGGACAACAAGGCCATCGTCGACGGCGTGAACATCGCCATCCGCCACGTCCGCCAGAGCCCGAACAGCCAGGGCGGCCGCCAGCCTAAAGCGATGCCGATCGACCTGTCGAACCTGGCGCTGCTCGACGGCAACGGCAAGGCGACCCGCGTCGGCTTCAAGGTCGAGGACGGCAAGAAGGTCCGCTTCGCCAAGACCACGGGAGATGCGATCTGATGCTCGACACCGCTCAATACACCCCGCGCCTCAAGGCACACTACCGGGACACCGTCCGGCCGGCTCTGAAGGAGGAGTTTGGCTACAAGAACGACATGCAGATCCCGCGCCTCGAGAAGATCGTCCTGAACATCGGCGCCGGAACCGAGGCCGTTCGCGACTCGAAGAAAGCCAAGTCGGCCGCCGACGACCTCACGACCATCACCGGTCAAAGGGCCGTCATCACCAAGGCCAAGAAGTCGATCGCCGGCTTCCGGGTCCGCGAGGGGATGCCCCTCGGCGCCAAGGTGACGCTTCGCGGCGACAGGATGTACGACTTCTTCGACCGCCTGATCACCGTCGCCCTTCCGCGCGTCCGCGACTTCCGCGGCGTGAAGGGTTCGTCGTTCGACGGCCGCGGCAACTATGCCATGGGCCTGAAAGAGCACATCGTGTTCCCCGAGATCGACTTCGACAAGGTCGACGAGGTCTGGGGCATGGACATCATCATCTGCACCGACGCCAAGTCGGATGCGGAAGCCAAGGCGCTGTTGAAGCTTTTCAACATGCCGTTCAACAGCTGAGCCTGGGAGAATAGAGACATGGCAAAGAAATCCATGATCGAACGCGAAAAGAAGCGCCAGCGCCTGGTCGAGCAATACGCCGCCAAGCGCGCGTCTCTGAAAGCGATCGTCAGTGACCAGTCGAAATCCGTCGAAGAGCGCTTCAAGGCCAGCCTCAAGCTGGCCGACCTACCGCGCAACTCGTCGGCGACGCGCCTGCACAACCGCTGCCAGCTCACGGGGCGTCCGCACGCCTACTACCGCAAGCTGAAAATGTCGCGGATCGCGCTGCGGGAACTGGGCCAGCAGGGCCAGATCCCCGGCCTGGTCAAGTCGAGCTGGTAAGGAGGAGATGAAATGAACGATCCTCTCGGCGATATGCTGACCCGCATCCGGAACGCCCAGATGCGCGGCAAATCAACCACCGTCACCCCGGCCTCCAAGCTGCGGAAGTGGGTGCTCGACGTCCTTGCGGACGAGGGCTACATCCGCGGCTACGAAGAGACCACCGACACCAAGGGCCACCCGGCCATCGAGATCTCCCTCAAGTACTACGAGGGTCAGCCCGTCATTCGCGAGCTGAAGCGCGTCTCGAAGCCCGGCCGCCGCGTGTACATGTCCGTCAGCGACATCCCGCAGGTGCGTCAGGGTCTGGGTGTCTCCATCGTCTCCACGCCCCGCGGCGTGATGTCGGATGCGTCGGCTCGCCATGCCAATGTCGGCGGCGAAGTCCTCTGCACCGTGTTCTGAGGAGAGCGCAATGTCTCGTATCGGCAAGAAACCGGTCGCGCTGCCGTCAGGGGTCGAAGCTTCGATCTCGGGCCAGACGGTGACCGTCAAGGGTCCGAAGGGCCAGCGCCAGTTCACGGCGACCGACGACGTCAGCCTCGTCGTCGAGGATGGGGCGGTCAACGTGACCCCTCGCGGCACGTCCAAGCGGGCGCGTCAGCAGTGGGGCATGTCCCGCACCATGGTCGCCAACCTCGTGACCGGCGTCACCACGGGCTTCAAGCGTGAGCTCGAGATCAACGGCGTGGGCTATCGGGCCCAGGCCCAGGGCAGCAAGCTGACCCTGAACCTCGGCTACAGCCACGACGTCAACTTCGAGGTGCCGGAGGGTGTGACCGTCACGACCCCGAAGCTCACCGAGATCGTCGTCGAGGGAACCGACCAGCAGCTCGTCGGCCAGGTCGCGGCCAATATCCGCGAATGGCGTGGTCCCGAGCCCTACAAGGGCAAGGGGATCAAGTACAAGGACGAGTACATCTTCCGCAAGGAAGGCAAGAAGAAGTAAGGACCGGACACATGGCACTTTCCAAGAGAGAGCTGTTCCTGAAGCGCCGCCTGCGCGTCCGGAACAAACTTCGCGCGGTCAACACCGGCAAGCCGCGGCTGTCGGTTCACCGCTCGAACAAGAACATCAGCGTCCAGCTCATCGACGACGTCGAAGGCCGGACCCTGGCGTCGGCCTCGTCGCTCGAGAAGGATCTGGGCGTCGTCGGCAAGAACAACGTGGATGCCGCGGCCAAGGTCGGCCAGGCCATCGCCGAGCGCGCCAAGAAGGCGGGCATCGACGCGGCCTATTTCGACCGGGGCGGCTTCCTGTTCCACGGCAAGGTCAAGGCGCTGGCGGAAGCCGCGCGCGAAGCCGGGCTGAAGATCTGAACGGTGCGGCGGGCTGAAGCCCGTCTTGCCGGCACTGTAGGGCGGGGGTTTGCCGCGCCTTCGATGACCCGGGCCTTCGGGCACCGAGGTTGGACCAACCGGGCGACACGCCCACGACTTTGAAGGAGGCCGGATGGCCAGAGAACAGCAGAACAGGGGCCAGCGCCGCGACCGCGACGAGACCCCGGAATTCGCCGACCGCCTGGTCGCCATCAACCGCGTTTCGAAGACCGTCAAGGGCGGCAAGCGCTTCGGTTTCGCCGCGCTCGTCGTCGTGGGCGACCAGAAGGGCCGCGTCGGCTTCGGCAAGGGCAAGGCCAAGGAGGTCCCCGAGGCCATCCGCAAGGCCACCGAGCAGGCCAAGCGCCAGATGATCCGCGTTCCCCTGCGGGAAGGCCGGACGCTGCACCACGACATCGAGGGCCGCCACGGCGCGGGCCGCGTCGTGATGCGCACCGCAGCCCAGGGTACCGGCATCATCGCCGGCGGCCCGATGCGTGCCGTCTTCGAGATGGTGGGAATGCACGACGTCGTCGCCAAGTCGATTGGTTCGCAGAACCCCTACAACATGATCCGCGCCACGATGAACGGCCTCCAGAAGGAAGCCTCGCCGCGCTCGGTCGCGCAGCGTCGCGGCAAGAAGGTCGCCGACATCCTGCCGAAACGCGAGGATGCCACCGAATCCTCCAGCCTTGTCGCAGAGGAGGCGTAAATCATGGCCAAGACCATCGTCATCAAGCAGATCGGCTCGCCGATCCGCCGCCCCGACGTCCAGCAGCGCACGCTGATCGGGCTCGGGCTGAACAAGATGCACCGCACCCGCGAGCTCGAGGATACGCCCTCGGTGCGCGGCATGGTGAACTCGATCCCGCACCTCGTCGAGATCGTCGAAGAGCGCGGCTGACGCCTCTCGTCTCTCTAACGCCCAAAGGCCCGCGCCATTCCCGGCGCGGGCCTTTTCCGTTGAGGGTAAGGGGTCAGTTGCCGTTGCGGTTCAGCGAGAAGTCTCCGGTCTGCGTCTCGCCGCCGAAGCTGCCACCCAAAACGCCCGCCGCCTGTGAGGCGTCCGCGCCATAGAGCGCGCCGAAGAAGTCCAACGACCCCGCAAAGCTGTCCGACGTCAGCGCGATGGTCCCGTTGATCCGGCTTCCGTCGAGGGTGCCGCTGACAGCGCCGTCCACGCCGCCCATTCCCGCGAAGGCGCCCGTGAGGCCGCCGCCCACGGCGCCGCTGCCGAAGTCGATGGTCACCTTCAAGGCGCCGTTGCCTCCGTTGGTGGACCAGGACCCGTTATAGTGCGCCTCGTCGGCAGGCAGGCTGTCGCCCGGCGTTTCCAGGCCGTAGACCGCGCTTTGGCCGTTCAGCAGAGCGGACGTGTTGGCCGCGCCCTTCCAGCCGACCGTCAGCGTTCCGCCATCGCCCGTCCAGGTGCCGCCGTTCGCGTTCTTCGACGTCCGCGTGCTCCAGGCGGTCTCGGCGCCGCCGTCGAGCGAGACATAGACGGTCTTCCCGTCCTCGCTCAGCCGAAGCCTGAGTTCACCGATCGAGCCGTCGGCGCGGGTGTAGAAGCCCGAGAGGCCATCGCCCATCATCGCCGACTTGTTCGTCAGGGAGCCGTCCGAGTAGATCGGGGCGTAAAGGCTGCCGCCGGACGTTCCGCCGCCCGAGCCTTCTCCACCCGACCCGCCCGGGCCTTCGCTCTCGGACCCGCCGGAGCCGGAGCCCACGGACCCGCCGCCAGACGAGCCGCCAGACCCGCTCGGCGGCGTGCCGACGCTGCTGCCACCGCCAAAGAACTTGGTCGAGATATCTCCGCAGCCGGCAAGAAGAAGGGGAAGGGCGATCAGGATCAGGGGTTTGACTGACATCGGTACACACTCTCATTGAAACTCGGGACGGGCTCATACAACCGTGACGAGCAGTCGAAAGTTTGAATTAACTTTGTCTTAACCATGATTTCTGGTGCGGGCGTCCGATGTGACCCCGACGGCACGGCCGCGGGCAACGGCGTCAAGATGCGCAGGATTGGTCCCTCTTCCGCCACAATCGGTGCAGAGTGTCCGGGGCATTAACGAACCGGACCGACCATGCCGCCCCTGAACGATCTCCTTCTGGTGACGACGGTCATTCTCGTCGTCCTGGCGCCGATGAACGCCAGTTTCCTGCAGTGCTGGGCGGATCGCGCGCGCGCAGGCAACACGGCCGTCCCGCAGGGCCGCTCGCAGTGCGACGGATGCGGCAGGACGCTGTCCACCATCGACCTCGTTCCGATCCTGTCCTGGCTCTGGAATCGTGGCCGCGCGCGCTGCTGCGGAGAAAAGCTGCACCCCACGCTTCTCTATTCCGAGCTTCTGATTCTCGTCATCGCCCTCTGGGGCGCGGTGGTCGTGCCCTGGCCGCTCAAGATTCCGACAGTGCTGCTCGCATCCGGGCTTCAGGCGGTCGTCCTGCTGACGGGGCCGCATCCGAAGGCGGCGCGGGGCTTTACCGGCGCGCTGACCGTCCTGGGGCTCGGCATCGCCGCCTTCTTCCTCGACGCGCCTCTTGCCGTCCATGCGGGCGCGACGCTCCTCGGCCTTGCGCTCTGGGTCGCCGCGCGGCTGCAAAGGGCCGTGGCGCCCGACGCGCTGTTCCTCCTTCTGCCCGCGGGCGCCCTTACGGGCTTCTGGGGCCTTGCCCTGACGGGCTTCATCGCCATCCCTCTGGCCTTTGCGTTCCGCGCCCTCAAGCCCCTCGCCTATCCCGCCGACCAGCGCCGCCCGGTCATGCCGGGCGAGGCTGTGGTGATGGGCCTCGCCGCCGCGCTCTGGCTCGTCTGGCTCTATTTCATCGCCGTCTGAGTTCGGGCTTGAACGGCGCCGGACCCTGATCTATACGCCCCCGATCAATCAAAAAACGCCGTGGCCGTCCCATCTTCGCTTCGGGGGCGCGTCCGGCTCGAAAGGAAGCGACATGAAACTGAACCAACTCCGGGACAACCCCGGCGCCGCCCCCAAGAAAAAACGCATCGCCCGTGGCCCTGGCTCGGGCAAGGGCAAGACCGCCGGGCGCGGCATCAAGGGCCAATCGTCCCGCTCGGGCGTGGCGATCAACGGCTACGAGGGCGGCCAGATGCCGCTCTATCAGCGTCTTCCGAAGCGCGGCTTCAACAAGCCGAACCGCAAGAAGTACGCCGTGGTCAACCTGGGTCTGATCCAGAAATTCATCGACGCGGGCAAGCTCGGATCCGAGATCACCGAGACCGAGCTGGTCGACTCGGGTCTCGTCCGGCGCAAGCTCGACGGCGTACGCGTCCTCAGCAAGGGCGAGTTCTCGTCCAAGGCCACCATCACCGTCACCGGCGCGTCGAAGTCCGCGATCGAAGCGGTCGAGAAGGCCGGCGGCTCACTGACGGTCACGGCTCAGTCGGCTGACGCGTAAACGGCTTGTGGGCGGCTTCCCCGCCGCTTACATGACCTGCAGTTTTCCACGCCGCCGACCGGGAAACGGTCCGGCGGCGTTTGCACATGGAAGGGCCCTCGCATGGCATCCGCAGCAGAGCAAATGGCAGCCAACACCAGTTGGGGCATGCTTGGGAAGGCGACCGAGCTACGCCAGAGACTTCTGTTCACGATCGGTCTTCTGATCGTCTATCGCCTCGGCACCTACATCCCGGTTCCCGGCATCGACGGCAGCGCCCTGCGCGAATTCATGGACGGGGCAGCGGGCGGCATCGCGGGCGTCCTCGGCATGTTCACCGGCGGCGCCCTGTCGCGGATGGGCATCTTCGCCCTGGGCATCATGCCATACATCTCGGCCTCGATCATCATCCAGCTCCTCGCCTCGACCTGGGGCCCCCTGACGCAGCTGAAGAAGGAAGGCGAGCAGGGGCGTCGCAAGATCACGCAGTACACACGCTACGGCACCGTCCTTCTGGCGACCGTGCAGGCCTACGGCCTCGCCGCGTCGATGGAGGCGGGCGACCTCGTCACCGATCCGGGCTGGTTCTTCCGCATCTCGACCATGGTGACCCTGGTCGGCGGCACCATGTTCCTGATGTGGCTCGGCGAGCAGATCACCGCCCGCGGCGTGGGCAACGGCATCTCGCTCATCATCTACGTCGGTATCGTGGCCGAGCTTCCCGGCGTCTTCGCCCAGTTCTTCGCCCAGGGCCGCGCCGGCGCGCTGTCGACGGGCGTGATCCTCGGCATCCTCGCCATGATCCTGGTGACGCTCGTCTTCGTGGTGTTCATGGAGCGATCCCTGCGCAAGATCCACATCCAGTACCCGCGCCGCCAGGTCGGCATGAAGGTCTATGACGGTCAGTCCTCGCACCTGCCGATCAAGGTGAACCCGGCTGGCGTCATCCCGGCGATCTTCGCCTCGTCGCTCCTGCTCCTGCCGACCACGCTCGCGACCTTCTCAGGCTCGCAGGCCGGCCCGATCATGAGCTGGATCCTCGCCTACTTCGGCCCCGGTCAGCCGCTGTACCTTCTGTTCTTCGCGTCGATGATCATCTTCTTCACCTACTTCTACACCCTCAACGTGGCCTTCAAGCCCGACGAGGTGGCCGAGAACCTGAAGAACCAGAACGGCTTCATCCCCGGCATCCGCCCCGGCAAGAAGACCGAGGAATACCTCGAGTACGTCGTCCGCCGCATCCTCGTCCTCGGCAGCGCCTACCTCGCGCTGGTCTGTCTCCTGCCCGAGATCGTCCGCGGCAATTTGGCCATCACCGCCTACTTTGGCGGAACCTCGATTCTGATTATTGTCTCGGTCGGAATGGACTTCATCCAGCAGGTCCAGTCGCACCTTCTCGCACACCAGTACGAGAACCTGATCGAGAAATCCCAGTTGCGCGGCAAGAAACGCGGCGGGAAAGCCAAGGGGACGGCCAGACGATGAACATCATACTGCTGGGGCCGCCAGGCGCCGGGAAGGGAACCCAGGCGCGGCGGCTCGAGGAAGGGCGCGGCATGGTCCAGCTCTCGACCGGCGACATGCTGCGCGACGCCCGCACCTCGGGCACCGAGATGGGTCAGCGCGTCGCCGCGATCATGGACGCGGGCGAGCTTGTCACCGACGAGATCGTCATCGGCCTGATCGAGGAAAAGCTGAAGACCTCCCACGGCAGCGGTTTCATCTTCGACGGCTTCCCCCGCACGCTGGCCCAGGCCGACGCACTGGGCGAGCTGCTGGAGGCGAACGGGCAGGAGCTGGACGCAGTCATCGAGATGCGCGTCGACGACGCCGAGCTCGTCCAGCGGATCACCGCGCGATCGACCTGCGCCACCTGCGGCGAAGTCTACAACGACGCGACGAAGCCGATCCCCGAGGACGGCAAGTGCTCGAACTGCGGCGGGACGGAATTCAAGCGCCGCGCCGACGACAACGCCGAAAGCCTCAAGACCCGGCTCATGGAATACTACAAGAAGACCTCGCCGCTGATCGGCTACTACTACGCCAAGGGCGACCTGCGCACCGTCGACGGTCTGGGCGAGATCGACGAGGTGGCCAAGGCGATATCAATGGTTCTCGACGCCTGAGGCGTAACCGTCGGCATCGGATTGCGAAGGGGTGAAGAAGGGACTTGACACAAGTCGTTCCGCACCCCTTGACCCTACCGGCGCGAGCGCATAGTTACCGCCATCTCAACTGAGAATCATATGCAAGCCCGGTGGCATCATCGCTCCGGGCTTACGTTGTGAAAAAAGGGCCTGGTATGACGGGCCCGCAACGAAAGGACATACGACGTGGCACGTATTGCCGGCGTGAACATCCCGACTGCGAAGCGGGTTCCGATCGCCCTCACCTACATCACCGGAATCGGCCCCTCTTCCGCCAGGGAGATCTGCGAGGCCGTCAAGATCGAACCCAGCCGTCGCGTGAACGAGCTGTCGGATGCCGAGGTCCTTGCGATCCGCGAGCATATCGACGCCAACTTCACCGTCGAGGGTGACCTGCGCCGCGAGACGCAGATGAACATCAAGCGCCTGATGGACCTCGGCTGCTATCGCGGCCTGCGCCATCGTCGCAACCTTCCCGTGCGCGGTCAGCGTACACATACCAATGCGCGCACGCGCAAAGGTCCGGCGAAAGCTATCGCCGGCAAGAAGAAATAAGGAAGGGTCCGACCAATGGCACGTGAACGTCGCGTCAAGAAGAAGGTCTCCAAGAACATCGCCACCGGCGTTGCTCATGTGAACTCTTCGTTCAACAACACCAAGATCCTGATCTCGGACGTGCAGGGCAACGCGATTGCCTGGTCGTCCGCCGGGACGATGGGCTTCAAGGGCTCGCGCAAGTCGACCCCCTATGCCGCGCAGATGGCCGCCGAAGACGCCGGCCGCAAGGCGCAGGAACACGGGGTCCGCACGATCGAGGTCGAGGTTCAGGGTCCCGGGTCGGGTCGCGAATCCGCCCTCCGCGCCCTGGCGGCCGTGGGATTCAACATCACGTCGATCCGCGACGTGACGCCGATCGCCCACAACGGCTGCCGTCCGCCAAAGCGCCGCCGCGTCTGACGACGCCGAATTTCCCGGTCGGGCCGTGCAGACGCATGGCCCGTCCTTGCTGTTTTGAACCTCGGGAGCGTCCGGCAAGGACATGGGCCGGAAGCAGGAATTGAGGAGACACACATGATCCACAAGAACTGGCAAGAATTGATTAAGCCGACCCAGCTGGACGTCAAGCCGGGCAACGACCCTGCGCGTCAGGCGACGGTCATCGCCGAACCGCTCGAGCGGGGCTTCGGCCTGACGCTCGGCAACGCGCTGCGGCGCGTGCTGATGTCGTCGCTCCAGGGCGCGGCCATCACAAGCGTCCAGATCGACAACGTCCTGCACGAGTTCTCGTCCGTCGCGGGCGTCCGCGAAGACGTGACCGACATCGTCCTCAACCTGAAGGGCGTGGCAATCCGCATGGATGTCGAGGGTCCGAAGCGCCTGTCGATCTCGGTCAAGGGCCCGCAGGTCGTGACCGGCGGCGACATCTCGGAATCGGCCGGCATCGAGATCCTGAACAAGGATCACGTCATATGTCACCTCGACGAGGGCGCCGACCTCTTCATCGAACTGACGGTCGACACCGGCAAGGGCTACGTCGCCGCCGACAAGAACCGTCCCGAGGATGCACCGATCGGCCTGATCCCGGTCGACGCGATCTATTCGCCGGTCCGCAGGGTCAGCTACGAAGTGCAGCCGACCCGCGAGGGCCAGGTGCTGGACTACGACAAGCTGACGCTGAAGCTCGAAACCGACGGCTCGATCACGCCGGATGACGCCGTGGCTCTTGCGGCGCGCATCCTCCAGGATCAGCTTTCGATCTTCGTCAACTTCGACGAGCCCGAAGCGGCCCGCGCGATGGATGACGAGGACGGGCTGGAGTTCAATCCGCTCCTTCTCAAGAAGGTGGACGAGCTCGAGCTTTCGGTGCGTTCGGCGAACTGCCTGAAGAACGACAACATCGTCTACATCGGCGACCTCATCCAGAAGACCGAGGCCGAGATGCTGCGGACGCCGAACTTCGGTCGGAAGTCGCTCAACGAGATCAAGGAAGTGCTCTCCGGCATGGGTCTCCACCTCGGCATGGACGTCGAGGAGTGGCCGCCGGAGAACATCGAGGACCTGGCCAAGAAGTTCGAGGACCAGTTCTAAGCTACAAGGTATCGCGTCGGTCGCCGCACCGACGCGATACCGACGCAATACCGACGTCATACAGACGTGGGTTTTCGGGCATTCCGCCCCAAGGAGAGTCGGCGCCACGCACGTCGGCCGGACAAAGCAAAACCGCCACCGGAGTACGACACATGCGTCACGCCCGCGGCTATCGCCGCCTGAACCGCACCCACGAGCACCGCAAGGCGCTTTTCGCCAACATGGCCGGCTCGCTGATCGAGCACGAGCAGATCAAGACGACCCTGCCCAAGGCCAAGGAACTCAAGCGGATCATGGACAAGATGATCACGCTCGGGAAGAAGGGCGACCTTCACGCCCGCCGCCTGGCCGCCGCGCGTCTCAAGCAGGATGCCCATGTTTCCAAGCTGTTCGACGTCCTCGGCCCCCGCTATGCCGAGCGCAACGGCGGCTACACCCGCGTCCTGAAGGCCGGCTTCCGCTACGGCGACATGGCCCCCATGGCGATCATCGAACTGGTCGACCGCGATCTCGACGCCAAGGGCCTCGCCGACCGCGAACGCCTGGCGGCCGAAGACGTCGCCGAGGATTGATCCGCAGCTGACTTTGGACTCGGAAAAGTCGCCCCAAGGGGCGGCTTTTTGTTTTGGACCAGAGACTTATACGGGCGCCACCCGCATTCGCCAGACATGCCCGATCGACGTCAGCAACTGCGTCTCAGGTTCATCAGGCTGCGCTTCGCGTTGGCTGCTGAAGCTGAGAAATCGGACCAGGACCTCCCGTTCCCCATCCATCAGGCCAGCGAAAAGAGTTTTCTCCAGATCGGTCAGGCGAAGCATTGTGTACCTCAGGGCGAGCCACCCGCTGAGATACAATTTCAGGTTGACTGGCTGCTTGCCAACCTGTCTAAAAGGACACGTCGTCCCGGCCTCGCTTGAGCGGTCCGGACTGACCTATCCATCGTGCGGCGTTCAGCCCAGCGGCAGGCAACCATGTGGCGTGACAACGAAGTCTTCGAAACCCTGACGCGGACGGGCCGGACCGGACGCGCCACTCCCGACCAGAAGTCTCTGGCAAGCAATTTCGACGCCCTCGCCTCAATCGCGCCCGCCGGCTTTTCTGCCGGGCTCCACATCCGCTTCGCCGCTCCCCTGATCTATGTCCGGACCTACGACGACGCCTGGACGAAGCTCTACGACGAGAACGCCTATGCCCTGCGCGATCCCCTTGTTTTCTGGGGTCTTGGGGGCAAAGGCCACACGCGCTGGAGTGCCATCAGGCTTCCAGACCCGTTCAACATTCTTGGGCAGGCCCGCAAACACGGGCTGACCTATGGGGCTGTGGTGTCCTGTGGTCCGATCAGCTCGCGCAGCATCGTCGGGCTTGCCCACGGCACGCGAGAGTTCACGGACCCGGAGATTGCCGAGGCGGTGAGGATCGTTCACCAACTGCACCTCGCGGCCGAGCCTCCTACCGAATTGACGCAGGCCCAGATCGAGGCCTTGCGTCTGCTGGCTGATGGGGACCGACATGCTGCCGCAGCGGCGAAACTGGGAATATCCGAAAGCGCCTTCAAGGCGCGGCTTCAGTCCGCCCGCGTCCGTCTCGGCGCCCGGACCACGGCACAGGCACTGCGCAAGGCCAGGGAATACCAGCTTATCTAGAACGTCAGATACGCCTCCTCGTCCCGACAGGTTATCCACCCAGTCAGGAGGCTGTAACCATGCAAGTGACGACCCTTTCCTTCGAGAACATGCACCATCACGGCGAGTTGTTCGCCAACATGCTGCGCGCACGACACCGGACCTTCATCGACCGGAACAACTGGGATCTTCCTCATGCCGACGGCATGGAGTTCGACCAGTACGACACCCCCTTCAGCCGTTGGGTCGCGGTCCACGAGTTCGGCGAGGTGCTGGCGGGCGTGCGCCTGACCCCCACGACGGCGCGATGCGGGATCTATTCCTACATGATCCGCGACGCCCAACTCGGGCTTCTGGACAGCATCCCGCATGACCTTCTCTACCGCGAGGCGCCCGTCGCGCCTCACATCTGGGAGTCGAGCAGGGTCTTCGTGGCCGACACCGTGCCTTCCAGGATGCGGTTGCGCGTCCAGTGCTCGCTCATCGACGAGATGGTGCGCTCGGCCCGAAACCTGGGGGCGACGTCGCTGATCGGCATCGTTCCGGAACACAGCCCCAGGCTCGCGCGTCGCACTGGCATCAACTGCGTCGCGGCAGGCCCGGTGATCGAGACGGGCGACGACGAACGCAGCGTCTGCATCGACATCGCGCTGGCGTCCAAGCTGCACTGAGGGCTCTTCCAGTCGGCGCGGCGGGGGCGTAGCCTTCGCCGCGCATGGCCGACCTCTTCGATCAGTCCGACGACGCGATCCCCGGCAAGGGTGCCCCGCGCCCCTTGGCTGACCGCCTGCGCCCCCGCGCGCTGTCCGAGGTCATCGGCCAAGACCACATCCTGGGACCCGAAGCCCCGATGGGCGCGATGCTCAGGGCCGGAAACCTGGGGTCGCTGATCCTCTGGGGTCCGCCAGGCGTCGGAAAGACGACCATCGCGCGGCTCCTCGCGGACGCGACCGACCTGCATTTCGTCCAGATCAGTGCCATTTTCACAGGCGTCGCCGACCTGAAGAAGGTCTTCGAAGCCGCCAAGCTTCGTCGCCGAACGGGGCAGGGGACGCTTCTCTTCGTCGACGAGATTCACCGCTTCAACAAGGCGCAGCAGGACGGCTTCCTACCCCACATGGAGGACGGCACGATCCTCCTCGTGGGTGCCACCACTGAGAACCCGTCGTTCGAACTGAACGCGGCGCTTCTGTCCCGCGCGCAGGTCATGGTGCTGAACCGCCTGACGCTCGCTCACCTCGAAAAGCTGGCGCAGCGGGCCGAGCAGGAGATGGGGCGCGCCCTTCCGTTCGACGGACCTGCCCGCGAGGCGCTCCTCGAGATGGCAGATGGCGACGGGCGTGCGCTTCTGAACCTGATCGAACAGGTGTCGGGCTGGACGGTCGACGGCAAGCTCGACGCTCAGGCACTGTCGAAACGCCTGATGCGCCGCGCGACTCAATACGACAAGTCGGGCGACGCGCACTACAACCTGATTTCGGCTCTGCACAAGTCGGTTCGGGGGTCGGATCCCGATGCGGCACTCTACTGGTTCGCCCGGATGCTCGCAGGCGGCGAGGACCCGCGGTACCTCGCGCGGCGTGTGACGCGGATGGCGGTCGAGGACATCGGACTGGCCGATCCGCAGGCTCACACCGTGTGCCTCGATGCCTGGAACACCTACGAACGCCTCGGCTCGCCCGAAGGCGAACTGGCTCTTGCGCAAGCGGTGACCTACCTCGCCCTCGCGCCTAAGTCGAACGCGGGCTACGTCGCCTTCAAGGCCGCCATGGCGGCCGCGCGGCAGACCGGATCCGAGCCGCCGCCAAAGCACATCCTGAACGCTCCGACCAAGATGATGAAGGACCAAGGCTACGGCGAAGGCTATGCCTACGACCACGATGCCGACGACGGTTTTTCGGGTCAGAACTACTTCCCCGAGTCCATGAAGCGCGGCGTCTACTACCAGCCGGTGGAACGCGGTTTCGAACGCGAATTAAAGCGGCGGCTCGACTATTTCGTGAAGCTCAGGACGAAGCGGCAGAGTTGACATCTCACCCCCTTGGCGACAGACGAGGCCGATGGTTGGAAACCTGATGATGGTAGCCCTTGGCGGCGCGCTTGGCGCCTCGGCCCGCTATCTGGCGGGCATCGGGATCCTGCGGCTTGTCGGGCACACCGCCCTGCCGCTTGGCATCCTCGCCGTCAATATCGTGGGCTCCTTTCTGATGGGCGTCTTCATCACGCTTGCGGCGCACCGCGGCCTCACGCATCTGTCGCCGCTGGTGGCGACGGGATTCCTGGGCGGCTTTACGACGTTTTCGTCGTTTTCCCTTGAAACAGTGACGTTATGGGAGAGGGGCGAGGCTGGTCTCGCCGCTCTCTACGTCGCCCTCTCGGTCGGTGTCTCGGTTGCGGCACTGGCCGGAGGCATCCTTGCAGCGCGGTGGGTTACGGCATGAGCGGCGTCCAGACTCTGACAATCGGCAAGGACGAGGGCGGGCAGCGGCTCGACCGCTGGTTCCGCAGGCACTTTCCGCAGGTGTCGCAGGGCCGGATCGAGAAGTTGTGCCGGAAGGGCGAGATCAGGCTCGACGGCGGCCGAACGAAACCGGCGACGCGAATCGAGGCGGGACAGTCCGTCCGCGTCCCACCGCTGCCGGACGAGGCGGCGCCCGTGCCCACGGCTGCGCCCCGCCTAGCTGACGTTGATGCGCTCATGATCCGGGACGCGGTGTTCTGGAAGGACGACCACATCATCGCGCTGAACAAGCCGCCCGGTCTGCCCTCGCAGGGCGGATCGAAGCAGACCCGTCATGTCGACGGGCTGGCCGAGGCGCTGACCTTCGGTCTGGCGGACAAACCGCGTCTGGTCCACCGGCTGGACAAGGACACCTCGGGCGTTCTGATCCTTGCCCGGACCCGCGCTGTGGCGGACGGGCTGACGAAGGCCTTCCGCGCCCGCGACACCAGAAAGATCTACTGGGCCGCCGTCGCGGGCGTGCCAGACCCGCGCATGGGCACCATTCGCTTCGGACTTGTCAAAGCGCCCGGCCATGGCGCGAGGGGCGAGAACGAGAAGATGCGCGTCGTCCATCCGAACGAGGTCGAAGCGACCGAGGGCGCCAAGCACGCGACGACCGACTATGCCGTCCTGTCCAACCTGGGCACACGAGCGTCCTGGGTGGCGCTTGTCCCTGTGACGGGGCGTACGCACCAGCTTCGCGCCCACATGGCCGAGATCGGTCATCCCGTCGTGGGCGACGGCAAGTACGGCGGCTCGGGGCAGGAGAACAAGGGCGACGGCTGGGGGGCGCAACTGGGTGGCGAGATCAGTCGCAAGCTGCACCTCCACGCGCGAAGCCTGTCCTTCACGCATCCCGTCACGGGCAAGCGCGTCACCGTCACCGCGCCTCTTCCCGAGCATATGGCGCGGACGTGGGAAATGCTGGACTGGCACGAGGCTGACGTGCCGGCCGATCCGTTCGACGAGGATCAGGCATGAATCAGTGGAGCATGAAGCGATTCTGGCAATCCGCGGCGATCGAGGAAACGGGCGAGGAGTTTGCCATACGCCTCGACGGCCGCCCCGTAAGGACGCCCGCGAAACGCGTACTGGCCGTGCCGACACGCACCATCGCCGAAAAGATCGCGGCCGAGTGGGAAGCGCAGGACAAGACCGTGGATCCGCGCACCATGCCGTGGACTCGGTCGGCCAATGCCGCGCTCGACAAGGTCGCGCCTCAGCGCAAGGCGGTGGAGGACTACATTGCCGCCTATGCAGAAACCGATCTTCTGTGTTACCGCGCCGAAGGTCCTGCGAGCCTCATCGCGCGGCAGGAGGCGGCCTGGGATCCCATCCTGGACTGGATGTCGCAGCGCTACGGCGTTCGTCTGTCGGTCACCCGCGGGGTCATGCCCGTCGAGCAGGACCCTGACGCCACGGGCCGGCTTGCGAAGGCAATGGCGCCTCTCACGGACTTCCAGTTGACTGCGTTTCACGATCTCGTGACGCTCCCCGGCTCGTTCGTCCTTGGCCTCGCGGCGATCGAGGAGGCGGCTCCGCCGCTTGATCTTTGGGGGGCCTCGCATGTGGATGAGGACTGGCAGATCGGCGAATGGGGAGACGACGAGGAAGCCGCCGAGGCCGCCGCTTTTCGCCAGAAAGCCTACCTCCATGCTTCGGACTTTTATCGGGCTGCCTCCTGAAACGGCTAAGGTCGTCTCAACTGCCCGCTTCTCGGCAATCTCTCCAAAACGCTTTGAACAACGGGTTTATAGGCTCTCAGGCTTGACCTGAGGGGCGGAATGCGCCCAAATTCCGGGCGTTGGGCGGTCATGCCGCCGAATGAACCAATAAACACCGGCGTCTGCTGTTGACGAGGCCGGGACACACCGCCAGCGATGGTGGAAACTCAGGAAGAGGTAAACATGAAACAATCCGTATTCTTTGGCGCGCTGACTGGCGCCGTCCTCGTCGGCGGCATTGCGGGCGCGGCGACGCTTGACGACGTGAAGGCGCGCGGCAAGCTGAATTGCGGCGTGACGACTGGTCTGGTGGGCTTTGCGGCCCCGGACGCGAATGGCAATTGGGAAGGCTTCGACGTCGCGGTGTGCCGCGCTGTGGCGGCAGCTGTCCTCGGCGATCCCAACGCGGTCGAATTCGTTCCTACAACCGGAAAGACGCGCTTTACCGCGCTCGCCTCGGGCGAGATCGACATGCTGGCTCGGAACACGACCTGGACCTTCTCGCGCGACACCGACCTCAAATTCGATTTCGTCGGGATCAACTACTATGACGGCCAGGGCTTCATCGTGCCGAAGGCGCTTGGCGTCACCTCGGCCAAGGACCTCGACGGCGCGACCGTCTGCATCCAGACGGGCACCACGACGGAACTGAACCTCGCGGACTACTTCCGCGCGAACAACATCAGCTACGAGCCGGTTCCGATCGAAACCAACGCCGAAGGCCAGCAGCAGTACCTTGCGGGAGCCTGCGACGCCTACACCACCGACGCCTCGGGCCTTGCCGCAACGCGCGCCACGTTCGAGACGCCGTCCGACCACGTCATTCTGCCCGAAATCATCTCGAAAGAGCCCCTGGGCCCGCTCGTCCGCCATGGCGACAACGACTGGGGCGACATCGTCATGTGGACGCTGAACGCCCTGATCGCCGCCGAAGAATACGGTGTGACGTCGGCGAACGTCGAGGAACTGTCGGCCGCTGCAGGGGACAACCCCGAAGTGAACCGCCTTCTCGGGACCGAGGACAACCTCGGCGCCATGATCGGTCTCGACGCCACCTGGGCGAAGGACGCCATAGCCGCCGGTGGCAACTACGGCGAGATCTTCGAGAAGAACATCGGTGAAAGCACTCCGATCGGTCTGGCGCGTGGATTGAACGCGCAGTGGACCGAGGGCGGCCTCCTCTACGCGCCGCCGTTCAGGTAAGAGCGATATCCGGGGCGCGGTACATCCGCGCCCCGGCTGCATTCAGGTGCCGGAAGGTGCCGTGCGACCAAGAACGACCCGGCCAGCGGCGCCACCACGGCGCCGTCCAAAAAACAGGACCGGGATACAGGGATACGCTTTATGACGACACTCTCGGATCCAACACAGGAGTCGTTCCGGCTATCCATGCTGTTGAACGACACGCGTTACCGGTCCATCACATTC
Source organism: Silicimonas algicola (assembly GCF_003148765.1). Lineage (GTDB taxonomy): Bacteria > Pseudomonadota > Alphaproteobacteria > Rhodobacterales > Rhodobacteraceae > Silicimonas > Silicimonas algicola. The sequence continues at coordinate 26,850 of NZ_QGGV01000009.1, forward strand.
CAGGCAATCGCCCTGATCCTTTTGGTCGCGGCGATCTGGTATCTGATGTCCAACCTCTTCGCCAACCTCGAGGAACAGGGGCTCAACATCTCCTATTCCTTCCTCGGTTCAACGGCGGGGTATGACATCAACCAGACGCTGATCCCCTATTCCAGTCAGTCCACCAATCTGCGCGCAGCCTTCGTCGGAGTGCTGAACACGCTGCTTGTTGCGGTTCTCGCCTGCGTCATGGCCACGATATTCGGCGTCATCGCAGGGGTCCTTCGGCTGTCGAACAACTGGTTGGTCCGCAAGTTGATGGCGGTCTATGTCGAAATATTCCGGAACATCCCGGTGCTGATCTGGATCCTGATCATCTATTTCATCATGACCGCAGCGATGCCCGCCCCTAGCGCCTTCCGGGGCGATGAACCTGCGGCATCGATGATCCTGGGGTCCTTCGCCTTTACCAATCGCGGCGTCTACATCCCGTCTCCGGTCTTGGAACCGGGTTGGATGATCGTCGTGGCGACGTTCGTGGCGTCGATCATCGGTATTGTCGCCTATCGCCGTTACTCGACCAAGCTGCTGTACGACACCGGCCGCCTGCTGCCGCGGTTCTGGCCCTCGGTCGCGATCTTCTTCATCCCGACGCTGCTGGTGTTTTTCCTTATGGGTCGGCCCATCTCGCTGGACTATCCAGCGCTGGCGGGGTTCAACTTCCGGGGCGGCCTCCAGATCGGCGCGCCGCTGATCGCGCTCTGGTTCGCCTTGTCGATCTACACCGGAGCCTTCATCGCCGAGAACGTGCGCGCGGGTATTCAGGCCGTGTCCAGGGGCCAAAGCGAGGCGGCGGCGGCTCTGGGGCTGCGCCCCGGTCGGATCATGAACCTCGTGGTTCTGCCGCAGGCGCTGCGCGTCATCATCCCGCCGCTCATCTCGCAATATCTCAACATCACCAAGAATTCGTCGCTGGCGATCCTGGTGGGCTATGCCGACATCACCGCGACACTCGGCGGCATCACGTTGAACCAGACGGGACGCGCGATCGAATGCGTCCTGCTCCTGATGCTGTTCTACCTGACGATCTCGCTGATCATCTCGCTGATCCTGAACGTCTACAACAGTGCCGTCAGACTGAGGGAGCGCTGAGCCATGTCGGACACGCACGCCGAATCCGTCGCCTTCGTCCGCGAAACGGCGATCCCGCCCGCGCTGCCGCCCGCCACGGTTTCCGGGCCGGTCAAGTGGATGCGCGATAATCTGTTTCCCACCTGGGCAAACGGATTGCTGACCGTCGCAGCGCTCTACATCATCTACCTGATCCTTTCGTCCAGTTTGCCCTGGCTGCTGGGCGGGATATGGAACGCCGAAAGCCTCGCGCAGTGCCGCGAGATACTGCAGGGCAATTCGGCCGCCTGCTTCGCGGTGCTGTCCGAGCGTTGGAACCAACTGCTCTTCGGGTTCAAGTACCCGCCCGAACTGTACTGGCGCCCCACGCTTGCCTTCGTCCTGTTGTTCATCGCTGCAGCGCCGGTTTTGTTTTTCGACCTGCCGCGAAAGCTTCTGATCTTCACCGGCATCTATCCCTTCCTCGCCTACTGGCTGATCTGGGGCGGCACCATCCTGACGCCGCTGATCGCGCTGCTGGGCGTGGTCGTGGGCTACCTGGTCTTCAATCGCTTCGTGAAAGGCAGCTTCGCAGCCGGAATGTTCGGGGGTGTCGCCGCCGCGCTCGTGGTCTGGATCCTGGGTGGGATGGTGTTTTCGGGCGCGGATCTATTTTCGCTTCGTTCTGTCTCCTCACGCGACCTCGGCGGCTTCATGCTGAACATGATGCTTGGCATCACCTGCGTATCCCTGTCTGTTCCCATCGGCATTGCACTTGCGCTGGGGCGGCAGTCGGACCTGCCTATCGTCAAATACATCTGCGTCGTCTTCATCGAGTTCATTCGAGGCGTGCCGCTGATCACGCTGCTGTTCGTGGCCAGCGTGATGCTGTCCTACTTCTTCCCGCCCGAGCGCACGGTGGACCTGTTTCTACGGGTGGTCATCATGATCACCATGTTCTCCTCGGCCTACATTGCCGAGGTTATCCGGGGGGGACTCGCGGCTCTGCCGAAGGGACAATACGAGGCGGCGGATTCACTGGGGCTGGATTATCCGCAGGCGATGCGGCTGATCATCCTGCCGCAGGCGCTCAAGATATCGATCCCCGGCATCGTCAACATCGCCGTGGGCCTGTTCAAGGACACGACGCTGGTCTCGGTCATCACGCTCTTCGACATCGTGGGCATGATCCGTGGCCCGATCTTGGCCTCGACCGACTGGAACGGCGTCTACTGGGAACTCTTCATGTTCGCCTCGGTGCTGTTCTTCATCGTCTGCTACAGCATTTCGCAATATTCGCAGTGGCTGGAACGCCGCCTCGCGACAGATCATCGTTAAGGGAGGGCGCTCGGATGACCGAAGCCGTAGAGATGAAGGTATCCGACGAAATCGCGATCAGCATCCAGAACATGAACAAGTGGTACGGGACGTTCCACGTCCTGCGCGACATTGATCTGACGGTCTACCGCGGCGAACGCATTGTCATCTGCGGGCCGTCAGGGTCGGGAAAGTCCACGCTGATCCGCTGCATCAACGCGCTGGAGGAGCACCAGAAAGGCAGGATCGAGGTGGACGGGACGATGCTGTCCTCGGACATCAAGAACATCGACAAGATCCGCCGCGAGGTCGGGATGGTGTTCCAGCACTTCAACCTCTTCCCGCACCTGACCATCCTGGAAAACTGCACGCTGGCGCCGATATGGGTCCGCAAGATCCCCAAGAAGACGGCCGAAGAAACGGCGATGCATTTCCTGAAAAAGGTGAAGATCCCTGAGCAGGCCGACAAGTATCCCGGTCAGCTCTCGGGGGGTCAGCAACAGCGCGTGGCGATCGCGCGCAGCCTGTGCATGCGCCCGCGGATCATGCTGTTCGATGAACCCACATCGGCGCTTGACCCCGAAATGATCAAGGAAGTGCTCGATACAATGATCGAGTTGGCCGAAGAGGGAATGACCATGCTCTGCGTTACGCACGAGATGGGCTTTGCCCGCCAGGTGGCGAACCGCGTGATCTTCATGGACGAAGGCCAGATCGTCGAGCAGAACGAGCCCGAGGAGTTCTTCAAGAATCCCAAATCGCCGCGGACCAAGCTGTTCCTCAGCCAGATCCTCGGTCACTGACCATCATGCACCCGGTCCTGAAGGCCCGGCGAGGATCGGCGGTCAGTTCACGTCGCGCGGCACCATGAAGTCGCGCACGCTACCGCTGTGCCAGCCCACGTCGCTCCAGGTCTCGGCGTCGAAGTCGAGAACGGTCGTAGCGCCGGTCGGATAGTCATCGAACCGGGCGTGCTGAGGGGGTGTCCTCGCAAGAAGGCTGGCACACTCTCCGATACCCGGGTTGTGCGCCAGAACAAGCACGCTCGATTGCCGTTTCTGCCGGAGAAGTCGAAGCATCGCGTCGGGGCCGGCGAGATAAAGCGACTTGAGGACTTTGGCCTGCACGGTTGGGAACGCTTCTGCGACAAGGTCCCAAGTCTCGACCGTCCGGCGAGCAGCCGAGACCAGCGCGATCTCGGGTATGTGTCCTTTGTCTGCAAGCCAACGCCCCACCAAAGGCGCAGCCCTTCGCCCGCGGTCATTCAGCCTGCGGTCGAAGTCGTCTTGTCCCGGCTCGCTCCAGTCGGACTTCGCATGGCGCATCAGGATCAGCCTCAGGGTCATGGGTGGAAAGCCCTCATGTGAAACGCCGATTGCGCCTCCGACCGCAAGTAACCGGCACCGGCAGGGCACGCGCGACGGACAACGCATCCTCGATTCATGCAGTCCGCGCCGGGCGCTGTGTTCAGATAGGCGTGACACCGCCCGAGGTCATAGCCGTCAGCGGTCAGTGCGTCCGCCGGACAGGCGGTTCGGCAGGGTTGCGCACACGTTGGGCAGGGTGAGCTCGTGGCAGCCTCCAGTGGTGGAAGGCCGGGCAGCAAGACAGCTCCCCGGTAGGACAGCCAAAGCCCGGTCACCTGGTGAACGAGCAGCGTCACGGGCGAGGCATGAGCGCCGGAACGCAGCGCCCAGTCTATGAAAGGCCGGGCGGGGTCGCCGAAGGGAAACAGGGCCGAGCCCCCAACCTTTTCGGACAGCGTTTCGACAACCCGCCGTGACCAGCGATCCATCGGGTCGGGCCTGCTGTCGCGATACTCGTTGCTCTTGGTGAAGTGCGCCCAGAATCCCGGTTCGGACGGTCCGAGAAGGCAAAGCGTTCCAATACCAAGCCCATCGTCCGGACGAGTAGCGCAGGCGCCCAGAAGCGTCAGATTGTCCTCGCCGGCCAGCGACTCGAGGTCCGCCAGGGAAACCCCGACGTCCGGTGTCACGCCCGCGACCGGGGCCGGTGAGGCGGCAAGTCCGCCCGTCGGATAAGCGACCCGGCGCCGTGCTCGGTGAACAGCTCGAGAAGGCAGGCATTTGGCACCCTGCCGTCCAGGATCACCACGGCGCGAACTCCGTCCTCGACCGCCTTCAGCGCAGTCTCGGTCTTCGGGATCATGCCGCCTGCGATGGTGCCGTCCTCGATCATGGCGCGGACGTCTTCGGGGGTCATCTGGGTCACGATTTCGCCGGACGCGTTCTTCACGCCCTCGACGTCGGTCAGCAGCAACAGGCGATCCGCCTTCAGCGCCGCCGCGATGGCGCCAGCTGCGGTGTCGCCGTTGACGTTGAAGGTCTCAAGCGCACTCATGCCCGTGGCGACAGGAGCCACGACTGGGATGATCCCCGCCTTGAAGAGGTCGCGCAGCACCTGCACGTTCATTTCGACGGGGCGGCCGACGAACCCCAGTTCAGGATCGTCCGCCTCGCAGACCATCAGGTCATCGTCCTTGCCGGACAGCCCGACGGCGCGGCCGCCCTCGTCCATGATGGCCTGAACGATGCGCTTGTTGACGAGGCCGGTCAGCACCATTTCGACGACCTCGACGGTCGCCTGATCGGTCACTCGCTTGCCGCGGACGAACTTCGACTCGATTCCGAGCCGCGCCAGAAGGTCGTTGATCATCGGTCCACCACCATGGACGACGACAGGGTTCAGGCCCATCTGGCGCATCAACACGATGTCGCGCGCAAAACTTGCCATCGCCTCGGCGTCGCCCATGGCGTTGCCGCCGAACTTAACCACCACGATCGCATCGTCGTAGCGCTGGATGTAAGGCAGGGCCTCGTTCAGGGTTCGGGCTGTGGCGATCCAGTCGCGGCTCATGTCTCTGGGTCTCATCGTGTCACCTCGTGCGACCTTCGATAGAGCGTCGGGAGCCAGGTCTCAAGCAAGGTCCGCAACGATGGCGCGCAGAATGTCGATCCCCTGGCTGGTCTCGGAACTGGTCAGCACGATCTCGGGGAAGGCCGCAGGATGCTTTGCCAGCGCACCGCGGACCTGATCGAGAACGGCATCGCGCTCTGCCGCCTTGATCTTGTCTGCTTTGGTCAGCACCGCCTGAAACGTCACCGCCGCGCCGTCAAGAAGCTTGAGGATTTCCTCGTCGACCGATTTGACCCCGTGTCGCGCGTCGATCAGCACGAAGGCACGTCGCAGCGTCGCCCGGCCAGACAGATATGCCTTGAGTAGCCGCTGCCACTTCTCGACCGTCGCCACGGGCGCCTTGGCGAAGCCATAGCCGGGCAGGTCGACGAGATAGTGGCTTTCGGCGAGCGAGAAGAAGTTGATCTCCTGCGTCCGTCCCGGCGTGTTGGACGCCCGCGCGAGCGCGCGGCGTCCGGTCAGCGCGTTGATCAGCGTCGACTTGCCCACGTTCGACCGGCCGGCGAAACAGACCTCGAGCCGGTCGGCGGGCGGCAACCCGTCCATCGCGACGACGCCCTTGAGGAAGTCTGCCCCGCCTGCAAAAAGCCTGCGGCCGCGCTCCAACCCGTCGGCATCGACTTCGGCGACCGGGAAAGGCAGGGGCGCGCTCATCCGGACACCTGCACGGCATCGCCCCGGGAAACGCGACCGCCACGCTCGACGACGGCGAAGACGCCGAACTCCCGGTGACCCAGGTCCGCCAACGCATCGAGCACCTCGGCGTCGCGAACGCCGGTCTCGGGGTTGGCGTGGGTCGTCTTGCAGCGCGTGATCTCTTCCCGCACGCGCAGGACCGCATTGCCGACAGTCAGGCGGCGGCCGATCCAGGACTTCTCGTCCCACGGCTCGAATCCTTCCAGCCACAGGTTCCCGCGAAAGCGGTGCCGTGTCAGCGTCCGGCCCATCCTTTTCTCGAGAGAAGCAAGGCTTACGACGGTGTGGACCGATATCCAGGCCTCAGGCGAATCCGTCAGATGCGCCCGCCCGGCGCGGTGTACGCTCGTGGGAGCAGGACGGTCTGCGGGCCAGATATGCTTCAGCCAGTCGAGCAGGGCCGGAAGGTCGCTTTCGTCTTCCGGATCGAACTCGATGCGTCCGGCGAGCGGATGCTCGAGTGTCAGACGGCCTGCCGCCTCGTCCATGTGCGCGGTCACCGCCATCACGCCGGGGTCCGTCACGCCGCACAGGAAATTGCGCTTGGCGAGCCAGCCCGTACCGTCAAGGTTGGCGCGCTCGTGCGCCACGGCCCAGAGACGGTCATATGGCATCCAGTCGCCTGCGCTCAACTCGACCGATGCCACTTCCTCGCGGCCGATCCCCTTGACCGGGTGCCGGTCGATGTGGGCGACGCGCGGCGTCACTTCTTCCGACCCGGCGCGTCGTCCTTGTTCGCGGTGGCCGGGACCGGGGTCTTGTTCTTTCCCCGTATGTTGCCCCAGAGGTCAGGTTTGTAGCCGTGGCTGCGCATGATGAGGTACTGCTGGCTGAAGGTGATCGTGTTGTTCGCGATCCAGTAGACCACCAGTCCGCTGGCGAAGCCGCCGAGCATGAACATGAAGATCCACGGCATCCACGCAAAGATCATTTGCTGCGTCGGGTCCGCTGGCGCCGGGTTCAGCTTCTGCTGAATCCACATCGAGATCCCCAGAAGGATCGGCAGAATGCCGATAAAGATCGTCGCCAGAAGCGTCCCCGTGTCGGGCGCAGCCCAGGGAAGCAGACCGAAGAAGTTCCAGATCGAGGTAGGATCGGGCGAGGACAAATCCTGGAACGGCCCGAAGAAGGGCGCGTGACGCAGTTCGATGGTGACGAAGATCACCTTGTAGAGCGAGAAGAAGATCGGGATCTGCATCAGGATCGGAAGGCAACCCGCGGCCGGGTTGACCTTGTTGTCCTTGTAGAGCTGCATCATCCCCGTCTGAAGCTTCTGGCGGTCGTCGCCCGCCCGCTCCTTCAGCTTCTCCATCTCCGGCTGAAGTTCCTTCATTCGTGCCATCGAGATGTAGGACTTCCGCGCCAGCGGGAAGAGAAGCGCCTTGATGAAGAATGTCAGAGCGATGATCGCGATGCCCATGTTCCCGATCAGGACGTTCAGTTCGTGCAGGACGAAGAAGATCGGCTTCGTCAGGAAGTAGAACCAGCCCCAGTCGATCGCGTCGACGAATCCGTCGATCTGGGCGTCGCCCTCGAGCCCGAGGAAATAGGTCAGCGACGGAAGAAAGCCCGTGATCTCGCGACCGGCCTCGTAGTCGCGGATCGTGTCCCATTCCTTTGCGCCCGCGAAGACACGGGTGGTCGAGGTCTCGGTCTGCCCCGGCGCCACGTCGACAGCCGGCATTCGGGCGATGGTGCGATAAATCTGTTGCTCGGGCACGTACTGAACGACGGACGTGAATGGCTCGCCCTGTTCGGGGATCAGCGTCGTCATCCAGTAGTGGTCGGTGAAGCCGACCCAACCCGTCGACTGCGCCTCCTCGACACTGGCCGCGGGGCCCCAGACATCGTCGGCGTCAAGATCGGGAATGTCGCCGTAGCCGATCTCTTCCAGGGTGCCGTCGGTACGCCGGATCGCCCCTTCGTGAAGGATGAAGAATCCCGATTGGTCGGGCGGCTCGCCGTGGCGAGCGACGAGGCCGTAGGGGGCGAGCCGAACGGTGGTCTGCGTCGGGTTTTCGACCGTTTGAGTCACGGTGAACATGAACTTGTCGTCGACGGAAATGGTGCGGCGGAAGACCAGACCGGCGGGACTTTCCCACCGCAGCGTGACAGGGGTCTCAGGCGTCAGGGTCGCGCCGCCCTCGATTTCCCACACCGTCTCGGGCGTAGGCACCTCGGAAGCGTCGAGATCGCGGCCCGGAACCCAGCCGAAGACGGCGTAGTAGGGGTGCGCATCGCCGACGGGTGACAGAAGTCGAACTTCGGGCGAGCCGGGTTCCACGGCGACATCGTAGTTCTTGAGCGACAGGGTGTCGATCCGACCGCCCGCAAGCGAGATGGAGCCGTCCAAGCTGGGGGTCTCGATCGTTACGCGCGGTGCCTGCGGAGTGGCGGCGATGGCGTCCGAGGGCGTCGCCTCGCCTTCGGCGGCGGGTGCCTCGGCGCCTGGGACGGCGCTGGTGGCTGCGGGACTGTCGGCGGTCGTGGGTGCCTCGACCGGGTCAGGCGCGAACAGGATCATCCAGACGATCAGCACGAGCGAACTCAGTACCATCGCCAGGATCAGGTTCTTGTTCTGGTCGTCCATTGCCCGTACCCGACTTCAAAGGATCAGCGCCCGTGGTTCAATCCTCCGACGCCCGAAAGGTCAAGGCGTTTTCCCTTGTGCCGCAGCGCATCGACCCGGCCGGAACCTGCGCTGAGAGCTTTCGCGAAAAGCCTGTCGCGGGTGCACGCCGGCATGCTTGCAGAGGCGAACAGGCTTGCACCCCTCGGTATTTTCGGTCCCGGCCTCTTAAGCGTGCAGGATCCTGTCGACGGGACCTCGATCCGATGTACCGACCATCAATGGGGGTATGGCGAACCACACTCCTGCGTGATGTCGCAGGCAGTGACGGAGTCAGGCATACCTGCCCGTCCGTCGTGGCACCACGACCGCGTCGTCCTGGGGGGCGAACCCGTTGTCGTCCAGCCACAACAGCGTCTCGCCGAGGGGCATTGGCCGCGCGGTGACGTATCCCTGGATTTCGGCACAGCCCAGCGCGTTCAGCGCCTCGACCTCTGCCTCGGTCTCGACACCTTCCGCGAGCGCGTCAATTCCCAGCATTTCGCTGAAGGCAAGTAGGGCCGACAGCATCTTGCGCTGATCGGCGTCGCGGTCCGCATGCGTGACGAGGCTGCGGTCGATCTTGATGCGACTGACGTTGAAGCGACGGATGTTGATGAGGCTCGTGAAGCCGGTGCCGAAGTCGTCGAGGTCGATGAGGCAGCCGTGCTGCGACAGGGCGGTCAGGGTGCGAGATATTACGTCCTCACTGGATTCCGCGACGACGCTTTCCAGAACCTCGATGACGAGACGTTCGGGCAGGAGGTCGTGGCGGTCGAGCTCCCACCTGACATAGTCGGGGAGACGGGGATTGCGCAGTTCCTCGCCGGAAAAGTTGACCGAGACCGTCGGCACCCGGTAACCCGCCGCGTCCCAGGCGTTCAGCGCCGTCAGAGAGTGTTTCAGGATGACCTCGGCCAAGCGCTGTGACAGCCCCGCTTTCTCGATGTCGTGGAGGAAGCTGTTGGGTGACACGAGACCGCGTTCAGGGTGCTCCCACCGCGCCAGCGCTTCGAACCCGGTGATCTCGCGCGTATCGGTCCGGACCTGCGGCTGGAACCAGGCATAAATCTCGCCGGTGTCGAGAGCCGTCGACAATTCGCGCGCGACGTCGCGTTCGTGCGCGCGGCTGGAGGACAGACCCTCGTAGTAAACCCTGACGGATCCCGGCCCCGAAACAGTCGCCAGTTCACAAGCCCGTTGCGCGCCCGCGACCACATTGGCGCCGCAGCCGCCCTTGACATGACACTCCGCCGCAATGCCGAGCGAAAGCGAGCAGAAGGTCCGCGTCGGGCCTTCGCTGAATGGGTCGTCGAAGACCGACTGAAGCCTGCGCGCGAGTTGCAGAAGCATCTCGGTCTCGGGCTGACGCACGTTGCGCAGGCCGATCGCGAAACCGGGGCTGATGCGCGCCATGATGTCGTCGTCACGCAGGAAGGCCTGGATCCGCTCTGTCGCTTCGCGCAAGACCGCATCGCGCATGCTGCGTCCGAAGCGTTCTTCCAGCCCGTCGATGTCGTCGATCGACAGGCACATCACTGCAACTTGCCGGTTCGCCTGATGGGCGTTCGCAATGGCGGCGTCGGCCCACGCAATCAGCCCGTCGCGCAGGATCAGCCCTGTCTGCGCGTCACGTTCCGAGGTCAGTACCGGGCTGACGCGGTTCAGCGCCGACAGGACGGCCAGGGCCAGCGGCAAAGCGACGGCAGCGACTAGCATCGCCACCTGACTTCCGCCCCAAGACGAGGCGAGAGCGGCAGGAGGAATGAGCGCAAAGGCGCTCGGACCGTCCAGCGCGCGACGCATTGCCGACGATAATCGGCGTGATTCTGGGAAAGTCATCGTCGCCGTTCGATCCGGTGCACAGCCTGGTTCGACTCGACCTAGCAGTGCCCCGTGACCAGCGGGTTAATCGTGGGTCACCCCGCGCACGAGCCCCGCGAAGTCGAACAGCTTCGGATCGAGAAGGTGCGATGGACGCGCGTTCATCAGCGCGCGGAACATCACCTGCCGTCGGCCCGGCGAGTTCTTCTCCCACCCGTCCAGGATCGCCTTCACCTGGACGCGCTGTAGCCCGTCCTGGCTGCCGCAGAGATTGCAGGGGATGATCGGATAGCCCATCGCTGCCGCGAATTTCTCGCAGTCCGCCTCGGCCACATGGGCCAGCGGACGATAGACGAAAAGGTCGCCGTCCTCGTTGACCAGCTTCGGCGGCATGGTCGCCAGCCGACCACCGTGGAACAGGTTCATGAAGAACGTCTCGAGGATGTCGTCGCGGTGGTGGCCGAGGACGACCGCCGAGCATCCCTCCTCGCGGGCGACGCGGTACAGGTTCCCGCGCCGAAGGCGGGAGCAGAGAGCGCAGTAGGTCCTGTTTTCGGGGATCTTGTCGGTGACGATGGAATAGGTGTCCTGGTATTCGATCCTATGCGGCACGCCCATCCGCGCCAGAAAGTCGGGCAGGACGGTTGCCGGAAAGCCGGGCTGTCCCTGGTCGAGGTTGCAAGCAAGAATCTCGACCGGCAGAAGGCCGCGCCACTTCAACTCATTTAGGATGGCCAGCAGCGTATAGCTGTCCTTTCCGCCCGAAAGGCATACCAGCCACCTCGCGTCGCGCTCGATCATTCCATACTGCTCGATCGCCTCGCGCACGTCTCGAACGAGCCGTTTCCGAAGCTTCCGGAACTCGGTCGTCCTGGGCGCGCCCTGGAATAGCGGATGGATTTCCTCGGCGTCGTCGAGCATGGATGCGGGCCTACTCCAACCCACAGCACCCGGCAAGCCGCCACCTCATTCGGCGGCGCGCCTGTCTTCGGTCGCAGTTTCGAAGTCGGCAGCGGAATGGCGTTCGTGAAGCTGCATCGACGGCTCGCCGAAGGTTCGGTTCACCATCCTGCCCCGCGTGACGGCAGGGCGCGCATCGATCTCTCGGGCCCACCTCGTCACGCTGGTGTAGGTCTTCACGTCGAGGAAGGTCGCGGCATCATAGAGACGCCCTAGCGCAAGCTGCCCGTACCAGGCCCAGATCGCCATGTCCGCGATGGTGTAGTCCTCACCCACCATATAGCGGTTGTCAGCCAGGTGACGGTCCAGGACATCCATCTGACGCTTCGCCTCCATCGCATAGCGGTCGATGGGATAGCGCAGCTTTTCGGGGGCGTAGGCATAGAAGTGTCCGAAGCCGCCGCCCAGGAACGGGGCGCTTCCCATCTGCCAGAAAAGCCAGGACAGCATCTCGGGCCGCTTCCCGTCCGGACCGAGGAACCGGCCGAACTTCTCTGCGAGATGAAGCATGATGGCGCCGGACTCGAAGATGCGAACCGACTGTTCGCCCCAGACGTCCAGGAGTGCCGGGATCTTCGAGTTCGGATTGATCTCGACGAAGCCAGATCCGAACTGCTCTCCATCGCCGATGCGAATTGGCCAGGCGTCGTATTCGGCGCCGGTCTCACCCGCTTCGAGTAGCTCCTCGAACAGGATGGTCACCTTCACACCGTTCGGCGTGGCGAGCGAATAGAGTTGGAACGGATGGCGTCCGGAATCGAGAGGACGATCATGCGTCGGCCCTGCGATAGGGCGGTTCGTTTTAGCGAACTCGCCGCCGTTCTCCCTGTCCCACGTCCAGACTTCGGGGGGCGCATAGGTGTCGTCGGTCACGATGATCTCCGTTCTGAATACTTCGAAGGAGCATCCTAGAGCCGCAGACGGCGCCCGCCATGTGCGAATTCGAACAGAGGTTCCGCGCCGATGCCTTCCAGCTTGGATTCAAGAGATGAAGTTTCGGTCCGGCGACCAGTCGCCGCCGTCGCAAGCGGATTTCGGCTGGATCCGGCGTGGAATGGGAAAAGCGTGATCCCGTCGTGGGAACGCGGCGGAGGGCACGCCGTTGACCCTCCGAGCGACGGAATGGTCCGCCGCACATCGAACTGCTTCGGAGGTATCCTCATGCAGAAGAAAATTGAAACACTCGTCGCCCTCGCCATTGCTGCCAGTCTTGGTGGCGCTGCCATTGCGCAAGACACAGATGCATCGGCAAGCCCCGAAACGGGCTCCATCGGTACTGACGGTGAGCTCGACTCGTCGACGACAGCAGAGACGATCCCGAATACCAACGAGACTGGCGACACGACCGCTATCGCCGACGCCTCGGCCAATGCCGACATGAACTATGGATCGGTGATCTCGACTCTGAACTCGGGCGCTCTGGCCAACGTCGACCTGTCGATGGTCGATGCCGACAGCACCATCAACTGGGTGCTCCTGTCGCAGATCGAAGGGTCCGAGCAAGCCAACGCGCTTGACCAGGCTCTCGAGTCCGACGCCCAGATGCTCGACGACTTCCAGGCGCAGATCGGCTCGAACGCCGCTCTGACGGCTGCTCTGGTCGAAGAGGGTTACACGCCGGAAGACGTCGTGGCCGCCAGCGTTTCGGCTGACGACAGCGTCACCGTCGTGATCGACGACCGCTCGTAAGCTGACGTCGACACCAGGAAAGGCCCTCGCCCCCCGGCGGGGGCCTTTTCATGTGCGGGGATCACTCCGGGACGTTGTCTATGCCTGAGCCGCCCCACGGATGACACCGTGCAATACGCCGAGCGGCAAGCCAGGCTCCCTTCACCGCGCCATGTCGTTCCAGCGCCTCAAGTGCATAGGCAGAACAGGTCGGTTGAAAGCGGCAGCCGTGTCCGACCCAAGGACTGAAAACCAATCGATAGACTCGCACCGGGGCGGCAAAAGCTCGCGCGAGCGGGCTCATGAGTGAAGGCGCTGCAGGGCCCGGACAAAGTCCTGGCGCATCTCGGAGAAGTCCCGGGTCGCTGTCACTTCGCGACGCCCGACGAGGACATAGTCGAACCCGTCCCTCCCATGCTCCGGCAATTCGAGGCGCGCGACCTCGCGAAGGCGTCGCTTGGCGCGGTTGCGCGCGACCGCATTGCCGACCTTCTTCGAGCAGGTGAAACCGACGCGAATGCCCGCTGCCTCGGCGTCCTGTCGGACCCGCGCCTGAAGATCGAAGCCCGGTGTCCGTTCGCGCCTTGCTGAAGAGGCTCGAACGAAATCCGCGCGCTGCGTCAGGATGTGCAGACCTTCAAAAGTCATGATCCGCTCCCGATCCAAGGCGAAGTGGCGGCATCACATCCATACAGTGGCCGGACATGAGAAGACCGCCGGCAGTTTCCCGCGGCGGCCCTGATCTTACCCGACCATCGACGCTCAGGCGCTCAGCGATTTCCGTCCGCGAGCGCGGCGGGCGTTCAGAACCCTGCGGCCGCCCTTTGTGGCCATGCGCGCGCGAAACCCGTGGCGCCGCTTGCGGACAAGGTTCGACGGTTGGAATGTGCGCTTCGACATAGCCAGTCTCCAGTCGTGGCCCGGATTCGGACCCAATTCTTTACGAAGCCCGGTCTCTAAGGGCTGGTTTCAGGCAAGTCAACGCCTCCAGAGCGTCAAGCTGCAACATTCTGGGGGCCATCCTCCAGGAAATTGTTACAGGCAGGCCTGCCCTGCACCCTTTCTGGCCGCGGCGGCCTCTCCCCGGATCAAGGCAGCGTGATCTCGACGGTTTCGCCACAGCGAGTGCGCCATGTTCTGCTAGGTGCGGGTGTGGAAGGATACGTACGATGACCGAGATGACCCAGGGAACCTCTGCCCGCGACGGCTGGATCAGGCGTCTGCCGTTGATCGCGGTCGTCATCGCTGCCGCCGTGGGTGTGCTGGCCTTCGGCGATACGCTCAGTTTCGAGACGCTGGCGCGCCATCACGAAACGCTCTCGGACACCCGGGATGCGCACTACGGACTCACTGCCCTGGCGTTCGTGGCGGCCTATATCTGCGTCGTGACCTTTTCGCTTCCCGGTGCGACGGTGGCGACCCTGACCGGCGGTTTCCTATTCGGCACATTCCCCGGCGTTGTGTTCAATGTTCTCGCTGCCACAGTTGGAGCGTCGCTTCTGTTCCTCGCCGCACGCTGGGGCGCGGGCGAGCGTCTGGCTGCGCGCATGGACGTTTCGGACGGTGCGGTGAAGCGCCTGAAGGACGGCATCGATAACAACCAGTGGCCCATGCTTTTCCTGATCCGGCTGGTTCCGGCGGTGCCTTTCTTCGTCGCAAACCTGCTGCCGGCGCTCGTCGGCGTACCCTTGCATCGCTTCGTGATCTCGACCGCCCTCGGCATCGTCCCAGGCGCCCTGGTCTATACCTCGGTCGGTGCAGGGCTTGGAGAAGTCCTGGCGCGGGGCGAAACTCCGGATCTGGATGTCATCTTCGAGCCGCACATCCTTCTCCCGATCCTCGGCCTCTGTTGCCTCGCGGCTCTACCCCTTGTCGTGAACGCCGTCCGGGGGAAACGACTGTGACCCGCATCGACACGGACCTCCTGGTCATAGGCGCCGGGTCCGGTGGCCTGTCCGTCGCCGCGGGTGCGGTCCAGATGGGCGCTCGGGTGGTCCTCCTGGAAGGCCACAAGATGGGCGGCGACTGCCTCAACTACGGTTGCGTGCCATCGAAGGCGCTTCTGTCTGAGGCGAAGCGCGCGCATCAGACCGGATCGGGCAACTATGCCGCCGCGATGGCCCACGTCGCGCGCGTGATTGAGACCATTGCGCCCGTCGACAGCCAGGAGCGGTTCGAGGGTTTGGGAGTCACGGTCATTCGCGAATTTGGCCGGTTCGTCAGTGATACCGAGGTTCAGGCGGGCGACACGACCATCTCCGCGCGCCGCATCGTCCTCGCGACCGGCTCCTCGCCGCTCGTCCCTCCGATACCCGGTCTCGATGCAGTCCCCCACCTGACGAACGAGACGCTCTTCGATCTGCGTCAGAAGCCGGACCACCTGGTCATCATCGGCGGCGGTCCCATCGGGATCGAGATGGCGCAGGCTCATGTCCGTCTGGGCTGCGCTGTGACCGTCATAGAGGGTGCCAAGGCGCTCGGACGCGAGGATCCGGAGGCCGCCGCTCTCGTGCTCGACACGCTTCGTCGCGAAGGGGTCACGATCCTCGAGGATGCGAAGGCCGAGCAGGTCCGCCAGGACGGCGACCGGATCGTCGTCGAGACCTCGAAGGGTGCCGTCACGGGAAGCCACCTCCTTGTCGCGGTCGGTCGCAAGGTGAACCTCGACCGTCTCGACCTGAAGGTGGGCAATGTCGACCACGAAAAGGGCGTGTCGGTGGATACGGGGCTGCGCTCCAAGTCGAACAGGCGCGTCTACGCCGTCGGCGACGCCGCGGGCGGGATGCAATTTACCCACCTTGCGGGCTACCACGCCGGGGTGGTCATCCGCTCGATCCTCTTCAGCCTGCCGTCCAAGGCCAAGACGCACCACATCCCGCGCGTCACCTATTCCGAGCCGGAGCTCGCACAGGTGGGCATGACCGAGACCGAGGCGCGAGAAGCATACGGCGACCGCGTGACCGTTGCCCGCTTCGACTACGACGAGAACGACCGCGCCATCGCCACCGGCCAGACTGCCGGCTTTGCCAAGGTGATGGTCGTCCGGGGCCGGCCTGTTGGAGCGACCATCGTGGGTGCCGAGGCGGGCGAACTGATCGGCCTCTGGGCCCTGGTTCTGGCCAACGGTCTGAAGATGAGCGCCGTCGCCAGCATGGTTGCGCCCTATCCGACGCTCGGCGAGGTGAACAAGAGAGCCGCCGGGGCCTATTTCTCTCCCAAACTCTTTGGTAACCCTTGGGTGAAACGGGTCGTCGGGGCCGTGCAGCGGTTTCTGCCGTAGGGCCCGGAGAAGGGGCTGATGTTCAATTCGCTGTCCGGACGCTTCCTCGTGCTCACGATCCTGTTCGTGATGCTCGCCGAGGTGTTCATCTTCGTGCCGTCCATCGCGCGTTTCCGCCAGGACTACATGACGAACCGGCTCGAACGCGCGCAGATCGCGTCGCTGGCGCTTCTGGCCGACGACATGATCGACCCCGATCTGGAAACGGAGCTTCTGAAGAATGCGGGCGTCTACAACGTCGTGCTGCGCCGGGACGAGATGCGCGAGCTCGTCCTCAACTCCGACCTGCCGTCGCCGGTCGCCGCGACCTTCGACCTGCGCGCTCCGTCGTCGTGGTCACTGATCCGGGACGCGATCGCCTGCCTCCTCGATCCCTCACCGCGTGTCGTGCGCGTGATCGGCCAACCCGTGCAGGATGCGGGTCTCCTGATCGAGATCACCATGCCGACGCAGCCGCTTCGCGCCGCGATGCTCGATTACGGCCTGCGCATCCTCGCACTCTCCGCCGTCATCTCCGTCGTGACGGCGGCACTCCTGTTCTTCGCCGTGCGCCAGTTCCTCGTGAAGCCTATCAAGGGTGTCGTGTCGGCCATGAAGAGCTATGCGGCCGCGCCCGAGGACGCACGCCGGATCATCCAGCCCTCGGCGAGCGTGCGCGAACTGGCCGAGGCCGAGGCCGCGCTGAGATCGATGCAGACCGACCTGACCTCGATGCTGCGCCAGCGCGAGCGTCTCGCGGCGCTCGGCAGCGCCGTCGCCAAGGTCAGCCACGATCTGCGGAACATCCTGGCCTCCGCTCAGCTTTTTGCCGACCGGATAGAGACCAGCGAGGATCCGGCCGTCGCACGACTGGCGCCGAAGCTCGTCAACTCCATCGGCCGCGCGGTGAACCTCTGCGAGTCGACGCTTGCCTTCGGGAAAGCCGAGGAGCCGCCGCCGGCGCTGTCGCAGGTGCGGCTCTCGGGAGTCGTGACGGATGTCATCGAGGGCGAGAAGCTGTCCGACGAGGGCGGCGCCGTCGAGTTCGTTGACGAGGTCCCCTCCGGCCTCACGCTTCGCGCGGATCCCGAGCAGCTTTACCGTGTGCTATCGAACCTTGTCCGCAACGCGCGGCAGGCCATCACAGCAAAACGCGCGCCCGGCCGAGTGACCGTCTCGGCTGAGGAAGATGACGAAAGCTGGCGGATCCGCATCGCCGACACTGGACCCGGACTTCCGCCTCGCGCTCGCGAGCATCTGTTCACGCCTTTTCAGGGCGGCGCCACGAAGGGCGGCGCGGGTCTGGGCCTCGCCATTGCGGCGGAACTAGTGAAGGGTCACGGTGGAAGTCTGACCCTCCGCTCGACAGGACCTGAAGGCACGCTGTTCGAGATCCGTCTGCCCAAGAACGTCATCGGAATGGACCGCGCCGCAGAAGTCCGTCTTCCGTCGCCCAAGCGTGCCTCGGCCGAATAACTTCCGCCTTGCAATGCCGGGACCGGGCCGCTACATCCGCTCCGTCCGCGCGCTGGTAGCTCAGTTGGATAGAGTACTTGACTACGAATCAAGGGGTCGGGGGTTCGAATCCTCCCCAGCGCGCCAATTTACAAAGCAAAAACAACTACTTAACCTGTTTGAGTTTTCGGCCCGCGCGTCACCATGGAGGTCGTGCTAGCGTCATGCTAGCCGCCGAAGCCATTGTTGGTCGCCAAGACCTTGTCCAAGAGTGGTTCCCAAGTTAGGAATCGCCAATGGTCGCATTCCTTCGAACGGTACTCTTGATCTTTGTTCCGCCGTTAGCACTTCTCATTGTGTCCGGAATCGTGATTGGGATTCAGTACGCTTGGCACGGACCCAACTGGTTCACCGATTTTGCTGGGATGGCTGGCGGCAGCTATGCTGCCATCCATCTTGCCAAGGAAGTTGCAAAGTCAGCCAAGATGGGCTGGGCGCTGTATGCGTTTTTGTTCTGTCTGCTCTATTCTGGCTTGTGCTGGTTTGTCGTTCTTCAAGTCGGCGATGCTTCTCAGCTGCCGTTGGCCGTGGGTAGTCTTGTCGGCGCAATCGTTGGCCTGACCTTGGTACTCCAAGAGCTTCGGGAAGAACCTTCGACTGACGTGTAAAAGCGCCCCGGACACATGTCCCGACGCGCTTTACCGTTGCGAGCGACACGGAGAGTAATCGCTGACGGCTTGCTCCGTTTGAATTGCGTCCGACGGTTGCCTATGGGACGTGCATGTGGCTTGCCTGTGCCGCTCAACACAAGCCTTCCTCTTCCCACCGGCGAAGGCACCGCAGCACGCCGCCATCGCCCTTTTCGCCGAGCCAGTCGATCCGGTCCAAGGCGCCAGCTTCCACTTCTTCGTGTATCTGCGCCTGAAACGCGTCAAACGAACCGTGGGCGCGGGCGATGTGCGAGAGCCGGGGTCGCCGAGCATGTTCGAGGCGGGCGATCCGCGCCAAAAGCGACCTTGGGCTACCCATCGTCTTTCAGCACTTTCAGTGTCGCACCGAGGCGCAGGGCGGCAGCGAGGTTCGAGTCCGCCTCGGCTTGCCGATCTTCGGCCGCTTCCAGACGGCGCTGGTGCAGCAACTTCTGCTCGGTGGGCGTGATGGTGTTGTCGGGGTCGTCTCTCGCTACGACACTTTCGTTGCGCCAATGGCGACCATAAGCGAACGTCACTCCCCGATCCTCCTCCGCCGGCACAGGGCGAGGCGTCGGGACGGACACGCGGGCCGGGTCGAACCAGCGATCGGGCGGGGACGCGCGTCTCATGTCACGACCCCCATGCCCTGGAGCGTTTCCATCGCGTCGGCCCGGACTCTCGGGTCCGAGCTGTTGCGCAGTGCTTCGAGACAGGTCGTCTTGATGGCTTGGTACATTTCCTCCGCCTGTTCTGGCGTCTCTGTCGCAGCCAGTTCTTCCGCAAAGCTGAAGCGGAACACCGTCTCAACCTCACGTCGGGACAGACACAGCACCTTGATGACGACCGGGCGGTCAGCCCGGATGCGGTTCGCAAACGCAACAGCCAGCTTCACCGCCCGTTCGTAGTCGGTGATTGGCCAACTCCACGCGAACTTGCCGTGGACCATGACCTCGACGAACAAGTCACCGGGGCTTGGCGGGAGCACGGCCACTACGTTGTGGCCCGGACCCCAAAGGTCGTGTTCTGAGACAGTGAACTTCATATCGCTTTGGCCTCCAATACGATGATCCGTTCTTCCAACTCTTCGACCGCCCTTATCCCGGCGACCGAGTTGATGCACGCGATCAGGGCGCGGCCTGTGTCCACGTCCAGTTTGCCCTCCGAGACGGCCAACAGGATTTGATTGGCCTGCCCCGAGAGGGGCAGTTCGGTGTCCAAGTCGAACTCAACGCGCTCGCCCGTGGACTTGAGTGGGGGCGCGAGACGGGCCAGCGACATGCTCAAAGCCTGCATGTCGCCCGCCAGTGCGGCGTCTACCGCCGTCTGCACCAGTGCCTCGCCCTTGTCGCTGAAGATCTTCTGAAGCCGCTGCCGCTTGTCGATGATGCCCCTTGGTCGTCCCTTGGGGTTGGGCGACGGCATCCCCGGAAACCAGTGACCCGGCTTCGCTTCGTCTGTAGATGCGTCTGTCATGGCGTTACCCTGATGTAATCGGACTGCGATCAGGCGAGCTTCCGGTAGACCTCGGCGCTCGCGTTCCGCTTGGCGCGAACCTCGTGCGCTTTGACGTGACCGACGATGCGGGAGATGCCAGCTTTGTCTTTCTGGATGACCGGCACGGTGCCCACTGCCTTCAACATCTCGCGCAAAACCAGCGGCCCCCTGTTGTCGATGTGGTCCCGTGCTGCGATCAACGCCTTCAGCCGTTTCGCCGTCTCCGGCTTCACCAGCTCGTTGTAGCGGAGGGTGAAGAATTGGTGCATCTCCTTCGTAATGGCGGAAAGCATCGGGGACGCGCCGCAGACGGCGGACAGCACTTCCGTATCTTTGTCGACCAGCGCTTGCTCCAAAAGCTTGATGCGGTCTGGGCCAGCAGCCTTGATGTGCGCCCGGATCTCGCCGCTCACCATTTTGCTCCCCTCCTCCTTCACGCCAGCGGTCAGGTCCTTCTGGAGCGCGTTGATGGTCGTCGTGAAGCGCTTCGAGGTGCCGTCGAGCATCTTGGTCACCGCTGTGAGCTTGCTGTTCGCGTAGTCGTCGGTCTTAAGAAGCGCGGCTTCCGGCGTCAGTGTCGGGTCGGCAAACGCGGCATTGCGCATGTCGTGGACTGCGCCGATGAACTTGTAGGCGGCATCGAAGCATTCGACTGCGCCAGACACGAACGTCGAGGTGTCGGCGTCCACTCCATCAAGGTTGTCGATGATCTGCGGGTGAAGGTCGACACTGACCCGCACGTCAATTTCAGTGTTCATGTTGTCCTCGTGGTGTCTGATAGGGCTATGACTGCACTGTTACGGTAGCGGATCTCGCCTTCGGTCAGCTAGGAATATTATTTAATGACAATGCCTTAGGTCGAGTTCGAGTGCGTGATTGGGAATATTCGGGTTGACCGTTCGCCAACCCCTTCAGGAGACCATTGCGCGCAGAATGGGGAAGCAATGTTTGACTGTCCGCTTAGAGCCACCATCGCTCTCAACGTAAGTGCGTGATCAAAACCCTGTATCATGGCTGGTCGTCGCATCTAGATATGGTTTCCTTTGTGCTCGCCATTCGGTAAAGTGTAGATGTTGAACCACAGCGAGGGCTCGAAGGTTGTCAGCGAAGTTGCCATACATGGCCTCTCCAGGAACTGTTAAGACAGTCTTGGACAAGATCATTGAAGCGAAGACGCCGGAGCGTTTTACGCAGGATTTCTTGGAAACCAAGCTTGGCGCCAAAGGTGGTAGCGCTAGGCCTATCATACCGCTGCTCAAGCGTATTGGCTTTCTCCAGCAAGACGGATCAACGACTGAATTATATCGAAAGTTTAGGAATACATCGACCTCGAAGGCGGCAATGGCGAAAGCGATAAAGCATGGGTATGCAGAGTTATTTGAGCGGAATGAATACGCTTACGAACTTCCCAAGCCAAAACTCCTTGAGCTCATAGGTGAAGTTTCTGGTGCGGAGAAAGGAAATTCGGCAGATGCTTTGACCGCTTCGACATTCTTGAATCTTAAAGAGTATGCCGACTTTGAAGATGATTTAGAGATGGATGATACTGCCGAAGTCGCTCAAGTTAACATCTCTCAAAACCTTCCTGCTTCAAATCATCATACGCCAATGGAGCAGACAGTGGCGACGCAACAGGGGGGCACGCCACTGAATCTATCCTACACAATCAATCTCAATCTCCCAGAGACGGACGACATAAAAGTGTTCAATGCCATTTTCCAATCTCTGAACGAAAACATCCTGAAGCGAAATTGATGGACAGCCATAGCATCAGATATTTCATGCTCAACAACCTCAGCATTGAGAGTGAGGTTCGATCTGTTGCAAAGGAGCTCGATCTCGATCTTGGGCCAACGCACAAGCGCGAAAAAGAAATAGAGAATAAATTCTACCCTCAGTTTTCATTGCGGGTGAGAAGTGAGGCTGAGAGGATGGCGAGAAATTACACCATATTCTACAGCTTGGAGAATTCCATCCGTGAACTCATTTCTGATGTCCTAAAGAAGCATGGAAACGACTGGTGGAGCGTGGCTGGTGTGGTTCCGACCGTCGTCAAAGATAACGCCGAAAAAAATCGAAAGAAAGAATTGGCTGCCGGTGTAACACCTCGATCGGGTAGTATGCTCGACTACACCAATTTTGGAGAGCTAGGTGAAATCATTAAATCTAACTGGAATGACTTCGCTGATATTTTTACCGATATTCAGGCGGTTGAGAGGATTCTAAAGAATCTCAATACGCTTCGCGCTGCTATCGCGCATTGCACGCCTCTCGCGGAGGATGAGGAAGTCCGACTTCACCTTTCATTAAGGGATTGGTTCAGGCAGCAAGCCTAATCCTCAACGACTCTTGAGCCGGGTAATGCAGAGGCCGGGGCCCGCCTTACAGCGCCCAGCCCCCTGAGTCCCCTTGTGCCCCCTACTATAAAAAGTGCTGCATGGGGGTGTGCAAGGTGGGCCCATAGTTACAGCCTCTCTAGGTTAGGGGGCGGTAGGGGGCTCAGGGGGCGCGGGCAGGCGGGCCAGTTCCTGTTCCACGGCGTGCGCAAGGGCTCCCCGCCACCGCTGTGGGTTCCGCACGATCCAGACCTTCACTTTCGGTCGCCCGAACAGGGCGAAGGGTTTCGGCATCGGTTCAATGCCGACCTTCCGGGCGATGGGTGCGAGGAGTTTCCATTTGCGGCTGGTGTCCGCCCCCGCCGTGTGCATGGGCGAGAAGCCGAACACCTCGTCGAACAGGTCGTCCGCCGTGATGAGGTCGCGAGGATGGCTCTCCACCAGCGCCGCCGCATTCTCATCCTCGGTCGTCATGCTGGCCGCGACAACCGCCCTCTTCGCGTCGTTCATCGCCGCCCGTGCGCCGGGGTTGAAACCGGCGATGTTGCGCGTCCGGAGGAACTGTCGAACCGAGGCGATGAATAGCGGATCTGGGTGGGGATAGAGGGTGGCGTAGAGCTGCCGGTAATACGCTTCGTCCCGAGGTTCGTCGGGATTCATGATTGCGTTCCAGCGCCGGTCGTCGTTGGTCAGCGGCAGACCGGTTTCATAGTTAGAGAAGATTAGGAAGCGACAACAGTTCTTCTCCGTGAACTGAAGGCCATATTTCATGTTGATGAAGCGATGCGAGGCGGTGACCATCGACTTAAGCTTCTCACTGTGCTGCCACCGCTCGCCCGTGCCGCCCTCGTTGATCTCGTCCACCACGGCCAGCAGCTTGCGCGAAAGCTGGCCGTTGAACCCGCTGGAGAGGCTGGACTTGAGGTCGAAGTCCATGGCGACGTTCCCGGACCAGACATGCGCCAGCAGCGCGGCCAACCAGTTCCGCCCAACCCCCTGTTGGGTCGCGATCATCAGGTAATGGTTGTGCGGCAGGACGCCGGGGTGCTGTTCGATATGTGCCAGCCAATCGAGGAACCGCTCACGCTCGATCTTGCCCGGAACGAGATACTCTACATGATTGAGGAAGATGCCGATCCGCTGTGCCCAATCGCGCGGGGGATTGTGCGGGCGTGGCTTCCACATATTCAGGGCGTGTCGGCCGTCGTCGGCCTTACAGAACTCCCCGGCGCTCGGGTCAAAAGTCATGGTATACGCCACCTGGCGGTTCGCGCTGCTCTGCCAGAGAGCGAAGGTTGGCACCTTCTTCTCGTCCTCATCCTCGGTGGCCGGGATCGTGGTCGTGTTGTGCTTCAGCAGTTGACCCATGCTGGGGGGCGGAAGCTGGACGGCAGTGTTGTCACGGAACACGATCATCGTCTTTTCAGCGGCGATGTAGACGAGCGCCCTGTGCATTTCGCCAATGTCCATAGTCGGAGGGAGCGCGGCGGCTGAGAAGCCTTCTTCGCCAATCATCTTGAAGGCGGCGCGCGACTGCTCGGCTTGCTGTTTCTCGAATGCTTGGCGGCGGCGGATCGCATCAATACTGCGGCTCAGGTATCGGTCTTCTTTTGTCGCCTTCTCGCGCTTCCCAAGCTCGCTCTTGCGAAAGAGGCGCATCACCTGCCCATTGTTCGGGCTGTAGAAGGCGAGGATGCCGAGCAACGCCATGTCCGCCTCGGATTGGGACGGGTAGTTTGGCTTGCCTTTCCAATTGCCGTCCCAGAGCATCTGGAACTTCACGGCGTTCGCTGCCTTCTTGGCTCGCCCCAAAACCTCGTCGTCAATCTCCTTCTCCGGTTCGTCGGGAACCGGAGCCAGGTTGACCGAGGGAACCTTCTGGCGCAGGCGAAGCTCCGTAACCAGCGCATCAACCGACTCCTGCTGCTCAGCGACGGGTAGTTCGCAATGAACCATGCCGGTGCAGATCAGGAAGCGGCGTTCACTATAGATCTCGACGTTTCCGACATGGCACCCCTTGCCGATGTCCGCCTGAACGATGAGGTGCAGACCGAGGCCGGATCGCGAAACCTCGGTATAGGTGTTCATGTGGGCGACGATGCGAAGGTAAGCGTCGCGATCCCCCTCGGTGGACCATTTGGTCGGGTCAACCGGCTGACCCTTCGCAAGCTGCGTCTGTTCGTTGACCCAATCGAGGTCGATACAGGCGAACGGATCAGCGGCAGTGAAGACGAAGCCGATCCGCCAGCCTTTCTCCGATGCCACCCGGCAGGCGGTGTCAAAGTCCATCCACGTGCTCGGGTCGTTCACCTTGGCGGGCTGTCCGTCCGCCGCCCGGGGTGCCTTGTCGATGGCCGTTCCCGGCGTGACGCACCATTGCGAAAGCGCGCGAAGCTCTGTGGGCAGTCGCTCGTAAGGGCTCGTTTGCGGACCGATTCCGGCCTCTGTTACCGTGTGCATGGTTGCTGCTCTTTCCTCAATCTGGGGCAGTGGCTTCGGTCTGGTTGGCGGTCGGGTTCTTGGAGCGGAACCCGACCGCTTCTCGGTTGGGGCTATGACCGCGCTGGAACGGGGGCACGCCCGACACAGGCGCGCGCTTACTGCATTCCGCGCTGTGGCGGCTGACGTTCGTATTCGTCATAATGGAGCCGACTTACGCGGCGGCTTCGCTGGTATTGAGCTTCGATCCGCTGGCCAGCCAACGCAGCACATCAACCTCGGCATACCAAATGCGGCGGGTGCCGGGAGGCTGGAAGAAGCGCGGTCCCTCACCGCGCGCCCGATACGCCTCGAAGGTCATGGGATGCACGTCAGCCATGGATGCAGCTTCTTTGGTCGAGACTGGACGCCCTTTCGGCGTGTAGCCGAAATGCGCGCACAGTTCCTCAAAGGTAGCATCGGTCAGGTCGAGATATTCAATCATGTCGGTCTCCTGAACAGGTGACCGGCGTTTCCCAATCCCGGCTTCGGGTGCCCCATACCGACACACTACATGTAGTGGCTGGCGGTGGGCTATGGGTATAGGCTAGCGAAAACTGGCAAAAGTCGGCAAGGGGTTTCTGCAGTCGGAGACAACGGCACGGCCCGCAGCGCGTCGGCTACAGCGCGATCCCGCCCCGCCGCCGGGGTAGGGGCGGCAGGCCCTGATCCCCGGCTGGTGCCCGATATTTTCGGGGTGGCAGCACGCATTACGCGCGGCTTTCCAAGGAGACGACATTCGCGCCGCTGGCCTTTGCGGCTGCAATACGCGCAGCGCCCTCAATATAGTCGCCAATCGCCTGCACCTCGCGGTGATAGTCGCGGAGGTCGGAGGTCTGAAGGTAATGTTTCTGCGTGACTGACTGAGGCACATGGTTCGTGAGAAGCTCTAGCTTAGCGGTGTCCAGACCGCAGGCATTGATGCCGAGGGTGATCGCCGTTCGCCTGAGATCGTGCATTGAGAAACGCTTCATGCCTGTGCGCTTCGCCCACCGTTCAAACGGAGCACGGGGGTCCATGATGTGGCCGAGTTTTCCGCGCGATGGAAACACGAACTTGCTGTCGCTCAGGCCGCGCCGCAGTTTCAGCACCTCGACGGCCTGTGTGCTGAGCGGCAACCACACCGGGTTCTTGTTCTTCGGGTCGGGGATGTGCCACCAGCAGTTCGTCGGGTCGTCGTCGATGTTGACACGATCCCAAGTGAGAGTGCGGGACTCGTCTTTGCGCCCGCCGCAGAGGGTGACGAACTTGATGAAGTCCACACCAGTCGCGGCGTCGTCGTTGATGGCTTCGGCGCGAACGTCATCAAGCCAGTTCCAGAATTCGCCGATCTGCCGCTTGTCGATATGCTCGGTGCGCGGCGGTGACGGTTTTAAGTCCCGCTTCAAGATCGAGACCGGGTTGTGCAGGATGATCGGTGTCCCGTCCTGAAGGCGGTATTCCTCGATGGCGAAGTTCAGCAACGTGCGCAACGTGACCATGTAGAGGCGCGCGGCGCTGGGGGCGGGCGCGGGTTTCTTGCGCAACCCCTCAGCGGCGATCTTCTCGAACAGCGCCCGGCATTCGGCAGGCGTGATGCTGGTGATGGCGCGGTCCTTCCACTTCTTGAACGCGGTTTCGATGTGACGGTCCATATCGCGCCGGGTGCTTTCCTTCAGCAGCCCTCGGGCCAAATAAGCGTCGGCCAGTTCGCGCAATGTGATCTGCTTGGTGGCATCGACCTTCTTCGCGTCCCGAGGGTCGATGCCTTCGCGCATCTGCTGGAGGATACTCTGCGCCCGCTTGCGAGCTTGGTCCTCGGTATAAAGACCAAATCTCCCGATGGTGACGATGACTGCTTTCCCGTTCACGCGCCCCTGGGCGACGAAGGCACGGACCCCGCTCGCAGTAATGCGCAGGCCGTATCCTGACACTCGGTCATCCCAGTGAATTTCGTAACCTTTTGCGGGCGGTTGGACCCGGTCGATGAAGGTCTTCGTAAGCTTCGCCATGTGGCTCTCCTTGGCTAGCGTGCTAGCAACATACCAGCACGCTAGAACCGTTTAGGACATTCTCGCGCCGGCTAGCAATGGCGTCAAGTATCTGACTATGTGAGGAAAAATTGGTTGATGCTGGCAATCGCTGGCAATCGCAGGCGTGCCGCTGGAAAACTACGAATCAAGGGGTCGGGGGTTCGAATCCTCCCCAGCGCGCCAATTTTCTGACACTTATTGGTGTAAGGCAACGACTTGCGGGGTTTCTGGGTGAGGCGTTCCCCCAATTATTCCCCCACTCGGCCGCTTTCCGTCACCCGACGTCGCCTCACCCTTCGCGTCGAGAGAGGCCAGCTGTCCACGGGGTCAATATGGGAACAACCTCTCTCTAAAGTAGTCGTTCACCTTCTCGACTTGGTCTACTACGGGCCATTCAAAATGCTCATCAAGCTCTTCTTGCACGAAAGGCTTCGGGAGCGAGCACTGACCAGGCCAGCACAGCGACGATGTCGCTGTTGCGCACCCCGATGAAACGGCGCATGCCTGTCATTCATCGCTATCGCCCTTCTGGAGCTCTTACCCGCTACGGGTTACCTCTGACCGCCGGACACCGCCCCTCTCAGCGTCGACTGGAGCGATGCGATGGGGCGCTCCAACTGTTCCAGTCGGGCGTTTCCCGAACGGAAGTCCTGGATGTGGTCCTCAAGCGTGAGGGCCGCATCCCCCACCTCAGGGAAGTCGAAGCTGGCCGCGGCCCCCGCGAGATTGTGTGCAAAGGATTCAAGATCTCCAAGCGGGGCCGGGTCCCCCTTCGAGAGCGCTCTGCGATACGTCTCGAGCCTCGCTACGCCCTCTTCCAGGCGGACAGCGAACCGCGCGCGCACGGCTGCCAGTCGAGCCTCAGTTCTCTTATCCAACAATTGACTCCTTCCATCCTGCCGCCGCTTCGGCAGCCGAGCGCCGCCAGGCGTCTCCACCCGGGCTCTTCCTACCCCGGCTCGCCGAACCCGCCCTCCGCCTGCCCGATTAAGCCACGCACTTGCCTGGCAAGCGCCGTTGGATCGAATGGCTTGGTTATTACCGCACAGGCGCCGAGCTCCATTATCCGCTCAACCTCATGGGGTCGCGTCTTCGCGGTCATGAAGGCCACCGGCGTGTCGCCCAGAAGTTCCTCCCGCCTCATCGCCGCGAGCGTCTCGCCGCCATTCATCCCCGGCATCATCCAGTCGAGCAGGACCAGGTCAGGGCGGCAATGGCGCAACTCGCGCAGGGCTTCCTCGCCGTCGCTGCAGGATACGACCGAGAACCCTCCTAGCGCCTCCAGACTCAAGGCCACGATTTCCCGGATGTCGGGGTCGTCCTCGACAAGAAGGATAGTTTCGGGGTCAGCCATGGCGCTCCCTCGCAATCTCCCGAACGGTCTCAGCAAGCTGCGTCACGCCGCTTCGCGACTTCATCAGCACCCGATGGACCATTGCGGAAACGTCACTCGAGGGTTCTATGCCCGAGAAGATGACTACCGCCGGTGGATGTGGGCCGGCGGCAATCATTGGGAGCAAGTCCAGCGCCGATCCGTCCGGCAGCGCAATGTCGAGGATGACAACGTCGTACTCCTTCGAAACTAGCCGCAACCGTGCTGTCTCGAGGTCCGTCGCCAGATCCACGCCAGCCGTGCTGCCTAGGGCGATGGCGACGACCTGGGAGAGGTCCGCGGCATCCTCCACGTGGAGCACGCGCAGGGCCCGATCGAAAAACCTGCCCCGCCGCTCCACGGCGCTCGTAAGCCGGTTAATGTCCAAGTCGCCCTCGATCCAGTCCAAGATGTTGAGCGCCACCGTCTCGACCGAGTTGCGGCGCGGATCAGGGCGGGAGGCGGTCACGACGACCGCGAGTTCGTTCCCGTTCCGCAAAGCCCGCGCCCGGCGAACCAGATCGAAGCCGTCGCCATCGGGGAGCAGGAGGTCGGTCACGAGCACTTCGAAGAGCTGCGCATGGATCGCACTCAGTGCAGCCTCCAGCCCTTGGGCGATCTCGACCGTGAGCCCCGCCTGCTCGAGAGCGTGCCGGATCCGATCGCTGGCCAGCTCGTCGCCCTGGCAGACGAGGCACTGCACCCCGGCCCCGGACGGATCCGGCAAGGCACTTGAGTCGGCCAGCGGCAGCTCGAGGTCGAAGCGGGTGCCGATCCCTATCGTGGACTCGTAGGAGATCGTGCCGCCGTGCCGGTGGCAGATCGCCAGGGCAATTGCCAGGCCCAGCCCGCTGCCCTCCTGGCTGCGACGGTCCGAGGCGTCCGCTTGGGAGAAGCGCCGGAACATCTGCGATCGGAACTCTTCGGGGATGCCGGGGCCCCGGTCGATCACTGACAAGCAGGCACGTTCGCCCTTGAGCCCGACCGTGACCGTCACCGACTGTCCCGGGGCGGAATACTTAATGGCATTCGACACGAGATTGTCGGCGACTTGGAGCAGCCGGTTGACGTCTCCTTCGACCAGAATCGGCTTGGGGGCGGTGCGCGCCTCGATCGCTACGTTAACCCTCTCGGCGAGGGGGTGGCTCTGCTCGACTGCTTGGACCGCCAGAACATTCAGGTCTATTCTTTTCAGCTCGAATTGCATTTGGCCCGACTCGACCTTATCGATGTCAAGAAGGTCGTTGACCAGTCGGGTGAGCCGGTCCGTGTTGCGGTGGGCTATCCCTACGAGGCGCGCTGCCGCGGGCGGCAGTTCACCGGTGGCTCCCGCAGCCATGAGGCCCAGCGACCCGGCGATTGAGGTGAGGGGCGTCCGGAGCTCGTGGCTCACCGTCGAGACGAACTCGTCCTTGAGGCGTTCGACCTCCTTGCGCTCGGTGATGTCGAGGCAGGTTACGACCAGACGGCCGTCATCGAGCGCGGCCATGGTGGTGGACAGCACCCGTCCGCCGTCAAGCCGCAGCTCGAAGCGGCGCGTGCCACGATCCCTCAGAAGCTCTTCAGGACGCGGCAGGTCGCCCCCTGCCTCACGCCCCAAAACGACTCCGCGCCGGGCAAGGTCGTGGATCATGGTCTCGAGCCTCGTGCCGTTCCTGCGCAGCTTGGGGGAGACGTCGAATAGGTCAAAGTAGGCCTTGCTGCAGGCCACCAAGCGCCGGCCCGAGTCAAAGAGGGCAAGGCCTTGGTCGATATTCTCCAGCGTGGTTCTCAGGACCGCCGCCTGTTCCGCAGCAACCGCCTCGCGCTCCTTGAGCGCGGTGACATCAGCAAAGCTTGCGACAAGCTCTCCCGCCTCCGTCCGGGTCTCGTGGCAGAGTAACCATTGTTGACCGTCTATCTGGATGTAGTACGGGCTGACTCCCTCGCGCCGCAACTCCATCCGGCGGGTCTTCCAGTCGACGGTCTGCCCCTCGATCCATATCCGCCGCCCGCCGGCTGCGATCCGGTCAAATAGGTCAGAGAGCGTAATCAGCGCATCAAGTTTCACTTCCGCGCTTCCTAAGAAGGTCTCGCGGTACCTGCCGTTGCTGAGCAGCAGGCGATCTTGGGCATCGTATACCGCCATCGCTACAGGGTTGCTTTCAATGATGCTTTCCAGGCGCCTTTCGGCAGCAGCGTGGCGGATGTTGCCGAGCCGAAATTGAATCAGGTCCTCCGCTGTCCGAGCGAGGCCCTGCAATTTACGCAGTCCAGGTCCGCTCAGGTCGCGCGGCGTTGTGTCAATGATGCTGAGTGTCCCTACCGGCTGCCCCAGCGCGCGTACGGGCACGCCGGCGAAGAACCTGATGTGAGGAGGCCCGAGGACGTGCGGATTGTCTACGAATCGCTCGTCCAAAAGCGCATCCGGGACCACGAGCGGGTTCCCCAGGATCGTGTACCCGCAGAATGCGACCTCACGTGGGCCTGGCCCGGTCGGCAGACCCACCGCGCCGATGATGTTGCAACTCTTATTCTCGACGAAGCTGAGGTACGCGATCGGCACTTCTAGCGACTCGGCTACAATCGCTGCCAGCCTACCGAAGGCCGGCTCGGCCGAGATGTTATCAAGGCAGTAACTCTTGAGCGCAGAAAGGCGATCGTCCTCGTCCACAGGAAGGGGGGGAAGAATCATGCT
The DNA here is from genome assembly GCF_003148765.1 of Silicimonas algicola. Lineage (GTDB taxonomy): Bacteria > Pseudomonadota > Alphaproteobacteria > Rhodobacterales > Rhodobacteraceae > Silicimonas > Silicimonas algicola. The sequence continues at coordinate 57,724 of NZ_QGGV01000009.1, forward strand.
GAAGTAGTCCCTCGATTGCAGCAGAAGCATACTGTTGCGTGGCGAACTGGAGGACGCGGACGGCGCTGCCAATCACGTCAGCGGAGCATTTGGCGCCTGTTGGTACCTTTTACATTCCCTTCTCCCTTTTCAAACCGCATGAGCGGCCTGCCCACGGCGGAACCGGGAAACGTCCGCGCCTTCGCCGTCTGCGAAACCATTGGTCTGTTCCATTTAGATACCGGAAGCGCGTAACTATGGTCGCTGTCCGACCGACTTGCCATTTAGGGAACGTGATGTGGTGAGACAGCGCGCATCCACCGTGCTTTGCAGCGAGCATACACGGCGCGGGACGGAAGCGACACACTCTCTGCGAGGATGTTCCGCCCGGCCGAACTTAACCTCAAGACCACCATAGGGCGCCTTATCCTGGCGATGATACGCCGATGCGATGCCTACGTCATCCTCACCCCCGCAGTGCGCAGGCTGTCTCCCGCTTCTCCTGTCCTGGGAGAGGAAAATGGTGTCCTTTTACCCAAACTGCTTGCATTAGGCTTCAGCTATCAGAGTTGCTGGCCGTTGCCATGTAGCGCACACGGATGCCCACAAAGCAGCCGAGGCGTAGGCGCACGAAATCCCATGAACCAACGGCCCGCACGTGAGCGCGTCGCAAAGGTTTCGAGCGTTGGGGCTGCAAAAGCTGAGGGCAAGGAGCCTCTGTGGCACGCTGTTTTCCGTCGTGGACGCCACGCTGCGAGCATAGGAAAAAACAATGGCGTCGGCCAAGGGCCTGAAGCGTCTCCCCGACGTGGCACGCAGGACGATCTGACGCTTAAAGGCGACGCTGTGGCTGCGGTGTCCGGGGATGGGCTTTTTCCCTCAGCTACACCGATCTTCGGTCAATCGCTTCCGCCCCAGTCAGGCGTGCACTCCAGACCCTACTTACACACCGCTCGTTCTTGCCCTATGGAGGGCTCAGCGATATGCTAAACTAGATACGCCTGCGGAGGACACCATAGCCTCGCATCGCCTCAATATTGATTGGTCTGGCAAGATCATCTTGAGCCTGGGCCTTATCTTTGCATGGGGCTCGTTCGATCATGGCGGTGGCGGTCCGGCCAAGCGGGAAGCGCAGCGTGTCGGGCTTCCGCCTCCGGACGAGGTGCCCGCCCAGCTAGAAGTCGCCGCGCCGGCCGAGATCCTTTCACTCTTGCTGACGCGGAACGCCATGCCTGCTCAACCCGTTCTCCTGTACGGCTCGCCTGATCGGGCGCAGGCCGTCGCCGCCTCGCTGCTGCGCGGCCTTCCGACCTCCAATTTGGTGCACGAGCTTAACGCGCTGGGCCTCGCCCTGCTACCCCGGAACGGGGGCCGGACCTTACTGCGTGAGCCCGGAAAGGAAGGGGTCGGGCTCGGCTCCTATCTGTTGGTGCCCGGAGGAGCTCCGGTCCTCCTCCAAGCCCCCCACAGCGACACCGACCTCGACACCGGCCGGATTCTCGACTTCCTCCTAGTGGAAGGCAACTTCGCGTCGGGGGCTTGGAACTCCGTGCCCCGCGCCTTCGAGGCGGATGGCGGGCGCGTCAACGCCGATCTCACTCGTGCACCGGTCAGCTTTTTTAACTCCTTCGGCCTCGCCTTCGCCGAGGTCCACCCTGAGGGACTTGTCGTCCAGATCCATGGCCACGCGCGGGAGAAGCGGCGGAGCGCCGAGGGCCGCTCGGCCAGCGTGATCGTCTCCTCGGGTACGCATGAGCCGAGCGCACAAGCGCGGGCTGTCGCGAACTGTCTCGCCGCGACCATGCCAGAGGAGACCGTGCGGCTCTTCCCCGAGGAAGTGTGCGAACTCGGGGCGACCATCAACACGAATGGGCGAGCTCTGCGTGCCGCTGGCTTCAGCGGCTTCGTCCATCTCGAGCTCTCGCGGGAGCTACGGTGGAAGCTCGTCGCTGAGGCCGGGCTCCGCGCTCGCCTAGCCGCCTGCCTCCGTCCGCTCTGACAGGACCGGGCATAGCGCTCAAGGTAGGGCTGCTCCGCAGGACCAGGCGCCCGCCGCGTCCTGCCCACAGTTCATGGCGCCAATCGTCCCCTCCTCCCCAAGAGCCACCTGCGCCGCCAGATCGGGGCCCGACCGGGTGAAGGCGAGGTATCCCGCCAGTCCTTCGAGGCGCAGCCGCAAATCATAGGTCCCCGGGAGCAGGTCGGCCCCGAAGGGAACCACCACCGTCCGCTCGGTGCCCAGTTGCTCGCCGGAACGTTGCAGGAAGCCCTCGCCGGTCCCGGAAGCCCCGTCTAAGTCGGCTCGCCACAGCCCAGACGTCCAGTCGGACAGGGGGCCGACCCTCCGGGGACCGATCCCGAGCTCCACCTCCAGCCGGCCTCTGCCGCCGACCTCCTCCGGGTGGACGTGGATGACGAGGAATTCGCGCCCCTCCTGCCGCTTGTCGAAGCTCAGGCTCACGCCCTCACCAGCGCCGAGGCGGATTGCCCGCCGCCTGACCCAGGCCTGTGTCGTTGGGTCGACTTGGCCGATCATCAGCCGGCCCGATCCGGACCAGCGAGCCTCAACGGAGTGCCACCGGGGCGCGAAGGGGGGCAGGCGGAGGCTGGCGCCCGGGCCGGCGACCTCCTGCGCGCGGGCAAGCTGGCCGTCCAGGGTGATCCGGACTTCTGTCGGCTCTGCCGCGGGGGACAGGAAAAGCAGCTCCGGCTCCACGGTCGCCGCGCCGGAGGCGGGCAGAAAGTCGAAGAAATGGGGCCGCCCAGCCGCCAAGGGCACAAAGATATCGCCGCTGAAGGTGCTTAACAGACCTGGGCGACGGTTAAAGGGGGACAGGATTTCGACGCGAGGCAGGGGTACGTCTGGTTCCCAAGGCTCCCAGTTCAGGCGCTGAAACAGGAGAGCCGTCTCGTCTGGCACCACCCGCTCCTGCACGACCAGCGACGTCGAGCCGTCACCCTCCACGAACTCCTTCCAGCCGATCGGCCGGAGTGGGAACCAAACCCGGGCCTCACGCGGCGCGACCTCCTCGGCCACTGGCTCAGCCTCGGGAGCGATCATCGCTGCCAAGACTGGCATATCTGGCGGGCGATTTGACGCGGCGACGAGGTAAGGCTGCGGCCCCGAGACGCGGATGGCGCGAACGGACAAAGGCAGGTTGAAGTGCGCAAAGGCCGGCCCGAGCACCCGTAGCGAGGGGTCGCCCGGAACCTGCTCAAGCGGCGCGGGCCCGAGGGCCGCCTCAAGGCTGCCGGCCCCAACCACCTCTCCCTTCGTCCCCAGGAACTCGTAGTCCACGCGGCGGGGTGCCGGTACTGTCTCCTCGGCCCCGCAGAGGCAGCGCAGGTGAAGTCTGAACGGCGTCGGCTCGCCGCCGACATGGGTAACCGGGAAGGTGACCGGGGCCTCCGCCGTTGCCTGCACCATGCGGAGGTGGAGCGGGCGGAAGTCGATTTCTGTCCCGCTGGCCGATTGCCCAGAGGACCGCGCGTGTAGCACGAGCGGCCGGTCCGGGATCACTTCCAGAGCCGCGCCTCGCACCGGCAAAGCAAGGGCGCCCTCGGCCATCGACCAGCGCGCGCGGGTGACGAGCGGAAGGCCGGGCACGGGGCCGTGCCAGCGAAGCTCCAGCATGCCCGCCTCTGCCCCCGCATCCTCCCCGAACGGAGGTTCGAACGACAGGACCAGGCCCTCGGCATCGGGAGGGAATTGTATGATGGCGTGGCGAAGGGCGTCCGCATAAAACCCTGGCGCCAGGGTCGGCTCCGCCACCGGATCGTCGCAGCCGCCAGGCCAGACATATAACGCGCGCACTAGGTAGTCTTTTCCTTCCAGCCCCTGCGGGCCGACCGGATGCCAACGGTTGCGCAAGACCTCCAACTGTTCCGCGTTGTCAAGGAGCGCGACCGGCAGGCCGACTTCGGCGGCGAGCCGCTCCCGCTGCCCTTCGCTCAGCCGCTGCCAAGAGGACTGGGCCCGGAACTCAGCGAGGGGCTCTCGCTCGTAAACCCGAGCAATGACGTGATCTACCTTGGGATCGAGCGATATAAAGCGGAGCCGGATCTTAGCCGCCTCCGGCTGCTCCGACAGGTCGAGGACGGTCACCTTGGCGAGCGTCGGCTGCAACCTTTCCTCAATGTAGGCGACTGACGAGGCGAGGTCCCCGGTGAGAGGATCTCGGCAAATCTCGACGGCAGCTAAGGCGTGCCGCAGCCCTTCCGCCAGGACCCGGCCGTCCGCCGCGACGATCTCGTAGGCGATCGCATAAGTCCATCGGCCCTGGTCGGTCCCTAACCCGGCTCCTTCGACCGCTGCTATGGGCAGAGCGGCCTGGGTTACGAGGCGGACCCTGTCGCGGCCGCCGACGAGCGGAAAGATGGTCCAGCGCTCCCGGTCGAGCTCATAGGCGACGGTCCGGTCGACCTTGTCGAGCTGGTTTCCCGGCTCGCGGTCGCTGATGAGGCCCAGGCTAGCGTTCCATATGGGCCACACCCCCCAGGCCAGCAGAGGCATGAGGATAGCAAGGAAGAGGAGGCGCCCAAGGATCCGCACGCCTAGCTCCCCTCCACCAGGAGCCACGCCAGTCGGCCGTGGACGAAGCGCGACACCACCAAGGGGTCCGGATCGCCAGGGACAACCTTGACCGCGTCGGCCGGCTCCCTCGCGCCGATATTCGCCATGGCGATCGGCGCCCCGCCGGGATCGGTGATTAAGAGAAAGGTCTGGGCGCTCGCCGGGTCTGCGAGCCGAGTGAGCCTGAGCTGGGAGAACTCCTGCTGCAGACGCGCCAGGGACACCGCGTCGCGGTGGAGAAGGAAGTCATCGACGAGAGCACGGGCGCGGGCGGGAAGGGGCTGCACTGTGGCGGGGGCAGGCGCCAGTAGGGCGTCGAGAGGCTCCGCCTCAACCGTAGGAATCGCCAGCGCCTCGAATAGCGCCGCTTCGATATCATCCGTCAGCCGCTCGGCGAAGCTCGACCGCAGGATGGGGGACAGCCAGACCGCCGCGACCCCTTGGGTAGCTTTGGGCTCGAGGTGCCGGGCCAGCGGCACCTGCCCTATCTCGTATCTTACCCGGTCGGCCCCGCCGTCCACGAGGCCTACCTCGAAACCCAGCTCGAGGAGGTCCCTGCGGAGATTGCCAGCGAGGGCGGTGGGCGGCTCCTCTCCGAGCCCGGAGCGGTCGAAGGCCAGGAGGGCCTCGAGGGAAGCCACGTCCCCCTCAAGCGGGGCAGCCATGCCGCGCACAAGGAGGTGCATAAGCGGCTCCTCTTCCGCCTGGCGAACCACCGCGCGGCTCGCCAACGCGTAGAGCGAGAAGGGTGCGTCCGCCCGAAGCACGTCCGCCTCCCCTCCCCGCCCTGCCCCTGGATGGGCTCCGGCGACGAGCAGCGCGCGTGCCTTGAGCGCACCGTACAAGGCGAGGCCCGCCTCAAGGGTGCCGATGTCGGGGAGCGGCCGGGGCACGTAGACCGCGTAGCTCCCCTGCCCCCCGACCCGGAAGGCGAACGCCCCCCAATGTCGGCGCGACGAGTCGCCCTTTGGCCGGGGCAACAGCAGCACATGATCGCTGCCGCTGCGCCTGTGCCGGTGGAGCAGGAGCTGGTAGTCGAGAGCCCGGGCAGAGGTGTCGATCGCCGCCAGCCTCGCCGCGTCGGGCTCCGGCCCCGCGGCGAGGCTTTCCAGCAGTGGTGCGAGGACCGCTCGGTCGAGGTAGATCAGCTCCTCTGTCCGCGGCGGGCGATACTCTTTGCTGCCCGCTTGGGCGATCCTGTCGAGCATCCACTCGACGAGGAACCCATCGAGGCTCGAAGTGCCCTCGACCTTGGCCACAGTGGCTAAGGCACCGAGCCCAGCTAGCGCGTTGCGGACAGCCTCTTCGCCCACGAACAGCTCGGCGAAACCGCCGCGTGCGGTGTCGCGCTGCAGGTTAGCCTCCTCTCCGCCGCCGAAGTCCACCTCGAGGTCTCCGAAAAGAACCTGGAGGCGCGGCAGGTCCAACACATCAGGGATGGCTCCGTCCACCTGAAGGCGGGCTCCTGGACCCAAGGAGCCGCGGAGCTGTAGCGTCCCCATCGCGTCGAGCATCTCGTGAAAGGCTTGGAAGAAGGTCCCGAGCTCCCCCGCCACGCCCAGGGCCTCGCCGCCGTTCCGTGAACTGGTGCCGGCGACCGCTAGGGCGCCGACGCCAGGCTCCCCGAGCAGTGCGGCGCCGGCCGAGACCAGGAGGGGGACCTCCAGCGGATCGGGCACTTGGACAGTCAGGCCGCCTGAGGCGGAGGGGTCCAACACATAAGTGCCACCGTGGGCCGCGCCCTTTCCGGAGAGGATCAGGTACCGCCCGTTGGCCAGCGAGAGGTCGAAGCGCGCCTCAGCCAGGAGGGCGGAGGCGCGCGCCATGGCCTCCGGCTCGGCCCCCCGCTCTAGTAGCAGCTCAACTCCTCGCCGAAACGCGTCCAGCTCGCCAGGGGTCGCCTGCGATATCCCGGCGCCGCCGAGGGTCAGATAGGCGCCCATAGTGGCGCGTACCACCGCGTCGCCCAGCTCTTCCACCTGCGCCACCGCTGGTAGGCTCTCCGTGGGCGTCGGCGGGGCGGGCAGCCAGGCATCGGGCAGGCGCACAGGCTTGAGGGCAAAGCCGATCAGGCTCCCCAGCGCCGCACCCACGAGCGACACCTGCAGCACGGCCCGGCTGAAGCGCGCAGCGATCTGCTTCTCATGCATTTTCATCGCCATCAGCGTCGAGAGCAGGTATCCGAAGCCGAAATAGTCGGTGACCTTGATCTCCCAGCCAGTCCATAGAAGTGCGTGGCCGAGCAGGAGCTTGTAGGCAAAGCTGACGTTGAAGAAGAGGATGAGCTTGCGCGCGCCCTCGATGGTCGCGTCCGCGAAGAAGCGCGAACGCAGGAGCATTGTGGCGACCCCCAGGACCACGAAGGCCTCGGCGAAGGATGCCAATACTTTGACCGGCTGGTACCACTGCAGCGCGATCAGCGCAGGGATCAGGATGCCGCTGAAGTCCCAGCCGTAGAGCAGGTTCATCCGCGAGGCGATCACGGCCGTCGTGACTAGGATAATGTAGGACTTAGGACTCGCCAAGATCGAGCTTGCGAAGCCTTCGTAGAGGTAGCCGACCTCGCTGATGCGGAAGTTGGTGAACTCGATCAGCACGAAGCGCACGAGGAGCCATGTAACGCCGATTGTCACCGCCGCCGAAGCGAGACCCCGCAGCAGCCCGGGCTTCCAGAACTGGTTGGCGAGGAGCGAGATAATGATGAGGCCAAAGCTATGCAGGTCACTGCGGTAGTCGAAGCGGATGCCGTGGCGCTCGACGAGCCAGGCGCCCAATTCCGGCAGCGCCCAGGCGTCGAAGACCAAGCGCACGAGCACACTGGTAAGCACGAGTGCGAGGAAGCGGTCGCGGCCGAAAACGCTGCTCCAGGTCCGCCCGCCCGACCACCTTTCGGAGAAGGTCCAGACAATCAGATAGGTTACGATCGCCTCGACGATAACCACGCCCGCGGCGAGCGGCTTGGCGATGAGGAGGGGGACGAGGTAACCCGGCACGACGAGCCCCGATAGAACCCAACCGAAGCGCAGGTTGAAGAAGGCGACGACGAACACGCCGAGCCAAGTCGTGGTGATGACCGAGCTCGCGAGGCTTCCTTCCGGAAAGATATCAAGGACGAAGCCCCCCATTGCTTAACGACGCGCCCTGGTGGGAGACGCCAGGGGCTCGGGCAGGAGCGCCGGCCGCGGCACGGCCTTTGAAGAGAAGAGATCGGCGGGCCAGAGCCGCACGAGGCCCGGGTCGCCGGTCCAGGCCTCGGCGCCCGGCAACACGTCCCGCGCAAGCGTCACCACTGTCTCATCGTGCACGAGCAGGAACTCATGTCGGGGAGAGGGCTCGGTCCCGGGCGGGGCCCAGCGGATGACCCGGATCGCGTCGAAGTCGGCCGTGGCCGTGCCCTCGGCGGGCGGGGTAAGACGCACCCGCACCTGCAGGAGCCCGGCCCCTTCCGGCGCACGAAGGTCCAGCCGGAACGGCCGCCACTCCCCGCCCGTTGTCTCGAGCGGGACCTCTGCCCAGCCGCTCTCGGCCGGGTCGGCCATCGGCTCGGCAGCCTCGGACTGGAACTCGGGGCGTGACCCATAGTTCAGCGGGTCGCCCTCGGTCCTCGGAAAGAAAGCGGCCCCCAATGCGACATCGGCGCCGAATGTTGAGCGCAGCATGCCCGTGACCGTGAGATCACTTCCCCCCTCGACAGCTAGGCGCCGGATGTGGGTGACCGAGACGGGCTCCGGGCTGAGTGCGGATCGCCACAGGCGGACCCCGACCCGGCCCTCCTGTGCGAAGTCGGCCCCCGCAACCTTGCCTCCGCCTTCGATCGACCAAAGAGGGGCTCCGTCCGGGAACACCGCCCCAACAAGGTCGTCCTCGAAGGCGCCGGTCCAGAGGACGTCCCGGCCGAGGCGTGAGGCGGAACCAGGCGCGGCGCGGAGGCCGCGGACGAACCATTCTGGAGGCACTCGGTAGATGCTGCCTGCGCCGTCGCTCCCTACCGCCGGCAACATCGACTCGATCCGGCGCGCCGCGCCAGCCAAGTCCACCTCCATTGCCCCATTTTCCATTACAAAGCGACCCGGCTCGCGCCCCGCGGCACCGCGCGCGACGTGCCGTGCCAAATCCCCCACCAGCCCCTTTGGAGTGTAGCGCTCGATCATCAGCGCCTCGGCATAAGCCCGCACGATCTCGCCGCGTCGGAGATGGACGGCGACGAGATAGGTCTCGAAGGTCTCCCGCCGGTCCTGGTCGAAGAGGAAGTTTCCCAGAGTCCAGGCGACGAGGGAATCCTGCCCTTCCACCTCCACGTGGCGGAAACCGCCGACCACATGGGGATGGTGGTTCATCACCAGTGTCGCGCCCGCCCCGAGTGCCGCCTCGGTGTTCGCCAAGACGCTGGCCGAAGGCGAGGCCTCGTATTCGAAACCGCCATGGATCATGACGACCACGGCGTCGCTTTCTTGGCGAGCCGCCAACACGGCTTGCCGTATTAACCCGGGGTCGCAGGCCGCGGCGCCGCCCTTGCCCTCGTCGGCCACGTAGGAGACCTCATGATCAAGCCCGAGGATGGTGGTGCAGCCAATGAAGGCCAGCTTTACCGCCCCGCCCGATGAGGTTGGCACCTCAACCAAGGCCGGCGCCCACGCCGTCGCTACGTCCGGCCCCGCCCCGAAATGGCCGGCCGTCGGCCCGCTGAATCCGGCCTCCTCAAGCGCGCGGATCGTAGAGGCTATGCCCTCCTCGAGGGCGTCGAAGAGGTGATTGTTGCCGAGGTCCACGACATCCACCCCCGCGAGCCGCAGCCCCTTAGCCGCGGCTGTGTCACTACCGAAGGCATAGACCTTCATGGGGTGGAACCGTTCCGGTCGAGGACCGGCGGGGGGGAAGTAGGGATCCTCCAGCAGCGGCGTCTCGAGGTTGAGCGCGGTCAGGTCGGCGCCGGCGAGGAGCGGCGCCACTGCCTCCAGCAGCGCGGCGTGTTCCTCAGCTCCTGCGCCGGGCCGCAGGAGCCCATCCGAAAGCTCGCCGTCGCCGTTGGCGTCGTAGAAACGCCGCCCGAACATCGTATCGCCGACGAAATGCAGCGAGATCGTCTCTCCATCGTCAGGAGTGAGCCGCATGAGCAGAGGCTCGTCGGTGCTGGCGGCTCGGGTCCGGGACAGGTAATTGGGATGCGCGGCGGTCACCCATTGCGCGCCGGAGGCAGCCGGCAGAACAAAGCAACCATCCGAGCCCGCCTCCGTTTGATCTGTCGCGGAGCGGACCGTCGCATGGGGCAAGGCCTCTCCCGCAAGGCCCACGACGCAGCCACGTATCTCCGAAGCTCGCGACTCGATTGGCTGTGCCATACCAGCCGAAGGCCAGAGAAGCGAACTAACCAGTAAGCTGAGCGCGTAGCGACCGAGTGAAATCACAACATTCGAATTCATCACCACCAAGATGCGCACATCAGAACCCACGTCCACTTTTCTTTTATACATCTAGACACGCCAGCTCAGCGGCATAAAGGTACAATGGTGGGTGGATCTCTTCTTATCGTCATTATCTCGTTTCTGCTGAGCTTAAGTATCAGGCCTTACAGCCCGTACGGTGGCGGAGCACGCGGTCAGCCTTGGCGCCTTCAAGTTGGTGCTTCGCGATCACCACCTCAATGGCGCTGCGAAGACGATGACAGCCCGCAAGTCGGATTCGTCTTGCGCTCACGTGCTTTGTGTCTTTCAGCGGAAGTGCTGTTGGTGAGCGCGACTGTGTCCTCAAGCTTGGGATTGTCTCCCGCCGAACACCTACAGAAATGACCCGATCTTACGCTGTCATCGCCATTAGCGTTACATTCGTAACAGGTGCGCTTCACGTCTTTGGCCTGTTCGTGGCGCCCAACGGCATGGCCTACGACACTTGGCTGCAGCTCCGCCCTACTCCCGTCTCCGCCGTGCTGGTGGTAGAAGTGCCGGACGGGGCGCAGGACCGGCCCGCGGCCGCTTGGGGCGAGCTTGCCCAAGACCTCCGGGGCCTTGGGGCGCGGCAGATCGTCTTCGCCTTCGACCCCCATGCGGCGGACGCATTAGGCCCCTCACCGGGCCTCGCTGGGGACGACCTCACGGTGGGCCGCCTCGCTCGCCAGTTTGGGAGCAGCTCTGAGGAATGGGAGTTCCTTACCCCGGCACCGCCAACCGGCACGACCTGGGGCGCCGTCTTTGTCCCTCCGGCCGAATACGGCATCCATCGCCGGCAGCCCATTTCTATCACGGTCGACGGGGAAGTGGTGCCGAGCCTTGTTGGCTTGGCAGCTGAAAGGGCCGGCGCCACGGACGTTCCGCCGCCCGGCACCAGTTTTCTGCTGCGTTTCCCCGAGAGTGCGGACCGCGTACCGCGCATCGAGTTGGGGCGCGTTCTGGAGGGTGAAGTCGTTCGCGACCTCTTCGACGGGCGCACAATCCTCGTGGGTGTCGCAGAGGGGCCAGCAGCGGTTGGCCTCACTACCCCAATTTCGCCAGATGCGCCAACGACCCGGCCGCTGGACTTCAGCGCCATCGCTCTCGAGACGCTTCTGAACAGGCGCACTGTCAGGGATCTTGAACTCGTTCCCGCGTCCTTCCTCCTACTAGCGACGACCTTGGCCGGGGCGCTCGTTTACAGCCGCGTCGGGCCAAAGAACTGGCCCTGGGCGATGGCGCTCGTCCTCGCGGGGATCGTGCTCCTAGGCACCGCGGCGCTCGAGGCGGGCGACAGGCTCCTCCCTGTGACCGAGATTATCTTTTCACAGGTCCTCGTGTCGATCCTGGTCTGGCAGAACCGCGAGGGGAACCAGGACAGAATGCTGCGCGGCCTGCTACGGCAATTCTCGTCCGAGGACAGCGGTCGCAGGGCGGAGGCGGCCCTGCCGCCTGACTGGCCCGTGCTCTGCTCTATGACTCGGAGGCTCCTGGGGCTGCGCCGGTCTATATTCCTCGTGCCCGGTAAGCGTCCGTCCCGGCTGGAGCAGGCCGCGGCCATCGGGTGCTGCCTAGCCGACCTGCCGGACGACTGCCTTGATCCGCGCCGGCCGCCCTACCTGGATGCCGCCCGCGCCGGCGAGCCTGTCCAGGTCCCTAGCACTTTCCTGGACTGCGCCAGCGAGGATGAGCTCATCTATCTCGCCCCGATGAGGCGCAACGGCGCAGCAGCTGGCTATTGGGCTTTCACGGTCGCCGGGGATGAAGCAACGGAAGTCCCCGACATGCATCGCGCCCTGCAGACCGCGGCCGACCTGCTCGACGACGAGCGGAAACCTGCAGGACTTCGATATGACTCCGCCACGAAGGCAGTCGACGCCCTGCTTTACAGCAGGCTAGGCTCTATGAGCCTTCGGGCCCGGATGCTGGACAGCATCCTCGACGAGGTGTCCACCGCTCTCGTCGTCTTCGACCAACTCGGCCGCGTCCTGCACGCGAACGGCCCCATGTCGCCGCTGACGGCGGCGATTGGTGTCCCTCTAGATGCGCTCACTCCGTCGGACTTGATGGCGGCCCTTTGCCGCCTCCCTGAGGAGCAGGGCTCACGCCTGACCCGCCGCGTGCTCCTGGAGGGGTCAGGAATCGAACTGCCGGCGCTGGTGGATGTAGAGGGGCGCCGCTATCTCCTCAGGTTCTCGCCCCTCCGCCCTTCTCCAAGGCCCGGGATTTCCGAAGGGTTAATGTGCGAGCTCCTCGACGTGACCGACCTCGTCCGGCTTGCGCAGTTCCAGCGGAGCTTCGTCCAGCATGTCGGCCTGCAGCTCCGACATGAGGTCGCCACGATCCACATGGCGGCGACCCTCATGGCCGACGAGCGTCTCCCCGAGGGAAAGCGGCGCCGATCCAGCGCCCACCTCCAGGCGGCCGTCGAGAGGACGCTTGAGCGGCTCGCCAAGGTCGAGACCTTCATGGAGGAGGAGATCGAGACGCGATCCGCCGTTGTCCTGCCGGTGGACCCTGCGCTTGCCCTAAAATCGGCCCTCGCGACAGTCGCTGAAGCGGCCGAGCAGAAAGGAGTGCGCCTCGAGGCCCAGCGATCGAGCTTGGCCGGGCTGGTCATTGCCGACCCTCTTGAACTGCGCAGCCTGCTTGGCGCACTCCTGCGGCTTCTGGTTGGGGACGCGCGTCGCGAGACGGAGGTCTCCGTGACCTTCGAAGAGGGAACGACCGTGGTCGAGATCTTCCTCCGAAACAACGGCCTCGGATTGCCACAGGCTCGGCTCGAGGCTATCCTTCGCGGCGAGGAGGAGCCGCAATCGACCGAGCTCCGCGACCTGCGCCATGGCGTGCGCGCAGCCGAGCGCTGGGGCGGCCGCCTCGTCGGCGAGGGGAGGCCGGGCGTAGGCTTCCAGTTCGGTCTGACCATGACAAGGTTTACCTGAGCGGGAGAGGGGCCGGATGCCGCGTGTGATGCTTATTGAGGACGACGAACTTTTGCGGGACCTCCTGCAGATCCGGCTAGAGGTTGAGGACTACGAGGTGGTCACGGCATCCGACGGCCTCGAGGGTCTCTCCCTGCTGGAGCTGGAGCGCTGCAACGCCGTCGTGCTCGACCTAATGATGCCAGTCATGGACGGGCTGCAGTTCATGAGGGCGCTGGCCGACGCCTTGGCCGATCCGCCGCCCGTGGTCGTGCTTTCGGCACTCCACCGCCCGGCGGTCGAGACCGATCTGCTGGCGGCAGGCGTCCGAGAGATCCTGCGCAAGCCGGTGGACCTGGAGATGTTCCTGTCAAAGCTCGCCGCACTAACGGGGCGGGGCTGAAGCGCATGGCCAAATCCTTGGCCCTCCCGCGCCCTGGAGCCGCCAGCTTGCGCGTTCTCTTCGCCTGCCGCCTGTCTCCGTGTCGCGGCGGGGCGGATCCTGCATCACTTTCCAAGCGGCCCGACGGCTCGGCCTTGGTCCGCGCCCTCCGCAGTGCCTGGGGATGATCAGTTCTGCCACATCACGCATCTTAGGTAGCGCAGGCTCGGTGGGGAGGGGGGCGCTGACGGGCGAGGACCTCCTGTTCCTCGGTGTGCCCGACCGCCTGCGGCAGGTCGAGGCTCCACTCTTGCGCGAGTTAGCGGAGGGCTTCGCCGCATGGCCCGAGGCCGCGGACGACCCGGACCTCGGTCCGGCCGGTCGCCTTGCCGTCTATCTCGGCCAGCACGCGAACGCGCTCGCCGACCAAATCGAGACGCTCCACGAGGCCTTCGCTAGGTTCTCCGCAGGCCACGCGGGCGCCCTCGACGCTGCCGAACGCCAAGGCCACGTCCTCGATTTCGCCCGCAGCTTAGGGGCCGACGGGCGAGGGCTGCGGGGAGATCGCCGCGCCCTCCGGCGGTGGTTCGGCTTCGACGCGATGGTCGATCGGTATGAGCATCGCGTCGGCGTCGCCGAGCGGGCCCTTGCATTCGCTTTGGACCGCCTGGGTCTCGTGGCCGCCTCTGTCCTGTCCGAGCTAAAAGAACCGGCGCTGCGCCAACGCCTTTGGCGGCGCCTAGCCATCGAGGCCACGGCGGACCGGCTAACGGCCCACGCAGGCGACGCCCGCGTGGGCGCCGCGGCCTTCCGCTGCCTCGCCCGGGCGCTAGAGGGGCTGCCGACCGCGGAGCGTGAGGGCGCGCTGGGGGAACGAAGCCTCCGGACCGTGCATCGCGCAGCGATGGAGGCGAGCGGCGACGTCTGGACCGGGGTCGAGGCGCTGGACCTCCTGCGGGCCGCTTCTCCCGACGTTTTCGAGGCCGCGCTGACGCTCCGCCTCACGCGCCCTGCACCCGGCGACGACCTTTTCCTACGCCGCAAGGCCGTCGGCATGCTTTGCGCCGCCGTGGAAGCCCGGCCTGGCCTGGCGCCCCTTCTCGATGTAGCCAGGCGGGACAAAAGCCCCGCCGTGCGCCAAGTCCTCGCGCTAGACCTATGGAGGGTTCCCGTTGCGCCGCTTCGGGAGCAGCTTGCGGAGCTAGCCTGCGCCGACCCGGCGCCCGAGGTGCGGGCGGCAGCGCTGACGAGCGTCGAGCGCCTCCTGGAGCGAGTGGGTGTCGAGGAGGTAGCGGCCCTCTGGGTCCGGGTCCTCGACAGCGAGACCAGCCCCTTAGTCCTGCGGACCGCCCTCTTCTTTGCGGACAAGGCCATGGATGCGCTCTTGCGCCTCGATCCCCAAGGAGCTGAGGCCTGGACCGAAGCATTGGTCCCGGCGATTGAGCGTCTGCACGTCTCTGCCGGCTCGCTGGCGGTGCGGCGATGGGCAGCGCAGGCCCGCGAGCGGATGTGGTGTCTCTCGGACCCCGAGGCGCGCGCGCTCGCTGACCGCGTCCGCGCTGGCCTCGAATCCCTGTGCGAGGGCCGCAGCCGCCGCCTCTCGCCCGCGAAGAACCTGATAAAATCCGACCCCCTCTTGCTAGGACGAGTGCTTTCCGTGCTCTCTCAGGGGGATTTCGGCCACGATGTGGCCCCCCGCTGGCCCGCCCCGCGCGTCATGCGCGGCGACCGCTTCCGCACGCGACTCTGGCGGCTGCTCCATGAGTTCCGCAACCCCTCCACCGACAAGCGCCAGGCCTTCAGCCACGTGATCGGCCGGGTTTATACCGGCACATTATCCTCGCCTTCGACGATCATGGCCGAGCTCGCCCAAACCAAGGTCCCCGGGGAGCCACTCTTCATTGCCGAGGAAGGGGGGTGGCGGCCTTACTTGCCCCTCCCGGATCACGCGCTTTCAATCGTCGACACTGGCTGCCTCGTGCGGATCTTCACCGCGGAGGGCATCACGGAGATCACGCCACCCTCGGGCCTCGCTCGGCGCCTTGTGGCGCGCCTCCGGCTGACCTGGAATTTCCCTGCCTTCGCCGCCCAGCGCAACTGGTCTGAGGCGCGTGGCCAGTCGCCCGCAGCCTATGTGCGCGCCCTCGAGGAGCTGGGTTTCCGTTTCCGCCTGCGCCCCTACGAGACGGGGATCGGGCCCGGCGCGCATACGGAGGTCGATCCGGCCGTCGCGCGCTTCTTTCCGGTCGTGATCCCGCTGCCCCTGATGGGCGGCTCGCTTTGGCGCGACCTCGAGGGCTACTTCTTCTCGCTCTACCAGAACTCTCTGGGCCAGCTTGCGCTGTTCATCGGCGCGGCGCTCTCGGCCTTCATCGGCCGGCACCTCGCGCTCAGCGTCGCAATGCGCCGGACCCGCAACGCGCTGCCCCTCGTGCTTGGCGGCTGGGGTACCAGGGGCAAGTCCGGCACCGAGCGGCTCAAGGCCGGCCTCCTGAACGGCCTCGGCTATCCGCTCGTTTGCAAGACCACAGGCTGCGAGGCCATGTTCCTGCACGGTCGCGCCTTCGGCCCACTACGCGAGATGTTCCTGTTCCGGCCCTACGACAAGGCCACCATCTGGGAGCAGATGAATGTCGCCAGGCTTGCCCGCCAACTGGGGGCGGGGGTGTTCCTGTGGGAGTGCATGGGGCTGAGCCCGGCCTATGTTCGGGTCCTTCAGCGCCACTGGATGCGCGACGACATTTCCACCATTACCAACACCTACCCCGACCACGAGGACCTTCAGGGTCCCGCCGGGCGCAACATCCCCGAGGTGATGACTGAATTCCTGCCTGAGCGCGGGACGGTGCTCACCACAGAGGAGCAGATGCGCCCCATCCTCGCACAGGCCGCGCGGCGTCTGGGCACCCGGCTGCTCGGTGTGGGCTGGCTTGAAGCCGGCCTCCTGCCCTCTGACGCCCTCTCACGCTTTCCCTATGAGGAACACCCTTTCAACATCGCCCTGGTCCTCGCGCTCGCCGATGAGCTCGGAGCCGACCGCGACCGTGCGCTTGCAGAGATGGCCGACCGCGTAGTGCCGGACTTGGGCGTCCTGCGGGCCTTCCCGCCGGCGTCGATCGGGACCCGCCGGCTCGAGTTCGTCAATGGCATGTCCGCAAACGAGCGCTACGGCGCGCTCGGCAACTGGGAGCGCATGGGCTTCGACCGCCAGGACCCCGAGGCCGAGCCAGGGGTCTGGATCTCGACCGTCGTCAACAACCGCGCCGATCGCGTGCCGCGCTCGCGGGTCTTTGCATCAATGCTCGCCAACGACCTGTCGGCCGACATGCACCTCCTGATCGGCTCCAACCTCGAGGGTCTGCAAGGCTACATCGAGGAGGCCTGGACCGAGCGGGCGCGCGAGCTCACCCTGTGGCCTGAGGGCGAGGCCGGCACCGAGTCTGACCCACTTGGGGTACTCGCTGCCGCCGCTCGCTGGCTGCGAGTTCCCCGCCAACTCGATCAGGCCCGCCGGGTCCTGGAAGCCATGCTCCGCGCCCAAGGAGCTCCGCTCGATCCCGACGAAATCGACGGCCTCGCGGACGACCCTCACGCGCTCGAGGCCCGGCTCTTGCAGGAAGGGATCGCGGAGACGTCGGCGATCGTGTCGTACCAGCGTCGGGTCCTTCAGGATCTTTCGGATTACGAGAACTTGGCAGAGCGCATCCGCAAGGGGGACGACCGGCAAAAGCTCGACGCCGACTTCGCTCGGCTGTCCGGCGTATGGTTCCGCCGCAAGATCGTGGTGGTCAGAAACTTCCACGCGAGCGGCGAGGAGGTGGTGGACCGTATCCGCACCGAAACCCCCCCCGGCTTCCTGAACCGCGTCATGGGCATCCAGAACATCAAGGGGACTGGCTTGGATTTCGTGTATCGCTGGATGGCCTGGGACGCCTGCGCCATAGCTTGCCGTCACGCGCTGAGCCGCGATCCCTCCGCCTCCGCCGAGGGGGTGCGGGCACTCGCGGCCTTCCAGGAGTTCGGCTTGCTAGGTGAGGAAACGGTGCGGGCGACTTTGGCGGCTCTCAAGGCAGACCCGCCGCTGCCCGGCCTGGCCTTCATAGACCAAGTCGGCATGATCGAGGCCAAACACGACCAGCAGGTCGCGGCCCTGCGCGCCGGTATGGGAGGCGTCGGCAGGGCGGGAAGGCTGGACAGGCTCGCCTCGCTCTTTGAGGGATTGCTCGACGCTGGCGACGCGGTGCGCCGCCGCCGCGCCGCGGATCGAATTACCCGCGACCTCGTCGCCGAGCGCATCAGCCACGACCGCGCCGCGGTCGAACTCAAGAAGCTGAACGCCCGCCAGAAAGGAGGGTGGCTCGCGGAATCCCTTCACCGGACCTTGGCTGCGGCGCGTCGGCCCCTCCGCGGCGCCTGATGCACGGTCGAGCTACCTTTGCCGCGCTGGACCCTCCGGACTCAGTCCGGATCCCGCGGCCAGAGATGGTTCGCAATTACCCGGGCGACCGAACGCCGCATTGGGCCGCGCTGGCACTCTTTCAAAATCGATACGGAGGCGCAGAAGCTCAAAATGCCACTCAGCGTGTCCTTGTCGAGCTGTGAGTCGGTAGGCCATGGGTGGAACCCTCGGGCCGCGAGCTCCCGCTCAAGAACAAACACATAGGCATTGCGATTCAGCCGTAGAGTGCGGCGCAGTGCCGACCGCTTCTGCGATTCAGCCTGCGCGGCAAAGCCGGTGGCGACCTGCCGAAAATACTCGGGCGACGCCGGGACCGCACCCACGTAGATGAGGTAGCGGCGGAGCTGAGCTTGATTTTCGCTTAGGACCTCCCTGAAGCTATCGAGCTCGCGCGACGCCGCCTTGAGGTCGCGCGGCTGCTCGTCGCTGCCGTCGATGTATGCGTCCACAAGGTCGCGCGCGGCGTTTCGGTCACCCTGCTCAGCCGCGACTCTCAACTCTGCAATACTCTGCGCGCCGGCGGCACTGGCGCCAGCGAGGCAGATCAGCAGGCCCATCCCTCTCAGGATTCTCATAAAAGCGATTCCCCCACGCACCTTTGAATGAGTGCACCCTCGGGTTTAACAATTCGCAGTTCCATGTCCGTCCTCCGGGTCGGGTTCTTCGTTCTATGAGGTTTTAGAGTAGCCCCCGAGATGCCAAGAGCAACGATAAGTTTTTTGGCAGCTGCCCGAAGGTACCCGTCCATTTGGAAGTTGAGGAGCCGGGATCGGCCTAAGTTTCACATCCCGCGTCATCGTAGACCTGCCTCACAATGAGGGCTCGGGCTCGTCCGAGAGCGCTGCCCCTAGAGCGGCAATTCTCGTCCGCCTTTCGTCGTCAGCTTTAGCGATGCTTTCTCTCTCCTCGCGGAGGTAATTACCAAACTCTGGCGAAGTTTCCTGTATTCCAAAAGCCTCACAGCGAACCCTTGCTGCATCTATAGCCTGACGCTCGAGCCGCCCGGCCAGACTGGATGTCTGAGGAGTTCAGCTAGACCCGCTTGGGGAATAGACGCAAACTGCCCTGGCGGAATGGAGCGGAAGGCTGCCTGACAGTAGGCATGTTCTCGCGCTCGGCGTTAGAGGTATACCCCGACGTAGGCAGCGGCAAAGCCGACGGCGATGAACATCGGGACGGCCGAGAAGCGCTTCGTACCCGGCTCCCGAAATGGTGGGTAGTCTGCTTCCGGCTTGTTCTCTTGCCCTGGCACTTCCGGGTAGTCCAGGCGGGTATGGAATGGGTCCTTCAAGGTCTCGTTCCTTCTGCCTTGCTGAGACGCCTAATTACCGCGCCAAGCAACCCGACGCCACCTCGCACAGGGGCGTTCTACAGCACGAATGCCAAAGACTGGACCAATGCACTGCGGCGCCTATCCTCAGAGGCGTGCTCGCTGCCGAGGGAGAAAACCATGCAGCAAACGCCAGTGTTAAAGGGAATCAGCGTCGTGTCGATATCGGTGCCTGATCTCGACGCGGCCAGGGAGTTCTATTCCGAGGTCCTTGGTCTTGGTGAGCCGCTGTACGAGTTACCGGACGCAGGTTGGATTGAGTTCGGCCTCGCGAGCGGCCAGGGCAACAGCATGAAAACGACGGCAAGCGCAGGGAGCAGCAGACCAAGGCCCAGCAGCAAGTAGACCGTAAACGCGCCCTCCAGTCTCCCACGTCTGAGCTTCGCCACGCAGTTCGCCTTACCGTTGCAGTCTGGTCCGGAGGGTCCGCTGTATGAACTAAGAAAAGACTCCACGAGACAGTGGACAAATCGACGCTCCAGTCAACAAGCGACGCGCCTACCGAATTTACGGTTGCATGATGCCGAGAAGTCCTCCCCAGCGCCTTGGGAAGCGCCAGTGGGCGTCGTCCGCCGTTTCTTGAAGCAGGCCCAGGATGCGCCCCGCTTCTCTGAGCAACCAAGCGCCAGACGGCAGGGCAGCTATCTCGGCCCGGTCGCGCCATATCGCGGCAGCCCACGCTCGCTAGCCCCCCCTTGCGGCAAGAACGCGTCAGAAGTCCCTTACGGCCTCGACGGTCGGGCATGATCATCTGAGGGGAGCGCGGCCTGTTAGCGGACCGTTAGAGTGGAGAGGTAGGTGGATAGAAAAACGCCGAGACACCTATCCCATTGTTTTGGAACATACGTATTAGGTGTATTGGTGCCGGTGAAGACTCGAGCCCCCGACCCCATCACTACGAATGACGTGCTATACCAGCTGAACTACGCTCACATTCCCGCGCATGGCGCCGGTTGAGTGCGCCACGCAGATCCCTCAACTAATTGGCTGTGTTGAATAAAATTTAGCATCCAAGCGACTTGACCCTCAAGCGTTCCCCCATTCGATATCAGCCCCGCCATTTTCGCGCGCTCCCCTCACTTCGTCGCGGCTGTACCAGAGTTGTCTCAACAGTCCGGACTCGGACCGCATCGTTCTCCGATCCAGGTGATTTTCGATAGCCAAGGTTGACAGCAAGCATGAAGCGGGCTGCGCAGTAGGTCTGACGGCTGTACAGGGCCTCCTCATGCCATTCTTCGATCCGACTTCTCGCGCGCGCGATGACGTGGGAAAACTCATCCTTCCTAGAGTAGTTTAGAAGAGTTCTTCTGGACACCTCGAGCACAAGCGCGAGGCCCGACAGAGTTGGGGGGCGCATGGCTTCGGTTGTGACCGTGATCCTTTGACCATTGCGTATGGCTGTTTCCGTCTTCTCGTACTCAAGCCCTTTAAAATACGCCTCAATGCGAGCCTCAAGCTCGTCGACTGACCTGAAAACCTTTGTGCCGCGGGTAGCCATCACTAGAACGTTAGCATGCGACCGAGTACCCTGCCAAAGGTTGGGCTCGCCAGTGCTTTGAGTGTTCGCAAGTCTCGCTCAGTTTTGAGCGATAGTCCTACGATGAACTATTGGGACCAGCCGTACTCCAAACCAGTCATCGACTGTTTTGAACAGATGACCGGGCCGAGCGCAGAATGACCATGACGCGCGGCACCGGCTTCCGGCGTGAAGCAATGCTCTCTTGGTCGCGACCGGCCCAGAGCGGACCATCACCGCCATGCTTCGATGCTGCGGTTGCAGTCTGCACAGCCGACATTGGAGTTGCTACCCATTAGCGGGCGCAGGGTGAATGTGCGCTGTCCCTGGTTTTCCTTGACTCCAACCTCGCACATTCGACAGTTTCGGGGCGCGTCCAGAGCACAAGGCAGCGCCAGACGCATGTTTCAAGCCTGCCAACAATAACCGGCACCGGGCCCTTCCGGAGAAGGCCGAGACACCCTTGCACTGGAGAGCAAGATGCCTTCCTTGAACACGCTTGTGGGCGAGCATGACCACCTGTTGGAAACCTATGAAGCCGAAGTTGAGGTCGAATATCGCGGCGAGCGATACCGCGTCCGTAACAACGGCGCGGTCTATCGACTAAACGAGTTCCGGAAACGCGCACGTCCGCTCGACAAAACATGGTCCTTTGGACGCCAGAGCCTCACGACCGGCTACCATTTCTTGGCCGGTGAACCGATCCATCGCATAGTCTGCACCGCTTTCAACGGTCCGCCACCCACCGATCAACACGTCGTCGATCACATCGACACGAACCGCGCGAACAACAGGCCCGAGAATCTGCGCTGGCTCACAAGGCTGGAAAACGCACTCCTGAACGAAATAACCGCCCGCCGCATTGAGCTGGCTTATGGGTCGATTGATGCGTTTCTCCAAGATCCCTCCAGGCCCAGAAACGAGACATCATTTCCCGACGTCTCATGGATGCGGACCGTGACCAAGGAAGAGGGTGCCAGAACCAAGTCCCGCTTCGAATCATGGGCAAGGAGCGGATCGGTTCCAAGCGGAGGCGCAATCGGCGAGTGGCTCTATGGCACCCGTGAGCGAGCTGACTTCGAGCCGGAGCCGGAAGAGTATGAAAGCCGGACGCCATCGGCCATCCAACTAAAATGGAGGGTCCCGACCGAGTTTCCGGGATGCCCGGAGGCGGTATCAGAAGATGGGTTGGAGCGATACGCTCAGAACCTCCGGTTCGGTGAGGTCTTCGCTCGGAACAACATCTACCAGAGCTTAGTCGTTCAATGCGCGCTCGTAGAAGGTGGTCTGGTCGTTCTTACCCGTGCTGCCGAAGCTGACGCGATCAAGGACTGGGCTGTCGCCATGATCACGATCCGAGGCGAGCTGTTCGTTCACCGCAGCGAGCATCAATATTTCACGCTTCAGGGTGCGCTGAAAACCTTCTGCGAGCTGACCGGCGAAAGTTTGAGCGATAGCATCGATGACTATACGTGAAGGCGTGCGGCGCTACTACGTGTAACCGCCGTGCAATCCCTGATGCCGGTTCGGCCCTTAGCTGGCGGTCGAGAGCTTGCCGACGCCGCGCCGCGATGCTCCCCGAAGCAGCCGTTTATGGTGTGGCACAGCGTTTCGCAGGAAAGGGAGGTTCCACCTCAGGCATGGGTTGCACCGCACGGATACTAGTGCCACTTGATCAGTAGAAATTTCGATAATTCAAGTTTATCAATTAGTAATTCATATGGTTAAGTTGTCGGAGAAGCTATGACTTGGCATATCACCGCTCGCATGGCTTGGCATGATCGCGGCTGGGACGGCCGGGTCTGCGATGATCCAGCAGCCAACACATACTGCACGGGCAGCCATTCGCTTCTTTCAGAGCGACTTGCGCGGGAAAAGCGGATCGAATGCGAGCGGCCATGCGCGGCGCTCGACGCCGACTTGCCCGACTATCAGCCGCCCTGCTTCTGGACGTCATCCGCTTTCGCGCCGAAGCCGACGAAAGTCTTGCACCGTCATCCGTTCCCGCAATATCGTGACGAGAAGCAGATCGAGGAGATGCTTCCCGCAAATTCGGTTTACACTTGGCCATTCCGCCTCGCGATGACGCATTCGTCGAAGAACCGGCACGGCAATTACTTTCCTGACCTTGATGCCCGGATCAAACGCTTTGCCGGAAGGCTCAGTCCCGGTCGGTCACTGGTCTTCTTCTACCTGAACTACGACAACCCGGTCTCAGCGGACGATTACAAATATGCACTCGTAGGGTGTGCCCGCCTTGCTGACTTCGCAATGAGCGGCGAATTCCCGTTCGACGCAGATGAGTTGGCAGAAATCCGCGGCTCGAATCCGCGGATGAAGAACTTCCCGGTCGAGAATTGGGCGTTGCAGTTGAGCCATGAAGGTGCCGCCGATGGCATCGTGCTTCCGTATCATGCCTATTTAGCCCACATCGCTGCGAATCCCGACGACGAAGCCAAGCTCGACGAAATTCGCGTGCTGGTCGACGAGCCAGCGCTGCTTCCCAACTTCAAGTATGTCTCCGAGCAGGTCCATGACGACCACGCGCTCGGGCTGCTCTACAAGCTCAAGCGCGCACTGGCGCGAGCACAGGAACACGGCATCGCCGATGTCGATGCCATGGTCGACCGGATTGAGAATTATATCGCTGACGCCTGGACCGACCGCGGCCTCTATCCGGGTCTCGGATCGGTGCTCAACGTCCTCGCCGACCTGGCGGAAGGCGAATTTCAGGTCGAAGGCAGCCGCGGCGCAGCGCTTACCGCAGCGCTGCGCGACTCGCTCGGCGAGGGCGAGGACTTGCTCGATTCAGCGATCTCGCTGCTCGAATCCAAGGACCCCTTGCCCCGGGCATTGTCGGCGCATAAGGCGACGGTGCGCGATGCGCGGGCGGGGTATCGCGACAACAAGAGCCTCAAGACGCTGCTCCGTAAGCTGACGCTGTTCACGCTGACCCCACGTCAGGTAGGGCGCATCCTGTTTCCCGAGGACGGCGACCCGCACGCTTTCGCCGGCCTCGCGCTGTCACCGGACGACATCGCCGCCAACCCCTACGTGCTCGCCGAAAGCTATGTTCCTGCGACCCGCAATGCGCGCAACGAACGCGAGGATCTCGACCGCGAGCAGCGCAGCGATGCAGCGATCGACTATGGCGTCATCGACATCGGTATGTTCCCCGATCATCGCCATCTCGAACGCCGCGATGATCTCCACGATCTCACGGTCACCGGCCCCGAGCGGCTCCGCGCCTTCGTGTATGAGGCGCTGACCGCCGCTGAGGCGCAAGGTCATAGCTTCGTGTCGACCGGCACGTTGGTCGAGCATGCCGCACGCCATCCGCTCTTTTACCGCGACAAGCTCAACGTCAACGAGGCGCAGTTCCTCTCGAATGAGCATCTCGCCCATTTCCGCGAGAGGATGCACATCGAGAATGTTGACGGCACCCACTACTTCTATCTCCAGCGCGCCTGGCATGCCGAACAAATAGTTACCCGCTTCGTTTGCGAACGGCTCAAGCTGCCGGCACTAACGCGCAATCTCTCTTGGATCGCCGGCTATGTCAGCACCGAGTCCACCGCGCTTGCTGCTGAGATCGACGGGTTCGACGCCGAGGGATTCGGCATCGAACGCACGCGGATGATGACGAGCGCGATGACGCAGCGCTTCTACTGCGTGACGGGCCGGCCAGGGTCGGGCAAGAGCCAAGCGATCGCCGAGCTGCTCAAGCGCTTCGATGCCGCGAACGAGCGCACAATCGTGCTTGCACCCACGGGCAAGGCGGCGCTGCGCCTCAATGCCGAGGCACCGGAAGATGTGACATGGGAAGCGGAGACTATCGACCGGTGGATTTGGCGATCGGGCCTAAGTAATTATCTGAGCGATGGCGCTGATTCAATGGCCATGGCACGAGAGCCGCGCTTCGAGCAATTCGACAATCTCGTCATCGACGAAATGTCGATGGTAAATCTCCATCACGTCGCCTTGTTGTTCCGTGCAATCGAAGTGCATCAGCCGACATCCACGCTACGCGTGATCCTTGTCGGTGATGAGAATCAGTTGCCCCCAATCGGCTGCGGTAAGCCATTCCAAGACGTGATTAGCTATTTGCGCGGGGAGCCTGACTATCAGACCGTCAACACCGTCCGCCTCACCGCCAACTGCAGGCAGCGCCACGATTCGACCGTGATTGAGGCGGCGCACCTCTTTGTCGGCAAGAGCCGCTACCATGACGAGCTCTATGCGAAGCTTCGCGAGGGCGGAAGGGTCAGCGACTATCTCGATGTCCGGTATTTCAGTGGTGCCCAAGAACTGCAGAGCCACGTCGCCGATTTCGTGACCACCACGCTTGACATCGCAGTGCCTGATCACCGCGACCGCTCGCAGCAGGAAGCATTCAACCTGCTCCTTAAACTCTACGACAAGGGCCATGTCCCCAAGAACGATGCGGCGGCGCTGGAGCTGGACCGGGTGCAGTTGCTTTCGCCCTATCGCGGCGGCCCGACCGGTGCGCTCGGCCTTAGCAACTTCGTGCGGGACACATATCGCGCCGAAGCCAAGGAGGACGAGTGGAAGCAAAAGAACGGCTTCGTCCACTCGGACAAGATCGTCCGCATTCGCAATTACTATGTCTACAACGACAAAACCAAGCAACGCGAGTTGCGCCTGTCGAACGGATCGGTCGGAGTGTTGTGCGGAGGCCGCAAGGGCTGGAAAGCATTCTTTGCCGAGAGCAAGTGTGGATTCGACTGGGGCAAGCTTGATCCTGAGGATTTCGAACTCGCCTATGGCCTGACCGTCCACAAGGCGCAGGGCAGCGAATTCGAGGAAGTGCTGGTCGTGGTGCCCGACCGTCGGGCGCTGTTGTCACGCGAAATGATCTACACCGCGATGACACGGTCAAAGACGCGCCTCACCCTGCTCGTCGAAAAGTCAGAACGCGCTAACCCGTTGGCGGTGGCGCGCGATCGCTCGGTGCTTGCGCAGCGCAACTCCTCGGTATTCGCACGCCCATTTGACGCCGCAAGGCTGTTCGAGCCTGAGAACGGGGTCAAGGTTCGCTCCAAGATTGAATACATGATTTACCAGGCGCTGGTCACCGCACGCAACGCGGGCACCTTGAATTTCAGCTATGAGTCAGCGCTCGACCTGCCGTTCGGGGAGCGGACCGTCACAGTGCATCCCGACTTCGTCGTCCAGTCGGGTGGTCGGACTTACTTTTGGGAGCACCTTGGCATGCTCGACCGACAGGATTATGCCCGCGACTGGCGCGAGCGACGGCGTGCCTATGCCGCCGCCGGGTATGAAGCGGCGCTGCTGACAACCGACGATCTGTCCGGCGTCCGCGCCGATCAACTCGCGAAAGTTGTCCGCGACATCACCGCGGGCAATCTCGCCGGGCGGGCCGACTTGGGCTGGTCACTGCACCACTACACCCTTTAATTACTCACAGGTTCGGTAGTCGAGTGATTGTCCGATCTCGAAACGGGGCGTTTGTTCTCGGCGCTTGGCTGAGCATTGACGCCTGTCTGCAGTTCACCCGGAAATAGCCATTCACGACTGCCGCATCGAACGACTGCTCTCCGCCCCTTCTTCCCGAAAGTCTTGGCGGCGGCGACAGAAATCGAGCACGTACGGCGAATAGCAGGAAGGTCCCCGATCCAGACATTGCCGCATGTTTGGTGCGACCGCTAACGGCAGAAGGAATTCGCAGTTACAAACTCGTGGACCGACGTCCGCCACTCACCAGCAAGCGAGGGAGAGCTGATATCCGAATGCTCTGCATAGGTGTCCATTCGAGCCTAGCGCGATCTTAGCGGCATAACACTCTCGCTTTCTGTCGGCAGGTGAGCTCCCGAGCAAAAGGCATAGGACGACCAGCCCCGGCATCTTGCCCGGACCGTCCCCATGCCCTCAGCAGTCCTGTCGGCCGGAGCCGCCCCGTCGCTTCAGGCCCAACTGGTCGTGCGTCCTCGCCAGCTAGTCGGTAGCTACTTGCGACGCCTGAACGCTGCGCCGGGAACCGGGCTTCTACCTTTCGGACTGCCCGTGGCATGTGGTCCCGCCCCGTGGTATGCCTTTCCGATCTGGTGCCACCGTCTTGCAAACCGTCCACCAGATCGACCCCGTGCTAAGAGTGCGGGGTCACTCTTTTTCAGTTCTCCTCAATCAACTGAATGTCATCTTGTGGCTCGGACCCGACCAGCTCATCGACAAGGTGCTCCATAGTCGATCGCTGCTTATTACTGGGGTGCCATGCCGGGTTCTTCGCCTGCTTTAGAACAGAACGAGCAAATCCCTTTGCCCATTCGTTCCCCGGCTCCTTGGCAGTTGCGCGCATGTGATAGAGAAGCAGGTCGAGTGGGCGTCCAGTCACTGGCTCGCCCCCATGCGCTGGAGCAAGCGCTGATACTGTTCATCAGTCATCGACCAGAGAACGGCCTTCGCGAGAAAGGCGCGCTCCTCTGGCGATAGTCGCAGGTAGAGGACAGCCGCCAGGCTCCACATTGCCCACTCGTCCTGTAGCGTCAGTGAATAACCAACCATTCTTGCGACCGCCTTGAGTCGTGGTTTGGCGCGTCGAGACATCGTGGAGCGGCTACGTGTTCTCCCTTTTCGTGCTCCATCCCTGGTCTGGATTCCCCTGGACATTAGCTAAGTTGCCTGCTCCGCGCGGCTTTCGAGCCACGCAGAGATATCACCCGAGCGCCATCTGACGGCTCGAGCGCCGAGCTTTAGCGGCTGGGGGAACTCCCCCTGCTTCATCCACGCGTAGATTGTCGAACGTGAAAGCCCGGTGCGGGTTTCAACTTCGCCGCGACGAAGTAACTTCTCTGACATCGAGCCCTTCCTTGCAGTTATCGGAACTGCAGGGACCTCAACAGAAAAGCACCGTGGATTGGTCAGCAGCTAGCGTTCAATCTGGTCCTTGTTGGGTACTGAGCTGAGAGAACGGAGCGCGGTCGCTGCCCTGAGTGTGTTTCCGTCACCATCGCGGAACTCAAGCGCCTCAAGGACCTCTTCGAGAAAGCGACCGAAAGGTCCTGGGCCGTGGAAGCGCTGCGAGGTCGGCGCCTTTTTGCCCGTCTCGGATTCCCAGATATTCCGGCAAATGTGCGCCACGGCAGCCGCTTCCCAGTTCCGCCGCTCTTTAGCATCTGGGATCCGATATCGACGGGCATACTTTAGCAAGCCAGTCGCTGTGTCTCGAATCTTCACTAATGATATTTGAACAAAGTCCTCGGCATCTTTAAAATCTTGATGTCCTTGTCCCGGAAACTCGAATTCGATTGAACGATAGATCGTAGTTCTTGTCTCCTCTTGCATATCCTCGAGGCACGATATCGCACCTTGCAGATGCCTTCGAAGGCTTTCCAGACTTGCGACGTCACGCTGATGCCCAAGCAAGAATGCGCTGCTACCGAGGCCCATCGCAGAAATCTGCCAAGCGCGATACTCTGGATCACCGCAACGCGGGAGATGCTTCAAGATAGCATTTTTCAACCTACCGTAATCTTTTTTGTGAGACATTAGTAGCTCTGCAACGGCACAATTACCGCACCTTCTTTCCCGCTCAGAAAGTGATCCCAGCTACTCATCATTGCTCGACGCTTCTGGAAGAGATCACTTCGTGCATAAGCCTGCTCCGCTGCGTCGCCCATCTTGTGTCCAAGGGCGGCCTCCTGTACTTCGCGCGGAAAATTCGTGCGCTCTTGGCCCCAAGTACGGAAAGACGTTCTGAAGCCGTGTATGTCGGCATTGAAACCCAGTTCTTTGACCAACTTGGAAAGTGTCATGTCTGACAGCGCCTTTCCGCGGACGCTGGGAAACACGAGACCGGGGCCATCCTGCAGAGATATCGCTTCATCGAGAATTTCCAGCGCTCGTTCTGAAAGTGGGACGCGATGCGGACGCTTCTGCTTCGCCCTTGACGCTGGCACGGTCCAGGTCTTCGTCTCGAAATCGATCTCTTCCCAATGGGCCAAGCGAACCTCTCCAGATCGGCTCGCGGTCAGGATCAGGAACTCGATTGCCATCTTTGTCGCCGTCCATGCACGCGAGGCGTGTATGGCCTCGATGCAGTCAGCGACTTCCGAGTAGTGGAGCGACTTGCGATGCTGCGGCTCGCGCGTCTCACGGGGCAGGGCGAGCGCTTGTGTCGTTGCCGGGTTGTCCTTGCACACGCCTTCGGCGATCCCCCACTTGAACACCGACGAGACCCGGTAGATCAGTTTCTTGGCGACCCCCGGTGCCCTTTCTCGTGCACCAAGGATCGCCTGACGAACTTCTGCGCTAGTCACATCCGGCAGCGAGACATCGCCGAATCTGGGCCAGATGTAAGTCTCGAGAGAAGACAGAAAGGCAGCGCGGTCTTTCGGGTTTTTCCAAGTTGGAGACAGCTCTTCGTGGGTCTTTTTTGCTGCCTCCCGAAAGGTCAACGCTGCCTTGACGCGACGCTTCTCGGCTAGTGGGTCCCCGCCGCCCCGCACTAACCTCTTGTTCTCCAGCGCCTGCTCCCGTGCTTCGGCGAGCGTGACGACCGGCGGACTGCCTAGGCCAAGTTCACGCCGCTTGCGGCGAACGGTGACGCGCTGCACCCAGAACCGGCTGCCGTTTGGTTTGACCAACAGGAACAGGCCTGTGCCTTTTCCATCGTGATACTTGCCTGGTTCCTTCACCGAACCGACGAAGGCTGCAGTCAGAGCCTTTGAGCGAGACAACGGCGTTCCTCCTTTAGTCCCCCCTAAAAATGGGGGAACATGTCGGAACCTACAAGAACGTCTAGGTCGAAAATCGTCAAGGTATCAAAACATCGTTTGATATTAGGCGGACATCTACGGTATTTGGTGGC
The DNA here is from genome assembly GCF_003148765.1 of Silicimonas algicola. GTDB lineage: Bacteria > Pseudomonadota > Alphaproteobacteria > Rhodobacterales > Rhodobacteraceae > Silicimonas > Silicimonas algicola. Next base: position 87,155 of record NZ_QGGV01000009.1, read on the forward strand.
CCCTGCTATGGCGCCTCCCCAGCGCGCCAATTTACATAAGCTTTCTGCGCAATTGCGCATTCGAAGCCTAAACGTTGTCAATGCTGTAAGGCAGATGGACGCGGGTCAGGCGGTTAGCGCGAGAGCTCACGCAGCGGTCATCCCGCCGTCCACCGTATAGGCGGCTCCGTTGACATAGGCCGCGTCGTCGGACGCAAGGAAGGCCACGACACCAGCCACCTCGTCGGGGGTGCCATAGCGCCGCATCGGGATTGTCGCCGCGAATGCGTCATGGGCGGCTGCTGCCGCTCCGGGTCTGGCGCCTTCCTCGATCGACTTCATCATTCGGCTGTCGATAGGGCCGGGGTTGATGCAGTTCACGCGAATGCCCTTGGGACCCCATTCCACTGCCGCCGCTCTCGTCAGGCCCAACACGGCATGCTTGCTGGCCACATAGGCGCTCAGGCCCGCCGATCCGGTCAGACCGGCCACGCTGGAGGAATTGATGATGCTGCCGTGCCCAGCCCTGGCCATGACCGGTATGACAAGCTTCATTCCAAGGAAGATGCCGATCACGTTGACCTCCATCACTTTCCGGAAGGCGTCCGTCGGGAAGTCCGGGATTGGGGCGACCGGGCCCTCGATCCCTGCATTGTTGAAGAAGATGTCGATGGTGCCGAAGTTTTCGACGGTCGCAGCGACGGCGGCGCTGAAGGCTGCCTCGTCGGTCACGTCCGCCTCCAGCACCAGAAGGCGCGCGGCATCCGGGACCGCAGCGCGCAGCGGACCGAAGTCCGCACCTGCCACGTCGGTAGCGGCAATAGTCGCCCCCCGGGCTGCAAGCAGTCTGGCGGACGCCAATCCGAGCGCACCCGCGGCGCCGGTCACGAGGGCGATCTTTCCGGTCATGGATTGGGTCATCGTCTTTCCTTTACGGTAATTCCTGCTGCACAACGGATAGTCGGGCCGCCCACCCGGTGCTTGGGACGAAGGGGACAGTTGCATCGGGTGGGACGGGTCGTTCCCCGGCGGCGGCAACGGGACGTGTTCCACCGCAGGGTCATGACTGAATATGGATCATCAATCAGGGCCGCGCACTGCCTCAGGTTGGTGCAGGCGGTCGAAGTTCTTGTCGTCCGTCGGTCGCAGTCTGGGCTGCGTCCAGGTTCGCCTGCCGCACCATGGCCTGCGGCGCGGCGACCTGCCACCCCGGCAGTAATGTCGCCGAGGGCTCAGACCCGGAGGTGCCGCGATGGTCGGGAGCGGGATGCTGCGGGTTGCGGACGCACCGCTGGCAACCGCCGCTCACAGGCCTCGTCGGATGCGTCAACGACCTTGGTCGAAAAGTCGGACGCAGTGTGGTGTTCCGGCATGTCCATCGGACCCCCGGAAACCCGCGAACGGTCCGGGCGGGACGGCAGACGGATGATCGCGGAATTCTACAAGCTTGGTTTTCGTCACATGCTGATCTGTATCAAGGCGCGCACCAGCACCCCATGTGAAGCAGGCGAATGGAAGTCCTGCCGGAAAGGGAAGGCTGACGGATGACTGTCGATCCCTACGAGACGCTTGGCCTGACCAAATCCGCCACTGCGGATGACATCAAGAAGGCGTACCGCAAGCTGGTGCGCACCAGCCATCCCGACCTGCATCCCGACGACGCCGGGGCGGAAGCGCGGTTCAAGGCCATCGCCACCGCCTATGATCTGCTGAAGGATCCCGTCACCCGTGCCCGTTTCGACGCGGGCGAGATCGATGGGGCGGGCGCTGAACGGCCGCAGCGCCAATACTACCGCGATTTTGCCGATGCCGGAGACAACCCCTACCAGCAACGACGCGGTTTCGAGCGCAACGTCGATCCTGCAGACATCTTTGCGGAAATCCTGCGGCAGCGAACACGCCAGGGCGGCGGCGACTTCAACGGTCGCGGGTTTTCCGCGCCCGGCCCTGATTTTCGATATGCGCTAGAAGTTCCCTTTCTCGACGCCGTTCGTGGAGGCGAAATGCGTCTCACCCTTCCGGAAGGAGGCAGTGTCGCGGTGAAGATCCCCGAGGGGGCGCACGACGGCCAGACACTGCGCCTGCGCGGAAAGGGGGGGTCGGGCTTTGGGGACGGTGCGCCGGGCGATGCCCTGATAACCCTGTCGGTCCGCCCGCATCCCGTTTTCAGGCGCGAGGGTGACGATATACTTCTCACCCTGCCCATCACGATCGACGAGGCCATACTCGGGGCAAAAGTCACCGCGCCGACCGTCAAGGGGCCCGTAAATCTGACGATCCCGAAAGGTGCGAGTTCCGGCCGGGTTCTGCGCCTACGTGGGCGCGGCGTATCACATCCAGGGGGAAAGACCGCCGGGGATCAGCTTGTGGAACTCAATATCGTGACACCCCCGGAGATCGACGAAGCCTTGCGGGATTTCCTGACCGAATGGCGCAAGACCCATTCCCACGACCCGCGTGTCGATCTGCTCAGCGAGGCCGCACCATGACCGAACACCTGACTGCGGACGAGGTGCTTGCCGCTGTCCCGGGTCTGACGCACACCCGTCTTGCAGCCTTCGTCGAGTCCGAGTTGATCACACCGCTGCGCCGAGAGGATGCGGGTGCCCCCGTCCATGTCTTTCGCCGGGTTGATTGCGCCCGCCTGCACCTGATTTTCGATCTGACAGAAGGTCTTGAGCTCGACGACGCGGCGCTTGGCGTCGTGATCACGCTCATCGATCAACTTCATGCCACACGCCGCGACCTTCTGGCCATTGCTCGTGCCGTGGATGCCGAAACACCAGACGTCCGTGCCCGGATCGGTTCGGCAATCGTGCGGTTCGTCAGATGATGCCGGACCCGTGTTCGTGATCCACGCCCGGACCTTCTTTAGTCGACCGCGACCTCGGCGTTCCAAATTCCGAAGCTGCGTCTGCCGTATGTGACCGTGACCGAGGGCGCGTCAGGGAGAGTCCCTACCGGTGCCACGATCAAACCACGGGGATGCCTGGTCGCCCAAACCTTGACGTCATGGAGCGAGGACGCGTCGTAGATGGGAGAGGTGAGGCGCCCTATGAAGTTGAACTCGGCGTTGTAGGGCTTTCCGAGGTAGGCAATGTCCTGGCCATCTCGGCCCGCGAAGTGTCTAGTGAATTCCTGAATATCGTTGTTACGTCCAAGGGCACTGGCCCCAATCCAGGCATTCAGAACGGCGAACGTCGACAGTGTCCACAGGGTGATGCCGAACAGCGTCCTTCGGCCAAGAAAGATCACCGTGAGCGCCGCGTATCCAAGCAGAAGCGCCGCACCGGCAAGAGTGCTGTCCGTAATCCAGATTGAGGTCCATTGGTCCCCGTTTACGAACAGGCCGATGGCAACTCCTGATGCTGCCAAGCCAGAGCCGATGACGGCGAGGTTGCTTCTGACCCGAAGCCTTCGGGTCTGCAGGACGCTCGCGAGCAGGATCGACAACGCAGGCAGTTCAGGAAGAAGGTAATGCACCTGCTTGCTTGCGATCAAACTGAAGAGCAGAAGTGCTCCGGCGACGTGAAGGACCAGCATCCGTACAGCCGGATGTGCGAGTTCAATTCGCCCCATCGCGCGCCATGCGTCGAGGTTCAGGGACCATGGCAGAAGATAGATCGGCAGCAGCGCCAGGAAGAACCAAGCCGGGCGGGCGTGGTCGAAGGCGTTCGCCACTCGTCCAGCCGTCTGGGTCCAGAGCAGTTCGTCGCGATAGGCATCGCCGCCAAGCACGAGAGCGGGCAGAAGCCAGGCGGCAGCGATGACCGCGCCGATCCCCAGAGCGGACAGCGTTCCCTTGAGCACCGAGGACAGCTTTACGTTTGATGCCCGCCACGCGCCCGAAAACAGCAAGACCGGCAACGTGTGGAGAAGTATGACCGGACCCTTCGCGAGTATACCGAGCCCGAGGGCCAGACCGCAGACCAGCCAACCCATGCGCCGGTCCTCGCGCAGGGCTGCCCATGCGCCGCTAAGGAACAGAAGTGTCATCGCCGTCAGCATCGCGTCGAACATCGTGAGGCCGGCGTAAAGCCCATAGAAGAGCAGCGAGGTCAGCACGGCGGCTGCGGCGGGGGCAATATCGGGCCGGTCCGGATACAGGCGGCGCGCAAGAACGAAGGTCAGCGGAAGATTGAGGATGGCGAACGCGGGTCCGACAAGTCGCGCTGCAACTTCCGACACCCCGGTCACCGACCAGACTGCGTTAATCAGCCAGAAGAGCAACGGAGGCTTGTGCGCGTAGGTCTCTCCGTTCTTCGTCGGGACGAAGTAATCGCCCGAGAGGTGCATCTCCCACGCAACCGAAAGATACCGGGTTTCGTCGATCGGAAGCGCGGGCCGCAGGAGAACGCCACCGACGAAAACTACCGCCAGAAGTCCAGCAAGGCACCAAACCTGCCACAGGTCCGTGGCGCGTTCGGTTCGCTTATCGAGGTCTTGTGCGAGAAGCATGGTGCCGCGTCCCTACGCAGCCCGTCTGAGCTGCAACAATCGAAAATTCGCGACATTGCAAAATCGTAATATTTCGGCAAACTGAGTTCAATCTTACCTCCTTAGGTCCGACTTTGAAGTAGCCGCTTCACTGCGGCTGGAACGGATTCGGGGTGGCGAGTGACACGGACTTCCAACACCAACGGTCTGGCCTGTCCGGATATTACCCTCGGCCTTGCGGACACTACGACCATTGCGCAGAGCGAGGGGCCGGCCGTATATTCTACGCATATGAAGGCTCGCAACAACATATGACTCGCCTGTGGTTCATGGCGCTTGTGGCGTCCTGTGTGGTCTTCACACTTGTGCCCCAGGTGGACATCGCGTTTTCATCGCTGTTTTACAGAAACGGCGGCTTTTCCGGCACCGGATCAAATGTTCTGGAAGCGGTGAGACAGTCGATCTGGACGGCGTCAATCTGTGTAGCGCTGTTTGCGCTTGTGGGGGCCCTCGTCGCGATTGTGCGCGGCAGTTTCCTGGGCTCGACCTACCGTATCTGGAACATCGTCGTCGCCGTCTACATCCTCGGCCCTGGCATAGCCGCGAACCTCGTTCTCAAGAGCTATTGGGGACGAGCGAGGCCTGCGTCCATCACCGAGTTCGGAGGCGCGACCGATTTCACTTCGGCCCTTTGGCCAACAGACCAATGCGAGTGGAACTGCTCGTTCGTCTCGGGCGAGGCGTCCGGGGCGGCTGCCGCCGCGGTGGCGATCTGGCTCTTGTCGGCGCCTATATCCAGTCCTTGGCTGCGCCGGACCATTCGTGCCTGTGCCGTTGCCATTCCCATTGTCGGCTCGGCGTTGCGTATCGCGGCGGGACGTCATTTCTTGTCCGATGTCGTTTTCGCTGTCCTCATCGTGACGGGAATTGCATTGGTCATGCTTAAGTATCGCAGACGCGCGACGGCGGAGGTGACACTTGCTGCAGAATAGAGGCTTGCCCCGGGAATTCACGATCGTCATTCCCGCCCTCAATGAAGAACAGGTCATCGGCGACCTGTTGCGCCGGATCGATGCCGCGCTCGCTGGGCGGAGCTTCGACATCATCGTCGTGGACGACGGATCGGATGACGGCACGGCAGCGCAGGTTCTCGCCGGTCCATCGCATTGGCGGGTCATCCAGCATGATGTGCGCGCCGGTCAGTCGGCGGCCATTCACACTGGCGTCGTCGCCGCTCGCAGCGAACTCATCGTCACGCTCGATGCCGACGGGCAGAACCCACCCGAGGAAATTCCGAAGCTGCTTGCTGCATGGTCGGAAAACAAGGGCAAGGTCGAACTGGGTTTGGTCGCCGGCCAGCGCATCAAGCGGCAGGACCGTCGGGCAAAGCTGTGGGCATCGCGCGCCGCCAACTTCATTCGGGGCGCTGCTCTCAAGGATGGAACGCGAGATACGGGCTGCGGGCTGAAGGTCTTTCCGCGAGAGGTGTTTCTGTCACTCCCCTATTTCGACCACATGCACCGTTTCCTACCCGCCCTCGTGGTGCGGTCGGGCTTGGTGGTCGTGCATGTGGATGTCGCCCACGCCGCCCGGCAGGGGGGTGTTTCGAAATACACCAACCTGCAGCGCGCGCTCGTCGGCGTCGTCGATCTGGTTGGCGTCATGTGGTTGATCCGACGTAAAAAAACGACGCATGCGCGCGAACTTCAGAAGGCGCCGGCAAAACTTAGTAACGTTCAGTGAGCGCGAGATAGGAAGGCCACGAAATGTCCGCCATTTACGACTTTCTGGGAGTCACCTCGGCTACCGAGTTGACCTGGGTGGCTATTGGCCTGGCCGGGCAGCTTCTCTTCACGGCCCGGTTCATCGTCCAGTGGATCGCATCCGAACGTGCCGGTCGATCGACAATACCGATCGCGTTCTGGTGGTTCTCGATCTGCGGCGGTTTCGTTCTCCTCACCTATGCCATCTATCGCGCCGACCCGGTATTCATCCTCGGTCAAAGCATGGGTGTCTTCATCTACGCGCGGAATCTCTGGCTGATCCGGCACGAGTCCGTCGTTACGGGATGAACGATCGCGCGGGACTTTTCCTGCTTGTCGGTGTCGTCACCGCGCTCCGGTTGGCCGTCCTCGCCCTGACGCCGACCGACCTGTTTTATGACGAGGCACAGTACTGGGCCTGGGGACGGGGCTTTGCCTGGGGCTATTTCTCGAAGCCGCCGCTCATCGCCTGGGTTATCGGGTCGACCACGTCGTTGGCGGGAAGCGACTCCACGTTCTGGGTCCGCGTGGCGGCGCCTCTGTTCCACGGGGCCACAGCCTTGATCCTCGCGGAATGGATGGGGCGGATCCATCGCCCCGCCGCGCTATGGGTCGCCGCGGTCTACCTGGCCATGCCAGTGCTGGTCATCGGTTCGTGGATGATCTCGACCGACACGATCATGGCCCCGTTCCTCGCCGCTGCCCTCTGGAGTTGGTGGCGGGCCCTCGAGACGCGCAAATGGCAATTCGGAGCGCTCGCCGGGGCGCTGGCGGGGATCGCCGTGCTTGCAAAATACGCCGGGGCGTACTTCTGGCTTACGGTGGCCATCGCCGCCTTCTGGCCCGGATTGCGGCCCGTGCCGCGCGCCCTCGGCGCAGCCTTGCTCGCATTCCTGATCACGATCGCGCCGAACCTTCTCTGGAACGTGCAGAACGGATTGGTCACCCTGTCGCACACCGCTGACAATGCCCGCTTGGGCAGCGGCCTTGCAATGGACATAGGCGGTCTTCTGGAGTTTCTCGCCTCCCAGGCTTTCGTCATCGGACCTGTGTTCGCGGTTCTCTGGCTCGGCGCAGTCAGGCGTTCGCACAGCCGGATCGAGACTTATCTTCTGGTCGCCTCTGTTCCTATCCTTGTCCTCGTTGCCTTCCAGGCTTTGACCGCGAAGGCCAATGCCAACTGGGCCTTCGCGGCCTACCCCGCCGCTGCGGCTCTGGTCGGGCTTCGGCTGTCGCGCACGGGCCAGACGAAGACCCTTCTTGCCGGGCTTGGGGTCAATCTGGTTCTGATACTCGCCGTGACGGTGCTTATCGTCAGTCCCGGGCTCGCGCCGAAACTCACCGACCGCTACACGGGTCGAAGCGCCGTCATGGGTAACATCCTTGCCATCGCACGGGGGCGGCCAATCGCATCGGACGAGCGCGAGATCCTTGCCGACCTGACCTACGCCGCCCGCGACAACAGTGGGGCCCAGATCCTGGCACGGACCCATTCGGGAGCCCCTCGCCATTGGTACGACATGGCCGCACCCCGGTCTGAGACCACCGCAGTTGCTCTGGTCACCTACGCGGCGTCGTACGAGTGCGACGGCGTGTCTATCGCTCCGGAAGCGTCCATCGCGCCCGATCGCGGCGCCTACTCCGGGCGTCACCTCTACCTCTACCACCTGCCGTCGAGCTGCCCCTGAGACGGCGCAACTCCGTCGCCATTCCCATCAGCGCATCATAAGAAAGGAGGAAGTCGGCTTGGAACTCGAGAGCATGAACATCCTCCTCATCGAAGACGATGCAGAAACCGCGGCCTATGTGACGTCCGGTTTCCACGAGGAGGGCCACTCGGTCCGGCACGCGGCGAATGGATCAGACGGCTTCCTCGCGGCGCTCGACGACGACTACGACATTCTCATCGTCGATCGCATGATCCCGAAGCTCGACGGGCTGTCTCTGGTCAAGGCGCTTCGCGACGCCGGAAACCGGACCCCGGTCATTTTTCTCAGCGCGTTGACCGCGATACGGGATCGGGTCGACGGCCTTCAGGGCGGCGGAGACGATTACCTCTCCAAGCCCTTCGCCTTCGCAGAGCTTTCGGCTCGTGTTCAGGCATTGGCCAGACGGCCTGCGCTTGCGACGGAAGAGACCGAGTTGCGCACGTCGGACCTGATCGTCGATCTGCTGATTCAGAAGGTCACACGGGCAGGTACCGAGATCCGTTTGCAGCCACGGGAGTATCGGCTGCTCTGCTACCTGATGCGGAACGCGGACCGCGTCGTGACTCGCACGATGCTGCTCGAGTCGGTCTGGGACATCAATTTCGATCCCCGTACGAACGTCGTAGAAACACAGATCAGCCGCCTGCGCGACAAGGTCGACAAGCCCTTCGACAGGCCGCTAATCCATACCGTGCGCGGATCCGGATATCGTATCCATGGTTGACCGGAAGATGCGCAGCCTCTGGCTGCGTCGTACCAGTCGGCGGCTCTCCGTCCAGTATTCGCTTCTCTACACGGGGCTCGTTCTCGTCATTTTCCTTCTCGCGTATTTCGTGTCTCGCTACGAGATGCGGGACTGGGCGAAGGACTTGATGCGCGACGATGCCGCATCGCTTCAGGTGGTGTTCGACGAAGGCGACTTGGACAGCCTCCGCGCAAGTGTCGAAGCACTGTCGCGACTGAGCGCCGCCCGCATGCGGATCTTCGGGCTATTCGATGAAGCAGGCAACGCGATCTCCGGGAAACTGGAGTCGGTGCCCGATGTCAGGTCGAGCACGCATGTCTCTCTAAGGGAACTCGGCTTGCCGCCGGACCCGTCGGGGGAGGTGGATGGATACTGGGTTCAGATCGACCGGATCGGGCCCTGGACACTGATCCAGGGCATCAGCGATGAGGTGATCTTCGAACTTCTCGAGGCGCTCGTCGCCGCGCTTGTGTTCGGTTTCGTCTCGCTTCTTGCGCTCGGCCTCTTGCTGGGAAGCCGCATAGGCCGTCTGACGGAGGATCGCGTCGCCATAATCTCCGACGTTCTGGGACGTGCGTCGTCGGGCGATCTGTCTGCCCGGATCGCGGCGAAGGATCCTGCTTTCGACGATCTGGGGCAGGTCGAGACGAGGATCGATCACGCGCTTGGGCAGATCGAGTCGCTCGTGACCGCGCAACGCCAAATCACCGTGGATGTGGCGCACGACCTGCGTTCGCCGCTCCAGCGACTTCGGCAGAGACTGGAGCGTCTTGCCCCGACCTCGCGGTTTGAAGACGACAAGGCCGCGGGGTTGGCTGCGATCGACCAGATCGAAAGGACCTTCAACGCACTTCTCACGATCGCCGACCTGGAGCACGGCCAGTCCGCCTTCGACCTCGCCGCCGTGCCAGTCGGTCCGATGCTGGACGACCTGCGCGATCTCTACGAAGAGGCGGCGGTGATTGCCGGCATGACGTTCGACGTCTCGTCTCCCGGCCCTGACGTCGCCGTCCTCGGCAATCGCAACCTGCTGCTGCAAATGCTTGGGAACCTCGTCGAGAACGCCATCAAGTATTGCCCGCGCGGCGCGAGGGTCGCGGTGTCGGCGACGTCCAGGGGTCGGCAGGTCGATTTCACGGTGCGCGACAGCGGGCCCGGCATGGCGGAAGGGTTTCTCCCTCACGCCTACGACCGTTTCTCGCGGGAGGACCCGTCACGTCATATTCCCGGAAATGGCTTGGGTCTCGCCATGGTGAGGGCAATTGCCATCGGCCATGGAGCGACCGTCACCCTGAACAATCTCGATCCCGGTCTATGCGTACTTGTGTCCGGACTCTTCAGTTCGAGCGTGAACGAAGCCGCCTTGTTCGAGGGCCGCGTCGCGCGCTAGATCGTCGGGACATCTCCGGGACACTGCGCCTCATGGCCCCCTTCGAGCTCGTGATCTTCGACTGCGACGGCGTCGTCATCGACAGCGAGGCCATCTCGGCACGTATGCTGATCGAGACGTTGGCGGGCTATCGGGTCGAGGTCGACCGCGCCTATGTCGCGCGCCACTTCCTGGGCCGGAGCTATCCGGTCGTCATGGCGCAGATCCGGACGGATTTCGACATCGCCCTGCCGGAGGGGTTCGAGGCTGATTACCGCACCCGGCTTCTGGCCGCCTTCGACAGTGAGCTGACCGTGATGCCGGGCTTCACCGCTGTCCTGAGCCGTCTCGGCGTGCCCTATTGCCTTGCCACCAGTTCCAGTCCCGAACGCGTGGCGCGCAGCCTGAAGATCGTGAACCTCGAAAAGACCTTCGCGGGCCGCGTGACGACGTCGAGCGAGGTCGAGCGGGGCAAGCCCGCGCCCGACCTGTTCCTTGCGGCTGCCGGGAAGATGGGTGCGCAGCCCGATCGGTGCCTGGTGATCGAGGACAGCTTCGCGGGCATCCGTGCGGGCCTGGCGGCGGGCATGACGGTGTGGCAATTCACCGGCGGCAGCCACTTGACCGGTCTTGAGCTGTTGGACGATCCGACGGCGCCTCCCCATGCCAAGATTGATTCGTTCGACGTTTTCTTCGATGGTGCCCGCGGCCTCGAGCGGAGCACTGATCCATGAACCGTCCATCCGTCGACGATCCCGACGTCTCGCCCCGCGACTGGGCGGCGCGCGCGGCGTGGCTGTCGTACGTTGGTGGCCTGACACAGGACCAGATCGCACGAGAGCTGGGAATTTCGCGTCAGAGGGCTCAGCGCCTCGTCGCGCGTGCGGCCGCCGAGGGGCTGGTGCGCATCAGCATCGACCATCCGATCGTGGCCTGTCTGGAGATGGAGCGCGATCTTAAGACGCGGTTCAACCTTGATCGGGCTTGGGTGTCGCCCAGCCTCGGGCCCGACGCAGATCCGGTACGGGGCGTCGCCGTGTTCGCGGCACCAGTGTTGGAAGGCATCTTCCAGTCGGACGAGCCAAGGACCGTGGGCCTTGGAACGGGCCGGACGCTGCGCGCGGTGATCGAGCAGATGCAGCGGATCGAGGGAGCGCATCACAAGCTTGTGGCGCTGAACGGCAACGTGGCGCCGGACGGGTCTGCGACAGCCTACGAAGTTATCGTGCGACTGGCCGAAAAGACCCAGGCGCCCCAGTATCCGCTGGCGATTCCGCTGATCGCCCGGACGCCTGACGAGTACGAGCTTTACATGAAGCTGCCGCACGTCCAGGCGTCCCGCACGCTGGCTCAGGCGGCGGACCTGGCCATCGTGGGCATCGGCCAGACCAGCGACGACGCACCGCTTTTTGTGGACGGCTTCATCTCGGAGGCCGAGCTCGAGGATCTGAGGAGCGTGGGCGCGGCGGGCGAGATCGCGGGCCATGTTTTCGACATGGAAGGACGGTTTCTGGACCACTCGGTGAATGACCGGACAATGGGCGTCAGGGTGCCTGTCGCAGGAATGCCGCTTTGCTGTATCGCGGCGGGGCGCAAGAAGGTTACCGCACTTCGCGCTGCGCTGGCAGGCGGGTTGATCGACCAGCTCATCACGGACGAGGAGACGGCGCGCCACTTGCTGCGCGCCTGAGCAGAATTCGGAACCACTTGACAGAATCATGGCAATGGTTGAGCATATGTTCACTACATGAGCATATGTTTATGCTCTTGAACTGGGAGGAACATCGATGACTTTCAAGATTCGCACCCTCATGGGTGCGGCAGCCGTTTGTGCGATTGCCGCCGCGGCGAACGCCCAGACCACCGTTACGATCGCGACCGTCAACAACGGCGACATGATCCGGATGCAGGGTCTGACCGAGGACTTCACGGCCCAGAACCCCGACATCACGCTGGAGTGGGTTACTCTGGAAGAGAACGTGTTGCGCCAGCGTGTGACGCAGGACATCGCGAGCAAAGGCGGCCAGTTCGACGTGCTGACCATCGGCACCTACGAAGTGCCGATCTGGGGCAAGCAGGGCTGGCTCGTGTCGCTGAACGACCTTCCCGCGGAGTGGGATGCCGACGACATTCTCCCCGCGATACGGAATGGCCTGACGGTGGACGGCGAGCTTTACGCGGCGCCGTTCTATGGCGAGTCGTCCATGGTCATGTACCGCAAGGACCTGATGGAAAAGGCCGGGTTGGAAATGCCCGAGGCGCCCACTTGGGATTTCATCAAGGAAGCCGCAGCGGCGATGACCGACAAGGATGCCGAAGTCTATGGCATCTGCCTGCGCGGCAAGGCCGGCTGGGGTGAGAACATGGCCTTCCTGACGGCCATGGGCAACTCGTTCGGCGCCAAGTGGTTCGACGAGGAGTGGACGGCTCAGTTCGACTCCGAAGCCTGGGCCAACACGCTGAACTTCTACATGGACCTGATGACCAACTACGGCCCTCCGGGCGCTTCGACCAACGGCTTCAACGAGAACCTCTCGCTGTTCCAGCAGGGCAAGTGCGGCATGTGGATCGACGCCACGGTTGCGGCGTCTTTCGTCACTAATCCGGCGGATTCCACTGTTGCCGACCAGGTCGGCTTCGCTCTCGCGCCTGACAACGGGCTCGGCAAGCGGGGCAACTGGCTGTGGGCCTGGTCGCTGGCCATCCCCGCCGGATCGGATGCCACGGACGCCGCGAAGAAGTTCGTGGCCTGGGCGACGTCGAAGGAATACACCGCCCTCGTCGCCGAAAATGAAGGCTGGGCAAACGTCCCGCCGGGCACCCGCACCTCGCTCTATGAGAATCCGGAATACGCCCAGGTGCCGTTCGCCAAGATGACGCTCGACTCGATCAACTCGGCCGACCCGACCAATCCGACCATCGATCCGGTTCCCTACACGGGCGTCCAGTTCGTCGCGATCCCCGAGTTCGCTGGCATCGCCACCACCGTTGGCCAGGAGTTCTCGGCCGCGCTGGCCGGTCAGCAGACCGTCGAGCAGGCGCTTGAAAAGGCTCAGGCCCTGACGACTGAAGAAATGGAAGCCGCAGGCTACTGACGGACTCCTCCCTGCCGGGGGCGGTCTTCGGGCTGCCTCCGGACCTACCGTACCCGGCACGAGTGATGATCTTTCCCTGTGGGTGCAGCCCACGGCCCGAGAGGATTTGTCATGGCGACCCAACATTCCCGATCCGCCGCCCGACTGATGATGGCCCCTGCCGTGATCCTGCTTCTAGGCTGGATGCTGGTGCCGCTCGTCATGACCCTGTGGTTCTCGTTCCGCGAGTACCTGCCGCTGAGAGGCGGCGACATGGGGTTCGTCGGCTTGGAGAACTACATCCGCTTCGTCACCTCTTCGGCCTTCTGGCCAAGCGTGCAGACGACGCTGGTCCTCGTCGGTGGCGTCCTTCTGATCACGACGATCTTCGGCATCCTCCTGGCGCTTCTCCTCGACCAGCCGATGTGGGGTCAGGGGATCGTCCGGATCCTCGTCATCGCACCCTTCTTCGTTATGCCCACGGTGACGGCGCTGGTGTGGAAGAACATGTTCATGGACCCCGTGAACGGACTCTTCGCCCACATCTGGAAATTCTTCGGAGCGCAGCCCGTCGAGTGGCTGAGCCAGTGGTCGCTGTTCTCGATCATCATCATCGTGGCCTGGCAGTGGCTGCCGTTCGCGACGCTGATCCTTTTGACGGCGATCCAGTCGCTCGACAGCGAGCAGCTCGAGGCGGCCGAGATGGACGGTGCGCCTCCGCTGAAGCGCTTCGCCTACATCATCTTGCCCCACCTCAGCCGCGCGCTGACGGTCGTGGTGCTGATCCAGACCATCTTCCTTCTGTCGATCTTCGCCGAGATCTTCGTCACGACTCAGGGTTCGTTCGGCACCCGCACGCTGACCTACCTGATCTACCAGCGTGTGCTGGAAAGCCAGAACGTTGGACTGGGAAGCGCTGGCGGCATTTACGCCGTCATCCTGGCCAACATCGTCGCCATCTTCCTGATGCGCATCGTCGGCAAGAACCTGGACGCGTAGGAGACAGAGCATGGCACGAAACGTCACACCGCAGCGCAAGGCCATCAACACCGTCATCGCCTGGGCGGCGGGCTTGCTGATCTTCTTCCCGATCCTCTGGACCATCCTGACCAGCTTCAAGACCGAGGCGCAGGCGATAAGCAGCCCTCCCGTGTTCCTGTTCTTCGACTGGACGCTCGAGAACTATGCAGTGGTGCAGGAGCGCTCGAACTACATGCGCTTTCTCTGGAACTCGGTCATCATCGCCGGCGGATCGACCGTTCTTGGCGTGCTGATCGCCATCCCGGCGGCCTGGTCGATGGCGTTCGTCCCGTCGAGGCGGACGAAGGACATCCTCATGTGGATGCTGTCGACGAAGATGCTGCCGGCGGTGGGTGTTCTTTATCCGATCTACCTCATCTGCATCGAGCTGGGGATCCTGGACAGCCGCGCCGCCCTCGTCGTGGTGCTGATGCTCATCAACCTGCCGATCATCGTCTGGATGCTCTATACCTACTTCAAGGAGATCCCCGGGGAGATCCTCGAAGCTGCCCGGATGGACGGAGCTTCACTCAAGGCCGAGATCCTGTATGTGCTGACACCGATGGCGGTGCCCGGCATCGCCTCGACCATGCTCCTGAACTTCATCCTGGCGTGGAACGAGGCATTCTGGACCCTAAACCTGACTGCCGCGAAGGCCGCTCCCTTGACCGCCTTCATCGCCAGCTACTCCAGCCCCGAGGGCCTGTTCTACGCAAAGCTGTCGGCGGCCTCGACCATGGCCATCGCGCCGATCCTGATCCTTGGCTGGTTCAGCCAGAAACAACTCGTCCGCGGACTGACGTTCGGCGCGGTGAAGTGAGGGAAACGACATGGGACGCATCGTACTCGACAAGGTGAAGAAGACGTTCGGCGAGGTCACCGTCATCCCGCCGCTGGACCTCGAGATCGAGGATGGAGAATTCGTGGTCTTCGTCGGCCCGTCGGGCTGCGGCAAGTCCACGCTTCTGCGCCTGATCGCGGGGCTCGAGGACGTGTCCTCGGGCCAGATCCGGATCGACGGGCAGGATGCGACGAACGTGGCTCCCGCCAAGCGCGGTCTGGCGATGGTGTTTCAGTCCTACGCGCTTTACCCGCACATGAGCGTCCGGAAGAACATCGCCTTTCCGCTGAAGATGGCGAAGATGGAGCAGGCCGAAATCGACCGGCGCGTCGACAGCGCGGCGTCAGTCCTGAACCTGACGCCATACCTCGAGCGGCGTCCGGGCCAGCTTTCGGGCGGACAGCGGCAGAGGGTCGCGATCGGTCGCGCCATCGTGCGCGAACCGGCGGCGTTCCTCTTCGACGAGCCCTTGTCGAACCTCGACGCGGCGTTGCGGGTCGGGATGCGGCTCGAGATCAGTGAACTTCACAAACGCCTCGCCACCACGATGGTCTACGTCACCCACGACCAGGTCGAGGCGATGACGATGGCGGACAAGATCGTCGTGCTTCAGGCAGGCGTGATCGAGCAGGTCGGCAGCCCGCTGACGCTGTATCATACGCCCCGCAACAAGTTTGTGGCCGGGTTCATCGGAAGCCCCAGGATGAACCTTCTCGAAGGCCCCGAGGCCCAGAAACGGGGTGCTCATACCGTGGGCATCCGGCCCGAGCACATCACCCCCTCGCCGACCGAGGGTCTATGGAAAGGCCGCGTCGGCGTGTCGGAGCATCTGGGGTCGGACACGTTCTTCCACGTCCACTTGGAGGGACGCGACGAACCCATCACGGTGCGGGCCGGGGGCGAGGTGGATATGCATCACGGTGACACGATCTGGTTGACGCCGGACGAAAGCCGGATGCATCGCTTCGACAAGGCAGGCCTGCGAATCTCATAGTGCGGTATGGTCGATGCCTGCGTGACGCCACTGCCAGAGGCAGCGGCAAAGGAAACGAGTGATAGCCGAATGATACCCCTGTCCAACGAGACGCTAGACCAGCTTCCCGACGCCGTGCTGCGCCCGACCTATGATCGCGGCGCCTTGAGGGCAGGTATCGTCCACATCGGTCTCGGCAACTTTCATCGCGCTCACCAGGCCTGGTATCTGCACCGGCTGATGCAGGAGGGACTGGCCCACGACTGGGCTATCGTCGGCGCTGGCGTGCGCCCCTACGACGCCGCGATGCGCGAGAAGATGAAATCGCAGGACTACCTGACGACGCTGATCGAACTCGACCCGGGAGGAAGCTCGGCCGAGGTGACGGGGTCCATGATCGACTACGTTCCGATCGAAGAAGGCAACGGTGCGCTGATCGCCAGAATGGCAGATCCGGCAATCCGTATCGTTGCATTGACCGTGACCGAGGGCGGCTACTTCATCGACGCTGCCAACAAGGGCTTAGATGCCGCTCACCCCGACATCGTCCATGACGCCGCTCACCCCGACCGCCCGCGCACCGCCTTCGGTGCGATGATCGCGGCGCTCAAGCGGCGACGGGATTCAGGCGCTGGGCCCTTCACGGGACAGAGCTGCGACAACCTCCAGGGCAATGGCGAAGTCCTGAAGCGGACAATCCTGTCGCTTGCGCGGATGGGCGACGCCGACCTCGCGGACTGGATAGGGGCGAACTGCACCTTCCCGAACTCGATGGTCGACTGCATCGTGCCGGCGACCGGGCCGAACGAGCTTGCGCTCGCACGGGGCCTTGGCATCGACGACAAGGTTCCGGTCACGCACGAGAACTTCCGCCAGTGGGTGATCGAGGATGATTTTTGCGCGGGTCGCCCGGATTGGGACAAGGCGGGTGCGACCTTCTCGCGCCACGTCCATGACTACGAGACCATGAAGATCCGAATCCTGAACGGCGGGCATCAGGTCATCGTGGCACCTGCCGAAGTCTTAGGATTAGAGACGATTTCAGCCACTATGGAGCACCCCTCGATCCACGCCTATTTCCACAAGGTCGAGGCGACCGAGATCCTGCCCTTCGTGAAGCCTGTGCCGGGCAAGACGCCGGCCGAATACATAGACCTGATAGACCGTCGTTTCTCAAACCCGCGGATCGTGGACACCACACGGCGCGTCGCATTCGACGGATCGAGCCGGCATCCCGGTTTCCTCTTGCCGATCATCCATGAGGCCCTGGCGGCCGGCACCTCGATCGAAGGGCTGGCGCTGGTCGAGGCGGCGTGGTGCCGCTACTGCACCGGAGTCCGCGAGAACGGAACGACGGTGGAACCGAACGACCCAATGTGGGATGAACTTCAGGCGGCGGCAACCGCGGCGAAGGACGATCCCGGGGCCTGGCTGGCGCTTCCGTTCTATGGCGACCTCGGCAATGACAAGCGGTTTGCCGAGCCCTTCGCCAGATGGCTGCGCATGATCCACGCCGACGGCATGAAAGCTGCGCTGGACACCTACGCGGCCTGACCCTCGGTCCTCATCTGCGAGCGTACGGCCAAGTTCATGACCGTGAAGGTATGCGCCAGTCTCACGGCCGTTTCCCTCCGGTCCTGAACGTCCCCGACGAGGCGCGGGAAATATGGCAGCCCCGCCTCGCCGCAAAGCATCGGCTCGTTCTGGTCAATATTCAGCAGAAGCAGAGTGTTGCTGACGTGCGGACGCCCGATGTCGGTGTCCTTGCGCAGCTAGATGGTGCTTTCGGTTCTCTGGATGAACAGGCGAAGATTTGCCCGTAATCGATGCCGAGACGCCAGGCTTGAAGGACGTGGATCACACCCTTTCCAGAGTGACACGCTTTCCGGTCTCGCCGGCCTTCTCGATCGCGGCGATCAGGCGATGCACCTCGAGCGCTGCCCGGCCTGGAACGAGCGGCGGACGACCTTCCCTGATCGCCTCGGCGAAATCCTCGATCATCGCGCGGTGCCAGTCGCTGGTGAAGGCCATGGGATCGGCTCCCGCGCCGCTGCTCGTGGCCCGGCCGACAGTTTCGGATGTCCCGTCGCGATAATCGAGCCTCAGTATACCGGCCTCGAGCCGCGCGGAGCCGTCACGACAGTGCAGCGAGATCGTTTCACCGGAACCTGGAAAGCCGGCGGTCGTGGCGAAAAGCTTGCCGAACGCGCCGTTTTCGAATGACAGTCCTGCAACGACGAAATCTTCGGCCTCCATATTGTGAGCCCCGGTGGTCGCGCACATGGCGGTGACGTCGCGGACGGGTCCCGTGAGGCTCACCATGAGGTCCATGGTGTGGATCGCCTGAGTGATCAGAACGCCGCCGCCGTCGCGGGCGTAGGTGCCGCGCCCGGGCTGGTCATAATACTCTTGCGGACGCCACCACGGCACGTCCACCTCGACCGAGAGCAAAGGCCCCAGTTGGTCGCGCCGGGCGTTCAGTTCGGCGACCACGGGTCTCGCGCGATGCTGGAGGACGATACCGAGTGGCACGCCAAGGTCTTCGCAAAGCTCGACGAGGTGCGTGGCGTTCTCGAGCGTGCGCTCTACGGGCTTTTCCATCAGGATTGGCTTCCCGGCGCGCGCGAGGGTCTCGACGATTTCAAGTCGCGCATCTGGCGGCGTGATGACGATGGCAAAGTCCACGCTGTGGTCGTTTGCGATCTGGTCCACGTCGAACGCGGGCGAGCCGTCCAAAGCGGGATGCGAGGCCAGAAAAGCGTCTCTATTAAGGGGATTTCGTGAGTAGACGGGCCCCAGCGCCACAACCTTGGAGCTCGCGATGGCATCGGCATAGGTCCTTGCCACCATGCCTGTCCCGATAAGCCCGACCTTCATGCCTCATCTCCGCTTTCCACTGCTAGAAAGCTCGCGACACGACTGATCGCCGAAATCGGCAGCGGCATCGGAACTCCCCTGTGGATAAACACATTGTTCAAACACCATGGTCAATCTTCCAGACAATCGCCACGTTCCCGCCCCCTTGGACCCTCAGGATCAAAGCGTAACGAATGCGCATGTACGAGGACGGACATTGATCTCCCTTTGGAGGACCCAGCTTCTGTCGCCACGCGTCTGGATGTCAGCCGCGGTCCTCTGCTTTGGGACGTCGGCTGTTATCGGCTACCATCAGGACCAGATGTTCGCTGCGGACATGCTCGCTTCGAAGGTCGGGAATCCGACTGAAGTGATGGTCCAGGATTTCATTGCGGATCGTCACACCAACATGATCGGCCAGGTCCATGTCGTGGGCGACATCGGCAAAGACAAGGCGGCTCGTGTCAACGTGGGGACCAAAGACAGGCCCCACTGGATCACGGCCTATCCCATCTTCCCTGTGCGGCCCGACGCCCTGCCGCTCGCGCTGCATCTCATCTCGAAGGAATCCGGACTGCCGCGACGCCCGATTGCGCGCGACGATGCCGGCACCCACGCGCGTTACATGGCTGACCTCGCCCGACTGGCGACCGTGCCGGTCGCCGTCCTGTTCGAGCATGATGGCGACGCTCTGGGCGCATCCACGGCGTCCAGGGGCGACAGCGTAGGCAACGTCACCGGAGTGCGGGGAGAGATGGTGACCGGCCGTCCCATCCGCGGTGCGGTCGAGGCAGCCTTCGACAGTGCCGACCTGCATCTCATGCCTGATGTCTTGCTGCTGTCCGCAGACCCGATGGATGGCGCCGTTGTCCTTCAGGACGACAGATTGACCAACGTTAGGCACGCTTTGGCTGTCGTCGGTACGCTGCTGGCGGGCATCGCACTCCTGTCGATGGGAAGCGCGACGTCGATCCTGCGCCGTGACCGGAAGAGAAATGAGAGAGATGACGACGTGACACCGGTTGCGGCGATGTCTGCCGTCATACAGCGCCGTCGATCCCATAGCCGCCGCCCCGGTGCAGCGTCCGAGCCTCGTAGACCCAGCGCCGCTACCATTCGCTAAAAGTCGACGGTCACACCAGGAAGCCGCAACTCTTTCACCAGTTCACGTAGCTCCTGCCGGGCGGCCACGTTCGAGAGGTTCAGGTTCTGAACCCCGATGTCGCGGAGGTCGAGAAGGGTAAGCCCGCGCGGGAAGAGTTCGCGAAAGATCACGCGTTCGGAAAATCCCGACGCAACACGGAAGCCGACGCGTCTGGCCAACGCGTTGACGGCGTCCTCCATCTTCTTCTTGTTGTGCATCGCCTGTGCGCCGACCCTGTTGCGGACCACCACCCAGTCGATCGGATCAAGGCCGGCCTGCGCCCGAAGCTGGCGCGCGTTCCACACCATCTCGGCATAGACGGAAGGCCCCAGCACGCGGTTCGTCCGCGGGTCTATGTGCGCCAGCAGGTCGAAGTCGACAAAGCTGTCGTTCAATGGCGTGACAAGCGTATCGGCAAGGGAGTGTGCGACCTGGCTGAGACGGGTGTGCGAGCCGGGGCAGTCGATCAGGATGAATTCGACCTCCCGCTCGAGCCCCGTCACGGCCGCCGACAGGCGCTGGTCGTAGACGTTCTCGCCCGGACCGAGCGACTCCTTGGCGATGTTCGGAAGCTCGCGGTAGATCGGACAGGGAAGGTCAAGCCCTTCGGCCGCCATGAAATCCTTCCGGTTGTCGATGTATCGCCCGAAGCTTCGCTGCCTCAGGTCGAGGTCGAGGACCCCCACCACATGGCCCATGCGCACGAGCGCCGTCGCGATGTGCATCGCGACGGTCGATTTGCCCGCGCCGCCCTTCTCGTTCCCGACGACGATGATATGCGCCACTGCCCTGCCTTTTCTTCTGGAACGGACCGCCCCGCCTGTTTCGGTCACTATATTGAGGATTAGTGCCTAAGAAAAGCACCCCTTGGCGCTTACCGCCGGGAGAGGACAGGGATGCAACGCCTCTCGCATCTCGACCGATTGACGGATGGCGGGCAGGTGTCATAGATTCCCAATCGCTCGCAGCGATGGCGTCGCTGCCCGGCGGTCGCCGGTATGGCCCGTTCATTGCCCCTGTACGCCGGGGGTGGCGAACCTGGAGCGACCGCCATGACCCGACCCGACTTCCTGACGCTTGAAAACGGCGAAAAGGCCACCCTGCCATTCGGCCGCGATGAATACGACGCGCGTCTTTCGACGCTGCGGGCCATCATGGCAAGGCGCGATATCCCCGCCGTTCTCTTCACCTCGATGCATAACATCGCCTACTACTCGGGCTTTCTCTATTGCAGCTTCGGACGGCCCTACGGCTGTGTCGTGACGCCGGACCGCTGCACCACGATCTCGGCCAACATCGACTTGGGCCAGCCCTGGCGGCGGTCGGTCGCGGACAACGTGATCTATACCGACTGGCAGCGAAACAACTACTGGCGCGCGGTCGGATCGGTCCTGGGCCGCGTCGATCGCCTGGGGATCGAAGGCGACCACATGACGCTGGCGTCCGAGCGGGCCGCTCGCGAGATGCTGGGTCTGTCGGACCTGATCGACATCGCGCCGGACGTCATGCGTGCGCGCATGATCAAGTCGCCCGCCGAAATCCGGCTGATCACTGAAGGCGCCCGCGTCGCCGACATCGGCGGCAAGGCGATCCGCGACGCGATCCGGATCGGCACGAGAGAGATCGACGTGGCGATGGCGGGACGGGACGCGATGGAGTTGGCGATCGCGGAGGCGTTCCCCGAGGCCGAATATCGGGACACCTGGGTCTGGTTCCAGTCGGGCCTGAACACCGATGGCGCGCACAACCCGGTCACGGCGCGGAAGCTTGCGGCAGGGGATCTTCTCAGCCTCAATACCTTCCCCATGATCTCGGGCTACTACACCGCGCTCGAGCGCACCTTGTACCTTGGCGAGCCGGATCCCGAGACGCAGCGGATCTGGCAAGCAAACGTCGCGGCACATGAGCTTGGGATGAGCCTTATCCGCCCCGGCGCCACATGTTCGGGTATCTGCGCCGAGATCAACCGTTTCTTCGCAGATGAGGGGCTGCTGCAGTCCCGCACCTTCGGGTACGGCCACTCTTTCGGCATTCTCAGTCACTATTACGGACGGGAAGCAGGCTTGGAACTGCGCGAGGATATCGACACCGTGCTTGAACCCGGCATGGTCGTTTCGATGGAGCCGATGCTGACGATCCCCGAAGGGCAGCCTGGCGCGGGCGGATATCGAGAGCACGATATTCTCGTCCTGAACGAAAAGGGCGCTGTCGACATCACCGGGTTCCCCTACGGCATCGAAGCGAACACGATTTCCGCATGACACCCTGGCAATGCCGGAATCCGCATCAGGAACGCCGCAAACGGCGGTCGAGGCGGCCTTACCTAGGGGAAAGTTGCACTTGGAGCCCGCATCGTGTTGAATCGCGGGAACGCAGCAGGGATCCGGGGGGATTGTCCGACGTGAGAGACGGCACAGACGAGTTCGTTGTATTCGACCATGTGCAGAAGAGTTACGACGGCGAAACGCTTGTCGTGAAGGATCTGAACCTCTCGATCGGCAAGGGCGAATTCCTGACGATGCTGGGGCCCTCGGGGTCGGGCAAGACCACCTGCCTCATGATGCTGGCCGGGTTCGAGACGGCGACCCACGGAGAGATCCTTCTCGATGGGCGGCCGATCAACAACATCCCGCCGCACAAGCGAGGCATCGGCATGGTGTTTCAGAACTACGCGCTTTTCCCGCATATGACCGTCGCCGAAAACCTGGCCTTCCCACTGGAAGTCCGGAAGGTGGACAAGTCCGCGCGGGAAGAGCGCGTGAAGAGCGCGCTCGACATGGTGCAGATGGGTGCCTTCGGCGGGCGCCGCCCGGCGCAGCTTTCAGGCGGCCAACAACAACGCGTCGCTCTTGCGCGCGCGCTGGTCTTCGAGCCCGAGCTCGTCCTCATGGACGAACCCCTCGGCGCTCTCGACAAGCAGCTGCGCGAGCACATGCAGTTCGAGATAACGAACCTTGCGCATTCTCTGGGCATCACCACGGTCTATGTGACGCACGACCAGACCGAGGCGCTGACCATGTCCGACCGCGTGGCAGTCTTCGATGATGGCCGCATCCAGCAGCTGGCGCCGCCAGACAAGCTTTACGAAGAGCCAGAGAACAGTTTCGTGGCGCAGTTCATCGGCGAGAACAACACGCTGTCGGGTGTCATCGACAAGATCGACGGCGATCGCTGCACCGTCCGACTGACGTCGGGCGACCTGATCGACGCCAAGCCCGTGAACGTCACCAAACCTGGGGAAAAGACCCTTGTTTCGATCCGTCCGGAGCGCGTCGAGTTCAACAAGGACCGGCTTATGCCTGGGGCGCACACGCTCAAGGCCGAGGTGCTGGAATTCATCTACATGGGTGACATCTTCCGGACCCGGCTGCGGGTCGCGGGCAAGGACGATTTTGTCGTCAAGACACGGAACGCCCCCGATCAGGCCCGGCTCGAGCCGGGCCGCCAGATCGAGATCGGCTGGCTTCCGTCCGATTGCCGGGCGCTGGACGCCTGAGCGGATCACCGGCGCGCCCGGCCCGGGGCGCATCGGCCAAGTGACATTAACGGGTACAATGACTGGGAGATTGAAATGAAACTGAGAATACTTTTGGCCTCGACGGCTCTGGCTGTCGCTCCGGTGATCGCCGGTGCGCAGGACCTGCCCCCCTGCGAGAACTGCGCGGATTCGATGACGATCATGTCCTGGGGCGGCGCCTATCAGTCCAGCCAGCAAAAGGCCTACACCGAGCCTTATGCGGCAGCGACCGGCGTTAACGTCACCTGGGACGAAAGCTCGAACGAATCGACTGCCAAGATCCGCGCCGCCTCGGAAGCCGGAAACATGACCTACGACCTCGTCGACGTCGAAGGTCCGGACAGCCAGCGCCTGTGCGACGAAGGTCTCGCGATGGAAGTCGACCTGGACGAGTCTCTGGCCGCTGCGCCGGATGGCACGCCTGCGTCGGAAGACTTCGGCGACAGCGCGATCAACGACTGCTTCATCCCGCAGATCGTCTTCTCGACAACCTTCGGCTATCGCACGGACGTGGCCGAGTGGAACGGTGCCACGCCGGACAGCGTCTGCGCGATCTTCGACACCGAGACCTTCCCCGGCAAGCGCGCGCTTGAAAAGCGTCCGAAGAAGAACATCGAATGGGCTCTTCTCTGCGACGGCGTCGCCAAGGAAGACCTCTATGACGTCCTCGACGAGGATGGTGTAGAGCGTGCTCTCGCCAAGCTCGACACGATCAAGGACGACGTGATCTGGTGGTCGGCCGGCGCCGAGACGCCCCAGCTTCTCGCCGACGGCGAAGTGGTCATGGGCTCGACCTACAACGGTCGTCTGTTCTCGGCCATCGCCGAGCAGAACCAGCCGATCGCGATGCTCTGGGACTGGCAGGTCTTCGACTTCGACGGCTGGATCGTTCCCGAAGGGCTCGACGAGCCGCGCCTCAACCGCGTGATGCACTTCCTGAACTTTGCCACCGACACGCAGCGTCTGGCCGATCAGGCCAAGTACATCTCGTACGGTCCGGCTCGTGCGTCTTCGCAGCCGCTCGTCTCGACCCATGCCGACCTCGGCATCGAGATGGCGCCGCACATGCCCACCAACCCCGAGAACCAGAAGAACTATCTGGTCAACAACATCGAGTGGTGGGCTGACAATCAGGACGACGTGGAAGCCCGTTTCCAGAACTGGCTGTCGCAATAATCCGACGTCGCGGGGCCCTTCGGGGCCCCGCACATCATCGAGGGGGACGTCATGCCGAAAGGCTATATCATCGGTCACATCACGGTCCGCGATCCCGAGGCGTACAAGGAGTACATCTCGCGGGACACGCCGATCCTTGAAGGTCTTGGCGGCCGGTTCATCGTGAGGGGCGGCCAGAGCGAAATCGTCGAGGGCGAGGCCCATGCCCGGCATGTAGTGATCGAGTTTCCGTCGTACGAAGCCGCCCTCAAGGCCTACCACGACCCCGAGTACCAGGAAGTCGCCGATATACGGCGGCGCACCGCTGACAGCACCATCCTCGTCGTGGAGGGACACGGCGAATGACGGACGCGGCGACGGGACCGGACCAGATCACAGGCGCCACGCCCGACAACGCGCTTCGGACGGCCGATCGCGCCGAGGCGGGCCCGGTCCTCTCGGCCGACGGCACGCCACTGAAAACGAGCCTCAACCGCGCGCTTCGCCGCGAGAAGATGCGGGCGCTCTTGCTCGTTTCCCCGCTTCTCATCTTCATCCTTGTCACCTTCATTGCACCTATCGCGGACATGCTGTTCCGCTCGGTCGAAAACCGCATCGTCGCCGATACGCTGCCGCAGACCGTGGCGGGGTTGGACCAGTCGTCGCTGGAGGTGCCGGGCGAACCGACCTTCGAGGATCTGTACTTCGATCTGTTCCTGGCTGCAGAGGCGAAGAAGCACACCCAGCTTGGCACCCGCCTCAACTATGAAAGTGCCGGCGTCAGCTCGCTTTTCCGCTCGTCGGGCCGGCGGCTGGACGACATCGGCGAAGAGACCCAGGACGCTCTGGAGGACCTCGACGAAAGCTGGGGCGAGGCCGGGTTCTGGTACGGCCTGATGAACAACGCCGACGACAGCGACGACGCCCTCCTGAAGTCCGAACGCGCGCGCGTCAAAGCCCTGACCGCCGAACCGACCGGTGGAGACATCGCATTCGCGCCCTCGGCAGAGATTGCGCAGATTCTTCCACGCACGACGCGCGCCTACACGGCCTGGGCGGTCTACATCGCGCTGATCGACGACGACGTCGTGGCCGAGGAAGAGCCTTGGGAAGCCGTCTATGCCGCGCTGGGCGTCGATCTGGAACGCGACGCGACGCTGGAGGCGCTTGCGACTTACGCTGGGCCGGGTGCCGATCAGCTTCGCGCGGCTGCGGAGGCAGACCTGCCTTCGGTCGATTACCGCGCCGCCTTCGTCGAGATGGATGACGGATGGGGTGAGACCGAGGTGTGGAACACCCTGCGCACCTACTCGAGCGAGTACACGATTGGGTATTTCCTGAACGCCATCGACCTTCAACTCACGCCGAACGGCATCGAGAAGCGTCCGGATCGCGAGAGCATCTACCTGATGCTGTTCCAGCGCACGCTGGTGATGTCGTTGATCATCACGATCAGTTGCATCATCCTCGGCTATCCCATTGCGTGGCTTCTGGCGAACCTTCCGATGCGTTCGGCGAACCTGCTGATGATCCTGGTGCTTCTTCCCTTCTGGACCTCGCTTCTGGTCAGGACCAGCGCCTGGAAGATCCTCCTCCAGCAACAGGGGGTCATCAACGATCTGCTCGTATGGATCGGCATCGTCAGCAACACGGGGCGACTCGTGCTCATCAACAACCAGACCGGCACGATCATCGCCATGACGCATATCCTGCTGCCGTTCATGATCCTGCCGCTTTATTCCGTGATGAAGACGATCCCGGTGACTTACGTCCGCGCCGCAAAGAGCCTGGGGGCGACAGACTGGACGGCGTTCTGGCGCGTTTACTTCCCGAACTCGGTACCGGGCATCGGGGCGGGGTCGATCCTCGTCTTCATCCTGTCCATCGGTTACTACATCACGCCCGAACTGGTCGGCGGCACATCCGGGGTCTTCATCTCGAACCGGATCGCCTATCACATCTCGTCCTCGCTGAACTGGGGACTGGCGGCGGCGCTGGGCACCATCCTCCTCGCTGCGGTCCTGATGCTTTACTACACCTACGACCGCATGGTCGGGATCGACAACGTGAAGCTGGGAGGCTGAGATGAGCGGACTGCCGATCTATGCCACGACCGGCCAGCGCGTCTGGTATTATACCTTCCGCGTCATCTGCGGGCTGATCTTCTTCTTCCTGATCGCCCCGATCGCCGTCATCATTCCTCTGTCGTTCAACGCCGAAGACTTCTTCACCTTCACACCGAAGATGCTGGCGCTCGACCCGGACGGATACTCGCTGAAGCACTACCGCGACTTCTTCACCAACAACGACTGGCAGCAGGCGCTGTGGAACTCTTTCCGAATCGCGCCGATGGCGACGATCCTGTCCGTGAGCTTCGGCACGCTGGCCGCCATCGGACTCAGCCAGCAGCACGTTCCCTTCCGGCGGGTGATCATGGCGGTGCTGATCTCGCCCATGATCGTGCCACTCATCATCTCGGCCGCGGGCATGTATTTCTTCTATTCGCGGATCGGACTTCAAGGGACCTACTGGGGCGTCGTCCTTGCGCACGCGGCTCTGGGCATTCCCTTCGTCATCATCACGGTGACCGCGACGCTCGTCGGGTTCGACCGTTCGCTGACGCGGGCTTCGGCGAACCTGGGCGCGGACCCGGTGACGACATTCTTCAGGGTGCAGATGCCACTGATCCTTCCGGGGGTCATCTCGGGCGGGCTTTTCGCCTTCATCACGTCCTTCGACGAGGTGGTGGTCGTTCTTTTCGTGGGATCGGCGGGACAGAAGACACTGCCCTGGCAGATGTTCACGGGTCTGAGGGAGCAGATCAGCCCGACGATCCTCGCGGTTGCCACGATTCTAGTCGCGCTGTCGATCCTGCTGCTTGCGACGCTGGAGATCCTGCGGCGCAGGTCCGAGAGGCTGCGGGGCATGTCGCCGGGCTGAAGCCGGGAACGGCCAAAAAAATCGGCGGGCCGCAAGGACCCGCCGGAGGTAAGATGCCAACAGGGAGGAGTTGGCGATCTGAACTCGAAATCTTACTTGACGGCTGCCTTCTTCGCGGCGGCGGTCATGTCATCGGTGGCCTTCTTGACGGCGTTCGTGGCGTCGTCACCGAAGTTTTTGCCGGCGGCGAGCATCAGCTCGACGGTCTCCATCTGGACCTTCTTCGCGATCTCGGCAAAGGACGCCATCGACTCGGCGCTCATCTCGGCCTGGGCCGAAGCGAAGTCGGTCATGGCTTTGGTGTAGTCGGCCGGGTCTTCCTTGACGTTGGTCACGACGCCGAGCTTGCCGATGGTGGCTTTGGTCCAGCTGGCGGAAATCTCGGTCGACTTCTCGGCGGCTTCCAGAACAACCTTCGACATACGGTCGGCGAACGAGGCTTGCGTCTTGAACGCTTCCTGCATCGCGGAGGTGTCCACGGGGAAGGTGCCCATCATGTCTTTCATCATCTTGGTGTAGTCTTGTGTGGCTTTGGCCATTGGTCTCTCTCCTGGTTAGCTGGCGGGGAGGACCCGCGTTGCTGCGTGTGCACAATACATACACGCTGCAGCGCAGAAATCAAGAGGCAATGCTGCAGTGCAGCAATAATTTAAAATATCACGATTTCAGTAACTTGGTCTGGTAATAGCCCCCGAATCCGCGGTTCCAGGGCAAAAAAATCGTCACGCGAGGGCAGGATGCTCCGTGACGTAGGTTCCAGGAGCCGCCGCGAGGATCGAATGTCCTTTTTCGGTGCCGGGCGTACGCGCGGCGATCATCGCGCCCGACCACCCCGCCAGCCAGGCCTCCCACGTCGGCCACCACGAGCCATCACTGTGCTGGGCCGCCTCGCGCCAATCCGACGCGTTCTCGGGCCAGTCGTCGTTGACGTAATGTCCGTATTTCTTCTTGGAGGGCGGGTTCACGATGCCCGCGATATGTCCGCTTTCCGACAGGATGAAGGTCCGGTCCTTGCTGCCCATCCGGCGGACGCCCTGGTAGCACGATGGCCATGCGGCGATGTGATCGGTTTCGCAGGCGACCGAGCAGAGCGGCACACTGATGTCCCCGATGCGCACGGTTTCGCCCAGGACGGTAAAGCCGTCGCGGGCGAAGCGATTCTCCTGGCAGAGGCCACGCAGATATTCGATGGCCATGCGGGCGGGCAGGTTCGTGCCGTCGCCGTTCCAGTAGAGAAGGTCGAAGGCGGGCGGCGCCTCTCCCATCATGTAGCTGCGGATGGCGGGGCCGTAGATCAGGTCGTTCGAACGGAGATAGCTGAACGTCCGGCTCATGATGAAGCTTTCCAGCACGCCCACGCGCTGAACCTGTTCCTCGATCGAGTCCAAGAAATCGTTCGACAGGAAGACGCCGACCTCCCCCTGGTCCTCGAAGTCGGTCAGCGTCGTAAGGAAAGTGGCCGAGGCGACGGATGTGTCCCTCCGCTTCTTCATCAGGGCCAGCGTCAGGGCCAAAGTCGTGCCGGCGATGCAGTAGCCGATGACGTTGACCTTCTTCTGGGCGGTGATCTCCTTGACCTGATCGATGGCCGTCAGGAAGCCTTTCTCGACATAATCGTCCATGCCGAAGTCGCGGTAGGAGGCGTCGGGGTTCTTCCAGGATACGACAAACAGCGTATAGCCCTGGTCGACGATCCAGCGGATCAGGCTGTTCTGCGGCTTCAGGTCGAGGATGTAGAACCTGTTGATCCACGGCGGGAAGATCAGAAGCGGGACCCGGTGCACCTTCTCGGTGGTCGGCGCGTACTGGATCAGCTCGAACAACTCGTTTCGATAGACGACCGAGCCTTCCGCCGTCCCGATGTTTCCGCCGACCTTGAAGGCGTTCTTGTCGGCCAGAGTCACCAGAAGCTCGCCGTCCGACGCTTCGATGTCGCGGACGAGGTTCTCGAGCCCGTCGACAAGGCTCTGTCCCTGGGTTTCGGCCGCCTTCGCGAGCGCCTCGGGGTTCGTTCCCAGGAAATTCGTCGGGCTCATCATGTCGATGATCTGCTGCGAGAAGTATCGCAGTCGCTTCTTGTCCTTCGAATCCAGCTCGTCCAGATCGTCGACGGCATCCGCGATCGCGGCGGACGACAGCAGGTACTGCTGCTTGATGAAGTTGAAATAGGGGTGCTCGTCCCAGAGTGGGCTCGAAAAGCGGCGGTCCTTGGGGCCAGTGTCCTGCGGAGGGGCCAATTTTCCCTGCATCAGGGTCTGTTGCGCCTCAAGGTAGTGGGTCAGCGCCTTGCCCCAATACTGGACCTGGTTCTCGAATATCTTCGACGGGTGCGTCACCATTTCCGACATGTAGGCGGCAGCGGCCTTGGCATAGAGCTCGTGGCCGGGGCCCTGAAGACCGGACGGAGACGACTTCTTGTGAGCCAGCGCAGCGACAAGACGCTGCGACAATTCCTCGATCCGGGCGAGGTTTTTGTTCAACAGCTCCAGCCGCTCGGCCTCGTTTCCGGTTTCTTCAGTTGTCATGCGCTACTATCCGACCTACTTTGCATCTGCAGCATCCTGCTGGAACCTTACTCGTGACCCGGCGTCATGGCAAAGGCAGGTTTGGCGCAGCAGGGATATGTCCATGCGACAGATGATGACCTACGATCTGATGGAAACGGTCCGCAACACCAACCAGTGGATCGGTGCGACGGCATTCGCCATGGCGTCCTACCCGGTCTTCGGGGCGGTGCCTCACCCGGTATTCCGCCTGATGGCGGCTTGGGGCGAGGTGACGGAGCGCAGCTTTTCGCGCATGGTCGTGAAGCCCGACTGGGGGATAGACGCGATCGTGGGCGACGACGGCCGCGACCACGTCGTGACGGTTCAGACCGAACTGTCGCGCCCCTTCGGCAACCTGATCCGCTTCCGCGCTTCGGGACGCGCCGAACGCAAACGCCGCATCCTTCTCGTTGCGCCCATGTCCGGGCACTACGCCACGCTCCTGCGCTCGACGGTTCAAAGCCTGCTACCGGACGCGGAAGTCTGGATCACCGACTGGCACAACGCGCGCGACATTCCCGTCAGCGCCGGCAAGTTCGACGTCGAGGACTACACGATGTACCTGTCGGATTTCATCCGGCATCTGGGTCCATCGATCAACGTCATCGCTGTCTGCCAGCCCGCGCCGTTGGCCCTTGCCGCCACCGCCTATCTCGCGGCGGAAGAGCCCAAGGCGCAGCCCCGCACCCTGACGCTGATCGGCGGTCCCATTGACCCCGACGCCGCGCGGACCGATGTGACCGACTTTGGCCGCCGTGTGACGATGGGGCAGCTCGAGCAATTCATCATCCAGAGCGTCGGCTACAAGTATGCCGGGGTCGGCCGAAAGGTGTATCCGGGCCTGCTGCAGCTCTCGTCCTTCATGTCGATGAACGGCGAAACGCACAGCCGGGCGTTCAGCGAACAGATCGTGCGCGTCGCCAAGGGCGAAGCGGGCGACCACGACAAGCACAACAAGTTCTACGACGAATACCTCGCCGTGATGGACATGACGGCCGAGTTCTATCTTTCGACCGTCGAACGCATATTCAAGAACCGCGAGATTGCCCGAAACGACTTCACCGTCGCAGGACGGAAGGTCGACATCGGCGCAATCACGGACGTCGCGGTCAAGACCGTCGAGGGCGAGAAGGACGATATCTCGGCGCCGGGACAGTGCCTCGCCGCACTGGACCTGCTGACCGGATTGCCCGCCTCGAAGAAGGCCTCGCACCTCGAGCCCAAGGCGGGTCACTACGGCATCTTCGCCGGCAAGAGCTGGCGAAACAACATCCGGCCGCTGGTGCTGAACTTCATTGATCAGAACACCCCGGCGTCCAGTCAGAAGGCGCGGCGCGAGACGGCCTGATCAGGTCCAGTTGACCTCGGCACCGCCCGGCAGGGCCGCGCGGGCGCGCATCGGAAAGTCGGGCTTGTAGTCGGCCGACTGGCAGAAGGCCGAAATCCAGGCGTCGTCCATCAACAGGAAATCCAGGACTGACGCCAGAAAGTCCGCATCCCTCGCCCTTTCCCGCAGATCGGCCTCCGTCGCACCCGTCGCTCCCAGGAACGTCGGCAAGAGATCGTCGTTGCCGACAAGCCACGACAGGGCCTCAATGGCGAGAAGCTCGGCTGAATCGCGCGAGAGGGGGGTCATGCGGTCTCCCATCCGTTCAGTTGCATCAAGCGATCATTCCGCTTCGCTGTCAAATACGCGGCGTGCTGCCAAACCTCGGCTGGCCTGGCTCCCGGAAAGGTTTCGTTAACCGTTTTCGCCAAAACTGACGGCATCGGTCCTCGCTGTTTAACGAAAGCCCAACCGAATGCCCAAGTGCGTTTTCGTCATCGATTCGGTCGCCACCAACCGGATACGGCTGTCCGCTCTGGTCGAGCAGGCCCACCACCGCGTCGCCAGCGCCGAAACCCCGGCCGAGGCAGGGCGGTTGGACGCACCCGAACCCGACCTTATCGTCCTCGGCCTTCACGGGGGCTCTTCGGGCGAGGTTATTTCCGGGCTGCGAGGCACGCCAGGTCTGGCCCATGCCCCGATCCTCTGTCTGGATACGGCGCCTTCGCCAATGCGCCGGCTTCAAACCCTGCGATCAGGCGCGCGCGACATCCTCAGCCGGTCAATGCCGGATGCGCTTCTTCTCGCGCGGATCCGGGGCCTGTTGCGCGACGGCGAGACCGAGAGGGAGTGCGAGCGGCGTCGCGCGACCGCCACAAGCTTCGGGTTCGCCGAGGCCGCGGCAGGGTTCCGTCGTCGCGCGCATGTGGCCTGCGTGGGAGACCTCGCCTCGATGCCGGCCCTGCCCAATATCCTCGGGACGACCCTCCCGCATCGCTTCGACACGCCCTCGCTCGACGAGGTTCTGAGGGACGATGCGAGCGCCGCAGCTCCCGAGGCCTACGTCTTTGTCAGCGGACCGGGGTATTTGTCTCTCGACACGCTTTTACCCGAACTGCGCGACCGCAGCCATTCGCGTCATGCCCCAGTACTGGTCGTCCATCCGGGCGACCGTCCCGACATCGCCACGCGCGCCCTGAATCTGGGTGCAGGCGACGTCGCCGCCGGCAGCTCCACCGGAGAAGAGCTGGCAATCCGCATCGACGCGATGCTTTCGCGCAAGCGTCTTCGTGACAGCCTCAGGCAGTCCGACGAACAAAGCTACCGACTGGCCGCCACCGATCCGCTGACCGGTCTCTACAATCGCCGATACGCCGAAAGTTACCTGGCCGACATGGTGCTTCGCGCCCATGACGACGAACGGGGCTTTGCACTGATGCTTATCGACATCGACCATTTCAAGGAGATCAACGACCGCTTCGGCCACACCTCGGGAGACCGAGTTCTGGTCGAGACCGCGGCACGGCTGCGCGACAACCTGAGAGCCTGCGACCTGGTCTGCCGCTACGGAGGCGAGGAGTTCCTGGTGATCCTGCCCGAGACCGAGGGCCGCGAGGTCGAGCGCACGGCGGAACGACTGCGCGACGCGATTTCTTCCAGACCGGTATCGCTCGAGGCCGACCGCAGCGTACCGGTGACGGCCAGCATTGGCGTCGCCGTCCACTGCATCGACACCCTAGTCCACCATGCCGCCCTGACAGGAACGTTCGACAGGATCGGTGGCTCCGGCATGACGCCGATCTCGCAGGCCTTCGAAATCGCGGACAAAGTCCTCTACCGTGCCAAGTCCGCAGGTCGGAATCGGGTCGAGTTCAGCGCCGCCTGAGACGCGCCAGCGACTCCTCCAGCCGGTCGGCGTAAGCGGCGCGCTCGTCGTCGCTCATCTCGTCCAGGCGCTTCATCAACAGTGCTTCGCCGATTTCCTGGCGTCCGACCGCGGCCTCGCGCTGTTCCAGAAGCAGGCGGCGCACCTCGTCCGAATCGAAAGGAACCGCGCGCAGGGCGGCGAGGAACGCCTCGAAGCGCTGCTTCAGGCTTTCGCGACTTTCCCGGATCCGGTCACGGTCCTGCATCACATCGCGCATAAGCGCGCGCCGGTCGGCGTCGGGCAGCGCGCGGATGAACGGTTCTCCGATGACCCCGCGCGCGGGCCGCCCTTCACGCTCGAAGCGGGCATCGGGCGACAGCGCGTGACCGACCACGAGTCCCACGACCAGAAGGTTAACGGCGAGCGATACGAAGAGAAGGGGCATCACCCAGCGCCCTCGGTGGCGCGGCGTGGCAGGCTTCGGCTGCTGTTCAGGCGAGGTGTCGGTCATGGGGTCACTCGTCGAGGGCGGCAAGATCAGCGCCCGGAAGGAAGGTGTAGAGCGTCGCAATATCGTCGCCGGTGTCGGACAGCGTCGTATAGGGGCTGACGAGGTCCGGCGAGGCGAAGCCGATGATCACGCCCGCCGCCGCCGAAAGAGACAATCCCGAGGCAGCGAAGATCCCGGGGAAGCCGAACCGCCGGGGGAGGCCCCGCCGCCGGGGGGCGGTCTCGACGGGGCGTTGCGACAGGGACGCCACCGCGTCGGCCTCGAGGCGCGAAAGAAACGCGGACGAGGGCAGGGGAGGCCTTGCGCGCCCGGCCTCGAATAGCGCGTCCAGCGCTCGATCATCGCGGCCGTCCTGAGAGCTATCCATTGTCATACCCCAGTTCTTCCCTGCGCCCGGCCAGGATGGCCGCAAGGGCGCGCTTTCCGCGGGCGGTCAGACTTTCGACGGCCTCCACCCCGATGTCCATGATCGCCGCGATCTCCGGGTTCGACAGACCTTCGAGATGCCGCAGGACGACCGCCTGGCGCTGCCGGTCGGGCAGCTCGTCCAGCGCCGCCTGCAAGGCATCGGCGCGCGCGGTTTCGGTCATCCGGTCGACCGCCGAGGCGATGTCGGCTTCCGGTTCGGGCACGGTCTCCAGCGGGACCTGACCGCGCACCTTTCGCCGCCGCAGGCGGTCGGTGCAGAGGTTGACCGCAACCCGGTAGGCCCAGGTCGAGACCTGAGCTTCACCCTGCCGCCAGTCCGGTGCTACCTTCCACAGCTTCATCATGGTCTCCTGCACCACGTCCTCGGCCTCGGCCCTGTCGCCCAGGACGCGCACGGAATAACCGAACAGCCGCGGGGCGAGGCGGGCGACGAGGTCGCGCCCCGCCGCCGCGTCACCATTGGCGAAGGCGACGAGAAGCGCCGCGTCGGGCGCCTCGTCCGCCGGGGCGTCTGGCCTTGAGTTCTGTCCGTCCATCGCGACCCCGGCGTAGCGCCGGACCGCCCGTCAGGCAATCCGGCTTCGCATGCGGCTGGCGTCAGTTGCGGAACTTGTGCCACCCGCCTTTTTCCCCGTCATGTCCGCCTCGCATGCCGCGACGCTCGGTCATCCGCTCTTTCGCGGCGTCGAACTCTTCCTGGCTCACACCTCCCGAGTTGTCGGTGTCGAAGCGGTCGATCATCCGGGCGCCCGGACCCCCGCGGCCCATGCGGGCTTCAAGCGCGTCGCGGCTGAGGTTTCCGTCGCCGTCGGCGTCGAGACGTCCGAACATCTCGCCCGCCCGCTCGGCTGCCTTCGCCTGCGCGTGGGCGGTGAACTCCTCGAGCGTGACATTGCCGTCGCCGTTCGTGTCGAACTCGGCGAAGCGGTTGGCGCGCATCGCCTCCATGTCCTCGACCGTGATCTCGCCCGAGCCGTCGGCGTCAAGCGTGGCGAAATCCATCGGCCCGGCTTCGGTCGCTTCGGCGTCGGGCGTCGTGGCAGTGTCCTGCGCAATCGCCATCCCTGCGCCGGCGGCGATCAGGGTGGTGGCCAGCAGGATCTTCAACTTGTTCTTGTCCATCGGTATGCACTCCATGTTCCGATCATGTGCATTCAACGGAGCTGGCAGGCATTTCCGTCGCAGAAAATTTCCGCACTGGCCGCGAGCGGGCGAACCTGTTTCCTTGAGCCGACCTGACTCGGAGTGAAGAACATGAAGGATATCGTCATCCTCGGGGGCGCACGGACCGCCATCGGCACCTTCGGCGGCAGCCTGGCGGATGTGGCGCCGATCACCCTCGGCGCGACCGTGGCAAGGGCAGCAATGGAGCGGTCGGGAGTCGAGCCCTCGCAGATCGGCACCGTGGTCTTCGGTCACGTCATCAATACCGAACCGCGCGACATGTACCTCAGCCGCGTGGCCGCGATGGAGGCAGGTATCCCCAGCGGCACACCTGCGATGAACGTGAACCGTCTTTGCGGTTCGGGCGCGCAGGCGATCGTGTCGGTCGTCCAGGCGCTGACGCTCGGCGACGCCGACTTCGGACTTGCCGGGGGCGCCGAGAGCATGAGCCGCTCGCCCTACATCCTGCCGCAGGCGCGCTGGGGTCAGAAGATGGGCGACGCCAGCGCGCAGGACATGATGCTGGGCGCGCTCAACTGTCCCTTCGGCACAGGTCACATGGGCGTCACCGCGGAAAATGTCGCGAAGGAACACAACGTCTCCCGCGAGGCGCAGGACGCCTTCGCCATGGAGAGCCAGGAACGCGCGGCGAGCGCCATCGCCGAGGGGCGCTTCAAGGACCAGATCGTGCCCGTTGAGGTGAAGGTGAAGCGCGAAACGGTCGCGTTCGACACGGACGAGCACCCCAAGCAGACCTCTCTCGACAAGCTCGCGTCCCTACGCCCGGCTTTTCAGAAGGACGGCAGCGTCACCGCCGGCAACGCGAGCGGCATCAACGACGGCGCCGCGGCTCTGGTCCTCGCCACCGCCGAGGCGGCGCAGGCGGCAGGACTGACCCCACGCGCGCGGATCGTCGGCTACGCCCACGCCGGCGTCCGGCCCGAGGTCATGGGCATTGGTCCAGTGCCCGCGGTCGAGGCGCTCTTGAAGCGCACCGGCCTGACAGTCGCCGACTTCGACGTGATCGAATCGAACGAAGCCTTCGCCGCGCAGGCGCTCGCCGTCAACAAGGGCCTCGGCCTCGATCCGGCGCGGGTCAACCCGAACGGCGGCGCCATCGCACTGGGTCACCCCGTTGGCGCGACGGGTGCCATCCTTACCATCAAGGCGTTCTACGAACTCGAGCGTATCGGCGGCAAGCGGGCGCTGGTCACAATGTGCATCGGAGGCGGGCAGGGAATCGCGCTGGCGATCGAGCGTCTATGACGCTTAAGCCTTCGTTTACCTAAAGGATTTCATAACGAGTGCGTTGCCGAGAGGGAGCGCACGCAATGGACCTGTCGAACCAACTGGCCTCCGAGCGCCGCGCCCGGCTCGCGGCCGAGCGGCTTCTCCAGCAGATGAAGTCCGAACTCTACCAGGCCAACGAAAGCCTGTCGCTTCACGCCCGCCACCTGTCGAGCGAGATCGCGGTGACGCAGGAAGAGGTGGCGAGCGTCCGGACCGAGGCGGCCCTGCTTCAGGAACGGTATGACCGCGCGCAGCAAAACCTGCGCACCGCCGAAAGCGCGATCACCATCGCCGAGCGGCGGCTGTGGGACTCGCTTGAAACGATCCGCGACGGCTTCGCGGTCTTCGGTCCCGACGACGTGCTGATTGCGGCGAACCGCGCCTATCTCGCGATCTTCGACGGGCTCGAGATGGTGCGGCCCGGCATCGCGCTGTCCGAGCTTTTCGCTCTTCTGGCTGAGGAAGGCATCGTCGACACCGGCCGCATCAAGGCGGCGACGTGGAAGCAGAAGATGCTGGACCGGCTCAAGGCCAACCGCATCGAAAGCGCGGTCCTCAAGGTCTGGAACGGAACCTATATCAAGCTCATCGACCGCCGCACGCGCGATGGGGACCTCGTCACGCTGGCGCTCAACATCACCGACCAGATCGAGCGCGAGCATGCCCTGCAAGAGGCGAGCCAACGCGCCGAAGCGGCGAACCGCGCCAAGTCGGCCTTCCTCGCCAACATGAGCCACGAGATCCGGACGCCCATGAACGGCGTGATCGGAATGGCCGACCTTCTGGCCGAGACCGACCTCGACGACGAGCAGCGCGCCTATATCGACACCATCCGCACCTCGGGCGAGGCGCTTCTGGTCATCATCAACGACGTGCTCGACTATTCCAAGATCGAGGCCGACAAGGTCAGTCTGAAGGCGCGGCCGTTCGATCTGGAACGCTGCATCCACGACGTCGTCATGCTGCTCAGCCCCAGTGCGTCGGACAAGGGGCTTCAGATCGCCGTCGACTACGACCTCTTCATGCCGACGAGCTATCTGGGCGACGCGGGACGGATCCGGCAGGTGCTGACCAACCTCGTGGGCAATGCCATCAAGTTCACGTCCGAAGGGCATGTCGCGATCCGCGTCGTGGGGCTGCCGGTCGAAGCCGATACCGAGTACCGCATCCACCTCACGGTCGAGGATACCGGCGTCGGCATCCCCTCCGACAAGCTGGGCGACATTTTCCGCGAATTTCACCAGGTCGAGAACGACCGTGACAGAACTCACGACGGTACCGGCCTGGGTCTTGCGATCACGCGTCGGCTGATCGAGCTGATGAAGGGCGACGTCTGGGTCGACAGCGAAGCAGGGCAGGGGTCGGTCTTCGGCTTCCAGATCACGCTTCCGATCGTCGAGGACGCGGCTTCGGACGAGGTTTCGGCGCCCGGATGGATGCACCGCGCCATCGTCCTCGATCGCGACGGCATGAACCGCGACATTCTCATCAAGCAACTCGGGCTGATGGGCCTCCGCTCGGTCGTGGCGGCGTCGAGGCAGGAAATCGACGCGCTTCCGCCGGGACCCGAGGACATCGTTTTCATCGGCAGCGACGCGGCCGAAGACGTCGAGGTCTTTGCAACCGATGTGTCCGCCCATCACCGCCCTGCTGCGATCTTCCTCGTGACCGACACCATCGGACGGATGCCGAAAGGCCAGACCGCCTTCGCGGGCGCCCTGCAACGCCCCGTCTTGCGCGCCGAGATGCTGCGCGTCCTGCGCTCGGTCCTCCCCCCGGAGCCTCAGAGTCAGCCAGAGGCTGAGGGCGATTTTACGCCCGCCGTCCTGGTCGATATGCCCGTCCTGGGTCCCGTCACCTCTGATACGACCCCCGACGACGACAGCGCTCAACTCGATGCGTGTTTCGACGCGACAGAACCCGAATTCGACCTCGTCGACACGCCACCCCGGGAGACCGGACCCCGCCTCGCGCGCGTTCTCGTGGCCGAGGACAACCGAACCAACCGCATGGTCATCGAAAAGATGCTCAAATCCCTGAGCATCGACCTCGTCTTCGCCGAAAACGGACAGGAGCTGGTCGACATCTTCCAGTGGTGGCGGCCCGATATCGTCTTCACCGACATCTCGATGCCGCGCATGGACGGAAAGGAGGCCGCGCGCCGCATACGTCGCATCGAGGCCTCGGAAGGTTCCATGCCCTGCCCCATCGTTGCCATCACGGCGCACGCGATGGAAGGCGACGCCGAAGAGATCTTGGCGGCGGGGATCGATTACTACCTGACGAAGCCCGTGAAGAAGGGCGAGCTCATCCGGCACATCGAAGCCGCCCGGCCGCCGCACAGCGAACCGCTCCAGCAGGCGATCGCTTTCGAGGCGGCGGATGCCGCCCGCGCCTAGTCCCGCACGTCCTCGTCGCGGTGGAATATCAGCCTTGCGCCGTCGCCTTCGGCCGCAACGAAGCGATAGCCTCCAAGGTCGAAGTCGCGCAGCCCCTCGACCGTCGTCACGCGGTTGTCGACGATGAAGCGCGCCATGGCGCCCCGTGCGACCTTGGCGAAGACGCCGACCATCCGCCCCGTGCCACCCGTCACCTCGTAGAACTCTGGCGTGACGACGCGCGGCTTCAACGCTTTCAGCTCCACGGCCGAGAAATACTCGCGGCTGGCGCAGTTGACGACGACATCGGTGCCGACGGCCTCGGCCGCCTCGTTCAGCGCCATTGCGATCCTGTCGCCCCAATAGGCGTAAAGCGTCGTGCCGCGCCGCGTCTTCAGGCGGCTGCCCATCTCCAGCCGATAGGGCTGGATGGCGTCGAGCGGGCGTAGAACGCCATAGAGACCCGAGAGGATGCGCAGGTGATCCTGCGCCCAGGCCATGTCGTCTGAACCCAGCGAGGCGGCATCGAAGCCGCGATAGGTATCCCCCGCGAAGGCGTGGATTGCGGGTCGGGTCGTCGCGTCGCCAGGGTCGGAGGCGAAGTCGCGGAACCGCTCGCGGTTCAGCCGCGCGAGGTCGTCGGACAGGTCCATCAGGCCCTTCAGCGCCTTGAGCGAAAGTTGCCGCGCGTGCCCCGCCAGCCGTGAGGCGTCGGCCAGGAACTCGGGTTCGGTCGTGACCCCCTCACGCCCGGTCCAGTCGAGCCGCTTGGCGGGCGAAATGGTGACGAGCATCGGGCCTCCCCCCAGACGAAGAAGGCCCCCGAAGGGGCCCGCGTCGATCTTGGTCGGGCAGAGAGGATTCGAACCTCCGACCCCCTGCTCCCGAAGCAGGTGCGCTACCAGGCTGCGCCACTGCCCGACCGTGCGGGGCGGATTACTTGGCTTCCGCCCCTTTTGCAAGGGCCTCATGTCCCGGCAGGACGCGCACCGCACGGTCTCTCAGCATGGCGCTGATGGTGATGCCCGAGGGCGTGCGCGGCTGGGTGCGGGTCTCGAGCACCGGGGTGTGCTTCGACCCGCC
This sequence comes from Silicimonas algicola, assembly GCF_003148765.1. GTDB lineage: Bacteria > Pseudomonadota > Alphaproteobacteria > Rhodobacterales > Rhodobacteraceae > Silicimonas > Silicimonas algicola. The sequence continues at coordinate 127,272 of NZ_QGGV01000009.1, forward strand.
CAGGCTTTCGCGCACGACGACGTAGATGCCGGCCAGGATGATGACGCACGCGCCCACGAGCGTGTAACGGTCCGGCACTTCCGAGAAGATGAGAAGCCCGAACAGCGCGCCCCATATGATCTGGGAATACTGCATCGGCGCGACGATGGCCGCATCGCCGTTGCGATAGGCGGCAATGCTGCACACGCCCCCGATGAACCCGAGCGTCGACATCAGCGCCAGAAGCCCGAATTGTCCCAACTCGATCGGCACCCAGACGAAAGGCAGGATCGCGCCCATGACGATCACGTTGGTCATCATCGGATAGAGCATCAGCACCGCGCTCCGCTCCTCACGCCCGATCTTGCGCGTGACGACGCTGACGATGGCGCTGCCCGCCGCCGCGGTCAGGCCAGCGATATGGCCGAGCGTGAAGGGCGCCGCCCCCGGGCGCAGCACGATCAGGACGCCGATCAGACCAAGTGCCACGGCAGCCCATCGGTGCATGCCGACCTTTTCACCCAGGATCGGTATGGACAGCACGGTGATCAGAAGCGGCGCGGCGAAGATGAAGGCATAGACCTGCGCCAAGGGCAGGACGGAAAAGGCGTAGAAGGCGCAGCCCCCGGTGATCGTTCCCGCGATGGTCCGCACTGCGACATAGCCCGGATGGACCGGCCTCAGGTTCCCCTGCGTGCGCTCGCGCATCATCATCAGCGTGACCAGCGGAAAGCTGAGCAGGACACTGAAGAACAGGATCTGGAAGGGCGAGATGTTCTCGCCCAGGAACTTGATGACGACATCGTGGCCCGAGTAGACCGCGAAAGCGAAAAGGGCGAAGGCGACGCCCTTCAGGTTCGATTTCTCGAGGCTCATCGGATTCCGGTCGCTAGTGCTATGCGGCCAGAACGACACCACGCCGCCGTCGGCGTCAAGGCTCGAGCACCGATGTCAGCTTCGGCGGAAGGCGTTTTTCAGCCACACAAGCGGAAGCAGGAGCAGGATCCCGAATTTCTTCAGGAATAGAAGCCCGACCGCCAGGAACCCGGCCTTGGATGCCAGGACCTTGCCCGCAATCAGGCCCGCGACGCCGACCGCTGCGACCTGGTCAACCGATGGATCGAAGTCGGCATAGGTCTTGCCGTCGACGAAGGTGACCATGCGCGCGACATCGGGCAGCGCGGTCTTGATTGCGGCGAGCTGATCCATCCCGGCGATGAAGTTGACCGTCATGACGCCCTCGCGGCCCAAAGCCCGGAGCGAGTAGTTCAGAGAATTGGCGTCCGCGCCGCCGAACTTCAGCTCCATCGCCCAATGCAGCTTCCGCGACGCCTTGTCGTAGCGGGGCGGCTCGGCCCACCCCAGAAGCTCGAGTGTATCGTATCCGTCCGCGACGCGTTGCGCCGAGGCCACGCGGGCGTCGGCCTGCATCTCGCGCATGAGGGAGCTGTAGTCATAGTCCTCGGCATCGTCGTCCGACACATAGCCGATGGCGTCGAAGTTGATGTCCGCGCCCCAGACCTCATCGTCCCACGGTGTCATGCCGGCGGGAAACACCATGCCCAGGGTCTCGGCCTCGGGGTTACCCCAGAGGAAGGTCAGAACGACGTTCGCGTCCTGCGGGAAAAGATAATAATAGCCCTCCGGCACCTCGAGCCTTGCCTGCCCGCCCGGCAAGAGCACGGTGCCCTGCTGGTAGTCGAAGCTGCGCAGCGCCTCGTTCACCTCGGCGTATTCATAGCCCTTGTGGCCGGGGAACATCTCGTCGAACGTCTTCGCGTTCGCATGACCTGCGGTGGCCGCAATCACGGCGCAGGCGAAAATGGCTCTCATCGCTGAAGGTCCTTGGCAGAAGAGTCCTGCCGGACTTATCCACCCAAATCGGGCGAGCGTGCGACCGTGTGGCGGCACCCGAACGGCGCCGCCCGCGACCGGATCAAAGGCTGGCGGACAACTTCGCCACGACAGCATCGCCCATCTCGGCGGTCGACACGGGCGCCGCGCCGTCCTGTCCCAGAAGGTCGGCCGTGCGCAGGCCATCCGCCAGGACGGCGTTGACCGCCTCCTCAAGCCGCGTGGCCTCGTCGCCCTTGTCGAACGAATAGCGCAGCGCCATTGCGAAGGACAGGATGCAGGCGATGGGGTTCGCCTTGCCTGTCCCCGCGATGTCGGGGGCCGACCCGTGGACGGGCTCGTACAGCGCCTTCGGACGGCCGTTCGCCATCGGCGCACCCAGCGACGCCGACGGCAGCATCCCGAGAGAACCGGTCAGCATCGCGGCGAGGTCGGACAGGAGGTCGCCGAAGAGGTTGTCGGTCACGATCACGTCGAACTGCTTGGGCCAGCGCGTCAGCTGCATCGCACCCGCGTCGGCGTACATGTGCGACAGCTCGACGTCCGGATATTCGGCGTCGTGAACCTCCTGTACCACCTGGCGCCAGAGAACGCCCGACTCCATGACGTTCGCCTTTTCCATCGAGCAGACCTTGTTGCCCCGCTTCCGCGCCAGCTCGAAGGCCGAGCGCGCGACCCGCGCGATCTCGCTTTCCGTGTAGCGCTGCGTGTTGATGCCGACACGCTCGTTGCCTTCCTGGAAGATGCCGCGCGGCTCGCCGAAATAGACGCCGCTCGTCAGCTCGCGGATGATCATGATGTCCAGTCCGGCCACCACGTCCTTCTTCAGCGACGAAAAGTCGGCCAGCGCATCGAAGCACTGGGCAGGGCGCAGGTTGGCATAGAGGTCCATCTCCTTGCGCAGCCGCAGCAGCCCCCGCTCGGGCTTCACGCTGAAGTCGAGGACGTCGTACTTCGGCCCGCCTACCGCGCCCAGAAGCACCGCGTCGACCGACTGCGCGTGCTCCATCGCCTCGTCCGTCAGCGGGGTGCCGTGGACATCGTAGGAGGCGCCGCCGACCAGATCCTCGCTCACCTCGAACTTCAGGCCGCGCTTGTCGCCGAACCAGTCGATGACCTTGCGGACCTCGGCCATGACTTCGGGGCCGATGCCGTCGCCGGGCAGGATGAGAAGCGAGGGGGTGCTCATGGGGAAACGCCTTCCTGAATGGGTCGGACGGGGCCTAGCGCGGGCGTTCCATAGCGTCAAGCGGTGCCGGGTCAGGGCCGCGTCTCGACCTCGACCCAGACCAGCCGATGCCGTGAGGCCGTGCGCGCGGCAGCGTCTCTGGCGCCGTCGTCTTCGGGCCAGTGGATGCCGGCGCGGATCACCTCAAGCGTCGCGGACGGAAGCACGTAGTCGACCCTCAGCGCGCCGGGTCCGCCTTCGAGCTCCGTCCAGTCCGCGGTGATGCCTCGTGTGCCTTCCGGGTCTGTCAGGTCCGGCCGAGCCAGAAGATCGGCCAGCGCGTTCTTGTCCCCCTCGCCGCGCTCGGGGTCGGCGTTCGCATCGCCCAGAAGGACGAACCGCTCCGGGGGCGGCCCGAAGCCGGCGTCGAGGAACTGCGACTAGAACAGCGTCTCGTCCCTGTTGCGCGCCACGTTCCGCGCCTCGAAGGCGGGCGGCGTCGCGTGCCAGGCCAGAAGGTGCAGGCGCGTGCCGTCGGCCAAGATCAGGGGCACGTCCCAATGCCCTGTCGTCGACAGCCGCTGCGCCTCGGGCGTTCCGTTCGGCGCTCGATGTCCCGGCAGGTCGGTCCAGGAGAGGCCGGTGAAGTCCCTGACCTCCTCCATCGCGACAGGCCGCCGCGACAGGATCGCCATGCCGCCCTGTCCGGCGTACTCGCCCCAGCCCTGCGCATCGCCGGGCCCGCCCAGTCTCCCGTCGCCGTCCAGATCGAGACCGCTGTCCATCCCCCGGTTCGGTCGCAAAGCCAGCCGGTGCGGATAGCCTCCGACCTGATCCGCAAGTGCGTTCAGGGTCACGCCCCCCAGATCCCAGTCGATGTCGAGAAGCAGAACCGCATCCGCATCCACCTCTTTCAGCACCGCGACCACTGCGCCCACCTGGGGGTCGCCGTCCGACAGGATGGCCTCCAGCAGCAGGCCGGGGCCGTCGCGCGAAAGCTCGGTGTGGAAGGTGGCGATCTTCAGCCGCTCGGCCCAAACGGGCGCGGCGACGAGGCAGAGAAGGATCAGACCGGCAAGAGCCCGGCGTTGCCTTCGTCCTGCGACGACATGCGCCGCTTTTCCGTGATAAGTGCAGCGATCCGGCCCATGGCGATGCCGCGCATGAAGAGGGATGCCGGAAGAAATGCCCATGCCGCCACCGTCCAGATCAGCGTCTGCGGGCTTTCCAGCGTGACGGCGCCGAACAGCGCCGTCGCCGACTTGATGACCGCCGGCGTCAGGAATGGCAGTAGAAACCCTAAGGCGATGTTAAAGCGCGCGTCGCGTTCCAGCCGTTCCACAACGTCGCCGCCCGCCGTGGGGTCGAAGGTGGGCAGGTTGATCCAGACGTTGAAGCTGCCGCGCTGAAGCGGCCAGCGGTACATGCGCTGCACCACGACGAAGATCGCCAGGGTCGCCAGCGAGATGACATAGGCGATCCCGGCCGAGTCCCGGACAAGCTGGACGTGGCGCACCGACGCCTCGGGCGGCAGCATCAGCACGACGAGGCGTACCGGCGAATAGGGGAAATCGATCAGCCGTCCGACCGAGGCGCCGATGCCGTCGATGACCGAGGTGAGCATCGTCGGCGCGATCGAGCCTCGCGTGACAAGCGACAAGAGGATCACGGTGACGAACAGCGATCCGAAGCGGATGCGATTGAACGGCGGCGCATCGCGGAACTCGACGAGGCCCGGATAGGTCGAGGCGTATTCGAAGAAGGTGAGGCCCGCGCCGAAGATCGCGATCAGCGTGACGATCTGCGAGACATCCGTCGACATTCCCGGAAGGATCAGCGACGGCGTCGCGATCAAAAGAACCACGAGAAATGCACGGACCGCCGCGCCGACCAGCCGGTATATCACTGCCTCTGCCCCTTGTCGCGGCGCCGACCTTCAGGCCGGCAGGTCCGCTCGTCCGGTTCCAACCGTCCGGTCCGACGGTCTGCCATATTGTTGCCCCATTTCTGCCTTGTTGCGGACATCACAGCAATAACCTCTGAAAACTAAATGAATTTCTGGACAATTTCGTGTCCTGAATGGTGCGACATTGCATCAATAAAGAAACAAAAAAGGGCCACGCCGAAGAATGGCCCCGCATCTTGTGGTTGTCGGATCGATCAGACCCAGGGACGCTCCTGGCCTGCCTTTGCCTCGTAGGCGTCGATGGACGAAGCCGCGTTCTCGATCGTCAGGCCGATGTCGTCGAGCCCGTTCAGAAGGCAGTGCTTCTTGAACTCGTCGACTTCGAACGAAATGGAGCCGCCGTCCGGCCCGGTGATCGTCTGGCTCTCGAGGTCGACCGTGACGACAGCGTTGGCGCCCCGCTCGGCGTCGTCCATCAGCTTGTCGACGTCTTCCTGCGGCAGCGCGATGGGCAGGATGCCGTTCTTGAAGCAGTTGTTGTAGAAGATGTCGGCAAAGCTCGTCGAGATCACGCAGCGGATGCCGAAGTCCAGCAGCGCCCAGGGCGCGTGCTCGCGCGACGAACCGCAGCCGAAGTTGTCGCCCGCGACGAGGATCTGCGCATTCCGGTAGGCCGGCTTGTTCAGCACGAAATCCGGGTTTTCGTTACCCTCGCGGTCGAAACGCATCTCGTCGAACAGGTTCACGCCCAGCCCGGTACGCTTGATCGTCTTCAGGAACTGCTTCGGGATGATCATGTCGGTGTCGATGTTCACAAGCGGCATCGGCGCCGCGATACCCGTGAGCTTGGTGAATTTGTCCATCCGGCGGTCCTTTCCTGAAGCCGCAGCGTTTCTGCCCCACGAGGGGACAGGGCGCAAGGGCGCACGACAGACGAAAGGGCCCCGTGAGGGGCCCCTGATGTCGTCTTTGGGCCTGAGTCAGCGCCGCCTGCGCACCGCAGCAAGGCCTGCCAGACCGCCCAGCAGCAGAAGCGCCGTGCCGGGCAGCGGCACTTCGGGCGGGTTGTCTTCGCCGGGAAGCGTCCGGAAAACGCCCACCAGGGAGGCCGAGTTGATTGCGTTCTCGCGCGTCCAGAACTCGGTCAGCACGTCTCCGCCCCGATAGAACCCGAGGATATCGAGGACATAGCTCACCCCGTCGATGACGAAGCTGTCCGACTGGCCGAGGTTCAGCGTCGCCGTCACGCGGTCGGCGCAGCCTGCGGCGTTGACGCCCTGGCGGTTCCTCTCGCCGTTGGCGCAGGTGCGGGGGCTGTTGGCAGTCTCCCAATGCGCGAACGAGAAGACTGACGTGAACGTCCGGTCCAGCCCATCGACCATGAAACTGACAGCCAGGTCGGTCGTCTCGAGAAAGCTGCCCCTGATCGGATGGTTGAGGTGCTGAAAGAGGCCCAGGTTGAAGGGCGTCTCTTCCTCGGCATGGATCGTGCCCGGCGTCGGAGCGAAGGTGTATCCGCTCTTGCCCCAGCCCGTGCTTTTACCCCAGCTGATCCGCGACGTGCCTTGACCGCTGACGGCCGGGCCAGCGTTTTCCCAGATGCCATGGACTGACGTGATGTCCAGGGTGGCCGCGGATGCAGAGCCTCCCAGACAAAGCGCGGCACAAAGGACCGCGAAGAACCTTTGAAGTTTCATCTACCACCTACTCACGCGGCGCGACTCAGCGCGTCGCCGGAATTTCCACACACTAGTGACACAGTATGGCCACAATCGATCCATGCAACAACTGACCTAACCGTTGGTTAATGACCAACGGCAGATAGTGTCACCGAAAAGTGACGCCCTGTACGGCTGATAGGCGTGAGAAAGGACGCGGCGAAGGGACGCCGCGTTCCTGGATGTCAGCCTTTGCGCCGCAGAAGCGGCAGCGCCCCGAGACCGGCCAGAAGCAGAAGCGCGGTGGCGGGCAGGGGAACCTCGGACGGGGTTTCCGGATCAGGTCCCGGACCGGGCTGTTCGACGTCGGTCGAGAACACCGCCAGCAACTGCGCGGCGTTCGACTGGTTCTCGGTCGTCCAGAAATCCGTCAGCTTCTGGCCAAGGTACTGGAAGCCCATGATGTCGAGGACATAGTTCACCCCGTCGATGGAAAAGACCTCGGACCGGCCCTGGTTCAGGGTCGCCGTTACCAGGTCGGCGCAGCCGTTGGCGTTCACGCCCTGTGCGTTCGCCTCGCCGTTGCGGCAGCGTGCCGGGCTGTTCGGCGTCTCGTCGTGCAGGAACGAGAAGACCGAGACGATGGGGTTGGCCAAGCCAGCGATCTCCAGCGTTACACGCAGGTTCGCGCTTTGCAGGAAGCTGCCCCGGATCGGGAAGTTGTTGTGGGTGAAGGTGCCGATGACGAAGTCGCTGTCGCTTTCGACCGTGACCGGCGTTGCCGCATGGTCGAAGCTATAGCCGCTTCTCCGGGTCTCTGCGGGAACGCCCCAACTGATGTCCTCCGAGCCGATGCCGGACACCGTCGGGGTCGACGACGACCAGATGCCCGAAATCGAGGTGATGGTCAGCGAAGCTGCGGCCGCCGGACCGGCCACACACAGGGCCGCCGTGGCGATGGCCGCCATACGTGCAAGAAACATGTCTCTTCCTCAATGATGACGACGCGCTTGCTTGCGCGACTTGTTCTCATGAGGAACCAATTTATCAGAGTCCGTGCAGACTGTAGAGAGCCGCCGCGAAAGATTTCCGCGACGGCCTCAGCCGTGGCAGCGGCGCCTCACATCAGGTCGCGCACGTCGGTCAGCCGTCCGGTGATCGCCGCCGCGGCCGCCATGCCGGGCGACAGAAGGTGCGTCCGGCCCTTGTAGCCTTGGCGTCCCTCGAAGTTGCGGTTCGAGGTCGAGGCGCAGCGTTCGCCCGGCGCAAGCTGGTCCGGATTCATGCCGAGGCACATCGAACACCCGGCCATCCGCCACTCGAATCCGGCCTCCTGAAGCTTCTGCGCCAGCCCCTCTTCTTCCGCCTGAAGCCGCACAAGGCCTGAGCCGGGTACGATCATCGCGCGTAGGCCTTCCTTGACGCGCCTGCCCTCCATGATCTTCGCCACCTCGCGCAGATCCTCGATCCGCCCGTTGGTGCAGGACCCGATGAAGACCGTGTCGATTTCGATCTCCGACAGCTTCTGCCCCGGCGTCAGGCCCATGTAGTCCAGCGACCGCCGCGCGGCCTCGACCTTGCCGCCCTGGAAGTCCTCGGGGGCCGGCACGACGCCGGTGATCGGCAGTACGTCCTCGGGCGAGGTGCCCCAGGTCACGACCGGCGGGATGTCCTCGGCCTTGAGGCGCACGACCTTGTCGAAATGAGCGCCCTCGTCGGTGGTCAGGCTATTCCAGTATTCCAGCGCCATCTCCCACTGCCCCGCCTTGGGCGCATGGGCGCGACCCTTCACATAGGCGAAGGTCTTCTCGTCGGGCGCAATCAGCCCCGCGCGCGCGCCGCCCTCGATCGCCATGTTGCAGACCGTCATCCGGCCTTCCATCGACAGCGCCCGGATCGCCGAGCCGCGGTACTCGATGACGTGGCCCGTGCCGCCCGCCGTGCCGGTCTTGCCGATGACCGTCAGGGTGATGTCCTTGGCCGTCACGCCGGGGGCAAGGTCGCCCTCGACCTCGACCAGCATGTTCTTCGCCTTCTTCTGGATCAGCGTCTGCGTCGCCAGCACATGCTCGACCTCGGACGTCCCGATCCCGTGCGCCAGCGCCCCGAAGGCGCCATGCGTCGCGGTGTGGCTGTCGCCGCAGACGATGGTCATGCCGGGCTGGGTCCAGCCCTGCTCGGGTCCGACGATGTGGACGATGCCCTGGCGCGCATCGTCGATGTCATAGATCTCGATCCCGAAATCCTTGGCGTTCTGCCGCAGCGCCTCGACCTGGATGCGCGACTGCTCGTCCTTGATGCCCTCGAGGCGGGTCGGGTCGGTCGGCACGTTGTGGTCGGGCACCGCAACCGTCTTCTCGGGCGCGCGGACGCCGCGCCCGGTCATCCGCAGACCCTCGAAGGCCTGCGGGCTCGTCACCTCGTGGACCAGGTGGCGGTCGATGTAGAGGTGGCAGGTGCCATCCTCGGCGCGGTGGACGACGTGGTCGTCCCAGATCTTGTCATAGATGGTGCGGGGTGCGGTCATGGCGGTGTTCCTTGGCGGAGATGTGGCCCGAGGGCCGGACAGGGACGAAGGGCTGCCTCCGGGCTCAGAGCCCGGCCAGCACGGTCCGCCTCGATCCGTGAAAGCGCCACGGCAGGCGGGCACGATCGTCCATGTCGAAAAAACGCGTCATGCGCCGCGTGATACTACCCTGCGGCACGCAGAACAAGCGGCGTGAAACGCATCGCCCCGCCCAGGTGGGGGACCGGGCGGGGCGCAACTCGTGAGAGACACCTGATCTGCAGATCGTGCGCCCGTCCTAGGGGCCGAATCCTAAAGATCGCTTAAAATTCGACGATCACGCGCCTTCGAATTCGCAGAGGACATGCACGTCCATCCCCAGCGCCTCCAGCTTCCTGCGCCCGCCCAGATCAGGCAGGTCGATGATGAAGGCACACCCGACGATGTCGCCGCCCATCCGCTCGATCAGCCGGATGCCGGCCTCGCAGGTCCCGCCCGTGGCCAGAAGGTCGTCGACGACAAGCACCTTCTCGCCTGGCTGGATGGCGTCGTCGTGGACCTCCATCACTGCCTCGCCGTATTCCAGCGTATAGGCCTGCGTCAGCGTGGCGCCCGGCAGCTTGCCCTTCTTGCGGATCGGCACGAAGCCGACCGACAGCTGGTGCGCGATGGCGCCGCCGATGATGAACCCCCGCGCCTCGAGCCCCACGACCTTGTCGATGCGCTCTCCGGCATAGGGGTGCAGAAGCTGGTCGATGCAGATGCGAAAGCCGCGTGCGTCCGCGAACAGCGTCGTCACGTCGCGGAACATGATCCCTTCGTGGGGGAAATCCACGATGGTGCGGATGTAGTCCTTGACCGTCTTCTTCCGGTTGTCCATCGCCTGACCTATCCTGACGCCCGGGTCATCAAGACGGCTCGAACCGGGAAAGGCAATACGGTTGGACCGACGCAACGGGCTTCTCCTCCTCGCGATCCTCGCCGCCCTCGCGGCAGGCTGGCAGCTCTGGCTCGCGCAGGACGACGACCTCGCCTTCGCCCCGGTCGAGGGCCTGCCCGGCTGGCGGCAGGTCGCGTTCGACGGCATCACCGACCCCGGAGGCTCGGCCACCGGCGCGATCCTCGCCGGGATCGAGGCGACCGAACGGCGCGATCTTTCGCCCGCCGACCTCTGCGCCGTTCTCTACCCGGCGACGGGGCAGGGGGTCCCGGCCGCGATCTTCACCGACGCCAACTGCCCGAACTGCCGCAGCCTCGAGGCGAAGCTCGCCACCCGAACCGACCGCCTGGATCTCACCCGCCTCCAGCTCCCCCTTCTCGGTCCCGGCTCCGAGACCGCCGCAAAGGCCGAGATCGCCGCAGGCCTCCTCGGCGTCACGCTCGACGCCACACCGCGCGGCCGAGGCGCCGACGCCATGATCCGCCAGGGCGCCGTCTCCGCAGGCATCGACCCCGCCACCTTTGCCGAAACGATGGACAGCCCCGAGGTCGCCCGCACCCTCGCCACCCACGCCGCCGCCGCCGACACCCTCGGCGTCTGGGGCACGCCCGCGCTCACGCTCGGCACCACCCTCGTCATGGGAGACGTCCCGGCCGACACCCTCGACCGCCTCATCGCGCTCGAACAGGACCGCCCGCGCTGCCCCTGATCTTCATCGGTCCGCTAATATCCCGGGGAGCGCGAGGGGCAGAGCCCCTCGTTCCTAAAGCACCCGCCCCGCCACCGCGTCGAGCTTCGCCACGAACTCCGGATCCCGCGCCTCGGGCCGCGTCAGGATCGCATGGTCCAGCGCCCGGTCGCAGCCCTGCCCGCAGGCCGCCCGCTCGCCGGACAGCCGCCCCGGCAGACCCGCGGCCAATGCGCGGCCCTTCTCGGCATTCCCCATCAGCGTGCGGATGATCTCGCTCACGTCCACCTCGCCGTGGTCGGGATGCCAGGAGTCATAGTCCGTGATCATCGCCACGCTCGCGTAACAAAGCTCCGCCTCGCGGGCGAGCTTGGCCTCGGGCATGTTCGTCATCCCGATCACGTCGCAGCCCCAGACCTCGCGATACATCCGCGACTCGGCCAGGGTCGAGAACTGAGGCCCCTCCATCGCCAGGTACGTCCCGCCCCGATGCACCTTCGCCCCCGCCGCTTCCGCCGCCTCGGCCGCGACCGCGCCCAGCCGCGCACAGGTCGGATGCGCGACGCTCACATGCGCCACACAGCCCGTCCCGAAAAAAGACTTCTCGCGCGCGAAGGTGCGGTCGATGAACTGGTCGACGATCACGAAGTCCCCGGGCGCCATCTCCTCGCGGAACGACCCGCAGGCCGAGACGCTGACCACGTCCGTCACTCCAAGGCGCTTCAGCGCGTCGATGTTGGCGCGGTAGGGCACCGTCGTCGGCGAATGCACATGCCCGCGACCGTGCCGCGGCAGGAAAGCCATTCGCACACCGTTCAGCGACCCCGTCAGGATCCGGTCCGAGGGCTCACCCCAGGGCGTGTCCACCGCCACCCACTCCGAGCCCTCCAGCCCCTCGATCTCGTAGATGCCGCTGCCGCCGATGACGCCGATGACCGTGTCGTTCATGTGCTGTCTCCTGTCCCGTTTGGCCCGACTAGAGGGGTCGGGTGGGAGATTGGCAACTCACATGTCCGCGCCGTGGGACGCGCATCTGGCTGCGGGCTGGGCAGAGACTTGGCTGCTATCCCGTTACCCGCATCCGCTCGAATATTGCCTGAAGTGCAGTGATCTCATCCTCATCTAGGAGCTTTCTCAGATACCTCTCCGAAGCGCTCAGTTCGTCGAGGCAGTGCGCAACTTGCTCTGAGAAGTCACCTTTCGCGAACAGGTCGTAGTCCAATTGAGGAGCGCAATAGAACACTCCCTCCTTTAGATCGACTTCTGAGCGCGCGGGATAATAGCGTCTTAGCGTGGCATCCATGATTATGGGAATAAAACAAATCTTTACTTCCGACGAAGCCAGCGGCGAAAATGCCTGTTCTCGGCGAAAGGACTCCTCAAGGTATGTGCCGACACGGAGATACCGTTGAAAGACCCCGGCGCTGACTTCGCCTGTCCACGAAAACTTCATGTCGAAACCGTCTACCGTTTGCGAAAAGCGGTCAACTGTGGGTCCACTGGATGGCGATTTGGTCTCGCGTATAAGGCTTGACGACCCACGCCCACCTCCTAAACGCGAAAAACCCCCGCTTTCAACAAGCGAGGGGTCCCTCGTCTCGGTGTGGGGGTTCCCCGATGCCGCGGGCTGGGTGGGGGCTGTTGATTCCACGGTATCGGGGATAGCGTCTTTCGCTACATGATCTTGATGCCCTGCAACTTGGGCAACATGACGTCCGGCGCATCCCGGGGCAGAGGTTTTTTTGTGGCGAAGTTGCGGCGAGGCTTGATTCACTCCCCCCGCGGGGGCAGGATCCGCCCATGACGGTCCAGGACCCGACGCCCTTCCCGAAATCCAGCCCGGTGCCCGAGCAGGTCGCCTTTGATCGCCAGGAACTCAACGTCATCCTCGGCGTCTACGGACGCATGGTCTCGGCCGGCGAGTGGCGCGACTACGGCATGTCCTTCCTGCGCGAGGTCGCCGTCTTCTCGATCTTCCGCCGCACCGCCGAGGTGCCGATGTACCGCATCGAGAAGCGCCCGAAGCTCCGCCAGAAGCAGGGCATGTACGCCGTCATCGGCATGGACGGCCGCATCCTCAAGCGCGGCTCCGACCTCCGCGCCGTCCTCCGCGTCCTCGAGCGCAAGCTGATCCGCCCGGTCGACTAGCGTCCTGGTTTCAGCATCAGAAGCGGCTCGCCGACATCCGTCTTCTTGATCCGGTCGATGGCCTCTGTCAGCGGCTCGACCGCGACGGCCATGTGATGCGCGTTGGCGTGAACGATGAACACCTCGTCCGCCATCATCGCCACATGCCCCCGCCAGAACACCAGGTCGCCCCGCTTCAGCGCGCCATGTTCGAGGCTCGCCCCCTCCATCGCCATCTGCAGGTCGCTGTCCGGCGGACAGGCGCGCCCCGCGGCACGGAACGCCGCCTGCACGAGGCCCGAGCAGTCGATCCCGAACCCCGTGTTGCCACCCCAGACATAGGGCGTGCCCACCATCATGTGCGCCGCCGTCACCGGGTCCTCGACCTCGGACAGCGGCATCAGGTGGTTCGTCGGCACATAGAGCGGCCCCTCGGGCCCAGCGATCTCGGTCCAAGGCGTCGTCTCGCCCGTCACCGCCACCTCCGCCGACAGGTGCAGGTCAAGGATCGGCGGCACCTTGAAGCTGGGCGCGGCCCAGGCCCAGGTCGTGCGGATCGCCACCCGGTGCGTGGGCTCTGCCCCCTCCCACAGCGCGTCCGCCTCGACATAGCCGACATAGCCATCCTTGCGGCTGACCCCGAAGGCCGCCCGGTCGTTCTCCTCGAGCACCAGGAACGGATCGCCGAAGAGAAGCTGCCGGTCCACCGCCCCATCCGGGGCGCGCCGCAGCCAGGCCGTCCGCCGCAACTGCCGCGCCTCGCCCTCGACGAACCGCTCGGCCTCGACCTTGCCCTGAAGCGACACATGCGCCACCCGGCCGTTCGACGCGAGAAGCCGACGGTCGGTCATCCCAGCAACTCCGGCAGCGCGCGGTGCAGCGCCCGGATCGCCTGGCCCGTGCCGCCCTTGGGCCGGCCCGGCTTCGACACGGGCGTCCAGCCGAAGATGTCGAAATGCATGTAGCGCGGTGTCGCCGTCACGAAGCGCCGCAGGAACAGCGCCGCCGTGATCGACCCCGCGAAGCCGCCCGAGGGGGCGTTGTCCAGATCCGCGATCCCCGGCTCGATCATGGGCTCGTAGGCGTCCCAGAACGGCAGCCGCCACACCGGGTCGCGCACCTCGCGCGCCGCCCTTTCCAGCAGGCCCGCATCCGCGTCGTGGTCGGTGTAGAACGGCGCCAGGTCCGGTCCGACCGCCACCCGAGCCGCGCCGGTCAGCGTCGCCATCGACACGATGAGGTCCGGCGTCTCCTCGTCGGCCAGCGCCAGCGCGTCGGCCAGCACCAGGCGGCCCTCGGCGTCGGTGTTGTTGATCTCGACCGTCAGCCCCTTGCGGCTGTCGAGGATGTCGCCCGGCCGGAAGGACTCGCCCGAGACGGCATTCTCGACGGCCGGGATCAGAACGCGCAGCCGCAGCGCCGCGCCCTCGGCCATCAGGATCCGCGCAAGGCCCAGCACGTTCGCCGCCCCGCCCATGTCCTTCTTCATCAGCCCCATGCTGGTGCCGGGCTTCAGGTTCAGCCCGCCCGTGTCGAAGCACACGCCTTTGCCGACCAGCGTCAGGGCGGGTCCCGCATCTCCCCACCTCATGTCGATCAGGCGCGGTGCGCGCGGGCTTGCGCGGCCGACCGCGTGGATCATGGGGAAGTTCGCCTCGAGCAGCGCCTCGCCCTCGATCACCTCGATCTTCGCGCCGAATTCCTCGGCCAGCGCGCGGGCGGCAGCCTCCAGCTCGGACGGTCCCATGTGCGAGGACGGCGTATTTATCAGGTCGCGCGCCAGCGCCTCCCCCGCCGCGATCCGCTCCAGCCGTGCCGCATCGACACCCTTGGGTGCGACCAGCCGGGCCTTGGGTGGAGAGGCCGTGGCGAAGCGGTCGAAGACATAGCCCGCCAGAAGCCAGCCAAGCGCCGCTTCCTCCAGATCCGCACCGTCGAGCGACGATTCGAACGACCAGTCGCCCTCGGGCAGTTTGCCGCGCAGGTCGGCTGCGACGAAGCGCTTGCGCGCGCGATCCTTCTCGTCGCCCAGCCCGCCCGCAGCCGCGGCGACGGCCCCGTCCGGTCCCGGCATCAATACGACCTCGCCCGCCGCGCCGCGGAACCCGACGGACTCGACCCAGGCCCGCGCCGGCCCGTCCAGGGTTTCGATCCAGCGCGCGGCGTCGTCCTTGCGAACCAGGTGCAGGGGGCGCGCAGAGCGGCCCGCTTCGGCGAAGGTAAGGGCTGACACGATAGGGGTCCTCGCGTGGTTCGGCCGAAATCTAGGACGAACCGCCACAAGGGGAAACCCCGTCAAAGCTGGCGATAGCTTATTTCCAGAAGCGTCGCGAGAGACGCCTCGCCAAGCCGGACGAGACGCGCGACGACCGCCGCCAGCGCGACGTCGTCGTGACCCTTCACAAGCTCCAGCGCGCTGTCGGCGACCCGCGCAACGTCGGGCAATCCCGTCGCCCGCGCCAGACCGGCGACCGAGGCAAGCGTGCTCGACAGGCGCCGGAACTCGCCGGCGGACCAGGCGGCCTCTATCGCCGCGAGGCAGACGACGATCTCTTCCACGGCGTCCTCGGCCATTGCAGGCCGTTCGCCGCGCGGACCATCTCCCCCGGCTGAATAGATCGCGGGCATGCTGAGGCTCACGGCCTCCCGCGGACACAATACGGCTATCTTCTCGGTCACGTTTGATCCCTTTCACTCTACCCGGGCCCGGTGTACCTCGTCTGGGGAAAAGAATTCGTTGATGTCCGCCGAAGGCTGCGCGGCATTCGATTCAAATTCTGGAGAGCGCCATGAAGAACGCCCGCCCGCTGCCCAGCTACCTGGTCCAGAGATACCAGGGCTGGAAGGCCACGACCTTTGCAGAAAACCACATCTGGTATCGCCGGCTTGCCGAGGACGGGCAGCGCCCCCGCGCGATGATCGTGTCCTGCTGCGACAGCCGGGTCCACGTCACCTCGATCTTCGGCGCGGACTCGGGCGAATTCTTCATTCACCGCAACATTGCCAACCTGATCCCGCCCTACAAGCCGGACGGCGATCTCCACGGCACCTCGGCGGCGGTCGAATACGCCGTGACCGCGCTCAAGGTCGCGCACCTCATCGTCATCGGCCACTCCCAGTGCGGCGGCGTCGCGGGCTGTCACGCGATGTGTTCAGGAAAGGCGCCGGAACTCGAAGAGAAGTCCAGCTTCGTCGGACGGTGGATGGACCTTCTTCGGCCTGGCTACGAGAAGGTCGCCGACATGACCGACGATGCCCAGGCGATCCGCACGCTCGAGCACGAGGCCGTCAAGATCTCGCTGTCCAACCTGATGACCTTTCCGTTCGTTCGCGAGAAGGTCGAGGCGGACGAGATGACGCTCCACGGCCTGTGGACCGACATCGGCGAGGGCGGCCTGTCGCAGTACATCCCCGAGATCGACGCCTTCGAACCGATCTAGACGGACCGGCTGCTGCGGACCGAACTGAACACGGGCTTGGCGTTCTGCGGCAGCACCGTCTTCGCCAGGGCCTTGCCCGACGTCTTCAGAAGCTTGTTGTGGTCGGCGATGCGGCGTCGGGCCTTGGCGATCTCGGTCAGTTGCAGGGGCATCGTGTGTCCTGGGGTGAGTGTGGGGCGCGGACTCATGTCCGGGCCGCGTAGCAGAAGAACCCGCTGACCGTCTGCCGCTCCCGCCCCCCGGCGCGGCGCAAGGTCAGGGGAATCACGCGGCCCCTGATGTCGCAGGGCAGGGCCGGTGGCCGAAACTCGATCAGGCGCGACGACAGCGGGTCCGCCGACAACCACCGGCGTCCGTCGTCCCCAAGGGGTCTGGGCGCGCGGTCGGTCTGGTCCGGAGACATCGGCGTAATCCTCTCGTCCTCCTGCAAGAACTTCAGGCAATCGGCCGATTGAGGCAGCAATCGTCACGGATTGCGGCAGCTTTGTGGCGGCCGGGCGCGGCGGGACCGCCCCGGCTGCTCTCTAGGACAAATTGGTTAATGATCCGAACCGCATCGGCGAAATAGCCGACCCTGCGTCAACCTGCGCGGGAAATTTTCATCCCCGCGCCCGCCGATTTCCACCCCGGCGACAATCCTGCCCGGCGCACGGGGACCGTCTCCGATCCCCGGAAAGGCTCAGCCCTTCTTCAGCATCCGATTCCCCAGAAGCTCGGCGATCTGCACCGCGTTCAGCGCCGCCCCCTTCCGCAGGTTGTCCGACACCACCCAGATGTTCAGCCCGTTGTCGATCGTCGAATCCTGGCGGATCCGGCTCACGAAGGTCGCGAAGTCGCCGACGCACTCGATCGGCGTCACGTAGCCCCCGTCCTCGCGCTTGTCGACGACGAGGATGCCCGGAGACACCCGCAGGATGTCGCGCGCCTCGTCCTCGTCCAGGAACTCCTCGGTCTCGATGTTGATCGCCTCGGAATGCCCCACGAAGACCGGCACCCGCACGCAGGTCGCCGTCACCTTGATCTTGGTGTCGAGGATCTTCTTCGTCTCGGCCACCATCTTCCACTCTTCCTTCGTCTCGCCGGAATCGAGGAAGACGTCGATGTGCGGGATCACGTTGAACGCGATCTGCTTGGTGAACTTGGACGGACCCACGTGCGACGTCGGGTTGTAGATCGCCTTCGTCTGGTCCCACAGCTCGTCGATGCCGGCCTTCCCCGCGCCCGAGACCGACTGGTAGGTCGACACGACCACCCGCTTGATCCGCGCCCGGTCGTGCAGCGGCTTCAGCGCCACCACCATCTGAGCGGTCGAGCAGTTGGGGTTCGCGATGATGTTCCGCTTGGCATAGCCCTCGATCGCCTCGGGGTTCACCTCGGGCACGATCAGCGGCACGTCGCGGTCGTAGCGGTAGAGCGACGAGTTGTCGATCACCACGCAGCCCGCCTTCGCCGCCTTGGGCCCGTACTCCTTCGCGGCCTCCGAGCCGATGGCGAAGAGGGCGATGTCCCAGCCGGTGAAGTCGAAGGTGGCGAGGTCCTTGGTCTTGAGCGTCCTGTCGCCATAGCTGACCTCGCTGCCGAGGGATTTGCGGCTCGCGAGAGCCACCACCTCGTCGGCGGGAAACTGGCGCTCGGCCAGGATGTTCAGCATTTCACGGCCCACGTTCCCCGTGGCGCCGGCGACAACGACGCGATAGCCCACGTGCTTCTCCTGCGGTTGGGTCGGGCGCGTATAGCGTGAGGGGGAGGGGAGGGGAAGTCGCTTCTTAAGGCTACACTGCCAAGCGTTCGATCTCTTTGCAGAGCTTTTGGAAAGACCTACAAGCAACGCCGACGTTGTCCAAGTTAATTATTGCCGAGAATTTCTCCTGTTCGATCGTTTCAGAATAGCTTGCCTCCGGCACCATAACGTGTCTCTCAAAGTGTCCCTTCGCGTCCCTTACTGTTTCAGCATTTTGGTGATTCTGAGCGTTGTTGAGGATCAGTTTATGGTGCCGCAAATCCTCCGCACAACAGATGAACCACGCTTCATACTCACGATTGGCGGCGACGAAAGCGACGGGAACATCAATGCCAATCTCTTCAATGTAGATTTGAAATTTATCTTGTAGATCTTTGGGACAGTCGTCATCGGCATCTAAAAGAATTATGATTCCACCCCTGCCAGCCCCGTCTAACACCTTGCCACGACCCAAGCGAACTGCTTTTGATAGCTCCTCGCCGAAAAGAGCAATTCGTGACCTTGCCATTCGGTAGGGAGCTTCGACCAAAAAATCAAAGATCCCCAAGCGTTCGTACAATATTCGCCGAACCAGAACCGGTAGAGCCCGTTCTTCCCCGTGGCCCTCGACTATAAGAAAGATCTTTCCCATTCTTTAGCTCGAGAACAAGTCTGACTGCTTGAGCATTCTATCTGAGGCGTTCTCAGGGGAGAGCTGATTGGTCCGCAATAGTTCTCCTGCAGTTAAAAGACTTTTCCGCATAGCCTCCCTGGAGGCGCTGTCAGCATTACCAATCCAAGACTCGTTTCTTTCGCTAGTAACAATAAACAAGTTCTCTTCGTCTATGCCTTCGTGATCCAGAAGCTCAGGGCTATGGGTCGTCAGTAATATCTGCCTACTCTTCGAGGCTTCAATAATAGCGTCCATTAACACTGCTGCTGCGCCCGGATGAATTGTACCTTCCGGTTCCTCGACGCCAATAAAGGGCGTCTGCCCTTCAGCGAGCACCTCCCTATGGAAAAGTGCAGTCAAAACGCCAAGAGACCTAAGGGTGCCATTGGACATATTTAGTGCATCAAACTTCCACGGGTGCTTGCTATTTTGAACGAATTGCTGAAACTGTATAGTCTCCGTGGGTCCCAAAGATTTCGGTTGAACGCCAACAACGCTACTCACAATTTTTTGAAGGTATTCACCGATTCTATCGTATGTTTCTGAAGATGAATCTGACAATCGCCTGAAAACAGAGGCTAAGTTCTGGCCTGACGGCGACAAAACGTCTCCCGCTTCGTGAGGCTGCGGATATCGAAAATCCTCAGGATTAATGTCATAGATTGAGATGCCAGCGAGGGCATCAAAAAGCAAATCGAAGGGTCGAAGGCCAGAAACGCTGGTGAGAAAAAGTCTATCAGGTCGGACATCAGGTTTGGCGCCTGAGATTGTAAACTTGTTCAAATCTCCTCGTTTAATCTCATACTCCGCGACGCCGATGCCGTCGCTTTCCGAAATCGCGGCTCTCTCCCTACTCACTTCAAAGCGGCCGCCTGGAGTTGCTGATATTTCAAACGCAAAGAATGCGTTTAGCCCACCGCTCAAATTAACAGAAAACGACATGCCGAAATTGTTCGGATGCCCTTCAGATCGCCTTCGAACTGCACCGAGTCCGCCACGGTTTCGTATTGCTGTTTCCAAAGTTGAGTTGCAGGCATCGGATACAAATGAAAACGAGTCCAGGAAATTGCTTTTGCCCGCGCCGTTTACTCCAACTAACGCACACAGATCTGTTAGGCGAACATCACAACTGGCTATACTCTTGAAATTTCGCAGTCTGACTCTATTAATCAAAATGCCCATCATTGCACTCCCGACGCCGAGCGACATTAGTGAAAATGCATGGAGAAGCAAGTGTGTGATTGGATTCTCGACGCCCCCACCCCCCTAAGCCTTCCCCGCCTTCGCGTCCCTCACCCCCTCCTCATAGGCCTCGTGCGCCCTCAGCCACTCGTAGTGCTTCTCCAGCCGCCCCGTCGGGTCCTCGCGGCGGCGCTCCTCGAGGGTGCGCATCATGTAGTCGGCCATGTCCCGCTGCGACTGGACCTTCTGCGAGATCTTCAGTTGCAGCCACAGCTCCAGGATCCGGTTGATCCGCGCCTGGTAGCCCTTGCCCATGCTCCTGAACATCCGCACCACCGTCCGGTCGAGGTAGAGCGTCACCTTCTCCTTCGGCCCCTCGACGTCGAGGTCCAGCTCCAGCGTCTCCCAGGCCTCGGGCACCTCGTCGCGGGCGAACTCGGCGATGCCGCGCGCGCTCTCCATCGACTGGATGAAGGCCAGCTTGTACAGCCGCTCGGTCGCCAGCCGTTTCGTCTTGGGGCCCTTCGTGGCCATCCATGTGGTCGTCTCCATCGCGGGTCTCCTCGTCGTGTCAGGGGGCAGGATCGCCGCGTCGGGTTAACGCCGCGCGATGTCGCCGCGCGCGCCCCGATCCGGCACCGACGCGATACCGACGTGATACCGACGCGATACCGATAGCCGTTTTCCCCCCTCCCGAACCCCTGTATCACTCCCCCATGACCGCCGATCTCCCCTACCGCCCCTGCGTGGGCGTCGTCCTCGCCGACGCGAAAGGCCGCGTTTTCGTGGGCGAACGCGCCGACACGCCGGGTGCCTGGCAGATGCCCCAGGGCGGGATAGATCAGGGCGAAACCGTTGAAATTGCAGGACTTCGTGAGCTGGAGGAAGAGACGGGAGTGGCCCCCGCGCTGGTCGAAGTCGAGGCCGAGACCCCCGTCTGGATCCGCTACGACCTGCCGCCCGAGTTGCTCGGCAAGGTCTGGAAGGGCCGCTACAGGGGTCAGGAGCAGAAGTGGATTCTCCTGCGTTTCCAAGGGGTTGACGCCGACATCGACATCACCCGCCACCACCGCGAGTTCGCCCGCTGGCGCTGGTCCACCCCCGACGAAGTCCTTGAAAACATTGTCCCCTTCAAGCGCGACGTCTACCGGCAGGTTCTCGCCGCCTTCCGTGATCGGCTCTGAAAACCCTTGAAACACAGGGACTTGAGCCCTATCTGACCCCCGTGCGGGGAGACATGAAAGGACACATGATGCTCCGGATCGCCACCCTTTTCGCCCTCGCCGCCACCCCCGTCTCGGCCCTCTCCTGCCTCCCCCCGGACCCCGTGAGGATGTACGAAGCCGCCCGCGATTCCGACGAAACTTTCGTTATATTCAAGGGGCATAGCGTCGGCACCGCCCAGATCCGCCTGCCGCCCCGCAACGTCCCCGACGCCAGCGCGATCAGCCGGATCCGCATCGAAGGCGCCTCCCTCGGCCCCACCGGTTTCTCCGATCCCGTCGAGGCCCAGGTCTCCCTCGTCCTCGACTGCACCAACATCTGGTGCGCCGACCCCCCAGATCTCTCCGGCGAGTTCCTCGCCGCCGTCCAGGCCACCTCCCAAGGCCCCGTCATCACCGTAAGTCCTTGCGCCGACAATGTTTTGCCCGCAACCGAAGACGGCGTCGCCCGCCTTCTGGCGTGCCACGCAACAGGCGACTGCCGCGCCCCTCTGCCCTGATGTGTCCTGTGTTCCTTCTGAGGGAAGAGACGCCCGCGGGGTCCGGTCAGAACCATGGGGACGAGGATTAGGTTTTCCTCCCGACCCCGCGAACGTGCACCCTTAACCACCCTCACTCATCACACCCACCCTCACGCTTTCGCGTCACTGGTTACCTCGCCTCCACGGGCTGTCACAGACCTGCAATTGGCCACCCGTCGGCGTTGAAATACGATCTCAAATCAAGGTCTTCACTTGCGACCCACGAACACCCTGCGCCCTGGTTGCCGTTGGGTCAATCGGGGGTCCCCGGCCTTGCGTGAGCCTATCGTGAAACTGTTGGGGTGCCCGTGAAGGGATGCCGTGAAGGCGAACTGGCAATGAGAACAAAACATGAATATCATCCCCGCATGACATGGATTCGCCTTTTGCCGCCTCTCTTGCGACCCGGGTGCGAGGGACTCGGATGAGCTTTGCCGAACTCTCCGCGACGTCAAACTTCACCTTCCTGACAGGGGCCTCCCACCCCGAGGAGTACGTCGACCGCGCCGCGCTTCTCGGCCTGTCGGCCATCGCCATCGCGGACGAGAACTCGGTCGCGGGGATCGTGCGCGCGCATGCACGGGTGAAGGAGATCGCGCGCCAGGTGCGCGAGCGGCAGGAGGCCGCCCTGATCGGTCCCCCGGTTCCCGTCACGGCTTGGGAGGTCAAGCAGCAGGTCTACGAAAGCTATCCGGGCGGCAAGGCCCGGCAAAAGCACGGCACCCTCTCGTCGGTCGAGACGACCGAGCCGGGCACGCCCGTCGCAGGGTTCGAGACGCGGGTGGCGCCTCCTCCTCCGCTCGACGCCTCGGCGGCGATCCTGAATGTGCCGCGTCTCGTGCCCGGCGCGCGGATCGTGCTCGAGACAAGGTTCTCGGTCACCGCGCTGCCGAAGGATCGCGCGGGCTGGGGAAGGCTCTGCCGGCTGATCTCGCGCGGGCGACTGCGGGCCGAGAAGGGATCATGCGTCCTGCGCCTCGACGATCTTGTGGAATTCGGCGAGGGGCTGGCGCTTCTGATCCACCCGCCGGGCCGAGACGGGCGCAAGGGATGGCGCGACCAGGTGCGGCGACTGGCGCGGGCCTTTCCCGGTGACTGCCACCTTATCCTCTCGCCCCGCTACGACGGGCAGGACGCCGAGAGGTTCGACAAGCTGGCGTCGCTGGCGGATGGCCTTGGCCTGCCAACCGTCGCCTCGGCCTGGCCGATCATGCACCACGGCGCGCGTCGCCGTCTCGCCGATGTGCTGACCGCCGTCCGGACGGGCGTGAAAGTCGACCAACTCGGTCGGTCCGCGCTGGCCAACGCCGAGCAGAGGCTGCGGACCGAGGACGAGATGCGCCGCTTTCTCGGTTCCCATGCCGAGGCAGTCGATCGTGCCGCAGCCCTGGCCGAGAGCCTGACCTTCTCGCTGGACGAGCTGCGCTATGAGTATCCCTCCGAGGTCTCCGACGGCGAGACTGCCCCGGACCGCCTGCGCCGCCTGTCGATGAAGGGGCTGAAATGGCGCTATCCCTCGGGCGCGCCGGATCATGTCCGCAAGCTTCTTGAGCACGAGCTGACGCTGATCGCCAAGCTGCGCTACGAGCCCTACTTTCTCACCGTCCACGACATCGTCGACTTTGCCCGTTCGCGCGGCATCCTCTGTCAGGGCAGGGGCTCGGCGGCGAACTCGGTCGTGTGCTATTGCCTCGGCGTCACTTCGGTCTCGCCCGAGATCGGCACGATGGTCTTCGAGCGCTTCGTGTCGGAAGCCCGCGACGAACCGCCAGACATCGACGTCGACTTCGAGCACGAGCGGCGCGAAGAGGTGATCCAGCACATCTACGAACGCTACGGCCGCCACCGCGCCGGACTCTGCGCGACGGTCATCCATTATCGCGGCAAGCGCGCGATCCGCGAAGTGGGCAAGGTCATGGGGCTGACCGAGGACACGATCAGCGCCATCTCCTCTCAACTCTGGGGCTTCTTCGACACCAGCGGAATGGCGGACAAGCAACTGCGCGAGATCGGGCTCGACCCGACCGACAGGCGGCTGGCGCAGACCCTCGACCTGATCTTCCAGATCCAGGGGTTTCCCCGGCACCTGTCGCAGCACGTCGGCGGCTTCGTCATCACGGAAGGACGGCTGGACGAACTGGTGCCCATCGAAAACGCGACGATGGAAGACCGCACCGTCATTTGCTGGGACAAGGACGACATCGACGCGCTTGGCATCCTGAAGGTCGATGTATTGGCGCTTGGAATGCTGTCCTGCATCCGCAAGGCGTTCGACCTGATCCGCGGGCACCACCAGGCAGACTGGACGCTGGCGACGCTCCCGCCCGAGGACCCGGACGTCTACGACATGCTGTGCCGGGCGGACTCGCTGGGCGTGTTTCAGGTCGAGAGCCGGGCGCAGATGAACTTCCTGCCCCGGATGCGGCCGCGGACCTTCTACGATCTGGTGATAGAGGTGGCGATCATCCGGCCCGGTCCGATCCAGGGCGACATGGTGCATCCCTATCTCCGCCGCAGGAGGGGAGAGGAGAAGGTCGAGTTTCCCTCGGATGAGCTTGGCCGCGTCCTGGGCAAGACCCTGGGCGTGCCGCTGTTCCAGGAGCAGGCGATGCAGATCGCCATCGTGGGCGCGGGCTTCACCCCGGAAGAGGCCGATCGCCTGCGCCGGGCGCTGGCGACCTTCAAGAAGCACGGCAACGTATCCGAGTTCCGGACCCGCTTCCTGAAGGGGATGCGCGCGAACGGATACGAGGACGACTTCGCCGAGCGCTGCTTCAGCCAGATCGAGGGCTTTGGCAGCTACGGTTTTCCCGAAAGCCACGCCGCCAGCTTCGCGCTTCTCGTCTATGCCTCCTCCTGGCTCAAGCACCATCACCCCGGCATTTTCGCCTGCGCGCTCCTGAACTCACAGCCCATGGGATTCTACGCACCGGCCCAGATCGTCCGCGACGCCCGTGAGCACGGCGTCGAGGTCAGGCCTCCCTGCATCAACGCCTCGACTTGGGACAGCGCGATGGAGCCGGACCGGAAGGGGGGCCTCGCCCTGCGGCTGGGGTTCCGTCAGATCAAGGCGCTGCGTGAGGAGGATGCCTCCTGGATCGTCGCCGCGCGCGGCAACGGCTATACCTCGGTCGAGGACGTCTGGCGCCGGGCCGGGGCCGATCCCAAGTCGCTGCGCGTGCTGGCCGAGGCCGATGTCTTCGCCTCGCTTGGCCTAAACCGCCGTCAGGCGCTCTGGTCTGCTGCCGCGCTTGCTTCCGAGAAGCCGCTCCCGCTGTTCGCCGGGGACCTGGACGGAGAGGGGATCGTCGAGGCGCTGGCGGACCTGCCTGCCATGACCATGGGCGAGGAGGTGGTCGAGGACTACGTCGCCATGAGGCTCACGCTACGCGCGCACCCTATGGCTTTCCTGCGTCATCGACTGACCCCGGGCGCCGAGCCGCTCGAACCCGTCGAGGGCGCCGTCTTCCATTCGGGGTTCGACCGGGCGACCGGCCTCATGCGCACAGACCTGTGGGGGGCGGAAGGCGCCACGGATCCGCGTCGGGAAAGCAAGGTGCATTGACGCACCGGAGCGCCCTTCAGATCAGCCGGTGGTGCAGCGCTTTTCGGCTTCCTCGATCATCGCCGTTGCGCCCAGAAGAGAGAAGGTGTCCTTCGTCTCGGTCCCGCGCGACGAACGTGCGGTCACCACCGCATCCGATCCCCGCTTCATGGCGGTCACGATCTTCTGATCCTCGGCCGGCGTGGCGGGCCAGGCGTACTCGCCCTCGGTGAACATCTCGAAGGTCGCCCCACCCACCTCCAGCGTGACGGTCGAGCCGTCGGCGAAGGGATAGCCGCCGGTGAAGCTGACCTCGCCTGCGATGCTTTCGCCAGGCCGGTAGGTCACGAAGAGAAGAATATCGCCGCGGCGAACCGATACGACCCGGTCGTCGCGGGTGTTGACCGTCTCGCGCGGGGCGGTGACCGCCCAGCATTCCTTGGGCTCGTCACCCTCGAACACGGCCCAGTCCGTCTCGGCAGCGACCCGGTTCGTTTCCTCCTGCGCCAGCGCCCCGCCGCTGACCGAGAGAAGCGCGACCGCCGCGAAAATCGAGAGAATGCGTGCTGTAGCCATCGTCCTGCCTTGTATCTTCGCTCGGGCCGCCGATCTTGCGTCTGCTGTCCCGGTCCCAAAAGCCCCTGTCCAGTGGGAGTCCAATACCTTAACTCACGCCGGTGATGGAACCCCCCTGAAGGCGGAAAATCGCCGCAGCGCAAAGGAGAGCGAAGATGACCGAAGCTGTGCCGCTGGCCGAGATCTACCGGGGTAAATTTCTGGAGTCCCTGCATTTGGGCCACGCCGTCGTGTCGCGGGCAGACGGCGAGATCGTGGAAGCCTGGGGCGATCCCGATCTCGTCGTGCTGCCGCGTTCGTCGATCAAGATGATGCAGGCCCTGCCGCTTCTCGAGACCGGAGCGGGCAGCGACCTGTCGACCGAACGGCTTGCGCTGGCTTGCGCGTCGCATTCCGGAGAGCGTCGGCATGTCGAGAAGGTGGGTCGCTGGCTGGCGGACCTGGGCCTGGACGAGCACGCGCTTTGCTGCGGGCCACAGGTCTCGCGGAACCCGGAGTTGAGAGACCAGATGATCCGCTCCGGCGAACCGGTTACGCGGCTGTTCAACAACTGCTCGGGGAAGCACGCGGGCTTTCTGACCGTCGCGCGCCATATCGGTGCGGGTCTCGACTATGTCGATCCCGAGAACCCGGTGCAGAAGCAGGTGCGCGAGGCCTTCGAGGACATGTGCGGCGAGGACAGTCCTGGATTCGGAATCGACGGCTGCTCGGCGCCGAACTTCGCGGCCAGCCTGAAGGGCATCGCGATCGCGATGGCGCGCTTCGCGGTGGCCGGTCATGGTAGCGGCGCACGTGACACTGCAGCGGCACGTCTGCGCGACGCAATGATCGAACATCCCGAACTCGTAGCGGGTAGAGGCCGGGCTTGCGCACAACTGATGCAGGCGGCCAAAGGCCGAGCCGCGATAAAGACCGGCGCCGAAGGCTTCTACACGGCCATCCTGCCTGAACTCGGTCTGGGCGTCGCACTGAAGGTGGCAGATGGCGCAACCCGCGCCTCGGAACTAGCGATCGCCGCGATCCTCGTCCGCCTTGGCGTTCTCGACCCCAAGGACCCTATCGTGGCCAGCTTCCTGCATCGTCCGATCCTGAACTGGGACGGCCTCAAGACCGGCTTCGAGCGCCCGGCCGAAGGACTTCTTCCCGCCTGACCTTGCGCGATTGCCCTTGCGTCGCCTCCGAGATATGTCCCCGCGGACCGATCGAAGGGAAGGACGGACCATGTCGAACGCCGCGCTGGAAACCGCCATTGAAGCCGCGTGGGACGCCCGCGACGGGATTACACCCGCAACCCGGGGCGAGACCCGCGACGCGATCGAGGAGACGCTGTCCGCGCTCGACGCTGGCACGCTTCGGGTGGCTGAACGGCAGGCGGACGGGGCGTGGCGCGTTAACCAGTGGGCCAAGAAGGCGGTGCTCCTGGGCTTTCGCCTGAAAGACATGGAGATGCAGCCCGGCAGCCCCCAAGGCGGCGCCTGGTGGGACAAGGTCGACTCGAAATGGAAGGACTGGGGTGACAACCAGTGGAAGGCCGCCGGTTTCCGCGCCGTTCCGAACTGCATCGTCCGCCGCTCGGCCTACATCGCGCCGGGCGTCGTGCTGATGCCGTCTTTCGTGAACCTTGGCGCCTACGTCGACACCGGCACGATGGTCGATACCTGGGCCACGGTCGGCTCCTGCGCGCAGATCGGGAGGAACGTCCATCTCTCGGGGGGCGTCGGCATCGGCGGCGTTCTCGAACCCATGCAGGCCGGCCCGACGATCATCGAGGACAACTGCTTTATCGGCGCAAGGTCCGAGGTCGTGGAAGGCGTCATCGTTCGTGAGGGTTCGGTCCTCGGCATGGGTGTCTTCATCGGACAATCGACCAAGATCGTCGACCGCGAGACGGGTGAGGTCATGTATGGCGAGGTCCCCTCGGGTTCGGTCGTCGTGTCGGGTTCGATGCCGTCGAAGAACGGCGTGAACCTCTATTGCGCGGTCATCGTCAAGCGCGTTGATGAGAAGACGCGGTCCAAGACGTCCATCAACGAGCTTCTTCGCGACTGACGCTGGGGTCGGCTTCACCGTCGATTCGCGGCGCCGTTCCATCCAGAACGAAACCCTGGTTGCGCAGGGTCTCGATGCGGAACCCCGTGTCGTGCGGGGCGAGCTTCTTGCGTAGGTAACCGATGTAGACGTCGACCACGTTCTCGCTGGTCGACCCGCCGGACCAGAGCGCGTCGAAGATGTCGCCGCGCGGCACGGGCGATCCGGCATGACGGGCGAGGAAAGCGAGAAGGCTTGTCTCCCTCTCTGTCAGGTCGATGTCGCCCGAGCCGCAGAGAAGCCGGCGGCTCTCGATCTCGATGACGCAGGGAACGGGCTCGTCACGGTGGATGCGCAGTTCCTGAACCCTGAGCCGCGCGGCCAGCTCGTCGAAGCTGAAAGGCTTGACGACATAGTCGTTTGCCCCTGCCTCAAGTCCCGCCGCGCGGTCCTCGACGTCGGCCAGGGCCGAAAGCATGAGGATGGGCATTGCGACCCCCCGCCGACGAGCTTCACGCACGAGGTCCAGCCCGCTGTCGGCACCGAGCATGACGTCCACGATGGCAG
Source organism: Silicimonas algicola (assembly GCF_003148765.1). Taxonomy (GTDB): domain Bacteria; phylum Pseudomonadota; class Alphaproteobacteria; order Rhodobacterales; family Rhodobacteraceae; genus Silicimonas; species Silicimonas algicola. The sequence goes on from NZ_QGGV01000009.1 coordinate 155,572, forward strand.
CCGCGAAATTACCGTTCTCGAGCCGGTCCAGCGCGACGTCGGCCCGGTTCGCGGTCTCGCCATCGAAGCCGTGTAGCGCCAGGCCGCGCAGGACGGCCGACGTGATCTCGGGGTCATCGTCGACGACCAGAAGCCGTGTCGTCATTGCGGCACCCTAGCGGTCTGCCCGGGGCAGGCGAAGGGCGATCTTGGTGCCCGCTGCGGCCCCAAGAGCCTCGCCCTGCGCGACCGGGCTTTCTACCTCGATGGTGCCGCCGTGCGCCTCGACAACCCACCTCGCGAGGCAAGTCCCAACCCGAACCCCTGCGCCGCATTCGCCTCGCCTTGGGCGAAGCGCTCAAAGACGCGCGCGCGATCTCCAGGCGAGATGCCAGGACCGTTGTCGATGACCTCGATCCCCATCGCGGCGGGCTCGGTTGCGAACCGCAGGCGGACCGCTCTTCCGTCGCGCGCGTGGCGGATGGAATTGCGGACAAGGCTTACGAGAACCTGGCGGATCCAGTTGCCGTCCACGACGAGGTCGATACCGGGCGGCTCCTCGATGGCAAGGACCATGCCCGCATTGTCGATCTCGGCGATAATTTCGGCCCTCACATCCGCGACGAGTGCGGGCAGGGAGACAGGACCGGCGTCCAGTTGAAGCTGACCGCTTTCGGATCGCGCGACACGCAGCAGATCCTCGATCCGCCGGGTCAGGCGCGCGGCGCGGGACTGGATGGTTCCGAAGGCCGCGCCCGCCTCACCGCCCCGCTGCGCGCCGATCTCCGCCTCCATCAGGATCACGGTCAGCGGCGTGCGAAGCTCGTGGCTTACGTCCGCGAAGAAGCGTCGCCGGTTCGCGTCGATCTCGGCCAGCGTCGCGTTGGCGCTTCGCAAAGCGTCGGTTCGTTCGGCGATAGTCTCGTTCAGCCGCTCCCATTCCGCTTCCACGGTCTCTTGACGGACCGCGAGGGCGGAGGCCATGCGGTTCGTCTCGGCGTAGATCCGGCCGATCTCGTCCGTCTCGCCTTCGGGAAGCGTGACGCCGAAGTCCTCTCCGCCGATTTTCCGGGCCGCCTCGCGCAGCCGATCGAGGCGCGAGAACTGGGGCCGGATCAGTCCGAAATAGAACAGTGCCACGGCGAAAAGCGTGAGAGTCGCGATGGACAGGGCCGCCAGACGAAGACGTTCCCGCAGCGTCTCGATGCTCGACAGGACGCCTGCACGAAACAGAAGCTCGGTATTCACGGCCTGGCTGAGGAGGGGATCGAAGCCCGAGGCGAAGATGTCGATGCTGGCTTGAAGGGCGGCGGTGTCCGAGGTGTCGGCGGCGAGGGCGCGCAGGGTGTTGTCGAGAAGCGCCTCCATCCGGGCAATGCCGAGAGATTGGGTGCCGAAGCGGGATTGCTCGTCGAGACCCAGGTCGCGCGCATCCTCGACCGCGCTTTCGACGTCGGTGCGCAACATGCTGAAGGTTCGCCGTAGGGGCTGCGCAGCGGACTCCACCCTGTCCTGACGCGTTGCGGGCGGCTGGCCCCTGTGGACGGCCTCGGTCGCGACAACAAGGAAACCCGCGGCTTGGGTCGAAAGCGAGGCATAGCTGTCCATCCGCGCTTCGGTGGCGAGAGCCTTGTCTAGTCGCAGGGCAACCGCCTCCATCCCCAGCCAGAGGATCAGGGCAGTCAGAAGAGTTGCGGCTCCAAGTGAAACCGCGCCCGCCGCCAGCCGTGTCTTGAGCGAAAACTGTCGCATACTAGGCGCTCATCATGGGTCCGAAGTGCCACTTTCCTGTGCTTTTTCGGCGTCAGGTCGATTTTCCAGACGTCAGAGCTAATTCGCCGAAGGGAAATGTTCGGACTTTTGGACTACCCTGTCTTTCAGGGAGGTTCCACGCCACGAGACCTAATGAACCGATATGATCGAACTTCTCTTCGTCGTCTGCCTGGCCGGGTCCACAACCGAGTGCCAAGAGCAAAGCCTGCTTTATCAGGACATCTCGACCCAGACCTGCGTTTTCGCCGCTCAGCCCGAGCTTGCCAAATGGGTCGAAACTCACCCGAATTTCCGCATTCGAAGCTGGAAGTGCCAGCCTCTGAACTTCGAGGAGCGCGAGACCTGAGACGTCCACTCAGACTTTCCTGAACATCAGCCCGCGTGACGGGTCATAAGCCCAGACCGCAAGGGCCGACAGCACGACCGTGCTGCCCACGACCACCGCCAGCGCCAACCAGTCCATCTTCAGGTAGAGCAGGAAGCGGATGAGCTCGACCGCGTGGGTAAAGGGGTTCAACGCGCAGATCTCCTTCAGAAGCGGGGAGCTTTCCGCCATCTTCCAGAGCGGGTAAAGCGCCGATGACAGGAAGAACATCGGGAAGATGACGAAGTTCATCACCCCCGCGAAGTTCTCGAGCTGGCGGATCACGCTGGACAGAACCAGCCCGAGCGACCCCAGCATCATCCCTCCCAGGACGAGGCCGGGCAGGACCGCGACATAGCCGAGTGGCGGCATGTCGATGCCGAACATCGCGGCGATGGCGAGAAAGGCATAGACCTGTATGACCGAGATGATCGTCGCCCCGAACAAGCGCGTCATCAGAAGCCACCATCTGGGAAATGGGCTTGTCAGCAAGATGCGCATCGATCCCGTCTCCCGGTCATAGACGAGGCTCAGCGAGCTCTGCATTCCATTGAAGAGCAGCACCATCGCACAGAGGCCCGGCACGACGTAGGTCTCGTAGGTGATGTACGTCTCGTAGGGAGGCATGATCGACAGGCCAAGCGCGGCACGAAAACCTGCGGCAAACACAAGAAGCCAGACGAGGGGACGGACGAGGGCCGCAAGAAACCTCTCGCGCTGGTGGATGAAGCGCAGGAACTCGCGCGAGATTACCGCCTGAGCTACGCGCATATACCCCGTCATGCGGCCTCCTCGGTCCGGGCCAGGAACCAGTCCTGAAGATCCTGGCCGCCGCGCACTTCACCCGTCTGGCCGCTGGCGACGATGCGGCCCTTGTGAAGCACGAGAAGCTGGTCGCTGTCCTCAACCTCGTCGGTGAGATGCGTCGTCCAGAGAACCGAGACGCCTTGGTCCGCAAGGTCGTGGACGTGACCGGTGATCGCTCGCCGGGCCGCCGCGTCCAGACCCACGGTCGGCTCGTCCAGCATGAGGACGCTGGGCTCATGGAGAAGGGCGCGGGCAAGCTCCATGCGCCGCCTGTGCCCTCCGTTGAGCGCGCGAACCTTTTCGCCCGCCCTCTCGCGCATACCAAGCCGATCGAGTGACCTGTCGATCCGTACAGAGGCGTCGCGCCTCGACAGACCGTGGAGAGCGGCGAAGTAGAACAGGTTCTGCCGGACCGTCAGATCGAGGTCGAGCGTCGGCTGCTGGAACACCACGCCGAGCGCGGCAAGAGAGCGTCGCGGCGCCCTGGCAAGGTCATGACCGGCAACGACAATCGAACCTTCTCGAGAGACAAGGAGCCGGGTCAGCAGGGCCACGAGCGTCGATTTACCCGCACCGTTCGGTCCGAGCAACGCTGTGAAGCTGCCGCGGGGAACGTCGAACGACACGCTGTCCAACGCGAGCTTGCGACCGTATCGGAAACTCAGGTCCCGGACCGTCAGGCCGAATTCCATGCGACGGAACCTCCCCCGATCATGCCGTCAGACCCCCTTGTTTCCTGCTGAGACTGTGGCCTTGGGGACCTTTCGATGCAAGCGCCCCACAACACACACTTTCGTACCTATTGACCGGAATCGTTTGCAGGGATGCACTCTGCGAACCTTTAAAAAAGGGAGGAGAAGCAATGTCGAACCACAAATATCAGGGCGGCTGCGAGCACGTGGAAGTGTACTCGGACGCCGAGCCGATCGACAACCATGAATGCCACTGCAACGTCTGCAAGTCGGTGACGAAGCAGCATACGACGCACGTAGTTTTCTTCAACTACGGCGACCTCAAGGCATCCAGCGAGGGCAACATGAACCGGGTCCCGTTCAACGCCGAGAACCCGAACGGCCCTCTGGAAATCTGTCTCTGCAAGGACTGCAACGCCGTTCTGATGCTGGACGACAAGCAGAAGAGGATCCGCGTCGCGGTCCCGAACGTGATGAACTACGACCCCGCGCCGGGGCCGGCGAGCTATCACGCCTTCTGGGATGAAACGAAGGGCTATCCCAAGCCAGACGACGGACGTCCGGTCTACAGTGGCCTGCGTCCAGAATTCGCCTGGCCGGCAGGCGCCTGACGATCCGGACATCACCGGACCCGATCACGCCGGCGCGCCGCGGCGCGCCCGCGTGTCGTCCCGCACCCTGCGTCCTCCCGGCTTCGGCGGGGAGGACTAGGGGCAGCGGCATGGGAGGAATGCGGCGGGTACACTCCCGACCCTGTCGCATTATCCGGACCTTTTGCCGACCCTCTCCGGCCGCGTCGCAGGGTGTGCGACGGCCTGCGCCCGCGACGACCGGCGCAGGCCGTCCTTGCGTACTTGGGCGGCGGAACTACCCTGAAATGACCACGCAACCGGAATTTTCATGAACGCAGTCACCGACGCTTCCGCCGCAGGGGTACGCGACCTTCAGGCTTTGCTGGCCGCTCGGCTGATCGGGCATGACAGGCTGGTCGAACGGATGCTGATCGCGCTTCTGACTGGCGGGCACATGTTGGTCGAAGGTGCCCCCGGACTTGCGAAGACGCGCGCTGTCAGGGCACTGGCAGATGCCGTGTCGGGAACGAACGCCCGCATCCAGTGCACGCCCGACCTGATGCCGGCAGACCTGACCGGCACACCCGTCTGGCGCGCGCAGTCGGGGACTTTCGATTTCGTACCCGGTCCGGTCTTCCACAACCTCGTGCATGTCGACGAGATAAACCGTGCGCCGCCCAAAGTGCAGTCCGCGCTTCTCGAGGCCATGGCCGAGGGGCAGGTCACGTCGGGAGGCGAGACCCGCAAGCTGCCAGACCCCTTCCTGGTGGTGGCGACCCAGAATTCGATCGAGCACGACGGGACGTTTCCGCTGCCCGAAGCGCAACTGGACCGATTTCTCCTGCACGTCGTCCTCGACCTGCCGGACCTCGAGACCGAGCGGCGCATCCTCGACCTTGTCGAAGCCGAGACCCTCGACGGTGCGCACCCGCCAGCGCCGATCTCTCTGGACAAGCTGACCGCGGCGCGCAACGAGGTCCGCCGCGTTCACCTGGCGCCCGAGTTGAGGGACTACATCGTGAGGCTGGTCGTCGCCACGCGCGATGGCGCGCTTGCGGGCGATGTAGGACATGCGGCCTCTCCACGCGGAAGTCTGGCGCTTGCAGCTGCGTCCCGGGCGCGGGCGTGGCTGGCCGGTCGCGACTATGCACTCCCCGAGGACGTGGCCGACCTTGCGCGCGATGCGCTGGCGCATCGCATCGTGTTGAACTGGCGTGCGGTCGCCGAGGGCCGCACGGCGCGCGAGGTCGTGGGCGGCATCCTGGACGCGGTCGAACCCCTATGACCCGCGACGGGCTTCCGCCGGGCGCAACGCTGCGGCCAGAAGCCCTTATCGCTCTGCGCCGCCTGGCGCTTCGGGCTTCGGATGCGCCCGTTCTGTCGCCGCTGCCGGGCGGCATCGCGACCCGCCACAAGGGTGCCGGGCTCGAGGTCGCCGACCTTCGCGACTACGCGCCCGGCGACGATCTGCGCCACCTTGACCGAGGCGCCACGGCGCGCACCGGTCGGCCCCACGTCCGTCTGTTCCAGGAAGAGCGCGACCACATCGCCTGGCTTGTCGCCGACTTCGGGGCGTCGATGTTCTGGGGCATTACGCGCGCCTTCCGGTCCGTCGCCGCCGCCGAGACACTGGCCCTGATCGGATGGAGCGTCGTGGAAACCGGCGGGCGCGTCGGGCTGCTTGCCCTGACGCCGGTAGGACCGGTGATCGTCCCCGCGCGCCCTCGGGTTCGCGGGATGCTCGACGTCATCGCCGGCCTCGTCAGCGCCCATGGAGAGGCTCTGGACGCGATCCTCTCGGGTGAGACCCGGGCGGATCCTCCTCTCGACCGAGAACTCCTGCGGGCTGAAAGGCTGGCTGGCACTGGCTCGGGTCTGTTCATCGCCTCAGGCTTCGACATCGAGGGAGCGGGTCTCGCGGACCGCCTTGGGGACCTTGCGCGACGACGGGACGTATCGCTGTTCCTCGTGACAGCAGCGATGGCGGGACAGCTGCCTGCGGGCCGCTATCCCGTTCGCTTGTCGGACGGCCGACGCGTCCGCATCCGGGCCACTGGCGAAGGGACCGCGCATTCTGAAAGGGTGACGGTCGCGGGACGTCCGGCGCTGGTGGTCGACGCTGCCGATCCGCCCTCGAAGACTGCCATGCGGCTTGGTCTGCGCCACGCGGCGGGCAGGGCGGCATGAGCGAAGACGCAGCGACAGACGGCGCGATGAGCGAGGCCGCGATGCTGGCGAGCCTTCACGACATACGCCTTCCGGCCTCGGCTGCCGGCGGTGCATTTGCCGACGTGGCCGCTGCGGGAGCGATCGCCTGTGTCGCCGCGATCCTCGTCCTGGGTCTGCTTCGTCTCTTCACGGTCCGCCGGTCGAGGGGCCTTTCGGAGGATCCACTTCCTCTTGCGAACGGCTTGACCGACGCGGATCGCCGAGTGGCCCTGCTCCATCGGCTCAAGCGATTTGCGCCCGATATCTTCTCTAGGCTTCGCGCACGTCTCTACCGGCCAGGGGCGGTCACGCTGGAGGAGATCGAACGCGAGGCGGCGCGTCATGTTTGAGACGCTGCACTTTGCCGACCCATGGTTTCTTCTAGCGCTGCCTTTGCCCTTCATTCTGTCGCGCCTGGCGCAGACCACGTCCCCGGCCGGTCGCGCACTGATCCTGCCCGACCGCATTGGACATGCGCTGGTCGCGGCAGAAGGACGCTCGGTCACTGGGCAGGGCAGACTTCCGCTTCGGGTGGGGCTCTTGACGGCGATTTGGGTGCTTCTCGTCCTGGCGATTGCGAATCCGCGCGAAGTCGAGCCGGTCTCGGCCCTTCGCGTGTCGGGCCGCGATCTCGCGCTGGTCGTCGACCTGTCAGGGTCTATGGTGCGCGACGACTTCTTCCTGGACGGAACCGCGATCACTCGCCTCGACGCGGTCAAGAAGGTCGGCGCGTCGTTCGTGCGTGGACGAGGCGGCGACCGCATCGCATTGATCGTCTTCGGCTCTGAAGCCTATTACGCCTCGCCTTTTACCTTCGACGTCGAAGCGGTCGCGCGGCGGATCGAAGAGGCGGTGATCGGGATCTCGGGTCGCGCCACAAATATCTCCGATGGGCTCGGTCTCGCTCTGAAGCGCATGTCGAACAGCGAGGCGGCGACGCGGGTCGTCATCCTGCTGTCGGACGGGGTGAACAACGCCGGCGCCACCAATCCCCGCGGAGTTGCCGAACTGGCTGCCCGTAAGGGAATCAGAGTCCACACGATTGCGCTTGGACCGAAGGACCTCGACACCGCCGACGAAGGCGAGCTCGGAGTCGTCGATGCCAGAACGCTGTCCAGCATCTCCCGCATCTCGGGTGGAGAGAGCTTTCGGGTGCGCACGACGGACGATCTCGAAGCGGTCGCAACGGCGCTCGACGAGCTAGAGGCGACGGACAGCGACGGCCTCTCCGCCGAGGTCTTCCGCGAGCACTGGCCGTGGCCCGCGGGCGGCGCCCTGATCCTGATGCTGCTATTCGGTTGGAGGCAGTCGGCATGAGCCTGCCCGATCTCACGCTCCTCCGACCGCTTTGGCTTCTTGCCTTTGTTCCGCTTGCGCTGTCCGGATGGCATTTCTGGCGCAAGCAGGGCGCCCTCGGCGACTGGGTGAGAGTCGCTGACCGCGATTTGCTGTCGGCAATGGCTCGTTTCGGATGGGTTGATCCGGGCGGTACGCGCCGGCCCTTGCTCCTTCTCCTCTGCGCGGCAGCGGCTGTCGTGATCGCCCTTGCTGGCCCTGCGGTCCAACGGCGCGACACGCTGTCGTTCCGAAATCTGGACGGCGTTCTGTTCGTCGTCGATGCGTCACCGGACCTCGTGAAGACGTCATCGTGGCAGGATCTTCTGTTCACCGGCCGGTACGGGATCGGGGCGTTGCAGTCCCGTCCCGGGGGGATCATCGTCTATGCTGGAGACGCCTACGTCGCCACGGACATGACGCAGGACCATCTTCAACTTGGTCAGACCCTGTCCCTCATCGGCGCAGAGACCGTCCCCGACGCTGGCACCCGGCCCGACCGCGCTCTCGACCTGGCGGCTGAGATGTTGCGCGAGGCCGACATTCTTGCGGGCGACGTCATTCTTCTGACCGACGGCACGGGTCTCGGGCCGGACTCTCTTCGCGCCACCGAAGCCATCACCGCAACCGGTGCGCGGCTGTCGGTCGTGGCGGCGTCGGAGCCGGGACCCGAGATGGAGGCTCATGCTGCCCTCGGCCAGGGCATGGTTTTCGCGCCGCGCGACCTCGAGGCTTTCGGAGAATTTCTTGAAGCCGACGCTCGGACCAGGCTTGAACGGCAGGATATGCCGCTTCTCTTCTGGCGGGATCTCGGACGGGTCTTCGTCTTTCTGGCGCTGGTGCCGCTGGCCTTGCTTCTGACGAGATCGGGTCCATGAGGTCTCTCGCGCTCCTCGCCTTGGCCGCCCTAGCTGCGGCACTTCTTTCGGGAGGTCTCGCACCTTTCGGGCGAATTCTCCTCGCGCTCGACATGCCGCGCCTTTCCGCCATGGCGTTCGATGAGCCCGGCTGGAAAGGCGTCGCGCTTTATCGTTCCGGCGACTTCGAGGGATCGGCCGAAGCATTCGAGGACGCGGACATGCACTTCGACCAGGGGACGGCACTTGCACGCGCGGGAGACTATGCAGCCGCGCTCGAAGCGCTCGACGTGGCCATCGCGCGGGGCGATCCGACGGCACAGGCGAACTTCGACGTGGTATCCGCCTTCTACGCCAGTCTGGGCATCGACGCCGAGACGCTGGCCCTCTTCGCCCGGCCCAAGGAAGGGGTGACCACCGAGGCAAGCGTGGGAGAAGGCAGCGGACGGGCATCGGGCACGGGAAGCGATGTGACGAACGCGAACACCATGCTTGGCCTGGCCGCGCTGGAAAGCCGGGGCGAAGCTGGCGTGCGGCGCGTCTTCGACGACAAGTTCATGGTGGCGAACGACCGCTGGCTGTCTCAGCTGGCCGACGTTCCCGGCGCCTATCTCTCGGCCCGGATCCTTCAGGAGCACAAGCGACGACTGGCGGCGGGCGTATCTCCTGGGGAGGCAGACCGATGATGCGCCTGTTGGTCCTTTTGTGCCTTGTCCTTCCGGCGCTTGCCGTCGCCCAGACCCGCGAAGTGCTTCCTGAAGACCTGTCCCTGACCATCGAAATCGAGGACGCCGCCGAGCGGCTGGTGGGAGAGATGGTTCTCGTCACCATCAAGGGCACCTACCGCCGCCACATCACGCGGGAGTCGCTCAAGCAACCGGAGCTCGAGGGGTTCAGCTGGTCGCAGCTTGGCCAGGACATGTGGACGGAAGCGCGGATCAGGGGGCAGAAGGTGAAGGTCTTCACCCGGCGTATGGCGCTCTTTCCCGAACGGGCCGGACCCCTGACGGTCGGAGCGTTCACGCACGACCTTACCCTCACCGACGAAGGCGACGACTGGTTTGAACACGCCGTCCTGTCGCAACCTATCGATATCGAAGTGAAGCCGGCGCCCGAGGTTGAGGGCGTGTGGTTCCCCGTCAAGCGGCTGATCGTGAGCGACCAGTGGTCGAACGCACCCGACCAATTGGCGCCAGGCGAGGCCGTCCTGCGGGTGATCCGGGTCGAGGCGCTTGGAGTCACGCCCGAGATGATCCCGCCGATGCCCGAACTGAGGTCGCCCTCCGCGATGATCTTCCCGCACCCCGAGCAGCGGCTGGCCGAACTTACCCCCCGAAGGACCCGTCAGCTATGCCTTCTGGCGCTGGACGATCCGGCCCACGAACGACGTCTCGACGATCGTCGAGCCAATCACATTCCCCTATTTCGACACTGAGACGCGACAGTCGCTGGTAGCCGTCATCTCACCGCAGCGGATCGCTTATGGGGTGAAAGTGCCGTCAGATCCGCCGCCCGCCGCCGCACGGGTTCAAGAGGTACGGCTGCCCGGTTGGCCTGTCGCCAGTGCCGCAGCCCCGATCTTTCTCGGGGGGATTTCCGTCGGCCTGAGAGGCCGGACGGTCACGGCGAACGAGGTTCTCTGGCGCGTGCCCCGGATTGACCCATTGGCCCAGGGTCTGGTGAAAGCCGCGCGCAAGGGCGACGGCCGTGCCGCGCGGCGGATGGCGGCCCGCATGATCGAGCGCGACGGACCATCGCCGGCTCGCCAGGATCTCATCGCGTCGCTCGACCGCACCCTGTTCGATCCCGCCGGTGCGCCACCCGATCTCGCCCAATTTTCCCGTAGCTTCATTTCGGTAGGGAGCGAATAGGCGCCTGACCCTGCGGCAGAGCGGCCACATAAGTTGTGGAAACGGGGGACTGTTCCGCTAGCTTGTGGTCAGGGAGAATCATTATGTACATGTCGGCAGACCTGTCATCGACGGTGTCCATGTCGAGCGTGATGATCGTCGACGACCATCCGCTTTACAGTGACGCGCTTGCGGCGACGCTGACGCATATCTTCGAAAATTGCCAAATTCACCGGGCGGGCAGCCTGCTTGAGACTTTGGCGCTTCTGGACGAGGGGATCGAGCCCGACCTCATCCTTCTCGATCTCAAGCTCCCCGACGTTTCCGGCATTTCGAGCTTCGAGGAACTGACGGTCCGGCTTTCGAGGGCCCGCATCCTCGTGATCTCGTCGCTGGCCTCGCCCGAACTGGTCCGGTCGCTTCTCGATCGCGGGGCCATGGGCTTTCTGCCCAAGGAAAGCTCTGCCAAGACACTCAGGCACGCCATTTCCGAAATTGCTGCCGGCAGGCGCTATGTCCCGCCTGAGTACCGAGACGCGAAGGACGAGGAGCCGGAACAGGGTGACGAGCTTTGCTCTGTCTTCGGCGTGAACCCCCAGCTTGCACAACTCACGCCGCAGCAGAAGCGAATCCTGAAGCTCATATGTACGGGCAATCCGAACAAGCAGATTGCCTACGAACTGTCCTTGGCCGAAGCCACGGTAAAGGCACACATCACAGCCCTTCTGCGTCGACTCGGAGTCCGCAACCGGACGCAGGCGGCGGTCCTGGTCGAACAGCTTGCTGCCCGGTCTGGGGGCGGCGAACCGGAAATCCAGGCCTTCCTGAAGAACTGACGGAGCCGGGGGTGGATGACGCCGTAACGCTCGAAGCTCCACGCTTTCTCTGGATCGGACGCTCGGACGAACCTAATCCGGTGGCGGCCGTCGACGAAGCGGTCTCGGCCTTCGATGTGTCCGAGGTCTGTTTCGTGCTTGCGTTTCTTCCCTCGCACCTCGACGTGGACGAGACGGCGCAGGCCCTTTCCGCGCGCCTGCCCGGCCCGCCCGTCTATGGCTGCACCACCGCAGGCCAGATCACCGGAGAAGGATACGAGGATCACGCCCTCCTCCTCCTGGCTTTTCCCAAGGCCAACTTCCGATGCGCCTCCGCCCTGATCGACGACCTTGCCCCTCTCGAAGCGCCCCAGGTCGCGGCCCAGGCACAGCGGCTGGACGACAAGTTCCGGCACAGGATGGGGTGGAAGCGACTTGGCCTCGTGTTCTGCGACGGATTGAGCAAGCAGGAAGACCTGCTGATCTCGACCCTCGACGCGGTGCTCAAAGGCGTCCCGATCTTCGGCGGCTCGGCTGGCGACGGTTTCCGGTTCGAGAGGTCGTTCGTCCTGCACGACGGCCGCGCACACTCAAATGCCGCCGTTCTCGTCCTCGTCGAGACCAACCTCGAATTCCAGGGGATCGGCTTCGACCACTTTCTGCCGATGGGGCGCCAGATCGTCATTACCCGCGCTGACCCGGACGAGAGGCTTGTCTACGAGATCAATGGAGCTCCGGCGGCGCTGGAATACGCGCGGCTGGTCGGTTGTCCCGTCACACAGTTGTCGCCCGAAGTCTTCGCCGAGAACCCGATGCTTCTGCGGCACAACCAGAAGTTCTACGTCCGCGCCGTACGAGAGGTATCGGACAATCACGCGATGTCTTTCCTTGCTGCCATCGACGACGGACTAATCCTGACACTTGGCCGGGGGCGGGAGATCATCGAGACACTCGATGCGGGCCTCGACATCCAGAACGCGGGAGGCCACGTGCCAGATTTCGTGCTTGGGTTCGACTGCGCCCTCCGCAAGCTCGAGATCGAACAGAAGCAGCTTCACCGCAACGTCTCCCAGATCCTTCGCAAGCGTCGGGTTTTCGGCTTCAACACCTACGGCGAGCAACAGTCCGGCGTCCACATGAACCAGACCTTCGTGGGCGTCGCCTTCTTTGAGGCCCAGTCCAGGGAGCCTACTCCGTGAACGGTCTCGTCGACCCCGCCGAACCGATCGAGCTTCGTCTTGAGCGCCAGGAGAAAATCATCGACGCGCTGATCCGCCGCGCCGACCGCCATAATGACATCGGTCCGGCCGCCTTCCGCGCATTCCAGTCCGCCATCGAGCTTCAAGAGAGGATCGAGGCGCAGACCCGAGATCTGAAGCGGGCCGAGACCGAGCTTGCCAGCGTCCGCTTCGATCGCGAGCGTACACGCCAGGGTCTGGTCGAGGCTCTGTCGTCCATGGCAGAGGGGTTCGCCCTCTTCATGGACGACCGGCTGCATGTGACGAACGAATTCCTGTCGCAACTTCTTCCCGATCGCGCCGCCGATTTCGTACCTAACCTCGGCACCGACCGCTTCTTTGCGCTTATCGCGGAAAGCGAGGCCTTCGTCTCGTCTGACCGCAGCCTTCACGAGATCGGCACCCGCCTGCGTCGCAAGAAGGAAGCGCTTGCGCTGGTCATCGAGCTTAGGGACGACCGCTGGTTCCAGTTGAACGTGCAGAACACGCCCAGGGGCAGCATCGTCCTGCTCGTGACCGAGATAACCAAGCTCGTCCGGCAGAACCGGGTGGAGAAGGAAACCCTGATCGACCTTCAGGAAGATTACCTGCGCGCCGTGTTCGATAACATAGGCGCGGGTGCCTGCACCCTGTCAAAGTCCGGGCGCATACTTCTGGTGAACACACGTTTTTGCGACCTTCTCAACCTGCCGCCCGAAGACGTTGCACCCGGTGTCGATGCTGCACATCTGGTCGAGCTTCTGGAGCGGAACCACAGCGTCGACGGCGGCGAGGCGCCGCGCCCAAGCCTGTGGTGGAGTACGCTTCGGGCCGAGGGGGTCTTGAAACTGCGGCTTCGCCAGGCCGAGGAAAAGGTCCTCGACATTCACGCGAACCGGCTGCCCGACGGGGGCTACATCATCGAAGTCTCGGATGTCACCTTGTCCGTCCGGACCGCTGAGATGCTGGAAAAAAGGGTCCGCGAGCGGACGGCCGAGTTGCTCCAAGCCAACGAGAGGCTCAGCCGCGAATACCGCGAAAAGGCGCGGGTGGAGGACGAACTGCGTGTCGCGCGCGATCGCGCGGAGGCCGCCATCTCGTCGAAGACGAGGTTTCTCGCCGCGGCGAGCCACGACCTTCTTCAACCGATCAACGCCGCGCAGCTTCTGATCTCGACGCTCAAGGAAAGCACGCGTGACACCGCCTACTATCCTCTGGTGGAGCGGCTTTTCGGGGCCTTCGGATCGGCCGAGCAACTTCTGCGCTCGCTTCTCGACATCTCTCGCCTTGAAAGCGCCGATGCGAATGCCGTTTCGGTCGCGAACGTCAGCCTGGGCGCGCTTCTCGCCGGCATCCACGGCGACCAGGCCCTTCTCGCCGAGCAGAAGAACGTGCGGTTCGACGTCGTGTCCTGCAACGCGGTGGTGCGTTCGGACCCAGTGTACCTTCTGCGGTCGATCCAAAACCTGGTCGTCAACGCTATCCAGTACACCGAACCGGGCGGCCGTGTGCTGGTCGGTTGCAGACGACGCGGCGAGAAGGTCGAGGTGCAGGTCTGGGACACCGGCATCGGCGTAGCGCTTGGGGACCAGAAGCGCATCTTCGAAGAGTTCACGCGAGCGGGTGGCGTGCCGCTTGGGTCCGGCATGGGGCTGGGGTTGTCAGTGGTCGACCGAGCCTGTCGGCTTCTGGGGCACCAGCTTTCCGTCAGATCCAAGCCGGGCGTCGGCTCGATCTTCTCGATCACGCTCGACCGCGCAGATGGCGAGGCCGTTCCGGGCGAGCCTTTGGCGCGGCTGCCCGCTCCCGAGGACGTTGCCTTCGACCAGATCGTGCTGGTGGTCGAAAACGACGAGGATGTCCTTTTCGCCACGACAAAATGGCTGGAGCAGATGGGCGCCAGCGTCTTTGCCGCCCGAGACCGCGACGAGTCTCTGCGTTTCATCGAAGACATGGGAATGCCGCCTGACATCATCCTTGCCGACTACCAGTTGGACAACGGGCAGACGGGCGTTCAGGTCATCGCCGCGGTCCGTGAGGTGACGCGGACCCATGTGCCCGCCATCATCATCACCGCCGACCGAAGCGAGGCGGTTCTCGAGGCCGCAATTCCCGACGACGTGTCCGTGATGACGAAGCCGATCAAGCTCTCGCGCTTGCGGCAGCTCATGGACTGGAAGGTCAGGCTTGCGTCGACTGCCGCCGAGGCAAAGGCATCGATGCATACGAAGGTCGGCGATGACTCGGCTGGCCCGCTGACCAAGGATCGGACTCCGGAAAGAGGAGCCGCAGAATGAAGACCACCGTTTTCGCCGCGATCCTTGGCGTCGCGGCCTTTGCCCTTCCGCTTGGTGCGGAAACCATCGGGGCCGAGGAAAGCTATGACCTGCTATTCAGGAATGGAACTCTTGACGCTGTGGACCGAGACAGCGGTCTGGAGTATCGCCGCGAGGTGACAAGCGAACTTGTGCCAGAGGCCGAGGATCGCGACACGGGTGATATTCAGCTTGCCTTTCTAAAGACCGAACCTGCGGCGGTCGCACTTTCCCTGCACCAGGATGGCAAGGAGCGCGGCCTTGGAACCTTCCCCGCGAGCGTCGGCAATCCGATCATCATGTACTTCTACGAGACGACTGTGCGCGATATGGCCGAGGCGGCTGGTGGAAGTCCTCTCTACATCCGCAATCGCGTGAAGGATGCGCTGACCCAGCCAGCCGAGATCGAAAAGGGACGCGAAACCTTCGAGGGCCGCGAGATCGAGACGACCCGGATCACGCTCAGGCCTTTCGAGAACGACCCCAATCGCGAGCGGATGCAGGGTTTCGGCGACCTGACGCTCAGCGTGACGATGTCCGACGAGGTTCCGGGATGGTATCTGGGTCTCGAGGCATCCGTGCCGGGGGACGAGGCGCCCATCTACCACTCGACATTGACCTTCGACGGGGTGGTAGAGTGAGACGCCTTGCGATCCTCCTGGCGGTCCTGCCGTTCGCCGCTGCTGCACAAGACGAGGCCGCGCGACTGAACGACTACCCGACCTCCACGCGCGCCGACTATGTTTTCGCTTGCATGGCGAAGAACGGACAGACGCGAGAGATGCTGGAACGCTGCTCCTGCTCGATAGACGAAATCGCGTCGATCCTGCCCTATGACAAGTACGTGGAGGCCGAGACCGTCCTGTCGATGCGCCGTGTCGGGGGTGAGCGCATGGCGGTGTTCAATAGCTCTCCGGATGCAGAGCACCTCGTGGCCGACCTGCGGCGTGCCCAGGCCGAGTCGGAACTCGTCTGCTTCTGACGCCGTGACGTCAGGTGGCGGGACCCTTCGCCAGGACCTGTTCGAACGAGTTGCCCGCAGTGTCCGTCGCCTTCACCGTCAACGCCTCGGACCCGTTGTCGATGTACGCGAACCTGAAGACGGGGTTCTCGGAGATCGAAATACCGCCATCCATGGCCCAGAGCATGTCGTCGCCCTGCCAGACTTCGAGGTGGTCGATGAAGTGCGCCGGTATGAACAACTGGGTGATCTGGTCGCGCTGAAGGCCTGAGTAGTTCGGGTGGCGGACCATGATCTGAGCTTCGCGCAGCACGTTCGACTGAAGTGGCGCGTCCATTGCGCCAAAGAGCCGGAGCTTCATCTCGCCCATGGATGCGAGGACGCTTTCCGGATCGCGCGACGCCGGCGCAGAACATCCGCCCGAAGCCTTGACGAACCGGCCCGTCATCGAAAGGCCGTCTTCAGTCTCGGTGATCACGCGGACGTTGGAATACTGGTTTACTCGCAGACGCATCTCGAACGACAGCTCTCCCATGCCGTCGCCGAAGGTGAATACACCGGCGACCGGCGCGGGGTTTTCGTCAACAACGACGGTTGCAGCCGTGATGCGGACATCGGGGTCCGTCTGGGTTAGCACGACCGGGACCGTGGCCGCGTCGGCAGCGCGCGAAGGCGCTTCGACGGACAGGATGTCGCTTCCCTCGGACAGGTCGGCATCGCCTACGACATCGAACCGCAGGTCCTCCCAGGTCGGGCTGTCCGTCAGCGGATTCTGAACGGCGGTCTCGGCAAACGCGCCGCTTGAAACAAGCAGCACGGCGGCAGCCATCGACATTGTTCTCAGGCGCATAACGGTGTCCTCCCGCAGCGATGCACGGCGTGGATCATGCCACAACCCGCGCCGGAGGTATATCTGGACCTCAGTCGCAGGTGGGCGCACGCTTCCGTGAGGTTTGGTCGGAGGGTCGGGACATGTTTGAAGCCGTCGTGACGCTGTGTCTCGGGCTTGCCAACGCGGAGTGTGCGGACCGCCTGCTTCCTGGATATGAGGCCGCCACCCTCGAGGGATGCGACGCGGCACTTCAGGCCCGGACGCCTTCGATCCCCGGGGGTGCTGACGGGTCACCGCGCTGCGTGCCCTCCGGACCGACGCTTTCGATCCTCGAGGTCGCGCCCGGCGTCTTTGTCCATGTGGGGCTCATCGAGGAACCATCGCCGGGAAACGACGGCGATGTCTCGAACTCCGGCTTCGTCGTGGGGCGCGACAGCGTTGCCGTCATCGACGCTGGCGGCTCGCGCCTCGCGGGGGAAGGGCTGTGGCGCGCCGTTCGGGCCGAGACAGATCTGCCCGTCTCGCATGTCCTCCTTACACATATGCATCCTGACCACATCTTCGGGGCCAGCGTCTTCACCGAAGCGGGGGCCGAGGTCGTGGGCCATGCCGATTTGCCGCGCGCGCTCGCGGACCGGGCTTCGACCTACGTGACGAGTTTCGAGAGGCTGGTGGGCTCTTCATTCGCAGGAAGCGCCATCCCGAAAGTCTCCGTCACCATAGCGGATCCTACCGAGATAGACCTTGGTGACCGGACCCTTATCGTTGAACCTTGGCCGGTCGCGCACACAGGCACCGATATGACTGTTTTCGACCGCGCGACCGGCGTGATGTTCCTGGGCGATCTTCTCTTCGACGAGCATACGCCCTCCCTTGATGGCAGTCTGAAAGGTTGGAAAGGTGTGCTGACGGACCTGACGTTTCGTGAGCTTGAGGTCGTCGTTCCCGGCCACGGTGCGGCGAGTTTGGACTGGCCGGAAGGTGCCGCAAACCTGGAAAGGTATCTGTCGGTGCTGGAGTCGGACACCCGTGACGCTATCGAACGAGGCGACCGGATTGGAGACGCCATTCAAACCATCGCGGCCGACGAAGCGACGAGATGGAGCCTCTTCGACGCATACAACCCGCGCAATGCCACCGTCGCCTGGACCGAACTGGAATGGGAGTAGGCTAGTCGACGACGTGCTCCGCCAGAAGCTGTGCGATGCCGAACAGGCGGCGCTCGATAAGCTGTGGTGTCTCGCAGAGGTAGGTAATCGATTTCTGACGGTCGCTATAGATTAGCTGATCCCAATCCAGCTTCTCCTCCAACTCGTCGACACGGTCGAAATCTGGCTCGTCTGCGGCCATCTGCGTGTCCATCTCGCTTCGCGTGTTTTCGATACTTTTGGCCAGAGCAATCTGGCTAAGCGAGAAATCGGCGATTCCCTTGATGATTCTCGTGCGGCGCGTGTCGAGACCCTTGAACGCCCGCTGGAACACCCGGCCCATGACCTCGGGGTCTCCGCTATATCTTTCGGCAAAAGCCTGAACCTCGGGCCGTAGGCTTTCGAGGTCGCTCCGTCGCAGCGTCAGTCGTTCAGCCATCAGGTCAACCGCGGCACTCTCTTCTTTGCTGGCAGGGGTTTCGGGCAGGGGATGCGACCACATCAGGGCAGGCGAAAGCGTCTCGACCTTGCGCTGGATGCAGGGCCAGGTGGGATCGGCATAGTCCGCAGCATCGGCTGTCATGGCGAAAAGGTTGAGGAGGCCCGCAATCGCGACCGTCAGAAGAGCCGTGTTCCGCTTCATGGTTCCCTCCTTTTCGATATGCGCCCTTGCACCCTTTCGGTCCTGATCGGCAGCGCCAATACACACCATCGTATCAATTGTTCAGGGTGTGAGCTGCTTCTTATATTCTAAGAAACCCCGGACACAGGGGGGCGACGATATGGGAGGAGACCGATGAGAACGCGTGCCGCCGTGGCTGTACAGGCTGGAAAGCCGCTCGAGATCATGGAGGTCAACCTCGATGGCCCGAGAGCCGGAGAGGTTCTTGTCGAGATCAAGGCGACCGGCATCTGCCACACCGACGAGTTCACGCTATCCGGTGCCGATCCTGAAGGCATGTTTCCGGCGATTCTCGGTCACGAGGGTGCTGGCGTCGTCATTGAGGTGGGCGAGGGCGTCACCAGTCTGAAAAAGGGCGACCATGTCATTCCGCTCTACACGCCAGAGTGCCGTGAGTGCGAATACTGTCTCAATCCCAAGACGAACCTCTGCCAGGCGATCCGCTCCACCCAAGGTCAGGGCCTGATGCCCGACGGGACGTCGAGGTTCTCGACGCTCGATGGCGACCCGATCCTGCACTACATGGGTTGCTCGACGTTCTCGAACCATACGGTGCTGCCCGAGATCGCGTTGGCGAAGGTCCGCGAGGACGCGCCCTTCGACAAGATTTGCTACATCGGCTGCGGCGTGACGACCGGGATCGGTGCCGTCATCAATACAGCGAAGGTCGAGATCGGATCGCGCGCCGTCGTCTTCGGTCTGGGCGGTATCGGCCTGAACGTCATCCAGGGTCTGCGCCTTGCCGGGGCGGACCAGATCGTCGGCGTCGATCTGAACAACGACAAGAAGACAATGGCCGAGCGATTCGGCATGACCGACTTCGTCAACCCGTCCGAGGTTGAGGGCGATCTCGTGCCGTATCTCGTGAACCTGACCAAGGGCGGCGCGGACTACACCTTCGACGCGACCGGAAACGTCAAGGTGATGCGGACCGCGCTTGAGTGCGCTCACAAGGGCTGGGGTGAGAGCATCATCATCGGCGTGGCTCCTGCCGGCGCCGAGATCTCGACCCGTCCCTTCCAGCTCGTGACCGGCCGCACATGGCGGGGCACTGCGTTCGGAGGCGCACGCGGGCGAACCGACGTTCCGAAGATCGTGGACTGGTACATGGACGGGAAGATCGAGATCGACCCGATGATCACCCACACCCTCTCGCTGGACGACATCAACAAGGGATTCGACCTCATGCATGCGGGCGAATCCATCCGCTCGGTGGTGGTGTATTGATCCGATGAACCTGGAACGCATCTCGGAAAATCGAAGCTTCGGCGGGGTTCAAGGCGTCTACAGCCATGACTCTGCCGTATGCGGCGGGAAGATGACGTTCGGGGCCTATCTGCCGCCTCAGGCCGAGGATGGTCCGGTCCCGGTACTTTGGTACCTGTCGGGTCTGACCTGTACGCATGAGAACGCGATGACCAAGGGAGGTTTCCAGGAGACCGCGGCACATCACGGGATCGCTGTCATATTTCCCGATACTTCGCCCCGCGGCGAGGGTGTCGCGGACGACGATGCCTACGATCTGGGCAAGGGCGCGGGTTTCTATGTGAACGCGACCGAGGCTCCGTGGTCGGCGCATTATCAGATGTACGACTACGTCGTGAAGGAATTGCGCGGTGTAGTGGAGGAGAACCTGCCCGTGAACGACCGTCACGGGATTACGGGTCATTCCATGGGCGGACACGGGGCCATCACGATCGCCTTGCGCAACCCCGACAGCTACCATTCGCTGTCTGCCTTCGCGCCGATCGCGCATCCGACGCAATCCGACTGGGGCCGCAAGCAACTTGGCGCCTATCTCGGGAACGACGAGAGTGTCTGGGCCGAGCACGACTCGACGCTGCTTCTGGAAGAATACGGCTGGAAGGGCGAGATTCTCGTCGATCAGGGGGCATCCGATCAATTCCTCGACTTGCTCAAGCCTGAGGCTCTGGCAGGCATGATGGCGAAGCGCCGCCAACCGGGCGAGTTCCGGATGCAGCGCGGATATGACCATTCCTATTTTTTCGTTAATAGCTTTGCTGCCGATCACGTCGCTTTTCATGCGGCGAATCTCTCATGAGTCGAAAAGGAACCTTCCAATGCGTAACAAATTGATCGTCAGCCTCGCCCTCGCCTGCCTCCCCTTTGCCGCCGCCGCTCAGGACGCCGTCCCCGGTGATGCCGCTGCCGGAGAAAAGGTGTTCAGGAAATGCCAGGCCTGCCATGCCGTGGGTGCCGACGCCGCCAACAAGACCGGTCCGGAGCTGAATGGGATCGTCGGCCGCGTCATCGCGAGCGAGCCGGACTTTTCATACTCGGACGCACTTACGGCACTCGGCGCCGATGGCACCGTCTGGACGCCCGAGACGCTGGCGCAGTTCATCGAGAAACCCAAGGATTTTGCTCCGGGCACGAAGATGTCTTTCGCGGGCCTCCGCAAGGAAGAGGAACGCACGAACGTGATCGCGTATCTCGCGACCTTCCCGGCTGAGGGAAGCTAAGCGGGGACGAGAAGGGCCGACCGTCCCGCACACGGGGACAGTCGGCATATTATCGCTCCCGGTCGAGGAGGACCGGGCGTGCAACGACGGCGCTGCGCGTCGTATTTTGGGAGGACTTGGAATGAAAGTGCGTACGCTTTTGACCTCCGGGGTCGCGCTTTGCCTGGTGGCATCAGCCGCCTTGGCGAACGATGACCTTGTGACCCAGATGGAGAACCCCGCTCAGTGGGCGATCCAGACGGGCGACTACAAGAACCAGCGCTATTCGGCCCTGGACAAGATCAACAAGGAGAACGTCGGCGACCTGCAGGTGGCATGGACCTGGGCGTTCTTCGTGGTCACGAAGGCTCGCCGCTGGTGATCGGCGACACGATGTATGTTCATACCCCGTTTCCGAACATCGTCTACGCGCTCGATCTGGCCAACGATGGCAAGATCAAGTGGAAGTACGAGCCGAAGCAGGACCCGAACGTCATCCCGGTGATGTGCTGCGATACCGTCAACCGCGGTGTCGCCTATGCTGAAGGCAAGATCTTCCTTCACCAGGCCGATACGAAGGTCGTCGCACTCGACGCCGAGACCGGCGAAGTGGTGTGGGAAGTCGTGAACGGCGATCCCTCCAAGGGCGAGACCAACACCGCGACGGTTCTGCCGATCAAGGACAAGGTCATCGCCGGCATCTCGGGCGGCGAATTCGGCGTCCGCGGTTCGGTGACGGCGTACAACATGGAAACAGGCGAGCAGGAGTGGCGTGCTTATTCCATGGGTCCGGACTCCGACATCCTTGTCGATCCTGCGACGACGACCCATCTGGGCGAGCCGGTCGGCGAGAACTCGGGCACGAATACCTGGGAAGGCGATCAGTGGATGATCGGCGGCGGCACCACCTGGGGCTGGTATTCTGCCGACCTCGACGAGAACCTGTTCTACTACGGCACCGGCAACCCCTCGACCTGGAACCCGGCGCAGCGTCCGGGCGACAACCGCTGGTCCATGACGGTCATGGCACGCGACATCGACACCGGCATGGCCAAGTGGTTCTACCAGATGACGCCCCACGACGAGTGGGACTATGACGGGATCAACGAGATGATCCTGTCGGAGCAGGCCATCGACGGAACCGAGCGCAAGCTTCTCACCCACTTCGACCGTAACGGCTTCGGCTATACGCTCGACCGAGTGACGGGCGAACTACTCGTGGCCGAAAAGTACGACCCGGTCGTCAACTGGGCAACGGAAGTGGTGATGGATCCGTCGTCGGATCAGTACGGCCGACCGCAGGTGGTCGCGCAGTACTCGACCGAGCAGAACGGCGAGGACGTGAACTCGACCGGCATCTGCCCGGCTGCTCTCGGCTCCAAGGACCAGCAGCCGGCAGCCTATTCGCCGGATACCCAGCTGTTCTACGTGCCCACGAACCACGTCTGCATGGACTACGAGCCGTTCCAGGTCAGCTATACCGCTGGACAGCCCTACGTCGGTGCGACGCTGGCGATGTACCCCGCGCCGGACAGCCATGGCGGCATGGGTAATTTCATCGCCTGGGACAACATCGCTGGCGAGATCAAGTGGTCGATTCCCGAGCAGTTCTCGGTATGGTCGGGCGCTCTGGCCACCGCAGGCGGCGTCGTCTTCTACGGTACGCTGGAAGGTTACCTGAAGGCCGTCGACGCCGAGACGGGCGAAGAACTCTACAGGTTCAAGACCCCCTCGGGCATCATCGGCAACGTGATGACCTACGAGCGCGACGGCGAGCAGTACATCGGCATCCTGTCGGGCGTCGGTGGCTGGGCTGGTATCGGCCTCGCGGCCGGTCTGACCAACCCGAACGACGGCCTGGGCGCCGTGGGCGGCTACGCCGCTCTCAGCGACTACACCGCGCTCGGTGGCCAGCTGACCGTGTTCAAGCTCCCCAACTGAACCGGGCCTGAGACAAGACACGGGGCTGGCGCATTCGTCGCGCCAGCCCCCCTTCGTCAGATAAGGAAAAACCGGAGATGAGTAAGATGAGGCTCTTGTTGGCCGCGGGAATCGCGCTGACGCTCGGGCAGTCCGCCGTCGCGCAGGAAGAAATCACCGATACCGCCGCCGATTACGAAGAAGGCGGACGCTGGTACACGCAGCACGGCATTCCGACGTTCAAGGTCGAAGAGGATGGAACGGTCGATTTCGCGACGTTTTCAGGCTTCCGCCGCTATAACGCCGAATGCTTCCAGTGCCACGGGCCGGACGGAGCCGGCGGCTCTTATGCCCCTGCGCTTCAGGAGTCGGTCATGCGGCTCGACTACTACGAGTTCCAGGACATCGTCGTGAACGGCAAGCAGGAGGTGAACGCAGCGCAGAACCTCGTGATGCCCGCGCTTGGCCAGAACCCGAACGTGATGTGCTACCTCGACGATATCTACACCTACCTCAGAGCCCGTGGCACCGATACCGTCGGTCGCGGCCGGCCGGCAAAGAAGCAGGATAAGCCCGAGGCATTCTCCGAGGCTGAAGATGCTTGCATGGGAAGTTAAGCTGACCCGCGCGGCGCTCGTATCGCTCCTTCTGGCATCGCTGGCGGGGATGGCTTCTGCGCAGACATCGGACCTCGTGTCCCAGACTGCGCTGCGCGTCTGCGCTGACCCCGCCAACCTTCCGATGTCCGACGACAAGGAGGGAGGCTATGAAAACGAGCTGGCCGAATTCTTCGCCGACAAGCTGGGCATACCCGTCCAGTACACGTGGTACCCGATGGCAACGGGGTTCATCCGCAATACCCTGAACGCCAAGAAGTGCGACGTCGTCATCGGTTATGCGCAGGGCGAGGAGTTGGTGCTCAACACCAACCACTACCTCACCTCTGCCTATGCCCTGATCGTTCCGAAAGATGGACCCCTTGCCAACGTCGACACGCTTTCGGATGCGGCCCTGAAGTCGGTCAAGATAGGGATCATCGCTGGAACGCCGCCCTCGGCGCACATGGCGCACAACGGGCTTATGAAGGCCGCAAAGCCATATAACCTCGTGGTCGACCGACGTTATGAAAGTCCGGCAATCAACATGCTGGACGACCTCAAGGCGGGCACCATCGACGCCGCCATTCTCTGGGGTCCGCTCGGCGGGCCACTGGTCAAGTCGTCCTATC
This sequence comes from Silicimonas algicola, assembly GCF_003148765.1. Classification (GTDB taxonomy): domain Bacteria; phylum Pseudomonadota; class Alphaproteobacteria; order Rhodobacterales; family Rhodobacteraceae; genus Silicimonas; species Silicimonas algicola. The sequence goes on from NZ_QGGV01000009.1 coordinate 179,589, forward strand.
CCGGGATGAAGGTCACGCCGCTCGTCAAGGAAGAGCTTCCGCCGCGTCTGTTCTTCCGGATCACGATGGGAGTCCGTCAGGGCGAGAAGGTCTGGCAGCGCGAGCTGAATTCCCTCATCCGTCGGCATCAGGACGAGATCAATGCAATCCTGGTCGAGGCGGGTGTGCCTCTGGTGAACGACCTGGGAACCGAGGTCGTGGACCTCGGACAATGATGAAGGTCCTCGCCGCTCTTCTCGCATTGACGGGAGCGGCGGGGGCGCAGGTGGCCGAGCCCGACGATTATCGGATGGACGAGTACCGCGCGCCCGTCCCCTCTACATTGACGGGCGGAACGGTCGTAGGTCCGGAGGAGGCGCACGACCTCTGGGAGGACGGAGAGGCCTTCTTCATCGACGTCCTGCCTCAGGCGCCCAAACCCGACAACCTCCCCGCCGGCACGATATGGCGCGACAAGCCACGCGACTCGATTCCCGGCGCGATCTGGCTTCCGAACGTCGGATACGGAGCCATCGCGGAGGTGACCGCCCATTACTTTCGGCGCGGTCTCGAAGAGGGGACGGGCGGCGACTTGGCACATCCCGTAGTCTTCTTCTGCCTGGAGGATTGCTGGATGAGTTGGAACGCCGCCAGACGCGCGATCGCGTGGGGTTACTCCTCGGTCTACTGGCTGCCCGAGGGCACGGACGGCTGGGCACTCTGGGACTATCCGGTGGAGCGGATAACGCCCGAAGAGCCGCAGCCGTAGCTTTTCAGTAGCCTGTCAGGTCCTTGTGCGCCTCGGTGACGGTGCCTTCGGTATCGGTCATCGTGACATCGACGGACTGGCTTCCCGACGGGATTGACAGCGAGACCTGTGGATTCTCGGACAGCGAGATAGAGCCGGTCATGTCGACGTATTCGCCTCCCTCAAGGTCGATGCCCAGGGACTCGATGTAGCGCATCGGCGTGAAGAGAAGCGTGATCTGATCCATCTGCATCCCCGAGTGCTGCGGATGGTCGATGGCCACGTCCAGCGTGTTGAGGCGCTCGGCAAGGCTTGCGAGCCTCATCTCACCAGGCGGAAGAGGGGTGCGTTCCGCCAGGGCGATCTCCATTTCGCCAAGGGTCAGAAGCGCGATGTCCGGGTCGACGCCCGGAGGCGCCGCGCAGGCGCCCTGTCCCGTCGTCTTGACGAAGCTTTCGGCTACGAACAGGCGTCCGTCGCTGGTGCGGGCCACGACGTGAAGAGGTGTCGGCCCGTTCACTCGCATCGTCACATCGAAATAGAAACGCGGGATCGGCTCGGCGAACCGGAACACGGCCGAAACCGGCATCGGGTTCTCGTCGAGCACCACGGTCACTTCCTCGACGGTCGTGCCCGAGGGTGCAACGACATGGGCCGCCATCTGAGCGCGGGAGTCGTCTGGCGTCCGGTATGGCGCATCGATGGCGATGATGCCGGTTGCGGCCAGAAGCATCTGATCGCCGTAAAGCGCGGCGCTGATGTCGTCCCAGCTTTCGCCCGCCAGGGTTGGCGTTGCCGCACAGGCTGCGGCGGCGATCAGGGCAAGTCTCATCTATTGTCTCCTCCAGTGAGGAATGTGCCGAAGGCACGGGGTCCGTCGCAAGTGTCGTATGTAGCAGAGATTGCCAGCGTCGAGGCATCGACGACCATCAGCGTGTTGTCGAACCAGTTCACCAGAGCGACCGAAGACCCGCCAGATGTCGTGTCTATCCCTTCGGGATACTCTCCCGTGTCGATTTCATCGACTGGCGACAGATTGTCGAGTGACAGGACGCTCAGGCTATTGCCGTACTGGTTCGTGACAAAGATGCGATCCCTGGAGAAGGCGATGCCATAAGGGCGTTCGCCGACCGGAAAGGTATCGGTAACCTTTCGGCTCTCCGGGTCGATCACGCTGACATCGTTCGTACCCACGTTGGCCACGAAGAGCCGTCCATCCGGCGCAAAGCGAAGGCCGTAAGGGCGAAGGCCGACCGCGACAGTACCAACTGGGTCGAGGCTCTCAGCATCGAAGATGGACACCTGGTCGGAGTCCTTGTCTGCGGAGGCAAGGAAGCGGCCGCTGTCCGACAGTGCAAGTCCCGCTGGCGAGGCTCCGACCGGCAATTCTGCCGTCGGCTTCAGCGACATGGCGTCCAGCACCCAAATTCGCGATGCGAACCAGTCCGAGACGAAGATGCGCCCACGGGAAAGGTCGGCGGCGATCCCCGTTGGTCCCCCATCCAGCTTCACAGAGGCGAGCATTTCTCCCGTCAACGCATCGAGCCGGCGGACCGTCTTGCCTTCGGGGGGACACGATATAAACCTCCGCGCCATCCCTGCCGATCGCGATGCCGGCCGGTTTGCCGGGCATGCTCCAAGTCGCGCGCGTCTCTCCGGTGTCGAGATTGATGACGACGACCTCTTCGCCGTTCTGACAGGTGACATAGGCTGTGTCCGCCGCCGCCGTGGAACACAGGGCAAGCAGGCAAGCGACCATTACCAGGTCAGGACGCCGGCGCACCGAAGCGTTCGACAAGGGCGTCCAAACCGGCCTGATACACGCCGGTCACCGCAGCGATCGCGGCCTCGTCGTTCAGGTTCTCGGGCGGATCGTTGTTGGGGTAGCCGCGGTAAAACGCCCCGCGCCATTCCACGACGGAGCCGCCGCCGTCTCGCGGCTTGACCGTCAGGTGAGACGAGTAGTTCGTCACCGGCAGCACGTCGACCGACACGTTCTCGATGCGATAGGAATATGTCATCTTGTCGGCGTCGTACTTGAAGAGCACTTCGTCGATGCTGCCGCCGCCCTCCTGGCCAAGCGTCAGCCTGCGGGTCGCGTCGATCTGGTTTCCATTCTCGCCTTCGGTCGAGAAGACGGCCGGATGCCAGCTCATTTCCTGGAAATCACCTATCACGGTCCAGACCTCTTCGGGGTTGGCCGCGACTTCGGCTTCCAGGGTCACCTTTTGCCGTGTCGGTCCGTGTGCCAAGGCCAGCGTCGGCGCGACGGCGGCTCCGACCGCCGATCCCAGAAAGGCGCGTCTTTTCATGGATCCTCCTCCTCGGGCGACCCGCCGCATGCGGCAGCCTCCCGTTCTTAAAAAATAAGAGTCGAGGGGAATGATGGAGCGACTAAGCTTATGAAACAACTCGGCCAAAAGTAGCGGTTACAGACGCCGCGCGTTGGCGTGAGGATCGATCCTGAAGGCCTGATGAGGGAGAGAGATGCCGTTTCGTATCGCGCAGATCGTTTGCTTGGCAGTGTCGATGCTCGTCCTCGCCGGAGAGCCCGCACAAGCCATAGACGTCCGCGCGGCCGTTCTGCGTGTCGACTACCAGGTCCCCTTGCCGATCTCACGCTTCGATCTCAGACCCGACGACTTGGGCGTCGCCGGCGGTCTGCTTGCAGACGAGGACAACAATACGACCGGAACCTTCCTGGGGCACACCTACGCCACGACGACGCGTGCGGCGACACCGGAGACCGCGGACGCCGCGATGGACGAAATCCTGGCCGAGGGCCTTCGCTACATCGTCGTCATCGCGCGGATGGACGATCTGCTTCGGCTGACCGACAAGGCGGCCGAGGCCGGCGCGATGGTGTTCAACGCCGAGGCTGCGGACATGCCCCTGCGCGACGACCAATGCAGGGCGAACCTTCTGCACACCGCGACAAGCTATCAGCAGCAGGCCGATGCGGTGATCCAGTTCGCCGTCTGGAAGAAATGGACGCGCCTCGTCCTCATCGCGGGGTCGAACACGCCCGACGTGGCGCTGGCCGATGCCTATCGCAAAGCGGCGCGGAAGTTCGGGGCCGACATCGTCGAAGAGCGGATCTTCGAGGACATCGGCGGCACCCGGCGCACCGACTCGGGCCATGTTCTGGTGCAACGACAATTGCCCGTATTCATGCAGGATCTGCCCGAGCACGACGTGGTCATCGCCGCCGACGCCAGTGACTATTTCGCACCCTACCTGACCTATCACCTCTGGACCCCGCGTCCGGTCATGGGTTCCGCCGGTCTGAGGCCGGTGCAGATGCACGGCGGGCACGAGGCTTTCGGAGCCACTCAGCTTCAGAACCGGTTCGAGAAAATCGCCGTCCGCTACATGAAGGACGAGGACTACAACACCTGGATTGCGCTTCGTGCCCTGGGTGAGGCCGTCACCCGCACGCAATCGGACGACGTGACCACGGTAATCGATTTCCTTCTATCGGATGCCTTTGAACTGGCGGGCTTCAAAGGCCACCAGGTCAACTTCCGCGACTGGAACGGGCAAATGCGGCAGGAGGTGATCCTCTTCGACGACCGCATCACGGTAAGCGTCAGCCCGCAGGAGGGCTTCCTTCATCGAACCGCCCTTCAGGACACGCTTGGCCTCGACCGCCCAGAATCCGCCTGTACGGCCCTCGGACAAGGATGACCCAATGACCTATGCCTCTCTGCCCTTCCTCCTCCTCGGTGTGGTCTTCGCATCGCCCGCCCTTGCGGGGAAGGCTTTCGTGACGAACGAACGCGGAAACACCGTCTCGGTCATCGATACCGAAACGTGGGAGGTGACAGAGGAATTCTTCGGCGGAAATCGCCCGCGAGGAATCACGGTCAGTCCGGACGGCAAGCACCTTTATGTCTGCGCGTCAGACGACAACCTGGTGCGCGTCTTCGACACGGAAACCTATGCGGAACTTCCGAGTCTGCCCTCTGGACCCGACCCTGAACTCTTCATTCTCGAGCCGTCCGGTCACCGTCTCTACATTGCGAACGAAGACGACAACCTGGTGACCGTCACGGACACCCAGAGCCGCACCGTGATCGCCGAGGTGCCCGTCGGCGTCGAGCCCGAGGGCATGGGGATGAGCCCTGATGCAAAGTGGGTCGTCAACACGTCCGAGACGACGAACATGGCGCACTTCATCTCGACCGACGATTACCAGATCAAGCACAACGTGCTCGTCGACCAGCGGCCGCGCTATGCCCAGTACACCGCCGACGGATCACGGCTGTTCGTCACCTCCGAGATCGGAGGAACGGTGTCGGTGATGGATATTGACGAGACCGGCACGCCCACGCTTGTCGACAAGATTTCTTTCGAAGTGCCCGGGGTCCTGCCCGAGTGGCTCCAGCCGGTCGGGGCCAAGGTGACGTCGGACGGCAAGACGCTTTTCGTGGCACTCGGTCCGGCGAACCGAGTGGCGGTGGTCGACGCTGAAAGCCTCGAGGTGCGAGATTACATCCTCGTCGGTCAGCGCGTGTGGCAACTGGCCTTCACGCCGGACGAGAAATTCCTGCTCACTACGAATGGCAACTCGAACGACATCACCGTGATCGACGTCGCAGCCGAAGAGGCGGTGCGCTCGATCCAGGTGGGCGACCAGCCTTGGGGCGTGGTCGTCATCGAATGAATAGGGAGACACCCATGACGCGTATCCTCGCCCTTTGTTTGACGCTCTGCGCCGGGCTGCCTGCCTCCGCCACCCCGTTGTGCGACGACTTCGGCTTTGCGGGGCTTCTGGCGGCCTGCAACAGGGGCGAGACCATCACGCTGACGCTGGCGTCCGGACAGCCTCTGGGGGAGGACGTGACGCTTCAGTCGGGAGCCTACTACACGCTCGAGATCGTCGCTGACGGTTCTGCCGAGCTTGCCGTCGAGGGGCCGGGGTTCTTTCGCGCCATCTGGATGAATGAGATCGTCATCAACCAGATCGAGGTGCGTCCCATGGCGATTGACTCGATCGAGTTCGACACGGCGGGAACGGCCGAGCTTTCGTTCATCGCCATCAAACCCGGCACTCATGTCCTGCGCATTCCCGGGTCCACCGGCGAAACGCAACAGATCAAGATCAGCATCCAGTGAAGAAATTCCGCATGATCAAGCTCATTCCGACCGCACTCGCGACGCTCCTTCTCACCGGACCGGCTTTTGCGGCCGCGCATGCCATCGACGAAGCCACGGTGGCGGCGATCGAGGCGAAGCTGGCCGAGATGAAGTGCCAGATGGACCCCGCCGATATCGAGATGGAAGACGGCGGTTACGAACTGGACGACGTGATCTGCGAAGGCGGACAGCAGATGGACATCGAGTTGGACGCAGACCTGAACGAGGTCGATCGCCGTCTGGAGTGAGACGGGATCGGAACAGAAGAAGAGACATCCGCCGGTAGCTGCGACGCTGCCCGGCGAAAACCCTGGGAGGATGAAAGTGAAACTTCTGGCATTGGCTTCCGCGCTTCTCGCGCT
>NZ_QGGV01000010.1 GCF_003148765.1 Silicimonas algicola
CCCGAAGCGCCATAGGATGTGGCTTGCCCATCTCGGACCCCCATATCTGCCCTGCAGGCAGAGAATCATACAGCCGACTTCATGGGAATCCTGAATCGAATCGACCGCAACACGCTCTAGAAAGGAGTACGGTTTTTTTGTATTTTAGTGTTGGCGCCAGATCCCGATGAAGCAGTATGGCGCTCTGAGAGACCGCTTTCGCCCCTCCTGGCACCGGGACCGGTTAACAGCCCCTTCCGCATAACTCTCGAAAGAACGGAAAATCCGCCGCAACCGGATTGGGAGAACGCTTTCGCGAGGGGTAAGTGGCGGAGCGATAGGAGTTCGAACCACTGGATCGCCCTTCGATCGCTCCGATCACCTTGCTTAGAGCGGCTCTAGAATGTAGAGGACCGTCACCACCTTCCGATCACACGGCTACGATTCCTCGGATTATGTCGGCTTCGTTTGTAAGGATGTGCAAAGAACCAGACAGCTTGTGACAGGGCATCTACCTGATCATCGTACTCACCGTTCGGAAAGGCCTGCAATTCCTCGATCAGATCCTGCAGCCAGCTGGCCTTCATGGGCAGGAAAACCCTACCGTCCTCCATGGCCACCATGGCGCGGTCCATCCTGATCTCCTTCGACTCTGTGGGCTTGAACCATTGGACCACCGCCCGTCGAACCTCGCGCGGGTAGTACTCCCAAAGTTCTTCCGCCAGGGCGCGACCACTTGAAGCCAATTCGATCAGGTAGAAGTCGGCGTCGAACTCGTCGAACGCTGCAATTGCCGCTTTCTTGAGGTTCGGAAACGACCAACGGCCTCGGCCACTGGCGACAAGGTAAAGACGACCATCGCTTATCTGCCAGACCTGGATCACCGAATAAGATCCCGAGTCTGATCCCGAGGCCGCATCAATGCTCAAGAAACGCGCGTCCCAAACCTTTGGGAACTCGCTGTGGCGCTGGAACAGCGACACGTCTATGTAGCCGCCACCGGCGGGAAGCGGTGCCTGGAGATACTGCGCACTGTATCCCGCAGTTCCCATGGCGACCTTGCGCTGCTCCAGAAACTCGGCGGGCAGAAGCTCAGGGTGGAGCAATTCACCTTTCACATACTGATACGTCGCGTCCGGTCCGATCGGAATCGACTGGTCAACCTCCGCCTTTGCCGGCAGTGAGAGCATATTCCAGGGTTCAAGCTGCCGGAGAAATGCCGCCGGGTCGTTCATGGCAAGCCGTTGCATCACCAAAACTATGATGCCTTCGGAGCCTTTGTTGAAGCGCCCCATCAGAACGTTTGCAATCCAGTGGTTCACCTTCGCGCACGCCGCCTCATTCAGAGCGTCCGAGGCATCAAGCGTATCATCCAGGATCATGATGTCGGCGCCTAGGCCCGTGATCTTACTGCCGACCGAATACGCCTTGCGGAAGCCACCTTCGCTCGTCTTCAGCATGAGAGCAGTATCCTTATCCGCCTTCGGCACCATGGTCGGGAAGGCGTCCGTGTACCAAACGGACTCTATGACGGTCCGGAACGCAGCATGATGTTCCTCGGCGAGATCAAGGCTGTGCGATACCACAAAGATTTGCATAGTCGGGTCGTGCCCCAGCACAAAGGCAGGCCAGGCGATAGAGATAATCATGGATTTCAACGTCCGGGGAGGAACGTTGACCATAACGCGCTTCGTCTCACCGTTCATCACGCAGGACAGGAGCCAAGTAATGGCGTCGATATGCCAGTTGTGAAGGTATTCCTGCCCGGGGTTCAGTGTATGGAAGACCTTTTCGACGAAGGCGGGAAAATCTTGGCGGAGTACGGCGTTCATTTCAGAGTTTGTCGCCATAAATCTAGTCCTCCACACCGGAACCCGTGCGTCCGAGGCGACGCCGCACGAAGTTCTCGAGAATTTGCAGGTCTTCTTCGGTTGGCGGGAGTGACGCATCCTCAGCAGCATGCGTCTCCGGGAAGTATCGGTTGATCTGCCGCATGAGTTCCGCGATGGCCTTCTTGTCGCCTGCGAGAGCCATATTGATCAGCAACTTGGTCAGACCACGCATGACCGAGGCCTTGAGTTTCTTGTCGCCGACCTTCATGACGATCTCGTTAGCGAGCTCCTCTCGGAGGACGGTGGCGAAGCGCTCCTGCTCCGTGCGCCTACCTGCCGGGTTGCCGGATTGGCCCTTCTTGAACCGTCCATGTTCCGGGGGCCTGCGATAGCCCACATCGTAACCGTCAGACATTTGGATCCTCCTCGTCCGGAGCCGGCAGAAGCTTCACCGCGCGCCTGGCCGAGACAGCCTCATAGGTCTCACCGGTTTCCGCATGAATGACCTTTTGCCCGGTCAGGTCCATCCAGCGCCGAAGCGCAAGGTCGACATAGCGAGGTTCGATCTCGACACCGACGCAGCGCCGACGCGATGACTCGGCAGCAATCAGCGTCGATCCAGACCCCAGGAAGCAGTCGAGGACCACGTCGCCTGGTGCTGTGACATCAAGAATGGCGTCGCGAACCATCGCCACCGGTTTCACGGTCGGATGCACGGTGAAGTCATCCTCGTCCGTCTTGCCGCTAGTGGCGCCACCGTATTCCCAGACGTTAGAGCGGTTGCGCCCAAACCGGCCGAGCTGGACATTGTTGCGATGCCGCGCACCGGGCTTGCGAAGGACGAACACCAACTCGTGCTGCGACCTGTAGAGCGTTCCCATGCCTGGCGCGCGTTTGACCCACACCGCCAGGTTGATCTGCTCGACACCGAGTTGCAGAAGCGTCTCGTTCAACTCCGACACATGACGCCAGTCCATGAAGATAAAGGCAACGCCGCCGGAACGCAGCAGAGCAATTGAGGGCCCCAGACATTCGACGAGAAACCGGACAAACTCCACCGGCTGCATCTCGCCGCTTGCTTCGGCGAACTCCGCGTGTCGCCCGTTGACGGTGCTGACATGGCCGCTGATCTTGACATTCCAAGGGGGGTCCGTAATCAGCATGGCCGCTTCACGCGCAACACCGCCGTGGGCGAGTTCGCCCATGTCCTGCGCACGACCGCAGAAAATCCGGTGATGGCCGGCAATCCAAACGTCTCCGGGACGGGTTACTTGGCTCAAGCCATCCGCAGCCAAGCCATCCAGGTCATCCAGAGGATCTTCGTCGGATGCACCAACTGAATGGTCCTGGAGGATGACATCGATCTCGGGCACTTTGAATCCGGTCACTTCCAGATCGACCCCTATCTGGAGCAAGTCGGCAAACTCGATCCGCAGTGTCTCGTTATCCCACTCACCGCTTTCCTGCAGCTTGTTCAACGACAGCGCCAACCTGCGCAGGTCCACGTCAGAAAGATCACCGACCAAGATGCGGGGCAGTTGCTCGGCTCCAAGCCGGCTGGCGGCCTCAAGCCTGATGTGGCCATCTACAACCTCATATCTTTCGCCACTCGCACCATGACGAACGAGGATCGGTACGCGGAAGCCAAAGGTCTCGATCGCTTGAACAACGGCTTCTACTTGTTTCTCGAGCGCACGCCGAACTCGACGTGGCCCCGCATCGATGAGCGCGATGGCCAACCACAGGATGCACATCTCCCCGAAAAGATCGTTCTTCAGGTTGTTTGGCTCGCGCGGAATGTCGAAAGGCTTCGCCGGTGAACCGGAGACCTCGCTCAGGACTTTTTTTGACTTGGGTTCCATATGACCTCCTGCATGCTTACCAGGAGGCGACGAAGACGGCTGTGCGGTACACGGAAGCAATACGCTCAGCTCATCCACGTCGTGACCCTCCTGGATCACGGTGGACGAACCGCGGGTAATAGACTTCCTGTCGTTGCCGGGTTCTATCTAGGCCTTCTGAGTGGCACAGTATCCCCTCCCTGTCAACCGCACCTACCCCACAACCCATTGGGATAGTTGACAAACGGTTTGGAGGGCGACACGGTCTTGCCCTTCGCAGGTTAGACTGGACTTCCTCGGCGAACGGAGCGTCAGTGGCGAAGCGCCCGGCCGGTCCGGGCTTTCCTCGGTGAGGGCCGGCACGGTGTCGACCCGGGCAAACAGAGGAGACCAGGATGAGCAAATCCACTGACGTCAAACCGCGCAAGACCAAGTCAGCGACCCTAAGGCGGCTCTTGTCGCGGAAGGCAGGGGCGGACCTCGCGACCCTTCAGGAGGCCACCGGGTGGCAGCCGCATTCGGTGCGGGCGGCGCTCAGCACCCTCCGAAAGGCGGGCTTCCGCGTCGATCGGACAGAGCCAAGATCCGAGGGTGGCGCGCCCGTCTACCGGATCACGGCAAGTCCGGAGGGGGCATGACGCTCCCGACGGTGCCGGAGATCGAAGCAATGGACCGGGCGGCACTTGTTGCCGCCTGGTCCGGGATGTTCGGCAAACCGGTCCCCAAGAGCCTCAGCCAGCCTTTCCTCCGCCGATTTCTGGCCTTCGAGGTCCAGGCCCGCCGGATGGGAGGGCTGCCAAAGGGCTTCGTGAAGGACCTGGACCGGTACCGGGCGAGGCATGTCGCGCCGGCCGGGTCGGACCTCAAACCGGGCGGCCGGCTGCTCCGGGAGTGGAACGGCATAACCCACGTCGTCCAGGTCACCGAAGATGGCTTCCGTTGGAACAGCGCGAGTTACCGCTCCCTCTCGGCGGTCGCTCGCGCCATCACCGGCGCGCGCTGGTCCGGTCCCCGGTTCTTCGGCCTGGGAGAGGCTCGATGATGGCTGTTGCGGCGAAGGTGCGCTGCGCGATCTACACCCGGAAGTCTTCCGACGAGGGACTGGAGCAGAGCTTCAACTCGCTCGACGCCCAGTACGAGGCCTGTGCCGCGTATGTCGCGAGCCAGAGGCAGGAGGGCTGGATCCTTGCGAAGGACCGTTTCGACGATGGTGGCGTCTCCGGGGGCACGCTCGAACGCCCCGCCCTGCAACAGCTGCTTTCCGAGATCGACGCGGGCCGCGTCGCGATGGTGGTGGTCTACAAGATCGACCGGCTCACCCGGTCCTTGGCGGACTTCGCCAAGCTGGTCGAACGACTGGATGCTTCGGGTTGTTCCTTTGTCTCAGTGACGCAGGCATTCAACACGGCCTCTTCGATGGGCCGACTCACCTTGAACGTCCTGCTGTCCTTCGCCCAGTTTGAACGGGAGGTGACCGCCGAGCGTATCCGCGACAAGATTGCCGCCTCGAAGAGGCAGGGAATGTGGATGGGCGGGATCGTCCCTCTCGGCTACGATCCCCATCCCGATCCCAAGGTCCGGGAACTCGTGGTCAACGAGGCCGAGGCCGAGACAGTGCGGACGATCTTCGATCTCTACGACCGCCATGGCAACCTCATCCTGGTGGCGCGCGAGGCCGCAGCGCTCGGGCTTCGGTCGAAGCGCTACGTGTTTCGGACCGGGCGTACTCAGGGCGGGAATGTCTTCTCCACCGGTCACATCCACAAGGTCCTCTTGAACCCGGTCTATCTCGGTCGCATCCGGCATAAGGAGCTAGTCTGGCCTGGGCGGCACCAGGCGATCCTCAACGAGGATCTCTGGAACCGGGTCCAGGAGAACCTGCAGGCATCGGCGCGGCGCGGGAGGGGGCGAAGGTCCGACGCAGATCCGGCACTCCTCGCGGGCAAGCTCCGCGATGAGACCGGCGATCGGTTGACGCCGACCTCAACCATGAAGGCGGGTCGTCGGCACCGGTACTACGTCTCGAACCGGCTCGTTGCCGGTGGACCCGATCCCACCGGTTGGCGCCTGCCTGCCTCGAAACTTGAGAGCCTCGTCGCGGGGCTCGTCGCAGATCACCTCGAGCGGGCGGCCTCCGGACATCAATTGCTTACCGATCCCGACCTTAGGGCCGCTTCTGATCTTGCCACGGCTGCACGCGCCCTTGCAGCTTCCTTGCGTCGACCAGTCCCCTCACTACTCAGGGGCGTCCTCGTGTCAGGGGTTGTAGGGGCCAAAGAAATCTCCCTGAAGCTGGACCGTATTACCATCGCAACGGCCCTCTCCGTCTCAGCAGACAGCCTCGCATCGGAGGTCGGCAAGGTATCGGCAGAGGTCCGGTTGCGCCGGCGCGGGGTCGAAGTGAAGCTCATCGTCGGCGACCGGGCCGAGAAGCCCGATCCCGTCCTCTTAAAGACCCTGCAAGATGCTCATCGTTGGACCGCAGCTCTGCGGACTGGCACGCCTATGGGGGACCTCGCTGCAGAAGCCGGGCACCACGAGGTACATATCCGGACCCGCGCGCCGTTCGCGTTTCTCTCGCCCCGGATCCAGCGCGCGATCGCAACCGGGACCCTGGCGCCGGAGCTGACGCTCCGACGAATGCTCGTTCTTGATATCCCCCTCGACTGGATCGAACAGGAACGGCTCTTCGGTCTCCCCTGATCCGAAGCGAATTCCCTGCACATTCCCTGCTCGGAGGCGCAGGGAATTGACTTGTAAGCAACTGTTTTGGATGAGCTTTGCCCGCCCGAAAGTGACGGAAACTGCGAGTATGCGGAAAATTCCCTGCAAATTCCCTGCCAGCAGGGAATGTCCGGCCAAAACCGTACCCGCAGTTGCTGCCTCCGGAGACTCAGCGGCCAATTGCTACCTGACATGTCTCCGAGAGGCGTCTCCGTTCAGTGAGCACGCAGACAAGTCGCGGGAATGTCGGGAGGATTTTCGGCCATTTTAAATTATATATCAATGGCTTAGGTGGCTGGCGGAGAGACAGGGATTCGAACCCTGGAGACGGTTTCCCGCCTACACACTTTCCAGGCGTGCGCCTTCGACCACTCGGCCACCTCTCCGGCAGGCTGGCGTTTAGCAGCAATATCCGACCGGGATCAAGCGCAAGCCTGACGGTGTCGTCACTTCAATCCGAGGACGTCCAGCATGTCGTATTCGCCCGGCGAGCGACCCTGTCCCCAAAGCGCCGCCTTCAGGGCGCCTCGTGCGAAAAGGCTGCGGTCGGTGGCGATGTGGCGCAGGACGATCCGCTCGCCGGGCGCGGCGAAGATGACGTCGTGCTCGCCCACGATGTCGCCGCCCCGGATCGCCGAGAACCCGATGTGTCCGGCCTCGCGCGCACCAGTGATCCCGTCACGACCGCGATCCTCGACCGCACGCAGCGATACGCCGCGTCCAGCCGCCGCGGCCTCGCCCAGCATCAGTGCAGTGCCGGAGGGCGCATCCACCTTGTGACGGTGGTGCGCCTCGACGATCTCGATGTCGTAGTCCGTGTCCAAGGCCGCCGCGACACGCCGCGTGAGTTGCACCAGAAGATTGACGCCAAGGCTCATGTTCCCGGCGCGCACGATGGTCGCGTGACGCGCCGCTGCCCTCAGCTTCGCCAAATCTCCCTCGCTCAGACCTGTCGTGCCCACCACATGAACCGTGCGCGCCTGCGCCGCGATGGCGGCATGGGCGACGGTGGCCTCGGGCGTGGTGAAATCGATCACCGCCTGAGCCTCGGCGAAGGCCTCGAGCGGATCGTCCGACACCAAGATACCCTCCGGGGCACTAGGCAGCACGTCGGACAGCGACCGGCCGACCCAGGGGTTGCCCGGCTTCTCGACCGCGCCCGACAGGCGCAGCACGTCCGACCGCTGCAAGGCGCCGATCAGGATCCGCCCCATGCGCCCCGAAGCGCCCGTCACAACCACGTTCGGCAAGTCGTCCATCGCACCCTCCCTATCCGCGCCTTCCTTACGCCAGCGGCTCCCATCCGCAAACCCGCAACTTCTTCAATCCGCAAATCCTCCGGGGGAGACGCCAAAGGCCGAGGGGGCGGAGCCCCTTGCATCGCGACTTGTCCCGAGACGCTTCAAGGCCTAGATGCGAGGACATGGCACGCTCCCGCTTCTCCGACACGTCCGGCCCCTCGCAGCGCCAGCTTCGCGTGGCCGAGCTGATCCGACGCAGGCTGTCGGACATCCTGACCCAGGGCGATATCCACGATCCCGACCTCAATCGCCTCTCGATCACCGTGGGTGAGGTGACCTGCACGCCCGACCTACGGACCGCGACCGCCTATGTCCTTCCGCTCGGCGGCGGCCAGCGCGACGAGGCGCTCGACGCGCTGCGCCGCAACCGCTCCGAGATCCGCCGCGTCGTGGGCCGCAGCCTTCAGCTCAAGTTCACGCCCGAAATCCGCTACGAGATCGACGAGACCTTCGACCGTCTCGACGACACACGCGCCATGTTCGCCGACGAGAATGTCCGCCGCGACCTGGATCGCGAGTAGCGCGATCCTTCTTGCGTCGCTCTTCTCCGGGACCGCGCAGGCGGCCGGATGCCGGGACGTGGCATTCGAGGACACGCCCTTCACCGTGTGCGAGGCCGACCCCGCAACCGACGACATCCGGCTCTTCCTCCGAGACGATGACGGAAGGCTGCTCGGCACCTTCGAGAATGTCGATGCGTCCCTAGCGTCCGAAGGAAGGCGCCTCGCCTTTGCGGTCAACGCCGGCATGTATCATCCCGACCGGCGCCCCGTCGGGCTTTACGTCGAGGACGGGACCGAACGCGCGCGTATCGTCACCCGCAAGGGCCCGGGCAACTTCGGTCTCCTGCCGAACGGCGTGCTCTGCATCGGCGACGGCTGGGCGCGCGTGGTCGAATCCCGTGCTTTCGCCGCCGAACCACCCGCCTGCCGCTATGCCACGCAATCCGGGCCGATGCTCGTCATCGACGGCGCGCTCCATCCGCGCTTCTTGCCCGACTCGCGGTCTCGCTACATCCGCAACGGTGTCGGCGTCACGCCGGAGGGACGGATGATCGTCGCGATCTCGAACCGCCCGGTGACCTTCCACCGCTTCGCGCGGTTCTTCCGCGATGTCCTCGGAACGCCGAACGCCCTCTTCCTCGACGGCAACATCTCGCGCCTCTACGCGCCCGAGCTCCGCCGCCAGGACTTCGGTTTTCCGATGGGGCCGATCCTTGGCGTCACCGTTCCCACCGATTGACATTTGCGCCCGCGAGGCGCTAGCACGCCGCCTCTCGGAAGGGGACGAGCATGGCACGGCGCAAAAAGGGACGCGACATCTCGGGATGGCTGGTGGTGGACAAGCCCGCCGGACCGACCTCGACCGCCGTGGTGAACAAGGTCAGGTGGGCTTTCGACGCGAAGAAGGCCGGCCACGCAGGCACCCTCGACCCCGACGCAACCGGCCTCCTTGCCATCGCGCTGGGTGAGGCGACCAAGACGGTGCCCTTCGTCACCGACGCGCTCAAGGCCTACGACTTCACGATCCGCCTTGGCGCCTCCACCAACACCGACGACGCCGAGGGCGAGGTAACGGCCACCTCCGACACCCGCCCCACCGACGAAGAAATCCGCGCGGCCCTGCCCGCCTTCACCGGCGACATCCTCCAGACACCGCCCGCCTTTTCCGCCGTGAAGATCGAGGGCGAGCGCGCTTATACGCTCGCCCGCGCCGGCGAGACCGTCGAGATCGAGGCGCGCCCGCTCTACGTCGAGAGTCTCGACCTCCTGGCCCGCCTCGATCCCGACCACGCACAACTGCGGATGGTCTGCGGCAAGGGCGGATATGTCCGCGCCATCGCCCGCGACCTTGGAGAAGCGCTCGGCTGCTTCGGCCACGTCGTCACGCTCAGACGCACCTGGGCCGGGCCATTCGATCTCGATGACGCTGTGACCCTCGACGACGTCGAACGCCTCGCCCGCACGCCCGAGCTCGACGAGCTTCTCCTACCGCTCGAGACCGGACTTGCCGATCTGCCCGAATTGCCCGCGACTGCCGAGGGCGCCGCGCGGCTCAGAAACGGCAATCCCGGCATGGTGATCGCCTCCGACGCGGAATACGGCGAGATGGCCTGGGCCTCCTACCAGGGCGAGGCTGTCGCCGTCGGCACCTACCGCGCGGGCGAACTGCATCCGACCCGCGTCTTCGCCTCGTGACCCTCGTCACCCGCCGCCACACTGGCGACGGGCGCGACAGCGCGGCGGTCTATTCGCCCTGCCTCCGCTACCGCTACGCGCTGACCCGGACCTGGGACGCGGCCGGCCCGCGCCTTCTCTACGTCATGCTGAACCCCTCGACCGCCACCGAAGCCGCAAACGACCCCACCGTCGAGCGCTGCGAACGCCGCGCCCGTGCTCTCGGCTATGGCGCCTTCCGCGTCGCGAACCTCTTCGCCCTGCGCGAGACCGATCCCGCCCGACTGCGCCGCGCCGAGCGGCCAGTCGGTGCGGCGAACGACGCCCAGATCGCCGAGGCTGCGGACTGGAGCGACGCCGTCCTCTGCGCCTGGGGCATCCACGGCGCGCATCGGTCTCGGGGGCAAGCAGTCGCCGCGATCCTCAACGCCAGTGGCAAGCCCCTCCTGACGCTCGGACTATCGAAGGACGGCCACCCGAGGCACCCGCTCTATGTCTCCTACGGCGTTGGCCCGGTCTCCTGGACCTGAAGGGCCGGCACGCATGCAGAATGACCCACAGCCCACGGCACCGGCGGCGCAAAGACCCCGCCGCCAACCGTCACGGGATCGCTGCCCTGCATCTTCACTGGTCCGAAAATATCCCGGGGGAGGCCCGGCCTTGCGCCGGGACGGGGGCAGCGCCCCCCTTCCTGACCGGCGGGCGGCGGCCGCGCATCGCGGCCGCCGTCAGGCCCCCCGTGCACGCACGGGTCCGCCGCCCCTTCCAAGGTCACCTGGACTCCCTTCTGGAGCGGCCGCACCCCTGCGGCTCATGACAGGCAATCTGGCAGCTTCTGATGAAGACGCCGTTACCGCCTCACGTCGTCTTTCCGGAACGCCTGTTCCGGTCGTGCCACGCTCCATCTGCTCCCAGATTCCGCTTTCCAACGGCATCCGCTTCGCCTATACGCCCCATCTCACCTCCACGGGCCTTGCTGGACGACATCCCGGCTCGCGCCATCGATCCTGAAAGGAGACCCCGATGTCGATCACTGCCGAAGAAAAGCAGAAGCTGATCAAGGACTACGGCACCAAGGACGGCGACACCGGTTCGCCCGAAGTGCAGGTCGCGATCCTGTCGTCGCGCATTTCCACGCTGACCGAGCACTTCAAGACCCACGCGAAGGACAACCACTCGCGCCGCGGTCTTCTCAAGCTCGTCGCGCTGCGCCGCAAGCTCCTCGACTACGTCAAGGCCAAGGACGAGAAGCGCTATCAGGACCTGATCGAGCGTCTCGGCCTCCGTCGCTGAGGCAAGCCTCCAAGACCGAACACCGGAAGGGCTGCCTCGGGCGGCCCTTTTTCGTTGAGCCCCTCCCTATGTGAACTCGTCGCCCGTCCGTTCCGCGTCCCTGCCCAGAGCCGCAGCCGGCTTGAACCGCCTCGGTATCTCGACTAGGGACGTCCTCGCATCACCGGAGTAAGGCACATGGACCAGCACTGCATCTGACCCGTCACCCATCGACAAAGATCAGACCAGCGAGGCGTCCATGCCCTTCCCCTCTCCCGACACACGTCATCCCCTGAGGCTGCCCGATGGCTCCGCCCATCCCGGCGCCGTTTTCCTGAAGGCCGTCGTCGATCACCCGAGGATCGAGGTCGGAGATTACACCTATGCCTTCGAGAACGACCCGCCAGACGACTGGATCGCGCGAAAGGCCCCCTACATCTTTCCCTTCTCGGCCGAGAAGCTTGTGATCGGCAAGTTCTGCCAGATCGCCAGCGGCGCACGCTTCATCACCGCCTCGGCCAACCACAGGTACGACGGGATATCGAGCTTTCCCTTCGCGATCTTCGGCGGCCCGACCGTCGGGCGCCCTTCGATGCCGACATCGTTTTCGGACACCATCGTCGGCCACGATGTCTGGCTTGGCGACGCAGCCACGATCCTGCCGGGTGCACGGATCGGATCGGGCGTCATCGTGGGCGCCGGTGCCGTGGTGTCAGGCTCCATCCCGGACTACGCCATCGTGGCAGGCAATCCGGGCCGCGTTCTGCGCAGGCGTTTCACCGACGGGCAGATCGACCGCCTCATGCGCATCGCCTGGTGGGACTGGCCGATCGACCGCATCCTCGCCCACGAGTCCGAGATTTGCGGCGGAGACGTGGACGCGCTCGAGCGTGCGGCGCCATGAGCGAGCCCGAACTCTTCCTCGTGACCCATCCCGGTCTCGAAGACTTCCTCGCGGACGAAGCGCGCGAGAAGGGCTTCGGCGTCACCGGCACCATACCCGGCGGCGTCACGCTGTCGGGCGGCTGGTCCGAGGCCTGGCGCGCGAACCTGCGTCTGCGCGGCGCGACGCGCGTGCTTGTCCGCCTGACCTCGTTCCGCGCCATGCATCTTGCACAACTCGACAAGCGCGCACGCAAGGTACCCTGGGGGGACTGGCTGCGGCCCGACCTTCCGTTCCGCGTCGAGGCGACGTGCCGCAAGTCCCGCATCTACCATGCCGGTGCCGCCGCGCAGAGGATCGAGCGCGCGGTGAGCGAAACCCTCGGTGCGCCCCTGTCCAAGGACGCCGCCATCGTCCTGAAGCTTCGGATCGAGGACGACCTGGCCACGCTCAGCGTCGACACCTCGGGCGCGTCGCTCCACAAACGCGGTCTGAAGCAGGCCGTCGCGAAGGCGCCCATGCGCGAGACGATGGCCTCCCTCCTCCTGCGCGCCGCGGGCTTTGACGGACGCGAGACGGTCCTCGATCCCATGTGCGGCTCAGGAACCTTCCCCATCGAGGCAGCCGAGATCGCGTCCGACCTGGCCCCCGGCCGCGCCCGCGCGTTCGCGTTCGAGACGCTGGCCACCTTCGACGCAACAGGCTGGGAGGCGATGCGCCATGCACACGACCGGGTTACGCCCCCTGGCCCGCCCCGCTTCTTCGGCTCGGACCGGGACCAGGGGGCCGTCCGGATGGCGGGCGAAAACGCGACAAGGGCCCGCGTTTCGGAAATCATCCGTTTCCAGCGCATGGACGTCTCGGACGTGGCCCCGCCCGAGGGACGCCCCGGCCTCGTCATCGCGAACCCGCCCTACGGCGGCCGCATCGGCGCCAAGGGTCCGCTTCATGCGCTGCACGCAAGCTTCGGAAAGGCCATGAAGGAAAGGTTTCGGGGCTGGCGCATCGCCCTCGTCACGTCCGAGCCCGGCCTGGTGAAATCGACGGGCCTTCCCTTCGCCGAACCCGGTCCGTTCATCGACCACGGAGGGATCCGCGTCCGTCTCTATCAGACCGGCCCTCTCTGACCTCGGCAATCCCTTCACGAAGCCGCCGCAATTTTGCCCGAATCCGGGGTCGAGATCGGAGGCGCATCCAGAACGGGGACACGGCCATGATGTTCGCACGGAAACCGCCCAGGGAACTCTGCGTCCGTCGGCTCAAGCGGCGGATGATCGGCATCGGTGACGACGCGGCCAGGCTGATCGCCACGATGAAGGAAAACCGCCCCCTGTCCTACGGTCCCGACCGTCGTCCGCTGGACCTGATCCGCAATGCGGACTCCGAGGCGCTCTTCGTCGAAACCGACGCGCTTGGCCACGACAGCTTCCAGCATTTTCACTACACGGACGACTTCCGCTCGATCGATCCGAACGCGCAGGTCGACCTCATGGTGCTCTTCGGCGATGTCGCGCGGGTCAACGCCATCCTCGCGCCCTTCGCCGGGTCGAGCGTCGCGTCCCCTGCCGCGCGCCTCGTCAACGAGATCGCGGACCGCATCATCGCGACGGCCTGTTTCTTCGACGCCTATTTCTCGCGCTTCGACGTATCCACCGACATTCTCCTCGGCCGCACGTCGGGCCGAGCCCTGGCCGAACGGATGGCCGCGCTGGGCGCAGAGGACCGCATCCGCTACGACCGCGCACAATCCCGGCTGTCGGACCCCGCAACGGACGCCGCCCGCCTCGCGCCGCGCCGCATCCCGCCCTTCGTGATCTCGGCCGGGTTGCGCTATGGCCGGGGGCAGACCTTCGTCAACGGAGTGTACTTCCCGACCGAGGCGGCGCAGGTGATCCTTGGCCAGACGGCGGCGCTGGCGGCCGCCTCGCAACTCGAAGCCGCGCCGCGGATGCACTGAGGGGCGGACACCCGCCCCGCGCACTTGACCCGCGTTTGACCTGCATCATGTCTCGAGAGGCATCGGCCCGCCACCATGGCGGAACAGCTTTCGCAGGACAGGTCCCATGACGCTCAGCCGCCAGACACCCGACACGGACACGCCGGACCTCCGCGTCCCGCTCGACACCGTATGCTATGTCATCGAGAAGGCGCGCGAGTTCGACGTCAAGACGGGGTCGTCCGATCCGGCGGCATCGCGGCTCGACGACGACGACATCGACGCCGCCGTGCTCGAGGATCGACCGTCCGACCCCGTCCGGCACGAGCTTCTCTCGGTCATCTCCGATCTCAACCACGGCGCGCAGATCGACCTCGTCGCCATCATGTGGCTCGGTCGCGCCGAAGGCCCCGACAGCTGGGACGAAGCCCGTCGCATGGCCGAGGAAGGGCACAACGACCGCACCGCGCAATACCTCGTGGGCACGCCGCTTCTGGGTGACTACCTGGAAGAAGGCCTGAACGTCATCGGCCTTTCCTGTGCCGACTACGTCGAGAACAACGTGTAACAGGGCTTGCATCGAATCCATATATCTGGAATTCTGGATATATGGATAAGACAAACAGCCTCGCCGCCCTCTCCGCCCTGTCCCAGGACGTTCGTCTCGACGCCTTCCGTCTGCTCGTCCAGGCCGGCGCCGAGGGCCTGCCTGCGGGCGAGATCGGCGACCGCCTGGGCGTCCGCCAGAACACGATGTCTTCCCACCTTTCGATCCTTCATCAGGCCGGCCTCGTGCGGAACCGCCGCGAGGGCCGGGGGATCCGCTATTTCGCCGACATGGAAGGCATGCGCGGGCTCCTTGGTTTCCTGATGGAAGACTGCTGCGGCGGTCGCTCCGAACTCTGCCAACCCGTCATCCAGGAAGTCGCCTGCTCCTGCTGAGATGCCTATCATGCGCGAACCCTACAACGTCCTCTTCCTCTGCACCGGCAACTCCGCCCGCTCGATCCTGGGCGAGGCGATCATGACCCGCGAGGGCGCAGGCCGCTTCCGCGGCTTCTCGGCCGGCTCGCGGCCCTCGGGCCAGCCGCACCCGTACGCCATCGACCTGCTCACACGTCTCGGCCACGACACCGCCTTCGCGCGCTCGAAAAGCTGGGACGAATTCGCCGGACCCGGAGCGCCGAAGATGGACTTCATCTTCACCGTCTGCGACCAGGCGGCGGCCGAGGAATGCCCCTACTGGCCCGGCCATCCGATGTCGGCGCACTGGGGCCTGCCAGATCCCGCCGCAGCGACCGGGACCGAGGCGGAACGCCGTCTCGCCTTCTCCGACACCTACCGGATGCTGCGCAACCGGATCACCGCCTTCGTGAACCTGCCGACCGAGTCGCTCGACAAGGCCTCGCTGCGCGCCCGACTGGCCGAGATCGGCCGCGACACCACGCCCGCCCCGACCGAATGACCGACACGCCCCGCCGACTGGTGGCCGAAGCGCTCGGCACTGCCCTCCTCGTCGCGACCGTCGTCGGTTCGGGCATCATGGCCGACGCGCTCTCCGCCGACGACGCCGTCTCGCTTCTCGGCAACACGATCCCCACGGGAGCGATCCTGATCGTCCTCATCACCATCCTCGGCCCCGTCTCGGGCGCGCACTTCAACCCCGCCGTGACGCTTGTCTTCGCCGCCCGCCGTGACCTCGCCCCAGGCCTCGCCCTGGCCTACGTCGCCGCCCAGATCGCGGGCGGTATCGCCGGCAGCCTTCTCGCGCACGCCATGTTCGAACTGCCCATGCTCCAGATCTCGACCCGCGCGCGCACCGACGCCGGCCAATGGATCGCCGAGGTCGTCGCGACCTTCGGCCTGCTCCTGACGATCCTCGGCGGCCTGCGCCACCGCGCCGACGCGGTCCCGTGGCTCGTCGGCCTCTACATCAGCGCAGCCTACTGGTTCACCGCCTCGACCAGCTTCGCCAATCCCGCCGTCGCCATCGCCCGCGGCCTGTCGGACACCTTCGCCGGGATCCGTCCCGCCGACGTGCCCGCCTTCGTTCTGGCCGAGATCGCAGGCGCGCTCCTCGCCGCCGCCCTCGGGGGGTGGCTCTTCGTGCCCGACCGCAACGCGCCCCGGTGACGGGCCGGGCACACGCCCTTTCCAACCCGGCCATTCTCCTGTATGGCCCGCCAATCTGAGACGTGACGCTACGGACCCCGGCGAACGCGAAGGATAGGGGTCGGCGGCAATGGGGCCGCCATTTCAACGGGACGCTGTGGAACGCCGCGCGATCCCAGACAGGATGTCAAGATGTTCAAGGAAATCAAGAAATCGATCCAGTGGGGCGAAGAAACGCTGACACTGGAAACGGGCAAGGTCGCCCGCCAGGCCGACGGATCGGTCATCGCCACCTACGGCGAAACCTCCGTCATGGCCAACGTCACCTTCGCCAAGGAAGCCAAGCCCGACCAGGACTTCTTCCCGCTGACGGTGCACTACAACGAGAAATACTACGCCGCCGGCAAGATCCCCGGAGGCTTCTTCAAGCGCGAGGCCCGTCCGACCGAGAAGGAGACGCTGACCTCCCGCCTGATCGACCGTCCGATCCGGCCGCTTTTCGCGCCCGGCTTCAAGAACGAAGTCCTCGTGATCTGCACCGTGCTGTCGCATGACCTGGTCAACGATCCCGACGTCGTCGCCATGATCGCGGCGTCGGCCGCCCTGACGATCTCTGGCGTGCCCTTCATGGGTCCGATCGCCGGCTGCCGCATCGGCTTCGAGGACGGCGACTACGTCCTGAACCCGACCGTCGACGACATGCACCAGCTTCGCAACAATCCCGACCAGCGCCTCGACCTCGTGGTCGCCGGCACCAAGGACGCGGTGATGATGGTGGAATCGGAGGCCTACGAGCTCTCCGAGGCCGAGATGCTGGGCGCGGTCAACTTCGCGCACGAGCAGATCCAGCCCGTGATCGACCTCATCATCGACCTCGCGGAAGACGCGGCGAAAGAGCCGTTCGACTTCCAGGCTCCGGACTACTCGGCGCTCTACAACGCCGTGAAGGCCGCCGGCGAGGACAAGATGCGCGCCGCCTACGCCATCACCGACAAGCAGAAGCGCGTCGCGGCGGTGTCCGAGGCCCGTGAAGCCGTCAAGGCGTCGCTCTCGGAAGAGCAACTCGCCGACAAGAACCTCGGTTCGGCCTTCAAGAAGCTCGAATCCGCAGTCCTGCGCGGCGACGTCGTCAAGAACGGTCGCCGCATCGACGGCCGCGCGCTCGATCAGGTTCGCCCGATCGTCTGCGAAACCGGGCTTCTGCCCCGGACCCACGGCTCGGCGCTGTTCACCCGCGGCGAAACGCAGGGCCTCGTGGTCACCACGCTCGGCACCGGCGACGACGAGCAGATGATCGACGCGCTGAACGGCACGTATCGCTCGAACTTCCTCCTGCACTACAACTTCCCGCCCTACTCGGTCGGTGAAGTGGGTCGCTTCGGACCGCCGGGCCGGCGCGAGATCGGACACGGCAAGCTCGCCTGGCGCGCGCTCCAGGCCGTCCTGCCCTCGACGACCGACTTCCCCTACACGATCCGCCTCGTCTCCGAGATCACGGAATCGAACGGCTCCTCGTCCATGGCTTCGGTCTGCGGCGGGTCGCTCTCGATGATGGACGCGGGCGTGCCGATCAAGGCCGCCGTCGCAGGCGTCGCAATGGGCCTCGTGCTCGAGGACGACGGCTCCTATGCGGTGCTGACCGACATCCTCGGCGACGAGGATCACCTCGGCGACATGGACTTCAAGGTCGCCGGCACCGAGAAGGGCATCACCTCGCTCCAGATGGACATCAAGGTCCAGGGCATCACGCCCGCGATCATGGAGGAGGCGCTCGCACAGGCCAAGACCGGTCGTCTCCACATCCTGGGCGAGATGAACAAGGCCAAGGCCGAGACCGGCGACTTCTCGGTCCACGCACCCCGCATCGAGACGATGACCATCCCGACCGACAAGATCCGTGAAGTGATCGGCTCGGGCGGCAAGGTCATCCGCGAGATCGTCGAGGTCTCGGGCGCCAAGGTCGACATCAACGACGACGGCGTCATCAAGATCGCCAGCGCCAACGGCGATGCCATCCAGAAGGCCTACGACATGATCTACTCGATCGTGGCCGAGCCCGAGGAAGGCAAGGTCTACAAGGGCAAGGTCGTGAAGATCGTCGACTTCGGCGCCTTCGTGAACTTCTTCGGCAAGCGCGACGGCCTCGTCCACGTCAGCCAGATCGAGAACAAGCGCCTGAACCATCCTTCCGACGTCCTGAAGGAAGGCCAGGAGGTCTGGGTGAAACTTCTCGGCTTCGACGACCGCGGCAAGGTCCGCCTCGCGATGAAGATGGTCGACCAGACGACAGGCGAAGAGCTCTCGAAAGAAATGCAGGAAGAAGCGGCCGACTGAGGCGCTTTCTCCTCCGATCACTCAGGGCCTCGGCGGAAACGCCGGGGCCTTTTTGTTTTGCGGCGCTGGACGTGGGTCAATGACCGCGATGCGGACGAAGCGGACATTGCACATTGACTAACTCTTTCATCGCTCACATCTTCGAACTGTGAAAAGGTTGATCATCTCAGCAGTAGCTTCAGCATACCTGATTCCGTCTGTGGGTTTCGCCGACAATGAAAAAGCACCGGAGTTTCTCAGCTTCGGGAGGCCCTTCAGTGAACAAAGCGAAAAGCTGAGTGCACGAGAACTTCAGCGATATGAGCGAGCTCTTGGTAAGTTCCAGCGTGTTGACGATTGCGTAGAAAAAACTGAAGCAACACTAGATTTCGGACTGTCACAGATGCGCTGGAATGAGCTGAATACACTTGAGAAAGTGAATTTATGTGTTTTTCGGCCGGCGGCGGAGCTCAACAGCTACGAAAGGATGCTCAAATGGTTCAATTCAAATGGGTTCAAGGCGATCTCGACTAAACGGCCACAAAGCGTCATGAGGTTTTACCAACATGATAGTGACGGCATCTTGGTGAGCGCTACCGCACCCATAGATGGCCCAATTAGAGTGGGGCTTCTGGACCGGTTGCTGGCTCACAGCGTTTCCGTGGGTGTTACGCTTACTTCAGATGGCAAGCCTCTAGGCGTCAACACAACCATCACAAGAAAGTAGTTTCAGCACCAAGATATCGTCGGTATGGGCTCAAAGCTGACGTTAGCTACGCGTACGAACGTTTCCGGGGCGCCAAGGTCGGCTGTGCGGACGAAGCGGACATTGATCAGATCAGCACTGTCTAAATACTTAGTAAATTTCTTGATCTTCATCCCTCAGTGAACGGTCGAAAATAATCTCGCAAACTCAATTATGGATTCGATGTTTTCTTCCATCGCAATTGGGTCGGGTCCGTCCTTGCGCATTTCCTCGACAAAGTCGTCAATTCTGTAGGCCGTCTCATGAACTCGTACGAACGTTTCAGTTATATTTCCTAGGAAGAGACGATTATTTCCCGAAATTTTCTGATAGGCCTTGAGCAGAATGTCGCCAGCGAACTGGGTCTCACAGTAATAGATAGCGGACAATGCAACATCTATTACGTCCTCATCCCTCGTGGCGCTGTCGATGCGCGCGATCACCTCATCTTCAGTAAGTGGCTCAGGAATTACATACTCCACTAGCTCACCATAGCAGAACTCTTCTCGTAGGGTAAGTTGATGCTTCCAGCCAGCTAAGGGCTCAAAGCTGCCCTTCGCTGCTGCGCAGAAGAAAGCGACTGCACTCCCTTCAGCCGAGATCCCCTCCTTCACCCTCACTCAGTCGCCCCTAACAAACCCCACCGCCCGCTTCATCCCATCCCGCGAACCCGCTCCATCCACCGACGCAATACCGACGTGATACCGACGCGATACCGAAGGTCCCGGGAGCGCCATTTCCCTTCATTTGCTGGCATTAACGTATGTCCCCGACGCAGCCGCACCGGCGTTGCGTCAGAACGGTACCTGCGACCGGAACGTCATCCCCACGCCCCCGTCCGGATGGCGGAACTTCAGGCTCTCGGAATGCAGCATCAGCCGTGGGAAGTCCCTCACCCAACCCTCGGCATAGAAGGGATCGCCCAGGATCGGATGACCGAGCGTCAGCATGTGGACCCGCAGCTGGTGCGACCGCCCAGTCTTGGGGAAAAGCCTGACACGCGTCTCGTTCTCGCCCACCTTCAGGACCCGCCAGTCGGTCACGGCGGGACGCCCGTTCTCGTGGTCGACGTGCTGCCTCGGCCGGTTCGGCCAGTCGACCCCGATCGGCAGGTCCACCGTCCCCGTCTTCTCGGCGATGCGCCCCGCCACACGGGCCACATAGGCCTTTCTTACATGGCGTTTCTCGAACTGAAGCCCCAGGTGCCGCTGCGCGTGCGGGGTCAGCGCAAAGACCATGACGCCCGAGGTATCCCGGTCCAGACGATGCACCAGAAGCGCCGTCGGAAACACTGCCTGCGCCCGTGTCAGCAGGCAGTCCGCCAGGTGCTCGCCCTTGCCGGGCACCGACAGCAGCCCTTGCGGCTTGACCACCACAAGGACCTCGTGGTCGTGGTGCAGCACCTCCAGCGGCACGTCCGGCGGATCGTAGGCGTCGCTCACCGCTGCGGCACGCCGTCCGCGATGTCGTAGTAGTCGCCCTTGTCGGCGGTGAAGATGTGCTTCTCCAGCCGCAGCCCCGTCGGCCCGTCGATGGCGCCGAGCGCGAAGGACACGTGATCGTCAGCCTCGCCCTTCCAGAACAGGAAAGACCCGCAGGTCGGACAGAACCCCCGCCGCGCCTTCTCCGACGCGCGGAACCACCGAACCTCGCCCTCGACCGAAAGGTCCGCGTCCGGCACGTGAGCCGACGACCAGACGTGCCCCGACTGCTTGCGGCACTGCCCGCAATGGCAGACGGACGTCCCTTGAGGCGTGCCCCTGACGGTGAAGCGGACAGCTCCGCAAAGGCAACTGCCCCCGATCATGCCAGCCTCCCGAAGACCTGTGCCAGAAGGCGTTCCATGCCCTCCGCATCCTCGCGCGTAAAGGCGTCAGGCAGATCGCTGTCGATGTCGAAGACCGCGATCAGCGCGCCCTTGCCATCATGGACGGGCAGGACCAGTTCGGATCTGGTGGACGACGCGCAGGCGATGTGACCTGGAAAGGCGTCGACGTCGGGGACGAGTTGCACCTCGCCCGTCCGCGCACAGGCCCCGCAGACGCCCTTGTCGAAGGGAATGACGAGGCAGCCGTGCCCGCCCTGGTAGGGGCCGATCTTCAGGAGGTCGGGCGACACCACGCGATAGAATCCCGTCCAGTCGAAGCGGTCGTCGGCGTGATGCACCTCGCAGGCGACCGTCGCCATAAGCGCGATGGCGTCATCCTCGCCCTCGGCCACCGCCGCCAGGCGTCCGGCCAACTCCCTGTAGTCCACGCGCAGCCCGCCGGCGTCTTTTGGCATGAGGGTCCCCGCTTACAGATTGGTAACGCCTGTCCCTTAGTGTGCCTCAACCCGCATGTGAAGGAGTTTGCGATGCATATGACAGCCACCGAGATCGGCCCCGCCCTGGTCGTGGCCGTAGGCGATCGTCGCATCGACGCCGCCGTCGCCGTGCGGTTCAAGGACAAGATGCTGGAACTGACGAAGCATCCCGCGGACCGCGTCATCCTCGACCTCGGCAACGTCGACTTCCTCGATTCCAGCGGTCTTGGCGCGGTCGTGGGCTCGATGAAACAACTCGGTCGGACCCGTCACCTCGACCTCGCCGCCATGACGCCGACGGTCGAAAAGGTCTTCCGCATCACCCGCATGGACCGCGTCTTCCGCATCTTCCCCACCGTCGACGCGGCGTTGGAGGACAAGGCGGATGCCTGACGACGCCCTGGGCCACGGCACGACGGACCTGCCGGGACAGCCCGCGTCGCAGTCGGGCATCGTCGCGGACGAGGTTTTCAAGGCCGACTTCCGGTGGGTTCGGCGCGGGGTGCAAACCCTTATCCACACCCTCTCGACTCAGGGCATCTTGCCCGGCGACCTCGGCACTGTCGAAATCGTCGTGGCGGAAGTTCTGAACAACATCGTCGAACATGCCTACCCCGAAGGGGCGCCAGGCGAGATCCGCGTGATCGTCCGCAGGCGGTCCAGCAGCCTGATGGTCGAAATTCGCGACCGGGGACGTCCGATGCCCAAGGGCCGCGCGCCGCTCGGCAACCATCCGATGGTCGAGTTCAACCCGAACGACGCCATGCCGGAGGGTGGCTATGGCTGGTTTTTGATCCGCGAACTGGTGAGAGACCTCGTTTACGACCGCAAGGAGGACGAGAACATCCTGTTCTTCCGGGTCGCTCTCGGCAAACCTACGCCGACCTGATGTATACATAACGCGCCGAAACGCCCCCAGAGTTGCCTCCTAACCCTACGATCCGTATACACGGCTCCGAGGGGGAGATTCGACAGAAATGGCCGACGGCGCGACAAGGCAGTCCGAACGGGCTCTGCAGAGCCTCCGCAGCCTCGTGCTGAACGGCGACTTCGCCCCGGGCGAGCGGCTGTCCGAACCCGTCCTGTCCGAGCTCCTCGGTATCTCACGCACCCCCCTGCGGGAGGCCAAGGCCAAGCTGATGGAGGAGGGGCTTCTCGAGCCCGTCGCCGGCGGCTTCCGCGTCGCCCGCTTCTCGATGCAGGACATCTCGGATGCGATCGAGACGCGTGGCTCCCTGGAAGGCCTCGCCGCCCGACTTGCGGCCGAGCGGGGCGTATCCGATGCCGACGCGCGCGCCTGCGCCGACATCCTCGACGCGCTTGACGGCGCACTCGCCGCCCCCGGCACCGACTTCGATGCCTACGTCCTGTGGAACTCACGCTTCCACGACTGGCTGGCGCAGGCCCCCGGCAGCCCCATCGTCGCCCGCGAGGTCGCACGTGCCGCGCGCCTCCCTCTCGCAAGTCCAAGCGCTTTCCTGCGCGGACAAGAGGACCGGCCGGAATTTTTAGCGTCGCTCGTCATCGCCCAGGATCAGCACCGCGTCATCCTGGAAGCGATCCGCGCCCGCGAAGGCGCCCGCGCCGAGGCCGCCGCCCGCGAACATGCCCGCCAGGCCCGCCGCAATCTGAAATACGCCATTGAAAGCAAGGCCGACCTCGCCCGCCGCATCCCCGGCCTGGCGCTGGTCACGGCCGACTGAGAACCCGAAAGCCCCCGAGGAGGAAGCCCATGCAAAGCCTGTCCACAGTGATGGAAAATCACAAGAACCCCGTCGAGATGCTGCGCAACAGCAAGATCGGCATGTACGTCTATCCCGTCGTCACGCCCGAGTTCCGCAACTGGCGCGTCGAGCAGGAAGCCTGGCGCAAGACCGCCGTCCTCTTCGACCAGTCGCACCACATGGACGAGCTGATCGTCGAAGGCCCGGATGCCGAGAAATTCCTGTCGCACCACGGCGTCAACGCCTTCGGCAACTTCGGCCTGAACCGTGCCAAACACTTCGTACCGGTCACGCCGGCGGGTCACGTCATCGGCGACCACATCATCTTCCGCGAGCGCGAGGACAAGTTCATCCTCGTCGGCCGCGCCCCCGTCTCCAACTGGCTTCAATTCTGCGCCGCCTGGGGCAAATGGAACGTGCGGATCAAGCATGACCCCCGCTCCACCTCGCGCCCCGAGGGCGAGCGCGTGCTGCGCACCCACTACCGCTTCCAGATCCAGGGTCCCGACGCGCCCAAGGTGTTCGAGAAAATGAACGGCGGTCCGGTCCCCGACATCCCGTTCTTCCACGTCGACACCGTCAGTATCGGCTCGAAGAAGGTGCAGGCGCTCCGCCACGGCATGTCCGGCGCCCCCGGCCTCGAAGTCTGGGGCCCCTACGACGACAAGCACTACATCCACTCGACGATCCTTCAGGCGGCCAGCGACGCCGGCGTCGATCTTGTCCAGTGCGGCAGCCGCGCCTATTCGACCAATACGCTGGAATCCGGCTGGATTCCGTCCCCGCTCCCCGGCATCTACACCGGCGACGGGATGCTGGCCGACTACCGGGACTGGCTCGGCGCCGACAGCTACGAGGCCGCTGGCGCCATAGGCGGCAGCTTCGTGTCGGACGACATCGAGGACTATTACGTCAACCCGTTCGAGTTGGGCTACGGCTTCTACATCGGTTGGAAAAAGGACGACTTCATCGGCAAGGACGCCCTCGCCGCGATGAAGGACGCGCCCTCGAACCGCAAGAAGGTCACCTTCGAGTGGAACAAGGAAGATGTCCTCAAGGTCATCGCCTCGGCCTTCGAGGAAGGCACGCCCTACAAGTGGATCGACTTCCCGCAGCCGAACTACGCGTCGTCGACCGCCGACATGGTGATGAGCGGCGACAAGATGGTCGGCATGAGCATGTTCAACGGCTACTCGTTCAACGAACGCTGCATGCTGTCGCTCGGCGTGGTGAGCCAGGACGTTCAGGAAGGCGACGTGCTGACGCTCCGGTGGGGCGAGTCCGACGACACCGCCAAGACCTCGGCCGAGAAGCACAAGCAGGCCGAGATTCGGGTGCGCGTGTCGCCCACGCCCTACGCGAAAGAGGCGCGCGAGAGCTACGCCGACAGTTGGCGATCGCGCTGACCCACATCGGGCGCGCCGGGTCTTCCGGCGCGTCCTCACTTCCGGCATGGTGCCTCCGGGAGGGGCCGCCATGAGACCATCAGCGACGCGATGACCGTGCTCCGCCGCGCCGCCGATGCGCTGACCCGCCTCGCCGCGACCATCGGCGCGCTGGCCCTCCTGGTCGAGGTCGGCGTGATCCTCGTCGACGTCATCGGCCGCGCCTTCGGCCATCCGCTTTTCGGCTCGCAGGACCTCGTGACCATGACGATGGTGATCCTCGTCTTCGGCGGCATGACGCTCTGCGACCGCAATGGCGGGCACATCGCCGTCGACTTGCTCGAGCCGCGTTTCTCCCCGACGCTGAACCGGGTGATCGACGTTGCCTCCGCGATCCTCGGTGCAGTGATCTTCGTCTTCATCGCCTGGGCCGTCTGGGAAAGCGCGAAACTCAGCCAGATGCTGAACCTCTCGACGAACCTCCTTCGGCTGCCGAAGGCATGGTTCCAGTGGGCGCTGATCGCCTTCGTCCTCCTCGCCGCAGTCGGCATGGCCCTGCGCGCGGCGGAACTGGCGCTTCGCCGCCACGATGTCCGGAAAGAACCGCTGTGAGCGGGGGCGTCATCGGCACGCTCGGCATCGTCGTGCTTCTGGTCCTGCTGCTGGCCCGCGTTCCGGTGGCCTTTGCAATGTTCCTCGTGGGGTTCCTGGGCATCTGGGCGCTGAACGGCTGGAACGCGGCCATGGGGCTCCTGGGGTCCGAGACCTTCACCCTCGCGTCCAACCCCGAGCTCGTCGTCATTCCCCTCTTCATCCTCATGGGCAACGTGGCCAGCGCATCAGGGATGAGCCGCAAGCTCTATGATGCGGCTTACGCCATGATCGGCCAGGTGCGCGGCGGCCTCGCCTCGGCCACCGTCATCGGCTGTGGCGGCTTCGCGGCGCTCTCGGGCTCGTCGGTCGCCTCGGCGCTGACCATGGGCAAGGTGTCCCTGGGCGAAATGGACCGCTTCGGGTACGACGACCGGCTGTCGACCGGCGTCATCGCGGCAGGCGGCACGCTCGGCATCCTGATCCCACCCTCGACCGGCTTCGTCATCTACGCGATCCTGACCGAGCAATCCATCGGGCGGCTGTTCCTCGCCGGCGTGCTGCCTGGCTTGCTGCTGCTGGCAGCCTTCGTCCTGACGATCACGCTGCTCTGCTGGCGTCGGCCCGAGCTTGGCCCGCCCGGACCCTCCACCACCGCAGCCGAGAAGTTGCGCTCGATCCTCGGCGCCGGACCGATCCTCGTCGTCGTCCTAGTCACCATCGGAGGCATCTATGGCGGCTTCTTCTCGCCGGTCGAGGCGGCGGGCGTCGGCGCAGGCATGGTCGTCGTCTATGGTTTCGCCACCGGCACACTAGGTCTTCAAGCCTTCTGGCAGGCATCACGCGAAAGCATCGTCACCACCGCGACGGTCATGCTGATCCTGATCGCCGCCCACGTCCTCAATCCCTTCATCGCGCTGTCGCAAATCCCCGCCTCGGTCGGAGCCTTCCTGACCGCCCTCGACCTGCCCCCGACGGCGACGCTTCTGCTGATCCTCGCCGTCTACATGGTGCTCGGCTGTTTCCTCGAAGGCTTCGCGATGCTGGTGCTGACCCTTCCGATCTTCTTCCCGGTCATCCTGCAACTGGGAATCGACCCGATCTGGTTCGGCGTCCTTGTCGTCCTGACGCTGGAAATGGGGCTGATCTCGCCGCCCGTCGGCCTGAACGTGTTCATCGTGAAGTCGGTCGCCCCCCAGGTGCCCCTGGGCCGCATCTTCCGCGGCGTCCTGCCGTTCTGGTTCGCCATGCTGGTGACGCTGGCGATCCTCGTGGCCTTCCCGGCGATCTCGCTGATCTTGCCGACGACGATGTTCGGCTGAGGTTCAGACCGCTTCCAGCGCGATCGCGATCCCCTGCCCCACACCGATGCACATGGTGGCAAGCGCGCGCTTGCCGCCGCTCAGCGACATCTCCAGCGCCGCCGTGCCCGCCAGCCGAGCTCCCGACATGCCAAGCGGATGCCCAAGGGCTATGGCCCCACCGTTCGGGTTCACGCGGGGGTCGTCATCGGCAATTCCGAGCTGGCGCAGAGTGGCAAGGCCCTGGCTCGCGAAGGCCTCGTTCAGTTCCACCACGTCCAGGTCGGCGACGCTCCACCCCAGGCGGTCGAGCAGCTTCTGCGAGGCGGGCGCCGGCCCGATCCCCATGATGCGCGGAGACACCCCCGCCGTCGCACCGCCGACCACACGCGCGATTGGCGTCAGACCATGACGCCGGGCGGCCGCCTCGGACGCGACGATCAAGGCCGCTGCGCCATCATTCACGCCGCTCGCGTTGCCCGCCGTGACGGAACCGTTCTCACGGAACGGCGTCGGCAACTTCGCCAGCGCCTCGACAGTCGTGTCGGGACGGGGATGCTCGTCCTCGGACACCACCACAGTCTCGCCCTTCCGTTGCGGGATCGACACCGGCACGATTTCCCGCGCCAGCCGTCCGCTCTCCATCGCGCGGCCCGCCTTCTGCTGCGACCGGATCGCAAAGGCGTCCTGGTCGGCGCGCGAGATGCCGAATTCCTCGGCTACGTTCTCGCCCGTCTCGGGCATGGAATCGATGCCGTAAGCCTTCTTCATCGCCGGGTTCACGAAGCGCCAGCCGATGGTCGTGTCGAAAATCTCGGCGTTCCGCGAGAAAGCGCTCGTCGCCTTCGGCATCACGAAGGGCGCGCGGCTCATGCTCTCGACGCCGCCTGCGACGCTCATCTCGATCTCGCCCGCCATGATGGCACGCGCCACGTCCAGCACGGCATTCATACCCGAGCCGCACAGCCGGTTCACCGTCGCGCCCGGAACGGTCTCGGGCCAGCCAGCAAGCAAGAGCGACATCCGCGCGACGTTGCGGTTGTCCTCGCCCGCCTGGTTCGCGCAGCCGAAGATCACCTCCTCGACGGCAGCGAGGTCGAGCGAGGGGTTCCGCTCCGCCAGCGCCCGCAACGGGATCGCCCCCAGATCGTCGGCCCGGACCGAGGACAGCGCGCCCCCGAACCGACCGATCGGCGTGCGGACATAGTCGCAGATGAAGGCGTCGGTCATGGGATCTCCGGAACGGTCAGGTCGGCCAGGGGGCCGGGGGTGTGCAGCGTCGCGCCGGTCATCGACTGAAGCTCTTCCATCGACAGCCCGGGCACCTTCTCGCGCAGGACGAATTGGCCATCCTCGATGTCGACGACGGCGAGCGAGGTATAGACACGGCTGATGCAGGCGACGCCGGTCAGCGGAAAGGTGCAGCGCTCGACCAGCTTGGGCTCGCCGTCCCGGGTGACGTGTTCGGTCACGACAGCGACGCGCTTCGCTCCATGCACCAGGTCCATCGCGCCGCCCACGGCAGGCACGCCCTTCGATCCCACGCGCCAGTTGGCCAGGTCACCGCTCTCGGCCACCTGCAAGGCTCCCAGAATGGCAACATCCAGATGCCCGCCCCGCACCATGGCGAAGCTGTCGGCGTGGTGGAAGAACGATGCGCCGGGCTTCAGGGTGATCGCCTTCTTTCCGGCGTTGATGAGGTCCCAGTCCTCCTCGCCCTCGGGCGGCGCATCGCCGAACCCCAGGACGCCGTTTTCGGTATGAAAGATCGCCTCGCGCCCAGGCGGCTGATAGCGGGCGACCATCTCGGGGAACCCGATCCCGAGGTTGACGTAGGCGCCGTCCTCGATGCCCTGAGCCGCGCGCCAGGCGATCTGCGTGTTCGTCAGCTTCTCCCAAGTCATGCGTAGGCCTCGCCCGCACGGATCATCTGTTCCTCCTGCCGTGGGTCCGCGACCTCGACCACGCCGTCGACGAATATTCCAGGGGTCACCACCTGCTCGGGGTCGATGTCCCCCGGCGGAACGATGCGGCTGACCTGCGCGATGGTGGTGGCCGCCGCCATGCACATCAGCGGATTGAAGTTCCGCGAGGCATAGCGATAGGTCAGGTTCCCGTGGGCGTCGCCCAGATGAGCCTTCACGATCGCGACGTCGGCCTTCAGCCAGCGCTCCTGAACGTAGGACGCGCCGTCGAACTCGGCCACCGGCTTGCCCTCGGCCAGCTCGGTCCCGAAGCCCGTCGGCGTATAGAATGCCGGGATGCCCGCGCCCCCCGCCCGGATGCGTTCCGCCAGTGTGCCCTGGGGCACAAGCTCCAGCTCGATCTCGCCGGCGAGATACTTGTCGGTGAATGCGCGCGGATCCGACGACTTCGGAAACGAGCACACCATCTTCCTCACCATTCCCGCGTCGATCATGGCCGCGATGCCGACACGTCCGTTGCCCGCGTTGTTGTTGACCACCGTCAGGTCGCCCGGACTGCCGGTCGCGCGATATCGGTCGATCAGAGCGTGGATCAACTCGATAGGCGACCCGGACCCTCCGAAGCCGCCGATCATCAGGACACTTCCGTCGGCGATCCCGGAAACGGCCTCGGCGGGCGATGCGATTGTCTTGTCCATGAACGTCTCCCTGCCGACGGTTCTAACGCCACCGCTCTTCGGCGCAACCGCCCGTCCGTCAGTAGGGCAGGCCGATATAGTTCTCGGCAAGCTCTCGCCGCGCCGTCTCGGACTGCGACAGGTGCTGCAACGTCGCCTTGCGCATCTGGGCAGCAAAGCTGTCCTCGCCCTCGAAGCGGTGCAGCATCATGGTCATCTGCCAGGAAAACCGCATCGCCTTCCAGACACGCATAAGGGCCCGCTCGGAATAGGTGTCGATGCCCGATCGGTCGCCGGATTTTACCGCGTCGATCAGCGCGGCATGAAGGTAATGCACATCCGACGCCGCCAGGTTCAGCCCCTTCGCCCCGGTCGGCGGGACGATGTGTGCGGCGTCACCCACAAGAAAAAGGTTTCCCCACCTCATCGGCTCGGCCACGAAACTGCGCAGGGGCGCAATGGACTTCTCCATCGACGGCCCCGTGACCATGCGCTCCGCCGTCTCGAACGGCAGGCGTCTCTTCAGTTCGGCCCAGAAGGCGTCGTCGGACCAGGCCTCCACCTTGTCGGTCAGGGGCACCTGCACGTAGTAGCGCGACAGGTTCTCGTTGCGCATGGACGCCAGGGCGAACCCGCGCGGCGAGTTGGCGTAGATCAGCTCGTCGTTGCAGGGCGGTGTCTCGGACAGGAGTCCGAGCCAGCCAAAGGGATAGACCCTCTCGTGTTCGCGGCGCTTCCCTTCCGGGATCGTCTTGCGGCTGACCCCGTGAAAGCCGTCGCAGCCCGCAACGAAAAGGCAGTCCAGCCGCTTGCGCTCACCCTCGTGCGTGAAGTCGACGTGGGAGGTCGCCTGGTCGAGGTCATGTATCGTGACGTCCGACACCTCGTGCAGGATCGTCGTACCCATGACGTCCTGCGCCTTGTAGAGATCCTGCGTCACCTCGGTCTGCCCGTAGACCGTGACGTGCTGGCCGGTAAGCTTTTTGAAATCAATTCGGACCATAAGGTCCTCGTCGGTGAGGAAACAGCCGTCGTGCGGGATGGCCTCGCGATCCAGCCGGTCCGCCACGCCTGCCTCGCGCAGCATCCTCACCGCGCCGAATTCCAGGATGCCGGCCCGGATGCGGGACAGCACATGCTCGCGCGTCGACCTTTCAAGGATGACGGTTTCCACACCGGCACGATTGAGAAGCTGAGACAGCAGGAGGCCGGAGGGTCCGCCCCCGATGATGGCCACCTCGGTCTTCATGCCACGTCTCCTGCAAGCGTTGTCCCGCCAGTCTGGCCGGAACTAGTTTGCGAAGTCAACTAAACCCGCCGCGCGTTGCGTCAAGCCACACCCAGAAGGCGCATCGCGTTCTCCTTGAGGATCAGCGGCCTGACCTCGTCCTTAAACGGCATCGCCTCGAAATCGGCCAGCCATCGGTCCGGCGTGATCGCGGGCCAGTCCGAGCCGAACAGCATCTTCTTCTTCAGGATCGAGTTCGCATAGCGGACGAAGAGCTCGGGGAAGTACTTCGGAGACCACCCCGACATGTCGTAGTAGACGTTCGGCTTGTGCTGCGCGACCGCGAGACCTTCCTCGGTCCAGGGAAACGACGGATGCGCCAGCACGATCGGCATGTCCGGAAAATCGACCGCCACGTCGTCGAGGTGGATCGGGTTCGAGTATTTCAGCCGCATTCCCATGCCGCCCTTCATCCCGGATCCCACGCCGGTCTGGCCGGTGTGGAAAAGCGTGATCGCGCCTTCGTCGGCGATGGCCTCGTACATCACATAGGCGGAGCGGTCGTTCGGATAGAACCCCTGCATCGTTGGGTGGAACTTGAAGCCCTTCACGCCGAACTCGCGCACCAGGCGCCGCGCTTCCCGCGCGCCAGCTTTGCCCTTGGCCGGGTCGATCGAGGCGAAGGGAATCAGCACGTCATCGTTCCTGGCGCAGGCTTCGGCGACTTCTTCGTTCGAATAGCGCCGGAAGCCCGTCTCGCGCTCGGCGTCGACCGGAAAAATGACGGCGGCGATGGTGCGTTCCCGGTAATAGGCGGCGGTGTCGTCGATGGTCGGCAACATTCCCTTCGAGCCAGCAGGGTTCCTGAAATAGGCCGCCATGCCCGCCTGGAACTCGTCATAGCCATCGTCGCGCGGACCGCAGCAGGGTTCCTCGGCGTGGGTGTGGAAATCTATCGCCCGGACTTTCGCGAAATCGACCACGGCATACCTCCCTCTTCGTCACTGCTTGCTGGCAGGAGAATGCTATACAGGACAACAATTGAACACTATAACTGTCTCGCCCCGAAAGCGGAGACGAAGATGACCGATGCCGTCGCGCGCGTCGACCTGGAAGACGATATCGCTGTGATGACCTTCACCCGCCCGGATAAGCGCAATGCGATGAACGACGACCTTGTGGCGGCGCTCGACGCGTTCTTCTCCTCGCCGCCGCAGGTCCGCGCCGTCATCCTCCACGGCGAGGGTGGGCATTTCTGCTCTGGCCTGGACCTCGCCGAGCACCGGCACCGCAGCCCCGAAAAGACCGTCTACCACTCCCGCAACTGGCACCGCGTCGCCGATCTCATCGAATTCGGCGGCCTGCCCGTCGTGGCTGCCCTGACCGGAGCGGTGATCGGCGGCGGGCTCGAGATCGCAGCGGCCTGCCACGTCCGCATCGCCGAACCCTCTGTCCGCTTCCAGCTCCCCGAAGGGCGGCGTGGCATCTTCGTCGGCGGCGGCGCCACGGTCCGCGTCGGCCGCATCCTCGGTGCCGACCGGATGCGGGAGATGATGCTGACGGGGCGCACCTACGGCGCGGACGACGGCCTTTCCCTTGGCCTCTGCCACTACTCCGTCGGTGTGGATGAAGCGCTTCCGCTCGCCAGGGACCTTGCCCGCAAGATCGCGGACAACGCCGCCTTCTCGAACTACCTGATGATTCAGGCGATCAGCCGCATCGGAGACATGAGCCGGCAGGACGGCCTGTTCGCCGAAAGCCTCGCTGCCGCGATGTCGCAGACGACGCCCGAGGCGCAAGAAGGCCTGAAAGCCTTTCTCGAGAAGCGCGCCCCCGACTTCCGCCGCTAAGGCTACGTCTGTCCTGAACTACTCCGGGGTCCGGGGCAGAGCC
The DNA here is from genome assembly GCF_003148765.1 of Silicimonas algicola. GTDB lineage: Bacteria > Pseudomonadota > Alphaproteobacteria > Rhodobacterales > Rhodobacteraceae > Silicimonas > Silicimonas algicola. The sequence goes on from NZ_QGGV01000010.1 coordinate 32,144, forward strand.
CTTGGTCAGACCGCGACGATGCCCGGCCCGCCTGCATAGAGCGTCTCGATCAGATCGACATTGTGCGCCCGCATCGCACGCTGGTTCAAGGATCCCTTCTCGGTCACCTCGCCCCTGTCGAAGCTGGGCGGCGTCTCGAGGATCGCCATACGACGCACCCGGCTCGCCGACCCTGAAGCCGCCGCCGCCGCCACGGCTAGCCTCTCGCGGAGGGCGGCCTCCACATCGGACCTCGGCGTGTTTGCCGCCTTTTCCGACAGGAGGATCAGCGCGCCGAGCTCGGGCTTGTCCTCGCCCACGATGACCGCATCCCGCGCCAACCCGCCAAGCGCATCGACCAGAGCGCCACGCACCGCCCCGACCGTGACCCAAGTGCCGGTCGACAGCTTGAAGTTCTCTGCGACGCGCCCGTCGAAATAGAAGCCTCGCGCAAGGTCATCCGGATCCACCGGCTTCAAGGCGTCACCCAGGCAGTAGAACCCCTCGTCGTCGAAAACCTCGGCCGTCTTCTCCGGATCGTCCAGATAGCCCGGCGTCATCGTCGGCCCCTTCAGCCGGGCTTCCAGCTTGCCGCCCGCGGGCACCAGCTTCAGCGTCAGCCCGCGAGACGGCACACCCACGTTGCCCGCCTTCTTCTGCGGTTCGGTGCAGGCCAGCGCGAAGGGCGCCGTCTCCGTCGACCCAAGGCCCGTCGCGAGCAGAACCTCGCGCCCAGTCGCCTCGTGTCCCAGGGCGATCAGCCGGTCCCAAGTGTGCTGCGCCATGCCCGCTCCGGCGTAGAACATCATCGAAAGGCGCGAATAGAACGTGTCGCGCAGGGCCTCGTCGGTCTCCAGCGCCTCGACCAGCATGTCGTAGCCGAGGGGCACGTTGAAGTACCAGGTGCAGGCGATTTCGCGCAGGTTGCGGATCGTCTCGTCGAACTTGCCCGGCACCGGGCGACCGTCGTCGATGTAGTATGTGCCGCCGTTGGTCAGCACGAGGGACGAAACCTTGTTGCCCGCCGCCGTGTGGTTCCACGGCGCCCAGTCCAGCACCACCGGAGGCTCATCCTCGAGAAAGCGATAGCAATCCCGCGTCATGGCAGCCATCGCGGTCATCATGCCATTGGTGTTGATGACGGCCTTGGGCGAGCCCGTAGAACCCGAGGTGAAGAGGTACTTCACCACGGTCTCTGCTGTCAGAGCCGCGCGCGCGGCCTCGGCCGGCGCTTCGGACACGGACCTCAGGTCATCATAGAGCAGAGCGCCGTCGACCGGGTGCCTTGCGTTTAGGACGACACGGCCCGGCGCAGCTATGGCGTCGAGCGCGGTCGAGAATGCTGCGCCGTCGTCGGCGAAGACCGCGCCGGGATTCAAGGTCGCCGCGATGTCCCGCAACTTGCCGTGGTCCTTCGAAACCAGCGAATAGGCCGGCGAAACGGGGGCATAGGGAATGCCGACCCACGAGCAGGCGAGTCCCAGAAGCCCATGTTCGAGGCTGTTCTCGGACAGGATAAGCAGCGGCCGCTCGGGCCCAAGCCCCAACTCGAGGAGGGCCGCGCCGATGCGGCGTGCCGCCCGCCGAGCCTCGGCGTAGGGCACGCCGACCCAGTTTCCCCCGTTCTGCCGGCGCGCAAGCCATGTCCGGTCAGGCGTCGCGTCGGCCCAGTGATCGAGGTAATCCGCCAGCGTCGGAAAGTGATCCTCCAACGGCTCGGACTGGCGCATGAGGATGGTGCCGTCGTCTCTGCGCTCGATCTCGAAGGTCGGCGACCAGAACCGTGGAGAGCTCATCCGCGAACCTCGTGCATGTCTCGCAATCGGCCCAGAATGCGGATCAGGGCACGGCGGTCCTGCCCCGAAAGGACGGACAGAAGCCGCTCCTCGTCACGCGCGATGCGGACCGCCGTACGTTCGTGGACTTCGCGGCCGGTCAGCGTCGGTGTCAGGGCCTGAACCCGGCGGTCGCCCGGCACTCCGACGCGTTCCAGAAGGCCAAGCGACTCGAGCCCGTCGACGATGGCGACAAGGCCCGAACGCTCGATGCCGAGACGCCGGGCGAGTTCGCTTTGGGTCACGCTCGGCTGCTGCACGGTCAGCGAAAGGACGGAATAGGATCGCGGCGCGAGGCCCTCTTGGCCCAGGATGTCGCGCAGCTTGTCCTGGAAGATCATGTAGACGCGTTTCAGGTTGTAACCGACGAGATCGTCCAGCTCGGCCGAGCTTTCGGTTATCGGTGAGCCGGACATGGGCAACTCCTGAAATCTGTTACCAAGGTAAACTGTTATTCATACCACCCGCATCTGTCCATGGCCGCGCAGCGCTTGGTCAATCCAGCCGCTTGCCCTGCCGTTGTCGCCCCAGTCGCAACGCCGCCTTGGAATGGACACATTTAGGTCCAATTTCAGCCTTCGCCGGGAGTCATGCCGCGAAGGTAGCTGTGAAGCTTCCCTCGGCATCGCGAATATTTACAGCCCCCACCCAGTAACGCGATGCCGAGGTTCACCGCTTTTCAGCGGCGATCCCCTCGTCTAGGCTGACCTCGAGGGAACGGATTCAGAGACAATGCGCAATTTCCAACTGCCCGGCCGTTCGGCCGTCCTGGCGACGAACGGCATGGTCGCCACGTCGCACCCGCTCGCTGCCTCCGAGGCGCTTCAGGTCCTCAGGGATGGTGGCAACGCCGTCGATGCGGTGATCGCCGGGGCCGTGCTTCTGGGTGTCTGCGAACCTCAGATGACGGGGCTCGGTGGCGACTGCTTTGCCCTGGTCAAGCCGGCGGGAAGCGAGGAGGTCGTGGCGCTGAACGGCTCGGGACGGGCACCTGCAGGGCTTGACGCCGATGCGGTGCGCGCAGACGGCGTGACGGTCATCGAGGCAGGTCATCCGGCCTCGATCACCATTCCCGGCGCCGTCGATGCCCTCTGCCGCCTATCCGACCGCTATGGAAAGCTGGGGCTCGAGCGGTCTCTTGCGCCGGCGATCCGCTATTTCGAAGAGGGTGTGCCGATCGCGGCGCGCGTGGCCTTCGATATCGAACCCATGGGCGGGGCCATGAATGCGGGCGCGCAAAAGCACTTCCTGAAGAACGGGGCAGCCTATCGCGAAGGCGACGTGCTGGCTCTGCCCGCTCAGGCCGAGGTGCTTCGGCGCGTCGTCCGCGAGGGGCGGGATGCGTTCTACACCGGTGAAATCGCCGAAGATATGCTGAAGGCATTGACGGCCATCGGCGGGACGCACACTGCCGGGGATTTCGCGGCGACCGAGGCAAGCTGGGGCACTCCCCTGCGCGGCGGGTACCGCAAGCACGAACTGGTCGAGCATCCACCGAATGGGCAGGGTGCGACTGCGATCCTGTTGGCAGCAATACTGGCAGAATTCGACATCGCCTCGATGGAGCCGAACGGGGCAGAGCGCCTGCACCTCGAAGCCGAAGCGACGCGGCTGGCCTATGACGCGCGGAACCGCTTCATTGCGGACGCGGACCACGTCACACGGCTGGAGCACATGCTTTCGCCCGAGACGGCGAAACGACTGGCGGCGCTGATAGACCCGAAGACGGCGATGGCGGCGCCCGCACCGCTGACCGAGGACGTTCACCGGGACACCATCCTCATCACCGCCATCGACCGCGACGGCATGGCGGTCAGCCTGATCTATTCGATTTTCTCGACCTTCGGCTCCGGCATCGCCACCGACCGCTTCGGCATCCTGTTCCAGAACCGTGGCTGCGGTTTCAACCTGACGGCCGGACACCCGAACGAGGCCGGCGGCGGCAAGCGGCCGATGCACACCATCATCCCCGCAATGCGCGCGACGGACGGCAAGGTCGACATGGCCTTCGGGGTCATGGGCGGGCAGTACCAGGCCTGCGGTCACGCTCACGTCCTGTCGAACATGGCTGACTTCGGCATGGACCCGCAGGAGGCGGTGGACGCACCCCGCGCCTTCGCCGATCCAAAAACGGGGCTTCTTCAGGTCGAGGACGGCGTGAGCGAGGCGACCTGTGCCGCTCTTGCCGCGAAAGGCCACCGGCTGAGCCACGCCGAGGGGCCGATCGGCGGCGCGCAGGTCATCCTGATGGATGCGTCACGCGGGATCCTGATCGGGGCGTCCGACCCGCGCAAGGACGGGATGGCGGTCGGCTATTAGGCCGCCGCCGATCCCGAACGGCCTAGTTCAACTGGACCTGCAGGGGATACTGCCCGTCCACGAAATCCCCGAAGAATTCGGTAAGATCCGGATGTTCGATCGGCTCGCCGGAATAGTCGGCCACCAGGTTCTGCTCCGAGACGTAAGCCACGTAGTAGCTTTGGTCGTTCTCGGCCAGAAGGTGATAGAATGGTTGTTCCTTGGACGGTCGGCTGTCTTCGGGAATCGCCTGATACCACTCCTCGGTATTCGAGAAGACGGCATCCACGTCGAACACGACGCCGCGAAACGGATGCTTCCGATGACGCACAACTTGGCCCAAGGCGTATTTCGCACGCGACTTGAACATAACAGTACCCCCTTCACACGTTCTAGGACGCGTCCCCCGGGCTGTCGACGGGTTTCCCCGCGATTCGCAAGAAACAATTTGTGACGCGAGACCAGACAGTCACGGCCGCACTGCGCGTCCTGACGCTTTTCCTCGTACCGAAAATTTGCTAGGCTCGCCGCAAATAAAAAAGGCGAACGTGGCATGAGCAGACCTCTTCGCGCCTTGATCCTGGTTCTCTTCGTCTCCGCTTGCGGCGGCGACAACACCTCGGCTCCGAGAGACCTGGACAACGCGTGTTCCATCGTCAGGCAGCGACCCAACTACCTTCCGGCGATGCAGCGGACCGAACGCCAGTGGGGCGTGCCGGTCGCCGTCCAGATGGCGACCATCTATCAGGAAAGCAAGTTCGTCGGTAACGCGCAGACGCCCTACGAGTACGCCCTCGGGATCATTCCCATGGGCCGCCAAAGCTCGGCCTACGGCTATAGCCAGGCCTTGGACGGGACGTGGGAAGAATATCAGTCCGACAGGGGCCGGCGGAGCGCGCGGCGCGACGACATCGACCACGCCACCGATTTCATGGGCTGGTACTTCCAGCAATCCTACGCCGACCTCGGCATTCCCCTGGGCGATGCGCGCAATCAGTACCTGGCCTACCACGAGGGCCGGAACGGGTATCGCCGCGGGAGCCATATGCAGAAAAGCTGGCTTCTGCGGGTCTCGGACGAGGTCGCGGCGCGCGCGATCCTCTATGACACGCAGCTTCGCAGCTGCGGCATGATCTGAGCCTTTCGGCAGCGCCCGTCAGCGGCGCTGCCCCTCCTCACGGTCGATGTCGAAAAGACGCGCGGACGGCGAGTCCGTCTTGGCGAGCTGGCCCAGGATGACTGTCGTCTTGGCCCCTTGCCCGTCGCGCACGATCCACTGACGCAGCTCGACCGGGTCGGCGGTGAACTTCATCTGGATCGAGCCGTATTCGGGATGTGCCGGATCCTGAGCCGTAACGATCGTCGCCGTGCCGTCGTAGTCGTGTCCGGTCACCATGTTGCGGCGGCCGAGATCCACAGTGCGCTCGAGGATCAGGCTGAGGGGCGTTTGGACAAGCGGATACCTCTCGGCGCGCGAAACGTTCGACTTGCCGTCGAAGACCCCCACCTCGCCACCGCCGGCAACGACCAACAGCCGCTCGGGTGGGTTGTATTCGAAACGCATCCGACCCGGCCTGTTCAGGTAGAAGGTGCCGGTCGACAGCGAGCCGTCGTCGTTCACCTGAGTGAAATCCGAACTCGCCGAAGTGATGCCGTTCAGGTAGTCCGAGATCGCCTGAAGCGACAGCTTGTCGGCGAGGGCGGGCGTCGCGGCCAGCGCCGCGGCAGCTGCGGTCGCGGCAAGGAATGTTCTGCGGTGCATGGTCGTGCCTTCCGTTCTGCTCGGGGTGGATATAGGCGGAAGGTGGGGATATCGCTAGTGTTAGGCCATATCACCCGCGCGTCGCGGCTTAACTCGCAAGGCGCACCAGCCCCAAAACCACGAGTACCCCAAGCGACGCACCGAGACCCGCGACAGCGCCGGAAACCAGGATCAGCCCGCGTGTCGCACGGGACGAAGGCGCATGGGTTCCCAAGACGATGCGCTGCGAGCGGGGCATGCGGCCATTAATGCCGCCTTAGGTGAAGACGTGGTTAAACGGCGCGATGGCACTGACGCTTCATTCTGTCTCGCGCGACCGCTGGCACCGGCTTTCCGCCGACGCCCCGTTCCAGCAGTCGTGGAGCTATGGCGCTGCGGCCGAGGCTCTTGGAGCGGACGTCCTGCGCCTCGAGGTGCGGGAGGGACCGAACACGATCGCCATCGCGCAGGGCATAGGACGCAGGATCGGGGTCAGGACGACGCTCTTCGGACGCGGTCCGCTCTGGACCGGTGAATCCGATGACGGCCTCCGGGCCGACGTCCTGCGGGTTCTGCGGCGCGAGACGCGCGGGATCGCTCTGGTGACGCCGCACGCGAATGATGCCGGAGCGGTTCGGTCTGCGGGATTTTTTGCTGCGATGACGCCTGCGACTGTGGCCGAGTGGCGCCTCGGTCCCGACATGCGCGCCCGCATTCACGGCAAATGGCGCAACAGGCTCTGCGCCGCCGAAGCATCAGGGGTAACGCTTCTGCGAAGCCGGCGGGGCGATGATCTGCGCTGGCTCGTCGGGCTAGACCGGGAACAGCAGAGGCGGAAAGGGTTCCGTGCGCTTCCGCCCGCTTTCCTGGCGGCCTGGATGGCGCGCGACCCCCGGTCGGTGCGGCTGACGATTGCGCACTTCAGGGGCGAAAGGGTCGCCGCCATCCTCGTTCTGAGCCACGGGACACGTGCCACCTATCACATCGGCTGGAGCGGCGGCGAAGGGCGGCGCCTGTCGGCGCACAACCTGCTCTTGTGGGAGGCGGCGCAGCGACTGTCAGACGACGGCGTCAGCGTCCTCGATCTCGGGCTTGTCGATACGGAAACCGCGCCGGGATTGGCACGGTTCAAGCTGGGGACGGGCGCAATGCCGGTCAGAACGGGCGGGACATGGATCGGCCTGCCCCGCTTTCCCGTCATCAAGCGGGCTCGGGCACCAGAATATCCCGCTTGCCCACATGGTTCGCGGGCGTGACGAGGCCGTTATCCTCCATCTGCTCGACGAGGCGCGCCGCCTTGTTGTAGCCGATGGCGAGCTTCCGCTGGATGTATGAAGTCGAGCATTTGCGGTCCTTGATGACGATCTGCACCGCCTGGTCGTAAAGCGCGTCGTCCCCGTCCGAGTTGCCCCCGGTCAGGCCCAGGACAGCGTCGATCTCGGAGGCGTTGTCGTCGTCGTGGCCCTCCTGCACCGACGACACATAATCCGGCGCGCCGAAGCTCTTGAGGTGGTTGACGACCTCCTCGACCTCCTCGTCCGATACGAAGGGGCCGTGGACGCGGATGATGCGCCCGCCGCCCGCCATGTAGAGCATGTCGCCCTGACCCAATAGCTGCTCGGCCCCCATCTCGCCCAGGATGGTGCGGCTGTCGATCTTCGAGGTGACCTGGAAGCTGATCCGAGTCGGGAAGTTGGCCTTGATGGTGCCGGTGATGACGTCGACCGAAGGCCGTTGCGTCGCCATGATGAGGTGGATGCCCGAGGCACGTGCCATCTGCGCAAGACGCTGGATGCAGGCCTCGATCTCCTTGCCAGCGACCATCATCAGGTCGGCCATCTCGTCGACGATGACGACGATATAGGGTAGGGTCTGGGGCTCGAATTCCTCGGTCTCGAACACGGGTTCGCCGGTCTGATCGTCGAAGCCTGTCTGCACTGTGCGCGAGAACAGCTCGCCTTTGCTCAGGGCCTCGCGGACACGGCCGTTGTAGCCCTCGATGTTGCGCACGCCCATCTTGGACATTCGGCGATAGCGGTCCTCCATCTCGCCCACGACCCACTTCAGCGCCACGACGGCTTTCTTCGGATCGGTGACGACAGGCGACAGGAGGTGCGGGATGCCGTCATAGACGCTGAGTTCCAGCATCTTCGGGTCGATCATGATGAGGCGGCATTCCTCGGGCGTCAGCTTGTAGAGAAGCGACAGGATCATGGTATTGATGCCGACCGACTTGCCCGAGCCGGTGGTGCCCGCGATCAGAAGGTGGGGCATCTTGGCGAGGTTCGCGATGACCGGGTCGCCGGCAATGTCCTTGCCAAGCGCGAGAGACAGGCGATGGTTTCCGTCGCCATAGTCGCGGGACGACAGCATCTCGCGCAGGACGACCATCTCGCGGTTCTCGTTCGGCAGTTCGATCCCGATGACCGACCGTCCGGGCACCGTCGAGACGCGTGCAGAGAGGGCCGACATCGAGCGCGCGATGTCGTCGGCCAGACCGATGACGCGGCTCGCCTTCAGACCGGGCGCGGGCTCGAGTTCGTACATCGTGACGACTGGGCCGGGGCGAACGCTGACGATTTCGCCCTTCACGCCATAGTCGTCGAGCACGCTTTCGAGCATCCGCGCGTTCTGCTCCAGCGCCTGGTCGGACAGGTGATGACGCACGATCGTCGAAGGGTCGGTCAGAAGGCTGAGGGGCGGCATCTCGAATGCGCCCTCCTCGCCGAAAAGCGAGGGTTGCGCTTCGGCCATCGCGCGACGCGAGGGCGCGGGCTTCCTGACAGCGTGCTGTACCTTCGCACGAGCTTCGGGCGTTGCGTTGCGGGCGCTCGAGAAGCCCGCCTCACCTGCCGAGCTCAGCACTCCATCATGCTCGAGCCTGTTGTACTGCGCGTCGAGTGCGGCCAGTTCGGCGATCTCGCCGTCCTCGTCCAGCATGGCGATGCGGGGTTCGGCCATCCGGCTGAGAGGCGGCTCGTCCCGAACCGCCATATCCGGCCGGCGGACGCGGTTCTTGACCGCGTCGGCGATACGCGCGCTCACGCGGTCGGTCGGCTCGACCCCGTCCATCTGCACGGGCTTCGCGTCGCGGCGCTTCAAAAGCGACGGCATGAGGTCCAGAAGCCCGCCCTTCTGCGGAGTGTCGCGATACAGACGGCTGGCCTTAAGCACGGCTTCGCTGGTGCTCTCGTTCGTGGGAGCCTCGACGCGCGCTTCACGAGCCCGGGCGCGGGCGGACTTCGCAGCTTGCAACCCGCCCATGGCACCGCGTCCCAGAAGCGACAGGATGCCATGGTAGATCAGGATCAGGCCTCCGGTGAGATAGCGCGTATAGGTCCAAAGCTCCTTGCGGTCGAAGCCGAGCGCGAAGGCCATCATGGCGATGCTTCCGGCAAAAAGCGCGACCGCCACGATCTTGAGCCCCACGCCGGGCGAGACGGGAAGGACGCCAAGGATCGCTCCAAGGACCGTGTCCCCGAAAAGGCCGCCCAACCCGAAGGAGTGTTCCCAGCCATCGCCCGGGACGTGGGTCGAGAAGTAGACCGAGACCATCGCGACCGCGATCGGCGCGAAGATCAGGCGGCTTAAAGCGCCCTCTTCACCGTGGTGGACGACGAAGCGCACGCCCCAGACCGCGAAGACCACAGCGATGGCCCAGGCTCCGTAGCCCGCGATGACGTACAGCGGCGAGGCGAAGGCGGCTCCGAGCGGGCCAAGGAGGTTCTGCGCCGGCTCTTCGGTCGACGACAGCCAGTTCGGATCGTCGGGCGAATAGGAGCCAAGCGCCAACGCGACCAGGAAGGCCAGACCCAGAAGGGTCAGCCCGATCAGCTCTTTCCCTCGGCGCTCGATGATCGCCTGGGTGTCGCTGTCGAACAGGGGGTCGCGTTGTCTTGCCTGGTACGCCATGCCTCGTATTCCCTCACTTGAATAGACAGTCGCGGATCCGCTCCAATCCACGCTGCATTTCTTGTTCTTCGGCTACCATCGCGACGCGAATGTAGCCTTTGCCGGGGTTGTCCCCGTTGACCTCACGCGAGAGGTAAGCGCCCGGAAGCACCCGCACGCCCGTCTCGCGCCAGAGTTTCAGTGCCGCCGCCTCGCCGTCGTCGACCGGCAGCCAGAGGAAGAAACCGCCCTCCGGTGCGCCGCAGCCCTCGATGCCCGCGAAGACGCGGTCGGCAATATCGTACTTGGCGACGTAGCGCTGCCGGCTTTCCTCGACGTGGGTCTCGTCCCTCCAGACCGCCTCGGCCGCGCGTTGCAGGGGCAGAGGAGCCGGGGCGCCGGAATAGGCGCGAAGCTGGCTGATGCGACGGATGCTCTCGGGGCCGCCTGCGACGAAGCCCGACCGGAGACCGGCGAGGTTCGACCGTTTGGAGAGCGAATGGAACACGAGCACCCGCTCGGGATCGGCGCCCATTTCGGACGCCACTTCGAGAGCGCCGGTCGGCCGAGCGTCGCGCCAGATCTCGGAGTAGCACTCGTCGGCGAAGATGCGGAAGTCGTGCTTCTCTGCCAGGCCCATCAAGGTGCGGAGATACTCGCGCGAGGCGACGGCACCCTGAGGGTTCGACGGCGAGCACAGATAGACGATGGCGGTCCGGTCAAGCGTCTCGGCGTCGACGGCGGTGAAATCGGGCAGGAACCCTGTCGCGCGCTTGGCGGGCAGATAGCGTGGCTCGGCACCTACGGAGAGGGCGGCGACGGCGTAGACCTGATAGAACGGGTTCGGCATCAGCACGACGGGCTGACCGCCGTTCTTTCGTTCGGGGCAAAGCGCCATCGCGGCGTTGTAGAGCCCCTCGCGGGTGCCATTCAGCATCACGATGCGGTCGGTGCCGACCAAGACGCCGAAGCGGCGGCCGATCCAGTCCGAGATGGCGTCGAGAAGTTCGGGGGTGCCGTCGTTCGGGGGGTATCTTCCGAAGCCGTCCGACTCGCGCAGGATGATGTCGGCCACGAAGGCCGGAAAGGCGTGCCGCGGCTCGCCGATGGTCATGTGAAGGATGTCGCCGCCCGGTTCATGGACGTCGAGAAGCGCCCGCAGGCGCGGGAACGCATAAGCCGGTAGGTTCGAGAACCGCTCGGGAAACACCATCTCTGCCTCAAGGTCAGGGTCGTAACGCCCCGTTTGGGAAAACAATATCGTGAGGCCCGCCCGTGGTCCACGGTTTTCGCCCGAGTTTCCGGGGTGCCTGGACCGTGATGTGGCTTTTGGGTTCCTGACCCTGCCGTCGCCGGACGTCTCGAGGGCACAGACCGCTCCGACCAGGCGATTCCTCAGGAAAGCGCGCGTTCGACAGCCGCGGCGACGCGAAGCAGGCGCTCTTCGACCGGACCTTGAAGCGTGATGCCGCAGGAGGGTGTTCCCGTCGGCAGCGTCACCGCCGCCAGCCCCATCAGGTTCGCGATCCGCGTGTTTCGAAGCGTCATCAGGTTGGCAGTCTTGTAGGCCTCCCCGTCCGTCGCAAGCGTCTTCGCGCTTGGCGGCCTGATCGGGCAGGACGGAAGGATCACGGCATCGAAGCCCGCGACGGAAGCCGCATACTCAGCCCGGAGCCGCTTCAATGCCTGCCAGCCCGCGACGTACTCCCAGGCCAGGATCTCGCGACCGCCTCGGAAGCGTTCCAGGATCTCGGGGAACATGACGTCGGGGTTGCCTTCGATGGTCTCGCGCCACGTGCCATAGGCCTCGGGCGCGAAGAGGATGCGGGAAAGCGGCATGGCCTCGGCCACTTGAGGGACGGTGCCGCGCAGGATTTCGGCACCCGCTGTCCCAAGGGTTTCGACGGCGGCCTCGAACGCGACGCGGGGCGTGTCTTCGATGTCGTCGAAGGCCACGGTCTCGAGCACGAGCATACGAACGCCGGACAGGCTGGAGTTCGAGAGATCGGCGGACTTGCCGTCGGACAACGCCGCAAGAAGAAGGCTCGCATCCTCGACGGTCCTGCAAAGCGGTCCGACGGTATCGAAGCTGGGGCAAAGCGGTACGACCCCGTCCAGCGACAGTCGTCCATGGCGCGTTTTCAGGCCGACCAGGTCGTTCCATGCGGCGGGGATGCGGACCGACCCACCCGTATCCGACCCGATGGCGGCCGGGGCGAGTCCGAAAGCCACCGACGTCGCCGCACCCGACGAGGATCCTCCCGACACGGCGGCTTCGTCGTTTGCGCAGGGGGGCGAGGCGGTGATCGGATTGAGGCCCAGACCGGAAAACGCCAGCTCCGTCATGTGGGTCTTGCCCAGACAGACGAGACCCGCACGGGTCGCAGCCGTCAGGACGCGCGCATCGCGGTCCGGCACTCGACCCTTCAGGAGCGCCGACCCCGCCTCGGTCTCGACGCCCGCGGTGTCGAAGAGGTCCTTCCAGGAAATCGGCACGCCGTCGAGCGGCCCTCGCCTCAGCCCCCGTTTCGCGCGGTCGGCGGCAGCGGCGGCCTCGGCGCTGGCGCGATCAGGCGTCGTGCGGGCATAGATCCGGGCCGCGAAGCGGTGGCCGTCAATGGCGTCGAGGAAGGTTCGCGCGAGGTCGCGGGGGTCGATCCGTCCCGCCTCGATGCCGCGACCCAGATCGCCCGCGCTCATCCCAAGCCAGTCCCGCATTCGTCGTCCTCCGCCAATCGCCGCGACGGTAGCGGCAGGCGGGCGCATGGACAATGCCGGGGGTCCGGCCATATTCACATGCATGACCTTCGACACCGACATCCTGATCGCAGGCGGCGGCCTGAACGGCCTTTCGATGGCCTTGGCGGCACGCCAGGGCGGGTTCGCCGTCACGCTCGCCGATCCCCAGCCCGCAACAGCGCGGGGCGATGACGGCTTCGACGGACGATCCTATGCCCTGGCGATCTCCTCGCAGCGCGCTCTCGACGCGCTCGGCGTTTGGAAGGGGCTGGACGCGGTGCAGCCCATCCTGGGCATCAAGGTCACTGACGGCCGCGCGGGCGAGGGCCCGTCGCCGTTGATGCTCGTCTTCGATCACGCCGAGATCGAGGAGGGCCCGATGGGGTTCATGGTCGAGGACCGCCACTTGCGCCCCGCGCTTCTTCGCGCGGCCGAGGCTGCAGGGGTCGAGCAGGTCGAGGCCGGGGTCGAGGCCTTCGAGGCCGACGGTTCGGGCGTCACCGTCCACCTCTCCGACGGCACGTCGCGGCGGGCGAGGCTTTTGGTCGGCTGCGACGGCAAGGCCAGCCGCGTCGCGTCCTTGTCAGGCATCAAGCGGTCTGGCTGGGGCTACGGACAGACAGCGCTGGTCTGCGCCGTTTCGCATGCGAAACCGCACGAGGGCGTCGCACACCAGTTCTTCATGCCGCCCGGTCCGCTGGCGATCCTGCCGCTGTCCGGCAATCGCTCCTCCATCGTCTGGAGCGAGCAAGAGCAGCGCGCCGCCGAAATCCAGGCGATGGACGACGAGGCCTATCTCGGCGTCCTGCGCCCGCGCTTCGGCAGTTTCTTGGGCGACATCTCCCTTTCGGGAGCGCGGTTCACCTACCCTCTGGGCCTGTCGCTTGCCGACCGCTTCATCGCGCCCCGCGTCGCGCTGGTGGGCGACGCGGCGCATGTCGTCCATCCGATTGCGGGACAGGGCCTCAATGCCGGGCTCAAGGACGTGGCAGCACTTGCCGAGGTCCTGACAGATGCCCGGCGGCGGGGCGAGGACATCGCCGGGCCGCAGGTTCTTGAACGCTATGCCGCCTGGCGCCGCTTCGACGTCGCGGCGCTTGCGGCGGCCACGGATGCATTCAATCGACTGTTCTCGAACGACAATCCGCTCCTGAGAGCCGCGCGGGACATCGGCCTCGGCATCGCCAACGCCGTCCCCGTTCTGCGTCGCGGACTGATCCGCGAAGCGGCGGGCCTGACTGGCGACCTGCCCCGTCTGATGCGGGGCCGGCCGCTCTGAGGCGTCACTCGATCTTGCGCGCCTCGTCGACCAACATGATGGGGATGCCGTTTCGGATTGGGTAGGCCAGATGCGCGGCCTTCGAGATCAGCTCCTGCGCTTCGGCGTCATAGGTCAGTTGCGCGCGCGTCTCGGGGCAGACCAGCGCCTCGAGCATCCGGCGGTCGAAGGATTGCGTCTCGTTCATTGAAGGATCTCCTCTCCACCGCCGCGCATGGCGAATTCGATCAGGGTCACGAGGGTCTCGCGCCGCGTCGTCAGCGAAGGCGCCTCCAGAAGCGCCTGCTTGTCCTCGGGCTCGAAGGAACAGAGCATCGACAGCGAGTTGATGAGCAACTCGTCCTCGGCGTCGCGCAGAGAATCCCAGTCGGTCCGAAGCTCCTCGAAATCGAAGAAGCTCCTCAGCAACGGGAAAAAGCGGTCACGGTCCAGTCCCTTGTCGTGCTCGACAGGTCCCATGTCGCGCTCGAAGCCGGACCAGGACACCCGACATCGCCGGTAGGGGGTGAAGCCGTCGACCTCTTCCAGCACGCGAAACCGCGAAAGCCCCGAGAGGGTGATCATGTAGCGGCCGTCCTCGGTCTCGGAGAAGGCGGTGAGCCGTCCGGCGCATCCGATGGCCTGGAGCTTGGGTCCGCCATCGAACTGCCCATCGCGGGGCTGGATCATCCCGATCAGCCGTGAGGGCGTCTTCAGGGTGTCCTCGATCATGGCGAGGTAGCGCGGCTCGAAGATGTGAAGCGGGAGTCGCGCTCGCGGCAGAAGAAGCGCGCCAGGCAGGGGGAAGACGGGTATGGTGTCGGGGAGGTCCGATGCCGAAAGCATATATGGCACCTAGCCCTCTCCCCCGCTCAGGCAAAGATCAGCGACGATAGTTTTCTTCGACCGTTCAGCGCAATCGGGTCATTCGGCTTCAGCGCCTCGAAGATCGTGAAGAGCTGGCTCTTTGCGGCGCCGTCGTTCCACTCACGGTCGCGACGGAAGGATTCCAGAAGGTGATCCACCGCGCCGGCGATGTCGCCCGAAGCGTGAAGCGCCTGGGCAAGGTCATAGCGGGCCTGCTGATTGGCCGGGTCGGCCTCTACGGCGGCGCGAAGCTCGTTCACCGGGCCCGCGTTCGCCGCTTGCCGTGCAAGGGCGAGTTGCGCGCGCGCGGCCTCAAGCTCGGGCGACTTCGCGATGCCCTCGGGGGCGTTGTCAATGAGAGCCGCCGCTTCGTCGGTCTGACCGAGTGCCAGATACGCGCGGGCGAGGCCGCCGTAGGACGCCGCGTTGGCGGGGTCTTCTTGCAGGATCGCGGCAAAGACCTGGGCTGCGTCCGCGGCGGCGCCTTCCGACAGCATCGTCTCCGCGCTTTCGATGGCTTCCGACAGGCCGCCGTCCGCCTCGCCGCCCGCGGTCTGGATCAGCCGCTCGATGAAGCGCTTGATTTCGGAGGCAGGAAGCGCGCCCTGGAACGCGTCGACCGGCTGTCCCTGCCAGAAGGCGTAGACGGTCGGGATCGACTGGACGCGAAGCTGGCCGGCGATACCCTGGTTTTCATCCACGTTGATCTTGACCAGCTTTACCGCGCCGCGAGCGTCTCTGACGGCGCCTTCGATGGCCGGCGTGAGCTGGCGGCACGGGCCGCACCACGGCGCCCAGAAGTCGACGATGACGGGCACATGGCGGCTGGCCTCGACGACGTCGGCCATGAAGGTCGCTTCGGTGCTGTCCTTGATCAGGTCGGCGCCGGCGGCCGGCGCGGCATTGGCGTTGAGTTCAAGCATCACATTCCCCGCATGTCTGACGTCGCGCCTTATATGCGATCGCGAGGCGAATAACCAAGGGGTCGGGATCAGCCGTCGCGCGCGTTCAGTCCGGCCCGACCTTCTTCCGAAAGCGGAAGACACCCTCTCAGTCCCGCCGGAAGGACCAGTCGCGCCCCCGCCGCATAGAGGTCGGCCGCGAGGCCGGGGCGATTCGCGAAGGTGACGGACATCCTGCCGTGATCGACGATGGCGGCCTCGTCGGGCAGCGCCGCCATGAGCCGCGCCGAGGGCATGGGGACGACCGCCGCAGGGGCTGCGTCCGACACCCGCATCACAAGCGCCATGACACCGACCCATGCGACGAGGACGATCGGCACAGCCAGAAGGACGCGTCTAATAATCGTGGACATGCTCGATCTTCAGGCTGCCGGGCTGTCGCAGCCTGTTGGCAAGGTCGGCGACGGGGGTCAGGACGAGGTGGCGATGGTCCGCGCTTGCCTGCAGAGGGAAGGAGAAGAGGGCATCGTCGAATGCAGGCTCGGACGAGAGCGCCGTGAAGAGGATGTCGTCGTTGCCTGCGATCTCGATGAAGTCGCCACCGGCTTGTGCGATACGCTCCGCGATCCGGGTGAAGGCGCGATAGCGGTCCGTCTCGATCTCGATGCCGCCTGCGCTTTTGCTGACCACCGTCACACCGTCGATGCCCTCAAGGTTTTCGGGGGTCAGGCCGCTGACGACACTTCGCATCCGCAAGGCGTCCTCTCCCATTCCCGCGACGGCCGCCTCGATCTGCCGGGCATAGGCTGCCTTGGCGCGGTATTCGAGGCCGAGGGCCACGCGCCGCTCGCGGTCGCGGAGACTGTCGCCACCCTTGGATCGCAATTCGTCGACGTCGGCGCGAAAGTCCCACTTGTACCAGGACACCTGCTGGAGGAACGCGGCATAGCGCGCGGCCTGGTCCGCGCTGACGTCGTCGAGCGGCGCGCGCTCGGGCCCACGCACAAGCGTGGCAAGTCGCCCGAGCGTTTCCTCGTAGGCGGCCTTGGCCAGAAGCTCGGCGGTGAAGCTGACGCCGATGGTGTAGATCGTCATCTTCTGGTCGCCCGTCATCCCGCCCATGCCGTCCGCCTGCGCCTTTAGCGGGCAAAGCGACGTCCAGAACCCGGCGATAGCGCGCAGGTAGCTGAAGTCGTGGGGGTCGCCGGTGGCGATCACGCGGGCATAGTCGTCGTAGGCATGAACGATGTGCCATTCGGGATAGGTCGTCAGCGTCCGGCTTTCCGGTCGCCGCCATTCGGGCGCGACGAGGGGAACGTAGGACTCACCCGTCTGCGCCTCGCCGGTGCAGGCCACTTCGACATATCCGACGGGCAAGAGAAGGAGGAGAACGAGAGCGAAAAGCCCGAAGACAAGGCGCTTCGTCCAGCGCCACAGGATCCTCATGCCCGGCGGCTCCAGTCCAGGCTGGCAATGAGGGCGGCCGCGCCAAGGCCGATGTGCGGCAGGTTCGCGAGGATCCGGAAGGTGAAAGGCAGACTTTGCACACCGTTGGTGAAGATGCCGAAGTCGAGGTATCCCGATCCCGTTGCCAGCCCGAGAAGACCGTCGCCCAGATAGAGTACCCCGAACAGGATAAGGAACGTGCGCGCGGCCCGCGACGAGACGAGCGCCGCCACGAGTGCCCAGAGGGCCGAGGCGAGGTGGAGCGCGTCGTCGAAGAGGTCCAGCGCGAAGACCCCGAATGCAACGCCTTTCTCATCCGTCGCGCCGGGAATGTAGTTCAGCGACGCCGCACCCAGGAGGATGACGAAATAGACCAGTGCGGCCTTCTGCCACAAGCTCATGCCAGTGCCTCCAGGTAATTGTCCCAGAACATGTTGCGGAAGACGAGGTTCGGGTCCAGTTCGCGTTTGCGCTCGACGAATTCTTGCGCTCGGGGATAGGCGCGCGCGAACTGATCGGGCGTCGCGTGGGGACGGTAGGGCAGGTAATACGTCCCGCCCAGATCAAGCACACGCTCGATCAGGTCGCGGGTCATGCGGCGGTGGTCGATCTCGGCGCGCTCGGTCATTTCCTGGCTGAACAGCATGACGCAGGCGACGCGCGGGCCGGGGGCATAGGACAGCACGCTTTCGCGGTCGGCCTGCACGTAGCGGAGGGTGATGTTCATCATCTCCTGGTAAGACGACGGAATGACGTCCTGGCAGGCGTCGATGAAGTCGGCGAAACGGTCGGGCGGGATGAAGTACTCGTGCAGGATGTCGGTCCGCTGGTCGTCCCGGTCGTCGAGCGTGATGACGGGCTCGTTCAGAAGCGAATTCCGCGTGACCGCCCCGCCCGCGACGAGGGGGCCAAGCCGCGTCTCGATTCCCCACCTGATGTTCTTCACGGTCTCGTTGTAGACCTGCGCACGGAATACCCGTGCGGCGGCGCGGCTGACGAAACCCGACCCGCTGGCGGGAGGGAGTTCGGTCTGATCTTCGGCATCGCGGAACGTGATCATCAGCGCATCCTCGAAGAAGGTGGCTCGGTCGACGTTCAGTCGACCATAGGCCATGCTGACATCGCCCGCCTCGATGGCTCCGACGAAATATGCGGCGAAGTCGCGCGAGGGCATCTCTTGGAACGTGGGCACGAGCCGGCGGTTCGGGACCATCTCGACCTCCATGTCGACGATGGCGCCGGTCAGGCCGTAGCCGCCCATGGTCATCCCGAAGAGGTCAGCGAACTCGTCGCGCGACACCCGCAGAAGCTCTCCGTCCGGGCGGAGCATGTAGATGGTGCGGACCGTCGATCCCATCGGGCCGTGCGAGACGGGCCAGCCGTGGGCATTGACGCAGAAGGTCGCGGCGACGCCGAAATCATTGTTCGACTGCATGACCTTGGGGCTCATCCCAACGGTGTCGAGTTGCGCGATGACCTGGCTCCAGCGTGCGCCGGGGTGGACGCGGTAGACACCGTTGCGCTGATCGGGTTCGACGAGGCCGTTGTCGAAGGTGACGGCGTGACCCTCGGGCGGTATGGTGTGCCCCCCCATGCTGTGGCGTGCCGCGGCGACGTTGAAGGGTCTGCCTTCCGAACGGGCCTCGTCCATCTCGCGGCGCAGATGCGCCAGAAGCTGGTCGCCCGGATTGTCGCGTAGGATCGTGTGCCGGAACACGGGCGTTTCGTTCAGGAGGCTCGCGTCGTTCAGCGTCCCTTGGGCACCGGTCGGCCCGAGAAGCGAGGTTCCTGCGACAGAGGGAACATTGCTGGAGTAGCGACCCCCGACCCAGGCGCCCGCGGCTGCGCCCGTGCCGAACAGGATCGTCCTGCGCGTCAGCTGCCCCCTCACGCCTGGATAGCTCATGCCTTTACTCCATCGGCCGGAGCATCCCCCGGCGTCTACTGACGCGCTGTCGCGACCTAGCGTCAACAGCGGGCTGTCGGCGCACCTTTCCGCGGCGGCTTCATGTTCACGTTCTGCAACAGTTTTCCTGCCGCTAAAGGTCGAATGTGGCGAAAACCGGGACGTGGTCCGACGGCTGGTCCCAGCCACGCGCATCACGCAGGACGCGGCTGGAGTGCGCCGCCGTGGCGATGTCCGGCGTGGCCCAGATATGGTCCAGACGGCGTCCGCGGTCGGCTTCCGCCCAGTCCCGCGCGCGGTAGGACCACCAGGAATAGAGCAGCCCCGAGGGGATGTCCTGTCGCGTGACATCGACCCAGGAGCCGGACTCCTGCGCTTGCGCCAGATGCTCGACCTCGATCGGGGTATGACTGACGATCTTCAGAAGCTTCTTGTGGTCCCAGACGTCGTCCTCGCGCGGGGCGATGTTCAGGTCGCCGACGAGGATCGACTTTTGCGGCGCGTCGGCGTGGAAGTGGTCGCGCATCTCGGTCAGGAAGTCGAGTTTCTGCCCGAACTTCACATTGACCTCGCGGTCGGGTTCGTCGCCCCCGGCCGGGACATAGACGTTGTGGACCGTCACCCCGTTCTCGAGCGTCGCCGCGACGTGACGGGCGTGGCCGAGTGCGGCCCAGTCGCGGTGTCCGGCGTCGAGGAGCGGGGTCTTCGAAAGGATGGCGACGCCGTTGTAACCCTTCTGGCCCCGAGCGACCATGTGGCGGTAACCAAGGCTGCCGAAGATCTCGAGCGGGATCTTCTCGACCGGCGACTTGCATTCCTGGAGGCAAAGCACATCCGGCGCGTGTTCCTGCAGCAGACGGCTGACGAGGGCCTCGCGCAGGCGGACCGAGTTGATGTTCCAGGTGGCGACGGTAAATGGCATTCTGGCGACCTCCCGGGGCTTGGATGGGGGCTTGGCGGACCGAGGTCAAGGTCGGGAGAGCCCGTCGATGGCGGCAACAAGCGCGGCATGAAAGGCGGCGGGTTCCTCGACCTGCGGAATATGACCTACGCCTTCAAGCCAGGTGACCGGCGCGCCGCCCAGGGCCGTCGACAGAAGGTCGGCTTCTCGCGGCGGTGTCACGGTGTCCTCTGTTCCCCAGATGAGCAAGACCGGCAGGTCGAGGTCGGCATAGGCCGCGGCGTCGGTGCTGCGCGCGCCGCGCGGCGGGATGAGAAGCGTCGGAAGCCAGGCTGCCATGGCGGGCGTGGTGCCCTTGCGTGTGAGGGGATGACGGAAAAGGTCGTGCTGCGCCTCCGTCAGCGCGTCCTTGCGATAGAGGAACCGCTTGTAGAGCCAGGCCGAAAGCTTGGGGTTCAGAACGCTGGCCGCGAGAGCCGTCTCTCGCATGCCTGCCCACGCGAGGTACCAAGGAAGCGTCCGTCCGGTGCCGTCCTGCCCGAGGGACAGCGCGCCGTCGACGATCACGGCGCCACGAAAGGTGTCGGGGTCTGCGATCATCGCCTCGGCCACCGCGCCCGCGCCGAAGGAGTGGGCGACGAGGATCGGTGTCATGCCCTCCGCTTCGACAGTGGCGAGGATCCTCAGACCCTGCGCCTGGCGGCTGTAGTCGGTCCGGTCCGACCTCTCGGACAGCCCCATGGGCGGCAGATCGATGGCAATGGCGCGGTAGCCCTCTGCGGCGAGAACGTCGAGCGTATCCACCCACATTCCCGACCAGCCGACCGCGCCGTGGACGAGTAGGACGGGAACGCCGTCCTCTGGCCCGCGCTCGACCACATGGATGACGCCGAGCGGCGTCCCGATCATGCGGCTGCCCTCGACGGTCAGCGCGGCGGCCTCGTCGACCTCGCGCCGGTCTGCCGCGAAGCGAGACCCGGCCAGCAGCAGGGCGAGAGCGACGACCAGTGCTGCGGCGATGCGCAAGATGAGCTTCAGCACGTCCCCTACTCCGTTTTCACGTTCATCCTTGAAACCCTCCCCGCCTGCGTCACCCCTGCCCCGCCGTTCGGGAAGGCAGGAGAGAGGAGGCGAACCATATGGCGAGGATCGGCAGAGGCAGGGCAAGAGCGAAGGTCGCGCGAAGGCCGATCGCTTCGGCCAGCGCGCCGAAGGCAGACGGACCGACGAAGCCGATGAGGGTCGAGATCGTCGAGTAGGCCGCCACGTTCTCGGCGGCAGGTCGGCCGGGCGCGCGGGCGGAGGCTGCGAAGGCCAGCGGCTGGACGGTCGACATCCCCGCGCCGATGAGGAGGAGCCCCGCCATCAGCAGCGGCAGCGTCGGCGCTGCCACGACGGCCAGGGTACCGAGGAAAAGGATCACGGCGAAACCTCGGGCTGTGCGAACTGTGCCATAGATCGCCACCAGCCGATCACCGGCAAAGCGTCCGGCGGTCTGCGTGGCGACCACAGCAGGCAGGGCCAGCGCGGCGACCCAGTCGGTCGCGCCGAAGGTGTCGCGGGCATAAATCACTGCCCAGCCCCGGGTCGCGCCCTCCATCAGGACGCCTGCCGCAGCGAAGGCACCTATGGCAAGGATGGCCGGTCCGGGAACCGCGAAGCGGCGGGCGGGACCAGTGTCTCCTCCGTTCGTGCTTACGGGCATCGTTCCAAGGACCGCAGCGGCAGCGAGGGTCAGAACGACCGTGTGCCAGACGAACTGCGTCAACGGCGAGATGGCTTCCCGGACCAGCAGGGTTGCGACGAGGGTGGTCACGAGGAAGCCCACGGCCCACCACCCGTGACAGCGACTCATGATCCGACCCGAGTGTGCCGTCTCGAAACGGTCCGCTTCGACGTTGATGGCGACGTTGCCTGTGCTGAACGCCACGCCAAGGAGGAAGAGCGACACCGCCAGCGCCAGCCCCGAGGGAGAGAGAGCGCAGAGGATCTGCGCAGCCGCCGTCATGGGAAGGCCCCAGACGAGAACCTGGCGTGGACCACGCGCCTGAATGAGCGGCGCGACCATGATCGAGCCAAGGACGACGCCGACCGGCATCCCGAGGAGGACCAGACCGTAGGCGGCCTCGGACAGCCCCAGGTCCAGTTGTATCTCGGGCAACCTGAGGAACAGGCCGCCCACCACCGAGGCGTGGAGCGCGAAGGCCGCCATGATGCGGGCGGCGTGCCCGCGCGGATTGATTGTCATTTGGGGGGCTGGCCTACTCTGCCGCGATCTGGATCACAGGCTCCATGGCGCGAAGTGTGGCGTCGGGCAAGTGGCACTTGATGCGGTGACCCTCGCCCACGTCCTTCAGAGGCGGCGCCTCGGTCTCGCACAGGTTGCCGGGCACGACGGGCTTCCAGCCGCAGCGGGTCTGGAACGGGCATCCAGGCGGCGGGTTCATGGCCGAGGGAATCTCGCCCTCGAGAACGACGTGCCGTTTGCGGACCTTGGTGTCGGCGATCGGGACGGCGGAGAGTAGCGCCTCGGTATAGGGATGATAGGGCGGGGCGAAGACCTGCGCGGTGTCCCCGATCTCGACGACGTGGCCGAGGTACATGACCATCACGCGGTCGGCCAGATAGCGCACGATGGACAGGTCGTGCGAGATGAAGAGAAGCGTCGTCCTCTGTGTGCGCTGGATCTCCATCAGAAGGTCGGTGACGGCGGCCTGCACGCTGACGTCGAGGGCCGAGACCGGTTCATCCGCGACGACAATGCGCGCGCCGCCTGCGAAGGCGCGAGCGATGCCGACGCGCTGCTTTTGGCCACCAGACAACTGGCGCGGCATCCGGTCGGCGAAGGCGCGGGGCAGCTTGACGAGGTCGAGGAGTTCGAGCATCCGCGTCCGCCTCTCGGCCTCGCTTGCGCCGATGCGAAAGACCTCGAGCGCGCGCATGATCTGGCGTCCGACGGTCATCGAGGGGTTGAGCGTGTCGAATGGGTTCTGGAACACCATCTGTACCGACGAGACGGTGCGGGTATCGCGCTTCTCGATCGGGGTGTTCTGGATCTCGGCGTTGTCGAGATGGATCTGGCCGTCGGTCGCGGTCTCGAGCCCCATGAGCACCTTGGCGAGGGTGGACTTGCCGCAGCCGGACTCTCCGACGATGGCCAGAGTCTCGGCCTCGCGGGCCTCGAAGGAGAGAGTTTCGTTGGCCTTGACGACCTTCTGGCCGCCGCTCCCGAAAAGGGCGTTGGCGGAGACTTCGTAGTATTTCCTCAGGTTATCAGCCTTCAGCACCACGCGCCCCGGTTCGGTCGCCCGCTCGCCCGTGCTCGCCTTCGGTGGTGCCGACCAGTCGATCTCGTTCCATCTGATGCAGCGGGTGGCGTGGCGGTCGTCGCCGTCCACCTGCTCCATCGGGATGTCCTGCGCGTCGCAGCGTCCGGGCATGAAGTAGGTGCAGCGGGGTCCGAAGTTGCAGCCCGGCGGGCGTTCGTGCGGCAGGGGGAAGTTGCCCGGAATGGCGACTAGCGGGCGGGCGGTCTTGTCGGCGCCGGGAAGCGGGATCGAGCGGAAGAGCGCCTGCGTGTAGGGGTGGCGCATCCGGTCGAAAACGTCCGCCACCGAGCCGCGCTCGACTGCTTCGCCCGAGTACATGACGCAGATCCGGTCGCATGTCTCGAGGACCAACCCCAGGTTATGACTGATGAAAAGCATCGAGGTGCCGTACTTGCGGCCCAAGTCCTTCACGAGGTCGACGACCGCGGCTTCGACGGTCACGTCGAGGGCGGTGGTGGGTTCGTCGAGGATCAGGAGCGAGGGTTTGGACATCAGCGCCATGGCGATGACGATGCGCTGCTGCTGGCCGCCGGAGAGCTGGTGAGGATAGCTGTCGAGCACCCTTTCGGGGTCGGGGAGGCGGACGTCGGTGACGACTTCCAGGGCGCGTTTGCGAGCCTCCTTCTCGCCGATGCCTTCGTGGATCATGGGGACTTCCATGAGCTGCCGGCCGATCTTCATGGCTGGGTTCAGGGAGGCCATAGGCTCTTGATATATCATGGCAATTTCGCTGCCGCGGATATCGCGGAGCTGCGCGTCGGTCATGTCGTTCAGGTTCTTGCCCTTGAACTTGATGGTTCCGCCGACGATGCGGCCGTTGACGCCGAGATCCTGCATGACGCCAAGCGCCACGGTGGATTTGCCGCAGCCGGATTCACCAACGAGGCCAAGGGCTTCGCCGGGCATGACGGTGCAGGAGAAGTCCATCACCGCGGGAATTTCGCGGAGGCGGGTGAAGAAGCTGATCGAGAGGTTGTCGATCTCGAGGATGGGGCCGTCGGTCGCCGGATCGGTCATGTTCGGCCTTTCGGTATCACGTCGGTATTGCGTCGGTATCGCGTCGGTGCACCGCACCGGGGGCAGGCCCGGTGGCGCGGTGCGTATTTGGGGCAAGATGAAGCGGCATCAGTCCCTCAGGCTTTCTTCGCGGAGCCCGTCGGCGAGGAGATTGAGGCCAAGGACGAGGCTCATCAGCGCGAGCGCGGGGGCGAGTGCCGGGTGGGGGTAGATCGACAGGAGCTTGCGGCCGTCGTTGATCGTCGAGCCCCAGTCCGGGCTTTCGGGCGAGAGACCGAGGCCGAAGAAGCCGAGGGTGCCGAGGAGGATCGTGGTGTAGCCGATGCGGAGGCAGAAATCGACGATCAGGGGACCGCGCGCGTTGGGCAGGATCTCCCACAGCATGATGTACCAGGGCCCCTCGCCCCGCGTCTGGGCGGCGGCGACGTAATCACGCGTCTTGATGTCGAGGGCGAGGCCCCGGACGATGCGGAAAACCGTAGGGGCGTTCACGAAGACGACCGAGACGAAGACGACGAGGAGGTTCGGCGGGAAGTCGATGATGCCGAGCGGGTCGGCGTCCCAGGCGATGCCGAGGTAGAGCCACAGCCCGATGGCGAGTGCGATGGTCAGGTAGATCGCGTCCTTGCGGAGGTCGGTGAAGTGGCGCGAGTGGATCAGGACTGCGACGAAGACGATCGGCAGGAGGAACAGCACCGCCGCCATGTAGGTGGGCAAGCCGGTCTGCACGATCTCGGGCGTGACGAGGAGGTAGAACAGCAGGATCACCGGGAAGGCCAGGATCAGGTTCGCGAGGAAGGTGAGGAAGGTGTCGAGCTTGCCGCCGTAGTAGGCCGCCGGGAGGCCGAGGGTGATGCCGACCATGAAGGCGAAGAGCGTGGCGAAGGGCGCGATGCGGACCACGACCCAGGCGCCCTTGACCATGCGGCTGAACACGTCGCGGGCGAGGTTGTCGCCGCCGAGGAGGTAGTAGGGATAGACGCCCTCTTGCGTGACGGCCGAACCGGGCACCGCGTTCTTCATGCCCGACAGTTGTGCCAGTGGGTCGTGCGTCACGATCAGGTCCATCGCGCCGAAGATCGCGGTGAAGACCCAAAACATGACGATGGCGAAACCTGCCATGCCGATGGTCGAGTCGAAGAGCTTGCCGTAGAGGCCGAGGCGGCGCTTGAAGGTCAGCGACAGGGCGAAGGTGGCGGCAAGCGCCAGCCAGACCGGCAGGAAGCGCGTGGCCAGGATGCCGAGGATGCCCTTCTGCTGCGGATCCTGCAGGGCGATGCCGCCGATCAGGTAGGCGAACGTCACGAGTGCGACGAGGGCGAGGCCCGCGGTGACGCCGAGGCTTGCCCAGCTTGCGGCGCTGATGCGGGTCGGCGCGGACGCTCCGGCGGATATGGCGCGTTCGACGGAGAAGGCGGACACGACCGACGACACGACGAAGGCAACGATGAGAAAGGCCCATGCCCCGACGAAGAGCGGGTTCAGGATCGCGAGGCTTCCGGTCCAGGTCAGCGGTTCCATCGGGGTGCCTCCTGTATCACGAGATCCGGATCCGGGGATTGAGGAAGACGTAGCCGATGTCGGAGATGAGTTGCGTCACGAGAACGACCGCAACGGCCACGACCGAACAGGCGAGCAGGAGGTCGATGTCGTTGTTGCCCGCCGCCTCGACCAGGGTCCAGCCGAAGCCCTTGTAGTTGAAGAGCGTCTCGACGATCACCACGCCGTTCAGAAGCCAGGGAAACTGGAGCATGATGACGGTGAAGGGCGCGATGAGCGCGTTCCTGAGCGCATGCTTCAGGACGATGTTGCGGAAGCTCACGCCCTTGAGCCGCGCGGTGCGGATGTATTGCGCCGTCATCACCTCGGTCATCGATGCACGGGTCATGCGGGCGATGTAGCCCGTCCCGTAAAGCGCGATGGTGAGGACGGGGAGGAAGAAGTTCTCGAAGGTCGCGTTCTCGGCCGCACTGGTCGCCGTGCCCTTGAAGATCTTCCAGCCCGACGACGAGGCGAGGAGCGTGATGAGGATGACGCCGGAGACGTATTCGGGGGTGGCCGTCGAGGCGATGGAGAAGGTCGAGAGCGACCGGTCGAGCCGGGTGCCTTCGCGCATCCCGGCGAGGACGCCGATCAGGAGCGCCGAGGGGACCATCAGGACCATGACCCAGAACATGAGCTTGCCGGTGAGGACGAGGCGCGTCGTGATGATGCCCCCCACGTCGTTGCGGAAGACGGTCGAATAACCCCAGTCGCCCTGGAGGAGGCCGCAGAAGCGCGGCGTCGCCTCGTCGGGCGTCGCGTGGCCGGCGCAGCGGGCGCGGACGGTGCCGTCGGCGCCTTCGATGACATAGCCGGGGACGAGGCCCAGCCATTCGCCGTAGTTGCGGAAGAGACGGGCGTCGAAGCCGGTGATGGCCTCCGAGAACTCCTCGCGCGGGACGTCGCCGCTGCGGGCGCCGGCCAGAAGCTGGGCGTCGGGCATAGTGCGGTAGCCGCGGGAGGCCAGCCAGGTCGAGACCTCGACGTCGGACATGCGCTGGCTGCCCTGCGTCTTGGCGACCTTCTCGAGGTTCGGATAGAGGTTGGTGAGGTAGAAGACGACGAAGGTCAGGCAGAGCGCCGTGAGGATCATCACCGCGAAGCGGCGGAGGATGAACAGTCCCATCTAGACCCTCCCCCCGATCTTCGGATGTCGGGGCGCCGGCACGGTGCTGGCGCCCCCGGTCATTGCGATCAGGCAGCCATCGCCCACTTGTAGTGGTGATGCTCGAAGGTGATGTGCTGGTCGACGTTCACCAGCCCCTCGCGGTAGTGCCGGTAGAGCGAGCGCCAGTAGGGCTGGATCGTGACGCCTTCCTGCTGGATCAGCGCCTCGCCCCTGGCGACGATCTCGCGCCGGGTGTCGGCGTCGGCGATGGACAGCGCCTGGGTCAGAAGCTCGTCGAACTCGGGGTTGGACCAGCCGAATTCGTTCCAGGCTTCGCCCGAGCGGTAGGCCAGCGCCCAGATCTGGACGCCCAAGGGGCGGTGGTTCCAGTTGGTCGAGGAGTAGGGATAGGTCAGCCAGTCGTTCCAGAAGGTCGAGCCGGGCAGGATCGTGCGCTTGACCTCGAAGCCGGCGTCGCGAAGCTGGGCGGCGACGGCGTCGGTGGTGTTCTTCATCCAGTCGTCGTCGATCGAGATGATCTCGTGCTCGAAGTCCATCATGCCGGCCTCGGTCATCAGAGCGACGGCTTCCTCGACGTTGCGCTCGACGGGCGGCAGCTCGGCATAGTCGGGGTGGACGGGGGCGACGTGGTGGTTCTCGGCCACGCGGCCGCGGTCGCCGTAGCCCAGTTCGAGGCAGACGGCGTTGTCGACGGCGAGTTGCAGCGCGCGGCGGACGCGGACGTCCTCGTAGACGCGCTTGCCGTCGAATTCGGAAAGCTGGTTCGGACGGACGACGATGGTGGCGGCGGTCACGACCTCGGACTTCTGGAGGCCGATGTCGTCCATGACGTCGATGAATTCGCCGACCGACTCGTAGAGCATGTCGACCTCTTCGGATTCGATCGCGGCCAGCCAGGCGGCGGGGTCGGTGCCGAAGTCGATGTACTCGATGCGGTCGAGGTAGGGGCCGCCGTAGACCTCGGTGCCCCACCACTGGAAGTCGGGGTTCCTGACGAGGGTGGCGCGGACGCCGACCTCCATCTCCTCCAGCAGATAGGGGCCGGTGCCGACGAAGGTGTTCGGGGTGTCCGGGTCGTAGTTCTCGTGGACGACGGCGGCAGGGTAGTCGGCCATGCCCGCGATGAGCGAGATGTCGGGGCGGGGCAGCGTCAGGGTCACGGTGGCGTCGTCGACGACCGTGATCGCGCCGTCGATCGCCTTGTTGGTGTCGGGGTCGATGATGGTGGCGAAGCGACCAGCCATCGAGTTGGCCTCGACCTCCTTGTCGCACCAGCGCTCGATGTTGCGGGCGACGTCCTGGGCGGTGAAGGGGTCGCCGTTGTTCCAGGTGACGCCGGGGCGGACCTTGAGGGTGTAGAGGGTGGCGTTCTCGTTGACCTCCCACCCGTCCAGCAGCATGCCCCGGAAGGAGCCGTCGTTGTTGTACTCGACGAGGTACTCGAGCGTACCGCGTGTGACGTTGGCGATCTCGGACCAGTCGGCGGTGCGGGTGTCCTTGAGCGCCTTGATCTGCATCTGGCAGCGAAGCGTGCCGCCCGGCTGCATGTGCGCCTCGGACCGCGCGGGCGTCGCCGCGCCGATCAGGCCGTAGGCGGCCGCCGCCGACACGCCGAGCGAGGTCGAGCGGGCGAGAAATTCGCGGCGGCTCAGGCGGCCCTCGCGGAATTCGTCCGCATACATGAACGCGGCAGGATGAACGGTCCCGCGCGTGGCGGCTTCTTTCACCATCGGTATCTTCTCCCTGTGGGCCGGGCCCGATCCGAGTCGGGCCTCTGTAGGACATGTTGCGGGCATTTCGTCATGTCGGGTCCCTCAGGTCAACCGTAACTACCTGAAAGTGGGGGATCGTCCGGGACGAAGACCGACCGTCAGACCCCGTGGCGAAACTCGGACGGGCTCTGTCCGGTGCGGGACCGGAAGGCGCGGGTGAAGTAGGCGGCCGAGGCGAAGCCGCAGTGGCGGGCGACCTGCGCGACCCGGATATCGGTGTCGCGGAGAAGGCGCCTGGCCTCGAAATGCCGCCGGTCGGTGAGGATGTCGAGCGCGGGACGGCCCGCGATCTTGCGACAGACGCGCGACAGGTGCGTGGGCGTCACGCCGAGAAGTGCCGCGTAGTGCTGGACGCCGTCGGGCCGGTTGAAGTCGCGCTCGACGAGCGAGGTGAAGGCCTCGGCCAGCCGGTGCGCGGCGGTGTCGAGCCGGGTCGCCTGCGAGGGGTTCGGTGCGTCGGCATACTGGTCCGCGACGCGCGCAAGCCAGACCGACAGAAGCCCGGCGTGGCAGGACAGGGCGCGGGCGGAGTGAAGGCCCTTGCCGTCGGCCTCGCGCTGCATGGCGTCGATCATGCCGGTCAGCTCGCGCTGGAGCTGGACCTCGTTGAGACGAAGGTGCAGCGGCTCCATCGGCCAGTCGTACTCCTCGCCGTCCGGCAGGAACACGACGAAGCCCAGAACCGGGCCGGAGGTGGTGAAGCCGTGCATCGTGCGGGGCGGCAGGAAGACGAGGTTGTGGGGGCTGTAGCCCGAACTGCGGCCCGAGATCGTCAGCCGGCCCTGCCCGCGCGTGAACCACACGAGCACGGGACGGTCGTAGCTGCGCATGGCCTCGGTGCGCCAGCGCCCGCCCTGAGCGAGGCGCGTCACAGACACGACCTCGACCGGCAGCCGGTCAGGCTGCGGCGCGGGCGTCGGCACGCGCGAGATTTGCGCCTCCGTCCCACCAGGCTGCGGGAGAAGCGTCAGACGATGCAACGACATGAACCGTTACCCCAGGCCCCAGACGGTAAATACGGCAAAATTGTGGCGCACCTTCCGCTTCCGGTCAACGAAGCCGTCATGACCCTCCGTCGAACACCTGCGAATTAGTGGTATTAACTGCGAATTGTGACTTCACGCCACGCTATCTGCCGGACACGAGGCAAGATCCGCAGCACGCGACACGTTCCGAAGCCGTTCAGTACGTCGTCGATTCGCGGTTTGAAGCGCAAAGCTTGGGCTGGAGTTGTTTCCAGGTCGTCTTCCGCAGAGGCACGTGGTCATGCTTTCTGCCGATGCGACCGCCGCTGCCACAGCACGAGTGGCCAAAGAACCGCGACCAAGAGCAGGCGAAGCGGCGGCCTCGCCCTGAGCATCATTTTGACAGCATAGACGTTGGCCTCGGCTTCCTGCGTCGCGACCTGTCCGCCCTCGAGATGGCCGCAGGCATGATGGCCCACCTCGTGGTAGAACGTATGTTCGGCATCCAGCCGACGCCACCAAAGCCGGATACCTGACACCCGGTCGACCGGCCACGTCAGGACGATGCCGGAGAGTTGCACGTCGTAGCAACCAAGGAAGTCGAGTGCCGGATGTCGCGCAAGGACGTCGATCCGTGTTACTTCGTCCAAGTTCAGGCCCCTGACCCTGCTCCATCGCCGAACGTTGTCGGCGACCAGGTCTGGTTCGCTTATCTCGTCTGCGACATAGACCGGGATGCCTCCCCCGACCTGAGTCACGGGCTTGTCGTTCTGTCGGCGCGACAAGATCTCAAGTGTCTTGCGGTGTAGCGGATGCAGCGGAATGTCGTTCAGCCGATCGACTTCGCGAACGAAGATGTCGCGATCCAACTCGTGAAGAGCGGCAAGCAGAACCCCGAAGTATTTCCCCGACGGTCCATGCGGCTTTTCCTGCCAGGCGCTGGAGTCCAGCTTCCGGCACAGGTCGACCACGGAGACTTCTCTATCACGAAGAACGTCGCGCCACGCGTCCATCACGGTCTCTGCGTGGTCTGTCGAGACGCCTCTCAGCAGTCTCTCGACGGGGTTCCTGGCTGCGGTGTCCATGACGCCCCCTCTAGCCGAGAACTGTGGCAACGGCAGGACAGTGCCGCGACGTCCCTAGCCCTCCATCGCTTCCAACTCGTCGATGAAGCCCGAGATCATGCCGAGGCCCTTGTCCCAGAAGGCGGGGTCGGAGGCGTCGAGGCCGAAGGGGGCCAGAAGCTCCTTGTGGTGCTTCGAGCCGCCGGCCTTGAGCATGTCGAAGTACTTCTTCTGGAAGTCGGCGTCGCCTTCCTCGTAGACCGCGTAGAGCGCGTTCACGAGGCCGTCGCCGAAGGCGTAGGCATAGACGTAGAAGGGCGAGTGGACGAAGTGGGGGACGTAGGACCAGAAGGTCTCGTAGCCCTCCATGAAGTCGAAGGCGGGTCCGAGGCTCTCGCCCTGCACGCTCATCCACAACTCGCCGATGTCATCGGGCGTCAGCTCGCCATTGCGGCGGGCGGCGTGGAGCTTGCATTCGAAATCGTAGAAGGCGATCTGGCGGACGACCGTGTTGATCATGTCCTCGACCTTGCCGGCGAGGAGGACCTTGCGTTCCTTCTGCGAGGGCGCGTCCTTGAGGAGACGGCGGAAGGTCAGCATCTCGCCGAAGACGCTGGCGGTTTCGGCCAGGGTGAGGGGCGTCGAGGCCAGAAGCTCGCCCTGCCCGGCCGCGAGGCGCTGGTGGACGCCGTGGCCAAGCTCGTGGGCCAGCGTCATCACGTCGCGCGGTTTGCCGAGGTAGTTGAGCATGACGTAGGGGTGGACATTCGACACGGTCGGGTGCGCGAAGGCGCCGGGGGCCTTGCCGGGCTTCACCGGGGCGTCGATCCAGCCGTCGTCGAAGAAGGGTTGCGCCAGGCGCGCCATCTCGGGGTCGAAGCCGGCGTAGGCGGATAGCACCGTCTCGCGCGCCTCGTCCCAGCCGATCCTGCGGTCGCTTTCCATCGGCAGGGGCGCGTTGCGGTCCCAGACCTGCATCCGGTCGAGGCCGAGCCAGCCGCGCTTCAATTCGTAGTAGCGGTGCGAGAGTTTCGGATAGGCGTTGACGACGGCGTTGCGCAGGGCCTCGACCACCTCGGGCTCGACCTGGTTCGACAGGTGGCGGCCGGTCTGGGGTGTGGGCATTCCACGCCAGCGGTCCTCGATCTCCTTCTCCTTCGACAGCGTGTTGTGGACGCGGGCGAAGAGCTTGACGTTCTCGCCGAAGACGCGGGACAGCTCGCGCGCCGCCGTCTCGCGCTTGGCGCGGTCCTGGTCGGAGAGGTCGTTCAGCGTGGCTTCCAGTCCGCGCGTCTCGTCGCCGATGACGAACTCGAGACCCGAGATGGTCTCGTCGAAGAGACGGTTCCAGGCGGCGGCGCCGACAGTGGACTGGTCGTGGAGGAACTTCTCGAGCTCGTCCGACAGCTGGTAGGGACGCATCAGGCGGAGGCGGTCGAAGATCGGCTTGTAGCGGGCGAGGTCGGCGTTTCCGGCGAACCAGCCGTCGAGGACGGCGTCGTCGATGCGGTTGACCTCGAGCGAGAAGAACACGAGCGGCGTGGTGAAGGCGGTGATCCGGTCCTGCGCGTCGGACATGGCCTTGGCGCGTTCGGCGTCGGTCGTGTTCTGGTAATAGCGCAGGCCGATGAAGGACATGATGCGGCCGGCGACCATGTCGATCTTCTCGTAGCGCAGGACGCAGTCGAGCATCCCCTGTGCGCCGAGACCGGCGAGATGGCCCTCGTAGTCGGCGGCGAAGTCGGCGCAGGCCTGTTCCAGCCAGTCCATGTCGCGCTTCAGCTCGGGCGCGTCGGGGCTGGAGTAGAGGTCGGAGAGGTTCCATTCGGGCAGGTCGCCCAGGTTGCCCGCGCCGGAGGCGTTCGCGTCGAAAACGGGGGTCTGCATGTCGGCTCCTCGTGTCGTGGTCGGGTGAGAGATAGAGGCTGCGGGCGGCGATTGGAACCCGAGGCGCGCCTCGCGGGATCGTTTTGCCAGAGCGCTGCAACGCAGCTAGCATAGGCCGGATGATGACCCTCGAGTTCCTTCGCGGCTGGCTGACGGCCCTTCCGGGCGGCAGCGGCCCCTTCGTCGCGGCGCTGCTGGCCGTGGCGGTGGCGCTGATGGCGCACTGGCTGTGGCACCGGGTGGCGACGCGGATCGTGGCGGGACGCGACCTGTTCTGGCGCAGCCTCGTCCAGCGCACGCGGCGGCCGGTGCGGCTGGCCTTCGTCACGCTGGCGCTGTTTCTCGCGCTCGCGCCGTTCGATCTGCCGGACGGCCTCAACGTCTTCGTCCGGCGCGCGCTGACGGTGCTGACGATCGTGCTGATCGCCTGGTGGCTGAGGATGGCGTTCAGCATCTGGATGACGATCCACTTGCGGCAGTTCAGCCTCGACAGCGAGGATAACCTCAACGCGCGCAAGCACATCACACAGGGCCGCATCCTGCAGCGGATCGGGAACATCCTGATCTATGTGGGCGCGCTGGCCGCCGTGCTGATGACCTTCGAGACGGTGCGCCACTATGGGGTGTCGCTGCTGGCCTCGGCGGGGGCGGCGGGGATCGTGGTGGGCTTCGCGCTGCAGCCGCTTCTGAAGAACCTGATCGCGGGGATCCAGCTTGCCGTGACCCAGCCCATCCGCATCGACGACGCGCTGATCGTCGAGGGCGAGTGGGGCCAGGTCGAGGAGATCACCTCGACCTATGTCGTCATCAAGATCTGGGACTGGCGGCGGCTGATCGTGCCCCTGAACTATTTCATCGAGCAGCCGTTCCAGAACTGGACCCGCGAGACCGCCTCTCTTATCGGGGCGGTGATGCTTTACGTCGATCACACCGCCGACGTCGCCCGCCTGCGCGAGAAGGCGCGGGAGGTGGTCGAGGCCTCGCCCCGCTGGGACCGCAACGTCTTCGCGGTTCAGGTGACGGACATCCGCGAGACGGTAATGGAGGTCCGCGTCATCGCCTCGGGGCGGAACGCCGGCCTGGTCTACGACCTGCGCTGCGACATCCGCGAGGCGCTGGTGGCCTGGCTCCAGGCCGAGATGCCGGGGGCGCTGCCGCGGACGAGGGCGGAGGTGACGAGCGACCCAGATCGGAGGCCTTCGGCGGCTGCCGAGGTGGACGAAGGGTAGGCGTTTTTATCGGTCTCGAAGTATCCGGCCTTATGGAGGAAACGCACCACGCGATCAGCCGTCCGGCGGGAGGGCTGACACATGATTGGTGCCCTGCAGATTTTTTTTTGCGATCAATCTCCCTGCCCAAGGCGGAGAAATCTCTGAACTCTGTAGTCTCGCCGTCGACCAAGAGGGCGTTGCCAGCGAATTCTGCGCTTTCGGTGATGGTCTTACCGTCCAAACAAAAGACATCTTCGTAACGGACCTTCACCAGCAAAAGCATAATAACACGCGTGTCCGAACCTGTGGCGAACCGAAGGTCATCGGCGCGGGTCAGGAGCTCTACGGAGTCCCGTTTACTTTTACCTGCGGCGATGTCTGGCCAGACGCCCTTGGCAAGCCCGGTGTCGCCGCCGACCCGAGATACCTCGATCATCACACTTCTAGCAGGCGACTGCCCCGTATTTCGGACGGTCAACGCGATGTCCCAGTCGACGTAGAATTGTTCTGCTCGGGGCGTGACAGAAACCTTCTCAATAGTCAGATAGGCACGGACCTGCGCTTCTCCGATGCGGGTGGTTTCCAGCACCATTTTTCGGGTGTCAGCGGCCATTCTTTGAGTAGCCACCAGAGTGCCAACCAAAAGCCCCGCCGCTACTATAGTGAAGAAAGACATTACCCACTGAGCAAGTGTGTCCTCAGACGCAACAAGACGCCGGGTCCACCACCACCATTGTGGTTCATCGTCGGCTTCAAAGCGACCGGCGTATCCGTTACACTGATCGCGAGCTATGCAATCTACAAAATCGTAGATGCCGCTACCCCAGATCAATATGACAGTGGCCGCGGAAAGCCCGAAACCTAGCCCAACCGCAAATCCGTTACGCCAACGGTTTTCAGGCATTGCAGGAAAAAGGCGGCACTGAATTTGCCTCGTGACAGTTTGTTGCGAATGTTGACTTCCTTATCGCCGATCATGTCGGCAAGCTGACCGTAAGTCACCCCCTGGCGCTTCAGTTCGGCCTTGAGGCCCCTCCCCTCACCCATAAGCCGCCAGCATCGCCCTCAGATCCTCCATCGTGTTCGCCTCGTAGGCGGGCTTATCCGTTCGCCACCGCGCCATGCGGGGAAAGCGGAGCGCCACGCCGGACTTGTGGCGGGTCTGTTTTGCTGAGCCTTTGAAGGCGATCTCGAAGACGCGGACGGGGCCGCAGCCCCCGGTGAAAGCTACCAGCGCCTCGCCCTTCCGGACGGCCCCTCAAGCAGTGCGGCGCCCTCCGGTGTGGCGGGCGAGGCGGGCTTCGAGTTGCACGAGCGCGTCGTAGATCAGGACGGCGAAGAGCCCCACGATGATCCCGCCCTGCAGCACGTAGGCGGTGTTGCTGGTGAGCAGGCCCGCGATGATCACCTCGCCCAGCGTGCGGGCGGCCACGGTGGATCCGATCGTCGCGGTGCCAAGCGCGATCACGACCGACAGGCGGATGCCCGTCAGGATCACGGGAAACGCGAGCGGCAGTTCGACCTGCACCAGCCTTTGCCAGCGATTGAGCCCCATTCCGCGTGCCGCCTCCATCGTG
Source organism: Silicimonas algicola (assembly GCF_003148765.1). GTDB lineage: Bacteria > Pseudomonadota > Alphaproteobacteria > Rhodobacterales > Rhodobacteraceae > Silicimonas > Silicimonas algicola. The sequence continues at coordinate 67,400 of NZ_QGGV01000010.1, forward strand.
GCGGGCGGAAGCGTCGAGAGCGCGATGGTGGCGTTCTCGAAGATCGGCAGCAGACCATAGAGGAAAAGCGCCACCAGCGTCGGACCCGCGCCGAAGCCGAGGGCCGGCACGGCCAGGGCCAGCACGGCGACCGGGGGGAAGGTCTGGCCCATGTTCGTCACCGTGCGCGAGAGGGGGCGGAAGGCTTCGCCCGCAGGCCGGGTCACCAGGATCGCAAGCGTCACCGCGACCAGCGTGGCCGCAGCCGTGGCGGCTGCCACAAGCCCCAGATGGCTGAGCGACAGCGACAGAAGCGAGCTGCGTGCATAGATCGCCGGTGCGCCCTCGGGGGCGAGCGGCCGGAAGACCGGGGCGAACCAGTCCGGCCTCAAGACCAGGGCCAGCAGCAGCAGGACCAGAGCGGGGCGCAGGATGGTCCCGACCCCGATCCTCATGCGCGAAGCTCTGCGCGGGCGCGGATCGCGTCGAATGTCACCCGGCCCACCACGTCGCCGTCGCGCTCGACCGGCACGGCCGACCGACCGGTCCACAGGCAGGCCGCGAGCGCGTCGCGCAGGCTGGCGTCGGCCGGCAGAGCGGCGCCCGGCGCGTCCCCGTCCTCGACCAGATCGCACAGCGGGATCAGCGACAGGAGCCTCAGGGGTCGCTCGACCTCGCCCACCATGTTGGCGACGAAGTCGGTCGCCGGCTGGGCGATTATCTCGGCGGGGGTGCCGTGCTGGACCAGCTTGCCGCCGTCCATCACCGCGACCCGGTCTCCCAGGCGGATCGCCTCCTCCATGTCGTGCGTGACCAGCATTATGGTCGAACCGAGCGCCTTCTGGATCCGGCGCAGATCGTCCTGGGCCCGCGCGCGGATGATCGGGTCGAGCGCGCCGAAGGGTTCATCCATCAGCAGGAGATCGGGACGCGAGGCAAGTGCCCGCGCCACGCCCACGCGCTGCTGCTGTCCTCCCGACAACTCGGCCGGATAGCGGTCCCGGAATTGCGCGGGGTCCATCGAGAACAGGGTCAGCAACTCGTCGACACGGGCCTCGATCTTGTCCTTCGGCCAGTCAAGAAGCCGGGGCACCGCACCGATGTTGCGCGCCACCGTGTGATGGGGAAAGAGCCCGTGGCCCTGGATCGCGTAGCCGATCCGGCGCCGCAACAGATGCGGCTTCGTCGCAAGGGTCGACACGCCGTTGATCCGCACCTCTCCCGAGGTGGGCTCCTCGAGACGGTTTATCATCCGCAGGAGCGTGGTCTTGCCAGAGCCCGAGGTGCCCACGATGACGGTGATCGTGCCGGTTTCGACCGTCATCGTCACGGCATCGACCGCCTTGACGCCGTTGTAGGTCTTGGTGATGCGGTCGATCTCGATCATGCGGTTCCCTGCGGTGTCGGAGAGGCCAGTTCGACCAGGATGTCCATGACGATGGCCGAGACGAGGGCCAGTGCGACGGTGGGCAGCGCGCCCAGCAGGATCAGGTCGGTGGCCGTCTGGTTCAGACCCTGGAACACGAAGGTCCCGAAGCCGCCGCCTCCGATCAGCCCGGCGATGACGGCCAGTCCGACGTTCTGCACCAGCACGATGCGCAGCCCGGTCAGGATGATCGGCAGGCCCAGCGGCAGTTCGACCTGCCACAGCCGCTGGCGCGGCGTCATGCCCATCCCGCGCGCGGCCTCGAGCGCCGAGGGGGGCGTCGCGGCAAGCCCCGTCACGGTGTTTCCGACCACCGGCAGCAGCGAGTACAGCACCAGCGCCAGAAAGGCCGGCGCAAAGCCGATCCCGGCGATGCCGATGGCCTGCGCACCGGGCACGCTGTCCCCGACCCAGCCGAGGATCGGGATCATCAGGCCGAACATCGCAAGCGACGGTATCGTCTGGAGGAAGCTCAGGACCGGCAGGGTCGTGGTGCGCAGGCTCGATCGCCGGTGACACAGGATACCCAGCGGAAAGCCGATCGCCGCCGCCGTCGCGAGCGAGCCGAAGGCCAGCGCCAGGTGCCGCACGGCCGCATCGGCGAAGGCCTCCCTGCGGCCGGCGTATTCCTGCAGGATCGACAGTTGCGACAGCGTCCCCGACCACAGGATCAGCGCCAGCGTTCCCAGCACCGCCGCCAGGAGCGCGCCGCGCGCCAGCGACCCCGGCGCCAGCTGGGCGAGCGCGTCGGCCATCAGCAGCATCAGGATCAGCAGGAGGCACCAGAAGCCGATGGCGGGCGAAACCCGCGCATAGTCTCCGGCCCCGACCAGCAGCGCGGGCGCGCCCTGCATCAGCAGCCAGAGCAGGCCGGCCAGTCCGAGGATCGACCCGGCGAACCGCAGGCGCGGCCACGCCGACGGCAGGCCGAGAAGCAGGCCCGCCATCACGGCAGCCGTTCCGGGAAGGGTCACCGCCGGCGCAGCCAGGCGCCAGGGCAACACGCCGTCGCCGGCGACGATGCGATTGGCAGCGACGGTCAGGAAAGGAAGCAGGAGCGCGCCCAGTCCAAGGACGGCGAACAGAACGCCGGGCGGGGACAATCCCCACCCGGCGCGTCCCACCGGTATGGTTGCGCTGGTCAGTCCAGTACTCCGGCCTGGGTCAGGTAGTCGCGCGCCACGGCTTCGGCCGGTTCGCCGCCGACCTGGATGCGGCCGTTCAGCTTTTGAAGCGTCGCCATGTCCAAGTTGCCGAAGATCGGGTTCAGCACGTCCGGGATCGACGGATACTCTTCCAGAACCTCGGCCCGGACGATGGGCGTCGGCTCATAGACGGGCTGTACCCCCTCGTCGTCCTCCATGACCACGAGGCCCGTCGCGCCGACCCCGCCGTCGGTGCCATAGACCATTGCGGCGTTCACGCCCGACGTGCCGCGTGCGGCCGCCTGGATGGTGGCTGCGGTGTCGCCACCCGACAGTATCACCGTCTGGTCCTGCGAGAGCTGGAACCCGTAGGTCTCCTGCATCGCGGGCAGGACAGCGGGAGACGACACGAATTCGGTCGAGGCGGCCAGCTTGACTTCGCCCCCCCCCGAGACCCACGCGCCGAAATCGGACATCGTGGTCAGGTTGTTCTCTTCGGCAACCGGGCCCGTCACGGCGATGGCCCAGGTGTTGTTGGCCGGAGCACTTTCAAGCCAGGTGACGTTGTTCGCCTCTGCGTCCAGTTCGGACGCGCGATCGTGGGCCGCCTGGGCATCCTTCCAGACTTCGCTGTCGGCCTCGTTGAAGAAGAAAGCGGCGTTGCCGGTGTATTCGGGATAGATGTCGATCTGGTCCGCCAGCAGCGCCTCGCGTACGACCTGCGTGCCGCCCAGTTGCAGCCGGCGCTCGACCGGCAGACCGGCATCCTCGAGAGCGAGCGCTATGATGTTGCCGAGCAGTCCGCCCTCGGTGTCGATCTTGGAGGAGACGGTGATGTCGGCCTGTGCGCTGGCAGTGAAAGCGCCGACGACTCCGGCGGCAAGGATCAGGGGGGTTTTCATGGTGTGGGCAGCTCCCGGCTGGATTGTTTCGAACGCGTGCACTGTCGGTGCGCGAGACAATATAGGGGAATGACACCGTGTTCCAAATTTGGCAGTTCGCCGTTCGCCAGTCGAAGGGAAAAGTCGGGCAGGCAAAGTCGGACAGGCAACAAAGCGGAGAGGATCGCGCGCGCCCTCCTCTCACCCATAAGCGGCCAGCATCGCGCGCAGATCTTCCATCGTGTTCGCCTCGGACGCGGGCTTGTCCGTCCGCCAGCGGGCCATGCGGGGAAAGCGCAGCGCCACGCCGGACTTGTGGCGGGTGCTCTGTTGGATGCCTTCGAAGGCGATTTCGAAGACGTGGTGGGGTTTGACCGCGCGGACGGGGCCGTAGCGTTCCAGCGTGTTCTTCCGGACCCAGGCGGTGATCGAGCGGAACTCGGCGTCGGTGAGGCCGGAGTAGGCCTTGGTGAAGGGCACCAGCGCCTCGCCCTCCCAGACGGCGAAGGTGAAGTCGGTAAAGAGGTTCGCGCGGCGGCCGTGGCCGGACTGGGCGTAGATCATCACCGCGTCGATGGTCAGGGGATCGACCTTCCATTTCCACCAGTCGCCCTTGCGCCGGCCGTCGCGGTAGGGGCTGTCGAGGCGCTTGAGCATGACGCCCTCGGCCCCGATCGCACGCGAGGCTTCGCGTGTGGCGGCGAGGCTGCCCCATGTGTCGAAGTCGAGAAGCGGCGAGAGGCGGAGGGGCATGTCGTCGGGCACGGCCTCTGCGAGCGCATGGAGCCGGGCGCGGCGTTCGGAAAAGGGCAGCGCGCGGATGTCGGCGCCCTCGTGCTCCAGGAGGTCGTAGGCACGAAGGATGACGGGGGCCCCGGCCAAAAGCGCCTTCGGCACGGTCTTACGGCCGATGCGCTTTTGCAGCGCGTTGAAGCTCATGGGCAGTTCGGTGGCGCTGTCCCAGGCCAGCACCTCGCCATCAAGCACGGTGCCGTCGGGCAGGAAGTCGGTGAGGGTCGCAAGCTCGGGGAAGCGGTCGGTCATCAGCTCTTCGCCGCGCGACCAGGCGAAGTGCTGGCCGCCGCGCAGGATGAGCTGGCCGCGGATGCCGTCCCACTTGTGTTCCGCCGCCCAGTCGGAGGGATCGCCCAGGGTCTCGACCGGATCGTCGAGCTGATAGGCGAGGTAGAAGGGATAAGGTTTCGAGAGGTCGGATCCGGGATCGGGGGTCAGGACGAGGGCGTCGAAGGTGGTGCGGTCGGGCGACCAGTCGCCCATGAGGCGGTGCGCGAGTTCGGGTTCCTCGACGCCGGTGGCACGCGACAGGGCGCGGGTCATCAGCTTCTGGCTGACCCCCATGCGAAAGCCGCCGGTAATGAGCTTGTTGAAGACGAAGCGTTCGATCTTGGGGAGCGCGTCCCAGGCGGCGAGAACGCGGGTCTTGCGGTCCTCGTCGGGGAGCGCGGAAAGGGCGCGGATCTCGCCGATCCAGTCGCCGAGGGTGCGGTCCGAGGCGTTCCGGGGCTCGGGCAGGACAAGGGCGATGGTCTCGGCCAGATCGCCGACGATGGGGTAACTTTCCTCGAAGAGCCAGAGCGGGATGCCCGAGACCTCGGCGGCCCATTCGCGGAGGCGGGTCGCGGTGACGGTACGCTTGGGGCGGCGGCCCGAGAGAAGCGCCATCGTCCAGAGCCGGTCTTCCACGGGCGCGGTCGAGAAATAGTCGGCCAGCGCGTCGACCTTGGCGTTGGTCTTCGTCGTCTGGTCCAGCGCCGTGAACAGCGCCGCGAAGCGTTTCATCTGGAGGGCCCTCCGCCGGGGCGGAGGGCCGGGATCCTGTGCGGTCTCATGCACGGGAGTCTAGCGCGAGGCGCGCGGCCGTCACATCATCATGCGGCGGCGTTCGCGGGCGATGCGGTGCAGTTCGTGCGCCGCGTTGACCGAGAGCGGAAGGTTGGCTGCGGACCGCACCTCGCCCCGCGTCACGCCGATGTCGTGGAGGATGTGATCGTCGAGGTCGAGCAGCGTGCGGAAGTGTCGGCGGCGCAGGCGTTCGGCGATCCGGCGCGCGAGGCTGTCGGCCAGCGCGTGGAGGGGGTGGCCGTGGGAGGAGGAGGTGTCGGAGGCGTGCATGGCGATGATCCTTTTCAGCCTGGTGTGTCTCTCTGGAGGTAAGGTGGCGTCTTGACGTACATCAATCAAACGAATAGATTTGACCTCATCATGCAGTTTTACTGACGGCTCGCTATGAACGCCCCCACCCTTCCGACCATCCCTCTTCTGGACCTCGACCTGCTGCGCACGCTTGTCGCCATCGCCGAGACCGGCAGCTTTTCGGCCGCCGCCGCGCGGGTGCACCGGACGCCGTCGGCGGTGTCGATGCAGGTGAAGAAGATCGAAGATATCCTCGGACGCCCGATGTTCCTGCGCGACAGCCGGTCGGTCGAGCTGACGGCGGACGGCGGCTTTCTGGTGGAACACGCACGGCGGATGCTGGCGATGAACCGCGAGGCGGTGGCGCGTTTCGTGCAGCCCGACATCCGGGGCGTAGTGCGCATGGGCGCGCCTGACGACGCGGCCGAGCGGCATCTGCCCGGGATGCTCCGGCGGTTCGCCGAGACGCATCCCGGCGTGACGGTGGACGTGGTGATCGACTCGTCCGTTCGGATGATGGACATGCTGCGCGCCGGCCAACTGGACCTGACGCTTCTGACCTACGGACCCGATGCGCAGTCGCGGGGGGCCGAGATCCTGATGCGCGAACAGCTTGTGTGGGCCGCCTGCAAGGGCGGGACTGCGGCGACGCGGGACCCCCTGCCGGTCAGCGTCTGGGAGGAAGGCTGCGCCTGGCGGAAGGCGGGGCTCGACGCGCTGGAATCGCAGAAGCGGCCGTGGCGGGTCGCGTTCCAGAGCGCGCATATCTCGGGACAGCGGGCGGCGATCCTGGCCGACCTGGCCGTCGCGCCCATACCGGCCTCGTCCATCGGGGGCGATATCGTCGAGGCTTCGGGTCGGCACGGGCTGCCGCCCTTGCCGACCTACGCGCTGGGGATGCTGGTGCCGGAGGATCCGAGCCCGGCCGTGGCTGCGGCGGCGGATCACCTGCGGGCGTGCTTCGCTGCGCGGACGCGCTGAGGATCAGACGCCCAACCTGTCGCGCAGCGCGAACCATGTCATGGCGAGGGTGAGAAGCGGCGCGCGGGCGTGGCGGCCGCCGGGGAAGGGTGTGACGGGCAGTCTCGACATGAGGTCGAAACGGCCCGCCTGGCCTGCGACGGCTTCGGCCATCACCTTGCCTGCGAGGCCCGTGAGCGCCACGCCGTGGCCGGAGAACCCGCCCGCCGCGAGCGTCGTGGGGCCGAGGCGGCGCAGCATGGGGAGGCGATGCATCGTGATGCCGAGCGTGCCGCCCCAGTGGTGGTCGACGCGCACGCCGGCCAGTTGCGGGAACAGCCTCTCCATCCGCGCGCGGAGCGCCGTCAGGATGTCCTGCGGGAAGCCCAGACCGTAATTCTCGCGCCCGCCGAAGAGTAGGCGGCGGTCCTCGCTCAGGCGGAAGTAGTTCACCACGAACTTGTCGTCGGCGACGGCGATGTCCTTGGCCAGCACATCGGTCGCGCGGTCGCCCAGGGGTTCGGTCGCGGCGATGAAGCTGTTGATCGGCATGACGCGGGCGGCGACGTCCTTCGAGATGGGCGAGAGGTAGCCGTTGCCCGCGACGACGATGTGGCCGGCGCGAATACGGCCTGTGGGCGTGGTCACGACGCCCTCTTCGATCTTCGTCGCCTCGGTCCGCTCGAAGATGCGCGCGCCTGCCGCCTCGGCGCCTCGCGCTAGGCCGAGGCAGTAGCGCATCGGGTGGATGTGGCCTGCATCCCAGTCGAGGAGGCCCCCCCGGTAGACGTCGGTCTTCACGACGGAACGCACGGCGTCGCGGTCGAGGTATTCGGTCTCGAAGCCGTAGCGGTCGCGGAGGAAATCGCCGTAGTTGCGGGCCTCGTCCGCGCCCGCGTCGGTCCATTCGCCGTGGAGCACGCCGGGCTTGTAGGCGGCGTCGGGGGCAAGGCGGGTCGAGAGGTCGCGGACCATCGCCTTGGCCTCCAGCGACAGCTCCCAGAGCTTTCGCGCGTCGTCACGGCCGAGCCGCGCTTCCAGCCAGTGCTGGTCCTTGTTCCAGCCGGTGCCCACCTGCCCGCCGTTCCGCCCGGACGCGCCGAAGCCGACGCGGTGCGCGTCGATGACGACGACGTCGAGACCCTTCTCGGCGGCGTGGAGGGCGGTCGAGAGGCCGGTGTAGCCCGCGCCGATGACGGCGAGATCGCAGGTCACGTCGCCGTCGAGCGGGGTGCGGTCAGCGGGGATCTCGGAGGTGGCGACATACCACGAGGGCGGCAGCACGCCTGGCTTGTCGTTGCGGTAGAGCGGGTTCATCACACGCTCAGGAGCAGGTGCTCGCGCTCCCACGGCGAGATGACGCGGAGGAAGTCGTCGTACTCCGACAGCTTCACCGCCTCGTAGACCCGGCAAAAGTGCTCGCCCAGGACCTCGCGCAGGGGCTGTGCGGCGGCAAATTCCTCGAGGGCGGCATAGACGCCGCGCGGAAGCTCTTCCTCGGCGTGGTAGGCGTCGCCGATGTATTCGGGCTTGGGCTCGACCTCCTTGACCATGCCGATGTAGCCACAGGCGAGCGAGGCTGCGATGCCGAGGTAGGGGTTGCAATCCATGCCGGGGAGGCGGTTCTCGATCCGCCGCGCCTCGGGCGACGCCACGGGCACGCGGATCGCGGTGGTGCGGTTGTCGCGGCCCCATTCCAGGTTGATGGGCGCCGCGTTGTCCTTGACGAAGCGGCGGAAGGAATTGACGTAGGGCGCGAAGACGCAGGTCGCTGGCGAGAGGTAGGTCTGCAGCCCGCCGATGAAGTGGCGGAAGAGGTCGGTCTCTCCGCCATCTTCCGCCACGAAAAGGTTCTTTCCGGTCGATGTCGAGAGCACCGAGTGGTGGATGTGCATGGCCGAGCCGGGCTCGCCCTCGATGGGCTTCGCCATGAAGGTGGCGAAGCAGTTGTGGCGCAGCGCGGCCTCGCGGATCAGGCGCTTGAAGTAGAAGATCTCGTCCGCGAGCTTGATCGGATTGCCGTGGCGAAGGTTGATCTCGAGCTGGCCCGCGCCGCCTTCCTGGGTGATGCCGTCGATCTCGAGGCCCTGCTCCTCGGCGAAGTCGTAGATGTCGTCGATGACGGGGCCGAACTCGTCGACGGCGCTGATCGAATAGGCCTGGCGCGCGGCGGCGGGCCGGCCGGAGCGGCCGACCATCGCCTCGATGCTCTTGGCGGGGTCGATGTTGCGGGCGACGAGGTAGAACTCCATCTCGGGGGCGACGACGGGCTTCCAGCCCTTCTCCTCGTAGAGCTTCATCACGCGGCGGAGGACGTTGCGCGGAGCGTAGGGCACCGGCTCTCCCGCCTTGTCGAAGGCATCGTGGATGACCTGAAGCGTCGTGTCCGCCGTCCAGGGCGCGGCGCTGGCGGTCGAGTAGTCGGGCCGCAGCACCATGTCGGGTTCGGTGAACTCCTCCTGCGCGGCCTCGTCGGCCCACTCGCCGGTGATCGTCTGGTAGAAGATCGAGTTTGGCAGGTAGAAGTGCGTCTGGTGCGCGAACTTCGAGGCGGGCATCGCCTTGCCGCGTGCCACGCCCGAGAGGTCGGCGATGAGGCATTCGACCTCGTCCACGCGGCCGCCGTCGAGGTGGGCCAGGGCGGATTCGGGAACCTGTGTCAGCCAGTCAGCCACGGCTGTTCTCCTTGAAGAAGTCGGCGATGCGGTCGGCGGCGGCAGCGTTCGCGACAGGGCTGTCGATGCGGGCGAGCGCTGCGTCGATGCGGTCGGGATCGACGACGCCGGGGGCGCGGGCCTTCAACAGCAGATCGACGGCGTCCCGGTCGAATTCGGGATGGGGCTGGATCGTCATGGCATGGCCGTCGTAGAGGAAGGCGGCGTACCTGCAAGCCTCGCTGCTTGCGACCGTCCTTGCGCCTTTGGGCGGCTCGACCACCTGGTCCTGGTGCCAGGCGTTGAGCGGCACCGTCTCGCCGTCGAAGTCGTAATCGGTGGGGCCGATGGACCAGCCGCCCGCGAATTTCTCGACGCGTCCGCCCATGGCCTGCGCGATGATCTGGTGGCCGAAGCAGATGCCGACCAAGGGCACCTTTTCGGCGAAGGCGTCGCGGATGAAGTCCTCGAGCGGGGCGATGAAGGGCAGGTCTTCGTAGGCGCCGTGGCGCGAGCCGGTGACGAGCCAGCCTTCGGCGTCATGGACGCTGTCGGGGAACTCCATGTCGACCACGCTCCAGGTGCGGAAGGTCAGGCCGCGTCCGGCGAGAAGCGAGGAGTAGAGGTCGGTGTAGGTTCGTTCGGGATAGCCGTCGACCTTCGGGAAATGGCCGCACTGCAGGATGCCGATGAGCATGAACCACCATAAAAACGGGATGCCCCGAACCTAGGCGCGGGATTCGCGGCGAACAAGTGTTTTGATCAAATCGTCAGGCGGCCGACTCGCGCGGGCCGAGGAGATACCAGGCGACGAAGCCGAGACCGGGAAGCAGAAGGATAACGAGCCAGAGGGTACGTGTCGTCAGGGGCGCTTTCGAGCGTAGGACGGAGATGAGCGCCCACATGTTGAGCGTGAGCGCCAACAGCACCCAAAGGCCGAGATACTGGATCACCGGATCAGTCCAGGCGGACCGAGGGGCTGGACTGGACCTGCTGCGACGAGAAGTCGGCCTCCTCGAGCCCGAAGTCCGCGGCGACGGCGATCACGAAGATCATCGCGAAGGCGGCGAGCATGGCTTTCATGGGGTCATCCCTTTCATGTGTTGTCCTTGAGGAACTCGATCAGGTCCTGGCGGTCCTCGGGCCTCGTGATCCTCTGCATAGGCATTTTCGAGCCCGGGATGAAGTGGTCGGGGCCAAGATCGAAAAGCTTGTCGACCGTGTCTTCGGTCCAGGCGAAGCCGAGGCGCTGGACGGTCTCGGAATAGCTGTAGTCCGGGAGGCTGCCAGCCTTGCGGCCAAAGAGCCCGGCCAGCGTCGGTCCGGCGCGGCGGGTGTCGTCGTCGGCGAGGCTGTGGCAGATCGAGCACTTCCGCTGGAACTGGCGCTCACCGTTCGACATCTTGGCTGGATCGTTCAGGAAGGCGCGCGTCTCGGTCGCCATGATCGGCGCGTCGAGCGCGTTGTGGGCCGGAAAGACGTAGGCCGTGTCGTCGATGCCGCCTGCGATCAGGCTCTTGCCGTCGGACGTATAGGACAATGCCCAGACCGGACCGTTGGCGGCGGCACGGTAGTCGCCGATAAGATCCCAGCTCGTCGTGTCGACGGTCATCACGAAGCCCTGCCCGTCGCCCACGGACAGTTCGGAGCCGTCGGGCGACAGCGCCATCGTCAGGATCGGACGGCGGTCGAGGGTCAGGTCGGCGAGGTCGTCGCCGGTTGTCGCGTCGATCACGCGGGTGCCGCCGTCGACCGCGCCGTAGGCAAGCCAAGCGTCGCCCAGGGTCAGGGTGTTCACGCCGAAGCCGTGCCGCACGACGAGGCGCTTCTCGGCGCCGGTGGCGATGTCCCAGAGGCGTACCGTGCCATCGGCGGAGGCGGACCAGAGCGAGGCGCCGTCGTCCGAGAAGACGACGTCGTTCACCGCGCCGTCGTGTCCCATCAGCCAGCCCGTCCGCTCCCCAGTGGCGATGTCCCAGAGGCCGATCGCGCCGTCCCAGCCCGCCGAGGCGAGGCGGGTGCCGTCGGGCGAGACGGCAAGCGCCGCGACCTGGCCTTCGTGGCCTTCAAGCCGGGTGCGGAGGGTGCCCGTGACAACGTCCCACAGGAGGATCGCGAAGTCGTCGCCGCCCGAGGCCGCCAGACCGCCGGGCAGAAAGATCGCTGTCTTGACGGCGGCGGCATGGCCTTCCAGCCAGCGCACCTCGTCGTTGCCGAGGGTCCACAGACCGACGGAGTTGTCGAAGCTGGCGGTCAGCGCCCTGGTTCCGTCCGCCGACACGTCGGCCGACATCACCGGGCCGCCGTGCCCTTCGAGGATGCGGAAGTCGGCGGCGAAGACGGGTGCCGCGACAAGCGCCATGACAAGCGCGAGGGCGCGCATCTCACTCGGCGGGCGTCGCCGTGGGCGGCGCCGCGCCTTGCTTGGCCTGCTCCTCTTCGACCCAGAGGCTGTGGTGCTCCTTGGCCCAGTTCAGGTCGACCTCGCCGGACCCCATGGCGTCATAGGCGCCCTCCATCCCGAGCGTGCCGATGTAGATGTGCGCGAAGACGATCCCCATCAGCACGAAGGCGATGATGGAGTGCCAGAGCTGGGCGTACTGCATCTCGGCGTGGGGCGTCAGCGCCTCGGGCAGAGGCTCGCGTCCGACCAGCTCGGGCAGGCCGAGCGCGTTGATGTGGTGGAAGGTCGAGGCGAACATCGGCATGTCGAAGGGGAACAGAAGCGACAGGCCCGAGACCGAGATCGACGCGCCAAGGACGATGACGGACCAGAAGATCAGCTTCTGACCCGCATTGAACTTCTTCGCCGGCGGGTGGCCCTTCGTGAAGATGCCGCCACCCTTGGCAAACCACGTCAGGTCGGTCCGATCCGGCAGGTTGTGCCAGACCCAGAGGACGAAGACGAAGATGAGGGCCAGCATGAAGGCCCAGCTCACGTTGTTGTGGATCCATTTCGAGCCGATCGCGAGCGTGGCGTAACCCTCCTTCCCCATCCAGGGGATCATGCCGACCCGGCCGAAGAGGCTGATGAGTCCGGTCACGCCGAGAAGGATGAACGACCCGGCAAGAAGCCAGTGCGAGAACCTCTCGAAGGCGCGGAAGCGGGTGATCTTGACGCCCGACTTGCCGTGGTCGATCCGGATGCGGCCCCGAATGAGGTAGAACAGCGCAAGGAGCCCAAGGACGCCGAGGAGGAAGTAGCCTCCCCAGGTCCGCAGTGGGCCTTCGCGGAACTGAAGCCACCACATGCCCTCGTCCTGCACCAGAAGCGTGGCGGCGGGCGAGCGGACCTGGCTGGAGACATTGGCCGTGCCGTAGCGCAGCGCGCGCCACAGCTCGGGGTCCGACTGGCCCCCGAGCGTGCCGAGCGGTGCGGTGGGCGGCGCGGCGGAGTCAGGGTCACCCGTCGCCTCGGACCGGAAGGTCGGATCGACCTCGAGGCCCTGCTGGCGGCGCAGGATGTCGTCGAGCGTCTGCGCCCCGCCGGTTTCGGCGCGCGGCGCGTCAGACGGGACCTCCTGCGCGAGGGCGTTCTGCATGGACGCCACGGCAAGCGCGAGCGCGATCAGGATTGCACGGATCATCGGTTCCTCCCCAGCCTCATCTCATCCGCATGTCGTCTTGTAGACGCCATGCAAGTTTGTGTTGTTCCAGCGCAGCCTTGTAGTCGCCGGCGGTTTCGAAGCATTCGGCCATGTCGAGCGCGATCCCCTTGCGCAGGACCGCGTAGTTCTCGCGCTTGGCGATACGCGCGGCCTCGCGCAGAAGGGTCTGCGCCTCGTCCGTGTTCTTTTCCGAGCGCGCCACGCTCGCCAGTCCCGTGTGGACGATGCAGTCGATGAAGAGGTCGCCCGCGGCCTTGCCCAGCTTGCGGGCCTGCGCGAAGGACAGCCGCGCCTCATAAGGGTGACCCTCGGCCGTGTGAACGGATGCCTGCACGGCATGGGCATAGGACAGCATCACGCCGTTTCCGTCCCGCGATGCGAGATCGACGGACCGTGCGGCGTGATCGGCTGCCTTCACCATGTCGCCGTCCGATAGAAGCCATCGTGCGGTGCAGTATTCGACGAGGGGCATGTGTTCCTCGGGCGCCAGTTCCCGCGCGCGGCTGAGCGTGATCCCAGCGCGCGCCCGTTCGCCCCCGAGCCGCTGCACGGTGGCGCGGGCCAGCAGAAGGCTGGTCTGCGCGGGCGCGGCTTCGCCGTCGGTCATGTCCTTGAGAAGCCACAGGCCGCGGTCGACCGCGCAGGTCGCCAGGTCGAGCCGACCCCGCGTATAATGCACCACCGCGAGAAGCGCGTAGATGCCCGCGCGCGCGTCCCGGTGCTGACTTTCGGGCAGGTATCCCTCGGCCTTCAGGCAGTGCTGCATGGCCGTGTCCATATGGCCGGTCCAGAGCGCGTGCCAGGCCAGCGTCCGCAGGGCCAGGCCCTGCTCGGCCCGGCTGCGCTTGCCGCTTCCGGCCTTCGCCTTGAGCTGCGCCTCGGTCGCGTATTCGAGGCTCGAGTCGCGCTCCACCCACCGACGCGCCCAGGCGATGCGGTTGAGCAGAGCGGGATCGCCGCTCGGCAGTTCGGAATGGACCTTCTTGCGTATGGCTGGCATCGACATCTGCGACCGAAAGAAAAATGACGCCCCGAGGGCTTCGGGACGTCATGGGATCATAGCAGAAGGTCGGCGGTCTCAACCACCTTTCTGATCGTAGGCCGTTCCCCAGCCCCAGGCGCCCGAGCCGAAGCCGCGTGCGACGACCCTTTCACGGTAGATGTCCGAGACGTCATCGCCGTCCCCGGCGAGCAGCGCCTTGGTCGAGCACATCTCGGCGCAGATCGGCAGCTTGCCTTCGGCGAGACGGTTGCGGCCGTATTTCGAGAACTCGACCTGGCTCATGTCTTCTTCGGGTCCGCCCGAGCAGAAGGTGCATTTGTCCATCTTGCCGCGCGAGCCGAAGTTGCCGGCCTGCGGATACTGCGGCGCGCCGAAGGGGCAGGCGTAGAAGCAGTAGCCGCAGCCGATGCAGAGGTCCTTGGAGTGCAGGACCACGCCATCGGCGGTCTGGTAGAAGCAGTCGACCGGGCAGACCGCCATGCAAGGCGCGTCCGAACAGTGCATGCAGGCGACCGAGATCGAGCGTTCGCCCGGATCGCCGTCGTTGATCGTCACGACCCTGCGGCGGTTGATGCCCCAGGGGATCTCGTGCTCGTTCTTGCAGGCGGTGACGCAGGCGTTGCATTCGATGCAGCGTTCGGCGTCGACGAGGAATTTAACTCGTGCCATTTTCTTTTCTCCTCCTTACGCCGCGGTGATCTTGCAGAGGGTGGCTTTCGTCTCCTGCATCTGCGTCACGGAGTCGTAGCCGTAGGTCTGCGCGGTGTTCGAGCTTTCGCCCAGCACATAGGGGTCAGCCCCCTTCGGATACTTGGACCTGCGGTCCTCGCCCTGGAAGTAGCCGCCGAAGTGGAAGGGCATGAAGGCCACGCCCTCGCCCACCCGGTTGGTCAGCATGGCCATGACCTTGACCTTGCCGCCCTCGGGTCCCTCGACCCAGACCTGTGCGCCGTCCCTGACACCGATGTTGTTCGCGGTGCGCGGGTTGATCTCGACGAACATGTCCTGTTGCAATTCGGCCAGCCAGGGGTTCGACCGGGTCTCGTCGCCGCCGCCCTCGTACTCGACCAGCCGGCCCGAGGTGAGGATGATCGGATAGCTTTCCGAGAAGTCCTTGTCCTGGATCGACTTGTAGAGCGTCGGCACCCGCCAGAAGGTCTTGTCTTCGTAGGTCGGGTAGTCGGCCACGAGGTCGCGGCGGTTAGAGTAGAGCGGCTCGCGATGGGTCGGCACGGGGTCCGGGAAGGTCCAGACGACCGCACGGGCCTTGGCGTTGCCGAAGGGTGCGCATTCGTGGAGGATCGCGACGCGCTGGATGCCGCCCGAAAGGTCGGTCTTCCAGTTGACGCCACCGATCTTTTCCTTCCAGTCGGCGGGATAGGGACCGGTCTGGTCCTGCTCGCCCACTTCCTCGCCCTGCCCGGTCAGCTTGCCCTCGGCGTCGCGATAGCCTGCGACGCGTTCGATCGACTGGCGCTCTTCGGGGCTGAGATCGGAGTCCCAGCCGAGATCCTGGAGCATCTGCATCGTGAACTCGGGATATCCGTCCTGGATTTCCGATCCCACGCTGTAGACGCCTTCTGCCAGAAGGTTGTCACCCTCGTGCTCGACCCCGAAGCGGGCGCGGAACGTCAGGCCGCCCTTCGAGACCGGCATCGACATGTCGTAGAGGTTCGCCGTGCCGGGGTGGTTCATCTCGGGCGTGCCCCAGCAAGGCCAGGGCATCCCGTAGAAGTCGCCGTCGGCCGGACCGCCGATCGCGCGCAGCGTCGTCTTGTCGAACGTGTGCTGGTTCGCCATGTGCAGCTTCAGCCGCTCGGGCGACTGGCCGGTATAGCCGATCGTCCACATGCCGCGGTTCACTTCGCGGGTGATGTCCTCGACGTTGGGCTCGCCGTTCTCGATCGCGATGTTGCGGAACATGCGGTCGGCGAATCCGAACTTGTCGGCGAACTTGGCGAGGATCGTGTGGTCGGGCAGCGATTCGAACAGCGGCTCCACCACCTTCTCGCGCCACTGGAGCGAGCGGTTGGACGCGGTGACAGAACCGTAGGTCTCGAACTGCGTGGCGGCGGGGAGAAGGTAAACCCCGTCGGTCCGGTCCTGCATCACCGCCGAGACGGTGGGATAGGGATCGACCACGACCATGAGGTCGAGTTTCTCCATCGCCGTCTTCATCTCGACCATGCGAGTCTGCGAGTTGGGCGCGTGGCCCCAGAGGACCATCGCCCGGGTGTTGTCGGGCTGGAGGATGTTCTCCTTGTCCTCGAGCACGCCGTCGATCCAGCGCGAGACCGGGATGCCGGTCTCGTACATCATCTCGAGATCGGTGCCGTCCTTGCCCCTGCCGGGCATCTTGGCGAAGCGGGACTTCAGCCAGTCCAGGTCCTCGCCCCAGACGCGGGCGAAGTGAGCCCAGGATCCGGGCGCCAGGCCATAGTAGCCGGGCAGCGTGTCGGCGAGGACGCCGAGGTCGGTCGCGCCCTGCACGTTGTCGTGGCCGCGGAAGATGTTCGTGCCGCCACCCGCGACGCCCATGTTGCCGAGCGCGAGCTGCAGAATGCAGTAGGCGCGGGTGTTGTTGTTGCCGTTGGTGTGCTGGGTGCCGCCCATGCACCAGATGACGGTGCCGGGGCGGTTGTTGGCCATCGTGCGCGCGACGCGCTCAAGCTGGGTGCCGGGCACGCCGGTGACGCGCTCGGTCTCTTCGGGGTCCCACTTGGCGACCTCGGTGCGGATCTGGTCCATGCCCCAGGTGCGGGTGCGAAGGAATTCCTTCTCCTCCCATCCGTTCTCGAAGATGTGCCAGAGGATGCCCCAGATCAGCGCGACGTCCGAACCGGGCCGGAAGCGGACGTATTCGTCCGCATGGGCTGCGGTGCGCGTGAAGCGCGGGTCGCAGACGATGAGCGGCGCGTTGTTCTGCTCCTTCGCCCGCAGGACGTGCAGGAGCGAGACAGGGTGCGCCTCGGCCGGGTTTCCGCCGATGATGAAGATCGCGCGGCTGTTGTGGATGTCGTTGTAGCTGTTCGTCATGGCGCCGTAGCCCCATGTGTTCGCGACGCCCGCGACCGTGGTCGAGTGGCAGATGCGCGCCTGGTGGTCGACGTTGTTCGTCCCCCAGTAGGCCGCAAACTTGCGGAACAGGTAGGCCTGTTCGTTCGAGTGCTTGGCCGAGCCGAGCCAGTAGACCGAATCCGGACCCGACTCTTCGCGGATCGCCATCATCTGGTCGCCGATCTCGTTGATCGCCTCGTCCCAGCTCAGGCGCTGCCATTCGCCGCCGACGAGCTTCATCGGATACTTCAGGCGGCGTTCGCCGTGCGCGTGCTCGCGGACGGACGCGCCCTTGGCGCAGTGGGCGCCCAGGTTGAACGGGCTGTCCCAGGCGGGCTCCTGCCCGACCCACACGCCGTTGTCGACTTCGGCCAGAACCGTGCAGCCGACCGAGCAATGGGTGCAGACCGATTTCTTGATCTCGATGTTGCCGGTCGCGGCGGCCGCCTGGGCGGCGGCGGGCGTCACCCGGCCCACGCCTGAGGCGAGGGCTGCGAGACCGCCCACGGCCAGACCCGACCCACGCAGGAAGCTGCGGCGGTCGACGTTCTTGCCGGCAACGCGGCCGAGGATGGGAGCGGCGCGGCCGCGGCCCTGGATGGATGTCTTCTTTCTCAGCATCTGGTGGCCTCCCTCAGAAGCGCGCGGAGGCCAGATAGGCCTTCACATGCTCGGTCTTGCGGTATCCCGATCCCTGCGGCGCCTCTTCGGCGGCGGCCTCGGCCGGCGCGATTGCGGCTGCGGCGACGGCGGCGGGGGCCGAGGCGCCCGCCAGTTTCAGGAAGTCGCGACGGCTGGTCCCGTCCTTCTTCTTGTCGTCCATCTCTGGTCCTCCCTATGCCTCTTGACGGGGGTCCGGATCCCCCCGCGTCAGGCTTCCATCCTGAAGGCTTCGATCTCGATCTCCATGAAGGCGCGTCCGATCTTACCGACCGGCGCGTAGAGGACCGAGCCTTCGGCGGCCTCCAGATCCGTAAAGAAGTGCGACGCCCAGGTCGCGATATGCGTATTGAAGAATGCGTGCTGGTCGCCGACCGAAAGGGGCGTCCCGTAGTCGCCGCGAATGAGGCCCGCCATGATCTCGCAGAGCGTGGCGATGTGGTCCTCGGGTTCCTTGACGCCGTCGTTCCGGGCGATGCCGAACTGCGCCATGTGGGTGCGCAGACGGGCGAGCGGCTTTTCATTGAGAAAGCCGGTCAGGTAGAAACTCGCGTAGGGCAGAAGCTCGCCGCGTCCGAGGCCGATGAAGAGCGCGTTGTATTCGCGCTTGGCGGCAGCGGGCTGGGTCGCGGCGGCGACCAGCGCCAGCGCAGCGATTCCCTGCCCCAGATCCGATCCGTCGCCGTCGAGCGCGGCAAGCGCATCGAGCGTGGCACTGTCAGGGGCAGAGGCCAGAAGCCGGGCGAGCATGGAATAGAGATCGGCGCGCAGAAGGTCTTCTTCCGCAGCCCCCTCCCTGATGGTCGCCGATTGGCTTTTTAGGCTCACGTCCGCCCGCCTTGTTCCGGTCTGCCATCACCCTAGGAAACGCCCGCAAATTGGGCAATTCATTTTTCCAATCGCAGGTGCGACGGATCAACCCGCCTGGTCAGGTCGTGAAGCGCATCCGCTTGGGATTGAAGGAGATTTCCTCGTTTTCGTCGCCATCGATCAACTCTTCGTCGATTTCGGTCGAGGTGACAGCGGAAATGTCCGGTTCCTCAAGCGTCGCATGGGCAATATCGGCTTCAGCTAGCGCCTCAGCCTGTATATTAGTGTCGTTATCCTGCAAAATTTTCGGAACATGCGCGGCCTTTAGGAAACCTTGCCCAACGCGGTAGGCGGTCGCCAGGACCTTGGCGTTCATCTCGGGCGAGCGGTAGTCGATGTCGTAGTCGTTCAGCCCGTCCAGATTTGCCAACAGGGGATTCGACCGCCACAGCATCCGAAGGGCCCTTCGCCGCAGGAAGTCCGGGACGCCCGCGCGCATGAAGATCGAGAAGTCGTCGCCGGCCTTGAGGCTTTCCGGCAGCGGCAGCTTCAGCCGTTCAAGAAGCAGTCGTTCGTCTTCCGGTGTCTCGGGCTCGGGCTCTTCCGGCACGTCGGGTTCGGGCGCCGGAGTGGGCTCCGCGGCGCGGGTTTCCTCTTCGGCCACAGCCCGGCGCCGGCGCGACCAGCGGCGGAAGAGGTCGTCGTCCTCGTCAGTCATCCTCGCGCCTCGCCTTCTGGGTGGCGGGGCTGCGATACACGTCCGCCGCCTGCCTTATCCTCGGGTCGCCGACGCCGTCCTCGACGCGGTCGACGCGGGCGGCGTCGCGGCGGCGCTTCACGAATTCTGTCTCCTCGAAATGGGCCTCGCAGAAATCGCGGACCAATGTCGCAAGCGACGCGGGCATGGCCACGGGGTCGACGATCATCTCGGAGCTGTCCTGCCAGTTCTGGCCGCGGTCTGCGGAGACAGTGACGGCGTGGACGTCGATGCCATATTCGTTGGGGGCGTCCTTCTGCAGGACGACGAAGACGGACGGAGGGGTCATCATAAGCGAGGTGCGATAGCTTTCGACCTCGGCGCGGTGCAGGTCCATGGGCAGGGTCGCAGCGTGAAAGTCGGTCACGCCGTCCTCCTCGCGAAGGACGCGAAAGCCTCCGGGACCGGCGTTCGGCAGGACCGCAATTGCCGACCACGACCACTTCGCCCAGCGCGTCACGCCGGGGCGACGTCTGAGGACGACGCCGAGAGGTATGTCCATCTGGTGCGGAAATGGGGTCATGGCCCGGCAGGAAACACCCCCCGATTGCCTTTGACAAGACGAGGCCGCATCATGGCCTTCGCTCTGACGCCTTGGGGAGGACCGATGACCGCACCGAAACGCCTTCTTCTTTGCACCTGCGAAGATACCCAGGCCGTGGATCCCCAGACCGCATCGACCGCGCTTGGCGGCATCGATGTGCGAACGGTCCGCGCCTTGTGCATGGGCAATGTCGACGCGGCGGCGAAGGCTCTGGCTCAGGAGGGCGAGACGCTGATCGCCTGCGGGCAGATGTCGGCGTTCTTCGAGGATCTGGCCGAGGAACTGGGTGCGCCCGAACGCCTCGCCACGGTCGACATCCGCGACCGAGCGGGCTGGACGGACACCGGCACGGCGTTTCCGAAGCAGGCCGCGCTGCTGGCCGAGTCGCTGGTCGCCCGGCCGGACACGCCGACGCGCGACGTCACAAGCGAGGGCACCTGCCTGATCCTCGGCCCGGCCCACGTGGCCGTGCCCGCGGCCGAGAGCCTGGCAGGATCGCTCGCGGTGACGTGCCTTGTCGCCGAGGACCCCGGCGACATGGCGCCTCCCGCGACCTACGACCTGGCGCTCGGCCGTCTGAAGAAGGCTGGCGGCGCCCTTGGGCGTTTCGCGGTCGAGGTCGACGGCTATCGTGCCGCCGATCCGGGCGGACGGGGCGCCGTAAGGTTCGGCCCGGCGGCGGACGGCGCGAAATCGACCTGCGACATCCTCCTCGACCTGAGGGGAGAGGGGCCACTGTTCTCGGCCGACCACAAGCGCGAGGGCTATGTCCGCGCCGATCCGGGCGATCCCATTGCCGTCGCGCGCGCGGTGGCCGAGGCGCGCGAGTTGCAGGGCGTGTTCGAGAAGCCGCTCTACATCCGTTTCGATCCGGGTCTCTGCGCCCATTCGCGGGCCAGCCAGCCCGGCTGCGCGCGCTGCCTGTCGGTCTGCCCGACGGGGGCCATCACCTCGGCGGGCGACACCGTCGTCATCGACACCGACGTCTGCGCGGGCTGCGGCGAATGCGCCGCCGTCTGTCCCTCCGGCGCGGCGAGCTATGACGACCCCCCGGTGTCGGTCCTTTTCGCCCGCCTGCGCACCCTGGCGTCCGAGTTCCGCCGCGCGGGCGGACAGGCGCCGCGTGCGCTGTTCCACGAGGCCGACTGGGGCGGCGAGATGATCCGCCTCTCCGCCCGCTTCGGACGCGGGCTGCCGCCCGACGTGATCCCCGTCGAGGTCTCCTCGATCGAGGGCGTGGGACATGCCGAGACGCTGGCCGCGCTCGGCGTGGGCTTCGCCTCTGTCGCGGTGATGCCGGGACCGCGAAGCGATACCGGGGTGATCCTGCGCGAACTGGCGCTTGCCGAGGCCATCGCCGGTCAGGGGCGTCTGTCCGTCCTGGACGTGTCGGACCCCGACGCGATGGAGGCGGCGCTATGGGATGCCGAAATTGCGCAGCCCGTCGCCGATCCGATCCTGCCGCTCGGCGGACGGCGCGAGGTGACGCGACTGGCGGGAACGGCGCTGAACGTGCCCGACGCCGTGCTCGAACTGCCCGAGGGTGCGCCTTATGGCGCCGTGGTGATCGACACCGAGGCCTGCACGCTGTGCCTCGCCTGCGTGTCGCTCTGCCCGGTCGCGGCGCTCGGCGACAATCCCGACAAGCCGCAGGTGACCTTCCGCGAGGCGGCCTGCCTGCAATGCGGCATCTGCGCGTCGACCTGTCCCGAGGACGCCATTACTCTCGCGCCCCGGTTGGACCTGTCGAAAGAGGCGCTGGCGCCGCGCGTCCTGAACGAAGAAGAGCCTTTCGACTGCATCAACTGCGGCAAGCCCTTCGGCGTCCGCTCGACCATCGAGAAAATCGTCGAGAAGCTCGAGGACAAGCACTGGATGTTCAAGGGCTCGGACAACGTGAAGCTGATCCAAATGTGCGACGACTGCCGGATCTCGGCGCAGTATCATCAGGAAGGATCTCCGTTCCGCATGGGCGACCGTCCGAAGCCTCGCACGACCGACGACTATCTCAAGGAGCGGAAGCCGCACTGAGGCTGTCACGGTCGCGCGACCTTGCCTTGCCTTGGACCGGCGACCGGTCCATTTCACCGGCATGATCCAGCGCCGCCGTTTCCTTGCCGTCTCCACCGCCGCCGTCGCGGCACCGTCGTTCCTTCGCGCCCAGAGCGATCCTTTCGCGGAGGCGGTCGCCGCAGCACGGACGCTGCAACAGCTTCACACGCTGCTCGTCGTCCGTGACGGCGAGACGGTTGTCGAGGAGACCTTCGGCGGGCCAGGCCCGGATGGGCTTGCCAACGTGAAGTCGGTTTCGAAAACCATCGTGGCGACCCTTCTCGGTGCCGCCATCGACAAGGGCGAGGTGCCGGGGGTCGAGGCATCGCTCGGCGAGGTCGCTCCGGGGCTGATCCCGAACGAGGCGGACCCGAAGGTAGCCGAGATCACTCTCGAGGATCTGGTGACGCTGCGCGCGGGGCTGGAGCGCACCTCCGGCCCCAATTACGGGTCTTGGGTCAACAGCCGGAACTGGGTCGCCAATGCGCTGTCGCGGCCCTTCGTCGCCGAACCGGGGGCGCGGATGCTTTATTCCACCGGATCGACCCACGTGCTTGGCGCGGCTCTGGCCGAGGCGTCCGGCCGCTCACTTCTCGAGCTGGCACGCGACTGGATCGGAGAGCCGCTGGGCATCGAGATTCCGGCCTGGACGCGCGATCCGCAGGGCTTCTACCTGGGCGGAAACGAGATGGCACTGACGCCCCGCGCGATGGCGCGCTTCGGCGAGGCGATCCGCAGGGGCGGAGCCATCGACGGAGTGCGGATCGTCAGCGAAGAGTGGGTGCGCCGGTCGCTGTCGCCCGTCACCCGCTCGCCCTTCTCTGGACTGGGCTACGGCTACGGCTGGTTCACGGGCACGCACGGCGGGACGGACTTCGCATTGGCCAGAGGCTACGGCGGCCAGGTGATCTGCATCGCGCCGGCGAAGGCGCTGACCGTCGTCATCACGTCCGATCCGACCCAGCCCGCACGCTCGGGCGGATACTTCGGCGACCTTCTCCGCCTCACCGGCGCGATCATCGACGCGGCCTGACCTTCAGTTCGACTGGACGCCGCCCCCGAGGTCCTTGGGCTTCAGCGTCGCCACGAAGGCGGTGATCGCCTCGATTTCGTCCAGCGTGATCTCGACGGGCACGATGTGGACCTGCCGGTCGGGACCGAAGGGTTCGGTCACGCCCTCGACCTGCGTGAAGGACGGGTGCGGGTTCTCGGCGTAGAACGCGAGGAACAGGGTCGACCAGTCCGGCCGACCGCGCATCGCCTCGAACGAGGGAGTGGAGCCGATGCCGCCCATGCGATTGCGGTCGTCGACGACGTGGCAGCGCCCGCAATGGACGAGCGCGAGGCGGGCGCCGACCTGCGTATCGCCGTCGAAGGTCTCCTTGACCACGACCTCGCTTGCCGCCTCTGTTGCGGCGTAGACCGGCTTTCCGTCGACTTCGAAGCTCTCGACGGCGGCGATGCCGGGGTCCGACCTCAGCCAGTCAAGAAAGAGGTCGGCCTCGGGCGATGGCATGGCGATGTCCAGCCGCACCTCGTCGCCACCTATGATCTGGAACACCCGCTCGCCCTGATCGCCCAAGGCCATGTCGGCCTCGCCCTCGGTCACCGGGGCCACGTCGACGCGATGCTTGAACTTGAAACGCGGGAGGATCTGCTTGTCGAAGCCGGACGCCAGCATCTCGTCGGGCATCCGGAGCGTCAGATCCTGCGCGCTCGATCCCGCTCCCCAGAGCGCGGCGCTGGCGGCGGCGGCGATGATGCGTGGAAACCCGATCTTGCACCTCCCTTGCGATCTGAGATTATCCCGCCTCTGACACAAGACAAGACCACACAGGGGAGAGCGATGTCCGAAGAAGCATTCAACATGAGCCTGAGGAAGTTCCTCAAGACCGTCGGCGTCACCTCGCAGCGCGAGATCGAGGAGGCCGTGCGCGCCGCATCGGGCACACCCGCCGGCAAGGTGAAGGCCAAGGTCGTGCTGACCATCGGCGATCTCGGCCTGACCCACGAGGTTACGGGCGACATCGAGATGCCGGGCGAGAACTGAGTGGCCGACATCGAGGCCGTTCGCGCGGCACTGTCACGCATCGTCGATCCCGCACGGGGCGAGGACATCCTGTCGGCCGGCATGGTCAAGGGACTTGCGGTCCGGGACGGAGCCGTCAGTTTCGTGCTGGAGGTGGACCCGGCGCGGGCGAGCGGCATGGAGCCGTTGCGCAAGGCGGCTGAAGCCGCCGCGGCGTCCGTCGAAGGCGTCACCGGCGTGTCCGCCATCCTGACGGCGCACGCGCCGCAGGGTACGGCACGGCAGGCGCCCAAGATGGCCGTTCCCGATCTGGGCCTGAAGGACTTCACGCCGAAGCCGAAGGCTCCAGAGGGGCCGCAACCCTTGCCCGGCGTCCGCCACGTCGTCGCCATCGCCTCGGGCAAGGGAGGCGTCGGCAAGTCTACCGTCTCGTCGAACCTCGCCGTCGCCCTCGCCGCGCGCGGGCTTCGGGTCGGGCTTCTGGACGCAGACGTCTACGGTCCATCGCAGCCCCGGATGCTGGGGATCACCGGGCGGCCGTCCGCCCCCAGCCCCGGCGTCATCCTGCCGCTGAGGAACCACGGCGTTGCGGTGATGTCGCTCGGCTTCATGGTCGAGGAAGGCGAGGCCCTCGTCTGGCGCGGACCGATGCTGATGGGCGCGCTCCAGCAGATGCTGGCGCAGGTGCAGTGGGGGACGCTCGACGTCCTGCTGATCGACCTGCCGCCGGGCACGGGTGACGTTCAGATGACCCTCTGCCAGAAGACCGAAGTTGCCGGTGCGGTGATCGTCTCGACGCCGCAGGACATCGCGCTGATCGACGCTCGCAAGGGCATCGACATGTTCAACCGGATGGGGACGCCGATCCTGGGCCTCGTCGAGAACATGGCGAGCTTCGTCTGCGACGGCTGCGGCAAGGCGCATCACCCCTTCGGTCACGGCGGCGCGCGGAAGGAGGCGGAGAAACTTCGCGTGCCTTTCCTGGGCGAGATTCCCCTTCACCTCGGCATCCGCGTTGCGGGCGACGCCGGTGCGCCGATCGTGGCGCAGAAGCCGGAAAGCGAGGAAGCGAAGGCGTTCTGGTCCATCGCCGACGGTCTCGTAGCCACGCTCGCGGCGCGGGGCTGACATGCCGGTCGACTTTCCGCCGCTTCTCACCGGCCGCGCTGTTGCCGACGATCCCTTCGAGGTCGCCTGCGTCGCCGCAGGGGAAGCCGATCCGGGAACGGTCTTCTACAGCCCCGATCCGGACAGGATGCGCGCGGCGATCCTGCTGGCGCCCGAGGTTCCCCTGCGCGAGGCGGCGGGCGTCAGCTTCGCCGTGTCCCTCGGTCTCAACGATGCGGTCGGCGCCCTCGCCCCGCCCGAAGTGGGCGTTCACCTCGAGTGGCCGGACCGCATCCGGGTGAACGGCGCGCGCGCGGGACGGTTGAGGATGGCCGCGTCGACGGCAGACCCCGAGGTCGAACCCGAGTGGCTGGCCGTAGGCGTCGAACTTGCGGTGCGGTCCCAGTCTTCCGACGCGCCGGGTCTGACGCCGGACGAGACCTGCCTGCACGAGGAAGGCTGCGGCGAGATCGGCACGCCCGACCTGATCGAGGCCTGGGCCCGCCACATGATGAACTGGCTGCACATCTACCTTACCGATGGCTTCTCCGAACTGCACGAAGAGTGGCGCGCGAAGGCGCATCGCCTCGGTGGTGCGGTCGAGTATCCGGAGCCGGGAACTTTCGTCGGGCTCGACGAGTGGGGAGGCATGATCCTGAAGGACGGAGATGCGACGCGCATCCTGCCGCTTACCCGAATGATGGAGGTCCGATGTTCGCCCGCGTGATCCGTCTCGACGACAGCGACCTGAACGTCTTCGACCTGGCGGCCGAGCCGGGCGAATGGGCCGTGCCGGGGACCTTCGCCTTCTCGAACTGGTCCGAGGACGACCTGAGCGGCAAGTCGCGTCAGGCCTTTGCGCACGGCTGGCTTGGCCTCTCGAGCTTCGGGCGCGCCTCGGTCGTCGCGGTCACGCCGATCACGGCGGCCGAGAAGGCGGCGCTGGCGGACGCACTCGCCGCGCATTTCGTCGCCGCCTGGGGAGCGCCCGACCTTGACGCCGCGCGGCCTGTGGCGGGCGAGGAGATCGCTCACATGGCCGCGCTCTGCGAGGGGCACCCCGAGAACAGCCTGATCGTCCTGGAGCGCGAGCTGACAGGGGCAGGCGTCCGCGACCGCTTCCGCATCGTGCCGCCGCAGGGAGCAGCGCTGGAAACCTTCGCGGTTCACGGCGACTGATGCCGAGCATCGACCAGCTCCTGCGCGAGTTCATCACGCTTTTCGTGGTCATCGACCCCATCGGAACGCTGCCGGTGTTCTACTTCGCGGCCGCGGGCGTGCCCCGGCACCTGCACTGGCGCCTCGCGACGCGCGCGGTCGTCGTGGCGGGCGTCGTCCTTCTGGGCTTTCTCGTCGCGGGGCAGCTCCTTCTGGAAGGGCTGGGCCTGCGGTTCGGGTCGTTCCAGATCGCGGGCGGGATCGTGCTGTTCCTTTTCGCGATGACGATGATCTTCGGGGAATCGCGCCCCGAGGAGGTGATCCACGAGGCCGAGCGCGCATCGCTGTCCGGTGCCGTCTTTCCGCTGGCCATCCCCTCCATCGCCTCGCCCGGGGCCATGCTCGCCATCGTCATCCTGACCGACAACCACACGAACCCCGTCTTCGACCAGTTCGTGACGGCGGTCGTGCTCTGTGCTGTTCTCGGTTTCACACTGGTGCTTCTGCTCCTCGCAGCGCGCCTGAAACGGGTGCTGGGCGAGACCGGAGCCAGCGTCATCAGCCGGGTGATGGGGATCATCCTCGCCACGGTGGCGGTGGATTCGGTCCTGGGAGGGCTGAATGCGGTCGGCGTCCTGACCCTGCCCGAAGGGGGAGCCCTGGAAATCACGTCCCCGGCGGAGTGACAAAAAAAGGCCGGGCTGAAAGCCCGGCCAGTCCAACAGGGAGGTACCATGCCATAACCCGGACATGGAAACGGGATCCGTAAACGCGTCAGGCGACCAAACGGTAACCGCCCGACTCGGTCACCAGTAAACGCGCATTCGAGGGGTCCGGTTCGATTTTTTGTCGCAGCCGGTAAATATGTGTCTCGAGTGTGTGCGTTGTGACACCCGCATTGTATCCCCAGACCTCGTGCAGAAGGATGTCGCGCGGCACGACGCCCTCGCTGGCACGGTAGAGGAACTTGAGGATGTTCGTCTCTTTCTCGGTGAGACGGATCTTCTTTTCGTCCTCGGTAATCAACATCTTCTGCGCTGGCTGGAACGTGTAGGGCCCGAGTTGGAAGACGGCGTCCTCGGACTGTTCATGCTGCCTCAGCTGCGCCCGGATGCGAGCGAGAAGGACGGGAAACTTGAAGGGCTTCGTGACGTAGTCATTCGCACCCGCATCGAGGCCGAGGATGGTGTCGGCGTCCGAATCATGTCCCGTCAGCATCAGGACCGGGCACTTCACGCCATGCTTGCGCAGCACGCGGCACAGCTCGCGCCCGTCCGTATCCGGCAGCCCCACATCGAGGATGACGAGGTCGTAGATGCCCTGGCGAACCCGCTCCAGCGCCTCGGCGCCGTTGCCGGCTTCGAAGACGTCGAAGTCTTCGGTCATCACGAGTTGCTCGCCGAGCGCCTCGCGCAGGTCTTCGTCGTCGTCCACCAAAAGAATTTTCTTGAGGTTCTGAGCCATGTCACACTTCTCCGTGAACCGATGGTGAGGAAATGAGCGCGGATCCGCGATCTTGCAAGGATTGCTGCAAAAACTCACAGGCTCGTGTCGCCGTCGGGGGAAATGTTTCAAATCCTTGACGGAAGGCGTAAACGACAGGTGAGCCGCCCGGAGACGCGATGTCCCTGTTACCCACCCTTATGGAGCGCATCGCCCGTGCGCGGACGGACCTTCGGCTTGGCCTTCCGGTCGTGCTTCAGGGGGACGGGCGGTCGGTCCTGGCCCTTGCCGCCGAAGGTCTCGACGCGGACCGGTTCGCGGACCTGCGCGCGCTCGGCGATCCGGTGCTTGCCGTGACGGCCCGGCGCGCGGCGACGCTGAACGCCCGCGCCTATGACGGGGACATGGCCCGCATCGTCCTGCCGCGCGACGTCACGACGGACTGGATCCGCGCCGTGGCCGACCCCCAGGATGACCTGTCGGCGCCGATGAAGGGACCTTTCGTCGCGATGCGCGATGGTCCGGCCGACCTGCACCGGGTGGCCCTCTCGCTGGCCAAGTCCGCGCGCCTTCTGCCCGCGGCACTGGTTCTCCACGTCGATGCCGTCCCCGATGACCTGACCCGGCTCGACGCCGCCCTGACGCTGCAGGCGCTGTCGGACCCCGCGCACCACACCCGCGTCGTGACGGGGAACGTGCCGCTTGCCGTGACGGGCGCCGGTCGCGTTCACGTCTTTCGTCCCGAGGACGGCGGCGAAGAGCATGTCGTCTGCGAGATCGGTCGTCCGTCGCGCTCCGAGCCGGTTCTGGTGCGCCTGCACTCGGCCTGTTTCACGGGCGACGTCCTGGGCTCGCTCAAATGCGATTGCGGGCCGCAGCTTCATGCCGCGCTGGCGCAGATGGGGGCCGAGGGCCAAGGCATCCTGCTCTACCTCAACCAGGAGGGCCGAGGCATCGGCCTCGCCAACAAGATGCGCGCCTACGCCCTTCAGGATCAGGGCTTCGACACGGTCGAGGCGAACCACCGGTTGGGCTTCGAGGACGACGAGCGCGACTTCCGCACCGGCGCGGACCTTCTGAAGCGGCTTGGCTTCTCGAAGGTCCGCCTGATGACCAACAACCCCGCCAAGGTCGAGATGATGGCGGCGCAGGGCATCGAGGTGACCGAGCGCGTGCCGCTGCAAGCGGGTCGCAACCCGCTGAACACGGCCTATCTCGACGTCAAGGCCCGGAAATCGGGCCATATTCTCTGAGGGACGAATGCCGCACAAGAGCCACATCTTCGGGGTCGTGGGCCTCGGCAACTTCGGAAGCACGGTCGCGACCGAGCTCATGCGCTTCGGCAACAGTGTCATCGCCGTCGACGTGAACGAGCGCGCGGTGGGCCTTCACGCCGACAAGGTGACCGAGGCGCTGATCGTCGACGCGCGCGACGAGGAGGCGCTGCGCGAGGCGGGCTTCGGCGAATGCTACGGCGCGGTCATCGCCATCGCGAACGACATCGAAAGCTCGATCCTGGCCGCCATGAACCTCAAGCTCATCGGCGTGAAGACGATCTGGGCCAAGGCGGTGTCGAAGACGCACCACCGGATCCTCTCCCGCATCGGTGTGGACCGGGTGATCCATCCCCAGGTCGACATCGGGCAGTACGTCGCACAGGTCCTGAACAACCCGCTGATCCGCGATTACGTCAGCCTCGGAAACGGCTACCACGTCGTCAACTTCCGCGTTCCCGACAGCCTCGAGGGGCACAGCCTGTCCGAGATCAAGTCGATCTCCCGGCACGACCTGCGCTGCATCGGCGTCATGCGGGGAACCGAGTTCGTCGGATCGGGCGCGGATGGCTGCGTGCTCCAGTCCGACGACCTTCTCCTGCTTCTGGGAGAACGGAAGAAGCTGAGCGACTTCGCGGCCTCGCTCTGAGACGCGGCGCAGGATGTTTCCCTCCCGCCCTTTCCTCGCCAGGCTGGCGCGCATTCCCGCCCCGGCGATCCTGGCGCTCTCCTACTCGACCCTGATCGTCATAGGCTCGGTCGTGCTCTGGCTGCCGGTGTCGACGGTCGAGCATGTCAGCTTCGCCGACGCGCTCTTCACCTCGGCTTCGGCGGTGACCGTGACCGGCCTCGTCGTCGTCGATCCGGGCAGCACCTTCACCTTCTTCGGCCAGGCGGTCATCGCCTTCCTGATCGAATGCGGCGGCCTGGGGCTGATGACCTTCGCCACGCTCGTCTTCTCGGCGCTCGGTATTCAGGTGGGGCTGCCGCACCGCTATATCCTGCGGGAAGACCTCAACCAGACCTCGATCGCCTCACTGCCTCGACTGGTGAAGACGGTCCTGAAGGTCGCCTTTGCCTTCCAGGCGGCAGGTGCCGTCGTTCTCGCCTTCGTCTTCGTGCCCGAGTTCGGTTGGGCTCAGGGGCTATGGTATGCAGTCTTCCACGCGATCTCGGCCTTCAACAACGCCGGCTTCGCGCTGTTTCCCGACTCGCTGTCGCAATGGGTCGGCCATCCGGTCGTCAACCTGATCGTGCCGACCCTCTTCATCATCGGTGGCGTCGGCTTCATCGTGCTCGAGGACATCTGGCGCCAACGCGGCTGGCGTCGACTGACGGCGCATTCCAAGATCACGCTGGCCGGAACCGCCATCCTCATCGTCCTGCCGTTCCTCGTCTTCGCCGCGCTCGAATGGCGCAATCCCCAGACGCTTGCCGAGCTTTCGACGGGCGACAAGCTGTGGGCGAGCTGGTTCCAGGCGGTCACGCCGCGCACCGCAGGGTTCAACACCATTCCCACGGGCGGGATGCACGACGCGACCACGCTGATGACGATGACGCTGATGCTCATCGGGGGCGGCAGCACCTCGACCGCGGGCGGGATCAAGGTCACGACCTTCTTCGTCCTGCTGCTCGCCACCATCGCCTTCTTCCGCCGTCGCTCGACGCCACACGTCTTCAGCCGCAGCATCGAGGCCGAGGACATCCTCAAGGTCCTGGCCCTCGTCACCATTTCCAGTCTCGTCATCTTCACGGGCATCTTCATTGCCTCGATCTCGCACGACGGCGAGTTCCTGAACCTGTCCTTTGAGGTCGTCTCGGCCTTCGGCACCACCGGCCTGTCGCGCGGGGCGACGACCGAGCTCGATTCAATCGGACGGACGGTCATTATCCTGATGATGTTCCTCGGGCGCGTCGGCCCGTTGACGCTCGGCTTCTTCCTCGCCACGCGGTCGGCGCCCCGGGTGCGATATCCCAAGGGGCGGATCTATCTTGGCTGACCTCCGCCTTACGCCGACCGGCCTGCGCCTCGGGCCGCATCGCTGGCCCTGCACGGTGGGACGTGGCGGCCTGACATCGGCGAAGCGCGAGGGCGACGGGGCGACGCCGCGGGGCACGCACCGGATCGTCGGGATGTTCTGGCGTCCCGACCGCCTGCCCCGGCCTGCGCCCTGGGCCGAGCCGATCCGACCGGGCGACCTCTGGTGCGACGATCCGCGCCATCCGCTCTACAACCACCTCGCCCGCGCGCCGATGACGGCGTCTCACGAACGGATGCGGCGAGCGGATCGGCTCTACGACCTCGTCCTCGTCACCGACTGGAACTGGCCCGAGGCGACGCCGGGCGCGGGCAGCGCCATCTTCCTGCATCGCTGGCGCGGCCCCGGCCGCCCGACCGAAGGCTGCATCGCGCTGCGGTCCGATCACCTTCTGGACTTCGCCCGCCGCCTCGAGCCGGGCACCAGGCTGATCGTCCCCTAGCGCCGGTTCATCCATGCAAGGCGCAGAAGCGCGCGCTCCATCACAGCCATCTCCGGCACCTCGGCGGTCGACCGCAGCGTGAGGTCGGTGTCCAGAAGCAGCGACAGCGCCTTCTCGAGACGGTGCATTCCCCAGTCCGAGGCCTGACGCTGGATCCGGTCCCGACGCGGTCCGAAGACCGGCGGCCTCAGCCTGCCGATGCCCGACCCTGCGCCGCTGGGGTCGGAGGCGACCGCGTGCAGCGTCCGAAAGTGCCGCGTCGCCCCGATGCAAAGGCCGACCGGCCCCACGCCCTGCGCTTCCAGTCGCCGCAGAACAGGTCCGATCTCATGCGCCTTGCCTTCGGCGGCGAGGTTCAGGACATCGTCCAGCGCCGCCTCGACCGACGCCGGGGCGGACAGGGCGACCTCCTCGGGCGTCAGCGGAGAGGCATCACCGATCTTGTAGAGCGCGATCTTCTCGAGGGTCTGCCGGAAGTCGCCGGGCGAGAGGCTTCGCGCCAGGTCGGTCAATGCGGCCATCGCGTCGCCCGAGATGTCCCGCAAACCCGCCGCCTTCAGCGCCGCTTCGATCTCGGCCCGACCGGGAGGGTCGTCGTAGATCGCGGCGGCGTAGGTTCCGCGGTGATCCTCGAAAAGCTTCCGCAGTTTCGACTTCGCGGCAAGCTGGCCCGCCGTCACCACGATCTGAGCGTCGCCCTCGCGCCAGTCCGCCAGCGCCGCCGCGAAGGTATCGGCCAGACCGTCGCCGGCGTCCTCGACGAAGGCAACGCGGGGTCCGGGAAAAAAGCCCTGCGCCTTCACAGCGTCAAGAAGAAGGGCGGGATCCTTGCGAAGGTCGGAGGCGGGGATCCGCGTCAGGCGCATCTCTTCCTCGCCTGCGGCACCGACGAGCGCCTTCACGACCTCCTGCCGCCGCAAGGCGACGCGCATCGCGTCCACCCCGTGGATCAGAAGACCTGTGGCCGCGGCATCGGGCTTCGCGAAATAAGCCGGCGCGTCGCGGGCCGACAGCTTCACGGGACGCGCGTCATCAGGTCCGCGACGATCCGGTCGGCGAGGATCACCATCAGCCGGCGGCGCGCGTCGCGGGCGGCGAAGGCCGTGGCGACGGTGGTCGATGTGGCCGAGTAGCTGGTGAAACTCTGCTCGCTGCCCGTGGCCACGACCGTATCGTTGCCTTTCCGCGTCAGCCGCCATTCGACCCGGCCGGAGACGTTGTAGCGGCTGATCTCGCCATCCGGCAGGAAACCGACGGCGTCCTCCGACAGACGGATGTCGGCGGTCAGCGCAAGGTCGCCCTCCTCGGACGCGCCGAGCCTGTCCTCGAGACGGCGGACGAGCACATAGCCTGCCTCGTCGACGGGCGGTCCGACGTCGATGCGGCCCCGCAATCCTTCCGCGCTGCCGCCCGGCCCGTAGACCGGCGTGAAGCCGCAGCCCGCCAGCGCGAGGAACGACAGAAGAAGGGTGCGGCGGTCAGATGACGACATTGACGATGCGGCCCGGCACGACGATCAGTTTCCTGGGCTGGCCACCCGCCAGCGCCTTCGCGACAGCATCGTCGGCCAGCACCAGCTTTTCAACCTCGTCGGTCGGCACGTCCTTGCCCACGGTGATCTCGCTGCGCCGCTTGCCGTTGATCTGAATGGGCAGCGTCACGCTGTCCTCGACAAGCAGGCTTTCGTCCGCCACCGGCCAGGGCGCGTCGGCGATCAGGCCCTCGCCGCCCAGCATCGCCCAACAGTCCTCGGCGAGGTGCGGCGTCATCGGAGACATCAGCAGCGCCAGCGTCATCGCCGCCTCGCGCCGCGCCGCGTTCGAAGCCTGCGCCTTCGAAAGCGCGTTGCTGAAGGCATAGAGCTTGGCGATGGCCGCGTTGAAGCCGAAGCTTTCGATCCCGAGCGTCACGTCGCGCATCGCGCGGTGCGTCTCCTTCCGCAGCACATCGTCGTCCGCTCCGGTGTCGCCTCCCTCGGCGATCTCGCTCGCGATGCGGTGAACGCGGGAGAGGTGCCTGAACGCCGCCTCGGCACCGGCCGCGGTCCATTCCACGTCGCGCTCGGGCGGGGAGTCGGAGAGAACGAACCAGCGCGCGGTGTCGGCGCCGTACTGGTCGATGATGGCAACGGGGTCGACGACGTTGAGTTTGGATTTGGACATCTTGGTGGAAGGCTCGACGTTGATCCTCTCACCCGTTTCCTTGAGCGTGTAATTCCCACGGCCGTCATCCTGGACGTCATCCGGGAAGTGATAAATCTTCCGATTGTTCGGATCCAAACGTTCGGCGTTAGAATAAGCCGCATGCGTCACCATCCCCTGCGTGAAGAGCGCCTCGAACGGCTCCTTCGACTTCGCGGGCAGGTGGCCGCAGATGTGCATCGCGCGGGCGAAGAACCGCGAATAGAGCAGGTGCAGGATCGCGTGCTCGATGCCGCCGATGTACTGGTCGACGTTCATCCAGTAGTCGGCGTCGGCCATGACCGTGGGCGTGTCGGCCCGTGGCGCGGTGAAGCGGGCGAAGTACCAGGACGAATCCACGAAGGTGTCCATCGTGTCGGTCTCGCGCTTCGCCGCCTTGCCGCAGGACGGGCAGGGCACGTCGCGCCAGGTCGGATGCCGGTCGAGAGGGTTGCCCGGCACGTCGAAGGTCACGTCGTCGGGCAGCCGGACGGGCAGGTTCTCCTTTCGCTCCGGCACCACGCCGCAATCCGCGCAATGCACCACCGGGATCGGACAGCCCCAGTAGCGCTGGCGCGACAGGCCCCAGTCCCGCAGGCGGTACTTGGTGACGCCCCGGCCCCAGCCCTCGGCCTCGGCCCGCGCTATGGCGGCGTCGATCGCCTCGTCGCCGGTCGCCGTCTCGTCCCAGCCAAAGGGCTTCAGCCAGCGGACCGTCTCTCCCTTCGGCGGCACGAAGGCTTCGGAACCGACCGGCGCGCCGCCGTAGGCGGCCACGAAGGTGTCGATCACCGGCAGCCCGTACTTCCGACAGAAGTCCAGGTCGCGCTGGTCATGCGCGGGACAGCCGAAAATGGCGCCCGTGCCGTAGTCCATCAGGATGAAGTTCGCGATCCAGACGGGCAATTCCCAATTCGGTTCCAGCGGATGCCTCACCCGGATGCCGGTATCAAAGCCCAGCTTCTCGGCCTTCTCCAGCGCTTCCTCGGTCGTCCCGCCCTTCGAGGCTTCCGCTCGGAAAGCAGCGGCCCCGGGGTTCGTCTCCGCCAGTTCCTTCGCCAGCGGATGGTCGGGCGAGATACCCACGAACGACGCCCCCATCAGCGTGTCGGGCCGGGTCGTGTAGACCTCGATGGCCTCGCCGCCGTCGGCGCGCTCGAAGCCGAATTGCAGCCCGCGCGACTTGCCGATCCAGTTCCGCTGCATCAGCTTCACCTTCGCCGGCCAGTCGTCCAGCGCGTCGATGGCCTCCAGCAGCTCCTCGGCGAAATCGCTGATCTTGAAGAACCACTGCGTCAGCTCGCGGCGCTCGACCTCAGCGCCCGACCGCCAGCCCTTGCCGTCGATCACCTGCTCGTTCGCCAGCACCGTCATGTCGACCGGGTCCCAGTTGACCACCGCATTCCGGCGATAAACGAGGCCCTTGTCCATGAAATCGATGAACATCGACTGCTGCTGGCCATAGTACTCGGGATCGCAGGTCGCGAACATCCGCGACCAGTCCAGAGAGAAGCCCAGCGGCTTCATCTGCTGGACCATCGTTTCGATGTTGCCGTAGGTCCAGTCCTTGGGGTGGCCTCCCGACGCCATCGCCGCGTTCTCGGCCGGCATCCCGAAGGCGTCGAACCCCATGGGGTGCAGCACGTTGTGTCCCGTCGCCCGCATGTAGCGCGCGATCACGTCGCCCATGGTGTAATTCCGAACGTGCCCGATGTGGATGCGCCCCGATGGGTAGGGGAACATTTCCAGCACATAGTACTTCGGCTTCGACTCGTCGCGCTCGGCCCGGAAGGTCTGCGCCTCGTCCCAGGCGGCCTGCCATTTCGGCTCGATGTTCTTGGTATCGTATCGGGACATGCGAAGGGTCCTCGGGGAAACGGAAAACGCCGGGCGATGGCCCGGCGTGGTTTAGTCGCGCGGACGCGGAACGTCTAGAGACGCATGTCCTGCATCCGAAGCTGGCGGGCGCGCGTCAGGATAGCGTCCTCGACGGCGCGGGCCGTCGCCGTCGGCACGGGGCCCGAGCGCGTGGCCAGCGCGATGGACAGCGACCGCGCTTCCAGCGCCGGGTCGCGGACGTAGATCGTGGCGCGATATGCGGTGCCGCCGCCGGGAGGCGTGCCGTATCCGGTCGAGATCACGCCAGTGAAGGGATCGGCCGACTGGATCGGCAGGAAGTTCAGCACGTCGAGCGAGGCGTTCCAGAGGTACTTGTTGACCTCGACCGTCACGTTCGGATCGGCGTCGTTCAGGAATATGTCGGTGATCGAGGTGCCCGTGCGTGCCTCCCGCTCGATAGGAGTCGAGGCGAAGCGACCGCATCCGGACAGGGTGAGAGCCACCATCAGGACTGCCAGGACGGCGCGCGTCGGTCTGTCTGCCGGAAGTCCCATCAACGCCCCCTCTCCTAGGTCCAGACATGACTACCCGACGCCCCCGTGACCGACAAGGTCTTTCCCTGCTTGATGAAAACGGTTGGCCGGGCAAATTCACTGTGGCAAGAAGAACACCATCCGCTTGGAGTCTGGAAAGGGCCGGGGAGGCTTGCTTGCAATCTAGGTCGGGTGGAGGGAAATACGGTGTCAATCAGTTCGGTGCGACCGGATTGAGACGCACCTTTTACACACGAGGGAAAAAAACGATGAAAAAGGTTCTTCTGGCTTCGACCGCCCTGGTATTCTGGGCTGGTCTCGCCGCTGCGGAAGTTACGGTCGGCGGTAAGGCTGGCATCTGGCTGCAAGACAACGGCGTTGTTGCCGACGACATCGACATCGACGGCGACGCCGAAGACGTGGTCGTCAACTACGACCTGGATATCAGCTTCTCGGCTGAAGGCACCACGGACACCGGCCTGACCTTCGGTCTGGACCTGCTGCTTCTCGAAGACCTCGAGATCGACAACCAGGAAGTCTACATCTCCGGCGCGTTCGGCAAACTGACCGTCGGCGACGTGGATGACGCGCTCCAGAAGGTCGCTGGTCTGGCCGACATCGGCTACGACGGCATCGGCATCGACAACGTGGCCGAGCAGGCCCGTGGCGATGGCACCTCCGGTGGCGACTCGGTCCTGTATCAGTATCAGGCCGGCGACTTCGGTCTGTTCCTGTCGCACAGCCGTGACACCGGTGCCGAAGACGTCGCAGTCGGCGTCAAGGTTGGCCTTGGTGACTTCGCGGTCGGCGTCGGCTACGAAGACCAGACCGATGCGGGCAACGGCGACACCTACGCCGTCGACCTGAGCGGCACCTTCTCGGGCGCTGGCTTCGACATCTACTACGAAGACTCTGACGGCCTTGGCTCGGGCTACGGCGTTGTCCTGTCCTACGGCATGGGCGCCACCACCGTGACCTTCGGCTACTCGGACCACGACAACTCGACCGACGCTGCGATGGGTCTCGGCTTTGCCTACGATCTCGGCGGCGCGGAACTCGCTGGCGGTGTCGGCGACAACGGCTTCGAAACCGTGTGGGACCTCGGTGTCTCGATGGAATTCTGATCCTTCCAGGATCGGATGACGGAAAGAGCGGGCCTTGCGCCCGCTCTTTTCTTTTTGGCAGATGGGGGCATGAGCCTTTCGGACATCCGCGACCGCCTCGAAGCCGCCTGCGCCCGCCACGGGCGTGATCCGTCCGGCGTCACCCTTATCGCCGTGTCCAAGGTCCAGCCGCTCGACCGGGTCGAGGCTGTGCTGGCCGAGGGTCACCGCATCTTCGGCGAGAACCGCGTACAGGAAGCGCAGGGTAAGTGGCCCGCCCTCCGCGAGGAATTCGATGGCGTCGAGCTTCACCTGATAGGTCCGCTCCAGACCAACAAGGCCCGCGCCGCGATGGAGCTTTTCGACGCCATCCACACGGTCGACCGCCCGAAGCTCGCGCAAACCATCGCGCGTCTCGCCGAAGAGATGGGGAGGTGTGCCGACATCTTCGTCCAGGTGAACACCGGCGGCGAGGACCAGAAGGCCGGCTGTCACATCGATGAAGCCGACGCTCTGGTCGCGCTCTGCCGCAATCTGAAACTCCCGCCGAGAGGCCTCATGTGCATCCCGCCGGTCGACGACGCGCCGGCTCCCCACTTCGCGGCTCTGGCGAAAATTGCAGAGCGCAACGGCCTCACCGGCCTCAGCATGGGCATGTCGGGAGATTTCGAGGAAGCCATCGCCCATGGCGCCACCCATGTCCGTGTCGGTTCGGCCATCTTCGGCGACCGCGTTCCGGGCTGACCTTGATCAAGGCGCCGCCGCCCGGCCTGCGCCATCGTCGAAACGGAAAAGGAGACCTGCCAATGTCCTGCATCTATACCGAAGACAAATCCCTGCCCGTGGCCGAGATCCAGGTGCTGGGCCGTGTCACCGAACACGACATGGACGAAATCCTTCCCAAGCTGGAAGCCTTCATCGAAAAGCACGGCACCATCCGCATCGTGGAGGTCATCGAACGCTTCGAGGGCTTCGACCCGACCACGGTGCTCGACGGCGTGAAGTTCGACATCAAGCACCTCCGCAATGTCAGCCATGCCGCCGTCGTGTCGGATATTCCCTGGATCGGCTTCATGACCCGCGCCGCGAGCACGGTGATGCCGCTGACGGTCCGCACCTTTGCCATGTCCGATCTGGAAGCGGCCCGCGCCTGGGCCCGCGCGCCCGGCGCCTGAAGCCTCAGAGCATGTCCTTGATCTCCGCCACATGGCGGGGGTCGGCCGCCAGGACGTCGGCGGCAAGCGCACGGGCCGCCGCCAGCGGGTCCTCGTCGATCCGGTCGATCAGGCCCATCGCCAACGCCTCCGCCGCGCCGATCTTCTGACCCGCCATCAGGATCAGCTTCGCCCGCGCCGGGCCGACCAGTGCGGCCAGCCTTTCGGGGTCCGACGGCTGGGGAAGGAAACCCAGCCGCATCACCGGGTAGAAGATCGACGCGGTCGGCACGGCCACCCGCAGGTCGCAGGCCAGCACCATCCCCAGTGCCCCGCCCGCCGCCGTGCCGTTCAGCGCCGCAATCGTCAGGATCGGCGCCAGGGCGATGGCGCCCGACAGCCGCTCCCACGCCGGGTCGGTGGCCAGGCCCGCCCGTGCCGCCTCGAGGTCCGCGCCGGCCGAGAACACCTTGCCCCTCCCGGTCAGCACAAGTGCCTTCACCGCCTCGTCCGAGGCCGCCTCCTCGACCTGCTCGGCAAGCGCCACGAGCATCTCGCGGGTCAGCGCGTTCGCCTTCTCCTGCCGGTCGAGCGTCAGGATGCGCAGCCCGCCCTCGGTCGCCACGTCGATCATCGCGCCAGCCCCAGCCGGGCGCGGATGCCCTCGTCCCTCAACGAGATCTCCTGTCCCAGGAACTCGTCCGCTTCCGGGCCGCACATCCACAAAAGAGCCTTCGCCGGCCACTCGGGCGGGACGTGGTCCGACCACTCCAGCCGAGAGACCGGGTTGATCCCGCTTGCCTTGATCTCGCGCTGCATTTCGGTCGCCACCGTTCCGGGCGACAGCCCCATGACCCGCACGCCGGACGGCCCGGCCTCAAGATGCGCGGACCGCGTCAGCATCGCCGCCCCCGCCTTCGACGCGCAATAATGCGACCAGGCCTCGACCGGGCTGTGGGCCGCGCCCGACGACACGGTCAGGATCGTCCCCCGCCCGCGAGCGATCATGCCGGGCAGGACGGCGCGCATCCCGTGGTAGACACCCTTCAGGTTGACGTCGATCGCCGTGCCCCATCCTGCCGGGTCGGACGACGCGAGATGCGCGATCGGCTCGATCACCCCCGCGTTGTTGACGAGGACGTCTACCGGCCCGAATTTCGCCTCGGCCTCGGCCACCGCGCCCGCCACCTCGTCGTAGCGCGCCACGTCGCACGGCACGGCAAGCGCCGCCTCGCCCAGACGCCCGGCCAGATCGCGAATGGCATCCGCGCCACGCGCCAACAGGACGACACGCGCACCCGCGCCGACGAACGTCTCGGCCGCCGCGGCGCCTATGCCTCGGCTCGCTCCCGAAATGATCACGGTTTTGCCATCGGCTTCCATATATTTTGCCTCCTTTTGGCCGCACTGCGTGCTATCACGGTCACGTTCGGCCTGTCGACGGCGCGAGGGTCAGGGTTTTCTTGACCGCTCGGGTTCCGCCTCGGAACGTCGCCGATATTAAACGCAATCAGATCACCGGATAACGCCTATGACTTTTCACCGCACCCTGACGATGACCTCCGTGCTGGCCCTGATGGCCGGCCCTGCGCTGGCCGACCTGACCGCCGAGGAGGTTCTTGCCGACCAGATCAGCCAGATCGAGATGTACGGCTTCACCGCCGAGGTCATGGACCAGAACCGCTCGGGCGACACCCTGAGCGTCGGATCGCTCGTCGCCTCGGCTATGGCGGGCGAGGGCAATTTCAAGGTCAGCATGGGCGGCGTCCGCCTCGTCGAGCAAGGCGACGGCACGGTCAAGGTCGAGTACCCGGCAGTGATGCCGATGACCGTCAGCGGCACGTCTGAGGATGGCGAGACGTTCGAGATGTCGATCTCGATCAGCCTGACCGGGGCGGACGTGACGGCGTCGGGCTCGACCGAGCTGATCCGCTACGACTTCGACATCGAGCGCGTCGCGGTGACCGAGATCGAGTTCCTCGCGCCCGAGGAAGCCAAGGACATGGACATGTCCGTCGACGTGGCTTTCGTGAACCTCACCGGCTTCACCGAGCTCGCGGCGGGCGCCGTGCGCGACTATACGGCCGAGTTCGCAACCGAGAGCCTCACCTTCGCCGTCGACGCCAATGTCGAGGAGGGCGAGGAGCCGGGCCATTTCCGCTTCGAAGGATCGAGCCAGGACCTGACCAGCAGCTACAGCGGCTCGGTCGGGCAGCAGGACCTGATGGCCTCCTTCGCCGAATCGATCAGAAACGGCAACCGGACCGAGGGCACCGCCGCCTTCGGCCCCACGACCTATACCTTCAACGTCGATTCCCCCGATGGCACGATGGAAGGCGCGGTCGCGGTCGCCGAGGGCGACTTCCAGTTCAAGATGAACGAGGACGGTCTCGACTATGGCGGCATGAACCGCGACATCACTCTGACCGTCGGCGGATCGTCGATCCCCTTCCCGCCGATGACCTTCAAGCTGGCCGAGTCCGAGGGCCGTTTCGCCATGCCCGTGGTGCCAGGCGAGGAAAGCCAGGACTTCGGCCTTCGCATGGCGATGAAGGGCCTCGAGATCGATCCGATGATCTGGAACATGTTCGATCCCGCCGGCCAGCTTGCGCATGACCCGGCGACGCTAATCATCGACATCGACGGCGAGGGCGTGCTGTCGGCCGACGTGTTCGACCCCGAATTCGCGGACAGCGGCGAGGTTCCGGGCCAGCTCGACGCTCTCAACGTCAACGAGATCGAGCTGTCCGTCGCGGGCGCGCGGCTCACGGGCGACGGCGACTTCACCTTCGACAACTCCTCGCCGATGCCCGTGCCGTCTGGCGTTCTCAACATGATGCTGACGGGCGGCAACGGCCTTCTCGACACTCTGGTCGGCATGGGCCTCGTGCCCGAAGATCAGGCCATGGGCGCACGCATGATGATGGGCCTCTTCGCCCGTCCGGGCGATGGCGACGACACCCTTGTCTCGACCATCGAGTTCAATGAAGACGGCTCGATCATGGCGAACGGCCAGCGCATCAAGTGACGCGGGACGGGCCCGCGCCGCAAGGCCGGGCCCGTTGCCTTCGCTCCATGCGACGGACCCTCGCCGCCCTTCTCTTCGCCGCTTCACCTTCGGCCGCCATCGCCCTGACGGCCGAAGACGCGCTGACCGAACACTTGAGCCTGCTCTCGCTCTTCGGCAACTTCGAGGTGGAGACGACCGGCACCGCGCGCGGCGCCGACCGCCTCGAGGTCCGGGGCTTCAAGCTCACCTCCGAGAACCCGGACGAGCGGACCGAGATCACCCTCGGCGGCGTCGACCTCGTCGAACAACCGGACGGCGCCGTCCGCTTCGTCTACCCCAACCGCCTGCCTGTCGAGATCCGTATCCAGTCCGGAACGGACCAGCCCGTACTCGTCAGCGCGAGCTTCCTCTTCGACGGCGTACGGCACATCGTATCGGGCACGCCGGGCGACCTGGGCCACGACCTTGTCGCCGGCAGCCT
Source organism: Silicimonas algicola (assembly GCF_003148765.1). Lineage (GTDB taxonomy): Bacteria > Pseudomonadota > Alphaproteobacteria > Rhodobacterales > Rhodobacteraceae > Silicimonas > Silicimonas algicola. The sequence goes on from NZ_QGGV01000010.1 coordinate 108,882, forward strand.
GAGCCTCGAAGGCGTCGACGTGACGGGGCTCGAGGACGACCGCGTCGAGGAAACGGCCTTCGACCTCGAGGACGTCGCGGCGACCTTCATGCGGTCGAACCAGGGCCGCGGAATGCACAGGATGACGCTCGATGTCGGGCACCTCTACGTTGCCAGCCTCTTCGACACGGCGAGCGGATCTGACGCATCCGGCATCGCGACCGGCGACGCAGACATCGCGGTGACCATCGGCAACCTGGCAGCCGCATCAAGCTACGAGGGCGGCGACATTCCGCGCCACAGTCTCGACCTCGCCTTGGGCAAGATCCTGTGGATCCAATCGTCGGACACGTCCGACGAGGATGGAAGGCTGGACATGGAAGCCAGGGGCACTGGCGTCCGTCTGGCCTGGGACGTGCGCGTGAACCACTCCGACGAGGACGGGGCGATCACCCCGCCGCTGCACAATGGCGAGCGCATCAGCGCCGACTTCGGATACGACAGCGTCGAGGCGACCGGGACGATCGAGATGCCGGAGGGTGCCGCCGCCTTTGCCTCGTCCGATCAGGGGGCGTCGGTCGAGCTCTCATTTTCCGAGGACAGGGCCCTGTTCTCGCTGGAGGCCCGGGGCAACGTCACGGATTATGCCCTCGCGGTCCCCGACGTGCCCGTGGACCGGCTGTCCTATGCCCTCGACGCCTTCGAGGTCGCCATCGAGTTCCCGCTCCTCGCAAAGGCCGAACCTCAGCCCTATTCGATGCGCTTCGGGCTTGCCGGCTTGACCTTCAACGACGAGATGTGGTCGCTGTTCGATCCGATCCGCAAGATCCCCCGCGATCCCATCTCTCTCGCGCTGGACATTGCGGGAACCACCATCGTCGCCATCGACTTCTTCGATGAGGACGCAACCGCGAGGCCCTACCCTGAAATCGTCGCGAAACTAAAGACCCTCCGCGTCCTGGGCGCCGGTCTCGACCTCACCGGCTCGGGAGAGATCACCAGCCGGATCGAGGGGGCGACGCTCTCTACCGAGGGTCGTCTCGACGCGCGGCTCGTAGGGCTCAACGGGCTCCTCGACAGCCTGGCCGACCTCGAGCTTCTCTCCTCCGAGGAGACGATGGGTCTGAGGATGATGTTGGGCGTCTTCACCCGGCCCGGAGCCGGCTCGGACACGCTGGTCTCGACGATCGAGTTCGCGCCGGACGGAACGGTCAACGCCAACGGGCAGCGCATCAAGTGATGCCCCGCCCGCCGCAGGTCGCTTGAAGCGCCTGTCCTCAGGGACTACCTCGTCGCCATGCAGAACCTCTCCCAGCTCACAGCAGACCTCCTGACCGCCGCCCGCAAGGCCGGGGCCGACGCCGCCGACGCCATCGCGACCGACGGGCGCGCCGTGTCGATCGACGTGCGCGCCGGGGCCCTCGAACAGGCCGAGCGCGCCGAAGGCGTCGAGATCGGCCTCCGCGTCCTCCTTGGGCAAAGGCAGGCCTGCGTCTCGGCCTCGGACACCAAGCCCGAGACTCTGGCTGAAATGGCCGAACGTGCCGTGGCAATGGCGCGGATCGCGCCCGAGGATCCCTTCATCGGCCTCGCCGATCCCGCAGAGCTGTCCGATACCCGCGACGCAATCGGCCTCGACCTTTGCGAGGACGCGCCCGAACCCTCCCCCGCCGACCTGGAAGACGCCGCCCGCCGTGCCGAGGCGACCGCCCTGTCGCACGAGGGCATCGCACAGGTCCAGTCCGCCGCCGCCTCCTACCACCGCACCCGCATCCACCTCGCCGCCACCAACGGCTTTTCGGGCGGATACGCGCGGTCGTCGCACTCGCTCTATTGCGTGGCCATCACGGGCGAAGGCACGAAGATGGAGCGTGACCACTACGGCGAGGCGCGGATCTACGGCGCCGACCTGCCCACGCCCGAAGAGGTGGGTCGCCTCGCTGCCGAGCGCACACTGTCGCGCGCGGGGGCGCGGAAGCCGAAGACCGGCGCCTTCCCCGTCCTCTACGACGAACGTGTCGCGGCGGGGCTGATCGGGCACCTCCTCTCGGCCGCCAACGGCGCTTCCGTCGCGCGCGGCAGCTCCTGGCTGCGTGGCCTCCTGGGCGAGCAGGTTCTGCCGGATACCCTCTCCATCGTCGAGGAACCGCACCGCGTCCGCACGTCGGGCTCGAAGCCTTTCGACGGCGAGGGCCTTCGGACGGCCCGCCGCGAGATCGTCACCGACGGACGCCTCAATGGCTGGACGCTCGACCTCGCCACCGCCCGCCAACTCGGGATGCAAAGCACGGCCAGCGCCGGGCGTGGCCCGTCCTCGCCGCCGTCTCCCACCCTCAGCAACATCGCGCTGACTCAGGGCGACGCCACGCGCGACGACCTGATCCGCGACATGGGCACCGGGCTTCTGGTGACCTCGCTCATCGGCTCGTCGATCAACGCGACGACGGGCGATTACTCGCGCGGCGCTTCGGGGTTCTGGATCGAGAAGGGGCAGATCGCCTATCCGGTCAACGAATGCACCATCGCGGGCAACCTGCGCGACATGCTGCGCTCTATCGTGCCGGCGAACGACGCCCGGCCGTGGACGGGCCGCGTCGTGCCGTCGCTCCTGGTTGAAGGTCTTGTCCTTGCCGGCGACTGACCTTGACCTCCTGCACGAGACCGCGCTCGAAGCGGGCGAGATCGCCCGGCGCTTCTGGCGCGAGGATCCGCAAGTCTGGGACAAGGGCGGCGACGATCCGGTTTCCGAGGCCGACTTCGCCGTCGACACTCACCTGAAGCAGCGCCTCCTGGCCGCGCGGCCCGACTATGGCTGGGTCAGCGAGGAGACCGCCGACGACATGAGCCGGCTCGACCGCGAGCGGGTGTTCATCATCGACCCCATCGACGGCACCCGAGCCTTCGTGGCGGGCGAGAAGACCTGGGCGCACTCCCTCGCCATCGCCGAGGCGGGACGCATCATCGCCGCCTGCGTCTACCTGCCGGTCCGCGACAAGCTCTACCTCGCCCGCAAAGGCGGCGGCGCGACCCTGAACGGCGCATCGGTCATGGCGTCCGAGCGCGGCGAACTCGACGGCGCGACTGTCTTAAGCCCAAAGGTCAGCTTCCGCCCCGAGTTCTGGACTGCCGGCCCGCCGCCCGTCGAACGGCACTTCCGCCCGTCCCTGGCCTATCGCATGGCGCTGGTCGCCGAAGGCCGCTTCGACGCCATGATGACGCTTCGCCCGGCCTGGGAATGGGACATCGCCGCCGGGGCGCTTCTGGTCGCCGAGGCAGGGGGCGAGGTCACCGACCGGCGCGGCCGCCCGCTGACCTTCAACAGCCCCGCCCGCCAGACCGAGGGCGTCGTCACCGCAGGCGGCGCGGTCCACGCGGCGCTCTTGTCGGGCCTCGCCTAGTGCCAATAGCCCCCGGCCGGTCCAGCCTGAGAGATTACCACCCGTCAAGCTGCAGGAGCCCATCATCACCGGTTCACCGTACGGCACGCGTTTGTGGACCAACGGAATGCATCGAACGTGATTCACCGTAAGACGTCATTCGACGAATAGGATTCTAATCCTTTCTGCTAAAATGCACTTTGTACGAAATTAACAAAAGAATTAACCCCACGGCTGCTCCAGCGCAAAACATATAAAACAAATCGTTTGGCTCCACAGAGCCAGAAAAGTACGACAGTAAGGTCAATAGGGTTAAAACCAAAATGATGTTCAAGATCAGCAGCGCTACGGCTTGGCTTCTGTGATCTTTGATTGTCAGGCTTGCTATAATCATTAGCCCGCCCAAAACGCTCGGCGTTAAGAGAAAAATCACCCACGTGTTCAATCTTTTCTTCCTTGCGCAGTTCCAGCCTAGCCCGTCGTCACCGCCGGAGGTGCCAGTCGTGGCCACGTTATTGTCGGGCCTGGGCTAGCGCCAATAGCCCCCGGCAGTCTCCGCCCTGTCATACTCCAGGTAGAACTCGTCGAGCTGCGGCGGCGCCACGCCCGCGTCCTGAAGCTGGACGTGCGCCTGCCCCCGGTGATGCACCTGGTGCTGGACGAGGTGGAGGATCAGGGCCGCGACGGTCTCCTCGATCCGGCCCACGTCGCGCTCGGTCACCCGCGTCTCACTCAACCGCTCCGGCGTCATCGCGCGGCAGAAGGCCGCGAAGCGCATGTCGGCCTCGGCCTGTAGGACGGAAAGCGTGGCGGCATCGCGCACCTCATCTCGGTCGTAGACGGCAAGACCCCGCCCGCCGGCCTCCAACGCGTCGATGTAGTAGAGGTCGACCTCGTAGACGTGGTTCAGCGTCTTCCAGAGGGATCTAAAGAACCCCGGTCGGTCCGCGATAAACGCGTCCTGAGACAGCCCCTTCACTGCATCGTAAAGCGTCCGGTTCGCCCAGGCGTTGTTCAGCGCCATGGCGAGCCAGGGATTTTCGCCTGCGTCCATCAAGCCGTCCTCCCGAAACTTCTGGACGGACTCCGGCCCCTGTGATTCCGTCGCGCCATGCATCGATCCTATACGCCCCACCTCGTCACCGCAGCGGTCATCGCCCTCTCGGCGCTGTACCTACTGTGGATCGGGCGCGTCCCCTGGTGCGAATGCGGCTACGTCAAGCTGTGGCACGGCGAGACGATGTCGAGCGAGAACAGCCAGCACATCTCGGACTGGTACACCCCCAGCCACATCATCCACGGCCTCTTGTTCTACGCGGGTCTCTGGCTGGTCGCGCGGAGGCTGTCCTTCGGCTGGCGCCTGACCATCGCCACCGTGATCGAATGCGCCTGGGAGATCATCGAGAACTCCGACGCCATCATCGAGCGCTACCGCGCCGTCACGATCTCGCTCGACTACTACGGGGACAGCGTGCTGAACACGGTCGCGGACGTCCTCGCCATGATCCTGGGCTTCTGGCTGGCCCGCGTGCTTCCCGTCTGGGTCAGCGTCGCGCTCGTAATCTTCTTCGAGGTGCTGACGGCCTGGGTGATCCGGGACGGCCTCGTCCTGAACGTGTTGATGTTGCTCTGGCCGCTCGAAGGTGTCATGGAGTGGCAGTCGGGCGGCTAGGCAAGCCCCCTGCCTCTAGCATCCCGCACTTCAGTGTTAGCGCTAGTTGGCCCCCGCCTCGTCACGGATGGTCGCCTGAAAGTTGCCGTCGATCGTGACGCCGACCTGCGGATCGACCACGAGCCCACCAGTGGGATCGGGCGTCAGGGTGGCGACAACACTGCCCGCCAGCACCAGGTCACCGCCTGTCGATTGGAAGGCGTTCAGGGACAGGTCGACATTCTCGCTTCCGGCAACCAACGTTCCATCGGTCCGCTGAAGTTCGACCCGCGCATCGATTGCCCGCGCTTCCACCGGCCCAGCCAGAACCTGCATCTCGATGGTCAGCGTTCCGGGACCGCCGTCACCTTCGGGGTCGGGCGTCCCGACCAGACGAACCTCGACTCTACCGTCGTTCTCCGTCCAGGTGCTGGTCGGCCCTTCTCCCGCACTGGCGACGATCCAGCGCGCGGGATCCAGATCCAGCGTTCCAGTGATCGAGCCGGTGCCGCTTTGTGCAACGAGGGGACCGGCCAGAAGGCAGATGGCAAGAGGGGCGGCCAGGCGTTTCATGCGTCCTTTCCCATGTCCGGGGCATCGGCAATCACAACCGATTGCCGCGACGCATGTTCCCGCCGTACCGGGAAGTGCGGCTTTTCAGCCGCCGGCACTACTTCCTCCGGCCCTGAAGCCAGCGGAAGAAGAAGAACAGCGCCACCAGTGCCACGATCCAGAACAGCAGGTCCATGAGGTTACTCCCAGTCGAGGACGATCTTGCCTGACTTGCCCGACTTCATCGTCTCGAAGCCGCGGCGGAAGTCGTCGACGTGCATCCGGTGCGTGATGACACGGCGTATGTCCAGCCCGTCCTCCAGCATCGCAATCATCTTGTACCAGGTCTCGAAGATCTCGCGGCCGTAGACGCCCTTCAGCGTGATCGCCTTGAACACGATGCGCGACCAGTCGACCGGCGACTTGCCGGGCGGGATGCCCAGGAGAGCGATCCGCCCGCCCATCACCATCGCCTCGACCATCTGGTCGAGCGCCCTCTGGTTGCCCGACATCTCGAGGCCCACGTCGAAGCCTTCCTTCATCTTGAGCCCCGCCATGACCTCGCGCAGATCCTCTTCGGCCACGTTGACGGGGACCACGTCCGTCACCTGCTCGGCCAGCGCCAGCCGGTCCGGGTTCACGTCCGTGATGACGACATGCCGCGCGCCGACATGCTGCGCCACCGCCGCCGCCATGATGCCGATAGGGCCGGCCCCGGTGATGAGGACATCCTCGCCCACGAGGTCGAAGGACAGCGCGGTGTGGACCGCGTTGCCGAGCGGATCGAGGATCGCGCCGATCTCGTCATCGATGGCGTCGGGCAGCGGTATGGCGTTGAACGCCGGCAGCCGCAGGTACTCCGCGAAGGCCCCCTGCTCGTTCACCCCGATGCCCCGCGTCTCGGGGTCGAGGTGGAAGCGTCCCGACCGCGACTGCCGCGAGTGCTTGCCGATCAGGTGCCCCTCGCCGCTGACGCGCTGGCCAAGGTGCAGGTCATCGACGTTCTTCCCCAGTTCCACGATCTCGCCCGCGAACTCGTGGCCGGTGATCAGCGGCACCGGAACCGTTCGCGCCGCCCAGTCGTCCCAGTCCCAGATGTGGATATCCGTCCCGCAGATGCCTGTCTTCTTCACCCGGATCAGCACGTCATCCGGCCCGATCTCGGGCACCGGCGCGCGGATCATGTCGAGGCCGGGGGCGGGGGCCGTCTTGGCCAGCGCCTTCATCTCGTTGCTCATAGCGCCCCCACCTCGCGTCCCGCCTGCACGAATGCCTCCGCCGCGCGATCCAGATCCTCCCGCGTCAGGGCCGCGTTCATCTGCGTCCGGATCCGCGCCTGCCCCTTAGGCACGACCGGAAAGAAGAACCCCGCGACATAGACCCCCAGCTCTCCCAGCCGCGCCGCCATGTCCTGCGCCAGCCGCGCTTCGCCCAGCATCACGGGCACAATGGGATGCGCGCCGGGCAGAAGGTCGAACCCGGACCGCTCCAGGTGCGACCGCCACAGCGCCGTATTCTCGAACAGCCGCGCCCGCAGGGTATCGCCCTCCTCCACCAGCTTGATCGCCTCGATCCCCGCCGCAACGACCATCGGAGGCAGCGCGTTCGAGAAAAGATAAGGCCGCGCCCTCTGCCGCAGAAGGTCGACCACCTTCTGTGAGGCGGCGACATACCCGCCGATAGCCCCGCCCAGCGCCTTCCCCAGAGTCCCCGTCAGGATGTCGACTTCCACGCCGTGATGCGACGGCGTCCCCGCCCCCCTCGGCCCCATGAAGCCCGTCGCATGGCAGTCGTCCACCATCACCAGCGCGTCGTACCTGTCGGCCAGCGCGCGGATCTCGGGCAGCTTCGCCAGATACCCATCCATCGAGAACACGCCATCCGTCGCGATCATGACGAACCGCGCGCCGTCCGCCCGCGCCTGCTTCAGTTGCGCTTCGAGGTCGTCCATGTCCGAGTTTGCGTAACGATACCGCTTCGCCTTGCAGAGCCGGATCCCGTCGATGATCGAGGCGTGGTTCAGCGCATCCGAAACGATCGCATCCTCCGGTCCGAGCAAAGGCTCGAACACCCCGCCATTCGCGTCGAAGCAGGCGGCGAAGAGGATCGAGTCCTCCATCCCCAGAAACTCCGCCAGCCGTGTCTCCAGCTCGCGGTGCAAGTCCTGCGTCCCGCAGATGAAACGCACCGAGGCCATGCCGAAGCCGTGGTCGTCCATCGCCGCCTTAGCGGCTGCGATCAGCCGCGGATGGTCGGCAAGACCGAGGTAGTTGTTGGCGCAGAGGTTCAGCATCTCGCGCCCCGCGACCGTGATGTGTGTGCCCTGGGGCGAGGTCAGAGGCCGCTCCTGCTTGGTCAGGCCCTCGGCCTCGATCCCCGCAAGAACGTCGTCAAGGTGATCGTCGAAGGACGTCATGCCGTCTCCTTCGTCAGGCCACGGGCGTCACCGCGGCAAGGGATGGCTCGCCGAGGTGTAGGCGCGCCAATCGGTTATCTCGGGATAGAACGTCTTCCGCCACTGGCGCACAAGGGGGTTCATCCGCCGCCGCCACAACGGCGGGACCAGCGCGAGGATGCCCATCACCGCGTAACCGAAGGGAAGCTGTGGCGCCTCGTGCGCGCCATATGTCTGCAACAGCGGAAACCGCCGGTCGGGCCGCGCATGGTGGTCCGAATGGCGCTGGAGGTTGATGAGCAGCCAGTTCGTCGCCCGGTGCGAGGCGTTCCAGCTATGGTGCGGCCGGACGTGTTCATACTTGCCGCCGCCCAAATACTTCCGCGTCAGCCCGTAGTGCTCCATGTAATTCACCAGCTCCAGCTGCCAGATCGCCGTCAGCGCCGCGAAAAGATACAGCCCAAGCCCGGTCCAGCCGCCCACGATGACGGCAGCCAGCACGAAAAGAAGCTGCTGCGTCGCATAGCGCCAGAACGGATTCGACCGATCCCACGAAGGGAGCGCCTTCCGCCGCAAGCGCTCGGCCTCTGCGCGCCACGCGGATCGCAGCGACTGCGGCAGCACCCGGAAGAAGAAGCGATGGAAGCTCTCGTTGTAACGCGCCGTCACCGCGTCCCTCGGCGTGCCGACATGGCGGTGATGCACGATCAGGTGCTCGCTCCGGAAATGGCCATACTGCGCCATGGCGAGCAGGACGTCGCCCAGCCAGCGCTCGAACCGGCTGCGCTGATGCATCAGCTCATGCGCATAGACGATGCCCACGGCCCCCATCAGGATACCCAGCCCGAAGGCGTTGACGACCATCTCCCAGGTCTCCAGATGCCCCGCCCGCACCATGTAGCCTATCGCGCCGAACACCGTCACCAATTGCGCCGGCGCCCAGATCACCGTGATCGCGCGGTGCCAGAACAGGTCCTCTTCGGGCGTCTCGACATCGGCATTGCCAAGGTGCAGCCCGCCGATGGCGTCGAGAAGCGAGAACAACCCCCACGATCCCAGCGGCACAAGGACCACCGTCCAGCCGCCCTGGATCGCAGACACCCAGGCCAGCGGCAATAGGATCAGCGAGGCCCAGAACGGCAAGGCCCCGGCAAGTCCGGCAAGAAGCGGTTTCGGCATCGTCCTCGTCCATCGCGGGCCGAAAAGACCCTCTGCCCGGATTAAGATTGCACCAGCGCCCGCGACGCAAGATCGAAGGCCTTCCGCATGACCGTCGGCAGCTCCGACCGCCGCAGGTCGGGCCGGAACGCGCCCCTCTCCGCCATCGCGTCGAGAGGCACCTCGGCCACCCTCAGCGCCAGCGCCAGGTGGAAATGCGTGAAGGTGTGCCGCACCTCTCCGCCCGGATCGCGCCACTCCGCCTCGACCGGCGGCGCGTGCTTCGGCGCGGCCTCGTCCCACTCGGTCCCCGGGAAACCCGTCATGCCACCCAGAAGCCCCCGGTCGGGCCGCGTCTCGACCAGCCAGGCCCCGTCCTCGCGCCGCGCGAGATAGGCGATCCCGAAGCGCACCGGCTTCGCCTTCTTCGCGGCCTTCAAGGGAAGCTCCGCCTGCACGCCCACCGCCCGTGCCCGGCAGCCCTCCATCCACGGGCAGATCCCGCAGGCCGGCGACCGCGGCGTGCAGACCGTGGCGCCCAGGTCCATCACCGCCTGCGCATAGTCTCCCGGCCGCTCCCTAGGCGTCAGCCGCGCCGCCAGTGCCGTCAGCTCGCCCTTCGCCGCCGGCAAAGGCGTCTCGACCCGGAACACCCGCGCCATGACGCGCTCGACGTTCCCGTCGACCACCGTCTCGGGCCGGTCGAAGGCGATGGCCGCGACCGCCGACGCGGTATAGGGCCCCACCCCCGGCAGCGTCAGCAACCCGTCGCGCGTCTCGGGAAAGCGCCCGCCGTGCTCCGCCACCACCGCCCGCGCACCCTTCAGCAGGTTCCGCGCCCGCGCGTAATACCCAAGCCCCGCCCACTCGCCCATGACGGCCGCATCCTGCGCCGCCGCCAGACCCGCGACCGTCGGCCAAAGCGTCGTGAACCGCTCGAAATACGCCTTTACCGCCGCGACGGTGGTCTGCTGCAGCATGATTTCGCTCAGCCACACGCGGTAGGGATCCGGCATCACGCCCACCCGCCGGTCGGCCGGAGACACCCGCCAGGGCAGCACGCGGGCGTGCCGGTCGTACCAGGTCAGCAGATCGTCCGCGCTTGGGTCACGCAATCTTTACGGCTCCTCAACGGGCTTTCGGCTGGCGCGCTGGCCACCGATCCCTAGAATGTGCCCGACTTTCGGGATTGCAAGCGCAGGACCACGATGACCCGCGACAAACGAGACGGACGAAGGATGAAGGGCTTCGAGAGGGCCTCGAGCCTCGTCGCCTCGCGCATCCGCACCGCCGGCGAAAGCCGCGGTTTCGCCGTCTCGCGCCTTCTCACCCACTGGGCCGAGGTCGCAGGCCCCGACATCGCCCGCATCGCCCGCCCCGTCGACGTCACCTACGGACGCGGCGGTCTCGGGGCGACGCTCACGCTCCTGACCACGGGCGCCGAGGCGCCGATGCTCGAGATGCAGAAGGAAACGCTGCGCGAGCGCGTCAACGCCTGCTACGGCTACGCCGCTATCTCGCGCATCCGCATCACCCAGACCGCCGCCACCGGCTTCGCGGAAGGCCGCGCCGCCTTCGATCCGGCGCCCCGGCAGCACCCCGATCAGGCGCCCGTCACGCCCGAAGTCGCCCGGACCGCCGCAGAGGTGCAGGACACCGCCCTGCGCGATGCCCTTGAACGCCTGGGTGCGAACGTCCTATCTCACAGCAAACGGTAAACAAGGTAACCTTTCCCATGACCCGCAGACTGACGCTTATCGCAGCCCTCGCCCTCGTGGCGCTCGGAGGCTTCTTCCTCTACGGCCAGCGCGCCGCGACCGGCGCCGACCCGATGGCGGCCTACGCTCAGGACGCGGCCAGCGTCGACACCTCGATGATTGCCGACATGACGCTCGGCGACCAGAACGCGCCGGTGAAGCTGATCGAGTACGCCTCGTTCACCTGCCCGCACTGCGCCAACTTCCACGCCGAGAACTTCAAGAAGCTCAAGGCCGAATACATCGACACCGGCAAGGTCGCCTTCACCTACCGCGAGGTCTACTTCGACCGCCCGGGCCTCTGGGCCTCGATCGTGGCGCGCTGCGGCGAGAACGCCGAAAGCCGCTATTTCGGCATCGCCGAGATGCTCTACGCCCAGCAGCAGGACTGGGCCCGCAAGGAAACCCCGGCCGAGATCGTCGATTCGCTCCGCCGCATCGGCAAGACGGCGGGCCTGGCCGACGCCGACCTCGACCAGTGCCTGCAGGACGCCGACAACGCCCAGGCGCTCTATGCCTATTACATGAAGAACGTGCAGGCCGACGGCATCGACTCGACGCCCTCCTTCATCATCGACGGCACCAAGTACTCGAACATGCCCTGGGAAGAATTCCAGGCGACGCTCGACAAAGCGCTCGCCGAGGGATGACCCCCCTTCACGGCCTGAAGGTCATCGAACTCGCGCGCGTGCTGGCCGGCCCCTGGGCCGGTCAGACGCTCGCGGACCTGGGCGCCGAGGTCATCAAGGTCGAAAGCCCCGAAGGCGACGACACCCGCAAGTGGGGTCCGCCCTTCATCGAGCACGACGGCGACGTCTCGGCCGCCTACTACCACTCCACGAACCGCGGCAAGGCGTCCGTCACCGCCGACTTCAAGACCCCCGAGGGCCGCGCGCTGGTCGAGAACCTCGTCCGCGACGCCGATGTCCTGATCGAGAACTTCAAGGTCGGCGGCCTCGCCAAGTACGGCCTCGACTACGAGAGTCTCGCAAGGATCAACCCCCGCCTCGTCTACTGCTCGATCACCGGCTTCGGCCAGACCGGACCCTACGCCCATCGGGCGGGCTACGACTACATCATCCAGGGCATGTGCGGGCTCATGTCGATCACCGGCGACACGGTCGGCCAGCCCCAGAAGGCCGGCATCGCCGTCACCGACATCTTCACCGGCCTCTACGCCGTCATCGCGATCCAGGCCGCGCTGGTCCAGCGCCAGACGACCGGTCGGGGCCAGCACATCGACATGGCGCTCCTCGACTGCGGCGTGGCGATCATGGCGAACCAGGCGCTGAACTACCTCGCCTCGGGCACGCCGCCGACCCGGATGGGCAACGCGCACCAGAACCTCGTGCCCTACCAGGTTTTCGACTGCGCCGACGGCTGGATCGTCATCGCCACCGGCAACGACGCCCAGTATCGTCGACTCTGCGCCATTCTCGGCCGCGACGACCTCGCGACCGACCCGGCCTATGCCTCCAACGCCGGCAGGGTCGCGGGGCGCGAGACCCTGATCGCCGCCCTGACCGACGAAACGAAGAAGCGCGACAAGGCCGACATCCTCGCCGCCTGCGAGGCCCACGGCATCCCCGCCGGCCCCATCAACGATCTCGCCGAGGTCTTCGCCGACCCCCAGGTGCAGGCGCGCGGCCTTAGGGCCGAGGACAGCGGCGTCCCCCTCGTCCGGCCGCCCTTCCGCTTCTCCGACGCCGAGACCGCACCCCTCCGCGCTGCCCCCGGCCTCGACGCGGACGGCGACCGGATCAGAGGCGCCTGAGACTGCGCGTCTTGCCGTGTCGAACGGCGTCGGGCTTCTTCCCGCCCAGCACGCCTGGCACAAGCACGCCCGAAGCAGCGCCTCTACGTGCGCCGGGGTCTCGCCGTCCGCCGGATAAACGGCTTACGCAACGTCAACAGTTCGTTGTTTATCGACCTGTCCTGCAATACCCTGCTCCTCAAGGCGCTTACACGCCTTGTACTCCCGGCGATCCCGCGCCCCTCCTCAATAGGCGTGGGATCGCTTCTATCTTGCCGGGCTGAAAGCAGCTTGGCTCAGGGCCGGGACGGGGGCAGAGCCCCCTTACAAGCCCAACCGCCCCAACGCCGTCTCCAGCGCCGCGGCCTCGTCGAACCTCAGCCGCACCGGCAGCGTCAGCACCTTCTGGCGGAACGACGACGGCAGCCGCACCGCATCCTTCTCGGTCGTCACGAGTTGCGCGCCCAGCGCCGCCGCCTCGATCTCGAGCCGCTTCATCAGCGCATCCGACAGCGGCTGGTGGTCGTCCAGCGCCTCCGCCCGCAGAAGCTCGGCACCCTCGGCCCGTAGAGTGGCGAAGAACTTCTCTGGCCGCCCGATCCCCGCGAAGGCCATCACCCGCAGGCCGGCCCAGTCCATGCCTGTCCGCAGAACCTCCAGATGCGCCGTCGCGCGCGGCACGGTGACGGCCCCGCCCCAGGTCGCGCCGAACCGCTCCTGCGCCGCCGCCCCGCCGATGGTCAGCACGAGGTCGGCGCGTGCCATGCCCGCCGCCACCGGCTCGCGCAGCGGTCCCGCCGGGATCACCCGTCCGTTCCCAAACCCCACCTCCGCATCGACCACGACGACCGACAGCGTCTTCGCCACCGCAGGATTCTGAAGCCCGTCATCCAGAAGGATGACACCCGCACCCGCGGCCTCCGCGGCCCGAACACCCGCAGCGCGGTCCTTCGCCACCCAGACGGGCGCGAAGGCCGAGAGAAGAAGCGGCTCGTCCCCCACCTCGCCCGCGCCGTGCTGCCGTTCGTCGACGCGCAGCGGACCCTCGGCGCTCCCGCCATAGCCGCGCGTCACCACGTGCGCGGCCTGTGCGCCCAACCGCTCCAGAAGGGCGATGACCGTCGGCGTCTTGCCGGTTCCGCCCGCCGTCAGGTTGCCGACGCAGATCACCGGCACCCCTGCCGTCACCTCCGGGGGACGCGCCACACGCCTCGCCGTGGCACCCGCATAGATCGACGCAAGGGGGGCGAGCGCCAGCGCCTGCCATCCGGGCCGCGCAGGCGGGTTCGACCAGAACCCGGGCGCCCTCACTTCGTCCCTTCCCCATCAAGCGCCACGTCGATGTCCTCGGTCAGCCACTCGACGACATGGGCGCTTTCCGTCGTCACCGCCCAGCCCGCCTGCGCCAGCGACGCGGCCTTGTCGGGCGCCAGAAGCGTCACCACCGCCTCGCCCAGAGCATCGGGCGACTCGACGGCCATCACCGCGCCCGACGCCTTCAGCCGGTCGAAGCGCGAGGTCGCCTGACCGATCGCCGGCCCGTGCAGCACCGCCGAACCCAGCGCCGCCGGATCGAAGGGATCCGCCAGCGGAGGCCCGTCCGTCAGCGTGCCGCCGATATAGGTCGCGGGAGCCAGCCGGTACCACAGCCCCATCTCGTCCTCGCCGTCGGCGACATAGACCTGCACCTCGGGGTCGGGCTCGCCGCCTTCGCTCCTCAGGCTGGTGCGCCAGTTCCCGGCCTCGAACCGCGCGCGGATCGCCAGCGCTTCGGAGGGATCGGCGGGCGTCACGATCAGCAGCAGGCGATGCGCCGAGCGGAACGCCTTGCGGTGCGCCGCCTCGATCACGTCGGTCTCGTGCGCGCGCACCTGCGCCGCCAGCCACACCGGCCGCCCGCCCAGAAGCTGGGCCAGCGTGTCGCATTCGGCCTGGTTGCAGCGTTGCGCGAGGATGGTGTCGCAGAGAGGCCCCGTGATCTCGATCCGCGTCCCGGTTCCGCCCAGCGAGCGTCGAAGCACCTGCGCCTCGCTTGCCGACACCGCGAGGCAAGCCCTGAACGCGCCCAGGTAGTCCGGATAGCGCCGCCGCGCTCCCACCGCCTCGCGCGAGGGCGAGACGTGGTAGAGCGGCACATCGCGGCGGGCCATCGCGGCGAACAGCTTCGGACGGTCCGTCACCCCCATCTCCACCGCCACGTCCGGACGCCAGTGGTCGAGAAACCGCTGGATCGCCGCCGAGCTTTCGTCCGGAGCGGCATGATGGATGGCCTCGGCGACGAGCGACGGCAGAAGCGGCCCGTAGGCGTCCGTGGTGACGAGACAGGACACCGGCTCTTGCCGCAGCCGCGACAGCGCGCGCGCCAGGGCGGGGGCGGGCCCCGCCTCGGGCGGGGTGCTGGCGTGCATCCACAGAAGCAGTCCCTCGGGGCGCGCGCGGCTTGGCTGTCCGCGCCGCTCCGTCTCGCTGAAGGCGGTCACCGTCTCCGGCTCATCCGGCGTCGTGCCCCGCAGCCGCGCCGCGGCCCGGCCCAGACGCTTCAGGATCCAGCCGTCCTCCAGGTTCAGGATCCCAGCTCCTCGGTCGGGGACACCTCGGCCTCTTCGTCCCTCAGGCGGTGAATATGCGCGATGTAATAGCGCATGTGCGCGTTGTCGACGGTCCGCTGCGCCTCGGCCTTCCAGGCGTTGTAGGCGCTTTGGTAGTCGGGAAACATGCCGACGATGTGCAGCGCGTCGACATCTCGGAAGACGTTCTTCGCGGGATCGACAAGCTCCCCGCCGAACACGAGGTGCAGTCTCTGGGCCATTCCTTCGGTCTCCTGTTTCGTTCCACTGCGGGATCATGCCCCGCGCGGCTTGACGATCGGTGAGCGTGGCACCTTCAACTTCTGACGCCCGTCCACCCGCAGCGCGAAGACGTCCTTGCCGTCGAAGACCACCGGGATCAGATCATGCCCCCACCCCGCGCCCGTGTCGACGTTGACCCGGTTGCCGTAATGCGTCGGCTCGTCCACCGGCGTGTGGCCGTGGACGATCAGCGCCTCGTGGTCGCCCAGGTGCCACAGGAAATCGTCGCGGATCCACATCAGGTCGTCGGGCTCCTGCGCCTCCAGCGGGAAGCCGGGCCGGATCCCGGCGTGAACGAAGATCCGCCCGTCCTTGCGATACCACAGGGGAAGGGTGCGAAGGAAATCCGTATGCGCCTCGGGCACGACGCGCCGCAGCCTCTTGAGAAGCGACGCGTCTCCCTCCAGCAGCTTCTTCCTGACCCCATAGGATTCCAGCGTCGACTTCCCGCCCAAAGCGTGGCTCGGCCACGAGATCCCCGCCCGCATCCGCGCGTGCGTCCCGTCGCCGCCATCAAGCGTGTCGAGGAACAGTCGGTCGTGGTTGCCGCAGAGCACGATCCAGTCCTCGCCCCGCGCGATGCCGTCGATCAGGAACTGGATGACGCCGCGCGACTCCGGACCGCGGTCGACGAGGTCGCCGATGTGGACAACGCGCGGCCGCGCTACGCCGGCACGCCTGGCGTCCTCCGCAATGAGGTCATGGCCTGCCCTCAGCTTGTCGAGGTGGCCGTGGATGTCGCCGATCGCATAGATCATGGGGTGCTCATATTCGGAATGAAGGGAACGGGCCAGACCTGACCCGGTTCCTCGCCCCGCCCCCTCCTCCCGATCCGTGGCGCGCCCGTCACGCCCCGCCCGTCAGACCTCGAACACCAGCGGCCGGATCTGCTCGAACAGCCCCGTCGCCTTCAGCTTTCCGATGACCGGAGCCGGCACCGGCTCGTCGACGTAGAGAAGCGCGATGGCGTCGCCGTTCTTCTGCGACCGGCCAAGGGTGAAGTTGGCGATGTTCACGCCGTTTTCGCCCATGGTCTGCCCCAGCGCGCCGATGATGCCCGGCACGTCCTCGTTCGTGGTGTAAAGCATGTGCGCCCCGATCTCGGCGTCGATGGTGATGCCCTTGATCTGGATGAAGCGCGGCTTGCCGTCCGAATAGACCGTCCCGGCAATGGACCTCTCGCGCTTGTCGGTGGCAACGGTCAGCTTCATGTAGCTGTCGAACACCCCGGACTTCTCCTGCGTCGTCGTCGACAGCGCGATACCGCGATCCTTCGCGATCACGGGGGCCGACACCATGTTCACCTCGGGATTGTGGGCCTTGAGGATCCCCGCCACGGCGGCCGCGTTCAGCGCGGCGGTGTTCATCTCGGCGACCTCGCCGTTGTAGAGGATGTTGACCGCCCGGATCGGCTCGTCCGTCAGTTGCCCCGCGAAGGCGCCCAGGTGCCCGGCGAGCTTCACCCAGGGGCCCATGATCTTGGCCTCTTCCGCCGTCACCGACGGCATGTTCAGCGCGTTCTGCACCGCCCCCGTCAGCAGGTAGTCCGACATCTGTTCGGCGACCTGAAGGGCCACGTTCTCCTGCGCCTCCGTCGTCGACGCGCCCAGGTGCGGCGTCACCACCACGTTCGGCAGGTTGAACAGGGGCGAGTTGACGGCAGGCTCCTCGGCGAAGACGTCGAACGCGGCCCCGGCCACCCGGCCCTCCTTCAGCGCCAGCGCCAGCGCGTCCTCGTCGACCAGCCCGCCACGGGCGCAGTTGATGATCCGCACACCCGGCTTCATCCCCGCGATGGCCTCGGCCGACAGGATGTTCCGCGTCTTCTCGGTCAGGGGAACGTGCAGCGTGATGAAGTCCGCGCGGCGCAAAAGCTCGTCCAGCTCGACCTTCTCGACCCCCAGCTTGTCGGCCCGCTCCTCGGACAGGAAGGGATCGTAGGCCACCACCTTCATGTGCAGGCCCAGCGCCCGCTCGATCACGATCGAGCCGATGTTGCCCGCCCCGATCACGCCCAGCGTCTTGTTGAACAGCTCGACGCCCATGAAGCGGTTCTTCTCCCACTTGCCGGAGTGGGTCGAGGTCGAGGCCTCGGGGATCTGCCGCGCCACGGCGAACATCATCGCGATGGCGTGCTCGGCGGTGGTGATCGAGTTGCCGAAGGGCGTGTTCATCACGATCACGCCTTTCTTCGAGGCGGCCGGGATGTCGACGTTGTCGACCCCGATCCCGGCGCGCGCGACGACCTTCAGCTTCGTCGCGGCCTCCAGCACCTTCTCGGTGACTTTCGTCGCCGACCGGATGGCCAGGCCGTCATACTCGCCGATGACGGACAGGAGCTTGTCCTTGTCCTTCCCGAGGGACGGATCGAACGTCACGTCGATCCCCCGGTCGCGGAAGATCTGGACGGCGGTCTCGCTCAGCGCGTCGCTGACGAGGACTTTGGGTTTCTGTGTCATGGTCTCATCCGTGTCTGTGTGCGCACCGACGCAATACCGACG
The DNA here is from genome assembly GCF_003148765.1 of Silicimonas algicola. Lineage (GTDB taxonomy): Bacteria > Pseudomonadota > Alphaproteobacteria > Rhodobacterales > Rhodobacteraceae > Silicimonas > Silicimonas algicola. The sequence continues at coordinate 126,854 of NZ_QGGV01000010.1, forward strand.
TGATACCGACGTATTACCGATGCACCAAAATGGGGTTGGATGGCACTCAGGCCGCCTGCGTCTGCGCCGCGATCTCGGTCTCGAAGGCCCACTCGATCCAGGGCACCAAGGCCTCCACATCCGAGGTCTCGACCGTCGCACCGCACCAGATCCGAAGGCCCGGAGGCGCGTCGCGATAATAGGCCGCGTCGTAGGCCACGCCCTCAGCCTCCAGCCGCTTCGCCACCGCCTTCGCAAAGGCAGCACCGTCCCGGATGCGGTCATCGGTGAACTTCAGGCAAACGCTGGTGTTGGACCAAGCCTCGGGAGTCACAGCCAGATTCTCGATCCAAGGCGTCCGCTCGCAAAAGTCCCACAGGACCTGCGCATTGGCGTTCGCCCGCGCCTTCAGCCCCTCCAGACCACCCACCGACTCCGCCCAATCGAGCGCGAAGAGATAATCCTCGACGCACAGCATCGACGGCGTGTTGATCGTCTCGCCCCTGAAGATCCCGTCGATCAGCTTGCCGCCCTTGGTCAGCCGGAAAATCTTCGGCAGCGGCCAGGAAGGCGCATAATTTTCAAGGCGTTGCACGGCGCGGGGCGACAGGATCAGCATCCCGTGCGCCGCCTCGCCGCCCAGCACCTTCTGCCAGGAGTACGTCACGACATCGAGCCGGTCCCACGGCAGATCCTGCGCGAAGGCCGCGCTCGTCGCGTCCACGATCACGAGCCCCTCGCGGTCCGCCGGGATCTCCACGCTGTCGGGCACACGCACGCCTGATGTGGTGCCGTTCCAGGTCATCACCACGTCCGCATCCCAGTCGACAGCATCGAAATCGACGATCTGCCCATAGTCGGCGGTCGTCACTTTCGCGTCGAGTTTCAACTGCTTGACCGCGTCCGTGACCCAGCCTGACCCGAAGCTTTCCCAGGCCAGCATCTCGACCTTGCGAGCGCCCAGCAGGTTCCACATCGCCATCTCGACCGCGCCGGTGTCCGACGCGGGCACGATGGCGATCAGGTAATCGGCCGGAACACCCAGGATTCCGCGCGTCCGCTCGATGGCCGCGAGAAGCTTCGCCTTGCCGATGGCGGCACGGTGCGACCGGCCCAGAGGCGCGTCGTTAAGCTTTTCCAGCTTGAATGTCGGGGGTTTGGCGCAAGGGCCGGAGGAAAACCGCGGATTGACCGGCCGCGATGCCGGTTTCGTCATATTCATCTCTGAATACCCTCTCAGATATACGCCCCTCGTTGGGGAGGGGTGTCCCGCCGACGGAGTTACGCCTGCCCCGACCCTTCCGCAAGCGGGGAAATGACGCTAAGCGGGCGCGATGCGTCGGAATCCGGCGCCGCCCGCTCACGATCGGAATTCGCTGCCCATGCCCGTCATCTCGCTGATCGCCCGTCCCGGCACTCTCGATCCCGCGCTGGTGTCGACGCTGCAGGGCGCATTCGGCGCGACCGGCGACGCGGTCTGGCTCTCGCCTGATGAGGCTTGCGAGTTTCCCGTGGCCGCGACGCCCCTCAATGTCGCGCAGGTCCATTCCGAGGTCGGTGCCATGCGCGTCGATCTGAACTGTCTGCCCGACGGCGACCGCAAGAAGGCCCTCCTGATCGCCGACATGGATTCCACGATGATCGGCCAGGAATGCATCGACGAGCTGGCCGACGAAGCAGGTGTCGGCGTGCGCGTGTCCGAAATCACCGCCCGCGCGATGAACGGCGAGCTGGACTTCGAGGCGGCGCTCCTCGAACGCGTCGGCCTTCTCAAGGGCCTCCCCGTCTCGGTCATCGAGCGCGTGATCGAAAGCCGCATCACCCTCGCTCCCGGCGGCGAGACGCTGGTGCGCACCATGAAGGCGCACGGTGCCACCACCGCCCTCGTGTCCGGCGGCTTCACCCAGTTCACGGGGCGCATTGGCGAACGCCTCGGCTTCGACACGACGCGCGCGAATACCCTGCTGGAGCAGGACGGCAAGCTGACCGGCGACGTCGCCCGCCCCATCCTGGGCCGCGAAGCGAAAGTGGCAGCGCTGCGCGAGCTGTCCCCCGACACATCCCGCGCCATCGCGGTCGGCGACGGCGCCAACGACCTCGGCATGATCGAGCTTGCGGGCCTCGGCGTCGCCCTTCACGCGAAACCTGTCGTGGCCGCGTCCGCGCCGCAAAGGATCGACCACTGCGACCTGACGTCGCTTCTCTTTCTGCAAGGCTACAGCCGCGCCGACTTCCTTATTTCCTGACCTCGTTAATTAACGCTTGCGTTAAATAAAGAATCGGTCGAGGTTTAGCCCATGACCGATCTCAACCGCATCTTCGCCGCCCTCGCCGACGAGACCCGCTTCAAGGTCGTCGAGCACCTGATGGCCCAAGGCGAACAGCCCGCCGGCTCCCTCACCGAGCTGGCCGGCCTCTCGGCCCCCGCCGTCTCTCGCCACCTCAAGGTGCTGCGCGAGGCGAACCTCGTCTCGCAGCGTGTCGAGGGCACACATCGCTATTACTCAGTCCGCTCGGAAGCGCTTCGCTCGATCTCGGACTGGACCCTCGAACACCGCGCCTTCTGGGCCGGCAGCCTCGACCGCCTCGACACGCTTCTCGCCCTCGACCCCGATGGAAAGGACACCGCATGACCGACGCACCCGCCGTCACCGAGATCGAGTTCATCCGCGACTACAAGGTCAGCGTGGACCGCCTGTGGAACGCGGTCACCGCGCCAGACCAGGTCGTGCAGTGGTTCGGCACCGAGGGTGTCCGTCTCGAGGAGTGTCACATGGACCTCTCGCGGACCGGACCCTGGGGCTGCGTGATGGTGGGCAAGGACAGCGGCAACCGTTTCAAGGTCACCGGCCAGGTCACTCACGTCCGCCCGCCCGACAGCGGCGAAGGCTCGGTCGGCCTGACCTGGGGCTGGCACGATCCCGAGGACCGGCGAGGGTCCGAAAGCCACGTCATCTTCGAGATCTCCGGACACGGCGATGGCGCCCGCCTGCGTGTCGTCCACCGCAATCTCGAAGCCGGCGAGGAAGCGCAAAGCCACAGCCGCGGCTGGATCGGCACTCTCATCAAACTGGACGCGCTCCTCGCGTCCTGACCCACGGCAGAAAGGAGAACCCATGCCGGACTTCATGTTCGTCTACCACGGAGGCAAGCCGCCCGAGAGCCAGGAGGCCATCGACAAGGCCATGGCGGCCTGGGGCAAGTGGATGCAGGACCACGGCCCCGCCCTCACCGATGCCGGCAATCCCGTCGGCATGTCGAAGACCGTCACATCGTCGGGCACCACCGACAACGGCGGCGCGAATCCGGTGTCCGGCTACTCCATCGTCTCGGCCGCCGACATCGCCGAAGCCTGCCGGATCGCGTCGTCCAATCCCATGGTCGCCGGCGGCGGTTCGGTCGAGGTGGCCGAGATCGTCCCCATCTCGATGTAGGTCACTCCAGATAACGCCGGACGGCTTCGGACGGCGCATCGAAGAATGCCTTCGTCGGCACGGGAGGGGCGACGCGCCCCTCCTCCACGAAGATCACCTGCTGCGCCACACGCAGCGCATCGTCCGGATCGTGCGTCACCATCAGGATCGTCGCGTCGGGCAGCAGGTCTCTCACCAGATCGAGCATCTCGCCCCGCAGGGCCGGACCGAGCGCCGAGAAAGCCTCGTCCATCAGCACCACGGGCCGGTCGGTCAGCAGCACCCGCGCCAGCGCCGCCCGGCTTTGCTGGCCGCCAGACAACGCGCCGGGCCTGCGATCCTCGAACCCGGTCAATCCCACGCGTTCAAGCGCCGCCCTCGCGCGGGACACATCCTCCGACGTGGGGCGCGTCCGGGGCGCCAGGCCGAGTGCGACGTTGGCGAGAACATCGAGATGCGGGAAGAGGTTGTTATCCTGGAACAGCACCGCCACCAGCCGCGCACCCGGAGCCAGCGGGCCAAGGTCGCGCCTGTCCCACAGGACACGACCCCGGTCCGGCACCTCGAACCCCGCGATCAGCGACAGGAGCGTGGACTTGCCTCCACCCGACGGGCCGATCACCGCCGTGATGCCGCTCGGAACCGAGATGTCGGCGGCAAGCCGGAACCCGCCCCGAGCGAACTCGACCCCCTCAAGCCTCAGCACGCCGCGCCCCCCTGTCGAAGGCCCAGAACGCGGCGAAACTGAGCCCCAGAAGCAGGACAGACGCGCCCGCCGCCTCGTCCATGCGATAGGACCCCATCAGCCGGTAGACCTGCAAGGGAAGCGTCGCCGCCTCGGGGTCGGCGAACAGCGCCACGACGCCAAGGTCCCCCATGCTCAAGGCCGCCGCCAGACCGGCCGAGAAGCCCAGAGGCCGGGACAGGCGCGGCAGGATCAGCACCCGCATCCGACTCCACCCCTGAAGGTCCAGGCTGTCCGCCAGGCGTCCGAAGTCGGCCTCGACCCTCCGCAGCGCGGGGATGAGCGCACGCAGCGCGAAGGGCAGGGTCGAAATCGCATTGACCAGCGCCGTCACCGGAAGCGCCAGGCGCTCGGGGTTGGCGAAAGGAAAGACAAGCAGGAACAGCCCCGTCCCGATGACGAGAGGCGAGGCCGCGATGGCCGTCAGCCCCGCCGCCTCGATCCATCCGCCTCGCGCGCCAAGGCGCACAGCCGCCACGGCCATCGTCAAGGCCAGCGCGGTGACGAGGACCGTCGACGCACCAGCTACGGCGAGCGACCGCAGCGCCGATGTCCAGACCGACTGGGGCAGGGACGGCACTTCCATCACCCCCCGCAGGATCACGGCGCCGATCGGCAGGATGAGGAAAAGCGTCGCGACAAGGATGACCCCGGCATCCTGCGCCCGCAGGATCCGCGTCCGCGCCTCCCACCTGTCGGCGGGCCGGTCCAGACCAGCCGCCAGGTCCGTCGACCCCACGCTCCGAAACGCCAGCAGCGCGACCGTCACCGTCAGGCCAAGCTGCACCAGCGACAGAAGCGCCGCCCGCGACAGGTCGAATTCGAACCGGACCGCCTGGTAGATCGCCAGTTCCACAGTCGTCGCCCTCGGCCCGCCGCCAAGCGTCAGGGCGACGGCGAAGCTCGTCAGGCACAGCACGAACACGACGACCGCCGCCCCCGGCACCACCGACAGAAGCATCGGCCGCTCCAGATGCCGAGCGACAGCACCCGCGTCCATGTCGAGCGTCGCCGCCAGCCGGAACCGTTCGGCGGGAATCTCCTGCCAGCCCTGAAGGATCAGCCGCGTTGCAAGCGGGATGTTGAAGAAGACATGCGCCAGCACGACGCCATGCAGGCCGTAGACCGACACCGCCGGAAGCCCCGCCAGCGCCAGCGCGCCGTTCAACAGGCCGTTCCGCCCGAAGATCGCGATGAGTCCGAAGACCGCGACGATCACTGGCAACAGAAAAGGCGCGCCCAGAAGCGTCACCAGCGCACCGCGTCCGACGAACCGCCGCCGCGAAAGCGCGCGGGCAACGGGAATGGCCAGACCGACACTCAGGACAGCGGAGAGGACCGCCTGCCAGAGCGTGAACCGGATCGCCGCCCAGTCGGAGGGCGACAGCCCCGAGCCCGGCTCGGCCCGCCAGACCAGTGCGCCGGTACAGGCCAGGATCAGGACGGGGATCGCGGCGGCGCCCGCGACCCCGGCCCATCCTCCGGGACCTAGCGGCTGAGCGCGGTCAGCCATTCGTCCAGCGCCGGATCGCGCGCCTCGCGCGCGTCCTCGGGCGCCAGCAGAAGCGCCGTTTCCGGCTCGAGAAGCGTCTCGAACCCTTGGGGAAGTCCGGCCTCGGGCGTGACGGCCGGGTACATCCAGTTCGTCGTCGGGATCGCGGACTGGAACGCCTCGGTCAGCATGAAGGCGAGGAAGTCTTCGGCCAGGTCCGGCTGGTCGGTCGCGGCCAGCTTGCCGGCGACCTCGACCTGAAGGTAGTGCCCCTCCTCGAACGCGGCGGCGGCCTTGGTGTCATCCTCCTCGGCGATCAGGTGATAGGCGGGCGAGGTCGTGTAGGACAGCACCATGTCCGCCTCGCCTTCCAGGAACAGGCCATAGGCCTCGGACCAGCCCGGAGTCACGGTCACGATGTTGTCGGCCAGGCCCTCCCAGATCGAGGCCGCCTCGTCGCCGTAGGCCGCCTTGACCCACATCAGCAGACCGAGGCCCGGTGTCGACGAACGCGGATCCTGGATCACCACGCGGACGTCACTCTCGGCCAGGTCGCGGAACGAAGTCGGCACATTCGCCATCTCCTTGTCATGGACGAAGGCGAAGAAGCCCCAGTCGTAGGGCAGGAAGGTGTCGTCCTCCCAGGTCACGGGCATGTCGAGCGCAGGCACCGAAAGCCCGTGCGGCGCGAACAGACCCGTCGTCTCGGCTTCGGCCGTCAGGTTGGTGTCGAGGCCCAGGACGACGTCCGCTTCGCTCCGCTCGCCCTCCAGCTTGACGCGCGCCAGAAGCGCCGCGCCGTCGCCCGCCGCGACGAAGCGCAGGTCGCAGGCGCAGGTCTCTTCGAAGGCAGCTTCGACGGCGGGGCCGGGACCCCATTCGGACACGAAACTGTCGTAGGTCATCACGGTCAGGACGGGCTTGTCCTGCGCGAACGCAGAAGACGTTGCCAGAAGCCCTGCCGCAAGGATGGTCGGGAAACGCATGGTCTCTCTCCTTGTCAGTGGGCGGGGGGACAAAGGATGAGGATCGCTCGACCTTCCCTCCGCCGGTGCTAGCCGGTTCAGGTTCAACGGGTTCGCCGATGCGGCATCTCAGCTTCGATGGAAGCACCCCGAGGTAGGGGTTAGGTAGCGCGAGCACCCAATACCCGCAAGCCCTCCCCCTTCATCTTGCCCCAAATACGCGGCCTGCCCGCGACGCCCGATGCGACGCGGGGACTGTTCCTCGCCCTTCTGTCCGGCTAAGAGCGAACCCATGAGCCTGAACACCTACGGACACCTTTTCCGCGTCACCACCTGGGGCGAAAGCCACGGACCCGCCCTCGGCGCCACCGTCGACGGCTGCCCTCCCGGCGTGCCGCTGAACGAGGCCGACCTCCAGGTCTGGCTCGATCGCAGGAAGCCGGGCCAGAACAAGTTCACCACGCAGCGGCAGGAGGCCGACGCGGTCGAGATCCTGTCCGGCGTCTTCGAGGGCCTGACCACGGGCACGCCGATCCAGCTCATGATCCGCAACACGGACCAGCGATCCAAGGACTATGGCGACATTTCCGAGAAATTCCGTCCGGGTCACGCCGACATCACCTACTGGCAGAAGTACGGCATCCGCGACTATCGCGGCGGCGGACGATCGTCGGCGCGCGAGACGGCCTCGCGCGTTGCGGCGGGCGGCGTCGCGCGACAGGCGCTCGGCGCTCTCGTCCCCTCGATGACCATCACCGGCTACATGGTGGGCATGGGCGGGAAGGACATCGACCGGTCGCGCTTCGACTGGGACGAGATCGCGCGCAATCCGTTCTGGACCCCCGACGCGCAGGCCGCGGCCGAGTGGGAGGAGTACCTCGGCGCGCTGCGCAAGTCCGGTTCGTCGATCGGCGCGACGATCGAGGTGACGATCCGCGGGTGCCCTCCCGGCCTTGGCGCGCCCGTGTACGGCAAGCTCGACACAGGCCTCGCCGCCGCGATGATGTCGATCAACGCCGTGAAGGGCGTCGAGATCGGCGAGGGCATGGCGGCCGCGCGTCTGACGGGCGAAGCCAATGCCGACGAGATCGCGATGGGTCCGGACGGTCCGGTCTACGCTTCGAACCACGCGGGCGGCATCCTCGGCGGCATATCGACCGGGCAGGACATCGTCGTGCGCTTCGCCGTCAAGCCGACCTCGTCGATCCTGACGCCGCGCAAGACGATCACCAAATCGGGTGAGGCGACCGAGATCGTCACCAAGGGCCGCCACGACCCCTGCGTCGGCATCCGCGCCGTCCCGGTGGCCGAGGCGATGGCGGCGGCGGTCATCCTCGACCACCTCCTTCTCGACCGGGCGCAGACGGGCGGTACGCGAGGGAAGATCGGATGAGTTCCGGCTTCATCGCCCTCATCCCCGCGGATCCGAAGGCGCGTCTTGACGCCGACACCGCCGCCAGGCTCGAGACCGCCCACGCCGAGATCGTCGGCAGCACCGAGACGTGGTTCAAGGACTATGGCGCGCGCCTTCAGTTCATCGACTGCGGCGGCAACTTCGAAGCCATCCTCTGCCCCGCCTGCGGCAAGCCCGCCGAAACCGACTGGTGGGGCCAGCGGATGGATCACGCCTGGAACGCGGACCACGGCTTTCATCTTTGCGACTTCGCCATGCCCTGCTGCAAAGCGCCGGCGCGGCTCGACACCCTCGTCTACCAGCCGCAACAGGGTTTCGCGACGTGGTTCCTGTCGGCCCGAAACGAGACGCGCGGTCCCCTGAACGCGGGCGAACTGGCACGGCTGGAGCATGTCGCCGGACTGCCCCTCAAGGTGATCTATCAGCACTACTGAATTGGATCTCGCCAAGGCCGGATCGCTCGCCGATAGTCGCCGCCGCATGACCCGCCGCACGACGATCCTCTCGATCTTCTTCCTCCAGGCCTTCGCCGCCGGAGGTCTCTTTCCCCGCATTTCGGACATCCAGACAGGGCTCGGTCTCGACAAGGCGACGCTCGGAATCGCGCTGACTGCGGCCGCCGCCGGCGGGTTGGCGACGAACCTCGCCGCAGGCCGCCTGGTCCAAGGCCTGGGCACGCGCGTCATCCTTGGCGTGGGAGTGCCGCTTCTCGCCGCGACGACGGCCGGGGTCGCGCTGGCGCCGACGCTTCCCCTGCTCTTCGCCGCGCTGCTGGCCGTGGGGACCTGCTTCACACTGACGAATATCGCGATGAACCTCGAAGCCGACCGCGTCGAGTCCGAAACCGGCCGCCGCGTGATGAATCGCTGCCACGGGTTCTGGAGTGCGGGAATGCTCCTCGCCGCGCTGACCGGCACGTTCGCCCGTGGCATTCCGCTTCCAGCAACGCTGCACCTGTCTCTCGTGGTTCCGGTCGTCTGCGCGTTCCTCCTGCCCCTCGCCTTCCGAATGCGACCCGCCCCGCCCGCACCCGACGACAAGCTCGACGGGCCGCGCTTCGCCATGCCCTCGCGCCGCACGCTTGGCCTGATGCTTTTCGGCATCTCGGGCGGCATCGCCCAAAGCGCCACGCAGAACTGGTCCGTGATATACGTCGAGCAGACCTTCGCCACCGCCGGCTGGATCGCCACGCTGCCGTTGTCGGCCTTCCTCGTCGCGATGACTCTCGGCCGGATGCTCGCCGACGGCTGGAGCGAGCGTCATGGCCCCCTGCGGACGACGAACGCGCTTGCCTGTCTTGCGCTGTTCGGCGCGCTTTGCGTCGTACTGGCGCCGTCGGTCTGGGTAGCAATGGCGGGCTTCGCCTTCATGGGGACAGGCATCGCCGCGCTCTTCCCGTTGATGATCTCGGGGGCGGCGCGGTCTGGAAACCGCCCCGCCGCCGAAAGCGTGGCGGCGGTGCTCGTTTTGTCGGGCCTCGTCATGCTGGCCGTGCCCGCGCTCATGGGCTCGATCGCGGAAAGCTTCGGGCTGAGGGTCGCCTTCTGGGCGCTGGTCCCGCCGTTCCTCGTGACGCTCGCACTCGTGCGCCGAACGGTCGCCGCCAGCCTCCCGTCCTCGACGAGATGAGACCGGCGAACGCGCCGTGCGGTTCGGCCTGAAAGGCCTAGCAAGAACTCAACCCGCTTTCAGAAGCCGGGCGTCTTCGTCGGCGACGAGGCGCATGGCCGGACGCGAACCGCACCGCACGACCCAATCCTTGACGGCAGCGTCGTCCGGTATCAGGTGCGGAGCCCATTGGAACGTCGAGGCGACGATCAGGTCGGCAACGGTGTAACGATTCCCGGCCAGCCATGTCCGCCCGTCCGCGAAGGCCTCGACCAGACGCGCTTGAGCTTCAGGCAGACCGCGAAACGTGAGTTGCAGCAGCGGATGCTCGATCTTGCCGAAGGCGAAGACGACCACAGGCTCCAGCACATCGCCGTACCACGCCAGCCACGACAGCATCAGGCCGCGCTCGGGATGATCGACGGGCAGCGCGAGACCCGCTTGGGGAAAGAGCTCGGCCAGGTGAAGCGCGATTGCGGCGGACTCGCGGATTGCCACCCCGTCCTGAATCAGCAAGGGCACCTTTCCTTCGGGATGCGGGTTCCGCGCGTCGGCGCCGTCCGTTCCGTCCATCCTCGCGATCGAGATGGTCTGGACCTGGACGCGGTCGCGGATCCCCAGCTCCTCGATCAAGGCTACGATGCGGGACGAGCGGCTTTGGGGGGCGTGGTAGAGGGTCAACATGGCGAGCATCCTTGATTTGCGTCTTGCGATGAATCCATTCTGCCGTGACCCTGTTGCCAGTTTCCGTCAGCAGCCCATGCCTCGCACCGATCGCCTCTTCACCCTTCTCCAGACCCTGCGGACCCTTCCGCAGCCCGTTACCGCTGCGCGGTTGGCCGAGGAGACGGACGTATCCCGCCGCACGCTTTACCGCGACATCGAGAGCCTCCGCGCCGCCGGCGCCGTGATCGACGGCGAACCGGGCTTCGGCTACCGGCTGACCGAGGATCCTGCCATGCCGCCCCAACTGCTCGACCGGATCGAGGTCGAGGCGCTGGTGCTGGGCCTTGCCGAGGTGGAGGCCAGCGGCGACCCCGCCCTTGCAAGCGCGGCGCGATCGGCCCTTTCCAAGATCACCGCCCGCCTGCCCGAGAGGGTCGCCCGCGAGGCCGCGCATGCCGTCTCCTTGGTTTACCGTTACGAGAAAGCCCCGCCACCGCCCGGGTGCCTGCCGGTCCTGCGCGGCGCTTCGTGGGACGAGACGGCGCTCGATCTCGACTATCGCGATGCGGACGGCACGCCGACGCAGCGCCGTGTGCTGCCTCTGGCCGTCGTGTTCCTCGAGAACACGCAGGTTCTCCTGGCCTGGTGCTGCCTGCGCGAGGATTTCCGGAAGTTCAGGCTGGACCGCATCGAAACCGCGAAAGCGACCGGCCAGTCCTTCCGCCCGCGCCGCGTTCCGCTTCTGCGCGAATACATCGCGCGCTTGCGCAGCGGGGGCTGACGCCGACCGCCAGACGCGCTATGGCCGCCGAAAGACACGAGGCGGGACATGGACTTCAAGGCGATCCTAGCGGGGCTGACCTTCGCGCTCATCTGGTCATCTGCCTTCACCTCGGCCCGGATCATCGTACAGGCGGCTCCGCCGCTCACCGTCTCCGCCATCCGCTTCACGCTTGCGGGCGTCATCGCCGTGACGCTCGCCCGCGCCCTCGGCCAGACCTGGAAGCTGACCCCGCAGCAATGGCGGCTGACGGTATTGTTCGGCATTTGCCAGAACGCGCTTTACCTCGGGCTGAACTTCGTCGCGATGCAGACGGTCGAGGCCTCGCTCGCCGCCATCATCGCCTCGTCCCTGCCCCTGATCGTCGCGGCGCTCGGCTGGATCGTTCTCGGCGACCGGGTCCGGCCTCTCGGTCTTGCGGGCCTGATCGCGGGCTTCGCAGGCGTGGCGCTCATCATGGGGACGCGGCTGACCGGCGGCGTCGATCCGGTCGGCGTGGCGCTTTGCTGTTTCGGCGCGCTGGCGCTGGCGACGGCAACCCTGGCGCTCAAGGGTGCGTCCTCGGGCGGCAACCTCGTCATGGTGGTCGGTTTGCAGATGCTGGTCGGCGGCGCGGCGCTCTGGGTGCCCGCCCTGCTGTTCGAGACCTGGACAGTCACCTGGTCGCCCCTCCTGGTCGGCGCGTTCCTCTACACGGTAATCATGCCGGGTCTCGTCGCGACCGTCCTGTGGTTCTGGCTGGTCGGCCGGATCGGCGCAGTCCGCGCGGCGACCTTCCACTTCCTGAACCCGTTCTTCGGCGTCGCCATAGCAGCAGCACTTCTGGGCGAGGCGCTGAGACCCCTCGACGTCATCGGCGTCGCGGTCATCGCCTTCGGGATCCTCGCGGTGCAGCTATCGCGCGTTCCGCGGACCTGACATGAAAAAGGGCCGCGCAGTCGCGGCCCCTTCACGCAACGTCCGATCCCTTGGGATCAGTCGTTCACGCTGTCCTTCAGCGCCTTGGCGATGGTCATCTTCACGACCTTGTCGGCATCCTTCTTGATCTGCTCGCCCGTCGCCGGGTTGCGGACCATGCGCGAGGGACGCTCGCGGCAGTAGATCTTGCCGACGCCCGGAAGGGTGACGGCGCCGCCCTTCGACACTTCGTCGGTGATGACGGCGGTCAGCGCGTCGAGGGCGGCGGTTGCCGACTTCTTGTCGCTTTCCATCTTGTCCGCGAGAGCGGAGACCAGCTGGGTCTTGGTCAGGGGTTTTGCCATGATGAATACTCCTCGTTCTGGCCTGTTCTAGTGGCTCATTGCCCTTATTTAACTGGATATCGTGGCACTACACAACGATTTGTGGCACGTAAACCGACTTTTTGGCCGATCTCGAGGCCGGAATTCCGATGGAAGCACAGGGCAGGTCCGATTACCTCAACGATAACTGCACGTTAGAGTTCCGCCGCTGAAGCGCCGTCGCGCGCGCCCGAAGGCCGATTTTCGCGCAAACCCCAAGGAAACAAGGGAGCATAGCCTAGAGGAAGGCCGTTTCCTCGAAGCTTCTGAGCTTTCGTGAGTGGATCCGCTCGATCGGCATCTCGCGGATTTTCTCCATCGCGCGGATACCGATCAACAGGTGCTGGGCAACCTGCGTGCGATAGAATTCGGACGCCATGCCCGGCAGCTTGAGCTCACCGTGCAGGGGCTTGTCCGACACGCAGAGAAGCGTGCCATACGGCACCCGGAAGCGAAATCCGTTGGCGGCGATGGTAGCAGATTCCATGTCGAGAGCGATGGCGCGGGACTGGCTCAGGCGCTGGACGGGGCCGGACTGGTCCCGCAGCTCCCAGTTCCGGTTGTCGATGGTGGCGACGGTGCCCGTCCGCATGATCCGCTTCAGCTCATAGCCCTGGTACTCGGTGACGTCCGCCACCGCTTCCTCCAGCGCCACCTGGATCTCGGCCAGCGCCGGAATGGGCATCCACACCGGCAGATCGTCGTCGAGAACGTGATCCTCGCGCAGGTAGCCGTGGGCGAGAACGAAGTCGCCGAGCCTTTGTGAATTTCTCAATCCCGCACAGTGACCAACCATGAGCCAGGCATGGGGACGCAGGACCGCGATGTGGTCCGTCGCGGTCTTGGCGTTCGACGGGCCGACGCCGATGTTGACCAGCGTGATGCCCGCACCGCCCTCGCGCTTGAGGTGGAAGGTCGGCATCTGCGGCAGCTTCGTGGGCAGGGGTAGAGGCGCGTCGGGCTCGGTGATCTCGATATTGCCGGGACCGACGAACGAGGTATAGCCGCCCGTGGCCGAGGCCAGCTCGGCGCGCGCGTAGGCTTCGAACTCCTCGACGTAGAACTGGTAGTTGGTGAACAGGACGTGGTTCTGGAAATGCTCGGGCGTCGTGGCTGTGTAATGCGCAAGCCGCGCCAGCGAATAATCGACCCGCTGCGCCGTGAAGGGCGCCAGGGGCCGCGAACCGTCCTGGTATTTGAACCCGTAGCCGTTGACGATGTCGTCGTTCATCGTCGACAGCTCGGGCACATCGAAGATGTCACGCAGGTTGAAGTCGACTGCGCCCTCTTGCGGCACCGTCAGGGTCGGATCGTTCGCCACCGCGAAGTGGATCGGGATAGGCGTTGCCGACAGTCCGATATGGACCGGCATGTCGTGGTTGCGGACAAGCAGGCCGATCTGCTGCCGCAGGTAATTGGCGAAGAGGTCGGGTCGCGTGATCGTCGTCGAATAGCGGCCGGGCTCGGTGACATGACCGAAGCTGAGCCGCGTATCGGTGAAGTTGAAGGTGGTCGTCGCAATCCGGATCTCGGGGTAGAAGGCGCGATAGCGCTTGTCCGGCCGACCCTTCATGATGACCGCCGCGAAACGGTCGCAGAGGAACTGCGTCGAGCCGTTGTAAAGCTCGATGAGCCGGGCAACCGCAGCGTCGGCGTCATCGAAGGCCTCGTGCTCGGAGGCTTCGGGGCTTTCGATGGCAAGTCGGCCGTCGGTCATTCGGTGTCTCCGAAAAGGTCGGTCAACTCGAAGCGGTCGACGTCGACAAGGCCCAGGTCGCTGATCCGCAGCGAGGGGATGACGACAAGCGCCAGGAGCGAGTGCTGCATGTAGGCGTTGTTGAGCGTGCAGCCGCACTCCGCCATCGCCTCGACCATCCGCTGCGCCTTCGCCGCCACCTCGCCCGCCGGGCTGTCGGACATCAGGCCCGCGATCGGCAATTCGACCAGAGCGATCTCGGCCCCGTCCTTCCAGACCGTCACACCACCGCCCACCTCACCCAGACGGTTCGAGGCCGCCGCCATCATCTCGCGGTCGGTGCCCACGACGATCATGTGATGGCTGTCGTGCGCGACGGTCGAGGCGATGGCCATGCGTCCCTCGTAGCCGAAGCCTGAAACAAATCCATTAACCACGTCGCCCGTGGCCCGATGCCGTTCCACCAGCGCGATCTGGCAAACGCCGCCTTCGCCTTCCACCACGCCGTCGACCACCGGAAGCTCGGCCGTCAGCGCCTTTGTCGGCGCCTGGTTTTCGACCACGCCGATCACGCGCACCGTCACCGCGTTGCGTCCCTCAGGCGCGACGATGCGGAAGTCCATCGCCGCCAGGGTCTTGCCAAGGTGAACCGTATTCCGGGCGGTTTCGGGCCAGTCGAGATGCGGACACTCCACCCGGATTTCGCCGTCCTCCGCGACTGTCACACCCCGTGCAATCACATGCTCCACCGGCAGGGTCCGCAGGTCCGATGTCAGGATCACGTCCGCCCGCCGCCCCGGTGCGATGCTCCCCAGCTCCCGCTCGAGCCCGAAGTGGGTTGCCGTATTGATCGTCGCCATCTGGAGCGCGACCAGCGGATCGCAGCCGCAGGCGATGGCGTGCCGCACCACGCGGTTCATGTGCCCCTCGTTCAGCAGCGTCCCCGAATGGCAGTCGTCGGTGCAGAGGATGAAGTTGCGCGGGTCGAGACCCTTCTCCGTCACCGCCGTGATCTGGCTTTCCACGTCGTACCAGGCCGACCCCAGCCGCAGCATCGACCGCATCCCCTGCCGCGCCCGCGCGATGGCGTCAGCCTCGGCCGTCCCCTCGTGGTCGTCCGCCGGCCCGCCCGCCGCATAGGCGTGAAACGGGATCCCTCGGTCAGCGCTCGCATAGTGCCCACCCACGGTCTTGCCCGCCCGCTGCGTCGCCGCGATCTCGGCCAGCATCTTTGGATCGCCGTTGATGACGCCGGGAAAGTTCATCATCTCTCCCAGTCCGACGATTCCGGGCCATGTCATCGCCTCGGCGACATCCTCGGGCGAGATTTCGAACCCCGTCGTCTCGAGCCCCGGCGCTGAGGGTGCGCAACTCGGCATCTGGGTGAAGATGCTGACGGGCTGCATCAGCGCCTCGTCGTGCATCAGCCGCACCCCCTCCAGCCCCAGGACGTTGGCGATCTCGTGCGGGTCGGTGAACATCGTCGTCGTGCCGTGCGGGATCACCGCGGCGGCGAATTCGGCGGGAGTCAGCATCCCGCTTTCGATGTGCATGTGCCCGTCGATCAGGCCCGGGATCAGGTATCGCCCCTCGGCTTCGATCACCCGCGTATCGGGTCCGATGCAATGTGACGCGTCCGGCCCGACAAAGGCGAACCGCCCCTCGGCCACCGCCACGTCCCAGCCGTCCAGCACCTCGCGCGACTGCACGTTGACCAGCCGGCCGCCCCGGATGACGAGGTCCGCGGGCTCGCGTCCTGCGGCGACGGCGACAAGGCGGGGGGCCGCATCGGCCCATGAGGAGATCGGGGTCTGCATGGCTCAAGGTTTCATCCCTGACCGTGCCATGCAAGGGGCCGCGCGAGACGCCCTCCACTCGAGAAACCTTTCACCACGACGTGCGTTTGATCGAAATGAACGCCGCACCCGCCAGCCTCACCTACTATCCCGACAACCGACCCGGCATCCGGCGCGAGCGGAAGGGGCGGGGATTTTCCTACATCGCTCCCGACGGCACACGCATTTCGCGCGGCGCGGAACGCCAGCGGATCGAGTCCCTCGCGGTCCCGCCTGCCTACGAGAACGTCTGGATCTGTCCCAAGCCGAACGGCCATCTTCAGGCCACCGGCTATGACGTGCGCGAGCGGAAGCAGTATCGCTATCACCCCGACTGGACCACGTTCAGGTCCGAGCGGAAATTCGAGCGTCTCGCCGACTTCGGCCGCTGCCTTCCCGGCATCCGCCGGCGCGTGTCCAAGCACCTGAACCTCGACGCGGGAGAGCAGGGCTTCGCCATAGCCGCCGTCGTCGCCATGATGGACTGCCTGTCGCTCCGCGTCGGCAATCCCGAATACGCCGACGAGAACGGCACCTACGGCGCGACGACGCTGAAGTCGAAGCACCTGCGCCTTCAGGATCACGCCCTCCACCTCAACTATGTCGCAAAGGGCAACAAGAAGGTCATGCGACAGGTCGGCAATCGCAAGCTGATGGAGACGCTGCAGAAGCTGCACGACCTTCCGGGGGCGGAACTGGTCACCTGGATCGACGAGGATGGAGACGCGCGCGCCGTCAGCTCGGATCAGGTCAATGCCTGGATTCAAGAGGCGACCGGCCAGCC
This sequence comes from Silicimonas algicola, assembly GCF_003148765.1. Classification (GTDB taxonomy): domain Bacteria; phylum Pseudomonadota; class Alphaproteobacteria; order Rhodobacterales; family Rhodobacteraceae; genus Silicimonas; species Silicimonas algicola. Next base: position 143,512 of record NZ_QGGV01000010.1, read on the forward strand.
CGACCTGACCGCCAAGACGTTCAGAACCTGGGCAGGGTCGGTTGCCGCGCTCGAAGCGGCCGCGAAGGCCGATAGGGTGACCATCAAGGGCATGTCCGAGGCCGCGGCCGAACGGCTTGCCAACACGCCCACCATCGCGCGCACCTCCTACATCCATCCCGCCGTCATCGCGTTGGCCGAGACGCCCGAGGCGCTGCAGGTCGAAGCGGAGGATCTCAGGGGTCTTCGAGCGTCCGAACGCAAACTTCTGGGTCTTCTCGACTACTGGAAGGGTTGATCCTTGAAGGCAGCCCGCGAATGATCGCGGCATGAGTGGTACTCTTCTCTCCATCGGTCACGGCTTTTCGGCCCGCGCTCTGACGCCTCACCTTCTTGCCGAGGGCTGGACCATCCTCGGCACCACGCGATCCACCGACAAGGCGGAACGGCTAGCAGAGGAAGGCGTCGAGCCGATCCTCTGGCCGGGCGCTCCCCTGCCCTTCGACCGGACGACGCATCTTCTCACGTCGGTCGCGCCTGACACTACGGGCGATCCGGTCTTGAACGAAGCGCGACATGCGATCCGTGAGGCGCGCCACCTCGAGTGGGTCGGATATTTGTCGACCACCGGCGTCTATGGCGACCACGAGGGTGAATGGGTGGACGAAACCGCGCCCCTCACGCCCGCGACCCGGCGCGGTCAGGCGCGCGTCGCGGCCGAGGCCGAATGGCAGGCCCTCGGGCTTCCCCTTCACATCTTCCGCCTCGCCGGCATCTACGGCCCGGGTCGCGGCCCGTTCGAGAAGGTCCGCAACGGCACCGCGCGGAGGATCATCAAGGAGGGTCAGGTCTTCAGCCGCATCCACGTCGACGATATCGCGCAGGTTCTCCTGGCTTCGATCCGGCATCCCAACCCAGGTGCGATCTACAACGTCTGCGACGACGATCCCGCTCCGCCACAGGACGTCATCGCCCACGCCGCGGAGCTTCTCGGCCTTCCACTGCCGCCGTCGATTAGATTCGAGGAGGCGGACCTGACCCCGATGGCGCGCAGCTTCTATGCAGAGTCGAAGAAGGTGCGGAACGACCGGATCAAGTCCGAGCTCGGCGTGAAGCTTCTCTATCCATCCTACCGCGAGGGACTGCCCGCACTGATGGCGGCCGAGCGCGGCTGATTTGCCGCTCACGTCGGAACCGCGATGGCCCGACCCCGTTCATATGCCATGACCGAGGCTGCAGTTTCCGAAGAAGACCCGCTCCAATCGCTCCTGGCCCGCCTCCGCGGCGCCGCCAAGGGACGCGACGTATCGGTGCAGGACCTCGTCGAATCGACAGGCGAGAACAGCTTTGCCACCCTACTCTTCGTCGTGTCCCTGATTATGGTCACGCCCCTGTCCGGCATTCCTACGGCGCCCACTATCGGTGCCGTCATCATCGCCCTCATCGTCGGGCAATGGGCGCTAGGTCGCGACCACCTGTGGTTGCCGGGCTGGATTGCCCGCCGCGAAGTGTCGTCCGAGAAGTTCTGCAAGGGCCTCGACTGGGCCGGGAAGCCGGCTGCGTTCATCGGCCGCCATACCCGCGCCCGCCTGACGCCGCTCGCGCGTCGGCCCCTCAAGGTCCTGCCGCTGGCTGCGATCCTACTGATCGTGGCCACCTGGCCATTCCTCGAGATCCTGCCGTTCTTCACGACGCTATGCGCGGTGGCCGTCGCGCTTTTCGCCTTCGGGCTGATGGTCAAGGACGGGCTCTACGTGCTGGCAGGCTATGCCTACGTCGCCGTCCTGGGACTGATCGCCGGAAGCTACTGGCTGATCTGAGACGTCACGCCCGGCGCGAGATGTCCGCGATACCCAGGACCTCGAGAACCTTCGCCTCGATCTGTGGCGCGTTCATGGCCGCAACGTCGTACATCGCCTTCGGGCTGGCCTGGTCGATGAACACGTCGGGAAGCACCATCGAGCGATAGCGAAGCCCCCGGTCGAAGACGCCCTCGTCGGCCAGAAGCTGTGCCACGTGGCTGCCGAAGCCTCCGACGGCGCCTTCCTCGATGGTGATGAGCGCCTCGTGGCTGGCTGCAAGCGACAGGATCAGGTCGCGGTCGAGTGGTTTTGCGAAGCGCGCGTCCGCGACGGTCGGCTTGATGCCCCGGGCGCCCAATGCCTCGGCGGCGGCCTCGACCTCGGACAGGCGCGTGCCGAACGACAGAAGCGCGACGCGTCCACCCTCCCGCACGATCCGGCCCTTGCCGATTTCCAGCACCCGGCCCTGTTCGGGCATCTCGACGCCGACGCCTTCGCCTCGCGGATAACGGAAGGCGATCGGCCCCGTGTCATGCGCCGCAGCGGTCGCGACCATGTGGACCAGTTCGGCCTCGTCAGCGGCCGCCATCACCACGAAACCCGGCAGGTTCGACAGGTAGGCCACGTCGAAGGCACCCGCGTGCGTCGCGCCATCGGCACCGACCAGCCCGGCGCGGTCGATGGCGAAGCGCACCGGCAGGCGCTGGATGGCTACATCGTGGACAACCTGATCATACCCGCGCTGAAGAAAGGTCGAGTAGATCGTGCAGAATGGCTTCATGCCTCCCGCCGCCAGCCCGGCGCAGAAGGTGACCGCGTGTTGCTCGGCGATGCCCACGTCGAACATCCGACGCGGGAACCTCTCGCCGAATAGGTCGAGCCCCGTGCCGTCCGGCATCGCCGCGGTCACCGCCACGATCCTGTCGTCCCGGCTCGCCTCTTCGATCAGCGCCCGGGCGAAGACTTTGGTATATGCCGGCGCGTTCGACGGCGCCTTCTTCTGCTCGCCCGTCATGACGTCAAAGGTCGACACGCCGTGGCCGCGGTCGCGCGCCCGTTCGGCCGGGGCATAGCCCTTGCCCTTCTTGGTGATGACGTGGATCAGGATCGGCCCCGTGGCCCGCGCCTTGACGGTGCGCAGAACCGGCAGAAGCTGGTCCAGGTCGTGGCCGTCTATGGGGCCGACGTAGCTGAAACCCAGTTCCTCGAACAGCGTCCCGCCCACCATCGTGTGCTTCAGCATGTCCTTCGCGCGCCGCGCTCCCTCGCGGAAGGGCTCGGGCAACAGGCTGACCGCACCCTTGGCGGCAGACTTCAGTTCCTGAAACGGCGCCCCGGCATAGAGCCGCGACAGGTACGAAGACATCGCCCCCACGGGCGGCGCGATGGACATCTCGTTGTCGTTCAGGATGACGAACATCCGCTTGCCCAGGTGACCCGCGTTGTTCAGCGCCTCATAGGCCATGCCCGCGCTGATCGCCCCGTCGCCGATGACCGCTATCGCGTCGCCAAGCCCGCCATCGGTGGTCCCGCCCAGATCGCGCGCCACGGCAAAGCCGAGCGCCGCGCTGATCGAGGTCGAAGAGTGCGCCGCGCCGAAGGGGTCGTAGACGGACTCGGATCGCTTCGTGAAGCCCGACAGGCCACCTTCCTTGCGCAGCGTCCGGATGCGATCGCGCCGGCCCGTCACGATCTTGTGCGGATAGGTCTGGTGGCTGACGTCCCACACCAGCTTGTCGCGCGGCGTGTCGAAGACGGCGTGCAGCGCCACGGTCAACTCGACCACACCCAGGCCCGCGCCCAGGTGCCCGCCAGTTTCGCTGACGGCGCTGATCGTCTCCGCCCGCAGTTCGTCGGCAACCTCGCGCAGCTCGGCATCGGACAGGCGCCTGAGGTCGGCGGGAGAGGCGACGCGGTCCAGGATGGGTGTGGCGGGTTTATCCGACATGACGTCTCCGGGCATTCAGAACTCGCGCGAGATAACGAACCGGGCCGCCTCCCGCAAGGCATCGGCTTCAGGACCATATGGGGCGAGCATGTGCAGCGCCTCCGCAACCAATGCACGCGCCCGATCTTTCGCGCCGTCCGTCCCGAGGTGCGAAACGAAGGTGGCCTTGCCCGCCGCCGCGTCCTTGCCGACGCGCTTGCCGGCCTTCACTTCGTCCCCGGTTGCATCAAGAATGTCGTCCGCGATCTGAAAGGCAAGTCCCAGGCAGCGCGCGAAGTGGCACATGGTGGTGCTGTCCGCGCCGGACATGAGCGGGCCGGCCGCGCAACTCCACTCGATCAGCGCGCCGGTTTTTCCCGCCTGAAGGCTTTCGATCTCGTCGAGCGTGAACGGTTCCGTAGCCGTCTCGGCCGCGATATCCATCGCCTGCCCCCGGATCAGTCCGCGGCCCCCCGCCTCGAAGGCGAGCGCGGCCGAAAGGTCCAGCCGCCGCTCGGCCGGCAGACCACCGCTCGCGACCATCTCGAACGCCAGGGCCTGAAGGGCGTCGCCGACCAGAACCGCCGTCGCCTCGTCCCACTTGACGTGAACCGTGGGCTGACCGCGCCGCAGGTCATCGTCGTCCATGCAGGGCAGGTCGTCGTGGACAAGGCTGTAGGCGTGCAGCGCCTCGATCGCCGCAGCGGCGTGGACGGCGTCCTCCGCTGGCACGCCGTGCAGCGCCGCACTCTCCAGCACCAGAAAGCCGCGGAGCCGTTTGCCGCCGTGAAGCGCGTGGCGCATCCCCGCCGTGATCCGGTTATCGGGGAAATCGCGCATCGCCTCATCGAGCCGCGCCTCGATGCGGGCCGCGTGCGCGTCTCGCTTGGCCTCGAAGGTCACTTTATATCAGCGGGCTGAAGCCCCTTGGGGTTGCCGTCCGCATCGGTTGTGATCAGCGCGACCTTCTCCTCGGCCTCCGCCAGCTTCTTCTGGCAGTGATCCTTCAGCGCAGCGCCGCGCTCGTAGAGCTTGATGGAATCCTCGAGAGGCACGTCGCCCGACTCAAGCCGCCCCACCACGGCCTCGAGTTCCTTCATCGCTTCCTCGAAGCTCATCTCGGCGACCGGTGTCCCGTTCATGCTGCGTGCTCCCTCAGAACCTCGACGTGCGCGCGCGTGCTCGCGGCGAGAGCGTCCAGATCATAACCGCCTTCCAAAGTCGAGACCACGCGCCCGCCGCACCGGTCGTCCGCCAGCTTGCAGATCTCCTGCGTGAGCCAGCGGAAGTCGTCCTCGTGCCAGTTCAGGTTCGCCAGCGGATCGGCGGCATGGGCGTCGAAGCCGGCCGAGACGATGATGAGCTCCGGCGCGAAATCGTCGACGGCAGGAAGCAGAATGTCGCCCCAGGCGCGCCGCATCTCGCGCCCGCCCGTCATCGGGGCAAGGGGCGCGTTCAGGACGTTATCGCAGGCGCCTGTCTCATGCGCGCCGCCGCTGCCGGGATAAAGCGGCATCTGGTGCGACGAGCAGAACAGCGTGCGCGCCTCCGACCAGAGAAGGTCCTGCGTTCCGTTGCCGTGGTGGACGTCGAAGTCGAGGACCGCGACCTTGGACAGCCCATGCTCGTCCAGCGCCCTCTTCGCCGCGATGGCGGCGGTTCCGAACAGACAGAAGCCCATGGCGCGCTCGGTTTCGGCATGGTGGCCGGGGGGACGCATCGCGACGAAGGCCGTCTTCGCCTCGCCCGCCATCACGGCATCGACCGCCGCACCGCATCCTCCGACGGCACGCAGGGCGGCATCGAGAGACCCGGCAGAAAGATGCGTGTCCGCATCGAGGGAGACGTACGATGACGTCGGCACCGCCTTGGCGATGCGGTCGAAATACCGCTCGGGATGGCAACGCGTCACGTCGGCCCGCGTCGCCAGCGGCGCCTCGCGCCAGTCGAGGCCGTCCATAGCGGACAGCGTCGCCTTCACCGTCCGCGCACGGTCGACGCGCTCGGGGTGTCCGGGCGGGGTGACATGCTCCAGCGCGGCATCGTGCCAATAGATCAGGGTCATGTCCCTTGGTCTCAAATCCGTCCGCCGCAGGCAAGCCCCGTCGGCCGGATGCCGCGCGGAAGGCGGATCAGTCCGGCGCCAGAAGGTAGCCCGCGCCCCGAACGGTCTGAAGATAGCGCGGCTGGCGCGGGTCGACTTCGATCTTCCGCCGCAGCCGCGTGATCTGCACGTCGACCGCCCGCTCCTGCGCCTGTCCGCCGTCGCGCCCCAGATCCTCGACCAGCTTCGCCCGCGACAGCGCCTCTCCGGGCTGCGACGCGAAGATCCGCATCAGCTGCGCCTCGGTCGCCGTCAGCCGCACCGGCCGGTCGCCCTCCCACATCGCGCCCTTCTCGACGTCATAGCGCAGCGCGCCAAGCGTCAGCACCTTGGGATGGATGTCCGACGGCTCGGGCGCCGGGACGCGACGCAAGATCGAATTGATGCGCAACAGCAGCTCGCGCGGCTCGAAGGGTTTCGCGAGGTAATCGTCCGCCCCGGCCTCGAGCCCCGCGATCCGGTCTGCGGTGTCGCCCTTCGCGGTCAGAAGCAGGATCGGCACGTCCCGCGTCTCGCGCAGGCGGCGGCAGAAGCTGACGCCGTCCTCGCCCGGCATCATCACGTCCAGCACGATCAGGTCGAAGTCGAGCCCCGACAGGATGCGCTGCGCGTGCGCGGCCTCGCGCGCGGCGGTCACGAGGAAGCCCTGACGCATCAGGAACTTCTGGAGAAGCCCGCGAATACGCTCGTCGTCGTCCACGATCAGAAGGTGTGCGTCGGTGTCCATGTCGTCAGCCCGTCTCGGTGAGCTTGGCGTAGTGTCGGCGCATGTCGCTGTCCATCATTGCTTCCAGGACCTGACGAAAGCCCACCACCGCCTCGGGACCCGCCTGCCGGAAGGCCGCCCGCATCCGCTTGCGTTGCGCGTTCGACAATTCACGCTCCAGAACCTCTCCCGTCTCGGTCAGGTAGAGATGCCGTTCTCGCTTGTCCCGCGTGCCCACGTCGCTGCGGACAAGCCCGTCGTCGATCAGGGTCCGCAGTACCCGGTTCAGCGACTGCTTCGTCACGCCGAGGATCGACAGAAGGTTGTTGACCGTCGTTCCGGGCGAGCGGTTGATGAAGTGGATCGCCCGATGATGCGCCCGGCCGTAACCCTTGTCCTCCAGGATGCGATCGGGGTCGGCGGTGAAGCCGCGATAGGCGAAGAACATCGCCTCGATCCCCTTACGAAGCTGATCGTCCGTGAGGAAGAGAAGCGTCTCTCCTCCCCCCGCGCTGCTACCGCTTTCCGCCATGCCGTCTCCCTGCCCTCACCGGGGATTTTATGTCAGCCTTGTTGACATTCCAAGAATCAATTGGTAGCGATGCTCGAATTTTCCGCAACAAAATGTCCGAAGCGGAACTATTTGGGCAACTTTTGCAAATCTGGAGGCTGACATGGCCGGATATGACGATCGCGACGGGTTGATCTGGATGGACGGCAAGATGGTGCCGTGGCGCGATGCAGAGGTGCATATCCTGACGCACGCGCTCCACTACGCCTCTTCCGTGTTCGAGGGCGAGCGCGCCTACAACGGCAAGATCTTCCTCAGCCGCAAGCATTCCGAACGCCTGCATTTCTCGGCCGGCGAGCTGGACTTCAAGATCCCCTACACCGTCGACGAAATCGAAGCTGCGAAGCAGGAGGTGCTGACCGCGAACGGCCTGACCGACGCCTATGTCCGTGCGCTCTCATGGCGCGGCGCGGGCGAGGATATGGGCGTCAGCTCGGCCCGCAACCCCGTCCGCCTCGCCATCGCCGCCTGGGGCTGGGGCAACTATTACGGCGACGCCAAGATGAAAGGTGCGAAGCTCGACATCTCGAAGTGGAAGCGCCCTTCGCCCGAGACGATCCCGGTCCATGCCAAGGCCGCGGGCCTCTACATGATCTGCACCACCTCGAAGCACGCTGCCGAGGCCAAGGGCTGCTCGGACGCGCTCTTCATGGACTATCGCGGCTACGTCGCCGAGGCGACCGGCGCGAACATCTTCTTCGTGAAGGACGGAGAGGTGCATACGCCCAAGCCCGACTGCTTCCTCAATGGTCTGACCCGCCAGACCGTCATCGGGATGCTGAAGGACCGCCAGATCCAGGTCCACGAGCGGCACATCGAGCCCGGCGAAATGGAGGGCTTCCAGCAGTGCTGGCTCACCGGCACCGCTGCCGAGGTGACGCCCGTCGGCCAGATCGGGGATTACACCTTCGAAGTGGGCGCGCTCACCCGCGACATTTCGGAAAGCTACGAGAAACTCGTGCGGCAGTAGCCTGCGCGACACCGGCGACGGAAGCGGCCTGCGGGCCGCTTTTTCGTTTCAGCCGTACTTCGTCACGATCTGGCGCGCCTTGCCGCGCTGAAGCTTGAGTTGCCGTTCGCGCAGGATGATGAGCACCCCCGCCGCGATGACGACCGCCGCCCCCACCATCTGCTGCGCCGTCGGCACTTCCGAGAAGACGGTGTATCCGATCCCGACCGCGAACAGCATCGAGGCATATTCGAAGGGTGCGATCACGCCTGTATCGGCGAAGCGATAGGCGCTCGTCAGCAGGATCTGCCCCACGCCGCCGATCAGCCCCGCGCCGATCAGCATGACGGCGGCGCGCGGCGAAGGAACCGCCCAGCCGAAGGGCAGGGTCAGCAGCGCCAGCATCGTCGCAGTTAGCGAGAACCAGAACACGATGGCGGCGGTCTGCTCGGTCTCGACCATACGGCGGACGTGGATCTGCGCGAAGGCGGCGCAGAGCGACCCCGACAGGACGACCATCGCGCCGAAGGCCAGCTTCTCGTCGGCGCTGCCGTCGGTGAAGGCGGTCAGTCGCGGCCAGAGCACGATCAGCACGCCGATCAGCCCCATGAACACGGCCGTCAGACGCACCTTCCGCACCTTCTCGCCCAGCATCAGAGCGGCAAGGACGACAACGAAGAGGGGCGAGGCATACTGGATCGCCTTCACCTCGTAGAGCGGCAGGATCGCCAGTCCCGCAAAGGACAACGCCATTGCCGAGGTCCCGATCAGACCGCGAAAGACATGGGCGCGCACGCTCGTGGTTCTGAACCCTGTCTTGAGCTCCCCGCGCGACGCCAGCCAGGCGACGATGACCGGAATGGCGAAGAGCGACCGGAAGAACACCGCCTCGCCCGGCGGCACCTCCTCGGAGGCCACCTTGATGAGCGAGGCCATGATGACGAAGAGAAAGACAGACGAGACCTTCAGCGAAATGGCTCGAGCCGGGTTGTCGATCTCGGGGTGCATGTCGATTGCCTACCAGCGCGGCCCGAACGCCGCCAGACGCGACAGCGCCCATTGCCCCGCATCCGCCACGGCCGGGTCCGCGTCGCGTGCAAGCGCCTCGGCAACCGGCCGCAGCGACGGGTCGCCGGAGTTGCCGATGGCGTAGCCCACATTGCGCACGAACCTGTTGCGCCCGCTCCGCTTGATCGGCGAGCCAGAGAACCGCGCGCGGAATGCCGCATCGTCCAGCCTTGCCAACTCGGCCAGCGGCGGAAGGTCGGTTTCGGCGCGAGCGGCATAGCGCGCGTCCCGTCCTGCGACGGCGAACTTGTTCCAGGGGCACACGGCGAGGCAGTCGTCGCAGCCATAGATGCGGTTGCCCAGTCCGGGCCTCAACGCCGGATCGACCGGCCCCTCGTGCTCGATCGTCAGGTAGGAAATGCAGCGCCGCGCATCGAGCTGGAAGGGCGCCGGAAACGCATCCGTCGGGCAGATGTCGAGACACTTTCGGCACGTTCCGCAGTGCTCGTCCTCGGGCGGGTCGGGCGGCAGATCCGCCGTCGTGAAGATCGCGCCAAGGAAGAACCAGTTGCCAAGCCTCCGCGACAGAAGGTTCGTGTGCTTGCCCTGCCAGCCCAGCCCCGCCGCCTGTCCAAGCGCCTTTTCGGGCACGGGTGCGGTGTCGACGAAGACCTTCACCTCGCACCCCGCCTCGGCAACCAGCCAGCGCGCGACCCGCTTCAGCCGCTTCTTGACGACGTCGTGGTAGTCCCGGCCCTGCGCATAGACCGAGATCACGCCCCGATCCGTCGCCGCGAGATCCTCGAGCGGATCGTGGTCGGGCGTATAGGGCTCGGCCAGCATCACCACCGACCGCGCCTCGGGCCAGAGCGCCGAGGGATCGCCCCGCCAGTGCGCCCGCTCGGCGAGCCAGCCCATCTGCCCGTGCCGCCCCTCAGCCAGAAAGGCCGCCAGCCGCTTCGCCACCTCGGGCACCGCGTCCGGCCGACAGATCCGCGCTTCGGCAAAACCCGCGTCCACCGCCTCGGCCACCAGTCGGGCCTTGAGCGCGTCAGCGTCCATCGAACGCTGCAGGCGGCGGGGGCGGAACGCCCTCAGAAATCCAGGTCGGCATAATGCGCCGGCGGCGGAAAGCCCGGCACCGCGTCGGCCAGCAGGCTTCGGAACGCCGGGCGCGACTTGATCTTGGCGTACCAGTCCCGGACCGTGGGGTTCAGGTTCCAGTCGACGTCCGAGATGTAATCCAGCGACGAGAGGTGCGCCGCAGCGGCGAAGTCCGCGAGCGTCAACTCGGGCCCCGCGAGCCAGCGCCGCTCGTCCAGAAGCCAGCCCAGATACTGGAGGTGGAACTTGATCGCGCGCGCCCCCGCCTTGACGTTGCCGCTGTCTGGATAGCCCTGCTTGGTGATCTTCTTGTTCACCCTCTCGTACAGCAGCTTCGAGGTCACCTCGTTGTGGAACTTGTCGTCGAACCAGCCGACCAGGCGGCGGACCTCGTGGCGTGCCGCCGGGTTGCGCGGCATCAGCGGCGGGTCGGGATAGCGTTCCTCGAGGTATTCGCAGATCGCCGCGCTCTCGCTCAGGGTCAGCCCGTCGATCTTCAGGATCGGCACCTTGCCGGCCGGGTTGCGGCGGATGAAGTCCGGGTCTCGCTCCCAATAGCGTTCCTCGACCAACTCGACCTCGAGACGCTTTTCGGCCAGCGAGAGCCGCACCTTGCGGCAGAAGGGAGAGAGAGGGACGTGGTAGAGGCGTATCATCGCGGCAAATCCAGATCGTGCGACGCTCGACCCTCAATGCCCAAGACTTGGGCCGGATTCAAGCGCTGCGGGTCAGAAACAGTCGGCACGCCCGTCCCGTTCGATGGTCGCCGCCCCGTCCTCGATGGCGCGAGCCCGCTTCTGCACGGCGTCCGACGGCTTCGACGCGCTCCGCTCGCGTGGGTTGGGCAGGACGGCGGCCAGCAGGGCCGCCTGCCGCGCGGTCAACTCGCTTGCGCCGACCCCGAAGTGATGCCGCGCCGCCGCCTCGATCCCGAACACGCCCTCGTCGAACTCGGCGACGTTCAGGTACAATTCGACGATGCGGCGCTTGCTCCAGAAAAGCTCGGCGAGCGGGGTCATCAACCCTTCCAGCGCCTTCCGCGGCCAGCTCCGCCCCTGCCAGAGGTAAAGGTTCTTGACCGTCTGCTGCGTCACGGTCGAGCCGCCGCGCTGCCCGCCTTCGGAAATGGCGTCGCGCAGCGCGTTCATGTCTACGCCCCAGTGCAGGCAGAAGTTCGCGTCCTCGGCGGCGACGACGGATCGCGCGACCACAGGCGCGATCCTCTCGAAGGGCACCCAGATCCGCTCGACCGACCTCAGCCGAAGACCTTCCGACAGGATGTAGGGCGTGGTTGGCGGCGTCAGCACGGCATAGGCCGCGACCATCAGCACCAATGCCAGCGCAAAGGACCACAGCCCCCGCACCAGCCAGCGTCCGGGCGCAAACCTGCGGCCGCGCCGGGCGGGCGTCTTGGCCGTTGTTTTTCTTTTCCTGCTCGTCGTCTTCCGGGCCATGCGATCACGTCGCACGACATCCCGTTTCAGGCAAGCCTACTCGGCCGCCGCTCGGTCCGGCTTGCCCGGCTCCGCCATCTCCATGCGGCGCGAGATGACCTTCTCGCGCTTCTTGGCGAAGCGCTTCTTCAGCCGCGCGACGCGCGCCTTCTGGTAGGCTGCGATCAGCGGGTTCGACAGGATGTAGGTCGCGATGCCCGCCGCCAGTCCGGGAAGGATGCCGCCCACGGTGTAGGGAAGGAAGACGCGGCGCCAGAACAGGGCCAGCCCGCTCCAGTTGGCCGGCTCGCCCGAGAAGATCGCCGTCGCGTTTCGCCACAGGTCGAGCGCCGCATCCGAGAAGGACGCCAGCACCAGCGGAAGTGGCAGGCCCGGATAGCCCAGCATCCAGGACCCCAGTTCCATCGACACGGCGGCGATCAGCGGGAAGGTCAGCGGGTTGCCGATGAACGTGCCCAGAAGGGCGGCGATGACGTTGCCCCGGATCAGAAGCGACAGCACACCCGCGATCAGGAAATGCAGCCCGAAGAACGGCGTGAACGAGGTGAAGACACCGGCGGCGATCCCGCGGCTGATCTTGTGGGCCGGATCGGGAAGGCGGCGCAGGCGGTACATGACGTACCACGACGCCCGCCGCCACCCACCCCTGGGATAGAAGCTTTCACTGACGATCTCGACATAGGTCCTTGGCTTGCGCCGCTTGAAGACCAAAACCTTTCCCCTCAGGGCTTGCGTTCAAGATCCCGGTGCCTGACCAGCGATGCGACGTCGCTGTCCGCCTCCAAGGCAAGCATGACTGCGTGCAGGTGTTCAACATCTCGAAGGTCTACGTCAACAATAAGACGGTAAAAGTCCGGTTTCCTGTCGATGAAGACAAGGTCCGAAATGTTGGCCCCCTGCTCCCCGATCAGGGTGCAGATACGGCCCAGGACACCGCTGTCGTTGGCGATCGTCATGTCGAGGCTGACGTTGTGGACAGGCGGATGTCTGCCGTCCTGCCAGTGCAGGTCGACCCATCTGTCCGAGTCGTTCTGGAGCTCGGCCAGCGCCTCGCAGTCGATGGCGTGGACGATGACGCCGCGGCCGCGATAGCTGATGCCGACGATCCGCTCGCCCGGCACCGGCTGGCAGCATGCCGCGCGGCTGAAGGTCTGGCTGGGCTTCAGGCCAACCACCGCGCGGCTCACGTCCACCTCGTCGCCGGTCTTGCCCGATGGGCCGGGATAAAGCGTCTCGATCACGTCGCGCGAAGGTATTTCGGCCGATCCGATGCGGGCCAACAGTTCGCGGCTGCCGTCGATGCCGATCTGCTTGGCCGCGATCCGCAACGCCTTCTCGGTCGGCCGTTTGCCGACGTGATCGAAGGCCACGCGAACCAGCTCGCGCCCCAGCTTGATGAAGCGCTCGCGGTCCTCTTCGCGCAGGGACCGCCGGATGGCGGCCTTGGCGCGTCCCGTCGCCACGATGTCGATCCACGTCGCCTGCGGGCGCTGGCCCTCGGCCGTCATGATGTCGACCGACTGCCCGTTGCGCAGCCGCGTCCACAGCGGCACGCGGATGCCGTCGACCTTGGCGCCGACGCAGCTGTCGCCGATCCGGGTATGGATGGCATAGGCGAAGTCCAGCGGGGTCGCGCCCTTCGGCAACTTCACCACCTCGCCCTTCGGCGTGAAGCAGAAGACCTGGTCGGCGTACATCTCCATCTTGACGTGTTCGAGGAACTCGTCGTGGTCGTCCTCGGTGTCGAAGCGCTCGGACAGCGAGGCGATCCACTTCGCCGGGTCGACGGCGAAGGGGTTCTCGGCCCGGACGCCGTCGCGATAGGACCAGTGCGCCGCAACGCCCGCCTCGGCGACCTCGTGCATCTCGCGCGTGCGGATCTGGATTTCGACCCTCTTGCCGTCGCGCCCCGAGACCGTCGTGTGGATCGAGCGATAGCCGTTCGACTTGGGCTGGCTGATGTAGTCCTTGAACCGGCCCGGTACCGCCCGCCAGCGGCGGTGGACGACGCCGAGCGCGGCGTAGCATTCGTCCTCCTTGCTGACGATCACGCGGAAGCCATAGATGTCCGACAGCCGGGAGAAGCCGATCTTCTTCTCTTCCATCTTGCGCCAGATCGAGTGCGGCTTCTTCGCTCGCCCGAAGACCTGCGCGTCGATGCCCGCCTTCTCGAGTTCGCCCTCGAGGTCGCGGGTGATCTTCTGGATCACGTCGCCCGATTCCCGCTGAAGCGTGATGAACCGCCGGATGATCGAGTTGCGTGCTTCCGGATTCAGGACGCGGAACGCCAGATCCTCCAGCTCCTCGCGCATCCACTGCATCCCCATGCGCCCGGCAAGCGGCGCATAGATGTCCATCGTCTCGCGCGCCTTCTGCAGCTGCTTGTCGGGCCGCATGGCCCGGATGGTGCGCATGTTGTGCAGACGGTCGGCCAGCTTGACGAGGATGACCCGCAGGTCTTTCGACATCGCCATGAACAGCTTGCGGAAGTTCTCGGACTGTTTCGTCTCCGAGGACGACAACTGAAGGTTGGTCAGCTTGGTGACGCCGTCGACCAGCCCGGCGATCTCGGCGCCGAACTGACGCTCGACCTCGGAATAGGTCGACCGAGTGTCCTCGATGGTGTCGTGCAGAAGGGCGGTGACGATGGTGGCGTCGTCGAGCTGCTGCTCGGTCAGGATCGCCGCCACCGCGACGGGATGCGTGAAATAGCTCTCGCCCGAATGGCGCAGCTGGCCGTCGTGCATCTTGTCGCCATAGGCATAGGCCCGGCGGATCAGGTCGGCGTTGGTCTTCGGGTTATAGTTCTGGACCAGAGCGATCAGGTCGTCGGCGTCGATCATCCGGCCCCCACCCCCAGGGGGTGAAACCCTACGGCTGTCCCTGAGCTTCCATCAGGGCGCGAAGAAGCTTTTCCTCGCTCAGGTCGTCTTCGACCGGCTTGTCGCTCTCGGCGCCCATCAGAAGCGCCATGGCGTCCTCTTCGGGCTCGTCGACCTCGATCTGGGTCTGGTTCGCCTCGATCATCCGCTCGCGCAGATCCTCGGCCGACTGCGTCTCGTCGGCGATCTCGCGAAGGCTCACGACAGGGTTCTTGTCGTTGTCCCGGTCGACCGTCAGAGGCGATCCCGTCGCGATCTCTCGCGCCCGATGCGCGGCAAGCATCACCAGCTCGAACCGGTTCGGAACCTTGTCAACGCAGTCTTCAACCGTCACGCGGGCCATAACGAGGTCTCCGTCTTGAATGGGATCAGGGCGTCTACGTATTGAAGCGGTCCCTGAAACACAAGGGCAAACTGAGCCTGCAGGGCAGGTTTCGCGCGATCGTGACGACGCGACGTTCCGCAGATGACGCGACGCTCCTACGCAAAAGGATAGTTGAATGTCAGAGGGTTTAACTCATATTAACGCGCACTCGGGCATGGACGTTTCGTCCGCTCACGGTGTCGGGGAAATTCTGAAAGGACGTTCTCGTATGTTTTACAAGGACGAACGGCTTGCGCTGTTCATCGACGGATCCAATTTGTATGCGTCGGCGAAGGCTCTCGGTTTCGACATTGATTATAAGCTTTTACGGCAGGAATTCATGCGTCGCGGCAAGCTGCTGCGGGCCTTCTATTACACCGCCCTGCTGGAAAACGACGAATATTCCCCCATTCGGCCCTTGGTCGACTGGCTGCATTACAACGGCTTCAGCATGGTCACGAAGCCCGCCAAGGAATTCACCGACGGCCAGGGTCGGCGCAAGATCAAGGGCAACATGGACATCGAGCTTGCGGTCGACGCCATGGAGCTGGCCCCTCGCGTCGATCACATCGTCCTCTTCTCGGGCGACGGCGATTTCCGCCCTCTGGTCGAAAGCCTCCAGCGCCAGGGCGTGCGCGTCTCGGTCGTCTCGACGATCCGCTCGCAGCCGCCCATGATCGCCGACGAACTGCGCCGCCAGGCCGACAACTTCATCGAGCTGGATGAACTCAAGGACGTGATCGGCCGTCCGCCGCGCGAGCCCCGCGATACTGGCGGCGACAGCTAGGCCCGACTGGACGCTGGCGCCCAAAGCGCATACCTCTCTCCGCGACATGACGAAACCACTGCTGACCCTCTACCTCGCCGCGCCGCGCGGCTTCTGCGCCGGCGTCGACCGCGCCATCAAGATCGTGGAACTCGCGCTCGAGAAATGGGGCGCGCCGGTCTATGTCCGTCACGAGATCGTCCACAACCGCTATGTCGTCGACGAGCTTCGCGGCAAGGGAGCGGTCTTCGTCGAAGAGCTGGACGAGTGCCCCGCTGACCGCCCGGTCATCTTCTCGGCCCACGGCGTCCCGCGCGCGATCCCGGCCGAGGCCGAGCGCCGGAACATGGTCTACGTCGACGCCACCTGCCCCCTCGTCTCGAAGGTCCACATCGAGGCCGAGCGCCATTACGCGAACGGCCTCCAGATGGTGATGATCGGCCACGCCGGTCACCCCGAGACGCTCGGCACCATGGGCCAGTTGCCCGAGGGCGAGGTGATCCTTGTCGAGACGGTCGACGACGTGGCCTCCATCGCGCCCCGCGATCCGACCCGCCTCGCTTTCATCACGCAGACGACGCTGTCGGTCGACGACACCGCCGACATCGTCGCAGCGCTTCAGGCCCGCTTCCCCTCCATCGTCGGGCCGCACAAGGAAGACATCTGCTACGCCACCACCAACCGTCAGGAAGCCGTGAAGCGGATCGCGCCCGTGATCGACGCCCTTCTCGTGATCGGTGCGCCGAATTCGTCCAACTCCAAGCGCCTCGTCGAGGTGGGCCGCGCCGCGGGGTGCGGCTATGCCCAGCTCGTCCAGCGCGCCGACGAGATCGACTGGCGCGCGCTCGGCGACATCCGGTCCATCGGCCTCACCGCGGGCGCCAGCGCGCCCGAGGTGCTCGTGAACGAGGTCATAGACGCCTTCCGCGACCGCTTCGACGTCACCGTCGAGATGGTCGAGACCGCCATCGAAACCGTCAACTTCAAGGTGCCCCGCGTGTTGCGCAAGGCCAGCGCCTGATGCCGGACGCCGAGACGCTTGCGGCCTACGCGCTGCGCGCCGACGACTATGCCGACCGCTTCGCCAAAGGGCGGCCCGACCGTCATCTCGAAGCCTTCATCGCCGCTCTTCCCGCGTCAGCCCGCATCCTCGACCTCGGCTGCGGACCCGGCCGCGCGGCGTCCCGCATGATGCGAGAGGGCTTCGAGGTCGACGCCTGGGATGCCTCCCCTGAAATGGCGCGCGTCGCGCTCGACCGCTTCGGCATCGACGTCCGCATCGCCACCTTCGACGACCTGGACGCGACCGCCGTCTACGACGGCATCTGGGCCAACTTCTCGCTCCTGCACGCGCCCCGCGCCGAGATGCCTGTCCACCTCGCCCGGATTTCTCGCGCGCTGAAGCCGGGGGGCTTCTTCCATCTCGGCCTCAAGACAGGAACCGGCGAGGCGCGAGACAGCCTCGGCCGCTTCTACACATTCTACGGCGAGGACGAGCTCGACGGCCTTCTCGCCGACGCAGGTTTCACAGTCCTCGACCGGACCACCGGCGCCGAGAAGGGCCTCGGCGGTACGACAGACCCCTTCATCATCCTCAGGGCACGCCGGAATGACTGACCTCACGCTCTATTCGATGCCGTCCTCGGGCAACTCCTACAAGGTGCGACTCCTCCTTGCGCTTCTTGGTCGGCCATACCGCCACCTCGGGATGGAGTACGAGTCGACCGCCCTCGCAGCGGCGCACAGCATGGGTGCGTTGCCCCTGAAGAAACTGCCGGTCCTCGAACTCGCTGACGGCACGCGCATCCCGGAATCGAACGCGATCCTCTGCTACCTCGCGGACGGCACCGACTGGATGCCCTCCGACCCCGTCGAGCGCGCGCTGACCCTCGGCTGGATGTTCTGGGAGCAGAACCAGCACGAGGGCGTCATCGCCGTTCGCGCCGCGATCCTGTCCTATGAAAGCCGCCGACACCTGCGCACCCCCGAACGGCTGGGCGAACTTCTCGACCGCGGGCACGCCCTCCTCGCCATCATGGACGAGGCCCTTCGCACCCGCGACTGGATCGCCATCGACCGTCCGACCGTCGCCGACATCTCGCTCTACGGCTACACCCATTCGGCGGGAACCAAGGGCGGCTTCGACCTCGCCCGCTTTCCGGCCGTCCAAGCCTGGCTCGCGCGCGTCGAGGCGCTCCCCGGGCACGTCGGATTGATCGACATCCCGGCATGAGCGAACTTTTCGCCTACACCGACGGGGCCTGTTCAGGAAACCCCGGACCCGGCGGCTGGGGCGTCCTGATGGTCGCCCGCGACGGCGATGCCGTTCTAAAGACCCGCGAGTTGAACGGCGGCGAAGCGGCGACGACGAACAACCGGATGGAGCTCATGGCCGCCATCGGCGCGCTCGAGGCGCTGACGCGACCCTCCGTCATTACGGTCGTGACCGACTCGGTCTACGTCCGCAACGGCGTCACCGAATGGATCCATAGCTGGAAGCGGAACGGCTGGCGCACCTCGGCGAAGAAGCCCGTCAAGAACGACGACCTCTGGCGTCGGCTGGACGAAGCGCGTGGCCGGCACCAGGTGACCTGGGAGTGGATCAAGGGCCATGCCGGCCACCCCGAGAACGAACGCGCCGACGAACTCGCGCGGGAAGGCATGGCCCCCTTCAAGCCGCAGAGGGTGCGGGACTGACGTTGGCCGTTAACCGGACCACCCACCGACGCAATACCGACGTGATACCGACGCGATACCGAATGGCCGTTTCGCACCAACGGCCTGAAAGTTAACGCCGGTTCCGCCGCTTCCGCACGACCGCCTCGGACGGGATCAGGATCAGCGCCCCCGCCGCCCCGATGATCGCGTCGACGCCAGGCCGGCCGAACGACAAACCGAACATCACCTTGGCCATGAACAGAAGGATGACGCCGCCAAGGGCGATGATGATCGCCTGAATGACGCCGTGGTGCGTCAGATCCCATTTCTCGGCCAGGTAGGCGACGATCCCGCCGATCACCAGCGACCCGAAGAAGGAAAAGAACATCTGCGCGACTCCTCGTTTTGCGGCGCAGTCTAGACCGGCCGCTCCCCGTCGGAAAGCGGCCCGACCCGCAAACGAAAAGGGCAGGCGCTGCCGCCTGCCCTTTCCCTAAAGATGAACGATTCCGGTCAGTTGCCGGTGGCGCTCGCCACGTCGACCGACACGCCCGGACCCATGGTCGAGGACAGGGCGACCTTCTTCATGTAGGTACCCTTCGCGCCCGCCGGACGAGCCTTCGAGACCGCGTCGACGAACGCGCGAATGTTCTCGATCAGCTTGGCCTCGTCGAACGACGCCTTGCCGACACCGGCATGGATCACGCCGGCCTTCTCGGCCTTGAACTGGACCTGTCCGCCCTTGGCGGCCTCGATGGCCTCCTTGACGTCCATTGTCACCGTGCCGACCTTCGGGTTCGGCATCAGGTTGCGGGGGCCCAGAACCTTGCCCAGGCGACCGACGATCGGCATCATGTCCGGGGTCGCGATGCAGCGATCGAACTCGATCTTGCCCGACTGGACCGTCTCCATCAGGTCTTCCGCACCAACGATGTCGGCGCCGGCGGCCTTGGCCTCGTCGGCCTTGGCGCCGCGCGCGAAGACGGCGACGCGAACGGTCTTGCCGGTGCCGTTCGGCAGGTTGACCGTGCCGCGGACCATCTGGTCGGCATGGCGCGGGTCGACGCCGAGGTTCATCGCGATTTCAACGGTTTCGTCGAACTTCGCCGTCGCGTTGGACTTCACCAGGGCGACGGCATCCTCGACCGTAAGGTTCTCCTTGCCGACGAAGGCTTCGCGGGCGGAGGTTGTGCGTTTACCGAGCTTGGCCATGACTTATCCCCTCACCTCGATACCCATGGACCGCGCAGAGCCCAGGATGATCTTCATTGCCTGTTCGACGTCGTTCGCGCTGAGGTCCTTCATCTTGGCCTCGGCGATCTCGCGCAGCTGAGCGGTCGTGACGGTGCCAACGGTTTCCCGCGAGGGGGTCTTGGCGCCCGAAGACAACTTGGCGGCCTTCTTCAGGAGGTACGACGCCGGGGGCGTCTTGATGTCCATCGTGAAGGACTTGTCCTGGTAGTAGGTGATCACGGTCGGGCAGGGCGCACCCGGCTCCATCTCCTGCGTCTTGGCGTTGAACGCCTTGCAGAATTCCATGATGTTGATGCCGCGCTGACCCAGCGCCGGTCCGACCGGCGGGGAGGGGTTCGCTTGCCCGGCTTTTACTTGGAGCTTGAGTTGCCCCATGACTTTCTTGGCCATTGGCCGTCTCCTGTTTCAACGGCTTCGAAACGCGTTCCGAAACCTTTGGTTGACGTGGTCCGGTCCGGCGGTCGCGACCGCCTCGCCTCCCACGGAGGGTGCCGCCCCTTGGGCGACCGGCGGGGGATATCCGCACCCGGCCTGAAAAGCAAGAGCCGGAATTACCCGGCGCCCGAGACTTCCGAGCAAAAAGGTGAGCGTCAGCCGTTCTTCGAAACCTGAGTGAACTCGAGCTCGACCGGCGTCGCGCGTCCGAAGATCGACACCGTCACCTTCAGGCGCTGGTGGTCCTCGTCCACTTCCTCGACCGTGCCTTCGAAATCCTCGAACGGACCGTCGTTGACCTTCACCTTCTCGCCGATGTCGAAGCTGATCATCAGCTTCGGCTGGCTCTCGCCTTCCTCGACACGGTTGAGGATCGCGTTGACCTCGTCGTCCCGCATCGGCATCGGGCGACCTTGCGGGCCCAGGAAGCCGGTCACGCGGTTGATCGAGGTGATGAGGTGATAGCCTTCGTCGGTCATCTCCATCCGCACCAGGACATAGCCGGGCATGAAACGCCGCTCGGCAGTCACCTTCTTGCCGCGTCTGATCTCGATGACCTCTTCGGTCGGAACCAGCACTTCCTCGATCTGCTCCTGAAGACTGGCGTCCTCCACTGCATGACGGATCTGCTCCGCGACCTTCTTTTCGAAGTTCGACAGCACGCTCACGGAATACCAGCGCTTCGCCATGGGTCAGGTCCTCTTGCAGATGCGGCGAAAGCGCCGCCCGGAAATGAAAGCGGCGTGCAACAGGTGCACGCCTCTACAGGATCGCCAGATACCCGCATGGAACTCGGATGACAAGTCCCAAGGCCTCTGCGGTGCAGAGCGCCGTTCAGCCGAAGAAGGTGAGGATGCCCTTCAGGCCTTCACGGATGATCAGGTCGATGATGAGAAAGAAGGTGGCCGTCAGCATCGCCAGGATGAAGACCATCACCGAGGTCAGAACAACTTCGCGGCGCGCCGGCCAGACGACCTTCGAAATCTCGGCGCGTGCCTGCTGGGCGAACTGAAGCGGGTTTCTGGTAGCCATCTCGGGTCCTTTCGGCTTTGCGCGCAGATACGCTCAACCGACGGCCGGTTCAACCCCGCCCGTCGGTCGACGACCGGGACGCTCAGAACTCGAGCGTTTCCGACTCGGGGCGCGAACGGGCGCGAAGACGGCCAAGCGGCGTGTCGTCGGCCGGGCCATGCGCGGACGGCGGAGGAACGTCGAGGCTGCGGTCCTTCCGGCCCGTTTCGGCTGGAGCGAGCTTCTGCATGACCTCGTCGCTCGACACCCTGGGCCTGTTCTTTTCCTCGCGTTCTTCCAGCGACTTCTGGTAACCGAGAAAAGCGCATAGGAACGCAAGGATGCCGCCCACCACGAAGATGCGCGTGTCGGCAGGCTCGCCCGCCTGTACGACGAGGTTGTGAAGCCACCATGTCCCGGCAAGGGCGGTGCCAGCGAAGGCATAGAACCCGACGGGAGGCAGGAAGCTGAACATGCCGAGCATGTGGTCCTCCGTTGAAGATGAACGGAAGCCAATCATCCGAAACTGGCGAAATTGTGTCTCAATTCGCCAATTTAACGAGCACTATCAAGGAAGGTATTTGGCAGGGGCAGAGGGACTCGAACCCACGACCTACGGTTTTGGAGACCGTCGCTCTACCAACTGAGCTATACCCCTGCAGCGAGCGCCTGACTAAGCTGTCGCCGGACCGGAATCAAGCGGCTTCGTCAGTATTTCAGGCGAAGCTGGGCGGCTTCGACATACTTGCCTGCGCTGACGAGTTCGGTCGCGAAGGCACCGATCCGATCCGCCGGAAGACCGGCGGTGATCGCGCGGCCGAAACGCTCCAGTCCTTCGGCCGCGTGGCCGTCGTGGACCAGCGCGATGGCGATGTAGTAGTGCGCCCACGGGTCGTTCACACCCGTCGCGAGGCAGTTCTCGGCCGCAGCCCGCGCCGTCTCGAAATCCTTCAGCTCCAGCGCGATATAGCTCTTCATGAGGTGGTCGGTATGGTCCGCCCCGTCGAGGGCCAGCCCCCTGTCGATGACGGCCAGCGCCTCGAGGAACCGGCCGTCCACGGTCAGGGCATCCGCGTACCAGTAGAGAATGGCGTTGTTCGGTCCCAGCCGGGCATCCGCCTCCCGGTAGGTGTCGATCGCCTCGCTGCGACGCTGAAGCGCCATGAGCGAGAGGCCCTTCTCGATGTAACCGGAGGCGCGGTCGGGATAGGCCGCGATCATGCGTTCCGACTCTCTCAGCGCCTGCGCGTTCCGGTCGAGGTTCCTCAGCGCGATGATGCGATAGACCTCGGTGGCGAAGTCGCCAGGCGCATCTGCCAGAAGGTCGTTGAAGGCGGTCAGAGCAGCTTCGTTATCGTTCAGGCCGATCTTTGTACGGCCAAGACCGAAGCGCGCATTGACGTCGTCGGGGTCGATCCGCAAGGCGCCTTCAAAGGCCTCGGCCGCCCCCTGAAAGTCCTGCGCATCGAAAAGGCTCCACCCCAGTTCGCGAAGCGCCCAGATGTATTCCGGGTCGATCGACAGGGCAGCGCGCAGTCTCTCGCGCGCCTCCTCGGCGTCGACCTTGCCCGTGCGCCGACCCGTGCCGGCCGTGCCCGACAGGCCCTGGACCGACACGTCGATTGACAGAGACGTCGAGAAAGCCTCGTAGGCCGCAGCGTCGTCCTGAAGCTCCCACAAGGCCCAGCCGAGCCCATTCCATGCGTCGATCGAACGGGGATCGAGCTGCGTCGCGGCGCGATAACTCGATGCGCCTGCCTCGTGCTCGCCCTGCCAGGAGAGACCGTCGCCCCGCGCGACGGTCAGTTCGACCCGCTGTGCGGGCGTCAGCGCGGCGTCCGTCAGGGCCGCGTCGCAGGCTGCGACGATGCGATCGGGGCTTTCGGTGCGGGCAAGGCAGATCCGGGCCAGCGTCTCCTCGGAGGAAGTGACAAGCGGCTTTGCCGCCAGCGGACCGGCCGCGACGACTAAAGCGAGAACGCTGGTGCGCAGGATCGACATGGCCCGCTCCGACTGCGCCCCCGCACAGGATTCGGAACTGACGTTGCCACTGAAAAATGGCGGTTTTTGGGTCAGGACGGATGCAGTGCCCCTGATAGCAAAGGGCGGCCCATGGGCCGCCCCTTTCAATCACTTGTCGCGGAAGTTACGCGAGGATCTTCGAGACGACGCCCGAACCGACGGTGCGGCCGCCTTCGCGGATGGCGAAGCGCAGGCCGTCTTCCATCGCGATCGGCGCGA
>NZ_QGGV01000011.1 GCF_003148765.1 Silicimonas algicola
ATCCAGAGCGCCTGCTCGGCGCGTTCGCCATCGTGGGCGAGCTTCCGGCTCTCGACGCGGTAGCCGAAGGGCGGCACGCCATCCATCCAGATGCCCTTGCGGCGGCTGGCGGCGACATTGTCGCGAATGCGTTCGGCGGTCACCTCGCGTGCTCCAGCGCTTCAATTGAGGATTTCCGATTGTAGACAGCACTCCGCAGCTTGCGGACGACCTTCGATTTTTTCGGACGGCTGCGTCATGTCCGCCCTCTGTGGTTCTTGAGGCCGAAGAAGTTCCAGCCATTTCACCGCGTGCCGGTGATGGCGCGGGCGATCGAGGACAGCGACTTGTATGATCCTACCTGCCATTCGAAACAGTCGGCTGTGACCGTGACGACTTGCTCGACTCCCTGCCACTCGCGCAGCAGTCGCGTAAAGTGATGGGGCGCTCGTGGCCGTCCGAAACGGCCTCTCCGCGCTCGGCATACCCGTCACGGAGCCGGTGGGACGTGTCTGTCTGGGGAAGGGGAAGCTTCACTATCAGATTATTTGCGCAATACGGCGCTGACCTCGGCCGCGACCTTGCCGTTGGCGCCGCGGTGCCGCCGGCTATGGTCCTATTGATGCCGCGGCCGACACTGGTGGCGGGGGTGTCGGCGGCCTCGCTGCTGTTCCTGGCGCTGCTGGGCGCCTGGGCTGCCGGCGCGAACGTGGTGAAGGCGATATGGCGCGTGACCTTCTGGGGCACGCTCGCAGTGGCCCTTACCGGGATTGGGGCGGTGTTCGGGTCGGTCCAATGACGGCGATCAGGTAAACTTCGCGCCGCGGCTGCCTGCTTGGCGCCGGCGCGGCGTCAGCCGGCCGTGGCGCGGCGGCCGGTGCCGAAGCGGCCCGGTTTGCCCGGTTCAGGAAGGTCCATCCGCAGCCGCGCGGTATAGGCGTTGCGGACGTGCTGCGCCGCCGCCTCGGCCGCCGCTGCCGCGTTCCGCGCGGCGATCGCCTCGGCCAGGATCGCGTGTTCTGCGATCACTTCGGTCTGCCGTTCCGGCACCAGCAGGGTGGACCCGCGCCGGTCGGCAGTGACCATGTCCATCGTCGTGGCGCTCATCTTGGCGAGGTAGCGGTTATGCGCTGCGCGGCGGATTAGGTCGTGAAAGATCTTGTTGTGCACATACATCCGGTCGCAGTCGCCGAACAGCTCCGCCTCGGCCCGCGCGTGGCGGGTGATCGCGGCCAAGTCCGGCCCTGATCCATTCAGTGCCGCCTGTGCCGCCAGCGCGCTTTCCAGTACCTCGCGCGTAAGGAACAGTTCGCGCTGCGCATCCTCGTCCACCGATACGACGACCAGCCCGCTGCCGTCATGCCCTGACAAAAGCCCCTCGGCCTCGAGCCGGCGCAGCCCCTCGCGCGCCGGGGTGCGGCTGATGCCAAGCCACTCGGCCACGCGGTATTCCGAAATCCGGTTCCCCGGGGCGAGCTTGCCCGACTCGATCGCCTCGCGCACCACATCGTAGGCGCGTTCGGCAAGTGGTGTGCCGTCGCTGGGTTTGCGGATCGCCTTCTGGTCCGTCATTCTTCGTCACTCCTGCGGCTCGCGTTGCCGTGCAGCATACCAGATTGGATTTGCCGCGCCACCATGCCGCGGATCAGCGCGGGCGGAACATCGGGACCGGCGGGCCGTCCGGGTCGGATGTGCGGCAGAATACGATTTCGACAAGCTGTCCGATCGCCACGGCGTCAGGGTCAACGTCTACAAGGTCGGTCAGCATCCTTGGCCCTTCGTCTAGTTCGACAAAGGCTACGATGTTCGGCACCGCCCCGGCGCGCAGCACGGTCCAGGAATAGACGGTGCCGTGCCCGCTCGCCTGTTCCCAAGTCGTGTCGGCAGTCCAGCAGAACGGGCAGAGGCTGCGCGGGAACCAATGCGCCTGAGCGCAGGCGCGGCAGCGGCGGATCAGGAACCGGCCCTCGCGCGCCGCCTCCCAAAAGGGCAGGCTTTCGGGGTCAGGGCGGACCGGAGGGATGGCGCGGTCGTTGGTCATGCCGCGCGCTCCAAGATCAGGGTGCCGGCACCGTGTCGGGTCGCCAGTTGCCCGCCGGTGCCGTGGACCAGCGCCAGCGCGCAGTCCGGCACCTGCACGGCCGGATGCGCCTCGCCGCGCAGCTGGCGTACGGCCTCGATGATCTTGGTGATGCCGCCACGATTGGCGGGGTGGTTGTTGCACAGCCCGCCACCGTCGGTGTTGACCGCCAGCCGCCCGACCCCCGAAATCAGAGCCCCGTCCGAGACAAAGGCGCCGCCCTTTCCCTTGCCACAGAATCCCAGATCCTCGAGCTGCAGCAGCACGGTGATGGTAAAGCTGTCGTAGAGCGAGGCGTAGCGGATGTCGGCGGGCGTCACCCCTGCCTCGGCAAAGGCGACGGGGCCGGTGCGCACCGCCGCCGTCCGGGTTAGGTCGATCCGGCCGCCGTGCTGGTGCCCGGTCGATTCCCCCGCCCCGAGCACCCGCACCACCGGACGCGCCAGCGACCGCGCGATGTCCGGCCGGGCGACCACGACCGCGCCGCCGCCGTCGCTGATGACGCAGCAGTCCAGCCGGTGCAGCGGGTCCGCGACTAGGGGTGAATTCACCACATCCTCGACCGTCACGAGGTCGCGCAGCACGGCGTGCTGGTTGTGCTGCGCATGGTGCGAGGCCGCGACCTTGATCCAGGCGAGTTGTTCTGACGTGGTGCCGAACTCGTGCATGTGCCGGCGTGCGGCCAGCGCATAGCTCGCGGCGGTAGGAATGGCGTAAGGGTATTCCCACTGCACGTCCGGTGCGGCGGCATGGCGGATTCGCGGCTCGGTCCCGGTCCTGATGCGGTCGGCCCTGGGTCGCCCCGCCAGCGTGATGAGCGCGACGCTGCAGCGTCCCAGCGCGATGGCCGCCGCTGCATGGGCGACCTGCACTACAGGGGACACACCGCCGATGTCGGTGGCGTCGACATGGCGCACCGTAAGGTTGAGATAGTTCAGCATCGACTGGAGCCCGCCCGGCGCGTCGCCGGAACAGAAATAACCGTCAATGTCGTCGCGGCTCAGGCCCGCATCGGCGATGGCGCCGGCCGCGACCTCGGCATGCAGCTGGGCGTGGCTTTTGTCAGGGGCGTGGCGCGTCGGATGTTCGAAGGCGCCAACGATGCAGGCCGCATGGCGGATCGTCATCGCTCTCCTCCCGTCCTTACTCCGCACTATGGTATACCTTGACCGGCTAGCCCGGCAACCAGAATGTCTCAACGCAGTAAGGCTGCAATGGCAGAAACCCGGAAAAAGGTGTCGGCCAACCTTGCGCGCCGAGGATAATGGTATACAGTTTTCCGTGAACCTGCGGCCGCCCCGGCGCCGCCTTGTCCGGGGACTGCCCGATGTCCGTGAGGCTGCATTTCGGCAAGGTGCTGGACACGCTTCTGCAGCCGAACTTCGGCATCTACATCCTCGGCAACGCGGTCTCGTTAATCGGCACCTGGACCCAGCGCATTGCCGCTGGCTGGCTGGTGTGGGAGCTGACCGGGTCGCCCGCGTGGCTTGGCGTGATCGCCTTTGCCGACCTGTTCCCGGCGGTCGTGATCGCGCCCTTTGCCGGCGTTGCCGCCGATCGGTGGAGCCGACTTAGGGTCATGCGGCTGGCGCAGGCGCTGGGGGCGGTCTTTGCCGGGCTGCTGGCGCTCCTGTATTTCGCCGGGCTGGTCGATATCTGGACCTTGCTCGCCATGACGCTGGCGCTGGGCGTCGTAGATTCCTTCGTGCAGCCGTTTCGCCTCGCCGTCGTGTCGGCGCTGGTAGAGCGCGAGAGCCTGACATCGGCCGTCGCCATCAAGTCGGTGACCTTCAACCTCGCCCGATTCGTTGGGCCGGCGGTCGCGGGCATCATCATCGCCACGGTCGGCGTCGGCTGGGCCTTTGCCGTCAACGCGCTGTCGTTCCTTGCGCTGTTGGCGGCGCTGATGGTGGTGCGCGAACTGAGGCCGCCGCTGCCCCGCCCGCCGGCGCAGGGCCTGTTCGCCGAGGCGGCGGCGGGGCTGCGCTATGCCCTGCGCACCCCCGGACTGGCGGTCGTGCTCGGCCTGCTGTCGGCGACCTGTCTGTTCGCGCGTCCGGTTGTGGAGCTGCTGCCGGGCTGGGCTGGCCGCATCTTTGGCGGCGACGCGACGAACCTCGCCGCGCTGACATCGGCCATCGGCGTCGGCGCGGTGGCAGGTGGGGTCTGGCTGGCGGGGCGGCCGAGCGCCCAAGGCCTCGTGCGCATCATGATTTTGTGCTGTTACGGCCTTGTCGCCTCGCTCCTCGCTTTTGCCGTCGCGCCGGGGATGCTTGTTGCGCTGCCGCTGATGGCGGTGACAGGGTTCTTTCTCATCACCTCGGCGATTTCGACCCAAACTTTGATCCAGTTGAACGTCGAAGACCGGATGCGGGGTCGCGTGCTCAGCGTCTATGCGATGATCATCAAGGGCGGCCCGGCCGTGGGCGCGCTGGTCATGGGCTTTGCCGCGACCGCGGCGGGGCTGCGCTGGCCGCTGGTGGCGGCCATGGCGCTGCTGGCGCTCGCCACGATCGCGGCGCATCAGGGCCGCCGCCGGATGGAGGTCCAGCTGGAAACCGCCACCGATCTGAGGGGAGAGGGCGCATGACGATCCAGGACGGCGGGGCCGTGAAGGCCGACCTGCAGGGGTGGGAGGCGCTGGCCGACGCCTTCGTCGCCGAGGGGACGGACCATCATTTCCAGCTGATGGGCCATGGCCAGATGCTCTGGGCCACGTCGCTGGACGACCGGCCAGGGGTGCGCACCGTCGATGCCCGCCACGAACATTGCGCGGTGATGGCGGCGGTTGGCTACCATTATGCCACCGGCAAGGTCGGAGTCGCCTCGGTCACCTGCGGGCCCGGGTTCACCCAGATCCTGACCGCGCTGGCGCAGGCGGCGCAGGCGCGCGTGCCCGTCGTGGTGCTGGCGGCGGACGCGCCCGTGGGGATGCGCTGGTACAACCAGACGGTTGATCAGATAGGCCTCGCCCGCGGCGCAGGGGCCCGCGTCGTCGCGGTGCGGTCGGGTCGGCTGCTGCTGGACGGCGTGCAGGAGGCGTTCCACACGGCGAGGCTCGAACAGATGCCCGTTGTGCTGAACATCCCCTATGACCTGATGAGGGATCCGCAGCCGCGCGACCGCGCCTATATCGCCTCAACCGACCTCGTACCCCGGCTGTCGCCGCTGGCCCCGCATCCGGACGAGGTGGAGGCGCTGGCCGGCTGGCTGGCAGGCGCGGCCCGGCCGATCTTGCTGGCAGGGCGCGGTGCTTTGGGTGCGCAGGATCAGATCCGCGCGCTGGCCGATCGTTGCGGCGCGCTGCTGGCGACGACCCTGCCGGTGCGGGGCGCCTTTGACGACGATCCCTTCTGCATTGGGCTGGCCGGCGGGTTTTCCGACGACCTCGCGCGCGGTTGTTTTGCCGAGGCGACGCATGTGCTGGCGATCGGCGCCAGTCTGACGCAGTACACCACGGACGGCGGCACGCTCTATCCGCAGGCGCAGGTGGCGCAGATCGACACCGCGCCCAGCGGGTTGCGGCACGGGCGGCAGGTGGCGGCGACCTTTCTGCGCGCGGACGCGGCGCTGGGGGTCGCGGCTCTCGCCTCCGCCATCGACCCTGCGTCGGGATGGCGCAGCGACGCGATGCGGGCGCGGATCGACAATCCCCCGCCGCAAGAGCCGGTCGAGATCGAGGACGGCTTGCTGGACCCCCGCGCGGTCGTCGCCGAACTCGACGCCGCGATCCCCAAGGACTGGGACATCGTCGCCGGCACCGGCCATTCGTCCTATTTCACGTCCCACATGAAGGGGCGGCCGCCGGAACGGCACCACCTGCTGCGCGAATTCGGCGCCATCGGGTCTAGCCTGCCGCTCGCCATCGGCGTCGCGGTGGCGCGGGGCAGCGGCAAGGTCGTTCTGATCGACGGCGATGGCGGGTTGATGATGCATCTGCAGGAACTGGAATCGATCCGGCGGCAGGGCATCCGCCTGATCGTCGTGGCGCTGAACGACGGCGGCTACGGGGCCGAGATTCATAAGCTGCGCAACATCGGCCTGTCGGACCGGCTGGCAACCTTTGGCCGGCCCGACTTCGCGCGGATCGCTCGGGGCCACGACCTGCTGGCCGAAAACCCGGGCGCGGGCGGGGTTGCCGAGGCGCTGGCGCGGTACCTTGCGGCGGACCGGGCGGCGATCTGGGATTTCGCGATCTCCACCCGGGTCCGGTCGCCGCGCGGCCGCAAGCTGCCGGTCTGACGATGGCTGCCCGCCGCACCCTCGCGCGTTCAAGCCTCGATTGGGGCCGGGCAGCCGATCATCTCGGCCCTGAGCCAGCGGCCCGAGTGCACGAGGTCGGCAAAACAGTCGCGAACCGTGTCGATCATCAGGCGCAGGTCGGGCGTCATCTCGGCCTCTTCCGACAGGGCGATGACCCGGACGGAATACAGCCCCCGGATCGGCACCGCGCACAACTCGCCCCGTTCCAGTTCGGCGCGCGCCATCGCCGCGACGTGGATCGTCGGCCCCACGCCTTCGCGCACCAGCGCCTTGCAGGTGCCGGCGGTGTTGGCGACGGCCGCCACCGTCAGCCGCAGGCCGACGGAGGAAAACGCCTCCTCGATGATCGACCGGACGCCCGAATCCCGGTCACCGCCGAGGATCAGCGCAATCCCGGCCAGATCCGCGATGTCGATCGACACCGGGTCGAGCCTTGTGTCGTCGGGGCGGTGGATCAGGCACAGCGGCTCGCGCAGCAGGGGCAGGATGCGGAGCCCGTTCAGCGACCGCGGCCGGTTCATCACCGACAGCGCCATCTGCCCCTCGCGCAAGAGATCAGCTCGCGCCGGCATCAGCATCGACACGAATTCGCAGGTCAGCTGCGGGTGGCGGCGCTGGATCAGTTGCGAGAGCGGATAGGCCAGAAGCTCGGCCGTGCCGGGCGACACGCCGATCCGCAGACAGCGCTTTTCGACCGCGTCCGGCTGCTCCAACGCGTGGCGGAACCCGTCGATTTCCTCAAGGATATGCTCCGCCCGAGGCGCGAGGTTGCGGGCGGCGGCGGTCATGGTGATGCCGTGCGGATGCCGCACGAACAATTCGACGCCCAGTTCCTCTTCCAGCTTCTTGATCTGCCGGCTCAGCGCGGGTTGGGCCACGTTCAGCCGGACCGCCGCGCGGCCAAAACTGCCCTCCCGGGCGACGCTGGCAAAGTAGCGAAGCTGCCGTACCTCCACGCCACGACCCTCCTGCTGGTATCCGGTGCGGGCATTTGCGACGCCCCCCGGACTGGCGATCAGACTAGACGGTATACCACACGATGAAAATAGCTGTTGGACCAGATGACGTCGGGACGGGCGCCGGTGTGCCGGACGGGGAGGTCACGCGCGCGCTGGCGGCCTTTGTCGCCGAAACTCCGGTTGCGGCGGTCCCGTCTTCGGCGATCGTTGCAGCACGGGCGGCGGTCGTCGATACAGTGGGGGTGGCGCTCGCTGGCCTGGAAGAGCCGCCGTCGCGGATCGCCGCCACCGCCGCGCTGGCCGCAGGGGCTGCTGGCATCGCGCCGCTCTGGGGGCGGCAGACGGGAACCGCGCCGGCCGAGGCCGCCTGGGCCAATGCGGTTGCAGGCCACGCACTCGACTTCGACGACAGCCTGCCGAGCCTTTGCGGCCATCCCTCGGTGCCGCTTTGTGCCACCGGGCTGGCGGTCGCAGCCGCGTTGTCGCGGCGCGGGCGGCCGGTTGACGGCACGGCGTTCCTGTCGGCCTTCGTCGTAGCGCTTGAGGTGGCGGGCAAGCTGTCGCGGGCGTTGGGCCATGGCCACTACGGCAGGGGCTGGCATCCGACCGCGACGCTGGGCGTGTTCTCGGCCACCGCGATGGCTTGCCGGCTGCAGGGTCTCGACGCCACCACCACGGCGCGGGCCTTCGGCCTTGCCGCCGCGCAGTCGGGTGGGATGGTGCGCAACTTCGGCACCATGGCCAAGCCGTTCCAGGCCGGCCACGCGGCCCGCGCCGCGGTGATCTCGGCCGATCTCGCGGCGGCAGGGATGACCGCGGCCGAGGACGTTTTCGACGGGCCGCGCGGCTACCTCGCCGTCTATGGCAACGGGTCCGCCGCGCCTATGCCGGTTCCCGGCGCATCGTGGGACATCTTCGAACCCGGCATATATGTGAAACGCTGGCCCTGCTGCTATGGAAACCACCGCGGGCTAGCCGGGATTTTTGAACTCGTCGCCCGCCACGGCATCGCAGCCGACGAGGTGCAGCGGGTCGAGGTAGGGTTCCTGCCCGACGCGGACAAGGCGCTGATCCACCGCGCCCCCACGGATGGACTGTCGGCCAAGTTCAGCATCGAATACTGCGCCGCCGCCGCCCTGATCGACGGTCGCGTGACGCTGGCGAGTTTCGAGGACAGTGCCATCCTTCGCCCCGACATCCGGGCGCTGATGGGCGGGGTCCACCGCGTGCCGATGCCGGGCGAGGGGTCGTTTTCCGGCGTGCTCGGCTGGACCGACGTCGCCATCGACACTGCGCGCGGCCGGTTTGAAACCCGCGTGGACCACACTCCAGGCTCGCCCGAGGCGCCGATGACCGATGCCGACCGGCTCGACAAGTTCATGGGCTGCGTTACTGGTCTTCTGGGGACCGACGGCGCCGACCGCCTATTCGCGGCCTTGGGCTCGCTGGAGCGGATGCCCGATGTCGCGGCCATAGCACCGCTGATGGAGGTCCGGGCATGACCGCGCGCGATATGGTGATCTGCGAATGTTTCGCCCGCGACGGGTTGCAGCATGAACCGGATTTCGTCCCGACCGCGACCAAGATCGCGCTGATCGACGCCTTTTCCCGCGCCGGATTCGCCCGGGTCGAGGCGACGAGCTACAGCCACCCCGGTCAGGTGCCGGCCTTTGCCGATGCCTCCGACGTGTTGGACGGCATTGCTCGGCCGTCCGGCGTGGCGTTCAAGGCGACCTGCCCGAACCCGCGCGCGGTCGACAGGGCGCTGGCCGATCTCGACGCCGGGGCCGGCGCGGATGAACTGAGCCTGCTGATTTCCGCGACCGAGGCGCATACTGCGCGCAACCTGCGCACCACCCGCGCCGACCAATGGCAACGGGTCGCAGAGATGGCCACGGCGGCGCGCGGGCGGGCGCGGCTCGTGGGCGTGATCTCGATGGCCTGGGGCTGCCCGTTCGAGGGTGCTGTCGATCCCGCCCGGGTGGCCGAGGATGCAGCGCGGTTTGCCGACCTCGGCGCCCACCTCGTGACGCTTGGCGACACCATCGGTACGGCAACGCCCAGCAGCGTGCGGGCGCTGATCGCGCGAGTCCGGGCGGCGGCACCGGCGGTAATCCCGGTCGGCCATTTCCACGACACCCGCGGCACCGGGCTGGCCAACTGCCTCGCCGCGCTCGACGCCGGCTGCACCCACCTCGACAGCGCGATGGGCGGCACCGGCGGGCATCCGGCCGACATCGTCTATGGCGAGGGCTTCACCGGCAATGTGGTGACCGAGGATCTGGTGAACCTGCTGGAGGAGGAGGGCGTGTCGACCGGCCTTGACCTTGACGCGGTGGACGCGGCCTCGAGCGCCTGCGAAACCGCACTGGGGCGGCCGCTGCGCAGCATGGTTGCCCGGTCCGGCTGGGGCCTGTCCCGGCGAGGGGAGGTGGCGCGTGCCTGATGTCCTGACGATCGAAACGCGCGGGCCGGTCCGCATCCTGACGATGAACCGGCCCGACAAGCTGAACGCGCTCGACACCGCCCTTACCCGGGCGCTGTGCGACGCGCTGGACGCGGCGGCAGGGGACGCTCAAGTCCGGGCTCTGGTCCTTAGCGGGGCGGGGCGCGCGTTCTGCGCCGGGGCCGACACCGGCGAATTCAGGGATCTGGTGCCGGGGCAGGGAGACCGCGTGGCAGACCGCGCCTCGCTGACAGCCCGCCTACACCGGCTGCTGCGCGCGGTGCCGCAGCCCATCGTTTCGGCGGTCCACGGTGCGGCGGTAGGCGGTGGGGCGGGCCTCGCTATCGGTTGCGATATGGCGGTGGCGGCCGAGGGGACGCGCTTCGGCTATCCCGAACTGCGCCACGACCTCGTCCCCGCGCTGGTGATGACCAACCTTGTCCGCCAGATGGGGCGCAAGCTGGCGTTCGAACTGGTGGCGACGGGCCGGATGCTGTCGGCGGCCGAGATGCTGGCGGCGGGCCTCGTCAATCGCGTGGTACCCGACGGCGATGCCTTGGCGGCGGCGCTGGACCTGGCGGAGATCTGCGCCCGGCCGAAGCCCATCGCGATGGAGGCGACCAAGCGACTTTTCCACGAGGTGGCCGAGGCCCATTACGACGCCGCTATGGAGGCCGGACTGCAGGCGAATATCGCGATGCGCGGATACAGGGACGGGCCATGACCGACGAAAGCCGTTTGATCGTCACCCGCGACGGCCCCGTCGCCAGCGTCATCCTGAACCGCCCGGACAAACGCAACGCCGTCGATCTCTCGACCTGCCACGCGCTGCGGTCGGCGTTTCAGGAGCTTGACGCCGACCCTACAGTGCTCGTCGTCCTGATCTCCGGCGCGGGGCCCTCGTTCTGCGCCGGGGCTGACCTATCCGAACGCAAGGGCCGCGATGCCGCCTGGGTCAGGCAACGACGGCTGGCGGCTTTTGCCGCCTATGACGCCATCGAACGCTGTGGTGTGCCGGTGGTGGCACTGGTCCATGGCGCCGTCGTGGGCGCGGGTGGCGAGATTGCGATGGCCGCCGATTTCATCATCGCCGCCGAAGGCACGGTGTTCCGCTTTCCCGAACCGAAATGGGGCACTGTCGGCGCGACGCAGCGGCTGCAACGCGCCATCGGCATTCGCGGCGCCAAGGAATTGCTGTTCACCGGCCGCGATCTGCCGGCGGCTGAGGCGTTGGCGCGCGGGCTGGGCGCGCGGGTGGTGCCGGCGGGCGACCTTGAGGCCACGGGACAGGACATCGCTGCCGCCATCGCCGCCGCGCCCGCGCTTGCGATTCGTCTGACTAAGCAGGCCATCAACCTGGGTGGCACCACCGATCTGGCGAATGGTATACGTATCGAACTCGCTGCGATTGACCACAATCTGGCGGAAGGCGACTGGCAGAAAGGACAAGAGCGCTTTATGGATCGCAAGAAAGATAGCTAGATCAGGAGATTAAACGACCAATAGCATTTCGGCATGACCTCATTCATCAACGGCCTTTGACTTGCCTGGTTCCGGGCGCCAGTCTCGACCCAAGAATGGAATACCGGATGCCCCGTAGAGAAGGTGCACCGGAAGGGAGGATCTGACGATGAGTGACTGGCCGCTTTCGGACGAGCTTGTCATGGTGCGCGACACCGCCAGACGGTTCATGCGACAGGACGTGAAACCGGCCGAGGATCAGGTCGAACACGACGCAATCCATCTGCCTGACCACCTGCTGCTGCCGCTGCAGCAAAAGGCCAAGGATCTGGGCATCTGGTGCATCCGCTCACCGGCCGAATACGGCGGCGCCGGGCTGTCGCTCTTAGGACAGGCCGTGGTGGCCGAAGAAACTGCCCGCTGCCGGATGGGTGCCTACATTCCCGCCTGCGGTGCCATCGGATTCGACGTGCCGAACACCGTGTTCGAATGGGGCACCCCCTACCAGATCGAGAAGTACGCCAAGCCCGGCGTGATCGAGGGGCGCAAGGTGTTCACCGCCGTGACCGAGCCCACTGGCGGGTCGGACCCGGCGCGGTCGATCCGCACCCGCGCCGTACGGCAGGGCGACGACTATGTGCTGAACGGCACCAAGATGTGGATTTCCGGCATCCAGCACGCGACCTGGGGCATGGTCTTTGCCCGCACCGGCGACCAGGGCGACCGGGGCGGCATTTCCGCTTTCATCCTGGAACTCGACACACCCGGCGTGTCGACCCGGCGGATCCCGGTGCTGCGTGCCTATTCGCCCTACGAAATCACCCTGCAGGACGTGAAGATCCCGGTCAAGAACCTGTTGGGCGAAGAGGGCAAGGGCTTTCAGGTGTTCTCGAAATGGACCACCGAGGGCCGCATCCCCTATGCCGCCGGCACCCTCGGCGTGGCGCAGGAGGCGCTCGAGATGGCGATCGAGTGGGTCCGCCACCGCGAGACTTTCAAGACAAAACTTGCCGACAAGCAAGCGATCCAGTGGATGGTCGCCGACAGCGAGATGGAGCTGCAGGCGGCGCGGATGCTGGTCTACAAGGCCGCGATGGTCCACGAAACCGGCGGCGACCTGCGCTACTGGTCCTCGATGGCCAAGGTCACGGCGACGGAAACCGCGCACCGCGTGGTGGACCGCTGCGTGCAGATGTTCGGCGCGCTGGGCGTGGCCGAGGAGATGCCGCTGGAACGCTGGTTTCGAGAGTTGCGGGTCAAGCGCGTGGGCGAGGGGCCGTCAGAAGTGCAGCGCATGGTCGTTGCGCGCAGCCTGCTCAAGACACGGTCGACCGTCGATGCCGGTTGAGCTCAGCCTTTCGGATGGGATCGCGACGGTCACCATCGACCGCCCGGACAAGCGCAACGCGCTGGACGCGGACCACTATACCGCGCTGTCCGAGGCGTTCGTGCAGGTCCGCGACGACGACTCAATCCGTTGTGCGATCCTCACCGGGGCAGGCAACCGCGCGTTCTGCGCCGGGGCCGACATCGGTACCTGGCTCGGCCGCGACCGCAGGCTGACGGACCTCTGGGCGACGCAGACGGGGCTGCTGCCGAACCGCGGACTGGAGATCTGGAAGCCGGTGATTGCCGCCGTGAACGGTGACTGCATCGGCGGCGGGATGACGCTGCTGATGGGGACGGACATCCGCGTTGCCGCGCGCCATGCTACCTTTTCCCTGCCAGAAGGGCGGCGCGGCGTGATCCCCGCCAATGGCGGCACCCAGCGCCTGCTGCGGCAACTGCCCCATGCCGTGGCGATGAAGTTGCTGCTGTTGGGCGAGCCGATGACGGCGGACGAGGCCGGTCGCTGGGGTTTCGTCAACGACGTGGTGGAAGCCGATGAGGTGATGGAGGTGGCGCTGGCTTGCGCCCGCCGGATCGCTGCTGCCGCGCCGCTGGCGATGCAGGCGGCCAAAGAACTGGCGATCCGCTCACAGGATCTGACGATGGCCGAAGGGCTGCGGATGGAACAACTGGTGCAGCACGCGCTTCTGGCCAGCAACGACGCCGCCGAAGGGCGCGCGGCGTTCGCTGAGAAACGTGAACCGGCGTTCGGGGGGCACTGACATGGACGGGCCTCTCAGCGGCATCCGCGTGGTCGACCTGACCCAGATCTACAATGGGCCCTATGCCACCTTCCTGATGGCGATGGCCGGGGCCGAGATCATCAAGGTCGAGCCGCCGGGCGGCGAACACACCCGCCGCCGCCAACGCGACGGCGGCGGCGCGCATATCCCCCATGCTATGCTGAATTCCGGCAAGGTCTTCGTCGAACTCGACCTCAAGACCGAGGCGGGAAAGGCGGAGCTGACCGCGCTCATTGAAACCTCCGACGTGCTGGTGGAAAACTTCCGCCCCGGCGTGCTTACCCGGCTAGGATTTTCACGCGAGCGGCTGGCCGAGTTGAACCCCAAGTTGGTCTATGCGGCCAGCTCCGGCTTTGGCACCACCGGCCCCTACCGCGACTATCCGGCGATGGACCTTGCCGTGCAGGCGCTGAGCGGCGTGATGAGCATCACCGGCTTTCCCGACAACCCGCCGGTCAAGGCCGGGCCGGCGATCTGCGACTTCAACGCCGGGGTGCATCTGTATGGTGCCATCGTCACAGCGCTCTTGGAACGCGAACGCACCGGGCGCGCACGGGCGGTCGAGGTGTCGATGTTCGAGGCAATCTATCCTGCGCTCGCGTCGAACCTCGGGCTGATGAGTGGCACCAACAAGGACCGCCCGCCGCGTACCGGCAACCAGCACGGCGGGCTGTCGATCTCGCCCTACAACGTCTATGCCTGCCGCGACGGTTGGTGCGCGATCCTCGCCAACAACGAACACCAGTGGCGCGCGCTGGCGCGGTTCTTTGGCCAGGACTGGGCCATCGACGAACCCCGCTATGCCTCCATGTATGACCGCGTGGCCCGCATCGACGAGGTCGACGCGCTCGTCGCCGGCTGGGCGGCTGGGTTCACCAAGGACGAGCTGTTCCGCGGCCTCGTCGCGGTCGGCGTTCCGGCGGCCCCGGTGCGCGAGCTGTCCGAGGTGATGACCGACCCGCACCTGCACGCGCGCGGCGCGCTGGTGGACATCGACCATCCGATCTACGGGCCCGTGACGCTGCCGACCAGTCCGATGGTCTACGAAGGGATGGACCGTACGATCCGCTGGCCCAGCCGGAAACTGGGCGAGGATCAGGCGGTCCTGGACCAGGTGCGCGCCGCAGCCGCGGAGGCGGAGTGATGACCGCGACTCCAACATCCGCCCCGGTGGGCGAGGCCGACATTCCTGCCGCGACCCGTGTGCGCTATGGCCCGGGCACGCTGTACAGCGCGGTCCCAGCCGAGGTTGAGGCAATGGGTGCTTCGCGCGCCTTCGTCATCACCGGCCGCACACTCGGCGCCCATGCGCAGGTGGGGGAGCTGAAGCTCCGGCTGGGTGACCGCCTCGCGGGGCATTTTGCCGGCATGGGTGAACATTCGCCTCGTTCCACGGTCCTTGCTGCGGCGGCAGCGGCGCGCGAGGCCGGGGCGGACTGCCTGATCGGCATTGGCGGCGGCAGCGCGATCATCGGGACCAAGGGCGTCGCCCTGATCCTCGGAGAAGGCGACGATCTGGACGCGCTGCGCGCCGACTACGACTACCGCACGCAGAAGATCACGGTGCCGTCTCTGACCAACCGCAAGCCGCCGGTGATCGCGGTGCCGACGACGCTGACCTCGGGCGAGTTTTCGTCGGCGATGGGCATCACCGACGACGCGACCGGCGCCAAGGACATCTTCATCGACCCCGGCGTGGTGCCGCGGGTGATCGTGCTGGACCCGGTACTGGCGGCCGAGACACCGGCCCGGCTTTGGGCCTCGACCGGGGTCAAGGCGCTGCAGAACGCCATCGAGCGGTTCTACGCCAAGAACGCCAATCCATTCATCGAGGGCACCTGCCTCGAAGCCATTGCGATTGTGTTCCGCGACCTTGTGCCGTCGCTGGCGGATCCGCAGGACATCGCCGCGCGCGGGCGGCTGCAATTCCTGAACTGGATGACGGCGTTCGGTGCGGGCAAGGGCGGGATAGGCCTTGGCCACGGCATCTGCCACCAGCTGGGCGCGGTCAGCCACATTCCGCATGGCATCAGCGGCGGCATCGTTCTGCCGCACATGATGCGGTTCAACCGGCCCGATACGCTGGCCCGGCAGCGCCGGATCGCCACCGCGATGGGCATCCGCGACGCCGCGTCCGACACCGAGGCGTCGGAACGGGCCGAGGCCAGGGTGCGCGCGCTGGTGGCCGACCTTGGCCTGCCCGCTACGCTGTCTGCCGTGGGGGTGCAGCGGGCGGATCTGCCCAAGGTGGCCGAACTGACGCTAAGGGACCGGACCCTTGCCCCGACGCCGCGCCCGCCGCGCGACGCGGCCCAGGTGCTCGCCCTGCTTGAGGAGATGTATTGACGACCCGCGGTCGCCCGCGGAGGAGGCGGGCGGCGGCGGAAGACGGAACGGGCCGAGAGAAGCCCCCCTACGATAACTGACCCATATACCAGAGGAGGAGAGACAATGCGACTTCAGTCCCTACCCGCCGCCGTGTTCGCCGCGGCGCTGGCGCTTCCTGCCGCTGCGCAGGACGTCGATTTCAGCGGCCAGACCATCGACTTCATCGTGCCCTACGGCCCGGGCGGCGGGTCCAGTACCCACGCCCGCGCCATCGCGCCGCTGCTGGAACAAGAGCTTCCGGGCAATCCGACCATCGTCATTACCAATGTCGAGGGCGGCGGGTCGATCCGTGGGTTGAATCAGTTCACCCAGACCGCCGAACCCGACGGGCTGACCATCGCGGCGCTGGGCACCGGCAGCTACTTTGCCCCGCTGCTGGGCGATGCCACGGTGGAATACCCGCTGTCGGAATTCCGCCCGATCCTCGCCTCGCCCTACGGGCTGGTGGCCTATGGCCGGGCGGATGCGGGGTTCACCGGCGACTCGCTGCAGGACGTGCAACTGCTTCAGGACAACACCTTTGTCCACGTCGGCGACGGCCCGGCCAAGGCCGACATGCCGGTGATGTACTGCTATGACCTGCTCGGCATCGAAGTGCTGGGCGTCTGGGGAACCTCGCGCGGGGAAAGCCGACAGGCGTTCGAACGCGGCGAGAGCCAGGTCAACTACGATAACCTCGCCGGCTGGGAATCAGAGCTCAAGCCGATGATGGACGAAGGCGTTATGGTGCCGATCTTTACCATGGGCTATCTGAACGAGGCCGGAGAACTGGAGCGCGACCCGACACTGCCGGACACGCCGCATTGCATGGAACTCTATGAAATGGTGCATGGCGAGCCGGTGACCGGGGTCCAGCGCGAGGTCTGGGACGCCATGTTCGCGATCCGCATGTCCACCGCCAAGACCATCGTGCTGCCGCCCGGCACGCCGGACGACATCTTCGCCACCTACCAGGCCGCGATGCAGCGCGTGGTGAACCGGCCCGAGATGGCGGACCCGACCCTGCAACTCGAACTGGGCGGCTATCCGCAGGCGGTGGGCGAGGCGGCAATACGCGGCCACCGGCAGGCGTCCGTAATCTCCGACGAGGCCCAGGCGGAATTGCTGCGCTGGCTGGCCGACACCTGGTCGGTGACCTACTGACGCGACGACAGGGTGGTGCCATCAGGTGCCGCCCTCAACCTGAGGCCCGGCAGGGGCGGAGAAAGAAGTGATCGAAATGTTCGATGTCCTCGGCACAACGGCGCTGCCGGCTTTTGTGGAGTTGTTCCAGATCCAGCACCTGCTGCACCTGTTGTTCGGCGTGGTCCTGGGGCTGAGCGTGGGCCTCTTGCCCGGGCTCGGCGGGCTGACGGCGATGGCCCTGGTGCTGCCGTTCATCTACGGCATGGACCAGACCTCGGCGCTGGCCATGATTATCGGCATGACATCGGTCACCAATACGTCGGATACCTTCCCATCGGTGTTGATGGGGATTCCTGGCAGTTCCTCGTCGCAGGCGACGGTGGTGGACGGCTACCCCCTGGCCCGCAAGGGGCAGGGCGCGCGCGCGCTGTCGGCGGCATTCATGGCGTCGATGGTGGGCGGCGTGTTCGGCGCGTTCGTGCTGACCTTTGCGGTGTTCTTCGCCAAGCCGATCCTCTTGATGATCGGGTTCGGCGAACAGCTGTTGCTGGTCATCCTGGCGCTCATCCTGGTCGGCATGCTGACCGGCCCAAGCGTCATCAAGGGACTGGCCGGATGCGGCTTTGGCATCCTCGTCGGCTGCGTCGGCGCGGCGACGGCAACCGCCGAATACCGCATGACCTATGGCAGCCTCTACTTGTCGGACGGGATCCCGCTGGTGGTGCTGGCGCTGGGCCTGTTCGCGATCCCCGAAATCCTCGAGGTGCTGCGCACTCGCGAACGCATCGCCGAGGAGCAGCTTCTGGGAAAGGGCTGGCTTCAGGGATTGAAGGATACCTGGATCCACAAATGGATCGTACTGCGCTGTTCGGCCATCGGCACGATCATCGGCGCGCTGCCCGGGATCGGCGGCAGCGTCATCGACTGGGTTGCCTATGGCCACGTCGTGCAGACCAGCAAGGACAAGTCGCAATTCGGCAAGGGCGACATCCGCGGCGTGATCGCGCCCGAATCCGCTAACAACGCCAAGGAGGGCGGCGCGCTGATCCCGACCCTGCTGTTCGGCATCCCGGGGTCGGGGACGATGGCGCTGGTTCTGGCGGCCTTTACCCTCATCGGCATTACTCCGGGCCGCCAGATGGTGCAGGAAAACCTTTCGCTCACCTTCACCATCATCTGGTCGATCGCCGTCGCCAACATCTTCGGCGCCGGGATCGCCTTTGCGCTGGCCTCGCCGATCTCGCGGCTGACGGCGGTGCGCTACCGGCTGCTTGCGCCGTTCCTGCTGAGCGTCGTGTTTTTCGCCGCCTACCAGGCGACGCAAAGCTGGGGCGACCTTCTGACGATGATGGCCGTCGGCGGCATCGCGATCTTTCTCAAGCGGTTTGGCTGGTCGCGCCCGGCCTTCCTGATCGGCTTTGTGCTGTCCTCGGGGCTGGAGGCGGCGTTCTACCGAACCGCTCAGATCTACGGATTCAGCTTTCTCTACCGGCCGGTGTCGATTGTGCTGTTCCTGCTGGTCGCAGTGACGGGCTATATGGCTTGGCGCAGCAAGACGCGGGTCAGCGACCAGGTCGGCGACATGGAGGGCAAGACGCCGCGCAGGCTGCCGCAGGTGGCCTTTGCGACCGTGCTCCTGCTGGTGCCGCTCGCTGTGATCCTGGATACCTGGGATCTGCGCTTCCTCGGCCGGGTGTTCCCGCTGACCGTCGCCGTCATCACGCTGATGTTCATCTCGGTGGGGATATACAGGCTGGCGCGCGCGCCGGACGGGGCCTCAATCCTGTTTGATGGCGACCTCGGGCTCGATACCTCCGGCAGCGACCTAACGCTGTGGCACGGGGCGGGCATCATCGCGGGCTTTGCAGGGCTAATCGCCGTGCTGGGCTTTGCGGTGGGCTCGCCGGTGTTCGTCGGGCTGTTCCTGCTGGGGGTCGCCCGGGTGCGCTGGCCCTGGGCGATCTTCGGTGCGGCGGCGATGGCGGCGTTTCTCTACCTGCTGACCTCGGTCCTGAACGTGGCGCTGGTCGCGCCGCTGATCGACTGGGGCTTCTGAGGCCAGAGAGGGATTTGGAAATGGCGACACCAGGCAAGGCGGTCGAAGGCAAGGTGGTCCTCGTCACCGGGGCGGGCCGCGGCATCGGTCGCGCCATCGCCATGGCAATGGCGGCCGAAGGCGCGCGCGTCGTGGTCAACGACCTCGGCGTCGGCGTGGACGGCGCGGGGGGCGAGGCGGGGCCGGCGGAACAGACAGCCGACGACATTCGGGCGGCGGGCGGCGCTGCGGTGGCCAACACCGACAGCGTCGCGGACTGGGACGGCGCGCACCGCATGGTCGCGCAGGCACTGGACAACTTTGGCCGGATCGACGCGGTGGTGAACAACGCGGCGATCCTGCGCGACGCGATATTCCACAAGATGACGCGCGAGGACTGGGATCTTTCCCTGTCAGTGATCCTTTCCGGCAGCTTCTACGTCTCGCGCGCGGCGGCGCCGCACTTCCGGGCGCAAGAAGCCGGCGCCTATGTCCACGTCGCCTCGACCTCGGGCCTGATCGGCGGCATGGGACAGGCGAACTACGGCGCGGCCAAGCTGGGCCTGCAGGGCCTGTCCAAGGCCATTGCGATCGACATGGCACGGTTCAACGTGCGGTCGAACATCGTGGCCCCCACGGCCTTTACCCGGATGACGGAATCGATCCCGACCCAGACGTCGGAACAACGCGCCCGCGCCGCCGCGCGTCGGACCATCCCGGCCGAACGCAACGCGCCGATTGTCGTCTATCTGGCCAGCGACTTGGCGGCCCATGTCTCGGGCCAGATCTTCTACACCCGCGACAACGAGCTGGTCCTGTTCAGCCAGCCCCGCCCGGTCCGGCAGGCGCATACCGCCGAGGGCTGGACCCCGCAGACCATCGCCGACCACGTCATGC
The DNA here is from genome assembly GCF_003148765.1 of Silicimonas algicola. Lineage (GTDB taxonomy): Bacteria > Pseudomonadota > Alphaproteobacteria > Rhodobacterales > Rhodobacteraceae > Silicimonas > Silicimonas algicola. The sequence goes on from NZ_QGGV01000011.1 coordinate 19,766, forward strand.
CGGTATTTGCGCCGAATTTCGTGCCGCTGGACCGGACCCGCGATGTATTCAAGGGCTATCTGCCGTGACACCCGATGCGCCCGACCTCGGCCGGCTGATCTCGCCGCGGGGGATCGCAGTGGTGGGCGCCTCGGACAACGCGCGGTCGGTCGGCGGGCAGCCGATGATCTACCTCACCAGCTATGGCTACGCCGGCACGGTGCATCCTGTGAACCCGACGCGAGTCCGGGTAATGGGCCTGCCCTGCGTGCCGTCGGTCCGCGACGTCCCCGACCCCTGCGACGTGGCACTGGTCGCGGTCGCCGCACACCGGGTCGCCGACGTCATCCGCGACTGCGGTGCGCGCGGCATCCCCTTTGCGGTGATCCTGTCCTCGGGCTTTCGCGAGGCGGGGCCGGACGGTCAGTTGCTGGAGGCTAACTTGGCGAGCGTTGCGCGTGCGGCCGGCGTACGGCTCGTCGGTCCGAACTGCATGGGCGTCCTTAACATCCCCGAGCACATCCACTGCGGCTTTGGCCAGGGGTTTCGGGTCCGCGACTACATCCCCGGACCGGTGGCGATGGCGACGCAAAGCGGCGGCTACGGCTTCACCCTGCTGCGCAATGCCAGCCGCGAGAAGCTGGGGTTCAACCATGTCGTGTCGGTCGGCAACAGCATCGATCTGGACGCGCTGGATTTCGTCGGCCACTTCCTCGAACGCGACGACGTGCGGATCGTCACCGCGTTCCTAGAAGGCGTCCGCGACGGCCGCCGCCTCCTGACGCTCGGCCGCCGCGCGCTGGCGCTGGGCAAGCCGATCCTGGTGTGGAAGGTCGGCAACACCCCAGCCGGCCGCACCGCCGCCGCATCCCACACGGCGAGCCTGACCAGCAGCTACGACCTGTTCCGTGCGGCGTTCCGCGAAGGCGGCATCATCGAGTTGCGCGATTACGAGGATCTCGTGGACGTGGCGCGCGGCTTCCTTGGCGGGCGGCTGCCTCGCGGTCCCCGCGTCGGGTTAGTCAGCGGGTCGGGCGGGGCCGGGGTGATCGCCGCCGACCGGTTCTCCGAAGCCGGGCTGACCCTGCCGGCCTGGTCCGACGCGACCCGCGCGGCACTGCGCGACGGGCTCGGCCCATTCTCGGGCACCGGCAACCCGATCGACCTGTCGGGCGAGGGCAGCCGCGACGGGCGCAGCCTGTCCAACATCGCGACGGACATCGTGCTGGCCGACGACGGCGTGGATATGGTCATGGTCCGATCCGGTCAAACCTCCGGGTCGGCCGCGGCCGCCCGCGCGCTCGCCGCAATCCGCGATGCGGCGGATAAGCCGGTGCTGGTGGCGACGGTGGCCGAGGATCATGCCGAGGGCAAAGCGGCGCTGGATGCCGCAGGCGTGCCCTGGTTCCTGACGGTCGGCCGTGCCGCGACAGCGGCGCGGGCGCTCGCCACCTTTGCCGCCGCCCAAGCCGCGCCGCCTGGCGACCCCAGCCCCCGCCCACTGCCCCGTCCCGCGCTGGAATTGCCCGACCGGGGCGGGTTTCTGAGCGAGGGGGACTCCCGCCCGGTACTGGCGGCATACGGCATCCCGCAAGTCCGCACGTTGCATGTCGCGGGCGCAGTGCCGGCGAATCACGGCCTGTGCTATCCGCTGGCGGTCAAGGCGAACTGTGCCGGCCTGCCGCACAAGACCGAGGCCGGGGCCGTGCGGCTGAACCTCCCTGACTTGGCTTCGGTGAGGGCCGCCGCGCGTGAGGTGACCGGAGCCGCGTGCACCGCCAGCCCCGACACGCCGCCCGACGGCGTGCTGCTGCAAGAGATGACCCGCGGCACCGAACTGATCCTCGGCGCGATGGACGACGCCTGTTTCGGCCCTATCGTCATGGTCGGCTTGGGCGGGGTTTTCGCGGAACTGCTGCGCGACACCGCCTACGGCTTTGCCCCCGTCTCGGCCGCGACCGCCCGCGCGATGATCGACAGCCTGCGCGGCAAGCCGCTGCTCGACGGCTGGCGTGGGGCCGCGCCCGCCGACCGCGACTCCGTGGCCGATGCGCTGGTGCGGCTGTCCTGGCTGATCGCCGACCACCGCGATCGGATCGCCGTCATCGACATCAACCCGCTGTTCGTCGAGGGCGACACCGTGCTGGCCGCCGATGCAGTGATCACGCTAAAGGACCTGGGCTGATGCCGCTCGACCCCGACAGGCTCGCCGCCTACCGCATTCCGGTCACCACGATGGAGTGGACCGAGCGCGACACCATGCTTTACGCGCTGGGCGTGGGCCTGGGCGCCGACCCTCTGGACACGTGTCAGTTGCGCTTCGTCTGGGAGGAAGGGCTGCTGGCCCTGCCGACGATGGCTGCTATCCTCGCAGCGCCCCATGCCTGGATACGCCACGCCGATGTCGGATCCTCGGGCCGCAGCGTCCACGCCGGCATCCGGCTCGCCCTGCACGCACCGATCCCCGTGGCGGGGCGGGTGCGGTCCGACAACACCGTGGCCGAGGTCATCGACAAGGGCCCAGGCAAGGCCGCACTTGTGACGACCCGGCGCGAGATCGTGTCGGACCCGGACGGCCGCTCGCTCTGCACGATCCTGTCTACGAGCATGCAGCGCGGCGACGGCGGCTTTGGCGGATCGCCAACCCCGGCCGAACCGCCGCGCCCGATGCCCGATCGCGCCCCGGACGAAGTCATGGACATCCACGTCCTGCCGCAAGCCGGACTGATCTACCGGCTTTCCGGCGATCGTAACCCGCTGCACGTCGATCCCATGACCGCGCGGCGCCACGGGTTTCCCCGGCCTATCCTGCATGGCCTCGCCACCTTCGGCAGGGCCGGCCACGCAGTGATGGCCCGGCTCTGCAGCTATGACCCCACGCGGCTGCGTGCCATCGCGGCGCGGTTTTCGCAGCCCGTCTACCCGGGGGACACCCTGCGCATCGGGCTGTGGCGTGAAACCCGCGGGCCGCACCGGTTCCGCGCCTGGGTGCCGGCGCGGGACGACGTGGTGGTGCTGGACGGTGGCGAGGCGGAGGTGATGGATGGCTGACGGACGCAGCGCGGCGCTGGCCGCATGGATCTCCGGGGCCGCCGACCGGCCGCTACCGGACGAGGTCCGCGCCGCGGCGCGCGAGGCGTTGATCGACCACATCGGCGTCGCCGTGGGTGCCGCGAACGAAGGCGTGACGCTGGTCGCCCGGCGCATGGCTCAACGCTGGGCAATGCCCGGCAGGGCGCGCATCTACACCGGCGGCCTCACCGGCGCCCCGCTCGCGGCACTGGTCAACGGCACGATGGCCCATGCCACCGACTTCGACGACACCCACGAAAACGGATCGGGCCATATCTCGGCGCCGGTGCTGTCGGCGGCACTGGCGCTGGCACTGGACCAGGGGCAGGAGGGCGACCGCGCGGTGGCGGGCTTCGTCGCGGGATTCGAGGTGATGGCCCGTCTTGGTGGTGGCTTCATCGACGGTGTGGGCCGCAACTTGCAGGCGCGCGGGTTCCATCCTACGGGCATCCACGGCGTCGTCGGCGCGGCGGCGGCGGCCTCTGTCCTGCGCGGCTTCGACGCCGCTGCCACCGCCAGCGCGCTCGGTGCCGCCGCCACTACCGCTTCGGGGCTCGTCGCGTCCTTCGGCACCCATGCCAAGCCGTTTCATGCCGGCCATGCCGCGATGAACGGGCTGATGGCTGCGGATCTCGCCGCCGACGGCTTTGCCGCCGCGACCGATCTGCTGGACCTCGACCGGGGCCTGCTGCCCGCGATGATCCAGGACGGAAAGGTCACGGTGCCGCCGCTCGACCTCGACCGCTGGCTGATCCTGCGCAACGGCTACAAGCCCTTTGCCTGCTGCCGCGCGACCCATGCGTCGGCGCAGGCGGGCCACAGGATCGGACCGCGCCTCGCCGGCCGCAGGATCACCCGCGTGACCACCCGCGTCCACCGCAGCGCTCCTTTCACCGCCGGGCGGATGGACCCGCAGACCCCGCTCGAGGCCAAATTCAGCGTCGCCTTCTGCCTGTCGGCGGCAATCTGCGGGTATCAGCTGGAGGACACCGATTTCGCCGAACCGATGCTGCGCGACACCCGCGTCCGGGCGATCCTGCCGGTGGTAGAGCTGCACCCGCAGCCCGACCAGCCGCAGTCGCAGGCGCGGATCGATGTCTGGCTGGAGGACGGCACGCAGCTGACCGAGGAGACGACGCTGTTCCTCGGCCACCCCGACAACCCGATGGGCCGCGACCGCATCGCGGGCAAATTCCTGTCGCTGGTGACGCCGGTCCTGGGCGAGGGCCGGACGACCCGCCTGCTTGCGGCGCTGGACCGATTCGAAAGCCCCGGCGCGCTGGGCGAAATGGCGGACCTGCTCGCAGGCCGGGCGGCATGACCGACGACGCGGACGACCTGCTGGCACTGATGACGAACAGCGCGGCCCGCTTTGCCGGGGCGTCGACCGACCGGGCGCGCGCCTTGCGCGGTAGGCTGCCGGGGTTCGACCAGGGCGTCTGGGACGCGATGACGGCACAGGGCTGGACCGGTGTGATGGTGCCAGAGGACGCGGGCGGGCAGGGCCTGACCCTCGCCGCCGCCTGCGCTTTGCTGGACCCGCTGGCCCGGGCGCTCCTCCCCGAACCGCTCGCTGCCGTGGCGGTCGAAGCGGCGGTGCTGGCCGGGGCCGTGGACGCGATCGAGGTGCTGCAGGGCATCGCTGCGGGCCGGGTCACGGTGGTCGCTGCGGGGGGAACGCTGGCGGTCGCGGCGGGGCGATTGTCGGGGCGGGTGAATCATGTACCAGTTGGCCCGGGGGCCGACCTGTTCCTTGTTGCGGCCCCCTACGGCCAGATCGCCGCCCTGCCGCCCGGCACGCCGGGCCTGACGGTGACGCCAGAACCCCGCGCCGACGGAACCTATGCCGCGCGGCTGGATCTGGACGCCGTTCCGATCGGCATGGCTCTAGCCGAAGGTGCCACCGGCCGGTCCGCCCTGCGCCGCGCCCGCGCTGCCGCCGTCATCGCCACCTCGGCCGAATTGTTCGCCTGCATGGACCGGGCGCTGGAGATCACGCTCGACTACATGCGTCTGCGCGAACAGTTCGGCCGGCCGATAGGCGCGTTCCAGGCGCTCCAGCACCGCGCTGTGGACCTCTACATCCAGAAGGAACTGGCGCGCGCCGTGCGGGACGAGGCAGTCGCCGCCTTTGACGCAGGGGCTGACCCTGACTGGCTGGACCTTGTGGCGTCGCGCGCGAAGGCCCGCGCGGGCCATGCGGCGGCGTTGATCGGCCGCGAGGCCATCAAGCTGCACGGCGCCATCGGCGTGACCGATGCCCATGACGCCGGTCTCTACTTGCGGCGCATCCTGTCGCTGGCTGCCTTGCACGGCAACGCCGACCACCACCGCATCCGCTGCGACGCGCTTAGCCCGACTCTGACCGAAGCTAAGGACACCAACCTCCCGCCGCCTCCGCCCGAATTTCTGGCCAACAGCAACGCCGACATCGACTGGAACGCTTGGCCGGAGCCGGTATTTCGCGCCGGCATCCGGGCCTGTTTCGACCGGTACTACCCCGACCACTTACGCCACAAGGGCCGGCGCGGGACACCAGCAGAGCTGCGCGACTGGCTGGCGCTGATGGTCGCCAAGGGCTGGATGGCCCCGGCCTGGCCGCGCGACCGGGGCGGCATGGGCCTGTCGCCGGCACGGCAACTGATCTTCATCGAGGAACGCGAACGCGCCGGGATCATGCGCCACCCCGATCAGGGTACGGTGATGCTGGGGCCGATGCTGATGCGGCATGGCACGGCCGCGCAGCAGGACCACTGGCTGCCCCGCATCCTGTCGAACAAAACGATCTGGTGCCAGGGTTATTCCGAGCCGCAGGCGGGGTCGGATCTGGCCAGCCTGCGCACCCGTGCGGTGGCGAGGGACGGCGGCTGGACCCTCGACGGGTCGAAGATTTGGACCACAATGGCGCACCACGCGACCCACATGTTCCTGCTGGCGCGCACCGACCTGCAGGCGAAAAAGCAGGCGGGGCTCAGTTTCTTCCTCCTCGACCTCGCAACGCCCGGCGTCACGATCCGGCCGATCCGCAACATCGCCGGCCACGAGGAGTTCTGCGAGGTGTTCTTCGACGCCGTCGCGATCCCGGCCGAAAATCTTGTCGGGCCGCTGCACGGTGGTTGGACCGTGGCCAAGTCGGTACTCGGGTTCGAGCGACTGAACAACGGCAGCCCGCGCCGGGTCGAGGGGCCACTGAAGCTGGTGACCGAACTGGCTCAGGCGACGGGGTTGGACGCCGACCCGGTGTTCCTATCGCGGCTGGCGGCGGTGACGCTGGACGTGGCTGACCTGAAATCCGCCTATGCCCGCTTTGCCGGGCAGGTCGCCGCCGGCGAGTCGCCGGGGCCCGAGGTGTCGCTGCTCAAGGTCTGGGCCGGCGAATGCGCGCAGCGGCTGACCGAATTCCTGATCGAGGCGGCGGGCGAGGCCGGTGGCGTCGCCGGGCGGCAGGACTTCAGCGGGGTGCAGCTCGACGTTCTGGCGCCGTTCTACGCTATGTTTCCCGCGCAGATTGCGTCGGGCACCAACGATATCCAGCGGAACATCCTCGCCACCCGGGTGCTGGGCCTGCCGCGCAGCTAGTCCTCGCGCCGGGGGCCGAAGACCGCGACTTCCAGCCGTTCGACGGCAGGCAGGAACCGCAAGCGGACCTGCAGGTCGAGGATCGTCTTGGCAAAAGCGTTCACCATGATTGCGCGGGTAACGTGGAATCCTAGGATCAGCGCGGAATTGAGGTGCAGCACCTGCGCCGTCACCGACATCTCGGCGATGCCCCCGGCCGATGAGGCGAGTGCAGCGGTGGCGAGGTCAAGCCCGGTTGCCGCCGACAGGATCGCCGCCACGCCGAACAGCGCCGCCGTGACCAGCAGGGTAAACACGACGCCCAGCAGGAACAGCCGCGGCATGCGCAGCACGATGTCGCGCCGGAACCGCGCGCCGACCGCGACGCCCAGCAGGTATTGCCCGCCGATGAACAGCCCGTGCGGCAGGTGCCCGCCGATCATGTCGAACGACGACAGCGCCGCCGCCGCGACCAGCGCGCCTAGCATCCAGGGGTTCGCAGCCCCAAGCCAGCGCATCGCCATGACCCCCAGAAGCGCCGCGAGGAACAGCGGCAGCAGGAAGGGCAAGGGAACCGACGGGGCGGTGACGATGGTCGCAAAGGTGCCGTGGATGTCCAACGCGATGATCGTCGGCGGCAGCACCAGTACGACGAGGCCCAGCCGCACTGTCTGGGCTACGGCAATGGGCTCGGACCGCGCGCCGGCGGCGGCGCCGATGTTCGCCATCTCGGATAGCCCGCCCGGCATCATCGCGAAGAACGCGGTGTTGCGGTCGAGCCGGCCGAAATGCGCGTAAAACACGCTGAAAAATCCGGTGACGCAGGCGGCGGTTAGCGCGATCACCACCATCACCGGAACCCACAGAACGATCTGCGCCAACAACGCGCCGGTGATGTTCAGCCCCAGCGCGGCACCGATCACCAACTGCCCTAGTCGCCGCATCCGCGTCGTCGCCAGCACTGGGCGGCCCGACACCGAGAAAAGCGCCGTCGCGATCAGCGGCCCAAGGATCCAGGCCAGCGGCACATCGGCCACCTCGAACGCGACGCCGGTCGCCGCCGCCACCGCCAGAGCCAGCCCGCGCTGCAGCCAGAGGAACAGGCGCGACACCGCCGCCTCCGACCGGGTTAGGCTGCAGCGAGCAAGGCGATCAGCGTGCCGGCATCGTCGAGGTTGTCCATCCTCAGCACTGCGTCGGCCAGCTCCCGGGCCTGCGCCTCGGGCAGGGCCTTGGTCGCCAGTTTCATGAACTTGTCCACGATGTCGGCCTCTGTCGCGAACGATTTTTCGCTGCCGCGCGGCGCCTCGACCGTTTCCTCGTGGACGCTGCCGTCGGTGAGTTGGACCTCGACCCGGACCATGTGCCGGAACCGCGACCCGCGCGCGGTGATGGCGGGATCCTCGCGGCAGGTGACCCGGCGCGAGAGCGAGATCCGGTCGGCGTTGTCCACCACATCGGGAGTGAACTGGTCCACGAATACGTCGCCTTCGATCAGCAGGGTCGCTACGCAGAACGGCAGGTTCAATTGGGCCGAGGTCAGGCCTTCGGGTCGGTAGGGCCAGCCAACATGATCGACCGTGACCTGGCTGCCGTGCACCACGATCTCCTTCAACTCGTCCAGTGTGAAGGGCCGCCGCGACTGGATCGCGCGGATTGCGTCGAGCGTTGTGTGGTTGCTGCCGACGCAGGAATAGAACTTGAGCGCGATCTTCTCCGTCTCCCACCGCTCGCCAAGATCGGCCGAAAGCTCGGTCATGTCGAAGCGATCGGTGGAGCGCGAAAACGTGGTGCAGAACCCGCCATAAGGCGCCTCGAGCACGTCGCGGATGCCGGTGAAGCCGTCCTTCGCAAACAGCGCCCCATACAGCCCGCTTTGTGAGGACCGCCCGGCGTGCATCCGTTTCACCATCGCGCCGTATTGCGCGGCCATCAGCCCGGCGGCCTGCGTCCCGGCGATCCCCAGCGCGTTCTGCGTCTGCTCGGCGTCCAGCCCGAGCGCGCGGGACGCCCCCGCCGCGGCGGAAAACACGCCGAGCGTCGCGCCGGAATGCCAGCCCTGGCCGATGTGTTCCTGCCCCATGCAGATGCCGACGCGGGGCCCGATCTCGTAGCCTGCGACGATGGCGGTCAGGAAGTCGCGACCGCTGATCGGGCTGCCTTCGACAGCCGCGATCAGCGCCGGCAACGTCACCGCGCCGACATGCAGGACGCCGACCCGGTGCACGTCATCCAGTTCGAACCCTTGCACCTGCGTGCCGTTCACCAACGCCGCGTGGGGCGCCGACAGCCGCTGCGCCGTGCCCCAGACCGAACACCCGGTCGAGCTGTCGATCCGGCCCAGCGTGTCCTGCAGGATCCGCGTCCACGGCAGGTTCGCGCCATAGAGCGCACAGCCCAGCGAATCTAGCACCAGAAGCTTGATCCGGGTCCGCACGCTGGCGGGGATGTCCTCGTAGCGCAGGCCGGACACGAATTCGGCGATGCGGCGGGTATGGGTGTCGTCAAAGGCGGTGTGGGCGGTCATGGCCGGGCTCCGTCAGCGGGGGGGTGGTCGGGAAGAACGGTCGCCGCGATGTTTTCGTCCAGCCGTTCGTAGTCATAGTAGCCGATCCGCTCGTAAAGCTCGGCCCGGGTCATCATCGCGGACAGGTCGGCAGACACGTCGCCGTTGGCAATCAGCCGGCCGTAGAATTCCTCCATCGCCCGCCCCGCGACGCGCAGCGCGGACACCGGGTAGATCACGAGGTTGACGCCCCAGGCGGTCCAGTCAGACAGCGGGATGATTGGCGTCCGCCCGAATTCCGTCATGTTGCCGAGCAGCGGGATGTCGAGCGCCCCGCGCACCTCGCGCACCATGTCGGCCGAAGTCATCGCCTCGACAAAGACGATGTCGGCGCCGGCGTTCACATAGGCCCGCGCCCGTGTCAGCGCCTCGTCGAGCGAGATCATCACCGCATCGGTGCGAGCGCAGATCAGCAGGCTGTCGGCGGCCTTCTTCGCCGCCGCGACCTTGCGGCACATATCGTCCATCGGGACCAGCCGCTTGTCGTTCAGGTGGCCGCACTTCTTGGGGAAGTCCTGATCCTCGATCTGGATCGCGGCGGCGCCTGCGGATTCCAGTTCGCGCACCGCGCGCATGACATTCAGCGCTTCTCCGAACCCGGTGTCGCCGTCCACGATCAGGGGCAGGCCGCTGGCTCGCACCACGGTGCGGGCGGCGCGAGTAACATCTTCCATCGTCAACAGACCGAGGTCGGGAAGCGCCATCGACGCCGACAGCGCCGCACCGGACAGATACAGCGCCTGGAATCCGGCGCGTTTGGCGAGCAAGGCCGACAGCCCGTCCCAGCATCCGGCCACCGCCGTGGTGCCGCCGCCATCGATCAGCGCCTGCAGGGTCGGCGGGGCGTGAGGCCGCGCGTCGCGGTTCAGAAGCCAGTCGGTCATGTGTCCCTCCAGTCGTCGGCGTCCGAGGCAAGTGTGCCCTGCCGGTGCACCTATTCTGCCGATGCGGGTCCTCGATACTGTTCGGTCTCAGTATACCAAAAACCGGAACTCGGTCTGCCTGCGTCATGGCACCTGGGACCATGCAAGGTCAAGAGGCTGGGGCGATACAGAAAGAACTGGCGCCCGGCAGCGCAGGACTGGTATACCATTTTTGAAATGATCTGGATCTCGAATCGAACGTGACTGGTGTTCCATGCTGAATGAGGTGGCACGGCGACTGCTGGCGATCCGGTTCGACACGCTGCCCAAGGTAGCCGTGGCGACCGCCGTCGATGCGATCCTCGATACCGTAGGCGTCACGCTGGCCGGGGCGCCGGAACCGGCGGCACTGGCTGCGCGCGCCGCACTGGTCGCCGGGGGCGGAAGTTCCGGGGCGGCGACCCTCTTTGGGCTGCCAGACACAGCCGGGGTACTGGACGCTGCGCTGGCGAACGGCACGGCGAGCCACGCACTCGACTTCGATGACTGTTCCAACACGCTGGGCGGCCACCCCTCGGCTCCCATCATACCGGCACTCTGGGCGTTGGCCGAGGCGGAGGGTGGAACGGGACGCGCCCTGATCGCCGCCTATGTCGCCGGATTCGAGGTCGAGACCCGGATTGGCCGCGCCGTCAATTTCCACCATTATGAAAAGGGCTGGCACCCTACTGCGACGTTGGGGATCTTCGGCGCCGCCGCCGCATCGGCCCACCTGATGCGGCTGGACGCGGAGCGCACGGCAATGGCGCTGGCGTTGGCGGCCACAATGTCCTCGGGGCTCAAGGCCAACTTCGGCACCATGGCCAAGCCGTTCCACGTCGGCCACTGCGCCCGCAACGGGCTGTTCGCCGCGCTTCTGGCGCGAGAGGGCATGACCGCCAACCCCGAGGCGCTGACCCATCCGCAAGGGTTCTTCGAAGTGCTGAACAGCCCGGGCACCTATGCGCCGGAACGCGTGCTGGAGCAATTCGCCGACCCGCTCGACATCGTGGAAACTGGTGTCGCGTTCAAACGCCACCCCTGCTGCGCCAGCACCCACCCGGCAATCGACGCGCTGCTGGCCCTGCGCGCCGACCAGGGCCTGACGGCGGACGACGTGTCCCACGTCCTGTCCTGGACCCACCCGCGCCGGCTGCGCCATACCAACCGGCCTAGCCCCTCCAGCGGTCTCGATGCCAAGTTTTCCGTCCAGTATGTGCTGGCCCGCGCGCTCCGGCACGGGATCGTCAGTCTCGACCATTTCAGCGATGTCGCGATGGCCGACCCGGCGACGCGCGACCTGATGGCACGGATCACCGCCGAACCGCACCCCGAGGCGCGGATGGACACGACCGAGCACTTCTTTGGCGAGGTGACGCTGACGCTGGCCGATGGCCGCGTGCTGCGGCACCGCGTCGAACGCCCCGTGGGGCGCGACCGCGACCACCCGCTGCCGCCCGGCGCGCTGCACGCCAAGTTCCGCGACTGTGCAGGCCGCTCGCTCGACACGGACCGGACCGATCGCCTGCTGGCCGCGCTGGTGGCGCTTCCCGACCTCCCGCGCATCGCAGACCTGTCGGACCTGCTGCGCGCGCCACGGCCCGGTCTGTCCCGCCGCGCCGCCCTCTGATCCATCGACCTGAAGGAGTTCCTATGACCCCGATCGACCTGCGCCAGTTTCAACCCGATGTGATCGTCGTCGGCGCCGGCAATGCCGCCCTCAGTGCGGCCATCTCGGCGCAGGAGAACGGCGCCCGGCCGCTGATCGTCGAGGCCGCGCCGTTCGAGGAACGGGGGGGCAACTCGCACTATACTGGCGGCGCGTTCCGCTTCGCCTACGACGGGGTGGACGACCTCTTGGAGATTTGCCCGGCGATGGCCGAGGAGGACCTGACGCAGATCGATTTCGGCACCTACACCGAGGAACAGTATTTCGACGACATGTTCGAGCTGACGCAGTTCCGCACCGACCCCGAGCTGTGCGAGATCCTAGTCCGGTCGAGCAAGGAGACTGCTAAGTGGGTCGCCCAGCAGGGCGTTAAGATGTGGCCAGGCCTCGGCCGGCAGGCCTACAAGGTCGACGGTAAGTTCCGGTTCTGGGGCGGGCTCGCTCTGCACATCTCGGGCGGAGGGCCGGAGATGCTTGCAGCACTCTATGCCCGGGCCGAGGTGCTGGGGATCCCGGTCGCCTACGAGACGCCGGCCGTCGAATTGCTGCGCGACGGCGACCGCGTCACCGGCGTCGCGGTGATGAGCAAGGGCGAGCGGGTGGAGCTTCGCGCCGGTGCCGTGGTGCTGGCCTGCGGCGGGTTCGAATCGAACCCCGAGATGCGGGCGCGCTACCTCGGCCCCGGCTGGGACCTCGCCAAGGTGCGCGGGACGCGGTTCAACATGGGCGCGGGCCTGCGCATGGCACTGGCCATCGGGGCGCGCAGCCACGGCAACTGGTCGGGCTGCCATTCCGTCGCCTGGGACGTGAACGCGCCGCCCTTTGGCGATCTGGCCATCGGCGACCAGTTCCAGAAGCACAACTATCCATATGGTATCCTGGTGAACGCCAAGGGCGAGCGCTACGTTAACGAGGGCGCCAACTTCCACTCGCACACCTATGCCAAGTATGGCGGCGAGATCCTGAAACAGCCGGGCATGTTCGCCTGGCAGGTGTTCGACGACAAGACGCGGCACCTGCTGCGAGGCGAATACCGCATCCGTCGCGTGACCAAGGTTGAATCCGACACCATCGACGGGCTGGCCGAGCAACTGGACGGCGTCGATACCGAAGCCTTCCTGCGCATGGTGCGCGACTTCAACGCCGCCTGCCGCACCGACACCCCGTTTGACCCGAACGTCCGCGACGGCCGCCGGACCGAGGGGCTAGCCATCGACAAGACCAACTGGGCCAACCCGATCGACACCCCGCCATTCCACGCCTACCACGTCACCACGGGCATCACCTTCACCTTCGGCGGGCTCAAGGTGACGACAGATACGGCGGTCGAATCAGAATTTGGCGCGCCAATCGCCGGCCTTTATGCCGCGGGCGAAATCGTTGGCGGGCTGTTCGTCCACAACTACGCCAGCGGCACCGGCCTGATGTCGGGCGCGACCTTCGGCCGGATCGCCGGTCGAAACGCGGCCCGGCACGCGCAGGTCGCCGACACCGAAACACGCGCCACCGCGTGATCTGAAATCCGACCTGCCCCAAGGGCGGGCGGCCACATCGTCTGGGAGGACAAAGAGATGACAAAACTGACACACAACCGCGGCCGGCGCGGCTTTCTCAAGGGCAGCGTGGCGCTCGGGGCCGCGGCGATCCTGCCGCTGCCGCTGCGCGCGCAGGAGTTCGCGCCCGACGAGATCGAGATGATCGTGCCTTACGGCGCGGGCGGCGGGTCCACCATTCATGCGCGCCTGTTCGCGGGCCCCCTGGGCGAGGCGTTGCCGGGCCAGCCGACGATCCTGATCCGCAACGTCGAAGGCGCCGGGTCCGTCGTCGGCATCAACGAGTTTGCCCAGAACGCCGAACCCGACGGCATGACCATCGGCGCGCTCGGCACCGGCACGTTCTTTCAGTACCTCTTGCGCAACCCGGCGGTACGCTACGACCTGCCGAGCTTTCGCCCGTTCCTCGCCTCTCCCTTCGGCGTGGTGGTCTATGGCCGGACCGATTTCGGTCTGACCGGCGATCCGGCGCATGACATTCCGTTCCTGCAGGAAAATATGCCGGTCTACGGCGGCGACGGCGCCACGGCGGCCGACCTGCCGACGCTGGTGTCGCTGGACCTACTGGGGATCAAGATCCGCCCGGTGTTCGGCCTGTCGAACGCCGACGCACGCGGCGGCTACGAACGCGGCGAATTCCAGGTCAACTTCGACAACATGGCGTCCTGGACCTCGGGCGTGCTGCCGATGATCGAGGAAGGCACGACCGTGCCGCTGTTCACGCTGGGCTACGAACGCAACGGCGTGATCGAACGCGACCCGATGGCGCCCGACGTCCCGACCTTCCTGGAGGTCTACGAGATCGTCCACGGCTCGCCGCTGGAGGGCATCGAATACAGCGTTTGGAAGATGCTCTTCGACATCCGCGTCATGGCGGCCAAGATGTTCGTGCTGCCCGCCGGCACGCCGGACGAGATCCTGCAGATCTACGCCGACGCCGCCGCCGCCGCGATGGCGAGCGAGGCGCTGCAGGGAGAGGCAGCGCAAGACGTACTCGGCCCCTATGACCAGGTCGTGGGGATCGAGGCGGCCGCCGCCGTGCTGAAAGGCGCAGCCGAGGTTAGCGACGAACAGCGCCAGTGGCTGACCGACTGGCTGCTCGAGGTCTATGACGTCACGCTCTGACCTTGCCTGACTTGGGACGCGCCCCGGTGCAAGCCGGGGCGCGATCTATCTTAGCGCCAACGCACAAGGCCGCCCGATGCCCCTGATCCTCGACAACGACGCGGTGGCGCGGCTGGTGACGCCGGCCGACGTGGTTGCGACGCTCGACACCGCCTACTGCGCCTATGCCGAGGGCCGGTCGCTGACCGCGCCACGGCTTGATTTCCAGTCGCCGCAAGGGCAGGGCGGGCAGAACTGGCAACTCGGGCTGGCCGCAGGCCTGGGACCCGACCGGTGGGCCTGCCTGAGGATCAAGTCCGACGTGATCTATCGCCGGACCGTCGACGGTCGCCCCCGCAAGGAGAAATTCTGCGTCGAGCCCGGCACCTACATGGGCCTCTTGATGGTATTCGACATGATCGACGGCGCCCTGCGCGCCATCGTCCACGACGGGCTGATCCAGCAGATGCGCGTCGGCGCGGATTCCGCGCTGGGCGTGCGCTACATGGCGCGCGAGGATGCGGTGAGCCTCGGCGTCCTCGGAGCCGGCGGCATGGCCCGCACCCATATCGACGCAATCCAGCATGTCCGGCCGATCCGCCGCATTCGCATCTACGCCCCGACTCGGGTCAATGCCGAGGCGCTTGCCGCAGAGGCACGCGCCCGTCACGGCATCGACGCCACGGCAGTGGACAGCGCCGAGGCGGCAGCCGCAGGGGCCGACATCCTGTCCGCCTGCACCAATGCGATCGGCCCCGTCGTCCCCGGCGCGGCGCTGGACCCCGGCACACATGTCACCTGCATCGGCGGCACGCTCGATTCCGTGGCGGATGGCCGCGTGGACCGCGCGCTGCGCTTCGGCACCGCGTCCGGCCCGATCGAGGTGCCGGACTGGGCGGTCGAGGACGAAGGCGTGACCTTTTCACGGGGTGAAAAGGCGGGGGCAGGCACCGCGCGGCGGTTCCACGCGATCCCCCGCGACCGCCGGGTTATGTTCGCCGACTTGTTGGCCGACCCGTCGCTCGGGCGCACCGCCGCCAGCCAGATCACCTTTTCCGAACGCGGCAACATTCACGGCGTTCAGTTCGCCGCTCTCGCGGGCCTGATCGTCGAACGGGCCGTCGCGCTGGGTGAAGGCGTCGCGCTGGACGACGCGCTTTTCCTGCAGAACATAAGGAACTGACGCCATGGCAGATCGATCCGCGGGCACGGTCGCCGAGACACATGCCGCGTTCGCGCGCGACCTGAGCCTTCACGACATCCCGCCCCACGTCGCGCAACTGGCCCGCCATTGCCTAGTCGATGCGCTGGGCTGCGCGATGTTCGGCCGGCAACTCCCGTGGTCGAGGATGATCCTGGCCGAGGCGGTTGAAACCGGTTCGGGCGGCCCCTGCGAGATCCCCGGCGAACCCGGCTTGCGTCTGCACCCGCCCCAGGCGGCGCTGGCCCTCGGCGCATTTTGCCACGCCTTCGAACTCGACAGCCTGCGCAAGCCCGGGGCCGGCGTCCATGCCGGTGCGACCGTGGCGCTGCCCGCCTTGGCCGTGGCGCAGGCGGTCGGCGCGTCGGACGACGACCTGATCGCGGCCATCGTCGCGGGTTGCGAGACGATGTTCCGGCTGGGTGCCGCGACGCTGCACACGCCTGAGAAGTCCGGCTTTCACGCCCCCGGCCTGACCGGCCCCTTTGGCGCGGCCATCGCCTGCGGCCGGCTGATGGGCCTGTCCGCGACGCAACTCGCCAATGCCCAGGGTATCGCCGGGTCGCTCGCCTCGGGACTTCTGGCCTTTGCCGCGTCGGGGCAGGGTGGCATGGTGAAACGGCTGCACCTCGGCCGGGCGGCGGAATCGGGCGTGCTGGCGGCACGCCTCGCCGCGCGCGGGTTCGAGGCGCCGCATGCGGTGATCGAGGGGCCCTATGGATTCCTCGACGCCTTTTGTTCGGATACCGCACCTGACCTTTTGACCCAGGGCCTCGGCACCAACTGGGCACTCGAAACGCTCTGCCTGAAACGGTACGCCTGCCACATTACCGCCCACGCTCCGGTGGAGGCGCTGCGCGGGATGATGGCCGACCACGGCTTTGGCGGGGCCGCCATCGCGGAAATCTCGTTGCAGGGCAGCGAGAAACTGGTCTCGCACCATGCCGGCAAGGCGCCGACTGACATCGGGCTGGCACAATACAGCGCGCCATTCGTGTTGGCGCTGTCGGCCTACCGCGACCCCGAGGATCCGGCGGCGTTCTCGGACGATGCGCTGACCGACTCCGGCATCCTCGACCTGATGCGGCGCATTACCGTGACCGAACGGCCGGGCGGCGGGGCCAAGGGCTGGGGGGTAGATCTGACGGTGGTGTTGCGCGACGGCACGCGCCTGACCGAGACCCGCGACAGTTTCGAGGGCACACCGGAACGGCCGCTCTCGGGGGAACAGGTCTGCGGCAAGGCGATGCGGCTCGCCGGGGACGATGCTGCAGAGATGGAGGCGCTGTGCCGGCGCTTCCTGCCAAGGTGATCCCGTGGTCGTTAGAATACTGAAAAACTCTATATAAGAAATGCGATCGCGGATCGAATCTATAGACGGTATACCATTTGTACGCTAGCCTCCCTGCCATGCGCGCCGGGGCGGAGGAGCGGCTCGGCGCCCGAAAGGGAGGATAGAACGATGAAGGATCGCAACCCGATGGACCACCTCCGCCGGCGCATCGCCGCGCCTCTGGCGGGGTTTGCCCTCGCGCTGGCGGCAGGGCCGCTGGCGGCGCAGTCGGACACCGATTTCGCCGGTGAAACGGTCGAGATGATCGTGCCCTACGGCCCGGGCGGCGGCACCACAGCCTTTGCCCGGCTGTTCGTGGCGCCGCTGCAGGACACCCTGCAGGGCGGCCCGACCGTGCTGCTCCGCAACATCGAAGGAGGGGGGTCGATCGTCGGCACCAACGAGTTCGTCAACATGGCCGAAACTGACGGCCGCACCATCCTGGCCATCGGCGCCAGCACCATCCTGAACCAGGTGTTCCAGGATCCCGCCGTGCGCTACGATCTGGGCGCGATGGTCCCGATCATCTCGTCGCCCGCCGGGACCGTGGTCTACGCCCGCCGCGACTACAACGGTGGCCTGCCCGAGGATCCGGTCAAGGCGATCCGTGTGCTGATCGAGAACCCGCCGGTGATCGCGGCACAGACTCTGACGTCGTCCGACCTTGGCGTACTGCTCAGCTACGACCTGCTTGGCATTCGGCCGCAGGTAGTGTTCGGCATTAGCCTCGGCGAATCGCGCGGCGGGCTGGAACGCGGCGAATTCCAGATGCGCCACGACACCATGCTGTCCTATGCCAACGCGGTCGTGCCGCTCATCGAGGACGGCGTGGTGCAGCAGCTCTTCACCATGGGCTACGAACAGGACGGAGTGATCGGCCGCGATCCCGTTGCCCCCGACGTGCCGACGTTCCTCGAGGTCTACGAGGCGGTGCATGGCGAACCGCTGGACGGAATCGAATACCAGGTGTGGAAGTCGCTGTTCGACATCCGTGTCACCGCCGGGAAGATGATCCTGCTGCCTGAAGGCACGCCCGCCGACATGGTCGCCGCCTACGAGGCCGCTATCACGGATGCGATGGACCATCCCGACCTGACCAGCGCCGCCGCGCAAGAGGTTATGGGAGACTATCCGCAGCTGATTGGGGCCGAGGCGACGGGCCGCGTGCTGACCGGCGCGCTGAGCCTCAGCGGCGCGCCGATGGACTGGCTGCAGGACTGGGCCGATGACCGCTACGGCGGCTTCTGATCCAGTCCACAGAAAAGGGCCAGCGCCATGACCGACCGAACGATCTACCAGGCGCTGGCCGAGGCGTTTCGTGCCGAAGGCGTTACCGCGCAGTTCGTTCTGATGGGCGACGGTAACATGCACTGGGTCACAGTGATGAAGGACTTGCCTGGTGTGACCACCGTCCACGCCCGGCACGAACACTGCGCCGTCGGCATGGCGATGGGCTACGCCAGCGCCACCGGCGGGGTCGGCGTCGCCTCGGTCACCTGCGGGCCGGGTATCACCCAGATCACGACCGCGCTCGCCTCCGCCGCGCGCAGCCGGGTGCCGGTCGTGGTGCTCGCCGGCGATGTGCCGCTAAAGGCGCGGTTCTACGGGCAGGCCATCGATCAGCAGCCCTTGGTGACCACCTGTGGCGCGCACTACATCGCCGGTCTGCATCCCGTACGGATGCACCAGTATGTGCGCGAGGCGTTCTGGACCGCGCGCCATGAACGCAGGCCCGTGGTGCTGGCGATCCCTTACGATCTGCAGAAACAGCCGATGCCTGACATCGGCCCCTACGTCCCCTCGGACGATCTGATCCCGGTCACTCCACCCTTGCCGCCCGATCCGGCGCAACTCGACGCGCTGGCCAGGCGGCTGGCGTCGGCGCGATGTCCGGTCCTGATCGCCGGGCGCGGCGTGCTGGCTGCCGGGGCGACCGACGAGCTGGCCGAGGTCGCGGACCTGTCGGGGGCATTCCTATCCACCACGCTGCTGGCGCGGGGTCTGTACGACGCACATCCGTTCTCGATGGGTGTCGCGGGCGGCTTTGCACGGCGCGTCGCGCGCGAGGTGTTCGCCGAGGCCGACCTGGTCGTCGCCATCGGTGCGAGCCTAACCTACCACACCGTCGACGGCGGTCGCCTGATCCCGCCCGACGCCCATGTCGTCCAGATCGACCCCGAACCGCTGGGTCTGAGAGAAGGGCTGCGCGCCGCCGACACCTACCTGCGCGCCGACGCGAGGCTTGCAGCGCTGGGACTGCTGGACCGGCTGCGCGCCGGTCCGGCCCCCGCCGCCCGGATGCGGACCGACGCACTCGCCGCCCGCATCCGCGACGAACCGGCGGACCCGACCGACTATGACATCGACCCCGGCACGCTAGACCCCCGGGCGGTGTTCGCGGAGCTGGAAACCGCGATCCCCGGCGACTGGGACGTAGTCAGCGGGTCCGGCCACCAGTCCTATTTCCACACCGTGATGCGCGGGCAGGCGCCCGGCCGCTACCATGTCATGCGCGACTTCGGCGCCATCGGAAACGCGATTTCCTATGCCATCGGCGTGGCCGTGGCGCGAGGCGACGGGCGAGTCGTTCTGTATGAAGGCGACGGCAGCCTGCTGATGCACGTGCAGGAACTGGAGTGTCTGCAACGGCAGGGCATCCGGCTGCTGGTCGTCTGTTCCAACGACGGCGCCTACGGGGCCGAGATCCACAAGCTGCGCGAGGACGGGATGGACGACAGCGGCGCGATCTTTGGCCGTACCGACCTTGGCGCCATCGCCCGCGGGTTCGGGTTGACCGGCGAGACGGTGACGGAGCTTGGTCATTTTGCCGACCTGCGCGCCGCCTACGAGGCCGGGACCAAGGCGGCGGTCTGGAATGTCCATGTCTCGGACAAGGTGGTTAACCCGCGGATGCGGCTCAATATCAAGGCTGGTCACGGCACCCGCTGATTTGCCCCGGCGGTGCCCTGGCCGAGGTGCGCGTCACATTCGAACCTTCGCTCCATTATCCCCGCAATCTCGGCCGTTCCCGTCGCGCGATCCTCGTAGGATGCTCTCGCGGCAATGCCCGCCAGAAGCCCGTGCCCTTGGACCAGTTCAAGAGCTGGCTGAAACTGTCGACCTGGTCGTCGTACCGCCCGCGAGGGAAGCTCTGCAGCTCTCGCCGGAACTCCGCCAACCAAGGTGCGTCCTTCGGAAGAAGGACCTCACCAGCCTCCACCGGCGAACAAGAGGCGTTGAACCGGACTTCCTTGTCCTGAACCGGGGTGATCGCACGGAAGCGGCGCCGGTTCGCTGGAAGACATTCCTGAAGGATAGGTATGCCGGTCGCTGCTTTCTCGATGAGTACAGCATCGGCCGACCAGGTGTGCCCTAGCGTCAGGACGTTTTTCTTCAGGTCCGGGTAGTCGAGGCGGTCGCGCAAGACGTCGAGGAGCCACCACTGGCGGCGATAGTATCCCCACGTTGTGCAGACCGAGTAGTCTGATCGAGCGTCTGCGGACATACCTGTGTCCCAGCTTTGCACCACGAGCTCGTACTGGTGGCGCTCGAGCTGGCTATCGTAGGTACCGAACCATTCCCACCGCAGGACGGAGCCGTCAGTGGCGATCGGGTTCTGTTGGTACTGACAGTTGAACGTGGCCGTTCCCATCTCCTTGCGCATCTCGTCGAGCTTCTCGGGTGGCAGGCGCGCCGGGGAGAGCACGTCGCCTGGACGCCTGAGGTGCACACGGCCCCGCGTAAGCGGCACCCGTTCTTCGATTTCTGCGATCGCGGGCAGGTTGAGGTGGCGATAAATGCCTTTCGACAGGAGATGTCCTGCAGGGTCGACTTCGTGAAGCCGCTGCTGGATGCAGATCACCCGGCCCTCGGACGGGTTGTCGAAGCGCGACAACAAGGAGGCATCCATGAACTCCTGCGCCCGGCAAAGCTCGGTCTCGCTCTGCGCATCGCTGGCTTTCAGGAGATCGTCGATCACGAGGACGTCGCAGCCGTGCCCGGTAACCGCTCCACCGATGGAGACGGCCTTGCGGCCGCCTCCTGCCGTTGTGCTGATTTCATCCTGGGTATTGCGCCTCGACGCGAGCCGCGTCGCCGGAAACGTGGCTCGATACCAGGCGCTTTCCATCACGCGTCGACAGTCGGCGCCATGCTTGCGCGCGAGGTCAAGGCCGTAGCTTGCCGAGATGATTTTCACGCGCGGGTTATGTCCGAGCAGGAAAGCAGTGAACGCCACGGCGACGGTGATCGACTTCAGGTGCCGCGGCGGAACGGTGATGACGAGGCGCTTGTCGCGCCCCGACTTGACGTCCTCGAGCGCCTGACACATCGCATCGATATACCAGCCGTCGACGAACTCCGTCAGACCACCGTGAAGCTCGGCAAAGACCTTTATCGCGAACGCCCGAAAATCGCCCGCATAGACCGCGCGAACCATCGCCCCGACATCTTCTGGAGACTGCTGTGTCATGACACGTCCCCCGAGACATCTTCACCGGCTGCTTCGATCTCCTGCGCCAGATAGCGCATGATCTCTAGGTCGCTGTCGGTGATCCTGAACGGCGTCCCGCCATCCGGTCCATCTCTGTCTTCCGATACCTGATCGCGCCGCGCGTCGTAGAACTTCATCAGGTCAATGATCTTGGCTAGGGCGCGGGGATCCCCCTTTAGGGCGTCGACTGACAGCTTTTGCATCAGCGCTTCCGCCAAAGGAACTTTCCTGGCTCCGCGTTCGTCCCTGATGGAGACCTTGCGGAACAGGGTCTCCTCGATGAGCGTCGAGATGTTGCGGCTGCCCTTCGGCCGGCCTTTCGGATTGCCAGACTGGCCCTTTTTGAAGCGTGTCGCGGCAGGCGGCTTCCTATATCCGACGTCAAAATCATCAGGCTGCGACATCATTCGCCTCCTCGCCCCGGGCTCCGCGGATCTCCGCGAAGCTCTCGCCCGTAGCATCGAGCACAGCCTCCTCGCCGGTCATCTCCTGCCAGCGGCGGATCGCAACGTCGCAGTAGAGGGGGTCGAGTTCGATCAGGCGCGCCACACGCCCGGTGCTCTCCGCCGCGAGGAGGGTCGAGCCCGAGCCGCCGAAGCAGTCCAGCACCACATCGCCGCGGTCGGTTACATCCATGAGGGCGTCGGCAACGAGGGCCGTCGGCTTGACCGTCGGGTGGTCCGCGAGATCTGCCTCGCGGCCTTTACCGAAGCTATTGACACCTGCGTAGTCCCAGACATTGGTCCGGTTCCGACCATGGCGGCCAAGCTCGACATTGTTGACGTGCGGTGCGCCGGGCCGCTTGAAGATGCAGACGAGTTCATGTTTTGAGCGGTAGAGCGATCCCATGCCGCCGTTCGACTTGTTCCAGACACAGAGGTTGATGAGTTCGAAACCGGCAGCCTTTCCGGCCCGGATCAGCTCTTGGATGTGGCGCCAATCCATGCAGACCATTGCAATGGCGCCAGGCGGGAGTACTTCGCGCAGGCGAGCAAACATCGTGGCGAGAAAGCTGTAAAACTCGTCGGCGGTCATCTCGCCTGAGGCCATCGCGAACTCGCGATGAGCAGTCGCTCCGCCGGACCGAACATGTCCCTGAACGGGCACATTGTAAGGCGGATCGGTGAACGCCATCCGAGGCGTGGTCCCAGCGAGCAGGCGGGCGTAGGTTGTCGCCTCCAAGCTGTCTCCGCAGAGCAGGCTATGGCGCCCGAGGCTCCATAGATCGCCCTGGCGGGTGATCGCTCGTGCCTCAGTATCGGGAAATTCCACAATCTCGGGCGCTGCCTCGGCCGAACCCGAAGGTCCCGCCAGCCTGAAATCGATCTCGCCCATTTCGAAGCCGGTCAGGGTGAGATCGAAGTCGAGCGTCCCGTCGAGAACGAGCTCCGACAACTCGGCAAACTCGATGCGGAGGTTGTCCTCGTCCCACTCCGACAAGCTGGCCAGCTTGTTGTCGGCGATGCGGAGCGCGCGGACTTGCGTATCGCTCAGATGATCGACGACCACCGCCGGGACCATCGCCATGCCGAGCGTCTTTGCGGCTTCCACACGGCCATGGCCGGCGATGATCGTGCCGTCCGACTTGATCACGATCGGGATGACGAAGCCGAATTGCGCGATACCGTCTGCGAGCTTCCTGATGCTCTTCTTGGTGTGACGCCGGTTGTTGTGCTCGTAGGCGCTGAGCGAGGTAATGGCGCGCTCTTCGACGAGCGATGCCATCCAGATGTCGGAAGCCGCCACGGAGACTGCTTCGTCAACTTTGGTTTTGGGCATTGTGGGCCCCTTTCTTCCAGGCGCAGTGCGCCGATCAAGAACAGGACCTGGGCGAGAGAGAGCTAAGGACAGCAACCTCCCGGACCTCGGTCCGCGAAGCTGCCCCTGGAATGCTCTCTCTGCCCGTGCGGGCTCGAGCCTCTGGCTCGGTGAGTGCTGCCCTATGGGACAGTGCCTTCAATAGGTGAAGACACGAGCTGGATAGCGTATCGCGAATTGTCGCGCAAGCCCTTGATTTGTTGACGAATAATTCGAGATACGGAGCGGTGATCGCGTTCATCGTGGCGTGGGAGATGATGTCCGGCAGCAAAGCGAGGCTGGCCGCTTGCGACCCAACGAGCTTTCGTCATCAACACAGCTCATGACGCGTTCCGCCGTTCTGTTAGTTCGTGCACGGCGCCGTGATAGTCCGCGGACGAGGCACGACAGTTGCGCACCTCGCAACAAGATCCACGATCAAGCCGTGGACGACCAAAACCCGCATCGCGAAGGACCAGCTTGAGCTTCAGCTCGACGCGCTGTCTTCGGACTGGACTAGTTGCGAAAGCGGAGCATCAGTGGATGCACGCCCGGCAGATCGCACCCGGGCGCTCCTCAGTACGGGGGCCGGACGACCCGGCCGTAACCAGAGGAGAAGCAAGATGGCTCAATCGCCTACCACCAAATCAGCCAAGTTGAAGAACATGCTCGCACGCCCGAACGGTGCCAGCCTCGACGCCCTCTGCAAGGCGACGGGATGGCAGAAGCACTCGGTCCGCGCAGCGATCCCAAGTGTGCGCAAGGCAGGCCACACCGTCATCCGCGAAGCCAACGGGGACAAGGGGCCTGTATACCGACTCGTCGCCACCGAAAGCGACAGCCAGTGACCGTCGCTGGCCTCGAGCAGATGGACCGGGCCGCGCTTAGCGCGGCCTGGTCCGAGCTTTTCGACACCCCTGTGCCGAAGAGCCTCAGTCAGCCGCTGCTACGGCGCTTCCTCGCGCGACGCTTGCAAGAAGAGGCGGGCGCGTCGCTCTCAGCGCGGCACCGCAAAGTCCTAGCGGACGCGGCAGCGAAGCCAACCCGAAGCGTCCTTCCCGGCGGCCGGCTGATCCGCGAGTGGAACGGGGTCACGCATATCGTCGACGTCACCGAGGCCGGCTTCGTCTGGAACGGTGAGACCCACCGGTCGCTCTCCCAGGTCGCGAAAGCAATCACGGGCGCACACTGGTCGGGGCCTCGCTTCTTCTGCCTCAGGAAAGGAGATCGCTGATGGCGGCCAACCATGTTCGCTGCGCGATCTACACGCGGAAGTCGTCGGACGAGGGTCTCGACCAGAACTTCAACTCGCTCGATGCACAGCACGAGGCCTGCGCGGCCTATATCGCGAGCCAGAAGCATGAAGGCTGGAAGATGCTGCCGACCCGGTACGACGACGGCGGCGTCTCTGGCGGGACGTTGGAGCGCCCTGCGCTTCAGCGCCTCATCGCGGACATCGAGGCACGCCGCGTCGACATGGTGGTCGTCTACAAGATCGATCGGCTGACGCGATCGCTTGCGGACTTCGCAAAGCTCGTCGAGCGGCTGGACGCCTGCGACTGCTCCTTCGTGTCGGTGACGCAGGCCTTCAACACCTCGTCCTCCATGGGTCGACACCGACGTCGACCAGGAAGCAGGGTCGGCTCCATCGCTACTACGTCTCGAACCGGATCATCAGCGGCCGATCCGATCCGACAGCCTGGCGGCTTCCGGCGCGCGAACTGGAGCAAGCCGTCAAAGCCGCGATCGCGTCTCATCTGGGGCAACTGGCCGCAGAACATCGACTCCTTGCTGAGCCGGATGCGACGCACCTGGCTGAGATCGCGCAGCGCCTCCGCGACACAGCGCAGAAAATTGCAACCGGGTGCACTGCGGATGCAGCCTCTATGCTTGCATCGGGGGTACTCAGCAGAGGAAGCATCGACCTCAGGCTTTGCCAGAAGACGCTTGCCCAGGCACTGAACCTGCAACCGTCCGCGCTCGCCGAACGCGCCTTGAGCATCTCCACGCCGTTCGACTTACGTAGGCGTGGCGTGGAAACCAGGATCGTGACGGGCGAGCGTGCGCCCGAAGCTGACCGCACACTTCTCGAAGGTCTGCGTCGCGCCGAGCGATGGTCCGCGGAGATCATCGCAGGCCACTCTGCGCAGGACATCGCGGAGCGCGAGCAATGCTCGCCGCGTCACATCCTCAGAACCGCACATCTGTCGGGACTGTCGCCGCGCATCAAGGCCGCCATCGTCGAAGGGAGGCAGCCCGTCGACCTCACGCTCGATCGCCTGATCCGCGACGACATTCCTCTCGATTTCAGAACCCAGGAAGCTCGCTACGGACTGGATCCGCGCCGTCCCTGTTAGACTCTGAAGCTTCCCTGCTCTTCGCAGAGAGTTCCCGGTTCGCGCAGAAAACTTCCCTGTTAGCTCGCGTAGGGAATTTCTTCTCAACTTATTGATCTTGCGCATGAATTCCTGGAGGTTGCACCGTCAGGAGTGCCGATTTCGCCCGTTTTCCCTGTAGATTCCCTGTTATCAGGGAAATCTGGAAAAGCGGATCTCTGCAAATTGCCGACAGAGACTTGCGTAGGGAATCCGCTACCGATGCGGACAGAGACGCGTCTCTGACTACCTCTCGGGAGCGCAAGCCGCGGAAATCGCGGCGTCAAATCTGAGAGAACGGACATCAGGGAAATCTGGAGGGGTCGGTGGCGGAGACGAAGGGATTCGAACCCTCGAGACGATTTCCCGTCTGCACCCTTAGCAGGGGTGTGCCTTCGACCACTCGGCCACGTCTCCGCCGGTGGGTCTAGCGGAGGGGGGGCAGGGCGGCAAGTGGGTTTTCCGGCGGTGGAGCGGGGTCAGGGGGCGTCGAGATGGCGGCGGGCGCGTCTCAGGTCGGCCTCGGTGGTGATCTTGAAGTTCTCTTCCGAGCCCTCGACCAGACGAACCTCCAGTCCTGCCGCACGGGCGACTTCGACGTCGTCGGCGGCGTCCGCAGGCGCGCGGGCGTGGGCGGCGCGGATCGCGTCGAAGCGGAAGCCCTGCGGGGTCTGGGCGCGGTACAACCCGGCGCGGGGGACGGGGGCGTAGTCGCGGTCGCCGTCGGCCCGCCAGAGGGCATCGACCACGGGGAGGGCGGCAAAGGCTCCCTCGGCATCGCCCAGGGCTGCGAGCACGGCGAGAATGACCTCTGCCGGGACGAAGGGACGGGCGGCGTCGTGGATCAGGACATGATCCGGCCCCGCATCGGCAAGCGCATCCAGACCCGCGCGGACCGACAGGGCGCGCGTCGCGCCGCCTGGAACCGGAGGGCGAAGGCGCGCGTCGTTCAGCCCTCGCAGGGCATCGGCGCAGAGCGCCTCGTCTCCGGCCGCGATGACCACCTGCACGACGGCGATGTCCGGAAGGTCGAGGAAGGCAGACACGGATCGGGCCAGGATCGTCCGGCCCCCGATATCAAGGTATTGCTTCGGGAGGTCCGCGCCCATCCGGGTCCCGCGTCCCCCGGCGACGATCAGCGCGGCAGTGCCTCCCGACATCCGACTAGCCCTGCGACGCGGCTGGCGAACGCTGCGACCGCCGACCGACCTGCGCCGTCCGTAGTTTACTGCCTCGCATGGGCCCTCCCGCCATTGCGGCAGGGAATAGCACAGGTCGAGCGCGGGACAAGCGTTCGAGGGACAGGCGTTTCACTCCGATCTGCTTGCGGGTCGGATGAGGTGGCCTGCCGCCACGGCGCCCGCGTCCCCTGAGGAGCGATGGAAAACACGTCTCAGCCGCGCTGTCGCTCATGCAGACCCGAAATGGTGGTGAAGGCCGAAATCGCCTCGGCGCTGGAACGGACGGTAAGGACGGCCATGCGCGTCTCGCCAAGGAAGGCCGAGACGGTGCCCGCGACATCGTCGCCCAAGCCAAGCGCGAAATCCGCTGCGCCGAATGACCGCGCCCAGACCGCGAAGTCGGGGTTGCGCAGGTCCGTGCCGGACACGCGGTTCGGATAGTCCCTCTCCTGGTGCAGGCGGATCGTGCCGTAGGTGCCGTTGTCCGAGATGACGATCTTCGGCGCCACGCCGCAGACCGCCGCCGTTGCGAGTTCGTTGCCCGTCATCATCACGCCGCCGTCGCCGACGAAGCCGATCACGCAACGGCCTGGATGGCGCAACGCCGCCGCGACCGAACCGGGAACGCCCAGCCCCATGGCGCCGCCCGCCGCACCGATCGCCTGCTGCGTCCCGTCCCAGGGCCAGCACTGGTGAACCCAGCTTGAAAAGTTGCCTGCGTCCGTCACGACGATGGCGTCGCGCGGTGCCTGGCGCGCCAGTTCCCGCACGACGATCCCGAAGTCGAGGCCGTCGTCGGACGCCTGCGGCCGGGCAGCCGAAAGGTCGCGCGCCGACGCGTTCGCCCGACGCGCCCAGTCCGCTCGTTCGGGCGGTGCGCCGAGCGTCATGCGGGCCAACGCTTCGCAGAAGGCCGAAGCGTCGCAAGGCACGGCCAGGTCGGTTCGAAACACCCGGCCCAGCACATTTGCATCGGGCCAGACGTGGATCAGCGGCTGACGCGGATCGGGCGCCAAGGGCAGGGTATAGCCTTGCGTCGGCACGTCGCCCAATCGCGTGCCGATGGCGAGGATCAGGTCCGCTTCCGACAAGACCTCGACGTGTCGTGCGGGGATCTTGAACCCAAGGTGCCCGGCGAAGAGCGGCGATCCGTTGTCGAAGATTTCCTGATGCTTGAAGGTCGGCGCGACGGGGATGCCATGCGCCTCGGCCAGCCGCGCCAGCGCCGCCCTCGCGGCGGGGCGGTCGAGACCGCTGCCGGCGATGACGAGAGGGCGTTGCGACCGGGACAGCAGAGCGGCCGCGCGCGCGATCTCGTCGTCGCCGGGTCCCGTGCGCGCAGGCGCGGACGGAGCGACGCCGGTCGGGGCAGGGCACTCGTCCGACAGCATGTCCTCGGGCAAGGCCAGGACCACGGGGCCGGGCGTGCCCGCAAGCGACAGCCGCCAGGCGCGCACCACGGTTTCTGCCAGCATCCCGGCCTCGGTGACCTCCCAGACCCCCTTGGCGATGCTGCCGAACATCCGTCCGTAGTCGACCTCCTGAAACGCGCCCCGCCCGCGC
The DNA here is from genome assembly GCF_003148765.1 of Silicimonas algicola. Classification (GTDB taxonomy): domain Bacteria; phylum Pseudomonadota; class Alphaproteobacteria; order Rhodobacterales; family Rhodobacteraceae; genus Silicimonas; species Silicimonas algicola. The sequence goes on from NZ_QGGV01000011.1 coordinate 48,111, forward strand.
TCGTCGCGCGCGACCTGTCCGACCAGAAGGATCAGCGGAACGGCGTCCTGCTCGGCGAGATGGACGGCGATCGACGCATTCGTCGCACCGGGTCCGCGACTGACGGCCACGACGCCCGGTGCGCCGGTCAGCTTGGCGTCCGCGACCGCCATCAGCCCGGCTCCGCCCTCGTGGCGGCACACGACCGTGTCGATCCCGGAGAAGCCGTGGAGCGCATCGAGAAAGGCGAGGTAGCTCTCGCCCGGAACACAGAAAATACGGTCTGCGCCCAAGGCGTCCAGAGTATCGCGCAGCACCTCGGCCGCTCGGAGTTTGGAGTTGGACAAGCGCGTCTCCCGTGACATGTCGCCATCGCCTGTCGCCGCGCGAAACACACATCCGCCGACAACAGGGGGCCACTGAATGGTGACCCATCTATCTCGGAGTGACCATCGCTGAAATCCGTCGGTCGCAGGCTGAGCCCCTTGAACCCGACCAGCCAGCGAGGCCCCTCATAAGGCACTTCAGGGGCATCGGCGGGTTCCACATCGCCGTGACCTCTGCTCTTGTCGTCGGTCTGGATTATATCGGAAATCACGGCCCTCGGGCCGGAGCGATATGACGGGCGGCACACGAGGAGTCAGCATGACCGACACGCCGGACAAAGTGGTGCGGCTCGAGCGCGTTGACGCAACCGGGCTCGTCATCATCGACAACCCGCCGGTCAACGCCTCGTCGCATGCCGTGCGGCAGGGACTGACAGAGGCCTTGGCAATGGCGCAGGCGGACGACGACATCGACGTGATCGTCGTCTTCGGTGCCGGGCGAACCTTCATCGCGGGCGCCGATATCCGGGAGTTCGGCAAGCCGCCCCTCCACCCCCTCCTGCCCGAAGTGAACAACGGCATCGAAGCCTCTGAAAAGCCTGTCATAGCGGTTCTGCACGGAACGGCGCTTGGCGGCGGATTCGAGGTCGGTCTCGCCTCCCACGCCCGGATCGCGCTGCCGGGCACGCAGGTCGGCCTGCCAGAGGTGACCCTCGGTGTTCTGCCCGGTGCGGGCGGCACGCAGAGGGTGCCTCGGCTGATCGGCATTCCGGCGGCGCTCGACATGATAACCTCCGGGCGCCGGATCGGCGCGGACGAGGCGCTGAAGCTGGGACTGATCGACCGCATCGAAGCAGGCGACGTGCGCGATGTCGCACTGCGTATGGCCGAGGCTGTTCGGGCGGGGGACCTGAAGACTTGGCGCACGGGCGACCTGGCGGTCACGCCCGACGAGACGGCGCTCGAGGCCGAAGCCGAGAGGCTGGACCGCACCGCCCGCCACCTTTTCTCTCCGCACAAGTGCGTCGAAGCCGTGGCCCTCTCGACTGGCGACCTTGCCCGGGGCCTCACGCGAGAGCGCGAGCTTTTCATGGAGTGCATCGACAGCCCGCAGCGCGCCGGGCTGATCCACGCCTTCTTCGCCGAGCGCGCCGCAGCCCGCATTCCCGAAGCGGGGACGCCCCCCATGCAGGTCGAAAGCGTCGGCGTGATCGGCGGCGGCACCATGGGGTCCGGCATCGCGACCGCCTGCCTACTCGCAGGCCTTCCGGTGACCCTGGTTGAACAGACCGACGACGCACTCGACCGCGGCGGCGCCGCCGTGGCGGCAAACCTCGCGCAGGCGGTGAAACGCGGCAAGCTGACCGAGGACGCCCGCGCGGCGATCCTCTCGGACGCTCTGACGCTGACCACCGACATGGCCGATCTGGCCGAGGCCGACCTCGTGATCGAAGCCGTCTTCGAGGACATGGACATCAAGCGTTCGATCTTTCGCCGCCTCGACCGCATCTGCAAGCCGGGCGCGATCCTTGCCACGAACACCTCCTACCTCGACGTGAACGCCATCGCCGCCGAGACGACGCGACAGGAGGACGTCATCGGCCTCCACTTCTTCTCGCCTGCCCACGTCATGCGCCTTCTGGAGGTCGTGGTCGCCCATCGCACCGCGCCCGATGTCGTGGCGACGGGCTTTGCGCTGGCGAAGCGGCTCAGGAAGGTCGCGGTACGGGCGGGCGTCTGCGACGGCTTCATCGGCAACCGCATCCTCGCGCACTATCGCAAGGCCGTGGACTATATGCTGATGGACGGCGCATCGCCCCAGCAGATCGACGCCGCTCTCGAAGATTTCGGTTTCGCCCTCGGCCCTTTCGCGGTCTCGGACCTCGCCGGGCTCGACATCGCCTGGGCCACGCGCAAGCGAAAGGCACCCCTCCGCCCGCCGGAGGAGCGCTACATCGCCATCGCCGACCGGATCTGCGAGATGGGATGGTTCGGCCGCAAGACCGGACGGGGCTTCTACCTTTATGGCGACGGCAAGCCGGTGCCGAACCCCGATGCGCTCGCGATCGTCGACGAAGAGCGCACGAATGCCAGGATCACCCCGCGAGACTTCACCGACGACGAGATCGTCGCGCGGGTCATGACCGCCATGATATCGGAAGCGACGCGCGTGCTCGAGGATGGCATCGCGCTCCGGCCGTCCGACATCGACGCGGTCTTTCTCTTCGGGTACGGATTTCCACGTCACAGGGGCGGACCGATGCACCACGCCGATACGGTCGGCGCGGCGGAACTCGTCCGGCGGATCGAAGCCTGGGCAAGGGACGACCCGTACTACTGGCAGGTGCCGCCGCTTCTGGCCCGAATGGCGCAGGAGGGCGGCACCTTCGCCGAGATGAAGGAGCGCGAATGGACCTGAACTTCACCGAGCAAGAGCTTGCCTTCCGGGAGGAGGTGCGGCGCTTCCTTGACGAAAAGCTGCCTGCAGAGATCGCCGACAAGGTCATCGCGGGCCGCGAGTTGACCAAATCCGACATGGAGCGGTGGCACGCGATCCTGAACGCAAGAGGCTGGCTCGCCTCGACCTGGCCGGTCGATTTCGGCGGGCCCGGCTGGGGGCCGGTCGAACGTCACATCTTCGAGGAGGAGGCCTGCCGCGCCGGCGCGCCGCGTGTCCTGCCATTCGGGCTTCACATGCTGGCCCACGTCCTGATGAAGTTCGGAACGAAGGAACAGCAGGACCACTACCTCCCCCGCATCCTCGAAGGCACCGACTGGTGGTGTCAGGGGTATTCCGAGCCGGGCGCGGGATCGGACCTCGCCAGCCTCAGGACGACCGCGGTGCGCGGCGGAGACGCCTATCTCGTCAACGGTCAGAAGACCTGGACGACCCTCGGCCAGCACGCGAACCGGATCTTTTGCCTTGTCCGCACGAAAAAGGATGGAAAGCCGCAGGAGGGGATCAGCTTCCTCCTCGTCGACCTCGACAGCCCCGGCATCGAGATGCGCCCCATCCGCCTGATCGAAGGCGGGCACGAGGTGAACGAGGTATTCTTCACCGACGTGCGCGTTCCGGCTGAAAACCTCGTCGGCGACGAGAACCAGGGTTGGACCATCGCCAAGTATCTTCTCACCCACGAGAGGACGAACATTGCCGGCATCGGCTTCTCGGTTCAGGCCTTCGAGCAGGTGAAGGCGCTGGCTCGGACGGTGAAACGCGGCGGCAAGCGCCTGATCGACGACCCGCTTTATGCCGCGCGGCTGGCCCGCGTCGAGGCCGAACTCGAGGCGTTGAAGATCACCAACCTCAGGATGCTGTCCAACGCGCAGAAGAACGGCCAGCCCGGCCTCGAAAGCTCGATGCTCAAGATCAAGGGAACGGTGATCCGGCAGGCGCTGAACGATCTAGCCCGCCGCGCGCTTGGCCCCGCCGCCGGGCCTTTCCCGGCAGAAGCGCTTGCCGGCAACCTCGAGATCGCGCCGCCCGAGCACGCCCGCGCCGCGGCGCGGTACTTCAACAACCGCAAGATCTCGATCTTCGGCGGCTCGAACGAGATCCAGCGGAACATCCTCTCCAAGTCGATGCTGGAGCTTTAGACGTGGATTTCGAAACCTCCGACGACCGCCGGATGCTGGCCGACACGCTGGCGCGCTTCCTTGCCGAGGCCTGCCCGCCCGAAAAGCGCGCGACGCTGGCTTATGCCGCACCCTTCCACGACCACGAAGCGTGGTCCGGCCTCGCCGGACTCGGCGTCCTGATGGCCTTCATCCCCGAAGCCGAGGGCGGTCTCGGGGGCAGAGGCTTCGACGTGATGACGGTCTTCGAACAGATCGGCCGCGCCCTGTCGCCCGAACCCGTTCTTCCAGCGCTGATGGCCGCGCGTCTTCTCCTTGCGGCAAGAGGCGACGTCGATGGCTTGATGAGCGGAGAGGTCCGCCTTGCCGTGGCCATCGGCGAACCCGACGCGCCGTGGGACCTGTCCGACATCGCGACACGGGCGGAGCGCAACGCCGACCGGTGGACCCTCACGGGACGCAAAAGTGTCGTCTACGGGGGCAACGACGCCGACCGTCTGCTGGTCGCAGCGCGGACCGGCGAGGGCCTGTCTCTTTTCGATGTATCCCCTGAAAATGCTGGGGTGATCGGCTACGGCATGATCGACGGCGGCGGCGCGGCCGAGGTGATCCTCGACGCCACCCCGGCGACGCTGTTGATCGAGAACGCGGAAGACGCGCTGAACGACGCGCTCGACCACGGCCGCCTTGCGCTCTGCGCCGAAGCCCTGGGTGCGATGGACCATGTGCAGGCTCTCACGCTCGACTACCTGAAAACCCGCCAGCAGTTCGGCCGCCCCATCGGCAAGAACCAGGCCCTCCAGCACCGCATGGTCGATCTGATGACCGAGATCGAGCAGGCGCGGTCCATCACCATCCTCGCCGCTTCGCGCATGGCCGAGGGTGACCGCGCCCGCAGCGTGGCCATGGCCAAGCACCTGGTGGGGAGGGTCGCGACGCTCGTCGCCGAGGAAGCGATCCAGATGCACGGCGGCATCGCGATGACATGGGAACACCCCGTCTCGCATTACGCCAAGCGACTGGTGATGATCGACCACCAGCTCGGCGACACGGACTTTCACCTGTCCCGGCTGATGGAGGATCTCCGCGCCTGAGGCCGTCTTCTGTCGCAAAATACTCCGGGGTCTGGGGCAGCGCCCCAGCTCACCCCTTCCGGTAGCGAAACACGCCCGTGGCGGTCGCGACGATTTCGCCCGTCTCGTCCTCGACCCGGCCCGACGCGAAGAAGGTGGACGAGCCGCCGCCCGTCTTTCGGCCTTCCGCGATCAGAAGCGACCCCTTCGGCCGCGACAGGAAGTTCGTCGTCATCGACAGCGTCATCGCCATGACGCGGGTGTCGGGATCGCCTGTGAAGCAGCCCGCGTAGCCCATCACCGTGTCGAGAAGGACGGCATGGACCCCTCCGTGAGGGATGCCGTGGCGGTTCAGGATCGCGTCCGTCACGTCCAGCTCGAAGCGCGCATAATCCGCGCTCCAGTCCGCCATGCGAAAGCCGATGAGTTTCTGAAAGGGATAGGGATCTTCCCTCAGCCGTGGATCCATCGCGCCTTCCCCGTTCCCGTCATCCCGATATCCCCGCATCGCCTCAGCCCCTCCCCGCCGCCGCAAGACCCGAGGTTGCGTAGCCGGGCACCTGCGCACCAAGCTGAAGCGCGCGTTCGGGGTTCGAGGCGTTGCCGTCTAGGGCCCGCCGCTTCACACCCTGGAGGATGGCGGCCATGCGGAAGAAGGCGAAGGCCAGGTAGAACTCCAGCCGGTCGATGCCGGGCAGTCCCATGCGCCGGCAATAGTCCTCGACGAAGGCAGCGTCCGAGGGCAGGCCGAGTGCTGCGCGGTTCACGCCCGCCAGTCCGCGTCCCGCGGTGCCCGCTGGCCTGCTCCATTGCATCAGGACCGCCGCCAGGTCGGCGAAAGGGTGGCCGAGCGTCGAGAGCTCCCAGTCCAGCACGGCGACGATCCGCGGCGCATCCGGCGCAATCAGAAGGTTGTCGAGCCGGTAGTCGCCGTGAACCAGCGCCACCAGCCCATCGTCCGGTGGCATTTCGGCATCGAGCCACTGGATCAGCGCATCCATGTCCGGGATCGTCTCGGTCTCGCTCGCGCGGTACTGTTTGGTCCAGCGGTCGACCTGGCGGCGATAATAGCTGCCGTGCGGCCCGTAGTCGGCCAGTCCCACGGCATCGAGGTCGACCGAATGGATCGCGGCCAGGACCCGCGCCATGTCCTGCACGATGGCGGTCCGGTCGTCCTTCGTCAGGCCAGGCATGGCGGGATCGTTGAACGTGCGGCCCGGCACCAGGTCCATCAGGTAGAAGGCCGAGCCTATGACGCCGTCGTCCTCGCAAAGCGCGTGCATTCGCGCCACTGGGACGTCTGTTCCGGCCAGCGCGGATTGCACGCCGAACTCCCGTTCGACGGCATGGGCGGACTTCAGCAGCACGCCCGGAGGCTTCCGGCGCAGCACATAGTCGCCGGCCGCCGTGCGCAACGCATAGGTCGGGTTCGACTGCCCGGTCTGGAACTTCTCGACCCCGACGGGCCTCTCGAAGCCGGGCAGCCGGTCTCTGGCCCACAGGGCCACCGCGTCGACGTCGAGAGTTAGCGCGTCCGTCACCGCTCAGCCCCGTCCTCTCTCGATCATCGGCAGAACGTCCGCGCAGGCCGTGCGATACTCCGTCTCGATCCGGTCGACGAGGGCCGCGACCGGCACCACCTCGCGCACCGCGCCGATGCCCATGCCCGACCCCCAGATGTCGCGCCAGGCCCTGGGCTTCGCGGATCCCTTCGAGAAATCCATCGGCTTTGCGTCCGCCAGCATGGTGTCCGCGTCCAGCCCCGCCCGCGCGATCGACGGCTTCAGGTAGTTGCCGGGAATGCCGGTGAAGGCGGCCGAGTTCACGATGTCCTCGGCGCCCGAGTCGACGATCATCGCCTTGTAGTCGTCGGGCGCCTGCGCCTCGACCGTCGCGATGAACGGCGAACCGACATAGCCGAGGTCCGCCCCCATCACCTGCGCCGCCAACAGGCTGCGCCCGGTGGCGATGCACCCGGAGAGAAGGACAGGGCCGTCGAACCACGCCCGGATCTCCGAGACGAGAGCGAAGGGAGACTGCGGCCCCGCGTGCCCGCCCGCCCCGGCGGCGACCGCGATCAGGGCATCCGCACCCTTGTCGATGGCCTTCCGCGCAAAGGTGTCGTTGATGATGTCGTGCATCACGAAGCCGCCCGCCTCATGCGCTATGGCGTTCACCTCGGGCCGCGCGCCAAGCGAGGTGATCCAGAGCGGCACGCGCCACTTCGCGCAGATCTCGACGTCGCGCATCAGGCGCTCGTTCGAACGGTGGACGATCTGGTTGACCGCGAAGGGTGCGGCGGGCCGGTCGGGGTTCGCCTGATTGTGGCGGTCGAGCTCCTCGGTGATCCGCTTCAGCCAGCGCTCCAGCATCGGCGTCGCGTCGCCGTCCTCGTCGCGCGCGTTTAGCGCGGGGAAGGATCCGACGATCCCCGCCTTGCACTGCGCGATGACGAGGTCCGGGCCGGACACGAGGAACATGGGGGCGCCTACCATCGGAAGGCGCAGGGATTGCAGGATCGGCGGAAGGCCCGGCATCAGGATGGCGCACTCGCACTCGGCAGGGCTTCGGGCATGGGGTCTCCTTCCTGTCCTGCGACGAGTCATGCAATGCGGAACGGTCGTTCGCAAGGTCGCCAGCCCGGCGCATCGACCTGACGCCTTGCAATTCCCCGCCCCTGCGCGAAAAAGTGCGACGAGCAGAGGAGGGACGGCATGGCAGGCCTGTATTTCGAGGAATTCCACGAGGGCCAGCACTTCGTCCACGAGTTGCGGCGGACCGTGACCGAGGCCGACAACACCATGTTCAGCCTCATGTCGATGAACCCGCAGCCTCTGCACATCGACGCGCACTTCGCCGAAGGGACCGAGTGGGGGCAGCGGCTGTTCAATTCGATGTTCACCTTCGCGATCATGGTGGGCCTGAGCGTGCAGGACACGACGCTCGGGACGACGGTGGGCAACCTGGGCTTCTCCGAGGTGACCTTCCCCGCGCCGGTCTTCCACGGCGACACGCTGAGAGCGGAAACGCGCGTCCTGTCGGTGCGCGAAAGCAAGTCGAAACCCGATCGCGGCCTCGTCGAATTCGAGCACTCCTGCTTCAAGCAGGACGGCACGCTGGTCGCGCGCTGCAAGCGGATGGCCATGATGATGAAGCGGGCGGTGTGACGCGATGACCTTCACCACACGCCCCGACATCCTCGGCACCTTCGGCGCGGTCGCCACGACACACTGGATCGCCAGCGCCGTGGGGATGCGGATGCTGGAGGCCGGCGGCACGGCCGCCGACGCTGCCGCCGCCGCCGGCTTTACCCTGAACGTCGTCGAGCCGCATCTGAACGGGCCCTTGGGCGACATGCCCGCCCTCGTGTGGGCCGCCGACGCGGAAGCGCCGCGCATGATCTGCGGGCAGGGGACGGCGCCAGCGGGAGCCACGGTGGCGCATTACCGCGACCAGGGGCTGGACCTGATCCCGGGGGCGGGCCACCTCGCCACGGTCATCCCGGGCGCGTTCGACGCCTGGATTGTCATGCTGTCGCTCCACGGGCGGCTGACGCTGCGCGAGGTGCTGGAGCCCGCGATCCACTACGCCAGGCATGGCCATCCGATCCTCGCGCGGGTCTGCGACACCATCGCGGGGCAGGCCGATCTCTTCCGCGCCGAGTGGCCGACGTCTGCCGCCGTCTGGCTGCCGGGCGGCGACGTGCCCCAACCGGGAGCGCTGTTCCGGAACGTCCAGCTTGCCGATTTCTGGACACGCCTTCTGGAGGAGGCCGAGACAGCGTCGGGCCGCGAGGCGCAGATCGAGGTGGCGCGTCGCGCGTTCCGCGAGGGTTTCGTCGCCGAGGCTATCGACGGCTTCGTTCGCGAAATCGAACCGATGGACGGCACCGGCGTTCGTCGCAAGGGCGTGTTGACAGGGGCGGACATGGCCGGATGGCGCGCGACCGTGGAGGATACGGTCTCGACCCGTCACGCGGGGTGGGAGGTCTTCAAGGGCGGGTTCTGGTCGCAGGGTCCGGTCCAGCTTCAGGCGCTGAACATCCTCGACGCGCTCGGTATCGCCGGAGAGGCGCCGCTGTCGGACGGCTTCGTCCACAAGGTGACCGAGGCGCTGAAACTCGCCTTCGCCGACCGCGAGGCGTTCTATGGCGACCCGGATCACGCCGACATTCCAGCAGACCGTCTCTTGTCGCCGGACTACGCCCGCGAGCGCGCAACCCAGATCGGAGACACCGCGTCCCGCGACCTGCGTCCCGGCAGGATCGTGGGCTTCGAGACGCTGGCCGACGCCGCCATCGCCCGCTCCGCCCGGATCGGCACAGGTGCGGGGGCGGGTCTCGGCGGGGGCGAACCGACGATGGCGCACCTCGCCAACCGGAGGGGCGACACTGTCCACATCGATGTCATCGACCGCTGGGGCACGATGGTCTCGGCCACTCCCTCGGGCGGCTGGCTCCAGTCGAACCCGGTCGTGCCGGGCCTCGGCGTGCCGCTGAACAGCCGGGCGCAGATGTTCTGGCTGGACGAGGGGCTGCCCACGACGCTTGCGCCCGGACGCAGGCCCCGCACGACGCTGTCGCCCTCGATGGCGCGCGCGCCGGACGGGACGCGGATGGCTTATGGCACGCCGGGCGGCGATCAGCAGGACCAGTGGCAGCTGACCTTCATCCTGCGGATGATCCACCACGGCATGACGCCGCAGCAGGCCATCGACGGGCCGCTGTTCCACACCGGTCACCTGCAGGCCAGCTTCTATCCGCGCGGACTGAAACCCGCGCACCTGATGATCGAGCCGGCCTTCGCCCAGGCCACCCTCGAGGCGCTGCGCGCGCGCGGCCACGCGGTCGAGGTCTCGGAACCCTGGGCGGTCGGCCGCCTGACCGCCGCGCTGCGCCGTCCGGACGGGGTGATCTCGGCCGCTGCCACGCCGCGGCTGATGCAGGCCTACGCCATTGGACGTTGACCTGTCGTTCCTCGGCAGTGCGATGGAGCTTTTCTCGGTGCCCGCGCTTCTTGGCATCGCGGCAGCAAGCTTCATCGGGTCCTTCATCACCGTGGCGCTCGGCATCGGAGGCGGCGCGCTGATGCTGGCCGCGCTGGCGAGCCTGATGCCGCCCGCGGCCCTGATCCCGGTCCACGGCGCGATCCAGATCGGGTCGAACCTGTTCCGCGCTGGCATCCTTCTCGGCCATGTCTACTGGCCACCGTTCCTCGCCTTCACCATAGGCTCGGTCATCGGCGCAGTGGCGGGCGGGTCGATCGTCGTCAACCTGCCGCCGCCCTACGTCCAGATCGGCGTCGGCGCCTTCGTCATCTGGAGCGTGCTGTCGAAACCGCCCGCCTGGCTGTCGCGCTGGCCGGGCCTGACCGGGGGCATCTCCAGCTTCCTGACGATGTTCTTCGGCGCGACGGGCCTTTTCGTCGCGAACTTCACCAAGTCGCTCAACCTCCCCCGCCAGAGCCACGTCGCAACCCATGCCTCGCTGATGACGCTGCAACACGTGCTGAAGGTGGCGATCTTCGCCATCCTCGGCTTCGCCTTCGGCCCGTGGCTTGGGTTCATCGTGGTGATGGTGCTCGCTGGTCTCGCGGGAACGCTGGCGGGGAAACTTCTGCTGAACCGGATGACCGACCACGGCTTCAAACGCGCGCTCGACGTGATCCTGATCCTCGTGTCGCTGCGGCTGATCTGGACCGGCGTCGCGGCGCTCTGAGCGTCAGACCGAGGCGCGTACGACCAGGGGGCAGTCGACCTTGACCTGGATCGGCACCGTGTTGTGGCCGCCCGCCATGTCGATCAGGATCTCTGCCGCGATCTCTCCCATTTCATAGTGCGGCAGGACCATGGTCGTCAGCGGCGGGTGCATGTCCTTGGCGATCTCGCGGTCGTCGAAGCCGATGACGGAGATGTCGTCGGGAATTTTCAGCCCCGCCTCGCGGATCGCCTCGTAGCAGCCGAAGGCCATGGGGTCGTTGGCGCAGAAGATCGCGTCGGGCCGGGTTTCGAGCGCCAGAAGCGCCTTCGTCTCCTCATAGCCCGAGCGCGCCTCCCAGTTGCCGTCGCGGACGAGAACGGGGTCGAACGGGATTTCGCGCGAGGCCAGCGCCTGGCGATAGCCCCGGGCGCGGTCCTGCGTCGCCTCGAGCCCCTCAAGCCCGTTGATGAGCGCGATCCGCGTCCGGCCCCTGTCCAGAAGATGTTCGACTGCAGTGCGGCCTCCAAGCGCGTCCCCGGGCACAACCGAATGAAGCGAACGATCCTTGTCCCAGCCGTTCAGAAGGACGGTCGGGTGCCGCGTGACCTGCGCGGATGGCCGGACCTGCCGCGTGAGGATGGTGCCGTAGATGATCCCCGCCAGCGGCGTCGACTGGAACTGCTCCATCACCACCGCTTCGTTCTCGGCGTCTGCGGCCACGGCGAGGACGGCGTTCAGCCCGAACTCCAGCGCCTTCTTCTGCGCGCCGTCGAAGGCGGCGGTCATCCAGGGATCCGAGGAAATCTCGTCGGCGAGGAACAGAAGCACGGGCTGGGTGTCGGGAAGCTTGCGCGACTTCCGCCGCGGCAGGCTGTAGCCCAGATCGCGCGCGGCCGTGCGCACCCTCTCGCGCGTTGTCTCGGCCAGCTTGACGTCGGGGCTGCCGTTCAGGACCAGGGACACCGTCGCCTGCGAGACGCCGGCAAGTTCGGCGACATCCATCATCGTTGCGCGCGACTTCTTCCGGCCTTTCGGCGTAGCGTCCATTCGTGTCCGTCCCATTCGGCGAAAGTTTCGCTAAAGATTTTCGCTCTCGGATGCAAGTCTTTGCATATGCGGCTCACATCTCAACATGAAGGGTTGAAAATGTTGTCATTTCGTCTCATCCCGAGCGCCCTTGCCGAGGCAGAGGCGCTTCTCATTCCCTATTCCGCGCGTTAGGTGACGTAGCGGAGGCGGCGCGGGGCAGCGCCCAGAAGAAGGCGGCGACCGTGACCACGACACTCGATCTCATCACCATCGGCCGGTCATCGGTGGACCTTTACGGCGGCCAGGTCGGCGGGCGGCTCGAGGACATGCGGTCCTTCGACAAGTACATCGGCGGCTCGCCCACCAACATCGCCTGCGGCACCGCGCGGCTGGGTCTGAAGTCGGCCGTCATCACGGGTGTGGGCGACGAGCACATGGGTCGCTTCATCCGCGAGGAGCTGGAGCGTGAGGGCGTCGACACGCGCGGCGTCAAGACCGACCCCGAGCGGCTGACGGCGCTGGTGCTTCTGGGCATCCGCGACCAGGAGCGGTTTCCGCTGATCTTCTACCGTGAGAACTGCGCCGACATGGGTCTGACCGAAGCCGACATCGACCCCGACTTCATCCTTGAGGCGCGCGCCGTCGTTGCCACGGGCACGCACCTGTCGCACCCCCGCGTCGAGGCCGCGACGCTGAAGGCGCTGAAGATCGCACGAGAGGCGGGGCGCAGGACGGCGCTCGACATCGACTATCGCCCGAACCTCTGGGGCGTCGCCGGGCATGGCGAGGGCGAAAGCCGCTTCGTCGAAAGCCAAGCGGTCACCGACAAGCTGCAATCGACGCTGCATCTCTTCGACCTGATCGTGGGCACCGAGGAAGAGTTCCACATCGCGGGCGGCTCGACCGATACGGTCGCGGCCCTTCGTGCGGTGCGGGAGGTGTCGGCGGCGACGCTCGTCTGCAAGCGCGGTGCGCGAGGCGCGGTGGCCTTCACCGGCGCCATCCCCGACAGCCTCGACGACGGCGAGGCGGGTCCCGGGTTCCCGATCGAGGTGTTCAACGTCCTCGGCGCGGGCGACGGCTTCATGTCCGGGCTGCTGAAGGGCTGGCTCGACGACGAGGACTGGCCGATTGCGCTGAAGTACGCCAACGCCTGCGGCGCTTTCGCCGTGTCACGACACGGCTGCACGCCGGCCTATCCGTCGTGGGAGGAGCTTCAGTTCTTCTTCCGCCGCGGGATCGAGCGGCCCGACCTTCGCAACGACGAGGAGCTGGAGCAGGTCCACTGGGCCACGAACCGCCACCCCGACTGGCCGGCGGTGCGCGTCTTCGCCTTCGATCACCGCGCGCAGATGGAGGCGCTGGAAGGTGCGACGGACGAGCGGATCGGGCGCTTCAAGGAGCTGTGCCTCGACGCCACGCTCGCGGTCGCGCAGGGTCAGCCGGGTTACGGGCTTCTCTGCGACGCTCGCCTGGGACGCGACGCGCTTTACCGCGCGGCGGGGCAGGGCCTGTGGATCGGGCGTCCGGTGGAATGGCCGGGGTCGCGTCCCCTGACGCTCGAGCCCGAGCTGGGGCCGGACTTCGGTGGGTTGGCGGAGTGGCCGCGCGAGCATGTCGTCAAGGTGCTGTGCTTCTGCCATCCGAACGACAAGGCCGCGACCTGGGCCGACCAGGAAGCGACGATCCTGAGGCTCTACCACGCCTGCCGCCGCAACCGGCTGGAGTTCCTGCTGGAAGTCATCCCGTCGAAGGTCGGACCCGTGGGCGACGACACCACGGCGTGGCTCGTCGAGCGCTTCTACGACCTGGGCGTGCGGCCGGACTGGTGGAAGCTCGAACCGATGCGCTCGGAAGCGGCGTGGGACGCGACGGTCGAGGCGATCGAGCGCAACGATCCGCACACGCGCGGCATCGTCATCCTCGGCCTCGGCGAAAGCGAGGAGGTGCTGGCGGAGAGCTTTCGCGTCGCCGCGAGCTATCCTCTGGTCAAGGGCTTCGCGGTCGGTCGCACCATCTTCGGCGATGCCGCGAGCGACTGGATGGCGGGCCGCATCGGCGACGACGAGGCTGTTCGCAGCATGACCGACACCTACGCGCGGCTCTGTTCCGTGTGGGACGACGCGCGCGCTGCAGCCCAGGCCCGCGCCTGACGAAAGGACGACACGATGCCCGATCTTCTCCTCCGCCCCTTTGGCACCCGCGGCAAGGTTCACGAGGTCACGCCCCAGACCGCCGGTTGGCGCTATGTGGGCTTCGGGCTCTATCGCCTGCGAGCAGGCGATACGGCGTCCGAGGTCACGGGCTCGAACGAGGTGATCCTCGTCGTGGTCGAGGGCAAGGTCCGGATCGAGGGTGGGGGACAGGACTGGGGTGTCCTCGGCGAGAGGATGGACGTCTTCGAGAAGACGCCGCCGCATTCGCTTTATCTCCCGAACGGCGCGGAGTGGACGGCCACGGCCGAGACCGACTGCGTTCTTGCCGTCTGCGCCGCCCCCGGCAAGGGCGGCCACGAGGCGCGGAAGATCGGGCCCGATGGCATCGACCTCGTCACGCGGGGCAAGGGCACCAACACGCGCCACATCAACAACGTGGCGATGGAGAACGAGGATTACGCCGACGCGCTCCTGGTCACCGAGGTGTTCACGCCTGCCGGCCACTGGTCGTCCTACCCGTCCCACCGGCATGACGAGGACGACTTCCCGCGCGTGACCTACCTGGAAGAGGTCTATTATCACCGCCTGAATCCTTCGTCGGGCTTCGGGGTTCAGCGCGTCTACACCGACGACGGCAAGCTCGACGAGACGATGGCGGTGTCGGACGGCGACGTGGTGCTGGTGCCGCGCGGGCATCATCCATGCGGTGCGCCCTACGGGTTCGAGATGTACTACCTCAACGTCATGGCGGGGCCGCTGCGCAAGTGGCGCTTCGTGCCCGCGCCCGAGGTCGAATGGATCATGGAGCGCGACAAGTAGGCCGGCGTCAGGCGAGCGTCGAGTCGTAGCCTGCGGACTTGATCGCCGCCGCGATTTCAGTGGCCGAACGCTCGGACGCGACCGTGACGGTGTTGGTCGCGAGGTCTGTCTGCACCGTCGCATTCGGATCGACGTCGGCAATGCCCTTGGTGATGGCAGCGGTGCAATGCCCGCAATCCATGCCCGGAACGTTGAATTTCATCTTGGACTCCCTGCTTATTCAAGTGTTTTGAGGCTTCCAGCGGGTGGAACGTCAAGATCTTTCGGAAGACCCCTTGAGCTTCCAGTGACTGGAAGCTCTATATCCTGTTCCGACTCGGAAATCGGGAGATTGCCATGACTGGCGCAGACAAGGTGACGTTGCACGTTGAGGGGATGAGTTGCGCGTCCTGCGTCGGGCGCGTCGACCGGACGCTCGCGGCGCTCGACGGCGTGACGGACGTCTCGGTGAACCTCGCCGCAGAGACGGCGAGCTTCCGCGTTTCAGACGTTTCGCGCGTGAGTGATGCGGCGCAGGCACTCGAAGTCGCGGGATATCCCGCGCGACGGACGCGCGTGACCTTCGACATCGAGGGCATGTCCTGCGCCTCCTGTGTCGGACGCGTTGACCGGACGCTGGCGGCAATGCCGGGCGTCCTGTCGGTGTCCGTGAACCTCGCCGCCGAGACGGCGACGGTGGAGTATCTGGAAGGGGCCACGACACCTTCCGATCTGGCTGCGGCCTCGTCCGCCATCGGCTACCCCGCGAGAGCGGCGCTGGCCGACGCGACGCAAGGCCGGGCCGAACGCAAGGCCGACGAGGCCCGCGCCTTCGCCCGCCGCGCCGCCGTGGCTGGGGCGCTGACCTTGCCGGTCTTCGTCTTGGAGATGGGTGCGCACATGGTGCCGGCCTTCCATCACCTCATCGCGCGGACCATCGGAACCGAGGCCTCCTGGATCATCCAGTTCCTGCTGGCGACGGCCGTTCTCTTCGGTCCCGGACGACAGTTTTTCGAAAAGGGCGTGCCTGCGCTTCTGAAGGGCGCGCCCGACATGAATAGCCTGGTGGCGGTCGGCACGGGTGCGGCGTGGGGCTATTCGGTGGTCGCGACGTTCCTGCCCGGCGTGCTGCCCGAGGGGCTGCGCGCCGTCTATTTCGAGGCGGCGGCGGTGATCGTCGTGCTGATCCTGATCGGCCGCTGGCTCGAAGCGCGCGCGAAGGGGCGCACGGGGGCGGCGATCCAGGCGCTTCTGGGGCTCCAGGCGCGGACGGCGCGCGTCCTGCGGGACGGTGAGATGGTCGATGTGGACGTCGAGCGGTTGTCCGTGGGGGACATGGTCCTTGTCCGGCCAGGCGAGCGCATCCCGACCGATGGCGAGGTCACGGAGGGATCGAGCAACGTCGACGAAAGCATGATTACCGGGGAGCCGCTGCCCGTCAGCAAAGGAGAGGGGGCCGCGGTCACGGGCGGCACCGTGAACGGCTCGGGCAGCCTGACCATCCGCGCGACCCGCGTCGGCGCCGATACCACGCTCGCACGCATCGTGCGCATGGTGGAGGAGGCGCAGGGCGCGAAGCTGCCGATCCAGGGCCTCGTCGACCGCGTGACGCTGTGGTTCGTGCCGGGTGTCATGGCGCTGGCCACGCTGACCGTCGTGGCCTGGCTGATCTTCGGGCCGGACCCCGCGCTGACCTTCGCACTGGTCGCGGGCGTATCGGTCCTGATCGTGGCCTGCCCCTGCGCCATGGGCCTCGCCACGCCGACCTCGATCATGGTCGGCACGGGGCGCGCGGCCGAGATGGGCGTCCTCTTTCGCAAGGGCGACGCCCTGCAAGGATTGTCCGGCGTGCAGGTCGTGGCGCTCGACAAGACCGGGACGGTGACCGAGGGCAAGCCGACATTGACCGACGTGGTCGTCGCCGAAGGCTTCGCGCGCGACGAGGTGCTGGCTTTCGTCGCCGCCGTCGAGGCGATGTCGGAACACCCGATCGCCGAAGCGATTCTGCGCGGCGCGCGGGCCGAAGGCGTCACGGTGCCCGTTGCGACTCAGTTCAGCTCGGTCACCGGATATGGCGTCGCCGCCCGTGTAGAGGGCCGCGAGGTCATGGTCGGCGCCGACCGCTACATGATCCGCGAGGGCGTCGAGATCGCGCCTCTGGCGCAGGTCGAGACCGATCTGGCCGCGCGGGGCCGAACGGCGGTCTACGCCGCCATCGACGGCAGGCTGGCGGCGGTCGTCGCCGTCGCAGACCCCGTCAAGCCGTCCAGCCGCGCCGCAATTGCAGCTCTGCGGGCGCGGGGCCTCGAGGTCGCGATGATCACGGGCGACAAGCGCGAGACGGCTGAGGCCATCGCACGCGAGACGGGCATCGACCGCGTCATCGCGGGCGTGCTGCCCGACGGAAAGGTGGCCGCGCTCGACGAGTTGCGCGCGGGCGGGCGGCGCGTGGCCTTCGTGGGCGACGGCATCAACGATGCGCCGGCGCTTGCCCACGCCGACGTGGGCATCGCCATCGGCACCGGCACCGACGTCGCCATCGAATCGGCCGACGTGGTGCTGATGTCGGGCGACCTGAAGGGTGTGGTGGACGCCGTCGAGGTCTCGCGCCGGACGATGGCGAACATCCGCGAGAACCTGGCCTGGGCCTTCGGTTACAACGTGGCTCTCATTCCCGTTGCCGCCGGTGTGCTTTACCCGGCCTATGGCATCCTCCTGTCGCCCGTCTTCGCGGCCGGCGCAATGGCGCTGTCGTCCGTGTCGGTCCTCGCCAACGCCTTGCGCCTGCGCCGCATTCGTCCGGCCATGAGCGCGACCCAGACCCCCGCGCCGACCCCGGTCCTGCGCAGCCAGCCAGCCGAATAGGAGAACGCTCATGAACATCGGAGAAGTCGCCGAACGCTCGGGCCTGCCGGCCAAGACGATCCGCTACTACGAGGACATCGGACTTGTTCGCCCTCAGCGCAGCAGGAACGGCTATCGCGCCTTCCGCGAGAGCGACCTGCACAAGCTCGCCTTCCTGGGCCGCGCACGGGCGCTTGGCTTCACCATCGAGGATTGCCGGACGCTTCTGAGCCTCTACGAGGACGAGAGCCGCGAGAGCGCGCAGGTCAAGACGCTCGCCGAGGAGCACCTGGCTGAAATCGACGCCAAGATCTCGCAGCTTCAGTCGATGCGCGCGCTCCTGTCGCGGCTGGTCGCCTCCTGCTGCGGCGACGACAGGCCCGATTGCCCCATCCTCGACGACCTCGCGGGAGAAATTCACTAGCCGGGGCGTGTTTATGCAACGGTGCCGTAAGGTGATTCCGGCATTTTGCGGGCACTGCTTGAATTTCGCCCCATTTTGACTCTAGCTGGGTGGCTGACCTGGGGACCTTACGGAGACGCTCGGAATGACTCTGACAAGACGGCACTTCATAGCGACATCGGCCACGCTGTTCTCGGCGGCGCTGCCCGTTCCGGTGTTCGCGCAGTCGGACGAGATGCAGGGCCCGCTGCTGCCGCCGTCGGGTCCTGCTGCGGCCGATCCGAACGCGACGCCGGTCGAAACCACCGTCGAGACTGCCGTGGACGCCCCGGCCGAGCCGCCGGCGCGCCAGCCCGTTTCGGACAGCAGCCGCTGGAACCAGTGGGACGCGCAGGTGACGCCGGCCAACTACAATCCCGCGACGACGAACCCCTGGGGCTTCCACGACCGCTTCCTGCCGAAGCGGGTCGAGGCCAACTCCGGGTTGCGTCCGGGCGACATCCACGTCGATGCCGTGGCGCGCTATCTCTACCACATCCAGCCGGACGGGACCGCGCTGCGCTTCGGGGTCGCCATCGCGAAGGGCAACCTCTACGAGCCCGGCGTTTATACCATCAAGGTCAAGAAGAAGTGGCCGACCTGGCGCCCGACCGAGGACATGATCGAGCGCGATCCCGGCGCCTACGAAAAATTCGCGGACGGCATGGACGGCGGCCCGAGCAACCCGCTCGGCTCGCGCGCGCTGTACCTCTTCTCAGGAGGCCGCGACACTTACCTGCGGATCCACGGTACGCCCTATCCGCGGTCCATCGGCGGCCGCGCCAGCTCTGGCTGCGTGCGCATGGTGATGGCGCACATCATCGGGCTCTACGATCAGGTGGCGCTCGGGTCGAGCGCGCATCTCTATCCGGCGGAAGGGATGTTGGCGGCGCGGTCCTGACGGACCGGGCCCCGGCTCAGGCTGCCGGGGCGGGTGCTGCGGCCGCCGACGATGCCGTGCAGAGGTGACGCTTGTTGACCGACAGAAGCGGCAGCATCGTCGTCTCGACCGGTCCGACGTGCCGGTACCAGTAGCAGCCGTCCTCGGGCATCAGCTTGACCGACCGAAGATCCTGGCCCGGCGCGGCGAGGGCCACCAGCTGATCGGGCAGGTTCGACGTTCCGCCTTCGATCGGCGCGCCGCTGGTGGTGACGCCAGTCGACGCGCAGGCGCCAAGCCAGAGCGTCGCGCTGACGATGAAGACAAGTCTGGTCATGGGTGTCCCGCTCAAGCCGATTTCAACGCGATTACGGTATCTTGGAAAGCACTTCATACGCAAGGGTCCGGGCGCCGTTTCGCGCGTTGGATACGCGCAATTGGGGCTTTTGACCCAGCCTGAAGCGGGCCTGCGGCTTTTGCCGTCCGGCCTTGCGTGAAAGGCTGCCGCGCGAGGGAGACAGCATGACCCGCGCCAAGACCGTCGCCTTTCTCGGAACGTCCAGATCCGGCCTTGGCCACCTGCGCCGGCTGTCCACGATCGCGCGGGCGATCCACACGGCGGACCCGTCGGTTCGGGCGCATCTTTTCACCAACGCGCCGCCGGAGGGCCTTTTGCCCGAAGATCGCGCGGTCTTTCAAGACATCAAGGTCGTCGCGCGCCAGCATATGGGGCGGGCGGTCGGGCAGGGTAGCTTCGACCTGGCGGTGGTGGATACGCTCAAGCTGCCGGGATCGGCGCACCTGGGCTGTCCTGCGGTCCTGGTCCTGCGCGAGACGCCCGACAGTCTGCTGACCGGGTTCCGGCGCGACGACGGGCGCCCCTGGGATCGGGTCATCGTCCCGAACCCTCCAGGACATTGGTGTCCTTCCCTCGGCGCAGGCTTCGCGCATTCGGTCGATTGCTGCGGGTGGATCCTGCGGCCGACAGGCGCGCGTCGTCCCGAGGACGGCACTGCGGGCATCGTCGTCGCCACGGGCGGTGGCGGCACCGCCGAGACCCGCGCCGGTCTCTATCCGCTGCTCGACGCGGTGATCGCAGAGACGCGGAGGCTTGCGGCAGGCCCCTTTCGGGTCCGCCACGCGCTCGGCCCTCGCGCTTCGGGAGAGGCGCTGCCAGAGGCCGGCGAGGTGTTCGATCCCAGTGGAGATCTGAACGCCGTCTTCCGTGCGGCGGACGTGGTGATCTCGACGGCAGGCTACAATTCGGTGCTCGAACTGGCCAGCACCGACACGCCGACGCTTCTTGCCGCCATTCCCCGCAGCCTCGACGATCAGGCGGCGCGGGTCCGCCTGTGGGGGCCGAGGCTGGGCTGCGCACTTCGTCCTGACCGCCTCGGCACGGCATCCGCCTGGCTTGCCGACCGCATCGACCATCCGCGCCGGCGACGCCCCGTCGACCTCGGTCCGGACGGCGCGACGGTCGCGGCCAGACTGATCCTCGAGATGACGTGTCCCGTTTCCTGAAGACGCACCGGGACGAGGCGACGGCGGCCGAGGCGCTTCGGCGCGCCTCGATCCTTCGCCGTGCAGGGCTGCCTACGCCCCATGCGATGGCCGGCGCGGACGCACGGCAGGTCTCGTTCGCGCGGATCGAGGGTGAAACGGGCTTGCCCTTGCTTGCCAGCGGCTTGGCCGGCCTTCTTGAGCTGGTCGCCCTGCTTCACGAATGTCCGGTAGCTGGCCTTCCTCCCCTCGATCCATTCCGTCGTATCCGTCCGCGAGAGGCGCTGCTGCGGAATGAGGAGATCCGGTCCGTTCTGGACGAGACCGTCCCGAGCGGCACCGCCACGTTGCACGGCGATCTTCACGCGGGACAGTTCATCCGCGATGGCGGCGGAACGGTATGGATCGTCGACCTCGACGATCTGACGCTTGGACCTCCCGAAGCGGACCTCGCCAACTTCGCAGCCCATTCTGCGACCTCGCTTCAAGGCGGCGTGGAGCTTTGGGCCGACCGGGTGCGCGCCGCGTGGCGCGACATCGGGCGACCCTGCGACGACGACGTCTTCCGCCGCCTCCTGCGCATCGCGCTGGTCCGCCGGCACCTGAAACTGCGCGAGACGGGACGGCCGGACCACGAAGCGATGGTGGCGACCTACCTGCGCGAGAGCTCGAATTTCTCCATCCTGTAGCGCAGGGTGTCGCGGCTGATGCCCAGAAGCTCGGCTGCGCGCGAGACGTTGCCGCCCGTGCGGGTCAGCGCCGTCGTGATGGCGCCGAGTTCGATGTCGCGAAGCGTCGGCAGCTCGCCCGACTGCCTGGCGCCGATGGCACGGATATGCGGGCCGTCGATCTGGCCGTCGGTCTGCTCTAGCATCGCGCGGGCGATGCAATTCTCAAGCTCGGCCACGTTGCCCGGCCAGTCATGCTCCAGCAGCCTGGCGCGGGCGGCGGAGGTGAAGCGCGGGCGCGCCTCGCCCCGGTCGCGGGCAATCCGGCGGGCGAAGATGTCGGCGATGGGCAGGACGTCGGCGGCCCGCTCGGCCAAGGGCGGCATGTCGATCCAGCCGACCTGGATGCGGTACAGAAGGTCGGGCAGGAAGCCGGGTCCCGGCGAAAGGTGGCGAACGGACGTGGCGATGAGGCAGGGCGGCCGGTCGTCCTGCTGGAGCCGCTGGAGGATCCGTGCCTGCCCGCCGAGGGACAACTCCGACACATGGCGCAGGATCAGCGTTCCGCCCGACGCGCGGCGCATCCGGTCGTCCATGTCGTCCTCGCGGTCGACGGCGCAGTCGAAGGTCTCGAGCGGCGTTTCGGGGGCTGCGGTCTCGTGCAGGGCCACGGCCGCCAGCGACTTGCCGCTGCCCTCGGGGCCCATGATGAGGATGCCCGGCCGGGTGTCGCCCGGCTTGCCGAGCTTGCGGATGGTGGCGCGAAGGGCGTTCGCCGCCGAAGAGCGACCGACGATCCTGTCCGCCCCGGTGCGTTCGAGGCCGCCCTGCATCTCGTCCAGCATCAGTTCGCCCGCGATGGAGGCGATGGCCGACAGGGGCGTCGGCTTGACGAGAAAGTCGCGGGCGCCGCCCTTCATCGCGCGGACGGCCACGTCGATGTCGCCGTGGCCCGTCATCATCACCACCTGCGTGCGCGGCGAGGCTGCGCGGATGCGCTCCAGAAGCTCGAGGCCGTCGTCCTCGTTCAGCTTGTAGTCGAGGATCACGAGGCGGGGGGCGTCGCGTTCGATCATCGCGCGCGCCGATGCGGCGTCGACGGCATAGCTGGCCGAGAAGCCGCGCCGTTCGAGGAAGCTGACGATGGACCGCGCGAGCACCACCTCGTCCTCGACGATCAGGATATCGCTCATCTCAGGCCCTCGCCGGTACGGTCAGTGTGACTTCTACGCCCGTCTCGGGGCGGTTCTTCAGATCGAGCGAGCCGCCGAGACGCTCGGCGATGCGACGCCCGAGCGCCAGACCGACGCCGAGGCCCGACGACTTGGAGGTCTGGAACGGCACGAAGAGCCGCGCCATCTGCTCGTCGCTGAGGCCCGGGCCGGTGTCGGCGACCTCGATTGCGATGCGGCCGCCGGGGGCCGCGTGCCAGCCGATCCGCAGGACGCCGCCCGCCTTCATCGCCTCGATGGCGTTCGACAGGATGGTGTTCAGCACCTGTTCGAGTTCCGCCGAGCCAGCCGAGGCGACCGGACTGCCCTGGCTTTGTGCCAGCTCGACCGCGATGCCACGCTTGCGCAACTGGGGTTCGAAGCCCGCAAGACAGCGCTGGATGATGACGTCGACATGCGCAATGTCGCCGGCGCTGTCCGGCGCCGCGCGGGTCCGGGTGAGGAACGAGCGGATCCAGGTTTCCAGCCGGTCGACCTGATCCATGATGTCGTGGATCGCGGTGCGGCTGTCGCCCGGAATGTCGTCCTCCGCCACCAGTTCGGCGCAGGAGCGTATGGCCGCCAGTGGATTTCGCAGTCCGTGGGCCACGGCGGAGGCCATTTCGCCCACGACGGCCAGGCGCTCGGTCTCGACCAGCCGCTGCTCCTGGCGCCGCAGGATGCGGGTTGCGTAGACCACGACGGCGAGAAGCGCCGTAAAAAGGACGGTCCCCGCCATCAGAGCGCCAACCCAGGCCAGCGTGACGACGCCGTGGATGGTGTCGAGAAGGGCTTCGGGGGCCTTGTAGACCTCGACCGCGCCGATGACGGTGCTGTCGTCGTCGGACCAGATCGGAATGTAGAACTCGATGAACTCCTGGACGTCGGTCGGGAAGCCGACATGTTCTTCCTTGCCCTCGCGGTCGACGACCACGATCTCGGGGTCGAGCTTGCCCACGAGCGCGGCTTCAAGCTCGTCGTTGTCCTCGAACGTGCGTCCGATCAATTCGGGGTCGCTCGACCACAGGACCTCGCCCGAGGCGGAATAGATGTTTGCGCGGAAGACGTCGGGAAGGCGCGAGACGTGCGTGAAGAATTCGCGTGTCTCGGCGTCGCCTGCAGGGTCCGAGATGCGCGACATGCCGAAGGAGTTTGGATCGGCCTCCTCGACGCGCACGATGGAGTTGAGGAACTCCATCGAGACGACGGCGTCCCGCATCATCATGTTCGTGGTCATGTAGTTTGCGAGGTACTGGCTGAGCACGCTCGTGGTCGTGAAGATCGCAACGAAGCTCGTCACCACGAAGATCGCGAGAACCTGCATGTAGTGCGGAGAGTCGCGCAGCGACAAGAGTTTCGGCACCGGTTGGGCTCCCATGGAATCACGTCCGCATTGGTTACAATCTCTCCGATCTTGCCCGATCGCCTGGCAATCAACCGAGGTTATAGGCGTCGGATTCGGGGCATATCCCCCTAAAGATGACGGCGGAGGTCTGCCGGGCGCCGTCCTGGCCTGACGACCTCCTGGGGGATTTCGCCCAAACCCGGCGGGCGCTTTGCCCCAGTCGCGGGGCTTGCCGCTCTCCTGCCGCGGGTCGCCCGCTGCCATCCTGTCCGCGAAACACACGAGGTCGGGATGACACGCATACTTCTTGCCGAGGACGAACCGGTGCTGGCGCGGAACATCGCGCTCTCGCTCAGAAAGACCGGGGCCGAGGTCATTCATGCGCCCTCCGCCGCCACGGCGCGCGAGGCGCTTCGCCGGGGCGGGTTCGACCTCGTGATCGCCGACATCTCTCTCGGCGACGGCGATGGCCTCGACGTGCTGGGCGAGGCGTCCGAGATCCTGCACGGGACGCCCGTGATCGTCATGACGGGACAAGACAGCGTCGCGAACCGCGCCCGTGCCGAAGGCCTGACGGTCGCGGCGTTCCTGTCGAAGCCCTTCGCGCTGTCGCGTCTGCGCGAGCTCGTGGGCGCCTTGACGCGGCCTGCGGCGCCCGGCGGGTCGGCGTCCGCCGGGCCATCGGTGGTGATGTATTCGCACGACACCATCGGGCTCGGCCATATGCGCCGCAACTCGGCCATCGCGCGCGAACTGGTGGCGCAGGTACCCGGCGTATCGGTCCTGATGTTGGTCGGTTGCCCGGCGGGCATGGTCTTCGAGCCGCATCCCGGCATCGACTACGTCAAGCTTCCCTCGCTCGCCAAGCTGGGGCGGGGAGCCTACCAGGCCGGATCGCTGCGAATCGACCCCGAGACGACGCGCGCCATGCGGTCGCGGATCATCGAGGGCGTGCTGACCACCATCGAGCTCGACCTCTTTCTCGTCGACCACGAGCCCGCCGGTGCGATGGAGGAGCTGGTGCCGATCCTGGGCGCGCTTCGGGAGCGCGGCCGGGTCCGGACGGTGCTCGGGTTGCGCGACATCCTCGACGATCCCGCCCGCACCAGGTCGGGCTGGGCGCAATCCGGCACGGATCGCCTGATTTCAGAGAGTTACGATCACGTCCTCGTCTATGGCGACCGGCGCTTTTTCCCAAGTGCCGAAGCCTATGGCCTGGACCTGCTCAAACCGGGGGCCGTCACCGAATGCGGTGTCGTCACCACGGTCCGCACGCGTGTCCGCCCCGCCTTCCCCGCGGCACCGTCGAGGATCGTCGTCTCCGGTGGCGGCGGACGGGATGCGTATCCCCTCATAGAGGCCGCGATCAAGGCGGTCCGCACGCTACCTGTCCGCCGCCGACCCCATCTCATCGTCGTGACCGGCCCCCTGATGGACGAGGAGTTGAAGTCCGAGGCGAGGCGGCTCGGCACCGTCACCGGCGTGACGGTGCTCGAGCATGTCCCGGACCTGCCCGGCATGATGGAGGGCGCCGACCTTCTGGTCACGATGACCGGCTACAATTCGATCAACGAGGCGCTGGCGCTCGATTGCCCGATCGTCACCGTGCCTCGGCTGGGACCTTCGTCCGAGCAGCGTCTGCGCGCCGAGGCGCTGGAGCGGCAGGGCCTCGCCCGTTACCTGAGGCGCGAGGACCTGACACCCGAAGCTCTCGCGCGGCTCATGTCCGAGCCGCCCCCCCGCGTGCCTCCTCATCGTCTCAAGTCGGACGGGGTGACGACCGCCGCGCGCGTCCTCGCCGCCATGATCGCAGACGTCCGCACCCCCCTCACCGAGGAACGCGCCCATGCCTGAGCCACGCATCGCCTATGTGCTGAAGCGCTTCCCGCGTTTCAGCGAGACCTTCATCCTGAACGAGCTCCTCGCCCATGAGGCGGCAGGGGCCGAGGTCCATGTCTTCAGCCTGCTGTCCCCGCCGGACGAGCCGCGGCACGCGCGACTGTTGGACCTCAAGGCGCGGGTCCATGTGCTGAAATCGGTGGGCAAGGGCTGCGACGCCTCACCCGCTCCGGGCGACGCGGCTCTTTTTTCGGGCCGGTCGGCAGCGGAGGTCGGCGCGCTCATGGCCAAGGCGGAGGTCGTGGCGGGAGAGGCTGCGCGGCTAGGCATCTCGCATCTGCACGCGCATTTCGGGTCTGACGCGACCACCGTGGCCTGTCTCGCGGCGCGCCGGATGGGTGGCACCTTCTCGTTCACCGCACATGCACGCGACATCTTCCACACCTATGTCACGCCGGAGGCAGACGCGGCCATGCGGCGCGCGAAACTGCGCGCAGCCGCTTTCGTCGCCACCGTGTCGGACTACAACGCGCGCTACCTGACGTCGCTTTGTCCCGAGGCGCGGGTCGTGCGGCTCTACAACGGTATCGACCTGTCGGCCTTCCGGCCCGTATCTGCCGCGACGCAGGTGCCCGGACGAATGATCGCCGTAGGGCGTTTGGTGCCGAAGAAGGGCTTCGACGTTCTGGTCGAGGCCTGCCGCAGGCTTCGCGACCGTGGCCGGGCCTTCGATCTGTCTATCGTGGGATCGGGCCCCCTGGAGTCCTCCCTTCGCTCGACGATAGAACGCCTTGAGTTGTCAAAAGAAATCCGGCTTGAGGGTGCCCTGCCACAGGAGGAGTTGATCCGCCTGATGGCCGAGGCAGAGGTTGCGGTTCTGCCCTGCGTGGTGACGGACTCGGGCGACCGCGACGGGCTGCCGACGGTGCTTCTCGAAGCGATGGCACGCGGGCTTCCCGTGGTGACGACGACCGTTTCGGGCGGGCCCGAGATCGTCGAAGACGGCGTGACCGGAAGGCTCTGCGCGCCGAACGATCCCGGCGCGTTGGCCGAGGCACTCGATGATGTCCTGTCCGACCGCGAGACCGCGCGCCGCATGGGACGGGCCGGGCGTCTGCGGGCCGAGCGTCTGTTCGATCTGACCGCCAACGCGGCGCGGCTGCGGGAGTTGCTTCTCGACCCGGCGCGGCCCTCGCGGGAGGCGGCGTGATGCGGATCGCCTATGTCTCGGCCGATCGCGGCATCCCCGTCTTCGGCGAAAAGGGCGCGTCGATCCACATCCAGGAGATGATGCGCGCCTTCGTCACCGTCGGCCACGATGTCCGCGCGCTGACGGCGCGGCGCGGCGACGGCGATGGGCAGGGTCTTTGGGTCGAGGAGGTGCCGCAGACCGGGTCGGGCGCTGACCGGGCCGACAAGGAGCGCGCGGCGATGCGTCAGGCCGAGGCGATCGAGGCGCGCCTGATGTCGCTTTACCGCGAATGGCCCTTCGACATGATCTATGAGCGCTATTCGCTCTGGTCCGCCGCAGGCGTCCGCGCCGCCCGGCGTCTGGGTCTGCCGGTGGTGACAGAGGTCAACGCGCCTCTCGTGATGGAACAGGCCGCGTTCCGCAGCCTCGTGTGCGACGCCGAGGCCCGCGCCCTCGAGGCCGAGGTGCTGGCGGGATCGACGGCCCTTGCGGCGGTGTCGTCCCAGGTCGCGGAATATCTTGTCTGTGCAGGAGCGGCGTCGGGGCGCGTCCACGTCATCGGCAACGCGGTCGACACCCGGCACTTCCGACCCGACGTGCCGCCGGCCGAGGTGGCGGGGATACCGGACAACGCCTTCGTCGTGGGGTTCACCGGCTCGCTCAAGATGTGGCACGGGGTCGATACCCTGCTCGAGGCCTTCCGCCTGTTCCGGGCGGTCGAGCCGAGGGCGCATCTGCTGATCTGCGGCGACGGGCCGAAAGCGGGTTGGATCGAGGGGTTCGTCGCGGGCGCGACCCTCGGCGAGGCGGTGACGCTGGCGGGGTGGGTCGACCATGCAAGGTTGCCGTCGCTCATCGCCCGGATGGACGTCGCGACCGCGCCCTACCCGGTGTCCGACACGCACTACTTCTCGCCCCTCAAGCTCTATGAATACCTCGCCGTCGGAAGCCCGGTGCTGGCCAGCGACATCGGCCAGACGGCAGAGCTTCTGGCCGGGTCCGAGGCGGCGATCCTTCTTCCGCCCGGCGACGCCGGGGCTTTGGCGCGCGGCATGGCGGACCTCTGCGCCGACCCCGTGCGGCGACGCGTCATGTCGATGGCGGCGGCGGACCTTGGGAGACGGCACGACTGGACCGACAACGCACGGCGTGTGGTCGCCCTCGCCGGACTGCGGACGGTGGCCGCATGAGCCGGGATCCGCTGCGATCAGACGCGCTCTGGCGTCTTGTCCGACGCATGGCGCCGCAGTTGCGGCCGCACCGCCGGAGGCTGGTCCTGGGAGGTCTGGCGCTCATCGGCGTCGCGGCGTCCGAGGTGGCGCGGCCCTGGCCCCTGAAGGTCGTCTTCGACGGAATCCTGATGCCGCGACCCGACACCGATCCGGTGACCGGCTGGATGACCGCGACATTCGGTACCGGCGATGGCCTGCTGGCCGCCACCGCGTTCGCCATTCTCGCCATAGCGCTGGTCGGCGGTGCGGCGGGCTTTGCGCAGGCCTACCTGATCGCGTCGGTCGGGCAGAAGGTCGTGGCCCAGATCCGGCTCGACCTCTATCGCCACGTCCAGCGGCTATCGCATTCGTTCCACGACACCGCCTCGTCTGGCGACATCATCGCCCGGCTGACGGGTGACGTGCGGATGATGCGCGATCTTCTGATCGACGCGGTGGTGTTCTTCGCGGCGCGCGTCCTCGTCATCGGGGCGACGGTGGGCGTCATGGCGTGGATGGACTGGCGACTGACCCTGTCGGCGCTGGCGATCCTGCCGGCGCTCTGGCTGGTCACGCGCCACTTCGGCGGCCGGATCAGGGGGGCGGCTCGCAGGCAGCGCCGGAAGGAAGGCAAGATCGCCGTGGTGATGACCGAGGGCATCTCGTCCATCGACGTGGTGAAGGGGTTCGCCCGCGAGGCCTATGAGGAAAGCCGCTTCGCCAAGCAGAACAACTCGTCCGCCGAGGCGGGCGTCGTGACCACGCGTCTGGCGGCGAACATGGACCGGGTGACGCAGGTGATCCTGGCGCTCGGGACGGCGCTCGTTCTCTGGTACGGCGTCGTCCGGGTGCGTAGCGGGGCCATCAGCCCGGGTGACCTTCTCGTCTTCACCGCCTATCTTTCGACGCTCTACAAGCCCGTACGGAAGATGGCGGCGATGACGGCGCGCGTGGCCAAGGCCACCGCGTCGGGCGAGCGGCTTCTCGAGATCTTCGACCTGTCGCCCGAGGTCGCCGAACGGCCCGGCGCGGTCGATGCCGGTCTTCTGGCCGGGCGGGTCGGCTTTGCGAACGTCACCTTCGCCTATCCGGGATCGCCGCCGGTTCTCCGGAACGCCTATCTGAACCTCAATCCGGGCGAGATCGTCGCCATCGTCGGCACGTCGGGGATCGGCAAGTCGTCGGCGACGCGCCTCATCATGCGGTTCTACGATCCGCAGGAGGGTTCGGTCCGGATCGACGGACACGACATCCGCGAGTTCACGCTGGACACACTGCGCGGAAACATCTCGGTCGTGCTTCAGGACAGCGTTCTTTTCGGGACGACAGTACGCGACAGCATCGCCTACGGCCGCCTGGATGCCACCGAGGACGAGATCGTCGCGGCGGCGCGCGAGGCCGAGGCGGACGGGTTCATCAGGCTCCTGCCCGAGGGCTATGACACCGTTCTGGGCGAGAGGGGCGAGACCCTGTCGGGCGGGCAGCGCCAGCGCATCACCATCGCGCGGGCGGTGCTGCGCGACGCGCCGATCCTGATCCTCGACGAACCGTTGACGGGTCTTGACCCTGCGACCGCGCGAAGCCTTCTGGGCGGCCTGCGACGGGCGGCGGCGGGGCGGACGACATTCCTCATCGCGCACGACGCGCTGACGCTGTCGCTGGCCAGCCGCGTGGTGCGGATCGAGGACGGGCAGTTCGTCGAGTATCCCCGCAACAGCCGGATCCTGTCGGCATGAGCGCGGTGCTGGAGCGTCCGGTCGAACGGATCGAGGCATGGCGAAGCGTGCCGCCCCAAGACGTCGCGCCGCTTCTGGGCGAGGTTCCGGCCGGGCTGCGGCTGGACCGCGTTCATTTCCCCTCGCGTCGCCCGGTGCAGTTGACCTATGCGGCGACGCTCAGGTCGGGCGAAACGCGCACGCTCTTCGCCGAGGACTGCGGCACGGGAACGATGCTTCATGCCTCCGAGGTCGCGGCGAGCCTTCGGAAGTCGCGGCACGGTCAGCGGGCCGGACTGACGCGCGCGGCCATTCTCGCCGATGAGGTGCTGGGGCTGGTCTGGAGGCAGCCGGGCCTCGACGAGCGGCTGTCTGGTCTGCGGCTTCTCTACGACGCCGAGGGTGCGCGCCGGGTGGTTGCAGAGCTGACCGGATGCGATCCGGGACAGGTCACGGTCGACCTCGTGGCGCACCGTCTGGGCAAGCGCGCCGTCCTGCGGATCGGGACCGGGCAGGGCGACCTCTACGCTCGTCTGTCCGTCGTCAAGGGCGGCGAAGGCGGCGGTCGGCTGGCCCGCCATGCCGCCCTCTGGCGCGCGCTCGGACCCGATGCGGCGCTGCGTATACCCCAGCCGCTCGGGGCGTCGCCCGACCTGGGCGTCGCGCTTTTCAGCGCGCTTCCCGGACAGCCTGCCGCCTTCGGGCGCAACGGTGCAGAGGCCATCGCCCGTGCCCTCGAGACGCTGCGCGGTCTCGGCGTCGAGGATTTGCCCAAGCACGGCGGCAGCGACGAGGCGAAGCTTCTGGAAGAGTGGTTGGGCCGGTGCCGGGTCTATTTGCCCGATCTGGCGGAGAGGCTGGAGACGCCGGTGGCGAAGGCATGCGACGCACTTGCGCGCAGCGACACAGAGTTTGTCCTGTGTCACAGGGACCTGCACGAGAAACAGATTCTGCTGGCCGGCGGGGTCGCGGGCATCCTCGATTTCGACACGCTCTCGCGCGCCCACCCGGCCCTCGACCCCGGCAACCTGCTCGCGCACCTCTGCCTGGCCGGGGTGGACGAGCGTCCGCTCCGCGCGGCGCTCGACCTGCGAGGGATCGGCCTCTGGCGCTCCGCGGCCCTTTTGCGGCTTGCGATGATCCGCGCCTTTACCTCCGCACCGGCTGCGGCCGTGCGTCGCCTGATCGACGAGGCGGCGGCGTGATCGCAATCGCGGATGCCGGGCTTCCGGGGCTTTCCGCCCTTGGAGCCGATGCGCTCAAGCGCATCGCCGGGACGGACGAGGCGTCGCTTGTGCGGCTTCGCTATCGCGCGGGAAAGCGCGCGGTCCTCCACCTCGCCACCGGGCCGTCCGGCACGGGGCAGGGGTCGGCCTGGTTCTTCGAAGGCGACAAGGCGCGGCGTCTGGCGGCGCGCACGGAAGCCGCGACCTATGACGAGGTGTCGGGCGCATTGTACGAGGCCTTTCCGAACGATCACCGACTGCCGCAGGTGCGTCTCTTTCTGAAGGACTACGGGGCCCGCGCACCCGCACTGATCGGCGGGACACCCGCCGGCGCGCCCCGCGTCGTCCGCTATCGCCCCGGCCTCTCCTGCACCTTCCGCTGCGAACGGGCGGGAGGCGGCGCTGTCTACGTCAAGATCCTCGCGGACGCCGACCCCCAACTTCTCGCCCCGGCGAACCGCCGGATTGCCGAGGCCCTTGCCGGCGGACCGCTATCGGTCGCGCCCGTGGTCGCGACGGACGCGTCGCTGTCGGCCATCGCCTATGGCGAGGCACGAGGCGCGCCGCTCGATATCCTTCTGGCGCGGGGCGGCGTCGAACCTGTGCTTCAGAGCCTCGATGCGCTGCGGCGCTTTCAGACCCTCGCGCCGACGCCCGAGCGGCACATGACACGGAAGGTCATCCTGGAAAGGTCGGCCGATTGCGTGGACCTTGTTGCGGCGACCGTGCCCGCCTGCCTTGCCGCCGCCGCGCGGATCCTCGCGCGTCTGGCGGAGGGGCGGCCCCGCCTTGGCTCACGCCCGATCCACGCAGACGTCAAGCTCGAGCACATCTTCCTCGACGGCGGCCGAACGACCCTGATCGACACCGAGAGCGTGTCCCTGGGGCCGCCCGACTACGACCTCGCGCAGCTCTACGGCCGCCTGTGGCAGGCCGAGGCCGAGGGTCTGGTTGCGACCGCCACGGTCGAGGCGGCCACGCGTGAGATCGTCCTGTCTGCGGGTCCCGCGTTCGGCTGGTGCCTCGACGCTGTCGCCCTGCGCCTCGCCCGGTTCCACGCGCAGCGGCCCTGCGCCGAGGCCGCCTCGCGCATCGAGGCGATATTCGAGCGCCTCGCCGGGGCCTGAGGTCGAAGCGCGGCGAGACACGGGCGCCTCGCCAGGTCCCGTTGACAGGACAAGCCCGACGTTGATGCGGTCGGGGCCTTCTGAAATCATGGGGGGGTGCGTCGGTTCTCATATCCGGCAGACAGTCAACTAATCTGACCAAAGGATGACAAACCGCGTGGAACCTCTCCAATTGTTTCGTTTTTCGATCCGCCATCGCACCGAAGCCCCAACCTCACCTGTGCAGCCGTGAGCGCGCGCATCGTCTTCGACCTCGACGGCACGCTGATCGACAGCGCGCGGGACATCCAGGGGATCGCCAATGCCGCGCTGAAGAGCGTAGGTGCAGCGCCCGTCACGCTTGAAGAAACGCATGGGTTCATCGGCGAGGGCATCCATGTCTTTGTCGCAAAGATGCGCGCCGCGCGTGGCATCCCTGACAGCGAACAGGAGCGCCTGCTGGCGGACGTCGTCTCGCGCTACGACGACGCCGTGACGCTGACGGAAGTCTATCCGGGCGTGAGGGACATGCTTGCCACACTCTCGTCGCACCACCAGCTCGGGATATGCACCAACAAGCTGCGCAGCCCCTGCATGGCCGTGCTGGCACACCTCGGGATGGGGGAGCTGTTCGGCACCGTCTGGGGTGGCGACAACCCCCTCGGGCGCAAGCCCGATCCCGCGCCGCTTCTCGCCGCCTTCGCCGACCTGGGCGAGGGCCCGTGCCTTTACGTCGGCGACAGCGAGGTGGATGCCGAGACGGCGCAAAGGGCCGGCGTTCCCTTCCTTCTGTTCACGGGCGGATATCGTCGCACGCCCGTCGAGAGCATTCCGCATGCGGCGGCCTTCGACCACCACGCCGAGCTTCCCGCCATCGTCGAGGGTCTCCTCGCCTCTGCCTGAGCCGTGACATGCACGGCCTTCGCCGCGCGCTCCCATTCACGGATGTTTAACGAAACCTGAGGACGCGACGGAAATATACCGCCAGCGCCTGATCGCTTCGTGCTAGTGTTTCCTTGCCTCAGATAGTCCGGCGAAGGAGTGGTGGTCATGATCCGCTTCGCGAACGTATTGTTATGTTTCATTTTTTTAATTATCGCGAGTCCTGCCCAGGCGGCGGACGCAGAGTTGGACTTTTGCGACACTCTGCCTGCAAGTGCCAAAGTCGAAGGCTTCGAGCGACGGCTTGTCTGCGCCGATGTTGCGGCCTTCGAGCAGGTGATCGTCTACAACCGCTTCGGCTCCTACAATCCCTTCGGAATGTTGTTCGCCCTGCGCCGCGATCTGATCCCCGCCGACACGGTGCCTGTGCGGATCACTGCGGCGGATTGCGCAGAAGACACCGGAACCGACAGGGCGCTCTCGCCCCTCGACGCGGGAGCTGTCCGCTTGCGTGACTGCAAGCGGCCGCGCCCGCTGGTCCTGCGGGCGAACGAAGGCGACCTCCTCGCCCTTCAGGTCACGAACCTTCTGCGACCGGGGCAGCCGGGACATTCCGAAACCTTCTGCCGCGGGGCGCACCTTCAAGAGGGAAGTCTTGCAAAGAACGTCCGCGACGCCGTCAGCGCCGGGCCGGACGACCGGCTGGCGCATCACGAAGCGGCCTGCCTCGACGGAACGGCGGGTGCCGATCCGGAGGATGCGGCGCCGGGGTCCGCCGACTGGCCGGTCACGCGCGGCATGAGTTTCGCCATAGAGGGGCTGATCGCTGTCGCGCCGGACGGGCTCGATCCGACGAACCTCGCCGTCTGCCGGGGTCTCGCGGCGGTCGCGCCGGGCGAAGCTGTGACCTGCTACTACGAGATCGATCGGGTTGGGCCCTACTTCTTTTCGAGCAACGCCGCACCCGCGGGCGGGGAAGGCGATGGCGGGTCGATCACGCACGGTCTGTTCGGCGCGGTCGTCGTGGAAGAGCGCGGCAGCCGGTGGTTCCGCAGCCAGGTCTCGCAGGCGGCGTTCGACGCGGCCTGGACGCTGACGGAAAGCGATGCGTCCCTGCGCCGGGCGACGGGCGATCACCGCCGGACGGGCGAGGTGGATTACGACGCCGAGGTGGACGGCATCCCGGTCCTGTCGATGACCCGGCTCGCTGGCGGCGGAGCGCAGGAGATCGTTCACACCGATCTGAACGCCGTCGTCCACGAGCCGGATGCGAACCGCAGTTTCCGGGAATTCTCGGTCTTCTTCCATGACGAGCTGAAGACCTTCTACACGCAGGCTTTCGAGGAACTTGAGCGCTACGGGCAGCTTGCCGGGGTCCGCGACGGCTTTGCCATCAACTATGGGTCAAGCGGCATGGGGTCGATCCTGCTGGCCAACCGCAAGGGGATCGGACCGGCGACCGAGTGCGTCGAGTGCCTCTACGAGGAGTTCTTCCTGACGAGTTGGGCGAACGGCGATCCCGCCCTTCTGGAGCGCTATGCGGACGACCCGTCGAACGTGCATCATTCCTATCTGAACGACGAGATCCTCTTCCGCAACTTCCATGCCGGGCCGAAGGAGACGCACGTCTTTCACCTCCACGCGCACCAGTGGTTCGGCGGGAACGACGGGAACCGGGGCGCCTATCTCGACAGCCAGACGGTCGCGCCCCAGCAGGGGTTCACCTACAACATCTATTCCGGCGGCCTTGGGTACTATGACGAGGGGCCGGAGGACGACTGGTTGCAGAACGACGGCAGCGGCAACCGCAATCGCACCGTGGGCGATTCCATCTTCCACTGTCACCTCTACCCGCACTTCGCCCAAGGCATGTGGGAGCTCTGGCGGGTGCACGACGTCCTCGAGGACGGGACGCGTCTTCTTCCGGACGGCCAGCCCGAGGCAGGCCTTTCGGTCGAGGCGATGGTGGGCGACCCCCGCGTCGGTTCGGTCGATCCCGAGACGGGGCGCTGGATCGCCGACGCCGAGGGCACGCCGGTGCCTGCACTTGTGCCGCTTCCGACCCGTCCCCTTCCCGTGCTGCCGACCTATGCCGCGCCGGACGAGGAGCCCTACCTGACCGCCGAGTCGTCTGCGGCTTTCCCGGGGTATCCGTTCTTCGTTGGCGGCAAGCCGGGTCACCGTCCGCCGCAGGCACCGCTCGATCTCGCGGTCGCGACCCGCGACGTAGGCGATGTCACGAGCGGCGACATTTTGGACGGCGGCCTGTCGCGCCACGTCGTCGCCGGTGGCACGCGGCGCTTCGGGGTCGAGGATGCGGGCGATC
The DNA here is from genome assembly GCF_003148765.1 of Silicimonas algicola. GTDB lineage: Bacteria > Pseudomonadota > Alphaproteobacteria > Rhodobacterales > Rhodobacteraceae > Silicimonas > Silicimonas algicola. Next base: position 83,136 of record NZ_QGGV01000011.1, read on the forward strand.
CGCCACCAGCGAACGGCGCGCAGGCCTCGCAGCTCGTGGCGAAGATGCTGGCTCTGGGCGACATGTCGGCCGAGTTCGAGACGATCACGCTCGAGCCGCGCGCGCAGGACGGCACGCCGCTGGAGCGGGCCGCGATGGGCTTTCACTACGACGGCACCGTCTGGTCGACCGGCGAGACGATCGACGTGCGCGCCCCCGACGGGACGCCCGCGGCCTTCGATCCCGCAGGCGGCTACCGGACCGGCGCCGGGCTGTTCACGGTCAATGGATCCGCGCCGAAACCCGGCGCGCCCTTCGCCGATCCTTGCGGCGCACCTCCGGGGCTCGCGCGCGGCAGCGAGACCGACGATCCGTTCCTGCAGTGGCCGGGCGAGCCGTTCCGGACCGATCCAGCCGTGGGCGGCTTCCGCCGGTACGAGGCCTCGGCGGTCCAGCTCGACCTCGTCACGAACCGAGCCGGCTGGCACGATCCGCAGGCCCGCATCAACGTGCTGACGTCGACGTCGGACGACTACAAGACGAACAACTCCGGCCTCGCCGATCCCATCTCGCCTTTCGTATCGGCCCGGGAGGAACCGTTCTTCTTCCGCGCGTTCAGCTCGGAATGCATCGAGTTCCGGCATACGAACGAGCTGCCGAAGGAGCTGGAGCTTGACGATTTCCAGGTGAAGACGCCGACCGACACAATCGGGCAGCACATCCACCTCGTGAAGTTCGACGTCACCTCGTCCGACGGGTCGGGCAACGGGTTCAACTATGAAGACGGCACCTTCGCGCCCGATGAGGTCGCGGCGCGGATCTGCACCTCGGGACAGGACGACCCGAGGTGCGCCTTGCCGGAGTTCGCGGACCACAAGCTGTGGACGCTGAAGCGAAGCGATCATCCCGACTGGTTCCAGACGACGGTCCAGCGGTGGTTCGCCGATCCGATCCTGTCCAACCTCGGACCCGAGGATGCCGACGGCATGGGCGACAGGACGCTGCGCACGGTGTTCTCGCACGATCACTTCGGCCCGTCCTCGATCCAGCAGCACGGGTTCTACACCGCGCTCGTCATCGAGCCGCGCGACAACGACGTCTGCCGGCCGGGCTTCGTGTCTGCCGGAGCGCCGTCGGAGTGCCGCTCGTTCGCGGGCGATCTCGGCACGCTCGAGACGGACAACGACGTAATGGTGGGCGTGCATCGCGTCCTTCTGGCCGACGACGTGCCCGGCATGGGCGACGACTGGCCGGGGCCCGATCCGATTCATCCGGACGTTCGGGAATACGCGATTTCCATCGCCGACTTCGCGCTGCTCTATGATCCGCGCGACTACGACACCGACGCCGAGGCCGTGATCGACGACGCGAGTGCCGCCGGGATCGCCAAGCTCGCCTGCGAGGCGCGTCACTGGACCGAAGCGGAGGCCGTGGATGGCACTTGCGGCAGCGCTCTTGCGTCCGATGCCGAAGGACGGTTCGACGGCGCGGACCCGATCCCGGCGTGGAATGCGGCAGGACGTCCGGGCGATTCCGCCACGCACATCGCCGATCTTGCCGACATGATGGACGGGGCCGACGCCGACAAGCTTGCGTTCCATCTCGAGGACTACCGCTCCAGGGCCTCGCTTCGGGACGACGGGCGGCTGGCCAGCCCCGTCGCAGCGCCTGCGCGCCCCGAGTCGATCTCGGTCGACCACCACGACCCGTACCTCGTCAACTACCGGGGCGAGCCGATCCCGCTTCGGATCGGAACGAAGGAAAGCGGCAGCCACGACGACTGCGCGCTCGCGACGCTTCCCGTGCAGGGGCATGAGGCGGTCAACGACGACGCCACCTTCGTCCGCGACGTGGACGAGTGCAGCTATGCCGTCCAGCGCGGCGGCGAGGAAGGCGACATGGCAAACGTCTTCCTGTCCTCGCTTCATGGCGATCCGGCGACGCTGCCGATCGAGACCTATTCGGGTGAGACGACCTACATCCGCATGATCCAGGGCGCGCAGGAGGTGCAGCACACCTTCGGCATCGCAGGACACGCCTGGAAGCGGAACCTCGACCAGCCGTTTCCGCAGGCATCCCCCGTCATCGGCGCGCCGCCCGCGAGCGAGACGGCGAAACAGGCGTGCAACCGGCTTGAGGCGCTGCACAGGGGATACCCGGAGTTCTACCGCGCCTGGTTCGAGGGGCGGCTGCCCGACGACGGCATGGCGCCAGAAGCGCCGTCCGACGTGACGCTCTTCTTCGCTTCTCTGGACGAGGCCCTTGCGACGTGCATGAACGCCGAAGGCTATGTCGCGGCGCAGGAGATCGGGATCTCGGAGCATTTCGAGGTGTCGGGCACGTTCCGCCAGCTTCTCTCGACCAGCGGATTGAGCGGTGAAGGATTGGAGCTCTTGGGAAGTTGCTCAGTCGCGGAAGAGCGGACGGGCCGTTGCGTGAGACCGCGGGATGGCACCATTGAGCGCCAAAGCACCGACTACCTCTACGACTTCGGGACGCAGGACGCTTTGTGGAATGGTGCCTGGGGTCTTCTGCGTGTCTTCAGGAATGGAAACAGCCCCGACCTCACCACCTGCATGCGGAAGGACGAGGCTGAGTTCGACGAATGCGCCAAAGAAGTATTTTGGCGCCTTCGCGAGATCCGCGAGATGCGGCACTCCCGAGGCGCGCCGATGCTGTCCTTCGAGGAGGACGAAGCGCTGTTCCTCGAGTGTCCCGAGGATGCGCCGCGCTTGAACGCCGCAGTGGCCGCCATCGAGGCGCGGAAGGTCTACGGCGCGGACGGCATGACCTACGGACGCGACACCTTCGATCCGGACGGCCTGATGATGGTCGCTCTCGATCCCAATCTCGTAACGGAGGGCGCGTCACGCGCGGACATCGAAGCCGCAATCGCAGCGATGTACGCAGACCGGCCGGCGGAACCCTACGTGCTTCCCGTCCGGGCAGGCGACTGCGTGACGCTGGAGGTCGTGAACCTTCTCGAGCCAGCGGGTGACGAGGACGACGTTGTCGCCGTGTCAGGCGGTGGATACGAGACGGCGGCCGACGCTGTGACGGGTCTGCGCGACGGGCCGGGCGATGCCCTCATGCCGCCCATAACGCCGCTCAACACCGATCCGGCGGTCCATGTCGGCGAGGAGACCGCCTCGCCGATCTACGAACTCGACGCCGAAAGCACCGACCCGCGGAAGCACGACGTGACGCCCTCGGCGCGGCTGGCGATCCGCTTCCCGCTGCCGACGCTGTCGCACACGCAACGCATAGCCCTTCCCTTCGGCTGGAACGCGACGGGCGCGCTGCAGCCGGCGGGGGACACGGTGTCCTTCTCGGACGAGACCGACGAGACGGAAAGCGTCACCGGCTTTCTCCCCCGTGTCGCGAACGCCGAGCGGATCACCTTCTACGCAGGCAAGCTTTCGGCCGATCCGCGCGCGGTCCTCGGCGACGAGACCGCGAGCGAGATCGTCCACTGGATGCCCTACGCCTTCGGCCCCGTGCCGATCGAGCCGTTCGGGGACGTGATCGGCCACGGCGGCCACGGGCTGATCGGGTCGGTCCTTGTCCTGCCTCAGGATCACACCTTCGGCGATGGCTCGGAGTCCTGGCAACTGCCCGGCGCCTCCTACGACGTGATGCCCGCGCCCATTGCAGCCGGGCATGGGCTTGCGACGACGCAGGCGAAGGGTGCCGAGGGAGGATCTCGTCGCCATCGCTCGTTCGTCCTGTTCTTCCAGGATGGCCTCAACCTTCACGACAAGCGGAGCGGGATCGAATGGCGGTTCAGCGACGGGGTGGCCGTGGCGAGCAAGGCCACGCCGGACTGCATGATCTGCGACGACAGCTACGACAGGGGCGACCAGGGGGTCAGCTATCACAGCGCCCCGTTCCAAGCCCGTCTGCGCGACATCGGCACGCCCGCCGTGCCCGGGATGGCGCTGGAGGCCGACAGCGATCTGAACGCCGTGGCCTTCCCGTCGGACTTCTGGATGCTTCAGCCGGACGAGGAGGCGGCTGGCGCGGGCGGCTGGGGTCCCTCCAAGGTGGCGACCTCGATGCCCGTCCTGCGGGCCGAGGCGGGGGAGGAAGTCACGATGAACGTCCTCGAGCCGTCGGGGCGCGCGCGGCAGCACGCCTTCGTCACGATCTCGCAGGACTACGACGACCTGTTCCCCGGCTTCGGTTTCCCGCATTCGGCGCTGATCGCGCCCGGCAAGGCCATCGCCGCGCCGCTGACGCGGCCGGTGCAGGAGGGGTGCTATCTCTGGCACGACGGCCCGACGCACCTGCGGGCGGGCGGCATCTGGGGGCTGCTCGACGTGGTTCCGCAAGGCAGTCTGGCCGATGCGGGCGTGACGTCGTGCAGGCTCGAATGACATGCGCCTTGCCGGGACGATCTTCCCTGTCATCGCCGTCATCGCGGGACCTGCGTTCGCGGCCGACCTTGCCGCGCCCCTGACCGCGGAGGTCGTGCTCACGGATGTCGCCGGCGGGACGACCGACACGGTCTTGCCCGGCCAGCCCTTTGGGATCGACGTGACGCTGACGGATGCGGCCACGGGTGGCGCCTTGAAGGGCTTCGTGCTGGAAGGCTGGATCCGTCCGGTGTCCGAGACCGATGCGCCCTGCGTCGAGGCGGCTCGCGCCTTCCGTGCCACGCGCCGCATCCCGACGGGCGGGATCGATCTGAACGGGATCGTGCTGGCCGGGTTCAACGAAGACGGGAGTTTCGGTCTTGCCGACCCCCGTCTCGACCTCGCCACTGCCAACATGCTGGCGGCGGGGACGCTCAGCGCGACGCCGGACCTTGTCGTCGCCGACCGCGCCACCCAGAGGCTGATCGCCCATCTCCCCGGACAAGACGGGCTCGTCTCGGTCGGCCTGACCGGAGATGTCTCCGAAATCGCCTTGCCGGCGGTCGGCGGCACTCTCGCGGCGCTGCACGTCTCGGACGACGGGGTGATCTGGCTGGGAGGCACAGGCCCGGAAGGGCGAGGGGTGATGTTCCACGCTCCCGGCGGAGACGAAGGAACTCCGGTCCGCTTTGGGACAAGGGTCGGTGGAATGGCAGACGCGGGCGAAGGCGAAGTCTTCGCCTGGGCCGAGAATGGGTTCGCATTTCTCGATGCGTCCTCCGGGCGAGTGACCGCTTCAGGGATCCATGCGTCCGCATCGAATGCCGCCGGGATTGCCTTGCCGGACGGTCGTGGCGGTGTCGTGCGCCTTGTCGCCTCGCTGGCGCCGGGCGGAGCATCGGCGCACATCGTCTTCGCGGACACTCCGACGGACGGTGTCTCGGTAGAGCTTGCCGCGCCCGCTGACCGGATCGGCATTTCGCCCGAAACGGGAATGATCCTGGTCTGGAACGCGGACGGCGCGGTGTCCTTCATCGATCCCGCCACAACGGCGCTTGCGGGTGCCGTCGCCCTGAACCAGGGCATCGGCGACGCCGTTTTCGCAGGCGAGGCCGCGTTCCTTGCAACGGCGGACCAGTCGGGCGTGACCGTCATCGACCTCGGGACCGTGGCCGTGGGGCAGGCGCCGACGCTGCGTGAAGTCCGGCTTGCCCCGCGCGACGCCGAGGTGACGACCCGACCCGGAGCGCTTCTCGTGCCGCTTGCCCCGTCGCCGCAGGTGCTGGCGGTTCACGCGGCAAGCTACACCGGCTTCGTCATCGACGAGACGAGCAGCATGGGAGACGCGCCGCCGATGACCGCCGTCCGCCTGCGGGGCGGTCGCCCCTCCGCCGTCGCCGTCCTCGACCGGAGCTTTCGCGAAACCGCACCGGGCCGGTTCAATACCCGCGCCGTCGTGAACGAGGGTGGACCGCACGAACTGGTCCTGACGACAGGCATCGGCGGGATGTCACGATGCTTTCGCTTCGACGCGCAAGGCTCTGCAAAATCAGCATTTTCCATTCCTGTCCTGACCGTCGATCTTGGTGTGCCGTCGCTGTCCGCACGGGCCGGGCAGGTCCTGAACGTCCGCCTTCTGGACGAGAACGGAGCCTCCGTGGCGCTCACGGACCCTGTCCTCGAGATGACGCACATTCAATTCGGATGGCGGGCGACGCTTTCGGCGGACGGCCTCGACGCAGGCGGCGCAAGGTTCATCGTCGCCCCGCCGGTTCCGGGTCACTACGCGGTGACGCTCGCGGACGCGACGCTCAAGGGCGTCGAGATCAGGGCGACAACGATAGAGGCGAAGCAATGAGACAGCATCTTCTGATCGCCCTGGCGCTTTTCGCAGCCAGCGTCCCGGCGCAGGCACACGATCCGAACGCCGGTCACAAGATGCCGGTTGCCGGAAAATCCGAGACGGCGCCCGGCCTCGAGACCATCCACATCGCCGATGCGCGCGTCATCGACCAGAACGGCGCCGAGCGGCGCTTCGGCGAGGTCGTCGGGGACGGCCCGGTGGTGGTCACCTTCATCTACACGAGCTGCACGACAATCTGCCCGGTGGCGAACGGCATATTCCAGATCGTGCAGGAAGACCTCGACGCGGCGGGAGACGACCGCACCCGGCTCGTCTCGGTCAGCATCGACCCGGTCCGGGACTCGCCTGCGGCCCTGCACCGGACGGCCGATGCCTTCGAGGCGAAGGATCGCTGGACCTTCGTCACGGGAAGCGTGCCCGAGATCGCCGACGTTCTGCGGTCGTTCGGTCTATCCCTCGGCTCGGTCGAGGACCACGATCCCATGTTTCTTGTGGGATCCGGAAACGGCCGCTTCGTCCGCATCGCAGGCCTGCCGGCGCCTGAGACCCTTCTCGGCACGCTTGCGCGCGTTGAGGGCCGCTGAGATGCGGCTCGTGCTTCTGACAGCCCTGCTGTGCGCATCCCCGGCGGTCGCCGCTGACGATCATGCCGCAGCGCTGTTCTACGGCACGGGCGATGTGGGGGCGACGGTCCGGCTGGCGGGCGGAGAGGCTGAACTGTCGGCACGCCTGTTTCCCTGCGCCAACTGTCACGGTGCGGACGGCCAAGGCAGCGTCGAAGGCGCGCTGGTCGTGCCCCCGATCGCCGGACGCGGGCTTTCGGTCGACGACCTTGTGCGCGCGGCCGAGCATGGGATGGGGCCGGACGGAGAGGCATTGGACCCGGCGATGCCGCGCTATGCCTTCGCCGACGGCGGGATCGCCGAACTTGTTCGTTTTCTCGACGCCTTGCCGCACCGTGAGCGGGCAGGGGTCTCGGGCTCGACGGTGCGGATTGCCGTCGTGGGTGACCACGCGGAGACCTTCCTTCGCGGACTGAGTGCCTCGGTCGACGGGGAACGCGCCTGGGGGCGCAGCATCGTGGTCGACACGGGTGCGGGGGACGACGCATTCCTTGGCGCAGGCCTAGATGGCGGCGAGCAGCCCGGGCTTCCGATCCTGTCGCTTTCAGACGAGGCGCGGCTGTCGCCCGAAGCAGCGGGCCATGCGACCGGGCAGGCGCTCATCGCCGCCCTGCGCGCGACGGGCCGCAACCTGACGCGGAGCCGTGCGATCGCGGCGTTCCGGGAGATGGGCGGGAGGACGGTCAATTGAGCCTCCGCATCGCCCTCGCGTGGTTGGCTACCGCCGTCACCTGCTACGCTCAGGACTTGCCGACGCGCGACCTGCCGCAGTTCAACCGCGACCGCCTGTTCGAGGGGATCGAACCCGTCACGCCGGCGATCCGCGACGTCCTGCGTCCCGGAGTTCCCAGCATCGGTCTCGACAGGATCCGCCGCCTCGATGCCGAGAACCTTCTCCTGCGCGACCGCGCCGCGCTTCTTGCGGCACCGGATGCGCTTCGCCAGATCGAGGCGTTCCGACGCGCACCTACACGACAGTCGGACGAAGGCGTCGTCTCGGTGATCGAGTTCGGGCGGCGGTTCGATGCGGACGAAAAGGCGCGCCTCGCCGAGGCGGGGGTGACGCTCGAGGGCTTCGTCGGCGGCAGCACCTACGTCGTGCGGTTCGCTGGTGACGCGACGCTGCCGGTCCTGGCGTCGGGGCAGATCCGCGCTGGGGCGACGCTTCGGATCGAAGACAAGATCGGGCGCTCGCTCGTTCTCGCCCCCGCGCTCGCGCCTGACGCCGTGGGGAGACGGCGTGTCCTCCTCAGTGCCGCGACCGGAGGCCGCGACGCGGTGCAGCGAAGCCTCGAGGCTCTTGGCGCTACGGCCATCGAAGAGCCGACGCGGGGGACGTTCATCTTCGAGGTGCCGGACAACCGCCTCATTGACGTGGCGGGTCTGGCGGACGTTCTCAGCATCGACGCGGGGCCGCCGCCCTTCCTGCCGCTGACGAGCGTCGCGCGGCAGGTGGCGAACGTCGACGGGGCGCAGGGCTTCACCCTTGAAAGCGACCTGGCGGTTCTGGAGGGTGTCGCGGGCCGCTCTGTCCGCGTCGGGATCTTCGATACGCCTATCAATGCGGAGAACGGGGACTTCATGGCGCTTGAAGGCGATCAGGAGCGGTTCTTCCGCCGGGTAGGCCTTGCAACCAGTTGCGGCGGCGAGCCGGATGGCGTCCTTGCGCAGCGCCACGGGACGCTCGTGTCGGGCATCCTCCTCGGCAGCGGCCGGAATTCGGTCGTGAACTCGACGCTCGAGGGGGTCGACGGCACGCCCTTCGGGATGCGGGGCATCGCACCCGAGGCGGACATCGGCGTCTTCGAATACACGGACGAGGGCGAAGGCAGCCGGCGCCTCGCGCTGCTGACGAGCGCGCTGGTCGACTGCGGGGTCGCCGTCAGCAACCACTCCTATATCGAGACCCTGTACGGCTACGAAGGAGCGTCGAGGCTGATCGACGAGATGATCGCCGGGCGGGCGCGCGTGTCGGACGGCGAGACGGAAGGTGAGGTCATCCCGCCGCGTCCGCAGGTCTGGGCTGCCGGAAACAACGGGCTTCGCCCGAAGGACGGGCGCCGCGCCGCCTATGTCTCGGTCTTCACGCAGGCGAAGAACTCGATCAGCGTCGGCGCCTACGATACCGCGCACCAGACCGTCTGGCCGCATTCAAGCCTCGGCCCGACCTTCGACGGCCGGATCAAGCCCGACATCGTGGCTCCAGGCTGCCACGACTTCGAAGTCTCGACGTCCCAGGGCGGCATCCTCGGGCCGTCGCCGAATGCCGAGGGCTATGTGCGCGACTGCGGCTCGTCGATGGCCGCACCCGTCGTCACCGGGGCAATCGCGCTGATGCGGGAGGCCGCGGGCGACGTCGAGCCGCTTCCTTCGACCTACAAGGCGGCTCTCGTGGCGACGGCTCAGGACCTGGTGGCAGAGAGAGGGCGGCCCGATCTCGCAGCCATGCTCGACCCGGAGGATCTCGATGATCTGAAGAACATCGACATCCGCGAACCGACCTTCTACGGGCCCGGTCCCGATTTCGCCTCGGGCTTCGGACTGATCGACGTCTCCACCGCGGTCCGGGTGATGACGGACCTTGCGGGCATCGAGGAGGGGGCCTTCGATGTCGAAGGCGCCACGTCGGACATGTGCTTCGACGTATCCGAGGGCGCGGAGCGCTTGAAGGTCGCGCTGGCGTGGGACGATGCGCCCGCCAACGCGCCGGCGGACCTGGTGCTGGCGCTTCTGGTGAACGACCTCGACCTAACTCTCATCGCACCGGACGGCGCAACGCACCTGCCGTGGAAGCTGACGCCTCCTCCGCTGACGGGGTCAGACCAGCTTGCGGAACTGGCGCGGAACGAATTCGACGTCGAGGACATTCACATGGCCGAGCGTGGCCGGGACGTCCTCAACAATGTCGAGCTTGCCGAGGTGGAGGCACCAACGCCCGGGCTGTGGCGCGCCCGAGTGACGGCCTCGACCCTCGGCGACGGGCCGCAGACCTTCAGCGTCGCTGGCGACATCGTGAAGCGACCATGCCCGGATCCCGAGTAGGATGGCGATCATGTCGAGACTTGCAGCACTCCTGATCGTGGTCGCCTTCCCCGCCGTTGGGCAGGACCGGGCGTCCGTTCTCGTCACCGTCGATGCACCGCTCGACAAAGGCGCCGTCGCGCGCCTGTCGGAATCGGAGATCCTCATCGGCCAGTACGCCGGCGACGGAACCTACCTTGGGTCGATCCCGCTCGACGCCGATGCCTCTGCCCTGATGGAAGCGTCGGGCGTGCAGGCGATCGAACCGGTGTCGGTCGACTTCAAGACCCAGCTTCTGCCCGAGGGGGCCAAGTCGGGTCCGGCGACGATCACCGTCATGATAACGCCTGCCGTCGGCCAGGACGAGGCAAGCTTCGAGGCCGCACTTCGCGAGATGTCGCTCGACATCGTCGATGCGAACGAGGAGGACGGCTGGGTCGTTTCGGCCCCGGCGGAGGATATCGCGCGCCTCGCCGAGCGGCCCTTCGTGGAAAGTCTTCAACTGGTTGACGAAGCCCCGCTTCTCAAACGCTGAGGCGGATCGGCTGACGGCTCGCGTGGACCCCGCATGGCGTGCCCTCGGTTCCGCCAAGTCTTGCGGAACCGACGGTCACTTAGCACATAGGCTTTTCTATGCACCCTTGGCCGTTCATTCGGGCATGGTCTAAACTGGCGATCGACCCTAACCAAGGCTCGGATCAACAGCGAGCCTCAGCTTTGCCCCCGTCGGTACGAAACAAGAAAGAAATGACGTTGAACCAAAGCGCCAGACTGTCCGTCGCCCCCATGATGGACTGGACCGACCGCCACTGCCGGTATCTCCACCGGCTGATGTCGCGGCGCACGCTTCTTTATACCGAGATGGTCACCTCGCCCGCCCTCGTCCGGGGCGGAGCGCGGCACCTCCTGCGTTTCGATCGCTCGGAACACCCCGTAGCGCTTCAACTCGGCGGCTCCGACCCCGCCGAACTGGCCGAGGCGGCTCGCATGGGGGCTGACGAGGGATACGACGAGATCAACCTGAACGTCGGGTGCCCCTCGGACCGCGTGCAGTCCGGCACCTTCGGGGCGGTCCTGATGAAGACGCCGGGCCTCGTCGCGGACTGTGCGCGCGCGATGGCGGCGGCGGTCGAGGTTCCCGTGACCGTCAAATGCCGGATCGGCGTCGACGATCAGGACCCGGCCACGGTCCTGCCCGACTTCCTGTCCCGGATGCGCGACGCCGGTGTCCGCCGGATCGCGATCCATGCGCGGAAGGCCTGGCTCCAGGGTCTGTCGCCGAAGGAGAACCGGGACATCCCGCCGCTCGACCACGATCTCGTCTTCAGGATGAAAGAGCGCTTTCCCGACCTCCACCTGTCGATCAACGGGGGGATCGAAAGCCTCGAGCAGGCGAAGGGTTTCCTCGACCGGGGGATCGACGGCGTGATGATCGGCCGTGCCGCCTATCATGCGCCCTGGGACATCCTCGGCACCGCCGATGGCGAGATCTGGGGCGAGGCGCCGCCCTTCTCCGATGCGTCCCAGGTCGTCGTCGCGATGCTGCCGCACATCGAGGAACATCTGGCCAGCGGCGGACGGCTGAACGCGGTCACCCGCCACATGATGGGTCTCTTCGCGGGCCGTCCCGGCGCGCGGGCGTGGCGGCGCCTTTTGTCCGAAGAAGCGCACCGCGACGGGGCCGGCACCGAGGTCGTCGAAAGGGCGCTCGATACCGTCGGCGCAAGGATGGCCGCCGAATGATCTAGCCCGGACGGTAGTCGCGCTTGGCTTCCGGATCCGTCGTCTCGAAGGGCAGCGCGGCAATGTCGTCCCAAAGGGCGTCCGGCAATTGCGCCTGCGCCCAGTCCAGCGTCTCGGCAACGCGCTCGGGCTTCGAGACGCCGATGACGGTCGAGGTCACGCGCGGGTCGCGCATCGAGAACTGCAGCGCAACAGCTCCCATGGGTACGCCGTGACGGGCGCAGATCGCCTCGATCCGCCGCACAGGCGCCAGGTCCGCCTCGTCCGCGGGGGTATAGGAGATCATGGGCGAGGCGTCTGCCCCCTTGGCCAGTACGCCCGAGGCATAGGGCGCCGCGTTCAGGATGGCGATGCCGCGCGCGTGCGCCTCGTCGAACATCGCATCGGCGCTGCGGTTCAGAAGCGTCCAGCGGTTGTGATTGATGAGCGTGTCGAAGGGGAAGTCGCGCAGGATCGGCTCCATGACGTCGAGCCGGCCCATGGCGAGGCCCACGGCATCGCACAGGCCCTCCTCCTTCATCCGGAACAGCTCGTCCAGCGCCCCGCCGGTCGCCGTGATCTCGGACAGGTCGCGGCAATGCTCGGGGTCGTGCAGGTGCAGGATCTGCACGCGGTCTAGGCCGAGCCGCTCGAGGCTCTCCTCCAGCGACCGCCGCGCGCGGTCGGCGTCTAGGCGTCCCGTCTCCATGTCGCGGTCGAGCTTGGTCGAGATGACGAAACCGGGCGGCAGGCCTCCCGCGGCGCGGAGGGCGTCGCCGACGCGGGCCTCGCTGCGGCCGAAGCCATAGTTGTTCGACGCATCGAGGCAGTTCACCGGGCTCTCGAAGATCGCCTCCAGCGTCGCGCGCGCCCGCGCCTCGTCCACGTCATAGCCATAGGTGTCGGGCATCCCGCCCAGGGCAGAGGTGCCGAAGATGATCGGCGTGACGCCGACCCCTGTGCCGCCTATCGGTCTCGTATCCATCGCTCAGCCCTTCTTCTGTCGGAAAATACTCCGGGGGTGCGGGGCTGCGCCCCCGCCCGGCCCGCAAAGAATCGGCGGCGCCCGAAGACGCCGCCGACCGTTCTGTCAGCCGATCACTGCGCGATGCAGGTGTCGGCGGTCTCGGGCGTGCAGACGTCGAGACCCGTGTAAGTCGGGTCCGCCGGGGGCTCGCCGCCGGCCGCCATCTTGGCGAAGGCGTTCATCACCTCGTAGCCCATCTGGAACGGACGCTGGCCGACCTGTCCGGCCGAGAAGCCTTCCTTCATCTGGTCGATCTGGACCGGCAGGGTGTCTGCCACGACGAGGGCAAGCTCGCCTGAAGCGATCTGGTCCTTGTAGGGTTCGACCGCCGCGCGGTTCGCGTCGGGCACGAACTGCGGGAAGCCGCCCGTCGGCAGGAAGGCGTCGACGTCAGGGTTCGCGGCCATGAAGTCCTCGAACTGCTGCACCGACTTCGGGAAGTCGTCGTCGGTGTAAAGCGGGCAGCCGTCGGCCTCGGTCCAGCCGTTCTGGCCCGTCAGTCGCTCGCCCGGCGAGGTGGTGCCGGACATGGCGCCAAGCGTGTCTCGGATGCCCTGCATCCGCTCGTTGTGGTTGGCCGCCGCGGCGCCGCCCGACTGGATGCAGACCGTGCCGCCGTCCGGCTTGATCTCCATCGCCAGCTTGGCGAGGTTCACGCCGATCTCGTAGTTGTGGGTGCCGATGTAGGCGGTCCGCAGGGTCGGGTCGAGAAGGTCGGAGTCCCAGGTGATGAAGGGAATTCCGGCATCCTTGGCCGCCTGAGCCGCAACCGCCATGGCGGCCGCGTTCGAGGGCGACACGCCCAGGCCCTTCACGTCGCCGCGCGCGATCAGGTCCATGACGATCTGGACCTGCTCGTCGCCGCCGCCGTGCTCGCCCGGTCCGATGTATTCGCAGACGAAGGCGCCGTTCGATTCCGCTTCGGCCTTCTTGCAGCCGTCACGGGCCTGGTCGAAGAACGGGTTGTTCATGTTCTTCGGCACCAGCGCGAAGATGTCCTGGGCGAAGGCGCCCGTGCCGACCGTCATGGCCGACATGGCGAGCGCCGAAGTGATCAAGAGTTTTTTCATGCTTTCCTCCCTGAATGTGCCGTCCCGCCACGCGGGCCGGCGATACTAACGATCCTTCCGCCGGGGCGGCAGGATCGTATCCCTGAGTTGCGCGATATAGCTTCGGCCGCCTTCCGTCTGGAGGCCGATGAACACCGCGAGAATGATGAAGATGCCGACGAAGGCGCCTTGCCAGTTCGAGTCGATCCCCGCCATGAGAAGCGCGTTGCGGATCACCTCGAGAAGGGCCGCGCCGATGATCGCGCCATAGGCCGTGCCATAGCCTCCCAGCAGGTTCGCGCCGCCGATCACCGTGGCCGCGATGACCCGCAGCTCATAGCTCTGGCCCAGCGCGTTGATCGCCGATCCGGTGTAGCCAAGGATCAGAAGCGACGAGACCGCCGCGCAGAAGGCCGAGAAGACATAGGCCTGGAACTTGATGAGCTTGACGTTCACGCCGGTCAGCCGCGCCGCCTGCTCGTTGCCGCCGATGGCGAACAGGTGCTTGCCCCAGGCCTTGTACTTGAAGACATAGCCCACGATCAGCGCCATGAAGACCATGACCCAGAAGTGCGACGAGAAGGCGGGGATCCAGTCGGGCCACATGTCGCCCTCGACGTTGGGCGGGAACTTGGCCTGACCGATGGCCTTCACGATCGGCGCGTCGGGGCCGAACTGGTACAGCATCTGGTTGCCCGAGATCACCACGGCCAGCGACCGCGCGATGGACATCATTCCAAGCGTGACGACGAACGGCGACAACCCCACGTAAGCGATGAGAAATCCGTTGACGGCGCCGCAGGCCAGGCCCGCGAGCATTCCCAGGGCGAACGAGACGTACCACGAGTACTCCGCCGTCAGGTAGATGCCCGCCACGATGGCGACGAGGCCCATGATGGAGCCTACCGAGAGGTCGATGCCGGCCGTGATGATGACGCAGGTCATGCCCAGCGCCATGATCCCGAAGATCGCGAAGTTGCGCGTGATGTTGGCGATGTTCTGCGCCGTGAAGAAGGCCGGCTGATAGAAGCCGATGCCGAGGCAGACCACGATCAGCGCGACGGTGACCCAGAACGGCTGGCTCGTGAGCATCTTCTGGAGAAGCGTCCGCTCCTCGATCCCGGCCACGTCGCCGATGGCGGCATGATCCGTGGTGCGGGGGACGTCAGGCTGCATGGATCGCTCCCGTGATCAGCCCGGTGATTTCCTCGGGCGAGGTGTCGCGGGTCGCCTTGTCGGCGACCTTCGTGCCCCGGCGCAGGACCGCGATGCGGTCGCAGACCTCGAAGACGTCGGGCATCCGGTGCGAGATCAGGATGACGGCGTGGCCTGTGGCTTTGAGCCGCTTGATGAGGTTCAGGACCTCGGCCACCTGGCGGACCGAAATGGCGGCGGTCGGCTCGTCCATCAGCACGAGCTTCGGATCCGAAAGCCGCGTCCGTGCGATGGCGACGGCCTGGCGCTGGCCGCCCGACATCTTCTGGACCAGGTCGCGGGGACGGGTCTCGGACTTCAACTCCGCGAACAGCTCGGAGGATCGTTCGATCATCGCTTCCTTGTCGAGCGTGCGGAACGGCCCCCAGCCCTTTTTCAGCTCCCGTCCCAGAAAGACGTTCTCGGCCGCCGTCAGGTTGTTGGCCAGCGCGAGGTCCTGATAGACCACCTCGATCCCGGCAGCGCGAGCATCGATGGGTCGGTCGAAGACCACCTCGCGCCCCTCGACGGCGATATGCCCCGAGGTCGGCGGGAAGTTCCCGGCGATGATCTTGACGAGCGTGGACTTGCCCGCGCCGTTGTCGCCCATGAGGCCCACGGCTTCGCCCGGCTGAATCTCCAGATCCACGCCTTGAAGGGCATGAATGGCGCCGAAGCTCTTCGTGATCCTGTCGAGTGCCAGCAGACTCATGCGGCCGTCTCCGGTCGCACGGACAAACCTGTCCTCCCCATCAGGGTCCTCCCTTCCCTTTCCCTGTCGCGTCAACGGCTTGACGCCGTTTTATCATGCCGGCGATTGATAGTATTTTTGCCGTGCCGTCCGATAGTGGGGGAAAAAGGGAAGCCGCGTCAACACGCGGCTCCGTGAAGGGTCAAAACGTATCAAATCCGCTCATTCATGGATCTTGTCGGCGGTGTAGGCGCCCCCGATCCACAGGACCTCGGGCGCGTCCTTGGCCGGCTTGGACTTGGCCGCGTCGACCTCGGCGCGATAGTCTTCGGCGTTGTCCTTCGGCTGCCAGCCCATCCACTTGACCTGCCGGTTGTCCCAGAAGGACGCGGTGTTGTTGGACACGCCGTAGATGATCGGACAGCCCAGGCGGGGCACGTCGAAGATACGCCCGATCAGTCCGGCAAGGTCGTCGTAGGACAGCCAGGTCGACAGCATCCTGTGGTCCGTCGGCTTCGGGAAGCACGAGCCGATGCGCACGATGGCCGTCTCGATGCCGAACTTGGAGTGATAGGCGTTGGCCAGCGCCTCGCCAAAGACCTTGGACACGCCGTAAAGCCCGTCCGGCTGCGGATAGACGGTGTTGTCGATCACCTTGTTCTGCGGATGGAAGCCCACGGCATGGTTCGACGAGGCGAACATGATCCGGGGGTGGCCGTGTTTGCGAGCCGCTTCATAGAGATAGACGAGCCCGCTGATGTTGGCGTTGCAGATCGGATCCCAGGGATGCTCGGTCGCGACGCCGCCGAAGTGGACGATGCCGTCGCAGCCTTTCACAAGCTCCTCGACGGCGTCCTTGTCGCCCAGGTCGCAGGTCACGACCTCTTCGTGCGCCTGGGGGTCCGTCACCTCGACGATGTCGGAGAGACGGATAGTGGGGGCGAGGTGCTTGAGGCGGGTGCGCATCTGGGTGCCCAGTCCGCCGGCGGCGCCGGTCATCAGCAGTCGGTTCATCATGTGTCAGGTCCTCGTTCTTGTCAGGCGGCGAAAAAGGCGCCCCGCGACGCGGCGCGGGACAGGAAATCCAGGACGGCGACGCGCATGGCGGCCGACTCGACGTGACCGGCGGCGGGGTCCGTCATCGTGTGCAGCGTGTTGCGTCCGGTCGCGTCGCGGCGCCGGTCATAGGCGGCGCGAAGGGCGGCGAGGGCCGCGTCCCGGGCGTGGGGCGGTGTCAGCGGGTCGGCCTCTCCGTGGCAAACGATCTGCGGGCGAGGGGCGATGAGCCCCGCGACCTCTCCCATGTCGGCCACGTCCAGAAGGCCCGGCACGGTCAGGCAGACTCCGTGGCGGTCGTGGTCGCCGGTCTCGATCAGCCGCGCCACGTCCGCCAGGATGCAGGCATGGGCGCACCCGGCGATGCGGTCGTCGAGCGCGGCGAGCCAAAGCGCTTGGGCGGCGCCCATCGACAGCCCGTAGCTGTAGATGCGGTCAGGCCGCACATCCTCGCGCCCGGTCAGATAACCGAGCGCCAGCCCGAGGTCGGCCAGCATCAGTCCGAACAGGCTTTTCCCTTTCCAGGACAAGGCTTTCGACAACGCGGCTTCACTGCCCTCGCGCCGCCGGTCGCCAAAGCCCGGCATGTCGATGCAGAGCGCTGCAAACCCCATCGCGGCCAGCGCCGCGCCATAGCCCGGACCTTCGAAGTAGACGCTGCCGTCCAGCAGCTCGCGCCGCCCCAGCACGTAGTCCCCGCCGTGGGCGTGACAGTAGAGTACAGCGGGATGACGCCCGCCCATCTCGGGCCGGGTCAGGGTTGCGGGGAACGGCGTGGGGCCCTCCAGCACAAGCTCCTCGACCACCATGCCCTCCTCGACGCGGGGCGGGGCGGCGGCCCGCGCGCGGGTGGTCCGGCCGGGCACATAGCCCGTCAGCCGGCACAGCTCCGCCCGCAGGCCCTCGCTCATCCCGCGAACCGCGGCTGGGGCAGGCCGGTGATGCCGAGGCCGGTGATCGCGTGGAGCGATCCCGCTTCGGGCTGGGGCCGGTCGCCCGTCAGCCCGATGCCGAGCGAGGTGAAGAACAGCACGTCCAGACCCACACCGCCGAACATCGGCTTGGACGGCCGCTCGACGGGCACATCGATCGTCATGTCGATGCGGCCCTCTGGCGTGATGCGGTAAAGCTGCCAGCCGTCGATGCCCGCCTGCCAGTAGCAGCCGTCGGCGTCGACCGTCCCGCCGTCGGGACGTCCCGCGACCTCGCGCGTGTCGAAGAAGACCTCCGGCTCGCCCGGCGTGCCGGTCTCGGTGTCGTAGGCGGCCTTCCAGATGGTGCGGACAAGCTTGTTGCTGTCCGAAAAGTACATCGTGCGGCCATCGGGCGAGAAGGCCATGCCGTTCGTGGTGTAGATACCGCCCTTCCAGGGGGTTACCGACAGATCCGGATCCAGGCGATAGAACCGCCCCAGAGCCTCCGGCTCGCCTCCATCCTTCATGGTGCCGGCCCAGAACCGGCCCTGAGCATCGGTCGCCCCGTCGTTGAACCGATTGTCGGGCATCCCGGCCTCGGGGTTTTGGATTGCCTCGCGGACGCCGGTGTCGGGGTCGAAGAGGTGAAAGCCCGACTTGGTCGCCAGGACCAGACCGCCCTTTTCGCGCACGGTAAGGCAGCCCACGGGCTCGCCCCAGTCGAAGCTGTCGTTCACGCCGGACGAGGGGTCATAGCGGTGGATCAGCCCGGCGGGAATGTCGACCCACCACAGGACGCCCGCCCGGTCGTCCCAGACCGCACCCTCGCCGATGCGGCTCCGGCTCGGCACGACGCATTCGATCTCCATGTTTTCCTCCCTCGTGGTTTTGCCCCTGTTTGACAAGGTCCGGGGCCCGAGTCACGCTCCGCCGCCGGAAAACTCGTCTGGCGCAGGGGAGAAAGCAGAGATGGCGATGACGCGCGGGCCCTGGGGCTGGGCGGAGGGAATGGAGCGGGTCCACGAGATCTCCGAGACCTTCGCGGACGACGCCGAGGCGGCGGCGTACTGGGTCGAGGGCGCAGACGGGGTCCATTCCGTCGAGGACATGACCTACACCGGCGCCGCCGGGCAGCGGCAGCGTCTGAGGCTCTACCGCGCGGGTGCGGACGACGCGCCGGTGCTCGTCTACATCCACGGCGGCGGCTGGGTCGGCGGGACCATCGACCTGAACGACCGCGCCTGCCGCAGGCTCGCCGGTGCGGGCTGGCACGTCGCCTCGGTCTCCTATCGCCTCGCGCCCGCGAACCCTTTCCCAGCCGGGCTGGACGACGTGATCGCCTCGGTCGGCTGGCTGCAGAGCGCAGGCCTGACCGGCCTCGACACGACGCGCCTCGCCATCGGCGGCGCCTCCGCCGGGGCGAACCTCGCGCTCGCCGCGGCCCTCAGCCTTCCGCGCGAAACCTTCCGCGCGCTCGTCCTGTTCTACGGTGTCTTCGGAAATGCGACCGACACCGAAAGCCACCGCGCCTACGCCGACGCCCCGGTCCTGACCGGCGCGCGAGTGGACGAGATCTACGACCTCTACGACCCAGGCGCGCGCTTCCGCGACGATCCGCGTTTCGCGCCACTGCTCGGCGATCTCAAGGGTTTGCCGCCAGTTCTGAACCTCATGGCCGAACACGATGTCCTGCGGTCCGAGGGCGAGGCGCTGACCCTTCGCCTGCACGACGCAGGTGTCGAGGTCGAGGCTTGGACAGAGCCGGGCGTCAGCCACGGCTTCATCAATCGCGGACGACTTGCGCCTTCTGCCGACGCGGCGCTCGCCCGGTCCCGCGACTGGCTCGCGCGGCAGGCCTGATCACTCGGCGGGCAGGAAGCCGGTTATGAGCTGCCTCAGCCCGACCGCCGCGCCCGCGAAGATCGCCGCCGCCGTCACGGGCGCCGAATAGGCGAGGAGCGAGAACGCGGACAGCCCCTGTCCCACGGTGCAGCCGACGGCCACCACCGCGCCCGCGCCCATCAGCACCGCGCCTCCGATCTGGCGGCGCAGCTCGCGCGGGTCCTCGCAGGCCTCCCACCGGAAGTGCCCGCGCGCGAGGCTGCCCGCGAAGGCGCCCAGCAAGACACCCGCGACCGATCCCACCCCGAAGGACACGGACCGTCCCGAGGCGGTCATCAGGTAAAGCATCGTCTCGCCCAAGGGTGCCGCATAGGTGTGGGACACGATGGGCGTCGCCGCGAAACCGTGGCGCGCGACCCAGGCCGACCCCAGCCAGCCCGAGACGATGGCGACCGCCACGGCGGCGGACCAGAAGACGGTGCGGGGCGATCCGCGAAAGCCGCGGTCTGCAAGCGCCAGCGCCATCAGTGCGACACCGGCGGCAAAGGCGGGCAGGGCAGGCGACAGGCCTGTCACAGACGCGACGGCATGGGCAAGGCCCTGGGGCGACGTCGCTCGGCTGTCGGGGAAAAGCGCCACGCGCCACTCTGCAAACGGTCCCGAGAGCGTCGCATAGGCCGCGAGCCCCACGGTGATGACGATGACGAAGGACCGGAAGTCGCCGCCGCCCACGCGGGCCAGCGCGCCGAAGCCGCAGTTGCCCGCCAGGGCCATGCCATAGCCGAAGGCGAGCCCGCCCAGGATCGACGCCCAGGGGTTCCAGTCCTGCGCGAGATAGACGGTGCGCCCGATCTCAGCGAGTCCAAGGGACTGCGCGCCGAAGGTGCCAAGGATGGACAGCCCGATGGCGAAGCTCCACATCCGCATCCGCGTCCAGTCGCCGCCGTAGAGCCCGTCCTCGATGGCGCCGAGCGAGCAGAACCGGCCCATCCGCGCCGCGAGGCCCAGAAGCACGCCTCCGACGAGGCCGATCAGGGCAAGTGCGATCGGTTCTCCGATGGTGTCCAGCATCGACAGCGCCTCCCCACGCCGCCTGCGCCGACCGCGCTCAGGTCTGGCGGTTCTTGCCGCAGAACAGGTTGTAGACCACCTCGATGATCTTGGTCGAACGGTCGTCGGTCAGGCTGTAATAGATCGCCTTGCCGTCCCGGCGGGGCTGCACGAGCCCTTCGAGACGCAGGCGGGACAACTGCTGCGAGACGGCGGCCTGCCGGGCGGAGAGAAGCTCCTCCAGCTCGGTCACCGATTTCTCGCCCGAGGCGAGGTGGCACAGGATCATCAGCCGTCCCTCGTGGCTGATCGCCTTGAGGAAGTTCGACGCCTCCTGCGCGTTCTTCATCATCTCGTCGAGTTCGGCCGCACAGGTGTCGCTGCCAAAGACGGGAAGCCCGCCGTTCGATCGTGTCTGGGTGTCGTGCGCTGCGTCCATCTCAGCCCTCGGCTCCGTAATCCAGTCCTGCCTT
Source organism: Silicimonas algicola (assembly GCF_003148765.1). Lineage (GTDB taxonomy): Bacteria > Pseudomonadota > Alphaproteobacteria > Rhodobacterales > Rhodobacteraceae > Silicimonas > Silicimonas algicola. The sequence continues at coordinate 103,996 of NZ_QGGV01000011.1, forward strand.
CGTCAGCATCATCTGCAAGAGACCCCAGAAGAAATCCTCGCCCGGATAGCCCTCGATCCGGGACAGCTCCTGCCCGTTCTGCACGAGGACGAAGGTAGGCGTAAAGCGCACCGGCCGCTCGAAGGTCAGATCCTCGGGGACCGGTGCATGAAGGTCGATCCGCCGCAGCGGCGCGGCGCGGCCCTCGCCGGTCAGGGCATATTCGGGCGAGACGTCGCGGTTCCACTGGGCGCACCACATGCAACCGTCTTCCTCGACCATGACAAGTTCGACCGCCTCGGTGGCGGAGGCGGGAAGGGCGGCAAGCGCCATCGCCACGGCTGCGAGGCCGGCGCGGATCAGGGGAAGTGTCTTGCGCAAGAGGTCCATATTCGACAAACGTAATATGTTTGATTGAACCGATCAAGGAAAGGCCGCTTCGTGTTCGACGTGTCATACCTGGGCGCTCTCGTCGCCGGCCTCCTGTCGTTCCTGTCGCCCTGCATCCTTCCCATCGTGCCGTTCTACCTGTCCTACCTCGCAGGTGCCGGCATGGCCGCGATCCAGGGCGACGAGCCGTTGCCGCCCGACGTGCAGCGCCGCGCGATCATCGCCTCGATCCTCTTCGCGCTCGGCGTGGCGACGATCTTCGTGGCCCTCGGCGCTGCGGCGACGACGCTCGGCGGTCTCGTCAGCGAATACTTCGACATCCTGCGATGGGTCGCGGCGGCCATCATCATCACGATGGGCCTGCATTTCCTCGGCGTGATCCGCATCGGCCTTCTCTATCGCCAGTTCGGGACCGGCGTGGGCGACACCTCGCGGACGAGCCTTTTGGGCGCCTACGTCATCGGTCTCGCCTTCGCCTTCGGCTGGACGCCCTGCGTCGGACCCGTGCTGGCCGCCATCCTCTTCATGGCGGGCGGGCAGAGCGATATCTCGCACGGGATGGGCCTTCTGCTGGTCTACGCCGTCGGCATGACCGCGCCGTTCATCCTTGCGGCGGTCTTCATAAAGCCGTTCCTGCGCTGGATGCGCGGCTTCCGAAAGCACCTCGGGCGGATCGAAAAGGCGATGGGCGTCCTGCTGATCGTCTTCGGCATCCTGATCGCGACGGAACGGATCAACGAGTTGGCGAACTGGCTGGTGATGTTCTGGCCCCGGATCGGGTGAGCCAGATTAATTCAGTTACTTGAATTTGTTGTTGCGAGCCTTGCCGGCCGTGCGCTACGGTACACGAAAGTTTGGGAGGACTCATGAAAAGAACTTGCGTGATTCTCGCGGTCACCGCCCTTGGCGCTGGCTCTGCATTCGCACAGGCGATCGCTCCGGGCGAGGTCGCCTACGAGGACGGGGCGGTCTCGGCGTCGCTGACCGGCGCGCCGGGCGATCCGGCCGAGGGCCGGAAAGTGATGAACCGCGGCGCGGGCAACTGCGTCGCCTGTCACCAGGTCACCGACCTGACCGAGTATCCTTTCCAGGGCGAGGTCGGGCCGACGCTCGACGGCGTCGCGGACCGCTGGGACGAGGCGCAGTTGCGCGGCATCGTCGCCAACGCGAAGATGATGTTTCCCGACACGATGATGCCGTCCTTCTACAAGGTCGACGGCTTCATCCGGCCGGGTGACGGCTACACCGGCAAGGCGGCGACCGAGATCCACCCGCTTCTGACGCCCGAGCAGATCGAAAATGTCGTGGCCTATCTCCTTACGCTCAAGGAATGACGGCCCGAGAACTGGAGGACATCCAATGGAACTGACAAGACGCCAGACGCTGATCGCCGGCATCGGGGCCGCGGCCGCGATGGTTCTGCCGATCCGCGCCTTCGCGCAGGACGCGCCGATGGTCGGCGAGCTGGCCGAGTTCACCGGCGGCGCCGAGCCCGGCACCGGCGACATCACCCTCACGGCGCCCGAGATCGCCGAGAACGGCAACACCGTTCCGATCGAGGTCTCGGCCCCCGGCGCGGCCGAGATCCGCGTCTATGCGCTCGGCAACCCCGTGCCCGGCGTCGCAGCCTTCACCTTCGGCCCGCTCGCGGCGTCGCAGGCGGCTTCGACCCGCATCCGTCTCGCGACCACGCAGGAAGTGCTGGCGGTCGCAAAGCTTCAGGACGGCAGCTTCATCGCCGACCGCAAGGAAGTGAAGGTCACCATCGGCGGCTGCGGCGGCTGAGGCATTCAGGAAAGGACCACGACTATGGCAGAAGGTGTTAAACCCCGCGTCAAGGTACCGAAATCCGCATCGGCAGGCGAAGCGGTCACCATCAAGACGCTCATCAGCCACCAGATGGAATCCGGTCAGCGCAAGGACTCGGACGGCAACGTCATCCCGCGCTCGATCATCAATCGCTTCACCTGCGACTTCAACGGACAGAACGTCATCGACGTCGTTCTCGCTCCCGCGATCTCGACAAACCCGTACTTCGAGTTCGATGCGACGGTGCCCGAGTCGGGCGAATTCACCTTCACCTGGTACGACGACGACGGTTCGACCTACACCGACACCCAGTCGATCGAAGTCAGCTGATCGCGTGCCAAAGGGGAGGATAACGATGAACAAGACCAAAGCTCTCGCGACGGGAGGGGCGATCCTTGCCCTTCTCGCCGTGCCGGCCTTCGCCGGACCCGACGAGGACAGCCTCGTCATCAACGGCGAGACCGAGATCGTGACCGAGGCTCCGGCTCCGGCGCATCTTGAGGGGGTGCTGGACACCATCTACTCCGGCTGGCGCTTCCGGTCGGACGACACCCAGGCGCTCGAGATGGACGACTTCGACAACCCGGCGATGCTGGCGGTCGACGCGGCGGCCGCGACGTTCGAGACCGTCGACGGGGCTGCGGGCAAGAGCTGCGCCTCCTGTCACGAGGGCGGGCCGGAAAGCTTCGCGGGCCTTGGCGCGGTGATGCCGAAGGTGCGCGAATCCGACGGCAAGCTCGTGGTGATGGAAGACATCATCAACGAGTGCCGGACCGAACGGATGCAGGCCGAAGAGTGGAAGTGGAGCAGCCAGACCATGCAGGGCATGGTCGCGCTCATCCGTCTCCAGTCGCGCGGCATGCCGGTAGACGTGGCCATCGACGGCCCCGCCCAGAGCTTCTGGGATCAGGGGAAAGAGATGTACTACACCCGCTTCGGCCAGCTCGAGCTGTCCTGCGCCAATTGTCACGAGGACAACTGGGGCAACATGATCCGGGCCGACCACCTGAGCCAGGGCCAGATCAACGGCTTCCCGACGTATCGCTTCAACACGACGGGACTCGTCTCGGTGCACAACCGCTTCCGCGGCTGCATTCGCGACACCATGGCCGAGACCTTCGCCGAAGGCTCGGACGAGTTCCGGGCGCTCGAGCTCTACGTCGCCTCGCGCGGCAACGGTCTCTCGGTCGAATCCCCGGCGGTTCGTCAGTAATCCATCGGCCCGCGCGGGGGTGACCTCGCGCGGGCCTTTTTCTACCTGAATTCATTCAGGTATCTGCATATGTATCGGAAAGGACGACCGCTCCCATGATCTCGCGCCGCGATTTCCTCCAGGCCGCCATGGCGACCTCGGCCATCTACGGAGCCTCGGGCTTCGGCAACTGGGGCCGGCTCGCCGCGCAGCAGGTGCTGACCCAGGATCAGCTTCTGGAGTTCGAGACCTTCGGGAACGTCTCCCTGATCCACCTGACCGACATCCACGCGCAGCTTGTGCCCATCTATTTCCGCGAGCCCGAAATCAACATCGGCGTCGGCGCGAACAAGGGCGAGGTGCCGCACATCACCGGCGCCGACTTCCGCCGCCTCTACGGCATCGAGGACGGCTCGCCCTCGCACTATGCGCTCACCTACGACGACTTCGCGGCGCTCGGCAAAACCTACGGCCGCATGGGCGGGCTCGACCGCATCGCCACCGTGGTCAAGGCGATCCGCGCCGCACGCCCCGACGCCCTTCTCCTCGACGGCGGCGACACCTGGCACGGCTCCTACGGCTGCTACCACACGGCGGGGCAGGACGTGGTCAACGCCATGAGCCTCCTGAAGCCCGACGCCATGACCTTCCACTGGGAATTCACTCTCGGCACCGAGCGCCTGCTCGAGCTTGTGGGGCAGGTGCCCTTCGCCTCGCTCGGGCAGAACATCTTCGACGCCGAGTGGGACGAGCCCGCCGAGGCCTTCAAACCCTACGAGTGGTTCGAGGCCGGCGGCCAGAAGATCGCCGTCATCGGCCAGGCCTTTCCCTACATGCCGATCGCAAACCCCGGCTGGATGTTCCCCGAATACTCCTTCGGCATCCGCGAGGAGACGATGCAGGAGACCGTCGACACCGTCCGGGGCGAGGGTGCCGACCTCGTCGTCCTCCTCAGCCACAACGGCTTCGACGTCGACAAGCAGATGGCGGGCCGCGTCACCGGCATCGACGTCATCCTTTCGGGCCACACCCATGACGCGCTGCCCGAGCCTTACGTGGTGGGCGACACGATCATCATCGCCACCGGGTCCAACGGCAAGTTCGTCTCCCGCGTCGACCTCGACGTCCGCGACGGCAAGATGATGGGCTTCCGCCACAAGCTGATCCCGATCTTCTCGGACGTGATCGAGCCCGACGCCGAGATGGCGGCGCAGGTCGCCGCCGACCGCGAGCCCTACAAGGCCGAGCTGGAAGAGGTGCTGGGGACCGCTGACGGCCTTCTCTACCGGCGCGGCAACTTCAACGGCACCTGGGACGACCTGATCTGCGACGCGCTTCTGGAAGAGCGCGACGCGGAGATCGCGCTGTCGCCCGGCGTCCGCTGGGGTCCCTCGATCCTTCCGGGCCAGCCGATCACGCGCGAGGACGTCTGGAACGTCACCTCGATGACCTACCCGAACGCCTACCGCACCGAGATGTCGGGCGAGTTCCTGAAGATCGTCATGGAGGACGTGGCCGACAACATCTTCAATCCGAACCCCTATTACCAGCAGGGCGGCGACATGGTCCGCGTCGGCGGCATGGGCTACCGGATCGAGCTGTCGAAGCCGCAGGGCCAGCGCATTTCCGACATGACGCTTCTCAAGACGGGCGAGGCCATCGACCCGGCAAGGAACTACGTCGTCGCGGGCTGGGCCAGCGTCAACGAGGGCACCGAAGGCCCGCCGATCTGGGACGTGGTCGAGGCCTGGCTGAAGCGCAACGGCACCGTGACGGTCGGCCAGAACACCTCGGTCGAGGTGATCGAATGACGTTCCCCAATCCAGGAGACCTGGCATGACAACGCGCCGCGATATCCTCAGGGGCGGACTGGCCGCGACCGCCGGTCTAGCCGCCGGCACCGCCGCCCGCGCCGAGGGCGATCCTCTCATCACAGAGCTTCAGGATTGGAATCACGTCCTGGGCGACGGCGTCGACGCCAATCCCTACGGGATGCCGTCGCGCCACGAGGCCCACGTCAAGCGCCGGTCGGTAGAATGGCTGACCGCCGACCCCGTATCCTCGGTCAACTTCACGCCGCTGCACGAACTTGACGGGATCATCACGCCGAACGGTCTCTGCTTCGAGCGTCACCACGGCGGCGTGGCCGACATCGAGCCCGCCAAGCACCGGCTGATGATAAACGGCCTCGTCGACACGCCGCTCGTGTTCACGATGCAGGACCTGATGCGCTTCCCGCGCGAGAACCGGGTCTACTTCCTGGAATGCGCCGCGAACTCCGGCATGGAGTGGCGCGGCGCGCAGCTCAACGGCTGCCAATTCACCCACGGCATGATCCACAACGTCATGTACACCGGCGTGCCGCTGCGGCTGATCCTCGAGGAAGCCGGTGTCAAGACCAACGGCAAATGGATCATGCCGGAAGGCGCCGACGCCGCCGCCATGACGCGGTCGATCCCGATCGAAAAGGCGATGGACGACTGCCTCGTCGCTTTCAAGATGAACGGCGAGGCGCTTCGCCCCGAGCAGGGCTATCCTCTCCGCCTCGTCGTGCCGGGCTGGGAAGGCAACATGTGGATCAAGTGGCTGCGCCGCATCGAGGTCGGCGACCAGCCCTGGCATCATCGCGAAGAGACGTCGAAGTACACCGACCTTCTCGAGAACGGCACCGCGCGCCGCTTCACCTGGGAGATGGACGCGAAGTCCGTCATCACCAACCCCAGCCCGCAGGCGCCCATCCTCCACTCGAAGGGGCCGACCGTCCTGACCGGCGTCGCCTGGTCCGGCCGCGGCACCATCCCGCGCGTCGACGTCACCATCGACGGCGGCAAGAACTGGCACGAAGCGCGGATGTCCGGCCCGTCCTTCGACAAGTCGATGCACCGCTTCTATTACGACTTCGACTGGGACGGCACGCCCTTGCTGCTGCAAAGCCGGGCGCACGACTCCACGGGCTACGTCCAGCCCACCAAGGAAGAGCTGCGCCAATTCCGGGGCGTCAACTCGATCTATCACAACAACGGAATCCAGACCTGGTATGTCAACGAGAAGGGGATCGCGGAAAATGTCGAGATTTCTTGAAGCAGGTGCCGCCGCCCTCGCCCTCGCCCTGATCGCCGGTCCGGCCTCCGCCGCGACCTTCGGACTGGGCCGCCCCGCCACGGCGGACGAGATCGCGGCCTGGGACATCGACGTGCGCCCCGACGGGGTCGGCCTGCCCGAAGGCTCGGGCGACGTGACCACGGGCGAGGAGATCTTCACCGACCGCTGCGCCGTCTGCCACGGCGACTTCGGCGAGGCCGTGGGCCGCTGGCCCGTCCTCGCGGGCGGGCAGGGCACGCTGTCCGACGACCGCCCGAACAAGACCATCGGCAGCTTCTGGCCCTACCTCTCGACCGTCTACGACTATGTCCACCGCGCCATGCCCTTCGGCGACGCGCAGTCGCTGACGGCCGACGAGACCTACGCGATCACGGCCTATCTCCTCTACCTGAACGACATCGTCGACGACGAGGAGTTCGTGCTGTCGCGCGACAACTTCCTCGAGGTCGAGATGCCGAACGCCGAGGGCTTCATGCCCGACGACCGGATGGAGACCGAGTTTCCCGTCTTCGTGAAGGCCGACGTCTGCATGGAAAACTGTAAGGACGCGGTCGAGATCACCGGCCGCGCCGCCATCCTCGACGTCACGCCCGAGGAAACCCGCGCGCGTCAGTTGAAAGAGGCCGTCGACAAGGCCAAGTCCGGCACCGCCGCCGACGCGGTCACGGTCGACAGCGCGCCGCCCGTCTCGCTCGAGGGCGGGCCAGCGGGCACCGCGGCTCCAACCGAGCAGGTCGCCGCGACCGAGACCGCTCCCGCCGCGCCCACCGCAGACGCCGCCCCCGCCGAGACGGCCGCACCCGACCCGCAGCTCGTCGCCGCCGGCGAGAAAGTCTTCAAGAAGTGCCAGGCCTGCCACCAGGTCGGCGAGGACGCGAAGAACCGCGCCGGACCGCAGCTCAACGGCATCGTCGGACGCACCGCAGGCACGGTCGAGGGCTTCAAGTATTCGAAACCGATGGCCGAGGCCGGCGCGAATGGCCTCGTCTGGGACCATGCCGAACTGTCGGGCTTCCTGACCAAGCCCCGCGACTACCTGAAGGGCACCAAGATGTCCTTCGCGGGTCTCAAGGACCAGGCCGACATCGACGCGGTCGTGGCCTACCTGTCGACCTTCGCCGCCGACTGACCATGCGCGCGCCGCTCCTCGCCCTCGCCGTCTCCGCCCTTGCGGCGGCGGCCGGGGCTGCGGAGACCGGCGACTCCGAATATGGCGCCTACCTGTCCGGCGAATGCACGACCTGCCACCGGGCCGACGGTGCGGACGAAGGCATTCCGCCCATCGTGGGCTGGCACGAGGAGGCCTTCGTCGCCGCCCTGCAGGCCTACAGGTCGAAGACGCGGCTGCACCCGGTGATGAACATGGTGGCCGGACGGCTGAACGACGACGAGATCGAGGCTCTTGCCGCATACTTCGCGACGCTGGCAGACTAGCGGCGCGGACACCAAAAGGGGGGAGGACCGGCATGACACTCGACAGACGCACCTTCATCGGCTCGGCGGCAGCTACCGTGCTATCTGCACCCATGGTTCGGGGGGCAGCCCACGGGAGGCCGAAGGTCGTGGTGATCGGCGGCGGCGCGGGCGGCGCCACGGCGGCCCGCTATATCGCGAAGGACAGCGAGGGACAGATCGACGTCACGCTCGTCGAGCCCACGCGCACCTACTACACCTGCTTCTTCTCGAACCTCTACCTGGGCGGCTTCAAGGAGTTCGACGATCTGGGCCACACCTACGGGTCGCTTGCCGCCTCCGGCGTCAACGTCGTCCACGACTGGGCCGTCGGCGTCGACCGCGACGCGAAGACCGTCACGCTCGGCAGCGGCGCGGTGCTGTCCTACGACAAGCTGATCCTGTCGCCCGGCATCGACTTCATCGAAGGCTCGGTCCCCGGTTGGGACATCTCGGCGCAGAACAGGATGCCCCATGCCTACAAGGGCGGGTCGCAGACCCAGCTTCTGAAGGCGCAGATCGAGGCCATGCCGCAGGGCGGGCTGTTCGTCATGGTCGCCCCGCCCAACCCCTATCGCTGCCCGCCCGGACCCTACGAGCGCGTGTCGATGGTGGCCTGGCATCTCAAGCAGACCAATCCGACCGCCAAGATCCTGATCGTCGATCCCAAGGAAAGCTATTCCAAGCAGGCCCTCTTCGAGGAAGGCTGGCAGGCCCACTACGGAGGCATGATCGACCGTCTCGGCCCCGACTTCGGCGCCGCGAACGTCAGCGTGAACCCGGCCGAGATGACCGTCGACATCGACGGGCAGGTCGAGACGGCGGACGTCGTCAACGTCATTCCCGCTCAGAAGGCGGGCCACATCGCCGAGGTCGCAGGCGTGACAGACGGCAACTGGGCGCCGGTCAACGCGGCCGACATGTCGTCAAAGGCCGACCCCGACATCCACGTCCTCGGCGATGCCGCGGCGCAGGGCGATATGCCCAAGTCGGGCTTCTCGGCCAATAGCCAGGCCAAGGTCGCGGCGAATGCCATCCGGGGCGCGCTGACCGAAAGCCGTGTCTTCCCGGCGAAGTACTCCAACACCTGCTGGTCGCTCATCGCCGAGAACGACGGCGTCAAGGTCGGCGCCAGCTATGAACCGACGCCCGAAAAGATCGCCTCGACCGACAGCTTCATCAGCCAGACCGGCGAGGATGCGGCGCTGCGAAAGGCGACCTACGAGGAATCGGAAGGCTGGTACGCCGGAATCACCGCCGACATCTTCGGCGGCTGAACCTCGCCCGGCCTTGATCCCGATCATGGCCGGGTCACGCCATCGCGCTAGGGTCGATGCGACAGGAGGACGACATGAGACACACAGCACTCGCCATCGCACTGGCTTTCGCCGCCGCGCCCGCTCTCGCGCAGGAGGCCATCGTCACCGACTTCGACGGACCTTTCGAGGACGCGACCTTCGCAGTCGAGTCCGCCATCGTGAACCAGGGCCTCGTGATCGATTCCACGAGCCACGTCGGTGACATGCTCAACCGCACGGGGCAGGACGTGGGCAGCGACGTGACGCTGTTCGAGAACGCCGACATCTACAACTTCTGCTCGGCCGTGGTGTCGCGCGAGGTGATGGAGGCCGACCCTATGAACATCCAGTATTGCCCCTACGGCATCTTCGTGACTGAGCGCGAGGGCAAGGTTCAGATCGGCTACCGCGACTATCCCGAGGGCCCGATGCAGAAGGTCGAGGACATGCTCGGCGCCATCGTGGCGGAAGCGGCAGGCGGCTAGGCGCGCGCCCGGTTTACCACCGGCTTTTGCGGTATCGCGCACCGACGCGATACCGACGTGATACCGACGCGATACCGAACCCTGAAAATCGCCTGGTTTCCAAGCCTTAACCTACGATTCGGCGTGCGCGCCTCACTCCCACTCCATCTGCTCGAAGACGCGCCCCGCGTTCTTCGTGGCCAGTTCCTCGAAGGTGTCGAGGTGCGCATAGGGCGATTGATCGACGTAATAGGCATCGACCAGCGTGCCGCCGTTGTCGATGTGCTCGCCGATCTTCTCGCGCAAATACACAAGGTAATCATGGGTATAGCGCCTGACCTGTGCCATGTTGGTCGGATGCCCGTGCCCCGGAATGACATAGGTCGCGCCCAAGGGCTCGAACGCCGTCTCCCAGGTCTCGACCCAATCCGCCGTGATCGTGTCCTCGAAGATCGGCAGCATCCGCTCGTGGAAGGCCATGTCGCCCGAGATCACAAGGCTCTGCTCGGGCAGCCAGACCACGATGTCGCCCGGTGAATGCGCCGGACCCAAGTGCTTGGCTTCAATACGAAAATCCCCCAACTCGACGATATACTCGTCGGCGAAGGTCTCGTCCGGCTCGACCACGGTCGTGCCCTCGGCCTTGTCCTTGTTGTAGGCGCGCATCCCCACCAGGATCTGGTCGCCATGCGCCGCGATCTCGGCCGCCGCATCCTCGTGCATGACGATCTTCACGCCCTGCTCGCGCCAGTAGGAATTGCCCAGGATCGCATGACCCTGGCCGTTCTCGTTCAGGACAAGCACGACGGGTTCGTCAGTCACCGCCTTGATCTCGTCATGCAGCGCCTTCGCCAGAACGTAGGCCGCGCCGCCGTTCACGACGACCACGCCCTCGCCGGTGACGATGAAGCTCAGGTTGTTGTTATGTCCGGTGTTTTCGTAGGTCGGAGGCGCGGTCGCCCCGATCGCCGACCAGACGTGCGGGATGACCTCGACGGGCTTCTCGTAAAGGTCCGACTGCGGATACTGGTCCGCGATATCCTCACTTGCTTGAGCCGGAAAGGCGGCAAGGGTCAGGGCGATTGCAATGCGTTTCATCCCGGTCACTCCACAATGAACCGATAGCCGGTCTCGGCGCGGGCCACCCGGCCCAGACCCCCGTCCGGCAGGTGATAGCCGACCATCCGCGTCTCGCTCCCGACCAGCCGCTCCATCAGCGCCGACCGCGTCGCGGCGGCGGTGGCCGGGTCCTGGTCGCTGCCAAGCTCCCAGGACGGGTCGCGGAACGAGACGTGCCCGTTGCTGATCGCGTCGCCGATCACGAAGACAGGGTCATCCGTTCCCACCTGGAACGACATGTGCCCCGGCGTGTGGCCGTAGGTCGCCAGCGCCGCGATGCCCGCCAGAACCTCGTCGCCGTCGTTGAAAAAGGTCATCTTTTCCTCAGCGATCTCCAGCCTCCGCTGCGCACCGACCACGAAGGCCTGCCGCGCCTCGTCGATGGTTTCGATGGTCGCGGGGTCCATCCAGTAGTCCCATTCCGCTTGCCCGATCATCAGCGCCGCCTCGGGGAACGCCGGGTCACCGAAGTCGTCGAGATACCCCCACAGGTGGTCCGGGTGAGCATGGGTGAAGAGGATGTGCGTCACGTCCTCTGGCGCCACGCCCGCCGCCTCCAGTCCCTCGAGCAGGTCGCCTGCTGTCGGCATGAACTCCGACCCCGAGCCGCAGTCGAACAGGACCGTCCGCGTCTTGTCGCGGAAAAGCGTCACGTTGCAGGGCGAGGCGACCATTTCCCCGGTGATCCCCGCCTCATCGAGGATCGGTCCGGCCTCGGCTTCGGTCAGCGATCCAAGGACATAGGAACGCGGCAGCGACAGGTAGCCATCGGACACGGTAATCAGTGAGCCTCCGGCGGCGCTCGTCTCCGCGACCGCGAATCGAGGAACCAGAAGCGAGGCCCCAAGGGCCGCCCCCCGGCGAAGAACACTGCGTCTGCTGAGGGTCATGGCGCATCTCCAAGTATTCGCACATTTGAATTTGAACGGTGACGCGCCTGTTTTCAAGACGAATCTTGCCCAAGTGCCAACCGCGTCGGCAAGATCCGGTCGAAGCGGCAGCGTGACGCGCCGCTGCGCCTTGCGTCCGTCTCTCTCAAGGGGTCTAGCTGGGCCCGGGACGTGGGGAGTCTGACCGATGAAACAACAAGAAGCGACACGGATCGCCGAGCTCTTCCAGCAAGATCTCGAGGTCTATCTCAGCCAGCAACTGCGCCAGCGCACGCTGCACCAGGTCGTGTCCGACCTGAACGAGGCCGCGCTGTCGAAGACCAATCCGAATTCGAAGACCGCGAAGGCCGCGCTGCGCCGCCTGGGCTTTGCCGACTGATCAGCGCCGGTCGCCGATGACCTCGGCCAGCATCCCGCGCTCGTCCTCCGTCAGGTCGGTCAGGGGCGGGCGCACGGGCCCGGTCTCGAAGCCCCTGAGCGCGACGCCTGCCTTGATCGCCGAGACGGCATAGCCCGTCTTTCGGTCGCGCACCGTCGCGAAGGGATAGTAAAACTCGCGCAGAAGTGCCTCGCAGCCCGCGTCGTCTCCGGCTGTGAAGGCATCGAAGAAGGCCAGCGCGGTTTCGGGCACGAAGTTGAATACGGCCGAGGAGTAGGTGTCGACGCCAGCGCCGCGATAGGCCTGCGCGAAAAGCTCGTGGGTGGGCATTCCGCCGATATAGGCCAGCCGGTCGCCTAGCCCGATGGTGATGCGCCGGACCGTGTCGATGTCGCCGGTGCCGTCCTTGAAACCGATCAGGTTCGGACAGTCGTCCGCCAGCCGTTGCAGGGTCTCGGCCGAGCAGACGGACTGGCCGCGGTTGTAGACGATGACGCTCATGGTCGTGGCCCGACACACCGCGCGAATATGCGCCTCGATCCCGTCCTGCGGCGCGCGGATCAGATAGTGAGGCAGAAGCAGGATGCCGTCCCCTCCCGCCGCCTCGATGCCCCGCGCGAGGTCGCAGGCCATGCGCGTGCCATAGCCGCAGCCCGCAATCACGGGCTCCCCGGGCTGTGCTGCGCGCGCCGCTTTAACCACTTCGACGATCTCGTCGGGCATAAGCGAGAACATCTCACCGGTGCCGCCCGCCACGATCAGCCCCGCGACCTTGTGCGGTGACAGCCATTCGAGGTGAGCGCGGAAGGCGGTGGGGTTGAAGCGGTCGTCCGCGTCGAAAGGTGTGACGGGAAACGACAGGAGGCCGGAGCGGATAATTCCGCGAAGGTCGGTCGGTGCGATCATGGGGGCTTGTCCGGCAAGGGAGGGCGGCGCAAGGCCGCCCTCGGGGTTTCAGGAACGCAGGTCGTCGGGCAGGATCGCGTCCGGCATGTTCTGGAAGCACACCGGCCGCAGGAAGCGCCGGATCGACAGGGTGCCCACGCTCGTCGCGCCGAAGTTGGTCGAGGCGGGGTAGGGTCCGCCGTGGACCATCGCATCGGCCACCTCGACCCCGGTCGGGAAGCCGTTCACAAGAATGCGGCCCGCCTTCCGCTCGAGAACGGGCACCAGCGTGCGGGCGCGGTCGGTGTCGCCCTCGTCCATGTGGAGGGTGGCCGTAAGCTGACCCTCGAAGCCCTTCGCAAGCTCTAGCATCTCGTCGGAGCCCAAGACGCGGACGACAAGGCCGAGCGGCCCGAAGACCTCCTCGCCAAGCGCGTGGTCCTGGAGGTAGTTCGCGGCATCGGTCTCATAGAGGTTGGGGCTGGCGTTGCGGCCTTCGCTGTCGGTCGTCAGCACCGGCTTCACCGCGTTGCGCCCGTCGAAGCGCGACTTGCCGTCCTTGTAGGCGTTCGCAATCCCGTCGGTCAGCATGCACTGGGTCTGAACGCCTTTCAGCGCCTCGGCCGCCGCCTTGACGAAGGCGTCGCCGTCCGGGCCGGTCTCGACCACCGCGATGCCGGGATTGGTGCAGAACTGGCCCGCGCCCATGGTCAGCGACCCGGCCCAGCCTTCGCCGATGGCCTTGCCGCGCGCCTTGGCTGCCTCGGGCAGCAGGAACATCGGGTTGACCGAGCCCAGCTCACCGAAGAACGGAATCGGCTCGTCCCGCTGCGCGCAAAGGTCGAACAGCGCGCGACCCCCGCCGAGCGAGCCGGTGAAGCCCACGGCCTTGATGCGCGGGTGCTGGACGAGGGCAGTGCCCACATCACGCTTGCCGCCCTGGATCAGGGAGAAGACGCCGGCGGGCATCCCGCAGGACTGGATCGCCGCGTGGATCGCCTCGGCCACGATCTCGCCCGTGCCGGGGTGGGCCGAGTGGCCCTTGACGACCACGGGACATCCCGCAGCCAGCGCCGCCGCCGTGTCGCCGCCCGCCGTCGAGAACGCCAGCGGGAAGTTCGACGCGCCGAAGACCGCCACAGGCCCAATGGGGCGCTGCACCATCTTCAGGTCGGGACGGGGCAGGGGCTTGCGGTCGGGCAGAGCCTTGTCATGCCGCCGGTCGAGGTAGTCGCCCTTCAGGATGTGCTCGGCGAAAAGGCGAAGCTGCCCCGTCGTCCGACCGCGTTCGCCCTGAAGTCGTGCCTCGGGCAAGCCGGTCTCTTGCGTGCCGATCTCGGTGATCGCTTCGGCCCGTGCCTCGATTTCGTCGGCGATGGCGTTCAGGAACTTCGCGCGGTCATCCCTCGAGGAATAGGCGTAGGTCCAGAAGGCGTCTTCCGCCGCCTCGCAGGCGCGATCGACAAGCGCAGGGGTGCCGACGGAAAAGTCATGCGCCGGACCATGCGCGGGCTCGGACGAGAAGGTCGTCTCGCCTGCGACCCACTCGCCCGCGATCAGGTGCTTACCGTGAGGGGTGAATGTGCTTTTATCCAGCATTGTCAAATCCTTGTCATAGAAGGTTGCGGCCCGCGAGATTGCGCATCAGGTCGGCCAGGCCGAAGGTCCATTGCGGGCAGTCGGTCGACAGCCGCACGGTGTTCTCCAGCCGACCTAGCCCGTCCGACGCAATCGTCACGCGGTCGCCGATCTTGTGGGTGAAGCCCTGGCCTGGGTGGTCGCGGTCTTCGATCGGCGCAAAGAGCGTGCCAAGGAACAGCATGAAGCCGTCCGGGTACTGGTGATGCAGGCCCACGACGTGTTTTACCAGATCGAGCGGATCGCGGCTGATCTCGGACATCAGGGAGCGCCCGGCCAGCACATAGCCATCCTCGCCCTCGACCGTCAGGTCCAGCACCGCGGCGCGGGCGTCGTCGAGGCTGTAGGTTTCGTCGAACAGGCGGATCATCGGCCCGATGGCGCATGAGGCGTTGTTGTCCTTCGCCATCGGCAGAAGCAGCGCCGAGCGTCCTTCGATGTCGCGCAAATTGACGTCGTTCCCGAGGGTTACGCCGGGAACCTCGCCCCGAGAGTTCACCGCCAGAACGATCTCCGGCTCCGGGTTGTTCCAGGTCGAGACGGGGTGCAGGCCGATCTCCGCCCCGGTTCCGACCGACGACAGGGGTTGCGCCTTCGAGAAGACCTCGGCGTCCGGCCCGATGCCGACTTCCAGGTACTGCGACCAGATGCCGACACGGATCAGCTCGGCCTTGACCTCGGCCGCCTTCTCGGACCCGGCGACGAGGCTCTGGAGGCTGTCGCCGATGATCTCGGTCACGCGCTTGCGGATCGCGTCGGCCTTCGACGGATCGCCAGCCGCCTTTTCCTCGATCACCCGCTCGACCATCGACTGTGCGAAGGTCACTCCGCAGGCCTTGACCGCCTGAAGGTCGCAGGGCGCCAGCCAGTGCAGGCTGTCCTTGGCGTCCGTCAGACCGGAGATGTCGGATGCGGTCCCCAGGCTTTCACCCGAGGCGTCGCGCACATGGGCAGCCGGATCCTCCAGCTCCAGCACGTCGCGGACGGTCGGTGCGGTCTTCGACGTGATGTCGACCGCCACGCCGTCGCGCAGCGTCACCACGGAAGGTCCGATGCCCGGACGCCAGACCCGGCCCAGCCAGAGCCCCTTCAGTTCCTCGTCCGAAAGTCTCACCGGCCCTTCTCCTTGCGCCATGCCGCGAATTTCTCCAGCGTCTCGTCCTTCGTCGCCGGGTAAAGGCCGATGATCGTCTCGCCCGCGCGCACCTGTTCGACCACGAAATCCTCGAAGGCCGTCATCTCGGTCGCCTCGTCCGCCACCTCGGCCGCGATATGCGCGGGGATCACGATGACGCTGTCGTCGTCGCCGACGATGATGTCGCCGGGAAATACGGGCGCGTCGCCACAGCCGATAGGTCCGTTGATCTCGATGGCCTCGTTGATCGTCAGGTTCGTCGGGCTGGCCGGGCGCGCGTGATAGGACCGCATGTCCAGGTCGGCGATCCGCATCGAGTCGCGGAAGCCTCCGTCGGTCACGATGCCCTCGCCGCCGCGCATCATCAGGCGCGTCACCAGGATATCGCCCGCACTCGCGGCGCGCGCATCCTTGCGGCTGTCGATGACCATGACATGTCCCTTGGGACAGGTCTCGATGGCGTGGCGCTGCGGGTGCTGCGGATTGCGGAACTCGCTCAACTGGTTGCGGTCCTCGCGCGCGGGGATGTAGCGCAGCGTGAAGGCCGGGCCGACCATGTTCCGGCCCTTGTGCGACAGGGGCCGCACGTCCTGGATGGTCTGGTTCCGAAGGCCGCGCTTGAAGAGCGCCGTCGCGAGGGTCGCCACCGAGACGTGGCGCAGTTTTTCGATGGTCTCGGGAGATACGTCGGTCATGCCACCTTGTCCGTCAGAAGTCCGTTGTCCGCAAGAAAGCCCCTCAGCCGTCTCGACTGGTCGTCCGTCAGGGGCCAGGCCGAGGGCGGGCGCGTCGGGCCGCAGTCGTGGCCCATCATCGCCAGAGCGGATTTCACGCCGGTGACGTTGGTGCCGTTCATTTCCTCGGCGCGAATGTCCTCGAAGACGCGCATCCCCCGGATCAGTCGGTTCGCCTCGTCATAGTCGCCGCCGTCGAGGGCCGCGTGGATCGCGACCGACCGTTCGGGCCAGACGTTGATGAGGCCGCTCGTGAAGCCCCGCGCGCCAACGGCATATAGCGGCGGCGCCCAGACCTCGGCCAGACCGCCGACCCAGATGACATCCTCCGGCGAATTGTCGATGGCATCGGCCAGCTTCAGAGGGTTCGGCGTCGCCCACTTGACGCCCGCCACGCCCTCGACCTGGCAGAGCTTGACGATGTTGTCCGTGCCGATGGCGTCATTGCGGAGGTAGAGGACTAGCGGCAGCCCGTCGCCTGCCTCGGCCACGCGCGCGACATAGTCGCGGAAACCGCGCGGCGCCACGAAGGGATCGGGCGTCTGGTGGACCATCAGCCCCGCGACGCCCGCCGTCTTCGACGCCTTCGCCAGCGCGCAGGCCTCATGGACCGACCGCCCCACGCCGCCGATCACCGGCACGCGGCCCGCGACCGTCTCGCAGGCGGCATGAACCATGCGCTCGGCCTCGTCGGCGGTCAGGCCATAGTATTCGCCCGTGTTGCCGTTCGCGGTCAGGATATGAACGCCGGCCTTGATCGCGCGATCCACCACCGGCTTCAGGCCCTTGGGTGCAATGCGGTCATCGGCGTCGAACGGCGTCACGAGGATGCCCGAGATGCCGGTCAGTTTCTGGGTCAGGTCGGTCATTGCAACACCTCGAAGGATCGTTTGCCCAGTCCCTTCTGGACCTCGTAGATCGAGCCCTGGGACGGCGGGTCGGGATAGGCGATGCGCATCGGGCAGGGCACGACGCGCGGCTCGAGCGTGGACGTGCCGCAGAGCATCCGGGCGTCGAACTCCTCCAGCCCCTCCCACTTGCCGCGTCCGCCGTGGACCGGGAAGGCGTCGGCGGCCATCATCTCGTAGAAGATCACGCGCCGGTCCTGCGTCGAACGGTTCAAGGCCGAGCCGTGGACGATGCGCGCGTGGTGGATCGAGATCGACCCCGCCGGCCCCATCAGCGGCACGGCGTCTTTCATGTCGAGTCCCGAGGCGGCAAGGTCCATGGCACCCACGAACCGGCCATCATGGTGATGGTCATAGGCCCGTCCACGATGCGTGCCGGGGAAGACCATCAGGGGGCCGTTCGCAGGCGTGAAGTCGTCGATCATCACGCCCACCGCCAGCACATCGTCGTTGGTATAGGGATAGAAGCCCCAGTCCTGGTGCCACTCGACAGCTGCCCCGAAGCCCGCCGATTTCATGTTCAGCTTGGTGGTCTGAAGTCGCAGGTTCGACCCGATCAGGTCGCGGACCGGGGCGAGGATCAAATCCGACCGCATCAACTCGTCGATCGGCCGCGACTGGGTGTGCGGCAGCTTCACCCGGCGCACCCGCGGCGCATCGGGGGTGTGGCTGTCCTCGAGGTCCAGCCGGTCGTCCGAGGCCGTCATCCCCCGCGCCATCTCGGTGAAGCGCGCGATCTCGGCCCGGATGCTGTCCATCACCGGGGCGGGGATCCGCCGCTCCAGCACCAGATAGCCTTCCTCGCGATAGAAGGCGATCTGCTCCGGCGTCAGCACCTCGGGCATCAGTTGATCTCCGGTTCCGGGACGGGGCCGCCGAATTCGGTCTTGAGGAAGTCGAAGTCGCAGCCCTTGTCGGCCTGCTCGACGTGCTTGGTGAACATGTAGCCATAGCCGCGTTCGTAACGGGCCTCGGGCGGCGTCCAGGCCGCGCGGCGCTCCTCGAGTTCCTCGGCAGACAGCTTCACGTTCAGCGTCCGGTTCGGGATGTTCATCTCGATGATGTCGCCGGTCTTTATCAGCGCCAGCGGCCCGCCGATGAAGGCCTCGGGCGCGACGTGCAGGATGCAGGCCCCGTAGGAGGTTCCCGACATGCGCGCGTCCGACAGCCGCATCATGTCGCGGTGGCCCTGCTTCAGCAGCGCCTTCGGCATCGGGATCATGCCCCATTCCGGCATCCCCGGCCCGCCCTGGGGACCGGCATTGCGCAGCACCAGGACATGGTCCGGCGTCATCGGATAGTTCTCGTCGTTGATGATCTTCTTCAGGTCGGCATAGTTGTCGGCGACGATGGCCGGGCCGGAGTGGACCTGGAAGCGCGAGTCCATCGCGGCGGGCTTGATGACCGCGCCATCGGGGGCGAGGTTGCCGCGCAGGACGGCAAGAGACCCCTCATGATAGAGCGGGTTCGACATCGGCCGGATCACGTCGTCGTTGTAGTTGACGGCGCCCTCGATGCACTCGCCCAGGGTGCGGCCCGTGACGGTGGTGACCGAAAGGTCCAGCTTGCCCGACATCTCCTTCATCAGCGCGGGCAGGCCGCCGGCGTAGAAGAAGTCCTCCATCAGGTATTCCTTGCCCGACGGACGCAGGTTCGCCAGCACCGGCACTTCGCGCCCGATCCGGTCGAGGTCGTCGAGGCCCCACTCGACCCCGGCGCGGCGCGCCATGGCGATCAGGTGGATGATGGCGTTGGTCGAGCAGCCCGTGGCCATCGCGACCGCGGTGGCGTTGCGCGTCGAGGCGGCGGTGATGATGCGGTCGGGCGTCAGGTCCTCCCACACCATGTCGACGATGCGCCGCCCGCAGGCGGCCGCCATCCGCTTGTGGCCCGCATCGGGGGCGGGGATGGACGACGCGCCGGGCAGCGTCAGGCCCCAGCCTTCGGCGATCGACATCATGGTCGAAGCCGTCCCCATGGTCATGCAGGTGCCGTAGGATCGCGCGATCCCGCCCTGCACGCCCATCCACTCTTCCTTGCCGATGGTGCCCGCGCGGCGCTCGTCCCAGTACTTCCAGACATCTGTGCCGGAGCCCAGCTTCTGGCCCGCATAGTTGCCGCGAAGCATGGCGCCCGCCGGCATGAAGATGAACGGGATGCCCATGGAGATAGCGCCCATGATGAGCGCGGGCGTGGACTTGTCGCAGCCGCCCAGGAGGACCGCGCCGTCGACGGGGTGCGAGCGCAGCGTCTCCTCGACCTCCATCGCGCCCATGTTGCGGTAGAGCATCGAGGTGGGCTTCAGGAACTGTTCGCTGAAGGAATGAACCGGAAGCTCGGCCGGCATCCCGCCTGCCTGGAGGATGCCGCGCTTCACCTGCTCGGCACGGTCGCGCAGGTGGTGGTGACAGGGCGATAGATCGGACCATGTATTGATGACCGCGATGACCGGCTTGCCCTCCCAGTCCTCTTCCGAGAGCCCCATCTGCATCGCGCGGCTTCGATGGCCCATCGAGCGCAGGTCGTCGGGTGCGAACCAGCGGGCAGATCGAAGATCCTCGGGGCGTTTGTGGGTCATGCGGTCCTCCTGATGAGCCCGGCTCTCTGGCCGGTGTGTCGCGCGGACGGCCTGTGCGGCAAGCACGCAGGATGGTCAAACGCGACTGATCGAACTAATATATCAGCCACGGGACCGGCACAACCGATCGGTTTCACTCTGGCGGAGAGTTGCGGGATGGGCGGAACGCTGGATTTCGGGGGTGCGGGGACCGCGCGCAGCAGCGCCGCGGGCGAACGCGTCTACGACGCCCTCCGCTCCGAGATCCTAGACCTTGCCCTGCCGCCCGACGCGACCCTGTCGCGCGCCGAGCTTGCCGCCCGCTTCGGCGTCAGCCAGACGCCGGTGCGCGAAGCGCTCCAGGCGCTCGAGATGGACGGCCTCGTGATGATCTTCCCGCAATCCCGTACGGTCGTGACGCGCATCGATGAAGTCGCCCTCCACGAGACGCATTTCCTGCGCGTGTCGGTCGAATGCGAAGTCGTCCGGCGGCTGGCGCGGATCGAGGGCGGCGAGGCGCCAGCGCGTGCGCGGCGCATCCTTGCAATGCAGAACACGCTGGTCGGCGATACGGGCCAGATGGACATGTTCCAGGATCTCGACCGATCGTTCCACCGCAGCCTTTTCGAGGGTGTCGGCATGGGTCTTGTCCACGCGATGGTCGAACGTCGCCAGGGCGCGCTTGCGCGGTGCCAGAGGCTCGACCTTCCGGCGAAGGGCAAGATGGAGACGATCGTGCGCTTCCACGGCGAAATCCTCGACCGGATCGAGGCGCGCGACCCGGACGGGGCGGCGGGTGCCATGCGCGCGCATCTGTCGGGCTCGGTGGGGCGGGTGGCCGAATTGAAGGCGCAGCACCCGGCCTTCTTCACCCAGACCTGAGATTTCAGCAGGCACGGTGCCGTTCGATGACGGTCTTCAGCACCTCGTCGATGTCGCGCGTCCACCAGTCCTGCGCCGAGAAGATCTCGCATTCGTGGAAACCGTCGTAGCCCTGTGCCTCGACCCAGCCGCGCACCTGCGCGATGTCGATGACGCCGTCCCCCATCATCCCCCGGTCGAGAAGGAGGTCCTTCGTCACGCGCAGCCAGTCGCAGATGTGGAAGGCGTGCAGCCGCGCCTTGCCCGCCCGCGCGATCTGGCGTTCCAGGTCCGGATCCCACCAGACGTGGTAGACGTCGCAGGCCACGCCGACCTCGCCACCGATCTCGTCGCAGATGTCGAGAGCCTGCGCCATGGTGTTCACCACCGCCCGATCGGCGCAGTACATCGGGTGCAGCGGCTCGATGGCGAGCTTCACCCCAAGGGGCGTGGCGTAGTCCTGCAAGGCAGCGATCCCGTCCCGGACCTGCGAGCGCGCCCCGGCGAGGTCCTTCGATCCCTCAGGCAGGCCACCCACCACCAGCACCAGACAATCGGCGTTCAGCTCCGCCGCCTCGTCGGCGGCGCGGCGGTTGTCGTCGAGGTTGCTCTCGAAACCGCCCCTGTCATTGGCGGGAAACATTCCACCCCGGCACAGGCCCGACACCTTCAGCCCAAGGTCGCGGATACGCCGCGCCGTCTCGGCCAGCCCCAGCTCAGCGATCTGGTCGCGCCAGGGCGAGACGGCGGGGATGCCGTGCCGCGCGACTGCGGCCAGGATCTCGTCCAGCCTGTAGCGGCCCCTGACGGTGGCCGTGTTGATCGACAACTGCGATATGTCCGGCATCAGTCGACGCCCCGCACCGCCATAAGAGTGGCCATCCGGGCGGCCGCCCGGTCAGGGTCGGAGAGAAGTCCGGCACGGTCAGCGAGCCGGAACAACTCGGCCAGGTGCAGGGTCGAGCGCGTGGATTCCTGCCCCCCGATCATCGTGAAATGCGACTGGTGGCCATTGAGCCAGGCCAGGAACACGACGCCCGTCTTGTAGAACCGCGTGGGCGCCTTGAAGATGTGCCGCGACAGAGGGACGGTCGGCGCGAGGATAGCATCGAACCGGGCCGTGTCCCCGGCCGCAAGGTGCTTCATCGCAGCCGACGCGGCAGGGGCGATGGCGTCGAAAATGCCCAGAAGCGCGTCCGAATGGCCGTGCTCGTCGCCCTCGATCAGCTCGGCGTAGTTGAAGTCGTCGCCGGTATACATGCGGATGCCCTGCGGCAGGCGGCGGCGCATGTCGATTTCGGCTTGTTTGGACAAAAGGCTGATCTTGATTCCATCAATCTTGTCCGCGTTCTGCGTAAGGATGCTGAGGCACGTATCCATCGCTGTCGGCACGTCGTCCGAGCCCCAGTAACCCGCGAGGGCGGGATCGAACATGTCGCCGAGCCAGTGAATGATTACCGGCTCCGAGGCCTGGGAGAGAACCTCGCCGTAGACACGGGCATAGTCGTCCGCGGCCCCGGCGCCTGCGGCAAGAGCGCGCGACGCCATGAGGATCACGCGACCGCCCGCACCCTCGACTGCCTCGAGCTGTTCCAGATACGCGTCGCGTATCTGGTCGAGCGTCAGGTCGGGGGACGGGGCGACATGATCGGTGCCGACGCCGGAAAAGACGACGGCACCAGGAACGGTTTTTGCTTCGGCGACCGAGCGCTCGATCAACTCCAGCGCTTCCGCCCAGCCAAGGCCCATGCCGCGCTGCGCGGTGTCCATCGCCTCGGCGACGGCCATGCCATGACTCCAGAGATGGTGGCGGAAGGCAAGCGTCGCCTCCCAGTCGATAGCGGGAGACAGCCAGGGGTCGTTGTCGGCGAAGGGGTCGGCCACCACATGCGCGGCGGCGAAGGCGATGCGTGTGAGCGGCACGTCGGGTGCCGCGTCGAAGTCGCCGGGGGCGCCGGTTTCGTAGACGTCCGTTCCCGATCCCTTTGGAAGAGTGACGCGGGCCATGGCTCAACCCTCCAGCGGGGGCACGTCGAGCCAACGCCGTTCGGCCCAGCTTTTCAGGCCCAGTTCGGCCAGTTGGACCCCTCGCGCCCCGGCCATCAGGTCGTAGGTCCAGGGCGTGTCCTCGACGAGATGGCGCAGGAACATCTCCCACTGGACGCGGAACCCGTTCGGATAGTCCTGGACGTCCGGCACCTCCTCCCACTGGGCGTGGAAGTCGTGCGGGTTCGGCTCGTCCGGGTTCCACACGGGCTTCGGCGTGTTCACCCGGTGCTGGGTCTTGCATCCCGTCAGCCCCGCCACCGCCGAACCGTGCGTGCCGTCGACGTGGAAGGTGACGAGGTCGTCGCGCTGCACGCGGGTACACCAGGACGAGTTGATCTGCGCAATGATCCCGCCGTCCAGTTCGAAGGTCGCATAGGCCGCGTCGTCGGCGTCCGCGTCATAGCGCTGGCCAGCCTCGTCCCACCTCTCGGGAATGTGCGTCGCGCCGAGGCAGGAGACGGCCTTCACCTCGCCGAAGATGTTGTCGAGGACATAGCGCCAGTGGCAGAGCATATCGAGGATGATGCCGCCGCCGTCGCCCTTGCGGTAATTCCACGAGGGCCGCTGCGCCGCACGCCAGTCGCCTTCGAAGACCCAATAGCCGAACTCGCCCCGGACCGAGAGGATGCGGCCGAAGAACCCGCTGTCGATCAGCGCCTTCAGCTTGACGAGGCCCGGAAGGAAGAGCTTGTCCTGCACGACGCCGTTCTTGATGCCCTTCTCGCGGGCGAGCCGCGCAATGGCGAGGGCGTCGTCGAGATTGTCGGCGGTCGGCTTTTCGCAATAGACCGCCTTGCCCGCGTTGATCGCCTTCGCCAGCAGCGCGCACCGCATCTGCGTCGTGCCCGCGTCGAAGAACAACTCGTCGTTCGGATCGGCGAGGCAGGCGTCGAGGTCGCCGGACCAGCGGGACAGCCCCTCGGCCTTGGCCATCGCCTCGATCTTCCGGGCAGCGCGTCCCACGATGATCGGGTCCGGCATCAGCCTGTCGCCGTTGGACAGCTTCACGCCGCCATCCGCCATGATCGCCTTGACCGACCGGACGAGGTGCTGGTTATAGCCCATCCGTCCCGTGACGCCGTGCATGATGATGCCGATACGCTTCTCAGCCATGATCCATTCCTGTTCTTGCCGACGCCTCAGGTGCGCCGGATGACCTTCTCGTCGCTACCGAAGATGTGGAACTTGCCGTCCTCGAAGGCGAGGTGCAGGCGGTCGCCCGGCCTGACGCGGGCTTGCCCCTTGATCTCGACCGTCGCGCTCTGCCCGTCGGGCAAGGTGACGTAGACATAGGTCTCGCCGCCGAGCTGCTCGGCGATGGTGACCTCGCCAATGAGCACGGCGTCGGTCTCGGGCACCGGCACAAGGTCCTCGGGCCGCACGCCGATGGTCACGGCCTCGCCCGCCTTCGGCGGAGCCGAGAACTCGGTCGTCAGACGTTGGCCGCCGGCCAGCAGGATCTCGCCCCGGTGGCCCTCGACACGGTCGACCGTGCCGGGCAGGAAATTCATCCGGGGGCTGCCAAGGAAGCCCGCGACGAAGATGTTGTCGGGCTTATTGTAGAGTTCGAGAGGGGAGCCGACCTGCTCGACCCGTCCGGCGCGCAGGACGACGATGCGGTCGGCCAGCGTCATCGCTTCGACCTGGTCATGGGTGACGAAGACCATGGTCGAGCCGAGGCGGCGGTGCAGCCGGTTGATCTCGACCCGCATCTGCATACGCAACTCGGCATCGAGGTTTGACAGCGGCTCGTCGAAGAGAAAGATGCGCGGCTCGCGGACAATGGCGCGTCCGATGGCGACGCGCTGGCGCTGCCCGCCGGACAACTGGCCGGGCTTTCGGTCCAGAAGCTCGTTGATCTGGAGGATGTCGGCGGCCTGCTTGACCTGCCTTTCGATCTCCGGCTTCGGCACCTTCATGGTCTCGAGCCCGAACGCCAGGTTCTTCCGCACGCTCATGTGGGGGTAGAGCGCGTAGGACTGGAAGACCATCGCCAGCTCGCGCCTGGCGGCCGGCATGTCGTTCACGACCTGCCCGTCGATCATCACATCGCCGCCCGAGATCTCTTCCAGCCCGGCGATCATGCGCAGAAGCGTGGACTTGCCGCAGCCCGACGGGCCGACGAAGACGATGAACTCGCCGTGGTCTATCTTGAGGTCGATGCCGTGGATGACGCGCAGGTTGCCGAAATCCTTGACCACCTGGCGGAGTTCGAGATCAGCCATGGGGCGCGTCCTTCTTCATCGTTTCGACCCAGCCGCCGTAGAAGGGGTGGTCGTCGGACAGGGGCAGGGCGACCGTCTCTCCGGTCCGCGCCGACCAGTAGGCGGCCGTGAGAAGCTCGATCGAGCGGCGCGAGTCCGCGAGCGTGACGGGAAGGTCGGTGCCGGTCGAGAAGGCCTCGTGCATCCGGACGAACTGGCCCGGGAAACGCTCCGGCAAGGGCTCGAAGTCCGCCAGCGCCTCCTGCGTGGCCCGCGCGCGCTCGGCGTCGTCGTCGGGAAAGGTCCAGGGTTCGTGGCCGGGGTTGTAGGGGTCGAGGCCACTCTCGGCCACGAGGTCGCGGAACACGAACCGCAGGCGCGAGGTCTGCTGGCGCGAGGCCAGCGTGACGTTGGACGAGGCCATGGCGCCCGACGAGAAGACGAGCGACAGGATGCCTTGATCCTCGGTCTCGTTGCCGTTGACCTGCCGAGTGGTGCGGGCGTGGACCGAAACGGGCTCGCCCAGGACCTCGCAGAGGATGTCGTGGATGTGGATGGCGTGGGTCGTGAAGCAGCCGCCGAGTTCGCCGTCCCAGGTTCCGCGCCATGCCGCCCGATTGTAATACACCTCGTCGCGGAACCAGTGCGTCTCGGCGGTGGCCATCAGGGGCTGGCCGGCGCGACCCTTGGCGATCAGGTGCTTGAGCTTGGCGAGCCCGTGGCCAAAGCGGTATTGGAAGATCGGGCAGATGCGCTTGCCGCTCGCCCGCTCGGCCTCGGACAGCAGGTCCAGTTCGGCCAGCGACTGCGCGACGGGCTTTTCGGCGACCACGTCGAAGCCTGCCTCGAGCGCCGCCTTGGTCTGGGCGAAGTGGAGGCCCGAGGGCGTACATATGTCGACGATGTCGAGATCGAGGTCGAAGAGAGCGTCGAGGCTGTCGACCTGTCGCGGGATGCGCTCGTTCTCTGCCAGTTCGGCGCGTCGCGCGGGGTCGATGTCGCAGAGCGCCGCGATCTCGTAGAGATCGGGCAGGGCGTTGTAGGCCATCGCGTGACTGGCGCCGATGCCGGAACCCACGATGCCGACCTTCAGTCGTCTCATGTCCTGACCTCCGGCCGTTCGCCGCCGTCTAGCCCCGTGGCCATCTCGTGCGCTTGAAGGGCCAGGTCCATCGCGAGGAAACACCGCGCCTGCGGCATCGCCGTCTCGGTCCGGTTCAACACGTCGTCGCGCAGGCGCGGACCAAAGGGCAGGGGCGTGTCCGTGCAGTCGATGTGCCGCGTGCCTTTGCCGTCGGTCAGGAAAAGGTGGTCTCCGCCGGGTCGGCCCTCGGTGTCCATGTACTTCCTCAGTTCGATGGTGCCTTCGGTGCCGATGATGAAGAGCCGTCCATCGCCCCAGACAGGCGAGCCCTCCGGTGTAAACCAGTCGACGCGGTGGAAACCCGTCGCGCCACCGCCTGTGACCACGGCGTGGCCATAGTCCAGGAAAGCGGGACGGTCCGGGTGGTCGACGCTCGCCTCGACCGAATGGAGGACGCGCGCCTCGGTGGCGCGGGTCAGCGCCAGGAACTGCTCGAACTGGTGCGACGCGATGTCGGTCAGGATCGCGCCGTTCCGCTCAGGCTCCCAGAACCAGTCCGGACGCTCCGCCGGATCAAGAATCCGGTGCGGTCCAAAGCCCGCGACATGGATCACGCGCCCTACCGCGCCGCTGGCGACCATCTCGACGGCGCGGACCGTGGACTTCTGCCGGTGATGCTCGGAATAGAGCACGGACCAGATGCGCCCGGTCTCGGCCTGTACGCGCTTCAACTCGTCGAGTTGCGCGCGCGTGGTGCAGCCGGGCTTGTCGACCATCACGTCCTTGCCCGCGCGCATCGCACGGATCGCCATGTCCGCGCGGGTCGAGGGGATGCCCGCACCCACCACCAGCCGCACCGACGGATCGGACAGGATCGCCTCGTCCTCCGTCACCCGCCGGGCCTGCGGATAGCGGGCGGCGAAATCGCGGGCGAGGTCGTCCTCGGGCGCATGAAACGCCGTCAGCCGGCAGCCCGCGCCGAGCATGGCGTCGACCTGGCCGTGGATATGACCGTGGTTGATGCCGATGACGGCGAAGTCGAAACCCTCTGTCATTACCTCACCTCTTCAGCGCACCGAGGGCGACGCCCCGGATGATGAGTTTCTGGAACGCGAGGAAGACGATGAAGACGGGCACCAGCGACAGCGTCGACATCGCGAAAAGCGGACCGTAAAGCGACTGCCCGCCGCCGCCGTCGACGAAGGCCCTCAGCGCCAGAGGCACGGTGTAGAGGTTGATGTCGTTCAGGTAGATCAGCGGCCCGAGGAAGTCGTCGTAGGTCCAGATGAACGAGAAGATGGCGGCGGTGGCCAACACCGGCGTCGACAGCGGCAGCATGATCTTCCAGTAGATTCGCCAGGGTCCGCAGCCGTCCATGATCGCCGCTTCGTCGATCTCGCGCGGGATGCCACGGAAGAACTGGACCATCAGGAAGATGAAGAAGGCGTCCACCGCGAGGTACTTCGGCACGATCAGCGGATAGAAGGTGTTCACCCAGCCGAACTTCTGGAATAGCACGTACTGCGGCACGAGCGTGACGTGGTAGGGCAGCATGAGCGTCGCCATCATCAGCGCAAAGAAGATCTTGCGGCCCCTGAACTCGAGCCGCGCGAAGGCGAAGGCGGTCAGCGAACAGGCCATCAGGTTCCCGATGACCGCGAAGATCGAGATCAGGAACGAGTTGGCGTAGAAGGTCGTGAAACTGACGCGAAGCGCGGTCCATCCCTCGCGGTAGTTCGACAGATCGAAGGTGCGCGGCAGGGCGGTCGGGTCCGAGAAGATCACCGCGTCGTCCTTGAAGGACGACATGATCATCCACAGAAGCGGGTAGATCATGCACATGGCGGCGATGAAGAGGATCGAGTGGCGCGCGACCTGGGTGCGCATTCCGGTGGGTTTGTGCCTGCTCATCGGCCCTCGTCCTCGTAATAGACCCAGTACTTCGACGTGGCGAAGGCAATGGCAGTGAAGATGGCGATGATGACGAGCAGAAGCCAGGCCAGCGCGCTCGCATAGCCCATACGGAAGTTGGCGAAGGCCTCCTCGTAGAGGTAGAGCGAATAGAAGAGCGTGGAATCGACCGGCCCGCCCTGTCCGCCAGAGACGATGTAGGCCTGGGTAAAGGCCTTGAAGGCCTCGATGGTCTGGAACACCAGGTTGAAGAAGATCACCGGCGCAAGCAGCGGCAGCGTGATCTTGCGGAACTGACGCCAGCCCGACGCCCCGTCCATCGACGCGGCCTCGTAGAGGTCCTGGGGCACCTGTCGCAGGCCGGCGAGGAAGATGATCATGGGCGAGCCGAACTGCCAGATCGCCAGCACGATCAGCGTCGTCAGCGCATAGTCCGGATGCGCGACCCAGGCCGGGCCCTTCATGCCCGTCAGCAGGAACAGCATCTGGTTGACCAGCCCCTGCGCCCCGAAGATCTGCCGCCACAGGACGGCGATGGCGACGGACGCGCCGAGAAGCGAGGGCAGGTAGAAGGTCGCGCGGTAGAAGGCGACACCTCGCACGGAACGGTCCAGCACCATCGCGAGGAGGAGCGCCACGGTCAGCTTCAGCGGCACGGACCACAGCACGTAGGTGAAGGTCACGCTCAGGGCGTTGCCGAGACGGCGGTCGTGGAAGAAGGCGTATTCATAGTTCTCGAGCCCCGACCAGCGCGGCGAGGTCAGGAGGTCGTAATCGGTAAAGGACAGGTAAAGCGACGCGAGCGTCGGACCGAGCGTCAGCCCGAAAAAGCCGATGAGCCATGGCAGCAGGAACATGTATCCCGCTCCGTTCCTGGCCCAGGCCCGGGCAATCCAGCCCTGGCGGGAGGGCGCGGCGCGCCCTCCCGTGGTGTCGGCGATCGCCGTCAAGGCTTCAGGCCCGTTCCAGCGAGCGGATCGAGTTCTCGTAGAAATCCTTCGCGGCGGCTTCCAGATCGACCTGGCCGAAGGCGACGGACTCCCACGCAGGACGCAGCGCGCGGTCGATCTCGCCAGCGTTGGCGGGCGGCGGGGGCGGCAACGGGCTGACGTGGGTTCCTACGATGTCGAGATAGTTGATGATCTTCTGCTCGGTCTCGGTCAGGCCCGGCGTGATCCTCTCGCGGATCGAAGCGTCGCCAGTCACGCCGCGCTCGATCAGGAGGATGTCGTTTGCGTCGGGATCGGTGATGAAGAAGTTCATCAGCTGCGCCGCCGCCGCCTTGTCGGCCGCCGTCTCGGACATCGAGAGGAACATCGAGGGCTTCATGTACTGCCCGGCGTTCGGACCCGAGTTCGGGATCATCACCATGTCGATCTCGTCCTCGACGAGGTTCTGCATGGCGACAAGCTGGTTCGAGTGCAGGAAGTTGAAGACGCCCTGCTTGGTCGCCATCATCGACTCTTCCATCTTGCCCGAGTCCTGCGCCTGTACGTCGGCGGGCGGGGTCAGGCCCTCGTCCTGCATCATCTTCCAGAACTCGAAGTAGGCGACGAGGTCTTCAAGATCATAGCCGATCTTGCCCTCGGGCGTGTAGAGGTCCTTGCCGGCCGAGCGCACCCAGGTCTGAAGGCGCGGCTCGAGGATGCCCATGTTTTCCGAGAAATACATGCCGTCGGGCAGCTTGTCCTTGATGTCCTTGCCGATCGCCACCCAGTCGTCCGTCGTCCAGGACGTGCTGTCGGGAAGGGTCACGCCCAGGCCATCCAGCACCGTCTTGTTGTAGACGTGGCTCATCGAGTTGGCGCCCATGGAGATGCCGTAGGTCTTTCCGTCGACGACACCCGAGGCGAGCTGGTTCGCGTCGTAGTCGGCAAGCTCCAGCTCGCTCCCGATGAACTCGTCGAGGGCGGCCAACTGGTTCCGGCGCGCGTATTCGAAGATATAGCGGTAATCCATCTGGATCACGTCGGGCAGGCTCTTGCCCGCGGCCTGCGTCGCCAGCTTCTGCCAGTAGTCGCCCCAGGCATATGTCTCGGGCGATACAGTGGACCCGGTCTTGGTCTGGTAGAGGTCGACGACGGCGTTGGTGCGCTTGTCGCGCTCGGGGTTGCCCCACCAGATCAGCCGGACGGCGCCGGCCTGCGCAAAGGCCGCGGTGCCGGAAAGGGCGGTCGCCGACAGTGCTGCGCCCAGGATGCCGCCGAACTGGCGGCGGGAATATGTCGTAGTCATCATTTCCTCCCTTGTGAGGCGACAAAGATCGCCACTGCCGACTTTCGCCGTGCATGGAGCAAAAGTAACTCGATAGTTATTTGTGTGGCAAGACTTTTGGCGCGAGGTAGCTGAGCACGACGTCAATGGCATGGGCGCGGCGTGTTGCCTGACCCGCCTCGCTGGCGAGATCATCTTGAAAAACAACGGACAACGTGTGGATGTTCGAGAAGTAGAAATAGCTGAGACCGGCGATGGTTATGTAAAGCTGAATTGGGTCGACGCCGGTCCGGAAGACGCCTTCGGCCTCTCCCGCCGACAGAACCTCGCGAATCTGTCGGATGATGGGAGAGTGCAACTCGCGCAGGTCAGGCATCTCCTTCACGAAGGCCGCGCGCTGGATGTTCTCGGTCTGAAGCAGGCGGATGAACCAGGGATGTTCGGCGAAGTGATCGAAGGTGAAGCCCACGAGTTTTGCCATCGCTTCGCGCGGGGCGAGGCGGGCCAGGTTCAACTCATGCTCGCCTGCACGGATGTCGCGGTAGGCGTCCAGAAGGACGCGGGCGTAGAGCGCTTCCTTGTTGCCGACGTAGTGGTAAAGCAGGCGCTTGTTCGCCCCGGCGCGCGTGGCGATCCTGTCGACGCGAGCGCCCTCAAGGCCGTGTTCGACGAATTCCTCGCGCGCGGCGAGAAGGATATCCCGTGTCGTGCGCTCGGGATTGCGCTCACGGGGGCGCGGAGGTCTGGCGTCGTCTGGAAGAGCTTGGTCCATGGCTTGACACCCGTAGAAGCTGGCTCATAGTAACCAAACTGTTACTTCTGCGGCAATGGAATTCCAGATGGCAACGAACAAGCGGCGCATCGCGGTTGTGGGCACCGGTCACAGGGGCACGGGGACCTGGGCCGGGGACGCACCAGCCACCTGCGCGGACGAGGTCGAGCTTGTAGGGTTGTCGGACGTCAACGTAGCACGGTTGGCCGTCGCGCAGCGCAGGCTGGGGCCGGGCCTCGTCGCATCGACCGATCTGAGTGAGATGGTGGCGGAGGCGAAGCCCCACACGCTGGTCGTCTGCACCCGCGACGATACCCATGCCGATATCATCGTGAAGGCGCTGGAAGACGGCATGGACGTCGTCACCGAAAAGCCGATGGCCGTCACGGCCGAGCAGGTGCGCCGGATCCTCGACGCCGAAGCGCGGACAGGTCGGCGCGTGGACGTCG
This sequence comes from Silicimonas algicola, assembly GCF_003148765.1. Lineage (GTDB taxonomy): Bacteria > Pseudomonadota > Alphaproteobacteria > Rhodobacterales > Rhodobacteraceae > Silicimonas > Silicimonas algicola. Next base: position 135,471 of record NZ_QGGV01000011.1, read on the forward strand.
CCTTCAACTATCGCTTCGCGCCGACCAGCCGGAAAATCCGCGAGCTTCTCGCGTCGGGGCGCATCGGGCGGATCACGTCGTGCGACTTCCACTGGTATCTCGACACCACCCACGGCGCCGACTACTTCCGCCGCTGGCACGCCTACAAACGGTTCTCCGGCAGCCTCTTCGTTCACAAGGCGACGCACCACTTCGACCTCCTGAACTGGTGGATCGACGCCGATCCGGTACGCGTCTTCGGGCAGGGAAGCCTCGAGAAATACGGAAGGAACGGACCCTTCCGCAGCAGACGCTGCAAGGGGTGCCCGCATGCGGACGAATGCGAATTCTATCTCGACATGTCGACGTCCGACTGGCTGGAAGACCTCTACGAAGGTCCGTCAGCCGAGGACGGCTACTTCCGCGACGCCTGCGTCTATCGCGAGGACATCGACATCTACGACACGATGACGGCGGCGATCCTCTACGACAACGGCGTGCAGGTCAGCTATTCGCTCAACGCCTACATGCCGATCGAGGGGTCTCACCTGGCCTTCAACGGCACCCACGGGCGGATCGAATGCCGCATGTACGAGAAGCAGGCCTTCGACGCGCCGAAGGGCGTCGACGAGATCCTCGTTCTCGGCACGGACCGCTCGGTCGAACGCATCCGGGTGGAGCATGGCCCCGGCGGTCACTTCGGAGGCGACCCGCTGCTGCACAAGGCGCTTTTCACGCCCGAAGTCGACGATCCTGCGGGCCAGCGGGCCGGAGCCCGCGCCGGAGCGATGTCCGTGCTGACGGGCGTTGCCGCGACGCAAAGCGCCGAGACGGGGCGGGCCGTGATGATCGCGGACCTGCTGAAGGGCTAGGGCCGAAGCCAGTCGGGCAGGGTGACGCGCACCTTGCGTCCGAAGAGAACGGACAGGACGAAGCGTGTGGGATCGAGTTCTGTCATCGGGCTGCTCTTTTGTTCGTTACGCGATCCCTTACCGGATTCGCGCAACGGATCCATGACGTCTCAGAGCATCCCGGCGTCGATCACGTAGGATTGCTTCGTGATCATCCGCGAGTCGTCCGAGGCGAGGAACAGGACCAGTCGCGCCACGTCGTCGCCGGTCAGGACCTGCTTGATGCGTTGGCGCTGGACCAGCGCCTGAACCGCCTCGTCGGTCTGGTACCACAGTTCGCGCTGCCGCGCCGTGATGACCGCGCCGGGTTCTATGGCGTTGACGCGGATGGCGTCGTCGCCGAAGGCGTCGGCAAGGGAATGGGTCAGGCCGACGATGGCCGCCTTCGCCGCGGAGTAGGACGCCAATTCGCGCATCCCGAGCCGCCAGGCGATGGACGAGAAGTTGACGATGGAGCCGCCGCCCGCGTCCCTCATGCCCTGCCGCACAGCTTGAGCGGCGAAGAAGTGCGGGCGCAGGTTGACGGCCTGAGCGTGGTCCCAGCCCTCGACGGTCACGCCGTCCACGTCCTCGCGCCGGTCGTTGGCCGCGTTGTTCACAAGAACGCGGATGGGGCCGAGCCTGTGGGCGGCTTCTTCTATCGCTGCCCGCAGGGCCGGAATGTCGGTCACGTCGGCGTGGAGATAGAGCGCGCGCCCGCCAAGCTCCTCGGCCAGCGCCCGCCCGGCATCGTCCTGGATGTCCAGAAAGGCGACCCGCGCGTCCTGTGCGTCGAAGGCGCGCACGATATCGGCGCCGATGCCGGAGGCGCCGCCCGTGACGAGAACGGCGCGGCCGCGAAGGGAGGGATAGCTCGCGAAGTCGGTCATGCCGCCGTTCTATGACGGCGCGTGCGTCGCGTCCATCACAGCGGATCCGCGTCGAATGCCGCCTGTATCGCGGGGTCGGTCGGCACGTCGTAGGTCAACAGGATGGTGCCGAGGATGCCGTAGAAGCCCACCATCGCGATCAGGTCGAAAACCGCACGGCGTCCGAGCGCTTGCTCGAGGTCGGCTTCGAGGTCGGGCGGCAGCCGGTGGTGATCGATCACGGCGTCCACCGCGCGGACGATCGTTCCGTCCTCGCCGTCGGGCATTTCCCGCACCGCCGCGATCCGGTGGTCCGGCAGTCCGATGGCGCGCGCGCGGGCAACGTGGTGAACCCATTCATACTCCGATCCGAGACGAAGGGCGGTGCGCAGGATGACGATCTCGCTTTTATCGGGGCCGAGCGCGCTGTCCTTCACCAAATGCTGGCGCAGGGGTGCCCAGGCCCTGAGAAGCTCGGGATGGTGCGCCATCGTGCGATAGACGTTCAAGGCGCCGGCGAAGCCATCCTTCATGTCGGCGATGCTCTCGGGCCAGTCGGCATCGGAAAGAGGAGCGATTGTGGGCATCTCGACCTCCGGATGAAGAAAGGGCGGCCCGAAGGCCGCCCCGCTCGGATCACTCGGCCGGAGCCGGCTTCGGTGTGCCGCCCTTGGCGTTGAACATCTTGCCGACGACCCAGGACACGGCGGCCGCGAAGAACGACAGGAGCGCGCCCATCTTGGCCGCGTCCTGCACCTCGCCCGGCGGGAAGGCGACCGAGGCCACGAAGAGCGAGACGGTGAAGCCGATGGCCGCGACGCAGCCGAGGACGAAGAGGTCCGAGGTCTTCATGCCGTCGGGCAGACCGAACTTGAGGACGTGGGCCCCAAGATAACCCATGGCGAAGATGCCGAGAGGCTTCCCGATCAGAAGGCCCGCCAGCACCAGCGTCGTCGCCGCCCCCACGGACGAGAACTCGACGCCCGCGTTCATCAGGCCGAAGAAGAAGAGCACAACTTCGACGGGACGTTTCAGCACATGCTCGGTGTGGTTGAGAAGGTCGGTCTGGTGAACCTCCTCTTCGGCGAAGATGCCGTAGTCGATGTCGCCGTGCGGGAAGGCGGGCACGATGGGCAGAAGACCCAGGGCCGGGTGGATGCCGGCCTGGTGGAAGGCATACCAGGAAATCGCACCGGCGATCAGGTAGGGCCAGAACGACAGGGTCTTGCGGAAGAAGGTCGAGTTCGGACGCTCCTGGTTGCCCCGGTCGAGCCGCCTCGGCATCCAGTTGAAGAGGATATAAGCTCCCACGGCCGCAGCGAGCGAGACGAGAAGCCATGCGGGCGCGAGGTCGCCCGAGGGATAGAAGATCGCGAGAATGATGAGACCCGCCGCGTCGTCCGCGATGGCGAGGAGGAGGAGGAACCCGACCGCCGGGTGGCCCGCGCCGAAGACGATTCGGCCGACGAGGTACGAAAACGCGATGTCGGTCGCCGTCGGGATGGCCCAGCCGTTCGCCAGTGTCGCGAACTTGCCCAGCATCAGCGCGCCGATCAGATAGACCGCCGCCGGGCCGATCATGCCGCCCGCCGTGGCGATGAGCGGGGTCACCGCCTTCTTGCCGCGCAGCGATCCCTCCCGCAGCGCGACGGCTTCCCAGACTTCCTTGCCCGCCAGAGCGAAGAAGAAGGCCATCAGGATGTCGTTGACGAGGAAGTGGAGCGTCAGGACACGCCCGACATGGCCCTGTCCGTCATCGTGCATGGCGCCGATCGGGCCGCCTTCCATCAGGGGATACTCGACGACGTGGTGATAGCTGTCCGGCGCCAGGTTGGCCCAGACCAGCGCGGCGATCGCGCCGAGAATGAGAAGCGCCGAGTATTCCTCGACGAAGTTCCACACCTTTCTCACGTCTCTCTCCCTGTCTCTTGTTATCGTTGTGTTTTTATGGCGTCAGAAGGATCTTGCCCGCGTGTCTTGCGGACTCCATCAGGCGATGTGCGTCGGCCGCTTTTTCGAGGGGAAGCACCTCGTGGGTGACGGGGCGCAGCTTGCCTTTTGCAAAGAGTGGCCAGACCTTGTCCTGCAACTCGGCGGCGACGGCAGCCTTGAAGGCGTCTGGTCGCGAGCGAAGCGTGGACCCGGTATAGCTGAGGCGCTTCAGCATGACAGGCATCAGGTCGATCTCGACCTTGGAGCCGGCGTTGAAGGCAAGCTGGATGATCCGGGCGTCGGGGCGGCAGGCCTTGATGTTCCGCGCGACGTAGTCGCCCCCGATGATGTCGAGAACGATGTCCGCGCCGCCCGCCTCGCGAACGACCTCGACAAAGTCCTCATCGTTGAAGTTGATCGCCCGGTCGGCGCCGAGGCCAGTGACGAAGTCGGCCGCCGCGGCGTCCGGCACCGTCGTCAGCACCTTCAGCCCGAAGGCATGGCCAAGCTGCACCGCCGTCGACCCGATCCCGCCCGCGCCGCCGTGGACGAGGAAGGAACCTCCCGTCGGAATATCGTGACCGTGGAAGACGTTGGACCAGACAGTGAAATAGGTTTCCGGCAGACCCGCCGCGTCGATCTCGGCGACGTTCCCTGGCACCGTCAGGCAATGCGACGCGTCGACGGCCACGAATTCGGCGTAGCCGCCGCCATTCGTCAGCGCCACGACCCGGTCGCCGACGCTCCAGCGCGTCACCTCCGACCCGAGGGCCACGACCTCGCCCGAGACCTCGAGGCCCAGGTGCGGGGAGGCGCCTTTCGGCGGCGGATAGTGCCCGCGACGCTGCACGAGGTCGGGGCCGTTCACCCCTGCGGCCGTCACCCGGATCAGCACCTCGTGCGGTCGGGTGTCGGGTGTCTCGATCTCGGCGATCTCCAGGACGTCGGGCGCGCCGGGTTCGCGCATGACGATGGCGCGCATGGTCGAGGGCAGGGCTTGGGGCATCGGCGGTCCTACTTGCGGTCGAGAGCGGTCAGGACCGTATCGACTACATGATCGGCGTTCTTCGCAACCAGAACGCCCGCCGATTTCAGTCGCGAGATCTTGTGTTCCGCCGACAGGGCCCCGAGCACGGAAAGCGTGCCCGCGTGTCCCATGCGGCGGCCTTCGGGCGCATGACGACCGACGACCAGCGCGATCACGGGCTTGCCGTAGTCGGTGCCGCAAAGGTACTCCGCCGCCTTCTCCTCTTCGCGCCCGCCGATCTCGCCGATCAGAACGACGGCTTCGGTCTCGGGATCATCGCGGAAGAGCTTCAGGCACTCCACGAAGCCGACGCCGTGCAGGGCATCGCCGCCCACGCCCACCGTCGTCGACTGGCCCAACCTCGCCGCGGAACACCGCGCCAGGATCTCGGAGGTCAGCGAGGCAGAGCGCGAGACGATGCCGACCCCGCCGGCGGTCGCATCCTTGGTGGGCATCACGCCGATCTTGCACTGGCCGGGGGTCAGGATGCCCTGGCTGTTCGGGCCGATCAGCACGGTCTTCGAACCCTGAAGGGCGCGCTTCACCCGGCCCATGTCATGCTGGGGCACGCGTTCGGTGACGCAGACGATCGTGCCGATCCCTGCCTCGATCGCCTCGATGATGGCATCGGCCGCCTTGGGCGCGGGTACGATCACGAGCGAGGCATTGGCTCCCGTCTCGCGCACGGCGTCCTTCACCGTGTCGTAGATCGGCAGGCCCAGGTGCCGGGTGGCACCCCGGCCCGGTCGGACGCCGGCAACGACGTTCGTGCCGTAGCGCATGGTCTGATCGGCGTAGAAGGTGCCGGCCCGGCCGGTCATCCCCTGGATCAGGACCTTGGTGTCGGCGTTCACGAGAATGGCCATCAGCGCGCTCCTTGCGCCAGAGCGACCGCGCGTTTTACCGCTCCCGTCATGTCGCTCACGACTTCGGCGGGGACCTTGCGGTCCTTGAGGATGCGCAGGCCCCAGTCGGCGTTGGTTCCTGCCAGCCGCGCCACGCAGGGCAGCTTGCGCTCGGCCCGGCTGTAGGCGAAGGCCACGCCCTCGGCCACCGTGTCGCAGACTGTCATGCCGCCGCCATGGACGTTCAGGAGGATCACTTTCACCTTCGGGTCCTTCAGCAGAAGCTCGACTCCCTTGGCGATGTCGAAGCTGGTCGCGGTGGTGCGTATGTCCATGAAGTTGGCCGCTTTTCCCCCCGCGTCGGCGATCATGTCGTTGGTGGCGAGGCCAAGCCCCGCGCCGTTCACCACGACGCCCATGTCGCCGTCCAACTTCACGAAGTTGATGTTGCTCTTCGCGGCCTCGGCCTCGACCCCCGGGATGGCCTGTTCGGCCAGCATCGTCTCGAACTCGGGGTGACGGAAAGCGGCGGAGGCGTCGAGCGTGATCTTGGCGTCGATAGCGACCCAGTCGCCCTCGGCGGTTTTCGCGAAGGGGTTGATCTCGAGAAGAGTCATGTCGTTGTCGAGAAAGGCGCGCCGTGCGGCCAGGATGGGGTCCGCCGCAGCCTCGTCGACACCAAGGTCCGAGAGGAAGGCGGTAAGGGCGACGCGATCCTCATCGGGAATGACGAGGGTATGTACGGTGTCCGAATCCATTCGCGCTTTCTGCTCGAACTCGACGCCGCCGTCCGAGGAGGCGAGAAGCATCGGTGCGCCGCTGTCGAGGTCGAGAGCGAAGGCCACGAAATACTGCGCTTTCAGGTCGAGAGCGGCCTCGACGTACACGCTGGCGACCGTCTCGCCCTCAGGCCCGGTCTGCTGGGTGACGAGGTTGCGTCCCAGCATCCGCGCCGCTTCGTCACGGACGGACGATGGGGTCGCGGCGAAGCGCACGCCGCCTGCAAGCCCGCGGCCGCCGGCGGCGATCTGGGCCTTTACCGCGTATTTCTTGGAGGCAATTCCGGGGTACGAGCCTGACAGGATGCCGGCACAGGCGGCCTCGGCCTCGTCAGCGGTACGCGCGATCCGGCCCGACGGCACCTTCAAGCCGTATTGGTGCAGCAATTCCTTGGACTTGTATTCAGAAAGCAGCATGTCGCGGCCTCCCCTCCGTGTTCACGCGTACGTGGTGTGTGGTATACCAGCGGGATCAGACCTGTCAACTTGTGTGCGCCCGTTCCGCTGTGCGAGATGGGGAGCAAAGGAGCCGCGATGTTGGATCTCAGAGACCTCGAATGTCTGGTGGCGCTGACGCGTCAGAGGCACTTCGCCAAGGCGGCCGAGACCTGCGGTATGTCGCAGCCCGCGTTTTCGATGCGGATCCGCAACCTCGAGGAGCGTCTCGACACCCAGATCGTCAAGCGCGGCAACCGCTTCCAGGGGCTGACGGCCGAGGGCCAGACCATCGTGAACCATGCGCTCGGCATTCTCGACCAGGTGCGCACGCTGGAAGAAGAGGTTCGCGCCGCGAAAGGCGAGGTCGTGGGGCGGCTGGTCCTTGCCGCCATTCCCACGGCGACCGCCTTTGCCGCCCATGTCGCGCATCGTCTGCGCGAAGGGAATCCCGGCATCCGCACGCGCATCGAGTCGACGACGTCTCTCGCCATCCAGCAAGGGATCGAGGACGGCCGCTTCGACGCAGGCCTGACCTACGCCGATGCCGCGTCGGCCGATTTTCTGAGGATCGACGAGTTGTACCGCGAGAAGTACGTCCTTCTCGTCCCCGACAGCCTCAATCCCGGCAAATCCGCCAGCATGACTTGGGCCAAAGCGGCCGAGTTGCCGCTGATCCTTCTCGAACCCGAGATGCAGAACCGCCGCATCCTCGACCGGATCTTCGAGGAAGCCGGCGTCGAACCGGACGTGGTGGCCGAGACGAACGGTTTCATGGCTGCCGTCGTCATGGCCATGCAGGGAATGGGCGCTACAGTTCTACCCCAGGTGCTGGTCGAGGCGCTTGGCACGTTCGACCGCGCCGCGCTCGTGTCCCTGACCGATCCGGCAGTCGAGCGCGCCGTTTGCCTCGTGACCCCCAGGCGGGGTCAGGGCATCCCGGTGGTCGAGGCGCTGAGGCGCACCGTTCTGCCGGGACGATAACGCCCACTTATCGGGCCTTAGCGTAATCGCATTTGACCATATGAATTCCTGAAGGCACTTTGACCGTTCAAAAGGAGAACCGCATGGCGCCGCTCGACGATCAGAAAGGTGTTTGGAAGCAGAAAGGCACGGGGCGCAGCCGCCGTACCCCCAAGGGACGGCAGGCCGATGACGCCGCGCTGAACGAGGTTCGGGCACTTCTGGGCGACCGCCCGCGGCGGCGCGATCTGCTCATCGAATTCCTCCACCTGATCCAGGACGAATACGGCCAGTTGTCGGCCCGCCATGTCGTGGCCCTGGCCGAAGAGATGCGCCTCCCGCAGGCTGAAATCTATGAGGTCGCGACCTTCTACGCCCACTTCGACGTGGTCCGCGAAGGCGAGGCTTCGCCGCCGGCGCTGACAATCCGCGTGTGCGATTCGCTGTCCTGCGAACTGGCCGGCGCGCAGGCGCTGAAGAAGGCGCTGGAAGACGGGCTCGACCCGGCCGAGGTGCGTGTCCTGCGCGCGCCCTGCATGGGACGCTGCGACACCGCGCCGGTCCTCGAACTTGGCCATCATCACATCGACCACGCGACGCCCGAGAAGGTGCGCGAGGCCATCGCGCACGGCCATACCCACGCCGACATGCCGGATTATGAGACGCTGGAAACCTACCGCGGGGCAGGGGGTTACAAGACACTCCTCGACCTGCGCGAGGTCGGCCACTGGGAGAAGGTCCAGGAGACCATCCTCGCCTCCGGCCTTCGCGGTCTTGGCGGGGCGGGCTTTCCCTCGGGCAAGAAGTGGGGCTTCGTTCGCGCCAATCCGGGACCGCGCTACCTCGCCGTGAACGGCGACGAGGGCGAGCCGGGGACCTTCAAGGACCGCTACTTCCTCGAGCGGACGCCGCACCTGTTCCTGGAAGGGATGCTGATCGCCGCATGGGCCGTGGAGGCCGAGCGCGCCTTCATCTACATGCGCGACGAATATCCTGCCGTGCTGGAAATCCTTCGCCGCGAAATCGCGGCGCTGGAGGATGCAGGCATCGCCAGGAAAGGCTTCATCGACCTCCGCAGGGGCGCGGGCGCCTATATCTGCGGCGAGGAATCGGCGATGATCGAGTCGATCGAGGGCAAGCGCGGCCTGCCGCGCCACCGCCCGCCCTTCGTGGCGCAGGTCGGCATCTTCGGCCGTCCGACGCTCGTCCACAACGTCGAGACGCTTCACTGGGTCGCCAAGATTTGCCGCGAGGGTCCCGAGTGCCTGAGCGCCACGGAAAAAAACGGCCGCAAGGGGCTGCGGAGTTATTCGGTCTCGGGCCGCGTGAAGAACCCTGGCGTGCATCTGCTTCCTGCGGGCTCGACCATCACCGACATCATCGAGGCTTCGGGCGGAATGCTCGACGGCCACAGCTTCAAGGCCTACCAGCCGGGCGGTCCGTCCTCGGGTCTGCTGCCGGCCCACATGAACGACATCCCGCTCGACTTCGACACGCTTCAGCCCCACGGATCGTTCATCGGGTCCGCCGCCGTCGTCGTCCTGTCGGACCGCGACAGCGCCAAGGCCGCCGCGCTCAACATGCTTCGCTTCTTCGAGGATGAAAGCTGCGGCCAGTGCACCCCCTGCCGCGTCGGCTGCGAGAAGGCGGTCAAGCTGATGGAGAAGGAGGTCTGGGACGTCGACCTTCTCGAGGACCTCTGCACCGTTTTGGCCGATGCCTCGATCTGCGGTCTGGGACAGGCCGCGCCTAACCCGATCCGCCTGACCATCAAGCACTTCATGGACGAGTCCGAGTACGTGCCGCCCGAAGACGGCTACGACACGACGGGCTCTCTCGAGAACAGGAACTGACGCCATGCCGGATGGAACACAAATCCAACAGGTCACCTTCACGCTCGACGGGCGCGAGGTCACCGTTCCCGAGGGCACTACCATATGGGAGGCCGCCTTCGGGCAGGGTCTTCGGATCCCCCACCTCTGCCACAAGCCGGCACCGGGCTATCGCCCCGACGGCAACTGCCGCGCCTGCATGGTCGAGGTCGAGGGCGAGCGTGTCCTCGTCGCCTCGTGCATCCGGCCCGCCGCCGACGGCATGGTGGTGAAGTCCGCCACGGAACGCGCTGAGAAGGCGCGCAAACTCGTCACCGAGCTTCTGGTCGCCGACCAGCCCAAGCGCGACGTCGCGCATGACAAGTCCTCGCACTTCTGGGACATGGCGGACCTGAACGGTGTCACCGAAAGCCGCTTCCCCCCGATGGAAGAGGTCCGCGTCCCGCTTCTCGACGCCAGCCACGTCGCCATGCGCGTCAACCTCGACGCCTGCATCCAGTGCAATCTCTGCGTCCGCGCCTGTCGCGACGTGCAGGTCAACGACGTGATCGGCATGGCCTATCGCGGGCACGATTCGAAGATCGTCTTCGACCAGGACGACCCCATGGGCGCCTCGACCTGCGTCGCCTGCGGTGAATGCGTCCAGGCCTGTCCGACGGGCGCACTGATGCCCGCGACCGTGGTGGACGATGCCCAGGTTGGCGACAGTGCCGACTTCGACAGCGAGGTGGATTCCGTCTGCCCCTATTGTGGCGTCGGCTGCCAGATCTCTTTCAAGGTCAAGGACGGCAAGATCAAGTACGTCGAGGGTATCGATGGCCCGGCGAACGAGAACCGGCTGTGCGTCAAGGGCCGCTTCGGCTTCGACTATATCCAGCACCCGCATCGCCTGAAGAAACCCCTGATCCGGCGCGAGGACGCGCCCGAGAAGGGGCTGAACGTCGATCCGGCGAACATCCTGACCCACTTCCGCGAGGCGACCTGGGACGAGGCGCTGGACGCCGCGGCGAACGGCCTTGCGAAGCTGCGTGAGGATACCGGACGCCGGGTGGCGGGCTTCGGTTCGGCAAAGTGTTCGAACGAAGAGGCCTATCTCTTCCAGAAGCTGATCCGGCAGGGGTTCGGCCACAACAACGTCGACCACTGCACCCGTCTCTGCCACGCCTCGTCTGTGGCGGCATTGATGGAGAACGTCGGCAGCGCAGCGGTGACGGCGACCTTCAACGAGATCGAGAATGCGGACGTGGCCATCGCCATCGGCTGCAACCCGACCGAGAACCACCCGGTCGCGGCGACCTACTTCAAGCAGTTCGCCAAGCGCGGCGGCAAGCTGATCGTGATGGATCCGCGCGCCAACGGGCTGAAGCGCTATGCCTCGCACATGCTCCAGTTCAAGCCGGGCGCCGATGTCTCGATGCTGAACGCGATAATGCACGTCATCGTCGAGGAAGGGCTCTACGACGAGCAGTACATCCAGGGCTACACCGAGAACTGGGAGGCGATGAAGGAGCATCTGAAGGGCTTCTCGCCCGAGAAGATGTCCGCGATCTGCGGCATCGACGCCGAAGTCCTTCGCGACGTGGCCCGCACCTTCGCGGGCGCCAAGGCGGGGATGATCTTCTGGGGCATGGGCATCTCGCAGCACATCCACGGCACCGACAACTCGCGCTGCCTCATCAGCCTCGCGCTGATGACGGGGCAGGTCGGGCGTCCGGGCACGGGCCTCCATCCGCTCCGTGGCCAGAACAACGTCCAGGGCGCGTCGGATGCGGGCCTCATTCCGATGTTCCTGCCGGACTATCAGCCGGTGACGGACGACGGCGTGCGCTCGGCCTTCACCGATGTCTGGAAGTCCAGCGACTTCTCGTCCGAGAAGGGTCTGACCGTGGTCGAGATCATGGACGCGATCCATGCCGGCGACATTCGGGGCATGTATATCCTGGGCGAGAACCCGGCGATGTCCGACCCCGACGCAAGCCACGCCCGCGATGCTCTGGCGAAGCTCGAGCACCTCGTCGTCCAGGACATCTTCCTGACCGAGACGGCGAATTATGCAGACGTGATCCTGCCGTCCTCGGCCTGGTACGAGAAGACCGGGACCGTCACCAACACAAACCGGCAGGTCCAGATGGGCCGTCCGGTGATGCCGCCGCCGGGCGAGGCGAAGGAAGACTGGTGGATCGAGGTCGAACTGGCCAAGCGGCTGGGCCTCGACTGGGACTATACGCATCCGCGCCAGGTCTTTGCCGAGATGAAGATCAACATGAAGTCGCTCGACAACATCACCTGGGAGCGTCTCGAAAGATCGGCGGTGACCTATCCGTCGCTTTCGCCCGAGGACCCGGGTCAGGCGATCGTCTTCGGCGACGGCTTCCCTCGTGCCGACGGTCGGGCGAAATTCACCCCGGCCAGCGTCATCCAGCCGGACGAGCTGCCGGACGCCGAATACCCGATGGTCCTCATCACCGGCCGCCAGCTCGAGCACTGGCACACGGGCTCGATGACGCGGCGCTCGAAGGTGCTGGATGCGATGGAGCCGGAGGCCAATTGTTCGATGCATCCGCGGACCTTGCGTGCGCTTGGCGTCGAGGCGGGCGACTACGTTCAACTCACCACGCGGCGCGGGACGGTTTCGGTCATGGCGAGGTCGGACCGCGCAATCGGCGAGGGTCAGGTCTTCCTGCCCTTCGCCTATGTCGAGGCGGCTGCGAACATTCTGACGAACCCCGCTCTCGATCCCTTCGGCAAGATCCCCGAGTTCAAGTTCTCGGCGGTTCGGGTCGAGAAGGCGAAAGACGCCGTCGCGGCCGAGTAACCTCGGGCGACAGATGTGAAAAGGGCCGGCTCTCATGGCCGGCCCTTTTCGCTCGCACGGGGGAAGAAACGTTGTACGCCTCTTCATCGGCGAACAATAAGGCAGGAATTTGCCCTATCGTTGCTGACTTAGTGACAATTGCCTTTTCCGGGCCTGAATGAACGGCTCGAGGCATGCGCTGCAGCGCGGCGGGCAGTTGGGGCTATCGCCTGTGCATGGACCGCGCTAGGACAGGCCGAAACAGGGAGGCATACATGCGTATACTGATCCTCGGGGCGTCCTACGGTTCGCTCCTGTCGACGAAGCTTCTGATGGCCGGGCACGATGTGACGCTCGTCTGCATGCCCGCCGAGGCGGAACTCATCAACGCCACCGGCACGACGGTGCGCATGACGTTGCGGGGCGAGGACGAACCGCGACTTCTCAGGTCGGGCGACTTTCCCGGCACTCTGGACGCGGTGACGCCGGGGGATGCGGATCCCGCCGCCTATGACCTCGTCGCGATGGCGATGCAGGAACCGCAGTACAGCGCGCCCGAAATCCGCGATCTCTTGAAGCGGATCGGCGAGGCCCGCGTTCCCTGCATGTCGATCATGAACATGCCGCCGCTCTCCTACCTCCGCCGGATCCCTGTCATCGATGGCGACAGCCTGACGGACTGCTTCGCCGACGCCTCGGTCTGGGATGCAATCGAGCCGTCGCTGATGACGCTCTGCTCGCCCGATCCGCAGGCCTTCCGCCCGCCGGAAGAGGGGCTGAACTTCCTCCACGTCGGGCTGCCGACCAACTTCAAGGCCGCCGCCTTCGACGATCCGGCGCATACCGCCATCCTCAAGACGCTTGAAGCCGACATCGCGGCGGTGACGCTCGACGGCAAGGACGTGCCGGTGAAGCTGCGCGTCCACGACAGCCCCTTCGTGCCCTTCGCCAAGTGGTCGATGCTGCTGACAGGCAACTACCGCTGCATAGAGGCCGATGGCATCCGGCCGATCCGGGAGGCTGTGCATTCGGACATCGACGCCTCGCGCGAGGTCTATGAGTGGGTCGACGCGCTGGTTCGCAAGTTGGGGGCGGGGAATGAGGACGCGGTGCCCTTCGAGAAGTATGCCAACGCGGCGAGGTCGCTTCTGAAGCCGTCTTCGGCGGCGCGCGCCATCGATGCGGGCGCGCCCGCCATCGAGAGGGTGGACCGGCTGGTGCAGACGCTTGGCCGCGCGCAGGGGATGCAGTCCGACACGGTGGACCAGACGGTGAAAGTCGTGGATGCCCGGCTTCAGGAGAACCGGGCGAAGGCGAAGACCTAGCCGGTATTCCTCAGCCCCGATGCGACGCCATTGATCGACAAGAGCAGACCGCGCATCGACTTCTCGTCGTCCTGACCTGCCCGAACCCGGCGCAGCATCTCGACCTGCATGTGATTGAGGGGGTCGAGGTAGGGGCTGCGTCTCCTCAAGGCGGCCGCCCGCTCGGTCGATCCGGCTTCGCCCACGGGGTGGCCGGTGATGGTCTCCAGAGCCTCGATGGCCAGGGCCCATTCCGCGCGGATGCGTCCGAAGATGCTCTCGGCCAGAGCGCGGTCCTCGACGAGATCGACGTAAGAGGCGGCGATGGAGAGGTCGGCGCGTTCCGAGATGAACTCGATCTTCGAGATCAGCATTCGGAAGAAGGGCCAGTCGGCGTAGAGACCGCGCAGCGTTTCGGTGCCTTTGGGACCCGCGTCCGTCAGCCACTCCGACACGGCGGTGCCGAAGCCGTACCAGCCCGGCAGCATGATCCGGCATTGGGCCCAGGAGAAGACCCAGGGGATCGCGCGCAGCGCGGTGATCTCGCGCGTCTTGGCCCGCGAGGCTGGGCGCGAACCGATGTTCAGCGATGCGATCTCGTTGATGATGGTGCAGGACCAGAAGAAATCCTCGAACCCTTCCGTGCCGTAGACGAGGTCCCGGTATGTCTCGAAGGCGGTCTGGCTGAGGGTTTCCATGATCCGTTCGCCCGCCGAGGATCGTTCCGAGGTGCGGGCGAAGAAGGACGCCTCCACCGCAGCCGCAACGACGGTTTCGAGGTGTGCGTGACCGATGTCGCGCTGCGTATAGTGGGAGGAGATGACCTCGCCCTGTTCCGTCAGGCGCACCTGACCATCCACGGCGCCCGCAGGCTGGGCCAGGATCGCCTCGCGCACCGACCCGCCGCCGCGGCCGACCGATCCGCCGCGACCGTGGAACAGCCTCAGCCGCACGCCGTGCTTCCGGAACAGCGCCACCAGCTCCCGCTCGGCCTTGTAGAGTTCCCAGTTCGAGGTGACGAAGCCGCCGTCCTTGTTCGAGTCGGAATAGCCTAGCATCACCTCCTGCACGTTCTCCTGCCATTTGAGCGTGCGCAGGTACTCGGGCATCTCGAGCAGCGACTTCATCACCGAAGCGCCGTTGCGGAGATCCTCGATGGTCTCGAAAAGCGGCACCACACGCAGGCCCTTGTCGGCGTCCGAGGCGGCGAGGCCGGTTTCCTTCAGCAGCACCATCAGCTCCAGCAGATCCGAGGCGGAGGTGCAGTTCGAGATGATGGCGCAGGTGATGGCGCGCGGCCCGAAGGTGTCGCGGGTGCGGCGCGCCTCGGTGAGGACCGCAAGCTCGCTGCGGGTCTCGTCCGTATAGGCGTGGAACGGCCGCATCAGGTGGCGGCGGGACCCCAGTTCCTCGCGCAGGATGGCCACGCGCGACATCTCGTCGAGGTCGGCGTAGCCCGGTCGGCCTGCCGCTTCCAGAAGCTCGGCCACGGTCCGGAGGTGGACGGCCGAATTCTGGCGCAGATCGACGGTGGCGAGGTGGAAGCCGAAGGAGCGCACCTTGCGGCGCAGTCGCAGAAGCCGGCCCTTCGCCGTCGCCTCGGCCTGGTTCGCTCGGAGCGAGGCGTCGATCAGGTCGAGGTCGGCCAGGAAGTCCGACGGCGCGGCATAGGGGAGGGCGGCTGCGGTCTTGCGGGGGACGCCCGCGTTCGGCACCAGCTCGCGCAGGGTCGCGGCGAGGCGGGCGTAGAGCGCGATCAGCACCCTGCGATAGGGTTCGTCCTGCCGATGCGGCGAGGTGTCGGGCGATGCGTCGGACAGGGCCGCGATTGCGGGGCTGCGTGACAGTTCGTGCAGCGCGCGGGCGATGGCGAATTCGGCGCGCATGGTGGCCTGCCGCCGGATCTCGGTCGGGTGAGCGGTCATCACGGGGCTGACGAGGGCGGTCCGGAAGAAGTCGGCGAGGGCGGCCTCCGATCCCGACGCCTCGATGGCGCGGGACAGGATCGCGTCCAGTGACGGCGCCTCGGTCTTTTCCTCGGCGTGGAGCAGCGCCTCGTCCTCGGTGATGTTCAGAAGGTGCAGGTAATAGGTGAAGGCCCGGAGCGCCTGGATCATGCGCTCGACGGGCAGGGCGGAGATGATCTCGCGCACGCGTCCGAGGTCGTCGGCGGAGGCGCTGTCGTGGAACCGGATCGATCCCTTGCGGATGTCCTCGACCATGTCGAAGGCCTGTCCGCCCTCCTGCACGCGCAGGACGTCGCCGAGGACGCGGCCCAGGAAGCGGATGCCGTCGTCGGTCGCGGTCTTTCCGGTGTCGGCCATGTGTCGTCCTCCAAAGGAAAAGGGCCCCGTCGGGGGCCCTTCGTTGTTAGCGGTAACTTTTGAGAAAGGTAAGCCTCACCCGATGGCTTCCAGCATGGCCTCGCCCAGTCCGGCGGGGCTTTCGGCGACGGTGATGCCGGCGGAGCGCATGGCTTCGATCTTGTCC
>NZ_QGGV01000012.1 GCF_003148765.1 Silicimonas algicola
CCCGCCTTCATCGCCGCCACCGCCATTCTTCTCACCGACCGGATTTCGGAAGGCGGCGGGACGGACGACCTCTATTGGAACTGGGAGGCGTTCCGCGACCATTACCGTCTCGCCGATCCGCCAGTCCGCGCGGCGCTGATGAACGGCTTCCGGCTGAGCGGCGACAAGGGACGTGTGATCCTGGGCGATGGACCGACGCAGGACGAATGCCTTACGCGCGGCGATGACGACGTGCTTTCGATCGTGTCGGGCGCTGGTCTCCGGGCTCTTGCGCAGGCCATCGCCGAAGACGTGCCGCCCGACGAAGCCGGGGCGCTTTGGCAGGACGCGGCGACGCTTCCCTTGTCTTGGCAGGCTGTCGCGGGGTTCCGCTATCTCTATGAGCGTGCGGGGTCGATGAATCCTCCCGACGCGCACCAGGCGCCGCTGATCCCCTGGACGTAGTGCGCGCGATCCACCGGCCATGGACAAGCATCGGCGAACCGCCTAAGGCGCCCGCATGGCGAAGAAACAAGGCTCCCTTCAGGTCTATACCCTTCTCGTTCAAGTCGGACGCGGCCCGGAGGATGGTCTTCCAGCCAAGGCGGCGGGAGCCGCCTTGCTGTGCTATGCCGCCGGTCACGACGAGGCCGAGGCGGTACGCGAGACCGTGGCGGTGCTGAAGACCGCCGGATTGAAGCCGCTCGACGTCACCGGGTACGGGACGCGGGCTGAACGTGAGGCCGAAGGACACGAGATCGGCGACGGGGATCTTGCCCTGATGGAGCGCGCACTTGCCGAAAACGCGGTGATCGTCGCCGAGACGACTGTCCTGCGGGAAGGCGAAAGCATCGGGGACGCATCGGACGAATGAGCGTAGCCGTGTTTCTCGACCTCGACGGCACACTCGTCGACTCGCGTCCAGGCATCGTCTCGTCGCTGGTCTACGCGCTGACGGTCACCGGTCACCCCGAACTGGCGGCAAGCGATCTGACGTGGATGATCGGACCGCCTTTCGTCGAAAGCTTCGCCAAGGCAGGCATTTCGGACCCGGCGGCCGCCATCGAGGCCTATCGCGTAAAGTATCAGGAAGCCGGCATGTACGACGCGCAGGTCTACGCCGGCATACCCGAGGCGATGGATGCCATCGGCCTTGCCGGCGCGCGCCTTTACCTCGCGACGGCGAAGCCCCACGCCTATGCGAAGCTCATCACAGCGCACTTCGGCCTCGCCCCCCGCTTTGTCGCCGAGTACGGACCCGAGTTGGATGGCACGCGGAACTGGAAAGGCGACCTGCTCGCCCACGCCTTGGCCGAGACGGGAGAGGACCCGGCGCGGTCGGTGATGATCGGGGATCGTCACCACGACGTGGCGGCGGCGGCGGAGGTGGGAATGCCATCGCTGGCCGTCGGCTGGGGCTATGGCACCGCTGCCGAATGGCATGGCGCCCGTGCCGTTCTGGAAAGACCGGACCAGATGCCGGAGGCGGTGGCGCGCCTCTTCGCCTGATCCTCAGGCGACCAAAAGGCGCGCCTCGAACCTCTTGAGAGCCGGTCGCGCAGCCGGTCCGTAGCCGAGGCCTGTCGCCGGGTCCAGTTCAGGGAAGATGTGGCGGATCTCGGCGACCGTCTCCGCATCGAAGCAACTCGTCGTCTGCGGTCCGGGCAGGAAGCTTTCACTTTCAAGACCGTCGGACCAGACGATCTGGTGGCGGTCGAACAGGATGTGGACGTATTCGACCATGCCGCCCTGAACCTGTCGCACGGCTCGGCCATCGACAAGGTCGCGGGCGGCCACCAGAACCTCGTGCGAACCGAAAAGCAGTTCGGCCTGCTGGTTCGTGATCAGAACACGGTGGTGCGGAGAAATGAGCACGGCTCGGTGATGGCCGAAGGTGTTCTCGGCTATGCGGACGGGCGCCATCGGTCCCTCGGCGGGCAGGATACGGCGGCCGATCCAGCGAACGGGCTGCAGGCCATCGTCGCGCGTCTCGACGAGGTCGCCCGGCTCCAACCTTTCAATCGGAACCTCGCCCCGCGAGGTGCGGATCATCGTGCCGGCGACAAAGCAGGGGACGGTGTCGAGTAGGACGAAGCCCACGGCATAGTCGCCCGCGCTCGACGTCACGCCATAGGTGAAGGCGACATCCTCGCTTTCGTTGTTGCCGACCATCTCGAGCTTGTTGTCGGCGGTCAGGGTGATCGTCTGTCCCGTCGTCAACGTGACGCTGTCGCCAGGCGACACGGCAATGCCGTTGATATGCGTGATCCACGCTTCGCCGCCGGTGAGGTTGATGTCATTCTTGAGGACGTTTACGGTCTTCGTCGTACCTGGCCGCAGCAGCACGTCATCGGTCACGGCAATCAGCGACCCCTGCACACTGTCGGCCGCGATCAGCACGTTGGAGTCGTACTGGTCGTCCGAGACGTCGGCGATGCCGATCTTGATCGAGTTCACCTGCCCGGCGATCACCGGAATGGTCAGCGACATGGATACAGTAAAGCCGTCCATCTCGGTGTTGTACTGGTCGCCGGTATTCGAGATGAAAAGGTTCTGCGCGCCCGACAGGTTGATGTTCGTGACGCTGGTCTGGCCGGTGCCCGCCGCCAACGGCACGATCTCCCCGTTGATCCAGACACCCACCATGTCGTTGTAGATCGACGTGGCATACTCGGGGTATTCGTCCGACGAGAACACGAATTCCATCGTTATGAACTCGGTCCCCGCATCAGGGATGAAGTCCACCTCGAGGAACGAGGCGTCATAAGTCCTTGTCCCGGAAAGTTCATCGAAATCGTCTTCGCGGTTCGGCCCGTCATTTGACGTTGTTGTCGAGGAAGAAGTGTTCGACTGCGAATTGTTCCGCGTCGTGAAGGCGCGGGCGTCGCCCGTCGAGAGGATCACGCCGCTGTCCGACGGCACCACGCCAGGCGAAATGCTATCGCCATTGGAGTATATCGCCGACGCGCGGTTGTCGCCGGTGTAGCTGGCGCTTAGGACGGTGACCCTGTCCCCGAAGATGAGGTTCGCCATCTGCATTGCGCTGGCGTTGATGTTGTAGTTGAGCTCGACGCCCTGAACCATGTCAGCCTCATGTCGCGATCACGAGGCCGGGTCCGCCACCGGTCGTGCCGGTGCCGTCTGCCGTTGTCCGTCTTGCGCATGGTCCGGGTATTCCCGGTCCCGCACGCGACCCTGCCTCGGGTTTTGCTTTGCCGGATGATGCGCGTGCGCCCGCGATCGGAAAAGCCCGCCGGATGAAAAGCTTGCCGTGGTTGTTGCCGCGCCACAGGCCCTTGGACGGGCCGGAGGCAGGTTTCGCTATTTCAGCCGGTTGAGGATCTCGAAGCTGGCATACCCGTCGGGGATCATTCCGATGGAGACCTGGAAGCGCCGGATCGCCTGGATCGTGTTCGGACCGATGATGCCGTCGACACCGCCAGTCTCGAAGCCCCGCCGCGACAGAAGCGCCTGCATCTCCTTTTTTTCTGCGAAGCGCAGGTTGCGGTCGCCGCGCGGCCATCCCGACTTGAGCGGACCGGCGCCGCGGATACGGTCGGACAGGTGACCGACGCCGATGACATAAGCGTCGGCCGTATTATAGCGCTCGATGACGTGAAAGTTCTGGAAGATCATGAAAGCCGCACCCTGCGCGCCGGCGGGCAAGAGGATGGAGGCGCTTCCGTAGTTCGGGACCGTGCCACCCTGCGTATCACGGATGCCGAGCGCCGCCCACTCGGCCGGGCTCTTCTTGATACGCTCTCCGGTCTCCGCATAGTCGAAGCCGCGCGGCAAGGCGACCTCGACCCCCCAGGGCTGACCCTTGGTCCATCCGAAGCGCCGAAGGTAGGCGGCGGTCGAGGCGAGGGCGTCGGCCGGATCGTCGGACCAGATGTCGCGCTTGCCGTCGCCAGTGAAGTCCACCGCGTAGGCAAGGTACGACGTCGGGATGAATTGTGTGTGGCCCATTGCCCCGGCCCAGCTTCCCGTCATGCGACCCGGGGACACATCGCCGGCCTGCACGATCTTCAGTGCCGCGACGAGTTGCTCTTCGAAGAACCTTCCGCGGCGCCCGTCAAAGGCAAGCGTGGCCAGAGACTGGATCAGGGGTTCGCTGCCCCGATACTCGCCATATGCGCTCTCGAGACCCCAGACGGCGGCCACGACCTCGCCTTCGACGCCGTAGGCTGCCTCGATCGCGTCGAGGAGCCTCTGATGGCGGCGCACCGCGTCGCGGCCGTTGCGGACGCGGGCGTCGGAGGCGGCGCTGTCGAGGTATTCCCAGATCGGCTTGGTGAACTCGGACTGGTTGCGGTCCTTTTCGATCACGCCCGGATCATAGCGTACGCCTTGGAAGGCTGCGTTGAACACGCCGTCACGGATGCCGGCGGCCCTTGCACGGCCGCGAAACCCGTCGATCCACCTCTGGAACTCCATGCTGGAGCGCGAAGCCTGGGCAAGCACGATCTGCGCCTCCTCTGCATGGGCGGGTCGCGGTCGGGGCGAAACGGATGTATCCGGGCCTGCCACGGCCGGGCCGGTGACAAGGCAGAACGCGAGGATGGCGACCTTTAGCATGCGCATGGTTCACCTGTGTTTTGACTGCTCGTGGTGGAGGTTAGCGGGATTCGGTCCTCGTCGGAAGCGGCCTGCGCCGAGATCGGCGAGGCGTCGCGCGGCAGACGCACCGACCGGGGGCAGACCCTATTTGCGGCGCCGCGCGACCTTGCGTTCCTTGCGCGCCTTCGCCGCCCCCGCCTTTTCCTTGCGGCGGACGGGACCCTTTCCCCGCCCCTTGCGCGGCGCGGCAGGAAGGGCACCGCCCTCGACCTCCAGCAGTTCCAGAAGGATGCCGCCCGTAACCGGCACCGCTTCGGAAAGACGCACCGTCACCCTCTGACCGATGGTCAGCGTCATGCCGGTCTCGGACCCCATGAGTGTCTGGCTGTCGCGGTCGAAGTGGAAATATTCGCGGCCGATCTCACGGATCGGGATCAGACCGTCGGCGCCGGTCTCGTCCAGCCGAACGAAAGCGCCGAACCTCTGGATCCCCGAGATTCGCCCCTTGAACTCGCTCCCGACGCGGTCCGAGAGATAGGCGGCCAAGTAGCGGTCCGTGGTGTCCCGTTCCGCTTCCATCGATCGCCTTTCGGTCATCGAGATCTGCTCGCCGGTGTTCGCCAGCCGCTCGATCTCGTCCTCGGTCAGCCCGTCACCGCCCCAGCCGTGCGCACGGATCAGGGCGCGGTGGACGACGAGGTCGGCATAGCGCCGGATCGGTGATGTGAAATGGGCATAGGCCTTCAGCGCGAGGCCGAAGTGGCCGAAATTCTCAGGGCTGTAGTAGGCTTGCGTCATGGCCCGCAGGACGGCCATGTTGATGATCGCGTCGTCGTCGTGACCCTCGGCCTGGGCCAGAAGGCGGTTCAGGTGTGCCGTCTTCAGAACCTGCCCCTTGGCGAGCGTCAGGCCGGCCCCCTGTGCGACCTCGCGGAGGGCCTCCATCTTGTCGGGGTCGGGTTCCTCGTGGACGCGGAACAAAAGCGGCGTACGCTTCGCGATCAGGGTTTCGGCGGCGGCGACGTTGGCGAGGATCATGAACTCCTCGATCAGCCGGTGCGCGTCGAGGCGGTCCTTGAAGGCGACGGACCTTACCGTGCCATCTTCGCCCAGGATCACCTGCCGCTCGGGCAGGTCGAGATCGAGGGGCTCGCGCGCCTTCCGTGCCGTCGCAAGGGCGTGGTAGGCCGCGTAGAGCGGTCGGATCACCGTTTCGAGCAGGGGCACGGTCTTCTCGTTCGGCTGGCCATCGATGGCGGCCTGCACTTCTTCGTAATGGAGCGTCGCGTCGGAGCGCATCAGGCCGCGATGGAACGAGTGGTCGCGCTTCTCGCCCTTCGCGTCGATGCGGATGCTCGCGACGAGGCAGGCGCGCGGAACACCTTCGTGCAAGGAACACAGGTCGCCGGACAGCCGGTCCGGCAGCATCGGCACCACGCGGTCGGGAAAGTAGGTCGAGTTGCCCCGCTCCCAGGCTTCCCGGTCCAGCGCCGAACCGGGGGTGACGTAGTGCGACACGTCGGCGATGGCGACCCAAAGGATGAACCCGCCGACGTTCTTCGGGTCGGGATCGGCTTCGGCCCAAACCGCATCGTCGTGATCGCGAGCGTCCGAGGGGTCGATGGTGACCAGCGGTACCTCGCGGAAATCCTCGCGGCCTTGCATCCCCGCCGGCTCCATCGCGTCGGCCTCGGCGATCGCGTCGTCGGCGAAGTCGTCGCGCAGTCCGTGCTGGTGAATGGCGATGAGGAACACAGCGCGCGGCTGCGACGGGTCACCCAGGCGCGTCACGATCCGTGCACGTGGAAGACCCATGCTGTCCTTCGGCCCAGCCTGCTCGGCCTCGACCAGTTCGCCGTCCTTCGCGCCGTGCGTCGCATCCTTTGCCACTCGCCATTCCCGCGCCGCGCCCTTGTCGACAGGCAGGATGCGGCCTCCCTCGGCGGTCTTGCGGAAGACGCCAAGGACCTTCCGCGGGTTCGTCCCGATGCGGCGGATCAGGCGGGCTTCGTAGGCATGGTCCTCGTCCCGGACGAGGGTCACCCGCGCGAGGATGCGGTCGCCCTCACCAAGAGCGGGATCGGAGTCGCGCGGTATCAGAAGGATGCGCGGCTCGGGTCCGTCGCCCTGCCATTCAAGCGGACGGGCGTAGAGGTCGCCGTCCTTGCCCGGGCCCGTGACCTGGAGGACGGAGACGGGAGGCAGGCGGTCCGGGTCGCGGTAGGTCTTGCGCCGCCTCTCGAGTTGGCCGTCCTCTTCGAGCTCTTTCAAGACGCGCTTCAGGTCGATCCGATCCGCGCCCTTGATGCCGAAGGCCTTGGCAATGTCGCGCTTCGCGGTCGCCGTCGGATGCTCGGCGATCCAGTCGAGGATGTCCTTTTTCGAGGGGATACGGGCCATGTCCCGGCGGTATCATGAGCGTGCGGAGAGGTCACGGGGGAAACCGCTGGCCACAGGTTCTCTCAGAGGTCGTCCGCGTCGTCGACGTCGGAGAGAGTGGCGGCGCTCGCGACGGGGTGGGGAAGCCGAGGCAGGGTGTTATCCAGCGTGTTATCTTGAGACCACGCGATGCCGTCGAGGAAGGCAGGCAGCGTGCGTTCGGGATGGCGCAGACCGATGAGCCAGAAGCCACCGTCCATGGCGGGTCCAATGACGCTTCCGTGGTGGCCAAGAGACTGAAATGCTTCCTCGATGTGATGTCGCCGGACACCCGGGATGTCCGCACCGATCAGGATGGCGGGGCCCTGTGAGGCGAGAAGGCAGCGCGCCATGCGTTGGCCAAGGTCGCCTCTGCCCTGGGCGATGCGCGGGAGGTGCGCCGGCCAGGAACGGCTTCTCAGTCCCTCGGCATCCGGCGTCACGGCGAGGACCAGGACCCACCTCCGGTCGTCCAGGCGACGCAGCAGGTGTCGTGCCTGGTGACGAAACCACCAGGCGGCGACGGTCATTCCCACCTGGCGGCCAAGGCGGGTCTTGACGCGCCCGGCGCGGGGTTCCTTCAGCATGACGATCAGGGTGGGTCGCCTGCGCCCTAGAGCGGGCATGTCATGTCGCGGTGCGGGATTCCGGCGTCGAGGTACTCGTCCCCCTGCGCGGTGAAACCGAGCGCCTCGTAGAAACCCAGGGCATGGGTCTGTGCGCCGAGCTTCGCGGTATGGGCGCCCGCGAGTCGGCTCTCCTCCATCGCGAGGCGGATCAGGGCTCGGCCAAGGCCGGTGCCCCTGTAGGGCTTCAGGACGGCAACGCGCCCGATCTTGCCTATGCCCCCGCCGATGACGATGCGGGCCGTTCCCACGGGTCGGCCGTCGGCGAGAGCGACGAGGTGAAGCGCCGTGGCGTCGAACATATCGCGTTCGATGGTCTCGGGGACCGACTGTTCGTCGATGAAAACCGTGCGCCGAATGTCCATAACCGCGGGCATGTCACCCGGGCGGGCGCGGCGGACGGTCACGCGAAGTAGCTTTCGAGGATGCGGCGGTAGACGGCCTTGAGCTGGTCGATGTGCTCGACCCGCACCCTTTCGTCCACCTGGTGCATGGTCTGGCCGACGAGGCCGAATTCCACCACAGGGCAATGACTTCGGATGAAGCGCGCGTCCGACGTGCCGCCCGATGTCGACAGCACCGGACGTCGGCCTGTCTCGGCCTCGACCGCACTGGCGACGAGGTCCGACAGCGGTCCGGGCGGGGTCAGAAAACTTTCGCCCGAGACGCGAGCGGTCATTCCGATCTCGACGCCCGTTTGCTCGGCGACCTTGCGTGCCTCAGCGGCAAGCCACGAGGTCAGGCTGTCCGAGGTATGGGCGTCATTGAAACGGATGTTCACCGTGGCGCGGCAGCCCGCCGGGATGACGTTGGTGGCGGGGTTGCCGGTGTCGAAGGTGGTCACGGCAAGTGTCGAGGCGTCGAAATGCTCGGTGCCGTCGTCGATGGTGTGGCTGGCGAGGCGGTCGATCAGGCGCGCCATCGCGGACACGGGGTTCTTCGCGCGATGCGGATAGGCGGAGTGGCCCTGCACGCCGGTTGCGGTAAAGACGGCGGTTATCGATCCGCGGCGTCCGACCTTCATCATCTCTCCCATTTCGGAGGGACAGGTCGGTTCTCCGACGAGGCACACGCTCATCGCCTCGCCGGTCGCGTTCATCCAGTGGAGGATCGCGGGGGTGCCGTCGGTGGCGTCGCCTTCCTCGTCGCCGGTCACGGTGATGAGGATCGCGCCATCGGGCGGAGCCTCAGCGACGAGGTCGACCGCGGCAGCGACGAAGGCGGCCACGCCGGACTTCATGTCGGCGGCGCCCCTGCCGAAAAGCCAGCCATTCTCGATAGTTGCTGAGAAGGGATCGTGGGCCCATTTCTGGGGGTCGCCGGGAGGAACGACGTCGGTGTGGCCGTTGAAGCCGAAGGTGCGGGGATGGGCCTTGGCGCCCCATCTGGCGACGAGGTTCGCGGTCTCGCCCCGGTCGGCGCGGTGGCAGGTGAAGCCGGCCTCGGTCAGGAGGTCCTGGAGAAGGCTGATCGCGCCGCCTTCCTCGGGGGTGACCGAGGGACAACGGACGAGGCGGCGGGTCAGGTCGATGGGATCGCAGGTCATGGCTTAGGGCTATCCCGGCTTGGAGGACCGGGCAACGAGAAGCGCGCGGGTCGAAATCCAGCAGCCGCGCCAATGGTCGTTCACGACGCCCACGGCCTGGAGGTAGGCGTAGATGATTGTGGGTCCGACGAAGCCCATTCCGCGCTTTCGAAGGTCTTTCGAGATGGCGTCCGAGAGAGGCGTCGTCGCGGGGATGTCGCCGCGCTCGGACCAGTCGCCTCGGAGGGGCTCGCCGTCGACATGGGACCAGAGCCAGTGCGAGACGCTGCCGTATTCTCTCTGCATTTCCATGAAGATACGGGCGTTGCGGCGCGTGGCCTCGACCTTCTGGCGGTGGCGCACGATGCCCGGGTCAGTCAGTGCGACAGCAAGGTCTTCGTCGGTCATGGCGGCGACCCTGGCGACGTCGAAGTCGTGGAAGATGCGGCGGTAGCCATCTCGTTTCTTCAGCACCGTCTCCCACGACAGGCCGGCATGGGCTCCTTCGAGGATGAGCATCTCGAAAAGCGTCCTGTCGTCGTGTACGGGCACGCCCCATTCGGTGTCGTGGTAGTGGGCGTAGAGTTCGGAGGAAGACCCGAAGCAGCGGGGAAGGTCGTCGATCATGCGCGGGACGGTAGCGGGAGCGGGGCGCGTTGTCATCCGGGACGGCAGCGGGGCGCGCCAAGGGTTAATGAGGCGCGCCGGGCAGGGCGTTGCGGAGAAAGCCCGCGAAGGTAAACGCCTTTAAAACACGGCCGAGGCGTGAAGCGGGCGTGTCGGCAAAGCGTATGGCAGCTGTCGGCAAACCGTCGGACATCTGTGACGAGTGACGGGCAATCCGGCGTCTCGGAGATGCGGGCGGTAACAAAGATTACCGCGCGATTTACGATTGTCGGATGGGGGGCGCGGGACTAGCGTCGCGGCGAGCCTCTCCAATGGACCTGACGTGAAGCCTCAGCTTCTCACGACCCTTCCGGGATACACGCGCACGCTTTTCGCGGCGGACCTCGCGGCCGGATTGACCGTCGCGATGGTGGCGCTGCCGCTGAGCCTCGCCATCGCCATCGCGTCGGGCGCGGATCCGGCGAAGGGATTGGTGACGGCGGTCGTCGCGGGCTTCCTGATCTCGCTTCTGGGCGGAAGCCGGGTGCAGATTGGCGGACCGACGGGGGCCTTCATCGTCGTCGTCGCGGGCGTGATCGCGGAACACGGCTATGACGGGCTGGTGCTTGCGACGTTGATGGCGGGGGTGATCCTGCTGGTGGCGGGTTTCCTGCGCGCCGGCCGGCTGATCGCGCTGGTGCCGGAGCCGGTGGTCAGCGGCTTCACCATCGGGATCGCCGTCATCATCGCGACGAGCCAGCTTCAGGACCTGTTCGGCCTGAAGGGCGCGACGCCCGCCGAGTTCTTCGGCAAGATCGCGGGTCTCTGGGCCGCACGAGGGACCTTGAATCCCGCCGCCCTGTCCGTGGGGCTGGTGACGATGGTGCTGATCGTCGCTCTGCGTCGTCTCGCACCGCGCCAGCCGGGCCTGATCGTCGCGGTCGCGCTGACCTCTGCCGCCGTGGCCTTGCTGGCGCTGCCGGTCGACACGATCGAGGGCCGCTTCGGCGCGCTGCCGAGAACGCTGCCCGCGCCATCGCTGCCGGACCTCGACCTTGCGCGGTTCCGTGAACTGTTGCCGTCCGCTCTGGTGATCGCCTTCCTGGCGGGCGTCGAGTCGCTTCTCTCTGCAATGGTCGCCGACCGCATGACGGGCGGATCGCACCGGCCGAGCGCCGAGCTGATCGCCCAAGGTGCGGCGAACCTGGGATCGGCGTTGTTCGGAGGCCTGCCGGCGACGGGCGCCATCGCGCGGACGGCGACGAACGTGCGGGCCGGAGGACAGACGCCCGTTGCGGGGATCGTTCATGCCGTCGCCATCCTTGCCGTCATGGCCATCGCCGCGCCGCTTGCGGGCTATCTTGCCATGCCGGCGCTGGCCGGGCTTCTGATCCTGACAGCATGGAACATGTCCGAGCCGCACAAGTGGGCAGAGTACGCGCGGATGCGGGTGTCGGACCGGCTGCTTCTGGTGCTGACGTTCGTCCTGACGGTGGTGGCCGACCTGACGGTGGCCATCGGCGTCGGTGTGGGGCTGGGACTGGCGTTGCGGCTTTACCGGCGCGACGCCCCGTCCAAGTGGAGCATGCCGCGCCGCTGAGGTGTTTCGGATTTGGCTTTTGGGGCGGCTTCGCTTATATGCCGCCTCTGACCCCGGAAAGCCAAAGCCATGACCGACGCCACAGCGCCCATCACCCAGGATGTCGTGACTATCCCCCGCAAGGAGTCCGCCTCGGCGGAGGGGCGGACGAATGTCGTCGGCCTGACGCGCGAGGCCATGCGCCTGGCGCTGATCGAGGCGGGAACGCCCGAGAAGCAGGCGAAGATGCGGGTCAACCAGATCTGGCAGTGGGTCTATTTCTGGGGCGTGCGCGACTTCGGCGAGATGACCAATCTGTCTAAGGACTATCGCGCGCTTCTGGCCGAAAAGTTCACCATCGCGCTGCCTGAGGTCGTCAGCCGCCACGTCAGCGCTGACGGCACGCGCAAATACCTTGTGCGCATCGCGGGCGGGCACGAGGTCGAGACGGTCTATATCCCCGAAGAGGATCGCGGCACGCTCTGCATCTCGAGCCAGGTCGGCTGCACGCTGACCTGTTCGTTCTGCCATACCGGCACGCAGAAGCTGGTGCGCAACCTGACGGCGGGCGAGATCGTGGGTCAGGTCATGCTGGCGCGTGACGACCTGGGCGAATGGCCCGAGCACGGCGTGGGCATGGGCGAGGCGGGGCCGCGCCTTCTGTCCAACATCGTGCTGATGGGAATGGGCGAGCCTCTCTACAACTTCGAGGCGGTGCGCGACGCGATGAAGATCGCGATGGACGCGGAGGGCATCGCCTTGTCGCGGCGGCGGATCACCCTGTCGACCAGCGGCGTCGTGCCCGAGATCGCGCGGACGGCCGAAGAGATCGGCTGCATGCTGGCGGTGTCGTTCCACGCGACCACCGACGAGGTGCGCAACAGGCTGGTGCCGATCAACAAGCGCTGGAACATCGCCGAGCTTCTCGATGCGTTGCGCGCTTATCCGAAGGCCTCGAACTCGGAGCGGATCACCTTCGAATACGTCATGCTGAAGGGTGTGAACGACAGCGACGAGGATGCGCGGCGGCTGGTGAAGCTGATCGCGGGCATTCCGGCGAAGATCAATCTCATCCCCTTCAACGAGTGGCCCGGTGCGCCCTACGAGCGGTCGGACTGGTCGCGGATCGAGGCGTTCTCGGACATCGTCTACAAGGCGGGATACGCCTCGCCCATTCGCACGCCGCGGGGCGAGGATATCATGGCGGCCTGCGGGCAGTTGAAGTCCGCGACCGAGCGCGAGCGCAAGTCCCGCGCGCAGATCGCCGCCGAGAGCGGGCTCTGAGGGGAACGGCGGGCCACCTCCGGCGTTGACGGGCTGGAGGTGGATCATGCAGAAATTCCTGACAGCCCTGATCGTTCTGGCCGCGTCGCCCGCGATGTCACAGGACGCGAGCGGCGAGGTCGAGTTCAACAACCATTGCCGCACCTGCCATTCCGTCGAGGAGGGCGACAACCGCATGGGACCGACGCTACATGCCGTGATCGACCGGAAAGCCGGTTCGGTCCCCGGCTATGGGTACAGCGATGCGATGGCGGGGTCCGATGTCGTGTGGGATGCCGAGACGCTGGACGCCTTCATCGAAGCGCCGGACGCCGTGGTGCCGGGGAACGCGATGAAGCCCTACAGCGAGATCACGGATCCCAAGGTGCGCGAGTTGATCGTGTCGTATCTGTCCGAGACCGAGGTATGAGCGCAGGGTACAAGGAAGGCGATACCGTCGAGTGGACCTGGTCCGGCAGTACGGCGCGCGGAAAGGTCGTGAAGGTCTATACCAGCCGACAGACGCTGACGATCAAGGGAAGCGAGATCACGCGGAACGCGTCGGCGGACTGCCCGGCCTACAGGATCGAGCAATCCGACGGCGACGAGGTTCTCAAGTCGCACACCGAGGTGCGCACGGTCTGAGGGTCAGCGACGGATGAGGCTGACCAGCCAGAGAAGCAGGACCGCACCGATGATCGCGATGACCAGCGCTCCGAGGAAACCGCCGGCGGTGATGCCGATCAGGCTGGCAACGAAGGCGCCGAGGTAGGCGCCGACGACGCCCACGATCAGGTTCATCATCAACCCGTGATCGCGCTTCATCACCTTCTCGGCGATCCAGCCCGCCAGAAGGCCGACGATGAGGAAAGAGAACCAGCCTAGAGCGTCCATTTTGCGTATCTCCCTGCAAATGTGTCGCCTGACAACTGCGCGCGGTCAATCTTGTTCCTTAGCGCTCCCTGACCTTCGCGACGATCCACAGAAGGACCACCGCGCCGATGGTCGCCATGATGATCGAGCCTATTAGGCCCGTCGCCTGGAGGCCGATCAAACGTCCCAGAAATCCGCCGATCAGCGCGCCGACGACGCCGACCACGAGGTTCATCGGCAAGCTGCCGCTATCCTTCTTCATGATCTGGTTCGCGAGCCATCCCGCGATCAGGCCGACGATCAGAAGCCAAATCAGTCCCATTGTCCCACCCTTTGGTTATGCGTTGCGACCCGGGATGCTTTGACGTCGCGTGTGCGGACCGGGCCAGTTTTCCATGCACGCGATTGCTTCCTCGGCCGTGTCCACGAAACGGAACAGGTCGAGGTCGGCGTCCGAGATCGTACCCGCTTCGGCCAGTGCCTTGAAGTCCACGATGCGATTCCAGAATTCCGAGCCGAAAAGCAGGAACGGGATGGGTTTCATCCGGCCGGTCTGGATCAGCGTCAGGGACTCGAACAGCTCGTCGAGCGTGCCGAAGCCGCCGGGAAAGACGGCGATGGCGGCGGCGCGCATCAGGAAGTGCATCTTCCTGATGGCGAAGTAGTGGAAATTGAACGCGAGGTCGGGCGTCACGTAATCGTTCGGCGCCTGCTCGTGCGGCAGGACGATGTTCAGGCCGATGGACACGCCCCCGGCCTCGGCCGCGCCCTTGTTGCCGGCCTCCATCACTCCGGGTCCGCCGCCCGTGACGATGACGTGCTCGCGGCCGCCGGTGCTGGAGGCGATGGCCCGCTCGGTGAGAAGACGGGCGAAGATGCGGGCCTCTTCGTAGTAGCGGCTGAGGTCCGCGAGGGTCTGGGTGCGCGCCGTCTGCGCGTCTTCCGGGCTGGGAATGCGGGCGCCCCCGAAGAGGACGACCGTGGAGTCGATGCCATATTCGGTCATCATCATCTCGGGCTTCAGAAGCTCGAGCTGCAGGCGGACGGGACGCAGTTCGTCGCGCAGGAGGAAGTCGGCGTCGGCAAAGGCAAGACGGTAGGATGGCGAACGCGTCTGCGGCGTGTCGGGGATGTCGCGCGCGGTCGCGCTGTCCTGGTGCGCGTCGCGGAACACGCGGTTCGTGTCGTCTGTCATGGCGGTCTCCTGTCGCGTGCCTTGAATGGCAGGCGGTGGGGCGGGGTGCAATCCGGGGAGGGTGATCTAGGGCTCGTCGACCGGGCCGCGGGCCGACTTGATCTCGCCTCGGCGCTTCTTGGCGTCGAGGCGCTTGCGCTTCTGCGAGAGCGATACGCGGGTCTTGAGGCGCGGCTTCGGCACGATGGTCGCGCGGCGGATCAGGTCTGCGAGGCGTTCGCGCGCGATATCCCGGTTGCGGGCCTGGCTGCGTTCTTCCGAGACCTGGATGATCAGCGCGCCGTCCTTGGTCCAGCGCCGGCCCGCCAGTCGCCGAAGCCTTCGTTTCACGGGGTCGGGCAGGTTCGGAGACCGCTCCGCCTCGAAGCGCAACTCGACGGCGGTGTTGACCTTGTTGACGTTCTGACCGCCCGGGCCGCTTGAGCGAACGAACTGCTCGGTCAGCTCCCAGTCTGCGATCTCGATGTCGGGCGTGATGCGCATGGCTCGGTCCGAAGTCAAAGGAAGAAGGGCCGCGACTGGCGCGACCCTTCCGAGTTTCTTGGAGATGGGCCAGTTAGGGGTCGACCGTGTCGACGGGCCCAATCAGGAGTGTTCTGCCTTCGGGTCTGCCCTAGGCAACGGCCCCCCCGACTGTCCGGACACATATCTCCAATATCGCTCTAGACACTGGACCACCTCCTTTCAATTGGTTGCCGATACCTGGAGGGTGGCACGCTATTTGTGTCTGTCAAATTAATTCACGATCCGAGCGGCGCGATTTTTTGCACGATGACTCGAAATGGCACGAGCGTCACAATCGCGAGCCCAAGTTTTACGCACCAATCGGCCAGGGCGAGCGAGATCCAGAGCGGGACCGCAGGGCCGACGCCGAGGAGCGGCAACATCTCGTTGGCCCAGGAGACGTCGTTGCCGGGTTCGAGGAACGACAGGCTGGCCGAAAAGGCCAGCGTGAAGAAGAGGATGGTATCGACGGCCGAGCCGATCAGGGTCGAGACGAGCGGCGCGCGCCACCACGCCTCTTCGCGTAGGCGGTCGAAGATCGCCACGTCGAGGAGTTGAGCGGTCAGGAAGGCCGTCCCGGAGGCGATGGCGATGCGCCACGTCACGAGAGGCCCGAACTCGCCCATGATCTGCGTGCCGATCAGGGAACAGGCGACGCCTGTGGCGAAGCCCGCGATCACCACCTTGCGGGCGGTGGCCGCGCCGTAGACGCGGTTCATGACGTCGGTGACGAGAAAGGCGAAGGGATAGGTGAAGGCGCCCCAGGTCAGCCAGTCGCCGAAGAGGAACTGCACGAGGATGTTGGAGGCCACAACGATGGCGGCCATGGCGATCACGCCGGGAAGAAGTCGGGTCATGTCGGGTTCCGTTTTGACAAGGTGGCGGAGACTTGGCCCCACGTTCGGGGACGGGGGCGAATACCTCTCGCGCCCTAGTCGGTCAAGCGGAACTCGACGAATTCGGTGGGCGTGGCGGAGCTGCCGTTGTTGTCCGAGATCAGGGTAAGGCGGCGGCCGGTGTCGTCGCTCCAGACCGAGAGGCCTTCGAGATTACCGTATTCGCCGCGCTCTCCGGTCCAGATGACAGTGTCGGCGCCGGTGTCGAGCCGCACGCGGCGCACGCGGTTCTGCCACCAGAGGCCCACGACCAGTTTCCGTTCGAGAAGGTAGAGCGTGCCGTCCGCATCGAAGTCGGCGCCGACGATGCCGAAGACCTCGCTTTCGGGGAGGTAGCCGTCGATTTCCCAGAGGTTGCCGGGGGCGAGGCGGTAGATCGGAAAGCCCTCGGCCAGCGGGCGTTCGGGAAAGGCGTAAACCGTGCCTTCGGGGGATATGGCGATGGCCTCGAGTTGCCAGTTGTCGGCGTAGTCCTTGAAGGTCTCGTGGTCGGGAATGTGGTTGGCTTTCGAAAACGGCGCATCGTACCACCAGACGTGGGCCCATCGTTCGAACGACACCCAGGCCCGGCCGTCGGGTCCGATGGCGAGGCCCTCGGCGTCGGACCAGTCGCCCACGCGGCGGGCGGCCGCGGGCAGGCCGTTCGAGCCGAGGATGGGTTCGAGCCGTTCGATCTCGACCCCGGTGATGACCTCGCCGTCGCGGGTCAATGCGCCCTGCAGCCACCAGCCCTGGTCGCTGACCGCGGTGAAGCCCATCCCGTCGTCATCCATCTCGATCCCGGAGAGCCCGACGATCAACTGGCTGTCCCAGTCGAACCGGCCGATGGGATCCAGTTCTTCGGCCCGCGCAGGTCCGGAAGCGAGACAGGTCGCGAGGATCAGCGCGACAGGACGCTGGAGCATTGCGCGGGCAGGTCGGACAGGACGTATTCCCGCGCCGGGGGCGAGGGCCTGGCGTTCGGATCGGGCGGCGGCGGGTTGAGGATGTTGTTCACCCAGTCCTGCGCATCGGCACATCCGTCGCCGGCGGGCGGCGGGGCCTGGTTCTCGCAGCCGCGCGCGCCGCGGGGGCAGGCGAGCCGGACGTGGAAGTGATAGTGGTGTCCCCACCAGGGCCGGACCTTCCTGAGCCAGCTTCGGTCGCCTTTCTCGTCGCGGCACATCTGCACCTTCGCGCCGGGGAAGACGAAGATGCGGGCGACGGCGGGGTCCTTTGCGGCCTGCCGGATGAGGGCGTGATGCTGCGGTGTCCAGAGGTTGTTGACGTAGGCGCCGCCGGCCCGCTGCATCGAGGTGGCCGAGATGTTCTCGCGCTCGCGCGCGGAGAGGCGGAGGGTCTTGGGCGGGTTCATCCAGATGTCGATGTCGAGACCGACCTGGTGGCTGCGGTGGCCAGTCAGCATCGGGCCGCCCTTGGGCTGGGACATGTCGCCGATGTAGAGGCCCTGCCAGCCGGGCTGTTTCGCCGCGAAGGCCGACAGGCGCTGGATGAAGGCGAGCGTTTCGGGATGACCCCAGTTGCGGTTGCGCGAGAGGCGCATGGCCTGCCAGGTCGGACCGCTTTCGGGCAGTTGGGCGGCGCCGGCGATGCAGCCCTTGGCGTAGCTTCCAAACGCCGCGGCGCGACCGGCGGCGGGACCGCGTTCGGCGCCGAAGAGTTCTTTCGCCAGTGGCTGTGCGTGGGCCGCAGGGGCAAGCGACAGGATCAGGGCGAGGGCGGCAAGGACGTGTCGGACCATTGTTCTGCTCGGTCTCCTTCAGGTCGTGTCCAGCGTAGCAGACCGAGGCCCGAAAGAAAGAGCAGTATCAGCGGCAGGACGCCAAGCCTCGCGTCGCCGGTTGCGATGGTGACGAGACCGATCAGCGCAGGCGCGAGGAACGAGGTTGCCCGGCCCGCCAGCCCGTAGAGCCCGAAGCCCGAGGTTTCGGACCCGGCGTCGGTGTGGCGCACCATCATCGAC
The DNA here is from genome assembly GCF_003148765.1 of Silicimonas algicola. Lineage (GTDB taxonomy): Bacteria > Pseudomonadota > Alphaproteobacteria > Rhodobacterales > Rhodobacteraceae > Silicimonas > Silicimonas algicola. Next base: position 17,988 of record NZ_QGGV01000012.1, read on the forward strand.
CGGCTCGCCGCCTGGAGGACGCCTCCCAGGCCGCCGATGAGGACGCCGCAGAAAAGGAAAACGGTGTCCGGGAGGCTGGAGCCTTCGGCGAGGGGGATGCCGAAAAAGCTCTCGCGGGTCATCGAGGCGACCACGGCGCTGACTATGGTGAGGCCGAGGACGGCGGTTGTGATGACGGGTTTCGGACCGTGGCGGCGGTCGAGGTGGCCGCCCAGCCATGAGAAGGCGGCGGCGGCGATGACGCTGACAATGCCGAAGACGCCGATGCGGATGACGTCCCAGTTCAGGACGAGGGCGGCATAGGTGCCTCCGAAGCCGTAAAGGCCGTTCAGCGCGTCGCGGTAGAGCATCGAGCCGCCGAGGTAGGAGGCGAGGCTGGGGCGGTCCTTCAGCGCGCGGACCGAGGCTGCAAGGTGGATGAGGGCGGCGGAGACGGAGTGGGGGCGGCGGACGCTGCGGGTTTCGCGCACCCACAGGAAGTAGGGCACCATGAAGATGACGAACCAGATCGCGGCGAAGGGTCCCGCGAAGCGGGTGCCCTCGCGCATGTCGGGGTCGAGACCGAAGAGCGGCGACAGGCCGACAAGCGTCTTGCCCGAGGGCTGCTCGACGAAGAGCGCCAGGACGAGGATCAGCGACACAAGGCCGCCCAGGTAACCGAAGGCGAAGCCGGAGCCGGAGATGCGGCCGATCTCGGCGCGCGTCCCCAGACCGGGAAGCTGGGCGTTGGTGAAGATCAGCGCAAATTCGGCCCCGATGAAGCCGATCCCGAAGGCAATGAGCGCGAAGGAGAGGTTCGAGCCGTCGGGCATCGTGACCCAGAGGGCCGAGGCCCCCGTGACATAAAGGGCCGAGAAAACGACGATCCAGGGCATCCGCCGCCCGGCGGTGTCGGCGAGGGCTCCCATGACGGGACCGCCGAAGCCCACGATCAGCCCGGTCACCGTCAGGCAGAGCGACCAGAGCGACTGTGCGCGGGCGTCGGCCGCCTGTTCCTCGAGGCCCGTGGCCATGAAGTGCGTCGCGGCGACGGTGGCGAAGAATGGTCCGAAGACGAAGGTCAGAAGGACGGTGTGATAGGGCTGCGTCGCCCAGTCGAAGAAGTACCAGCCCCAGACGCGCTGCTTGAGTGTCGGCTCCGCCATCCCGGTCCCTGTCCCTTTTGCGCGCCAGTTAGACGGCGTACCGGACATGAGGCAACGGCTTTCGCCTCAGAAGGCGGGCGGCCAGGGACGGAGGGTTTCGGCCTCCGACCAGGCCTCGATCCAGTCGGGCAGGGCGGGCGAGGCCGGATTATGGCCGAGGGTCGCTATCATCTCGGAGGGCGGCACGATCCCCTTGCCGCCGGTGATGGCGGTGCGGATGGCGGCGTGGGCGCAGCATTCGCCGTCGCGCCAGAAGGCCTGCTCGAAGTAGATGAAGCGGTCATCCCAGCCAGCGAGACGGGTGCGCAGTTCGAGATGCTGGAAGACGGTGATGCGGCGGCGGTAGCGGATGCAGGTGCCCGCGACGGTGCCGTACCAGCCGTTGGCCTTCAACTGCTTCAGGATTCCCATCCGGGTGAAGAGGCCGAACCGCCCGATGTCGAAGAGCGTCAGCAGGCGACCGTTGTTCAGGTCCATGAAGACGTCGATGTCCCAGGGCCAGACGCGCATCCGGCTGACGTGGGTCTCGCCGGCCGGCGGAGACAGGAGGTTGCGGGCGCGGGCCATTTCCGAGGCGAGGCGGATGACGGGATACATGGTCCCGGGTGTCCGTCCGGCGCCTTGCGGGGTCAAGCGGGACGCTGCGGCACGGACGGACTTGCGCGGCACGGCGCGGCCCCTTAGGTCAGGAGGGCCTCAGACACGGGTCGCACATGTTCACGCTCTACAAGATCCTCGCCCTTCTCCTGGACGTCGCCTTCATGGTGCTTCTGGTGCATGTCATCATGAGCTGGCTCATCAACTTCCAGGTGCTGAACCTGCGCCAGCCTCTCGTGGCGTCGATCTGGGACGGGCTGAACCGACTTCTCGAGCCGATCTACCGTCCGATCCGGCGGATGCTGCCGAATACCGGTGCGCTGGACCTGGCGCCGCTGGTGCTGTTCCTGATCATCATCATCCTGCGGGACATTCTTCTGCCGGACCTGATGCGCAGCATGATGTGACGCGTCGCTGATGACGAACCGGATGGCCGCTGCGACCGCAGCGGCCTTTTGCGTATTTGGGGCAAGATGACGCCCGGCCGGCCTTGTTCACGGGCCGTTCAGATGGCAGGGTATAGCCAACGAGCAGATCAAAAAAAATCGAGGCATCATGGACGGCGCGCAGGTCTCGGCCCTCGCTCTTCTGTCGCAGGTTTTCGGCTTCGACGGCTTTCGTCCGATGCAGGGCGACATCGTCGCTGCGGTAACGGCGGGTGAGGACGTTCTGGCGATCCTGCCGACGGGTGGCGGCAAGTCTCTGTGCTTCCAGTTGCCCGCGCTGATCCGGCCCGGACTGACCGTCGTCATCTCTCCCCTCATCGCGCTGATGCGCGACCAGGTTCGGGCCCTGCGCGAGGCGGGCGTCGCCGCGGGCGCGCTGACCAGCGGCAACACCGAGGAAGAGACGGCCGAGGTGTTCGACGCGCTCCACCGGGGGGCGCTCAAGCTTCTCTACATGGCGCCGGAGCGGCTGGCCTCGGGTGGCACGGGCCGAATGCTGGCCGAGGCGCGCGTGACGATGATCGCCGTCGACGAGGCGCATTGCGTCAGCCAGTGGGGGCATGACTTCCGGCCCGACTATCTGCGGATCAACGCGCTCCGCCGCGCGCTGGACGTGCCGCTCGCCGCGTTCACCGCGACGGCGGACGCCGAGACGCGGGACGAGATCGTCGAGCGTCTGTTCGACGGGCGTGCGCCCCGGCTCTTCCTAGGTGGCTTCGACCGGCCGAACATCCATCTCGCCTTCGCGGCGAAGGAGAGCCCGCGCAAACAGATCCTCGACTTTGCAGCGGCGCGGCCGGGTCAGTCGGGCATCGTCTATTGCGGGACACGCGCCAAGACCGAGACCTTGGCGAAGGCCTTGAGCGACACGGGGGGCGACGCGCTGGCCTATCACGGCGGGATGGAGCCCGACGCGCGGCGCGAGGTCGAGCGGCGGTTCCAGACCGACGACGGGCTGGTGGTGGTGGCGACGGTGGCCTTCGGCATGGGGATCGACAAGCCGGACATACGGTGGGTCGCGCATGCCGACCTGCCGAAGTCGATCGAGTCCTACTACCAGGAGATCGGGCGCGCGGGGCGTGACGGCGCGCCGGCTGAAACGCTGACCCTTTACGGCGCCGACGACATCCGATTCCGCCGGATGCAGATCGACGAGGGGCTGGCGCCGCCCGAGCGGCGGATGGCGGACCACGGGCGGCTGAACGCTCTTTTGGGCCTGGCCGAGGCGCAGGGCTGTCGTCGGGTACGGCTTCTGGCGTATTTCGGTGATGCGGCGGAGCCGTGCGGTGCCTGCGATCTGTGCGATGCGCCGCCCGAGACCTTCGACGGGACCGAGGCGGTGATGAAGGCACTGTCGGCGGTGCTGAGGACGGGCGAGAGCTTCGGGGTGGGGCACCTGACCGACATCCTCGTGGGTTCCGCGACCGAAAAGGTGATGCAGCGCGGGCACGACCGGCTTCCGACCTTCGGCGTTGGCCGCGATATCGACCGGCGCCAGTGGGGCGCGATCTTCCGCCAGATGATGGGGCACGACCTGGTGCGCCCTGATCCCGAGCGGCATGGCGGGTTGCGGATGACGCAGGCCGCACGGCCGATCCTCAAGGGCGAACAGGCGATCCTGCTCCGCCGCGACACCATGACAACGGTGGCGCGGCGGCCAGCGGTGAAGGCCCTGGTGGCGGATGAGGATGCGCCACTTCTGTCGGCGCTGAAAGCCAAGCGGCGCGCGCTGGCCGAGGCGCAGAAGGTTCCGGCCTATGTCATCTTCCCGGACCGGACGCTGATCGAGATGGCCGAAACGCGGCCGAAGTCGCTGGACGAGATGGCGCGGATCGGGGGCGTCGGTGCGAAGAAGCTGGAACGCTACGGCCGGACTTTCCTCGAGGTAATCACGGGCGAGGCGGCGGCGCCTGCGCATCCGGTGCGGCGCAAGCTGGCAGGTCGCGCGGCGGGCGAGGTCTATGATCGGCTGCTGTCGGTGCAGGCGCGTCTGTCGCGGGGCGAGGACGGGACGGGCAAGCCGATGAGCTGCTCGGCCTCGCTTCTGGCGCGTGTCGCCGCGCTGGGGCCCGACGCGGCGGACCAGGTCGAGCGCGTGCTGGGCGACCGGCTGGCCGAGCGGTTCGGGCCGGCGTTCTGCGAGGTCCTGGCCGAGGGCTGATCTTCTTCTGTCGAGAACTACTCCGGGGAGCGCGAGGGGCTGGCCCCTCGTACCGTCAGGCTGTCACGAAGAGGTCCTTGTAGGCCTCGCGCAGCTGGTTCTTCTGCACCTTCCCCATGGTGTTGCGCGGGAGCTCGTCGAGGACGATGAGCTTTCGCGGATGCTTGAAGCGGGCGAGCGACCTGCCCGCCGCCGCCTGGATCGCGTCGAGGTCGGGGGACTGCCCCGGCTCGGGGACTAGGACGCCGACGACGGTTTCGCCGAAGTCCGGGTGGGGCACGCCGATGACAGCGCTTTCCATGACGCCGGGCTGGTCGTCGAGGATCAGTTCGATCTCTTTGGGATAGATATTGTAGCCGCCCGAGATGATGAGATCCTTGTTCCGTCCGACGATGGTGACATAGCCGTCTTCATCGACGACGCCGAGATCGCCGGTGATGAAGAAGCCGTCGGCTCGCAGTTCGGCGGCGGTCTTGTCGGGCATCTGCCAGTAGCCCTTGAACACGTTGGGGCCGCGCACTTCGATCTGGCCGACCTCGCCCTGCTGCACCTCGCGGCCTGTGTCGGGGTCGGTGATCTTCAGCTCCACCCCCGGCAGCGGCTTGCCGACCGTCCCGGCGCGGCGCTCGCCCTCGTAGGGGTTCGAGGTGTTCATGTTGGTCTCGGTCATGCCGTAGCGTTCGAGGATGCGGTGGCCGGTGCGGTCCTCGAACCGGACGTGAGTCTCGGACAGAAGGGGGGCCGAGCCGGAGACGAAGAGCCGCATGTGGGACACGAGTTCCTTCGTGAACCGCGGATCGTCGAGAAGGCGGGTGTAGAACGTCGGCACGCCCATCATCACGGTCGCCCCGGGCAGGGCGGCGATGACCGCGTCCTGATCGAACTTCGGCAGGAAGATCATCGAGCCGCCCCCTGCCAACGTGACGTTCGTCGCGACGAACAGGCCGTGAGTATGGAAGATCGGCAACGCGTGGAGAAGGACGTCGTCGGGTGTGAAGCGCCAGTGCTCCGCCAGCGTCTCGGCGTTGGACAGAAGATTCTTCTGGGTCAGCATCGCGCCTTTCGACCGGCCCGTGGTGCCGGAGGTGTAGAGGAAGGCGGCGAGGTCGTCCGGCGCGCAGTCCACGGTGTCGAAGGCTGTGCGCATCCGGGCGGCGCGCTCCGGCAGGCTGCCGGTCCCGTCCGCATCCAGCGTCATCAGGCGTGCGCCCAAGGAGCTTGCGACGGGTGCAAGGGATGTTTCGCTGGCCCCGTCGCAGATCACGAGTGCGGCGCCGCTGTTCTCGATGAAATAGGTCAGCTCATCGACCGTATAGGCCGTGTTGAGCGGCAGGAAGACGATGCCTGCCTGGACGCAGGCGGCGTAGAGGGCCAGCGCCTCGGGCGATTTCTGCACCTGAGCGGCAAGGCGGTCGCCCGGAGAAAGGCCGGCGTCCGAGAGGACATGTGCGAAGCGCGCCGCAATCCCCAGAAACTCGGCGTGGGTCAGGGTGCTGCCGTCCGGAAGATGGAGGAAGGGCGTGTCCTGTCCGGCGTGCCGTCCGAAGAGGCGGTCGTAGAGCGGATTGGCCATGCGACGGGCTCCTTCAGGCGGTGGCGGTCTCGGCGGCGTTGGCCAGCGCACGGATTTCTCCGGTCGAGGCGATGGCGTAGCTCGCGGCGAAGCGCTCGTGGTTCTGCGCCACCCGGTCGAGGTCGTAGAGGTAGTTGACCATCATGCCGCCCGACTGCGCCATGCCCTTGGCCGAAGTGTCGGCGTCGGCATGAACGGCGTGGACGATGGCGCCGTTGCCGAGGTGGAAGCGGGCGACGGGATCGCGCGGCGCGCCGTGGCGGTCCTTGGCGGTGAGCAGGTAGCGCGCCGCGAGTTCCCGGCGCCGTTTTGGCGTGGCGCCCTCGAGCGAGAGGCCTTCGTCCTCGAGCCAGCGGGAAAGGCCGGGGATGGGCGAGAGGGTGACGAAGGTCTTGAGTCCGGGCAGCGCGACCGACAGATCGGCGGCGACCTGTTTGATAAGCGAGTTACCGAAGGAGACGCCGGCAAGTCCCGCCTGGCAATTGGAGATCGAGTAGAAGACGGCGGTGTCCGCCTCTTCTGCCGTCAGGTGTGCGCGGTCCTCGGCCAGAAGGGTCTGGACCGAGCCGGGGATGCCCCGGGTCAGCGCGACCTCGACGAAGATCAGCGGTTCGTCGGGCATCGCGGGGTGGAAGAAGGCGAAGCAGCGGCGGTCCCGAGGTTGCAGGCGGCGGCGCAGGTCGTCCCAGTCGTCGATTGCGTGGACGGCCTCGTAGGCGATGATCTTCTCGAGGATGTGCGCCGGGCTTTCCCAGTTGATGGGGCGCAGGACGAGGAAACCACGGTTGAACCACGACGCGAAGAGATGTCGGAAATCGAGGTCGAGCGCCTCGAGGTCGGGATCTCCACGGCCGAGCCGCAGAAGATCCTTCCGCATCGACACGAGTTGGCCCGTGGCGCCCGGCACGCGGTTCAGGCGGCGGATCAGTTCTTGGCGGGCGGGTTCGGCGGCCTCCATGAGGGCGCGGTAGCTGTCTTTCGTCTGGCCCTCCTCGTAGGCCGCAAGGGCCGCGCGCAGGCGAAGTGCATCGACCGACATAGCGGTGGCGAGGTGGCGGAAGAAGGCGGTTTTACCCTCGTCGTCCTTCGCGGCGTAGCGCTCGAAGAGTTGCCGCGCGGTGGTGATGCCGGATTCCTCGCCCGCCGTTCCGACGAGGTCGGCGGCGATCTTCTCGATCGGGCGGGTGTCGCGGCGAAGTTTGCCCGGCAGGGGCATCCGGCGCTCGAAGACGGTCGTGAGGAGATCGGCGAAGAGGCTCATCGCGCTGGTCCCATCACCGCCTCGGGCAGCCAGGTGGCGATGCCGGGGAAGATGCAGAGGATGACGATGCCAAGCACCATGCAGAGGACGTAGGGCAGCGAACCGAGCAGGATCGTCTTCAGCGAGATGTCGGGCGCGATGCCGTTGATGACGTAGAGGTTGAGGCCGACGGGCGGAGAGATCAGCCCAATCTCCATGTTGATGGTCAGGATGACCGCGAACCAGATCGGGTCGAAGCCCGCCGCGGTGATGATCGGCAGGAGGATCGGCGCAGCCATCAGGATCACGGCGACCGGCGGCAGGAAGAAGCCGGCGATCAGAAGGAAGACGTTCACCGCCCCCATCAGGACCCACCTGTTGACGTCCAGCGTGCCGATCCATTCGGCGATGGCCTGGGTGATGAAGAGCGAGGACAGCATGTAGCTGAACACGCCCGCCGCCGCGATGATGAAGAGGATCATCACCGACTCGCGGGTCGAGTCCCGCAGGACGACCCAGAGGGCCGACGGCGACCACAGGCGATAGATGACCATGGCGATGACGATGCAGAGAAGTGCGCCAACGGCTGCCGTCTCGGAGGGCGTCGCGATGCCGCCGTACATGGCGTAGAGCACGCCCAGGATGATCGCGAGAAAGGGCAGGACGCGCGGCAGGATCTCGACCTTCTCGCGCCAAGTATAGCTGCTGGCGCTCAGGACCTGGGCATTGCCGGACCGCCAGGTTGACCAGATCGACCAGGCCATGAACAGGACGACCAGCATGATGCCGGGAAAGACGCCCGCGAGGAACAGGCGGCCGATCGAGACTTCGGTCGCGATGCCGTAGACGATCATTGTCACGGAGGGCGGGATCAGGATGCCGAGGGTGCCACCGGCCGCGATCGAGCCCGCGGCGACGCCGTCGGGGTAGCCACGCTTGCGCATCTCGGGGATGCCCATCTTGCCGATGGCCGCACAGGTGGCGGGCGACGAGCCCGACATGGCGGCGAAGAGCGCGCAGGCGCCGAGGTTCGAGATGACGAGGCCGCCCGGTACGCGGGTCAGCCAGCGCTCCAGCGCCTCATAGAGGTCGGCGCCGGCCCGCGTCGAGGCGATGGCGGCGCCCATGATGATGAACATCGGGATCGAGAGGAGCGCAAAGCTGTTCAGTTCGGCGAAGAAGAGGTCGGGCAGAGATATCAGCGAGCGTGCGCCGTCAAAGATCAGGAGGAAGCCCGTCGCGACGACGAGAAGTCCCGCCGCCACGGAAATGCCCGAGAAGAGCATGATGACGGTGGAGAGGCCGACGAGACCGGCGAGCGTGAGCGGTTCCATCAGCCGACCCTCTCTTCGAGTTCCGCCTCATGCGCCATCGACGCGGCGAGCGGATTGTCTCGGCCCGAGACCGTCATCCACAGATCCATGGACAGCTGAAGGAAATAGAGCGCAAAGCCCAAGGGGACGGCGCCATAGGGAATCCAGAGAGGGAAGGCCCAGACCGTCTCGGATTTCCAGTTCCTCGACCAGGCCAGATGGAAGGTGTCGAAGCCGTACCAGACCATGGCGCCCGCCATGGCGATCGTCAGGACAAGGACAAAAAGCGCGAGCACTCGCCGGGGACCGGGCGGAAGAAGGCTTGGCAGAAGGTCGACGCCGACGTGGCCGCGCAGCTTCTGCACATAGGGCAGGCCGATCAGCGTCGCGCCGATCATCAGGTAGATCACCGCCTCGGTCTGCCAGATCGTCGAGCGGTTGAGGATCAGGCGGACGAAGATCATCTGGCAGGTGATCAGCACGGAGGACAGGATCATCAGCGCCGCGATTACGCCGCAGACGGTAGAGACGGCGTTCATCGCCCTCACGGGCAAGGGCGTGTCGACGGGTGCGGGGTCGGACATGGGGCTCTCGCGCAAGGGGGGCCGGGGAAGGCCGCGACGGATGCCGCGGCCCTCGATTTCAGGTCACTCGACGGAGAGCGCCATGTCGAGAAGCTCCTGCCCGCCCGGCGTCTCCTGTACGAAGATCGGGAAGGCGGTCTCCTTGGCCAGCGCGAGCCAGGCGTCGAAGTCCTCGGACGTCATCTCGGCGATCTCGACGCCCGCGTCCGCGAAGGTCTGGCGCGCGATCTCGTCGCCCTTCTTGCCTTCCTCAAGATAGAAGGCCTCGGCCTTGGCCGACGCCTCGGTCAGCGCTGTCTGCTGTTCCGGGGTCAGTCCCTCGAAGGTCGACTTGTTGATGAGGAGCGGCTGGTACATGAACCAAAGCGCCGTGTCGCCCGCGGGCGTATAGCACTTGAGCTGCTCGTAGAGGCGGAAAGACACGAAGCTTTCCGATGAGGTGTTCGTCGCGTCCAGAACGCCGGTCTGGAGCGCGGGATAGATCTCGGACGAGGCCATCGACGAGATCGAAGCGCCGGCGCCGGCCAGCATTTCCTCGAACGACTTGCCTGCGGCGCGGATGCTTATGCCCTGGACGTCTTCGGGCTTGGTGATGCAGCCCTTGTTCGAACCAAAGCCGCCCGCGAGATAGCCGTGGACCAGGACCATGACGTCGTCCTGGGCCATGATCTCGGACAGCTTGTCCATGAAGGGCGAATGCGACAGCCGGTCGCCGTGGTCGAGGTTCTTCACGAGCCCCGGCATCAGGGTGAGGTTGTAGGCGGGCTGCTGGCCGCCCGCGTAGGACAGCGGCAGGACGGTCATGTCGAGCTGTCCGCGCGACAGCGGCGTGTATTGCTCGCGCGCCTTGAACAGCGACTGGTTCGGGAAAATCTGGATCTCGAGGTCGACGCCCGCGGCGGCGACGTCGTCGGCGATCATCTGGGCGATCTGGTGGCGCACGTCGCCGGTGGCGAACTGGTGCGACAGGCGAAGTTCGACCGCCGAGGCGGCGCTTGCTGCAACGGCGAGGGTCAGCACGGATGCTGCTAGAGTCAGTTTCATCGAAGGTCCTCCCTGGACTCCCCGGACTGGCGCCGGGTCGGGTCCTGCGTGGCATAGCATGTATTTCGAGTCAACATTCCTGTATACAAGAACGCCGTTCTTGTTCGGGAAGTTGAGGGCGGCTATGGTCCCGCGCATGGAGCGCAAACGGTCCGACATCATCGCCGACGAACTGGAGGGCCTGATCCTCGAAGGCTCATTCACGGACGGGGCGCGTCTGGACGAGGTCCAGCTTGCCGACCGCTTCCAGGTGTCGCGCACCCCGATCCGCGAGGCGCTGCACCGTCTGACGCAATCCGGGCTGGTCGAGCAGGTGCCCCGCCGCGGCGTCTTCGTGCGACAGCCGGGGCCGGTCGAACTGATCGAGATGTTCGAGGTCATGGCCGAACTCGAGGCGGTCTGCGCGCGGCTTGCGGCAAGCCGGATCACCGAGCAGGCGCTGGAGGAGTTGAAGGCGCTCAACGTCCGGTGTCTGGACGCGGTAGGGCAGGGGCAGTCCGACGACTATTACGAGATGAATGAGGTCTTTCACCGCATGCTGTACAGGCAGTCGGGGAATGCCTTTCTCGAGCAGGAATGTCTGCGCCTTCATCGCCGTCTGAAGCCCTTCCGCCGCCTCCAGTTGCGTGTGCGCGGGCGCCTGTCGCAGTCGATGACCGAACACGAGCAGGTCGTCGCGGCGCTGGAGGCGGGCGACGGAAGCGCCGCGGCGTCGGCGATCCGGGCCCATGTCGCCGTGCAGGGCGAGAAATTCCACCACCTGATGTCCAGCCTGAGGCCCGCTGCGGAGTAGCCGCCGCCGATTTGACCTTGCCAATTAATATTACTTTATACAGTCTCTGCGGAAAACCACGGGAGGATGGAGGGACTTGGTCGAACGCGGGGCATCCGATGGCGGCCGCGCCGCGAGCGTGCCCGGTGCGGGTTGGCAGGCGCCGCTCGTCACCGTATCCGGCGCGTCGAACCTGGCCAACCTGATCGGGCGGGACATCGTGTCGGGTCGCCTGGGCGAGACGCTCCTTCCCTCCGAAGTCGAGATGCGCGAGCGGTACGCGGTGTCCCGCACCGCGCTGCGGGAAGCCTATTCCAAACTGGCCGCCAAGGGTCTTGTCGCCGCGCGTCCCAAGGTCGGCACCTCGGTGAGGCCTCGCGCGGACTGGAACATGCTGGATCAGGACGTTCTGGCCTGGCACCTTCAGACCTCGCCGGTGGGCGAGCTTTTCGCCGACCTCTACGCGCTTCGGAAGATGATCGAGCCCGCTGCTGCCGACCTTGCCGCGCGCATCCGCACCGACGACGACCTGACGCGGATCGACGCCGCCTTCGAGCGGATGACCGAGTCGCGGGGGTCGGCGCTGGTCGAGGCCGACTACGAGTTCCACGTCTCGATCCTGACCGCGACGCAGAACCGCTTCATCCTGTCGTTCAGCGGGCTCATCAAGGCGGCGATGCTGAGCGCTTTCGAGGTCAGCTGGTCGAATGCGGGCGTCGTCCTGGTGAAGACGCGGATCGGACAGCACGGCGAGGTGGCGCGCGCCATTCGCGACGGGAAGGGCGAGACGGCACGGCGGATCATGGCGGCTCTTCTGGAGGATTCGATCGGCGACGTGCGCGCCGCTCTGGACAAGGGACGCACGGCATGACCCGACGCAAGATCGCCTTGGCCGGGATCGGAAAGATCGCGACCGACCAGCATATCCCGACGCTGGCGTCGTCGCCGGACTGGGAACTGGCGGCCGCCGTGTCGCGGCACGGGCGTGTCGAGGGCGTTCCCAACTTCACGGACATGGACGAGATGCTGGCGGCCCATCCCGAGGTCGGGACCGTCTCGCTGTGCATGCCGCCGGTGCCGCGCTTCGCCTATGCCGAAGCGGCGCTGAAAGCCGGGCGGAACGTGATGCTGGAAAAGCCGCCGGGCGCCACGCTGTCGGAGGTTCATGCGTTGGAAAACCTGGCGCGCGAGGCGGGCGTCGTTCTCTACGCTACATGGCATTCGCGCGAGGCCGCCTTCGTGGCGCCGGCGGCGGCGTGGCTGAAGGGTCGGCGGCTGAAGCGGTTCACCGTGACCTGGAAGGAAGACGTGCGGAAATGGCACCCTGGCCAGGACTGGGTCTTCGAGCCGGGAGGAATGGGTGTTTTCGATCCTGGCATCAACGCGCTCTCCATCGTCACGGCGATCCTGCCCGATCCCATCCATGTGACGCGGGCGACGCTGGAAATGCCTGAAAACCGCCAGACCCCCATTGCGGCGACACTGGCTTTTCATCATCCGCAGGGAGCCGAGGTGACGGCGACTATGGACTGGGACCACTCCGGAGACGATGTCTGGCGGATCGAGGCGGTGACCGATGGCGGGACCATGACGCTTGACCGGGGCGGAGCAGAGATGCGCATCGACGGATCGGTCCAGAGCGCCGGTGACGGGCTTCACGGAGAGTATCCCAGGCTTTATGCGCAGATGGCCCGACTGGTGGAGGATGGGCGCTCTGACGTCGACCTCAGTCCGGCGCGGCATGTCTGGGACGCGATGACGCTTGGCCGCCGCAAGATCGTCGCACCATTTCACTGGTAGGGAAGCAAGCATGTTGAAAGAGCCGCTCAAGGGCATACTGCCGGTTGCGCCGACGCCTTTTCACGCAGACGGACGGATCGACGAGGACGGGATGCGCCGTGTGCTCGACTGCATGGTGGATCAGGGCGTCGACGCCATCTGCATCCTTGCCAACTACTCCGAGCAGTTCCTTCTGTCGGACGAGGAGCGCGCCACGCTGATGCGCGTCAGCCTCGAGCGTGTGGATGGCCGGGTGCCGGTGATCGTGACGGTCAGCCACTTCTCGACCGACATCGTAGTGGGCCGCGCAAAGGCCGCCGAGGCGCAGGGTGCGGCGATGGTGATGATGATGCCGCCCTATCACGGCGTGGGGCTGGTGCCGGCCGAGGCGGGCATCCTCGAGCATTTCCGCGCCGTGTCGGACGCGATCACGATCCCGATCATGGTGCAGGACGCGCCGCTTTCGGGCGTCTCGCTACCCGTGCCGACGCTGGTGCGGATGGCGCGCGAGATCGAGAACGTGAGCTACTTCAAGATCGAGACACCCTTTGCCGCCGACAAGCTGGCGGCGCTGATCGAGGCGGGCGGCGACCATATCGTCGGGCCATTCGACGGCGAGGAGGCGGTGACGCTGCTGGCCGACCTCGACGCGGGCTGCACGGGGACGATGACCTCGGCGCTTCAGCCCGAGATGATCCGGCCGATCGTCACGGATTTCCTGGCAGGGAACGGCGAGGCGGCGCTGGACCGGTGGAAGCTGTGCCTTCCGCTCATCAATCACGAAAACCGCCAGTGCGGGTTGCGGGCGACGAAGACAGTGATGATGGAGGGCGGCGTGATCGGGTCCGATTACGTCCGCCATCCTCTCAAGCCGATGAGTGCGCGCACCAGGGAGCGTTTGATCCAGCTCGCGCGCGATCTGGACCTCATCGCGCTCCGGTGGGGCAAGTAGCGCTCAGAAGTCGACCGCGAGACCCTTCTTCTCCCAGTCGCCATATCGGACTGGCTCAGGTCCGTCACGCCCGCCCAGCTCCACGGGCATGTTGGCGGGCTCGGCCGCCTCGCGGCGCGCTTCGGCTTCGGCCAGTGCGCGTTGTGCGGCGGGGGGAAGGTCGGTTCGGCTGGTCTCGGTCATGTCCTCTGTTATAGGGATGGCGCGGTTTCAGACAAGGCAGGGCGATGGCGAAGGCGGGATCGGGCGCGCGGGCGGCGGCGGTGGTGGCGATGACCGCCGTGACCGAGGAGGGGCGGCTTCTGTCCGACGCGCTGGCGAAGGCGACGTCTGGCCTCGAGCCGTCGGATACCGCGCGTGCCGGGCGGCTGGCGACGGGGGCCCTGAGGTGGGCGGGCCGGTCCGACCGGCTTCTCGGTCCGCACCTTCGGATGAAGCCCGAAGAGCAGGTGATGAACATCCTGAGGCTGGCGCTTTACGAGATGTACGCCGAGGGGACGCCGTCGCACGCCGCGGTCGATGGAGCCGTCTCGCTGGCCGCGCGCCCGAAGGCCGGGCTGGTGAATGGCGTCCTGCGCAACATCCAGCGCCGCGATCCCGACTGGTCGGCGCTTCCCGTGCCGAGCATCCAGAAGTGGCTGAGAAAGCGGTTGGTCGCGGCCTGGGGCAAGGAGGCCGTTGCGGCGATGGAAGCGGTTCAGGCGACCGAGCCGCCTCTGGACCTGACGCTTCGCGATCCGGCGACGGCGGACACATGGGCGCAGACCCTCGACGCCGAGATCCTGCCGATGGGGAGCCTGCGCCTTTCTCAGCACGGCCAGATTTCTGCTTTGCCGGGTTTTGCCGAGGGTGCCTGGTGGGTGCAGGATGCCGGGGCGACGATGGCCGTTCGCGTGCTCGACCCAAAACCCGGCGAGCGGGTCCTCGACCTCTGCGCGGCGCCGGGGGGCAAGGCCATGCAACTCGCCGCGGCGGGGGCGAGGGTCACGGCTCTCGACATCGCGGCCGACCGGATGACGCGCGTCGGCGAGAACATTTCGCGGACGGGGCTCGCGGCCGATCTAGTCGTTGCGGACATGATGACGTGGGAGCCCGACGCGCCCTTCGATGCCATCCTTCTCGATGCGCCCTGTTCCGCCACGGGCACGCTGCGGCGTCACCCGGATCTGGCCTATGCGCGGGACGGGAGCGGGATCGACATGCTGACCGAACTTCAGGCGGCCATGCTCGATCGTGCGCTCGGCTGGCTGACGCCGGGCGGGCGGCTGGTCTATTGCACCTGTTCGCTGTTGCCCGAAGAAGGCGAGGCGCAGCGCGACGGCGTCCTGGCCCGGCATCCGGACGTGACGCTTTCGGACCATGTTCCCGAGGGCACCGACCCCGCCTGGATCACGTCCGGAGGCGGACTGCGCCTGCGTCCCGACCATTGGGCGGAGCGGGGCGGCATCGACAGCTTCTTCGTCATGCGGCTGGAAAAACGCCCATGACACCCTCGCCGTTCGCGGCTATGCTTCCGGCCATCACAGGCCCGATCGAACGGGCGGCAGAGGCAGGACGACCCCGTTGTCCAACGACGAGAGCTGGTCCGCGCGCAAGACGCGCTGGTTGAACCATTTCCACGCTCGCGTGGCCTCGCTGACGCGTCCGGCGACTGCCTTCACCTCGACCCCGGAACCCCGCACCATCGGCACCTTCGCGCGGGGTCGGCAGATCACCGGCGGCAATTTTCTCTTCGCGGGCTACCTCGTGCAGGCTCCCGGGACCGCGATCTGGGACCTGCCGATGCCGGACCAGGCCTTCGAGGCCGATCTGCACGGATTCACCTGGCTCGATGACCTCGCGGCCGTCGGCGACGTCCACGCGACACGCCGGGCGCAGGACTGGACCCACGAGTGGGTGCGCCGCTTCGGGCGGGGCGTGGGGCCGGGGTGGACGCCCGACCTGACGGGGCGGCGGCTGATCCGCTGGATCAACCATTCGATCCTTCTTCTCAACGGTCAGGAGCGCGACGTCAGCACCGCCTACTTCCGCTCGCTCGGCGCGCAGACCCGGTTTCTCGCCCGGCGATGGAAGGCGGCCTCGCCCGGTCTGCCGCGGTTCGAGGCGCTGACGGGACTGATCTACGCCGGCATCGCCCTGACAGGCATGGACAGGCACGTCGACGTGGCGACCCGGGCGCTGGTGCGCGAGTGCGGCAACGAGATCGACGCCGAGGGCGGGCTTCTGACGCGCAACCCCGAGGAACTGCTGGAGGTCTTCACGCTGCTGAACTGGGCGGCGGTCGCCCTTCAGGATGCCGGGAGGACGCCCGGACCGGACCTCATGGGCGTCATCGCGCGGATCGCCCCGGTGTTGCGCGCTTTGCGACACGCCGATGGCGGGCTGGCCCGGTTCCACGGCGGCGGACGCGGGATGGAGGGCCGGCTGGATCGCGCGCTGGCGACGGCGGGGGTGCGGGGAGCCGCGCGGCACGATCTTGCAATGGGTTTCGCGCGGATCGCGCATGGGCGGACGACGGTCATCATGGATGCGGCCTCGCCGCCGCGCCCGGACGTTTCGGAGAATGCCCACGCCTCGACGCTGGCGATCGAGCTGACCTCGGGGCGGAGGCCGCTGATCGTGAACTGCGGTTCGGGCGCATCGTTCGGGAAGAACTGGCGGCGCGCTGGCCGGGCGACGCCCAGCCATTCGACCCTAGGGATCGAGGGATACTCCTCGTCGCGCCTCGGCGTCGCAGGGATGGTGTCGGGGAAGAAGGCCGAGCTTCTGATCGACCGGCCCGAGGACGTGCGGTTCGAGCGCGTCGAGGTCGAGGGCGGCACGCGCATCGTCGCGGGCCACAACGGCTGGCAGGCGAGTCATGGGCTGACCCATGTCAGGACGCTGCACATCGGGTTCGAGGGGCGCGAGCTGCGGGGCGAGGACGTGCTTCTCGCCATGACACCCGCCGACAAGCGCCGGTTCGACATCGTGTTCGACCGCTCGCGACTGGAAGGCATTCCCTTCGCCGTGCGCTTTCATCTGCATCCCGACGTCGACGCGACCCTCGACATGAACGGAACGGCGGTCTCAATGGTGCTGAAGTCGAGCGAGATCTGGGTCTTCCGGTTCCAGGGGCCGGTTCAGCTTGCGCTCGAACCGAGCGTTTACCTGGAGAAATCGCGGCTGAGTCCGCGTGCGACCAAACAGATCGTTCTATCCGGACGGGCCATGGAGTATGCTACCCGCGTCAGCTGGACCCTTGCCAAGACGCAGGATACGCCCACGGCGATCCGCGACTATGCGCAGGAAGACGAGCTGGCACAGAGATAGGCAGACAGGATCCGACCGACCGATGAGCCAATTGCAGCAGGTGCGCCGTGCGCTGATTTCCGTATCCGACAAGACCGGACTTGTTCCCTTCGCCCGCGCCTTGGCTGAGCGGGGCGTCGATCTGGTCTCGACCGGAGGAACGGCGAAGGCGCTGCGCGAGGCGGGGCTGGAGGTGTCGGACGTGTCGGATCTGACGGGTTTTCCCGAGATGATGGACGGCCGGGTCAAGACGCTGCATCCGGCGGTGCATGGGGGTCTTCTGGCATTGCGCGACGACGCGGGGCATGTCGCCTCGATGGAGGCGCACGGGATCAAGGCGATCGACCTTCTGGTGGTGAACCTCTATCCCTTCGAGGCGACGGTGGCGGGCGGTGCGGACTACGACACCGCGATCGAGAACATCGACATCGGCGGGCCCGCCATGATCCGGGCCGCTGCGAAGAACCACGGCTTCGTCACCGTGGTCGTCGACGTCGAGGATTACGACGCGGTCCTCACAGAGATGGACGCCCACTCCGGCTCGACGAGCCATGCGTTCCGGCAGCGGCTGGCACAGGTCGCCTACGCGAGGACCGGGGCCTACGACGCCGCCGTCTCGACCTGGATGGCGGGGGCGATTGGCGAGACCCAGCCGCGCCGCCGCGTCTTTGCGGGCAGGCTCGCTCAGGGCCTGCGGTATGGCGAAAACCCGCATCAGGGGGCGGCGTTCTATACCGATGGCCTCGATGTGCCGGGCGTCGCCACGGCACGGCAACACCAGGGCAAGGAGCTGTCCTACAACAATATAAACGACACCGATGCGGCCTTCCGGCTGGTGGCCGAGTTCGAGCCCGCGGACGGGCCGGCGGTGGCGATCATCAAGCACGCGAACCCCTGCGGGGTCGCGCGGGGGGCGACCTTCGCGGAGGCGTTCGGGCGCGCGTTCGATTGCGACCGCACCTCTGCTTTCGGGGGGATCGTGGCGCTGAACGGAACGCTCGACGGCGATACGGCGCGCGCGATTTCCGAGATTTTCACCGAGGTCGTCATAGCTCCGGACGCGACCGACGAGGCGAAAGAGGTCTTCGCCGCGAAGAAGAACCTGCGCCTTCTGACGACCGGCGGTCTGCCCGATCCGGCGGCGCGGCGGCTTGCGGTGCGGCAGGTCTCGGGCGGCTGGCTGGTGCAGGACGACGACGTGGGGCAGATCTCGGAGGATGATCTCAGGGTGGTGACGAAGCGCGCGCCGACCGACGATCAGGTGGCCGACATGCTTTTCGCCTGGCGCGTGGCGAAGCACGTCAAGTCGAACGCCATCGTGTATGCAAAGCGTATGGCAACTGTCGGCATAGGGGCGGGCCAGATGAGCCGCGTCGACAGTTCGACCATCGCGGCCCTGAAGGCCGGACGGATGGCGGCGGAGCTGGGTCTGCCCGAGAGCCCCGCCGCCGGATCCGTGGTCGCCTCCGACGCCTTCTTCCCGTTCCCCGACGGCCTTCTCGCCGCGGCCGAGGCAGGGGCGACGGCGGTGATCCAACCCGGCGGATCCCTGCGCGACGATGCGGTGATCGAGGCGGCGGACGCCGCAGGCCTTGCAATGGTGTTCACCGGCATGAGACATTTCCGGCACTGATGCGTTCGCTGGCCCCCTTGACCGTGACGACGATCCTGATCGTCCTCGCCGACCAGATCTCGAAGCTGGCCGTCGTGCATGTCATGGATCTCAAGTCGCTTGGCGTCATCATCGTGGCCGATCCCTTCCTGATCCTGCGCATGGCCTGGAACGAAGGCATCAACTTCGGCTTCCTGCCGTTCGCCGGAAAGTGGGTGCTGATCGGCCTCGCGGCTGCGATCTGCGCGTGGATCCTCGGCTGGATGATCCGCGACAGGCCAAGCCGCATCGTGCAGATCTCGGCGGGGCTGGTCGTGGGCGGCGCCATCGGCAACGTCATCGACCGGCTGCTCTACGGGGCTGTGGCGGACTTCCTGAACATGTCGTGCTGCGGGTTCGAGAACCCCTGGTCGTTCAACGTCGCCGACATCGCGATCTTCCTTGGCGCCTTCGGACTGATCCTGTTCACGGGCGACAGCAAGAAAGACGTCCAGACGCCGCGCAACGGCTGAGACGGCGGCACGGGAGACGGTGGGACGAAAAGCGGTTTCAACCCGCGTCGCGCGACAGTAAGACTGTGAAAACACCGGCGAGGACGACATGGCGCGACGGCTTATCGCACTGGCACTTCTGATGGCTCTGCCGGCCTGCGCGGGCGATCCTCGGCTGATGAACATCTCGCAGCCGCGCCGGGACGGGCCCGACGAATTTTCGGTCGCGCCGTCGAAGCCGCTGGAAATGCCTCAGACCTATGCCGCGCTGCCGCCGCCGACGCCGGGTGGGTCGAACCGTGTCGACCAGACGCCGATCGCCGACGCCACCATCGCGCTTGGCGGGCGGCCGGAGGTGCTGACGCGCGCATCGGGCGACGGGGCGCTTGTGTCCTACGCCGGGCGCTACGGCGTCGATCCTTCGATCCGGCCGCAGCTTGCCACGGCTGACGCCGCGTTCCGCGCCGACAACCAGGGCCGGCTTCTGGAGCGCGTGTTCAACGTCAACGTCTACTACCGGGCCTACGAGGAAATGTCTCTCGACCAGCACCGCGAGCTGGAGCGGCTGCGCCGCGCCGGGATACGCACGCCCTCGGCCCCTCCACCGGCCGGCGCGGGCGGCTGAGGGTCATATCGCCGTGAGCCTGCTTGAAGGGCTGGGGCGAGGTCCCATGTTGGGGACATCGCAACGAAAGGGAGCGTTTATGCGTCGCATCGCTGGAGCCGTGCTGGCCGTCATATGGGCCGGGACGGCAGCCGTGGCCGAGCAGGGGGTCACGACCTTCACCCTGGACAACGGGCTGGAAGCCGTGGTGATCGAGGATCACCGAGCGCCGGTCGTGGTCCACATGGTCTGGTATCGCGTGGGATCCGCAGACGAGCCGATCGGCAAGTCGGGGATCGCGCACTTCCTGGAACACCTCATGTTCAAGGCGACGGACGAGCTTGAGTCGGGGGAGTTCAGCCAGACCGTCGCCGCCAATGGCGGCAGCGACAACGCCTTCACCTCCCTCGACTACACCGCCTATTTCCAGCGCATCGCTTCCGACCGTCTCGACCTCGTCATGGGGATGGAGGCGAGCCGGATGGATGGCCTCGCGCTGAAGGAAGAGGACATCGCCACCGAGCGGGACGTCGTCATTGAGGAGCGCAACCAGCGCACCGACAACGACCCCGGCGCGCTGTTCAACGAACAGCTCATGGCGTCGCAGTTCCTGAACCACCCCTACGGCATACCGATCATCGGCTGGAAGCACGAGGCCCACACGCTTGACCTCGCCGACGCGCAGACCTTCTACGAAGCGCATTACGCGCCGAACAACGCGATCCTCGTGGTGGCGGGCGACGTCGATCCCGACGAGGTCCGCGCGCTGGCCGAAAAGCACTATGGTCCGATCCCCGCGAACCCGGCCATCGGCGCGCGCGAGCGCGTCTCGGAGCCGCCGCAACTGGCGGCGCGGCGTCTCGATTACAGCGACCCGCGCCTTGGCAACGACTATGTCACGCGCAGCTACCTTGCCCCCGAGCGCGATCCGGGAGACCAGAAGGAAGCCGCGGCACTCGCCATGCTGGCCGAGGTTCTGGGCGGCTCGCCCACGACGTCGGTGCTGGCGCGCAAGCTTCAGTTCGGCGATGCGAAGGCGGTTTATACCGGCGCCTGGTATCGCGGCGAGTCCTATGACGACACGACCTTCGGCCTGGTCATCGTGCCGGTCGAGGGCGTCTCGCTCGAGGAGGCGGAAACCGCGCTCGACAAGGCCGTGGCGGAGTTTCTGGAGGAAGGCGTCGACGAGGCCGAGCTCGAACGGATCAGGATGCAGGTCCGCGCGTCCGAGATCTATGCGCTCGATGACGTGTCGGCCATTGCCTATCGTTATGGCGGCGGCCTGACTTCGGGCCTGACGGTGGAGGACATAGACGCCTGGCCCGAGCTGTTGCAGGAGGTGACGGGCGAAGAGATCGTCGCTGCCGCGCGCCGTGTGTTCGACCGTCGTACCTCGGTGACCGGCCATGTCAGCGTTACGCGGGAGACCAACTGATGATCCGTTTTGCCATGGCGGCCCTTTTGACCGCCGTCTTCGCCGCGCCGCTTCACGCCGCCATCGACATCCAGGAGGTGACTTCTCCCGGAGGTATCGAGGCCTGGCTGGTCGAGGATCATTCCATCCCCTTCGCCGCCATCGAAATCCGGTTCCAGGGCGGCGGCTCGCTTGATCGCGAGGGCAAGCGCGGAGCCGTCAACCTGATGACCGGCCTGCTCGAGGAAGGTGCCGGGGAGATGGATGCGCAGGCCTTTGCCGCCGCGCGGGACGCGCTGGCCGCAAGCTTCGGCTTCGACTCTCATCTCGACGCCGTGTCCGTGTCCGCGCGATTCCTGACCGAGAACCGCGACGAGGCGATGGCGCTTCTGCGCGAGGCGCTGGTCAATCCGCGCTTCGACCAGGAGGCGGTCGATCGGGTGCGTGGCCAGGTCCTGTCGGGTCTTCGCAGCGAAGCCACCGATCCCAACACGATGGCGTCGCGGGCGTTCTACGAGATGGCCTTCGGCACGCACCCCTATGGCTCGGACATGCGGGGGACGCTGGAAAGCGTCGCAGCGCTGACGCGGGACGACGTGGTGAACGCCTATCAGGACGCCCTGGCGCGTGACCGGCTTTACGTCGGCGCGACGGGCGACATCACGGCCGAGGAACTGGGCGTCCTGCTGGACGAGCTTCTGGGCGATCTGCCGGAAACGGGAGCGCCGCTTCCCGATCCGGCCGAGGTTTCGGTCACGGGCGGGGTTACCGTGATCCCGTTCGAGACGCCGCAGTCCGTGGTGTTCTTCGGCGACGCGGGCATTCCGCGGGATGACCCGGATTTCTTCGCAGCCTTCGTGGCGGATGCCATCCTTGGTGGATCGGGCCGTCAGTCGCGTCTGTCGACCGAGGTGCGCGAGAAGCGCGGGCTGACCTATGGCGTCGGCACGGCGCTGGTGAATTTCGACCTCTCCGACATGCTTCTGGGTCAGTTCGCCTCGGCGAACGACCGCGTGGGCCAGGCCATCGGCATCGTCCGCGACGAATGGGCCAAGATCGCCGAAGAGGGCGTGACGGATGCCGAGTTGGAGGAGGCCAAGACTTACCTTACGGGCGCCTATCCGCTTCGGTTCGACGGCAACGGAACCATCGCACGGATCCTCGTCGGCATGCAGATGGACGGTCTGACGCCGGCCTATGTGACCGAGCGGAACGACAAGGTGAATGCGGTCACGGCCGAGGATATCCGCCGCGTCGCGCAGCGCCTCTACCGGCCCGATAACCTGCGCTTCGTCGTCGTCGGCCAGCCCGAAGGCGTCGAGAGCGTCAACTAGACTGAACGGGAGAAGACCATCATGCGCATCGTGTTCACCGGGGGCGCCGGCAAGGCCGGCCGCCATGTCGTGCCCTACCTCGTCGGCAAGGGGCACCAGGTCCTGAACCTGGACAAGGTGCCGCTTCTGGCGCCGGGGGTCGACAACATCCTGACCGACATTACGGACGCGGGGCAGGTGAAGGACGTGATGCAGAGCTACGCCAACCTGGGCGAGCTCGACGAGGCGAATGGCGGGCCCAAACCCTTCGACGCCGTCGTCCACTTCGCCGCCGTTCCGCGCATCCTCATCGCGCCCGACAGCGAATGCTATCGCGTCAACGTCATGGGCACCTACAACGTCATCGACGCGGCGCTGAAGGCAGGCATCCGCAAGGTGATCTTCGCCTCGTCCGAGACGACCTATGGCGTCTGCTTCCACGACGGTGAGGTGACCCCCGAATACCTGCCGGTGGACGAAGAGCATCCGACCGTCCCGCAGGACAGCTATGCCATGTCCAAGGTGGTCAACGAGGTGACGGCGCGCAGCTTCCAGGCGCGCACCGGCGCCGACATCTATGGCCTGCGCATCAACAACGTGATCGAGCCGCAGGAATACCGCTCGATGTTCCCGGAGTTCATCACCCAGCCCGAAAAGCGGCGCCGCAACATCTTCGCCTACATCGACGCCCGCGACCTGGGCGAGATGGTGGATCGCTGCCTGAAGACCGATGGTCTTGGCTACGAGGTCTTCAACGTTTCGAACGACGACCACTCGGTCGCCGCATCGACGAAGGAGCTGGTCGACCGCTTTTACAAGGGTGTGCCGGTCAAGAAGGACATGGGCGAGTTCGAGACGTTCTATTCGAACGACAAGGCGAAGAAGCTGCTCGGCTACAAACCGCAGCACTCCTGGCGCATGTACCTCGACGATCCGACCCGGGCGTGACTCTGTCCGTTTCGCGATAGTTTCTGGCGCATGCGCGCGCGCAGGCCACGTCCGGAAATGGCAGGGTCGCTCCGAGACAGACGGAGGACCTTTCATGTGATCGCCATTCTTGATTTCGACGTTGGCCCGGACGACGGCGGTGTCGCTCTGAATCAGTTGCTGACGGAAGCGCCCGACGTGAGAGCGATGAAAGGCAACATCGCCTTTCGGCCCTATGCCGATCCCTTGATCGGCACGCGGGTCACCTTGGTCCACGAGTGGGAAAGCAGGGAAGATTTCGCCGCCTACCTCGCCAGTCCCGCCTTCCTGCGGTCGGGCGAAAAACTGCGCCCCTTGATGGCCGCCCCGCCGGTAAGCCGCAGATTCGAGGCGCAGCTTATTGAAACGCTGGCCTGACAGGTTAGCGTTCCTTCATGTCGAAAGAGGATGCCTTCGTCGTTTCGCGCGACATGCCCGCGCGCCGGGCGCAGGCGTTTTGCGTTCCCTATCACTACCTCGTCTATGCCGAGGTGGGGACGCTCACGCTTGAAGCCGACGGTCAGCGCTGGACCCTGCCGCCCGCCCGCGCGGGCCTAGTCGCGGCGGAGCACGAAGTCATGATCTCGCTCGCGCGTCCGGTTCGGGTCTGTTCCGCGCTGATCCGGCCCTTGCTTATGCCCGGACCCGTCCTGCCGCTTTCCGTCTTTGCCATGTCACCCCTTGCGCGGCA
Source organism: Silicimonas algicola (assembly GCF_003148765.1). Classification (GTDB taxonomy): domain Bacteria; phylum Pseudomonadota; class Alphaproteobacteria; order Rhodobacterales; family Rhodobacteraceae; genus Silicimonas; species Silicimonas algicola. Next base: position 41,976 of record NZ_QGGV01000012.1, read on the forward strand.
GCTTCTGTTTGCGCTTCGGGGCGTGGGTGAAGAGACACCTCTGGATGATTATACAGCCAGTCTGGTTCAGGCACTGGCGCTTGAAGCGCTGCGTCTCGCACGGCTCCGACCCGCGCCGTGATGCCCGTGCCCCGGGATCCACGGCTTCGCAAAGCGCTCGACCTGACCGAGGCCCGACTGGATCAGCCGCTGAGACTGCGTGAGCTGGCGCGCGAAGTCGCGCTTTCGGAGCGGAGCTTGGCGCGAAAGCTGATGAACGAGATCGGCATGAACTGGACTGAAGCTCAGCGGCGGCTGCGAATGATACGCGCTGTGGAGTTATTGGCAGAGACCCGGGAGCCGGTCACAAGCATCGCGCTCGCGGTGGGTTACGGCTCGCCCTCGGCGTTCGGCGCGGCGTTCCGCGATTTCGCCGGACAAAGCCCCTCCGAATTTCGGGCGGACGGCTCCATCGCCTGGCCTTGATCCCGGTCAGGATAGGCAGCGGCACGAGGCTATCTTCTGCGAATGAGGAGGTAAGCCCCCATGAAACATATCGTTGTCGCAACCGACATGTCCGAACGATCCGACCGCGCACTTGCCCGTGCTCTGAGCCTTGCACGCGAGACGGGCGCCAGATGCACAGTGACGTCGGTCGTCGAGGATGCGCTGCCGGAAGATCTTGCGAACCAGCTTTGCGAGTCAACGCATGCACGACAGTTTCTGGCTATCGGCGCTCACGCGCGCTCGACGCCCTCGTTCCACAAGCTCGGACGCTATACGGCGGACCTCATCCGAAATCCTCCGGTGGACCTGCTTGTCGCAAGATGAGAGGTGCGAACAGGGTTACGACCAAAGAAAAACCGCGCCCGTCCAGGCGCGGTTTCACTTGGCCGTAAGCCATCGGATCAGGCGGCGGCGCGGCCCACCAGGACTTCGCCGACCTGCCGCTGCGCGGCGATCTCGTCCGAGCCGCCGACGGCCGCGATCTCACGCGTGAGGCGTTCGAGCGCGGCTTCATAGAGCTGACGTTCGGAATAGCTCTGCTCGCGCTGGTCGTCGGCGCGGTGCAGGTCGCGCACCACTTCGGCGATGGCAATGAGGTCGCCCGAGTTGATCTTCTGTTCGTATTCCTGCGCGCGGCGCGACCACATGGCCTTCTTGACCCGGGCCTTGCCCTTGAGCGTCGTCATCGCCTTCGTGACGATGTCGGGGGACGACAGGGTGCGCATCCCCACGTCGGCCGCCTTGTTGGTCGGAACGCGAAGCGTCATCTTGTCCTTCTCGAACGAGATCACGAACAGTTCCAGCCGGATGCCGGCGATCTCCTGCTCCTCGATCGAGACGATCTGGCCAACTCCATGAGCCGGATACACCACATAGTCGTTTGGTCTAAATTCCATTTTCCTGGCTTTCGTCATTCAGCCTTTTCCTTCTCAGCCCCCGGCAGGAGGCGACAGAAACACGCCGGGAACACACACATCTTCCCGCCGCCCTGTTGCTGTCGCCGAACGTCTTCAAGAACAACAATCCGGGTCTCCGGCCTATGTGACAGAAATATAGCAAAAAAATCGGGTGATTCCAAGTCACGCCTTGGACAGGGCGCAGGAACGCCAGCGATTCAAGGAAAAACGCCCGGCGAATGACGTGACGTCAATGCGGCAGGGACTGTGCGAATCGTCAGCCGCCCTCGCCGGCCTGCTCCGAAAAGAGGTCCATCTTGCCGGTCTTGCCGTCCATCTCCTCGGCTCCCGGAAGCGGGTCCTTCTTGGTGATGATGACGGGCCAGGCCTCGGAGTACTTGCGATTGAACTCGACCCACTTCTCCATGTCCGGCTCGGTGTCGGGCTTGATCGCGTCGGCGGGGCACTCGGGTTCGCAGACGCCGCAGTCGATGCACTCGTCGGGGTGGATCACCAGCATGTTCTCGCCCTCGTAGAAGCAGTCGACAGGACATACCTCGACGCAGTCGGTGTATTTGCAGGCGATGCAGTTGTCGGTGACGACGTAGGTCATGGGTCTCTCGGCTTCCGTGTCCCGGCTGAGGTAACGCGCGCGGCGGCGTCATTCAAGCGGCGGAGGTCCCGAAAGACGGGCGTTACGGCGATCCTTCCCGGTGGGACGTCCTTTTCCCTCGTAGCGGGGATTGGGCGGATCGTCGTTCCGGGCTGGAGGCGACAGATCCGTGTAGAGAGCCTGCGCTTCGGAAGCGGGACCGCGTCGAGTCGCGAGGGCCTCGACTCGGACCACTCGGGACTGGCGCGCCTGCTGGAAGGTCAGCGTCATGCCCGGGCGCAGGGCATGGCTGGCTTTCAGAACACGTTCACCGTCGATCCGAACATGGCCGCTGGTGACGGCGCGGGTCGCAAGACTGCGGCTCTTGAAGAAACGCGCATGCCAGAGCCACTGATCCAGCCTCTGCGACGTGGCTGCCGCGTCGCCCGACATTCAGTCGTCTCGCCGGAGGCCCATGAGCGCCTTGGCGAAGGGATTGTCGGGGTCGATCCGGTCTTTTCGGGCGGGACGGGCCTCGAACGTGCGCGGGGCGTTGTCCTTCTCGCCCGACTGTGGCGGGCGCTTGCCCTTGCCGCGCGGCCGGCCGCCACTCTTCTTCTGCTCAGGGCGCGATCCCTGGTTCGCAGGCCGTTTCTGGCCGCCCCGGGTGCCGGCCCATGTGAAGGTGTAGAACACCTCACGCGTCTCACCCTCGATTGCGGCGTCGGCGGAGACGCCCACGGGCACCTCGGTCTCGGACATCTCTGGCGGCGGCGCGCCCTCTGCGGCGGCCTCCTCTTCCGTGTCTGCGGATTGTGTCGTCTCGTCGATCGGGGCCCGGCCCTCGTTCAGCAACATCTCGGCGCCTTCGGGAACGTTCGGATCGGGGTCGGCATGGGGGCTTTCGACCACCCCGCCCGGCGCCGCGTCGCGGCGGTCCATGACCGGCACGTCGTCGGGAACCTCGGCCGAGCCGCCGGGGACGACCTGATCGGTGCGAATGACCTTCTCTCGGTCACCGCGCTCGGCCTTGTAGCCCAGGCCTTCCATCAGGTTCGCGAACTGCTCCAGCGTCATGCCGGTGATCGACAGCATGTCGGGCGTCGCCTCGAAGCCGCCCCGCGAGTTCTCGGCGCGGAGGAGGTCCGCGAGACGCTCGAGCATGTCGATGCGGATGGCGCGGTCGCCGGCGGTCTTGTAGCCGGACTTGAGGTAGATTTCTGCCGGAATGGCGTTGATCGCGGGAATCGTCACGAGACCCGGCGGCGGGCTTTCGGGAAACTCGTCTGCCCCATTCGCAAGCGACCACAGCACTAGGCGAAGGCGCGTGGGCGCCGGTTTCAGAAGGGCAGGCATGAAGACGGTGAACTGCCCGAAGCGAAGTCCGTGCTTGCGCAGCGCGCCGCGCGACTCCTGATCCAGCTCCTTGACCTCGTTCATGACGTCGCGGCGGTCGAGGATGCCCATGCCTTCGATCATCCGAAAGCCGAACCCGCGCGCGAGGCCCGTCAGCGTCTCGTCGCGCTGAATGTTGAGCAGGGGCTCGAAGAGGGCCGCGATCTTGCGGTCGACAAAGTGCTGAAGCCGGCGTTGCACCTTCTCGACCACATCCGGGCCTGCGTCTTCGTCGACGAAGGCGACGACCTGCGGCCTCAAGGGATCGTCGCCCTTGGCGAGGCGGCCCACGGCGTGCTCGCCCCACATCAGCCCGCCCTGTTCGGTGAAGTCCATCTCGGTGTCGGGCGCGTTGTAGAACCGATCCGCCCGCAGATGGAACTCCGGTCTGAGCGCGGCGGTCGCGGCCGACTTGACCGTCTTCGCCTCGTCGCCCGTGGCGCTGGCGTCCTGGTGGAACCGGAACCCCTCGAGACGGCCTACGAACTGACCTTCGACGGTCACTTCACCCTTGTCGTTCACCTCGGCCACAAGGCTCTCCTTCTGTTTCAACCGGCGAAGAAGGACACTGGTCCGCCGGTCGACAAATCTTTGCGTCAGCGCCTGGTGGAGGGCGTCCGACAGGCGGTCTTCTACCTCGCGCGTTGTGTCGCGCCAATGTCTTTCATCCCGTGTCCACCCCTTGCGCTGTGCCACATAGGTCCAGGTCCGGATGAAGGCGAGGCGACGGGACAACGTATCTATGTCCCCTTCGGTTCGATCGATTCTGCCAATTTGCTGAGCGAGCCACTCATCGGGCACATGTCCATGCTGATGGAGGAAGCAGAATATCGCCAAAAGAAGGCTTGCGTGCTCCTGATGGCTGATGCCCCGGAAGTCGGGAATCCGGCACACGTCCCACAGAAGACGCACCGACGGGCCGTCGCTGGCGCGCGCGGTCACCTCGGCCTCTTCCGAGAGCGCCTTGAGCGCCGTCAGGTCGTCCGCTTCGCGCGCCCGGACCATGTGTTCGCTGTCGGGCGGCATCTCGAGGCTGTCGATCAGGCGTCGCGTCGATCCGAAGTCGAGGCGGGAGTTGCGCCATTGCACCTTCCGCACTGGGGCGAAGCTGTGGGCCATGATGCCGGCGGCGACCTCGTCGTCGAGAGGTGGCGCCTCACCCGTAACCCCGAAGGTCCCGTCGGTCTGGAAACGACCCGCGCGGCCCGCGATCTGCGCCAGCTCGTTCGGTTGAAGATCGCGCATCCGCCGCCCGTCGAACTTCCGCAGGCCCGAAAAGGCGACATGCGTAATGTCGAGGTTCAGGCCCATGCCGATGGCGTCGGTGGCGACGAGGTAGTCGACCTCGCCGTCCTGGTACATGTCGACCTGCGCGTTCCGCGTGCGCGGACTGAGCGCTCCCATGACCACGGCGGCACCGCCCTTCTGGCGGCGCAGAAGCTCGGCGATGGCGTAGACGTTTTCGACCGAGAACCCCACGATGGCGGCGCGCGGCGTCATCCGGCTGATCTTCTTCGATCCGGTGTAGGTCAGCGTCGACAGCCGCTCGCGCCGCTGGAACTGGATGCCGGGCACCAGGGCCGCGATCACCCTCCGCATGGTGTCCGAGCCGAGAAACAGCGTCTCGGCCGTGCCCCGCGCCCGCAACAGCCGGTCGGTGAAGACATGTCCCCTCTCGGGGTCCGCGCAAAGCTGGATCTCGTCGACGGCCAGGAAGTCCGCGCCCATGCCGTCTGGCATCGCCTCGGTCGTGCAGACCCAGTATTGCGCGCGGTCGGGGACGATCCGCTCTTCGCCCGTCACCAGCGCCACGACCGACGGGCCGCGCGCCGCCACGATGCGGTCATAGACCTCGCGCGCCAGAAGCCGCAGCGGCAGCCCGATGATGCCCGTGCGATGCGCAAGCATACGCTCGATGGCGTAGTGGGTCTTGCCGGTGTTGGTCGGTCCCAGGACCGCCGTCACCCGGCCGATGGACTGGGACATGTGGGGATGATCGATCTGTTCGCGTCCCCTGTTATAAAGCGGATGCGTCCCCCGGCTTCAAGGCGTCAGGCCCAAAGGGCGCTACCGTGGAGATACGGACACGGCGGTCAGGAATCCGTCGCCAAGGCCCAAAGGCGCCTCTAAGGTCGCGGCCATGACAGCGGACCGGCCGGTTCTAGGCATCCTCCTCATGCTTTGCTTCTGCCTGATGGCGCCCGTCGCGGACGCCACGGCCAAGCTTCTGGGCCCCGCCGTCGACCTTGTCCTTCTGGTCACGATCCGCATGGCGGCGCAGGTCCTGATCTGCGGACCCGTCGCCTGGGCCATGCGCTCGGCGATGCCGAAGGGGGCGCGAATGTTGCGCCTCGCCTTCATTCGGGCGATGCTTCATGTCCTCGGCATCGGGACGATGTTCCTGTCCCTGCGGTTCCTGCCTCTCGCCGACGCCATCGCCATCGTTTTCGTCATGCCGTTCGTGATGCTGCTGCTCGGGAAACTCATCCTCGACGAAGAGGTCGGCCGTCGCCGCATCGCCGCCTGCGCCGTGGGCTTCGCCGGCACGCTGATGGTCGTGCAGCCCAGCTTCGCCGAGGTCGGGTGGCCAGCGCTTCTGCCTCTGGGTGTGGCGGTGATCTTCGCGTTCTTCATGCTCGTGACGCGCCAGCTTGCGCGCGAGACGGACCCGGTGGCGCTTCAGTTCGTCTCGGGCGGCATGGCGGTCGCGGTGCTGGTGCCGGCGCTGGTTCTCTTCGGCGACCGGCTGCCGGGCTTCGACCTGGCGTGGCCTGCGTCGTCGACCTGGGGCTTGCTCGCACTCATGGGCGTCCTCGGAACGGCGGCGCACCTCGTGATGACCTGGGCGCTGCGGTTCGCCCCCTCGGCCACGCTGGCGCCGATGCAGTACCTGGAAATTCCTGTCGCGGCCGTGGTGGGCTGGCTGATCTTCGACGACTTCCCCGATGGTCTGGCCCTTGCGGGGATCGGCGTCACGATCCTGGCCGGTCTCTATATTATCTTTCGGGAACAGTCCCTTGCGCGGTCAGCGCGGACAGTGCGGACGGCAGCGCCTCCGGCGGCATGAGGACGACGCAACCGGGGCCGTCGAACGACAGTCGCACCGGCCCCGTGGTTTCGTTCGAGGTTCCGATGCGGCCCATCGGATCAAGCGACAGCCCTTCGATCGGCCAGCGCAGGCCAGCCGACCGACCCGTCACCGGCGCCATCGGAAAGAGCGAGAGGCGAAGTCCCGGCGGGACGTCCAGGGTCAGTCTCGCCGGCGCGGCGAAGGCGATGTCGTGGCGTCCGACGAGGATCGTGGGAGCGCCCGGCGTGCGGACGAGGACCGAAAACGCCGCAAGCGTGTGATCGAGGCGTCCGTCGGTGAACCCGGCCGCCAGAACGAAGGGAGCGCGGATCGCGGTCAGGCATTTCTCGAAATCGGTGCTCTCCTGCTCCTCGACCCAGAGGAAGCGCGCGCCCGACAGGGCCGTCCGCGCGCCCGGCCGGACCGAGTCGAAATCGCCGATCACCGCGACCGGCTCCAACCCCTCGTCCAGGCAGAAGTTCGCTCCTCCGTCTGCGGCGATCAGCACCGGGGCCAGCGCCAGCGCACGGTCGATTTCCGGCCGCGATGGCCGTCCTCCGCCAACCAGCGTTACCCCCTGATCCGACTGGACAGTTTCCCGACCCAGGTCCGACTGTTCCGTACCCAAGAGTGCATCGCCTTATTTATGACTAGAAAAAATCTTGTGATCTCCCCAAGTCTGTTCCTATTTTCGACTGCCCCGAGGGTAAACACATTGTTGCGGCTCGGGGGAGAAAGCGGATGACGGTATGAACGGTTCGACCAAGATTCTGACGGTCTCCTACGGGACGTTCAGTTGTACCTTGGAAGGGTTCGACGACCCGCTCGGAACCATGCGCGACATCGCGGAGTATTTCCGCGATCTTGCCGCCGACGACCGCTACTTCGGGGCCGAGCCGCCCACGCCCGATGTCGAGATGCTTCAGAACATCGCCCAGAAGGAAGTCGACCGCCGCGTCGAGGCCCGGATGAGCGAGACCGGCGTGGCGCTGCGCCAGGTCGAGAAACGCGCCGAGCCCTCCGCGCCGCCGCCCGCCGTCGAGGACGCCGAGGTGGCGGACCAGGACGAGGCGCCCGAGACCGACAGCCGCGATCTTGCCGCCCGCGTCGCGGGCCGCATCGCCGCCGAAGCGGCGGCCGAGCGTGTCAAGTCCGTCACGCCACCCGCGCCTCAACCGGCGCCCGCCGACGCGGATCGCGGACCGCTTGCCTTCGACGACGAATACCTGATGTCCGACGAGCCCGAAGACGTGCTCGCCGTCGACCCCGACGCGCGCCCGCTGGGCGAAGGACCCGCCGAAACAGTGGCGGAAAAGCTGCGCCGCATCCGTGCCGTCGTCTCGCGCAACGTCGAGGAGGCCGCGGAACGCCGCCCTTTTAGCCAGCCTCCTGCCGAGGAAACCGCGCCGCGCGACCGCGCCCACACAGCCACCATCGAGGCCATCTCGGCCGATCTGTCCGACGAGGACGGCAACCTCTACGACGCCGGCTACGAGGACGAGGATCCCGCCGCATCCGCCGAACCGACCGAGGACGCACCCGCCGAGGAGCCGGTGGCAGAGCCCGCGCCCGACACGGCCGAAGACGAGTCGCAGGACGAAACCGCATTCGTGATGGATGCTCCGACCGAGGACGACGCCGAAGACCGCGACGCGGCACCTGCCACCGAAGCTCGGGACCCCTCAGGCTGGGATTTCGAGGACGACGACGAGGACAACGCGCCGGAAGAGCCCGCGGACGAACCCGCCCCCGCCGCGCGCCCCCTCCGCACGGTCTCGCAGATCATCGGCAACGTCGCGGGACGCGTCGAGCGGGAGCGCGCCGAGGCACGCGCCAGGCTCGACAGCGACGAGACCCCCGAGGCCACCGACGCCGCCGAAACCCCCGAAGTCACGACGGACGACGCCCGCGCCGACCGCACCGCGCGCTCGCTCACGCCCGAGCCCGAAGGCGACGTGGGTCGCCTGATGGCCGAAACCGACACCAAGCTCAACGACGACGACGTCGTGCGCCGCCGCCGCGTCATCTCGCAGATGCGCGCCGCCGTCGCCGCCACCAAGGCCGACCGCCTCGTGTCGCGTCAGGTGTCGAAGGAAGTCGCCGAAGAGCAGGAGAAAAGCCGCTACCGGCAGGATCTCTCGCAGGTCGTCCGCCCCTCGCGTCCGACCGCCGACAGCGCGACCGGCCACCGCCGCTCGTCTAGCCCGCCCCTGGTCCTCGTCTCGTCGCAACGTGTGGACAGCGGGCTTTCGGTCGGGCACGCGGTCAGCCTCTCGTCCGAACAGGAAGGCTTTGCGCAGTTTGCCCGCACGGTCGGCGCAAAGGACCTGTCCGAGCTTCTCGAGGCCGCCGCCGCCTATACTGTCTTCTCCGAAGGCCAGTCGTCCTTCACCCGCCCCGAGATCATGAAGCGTGTGGCGCGGGTCGATCCGACCATCCGGCTGTCGCGCGAGGAGAGCCTGCGCTCGTTCGGCCAGCTTCTGCGCGAGGGCACCTTCAAGAAGCTCGAACGCGGCCAGTTCACCATCGACAACGGCTCGCGTTTCAAGCCGAACGACGCGATCGCGAACGGCAGATCCTAGACCGCCCGACCGTGGTAGGCGACGATCGCCGCAAGGTCGGTCGGCGGAGTCTTTTCCTGAAGGACCGCCGCCGTGTTCGGGATGTGCGAAAACAGGGATCCGTCCGAGAAGAAGCTGCTGCGCGTCACGAAGGCGATCTTCGCCTTCGGATGCCGGTAGCTTGCGAAATCCGCCACGGCGAAGGCGCTGCCCTCTTCCAGTAGCAGGTCGAGCACGATCACATCCGCCGAGGCGGTGCGCAGATAGGACACGGCCTCGTCCTGGGTTTCGACGACGATGACGTCCTGGCCCTGACGACGCAGGTGCGAAGCCCAGATGGCCGAAAGACCTGGCTTGGAAGCCACGATGAGTATCACTAGTTCCGACCCTTTGACGACTTCAGCCGACTTCTTCCCCCGATTTCGAAAATTCGGCCGAAAGTGTTAACGCTCGGTTAACGCATCCGAAGAAACGGTTAACGATGCGCGGAAAGGCGCTTCCGGCCCTTGCCGCACCGAAGACGCGCCTGATAGCTTCCGTCGAAATCTCAAGGAAAGCAGGTCCTCTCGATGTTGAAAGCCCTCGCACTTGTTGCGTCCGCCGCGCTTTTCGCTGTCCCCGCCGTCGCGCAGGAACAGTGCGGAGGCGACTTCGGCGCGTTCGTCCGCGGTCTCTCGGACGAGGCGGTTCAAAAGGGTTTCGGGTCCGCCGAGGCCAGGCAGTTCTTCGGGGGCGTCAGGCAGGATCCCAAAGTGCTTCGCGCTGACCGGGCGCAGGGCATCTTCCAGATGCCCTTCATCGACTTCTCACGCCGTCTCATCAGCCAGAACCGGGTCCAGGCGGGCGAGCGGAACGCGCAGAAGTACGCGGAGGTCTTCGACCGCATCTCGCAGGACTACGGAATTTCGCGCGGCATTCTTCTGGCCTTCTGGGCCTTCGAGACGGACTACGGCGCCGTTCAGGGCGACTTCAACACGGTGAACGCGCTGGTCACGCTGGCGCACGACTGCCGGCGCCCGGACCTCTTTCGTCCGCAGGTCTTCGCGGCGATGGAGCTTTTCCGGCGCGGCGACCTCGACCCCGCACGCACGACCGGGGCTTGGGCCGGCGAGATCGGCATGGTTCAGGTCCTGCCCTCCGAGATCGTCGAAAAGGGCGTCGACGGAGATGGCGACGGTCACATCACTCTCAAGACCTCGGCGCCCGATGCGCTGATGACGGGGGCACGGGTTCTGGCCGAGCTTGGCTGGCGAAAGGGCGAGCCCTGGATGCAGGAAGTCGACATGCCGAGTGATTTCGCCTGGGAGAAGACGGGACTCGAAACCTGGATGCCCGCGTCGGACTGGGCGGCCCTCGGCGTCACGCCACGCTCGGGCAAGCTGCTTGGACCTGACCTGTCCTCTGCCATCCTGCTGCCGCAGGGCAAGGACGGACCGGCCTTCCTAGTCTATCCGAACTTCAATGTCCTCTTCGAATGGAACAAGAGCTTTACCTACGTCACGACCGCCGCCTATTTCGCCACCCGGCTCGAGGGCGCGCCGGTCTACGACGCCGGCAACCCGTCGCCCGCGCTGAGTGATGACGAGATGAAGGCGTTGCAGCAGAAACTCTCGGCCCGCGGACATGACGTCGGCGCCGTGGACGGGATTCTTGGAGCCATGACGAGGCAGGCCGTGCAGAAAGAGCAGGCGCGTCTGGGATTGCCCGCCGACGCATGGCCGACACGCGATCTGCTGAACGGTCTCTAGGCGCCTACCAGCAGAGCTGGAGCCACGATCCGGCGCAGTGCGTCTGGAAGGCGGCGGGATCGGCGGCAAAGTTGCCGACCGCAGCAAGGGCCACGAGGATCAGGAAGGCTGTTAAGAATTCGCTCATCGCGAATAACCCGGTTACAAGTGACAGTTACACCTCGCCCGAAAGCGAGTGTGGCCAAATTATGGCACAAAGCTGTCGCAAACAAGGCGGGGTTCCGCCTCATTCGGGCAACATACAGGTTCCGTAAGGGAAACGCCTAGCTCCCGCCGTCGGTCAGAAGCGCGGCGATGATGGCCTTGGCGCTGGCCCCGTTCCATTCGGCGTCGCCCCGCATCCGTGCAATCTCCATGCCCTCGGGATCGAGGATGACGGTGATCGGCAGTCCCAGGACCGCCATCTCGCGCGCCAGCGCCTGCCGGGGGTCGAGATAGGTCGGCAGGTTGTCGACGCCGATCTCCTCGAAGAACTTCGTGATGGCCTGGGGCGGGTTCCGGCCGGTGGCGATGGTCACGACCTCGAAGTCGTCGCCCCCGAACTCGGCTTGAAGCTCGGACAGCATCGGCATCTCTTTCCGGCAAGGCGCGCACCATGTGGCCCAGAAATTGACGAGGACATGCTTGCCCGCAAAATCCGACAGCCTGACCTCGGCGCCGTCGGGCCCGGTGAAGGCGGTGTCCGGAACGGGTGCGGGATCGGCGAAGACCAGCTTCTGCATCGACCCCTCGCGCAGGGCCTCCAGCGCGGCGCGGTCGGCGGCGGCGGCGTTTGCGAAGAGGGCAAGGCCCGTGTAGAGGACGGCGAGAACCAGACGACGCATGACGCTCCTTCCAGGAACCAGACGATGACCGACAGCGCGAACAAGATGTGGGGCGGGCGCTTCGCCGCCGGACCGGACGCGATCATGGAGGCGATCAACGCCTCGATCGGTTTCGACCAGCGGCTCGCGCGCCAGGACATCGAAGGCTCGCGCGCCCACGCCGCGATGCTCGCCGCGCAGGGCATCATAACGGATAGCGACGCGCAGGCGATCCGGGAAGGCCTCCTCACGGTCTTGTCAGAGATCGACGGCGGGACTTTCGCCTTTTCGACCGCTCTGGAAGACATCCACATGAACGTCGAGGCGCGTCTGAAGGAGCTGATCGGCGAACCTGCCGGACGGCTTCACACGGCGCGCTCCCGCAACGATCAGGTGGCCACCGACTTCCGCCTCTGGGTCCGCGACCAGTGCGACGCCGCGCAGACCGCCATCGCCGCGCTGCAACGCGCGCTGATCGGCCAGGCAGATCAAGGCGCCGACTGGGTCATGCCCGGCTTCACCCACCTCCAGACCGCGCAGCCGGTGACCTGGGGCCACCACATGATGGCCTATGTCGAGATGCTGGGCCGCGACGCCTCGCGCTTCGCCGACGCGCGGGCGCGGATGAACGAATGCCCCCTGGGCGCCGCAGCCCTCGCCGGCACGTCCTTCCCGATCGACCGCGCGGCGACGGCGAAGGCGCTCGGCTTCGACCGGCCCGCCGCCAATTCGCTCGACGCCGTGTCGGACCGCGACTTCGCGCTCGAATACCTGGCCGCCGCCTCGATCTGCGCCATGCACCTGTCGCGGCTGGCCGAGGAGCTGGTGATCTGGTCCAGCGCGCAGTTCCGCTTCGTGCGGATGTCCGACCGCTTCTCGACCGGCTCGTCGATCATGCCGCAGAAGAAAAACCCTGACGCCGCCGAGCTGGTCCGCGCCAAGATCGGCCGGATCCTCGGCGCGACCGTCGGCCTCTTCACCGTGATGAAGGGCCTGCCGCTGACCTATTCGAAGGACATGCAGGAGGACAAGGAACAGGTCTTCGACGCCGCCGACGCGCTGATGCTGGCCCTCGCCGCGTCCGAAGGCATGATGAAGGACCTCTCCGCCAACCCCGACGTCCTGCGCGCTGCGGCTTCGTCCGGCTTTTCCACCGCCACCGACCTCGCAGACTGGCTGGTGCGCGAGGCGGGACTGCCCTTCCGGGACGCCCACCACGTCACCGGCCGCCTCGTCGCCATGGCCGAGGCCGAGGGCAAGGACCTCCCAGACCTGACCCTCGCCCAGATGCGGACGGCCCACGACGCCATCACCGAAGGCGTCTTCGACGTCCTCGGCGTCGACAATTCAGTCCGCAGTCGCACCAGCTATGGCGGCACCGCGCCGGACAACGTGCGGTCCCAGATCGCGCGATGGAAGCAACGGCTGACATAGCGAAGCGCTTTCCCGCCTGCCGCCCGTTCGCGGCGGCTTCACCACGGCGCTGCCGTCGGATATCCTGCGCCTACCCCAGTTTCGGAGCGAGTAATGCGTAAAGCCACCCTGATCGGCGTGATCCTCCTGGCCTCGGCCTGCGAGAACCAGTCCCTCGGCATAGGCGCCACCTTCGATTCGCACGGCGCCCGCGTCCGCCCGAGCGTCTCGGGCACCGTCGGAGACGTCGGCATCGCGGTGGCCCCGCGATGAAGTCGCTCGTCCTGATCGCGCTGCTCGCCCTCGCCGCATGCGGAGCCGACGGCGAGCCCGAGCCCAAGGCCAAGCCCGCCAACTCGGGCGTGCAGATCGGCGGCGAGATCGGCATCGGCGTCACCGGCACGCTCTGAATGAGCGTGCTCCGGATGATCTATCTCGCCCTCGCCATCTGGGGCGCGATCCACCCGATGTACTGGTTCGTGACCTACATGAACGAGACCGGCACCGGCCTCTCGGGCCTGATCGACGCCTGGTACGTCAACGCCTCGACCACCGGCCTCACCTGGGACCTGACCATCGCCGCCATCGCGCTGACGGTCTGGATCGTCGCCGAGACCTGGGTGCGCCGGAACTGGACCGCTCTCGTCGCGATCCCGGCCACCTATCTCATCGGCGTCAGCTGCGGCCTGCCGCTCTACCTCTTCCTGCGCACGAGACCGGTCGGCTAGAGCGTCAGGATCGTCGACCCCGTCGTCTCCCGCGCTTCCAGCGCCCGGTGCGCCTCGGCGACCTCCTCCAGCGCGAAGGTCTGGCCGATGCTGGCCTTGACGTCGCCCGACAGCATCTTGTCGAACAACTCCTTCGCCATCGTCTGGCAGGAGTCGAAGTCGGCGAGGTGCGTGAACACCGTCGGGCGCGTCAGCTTCAGCGATCCGCCCGCCGCGAGGCGCTGGATATCGAAGGGCGGCACCGGCCCCGAGGCCGCGCCGAAGAGGATCATGAACCCCAGCGGCGACAGGCACTGAAGCGAGCCGTCGAAAGTGTCCTTGCCGACAGAATCCATCACCACCGGCACGCCCTTGTCGCCGGTCAGCTCCTTCACCCGCGCAACGAAGTCCTCGGTGCGATAGTTGACGCAGACCTCGGCGCCGGCATCCTCGGCCATCCGGCATTTCTCGTCCGACCCGGCAGTGCCGATCAGTCGGATGCGGTCCGACTTCGCCCACTGACAGCCGATCAGCCCCACGCCGCCCGCCGCCGCGTGCAACAGCACCGTGTCGCCTTTCGCGATCGGCGTCGTTCGGCGGAACAGGTAGTTGACCGTCAGCCCCTGAAGCATGACCGACGCCGCGTCCTCGAAGCTGATCCCGTCGGGCAGCGGGCAGACCGTCGCGGCGGGCATCACCCGCGCCTCGGAGTAAGCGCCGGGCGGGTTCGCGGCATAGGCGGCCCGGTCGCCGGCCTTCAGGTGCGTGACACCCTCGCCCACGGCCTCGACCACACCCGCCGCCTCCATGCCGAGGGCATGGGGCAGGCTCATCTTGTAGGCGCCCGACCTCTGGTAGCAGTCAATGAAGTTGAGCCCCACCGCATGGTGCCGGATCCGGATCTGCCCCGGCCCCGGCTCGCCCACCTCGCGGTCCGTCAGCTTCAGGACCTCGGGTCCGCCGTGCGCTTCGATGATGACGGTTTTTGCCATGTTCTGCCTCCCCCACTGTCGCGGGAGACCTTAGCGGGATGGAAGGGGAGGGGAAGAGAGAAGGTGGTCATCGCGGCGAGATGGCAGGCTTTGTGGCCCTCGTCCGGCGACCGCCGCTCGAAGTCAGGAACTTCGATGTCGCTTCAGGTGTTGGTCCATCACACCTAAAAAAGGAGGCACGACATGGCAAACGAAGATCAAGCAAAAGGCAAAGCGAAAGACATCGGCGGCAAGGCCAAGGAAGAGTTCGGCGATGCAACCGGCAATGAAGACATGAAGCACAAAGGTCAGAAGGATCAGGCTGAAGGAAAGGTCCAGAAGGGCGTCGGTGACGCCAAGGACAAGCTCTCCGACTGAGTTTGACCAGACCAACTGAATCAAGGAGCCAGCCGATGACCGATGACGTCAAGACCCCGAAACAAGAGAACGAGAAGAAGCCGTCAAAGAAAAATGACGAGAAGCTTCACAGGGCGGAGGCGACGCTCGGAGAAGCGCCGGGAGGCGGGCCCAATGCGGAAGAACGCTCCCGACTGGCCGAGTAGTCCCCCATGCCGCAACGGCATTGGCTGACAGCCGTGAGCCAAACCAAAATTTGATGATCTGCGCCATCCTTGGCCAGACTGTCCCGGCCCGGTAGCACCGGGGCCGGGGCAACCGCATTGCGCCATACCGCACCGGGTCAAGCCCTTTCCGACCCTGAGCCCTTCGCGTGCCTCGGCAGCTCCCTCAGCCCCTCCAGCCACGCCACGCGTTCCGCGAAATATAACTGCGCCGTGGGCCGGTAGACCGAAGGGTCGTCCAGCGTCGGCGCGTAGAGATGCGTCTCCTCGGGCAGGTCCTCCGTCTCGTAGCTGAGCGGCGTGCCGCAGTCGCTGCAAAAGGATCGCGTGACGCCGGGCGAGGAGTGGTACGTTGAGTGCTTCTCAGCGGGGCCCCCGAAGCGAGCTCAAAGTAAAAAAGAAGACGGTCACCCCTAGGATTCAGGGGGACCACGCCACTCGAGCGGTTGATTGCGCCGGAAATCGCGTATGTCTTTGGGAATCATCCACTGCAAAAACCAGGGAAGAGCGTCGCTTCTCTTTCTGACCAGCGGTTCAGGATCGATCTCTATTCGAGCGATGGGCGACTCCAGAAGCGAGCTCAGTCGCTTATCGAGCTTGGAATTGATCAGCTTCCCCATCTTTCTTAGGACCGGATCAATCTGGTCGAGGCTCCCTTTGGGCAAAGACAGTTCATTCTGAAAGAAACCTAAAGGAAAGTTGAACACTTCGCCTTGAGACCAAGAACTGGCGGAGGGAAGAACGCCGGGTGGACAGATGTCGCAAGCTAATCGCAGCAGAGGAAGTATCTTATTATCGGGAATGGTTTTCGGAATCGCCAATGCATTGATTGAGATGGTGACGGACATCTTGGATCCGTCTACGAGAATTAGGGAAACCAATCCGAGGCGGTCCTGTCTGAGCCTCCGATAATAGTCGCCGATCAAGGCACGAGTGTTTCCGTCCCTTTGAATGCCTCCAGGCTCAAGTCTTTGGATGGGTCTGAAATCCTTCGCTTCCAGCGCCAAGTTTGCTTCGGTCCCCACACGAGCCGAAAACTCCTTGAACTTGGTCGACAACCTCACCTCCGCAACCCATGAACTTAGGCTTCAAAGCAGTCTCCAACGTCAAATCAAACGATCTCTGACTTCGACCCCTTCGTGTGCCCCGGCAGCTCCCTCAGCCCCTCCAGCCATGCCACGCGTTCCGCGAAATACAACTGCGCCGTGGGCCGGTAGACGGACGGGTCATCCAGCGTCGGCGCGTAGAGATGCGTCTCCTCGGGCAGGTCCTCCGTCTCGTAGCTGAGCGGCGTGCCGCAGTCGGTGCAAAAGGACCGCGTGACGCCGGACGAGGAGTGGAACGTCCGGCGCGGCCCGCTCCACGTCACGCCCGCGCGCGGCATCCCGATCCAGCTTACGTAGTCCGCGCCCGCCGCGCGCTGGCAATCGCGACAATGACAGGTCGTCTGCCACAGCGGATCGCCCTCCGCCCGAAAGCGGGTCGCCCCGCACATGCATCCTCCAGCCAGCATCGAGGCTCCTCCTGCCCCGACAAGGCCACCGACGCGATACCGACGCAATACCGACGTGATACCGACGCGCGTTTTGCGCCACGATTGCGAACGCGCCGGGATCTGCTAATCAGCCGCGTCATGGACCATTTCCTGTACCGCGACGGCATCCTTCACGCCGAGGACGTGCCTCTCCCCGAGATCGCCGCTGCGGTCGGGACGCCGTTCTACGTCTACTCGACCGCCACCCTGACGCGCCACTACCGCCTGTTCCAGGAGGCGCTCGACGGACTCGACCACCTGATCTGCTACGCGATGAAAGCCAATTCGAATCAAGCGGTTCTGCGGCTGATGGCGTCGCTCGGCGCGGGTGTCGACGTGGTCTCGGGCGGCGAATACCGCCGCGCCGTCGCAGCAGGATTTCCGGCCGACCGCATCGTCTTCTCGGGCGTCGGCAAGACGGCCGAAGAGATGGAGCTGGCCCTGAGAGGCGGCATCCGCCAGTTCAACCTGGAAAGCGAGCCCGAAATGCGCCGCCTCTCCAAGGTATCGGAATCGCTAGGGAAAATCGCCCCCGTCACGATCCGCATCAACCCTGACGTGGACGCCAGGACGCACGAGAAGATCGCCACCGGCAAGTCCGAGAACAAGTTCGGCATCCCCATTTCCCGAGCCCGCGAGGTCTATGCCGAAGCCGCCTCTCTGCCGGGGCTCGAGGTCATCGGCATCGACGTCCACATCGGCTCGCAGCTCACCGACCTCGAGCCCTACGAGCAGGCATACCTCAAGGTCGCCGAGCTGACCCACCAGCTCCGCGCCGACGGCCACGACATCCGCCGCCTCGATCTAGGCGGGGGCCTTGGCATCCTCTACGAGCGCTCGAACGCCGCACCCCCGCTTCCGCTCGACTATGGCGAGGTGGTGCGACGGACCGTGGGCGACCTCGGCTGCGAGATCGAGATCGAGCCTGGCCGGCTGATCGCCGGTAACTCGGGTCTCTTGGTCTCGGAAATAATCTATATGAAACAAGGCGAAGGACGCACCTTCGCCATCGTCGACGCGGCGATGAACGACCTGATCCGACCCGCGATGTACGGGGCACACCATGACATCGTGCCCGTCGTCGAGCCCGAGGCGGGAGCGGAGCTGAGCCCCTGCGACGTGGTCGGTCCGGTCTGCGAGACGGGCGACACCTTCACCCGCAACCGGCCCCTGCCACCCCTCGCCGAGGGCGACCTGATCGCCTTCCGCTCGGCCGGCGCCTATGGGGCGGTTATGGCCTCGGAGTACAACTCCCGCCCGCTGGTGCCCGAGGTGCTGGTGCATGGGCATCAATTCGCCGTCATCCGGGCACGACCCACCTTTGACGAGATGATAAACCGCGATACCATCCCAGAGTGGCTGGAAGGACCGGTATGATCCGGGCCTGGTCCCGCAACGAAGGCCTATGACGCAGGACACGCAGCTTCCCGCAGATGCCGCGAAGCGGCTGACATGGCCGCTTCGTCTCACGTATGCCGGGATGCTGGCCGAACGCGTCGTGCGCGCCTTCTGGCCCTTGTGGTCTCTGGTCCTTCTCACGCTCGCCTCCCTCCTCATGGGCCTGCACGAAGCCCTGCCGCTCGAAGCGGTCTGGACCGTCGGCGTCGTGGTGGTAGGCGGCGGGCTCGCCGCTCTTGTCTATGCGCTGCGCCAGTTCCGGGCGCCGCTCCGGTCCGAGGTCCTGGCCCGGCTTGACGCGACCTTGCCTGGACAACCCATTGCCGCCCTGTCCGACAGGCAGGCCATCGGCACCGGCGATGCGGCCTCGGAATCGGTCTGGAGGGTGCACCTTGCGCGCATGTCGGCGCGCCTCGACGCCGCGCGGGCAGTCGAGCCCGACCTGCGCCTTGCGCGCCGCGACCCCTATGCGCTGCGTTACATGGCTCTTCTGGCCTTCGTGATCGCGGTCCTTTTCGGCTCTCTTCTGCGCGTCGCGAGCGTCGCCGAAATGGGGCCAGGCACCGGGCAGACCCTGGCCAGCGGATCGGTCTGGGAAGGCTGGGTCGAGCCGCCCGCCTACACCGGCAAGCCGAGCATCTATCTGAACGACGTGACACGCGAGGCGTTGTCGGTGCCGGAAGGCAGCCGCGTCACGCTTCGCTTCTACGGCGAAGTCGGTGAACTGGCGCTGCATGAAACGGTGTCGGGCCGGACCGAGGACGTGACACCGGCGACCGAGCCGGAACAAGGGTTCGACATCGCCGAAAGCGGCGTGATCCGCATCGAAGGCCCTGGTGGCCGCGAGTGGGACGTCGAGGCGATCCCGGACGCGCCGCCCTCCATCGAGTTCGAAGGCCCGTTGGCGCGGGGCGAGGCGGGACGGATGGAGACGCCCTTCGTCGCAAAGGACGATTACGGCGTGACGGGTGGGAGGCTCGAGATCACGCTGGACCTCTCGAAGGTCGACCGCCGCTATGGTCTCGCCGTTGAACCGGAAGCGCGGGACAAGATCGTTCTGGACCTGCCGATGTCGATTACCGGCGACCGGACCGAGTTCAGCGAAACTGTCGTCGAAGACCTGTCGAAGCACCCTTGGGCGAATTTGCCGGTGTCCGCCGAGCTTTTCGCGTCGGACGATGCCGAGCAGGAGGGGCTTTCCGCCCCGCAATTGGGCGAACTTCCCGGCCGTCGATTCTTCGATCCCCTCGCCAAGTCCATCATCGAGCAACGTCGCGACCTTCTCTGGAACCGCGAGAACGGCACCCGCGTGGCTCAAGTGCTTCGCGCGGTTTCGTACAAGCCCGAAGACGTGTTCCGCTCCGAGACGACCTACCTCAAGCTGCGCTTCGCCGTGCGCCGGCTCGAGACGCGGCTGTCCGTGGATCAGTTGAACGACGACGCGGTCGAGGAACTGGCCGAGGTGCTGTGGAGCCTGGCCCTCGAGGTGGAGGAAGGCGATCTCTCCGACGCGCAGGAACGGTTGCGGCGCGCGCAAGATCGGCTTTCGGAAGCCATCGAGAATGGCGCGTCGGACGAGGAGATCGCCGAACTGATGAACGAACTGCGAGAGGCGATGCAGGATTACATGCAGCAACTCGCGGAACAGCAGGGCGATCAGCCTCAACAAGATATGGCTGAGGGCGAGATGCAGGAGCTGTCCTCGCAGGACTTGCAGGACATGATGGACCGGCTTCAGGAATTGATGGAGCAGGGCCGGATGGCAGAGGCGCAGCAGCTTCTGGACCAGCTTCGCCAGATGATGGAAAACATGCAGATCGCCCGCGGCCAGCAGGGCCAGCAGTCCCCCGGCGAGCAGGCGATGGAAGGCCTGTCCGAAACCCTCCGTCAGCAGCAGGGTCTGTCGGACGAGGCGTTCCGGGATCTTCAGGAGCAGTTCGGTCCCGAGGGTCAGCAAGGCCAACAGGGTCAGCAAGGGCAGGAAGGGCAGCAGGGACAACAGGGTCAAGGACAGCAGGGCCAGGGTCAGCAAGGTCAGCAAGGGCAAGGCCAACAGGGCCAGGGTCAGCAGGGTCAGGGACAGCAGCCGGGCGACCTCGAGGGTGGACTTGCTGACCGTCAGCGCGCGCTGCGTCAGGAATTGAACCGCCAGACGCAGAACCTCCCAGGAGCCGGTTCGCCTGAAGGCGACGCCGCGCGCCGGTCGCTCGACAGGGCGGGCGAGGCGATGGACGAGGCCGAGGAGTCGCTTCGAAACGAGGACTTCGCTGGTGCCCTGGACGATCAGGCCGACGCGATGGAGGCTCTGCGCGAGGGAATGCGAGAGCTCGCCGATCAGATGGCGCAGCAGCAGCAACAGCAGCAGGGTGGGCAGCAGGGCGACGCCCTGGGCCGCAACAACCCAAGCGGTAATCGCGATCCACTGGGCCGCGACCAGGGAGAGAATGGTCGGATCGGGACTGACGAGCAACTCTTGCAGGGCGAGGACGTGTATCGCCGGGCCCGTGAGCTTCTGGACGAGATACGCCGCCGCTCTGGCGAGCAGGAGCGCCCGACCGAAGAGCTGGATTACCTAAAGCGTCTTCTGGAGAGATTCTAGCCTAGCGCTGGATCAGGCCGTCGAGCCAGTCGCGGGCGGCATTCGCCCCGTCCACATAGCGGACGAGAGCCGTCTCGGACCCGGGGATGGCGCTCGCGATGGCAGGAGCGAAGGCGTAGGCGACGATCAGGCCTGCCGCGATCAGAAGCATGAGGAAGAACCCCATTCGGAAGCCGCTGCGATGGCTCGCAACCGCTTCGGTCGTACCTCTGCGGCGCTTGCGCGCGGGCTTCAGGGTCGAATTGATCTCGTCGATGTCGGGCAACAGATCCTTGCGAGGCGCCTGGTAATCGGAGTCTCCGCGAGCATCCTGCCGGTCATCGTCGGGGTCGTTGTCGGGGCGCATGCTGGCCATGCGGGCCCGCAGAGCGCGTGACGGCGTCTCGCGCCGGCGAATCTGGTCGAGCGCCATATCGGTCTGGGTTTCCAGGGCCTCGGACGGTGGCGCACGGCGCTGAGACAACTCGCGCTGCGCTTCTTCCCGCAACAGGTCCACGTCTGCGGCGTCGGCCGGCCTGCGTGCGCGCGGCGCGTCGCCGGCCGGCGGAACGAAGGCGGCGGACGCGATGTCCTCGTCTTCTTCCGCTTCCTCTTCCTCCTCGTCAGAGATGGACTTCTCGGAGGCGGCGGCAACGGCGCGGACGGCCTCGCTCGGCGCCTCGTCCTCAGCCTCATCGTCGCTCTCTTCCTGTGGCGAGGCGGACAACGTGTCTTCGAAACCGGCGGGGGGAGGGGGCAGTTCAAACCATGTGTGGCCGCAGTTCGAGCACTGCACATCGCGTCCCTCGTCGGGGATCAGCGACGTGTCGACCTCGTACTGAGCGCTGCAATTCGGACAAACGAGCCGCATAAATTTGTTCCTTGCCCCGACAAACGCGCCGTTTCGGCGTTCTACGTCACCTGCCTTGCAAGCTTCTAGCACTTCATCCCGCGCCGGAAAAGTCTGCTGACGTTGATCCTTGTCGCGGAAACGGGCAAAAGCGAACAGCGAGGCGGGGAGGCGGCGTGATCGAGCTTGACGATGTCGTGGTGGGCTACGGCGGTCGAACGCTTTTCGACGGCATGTCGATGTCCCTTCCGCAAGGTAGTTTTCACTTCCTGACCGGCCCGTCGGGCGCGGGCAAGACGACCCTTCTTCGAATGGTATCGATGGAGCTTCGGCCGTCGTCAGGACGCGTGCGCGTGCTGGATGAGGATGTTGGCCGGCTGGACCGCGACGGGATCGCGCGGATGCGCAGGAGGATCGGCGTCGTCCACCAGGACAGCCGTTTCATCGACCACATGACGGTGGCCGAGAACGTCCGGTTGCCGGCGACGGTCGCGGGTCAATCCGAGGCGACCGCGGACGCACATCTCGCGGAACTCCTGGGATGGGTCGGACTGGGCGATCAGGCCGCGCAGCATCCCCCCGAGCTTTCGGGCGGCGAAAGGCAGAGGGCCGCCCTGGCGCGTGCGGTGATCCTGTCGCCGGACGTGGTTCTGGCGGACGAGCCGACGGGGAACGTCGACTGGGACATGTCCTTGAGGATCCTCGACCTTCTGATCCAGCTCAACCGTTTGGGGAAGACGATCCTCTGCGCGACGCACGACCTGAATCTGATCCGGCAGGCAAAGTCCCGTGTGACATCGCGGGTCCTGCGGCTGAAGGGCGGGCGCGTCGAACAGGCAGGGATCGACTTGTGAGGCGCCCCTCGTTTCTGTCCACCGATCCGACCGCAGCGCGTGTGGTGCCTGCCACCGGCTTCACAGCCGCTCTGACCATCGTGAGTTCGGCCGCGACCGCCTTTCTCGCCGTCTTCGCGATCGCGCTGTCGCTTGCGGCCGGGGACCTTGCGACGAGATGGGAGACCGAGCTTGCCGGCACAGCGACCGTGCGCCTACCAGCCGCGGACGAGGGCCAGGACGTCCAGGTCGCCACCATCCTCGAGGCGCTGAAGCAGACGCCGGGGATAGGAACGGCTCACCGGCTGGACGACGGCGAGCAGGCGGCCCTCCTGGCTCCCTGGTTCGGAACCGACCTTCCGCTCGACAGCCTGCGTCTGCCCATACTGATCGAAGTGACCGAGATCGGAGACGGGCCCGATGTCGAGGGTCTGAACCTCCGTCTGGAGGCCGAGGCCCCCGGAGCCGTCTACGACAACCACGGCCGCTGGCGCGCGCCCCTGGCCGAAGCGGCGGGCTGGCTTCGGAAGCTCGGGACGGTCTCATTGATCCTGATCGCGGGTGTCATGGCGGTGACGATCGCGCTTGCGGCATCGGCCGCCCTCGCGGCCAACGGTCAGGTCATCGACGTTCTGCGCCTTGTGGGCGCTCGCGACGCCTGGATCACCCGCGCCTTCGTGCAACGTTTCACGCTTCGCGCGGCGGCAGGGGCGGGGGCGGGGACCCTTATCGGCATGATCGCACTTCTCCTCATGCCCGGTGGTGCTGAGACGGGCATTCTCGCAGGTCTTGGGCTGTCTGGGGTCGAGTGGCTCTGGCCTCTCGTCATCCCACCTGCCGCCGCCTTGCTGGCCTATGCGGCGACTCGGGCCGCCGCAGCGCGCCGTCTGGGGAGCGCGCCCTGATGGTCGCCATCCAGTGGCTGCGGTCGCTTGTGTTCAACGTCTCGATCTACGTCGTCATGGCGATCTATGCCGTGGTGTTCTTTCCCTTCGCGCTCTTCTCACGCGATTGGGCTTTCCGAGCCTGCAAGGCCTGGTGCGCCTATGTCAGGTGGGCGGCCCGCTGGATGGTGGGCCTGAAGACCGAGGTTCGGGGCCCTATTCCGCAGGGCGAGGTGGTCGTTGCGGCCAAACACCAGTCGTTTCTCGACATCATCCTCATTTTCCACGCGCTTCCCCGCGCGAGGTTCATCATGAAGCGCGAACTGATGTACGCGCCGATCCTGGGGCAGTACGCGTTGAGGATCGGCTGCGTTCCCGTCGACCGGGGCAAGCGCGGCAAAGCCATCGAGAAGATGAAGGCGGACGTCGAAAAGGGGCGGCTGGAGCCGGGGCAGCTCATAATCTACCCGCAAGGGACGCGCGTCGCCCCCGGAGAATACCTGCCTTACAAGGTCGGCACCGGGATCCTCTACGAGCAACTCGAACAGCCCTGCATTCCCGTCGCGGCCAACGTCGGCCTGTTCTGGCCGAAGCGCGGGGTGATGCGCCGCCAGGGCACCGCCGTGGTCGAATTCCTTGCACCGATTCAGTCCGGGATGGCTATAAAGCCGTTCATGGCTCATCTCGAGGACGTCATCGAGACGCGCTCCGCCGCCCTGAACGAAGAGGCTGATCCTCGACCGTGACACACGACATCGACACCATCGAGGCTCTCGAGGCGATCTACGGAATACCGTTGGCAACCGCGGTCGCGAAGGTGGCCGACCGCTTGGTGCCGGTCTATCGCGAATGGATCGCCGCCTCGCGCTTCTGCATCTTCACCACGGTCGGGCCCGAGGGGACAGACGCCTCGCCGCGGGGCGAGGATGGGCCTGTGGTGATCGAGATCGATGAGCGCACCTTGGCGCTTCCGGACTGGCACGGAAACAACCGGGTGGATTCGCTGCGGAACATCGTTCGGGATGGGCGTGTCTCGCTTCTGTTCATGGTTCCCGGATCGGACAACGTCGTGCGTGTCAACGGAACGGCGCGGCTGACCGTCGATCCCGCAGTGCTCGGGCGTTTCGAGCGCGGGGCAAAGCGTCCCAGGTCGGTGATCGTCGTGCGGATCGGCGAGGTCTATTTCCAGTGCGCCCGCGCGCTCTTGAGGTCGAAGCTCTGGAGCTCTGGCGACCAGAGCGCCGGGCTTCCGACCCCGGGCCAGATCCTGGCGGCGTTGAGCGATGATCGCCACGGGGGCGAAGCCTACGATGCCGTCTGGCCCGAGCGTGCAAGGGAGACCCTCTGGTGAGCGAAACCGGCCCCAATTCCGACGAAGCGCGCTACTGGGCTTCCCCAACCGGATTGTCATGGATCGAAAACGAAGCGGCGCTGGACACGCTTTTCGCGTCGGTAACGGACGCGGTGCTGGATGCCGCCGACTTGAAGCCGGGCGAGTCGGTGCTCGACGTCGGATGCGGAACCGGCGCACATGCGCTTGCCGCCGCGCGCCGGGTCGGGGCCGGCGGACGGGTGACGGCTCTCGATATTTCGCCGCCGCTTCTGAGGCGTGCGGAGGCGCGCGCAACGGCAGAAGGATTGGCCGATCGGTTCGAGTTCGCTGTCGCGGATGCGCAGAGTGCAGACCTCGGCGTCGCGCGGTACGACCTGGCCACGTCGCGCTTCGGTGTCATGTTCTTTGCGGACCCTGCCGCCGCATTCGCGAACATCGCGAAGACGGTTCGTCCCGGCGGACGAATGGTCTTCGGCGTCTGGGGGCCTGTCGCCCGCAACCCCTGGTGGGGGCTGCCTTCGCGCGTCGCGGGCGAGGTCTTAGGTCCCTTGCCCAAGACCGCGCCGAACGCACCGGGGCCCATGGGCTTGTCGGATGCCGATTATGTCCGGGACGTCCTGCGCGGCGCAGGGCTGGAACATGCGGAGGTCGAGCCTCTGACGGTCTTCCTGCGTCATCCCGAAGGCGCCGCAGGCGCTGTGGCCCTGAGCCTGCGTGTCGGATCGGCAGCGCGGGCGCTGAGGCTCTACGAGAGCACGGCAGTGCAGGAAGCCGAGGTCGCGGCGCGTCTCGAAGAGGCGTATCGGCCCTTCGAGGCCGACGGCGAATTCCGGATGCCCGCGGTCCTGAACCTGATCCGGTCGCGGCTGCCCTGAACTTGCGGCTGCCGCCCGGCGTCCCTTATATACCGGGAGCAGAAGAGGTCAGGCATGAATTATCTCGAATTCGAAAAACCGCTTGCCGAGATCGAAGGCAAGGCCGAGGAACTGCGCGCCATGGCCCGGTCGAACAAGGGGATGGATGTCGACAAGGAGGCTGCGGGTCTTGACCGAAAGGCGCAGAGCCTTCTGGGCGATCTCTACAAGAACCTGACCCCCTGGCAGAAATGCCAGGTTGCGCGGCACCCCGACCGTCCGCACTGCAAGGACTACATCGACGCCCTCTTCACCGAGTACACGCCGCTGGCTGGCGACCGCAATTTCGCCGACGACCACGCGATCATGGGCGGCCTGGCCCGGCTGAACGACAGGCCCGTCATGGTGATCGGCCACGAGAAAGGCCACGACACCCAGTCCCGGATCGAGCGCAACTTCGGCATGGCGCGTCCCGAAGGCTATCGCAAGGCGATCCGGCTTATGAACCTCGCCGACCGCTTCGGGGTCCCGGTCGTCACGCTGATCGACACTCCGGGCGCCTATCCCGGCAAGGGCGCAGAAGAGCGGGGCCAGTCCGAGGCCATCGCGCGATCGACCGAACAGTGTCTGAGGCTGGGCGTGCCCCTCGTCAGCGTCGTGATCGGCGAGGGCGGTTCCGGCGGAGCCGTGGCTTTTGCCACCGCCAACCGCGTCGCGATGCTCGAGCACTCGATCTATTCCGTCATCTCGCCCGAAGGCTGCGCGTCGATCCTCTGGAAGGATGCCGAAAAGATGAAGGAAGCTGCCGAGGCGTTGCGCCTTACAGCGCAGGACCTGCACAAGCTTGGCGTGATCGACCGGATCATCGCCGAGTCCGTGGGCGGTGCGCAGCGTGACCGCGTGTCGACGATGCGCTCGGTCGGACTGTGCATCGACGACATCCTCAAGCAGCTTGCGCCCATGTCCCGCAAAGATCTCGTCCGGGATCGCCGCGCGAAGTTCCTGAACATGGGGCAGGCGGGTCTGGCTGCCTGATTGCAAAACGTCGCCCGATGCGCGATTAGCGCTGGAATGTCGCGCGACATTTCCGGAAGATGCCCGGGCCTCGCGCCGAGACGCGAGCCTGCGACGAGGAGGACAGCTTGGCAGACATCACCCTTACCGTGAACGGCCAGAGAGTATCGACCACGGTCGAGGACCGTGCCCTTCTGGTCGAATTCCTGCGCGATGCACTCGGGCTGACAGGCACACACGTTGGCTGTGACACCAGCCAGTGCGGGGCCTGCGTCGTCCATGTCGATGGCAAGGCGATGAAGTCCTGCACCATGCTGGCTGCCGCCGCCGATGGATGCGAGGTCACGACGATCGAGGGCGTGGCGAAGGGTGACGCGCTGCACCCGATGCAGAAAGCGTTCAACGACAATCACGGTCTTCAGTGCGGATTCTGCACGCCGGGGATGATCATGTCCGGCATCGACATGGTCGCGCGGTATCGAGCCGATGGCCGCACGCTTGACGAGGCCGCGATCCGCGAAGAGCTGGAAGGCAACATCTGCCGCTGCACCGGCTACCACAACATCGTCAAGTCCATCCAGCAGGCCGCGGGCGAGATGTGACGCCCGCATCGAGGAGTAAGCCCGATGCATGAAACGACCTATCACCGCGCCGCCAGCGTCGAGGATGCCTCCCGCCTTCTGTCTGCGAGCGACGAGGGCCAGTTGATCGCCGGTGGCCAGACCCTTATCCCGACGATGAAGGCTCGGCTTGCCGCGCCGTCGGACCTTGTCGACATTTCGCGTATCGGCGCCCTTCGCGGCATCGAGGTCTCGGGACGCAGGGTCACCATCGGCGCGATGACGACCCATGCCGAGGTAGCTGGCAGCGCGGAGCTTCGCTCGGTCTGTCCGGGCCTCGCGGATCTGGCCGGGCTGATCGGCGACCCTGCCGTGCGCCACCGCGGCACCATCGGCGGGTCCATCGCGAACAACGACCCCGCCTCCGATTACCCCGCAGGTGTCCTGGGCCTTGCCGCTGTCATCCGTACCGACAAGCGCGAGATTTCGGCGGACGATTACTTCGAAGGCATGTTCACCACTGCTCTCGACGAAGGCGAGATCATCCTGTCGGTGTCGTTCGATGCGCCCGAGGCCTGCGCCTATGCAAAGTTCCCGAACCCCGCGTCTCGCTACGCGCTCTGCGGTGTCTTTATCGCCAAGGGGGCGGACGGTATTCGGGTCGCGGTCACCGGGGCGGGGAACGATGGCGTCTTCCGCGCAAGCGCGTTGGAGCAAGCTCTGTCGTTAGACTTCTCACCCGCGGCGGTCGATGGCGTGACCGTCGACGCGGACGAGATGCTGTCCGACATCCACGGCGACGCCGCGTATCGTGCGAACCTCGTCAAGGTAATGGCCAAGCGAGCCCTCGCCGCGATGTGAGCGTGGGGCGGCGTCACCGCCCTGCGATCAACTCGGCCTGCTTCACGATGACCTCGGCCTGCCGCACGCTTGCGATATCGACGAGGCGGCCCTTGTAGACGGCCGCGCCCGATCCGGTCCGCTGCGCCTCGTCCATGGCCGCAAGGATCTCGCGGGCCTCGGCTACGGCTTCCTCGGTCGGCGTGAAGACCTCGTTGGCGAGCGCAACCTGCTTGGGGTGGATCGCCCATTTGCCGACCATGCCGAGCGTCGCGGATCGCAGCGCCTGCGCGCGGAAACCCTCGTCGTCCGAGAAGTCGCCGAAGGGGCCGTCGACCGGCAACACGCCGTGGGTGCGGCAGGCCGCCACGATGGCGGTCTGCGCCCAGTGCCAGGGGTCCGACCAGTACTTCTGGCCGTGCCGCGCCATGTAGTAGTTCTCCTGCGTGCCCCCGATGCCCGTGGTCTGCATCCCCATGCTCGCCGCAAAGTCCGCTGCGCCGAGCGACATCGCCTGGAGACGGGGGGAGGACGCGGCGATTTCCTCGACATGAGCGATGCCGGCGGCGGTTTCGATGATGACCTCGAGCCCGATCGGTTTCGTCCGTCCCTTCGCGCGCTCCACTGCGGTTACCAGCGCATCGACGGCATAGACGTCCGAGGCGTTGCCGACCTTTGGGATCATCAGGAGGTCGATCCGGTCCGAGCAGTTCTCCAGCACCTCGGTCACGTCGCGGTACCAGTAGGAGGTGTCGAGGCCGTTTATCCGCACCGAGAGCGTCTTGTCGCCCCAATCGACGTCGCCCACGGCCTCCACGATGTTCTTCCGTGCCTGCGCCTTGTCATCGGGCGCCACCGCGTCCTCAAGGTCGAGGTTGATGACATCCGCCTCGGACGCCGCCATCTTCTCGAAGATCGCGGGTCGTGAGCCGGGACCGAAAAGCTGGCAGCGGTTCGGACGGGCGGGTGGCGCGGGCTGGACGCGGAAAGACATACAGGCAACTTTCTTTCGTTTCGGGCAGTCTCACGGGTAAGATCTTGCGCTGCGGCACGCAAGGCGGTTTTGCAGGTGCAGCAAGCGTCGTCGTTGCACCCTCCCATCTGGCGGCAGCCGATGGCAGGCTGGGAACAGCCATAAGGGGACCCTCATGATTCGAACGCCATACCTGCTTTTTCTGGGTGATGCTCCAGACCAGTTGGCGGCCAAGGTGGCGCAGGGGATCGCCGACTGGCGTCCCGAAAACGTCGTCGGCCAGTTCAGGATGCCAAACTGCAAGGCGGACGTGGCGGCGAAGGATATGACGCTTGCCGAAGCATACGAGGCAGGAGCTCGGACCTTGGTTGTCGGTGTGGCGAACCGGGGCGGCGTCATTTCCGAAGCGTGGATCGACGTGCTCTGCGAGGCACTCGAGATCGGCTATGACGTTGCTTCGGGGCTGCACAATCTGTTGCGGGACGAGAAGCGGGTGAAGGCGACATCGCAGCGCGCAGGGCGTACGCTTTACGACGTGCGCGTTCCGACGGTTTCGTACCCGATCGCAAATGGCGTGAAGCGAAGCGGCAAACGCTGCCTCGCTGTGGGGACCGACTGTTCGGTCGGCAAGATGTATACCGGCCTCGCCATGGACGCCGAGATGCGCTCGAGAGGCATGAAGTCGACCTTCCGACCGACGGGCCAGACCGGGATCCTCATCATAGGCAATGGCATCCCGCTGGACGCCGTGGTCGCCGACTTCATGGCTGGCGCGGTCGAGTGGCTGACGCCCGACAACGAGCCGGATCACTGGGACCATATCGAGGGGCAGGGGAGCCTGTATCACATCTCCTACTCCGGAGTGACGCTGGCCCTGATACACGGTGGCCAGCCGGACGCGCTGATCCTCGCGCACGAACCGACGCGGACCCATTTGCGGGGGCTGCCCGACCACTCCCTCCCATCCCTTGAAGCCTTGCGCGACACCGCCCTGCCTCTGGCGCGGCTTGCGAACCCGGATTGCGAGGTGGCCGGTATCTCGATCAACACGAAGGCGCTTGGTGAGGACGAAGCGCTGCGCCTCTGCGAGGAGACCGAAGCCCGGATGGGCCTGCCGTGCGTTGATCCGTTCCGGCACGGGGCGGGGCGCCTGGTCGATGCGCTTGCGGGGATCTGAACAGCGATGAAGCTGACCGTGATGCCCGAACGCTTTCGCCTGGCCGAGACCTTCACCATTTCGCGCGGTTCGCGCGACGTCGCCGAAGTGCTGACCGTAACGGTCGAGGACGGCAGCGTCATCGGCCGCGGAGAGTGCGTGCCCTACAAGCGGTACGGCGAGACAATGGAGGGGGTAGAGGCCGCGATCCTCTCGCTTCCTCAACCTGTTGCTCGCGAGAGCTTGGACAGACACCTTCCCGCGGGCGCCGCGCGGAATGCCGTGGATTGTGCCCTCTGGGACCTCGAAGCCCGGCGTTCCGGGCGAAGGGTCTGGGAGCTTGCCGGCCTTGCAGCGCCTAGGCCGGTTCCCACGGCCTACACCCTGTCCCTGGACACGCCGGATCGGATGAGAGCAGCCGCGCAGCGTCACGCTCATCGTCCGCTTCTCAAGATCAAGCTCGGCGACGAGGACGACATGGCGCGGCTGGAGGCGGTGCGCGAGGGCGCCCCGGACACGCGGATCATCGTCGACGCGAACGAAGGTTGGACTGCGGACGTTTATGGCGAACTGGCGCCTCACCTCCTCCGGATGGGGGTCGCTCTTGTCGAACAACCCTTGCCTGTCGGACAGGACGACCTTCTGGCCGAGATCGCGCGTCCCCTGCCCGTCTGTGCGGACGAGAGCTGCCACGACCGGGATAGCCTGCCAGCGCTGAAGGGCAAGTACGACATGGTCAACATCAAGCTCGACAAGACCGGCGGGTTGACCGAGGCGCTGGCGCTGCGCGACGCGGCACGGGACGCGGGCTTTGGGGTGATGGTCGGCTGCATGGTCGGTACCTCGCTCGCCATGGCGCCCGCCGTGCTGGTGGCGCAGGGAGCCGACGTCGTCGACCTCGACGGCCCCCTTCTTCTCGCCCAGGACCGGGACCCGCCGTTGCATTACGGCGAAGAGGGGGCGTATCCCTCCGACTCCGCGCTCTGGGGCTAGGAAGCGCCCGCTCTCGCCAAACGCTTTCCATGCCGCTAAACCGACCGAAAACCGGAGGACCGCCATGAGCCGCATCGTCTATGTGAACGGAGACTATCTGCCCGAAGAGGACGCAAAGGTGTCTGTCTTCGACCGGGGCTTTCTGTTCGCCGACGGCGTCTACGAGGTGACGAGCGTGCTTGGAGGCAAGCTGATCGACTTCGACGGCCATGCCAAGCGGCTGGCGCGCTCGCTCGGCGAACTGGACCTTGCGGCGCCGGTGACGACCGACGAACTACTGGCGATCCACCGCAACCTCGTCGAGCGAAACGACGTGACGGACGGTATGGTATATCTCCAGGTCACGCGCGGCGCCGCCCCGGACCGGGATTTCGCGTTCCCTGACCCTGACGAGGTTCGGTCCTCCCTCATTCTGTTCACCCAGTCCAAGCCCGGACTCGCGGACAGTCCTGCGGCAAAGACCGGAATAAGGGTCATCTCGATCGAGGACATCCGGTGGGGACGGCGCGACATCAAGACGGTGCAGCTTCTCTACCCCTCCATGGGCAAGATGATGGCCAAGAAGGCCGGCAAGGACGACGCCTGGATGGTCGAGGACGGCATGGTGACCGAGGGAACCTCGAACAACGCTTACATCGTCAAGGACGGCGTGATCGTGACGCGGAACCTCGGCACCGAGATCCTGCACGGCATCACACGCGCAGCCGTCCTTCGCTTCGCGCGCGAGGCGCAGATGCGTGTGGAGGAACGGCCTTTCACCATAGAGGAGGCCAAGGATGCCGACGAGGCCTTCATCACGTCGGCCTCGGCCTTCGTCACGCCTGTGGTCGAGATCGACGGCACACCCGTCGGATCGGGGACGCCAGGCCCCGTCGCGGAGCGTCTGAGAGAAATCTATCTCGAGGAGAGCCGCGCGACGGCCATCTGACTAAAATCCGAAGCATTGGGGCGTCGGTGAACGCCTTCGGATTCAGTAATGCCTAAGGGTCTTGCACCTATCGCTCGTCCGTCAGGACCGAGTGCGACCGGGTGTGATGAATCTAGAAGACGTGATCTCCAACTTCCCGCAGCTGACTGTCGACGCGGTCGGGATCGCCTATCGTGCCAGCAACGACGTCGAACCGGAATTCGTCTGGGTCAACGAGCCGTTTGCGCACATGTTCGGGGCGACGCAGATCGACATGATCGGCCGTCACGCGATGTCGATCTACCACGACGACTACACCGCCGACTTTCATCAGACGGTGACGGAGCCGCTTGCGTCCGGGCGCTCGAGTTTCAGCACGGATTCGCTGTGTATCCGCGACGACCGCAGTACCTTCTGGGTCAGGGTGTCCTATTTCGCCCTGTTCGATGCGACCGGACCCGGACGGCATTCCGTCGTGCTGGTGCGCGATGTGGATGACCTGAAGGACCGGGAGCAGGCGGCAGAGCTGGCGCTCATTGAGAACGAGCAGCTTCTCGCGCGGGTCGAGGCGACGCAGAGCCGGCTGATCAGTGCGCTCGACACCGCGCCCGACCCCTTCGCGATCTTCGACTCCCGCGATCGCCTTGTCATCTGCAACACGGCTTACTCGGCGTCTATGACCGACGGGGCCGGGGGGCTGACCGAAGGCATGACCGGAGACCAGATCCTGCGCCTCGGCCTCGTCAACAACGCCTTTCCCGAGGCAATCGGGCGTGAGGAGGAGTGGCTTCAGGAGCAGGGCAGACTTTGGCGCGATCCGGGTAACAGGGAATTCCACATCGCGATCCGGGGGCGGGAATATCGGGCCATCCGGTCGGGGACCTCGAACGGCGACAGGGTCGTGCTTTATGTCGATATCTCCGATTTCCTCGACCAGCAGAGAGAGCTGAAGCGGTATGCCGAACGCCTCGAGCGCGCGAACTACGAGATCAGTCACCAGGCGCTGCACGACGAGTTGACGGGGCTTGGCAACCGGCGGTTTCTCAAGATCAAGCTGGACGAGATGATCGCGCGACGCCGCGACCGCGGTGGAGAGATCGCGGCTCTGCACATCGACCTCGACCGTTTCAAGCAGATAAACGACACCATGGGTCATGCGGCGGGCGACTATGTCCTGACGTCGGTCGCGCGCGTCTTGCGTGAAAGACTGCGCGAAGAGGACGTGATCGCGAGAACAGGGGGCGACGAATTCGTTGTCCTCGTCCGATGCAAGGTCGGCAGCAAGGAACCGGAGGTTCTGGCGCGACGGCTGATCGACGCCGTTTCGCAGCCGGTCCTTTTCGAAGGCCGACCCTGTCGCTTCGCCGCCTCGATCGGGATCGCGCGCACCCCGCTCATCGACGCGTACGACCTGCTCACCAGTTCTGATGTCGCTCTCTACAAGGCAAAGATGACCGGCCGGGCGCGCTTCGCCGTCTTCGACCACGTCGATCTCCAAAGCCTCCGCGAAAGCAAACGGTTGACCGACGACATCGCACGCGGGCTGGAGGCGGGAGAGTTCGTTCCCGTCTACCAGCCCCAGATCAATCCTTTCACGGGGGAAATCGCGGCGTTCGAGACGCTGGCGCGCTGGCAACATCCGGAGCGCGGACTTCTTCCGCCTTCGGAATTCCTGACGGCAGCCGCAGAAATGCAGGTCGACGGCCAAATCGACTCGGCCATCTTCCGCGCCGCCACGTCCGAGTGCCGGGAATGTCGCCGATTGTCGGGGTGCCTGCCGCGCCTGTCGTTCAACGTAAGTCTGCAGCGGATCATGGGCGAGAGCTTCATCGCCGACATCGAACGTGCGGACTACGGGGGTGGCATCGCGCTGGAACTCGTCGAGACCATCTTTCTGGAAGAGGAGTCGGACGCCTTCCTCAAGCGGGTCGAGATGCTGCGCCGCATGAATGTCCGATTCGAGGTTGATGACTTCGGCTCAGGTCGCGCGTCCATCGTGGCCCTAAAGCGCATCGCGCCCGACCGTCTGAAGATCGACCGCCGACTGGTGGAGCCGATCACCACGTCGGAACGGGCACGGAAGCTGGTTCGGTCGATCATCGACATCGCACAGGCTCTCGACATCGGCGTCACCGCCGAAGGTGTCGAAACGCCGATGCATGAGACGATCCTCAAGGATTTCGGGTGCGACCGGTTGCAGGGATATCTGTACGCCCGACCGCTGCCCTTCGCCGGCATGGTCGCCTTTCTTGAAGGCAACCAGCGGGACGGGCGTGTTCCGGCGAGCCGTCAGTCGTGACCGGGATGGGACGCGGCGAAGGCCCCCTTCTGTTCAGGCGTGGCTTCGGCCTGATGTTCGGCCTTCCAAATGTCGTAGGGCATTCCGTAATAGGCCTCGCGCGCCTGTGCCGTCGACATCTCGATGCCGCGCTCGGCCGCCGCTTCCTGAACCCATCTCGACAAGCAGTTGCGGCAGAAGCCAGCGAGGTTCATCAGGTCGATGTTCTGCACGTCAGCCCGATCTTCCATCAGGTGCCGCTGGAGCCTGCGGAATGCGGCCGCCTCGAGTTCAATCCTGGTCTGGTCGTCCATGTGTCCTCCTGCGGTTCAGGTTTCGGCTCGGCGCAGCGCCAGCGGAAGAAGGCGTGCCAGTCGCTCGGCCCATTCGGTCTGTCCCGCATCGTCGCGGATCAGGTCGTTGCGCACCTCTAGCAAGGTATTCTGCCTGCCGTGCGCAATGGCGTGCCGGTCGATGGTATCGCCCTCGAGCGTCCCGGAGTAGGGCTGATTTTCCCCCACGACCAGGCTTCCCTCATCCCGAAGCAGGTCGAGAAGCGGACGCGACAGGCGATCGTCCGACGCGAAAAGAAGTCCGACGTGCCAGGGACGCGGCTGCCGGTGCCGGAACTGCGGAGTGAAGGAATGCACCGAAATCAGCACCGTATCCGCCCGACGCGCCGCCAGACGAGCCACGGCGTCATGGTAGGGCCGGTGATACAGGTCCAGACGCCGCTCGACCTCGGTCTGGTCGGCGTGCCGGTTCGCGGGGATCAGCGTGCCGTCGTAGAGCTTCATCAGAAGCGTCGGATCGTCCTCGCCTCGATTCGGATCGATCACCAGACGCGAGAACGTGGAAAGGACGGCGGGAGCACCGAGCAGCTCAGCCAATTGCAGGGTGAGGCCGGCGGCGCCCACATCATAGGCTATGTGGCGCGCCATGTCCTCGGCCGCGACGCCGAGGCTGCCTCCGCCGACCGACGGCGGGACCGCGTTCGACGCGTGGTCGCAAATCACCAGCCAGCGCGACGTGCGCGCCTCGCCGACGAGGCGGACCGGGGCCCAGTCCTGTTCCGAGGAGGGGGACGACATGCGCTGTCTCTAGCCGCGATAAAAGCGGATGGCCAGTTGTCCTGCGCTAACATTTGAGGCTAAGACGGACCCCGAAACCCGATGGAAGGACACTGGAACCATGCGCCGTCTCCGGAATGTGAAAATCGTCGCGACACTTGGTCCCGCGTCCAGCACCTACGAGATGATCCGCGCCCTGTTCGATGCCGGCGCAGACGTGTTCCGCCTGAACATGAGCCACGGCACGCACGAGGATATCGCCTCGCGCCATCGCATCATCCGCGAAGTCGAAACCGACGTCGGCCGTCCAATCGCCATTCTCGCCGACCTTCAGGGTCCCAAGCTGCGGGTGGGTCCCTTCGCCAGGGGTCGTGAGGAATTGACCGAGGGTCAGAGCTTCCGCCTCGACCTCGACGACGCGCCCGGCGACAACACCCGCGTCCAGCTTCCGCACCGCGAGATCTTCGAGGCGTTGGAACCCGGCGCGCGACTTCTCGTCAACGACGGCAAGATACGTCTGAGAGTGCGCGAGTTCGGCCCTGACTTCGCCGATTGCACGGTCGAGGTCGGCGGCACCATCTCGGACCGCAAGGGCGTCAACGTCCCGGACGTCGTGCTTCCGTTGGCGGCGCTGTCCGAGAAGGACCTCACCGACCTCGAATTCGCATGCGAGCTTGGCGTCGACTGGCTCGCGCTGTCGTTCGTCCAGCGCGTCGAGGACGTCCACGAGGCGCGCGCGCTGGTGAAGGGTCGTGCTGCGATCATGACGAAGGTCGAGAAGCCCGCGGCGGTGCGTGAATTCGATGCGATCCTCGCGGCGTCGGACGGCATCATGGTCGCCCGCGGCGATCTGGGCGTGGAACTTCCGGTGCAAAACGTGCCGCCGATACAGAAACGTCTCGTCCGCAAGTGCCGCGCGGCGGCAAAACCCGTCATCGTCGCGACCCAGATGCTCGAATCGATGATCGAAAGTCCGATGCCTACACGCGCCGAGGTTTCCGACGTGGCGGCCGCCATCTACGAGGGCGCCGATGCGGTGATGCTCTCTGCCGAAAGTGCTGCGGGTGCATATCCGGTCGAGGCCGTCGAGACCATGAACAACGTGGCACTGGAGGTCGAAAGCGACCCCACCTACCGCGATGTCGTCGACGCCAGCCGGGGCGGGCCGAAACGGTCGGTCGCCGACGGCATCGTCTCGGCCGCACGCGAAATCGCCGAGACGGCGGACATCAAGGTGATCTGCTGTTACTCGCAATCGGGCACGACGGCGCTTCTCGTCGCGCGCGAGCGGCCGCATGTTCCGATCATTGCGATGACCTCGAAGATCGGAACCGCGAGGCGTCTGTCGCTGACCTGGGGCCTGCATTGCGTGAAGACGCAGGAGGTCGACCGCTTCAAGACGGCTGTCCTCAATTCGGCCCGTGCTTCGATCAGCGAGGGGTTCGCGCAGCCATCGGATTACCTCGTGGTCACCGCGGGTGTGCCCTTCGGGCAAGCGGGCACCACGAACATCCTGCGTGTCGCGTCCTGTGACGAAAGGCGCATCATTCCGGCCGATCCCGAATAGATCGCCCTAAAAAGGCCGAATTTTTCCTCCATGGTCCGACTCATGGCACCGTACATCGATCTCATCATGGTCATCGGCGTGGTCATTCTGGCCATGGCCTTCCCCACGGCGGTTGGCGCGTTTTCCCGAGGCAGCCCGCCTCGCGCGGCGATGCTCGCCCTATTCGCGGGTGGCGTCCTGATCCTCTACGCCAATTCGTCCCGTCCGGGCGGGTATTCCGTGGCCGAGATGCCTCAGCTCTTCGTCAAGGTTCTCACCGGGGCCTGAGCCCTGCGGCGGCCGGGGACCGCACTTTTCCCTTGCTTCGGCACGGGTGCGGTTGTATCCGGCCCACTCCGACAGATCCGCCGGCCTAAGTGGCATGCCGAGCGGGTCTTTGCACCGTCCGACGAAGGAGATGGAAATGCCCAAGATGAAGACCAAGTCGAGCGCCAAGAAGCGCTTCAAGGTCACCGCGACCGGCAAGGTCGTAGGCGGCCAGGCCGGCAAGCGGCACGGCATGATCAAACGCACCACCAAGTTCATCCGCGATGCGCGTGGCACGCAGGTTCTGTCCGAGCCGGACCAGAAGCTGGCCAAGCGCTACATGCCCTACGACCGCTGAGGAGACCGACACATGTCACGCGTTAAAGGGGGCACGACCACCCACGCCCGTCACAAGAAGGTCACCGATGCCGCGAAAGGCTATTATGGCCGCCGCAAGAACACCTTCAAAGTCGCCCGTCAGGCGGTCGACAAGGCGAACCAGTACGCCACGCGCGACCGGAAGGTTCGCAAGCGCAACTTCCGCGCCCTGTGGATCCAGCGCATCAACGCTGCCGTTCGCGGCCATGACGAGACGCTGACCTATTCGCGCTTCATCAACGGCCTGGCGCTTGCCGGGATCGAAGTCGACCGCAAGGTCCTCGCCGATCTCGCCGTACACGAGCCCGCCGCCTTCGGCGCGATCGTCGACCAGGCGAAGGCCGCGCTCGCGTAACGCCGGGAACCCGGACAGTTAGAGGACGCCGCGGACCTGAGAGGGTTGCGCGGCGTCCTTCTTTGAGGGAGGGCAGAGTGAGTCAAACCAACCCCATCCATCCGGTTGGAATCGACCATGTCGTGTTCCTGGTTACCGACATGCCGCGCGCGCTCGCGTTCTACGAAGGCGTGCTCAACTGCCGGCCCGGGTTCAGCTATCCGTCGCTCGGGATGGAGCAGGTCTGGTTCGGCTCGGCGCTGATCGTGCTCTGGGACGTGGGCCATCCGGGCGCGGCCGCCGCCGTTCCGCCGGTTTTGGGCGGGCGCAACGTCGACCACGTGTGCCTCTCCTGCGCGCCCTTCAGCCACGATGCCTTGCGGGATCACCTAGCACAGCATGGCATCGCCATAGAGCGCGAGGCGATCCACGGCGGAGCGCGCGGGATGGGGGCGTCCTTCTACGTGCGGGATCCGGATGGCAACAAGATCGAGATCAAGGGTCCGCCAGAGCACCCGGATCTGCCGGGTCCCCATGCATAGGGTGGCCATACTCCTCTCACTGCTCGTCGCCCTCGGGGGGTGCGGCTTCGCGCCCGAGGTGACCGACCGGAACGCGAACGTGCTTGTCATCGGCGACTCGATCCTCGCCTGGAACCGGGGCGATGGCACGTCGGTCGCCGATGTCATCGAAAAGCGGATCGGGGCGCCCGTCCTCGACGCTTCGGTGCCCGGTGCTACCATGCGCGCCTCGGGCGTCCGCGCGGCGGTCGGCCTGTCCATCCCCGGTCAGATCCGCGCGGGCGACTTCGGTACGATCGTCCTGAACGGCGGCGCGAACGACCTGCGCAACACCTGTGGCTGCTCTGGCTGCGACGCGGTGCTGGACCGGCTGTCGTTGCAGGACTACCCCGCGCTGATCGCCCGTCTCGCTAATGCGCGCGTCGTCATCGTGGGCTACTACGGTCCCGTACGGGGCGGCGGCGGAAGCTTCTCGAGCTGCTCGGACGAGCTGGCCGAGCTCGGTCGCCGGCTGTCCCGTCTCGCCTCGTCGAACCCGCGTGTCACCTTCGTGCCGACGCGCGAGGCCATCGACGGCAACCCGGCCTTCTACGACAGCGACCGTGTGCATCCGACGCCCGCCGGATCCGAGGTGATCGGAGGCCTCGTCGCGCGGGCCTTGGTTGCAAATGACGGGGCCTCTCGCTAGGGGAAGCGGGACGGGAAGCGAGGGTCCGGCATGGACGATCTGAGACAGAAATATCTGGGCCGCATTGCCGAGGCAGGGACCGAGGCGGCGCTCGAGGAGCTGCGCCTCGCGGCCGTCGGAAAGAAGGGCGAAGTCAGCCTCGCCATGCGTGAACTGGGCCGCATGACGCCCGAAGAGCGGCAGGTCGAAGGCCCGCGCCTGAATGCGCTGAAGGACGAGATCAATTCGGCGCTCGCGGCGAAAAAGGCGGCGCTCGAGGATGCGGCGCTGGACGAGCGCCTGCGCGCCGAGTGGCTGGACGTCACGCTGCCGGGTCGCCCGCGTCCGCAGGGCACGATCCATCCCGTCAGCCAAGTGACCGAGGAGGTCACCGCCATCCTCGCCGACATGGGCTTCGCAGTGGCCGAGGGCCCGCAGATCGAGGACGACTGGTATAACTTCGACGCGCTGAACATCCCGTCGCACCACCCGGCGCGGACCGAAATGGACACCTTCTACATGGCGGGCAAGGACGGCGACAACCGCCCGCCCCACGTGCTGCGCACCCACACCTCGCCCGTCCAGATCCGCTCGATGCAGCAGCACGGCGCGCCGCTGCGCATCATATGCCCGGGCCGCGTCTACCGCGCCGACTACGACCAGACCCACACGCCGATGTTCCATCAGGTCGAGGGTCTGGCCATCGACCGCGACATCTCGATGGCGAACCTGAAGTGGGTGCTGGAGGAGTTCTTCTCGGCCTTCTTCGGCACCAAGGTGAAGACCCGCTTCCGCGCCTCGCACTTTCCCTTCACCGAGCCATCGGCCGAGGTAGACATCCAGTGCTCCTGGGAAGGCGGCACGGTCCGCGTCGGTGAGGGCGACGGCTGGCTCGAGGTGCTGGGGTCGGGAATGGTGCATCCCAAGGTGCTGCAGGCAGGTGGAATCGACCCGGCGGTCTGGCAGGGCTTCGCCTTCGGCATGGGCATCGACCGTATGGCGATGCTGAAGTACGGGATTCCGGATCTGCGGGCGTTCTTCGACTCGGATCTGCGGTGGCTGAGGCACTACGGGTTCAGCGCGCTGCAGGTGCCGACGCTGCATGGGGGGCTTTGATGGCAAATTATCTGAAGGTCGTTCGCATTCTGGGGTTTTTGCTGCTTGGTTATTCAATCGTGACAATTGCATTGGCCGTCTTCGGAGGCATGTCTGAAGGCATTGGATTTTCTGAGAGTCTTCGAACCGTAGTATTGAACGATATGTTCACCCTTGAAGGCGTGGCCGCGTATTCGTTCTACACCTTTGTCTTAGGCTTCGCGTTTATTTGGACGGCGAATATTGTCGGCAATCTTTTAAATAATGCGAGCTCAAAGAAATGAAATTCACTCTCTCGTGGCTCCACGAGCACCTCGCCACACCCGCCTCCGTGGACGAGATCGCCGAGACCCTCACCGACCTCGGGCTGGAGGTGGAAGGCATCGAGAACCCTGCCGACAGGCTCAAGAGCTTCACCCTCGGCAAGGTCCTGAAGGCCGAGCAGCACCCGGATGCCGACCGTCTCCGCGTCTGCGTGGTCGCCACCGACGAGGGCGAGAAGCAGATCATTTGCGGCGCGCCGAACGCGCGCGAGGGGATCACAGTCGTCGTCTGCAAGCCCGGCGACTATGTCCCCGGCATCGACGTGACGCTGTCTGTCGGCAAGATCCGGGGCATCGAGAGCCACGGGATGATGGCCTCGGAGCGCGAGCTGGAACTGTCCGACGAGCACGACGGCATCATCGAGCTGCCCTCGGGCGAGGTCGGCGAGAGTTTCGTGGACTGGCTGGCGAAGAACCGGCCCGAGGCGGTGGACCCGGTGATCGAGATCGCCATCACTCCGAACCGCCCCGACGCGCTCGGCGTCGAGGGGATCGCCCGTGATCTCGCCGCGCGTGGGATAGGGACGAAGATCGACCGCGGGATCGAGCCGGTGCAGGGCAGCTTCCCCAGCCCCATCGGCGTGACCATCGACGCCGACACGCTGGATGGCGCCCCCTATTTCGCGGGCCGCGTGATCCGGGGCGTGAAGAACGGGCCTTCGCCCGAGTGGCTGCAGAAGCGTCTGCGCGCCATCGGCCTGCGCCCCATCTCGGCGCTCGTCGACATCACCAACTTCTTCACCTATGACCGCAACCGCCCGCTGCACGTCTTCGACGCCGACAAGGTTCGGGGAAACCTCCGCGTCCACCGCGCCAAGGGTGGCGAGACGCTGCTTGCGCTGGACGAGAAGACCTACAGCTTCGAGCCGGGGATGATCGTCATTTCCGATGACCGCGCGCCCGAAAGCATCGCGGGCGTCATGGGCGGCGAGGAGTCGGGCGTGACCGAAGAGACGGTGAACGTATTCCTCGAAAGCGCCTACTGGGATCCCGTCACCATCGCCAACACGGGCCGCGCGCTGAAGATCAACTCGGACGCGCGTTACCGTTTCGAACGAGGCGTCGACCCGGCCTTCACCCGTCCGGGGCTGGACGCCGCGACAAGGATGATCCTCGAGTTGTGCGGCGGAGAGGCCTCCGATGTGGTCGAGGCTGGTGCAGTGCCCGATACGACACGGTCCTACCGTTTGGACACCGCACGGTGTTCCTCGCTCGTCGGCATGGACATCCCCGAGGCAGAACAGCGCGCGACGCTGAAACGGCTGGGGTTCACGCTCGACGGCGACATGGCGACGCCGCCCTCGTGGAGGCCGGACGTGCAGGGCGAGGCGGACCTCGTGGAGGAGGTGGCCCGCATCGCGTCGCTCACCAACCTCCAGCCGACGCCGATGCCGCGCATGACAGCCGGCGTACCGAAGCCGATCCTGACGCCGATGCAGAAGCGCGAGCAGGTGGCGCGGCGGCTGACGGCGGCGCTTGGCTACAACGAGTGCGTGACCTACAGCTTCATCGACGAGACGGCGGCAGCCCTTTTCGGCGGAGCGGAAGGCAGGCGGGTCGCCAACCCGATCTCGTCCGAGATGACG
Organism: Silicimonas algicola; assembly: GCF_003148765.1. Lineage (GTDB taxonomy): Bacteria > Pseudomonadota > Alphaproteobacteria > Rhodobacterales > Rhodobacteraceae > Silicimonas > Silicimonas algicola. Next base: position 83,971 of record NZ_QGGV01000012.1, read on the forward strand.
CACATGCGACCCTCGCTTCTGCCAGGCCTGTTGCGGGCGGCGGCGCGAAACCAGGCGCGCGGCTTCCAGGACCTGGCGCTCTTTGAAGTCGGCGCGATCTTCCACGGCGGTGAACCGGGCGAGCAGGAGATGCTGCTGACCGGCATCCGCGTGGGTGCGACGGGGCCCAAGGAGGTCCACGGGACACGCCGCCCGGTCGACGTCTACGACGCCAAGGCCGACGCCGAGGCGGTGCTGTCGGCGCTCGGCGCGCCCGCGCGCGTCCAGTATCCGCGTGGCGCCAAGGGCTGGTGGCATCCCGGGCGGTCGTCGCGCATCACTCTCGGCCCCAAGATCGTACTCGCGGCCTTCGGTGAATTGCACCCGAAGGTCCTGCGTGCGCTCGACGTGAAGGGTCCGGTAGTGGGCTTCAGCGTCCATATCGCCGCGATCCCCGAGCCGAAGAACACCAGTGCCTCGCGTGGGGCCCTCGCGATCAGCGACCTGCAGGCGGTGGAGCGGGACTTCGCCTTCGTCCTCGACGCGGGTGTGGAGGCGATCGACGTCGTGAACGCGGCCCTGGGCGCGGACAAGGCGCTGATCGACGAGGTGCGCGTCTTCGACGAGTTCGTGGGCGGCAGCCTCGGCGTTGGAAAGAAGTCGCTCGCCATCGCCGTGCGTTTGCAGCCGCGAGAGGCGACGCTAACCGAGGACCAGATCGAGGCCGTGGGCCGTACCATCGTCGAGAAGGTGGGCAAGGCGACGGGCGGCGTCCTGCGAGGGTAAGTGCAGGCGAAAGAGCTAAGGTCGGCGCTCTGACGCGCCGGTCCAAACATTCCCATTGCAACAGTACCGTATGAGGCTAAAGGATTGTTCGCGCAAACAATGTGTGAACAGCCGTGGCGAAGCATTGGCGTCCCGTCTGAAACACTCAGCAAGAGGGATAACATGATAAACGAATTCAAGGATTTCATCGCCAAGGGCAATGTCATGGACATGGCCGTCGGCATCATTATCGGTGCGGCCTTCACGGCCATCGTCACGTCTCTGGTGGATGACTTGATCAACCCGATCATCGGGCTTTTCACCGGCGGAGTCGACTTCAGCAACCTGTTCTGGGTCATGGGCGGCGGCGAGTATGCCAGCCTCGCGCAGGCGCGCGACGCAGGGGCGACGGTCTTTGCCTACGGCTCGTTCTTCACGGCCGTAATCAACTTCCTCATCATCGCATGGGTCGTGTTCATGCTGGTGAAGATGGTGAACCGCGTGAAGGCATCGGCGGTCCGGCCCGACGACGTCGCGCCCGAAGTCGATACCGGCCCCTCGGAGAAGGACCTTCTGATCGACATCCGGGACGCGCTTCGCCTACGCGCCTGACATATCTGCAGAACGGCGAAAGGCCCGCCAGTTCGGCGGGCCTTTTCACATTCGGATGGCCTGTTCCGCGGGGACGGACTCGAGGCCGAGGGCTCTGCCGACAGCGGCATAGGTGAGGGTCCCGGCGTGAACGTTCAGTCCGGCGCGCAGGTGCGGGTCCTCGGAACAGGCGACGCGCCATCCCTTGTCGGCGAGCGCCAGAAGGAAGGGCATCGTCGCGTTCGTCAGCGCGATGGTCGAGGTCCGCGCGACGGCACCCGGCATGTTCGCCACGCAATAATGCATTATCCCGTCGACTTCATAGATCGGGTTCTCGTGGGTGGTGGCTTTCGAGGTCTCGAAGCACCCGCCTTGGTCGATGGCCACGTCGACGACGGCTGCCCCGCGCTTCATCGTCGAAAGGTCTGCGCGACTGACGATCTTGGGTGCGGCGGCGCCGGGGATCAGCACGGCGCCAATCACCATGTCCGCCGTGGCGATCAGTTCGGCTGTTGCCGCGGCACTGGCGAAGCGATTACGGAAGTCGCGCGAGAAGACGTCGTCGAGGTAGCGCAGGCGCGTCAGCGAGCGGTCGAGCACCGTGACGTTCGCGCCCATTCCGGCCGCCACACGGGCGGCGTTGGTGCCGACGACACCGCCGCCGATCACTACGACCTCGGCCGGCCCGACGCCCGGCACGCCACCAAGAAGGACGCCGCGTCCGCCGTTGGCTTTCTGAAGAGTCCATGCGCCGACCTGGGGCGCAAGTCGACCCGCAACCTCGGACATGGGTGCCAGAAGCGGCAGGCCGCCACCCGCGTCAGTTACCGTCTCATAGGCGATGCAGGTCGCGCCGGAAGCCAGGAGGTCGCGCGTCTGGTCCGGATCGGGAGCGAGGTGGAGGTAGGTGAACAGAACCTGGCCCTCGCGAAGCATCGCACGCTCGACCGCCTGCGGTTCCTTCACCTTCACGATCATGTCGGCCTCGGCGAAGATTTGCGCCGCACCGGTGGCAATGTTTGCACCCTGCGCGACGTAATCGGCGTCTTCGAAGCCCGCGCCCAGGCCAGCCCCGGTCTCGATCAGGACGGCGTGACCGTGACGCACAGCCTCGCCGGCGGTCGAGGGGGTCATGCCCACCCGGAACTCCTGCGGCTTGATCTCTTTCGGGCAACCGATCTTCATTTCGCACTCCTTGTGTTGCGTGGAGTATCGGCGGAATCGGATGCAAGCTGTGTCTTTTCTGAAGCTGCCAAAGTCGCTATCACGAAAGAACCTTCGGATGGTTCAGGGAATTGACGGAGATTCTTGCGTGTTGATTGAACTGGACGCGACAGATGCCCGCATCCTCGCAACGCTTCAAAAACGAGGCCGCATCAGCAATGCGGAACTCTCCGAGACGGTGAACCTGTCCGCTTCTGCGTGCCATAGGCGGGTACAGCGACTGGAAGAAGCAGGTGTCATTCTGGGCTATGTCGCCTTGCTCGATCCTAAAAGGCTCGAACGCTCGACGGTGGTCTTCGTCGAGATCACGCTGTCTGGCCAGACGGACGAAGTGCTTGACGCCTTCGAACGCGAAGTACGGCTGATCCCCGACGTCCTTGAATGTCACCTCATGGCGGGGACGGCCGACTATCTTCTGAAAGTGGTGGCGGCCGATACCGAAGACTTCGCCCGCATCCACCGCAAGAAGCTCGCACGGTTGCCCGGCGTCGCGCAGATGCACTCGTCCTTTTCGCTCCGCACCGTGCGGCATACCACGGCGCTGCCAGTCTAGGAGTCAGGCGGTTTCGACAACCTCGAAGTCGTGTGTGACGGTTGCGGTCTTCTCGAGCATCATCGTGGCCGAGCAATACTTCTCGACCGACAGGTCGATGGCGCGCTTCACGCGCTCTTCGGACAAGCCCCGCCCCTTGACGACGAAGTGCATGTGGATCCGCGTAAAGACCTTGGGAGGCTCGGGCGCACGGTCGGCGTCGAGTTCGACGATGACATCCTCGATCTGCTGGCGGCCCTTCTTCAGGATTTCGACCACGTCCCAGGCCGAGCAGCTTCCCGCGCCTAAAAGCACCAGTTCCATCGCGGAGGGACCGGGCTTCGGTGCGTTGCCGTCCGCAGTTCCGATCACGATCGAATGGCCGCTTTCGGTCTGGCCTGTGAAGGTCTTGTTGCCGAGCCAGGTGATCGTGGACTTCATGCGCGCTCTCCGCTGTGACGGAGGTGACTTACGTCCACTGTCACGGGCAGGCAAGGGCGCGCCGGTGTCTCTGTCGAAGCGGGGGGCGCTGGAAACAACAAACCCCCGGGCAGGGCCACGGGGGTCGTCGTTCGGTGGTTCGGTCCAGGACCATGCCACCCAGGTGTTCAGAAGCCTAGAGAAGGCCCTCGCGCTGCGCCTTCTTGCGCGCAAGCTTGCGGGCGCGGCGGATGGCCTCGGCCTTCTCGCGCGCTTTCTTCTCGGAGGGCTTCTCGAAATGTTGCCGAAGCTTCATCTCACGGAATACGCCCTCACGCTGCAGCTTTTTCTTCAGGGCACGAAGCGCCTGATCGACGTTGTTGTCGCGAACACTGACCTGCATGTGGTTGTCACCACCTTTCTAAGTTAGAGTTGCACAGAATTTGCAGGAAGTGGCCCTATAGCAGGGGCGCGCTAGCTTGTAAACTGCATGCATTCCCGGAGGTTTCCATGACCAAGACCCTTCCGACGGATCCCCGTCTTGAAGCGCTTCTCGACGCCGCACTCGACCACGTCCCGTTCGACGGCTGGTCGCCCGCGACTTTCCGCGCGGCCACAAGCGAGGCCGGAATGACAGAAGCGGAAGCGAAGGCGCTGGCGCCGCGTGGCGCGATCGACCTCGCCGTCGCCCTGCATCGGAGGGGCGACCGTGCTATGGTCGAGAAGATGGCGTCGGTCGGCAGTGTCGACATGCGCTATCGCGACCGCGTGTCCGCCGCCCTGCATTACCGGGTCGAGGCCTTGCCGGACCGCGAAGTGGCTCGAAAGTCGTCTGCGTTGTTTTCGCTTCCGACACACGCGGCAGAGGGCGCGAAATTGATCTGGGAGACGTCGGACGCGATCTGGACTGCGCTTGGCGACACGTCGCGCGACGGAAACTGGTATTCCAAGCGCGCAACCTTGTCGGCGGTCTGGGGGTCGGTGGTCCTGTACTGGCTCGGCGATGACAGCATCGGACACGAGCGGACGAAGGAGTTCATCGACCGCCGCATCGACAACGTGATGTCTGTCGAGGAGATAAAGGGCCGGCTGCGGAAGAACCCGCTGACGAAGCCGCTGATGGAGATCCAGGCGGCGATCATGGGGCGGGTCAAGGCGCCCTCCCGCGCCGACCGTTCGAATCTGCCTGGTCGCTGGTCGCCGGACACCTGATGCGTGCGGTTCAGATCGTCCGTCCAGGCGGACCGGAGGTTCTCGTGCCATGCGAGCGTCCAATGCCCGAGCCGAACGTGGGCGAGGTGCGCCTGCGCATCGCCTGGGCCGGGGTAAACCGCCCCGACGCGCTTCACCGGGCAGGTAACTATGCCCCGCCGCCGGGGGCTTCCGATCTGCCGGGCCTTGAGGCTTCGGGGATGATCGATGCGGTCGGGCCGGGCGTGACCGAGTGGAGAAAGGGAGACGAGGTCTGCGCGCTTCTGCCGGGCGGAGGATACGCCGAATACGCCGTCACGCCCGCTGCGCACTGCCTCCCCATCCCCAAGGGAATGGGGCTAGATCAGGCGGCCTGCCTACCCGAGACCTACTTCACCGTCTGGACGAACGTTTTCGAACGCGGTGGCCTGACGGCGGGAGAGACCTTCCTCGTCCACGGCGGGACGTCGGGTATCGGCACGACGGCGATCCAGTTGGCGCGGCGTTTCGGGGCGCGCGTTTTCGCCACTGCGGGAACGGATGAGAAGTGCGGGACTTGCATGGACCTCGGGGCCGAGCGGGCGATCAACTACCGCACCGAGGACTTCGTCGAGGTGATGAAGGCGGAAGGTGGCGCGGACCTTATCCTCGACATGGTCGGAGGAAGCTACATCCCACGGGACATCGCGGCGCTGAAGGTCGACGGGCGTCTTGTCTTCATCGCCTTTCTCGGCGGACCAAAGGCCGAGGTCAATTTTCAGGACGTCATGGTGCGCCGCATCTCGATCACCGGATCGACCCTGCGGCCCCAGTCCGTCGCGGCCAAGGCGCGCATCGCCGACGCTTTGAGGCGGGACGTCTGGCCGCTTCTCGATTCGGGCGCAGTCGCGCCGGTCATGGATCGCGCCTTCGCGCTCGAGGATGCCGCAGAGGCGCACCGTGCGCTGGAGGCCGATCACGTCGGCAAGATCGTTCTGAGGGTCGCCGGCTAGCGGATCGGGTCGAGACGCGCGTCCTGCATCGTGCAGTCGCGGATCACGTCGCTGCCGCAGACGCGGGGTTCCAAGTCCTTCGTCAGACAGATCCGCGCCTCCTGGATGCGGCCTGACGTGCAGGTGATCGTGATCGCGTCGGGGACGAGGTTCGGATTCGCTTCGACGAAGGCATCCTCGACGACCGAGGCAGGCAGGCGGACGGAACGGTCGAGGCGCGCGAAGATCGCGGGTCTCTCGATCCGGTCATAGGCGTCCCGTGCGAGGCCGTAGAAGGCGTCCGCGGACAATCCCGAACAGCGGCCGTGCTTGTTCCACTGATGCCAGGCGTTCCCTGACGATCCGAAGAGGTCTTCCTCGGCTGCCGTATCGGCGCGGGTCGGGTTGCGTGCATCGGTGCGGCAGTAGCTGGGCCAACCGTCTTCGTATTGCGGCCAGAGACCGTGCAGGATCCAGCCTGCGTCCTTCTTCGGATCGCACTGTGCGGCATTCCGCGCGTCACCTTCCAGCGCACACCAGGTCGGCGACCAGGACAGCGACATAACGTAATAGTCGAAGTCTCCCGCCGCTTCTCCGTCGGCCTGCGCCGTTCCCGCTGCAAGAAGCAGTGCCAGGAGTGACCGCATTTCCCTCTTCCCTCCGAAGCCTTGCGCGATTATATAGCCGCCAATTCCCCGAAATTCGAGGAGTGGGTCTACCGGCCCAGCCTGTTTCAGGCACCGGGAGAGATTTGTCAGGAGACGACGCGATGAACAAACCGATCATGGCAAAGGCCACTGCCGTCTGGCTGGTCGACAACACCACGCTGAGCTTCAAGCAGATCGCCGAATTCTGCGGACTGCACGAGCTCGAGGTTCAGGGCATTGCCGACGGCGACGTCGCGACCGGCGTGAAGGGCTTCGATCCCATTACCAACAACCAGCTCACGCAGGACGAGATCGATACCGCCGAGAAGGACCCGTCGCGCAGCCTGAAGCTGAAGTTCAACCCGGCCGCCGTTGGCGAGGAGAAGCGCCGCGGTCCGCGCTATACGCCTTTGTCCAAAAGGCAGGACCGTCCGGCTTCGATCCTCTGGCTGGTGAAGTTTCACCCCGAGTTGACGGATGGCCAGATCTCGAAGCTTGTCGGCACGACGAAGCCCACGATCCAGTCGATCCGCGAGCGCACGCACTGGAACATCGGGAACATTCAGCCGATCGACCCCGTCGCTCTGGGCCTCTGCAAGCAGTCCGAACTGGATGCGGTCGTTCAGAAAGCTGCGTCGAAGCGGGTAAAGGACGGCGAGGTGATGACGGACGAGGAGCGCCGCAAGCTGGTGTCGACCGAGCAGTCGCTTGGCGGCGATACCGAGCCGCGCATTCCGACCGCGATTTCGGGTCTGGAGACGTTTACCCTGACCCAGCACGACGACGACGACGTGGATCGGCGTGTTCCGGACAAGGACACGTTCTTCAATCTTCCCGACGCCTCGGACGACGACGACGAAGAGGAGTGAGGGATTGCCTGCAGGTCAGGCATTCGGCGACTTCGATAAGTGGGGCGCGTCGGTCTGACGCGCCCCGTCGTTTTTTGCGGAACAACTTCCGTGCGGGTCCGTTGGCCAAGTGAACACAAGCCGAAGCGCCATAATTTCCCGACCCACGGCTCCGACAGGATCGGCTCGCGTTACTAGATGACTGACGTATTCGACACGACCGACGACAGCGACACCCCAGGATCGACGTTTCCCTCCGCCGATCCTGGGGTGTGCGCCATCTTCGTCGACTTCGACGGCACACTCGTCGAGATAGCGGATCGTCCGGAGGCCGTAAGCGTTTCGGATGCGCTGCCGGGGCTGCTGTCGGACTTGGTCGATGTGGCGAATGGCGCGGTGTGCATCGTCAGCGGTCGGAGCGTAGAGGTCATCCTGTCGTTCCTGCCGAGCTTCGCTGGCGACATCGTCGGGTGCCATGGCGGAGAAACCCGGATCTGCGGCGTCGCGTCGGAGCACAGGCTTTCGGGTTCGGAAGAGGTCAAACTGCTTTTCGAGGACTGCTCTGCCTTCGCCGAGGAAAGGCCGGGTGTCCAGGCCGAGGCGAAACCGACGGGCGCGGTCCTGCATTACCGGCGCGCGTCCGAGGCGGTGGCGCAAGAGGTCAAAGACTATGCCGCGGAGCTGGAGCGGCGCCACGGGGCCTTCGAGCTTCACCCGGCCAAGATGGCGCTTGAGTTTCGGCCGCCGGATGTCGGGAAGGAAAAGGCGGTGGAGCGTCTGATGCGCGCGGCGCCCTATGCGGGAAGGATGCCGGTCTATTTCGGCGACGACACGACGGACGAGCCTGCGCTGTCTTGGGTGAGGGCGCGTGGCGGTCTTTCGGTCAAGGTCGGGACCGGGGAGACGGGAGCGGAGTTCAGAGCTGAATCGCCGCAGGATGTGACGCGGTTTCTCAAGAGGATGACCCAAAAGGAGTGATGGAATGGGACGGCTGGTGGTGGTGTCGAACAGAATTCCCGGAGACGGCGCGCCGTCGGGCGGGCTGGTCGTAGCCCTGCATGACACGCTGTCCAAACGGGGTGGTGTCTGGATCGGAAGCAGTGGCGAGACGCATGATGTGCCGTCCACGAGCCTCCGTGAAGTTGGATCGACGCCCTATCGGCGACTGGCCTACGACCTGAGCCACGAGGATCACGAGGAATTCTATCTCGGATATTCGAATTCCGTGCTCTGGCCCCTCTTTCACTACAAGCCGGATTTGATCGACCTTCATGACGGGTACTTCGACCGCTACGCCGAGGTGAACCGACGTGTCGCGAAGATGGTTGCCGATGTGCTGGAACCCGACGATCTTCTTTGGATCCACGACTATCACTTCCTTCCCCTGGCGCAGGAGCTTCGGGCTCTTGGAGTCACGAACCGGATCGGCTTCTTCCTCCACATTCCTTTTCCGAATGCGCAGAACCTTCCGGCGCTGCCTGAGGCGCGCGAGGTGCCGCATTGGTTGGCCGCCTGCGATCTGGTGGGCCTTCAGACAAAGCGCGACGTGGCGGCGTGCCGGGAGTCTCTGCGGGTCTCGGAGCAGGTCGAATTTCTGGGGGAAAGCACGATCCGCTGCGGCGGGCGGACCTTCACCCTGGCGCATTTCCCAATCGGTATCGACGCCAAGGGGTTCGCCGAACTGGCGCGTACGGCGCCCGCACCGACGATGGCTGTCGCGGCCAACACTAAGATCGTGCTTGGCGTCGACCGGCTTGATTACTCCAAGGGGCTGGTTCACCGCTTCCAGGGTTTCGGGGCTTTCCTGGAACACCGTCAGCCGGGATCCATGCGCGCGACGCTGCTTCAGATCGCACCGCCGTCACGGTCGGACGTCGAGGCCTATGCCGACCTTCGCGAGCAGCTCGACATGATTTCCGGGTCGATCAACGGCGCTCACGCCGAGCTGGACTGGACGCCGATCCGGTACATCCGCCGTCCCGTCGATCGGGATGCACTCGCTGCGATCTACCGGAGGTCGGCGGCCGCCTTGGTGACGCCGCTTGCGGACGGAATGAACCTCGTGGCGAAGGAATATGTTGCCGCGCAGGATCCCGAGGATCCGGGCGTGCTGATCCTGTCGCATTTCGCGGGCGCGGTGGAACAGCTGGAGGAGGCCATCGTGGTCAATCCATACGACGCCACGAACATGGCCGAGGGGATCGAGCAGGCCCTGACGATGCCTTTGGACGAGCGGCAGCGCCGGCACGCGAGCCTGTGGCGCAACGTGTGCGAAGAGGACGTCGAATGGTGGACGCGGCGCTTCCTCGACCGGCTTGAGCAGGACGCGCAGGTCGAGGCGGCCTGAGGTTCAGACCGCCTTACGGGCCTTGAGTGCGGCACCGATAGTGCCGTCGTCGAGGTAGTCGAGCTCTCCCCCGACGGGCACTCCCTGCGCAAGCGACGTGACTGCGATCCGACCTTCAAGCTGCTCGGCGATGTAGTGGGCCGTCGTCTGCCCGTCGACGGTGGCATTCAGCGCCAGGATGACCTCCGAGACGTTCTCGGCTGCGATGCGGTCGAGAAGCTTGGGGATGCGCAATTCCTCTGGCCCCACGGCGTCGAGGGCCGAGAGGGCGCCGCCGAGGACGTGGTAGCGCCCTTTGAAGACCGATGCGCGCTCCATCGCCCAGAGGTCGGCCACATCCTCGACCACGCAAAGCTCGCCGTTGGCGCGCTTGTCGCTTTCGCAGATCGCGCAAAGGCTGGCGGTGCCGATGTTGCCGCAGTTGAGGCATTCGCGGACGGTCTGGCCGACGCGCGTCAACTGGTCGGCCAGGGGCATCAGGAGGAGGGCGCGCTTCTTTATGAGGTGCAGGACAGCCCGGCGGGCCGAGCGGGGACCGAGGCCAGGTAGCTTGGCCATCATCTCGATGAGGGTTTCGAGGTCCGTCTTGCCGTTCACTCCGCTTCTCCGGGAAGCGGCTCGCGGGTCAACGTGTAGCCTGCGCCGCGGAGGAGTTCGATCATGCCCGTCTCGCCCGGAAGGTGCCCCGCGCCGATGGCGACGACGACGCCGCCCTCGTCCAGTTCGGGCAGAAGCGTCTGGAGGAATCGCTGGTTGCGTTCGAGCAGGAGATAGTCGTCGGTGAGTGTCAGTGCCTCAGCCCCCGTGTCACCCAGAACCTCGTTGATGTAGGCGCTATCGGCCACAGTCATCAGGCCGAGACGGCCTTCGAGGTAGATCGCGAAGGCGGTCTTGCGCTCGTCGTTCGAGGTCACGGGGCGCAGATAGCTGCCGTAGACGGCGGTGATGGCATTCGCGATCTCGGGCCGTTCGTCGAGATCGTCGAGGAAGGCGGTCTGCGCCTCGAGGCCAAGGATCCGGGCTCCGGCGATCCGGCCCTGGACCTGGATGTAATCGTCCTGGATCGGAAGGACGCCGGTCGAGAAGTCCTCGCAGGGATCGGACAGGAGCATCTCGGCGATACCGCCGGGGGACAGAACGAGGTCCATGTCCTCGGTCCAGCCGAGTTCGATGCCGCGCTCGCGGATCCAACCGTCGATCTCTTCGGGCACGCCCGCGATGGTCCCGAGGGAGCCTGTCGCCTCGAACGGGTCGCCGCCTTCGAGGAAGCGGGACGGGTAGTACTGGGCGTCGCGGTAGGACTGCCGGGTCGGATGGATGAAGTCGACCTCGACCGCGACGACGCGGGCCGCGTCGATGGCGTCCTGAAGCGGCTGCGGCAGGTCCAGGATCAATCGGTCCGAGGCGTGGAACGTGCCCCAGAGGTGCGACACGGCACCGGAGGGCGCCTCGATCCTCCAAAAGCGGCCGGTCCCGTTCGGGATCTCTGCCGCGGCCTCCTCGAGCGCAGCGCGGCCGGGAGGGCTGAAGGCCTCGTCGACGATCTCGGGCACGTCGACGGTGCAGACTTCGACCGTCGCCCAGTCCTGCGCGAGGGCTGGTCCCGAGAGGAACGCCAGGACCGCGAGGACGGCGCCGCGCGTCATCTCAGAAGGGCATCTTCATGTCGGCGGGCAGGCCCATGCTTTCGGCCATGGCGCGCATTTCCTTTTCGTGCCGCTCGGAGGCCTTGGACTGCGCGTCCTTGATGGCGGCGAGGATCAGGTCCTCGACCACTTCCTTTTCCGTAGGATTGAAGATCGAGGGGTCGATATCCAGCGCCGTCAGTTCGCCCTTGGCTGTGGCGGTCGCCTTGACGAGACCGGCCCCGCTTTCGCCGACGACGGTGATCGCGTCGAGCTGCGCCTGGAGCGCGTCCATCTTGGACTTCATCTCCTGCGCGGCCTTCATCATCTTGCCCATGTCGGCAATTCCGCCAAGTCCCTTGAACATGCGTCTCTCCCTCGTGTTCAGGTGTCGGGTTACAGATACGAAGCCGGTCCGGCAGCGGCAAGGGACGGCTTTCAGAACCTCGGGCGGCAATCCGCCGTCAGTCTTCCTCGAACGGATCCCATTCGTCCTCGACTTCGGGCAGCGCGGTTTCGGCGGTCTCGTTGGCGATCTCGGCTGCCGTCCTGAGCGCGCCGATGGACGCGCCGGGGAACGCCTTCAGGATTGCAGCGACGGTCGGGTCGTCCGAGGCGCTGGCCTTCAGGGCGTCGGTCTCGGCGTCCCGCGCTTCCGAGATCGTGGGCGCTCCGCCGGAGTTGGCGACGGTCACGGTCCACCTGACGCCGGTCCATGACTGGAGGCGCTGGCCGAGGCGCTGTGCCAGGTCGCGGGGCGTGCGGTCGGTCGGCTCGAACTCGATGCGGCCGGGCTGGTAGGAGACGAGGCGGATGCCGTCCTCGACCTCGACCACGAGCTTCATGTCGCGGTTGGCACGGATCAGCTCGACCACGCGGCCGAAGGTGGGGAAGCGCGACAGGGCGCTTTCAGGAGCCTGCGCCAGCGCGGCCTGGGGACCGCCGCCGCGCGGTCCCGTGGTGGCCATCTCGGCCGCGCGGGACGCAACGGCCTGAGCGCCCTCGCTGCGGATGGACGGCTGCCCGCCACCTCCTCCGCCGGGACCGGATGGGGGCGGGACGGGCGTGTCCTTGAGCTTTGCCACCAGTTCGCCGGGGGTCGGCATGTCGGCAACGTGGGTCATGCGGATGACGGCCATCTCGGCGGCCATCATGGAATTGGGCGCGTGGCCGACCTCGTCCAGCGCCTTCAGGCCCATCTGCCACATCCGGCTGAGGACGGGCATCGGCAGCCGGTCGGCCATCGCGCGACCGCGGGCGCGTTCGTCGGGGCCGACGGTCGGGTCGTCGGCGGCATCGGGAGTGATGCGGATGACGCTGATCCAGTGCGTGATCTCGGCGATGTCGCGGAGGATGGCGAGGGGATCGGCGCCGTCGGCATATTGCGCAGAGATCTCGGACAGCGCACCGGCGGCGTCGCCGGTCACGATCATTTCGAAGAGGTCCATGACCCGACCACGGTCGGCGAGGCCCAGCATGGCGCGCACCTGGTCGGCTGTCGTCTCGCCCGCGCCGTGGCTGATGGCCTGGTCGAGAAGCGATGTCGCGTCGCGGGCCGAGCCTTCGGCTGCGCGGGTGATGAGGGCAAGCGCGTCGTCGGCTATGCTGGCGTTCTCGGCCGACGCGATCTTCTTCAGGAGCGCGATCATCACCTCGGGCTCGATCCGGCGCAGGTCGAAGCGCTGGCAGCGCGACAAGACGGTGACGGGCACCTTTCGAATCTCGGTCGTGGCGAAGATGAACTTCACGTGGGCGGGCGGTTCCTCGAGCGTCTTCAGAAGCGCGTTGAACGCGCTCGTCGACAGCATGTGAACCTCGTCGATGATATAGATCTTGTAGCGCGCGCTGGCGGCCCGGTAGTGGACGCTGTCGATGATCTCGCGGATGTCGCCCACGCCTGTTCGGCTGGCTGCGTCCATTTCGAGGACGTCGACGTGGCGGCCCTGGCTGATGGCGATGCAGTGCTCGCAGACGCCGCAAGGTGCGGTCGTGGGGCCGCCCGTGCCGTCGGGGCCGACGCAGTTCATGCCCTTGGCGATGATCCGCGCCGTGGTCGTCTTACCCGTGCCCCGGATGCCTGTCATGATGAAGGCCTGCGCGATCCGGTCAGCCGCGAAGGCGTTCTTCAGGGTGCGCACCATCGCGTCCTGGCCCACCAGGTCGGCGAAGGTCTCGGGCCGGTATTTCCGGGCCAGGACCTGGTAGGTCTTCTCGGTGGTGTCGCTCATCGCCTCGGCCGGATTCGGAACTTGCGGAGGTTAGACCGGCAGGGGTCGAGCGTCCACCGTCCGAGGCCCGCACCTTACTCGGTGAGCATCGCGTATAGCTCGTCTTTCAGCGAAGCGCGACGCTTCCGCAAGCTGACCTCGGACAGCGCGTCGAGCGGCTCGATGTTGGTCTCGGCGCGGTGCACGGCGCGGTTGATGGCGTGGTATTCGTCGTAGAGCCGCGAGAAATGGGTGTCGGCGCCCTTGAGAGTATGGATGCGGTCTGCGTGCGAGGGGAATTCTTCGGCGAGTTCGTGGGGGACGTGGGTCATGGGGGGCTCCTGTGTCGTCTCGCTGGTACTTTATGGAGCGTGAGGCGGAGCGCCTTGACCGGTGTCAAAGCGAGGCCGAAGCGGTTAGGCTTCGTGGCATGTACGAGATCAGCCAGATCGCACTTGGCCCGGGGTGGCTGGGCATCGCGCCCATGCCGGGGCGGACAGGGCGCTACGAGGCCGACCTGGGCGTCATCCTGCGGTGGCCGGCGAGCCTGGTTCTGACGATGACGCCGCTTGCGGAGCTCGAGCGGTCGGGGGCGGGAAGACTGGAGGCAGACCTGCGCGCGGCGGGTGTCGCGTGGCGGCAGGTTGCCATACCGGACTTCGGCGCACCGGGGACGGAGGCCGAGGCGCTGTGGGGCGAGGCATCGGGTTTCGCACGCGAAACCCTCTCTGGAGGAGGCCGGGTGCTGGCGCATTGCCACGGCGGGTGCGGGCGGTCGGGGACGGCCCTTCTGCGCCTGATGGTGGAGGCGGGAGAGGACGCTGGCGAGGCGCTGGCGCGGTTGCGCGCGGTGAGGCCCTGCGCCGTCGAGACCGAGGCGCAGTGGGCCTGGGCGAGCCGTGCGACGCCGGACCGGACAGGCGGATGACGATGGCGGGCGAGCCGTCGGACGGACGCCGCATGGCGCTGACCGCGGGCCTTGCGGCCTGGGTTCTGGCCTTTGTCTACTCGTTTGTCGCCGGGGTGGAGGAGGGCGCGGGCTTTCGAATTTTCGCCGGTTGGCAGGCCATTGCGGGGGTGGTTGCCGTGGCGGTCTTCGGGCTTGGTCGGGCCTGGCCGAAGGCATCCGCAGTGCGGCGCATGTCGGGCTTCCCGCTAGGCGTGGCGGCCTTGCAGGCGCTGGTGCTTGCGGGCCTGGCATGGCTTTGAGGGGGTAAGGTGAGAGGCTGGACAACGACCCAAGCGGGGCTCGTTACGGCTGCTTCCTTCCGGACCTGACCGGGTTGGCGAGGCGCTCGCCCGCGCCAACCTCTCGAGGCCGGATATAGGGGGCGGGGCGGGGATTCGCAAGGTATGCGAGGCGTCGGCGTTCGGTCGGCACAGCGTATGGCAGGGCCGCTCGGTGGGATCAGGAGTTTTTCATCTCGCATGGGCAGGTTGCCCGGATGACCGGAACGACAGCACAGAAGACCTTCAGGCAGACCCAGACCGCCCGCATGGCGCGGCGGCGGCTGTCGCGGCACCTAGAGGGGCTGGAGAGCGACCAGGGACTCTGGGCCCGCGTGCAGACCGTCGCGCCCGAGGCCTGGGCGACGCTGGAGGAGGACATCTGGTGCGACGAGCCGAAGGTGAAGATCACGCTGCGGATCGATGCCTCGGTCGCCAAGTTCTATCGGGCGATGGGACCGGGATACCAGGCACGGATGAACCGCGTGCTGGCGAGCTTTGCGCTGATGCGGATCGGCGAGGTCGAGAGAGAGGCGCGGTCGCTGCGCGAGCTTCTCGACTCCTATGGCCCCGAGGTGTCGGACCGTCTGCGGCAGGCGTGGAGCGAGGTGCCCGACGTCTTCAAGGAGGCGCTTGGGGTGGAGGCGGAGTTCTGGGACCGCTGGCTTTCGACGTGAGGCGCGCGGCGAGAGGGCCGCGCGCCCCGGGGACGAGAGGTCAGTTCAGCGTTTCGAACATGGGCGGGAAGGGCTCGCCGGACCTTTCGGTCCAGAAGCCGCCGCCGAGGCTCATGGTGCCGACTTCGGTGTCGAGGCTGCCGCCGACGCCGCCCGCGAGGTTCTGGGCATCGTCGCCGTAGAAGGCGCCCTTCATGTCCATCGTGCCGGTGGCATCGCCATAGAGCGACATCGCGGCGTCGATCCGGCTGCCCGAAACCTGGCCTTCGATCGAGCCGAAGAGGTTGCCGCCGGTCTCTTGTTCAAGGTCGTCGTTGTAGGCGTCGAAGCCGCCCTGGGTGATGCCGTTGACGCTGCTGTCGGCGAAATCGACCGAGAGGCTCATCATGCCACTCGCGTTGATGCCGGTGGTCTGGCTGCCGCCATAGGCATTCCATCCGCCGTAATAGGAGACGGTGTCGGTCGGCAGCGCCGCTGCGGCGGTTTCGAGGCCGAAGTAGCCATCCCGGTCAACCTCCTCTTCGCCACCCAATTCGATGGAGGCGGCATCGGTGCCGTAGTAGTCCATGTAGGCGTACTGCGCCGCGTCGTTGAACAGGTAGAGATATCCCTGATAACCGTCGTAGCTGCCGCCGTCGTAGCCATCGAACACGATCTCGGGGCCGCCGTCGATCGAGACGTAGACGATCGGATCAAGACCCGTGTCGTCCATGCGCACGCGGACCTCCTTCACCGACCCGTCTTCGCCGCCGACGAAGCCGGTCAGGCCTTCGGCGGTGAGCGCCTCGTAAGTGACAATTTCGCCGTCGGTGTAGACCGGGTTGTATTTCGAGCCGATGGCGGACGGGCCGGTGCCGCCGCCACATGCGGTGAGAACGGGGAGTACCGAGAACGCGACGATAATTGATTTCAGTTTCATGTGTAGCCTCCAACTGTTGTGCCGGCAGGCGTTAACCATGCTGGTGACGATGGGATGGAGGATTTGCGGCCTATTTCGGGCGACAATGCTTTTTGTTCGGAAGGAATTGTTGCGGGAGACCGTATCGGCGCGGCGCGGCGGACACGGGTCTCGGGTCAATGCGTGGGACAGGGACGACGGGTGGCCCCGTCTTCCCGGCTTTGTTGAGGGGACGGGGTGAAACCCTGCGCTAGAGGGTGAGGCGGTAGAGCGCGAAGCCGTCGGCGCCGTCTCCTGCCGGGGCGATGTCGATGCCCTGGAGGCTGTCGATGTAGTCCGCCGCCTTGGGTCCGGTCTCGAAGAGGGCGGTGGCGCCGCCAAGGGGGGTGAAGCTCCAGTTGAAGTCGGCCTTGGGCTGGATCTCTCCTTCTTCCACGATGTAGCGGACGATGACGTCGCGGTTGGTGTCGGGTGCTTCGAAGACGATGGTCGAGCCGTCGGCGCCGGGGAAGGCGCCGCCTCCGCTGGCGCGGTAGTTGTTGGTGGCGACGATGAACTCCATGTCCTCGGTCACGGGCTTGCCGTCGTACCGAAGGTTTACGATCCGGTTGGCGTCCGGGTTGATGAGCTCTCCCGACGAATCGAACTTCGAGGGCTGCGAGAGGTCGATCTGGTAGGTGACTCCGTCGATGACGTCGAAGTTGTAGGAGGGGAAGTCCGGGTTCAGCAGCGTCTGCTCGTCACCGTCCTTCTCGATCTGGTTGAACATGCCGGCCGAGCGTTCGAGCCAGTCCTTGACCTGCGCGCCGTTGATCCTGACCGCGCGCACGGTATTGGGGTAGAGGTAGAGGTCGGCCACGTTCTTGATCGCCACGTCGCCTGCGGGCACGTCGGTATAGTAGTCCGGGCCGCCTCGGCCGCCGGCCTTGAAGGGAGCGGCGGCGGAGAGGATGGGGAGGCCCTCGTGCTCGGTCCCCATTATCATCTCCTCGATGTACCACGCCTGAGCCAGCGAAACGATCTGGACCGAGGGGTCGTCCGCCACCAGAGCGAAATAGCTGTGGAGCGGGGCTGCGGTCTTGCCGACCGGGCGGCGGATGTAGTCGAGCGTAGCCTCGTGATCGGCCTGGGTCGCGTCCAGCACCTCCTTCTCGCTGTCGACGAGGGGCGTGATCGAGCGGTCTTCGTTGCGCTGCGAGATGGGGCGCGTCTCGACGGCGGTGTTGACGACACGCCACTCGCCACCGTCGCGTTCGAGCATCAGGTCGATGACGCCCAGGTGGCTGCCCCAGAAGCCGCCCATGGTGGCGGGCTTGCCGTGAATCATGCCGGTCGCGGCGTCGACGGCGGCATAGCCCTCGTAGTCGGGCGAGGGGAAGACGAGGTGGCTGTGGCCGGTCAGAAGCGCGTCGATGCCGTCGACCTGGGCGAGCGGAACGGAGGCGTTCTCCATCATGTCGGTGCGCTCGGCCGCGCCGATGCCGGAGTGCGAGAGGGCGATGACGATGTCGGCGCCCTCCTCGCGCATCTGTGGCACCCAGGCTTCGGCGGCGGCGACGATGTCGCGGGTCGTGACGTTGCCTTCGAGGTGCTTGCGGTCCCAGAGCATGATCTGGGGCGGAACGAAGCCGATGAGGCCGATGCGGATGGGGTGCGTCTCGCCCGCGCCGTCGGTCAACTCGCGATCGAGGATGACGTATGGTTTGACGAGGGTGGCGTCCTTCGTGGGGTCGGCGCCTTCTTCGGTGACGACGTTGGCGCTGATGACGGGGAAGGCGGCTCCCGCGACGGTGTTCATCAGGAAGTCGAGCCCGTAGTTGAACTCGTGGTTGCCGAGCGTCGAGGCGTCGAAGCCCACGGTGTTCATGGCGGCGATGACGGGGTGCATGTCGCCGGGCTTCATGCCGCGCTCGTAGGCGATGTAGTCGCCCATGGGATTGCCCTGGAGGAAGTCGCCGTTGTCGAGGAGGAGCGCGTTCGTTGCTTCGGCGCGGATGTCGGCGATGTGGGCGGCGGTGCGGGCGAGGCCCACGGTGTCGACGGGCTTGTCGGCGTAGTAGTCGTAGGGCCAGACGTGGACGTGGAGGTCGGTCGTTTCCATGATTCTCAGGTGGGCCTGGCCGGCCTGAGCGCGCGCCGAGAAGGGATGCAGGACCACGAGGCCCGCTCCTGCGGTGGAGGCGAGGAAGGTGCGGCGGCTCATGGCCGGAAGGGTGTGGCGCGGCATGGTGGGGCTCCCTGTGATCTGTCCCTCCATGGAACACGAGTCGGGTGACGCGCCCAAGACAAACCTGATGCCTGGCGCTGCCTGCGCGGCGGTTTGCCAAAGGCCGCGCCGCGTGGCATCGAAGGCGCAAGCGGACAGGGGCAGGCATGAAACTGGCAGAATCGGTGACCTTCGGCGGGTCGGGGCTGGACCGCGCGGCAGAGCTGCGGTCGCAGCCCGAGGCGTTGGCCGGGCTGCGCGCCGGGGCATGCGTGTTGCCGATCTGGCGCGGCAAGCCCCTGCTGGACGCCGAGAGCCGGGCGCCGGTCTTTCTTGCCGCCGACCATGCCGTCTTCGCACACGAGGGGCCGGAGGTGTTCCTGGGGCGCGACGAGGGCGCGGCGCGTTTTGCCTGCGATATCTCGGCCTGGGAGCCCCAGGGCGACACCGACAGCGTGGGGCAGTTTACCGATCCGAGCGAGCAGAGGCATCCCGAGTTGCCGTCGGGACAGGTCTTCGGTGAGCTTAGGGGCAGCATGGTGCGGCTGACTCCGCGCGCGGCCGAGATGGCGGCGACGGCGAAGGCGATCCTGGAGTGGCATCGGTCGCACCGCTTCTGCGCGCGCTGCGGGGGCGAAAGCGTGGTGTCGCAGGCGGGGTGGCAGCGCGATTGCCCGGCCTGCGGGGGGCATCATTTTCCGCGCACCGATCCAGTGGTCATCATGCTGATCACCGAGGGCAATTCCGTCCTCATGGGGCGCTCGCACGTCTGGCCCGAGGGGATGTATTCGCTGCTGGCGGGCTTCGTCGAGCCGGGCGAGTGCATCGAGGCGGCGGTGCGCCGCGAGGTCTTCGAGGAGTCGGGCGTGCGCGTCGGGCGGGTCGATTACCTCGCCTCGCAGCCCTGGCCCTTTCCCAACTCGCTGATGTTCGGCTGCCACGGGCACGCGACGAGCCGCGACATCACCGTCGATCCGGCCGAGATCGAGGATGCCCAGTGGGTCACGCGCGAGGCGATGGTCGAGGCGCTCGCCGGCAACGATCCCCGATTGAAGCCGGCCCGTCCCGGCTCGATCGCGCGCTTCCTGATCGAGAACTGGCTTGCCGACACTCTGGACTGAAGGCACACCGACCTCATGAAGCTGTCCGCCCGCGAAGACATCGAAGCCCCGCTCGAAAGGGTTTACGAGGCCGTCACCGACTTCGACGGGTTCGAGAAGCAGATGCTGCGCCGGGGGATCGACGTGACCCGCGACGACACGCTGCCCTCGCACGAGCCGGGTGCGCGCTGGCAGGCGCGTTTCACCTGGCGCGGGCGGCCGCACGACATGAGCGCCGAGCTGGTCTCGATCGACAGCGGTCAGGGCTACGCCATCGAGAGCCGGTCGGGGGGCGTGATCTGCCTTGGCGTCGTCGATCTGGTGGCGCTGTCAAAGGCGCGCACGCGGCTGTTCGTGTCGCTGGACGTGCGGCCGACGACATTTTCCGCGCGCCTTCTGGTGCAGTCTCTGAAGCTGGCCAAGGGGTCGATCGACCGCCGCTTCAAGGCGCGGGTCAGCGAGCTGGCGCAAAGCATGACCTGACCGGAGACGCCCCGTCCGCCCGATACGGCGGACGGCAGGGTTTCTCTGGCGCTCGAAGTCGCGTTTCGCTATGGTTCGCCGCAGACCCGGTGAACGGGCGACAGGCAGCAGAGCAGGCTCATGACGGAGATGGTCTATGGCTCGGTCCCGCGCGGGGGCGGCGAGCCGATTCTTCCCCGGTGGTGGCGCACCGTCGACAAGTGGTCCATGAGCTGCGTGCTGGTGCTGTTCGGCATCGGGCTTCTTCTGGGTCTCGCCGCGTCTCCCCCTCTCGCCGAACGGAACGGATTTTCGGCGTTCTATTACGTGGAACGGCAGGTCTTCTTCGGCGGCGCGGCCCTGATCGCCATGTTCGCGATGACGCTGATGTCGCCCCGCACGGTGCGGCGACTGGCGGTGATCGGCTTCGCAATCTCGTTCCTCGCCATGATGCTTTTGCCCTTCATCGGCACGGATTTCGGCAAGGGCGCGGTGCGCTGGTTCTCGGTCGGCTTCGGTTCGATCCAGCCGTCGGAGTTCCTGAAGCCAGGCTTCATCGTCCTTGTCGGCTGGATGATCGCTGCTTCGAACGAGGTCGCCGGCCCGCCGGGCAAGTCCTATTCCTTCGCACTGGCTCTGGCGGTCGTGCTGCTTCTCGCGCTCCAACCCGATTTCGGACAGGCGAGCCTGATCCTGTTCGCCTGGGGTGTTATGTATTTCGTCGGCGGCGCGCCGTTCTACATCCTGGCGGGGATCGCCGGTCTGGTCTCGGCGGGCGCCATGTTCGCCTATCGGGGCTCCGAGCACTTTGCGCGGCGGATCGACGGGTTCCTGTCGGCCGAGGTCGATCCGAACACCCAGCTCGGCTATGCCGCGAACGCGATCCGCGAGGGCGGCTTCTTCGGCGTCGGCGTGGGCGAGGGGACAGTGAAATGGTCGCTGCCGGATGCGCACACGGACTTCATCATCGCGGTGGCGGCCGAGGAGTACGGGCTGATCCTCGTCCTCGCCATCATCTTCCTCTACGCGACCATCGTCCTGCGTTCGCTCTTCCGGCTGATGCGCGAGCGCGATCCGTTCATCCGGCTGGCGGGGACGGGGCTGGCCTGCACCTTTGCGATGCAGGCGATGATCAACATGAGCGTGGCCGTCCGGCTTCTGCCGGCCAAGGGGATGACGCTGCCCTTCGTCAGCTATGGCGGGTCGTCTCTAGTGGCAGGGGGCATCATGCTTGGGATGCTGCTGTCCTTCACGCGGGCCCGGCCGCAGGGCGAAATCCGCGACTATCTCGTCCGGAGCGGGCGGTGAGCGCGCCGCATCTGGTCATCGCGGCGGGCGGCACGGCGGGACACATGTATCCCGCGCAGGCGCTGGCCGAGGCGATGCTGGCGCGGGGCTGGCGGGTGACCCTGTCAACGGATGCGAGGGGCGCGCGGTATACCGGCCAGTTCCCGAAGGGCGTCGAGATACGGCGGGTCGCAAGTGCGACCTTCGCGCGGGGCGGCGCGCTGGCCAAGCTGGCCGCACCGTTTCTGATCGTGGGCGGCGTCGTGACGGCGGCGACGCGGTTCCTGTCGGATCGCCCGACCGTGGTCGCCGGTTTCGGCGGCTATCCGTCGATCCCGGCGCTGGCGGCTGCCTGGATCCTGCGGGTGCCGCGGCTGATCCATGAGCAGAACGGGGTGCTGGGCCGGGTGAACCAGGTCTTCGCGCGGCATGTCGACCGCATCGCCTGCGGGACCTGGCCGACGAAGCTTCCCGCCGGCGTCGAGAGCGTGCATGTCGGCAACCCGGTGCGGGGGAGCGTGCTCGTCCGCGCGGCCGCCCCCTATCCGCCCTCGGACGGGACGATTCGCATCGTGGCCTTCGGCGGCAGCCAAGGCGCGCGGGTAGTATCCGACACCGTGCCCCTGGCCATCGCGCGCCTGCCGGACAGCCTGCGCGCGCGGCTCGAGGTGGCGCACCAGGCGCGGCCCGAGGACGATGCGCGGGTGCGCGAGATCTATGACAAGGCCGGCGTCAGCGCGATGGTCGAGCCGTTCTTTCCAGACATGCCCGACCTGATGGCTGCGGCGCACCTGGTCGTCTGCCGGTCGGGGGCGTCGTCGGTCGCAGACCTTAGCGTGATCGGACGACCGTCGATCCTGATCCCTCTCGCGGCGGCGATCCGCGACGAGCAGACGGCGAATGCGCGTGGGCTGGTCGATGCCAATGCGGCGATCCTGGTGCCTGAATCCGCGCTTGACCCGGCTTCGCTGTCGGAACAGATGATGACTGTGCTCACCTCGCCCGATGCCGCGAAACGCATGGCCGCGAACGCACTGACCCAGAGCATCCCCGACGCGACGGACCGGCTGGCCGGCCTTGTCGAAGAGCTTGGACGGAGAGAGACATGAACGCAGCCGCAGCGACGAAACTGCCGACCGAGATGGGGCCGATCCACTTCGTGGGGATCGGGGGCATCGGGATGTCGGGCATCGCCGAGGTGCTGATCCGGGCGGGCTACACCGTGCAGGGGTCGGACCTGAAGGCGTCGAAGATCACCGACCGGCTCGCAGCGATGGGGGCCACGATTTTCGAAGGTCAGAGGGCTGGGAACCTGGAGGGCGCAGAGGTCATCGTGATCTCGTCGGCGATCAAGAAGGGCAACCCGGAACTGGACGAGGCGCGGCGGCTGGGTCTGCCGGTGGTGCGGCGCGCCGAGATGCTGGCGGAGCTGATGCGGCTTCGCTCGAACGTCGCGGTGGCGGGGACGCATGGCAAGACCACGACCACGACGATGGTGGCGGCCCTTCTGGATCACGGCGGGCTGGACCCGACCGTCATCAACGGCGGCATCATCCATGCCTACGGGTCGAACGCGCGGGTCGGCGCGGGCGAGTGGATGGTGGTCGAGGCCGACGAGTCGGACGGGACCTTCAACCGGCTGCCCGCGACCATCGCCATCGTGACGAACATCGATCCCGAGCACATGGAGCATTGGGGGTCGATCGAGGCCCTGCGGCAGGGGTTCCTGGACTTCGTGTCGAACATTCCGTTCTACGGGTTGGCCGTACTTTGCACCGACCACCCCGAGGTACAGGCGCTGGTGGGGCGCGTGACGGACCGGCGGGTCGTGACCTTCGGGTTCAACGCGCAGGCGGACGTGCGCGCGGTGAACCTGCGTTACGAGGCCGGGATCGCACAGTTCGACGTGGAATTGGCCGACGGCATGGTCATCGAGGGCTGCACCTTGCCGATGCCGGGGGATCACAACGTCTCGAACGCGCTGGCGGCAGTGGCCGTGGCGCGGCACCTGGGGATGAAGGCGGCCGAGATCCGCGAAGCTCTTGCGAACTTCAAAGGCGTCAACCGGCGGTTCACGCGGGTGGGCACCGTGGGCGGCGTGACGGTCATCGACGACTACGGCCACCACCCGGTCGAGATCGCGGCGGTGCTGAAGGCGGCGCGGCAGGCCATCGAGCCGGGCGCGCGGGTCATCGCCGTCCATCAGCCGCACCGCTTCACGCGTTTGTCGTCGCTGTTCGAGGATTTCTGCACCTGCTTCAACGAGGCCGACGTCGTGGGCATTGCCGAGGTCTATTCGGCTGGCGAGGACCCCATTCCGGGCGCAACGCGCGAGGATCTGGTGGCCGGGCTGATCCGGCACGGTCATCGTCACGCGAGGGCGGTGGTATCGGAGGACGACCTGGAGCGTCTGGTGCGCGAACAGGCGCGGCCGGGCGACATCGTCGTGTGCCTTGGTGCGGGCACGATCAGCGCCTGGGCGAACGGGCTTCCGGAGCGTCTTACCCGCTCGGCGGCGTGAAGGGCGGGGGCTCTGCCCCCGCACCCCCGGAGTATTTCAGCCAAGAAGAACGAGAAAGGGGCGCCCCTGCTGAGGGACGCCCCGGAAGAAGTCGCCTTCTCCTTGGGCGGTCATCGGCGCTCCCGCCTGTACCGCCAGAGTACCCTCGCCGGGATCGGTTTCTTCTTGGTTAAAAAACTCCGGGGTCCGGGGCGGAGCCCCGGCGTCCCTCAGATCAGCTGTTCGCGGCGGAAGAGCGCCTTGAGGTCGGTCTCGGGGCGGGCGCCGAAGTGGCCGATGACCTCGGCGGCGGCGGCGCAGCCCATGCGGCCTGCCGTTTCCAGAGACTGGCCGGTGGCGTACCCGTAGAGGAAGCCTGCGGCGAACTGGTCGCCCGCTCCGGTCGCGTCGACGGGCACGACGCGGCGCACGGGCACGCGCGCGGTCTCGTCGCCCTGCACGAGGATGACATCCTCTCCCGAACGGGTGCAGACGACGAGGCCGGAGTCGGCCGCCGCCTGCTCGAGCGCCGACGACAGGTCGGTCTGGTAGAGCGATTCCCATTCGTGGCGGTTGCCGATGACGTAGTCGAGGTCGCGCACGAGGTGGCGGAAGCTGTCGCGGTGACGGTCGACGCAAAACGGGTCCGAGAGCGCGATGCCGGCCTTGCCGCCCGCACCGCGACAGAGGCGGGCGGCGCGTTCGAAGGCCTCCTTTCCCGAAGGCTTGTCGTAGAGATAGCCCTCGAGGAACAGGATCCGCGCCGCGCCCGCCACATCGTCTGCCACGTCGTCGGGGCCGAGTTCGGAGGAGATGCCGAGATAGGTGTTCATCGAGCGCTCGCCGTCGGGCGAGACGAAGATCATCGAGCGCGATGTCGGCAGGTCGCCGCCCGCGACGGGCGGGTTGACGAAGGCGGTGCCATCCTCTTCCATCGAGCGGGCGTAGAAGCGCCCCAGGGCGTCGTCGTGGACGCGGCCGATGAAGCCGGTGCGCAGGCCGAGGTTGCCGAGACCGGCAAGCGTGTTCGCGACAGATCCGCCGGGGGCCTGCACGCGGTCCTTCATCGCGGCATAGAGCATTTCGCCCCGCTGCCGCTCGACCAGTTGCATGATGCCCTTCTCGATCCCCATGAGGTCGAGGAAGCTGTCGTCGGCGGAGGAGATGACGTCGACGATCGCATTGCCGATCCCGACCACGTCGAAGGCGTTCATGGGGTCTTGTCCTCGTAGGCGCAGAGATCGCGGATCAGGCAGTCGGGGCATCGGGGTTTGCGGGCAAGGCAGATGTAGCGGCCGTGCAGGATCAGCCAGTGGTGCGCGTGGCGCTGATATTCGGCGGGCACGTTGTCCTCGATGGCGCGCTCGACGGCGTCGACGTCCTTGCCGGGTGCAATGCCTGTGCGGTTGCCGACGCGGAAGATGTGTGTGTCGACGGCCTGGGCGGGGTGGCTCCACCACATGTTGAGAACGACGTTGGCGGTCTTGCGGCCGACGCCTGGTAAGGCCTGGAGGGCGGCGCGCGACGAAGGCACCTCGCCGCCGTAGTCGTCGACGAGGATGCGGGCCATCTTCATCACGTTCTTCGCCTTGTTGCGATAGAGGCCGATGGTCTTGATGTGCTGGGTCAGAGCCTCTTCGCCGAGGTCGAGCATCTTCTGCGGCGTGTCGGCGACCTTGAAGAGGGCCCGGGTCGCCTTGTTGACGCCGGCGTCCGTCGCCTGGGCCGACAGCGCCACGGCGACGAGGAGGGTGTAGGCGTTGAGGTGCTCGAGCTCGCCTTTCGGCTCGGGCTCCGCGGCGTGGAAGCGGGCGAAGATCTCGCGGATCGTGTGATAGGGAAGCTGCCTGGCCATCGGGTTCGTTCTGGCGGATCGGCCGTGGGGCGGCAAGCCTTTCCCGCAGGATCCGGGTCGCAGGTCAGGCCGGCCCTGCCTAGTTTCGTGACAATGACAGAAGGATCGCGATGATGACCGCCATGACCCAGATCGAGACCGGATATCACTATGACCTGATGCGCCGCGCCATCGAGAGGCTGGACGGCACGGACGGGCGCGAGCTGACGCTGGAGGAGATCGCGGCCGAGATGCACATGAGCCCCGCGCATTTCCAGCGCATCTTCAGCCGGTGGGCCGGGGTGTCTCCGAAGCGCTATCAGCAGTGGCTGCGTCTCGACCATGCGAAGGCGCTTCTGGCCACGCGGCACACCACGCTCGAGACGGCCGACCTTGTGGGCTTGTCGGGCGGGGGACGGCTGCACGATCTTTTCGTGCGATGGGAGGCCATGTCTCCCGGCGATTACGCGAAGGGCGGGGCGGGCCTGGAAATAGCCTGGGGCTGGTTCGACAGCCCGTTCGGGCCGGTCCTGGTGATGGGCACCGAGCGCGGCATCTGCGGCATCGGCTTCGCAGCCGAGGCCGGGTCTGCGGCGACGATGGCGGATTTGCGGTCGAGGTGGCCCGACGCCACGTTCGTCGAGGACCGGGCGCGGTTGGCACCGCTGGCCGAGGCCGCCTTCCCGACGGATGGACAGGCGGCGACGCCGAAGTTGTTCCTGATCGGGGCGCCGTTCCAAATCAAGGTGTGGGAGGCACTGTTGCACGTTCCGACAGGCCACGTCACGACATACAGCGACATTGCCCGGCTGATCGGGCATCCGAAGGCGGTGCGCGCGGTCGGCAGCGCCGTCGGTCGCAATCCGATCTCGTGGTTGATCCCGTGCCACAGGGCGTTGCGAAAGTCCGGAGGGTTGGGCGGCTATCACTGGGGCCTTCCGGTCAAGCGCGCCATGCTGGCCTGGGAAGCGGCTGAGACTGCCTGATATGGCATAACAGAGGCGTGAATTTGCCTAGCAGGGCGCAGAAGCCCAAGTTTCCTCTCGTGACCGCTGGCAATGTGGAACCTTTCGCATATAGCGGCGTTCGAGATGTGCAAAGAAAAAGGACACCTCATGTCTATCTCCAAGACTTCCACGCTTTTTGGCGCGGCCGGCCTGATGGCCCTCGCTGCCTGCGGCGATCCTTCCACCTACCCTGGCACCGACGGCGACCGCACCCGTCAGGGCGCGCTTGCGGGCGCGGCAGTGGGCGCCGTTCTCGGCGGAACCCGTGAAAGCGGCAGCGACCGGATTCGGAACGCCGCCGTCGGCGCGGCAGTCGGCGCTGCTGCGGGTGCGGCCATCGGCTATAGCCTGGACCGCCAAGCGGCGGAACTGCGCAACGATTTCGGCAATGGCCAGATCGACGTGATCAACACCGGCAATGCACTCATCGTGCGGATGCCCGAGGCGATCCTTTTCGCTACCGACAGCGCCACGCTGAACGCGACGCTCGCGTCGGACCTGCGTGTTCTGGCCAACAGCCTGAACAAGTATCCGCAGTCGGTCGTGACCGTCACCGGCCACACCGACAACACCGGCTCGGCCGCCTACAACCAGGACCTGTCCGAGCGCCGTGCGATGGCCGTGTCGTCGGTCCTGCGCTCGTCGGGCGTCTCGGGATCGCGAGTCCGGACCATCGGCGCGGGCGAGAGCCAGCCGATCGCCACCAACGCCACGGCCGCAGGCCGTGCGCAGAACCGTCGCGTGGACATCACGATCACGCCGACGAACTGAGATCGATTTCACGAGTGACGAGTGGGAAGCGCCGGGCCTTCGGGTCCGGCGTTTTCTTTTGGAGGGTGTGTGGTGGTCGGCTATGGGGACAAGAGGTTGGCGTTTGATCTGATCACGCTCTTATTCTTGGATACAGTCTTCAAGGCTCGCGAAGGAGCGAAGAAAGTTGACGCCATACTCCTCGAACGCCCCACGATTCTCACGAAGGGTGATTTGCAGGTAGTTTGAGATTGTCTCCCTACTAAAGCTAGAAACCTCTGCATTCTCGTGAGCCTCTTGCACCTGCTTCTCGATCACAGAAACGGCGACCGCTTCTTGACCTTTGGTGTAGTAAACCTCCAGGTCGGAGATGTTCCAAAAGACTGAAACTGTGATTTCGCATTGGTCCTCAGGCCACCAGATTTCGACATCCTCACGTCGCTCAAAGAGCGTGTTTTCAATCCAAACAGTTTCCACCATGGGCACGCAAATGTGTAATCCAGGACCTACTACACGCTTCACATTTCCACTTTTGTCCAGAACGAGGGCATCGCTTTCTGGGCGAACTGTAAACAAGCCGCAATCAGTTGAGGACGTTTGGGCGACAGCAAGAACAGGAAACACCGCTATCAACAGTATTAAGGTCCAAACGCGCACTTCCACTTACTCCGTTCCGGCCTGTCACGCACAGATCGCTCTTTCGGCTGTATAGCAAAGACTGGTTTTGCGACCAGCAGTTTAGCAGTCTTCAACGCGCCTCTCGCACAGCATGACTAATGGCGATTGCCCCATGACCTCGAAGCAGACCTGACCGAAACACTAACGGGTCTCCGACGAACGAATAGTGCCTGCCGGTTCCGCCTAGCGCTGAAGGTTCTCCAGGTGCCGGGCCAGCGCCAGAAGGCGCGCGGGGACGGGACTGGCGATGCCGTCGCCGGTGTCGACCATCAGGACAGTCCCTTTCGAGAGGGTGCTTCCGAATTCCGGCATGACGTGGGTGCCTGTCTGGACGCGGGTGTATCCGTCGATGGTCGAGAGGACCCGCGCCATCGGGAAGCGTCCGCCGTTGCGGGAGGAGAGCGCGGTCAGATCGGCAGGTCTGACGGGAAGCGAGGACGCCGCCGGTCCGTCGCCGCGACCGGATGTGCCGTGACAGGCCACGCAGAATTCGCTGTAGAGGTCGGCTCCGGTGACGGTCTTGACGGGTGCGCAGGCGATGGCGAGCCCCGCGGCCAGAGCAAAACCCGCGATGTGTTTCAGCATGGCTGCTCTCCCTGCCGTTTCCGCGGTCACCGTATCAGCGGCCCCGGCCAAAAAGAAAGCCCCGCGCGAGGCGGGGCTTTCAAAGGCATTTTTTTGGTCAGGCGATCATTCGGCGGTGAGAAGCGGAGGCTTCTTCTTCGACGAGATGCGCTTCGTCGCCTGCTCGATCCGGAGGTCAAGTTTGCCCTCTTTCACGCCGACCTTGACGATGCCGCCCTGGGCGAGCTTGCCGAAGAGAAGCTCTTCGGCCAGCGGCTTCTTGATCGTCTCCTGGATGACGCGCGCCAGCGGACGGGCGCCCATCTTGTCGTCGTAGCCCCTGTTCGCCAGCCATTCAGCGGCCGGGCGCGTCAGCTCGATATGGACGCCGCGGTCCATGAGCTGGGCTTCCAGTTGCAGGACAAACTTCTCGACCACCTGGAGGATGACCTCTTTCGGAAGCGGCGCGAAGCTGATGACCGCGTCGAGACGGTTGCGGAACTCTGGCGTGAACATGCGTTCGATCGCCTCGGTATCCTCGCCCTCGCGCCGGTCGCGGCCAAAGCCTATGGCGGCCTTCGCCATGTCCGACGCGCCCGCGTTCGAGGTCATGATGAGAACCACGTTGCGGAAGTCGACCTGCCGGCCGTTGTGGTCGGTCAGCTTGCCGTGGTCCATCACCTGCAGAAGGATGTTGAACACGTCCGGGTGCGCCTTCTCGATCTCGTCGAGGAGGAGAACGCAGTGCGGATGCTGGTCGACGCCGTCGGTCAGAAGTCCGCCTTGGTCGAAACCGACATAGCCCGGAGGCGCGCCGATGAGGCGGCTGACGGCGTGCTTCTCCATGTACTCGGACATGTCGAAGCGCAGAAGCTCGACGCCAAGGGAGTCGGCGAGTTGCTTCGCGACCTCGGTCTTGCCGACGCCCGTCGGGCCGGCGAAGAGGTAGTTTCCGATGGGCTTTTCGGGCTCGCGAAGACCGGCGCGCGACAGCTTGATCGCCGAGGCCAGCGCCTCGATCGCACGGTCCTGTCCGAAGACGACGCGCTTCAGCGACGCCTCGAGGTCGCGCAGGACGGCGGCGTCGTCCTTCGAGACGTTCTTCGGCGGAATGCGCGCGATCTTGGCGACGACATTCTCGATCTGCGGGACGTCGATGGTCCGTTCGCGTTTCTCGGGCGCCACGAGGTGCTGCGCCGCTCCGGCCTCGTCGATGACGTCGATGGCCTTGTCGGGCAGCTTGCGGTCGTTGATGTAGCGCGCCGACAGTTCGACGGCCGTCCGGACCGCGTCGTCGGTGTAGACGACGCCGTGATGCTCCTCGAAATAGGGCTTGATGCCCATGAGGATCTTCACGGAATCCTCGACGGTCGGCTCGTTCACGTCGATCTTCTGGAAGCGCCGCGACAGGGCGCGGTCCTTTTCGAAGTGCTGGCGGAACTCCTTGTAGGTCGTCGATCCCATGCAGCGCAGCTTGCCGCCCTGGAGCGCGGGCTTCAGCAGGTTCGAGGCGTCCATCGCGCCGCCCGAGGTGGCGCCGGCACCGATGACGGTGTGGATCTCGTCGATGAAGAGGATCGCGTCGGGATGATCCTCAAGCTCGGTCACCACGGCCTTCAGCCGTTCCTCGAAATCGCCGCGATACCGGGTGCCCGCGAGAAGCGCGCCCATGTCGAGCGAAAAGATGGTGGCGCCCTGAAGAACCTCGGGCGTCTGCTTCTCGACGATCTTCTTGGCCAGACCTTCGGCAATGGCGGTCTTGCCGACGCCGGGGTCGCCGACGAGGAGCGGGTTGTTCTTTCGCCGGCGGCAGAGCACCTGCACGCAACGCTCGACCTCGGGCTCGCGCCCGATCAGCGGATCGACGTCGCCCTTGAGGGCCTTGACGTTGAGGTCGACGCAATACTTGGACAGGGCGGATTCCTTGCCGTCCTCTTCCGAGGCAGACGTGGAGGAAGACGCCTCCTCCTCGAACTCGTTGGCGCCCGAGACGGGTCGCGTTTCGCCGAAGGACGGGTCCTTGGCGACGCCGTGCGCGATGAAGTTGACGGCGTCGTACCGGGTCATGTCCTGCTCCTGCAGGAAGTAGGCGGCGTTCGACTCACGCTCGGCAAAGATGGCGACGAGGACGTTGGCCCCCGTCACTTCGGTCCGGCCCGAAGACTGGACATGGATCGCCGCGCGCTGGATCACGCGCTGGAAGGCGGCGGTCGGTACGGCTTCGGATCCTTCGATCTCGGTCACCAGGGTCGAAAGATCGTCGTCGATGAAATCGTTGAGTGTCTTGCGGAGCTCATCGAGATCAACCGAACACGCCTGCATCACCTTCGCGGCATCAGGCTCGTCGATCAGCGCCAGAAGCAGATGTTCCAGCGTCGCGAGCTCATGCCTGCGCGAATTGGCTATCGCCAGCGCAGCATGGATCGCATCCTCGAGCGTCTTGGAAAAAGATGGCACGCTCACAAGCTCCTTTCACAAGGGTCGGAGGGCGCTGAGGGCCCATCCAGACCGTGGCCTCATAGTGTTAGAGTTCGGTTAGATTTCCGAACCTTCAAGCCTTTTCTCGTCGCAAGGCCTCACATTTTCGGACCCGCGTTCACGCTGCTACGGAAAACGAGAGAAATTGTGGCGACATCAGAACGAATCCTTGCGACGCCTGATTTCGCCGAACACCTCGGCGTCGCTTCGTCCGGTCATATCTAGGAGCATTTTGACATCATCCAAGCCCGCCCGGAGGAAAGGATTGGTCTCGAGCTCGGTCGAGAGCTTGGACGGCACCGTCGGCTCGCCGCGTTCGCGGGCTTCGGCGACCATGCGGAGGCGTTCCTTCAGGGCGATGTTGTTGGGCTCGATGGTCAGGGCAAAGCGGCCGTTGGCCTCGGTGTATTCGTGGCCCGAGCAGATTGTCGTGTCGCGGGGCAGGGCGGCGAGCTTTGACAGGCTCTGCCACATCATCGGCATGGTGCCTTCGAAGACGCGGCCGCAGCCGAGCGCCATGAGGCTGTCGGCGGTGAAGGCGGCCTTGGCGTCGGCAAGGTAGAAGGCGATGTGGCCCACGGTGTGGCCCGAGACGTCCATGACCTGCACGGTGGACCCGGCGAAGTCGAAGCTGTCGCCGTCGCCGATCGCGTGGTCGAGCGGGGGAAGGCGGTGCGCGTCGGCGGCGGCGCCCCGTACGGTGGCACCGTAGCGTCCGCAAAGCTCGGCCACACCTTCGACGTGGTCGTCGTGGTGATGGGTGATCCAGATCTCGTCGAGCGTCCAGCCGCGGCCGTCCAGAGTTGCCGCGATCGGAGCGGCTTCGGGCGCGTCGACAAGAGCGGTCCGTCCGTTGCCGTGGACGAGGAAGGCATAGTTGTCCGTGCGGCATGGAACGGTGACGATCTCGAATGACATGGATTCAGCCCTTGTTGCGGTTATGCTTCCGCCGGACTGTCGGACAAAGGACCGCGCGCCGCAATGCACCTCGACGTGCTCGACCTCAGGACTTTCTACTATCGGACCCGGCTGGGACGGACGGCGCAGCGCGCCATCCGCGAGCAGGTGACTGGCTTCTGGCCCGAGGCGCGGGGCCTGAACGTCGTGGGCTTCGGCTTCGCTGCGCCGCTGCTTCGACCCTACCTTGCCGAGGCGCGGCGGGTCATCGCCCTGATGCCGGGCCAGCAGGGGGTGATGCCCTGGCCCGCCGGCCTGGACAACGTGTCGGTGCTTTGCGAGGAGAAGCTCTGGCCGATAGAGACCGACAGCGTCGACCGCCTCGTGGTGCTGCATGGCCTCGAGACGAGCGAGGACCCCATCGCGCTTCTGGACGAGTGCTATCGCGTGCTGGCGCCCGAGGGCCTGGGTCTGTTCATCGTGCCGAACCGTGCGGGCCTGTGGTCACGGCGCGACGTGACGCCCTTCGGTTTCGGGCGGCCCTATTCGCTTGGCCAACTCGAGGCGATGGTGGCGGCGATCGGACTGATGCCGCGGCGGCACAGCGCGGCCCTTTTCCATCCGCCAAGTCCCAAACCCTTCTGGCTGAAGACGAGCGCCTTCTGGGAGAAGCTGGGCAATCACGTCTCGAACCGTTTCGCGGGCGGCGTCCTGGTCGTCGAGGTCTCGAAGCAGGTTCCGGCGCCGCCCCGGACGGGCCTGCCCGAGGCTGTGCGACGTCCGCTGAGAGTGCTGGAGGGCATCGCCGCACCCGAGCCGAAGGCGATCTGAGAGCGGGAATCGTGACGCCCGACCGTGAAAATCCGATTGTTTCGCGGTCCATTCGGTCGCACCCGGCGTTAACCCTTTGAAATCACTTGTGGGGGTCGCGCCGGGCACGCCTCCCAACATGTTGCGAGGCTGAAAGTCCTCTGCTACACGACCGCTGATTTGTTCGAGGGCGCGCCTTGCGGATGCCCCGAACCTTGCGCCGGACGCTTCCGCCAACCGGCCTCGCCGAAGAACAACGTGGAAAGGGGACACGTGTCAGAATCTGCGTCAATCTCCACCGGCATCGCGTCGCGCTATGCGACGGCGGTGTTCGAGCTGGCCAGGGACGGCAATGCGCTCGATACTCTCGAGCGGGACATCGAGACCCTCGAAGCCTCGTTGTCGGACAGTGCGGATTTCCGCGATCTTGTCCATTCTCCGGTCTACTCGCGCGAGCAGCAGGGCAACGCCATCGGCGCCATCGCACCAAAGATGGGCCTGTCCGACATGCTGGCCAACACGCTGCTCCTGATGGCGTCGAAGCGCCGCCTGTTCGTGTTGCCGCAGCTTCTGGCGGGCCTGCGCGCCCGCATTGCGGACGCCAAGGGCGAGGTGACCGCCGATGTGCGCTCCGCGACCGCGCTGACCGCGGACCAGGAAAAGGCGCTTGCCGAGGCTCTGAAGAATTCGGTCGGCAAGGACGTCAAGATGAATGTGACCGTCGATGAAAGCCTCATCGGCGGACTAGTGGTCAAAGTGGGCTCGAAGATGATCGACACCTCGATCCGCTCGAAGCTCGCGGCTCTCCAGAACACGATGAAAGAGGTCGGATAAATGGCAATCCAGGCAGCCGAGATTTCGGCAATCCTCAAGGATCAGATCAAGAACTTCGGCCAGGACGCCGAAGTCGCCGAGGTCGGCCGCGTGCTGAGCGTCGGCGACGGCATTGCCCGTGTCTACGGCCTCGACAACGTCCAGGCGGGCGAGATGGTCGAGTTTCCGGGCGGTATCATGGGGATGGCGCTGAACCTCGAGAGCGACAACGTCGGCATCGTGATCTTCGGCTCGGACCGGGATATCAAGGAAGGCGATACCGTCAAGCGCACGAACTCCATCGTGGACGTGCCGGCGGGCGACGCGCTTCTCGGCCGCGTGGTCGACGGCCTGGGCAACCCGATCGACGGCAAAGGTCCGATCTCGACCTCCGAGCGCCGCGTCGCGGACGTCAAGGCACCGGGCATCATCCCGCGCAAGTCGGTCCACGAGCCCATGGCGACCGGCCTGAAGGCCATCGACGCCATGATCCCGATCGGCCGTGGCCAACGCGAGCTGATCATCGGGGACCGCCAGACCGGCAAGACCGCCGTGGCGCTCGACACCATCCTGAACCAGAAAAGCTACAACGACGCCGCGGGTGACGACGAGTCGAAGAAGCTCTACTGCATCTACGTCGCGATCGGGCAGAAGCGCTCGACCGTGGCCCAGCTGGTGAAGAAGCTCGAGGAAACCGGCGCGATCGACTATTCGATCATCGTCGCCGCGACCGCCTCGGACCCGGCGCCGATGCAGTTCCTCGCCCCCTATGCCGCGACGGCGATGGCGGAATTCTTCCGCGACAACGGCCGCCACGCGCTCATCATCTACGACGACCTGTCGAAGCAGGCCGTGGCCTATCGCCAGATGTCGCTTCTTCTCCGCCGTCCGCCCGGACGCGAAGCCTATCCGGGCGACGTCTTCTACCTGCACTCCCGCCTGCTGGAGCGCTCGGCGAAGCTGAACTCGGACCACGGCGCGGGATCCCTGACGGCGCTGCCGATCATCGAGACGCAGGGCGGCGACGTGTCGGCGTTCATTCCGACGAACGTGATCTCGATCACGGACGGCCAGATCTTCCTCGAGACCGAGCTGTTCTATCAGGGCGTCCGTCCTGCCGTGAACACGGGTCTGTCCGTGTCTCGCGTGGGCTCTGCCGCACAGACCAAGGCGATGTCCTCGGTCGCTGGTCCCGTGAAGCTGTCGCTCGCCCAGTACCGCGAGATGGCGGCCTTCGCGCAGTTCGGTTCGGACCTCGACGCCTCCACGCAGCGCCTGCTGAACCGCGGCGCACGCCTGACCGAGCTGATGAAGCAGCCGCAGTATTCGCCGCTGACCAACGCCGAGATCGTCGTCGTCATCTTCGCAGGTACGAACGGGTATCTCGACAAGGTCAGCGTGGCTGATGTGGGCCGCTTCGAGCAGGGTCTTCTGAACCACATGCGGACCAAGCGTCAGGACGTTCTGGACTGGATCACGAACGAGGATCCCAAGATGAAGGACGACAACGCCAAGACGCTGAAGTCGGCCATCGACGAGTTCGCCACGGACTTCTCGTAAGACCGAAGCCGGAAGGAAACCCAGATGGCCAACCTCAAGGATCTGAAGAACCGGATCAATTCGGTCAAGTCGACGCGGAAGATCACGCAGGCCATGCAGATGGTCGCGGCGGCCAAGCTGCGCCGTGCGGAAGAGGCGGCGGAAGCCGCGCGGCCCTATGCTGCGCGCTTCAACGACGTTCTCGCCGGTCTGGCGCAGGGCGTGGGCGAGGGCGGACCGCGTCTTCTGGCAGGCACGGGATCGGATCAGACCCATCTTCTGGTCGTGATGACTTCCGAGAGGGGGCTCTGCGGCGGCTTCAACTCGTCCATCGTCCGGCTGGCGAAGACGCGGGCGTCGCAGCTTGTAGCGCAGGGCAAGACGGTCAAGATCCTGACCGTCGGGAAGAAGGGCCGCGAGCAGATGCGCCGGGACTGGGGCAATTACCTTGTCGGGCACGTCGACCTCTCGGACGTCAAGCGTCTGGGCTACACCAACGCGCAGGATATCGCCCGGGACGTGCTGTCACGGTTCGATGCGGACGAGTTTGATGTCGCCACGATCTTCTTCGCCGAGTTCGAAAGCGTCATCAGCCAGAAGCCGACCGCAATGCAGATCATTCCGGCGACCTTCGAGGCGAGCGAGGATGGGGCCTCTGAATCCACCGTGTTCGACTATGAACCGGGCGAGGAAGAGATCCTGCGCGAGCTTCTGCCGCGGGGGATCGCGACCCAGATCTTCACCGCGCTCCTTGAGAACGCGGCGTCCGAGCAGGGCGCGCGGATGAGCGCGATGGACAACGCGACCCGCAACGCAGGCGACATGATCGACAGGCTGACGATCCAGTACAACCGGACCCGCCAGGCCGTCATCACCAACGAGCTTATCGAAATCATTTCGGGCGCCGAGGCGCTCTAAGACCGGAGAACCAGAAATGGCTAACGCAAAAGGCAAAGTGACCCAGGTCATCGGCGCCGTCGTCGACGTGCAGTTCGGCGACCACCTGCCCGAAATTCTGAACGCGCTCGAAACCGACAACCACGGCAACCGCCTTGTGCTCGAGGTGGCGCAGCACCTGGGCGAGAACACCGTCCGCACCATCGCGATGGACTCGACCGAGGGTCTCGTGCGCGGTCAGATCGTGACCGACACGGACGGCCCGATCATGGTGCCGGTCGGAAACGCGACGCTCGGACGTATCCTGAACGTCATCGGCGAGCCGGTGGACGAAAAGGGTCCCGTCGAAGCGACCGAGAAGCGCGCCATCCACCAGCCTGCGCCGGCCTTCGCCGAACAGTCGACGGAGTCTGAAATCCTCGTCACCGGCATCAAGGTCGTCGATCTTCTGGCGCCGTACTCCAAGGGCGGCAAGATCGGCCTCTTCGGTGGTGCGGGCGTCGGCAAGACGGTTCTGATCATGGAACTGATCAACAACATCGCCAAAGTTCACTCGGGCTACTCGGTTTTTGCCGGAGTGGGCGAGCGGACGCGTGAGGGCAACGACCTCTATCACGAGATGATCGAATCCGAGGTCATCAAGCCGGACAATCTCGAGGAATCGCAGGTGGCGCTGGTCTATGGCCAGATGAACGAGCCGCCGGGAGCCCGCGCGCGCGTCGCCCTGACCGGCCTTACGCTGGCCGAGCAGTTCCGCGACCAGTCCGGGACCGACGTGCTGTTCTTCGTCGACAACATCTTCCGCTTCACGCAGGCGGGTTCCGAGGTGTCGGCTCTTCTGGGCCGTATCCCCTCGGCCGTGGGCTATCAGCCGACGCTCGCGACCGACATGGGCACGATGCAGGAGCGGATCACCTCGACCAAGGCCGGCTCGATCACCTCGATCCAGGCCGTGTACGTTCCTGCGGACGACCTGACCGACCCGGCGCCGGCCACGACCTTTGCGCACCTCGACGCGACGACGGTGCTGTCGCGCGCGATCTCGGAGCTTGGCATCTATCCGGCCGTGGACCCGCTCGACTCGACCTCGCGCCTCATGGACCCTGCCATCCTGGGCGAGGAGCACTACAAGGTGGCGCGCGACGTGCAGGGCATCCTTCAGCGCTACAAGTCGCTGCAGGACATCATCGCGATCCTCGGGATGGACGAGCTTTCGGAAGACGACAAGCTGACCGTGTCGCGGGCCCGCAAGATCCAGCGCTTCCTGTCGCAGCCCTTCGACGTGGCGAAGGTCTTCACCGGCTCGGATGGCGTGCAGGTGCCACTTGAAGACACGATCGCGTCCTTCAAGGCCGTCGTCGCGGGCGAGTACGATCACCTGCCCGAGGGCGCGTTCTACATGGTTGGTGGCATCGAGGACGTGAAGGCGAAGGCCGAGCGTCTGGCCGCCGAAGCAGCGTAAGGGGACCCCATGGCTGACACGATGCAATTCGACCTGGTGTCGCCCGAGCGTAAGGTCGTCTCGGGGCAGGCGAAGTCCGTGCGGCTTCCCGGCACCGACGGCGACATGATGGCGATGCCTAATCATGCGCCGGTCGTGACGACCCTGCGTCCCGGCATCGTGGTCGTCGACATGGACGGCGGCGAGCAGGAGTTCGCCGTGACCGGCGGCTTCGCGCAGATCATGCCCGAGGGGACGACGATCCTGGCCGACGTGGCGATGCCGCGGAGTGAGGTCACGTCCGAGTTCCTGAACGACGCGATCGCCAAGGCGCGGGCGGACCATGCGGAGGCCGAAGGCTCGGCGGCGGACGACATCGCCAAGTTGCTGGGCGACCTCGTTGCGATGGGCGACCACATCGGCCTGCCCACGGACAGCCGCGTCCCGGCGCCCTGACCGGACCCACACCAGGATCACGCGGGCGTGGCCTTAGGGCCGCGTCTTGCGTTTCAGGGGTGGCTTCCCTCGGAACGTCGAGCACCGCATAGTTGAACCATGCGTTTCATCTTCGTCCTTTTCTCGCTCGTCGTCTTTACCCTCCCAGCCTCCGCGCAGGACGCGCCTTCGGCCGAAACCACCTCGCCCGCGGACGTGGCGATCGCGCCGGGGGCGCGGGACGACGAGATCGCGAACCGGATCGCGCGCATCCTCGATGCGACGGGCTGGTATGCCGGGACGCAGGTCGCCGTAGAGGACGGGATCGTCTTCCTCGACGGGGCCACTGACAGCGACGAACACCGCACCTGGGCGCGCGATCTTGCCTCGAAGACGCAGGACGTCGTCGCTGTCGTGAACCGAATCTCGGTCGACCAGGAGGCCGACTGGACCTTCGCACCGGCCGTGTCGGCGCTGCGGGAGGTCTCGACCCGCCTGCTGACCGCGCTTCCGCTTCTGGTCCTCGCGATGATCGTGCTGCCGCTGACATGGTGGCTGTCGTCCATCGTGGCGCGGGCCCTGCGGCGCGTGTTTCTGGGACGCGTGTCGTCGCCTTTCCTCGGGTCGGTCGTGGCGCGGCTTCTGGCGCTTCCGGTTTTCCTCGTCGGTCTCTACATCGTGCTTCAGGTCGCGGGGCTGACGCAGCTCGCCGTTTCGGTGGTGGGCGGTGCGGGCGTCATCGGCATCGTCTTCGGCTTCGCCTTCCGCGACATCGCCGAGAACTTCCTTGCGTCGCTTCTGCTGTCGATCCGGCAGCCGTTCAGGGCGGGCGACATCATCGAGGTCGAGGGGATGCACGGGTCGGTCCAGTCGATGAACACGCGGTCGACCGTGCTGATCTCGCCCGAGGGCAATCACATCCAGATCCCGAATGCGACGGTGTTCAAGAGCGTCATCACCAACTTCACCGTCTCGCCCGAGGGACGCGACGACTTCACCGTCGGCATCGGATATGACGCGTCGATCACTCGGGCGCAGGAACTGATCGGCGATGTTTTGGCGCGGCACGAGGCGGTGTTGGCGGAACCTGCGCCGATGATCCTTGTCGATGGGCTTGGATCGTCGACCGTGACGCTGCACGCCTATTACTGGCTGAACGTGCGCGAATATTCCCTGCTCAAGGTGAAGTCGTCGGTCCTGCGGCTGACCAAGAAGACGCTGATGGATGCCGGCATCTCGATGCCCGACGACGCGCGCGAGATCATCTTCCCTCAGGGCGTGCCGCTTCTCGACCAGCGCCGGGGCGACGACGCGGCTGCCGAAATCCCCGCGCCGCGGGAAAGCGGGGCCGAAAGCACCGAGGCCGAAGGCGATCTGGCGAACGACCAGGACGAGATCGCCGAGCGCGCGGGGAAGGCCGCGTCGCCGGAGGACAGGACGGACTTGCTGGAGGGCTAGGTCCAGTTTCCCGCGCGTACCGTGTCGATCATCAGGCGCACGTTGTCGGCGTCAGCATCAGGGGTGATGCCGTGTCCCAGGTTGAAGATGTGCGGGCCCCCCGCGAAGGCGCGGCAGATCGCCCGCGTCGCCTCGATCAGGGGCTTGCCGCCGGTGACCATGTGCCCCGGGGCCAGGTTGCCCTGGACGCAGCCATCGGTCTGAACGTGTTTCGCGGCCCATCTGGCGTCGACGCTGTTGTCGAGCGCTACGCAGTCCGCGCCCGTCTCCTTGGCGAAGCCTTCGTACCTCGGTCCCGCCTCGCGGGGGAAGGCGATCACGGGGATGCCCGGATGCCGGTCCTTCAGCGCGGCGACGATGCGGGCGGCGGGTGCCACGCAATAGGCGTCGAAGTCGCGACCCTTCAGCGATCCGGCCCAACTGTCGAAGAGCTTGACCACTTCGGCTCCCGCCTCGATCTGCGCGGACAGGTAGAGGACCGTGGCCTCGGTGATGCGGTCGAGCAGCGCCTCGAAGAGGGGCCGGTCCTCGTCCTTGAGGGTATGAGCCGGGCCCTGATCGGGCGTGCCGCGCCCCGCGATCATGTAGGTCGCCACCGTCCAGGGCGCGCCCGCGAAGCCGATCAGCGTCGTTTCGGACGGCAGGGCGCGTGAGAGGATGCGAACCGTCTCGTAGACCGGGGCCAATGTCTCATGGATCGCGTCGACGGGCTTGAGGCGGTCGAAGTCCGACGAAGTCGTGACGGTCGAGAGGCGCGGACCTTCGCCGGTCACGAACCACAAGTCCGCGCCGAGGGCCTGGGGGACGAGGAGGATGTCGGCGAAAAGGATCGCGGCGTCGAACCCGAAGCGCCGGATCGGCTGAAGCGTGACTTCCGCTGCAAGCTCGGGCGTATAGCAGAGCGACAGGAAATCCCCCGCCTTCTCGCGAGTCGCGCGATACTCGGGGAGGTAGCGGCCCGCCTGTCGCATCATCCAGATCGGCGGGATGGGAAGCGTCTCTCCCGCCAGTGCCCTCAATAACAGTTTACGGGTCATTCCCTGTCCTCTTGCGTCTCTCTCTGGTCACGATCCGGCCGGGTCTTGTCAATAGACAGGATTGCCACGCCTTGTTCCGCGGCTTAGAGCAAGGCGCATGAGCGAACGACCTGACCCGACCCGCCCCTTCCGCATCGGCACACGAGGTTCTCCCCTCGCATTGGCGCAGGCGCGCGAGACGCGAGACCGGCTTGTGCGTTCGACCGGCCTCGAGGCCGAGGCTTTCGAGATCGTCGTCATCAAGACAACGGGCGACCGTGTCACGGATCGGCCTCTGGGAGAGATCGGCGGCAAGGGTCTCTTCACCAAGGAGATCGAGGAGGCAATGCTGTCGGGTGAGATCGACATCGCGGTCCACTCCATGAAGGACATGCCGGTGGATCAGCCCGCCGGACTGGTCATCGGCGCCTGTCTCCCGCGCGAGGATGTGCGCGACGTCTTCGTCACGCTGGATGGGATCGCGCTGTCCGACTTGCCCGCGGGTGCCGTGGTGGGCACGTCGAGCCTCCGGCGGAAGGCGCAGGTGCTGCACCGGCGGCCTGACCTTCAAGTCGTGGAATTTCGGGGCAACGTGCAGACACGGTTGGGCAAGCTGTCTGCGGGCGTGGCACAGGGCACCTTCCTGGCTCTCGCCGGCCTGAACCGGCTTGGGTTGAGCGAGGTCAGGGCGGTGCCGATTTCCGCCGACGAGATGCTGCCCGCCGTGGCGCAGGGAGCCATAGGGATCGAGCTGCGCGCCGACGACACGCGCGCCTTTGACATGGTAGCCGCGATCGCCGACGAGGTGACAGGCCAGCGCGTCGCCTGCGAGCGGGCCTTCCTCGCCCGTCTCGACGGATCCTGCCAGACGCCGATCGCCGCCCTGGCCGAGATCGATGGGGACAGGCTGACGTTCAGGGGCGAGATCCTGAAGACCAACGGGTCGCGCTCGGTCAGCGGTAGACGTGACGGGCCCGTGGCCGAGGGAGAGGATCTGGGGCGCGATCTTGCCGAGGCGCTTTTGGCCGAGGCGGGTCCGGGCTTCTTCGACGAGCGCTAGGATTTGCTGCGCAGCATTTCGACGATGCTGCGCAGAAACCCTTTGATTTCCAACGACCCTCCCCTAAGCTGCGCTGCAGCACATGCGCCAGGGAGGTTGCCATGTCCGGAAAGCCGCTGCTGATCAAACGCTACGCCAGCAGGCGCCTCTACAACACGGAAACGTCCGATTACGTCACGCTCGAGGATATCGCTGGCTTCATCCGCGAAGGCCGCGACGTTCAGATCGTCGACCTCAAGTCCGGGGACGACCTGACGCGGCAGTATCTTCTTCAGATCGTCGCAGACCACGAAAGCCGCGGCGAAAGCGTCCTGCCTCTCGATGTCCTGACCGACCTCGTCCGGTCCTATACGACGCAGGCGCACTCCATCGTTCCGCAGTTTCTCGCCATGAGCTTCGATATGCTTCGCGAAGGCCAGTCGAAGGTGATGGAGAGCATGTCGACGCCGCTGGTCTCGATGCCCGGGTTCGATGCGATGAAGGCGCAGCAGGAGGCCTTCATGAAGGCGTTTACCGGCGGGATGGGGAAGTCCTGGTCGGGGCCGCAGATGGAGTCGGAGGACAAGGACGAGGCCAGCCCGCCGAGCGAGTTGGACGACATCCGCAAGCAACTTGCTGCGATGCAGGACCAGCTGTCGCGGATGGGAAAGAAGCCCTGACGCGACCTACCTGAAGATGCTTCGGACAGAGTCCGCCAGAAGCTGGACGACGACGGCCTCCGAAAGATAGCCGGTCTCGTCCATGTTCCGCGCCGCCTGATAGCGTCGAATGGCGCGGCGTGTGTCGTTGTCGAATTCTCCATCGACCTTGCCGGGCTTCAGCTCGAGCCTTTCCAGGCGCGCTTCGACGATCTGGCGGGTCCGAGGGGACAGGCCCAAGGCGTCCTCCTGACGGGCGGCGGCAGTTCTTTCCTCGGCGTTCCGGTCCTCCTCCTCGAGCTCGAGGATACGGGCCTCGGCGGCATCGGTGAATGCGCCACGGTTGCTCAGGCGCAGGTACTCCTCGTAGGCACCCACGGTGTCGAGACCCTGGGCGTTGTCCCAGTACCTGCGGTCCGCCACATCCGCGTCGTTTCGCGTGCGGTTCTCGATCGCCCGCAGGCGTTCGGTCGCGATCTCGGCATACTCGCCGTCAGGGTAACGGGCGAGGTAGGCGCGCAGGCCCGCCTCGTCGCCAACGGCGCCCGTCTCGT
Source organism: Silicimonas algicola (assembly GCF_003148765.1). Taxonomy (GTDB): domain Bacteria; phylum Pseudomonadota; class Alphaproteobacteria; order Rhodobacterales; family Rhodobacteraceae; genus Silicimonas; species Silicimonas algicola. Next base: position 126,544 of record NZ_QGGV01000012.1, read on the forward strand.
CCCAGAAGGCGAGGTCGGCGCGCAGCAACTCCTGCCGTCTCCGCTCGGCCTCGGCCTCAAGCTCCTGCGCGCGGCGTTCGGCCTGCGCGTCGAGGCGCGTGATCTGGTCGGCGGTCATGTAGCCCGTCGACTCGACCCCCTGCGCGGTCTGCCAAGCCTGGATCGCCGAGCGGGTGCCGCGTCCGAAGATGCCGTCGATGCCTCGGGTGTTGAATTCGAGAAGCGTCAGGTCGCGCTGGATCTCGCGCCGGGCGTCGCGAGAGAGATCGAGCGCCTGCTCGGCCCGCTCGGCTCGCGCCTGGGGCGTGTCGGTCAGGGCGCGGATGCGGTTGTTCGCCATTTGAACGAATTCGCCGGAAGGATGGGCGTCGATGTAGCCTTGGTAGCCCTCGGCTGTGTCCGCGGCGCTGGCGCGGCGCCAGTCCGCGATGTCGGCGCGGCGGGCAAGGTCGGGGGCGGGCGTCGGTGCGGGAGCAGGGGTCGGAGCGGTCGACTGCGCTTGAAGGAGGGTCAGGTCTTCGGGGGCAAAGCCCTGGACTGTCATCCCAAGACGCGGTTGCGCGATGTTCTGGCCCGGGCGCGCGATGATGTCGGTCAAAAGCTTCTCGGCGCCGGCGGGCGCGCCGGTCAGAACGGCTACGCCCTGGGGGATATCGAGGTCGCCGATGCCGGCGGTCAGGTAGGCGCCAAAGCCCATCTGTGCGTCGTCGGTCGCGAGGACGAGTACAGCATGGCCGGGGGCGGACGCCAGCCACGCCATGACCGTCGAGAGCGGAAGCGTGTTGGCCGCAAGGGTCGCCATTGGCCCCGTTTCGGCGTCGACGGGAAGGAAATAGGTCTCGGACACAGTATGAACAAAGCGCCCAGCCAGGACCACGAGCAGCGTATCCGAGCGGTCGGCCATCTGGCCGAACTCGGACAGGGCATCGGTCATGTCGTCGAGGGTGGCCTCCTGCCGGGCGACGATCTGCATGCCCGCCCGCGACAGTGCCGTCTCGGCGCGGACTACCCGGTCGCCGCGCGAGACGTCGCCCACATTCTCGTATTCCTCGTTCCCCAGGATCAGTCCGACCGACTGCGCATGAAGCGGACTTGCCGCAAGAACGAGGGCCGCGATGATGTGCAGGCGCATGGTATTCCTCCCGTGACTGGCCCAAGCCTATGCGGCGGGAACCCGTGACGGAAGGAGAAGTTGCATCCGCGCGGCGCGAGAGCGTCAGCTGTGGATCGGCCCGTCGCCGCAGGCCAGCGCGGCTTCGCGCACGGCTTCGGAATAAGTCGGGTGCGCGTGGCAGGTCCGGGCCAGATCCTCGGCTGCGGCGCCGAACTGCATCGCCACGCAGATCTCATGGATCAGGTCGCCGGCCATCGGGCCGATGATATGGGCGCCCAGGATGCGGTCGGTTTCTTTGTCTGCCAGGATCTTGACGAAGCCTTCGCCCTGGAAGTTGGCCTTGGCGCGGGCGTTGCCCATGAAGCTGAATTTGCCCGCCTTGTAGGCGCGGCCTTCGTCCTTCAACTGCTCCTCGGTCTTGCCGACGCTGGCTACTTCGGGGTGGGTGTAGACGACGCCGGGGATGACGCCGTAGTTCACATGCCCCGCCTGGCCCGCGATGGTCTCGGCCACCGCCATGCCCTCATCCTCGGCCTTGTGGGCCAGCATGGGGCCTGCGACGGCGTCGCCGATGGCGTAGATGCCGGGGGCGGTTGTGCGCCAGTGGTCGTCGATCCTGACCTGTCCGCGATCCGTCAGTTCGACGCCGACGGCCTCGAGACCGAGGCCCTCGGTGTAGGGCCGCCGGCCCGTGGCGACGAGGACGACGTCGGCTTCGGCCTCGTGCGCGCTGTCGTCCTTGCGGAGCTTGTAGGTGACCGTGGCCTTGTCCTTGGCCTTTTCGACGCCTTGGACGGCTGCGCCCATGACGAACTCAAGCCCTTGTTTCTTCAGCGTTCTCTGGAATGTCTTCTGCACCTCGGCGTCCATGCCGGGGAGGATGGCGTCGAGGTATTCGATGACCGTGACCTTGGCGCCGAGGCGGCTGTAGACCGAGCCGAGTTCGAGGCCGATGACGCCCGCGCCGATGACGATCATGGTCTGCGGGATCTTCGGCAGGGTCAGGCCGCCGGTGGACGTCACGACCGTCTTCTCGTCGACCTCGACGCCGGGGAGGGCGGAGGCTTCGGACCCGGTCGCGATGACGATGGTCTTCGCCTCGTGGACCTCGTCGCCGACCTTGACCTTGCCGGCTTCGGGGATCGAGCCCCAGCCTTTCAGCCAGTCTATCTTGTTCTTCTTGAAGAGAAATTCGATGCCCTTGGTGTTCTGGTCGATGGTGTCCTGCTTGTAGGCCAGCATCTGCTTCCAATCGACGTCGGGACGCAGGACCTTGAGGCCCATCTTGCCGAAGTTTTCTTCGGTTTCCTGCAGCATCTCGGTGGCGTGGAGCAGCGCCTTCGACGGGATGCAGCCGACGTTGAGGCAGGTGCCGCCAAGGGTGTCGCGGCTTTCGACGCAGGCGGTCTTGAGACCCAGTTGGGCACAGCGGATGGCGCAGACATAGCCGCCGGGGCCGCTGCCGATCACGATCACGTCGTAACTAGCCATGGGACTGTTTTCCTTCGATTCTGGTCATCGGTATTGCGTCGGTATCACGTCGGTATTGCGTCGGTGTCCATTTCGGGTCTCGCAGGGACGCTATCACCCTGAGCGGCGAGGTCCACCATGCCGCAAGGACGCCTCACAGGAGCGCCGCCAGTAGCATGACGACGGTGGCGGCGAAGCCGATCACCCAGATCAGCGAACGCCAGGGGCGGAGCCCCAGCCAGTAGGCCGGGACGTAGAGGATGCGGGCGGTGAGGTAGACCCAGGCGCAGGCTGCGGTCAGTCCGGTCGCCTGTCCGCCGAGCGTCACGACGACGACGGCGAGGGTGAAGAGGATCAGCCCCTCGAAATGGTTGTCCATGGCACGCTGGAGCCGCGCGGTGCCCGCGGACAACTCGCGCGAGGGCGGCCTGTCCCGGGCCGAAGAGGTGTAGCCGGTGCCCAGTTCGAGGTTCGCGGGGACGGCGAAGACGAGGTACTGCACGACCTGAAGAAGCCCGGCGAGGGCGAGGACGGTGAGTTCGGGCGTCATGCGCGGTTGCACCTGAGGGGGGCGACCAGCATCGTCTCGGCGTAGCGGTCGCCCTGCTTGCGGGTCTCGGCCTCGAGCACATCGTCGGGCGCATCGACCCATGCGCAGTTCGGCTCCAGCGCGATAGAGCGGCGGGCGATCGCCTTGCGGTCCTCGAGGCTGCGCGGCTCGGAGGGATCGAAGATGAAAAGGTGCATCCGGGCGTCGCCCGCGTAGACCGCGTTGGACGGGACGTGGCGCACCGTGGTCAGCGTTTCGGACACCGGCGCGCCGCAGGCGGCGAGAGCGAGGAGACCCAGGGCGGCGAGGCGGCGCGGCATCAGGCGGTCTTCAGGAAACGGGCGTCGATGCTGGCGCCGAGGCCGCGTTCCTTGGCGAGCCACGCCTCGGCCTTGGCGCGGTCGTTGACCTCGAGAAGAACGACGGTCGCGCCGCCGTCGGCGTCGCGCCAGACCTGAAGCTGGGTCAGGCCTGCTTGCGCGCGGTCCTCGGAGGAGGCGTCCCAATCGGCAGGGGCGGAGGGGTAGGTGAGGAGGAGTTGCATGTCAGGTGTCCTTGGGGTGGGCGAGCGAGGCGAACCCGGCCCGACGTGTGGCTGCGCGGCCTGGGTGTGCCCGGCGAGGTGTCATGGGCATGTCAGACCGCAAGGCTTGCAAGCATGGCCAGAAGACCGCCGCTTGCCACCCACCAGAGGACCGTGCGCAGCCAGGGCAGGCCCGAAAGATACGCGGGCAGGTAGGCCGCGCGGCCAGCCAGATAGGCGAGGGCGCCGGCTTCCCAAACGCGGTCGGGCGGCAGGCTGGCGCCGGCAACGGCAAGGGCGACGAAGGCGGGCGCCGTCTCGGTGAAGTTCGAGAGTGCGCGGCGGGCGCGTCCGGCCAGCGGCCCACGGTCAGCCTCGGTGTCGCGTGGTCCGACCGTCCAGGAGTTGCCGACGGCAGCCTTCAGCAGGAGACCGTCGGCGCTTACATAGAGAAGCGTCAGCGCCGCGAAGAGACCGAGGGTCAGAACGAGGGACATGGATGAGTCCTTACAAATCCATCAGCAGCCGACGCGGATCCTCCAGCGCTTCCTTCACGCGGACGAGGAAGGTCACCGCGCCCTTGCCGTCGACGATGCGGTGGTCGTAGCTGAGGGCGAGGTACATCATCGGGCGGATGACGATCTGGCCCTTCACGACCATGGGCCGTTCCTGGATCTTGTGCATCCCCAGGATGCCCGACTGCGGCGGGTTCAGGATCGGCGAGGACATGAGCGAGCCGTAGACGCCGCCGTTCGAGATGGTGAAGGTGCCGCCCTGCATCTCGGCCATGGACAGCTTGCCGTCGCGGGCCTTCTGGCCGAGTGCGTTGATGGTCTTCTCGATCTCGGCGAAGGACTTGCCGTCGGCGTCGCGCACCACGGGCACGACGAGCCCCGAGGGCGTGCCCACGGCGATGCCCATGTGGACGAAGTTCTTGTAGACGACGTCGGTGCCGTCGATTTCGGCGTTGACCTCGGGCACCTCCTGCAGCGCGTGGCAGCAGGCCTTGGTGAAGAAGGACATGAAGCCCAGCTTCACGCCGTGCTTCTTTTCGAAGAGATCCTTGTATTCGGTCCGAAGCTCCATGATGCCCGACATGTCGACCTCGTTGTAGGTCGTCAGCATCGCCGCGGTGTTCTGCGCGTCCTTCAGGCGGCGCGCGATGGTCTGGCGCAGGCGGGTCATCTTGACCCGCTCCTCGCGGCCCGCATCCTCGGCGGCCACGGGCGCGCGGGGGGCGGAGGGTGACTCGGTGCGCGAGGGCGCGGGCGAGGTCAGCGCCTTCTGGACGTCTTCCTTCATGATGCGGCCGTCGCGTCCGGTGCCGGTGACCTGATCCGCCGAGAGGTTCTTCTCGGCCATGATCTTTTTCGCCGAGGGCGCATCCTCGACATCGCGGCCCTTGGCCGCCGTCTCGGGCGCGGGGGACTTGGGGGCGGCCACATCCTCGCCGCCCTTCGCGGGCGGGGGGGCGTCGGCCGTCGTCTTGGCGCCGCCCGAGATGACGGCCAGCTTGCCGCCGGCCTCGACCGTGGTGCCTTCGGCCTTGAGGATCTCGGACAGGACGCCCGAGGCGGGGGCCGGCACTTCGACCGAGACCTTGTCGGTCTCGAGTTCGCACAGCATCTCGTCCTGGGTGACGGTGTCGCCGGGCTGCTTGAACCAGGTCGAGACGGTGGCTTCGGTCACGCTTTCGCCAAGGGTGGGGACCATGACGTCGACGGACTTGCCGCTGTCCGGCTTCGCCTCGTCGCCCTTGGGTTCGGCATGGGCGGTCGCCGTATCCTCGGGCTTTGCCTTGCGCTCCTTCACGTCGGTCGAGGATCCCGCCTGGCCGCTTTCGGCGATCATGCCCAGAAGGGCGTCGACGCCTACGGTATCACCCTCCTTCGCGACGATCTCGTCGAGCTTGCCGGCGGCGGGCGAGGGCACCTCGACCGTCACCTTGTCGGTTTCCAGCTCGCAGAGAAGCTCGTCGACCGCGACGCTGTCGCCGGGTTTCTTGAACCAGGTGGCGACGGTCGCCTCGGAGACGCTTTCGCCAAGCGTCGGCACGCGGATTTCGGTGGCCATGAGTTATCCTTTCACCGTCAGCGCTTCGTCGACGAGCGCCGCTTGTTGAGCCTTGTGGGCCGACGCGAGGCCGGTCGCGGGCGACGCGCTGGCCGAGCGGCCGACGTAGATCGGTCGGGTCAGCCGGGCCTTGATGCGCGTGAGCACCCATTCGATGTTCGATTCCATGAAGGTCCAGGCGCCCTGGTTCTTGGGCTCTTCCTGACACCAGACCCAGTCCGCGTTCGGGAAGCGCTTCAGCTCCTTCACCAGCGCCTGCGCCGGGAAGGGATAGAACTGCTCGACCCGCAGAAGGTAGACGTCGTCGATGCCGCGCGCGTCCCGCTCCTCGAGCAGGTCGTAGTAGACCTTGCCCGAACACATCACGACGCGTTTGATCTTGTCGTCCGGGGCGAGAACCGTGTCGGAATGGCCCTTTTCGGCATCGTCCCAGAGGACGCGGTGGAAGGACGATCCGGTCAGGAAGTCGGCCGCGTCGCTGACAGCCAGCTTGTGCCGCAGAAGCGACTTGGGCGTCATCAGCACGAGGGGTTTCCGGTAGGAGCGGTGAAGCTGCCGCCTGAGGATGTGGAAGTAGTTCGCCGGCGTCGTGCAGTTCGCGACGATCCAGTTGTCCTCGGCACACATCTGGAGGAAACGCTCCAGCCGCGCCGACGAGTGCTCGGGGCCCTGGCCTTCGTAGCCGTGGGGCAAAAGCATCACGAGGCCGGACATGCGCAGCCACTTGCGCTCGCCCGACGAGATGAACTGGTCGAACATGATCTGCGCGCCGTTGGCGAAGTCGCCGAACTGCGCCTCCCACAGCACGAGCGAGTTGGGTTCGGCCAGCGAATAGCCGTACTCGAACCCGCAGACGGCGTATTCGGACAGCATCGAGTCGATGACGTCGTAATTCGCCTGCCCCTCGCGTATGTGGTTGAGCGGGTAGTAGCGGTCCTCGTTCTCCTGGTTGACGAGGGCCGAGTGACGCTGGCTGAAGGTGCCGCGCGTCGAATCCTGTCCTGCGAGGCGGACGGGATAGCCTTCGGTCAAGAGCGACCCGAAGGCCAGCGCCTCGCCCGTGGCCCAGTCGAAACCGGTGCCGCTGTCGAACATCTCGCGCTTGGCGTCCATCAGGCGTTCGACGGTCTTGTGCAGCGAAAAGCCCTCGGGCGCCGTCGTCAGGGCGCGGCCGATATCCTCCATGGTCTTCTTCTTGATGGCGGTCTTGCCGCGCTGGTACCGCTCCCCCTCGCGGTCGAGATGGCTCCACCGGCCGTCGAGCCAGTCGGCCTTGTTCGGCTTGTAGGCCTTCCCCGCCTCGAACTCCTCGTTCAGCCTGGCCTGGAAGGCGGCCTTCATGTCCTCGATCTCGCCTTCCGGGATCAGCCCGTCCTTCACCAGCCGGTCGGTGTAGAGCGACAGGGTCGTCTTGTGACCCTTGATCCGCTTGTACATGATCGGGTTGGTGAACATCGGCTCGTCGCCTTCGTTGTGACCGAAGCGGCGGTAGCAGAAGATGTCGATGACCACGTCCTTGGCGAACATCTGGCGGAACTCGGTCGCGACCTTCGCGGCGTGAACGACGGCCTCGGGGTCGTCGCCGTTGACGTGGAAGATCGGCGCCTCGACCATCAGCGCGATGTCGGTCGGATAGGGCGACGAGCGCGAGAAGTGCGGCGCGGTGGTGAAGCCGATTTGGTTGTTCACGACGATGTGGATGGTGCCGCCGGTGCGGTGCCCGCGCAGGCCCGAGAGGCCGAAGCATTCAGCCACGACGCCCTGGCCCGCGAAGGCGGCGTCGCCATGAAGAAGGATCGGCAGAACCTGTGTGCGCTTGGTGTCGTGCAACTGGTCCTGCTTGGCCCGCGCCTTGCCGAGGACGACCGGGTTCACCGCCTCGAGGTGCGAGGGGTTGGCAGTCAGCGACAGGTGGACGGTGTTGCCGTCGAAGTCGCGGTCCGAGGAGGCGCCCAGGTGGTACTTCACGTCGCCCGACCCGTCGACGTCCTCGGGCTTGAAGCTGCCGCCCTGGAACTCGTTGAAGATGGCCTTGTAGGGCTTCGTCATGACGTTGGCGAGCACGCTCAGGCGGCCGCGGTGCGGCATCCCGATCACGATCTCCTTCACGCCGAGGGCGCCGCCCCGCTTGATGATCTGCTCCATCGCCGGGATCAGGCTTTCGCCGCCGTCGAGACCGAAGCGCTTGGTGCCCATGTACTTGACGTGCAGGAACTTCTCGAAGCCCTCGGCCTCGACCATCTTGTTCAGGATCGCCTTTCGGCCCTCGCGGGTGAAGGCGATTTCCTTGCCATAGCCCTCGATCCGTTCCTTCAGCCAGGCGGCTTCTTCGGGGTTCGAGATGTGCATGAACTGAAGCGCGAAGGTGCCGCAGTAGGTCCGCCGCACGATCTCGAGGATCTGGCGCATCGACGCGGTCTGAAGACCCAGCACGTTGTCGATGAAGATCGGACGGTCCATGTCGGCTTCGGAAAAACCGTAGGATTTCGGATCGAGTTCCGGATGGGGCGTCTTGTCGTGCATTCCGAGCGGGTCGAGATCGGCGGCGAGGTGACCCCGGATGCGGTAGGCGCGGATGATCATCAGCGCGCGAATCGAATCGAGGACGGCGCGCTTGACCTGGTCGTCGGTGATCTCGACGCCCGCGTCGCGCGCCTTCTTCGCAATCGTGCCGGCGGCGGTCTTCTGGACCTCGACCCCGAGGTCGCCCCATTGACCGTCGAGCGCCGCAGTCAGTTCGTCCGCGGGGGCCGGTGGCCAGTCGCCGCGCGCCCAGGACGGCCCCGCCGCCTCGGCGCGGGCATCGGCCTCGCTGTCGCCGAGCTGGCGGAAAAACTCCTGCCAGCCCGCGTCGACCGCGTTCGGGTCCTGCGCGTAGCGGGCATGAAGCTGCTCGATGTATTCCGCGTTGTGGCCCTGCAGGAAGGACGAGGCGCGGAAGATGTCGTTGGAGGATTGCTCGGTCATGGGGTCACCTTAAGGGTTGGACCGGAACGCCCTCCGCCCGAAGGGAGGAGGGTGAGATGAGGATATAGGCATCGGCGCCAGCAGGCGTCAGGGGCAGGGCCGGAGGAACGCGGCCGAGGACACAGGAGCGGACGAGCCTCACCCGATGGCTTCCAGCATGGCCTCGCCCAGTCCGGCGGGGCTTTCGGCGACGGTGATGCCGGCGGAGCGCATGGCTTCGATCTTGTCC
>NZ_QGGV01000013.1 GCF_003148765.1 Silicimonas algicola
AAGCTCGAGAAGGCGCTCGGGGACATCCTCGGATTCAATCCTCCGAAGGTGCTCTTCCAGTTCCCGCTTCATCGCGGTCTCGTCGGCGGTCGTGGTGGACTGCTCCTTCATTTTCTTTCCTTGTCCTTTCCTAGCCGCCCCGCGGCCGTGTCCGGCCATTGCCTTTGCGTCAGGGAGTCTACTTCGAGTTTCACGCACGGGTCCCTTTCGAAGTTTCATGCATGGACCAATGACATTAACGCTGGTCTCCGAAGCGGCTGCCGTCTTGCGGTTGAGCTGCGTGGCGTCGCCATGGCGACATGGCTCTCCCATCTCGCCTTCGAGCCTTGTCGTCAGGAACAATCGGGACGGGCAACTGTTGCTGGGGATCAAGAAAGCCGCCCCGGCTTGGGGTCGGTTCGCCAGAAAGGGAGCATCCGAATGGCGATATTCTCTGGTGACGGGATCATCGAAGAGGCCGAAGCCATCGCGAGCGGCGTGCCCGCCGACAACGTCCTGAACGCTGCCCCCGCGCAGGCCGTGGAACACAATGAGATCATGCGCTGCGGCACCCTCATCGCCTGGTCCCGCGAACCGGGCAGGGACGATTGCGCCGATCTGCTCAGGCAGACGATGTCCGAAAGGGAAGCGGCTGACGAGAAACGGACGCGGCTTTCCGAGGAATGCCTCAACCAGGCAGCCTGACCGGCGGGGTCTGTCCTCCCCAGCCCTGCCGGCCATGGTGGCTCGTCGCCCTTCGAAACCGAAGGGCGGCGAGCGCAGTTCCATTCACAGAAAGGCAGTCAAATGGCACAAGATTCTCGAAACGACCCCCGGCGCGGAATGCGTCAGAACTACGGTCGGCCTTACGGAGAGGGGTCCCCGTACAGTCCCGGTGCCGTTGCCGGACCTCATTCTGGGGTGCATCCCGGTGCGACCCGCCATGACAGGGACGCACCCGATCGACAGGAATATCATTCCGACGACTGGCGAAACGCCGACGGCGACCGCAGCATGTGGGACCGCGCGGCGGACGAGGTCTCGTCCTGGTTCGGCGACGATGCCGCGCAAGCGCGCCGCCAGGAAGACCATCGCGGACGCGGCCCACGCGATTATGTCAGATCCGACGAACGCATCCTCGAGGACGTGAATGAACGTCTGACGGACGACCCTGACCTCGATGCCACGGATATCCGCGTGTCGGTGAGCGAGCGCGAAGTATCGCTCGACGGCGAGGTCGGCTCCCGACTCGAAAAGCGGCGTGCGGAGGATTGCGCCGAGTACGTCTCGGGTGTCGCTCACGTCCAGAACAACCTGAGGATCAGGTCCGTCTGATCCATTTTTGACAACGGCGTTCGCTTTGCCGACACGGCGGGGCGGATCGCCGCCCGACTACCCAGAAGGAGACTACCATGAACGTCGCGCGCCTCTCCCCACTGCTTTTGTGCGTCATTTGCGCGGGTCAACCTGCGTTCCCGCAAGAGACTTCCGAAGAGCCAACGGTGCCGGAGCAGCCGGCGGCCGAAGTGGAAGGGGCCGCACCGGCAGAAGAGCCGTCGCCGGAGGCGGGAGCCGCCCCAGCGCAGCAGCCAGCGGCGGAAACGCAGGATGCGCCGACAGCGGAGCCGCAGGAAGTTCCAGAGACAGAACCGCAGCCAGCGGCGGAGCCCCAAGGCGCGCCCGAGGCCTCGTCCAATGACGTCGACACTGCAGCGGCGGATCAGCGGCCACAGATCGCCGACCTCCCTGCTCATGCGGGACAGGACTGGCCGCTCTGGGGCGGGGGAACGCTTGCGACGCGCTATTCGACGCTCGACCAGATCACGCCGGCGAACGTCGGCGAGTTGGAGCGGGTCTTCGTCTACCGCACCGGAGACATGCCCCAGGGCAACGCCGAAGGGAAGTATTCGCCCGAGACGACGCCACTCAAGGTCGGTGACGACCTTCTCATGTGCTCGGCCATGAACGCACTCATTTCTATCGATGCCGCCACCGGCGAGGAGAACTGGCGCTTCGATCCGGGTGTGCCGAACGAGGCCATTCCCTACGGCGCGACTTGTCGCGGCGTGTCCATATATACCAATCCTGAGGCGGCGGAGGGCGATCTCTGCGCCACCAGGGTCGTCGAGGGAACGCTCGACGCCAAGCTGGTCGCCGTCGACCTCGAGACCGGCGCTCCCTGCGAAGACTTCGGGGAAAACGGCACGGTGGATCTCTGGCAGGATATCGGCGAACGGGTGCCCGGCTGGTACGCCGTGACCGCTCCACCCGCCATCGTGCGCGGTGTCATCGTCACGGGTGCTCAAGTGCTCGACGGACAGGCCGAGGAGGCGCCGTCGGGCGTCGTGCGTGGCTACGACGCCGTCACCGGCGAACTCGCCTGGGCCTGGGATCTGGCAGCGCCCGAGCAGAACCGCGACGGCCCGCCCGAAGGCGAAGTCTATACGCGCGGCACGCCCAACATGTGGACGACCGCCGTGGCGGACGAGGAACTGGGGTATGTCTACCTGCCGATGGGCAATTCGTCGGTGGATTATTACGGCTCCAACCGGTCGGAAGCCGAAAACGAGTTCGCCACTTCCCTCGTCGCGCTCGACGCCACCTCGGGCGAGGAGGTCTGGCATTTCCAGACCGTGCGTCACGACGTCTGGGACTACGACCTCGGCAGCCAGCCTACGCTTCTGGACTATCAGGGAACCCCGGCGATCCTGCTGCCTTCGAAGCAGGGGGATCTCTATATCCTCGACCGCGAGACCGGCGAGCCGCTGACACCTGTGGGCGAGCTGACCGATCTGCCCCAGGGCGAGGTGGAGCCGGACTACATCTCGGAGACGCAGCCGATCTCGGAATGGCACACGCTGCGCCAGCCACCGCTCGAGGAGCGCGACATGTGGGGCGCCACGCCGCTGGATCAGCTCTGGTGCCGCATTCAGTACCGTCAGGCCGAGTACCAGGGCTTCTACTCGCCGCCGACAGCCGGTACCCGCTGGATCCAGTATCCCGGCTATAATGGCGGGTCGGACTGGGGGTCGGTGGCCCTTGATCCGGAACACGGGGTTCTCATTGCGAACTACAACGATATCCCGAACTACAACCGGCTGATCGAACGTCCCGATCCGTTGGAGAGCGACGAGTATACCACCATCGCCGAAGCGCCCGAGACGGTGGGCGCGCCCGAAAACCCCGCCGGCCCGCAGGCAGGCTCGCCCTACGCCATCTCGGTCAATGCCGGCTGGCGCAGTGCGCTGACCGACATGCCCTGCACCGAACCGCCCTATGGCGGCATTCGCGCCATCGACCTTTCGACGGGCGAGACGCTGTGGGACGAACCCATCGGCACTGCACGCCGCAACGGGCCCTGGGGCATTCCGTCCATGGTGCCTCTCAAGATCGGCACGCCAAACAACGGCGGGTCGGTGGTGACCGCTGGCGGGCTTATCTTCATCGCGGCGGCGACCGACAACCTGTTCCGCGCCATCGACATCGAGACGGGCGAGACGCTGTGGACCGATGTCCTGCCAGCAGGCGGTCAGGCGAACCCCATCGCTTACGAGGTGGACGGCAGACAGTACGTCATGATCACGGCGATGGGCCACCACTTCATGGAGACCGGAGTGGGCGACTACGTCATCGCCTACGCCCTGCCATAGCGAGCACGTCGTACTCAGGAAGGAGATCCAAGGTGACTCAGGCATCATCCACCATCGATCACGATACGATCCGTACCTGGGCCGAGGAAAGGAACGGTCACCCCGCCCGAGTGAAGGACTCGGGCGAGGGCGGCATCCTGAGGATCGATTTCGATCCGCCCGAGGACTCGCTGGAAGAGATCGAGTGGGAAGAATTCTTCTCGGTCTTCGAGAAGAGCAATCTCGCGTTTCTCTATCAGGAGAAGACGGAGGAGGGTTCCATCAGCCGCTTCAACAAGCTCGTGCATCGCGAGGAGGATGGCTGATGGCCCTGCGGGCGCTTCTCAAGACGCCGAGAGACGTCTTGCGTGGTTTGATCCGAAAGACGTCCGGCGCGCCGGCGGCGCTGCAGGTGCGTGACGCGGGGCCATCTCAGATGAGAAGTCCGCCGCGGGAGTGGGACATCGTGGACGAGGCGTCGGACGAATCCTTTCCCGCCAGCGATCCTCCCAGCCGCTGAAAAAGTGAGACCGGGCAAACCAGGCGAACCGGTATTGGACCGGTTCGCCGCACACTCGTCAGCACTATATCTCTGGGAAAACACTCCGCAGGCCATCCGATCGCCCGCGTTGCCGGAGGGCTGAGTTTCATAGTCGTCGATGCCCGCGTGGATGACGAAGGCGGCTCCGTCTTCGTCCAGGATCTGACGTTCCACGTCGAGGAACGGCAGAACGACTTCGACCTGGACTATCCCGTTCTCTGCGACCGAGATGTTCGGCATGTCACCCGGATGGGGGCCACCCTCGGCGAGAACGCCGTGTTGGCGATCTCCGGCGACATGACCGCCAGCCGAACTGAAGTCCTCGGACTCACAGTCGCCAGTTTCATGAAGGTGAACCGCGTACTGGCCTTCGGGCAGGTTCGAAAGCGTCAGGGTCGCCAAGGCCAGTCCCGAGGCCGTGTCGTGAACGCGCACCGCGCCCAGGTTGTTGCCTTCGCGGTCCGCGATGTCCGCTGTCGCATCCGCGGAATGGGCAACCGTCGCAAGCAACGTCGTTGCAAGCACGGACAGGATCTCGAGTCTCATGAATTCCTCCACTGTTTGTTCGGCAGGGCCGGCTTTTGCCGCCGGCGTTAACTGTGAACGTCGAACAGGGGAGGGCCTTCGATGTTCCGGACAGGGTATGCCGCCTCGAAAGGGCCATCACGCCGCAGATCCCGATCGGGTTCCGGGAGTGTTCGAAAGAGATGTGTCCGCGCCGGAAGGTGGAACGCAGCGGAACTACTCGGACTGGCTGATGGCGTAGGTCGAGTGTTCCATGAATGACGGGTTGATCTCGACACCCCAGCCGGGGGCGTCCGTGACACGGACCTGCCCATCGACGACGTCATAGGGGCGTTCGACGAACAGCGTATCCGCCCATTGCTGGCTGTATGGCCCCTCAATCGAATATTCGAGATACTTCCCCGCGTTCGGGATCGCCCTCAACAGATGCATCGAGCAAAGCGTCACAAGACCATGATTTGCCGAGTGCGGCGTGCAGGGGAGGCCCGCATCCGCCGCCATTTTCGCCACTTGCAGCGTCCGACACATCCCGCCGAGATAAAGGATGTCCGGCTGTACGACATCCACGGCTCTCATGCCGATGATCGATTTCCAGGCCGAGATCTCGCAGTCCTGTTCGCCGCCGGTGACGTCTATCGACAAGGCATCGGTGACGTTCTTCGTCCATTCGTGCTCCCAATAGGGGCAGGGCTCCTCGAAATGCGATATGTCGTTCTGCTCGAGCATCCGGCCGACTTCGATCGCGCGACCGGGCGTGAAGCCCGAATTTCCATCGACCAGCTTGCCGATACCGTCCCCGAGCGCCTTGGAGACACGGGGGACGATGGCCTCGGTGCGTCCGGGCCACTTGTCGACATCGCGACCGCACTCTGCGCCGACGCGCCATTTGAAGGCGCTGAACCCTTGCTCGTCCCGCAGCCGGCACAGCCGATCCGCTTCGGCTTCGGGCGTGATATCCCGCCTCATGGAACTGCCATAGACGCGTAGAGGACCAGGGCTGCCGCCGATCAGCGATGTCACCGGCTTGCCTTCGATCTTGCCGCGCAAATCCCAGATCGCCGTGTCGAGGCCTCCGGTGGCTCGCCGCAGGTAGGTTCCGGGAAACTTGCACTCCTTCTCGCCGATCACCTCGATGGTTTCGGCAAGCTCAATCGGGTCGGTCCCCAGCGCGTGAGGGGCGACCTGGCGGTGGAGCACGTCGCTGGTGATGTCGGCGTTATAGGTCGACACCTGGCCCCACCCCTGCTCTCCGCTGTCCGTCGTCACGCGGACGAAGCCGATGAGCGTGTTGGTGAACGTTTCGATCCGTGCGATCTTCATCTTGGGTCGCCTCTTCAGGTGATGGCATACAGGTTCTGCCGGACATGACGCACGACGGGACGGTCGCCCGCCAAGAGCCATTCCTCGGTCTCGAAGTAATGCTTGCCCCCGGTCTCCCACGTGCGGGTGATGCGTGCAGAGGTGCGGTATTCCACCCCCACGGGCGCGGTCGCGAGGTGCTGCACACCGACCCCGGCGAAGATCACGGGCATCGGAAGGACGAGGTTTCCCAGCGCATCGCCCATCGTCTTACGGATCAGGCATCCGGAATGGATCAGCGCGCGGTCGGCGAATATGCTTTCGGTTTCGTGGAAGTCGGCCAGCGACTCCTCGACCAGATCCCGGGCCAGGATCGTCTCCTCACTGCCGAGCTGCAATCCCTCGCGCGCCGTGCCGGGCTGCAACTCCAGCCGGGGCTCGAAGGTCGACAGCAGCGGAAGGTCCTTAGGCGGATCGGGTGCGCGGTCGGCCAGCCCGATGCTGCCTGCCAGAACCACCTCACCCGTCTCGGCGTGGGCCACCGCGACCTCGGCAGTCCAGCCGTTCTCTTCGCGTTCCAACTCGCCGCGCGTCACGACCAGAGGATCGCCGTTGTAGACAGGCCGGCGGAACCGGACCTGAGCGCGCCCCCGCGCCAGCCAGTCTTCGCCCCATCCCGTCAGGGCGATCCGCGTGGCGTGACCATAGACGAATACGCCCGGAAGGAGGGCCGCACGGAAGCCCATGCGCCGTGCCGTCTCGTCCTCGTGGCTTGTTCCACGATAGCGCGGGCGCGGATCGAGGACGGCGGTGATTTCGAGGCGCTCGGGCAGGGCGGGCATCACATCCCCGGCGCCGGCACGTCGGCCAGCGCACCGCTGGCCAGGATGGCCGCGATCTCGGCCTCGGGCAGCGACAGGACCTCGCGCAGGACATACTCGTTGCCCTCGCCATACCCGGGCGCTGCCGTCCGGGCCGAGCCTTGTGCGATCTCGGAATGCAGTGGCAGACCGGGATGGTCGTGCCGGCCCGCGACAGGATGGTCGCGCGGTGTGAAGAACCCGCGCGCGCGCAGATACTCGGAGTTGGCCAGGTCCGGTGCGGTCTCGACCGCCGATGCAGCGATGCCTGCCGCCTGAAGCGTCTCGGCAAGCGCGTGGCGGTCCTGGGTGCAGGTCCAGTCCGCGATCATCGCATCCAGCGCCGCCTCGTTGATCTTCCGGTCGGACAGCGTGGCAAAGCGGCCGTCCCGGGCCAGCGTCTCGCCACCCATCATGCGCGCCAGCTTCATCCAGGCCGCGTCGCCTGGGGCGGCGACGGCGATCCAGCTGTCCTCGCCCTGCGCGGGATAGGCATTGTGCGGCGCCATGTCGGGGCGGTGATTGCCGTCCGGCACCACGTCGTGGCCTTCGATCAACTCCGGTCCGATGAACTGCATGGCCGCCTCGACCTGGGCCATTTCGATGTGCTGGCCTTCGCCCGTCCGGTCGCGATGGTGCAGCGCCGTCAAAATCGCCGCCGCGGCGTTGAACCCGCCTATCGGGTCCATGTAGGACGGGCCGGTCACGGTCGGCTTGCCTCCGGGGTAGGAGATCATCGCCGACATGCCCGCCGCCATTTCCATTGTCGGTCCGAGTGCGGCATAGCCGGCGTCAGGGCCAGTCAAACCGTAGGCCGGCATTTCGATGACGATGAGGCCGGGCTGTTCCTTCGACAGAGTGCCGTAGCCGAGTCCGAGACGGTCCAGCATGCCGGGGCGGAAGTTGCAGATCAGAACATCCGATACCGCGATCAGGCGGCGCAGGACCGAAAAGCCCGAGGGGTTCTTCAGATCCACCACCAGCGAGCGCTTGTTCACGTTCTGCGAATTGAAGGTGAAGCAGCGATCCCAGGGACGCTCACCCGGATCGAGGTCCGGGTATGTGACCGGGTTCGGCTTGTCGCGGTTCGACCGCCATGTGTTCGTGCGTGTCGGGCTTTCGATGTGAAAGCTCTCGGCCCCGTACCAGGTCAGAACGCGCCCCGCCATAGGACCGGCCCAGGCGGTCGTGAGTTCTACGACGCGGATTCCCTCAAGCGGCAGCATGGGCGCTCCCGTCCGGTTCCCGCGCCGGCGTCTTGCTCAAGCGGAATGGCACGCCCGGCAAGACGTGGGTCTCGCCGCCGATGGTCACGCGCCGCCAGTAGCCACGCTCGGCGAGATGGCGGCTTTCGCGGATTTCGCTGATACGATAGGCGCGCGCCGCGATGATCCCCTTCGCCTGCAACTCGGCCACGAAGTCCTCGGGATCGCGGTCGGCAACCTTGTCCTGCACCAGCGCGAAGAAGGCGGGCCAGTTCTGCTGACGGACCGGCACTTCGGCAAAGCGCGGGTCGGTCAGGCACGTCTGGAGCCCGAGCAACTTGCACAGCGTCTCGAAGCGATTGGAGTAGACCCAGATACAGACCCATGACCCGCGGCAAAGCACTTCGCCCGCAGGAATGTCCTGATCGCCGCGACGGCGATCCGTGCCGTTGTAGATCGTCTGCAAGACATAGGGAAAGCACATCGCCGCCGCGGTTTCGGCCGCGTCGATCCTGATCGTGTCCCCTTGCCCCGTGGCCCTGCGAGCGCGAAGCGAGGCGAGGATCTGAATATAAGCGGCTTGCCCCGCCGCGTAGGATGCCCTTTCGCCGGTTCCGTAAAGCGGCTCGCGCCCTCGAATGCCGTTGGAAATCATCATGCCCGAGGAAGCCTGCAAGACGATCTCGGGCGCTTTCCAGCCGGCCTTCGGCCCGTCGTCACCAAATCCCATGATCCGGACAACTAGGGCCGCGGGCCATAGGTCTCGAAGGTGCGCCGGATCGTCTTGCGGTCCGCAAAGCACGACATCCGGCGGGGAGGGCGGTCTGCCCCGGTGCTTTCCGAGGTTCAGATGCAAGTCGAGTGGCGCCAGCGAGGTGCCGTCACCTCCCGCCGCAATTTCGGCTAGGTCGCCCGACACGACCAACCAGACATCGGCACCGAAATCAGCGAGAAGCTTACCGCAGAATTGTCCTGCCACGGTTCCGGAGCGGTCGTGGACCACATGTCCCTCCAGGGCGCCTTTCATGTCGCCGGGCTCCGTTGAGCGATCGGATAAGGTGTCGCGAAGTGGCAGGCGGCGGTGTGTCCCGGCTCGACCTCGATAAGCGGCGGCCGCTCGACGCTGCATATTTCCGCCGCTAGCGGGCAGCGCGTGCGGAAAGGACAGCCGGAGGGTACATTCGACGGGCTCGGGACGTCGCCCTCCAGAATGATGCGGTTGCTTCGCGCGGCAGGGTCGGGGCGCGGCGCAGCCGACATCAGCGCCTCGGTGTAAGGATGGTGTGGGCTCGAGTAGATCTGCGCCTTCGTCCCCATCTCGACGATCCGGCCGAGATACATCACTGCCACCCGGTCGGCGACGTGCCGGACGACGGCCAGGTCATGGGCGATGAACAGGAACGAAAAGCCGCGCTTTTCCTGCAGATCCTGCATCAGGTTGATGATCTGAGCCTGAATCGACACGTCGAGGGCCGATACAGGTTCGTCGGCGACGATGAACGCCGGGTCGACCGAGATCGCGCGCGCGATGCCGATCCGCTGGCGCTGCCCGCCCGAGAACTGGCGCGGCCTGCGGTCCATGTACGAGGGCGGAAGACCGACGAGATCGAGAAGCTCGGCGACTTTCTCGCGACGGTCCTTGCGGGACTTCGTCAGACCGAAGCTGTCCATCGGCTCGGCGATGATGTCGGCGACGGTCCGGCGGGGGGAAAGCGAGCCGAACGGGTCCTGAAACACCATCTGCATTCTTTGGCGAAGCTGGCGGATCTCGTGCCGGGACATGGCACTCATGTCGCGGTTCTCGAACATCACGCGCCCTTCGCTTGCCTCGATCAGGTGCAGGAGAAGCCGCCCGAGCGTGGACTTGCCGCAGCCGGATTCGCCGACGACGGCCAGAGCCTCGCCTTGGTGGATCTGGAAGCTGACGGACTCCACGGCGCGGACCGGAGGGCGCTTCGGCCCTAGTCGCATGGTGGTGTCGGTGAACGTCTTGCCCAGGCCCTGCACGTCGATCAGCACGCTCATTCGGCCATCTCCTTCGAGACGGCCCAGCAGGCGGCGCGGTGACCGGGAGCGTAAGGAACTAATGGCGGCATCTCGACGGCACACCGGTCCATGCGCGCCGGACAGCGCGGGCGGAAGGGACAGCCGGCCTTGATCGTGCGCGCGGGAGGCACCGATCCGGGGATCTGGTAGAGCCGCTTCCGGGTGTCGGTGAGCGAAGGCACCGATCTCAGCAATCCCTGGGTGTAGGGGTGCAGCGCGTTCGCGAACAACGATCCCACGTCCGCATCCTCGACCACCTTGCCGGCGTACATGACGACGACGCGCTCGCAGACCTCGGCCACAACACCAAGGTCGTGGGTGATGAGAAGGATCGCCGAATTGAAGCGCCGCCGAATGTCCAACATCATCTCCAGGACCTGCGCCTGGATGGTGACGTCGAGCGCGGTCGTGGGCTCATCGGCGATCAACAGGCGCGGGTTGCAGGCCATCGCGATGGCGGCCATGACCCGCTGCCGCATCCCGCCGGAGAACTGATCGGGATAGGCGCCCAGCCGGCCCTCGGGATCTGGAAGGCCGACCAGCCGCAGCAGATCGAGCACCCTTTCGCGGCGCCGATCGGCGGACATGGATTCGTGCAGCATGATCGCCTCGGCGATCTGGTCGCCGATGGACATCAGGGGGTTCAGCGACGCCATCGGCTCCTGAAAGATCATGCCGATGTCCTTGCCGCGGATCGCAGGCATGTTGCGCCGGGGCACCTTGAGCAGGTCGCGTCCGTCAAACAGGATTTGACCCGAGATGCGGGCGGGCGGCTCGGGTACAAGGCGCAGCACCGACAGCGCGGTCATCGACTTTCCCGAGCCGCTTTCCCCGACGATGCCCAGCGTCTTGCCGGCGTCGATCGAGAAGGAGACCCGGTCGACAACGCGCAGCGGCCGCGCAACCGGTCCGAACTCGACCGAAAGGTCCCTGATGTCGAGAAGTCTGTCGCTCACTGGTTGGTCTCTGGGTCTAGGAAGTCGCGTACCGAGTCGCCGATGATGCTGATGGCGAGCACGACGATCGTGATCGCGAGGCCGCCCGCAGCGATCGGCCATTGCGTCGCGAACATGTTGGAGAGGCCATCGCGGATGATGTTGCCCCAGGAGGGGTTCGGCGGCTGGGTTCCGATGCCGAGGAACGAGAGCGTTGCTTCGATCCGGATCGAACTCGCCGACCACAGCGCCATCAGCACGACGATGGGCGCCGCGATGTTGGGGACGATGTGGCGGAAGATTATGCGCGGTGTCGACACACCGGCCGCCACCGCCGCCTCGACATAGGGTTCCTGCTTGACCGCCATGGTCGAGGCCCGTGCCACACGCGCGAAGCCTGGGGTGAATGCCACGGTCAGCACGACGACGATGTTCCAGAAGCTGCCCCCCAGCGCCGCCGCGATCAGGATCGCCAGCAAAAGCTCCGGGAAGGCCATGAGCATGTCGATGACACGGCTGATGACCCGGTCGACAATGCCGCCCATGTACCCCGCCGTCACGCCAAGGAGCGTCCCGAAGAACGCCGCGAAGACCGGGGAGAGCAAGCCGAAGATCAGCGAGTTCTGCGATCCGTGAATAAGTCGGCTGAGAACGTCGCGGCCGAACTGGTCAGTCCCGAGCCAATGGTCCCAGGAAGGCTGCCGATTGATCTGAAGGATCGACTGCCGCAGAGGATCGTGGGGCGCCAGCAGGGGCGCGAAGACCGCAATCAGGATGAACAGGACCACGACAACGAATGCGATCCGGGTCGAGGGCCGCTCCAGGATGACCTGAGCGAACGCCTCGCGGAAGCCGGGTTCGGGTGCAAGCGCCTCGCGTTCGGCGACAAGTTCAGCGGAAGCTTCCGCGGTGCTTGCGTCGGTCATGATTTCATCCGGATGCGCGGGTCGATGAAGATGTAGACGATGTCCATCAGAAGGTTCACGAGCACGACGAAGGTGGCGAACATCATCACGCCCGCTTGAATCACGGGATAATCCCGCTCCTGGATCGCACTGATCAGCAGCCGGCCGATGCCCGGCCTGTTGAAGACGAGTTCGATGGCCACAGCGCCAGAAAGCGTTGCAAGGATCGAAATGCCGATCCCGGTGGACAGGGGCAGCATCGCGTTTCTCAGCCCGTGGCGGAAGATGACCCTGCCTTCACGGGCACCCTTGGCGCGCGCCGTCCGGACATAGTCGCGCCCCAGAACCTCCAGCAGCGACGTGCGGGTAAGACGTCCGAGGAAGGCGGACTTCAGCAGCGCCAGCGAAAGCGCCGGCAGGAAGATGTGGTGCAGGCCGTCCCAGAACCCCTCACCAGCGCCGTTGATCGGAAACCAGCCGAGGTTCAGCGAGAACACGATCAAGAGAATGGCGCCAAGATAGAAATCGGGTACCGAGTAGCCGATCAGGGAGTAGATCCGCAGCGCGTTGTCCGGCAGCTTGTTCCGCTGGGTTGCTGCATAGAGGCCCAGCGGGATGCCGATGAACAGTCCCAGCGCGACCGAGACAATCGTCAGATAGACCGTGTGCGGCAGGTTGTTGGCGATCAACGTACTGATCGGAATGTTCGACATAAGCGAATTGCCGAAGTCCAGGCGGACAGCATCCCACAGGAAGTGGACGTATTGCAGCCAGAGTGGATCGTTCAATCCCATCCGCTCGCGGAAAGCTTCAAGCTGGCCGCCATCGGCATTCGCGCCGAGAGCGGCCAGCGCCGGATCACCCGGAAGGATGCGCATGGCGATGAACACGAGCGTCAGCACCAGAAACACGGTCGGAACCAGGTCCAGGAGCCTCAGAAGTAGGTATCTCGCCATGCGCTGCTGTTTCCCTCAGCCGACGATCGAGGCCTTGCAGAAGCGCCAGTAGGCATAGCCGCCCTGAACTTCGTAGCCGAGATCGATGCGCGGATTGCGTACGACGAGGTACGACAATGTCGGCAATCCGCCCATCGGCAGGTCGCGCTGGATCTGCAGCTCAACCTCGCGACCCTTGGCGACGTAGTCGTCGAAGGTCGTGGTCTGAAGCATCTCCGCAACGAGATCGTCGACACCGGGCATAAGCACGCCGTAGTGCGAATAGTTGGCGCCGCCGGAACCGTCTTCCTTCATGTTGGCCGCCGAAACCGCATAGTCGTTGAAGACGTAGAGCGGGACAGGTGGCAGCGACGACGAGTTGATGTTCAGAGTGTTCAGGTTCTGCCGGTTGGTGGCGTGATAGGCCGAGTGGTCCATGATCGTCAGGTCGATGGTGACGCCGATCTGGCGCAGTTGCTCCTGAATGATCAGGTGCTGCGTGCTGTAGTCCTCGCGCTGCGAGGTATTGACCGGGATCGTCAGCCCATTTGCGAAACCGGCGTCGGCAAGCAAACGCTTGGCCTCGTCGGGATCGTATTCATATCGCAGATCCTCCGGCAGTTCCTCCAGGTCGAAGCCCGTGGGATAGTTCGGCGGGTTCAGGGTGTAGACCATCCGGGACATCGGCTGGAGCGCGTCAACGATCTCCTGCTTGTTGATGCCGTGCATGATCGCTTTGCGGACCTGGATGTTCTGCAGCGGATCCTTGGCCAGGTTGAAGAACAGCGTGTTGAACGATCCCGGCACCGTCATGTCGAAAAGAAGATCCGGCTTCTGCGCCTGGATCTGCGGCACCCAGCCCGGCTGGCGCACGCCCTCGGCCATATCGACGTCACCGGAGATAAGCGCCAGAGTTCGCGCCGTGGTATCCGCGATGTACAGGCACTCGACGTTCGTGATGATCGCCGGCTCGCCCCAATAGTCCTCGTGACGGCTGAGATAGGTGCCGCGTTCGCTGTCGAAGCGATCGAGCTTGTAGGGGCCGGTGCCGACGGGTTTGGTCGCGAAACCCTCTCCCAGCTCCTCCTCGGCCTTCTTCGAGATGACCATCACGTGGCGTGCAGCGACGGTGGAGCCGAGGAACATCGGGTCCGGGTTCTTGAGAACGATCGTAACCTCGTACTTCCCGGACTCGATCACCTCGGCGATGTTGGTGTAGTTGGCACTGCCGACGCTGATGTCGCGTGCGCGGACGAAGGACCGGGCGACGTCGGCCGAGGTCATCTCGCCATAGCCGTGGTGGAACTGGACGCCCTGGCGCAGCGTAAAAACCCACGTCTTCGCATCGTCGGACGTCGTCCAGCTTGTGGCAAGGCCCGGCGTGAAGTCGTCGGGCGAAACGCCGAAGTTACCATCGGGCGGCTGCGCGAGGTACTCGAACATCTGGATCACCGCCCAGTTGTCCGAACCCTGCGTGGTCTTGGCCGGATCCGCGCTGCGGGGTCCGCCAGCCGCGCTTGCGAAGCGAAGCGTATCCGGCGCGGAGGCGCGCAAGCGTGGGGCATAGAGGCCCGCCGCTGATGCAGCGAACGCCGTGCCGAGAAGTGTACGTCTTGTGATCATGTCTCTCTCCCTGATTGCAGTCGCGCGAGCCGTGCAGGCCTCGCGGCGCCTTGTCCGGATTGCTGCGTGCCGAATTGGCTGCATCCGGATTTCGTGCGGTCTGTGAGTGCTAGGTGCGACGCCGATCCAACTCCTCATCCCGCAACCTCAGACCCAGCCCCGGCCCGTCCGGCACATCGAAACAGCCATTGCGCGGGATCGGCGGGTTCTCGAAGGCGGCGTGCATCCGGTCATCGGGATCGGCGAACTCGGCGGGCTTGGTGTTGTGCATCAGGGTCGCAAGCACATGCAGGTTGGCCACATGGCCGATACCCGGCTGCGTCTGGTGCGGAACCAATTCGACTCCGTGGGCGAAACAGATCGCGGCGCACTGCATGAGCCCGGTGATGCCGCCCATCTTGACGATGTCGGGCTGCACCATGCGCACGCCGGCGTTGATCATGTCGACGAGGGCTTGCGTGGTATAGGTCTGCTCGGCGGCAGAGACGGTGATGTCGAGACGCTGGGCGACCTCGCCCATCGCGCGGACGTTGTAGTGCTGCACCGGCTCCTCGAACCAGATGTAGCCCAGTTCCTCCAGCGCGCGGCCGACGCGGATCGCTCCGCCGACGGAATACTGATTGTTCGCGTCGAATGCCAAGGGGAAGTCGTCACCGACAAGGCCGCGGACCGCCTTCGCCTTTGCGATGTCGCCGGGAATGTCATGGTCCTGGCGGGTGCGGTCTCCGTCCCATCTTATCTTGATCGCGGCCGGCGTCTCCGAACGCCACCGCCGCTCGACCGTGCGCACGACGTCGTCCACCGACCGCTCCGCATTGCCGCCGATCGAGGCGTAAAAGGGCAGCTTCGTCCGCCACGCTCCGCCCAGAAGCTTGTAGATCGGCAGGCCCAGCGCCTTGCCCTTGATGTCCCACAGCGCGATATCCAGCGCCGCAAGCGCCCCGGTGACCGCGCCTTCGGGCCCCAACTTGATATAGCGGTGCAGAAGCCGGTCCTGGATCACCGCCTGATCGAAAGGGTCGGCACCGACGAGACTGTCCGAGAAGTGTCTCACGACAAGCAGGCTGTGCTCGCCGCCCATCATGGGCGAGGCCTCGCCGTATCCTGTCAGTCCGGTGTCGGTCCGCACGCGAACCATCGCGGTGCGCCGGCCGGGGACGTCACCCGGCCTCCACGACACCTGGAAGGCCTCCACGGACGCAATCCGGTGATCGGCCCGCACGGGCACAGGGCGTCCCGAAGCTGGAGCATCTTTCAGCATGCGGCGCTTCCTCCCCTTGCATCCCCCTTACGCCAGAGGGGCGATGCTTTCAGGTAGACAAACATATTTTGCATCCGTATTCAGATAGTATCTCGTGATTTCGTTTTTCGGGCTCCGCGGGTTGGTTGGGCGGTGCCAGGGCTTTTGAAAAAGCTCAGGCCCGCCGGCGCCGCAGTCGTGGTGGATTAATTAAAATCGTTTATACGTAGGATGTTAGGCTTATATGAGCCTCCGCTATCCAGGTGGTGAGTTGGAGCATGGCAGCAGTACGACGCAAGAGCCTTCGCTGGCGCAGCAACGCAATTGCAGCACGGCGTCTCCCCATATTCGCTGCAGCGCAACATTGGTTGCAAGCGTATTCATTGGAGCCCTGGCCGCTTCCGGACGAAACTGTTGGTCTTGGACGGCCCATCCATTAAACGTCCGCCAACTCGGACCACAGATGCTTTGGACTAGTGACAAATATGGGTAGCGCGCCGAAACCCCTGACATCGCGACAACTTGCAAGTCTGCTCGGCGTCAGCCAGTCCGCCGTCTCGCGAGCGTTCACCCCAGGCAGTAGCATCTCGGCAGACCTGCGCGAGCGCATCCTGAACGGCGCAAACGAGCATGACTATCGCCCGAACGCCATCGCCTCGATGCTGACCAAGCGGCGCACGAACATCGTCGGGATCGTGGTCTCGGACATGCAGAACCCGTTCTATCCGGCCCTCATCGAAAGATTGACCCAGGGGCTTCAGCGGGCGGGTCTGCAGAGCCTGCTGTTCAACATTACTCGTGGCGCGAACATCGAAGATCAGATGATCGCCATTCGAACCTATAACGTCGATGCAGTGGTGGTGATCGCGGCGACGATCCTTAACCCACGGACATTGATGTGGGCGACGGAAGGTCGTCGCTCGGTCCTCCTGAACCGCTTGGGCCAGGACGACATCGACACAGTCTGCTGCGACAACGTCGACGGCGCCCGCGCCATTGTCGATCACCTTCATTCCATCGGGTGTCGCCGCGTGGGCTATGTCGCGGGCCTCACCAAGACTGCGGTCGGCATGACGCGCCATAGCGCCTTCACGACGCGATTGGCAGAACTTGGCATGCGACTGACCGGTACGGCGTCAGGTGGCGTCTACAGTTATGACGCCGGCTGGCGCGGCGCTCTCGAGCTTCTGCCCGAGCGGCCGGACGCCATCTTCTTCGCCTCTGATATCCTAGCTCTCGGGGGTCTTGACGCGCTGAAGCGCGAGGGAGCGGCCGGCGATATCGCCACTGTCGGGTTCGACGATATCCCGATGGCGTCCTGGCCCGGATACGCGCTGACCACATATCGGCAGCCGATCGACGCAATCGTTTCGAAGACGGTGGACCTGATCGTCGCTGAAAATCCGGAGACCCCTCGGCAGCACCTTCTTGTCGGCGACCTCGTGGTGCGCGCTTCGACTGTGCCCGACGTTACCCCCGGCCTTCATCCACAGCCATGAAGCCGCCGCTTCACGTCGCGCACCAATTCGACGATGCGGCGCATTGCTGGCTCCGCTCGCACCTCCCGGACGGCACGCCGCTCGACAGGCTTTCGCCAGATGCACCCTGGGACGTGCCCGAGGGGACGACGGTCCTTCTGGTCGGGAACGGCAAGCTGCGCAGTCTCACGCGTGAAAAGCCGCAGTGGGCCGCAGACCTCTCATGGGTGCATGTGCGCCCAACGGGCATAGACGCGGCGCCCGAATGGCTGTTCGACGTTCCGGTTCTCACGATTTCGCGCGGCGCTGCGGCCACGGCAATCGCGGAGTATGTGCTTGCGGCGATGCTGCAGGCGGAGAAGCGTCTTCCAGACATACAGGTCAAGCAAGCGTCCGAGTGGGCGCCGAGACAGGTCGGCGCACTGGCTGGCAAGAGCCTGGGCCTTTTCGGCTTCGGAGAGATCGGACAAGCCGTCGCATCGCTTGCACAAGCGTTCGGGATGACAGTCCGGGCCACGCGGAGACGTGCGGTTTCCTCCGGTTCAGCGGTTGAACTGGTCTCCCTGCCGGAGCTTTGCGCGCTCAGCGACCACCTTGTGCTTTGCGCGCCGCTTACCGAAGAGACGCGCAACCTCTTCGACAAGACGACGTTCTCGCAGTGTCGTCCCGGACAGCATTTCGTCAACGTGGCGCGGGGCGGGCTCGTCGTGCCCGAGGCGCTGCGCGAAGCTCTCGACGGGCCCGTCGCGCGGGCCACTCTCGACGTCTGGACGGAAGAGCCACCGCCCGACGGACACTGGGTCTACACGCATCCCCGAGTTTGCCTGACCCCGCATTGCTCGTCCTCCGGTCCTTCCACGACACTGCGTTTGCAGCAGATACTCGAAAATAACCTCGGGGCTTGGCTTGCGGGACGCGTCGAGGACATGACCGGCAAGGTTGCACGCGACGGTCGCTATTGATGAAGCGGATGCCCGGCTTGAGTGTGCTGCCGGATTAGCACGGGGCGGTCTCCTCAAGGATCCACATGTGGATATCGGGCAGGCCCGTCCCCGGTCGGCCACTCGGAGAAGCGGCCGACCGGGAAGAACGCGTAATGCATCGGCGCGATCAGTTGCTTTGGGTTTGCTCCCCTGCGGTTCCGGACGAATTCCCCGAAGCTTCGCTCGACTGGCTTCCGGAAGTGCCGCCGGTCGCTTCACCGCCGGACGTCTGACCACCCGAGGTGTTGTTGGAGGTGTCCGCGGCGTTGGGTTCATTGCCGGAGGCGGCGGCGCCGCTGCTCTGCTGCTCGACCGGCCGACCCGTGGGATCGTAGAGGACGATGTCGGCACCCTCGCTCAGTCGTGTCCGAATGTCCTGTAGCGCCTGCTGACGCAGGTATTGCTCGATCTGCGGACGCACTTCCTCGAGCGGCGGAAGCTCCTGGCTCCCTTCCGACTGAGCCTGATCGTAGGCCTGCTGAACGGCCTCGTCAGTCACGACGCCAGCCGTCTCGCGGTCGATCCAGACCTGCACCATCGCATCGTCCGCTGCCGTCACCGTCGCGCCGTCGACGAGGGCGACGACTTCGGGATCATCGGCGAGGTTCTGGCTGCGGGCGTCCTCGAGGATGAGCTCGCGAAAGATCAACTGCTCCAGCGCCATCGGCACCAGCATCTGCGGCGGCTGCGATTGCAGCTGCGGTGGGAGCATGCCGATAAAGCTCATGACGTCCGACCCGCGGATTTCTGCCTCGCCCACCGTCGCGACGACGGTGTCCTCCTGCTGATCGCCGCCCGTCTGACCGGAGTCTGTCGCTGACTGCGAGGACTGCTGTTGCGTCGTGTCCTGGGCGGGTGTCGTGGACTGATCCGTCTGGCCCGTCTCCTGCGCAAGGGCGGCGCCACTTACGAGAGGAAGGCTCAGGAGCGCCGCGAGGGCTGTGCTGCGGATCTCAATATTTGCTATCTTCATGTCGGTCTCCTTTTCTTGCGTATGGTCACTCCAACAGGTCGAACCGCTGCACGTTCCGAGATTTCGGGATAATTGCCTCACGTCTTCGCTACTAATCGGTTGAGCTTACCTGACGATCGAGCGCGTCCATGTCGGTCGAGTTGCTCAGCATCAGCGCGAAGGGCCGCAGAGACTGCACATGTGCGCAGATGATCATCGCCGCCATCGTGATCGGCACGGCGAGGATTGCCCCCGCGATGCCCCAGACCCAACCCCAGACAAGAAGCGCGATCAGGATCACGAGCGAGGAGAGCGACACCTGTCGGCCCTGAACCCGCGGGTCGACATAGTTTCCCATCACCTGCTCGATGACGAAGATGCCGACGCCGACGGCGAAGGCGGTGCCGGGATCCTTCTGAACAAAGGCATAGATTACCGGCAGCACCCCTGCGACCAACGACCCGAAGGTAGGGATGAAGTTCATCAGCACTGCCAGCAGCGCCCACACCACCAGCAGGTCTATGCCGAACAGCCAGAGCCAGCCGGCGTAGAGCGCTGCGGTGACGACGCCGAGAAGGGTCCGCGTGAGAAGATAGCGTCGAAGCCGGTCGGCGATGATGGCGGTGGAGTCTGCTGCCTTCCGGCTTGCCGACGCGGCAAGGACGTTTTCCGTCTTCTCGCGCCAGCGGGGTGCCTCGATCAGCATGATGAGCGTAAGGAAGAACACCAGCACCGCCGCCCCCAGGGTCGCGCCGGCTGCGCCAAGTATCTGCATGGCAGTTCCCGATGCCCAGTCGCCGAGCCTGCTCACCAAGGATTGCAGCGCGCCCGAGAACAGATCGCTAAACCTGCCGGAGGACACTCGAGTGTCGGACGTAGCGTCACCTGCAGCGAGGGAAGAGGCGTCGCTCTCCGTGGCGGTCGCGCCCGCACCTGCCGCGACATCCGCGGACCCGCCCTGTGGATCGGACCCGGACCCGAACTGCGGCAGAAGCGAGCCGGCGTTGGCGTTTGAGAACGGAAATCGTTCGACGACCTGCTGGGCGGCCATCGAGATGAGGCCGATGAAGACCAGCAATGCGACCAGGATGGCGCCCATCGCCGCGACGTGGCCGAGCCAGCTGATCTTCTCCGGCATCCGCTCTGCAACCCATCGATCCAGGGGTTCGACGAGCAGCGCGAG
Source organism: Silicimonas algicola (assembly GCF_003148765.1). GTDB lineage: Bacteria > Pseudomonadota > Alphaproteobacteria > Rhodobacterales > Rhodobacteraceae > Silicimonas > Silicimonas algicola. Next base: position 20,319 of record NZ_QGGV01000013.1, read on the forward strand.
AAACATCGAGAAGACGATCGGGACCATGAAGGTCGCCGTCGCGTGAAGGGCCCAGCCCGCAAGAATGACCGTGATGACGACGAGCAGCCACAAACGTGTGCGGGACGGCGGAAGGCGGGACGCTTCGGAGTTCATCTGCGCAACACACCGGTGATCGAACCCGTACCGTCCCGGTTGAAGTGACGCGTTGCCGAAAGGCAAGCGGCTGAAGCGAACTCTAGGTGTTTCATCGATCTCTCTCTCCGTGATGGCTTCGTCGGTCGACACCGGACTGCATGGCATGGAAGGCGCCAGGCATCCGGTCATTTCAGCTGAACTGACGTTGGTCGAGGGTGGCCACTACCTTGATGCGAGTCAGTGGAAGTTCCGTACGACGGAGCCCCACGGCGTCGCGGGTGGCATTCCCGATCCCGGCGCTCGTCGGACCATGCGCCGCTTGGAGGTTCCATCAGCTGATCCTTGTTTCCTCGTCGGGCGTGATGTTCCCGAAGTACATGTCGCCGAAGTCTGTGGGCACCGCCGGTCCGCCCGCGAACGCCTCCCCGCCACGGACGGCAGGGCAAGGGCAAGCGATGCTAATGCCCGCAGCAGCGAGCCGGTCACCCTGTTCGATCAGGCCCGGGTCTGTGGCGTCGGGGGAGGGACGTGCGACCTCATCTATCTCGGAGCGCCAGGTCAGGGCACACGCTCCTGCCGCGAGAAGGACGAGGACACCCATCAATCCGCCGACGACGTTGCGTGTCTTCATGGACGACCTCCTGTCTCGCTAACAGGCTGCAAACCGCAATGTTCCCCCGAGGGACCTGGGCGAAATTTGGACCGGCACAGCCCCGTACCGTAAGAGCTGTTCGAGGCGCTCCTTCCTCACACCACCTTCGTTATTGCACAGGCGGCGCTCTCACCCTGCCGAGCTCAATTCTCACGTTCAGTGCATCGGAGATGCTTCACAACAGTGGCGCGCCTTAGCACCGAGCGCCCTCCGAACCTCTGGCGTCACAACTTATCCGCGAAGGTTTCACCCCATGGCCATGATGGCGGCGAGTTCGGCTGCAAGTGTCGTGACAGTCGTTTCCGAGTTTCCTGTTCAAGCAATGAAGCCATGATTGGGCGCCACTCAAGCCGCCCTGCGCAGAACATGAGAGACAGACAATGGACATCTACTTTCTCGTCGGGCTGACGTCTCCCCTGGCTGGCCTTGCAGCCTTTGCACTGCTGATCCGGATCCTTCGGAAAACCCATCTGGAGCGTCAGGCCATGCAGCAGGCGTATTCCGGTATTGAGTGCCTGCGAGCTGGTTCGGATCTCGCTCGACGTCGCAGCCGTGCGATGTTCTCGCACAGAACGTACTCGCGCAACTTCAGCAAAGCTGCCTGAGGTTACGCGATCGCCGCACCATCTCAAATCAGGTTACTTTGACAGGACCCGGAACGTTCGCGGGACCTAGGGGCCAGGGTCGAAAACATACCCGATACCGCGCACGGTGCGGATAAGGCTCGGCTTCTGCGGGTTGCGTTCAATCTTGCGCCGTAGCCGCGAGATGCGGATGTCTATGCTGCGGTCGAAGGGATCCCAAGATCGGTCGTGCGCCTGTTCCAGGATCTGGTCGCGGTTCAGAACGCGTCCACGGTTTTCGGCGAAAAGCTTCAAGAGCCTGAACTCCATGGCAGTCAGGGGGAGCTCTTGCCCCTCACCATCGATCATCCTGGCTCCGTCGAGATCGAGGGTAAAGTCGCCGAACGGCACGGTCCGCCTGGCAGAGCCGAAGGACTCGGCCGGAGCCGCGCCAGCACCATTGGAACGGCGGCGAAGGACCGCCTTGATCCGTGCTTCCAGTTCGCGCAGGTCAAACGGCTTTCCAAGATAGTCGTCTGCTCCCATCTCGAGACCGATAATCCGGTCCACCGTCTCGCCGGCCGCCGTCAGCATCACCACGGGCACGTCTTCCGAGACCCGGAGCGCACGAAGCGCGGTAAGGCCGTCTTCGTCAGGCATGTTTATGTCGAGGAGGATCAGGTCGGGAGGCTCTGCCTCTATCGCCTCGCGGAGGGCGTTGGCGTCGGCGGCCAATGCGACGCGGAAGCCGCGCTTGATGAGATATTCCTGCAGCATCTCGCGCAGATCACGCTCGTCGTCGCAAACGAGGATGAGTGGCTGGCTCATGTCGGCGCACTCCTGATAAGGCGCGAGACGAACGCGCGGAGTTCCTTGGGCAAAACCGGTTTCTCGATGTACGGCTGCTCGACCTCGCTCAGAAAGGACTGCGAGCGTTTGCCCATGGTGTCTCCGGTAAGAAAGCCGATACGGCTGGCCAGTTCGGGACGGATAGCCGCGATGCCTTCAAAAACGCCGCGTCCATCCACGTCAGGCATGTTGAGGTCGCTGAGGATGGCGTCGTACGTGCGTTCCCGCAGAAGCTCGAGCCCTTTCCTCGCTTCGTAGACAGCATCGACTTCGTAGCCGGCGCGCTGCAGTATCTCGGCGTTCAGATCAGCGACTTCTGGTTCATCGTCAATGACGAGGACGCGTCTGGTCGAACCTGCCCAGGGCGTCGGTTCGACGCTATCGCCGCTTCTGAACGAAGCTGCATTGCGGGGCAGCGTCACCACGAATTTCGCACCTCCACCTTCGCGCGCCCCGACAGAGATCTCGCCACCATGAGCCGCGACGATCCGGTGGCTCATGGCTAGCCCTATGCCTGTCCCCTTCCCAACTCCCTTGGTGGTGAAGAACGGTTCGAAGACCCGGGCGGCGATCTGCTCGGGCACGCCTGGCCCGTCATCGGCGACGGTGATCCGCGTGCCGCCGTCGCCTGTTGCCTCCGACGTCACCCAGATATGTCCCGGCCGGCCGGTTTCCGCGATGGCTTGTGCTGAATTGAGGACAAGATTGATGATCAACTGCGTCAGCTGGTCGGGATCGGCCCATATGGGCTGTGCGGCGGGGTCGCGCCGCGTGACGATCGTCACCGCATAGAGCGCGTCGCCGTAGCTCGAGACTTCGACGGCGGTCTCGATAACCTCACCTACGTCGGTCTCCTCCATCCGGGTCGGCGCTTGACGCGCCATGCTGAGGAACGTCTTCACGATTTTCGAGCAGCGCTCAGCGGCTTCCGAGATCTTGCGCGTCTTTCGAAGGATGTCCGGTTCCAGTCCTTCGTCCTGAAGCATCATGGCGTGACCAACCACCACTGAAAGTGGGTTGTTCAGTTCGTGCGCGACGCCCGCCATGAGTCCTCCTAGCGCCATCATCTTCTCGTTCTGGAAAGTCTGATCCCGGCGGCGGTCCAACTCGGTCTCGATCTCGAGAAGATGCGTGAGATCACGCAAGAAGGTGACAAGGACTTCTTCCCCGTTCCACTCCGTCAGGCGACCCGAGACCGCAGCGAAGAAGGGCGTGCCTTCGGCGTTCTTGAGCCGGACCCGGTAGTCCAGGACCGCATCGTCCCGCCGGAGCGCAGCCAGAAAGCCGGCGCGGTCCTTTACGTCGACGTAGAAATCGCAAGCGTTGAGCGACGGACCGAGCATATCGACCAGTTCGGGGCTGCGGTAGATGATCTCACCGGTATCAGCGCGATTCATCAGGACGGGCGCCGGGAACGCCTCGACAACCTGTCGGATCAGGGCCTCGCGTTCCAGCACCTCGGTCAGATCGGTGATCGACGAGACCACGCATATTTCGCCTCCGAACTCGGTCACTACGCCGGAGAGCGAGACGGAAAGAGGGGAGCCGTCGATGCTGCGCGCGCGGGAAAGGAAGTCCTCGACCTTTCCATGCTCCTTCAAAAGCGCAACATACTCTTCACGTCGGGACTGATCGAAGTAGAAGTCTATGGCGTACTCTGCCTCGCCCATCATTTCGCGCGCGGCCTTGGACATGTAGACGACCTTGCCGTCGTCCAGCCGCGCCATGCAGACCGGGATCGGATTGGCGTCGAGGATTGAGGCCAGAAGGGTGGCGCGGTCGTCGGCCAGTTGTTCGGCCTTGTACCGGTCGGTCACGTCCGAGCGGGTGACGAGGAAGCCCCCGGACCGTGTCGGGTGATACGAGACTTCGAAGTAGCGCCCGTTCTGCTGCCGAATCTCGGTTTTCTGGGCGTGGGTGTCGCGGAACTGTTCCGAAACCGTCTCCCAATCTTCGCCGCTTTCATGCTCGGGCGCGACAACTCCGCGTTCCACGCACCCTTGGATCAGGTCGCGCCAATGCAGCCCGGGCCGGACCAGGTCGCCAACCGGCCCCAGAAGTTGTTTGTAGCGCTGGTTGTAGAAAACAAGCCGTTCGTCCCTGTCGTAGACGGCGACGCCTTCCGCCAGCGACTCGAATGCGTCCGCCAGCACGTCGGGCGAGAGTGAGGAAAGGTCCGGCTCACTTGTCATGGGTGCACGCTAAGTCCTCCCTGTTTCAACGTGATTTCTGATCCTGCCGCGAATGTTTCAATTGTAACGGCTTCCGGTCCCCCGCGCTCAAGAATTTCTGTCGAGGGGCCTGAGAACGCAGCGAATACGTCTTCCAGACTCGAATTTCTTCTCCCTCATCAATTGAAACAGGGATCCTCGGTTTCGGACAACCGACTGCAACATCGTGCCCTCAGAAAGGATGCATCGGAAACACGATGGCCGCGAGGTGGCCAAGAACTGAGGGAAAGACGATGACGACAATGACAGTAAGTGCCGCGAAACCAAGACGCTTGCCGGGCTTGCACGGGACCCTTTCGGAACTGGCCCTGCGCTGGCGCGACCATCGGGAAGCACAGCGCGCCAAGCTCCATCTGAAGGGCCTGGACGACCGCCTGATGCGCGACATCGGGCTGCCGCCCAACCGCCGCGACCCGGCCGTCGACCTGCTGCACAAGGCGCGCCTGACGTGGTAATCTCCTTTCGAGAGCGTAAGCGCATTTCGGGCCCGCCCGACACGCGATGGCGCGATAGCCTGCGCGGCACCAACTTCCACCGCTTTGTGCAGGATGCCTGACCCGGCGTCCTGCACACATGCCTCGTCCTGAAAGCAATTCTCATGAACATCAATAATTCCATCCTCGATACGATAGGCAACACACCGGTTATCCGTATCAACCACCTTGCGCCCGACGGAGCCGAGATGTTCGTAAAGCTCGAGGCGGCGAACCCGGGCGGGTCGGTCAAGGACCGCCTTGCGCTCGCCATCATCGAAGCGGCCGAGCGCGACGGATCGCTGAAACCCGGCCAAACCGTCGTCGAAGCGACCAGCGGCAATACCGGCATCGGGCTGGCGCTTGTCTGCGCGCAGAAGGGTTACCCGTTGGTCGTGACCATGGCCGAGAGCTTTTCGATCGAGCGTCGGAAGATGATGCGCTTCCTGGGGGCAAGGGTCGTCTTGACGCCGGCATCCGAGAAGGGCACCGGCATGGTCCGCAAGGCGCGCGAGCTTGCGGAGACCCACGGCTGGTTCCTCGCGCGGCAGTTCGAAAACCCTGCGAACGCGGATGTCCACGAGCGGACCACCGCGCGCGAGATCCTGCATGTCTTCGGTGCCGACAGACTTGATTACTTCGTATCGGGCTTCGGCACCGGCGGCACGATCAGCGGCGTTTCGCGCGGGTTGAAGAAACTGAGCCCGAAGACCAGGATCGTCGCGGCCGAGCCGGACAACTCGCCGATCATGGCCTCGGGTCATGTCCAGCCCTTCAACGCGGACGGATCCGCCGCCGAAAGCCATCCCGGCTTCCGGCCGCATCTCATGCAGGGCTGGTCTCCCGACTTCATCTCGCAAATAGCGAATGAGGCGCTGGCTGCAGGCAGGATCGACGCCTTTGCGCCGGTCACGGGCGATGACGCGATGCGGTACTCGCGAGAGTTGGCCCAAAAGGAGGGGATCTTCGTGGGCATCACCGGGGGTGCGACCTTCGCCGCCGCCATGACGATCGCCAGGACCGCGCCAAAGGGATCGAAGATCCTGGCGATGCTGCCCGATACGGGCGAGCGCTACTTGTCGACACCGCTGTTTGCCGACGTTCCGGAGGAAATGACCGAGGACGAGATCGCGCTATCGAGATCGACGCCCAGCAGCCGTTTCGACATCGCCGCGGCACCAGCACCTGTGCCTGCGGCCACGAGCGCCGATGCGGAGGCCTTGGCCGAGGTGCGCGAGACGGTCACGTCGGCACCTGTCGTGCTGTACGCGCTTGAATGGTGCGAGTTCTGCTGGTCCGTCCGCCGAATGTTCAAGGAGAGCGGGATCGAATACCTCTCGGTCGACCTCGACTCGGCAGCCTACAGAACCGACAACCGGGGCGGGCGCATCCGCGCCGCCCTGCGCGAGATTTGCGGCTCTCCCACCATCCCGCAAGTCTTCGTGGCAGGGGAACACATTGGCGGCGCGACCGAGACCTTCGATGCATACAACTCGGGGCGCCTGGCGGAGATGCTCGCCGAGCACCAGATTGCGGTGACGACGGCGGGGCAGAACGCCTATGGCTATCTGCCGAAGTGGCTGCATCCCCGATGATCTTCGCCACAGCTCCGAGAAGGCCCGCCACTGCGGGCCTTTTTTATTGGAGCCTGCGCGGCTGAAACCAATGAAACGTTCTGATCCCGCCGCAGACGCAAGATCGAAACGACGCTTGGGCATAGCGATGACAGGACCACGCGACGTGGCCTTCAGACGCAATCAGTCACAAGGAGCAGACCGATGATCAAAAGGAAGAACCGGCCCAGCTATGGCCCCGGCTTCGAGACCCACATCGCCCGCCGCGGCAACACCTGGACCGACGTCAAGCACTTCTGGGACAACGGCAAGTTCGATCGCAGTTCGCAGAGCTGAATTCAAGCCGACCTCCTCCGACCCCCGACTGGCCCGCCAACTCCGGCGGGCCTTTTGTTTGGCTGCCGGTACGAGGCTGAAACCACTGACACGCTAAGGCCGGGGGCAAGACCGAAAACTGAAACCTTGCGGCGTCATACGCCTGGGTGCGGTGGCACTAGGCCCCGCAGTTACACACACAGGAGAAGACAAGATGACCACCGCTACCATGACCCGCCCCGAGAAAGTCGCCATGAACGGCGTCGACGTGCCGACGCTTATTGGCACCGTTGCCTTCGTCGGTGACAACCCCGAGGCGGCGAAGTTTCAGTTTCGCGCCAAGGGTGAATGGATTTCCGGTACGCACAGCCGCGGTACCGTCAACGGCTACTTCGGCGCAGGCGGCGAACAGAGCCATTCCAAAGAGTTCGTCGTTGAAGCCGACCACCCCGCCGTTCTCTGCGGTGCCGACAACGCTCCGACGCCGGTCGAGTACCTGCTGACGGGACTCGCCGCGTGCATCACCGCAGGCATCGGGAACATCGCCTCGGCCCGCCAGATCGAGCTCACGTCGGTTCGCACCTCGGTCGAGGGCGACATCGACCTGCGCGGTCTGCTGGGTCTGAACGACACGGTGCGGAACGGATTCAACGCCATCCGCGTGAAGGTCACCGTGGAAGGCTCTGCCGACGCGACGAAACTTGCTGCCGTCGTGCAGCAGTCGGTGGCTCGCTCGGCGGTTTTCGACATGCTGTCGAACGGCACCGACGTCACCGTCGAGGTTGCCTGACCTCGGCGTGACAGGGCGGTCCGCCAGGATCGCCCGCCATATCCTCAACCCCAGGAAAGCCGGTTCCATGCAAGTTACCGACGTCATTGTCATAGGCGCGGGCCAGGCAGGCCTCGCCGCCAGCCGTTGCCTTGGCCACAGGGGCATCGACCATGTCGTGCTGGAGCGCGGGCATGTGGCCGACCGCTGGCACAACGAGCGTTGGTCGTCGTTGAGACTGCTGACCCCCAACTGGATGACTCGCCTGCCGGGTCATGCCTACGACGGCGACGACCCGAACGGCTTCATGCGGCGCGACGAGGTCGCCGCGTTTCTCGAACGCTACGCGCGGGTTTCGAATGCACCGGTTGTGACCGATGCGCCGGTACGGGCCGTCACGCCGTCAGGCGATGGCTTCCTGGTCGAGAGCGGTGCGGGCGCCTTCCGTGCGCGCGCGGTCATTGTCGCGACAGGAGCCTGCGACGTTCCGAACCGGCCCGACTGGTCGGCTCGCATCGCGACCCGCATCGAACAGATCACGACCCGCGACTATCGCCACCCGGACCAGATCGCGTCCGGCGGGGTGCTTGTGGTCGGCGCGTCCGCGACGGGCCTGCAACTCGCCGAGGAGCTTCGTCTCGCCGGTCACGACGTCACGATATCCGTCGGCCGCCACGCCCCGACGCCACGTCGGTGGCGCGGGCGCGACGTGATGGAATGGCTCGACGCGTCGGGCATCCTTTCCGAGCCGCGTCCGCATACGCTCGATGAAAAGCGCGCGCTGGAACAACCTTCGCTCCAGCTGGTCGGCTCCACGACCGGACGCGACATATCTCTGGACTCGCTCGTTCGCATGAACGTGCTTCCCGTTTCACGCGTCATCGGCGGAGAGGACGGCCGTGTGAGCCTTTCCGGCGACCTGTCCGAGCAGATTGCACGCGCCGACCGCCGTCGCGCCGACCTCCTCGCTCGTATCGACGACTGGATTTCGCGCTCCGGCACGGAGGCGCCACGAGACGAGCGGCCCCGTCCGCCTCGCTTCGTCGCCGGCACAAAGGGTTCCCTGGACCTCGACGCAGCAGGTATCCGCACAGTGGTCTGGGCGACGGGCTTCCGACGGAGCTATCCCTGGCTGAAACTGCCGGTCCTCGATGCCGCGGGCGAGCTTCGCCATAGCGGCGGCGTGACCTCCGTGCCGGGGCTCTACGCGCTGGGGCTGCCGTTCATGCGCCGCCGGAACTCAACCTTCATCGACGGTGTCGGCGCAGACGCGCAGGACATCGTAACGCAGGTCGTCTGGCACCTGGGGGCCGAAGCCATGCCCAAAGTCGCTTGAGGAGACAGAGACATGAGATCCGAAACATTTGACGCCGTGGTCATCGGCGCACGCTGCGCCGGAGCCTCCGTTGCCATGCTGATGGCGAAACAGGGAATGAGTGTTCTCTGCGTAGATCGCGACGAAGCCGGGACCGACACGCTGTCCTCGCACGCGATGACCCGCGGCGCCGTCATGCAGCTTGAAAGGTGGGGGGTTGCCCAGAGACTGATGGCTCACGATACCCCCTGGATCGGGCGGTCGACCTTCCATTTCGGAGACGAAGTGATCCCGGTCGATCTGCGCCCGATGAACGGTGTGCCGGGTATGATGGGCACGCGCCGGCACATCACCGACCGGGTTCTCGCCGAGGCCGCCGCCGAGGCCGGCGCGGAACTCCGCTACCGCTGTGCCTTCCGGGACGTCTTGCGAGAGGGATCGGGGAGGGTGACGGGTGTCATTCTGTCCGATCCTCTGGGCCGGACGTACGACGTCTCGGCCGGGCTGGTGGTCGGCGCCGACGGGCTCAGGTCGACCGTTGCCCGGCGTCTCGGTGCACCCGTCACCAGGCAGGGCATCAACGCGCTGACCCACATCTATGCATATGTCCGGGGAATGCCCCTGGCCGACAACCATGCCTTCTTCGCCAAGGGACTTTCGGTGGGCGTTCTGCCGACGAACGGCGGGCAGAGTTGTGTCATCGCCTCGGTCAGGCCCGAGAGCTTCAGAGGACTCCGCGCCACCATGACCGAAACCGAGGCGCTTCGGCACCTCGCGAGCGAGACCAACGCAGAGTTGGGCGTCATGATGAACGACGCAGAGATCGTCGGTGTGCCCAAGGTGTTCGGCGGTCACGTCGGCCGGATGCACCAGGCAGCGGGTCCAGGGTGGGCCCTCGTGGGCGATGCGGGCTATTTCAGGGATCCGGTGACCGCACATGGCATGACCGACGCCTTTCGCGACGCCGAAGTTCTGGCGCGGGCGGCTGCATCGGGAACCGATCAGGCACTGTCGGATTTCGCCGCGGCGCGCGATGCCGTGACCAAGGACATCTGGACCCTGACTGACAGGCTCGCCGCCTTCGATATGCCCGTGACGGAAGTCCGCGACCTGTTCCTATGGCTCAGTGCGGCGATGCGCGACGAACAGGCCTGGATGCAGGATCGCTTTTCGCTCAAGGCCATTGCGGCTTGAATTCAATGGAACTTGCGCGGAAACTCGTCGGTGGTGAGAAGCGTTTGATGCGCGGTCCGGCTGACGCCGGTCAAGGGTAGCGATCGACCTGTTCCTGATCCATTTCGCCCGGCATCCGGAGGCGACGCTGATGTCCGAGACTCTCTATCAACACTATGGCGGCTTCGGCACGGTCAGCCGCATCGTCATCCGACTGTACGACCACATCCTCGATGACAATGACATCGGCCCGTTCTTCGAGGACGTCGACATGCCGCGTCTGATCGACCACCAGACCAAGTTCGTGGCCTCGCTCATGGGTGGACCGGCGGCCTTCACCGACGCGCATCTCCGCGGGGCACACCGGGGGCTGGGGATCCACAACAGCCATTTCGACCGGCTGAAGGAGCTGGTCGCCCAGACGCTGGAAGAATCCGGTATCGCGCCCGATCACGTGGCCGAGTTGCTGGAGGGCATCGAAGCCCGACGCCAGGTCCTGGTCGAGGCAGAAGACGCATGATCGAAGCTATCAACGAGCAGCTTCTCCGGGCCATCGGAGTGGGCGTCGCGCTGGTCGACGTGACGACCGGCGCCGTGCGTTTCGCCAATGACACCTTCAGCGAATGGTTCGGCGCGGACAGAGGTGACGGCGCGGTCATAGTCGGCACTCTCGACGTGATGGCGGCACTTGAGAAGCTTCGGACGGAAGGCCGCCACACCGTCGAAGTCACCTTCAAGTCGGGCCGCAGATCCATGACGGTGGCCATCGAGTTCAACCGGGCCCTCGAAGAGCAAAACCTCGCCGTGCTCGTTTGTCAGAACATAAGCCGGATCAAGGAGTTGGAATCGATGATCGATTCCTACGCCATGATGGTCGAGAGAAATACGCACGAGATCCGGCGCGAAAAGGAGCAGGTCGAGAAGCTCTTGCTGAACCTCATGCCCCGCTCGGCCTATGAAGAGTTCCGTTCGTTCGGTGCAGTCGTGCCGAGAACGTTCGACTCCGTGTCGGTCATTTCGGTGGACTTCCAAGGCTTCGCCGACTTGCTCGCAGCGAACGACCCCGCCTCCGTCGTGGCGGACCTCAACGACATCTTCACCGCATTCGACCGGATCGGCCAGCAGTTCGGTTGCGAGCGGATCCGGACGATGGGCGACAGCTACATCGCCGTTGCCGGCGTTCCCGACCCCGTCGGCGATCATGCCGCGGCAATCGCCGGCACCGCAGTGCGGTTCCTGCGCTTCATCCGCCGGCGTAACGAGACGCACCAGATGAAATGGCCGATCCGGATCGGTATCGCCAGCGGGTCGGTGATCGGCTCGGTGGTCGGGGTGCAGAAGTATGTCTACGACGTCTTCGGGCCGGCCGTGACCACTGCCAACAAGGTGCGCCGCAGCGCCGAGACGATGACGGTAGCCACCGACCTTTCGACCGCGGCGCTTCTCGGCGAGGGCTTCGCGGTGATCGACAAAGGTGACGGGCTCCGCATCCTGCAAAGCGCAACCGAGTGACTGTCGGCGCCATGACCGGCATCGAAGAAGCAGTTGCGTTGGCCTCGGAACCGATTGGCATCTTCGATGCTGACTCCCAGCTCGTGACCGTCAATCCATCGTTCCGCAAGGCCTTCTCCGTCGTCTCTCCCTATCTTTCAACGGGCACGCCATGGAATGTCTTTCTCACGGAATGCGTCCGCGTCGGGTTGCTGAGTGAAGCTGCGGCCGTCAGCCTGCGGATCATCGAGGAGCGCTATCTCGGGCGCACCGATCTATTGTCCGAACTCCAGATCGGGCTCGCCGGCGAGGAATGGCGGCCGGAGCTGGTGGAGGTGTCGGGCGACGGCTTTGCGCTTGTGCTTCGCCGGCTCGCCGAGGGAGGCCGCGAGGACAAGGTCGCGAGCGAACTCGAAGAACTGATGTCCAAGGTCCTTCTCGCTTGCCCGGTCTGCCTGATCATGTCTCGCATCGGAGACGGACGCGTACTCTACCGGTCGCCCGCCGCGACGGATCTTCTTGGCAAGGGGTTCAACAGCCTCGAACATTTCGCCAATCGCGAGGATCGGGCCGACTTCATCACGCAACTCCTCCCGACGGCGCGCGTCGACGACATGCACATCACGGCGCGCCGCGGGGATGGCAGCGAGTTTCCCGCGCTCCTCTCGGCACGGCTCATCGACTACCGCGGAGAGGACGTGATCGTCGCCAGCCTGGAGGATCTGACCGAGAGGCTCGCCGCGGAAGCCGAGATCGAGCGTCAAAAGAAGAAGATCTTCCAGTTCGAGAAGATGTCTGCCCTTGGCGAGTTGCTTGCCGGAATCGCTCATGAGCTGAACAATCCTCTGTCCGTCGTCGTCGGCAACGCACATCTGCTTCTTGAAGAGGATTTGGACACCTCGTTGATACCGCGGGTCGAGAAGCTGACGGCTTCAGCCGAAAGATGTGTGCGTATCGTCAGGACCTTCCTCTCCATGGTGCGAGACCGGCCGCTGTCCGTAGCAAGGGTGGGGACCGCGCGCCTGGTCCAGGGCGCTGTCGAGGCATTTCGCGCCGAAATGGATGAGCCGGAGATCAATGTGGACATCGATCTGCAACCGGATCTGCCCGACCTGCTGGTCGACGAAGTGCAGGTGGTCCAGGTGCTGATGAACCTTGTGATGAATGCGGTGCAGGCCATCACCGCATCCGGCACCGGATCGCGAGTCGACGTAACGGCTTGCAGTATCGACGGACACGTCCGTATCCGCGTGGTGGACGATGGTCCGGGTATTCCTCGCGAGATCGCTGCTCAGGTCTTCGATCCCCTGTTCACCACGAAGGAGGCCGGCGAGGGCACTGGACTGGGTCTGGCGCTGTCGCACCGCATCGTGCTGGCACATGGAGGGTCGATCGACCTTGAAGCCGAGAGGGATCGCGGCGCTGCCTTCGTCGTGGATCTTCCTGTCGCTCCCGATCCCGCCTAGGCTGGCGGCTGTCGCCGAGGCGTCCCTGACACCACCCAGCACAGCACAGCGATGATCCCATCGCGCGGTCGAATGAGCCTGGTCGCCGTCGCGCGGCTCTCGACGAGCGTCAGGGACTTGAGCGCCGGACTCAGCCTCGCTCGGGGCAGCATAGCCAATGAGACACCAAGGCAACCTTGCCGCGGTCGTCCAGCCCCTGATCTTCGAGGTTCGCCCAGGTCTGAAAGCGCAGCGCGTGGCGAACAGTTGGCGCGATATGGTGCATGTCCGCCGCCCCGTCGAAGGCAGCGAGCAACCCCTTCGAGACGCCATCGAGATAGGCGGCGAACTCCGCCATCGGGCCCTGCAAGGCCGGGACATGCGCGACGTCCTCGTAGGACACGGTCCACATGCGGCGGGTACGCGAAAAGTAGGCGTAGAACGCCGCGACGGCTGCCTCGAAACGCGCCCTCGGGTCCTCGAGACCGGACCATTCGGCAGATTCGGGCGGCGGATTGAGCGACAGCCAGTGCGACGTGCAGGCCTGGAAGACCGCAGTCTCGTCGGGAAAGTGCCGATAGACCGTCAGCCGCTGCACGCCGGAACGTTCGGCAATCGCGCTGATGGTCGTGGCGCGCGGGCCGATCTCTTCGTGCAGATGCATCGTGGCTTCGACGATCTTTTGTCGCGTTTCTTCCTGCGACTTGGCGCGCTCGCGCAGGCGGTAGGGGCGCTTCTGTCCTGTCATTCGATGAACATGGCTGATCATCGAATGATTGACAAGTGGATCTGAATCGCCTATCCGACACTTCAGGTGAACATTGATGTTCACTGAAAGTGAGGCCAACATGACACCGATCACCGAACCCGTCCAACAGCACGCGCAGCCCGTGACCGACGCCTGGACCGCGCTGCCATCCTGGCTGCCCGTGCCAGGCCTTGGCGCCCTGCCGATCAATGCGTTTCTTCTGAAGGGGCGCGAGCCGGTCCTCGTCGACACAGGACTTGGCGCCCTGTCGGACGCGATGATCGAGCACCTCGGCGCCGAGATCGACCCCGAAGACCTGCGCTGGATCTGGCTGAGCCACACCGACGCCGACCACATCGGCAATCTCGACCGCGCCTCGCAATCGCGCCGAACGCCAGGGTGGTGACCAACTTCCTCGGTGCGGGAAAGATGGGGATGATGGGAGTGGGCGATCCTTCGCGGATGCGCCTGCTGGAGCCCGGCGAAGTGTTCGAGGTCCGCAGTCGGCGCCTGCATCAGGTCAAACCGCCCTATTACGACGCGCCCGAGACGATGGGCTTCTTCGACGAGACCGACCGCGTCTTCTTTGCCGCCGACGCCTTCGGCGCCCTGTTGCCCGGCAGTGTCGAAACCATCGAGGAGATCCCCGAGGACGGGCTGCGCGAAGGCCTCGTCGCCTGGTCGAGCGTGGATGCGCCCTGGCTTGCAGAAATGGACCGAGCATCGCTCGGCCGGATGCTGGGAGCCCTGGAAGCGCTCGACCCCGCGCATGTGCTCTCGGGCCATCTGCCCGTCTCGCATCGGCTGGACACCCTGACGGACATCGTCCGAAGCGCCTATGGGCGCGGAACGACCGAGGCCGTCACACAGCAAATCGCTGCCCAGGTCGAGGCCATCCTCGCCTGAGCCGCAGTCCCCTTATCGGCTCGACATGGGCGCGACTGGGAGCGCGTCCAAGCCCGGTAATTCTGACGGCAAGGTTTCACCGCTCCCACGCCGGTTCATCGCAACTGCTTACGCGGGGACCGCCGGCACTCACCACCTCAAATCAACCAAGGAGAAAAGTCATGACGAACACCATTATCGAGACCAACAAGGCGACTGTCGCCCGCTTCCTCGCCGGCACGCATTCGGCGAACATCGACGATGTCGATGTGATCGACGAGACCGTCGTCCCCCACATCGTATGCCACGGTTTCCCGGGGTTTCCGAACGGCGAGTTCAACGACCGCGAGAGCTACAAGGCGTTCTTCCGCATCTTCCGCGAGTCCTTCAGCGACATGACGTTCTTGACCTTGAAGACCATCGCGACCGAGGACTTCGTCTCGGCGCATTGGGAGATCTGGGCGACCCATTCGGGCGAGTTCCAGGGCATCGCGCCTGACAGCACCCGCGTCGTCTTCGATGGCGTCGCGCTCTACCGGATGGAGGAAGGCAAGATCGCCGAAACCTGGTTGACCATCAACGAACCACTGTTGGTTTCGCAGTTGGGCAAGGGTCGGGCCGTAGCGGCCTGACACCTAGGCGAGCCCGGCCTGCACCCGCCGGGCTCGCCTCTGAAAAAAAGGAACTGAACATGTGCTGCGCAAATACAAATCTGGCGCGGGACCGCGCCTTGCGCCCGTGCCGCCGACTGAAGCCGTGCGGCCGCTGCCGCGTGCAGGAGATCTATTCGACCATGCCGCGTAGGCAGGACACCGCTCCGCTATAACTCAGGTCGCATACGCAAGACCCCAGGCGAAGGTTGGAACCGTGCCGGACGCGACAAGTTAACGGTGAAACGGCGTCACAATTTCGGAGGGCATTCGCTCGCCGCCAACACACGATTCCAGAGAGGTGAACATGGTACGATGCAGCGTTCAGTTTGGGCACGATCAAGCAATCAGAGCATCGCGCGCTGGTGGCACTCTTGTCGCTGCATTGCTCCTTGGAACCGGAATGGCCGCCGCGCAGGTGCTTCCAGTCGACGTCGAGACCGGCAACAATTCGCTTTTCTCGTCCCGCGTGCTGACGACCGACCTCAGCGATCCTTGGGCACTGAACTGGGGTCCGGACGACATGATCTGGCTGACGGAGCGTACCAGCGGCGAGGTGACGCGCGTCGATCCCATCACCGGCGCCCAGCAGGTGCTCCTGGCGCTCGAGGATGTCTACAGCGGACCGCAGCACGAAGGCCTTCTGGGCATGGCGTTGCATCCCGAGCTGCTGCAGGGCACGGGCAACGACTACATCTACATTTCCTACACGATCAACAATGGCACAGAGGAAGACCCTGACCCCTCGGCGCAGATCGTGCGCTACACCTACAACCAGGATCTCCAGCAGCTGGTCGAGCCGATGCCGCTCATCAGGGGGCTGCCCGCCTGGAATGACCACAATGCCGGTCGTGTCGTTTTTGGACCGGACGGGAAGATCTACTATTCCATCGGCGACCAGGGTGCCAATTTCGGCCGCAACCAGCGGCGCGAGAACCTGGCCCTGACGCTGCCCACGCAGGACGAGGTCGATAGCGAGAACTGGCGCACCTATTCCGGCAAGATCCTGCGCCTCAATCCCGACGGCACGATCCCCGAGGACAACCCCGAGATCGACGGCGTCCGCAGCCACGTCTACTCGTTCGGCCACCGCAACCCGCAGGGTTTGGCTTTCGGCTTTGACGGCAAGCTCTACGAAACCGAACACGGCCCGGCAACCGATGACGAACTGAACCTCATCATTCCGGGCGGCAATTACGGCTGGCCTTGGGTCGCGGGCAACATCGACGACAGGAACTATCGTTTCATCGACTGGGCCGAAGCGCCCGACGATGTCACCCCAAACACCGATCCGCTGCCCGACACTGTGCCGCAATTTCAGGAAAGCGAATTTCCGGGCAAGCTGGTGCCGCCGCTGGCGACCTACTGGACGGTCGACGACGACTATCCGATCGGCGATGTCTGCGGCTACATCTGCGACCCGACCATCGCGCCTTCGTCGGTGCTACCCTATCAGGCTGGCGAGGATGGCATCCCGGAATGGGACAACTCTGTGCTGATCCCGACGCTCAAGCACGGTACGCTGTACGTCCAGCACATGTCCGACGACGGCACCAAAGCGGAAGGCCCGCCGGAGGCCTGGCTGTCCACACAGAACCGATATCGCGACGTGCTGGTCGCGCCCGACAACCGGACCGTCTTTCTGGCCACCGACGCCTTCGGCTCGGCAGCCCAGAAGTTCGGTGAAGGGCTCAACACTTCGGTGCTGCACAATCCAGGCGCAATCCTGATGTTCACCTACGCCGAAAATGGCGGCGGCGGACTCAGCTTCGCCGCAGGCCCGTCGACGGTCGGCGAGGTCCTTGGCGGGGCAAGAGAGGGCGGGGCGCCACAGGAATGGGAAGATCCGGCCACCGGCGGCACCGAGGCGGGAACAGCCGCTGCGACCGAAGACGACATGTCCGAACGTCCCGAAGCCTCGGCTGCGGATGCCGTCTCCGTGACCGAAGAGGCCCATATCCCGGCGGTCGCCGCGCTCGGCGCGCGCCGCTGTATGCTCAGAACTGCGCGATGTGCCACGGTCCCGCCGGCCGCGGCGGCGCCGGTGCCGTGCTGGCCGAGAACGAGAAGCTGGCCGACGACGAATTCCTCGCCATGACGACCGTTCACGGCTTCGGTTACATGCCAGCCTTCGGTGACCGTCTCACCAACAACGACATCGCCGAAATCGGCACTTATATTCGCAACTCTTGGGGCAACGATTACGGCGCTCTCACGACCGATCAGGTGCGCGAGGTTCGGTAAGCGGCCCGCTGAGATCCGGAAGGTGACGCTCTGACCGCGGCTCACGTCACTTCTCTGCGCAGACGGTTCGAGGTGTTGATCGGTTGCAACGACAAATGCCGAAGATCCTGACGTCATCCCGTCCAGATGCTTGGAAGGACGCAGCTCGAGCGGCGCTTCAGGGCGCCGTCGCGGCAGCTTCGACCTTTCTTCTGATGCGGCTGATGGGGCTATCGGAAATATTTGTGGGTGTGTTGAGCGCCGTATTCATTCTTCAGCCCAGCATCGGAGGCACCGCCAGATCCGCCGGCGCCCGGCTGGTCGCCACACTGGTGGGTACCACCGCCGGGCTCGTGACCTTGCTGGCGCTGCCCTATGAGGTCGGCAAAACGCTTGCTCTCGCCTTGTCCGTCTTTCTGGTCAGCGGACTTGCGTCTTTCCGATCCGACTGGACCTACGGACTCGTCGCGGCCGTGGGCATTTCCCTCGCATCAGAGGTCGATCCTTTCCAGACCGCCGTGAGCAGAGCCACCGCAATCGCCTTTGGTGCGGGCCTGGGGATTTTGGTTTCCCTCGTGGTGTGGCCAGAGCGCTCACGCACCCGACGCGAGAAACACTTCCACCGTGTTCTTCGGGCAGTGAGAGACCGCACGGACGATGCTGTGGCAACGGCAGCCGGTCATGGAAAGGCGGAAGCGAAAGAGATCGCGCCGCGTTACGATCGGGAGATGGCGCTCGCTCGAGAGGCAGATTCCTACACACGGGTTCGTGGCGATCGAGAAGACGAGAGGCTTGCGGCTGTGCGCCGTCTCTATAACGCGACGATCATCGTGGACCGGGCGGACGACGCTCTCTCGCGAGACCGAAGCGTTCTCCACGACATGGACAAGCAGGTGCGCGACGTCCGCAAGGATTTAAGTGAGGCCCTCGATCGAATCCTCACCGGCAGCGATAATCCGCGCAAGCTACTGAACAGCATCGACCGAACACTTCAGAGTCTGACCGAGCGCTCCATCGATTCCGACCAGGATACGGAAGCCGTCGGCGCTCGGCTCGCGCTCACATTCGGACTTAAGGAGCTTCGGTCATCGCTGGGCGCATTGGTCGACACGTTGGAGGATCAGGACCGCCAACGGGCGCACAACTGAACGAGACCTCACCACAGCATGACAATGCCGCCCGGAGCGTACGACCCGCGTGAGGTCGCCAAGCGGTCCGCTGACAGAAGCGACGGGTCTCGCTGTTGTGGGCGCCATGCCGATCCAAGCGGCGGCATGTGAGTGCGCAGCGACCACTTGCAACCGAGTTACAGTCAGCGTCACGCAAAAAAAAACCAGATCAGACAAAACGGGAGATGCGCAACCGTCGTCGCCAACTGCCAGCCCCGCACGATGCACAGCGTGCTGCACGCGCCGAGCGCAACCACCACACATTTGAGCGGCTGTTCAAACGCGGCGAGCGCCCGCAAGTTTGCCTTGCGGACTCAAACGTCTCTTGAGGATCCACGGGCTTTCGCCTCGCCTATTGTCCCTTCCGAAGCTTTCGGTGCAGCGGGCCCCCTCACTATATGGAGAGGGTCCGCTTACTCCGTTTTCCAGGCCGACCGCGGCTGTTAGCCGCCCATCTCCTCCTTGAACTGATCGAAGTCGATCTGCAGGCCATTGATGATCGTCGACCAGTGGCGCGTCAGCGCCGCCTGGCCCACGGCTTCCTTGATCTCGCCTTCGGTCGCACCGGCCGCACGGGCGGCCTCCGTGTCGGCGAAGACGCAGTACTGACAGGGGATCTGCGCGCCCACGGCGATATTGATGAGTGCTTTGACCTTGGGCGAGAGCTCGGTCTGGTCGCTGAACTCCATGTCGCGGGTCATGATCCAAGCGCCGCGGATGCCGTGCTCGGGGTACTCCTGCATGAAGGTCGGCACGAAGCCGAAGGCCTCCTTGATCTCGGAATAGGTTTCGGCGGTGGTTTCCTGCGCGGAAACGGGTGCCGAGAAGGCGGCCACCGCGACGACGGCGGCCATGACGAATGTCTTCATTTCTGTTCTCCAGATTTGCTTGGGTGAGGCCGCCGGACAGCGCGTCCGGGGCTGGCTACTTTCTGGATCAAGCCGCCCCCGGAACCTAGTCCACCCTTGGTCCGCCAATCTCAGTCCGAATAACGTCTATACTTGTCAATGATTTAGGGGCATGCAGCGGTTACGCTTCAAGCAGTTGTCTCCGTTAAAACTTGACCGGCGGTACAGTCGGCCCCGAGGTCAGCTACCGGTGCCACCAATAGCGGATGGTCTCGTGGCTGACGGGTCGAAGTACCTGATGAGGCTGTGTTTCGTCATCGGGCGAGCGTGGGTCGGGACCGATCCCGTCTCAAGGCAGATTCCTCTAGCAGTGCCGGCGGCGACTCGGGCGGGTGTCAGCGACAGCTGTCCGTGAATACCTTCCAGGGTTTCAAGAAAGACCCGCCTTCGTGCCGCAGATGACGGTGCTTGCCAACGTTCCATCCGCCAGGCTGCGGATGTAGTTGACCCGGCGCTCGACGAAATCCGGGCCAAGCACCACCATGAAGCGGGCTATTTCGGTGCCTGAGTGCGAAGCGGAACAAAACGGAACCGGTCACATTGAACTGATGTGTCACTTCAAAATTGTCGGGGTGGAACCGGGGTGTCGGTGTCAGATGTCGAAGAGAAGCTGAAACTGCAGCGCGCGGCGCTTGCTGACTTCGGGCTGTTCGCGTTCCAATGTGACGACATCGACGACCTTCTTGGCCGCGCCTGCGAACTGGTTTCGAGCGCGCTGGACGTCCACCTGGTGAAGGTGCTCGAGCATCTCCCGGAGCGCGGCGAAATGCTCATTCGAGCCGGCGTGAACTGGAAGCCGGGCGTCGTCGGACGGGAGACGCTCGGAGACCACGAACACTCGCCCGGCGGATACGCTCTCCGGGCCGCTCAGCCGGTAGTGTCGCCGGACCTGGACCTGGAGGAGCGCTTCGAGACGCCTGCCGTCCTGCGTCACCACGGCGTAAGAAGTATGGTCAACGTCATCATCGCCGGAGAGGGAGAAGCCTTCGGAGTTCTCGAGGTTGATGCCCGTGAACCGCGCGACTTCGGTGATGACGACGTCGCCTTCCTGCGCACCTATGCCAACCTGCTCGCGGCTGGTATCGACCGGGTGCGGACGCATGACGAGCTTCGGCGCTCCGCCCTCGATCACGAGTTGCTTGCGCGGGAACTCGGGCACCGAGTGAGAAACCTGCTCGGCCTCGTTCGCGCGCTTGCGTCGCAGACCACTTCGAAGGACGGCAGCGAAGAGGGGTTTCGTAGCGCCTTCATCGCTCGCCTTCACGCGCTCGCAACGGCCGAAGGGTTGGTGTTCGAGAGGAGTGAGAACCACACGGATCCGATGATCCTCGCGCAGGAGATCCTTGAGCCGCATCGGCACGAGAGCCCGGAAAAGATCACGATCGATGGACCTCCGGTGCGGATGTCGGCGAGACAGGCGCGGATGTTCGGCTTGGCCCTGCACGAACTGGCGACGAACGCTGCGAAGTATGGAGCGCTCTCGGTGTCGGGCGGGGTGGTGCATCTCGCCTGGCGCCTCGACGAAACAGCCGCGGATCGCCAACGGCTCGTGATCAGCTGGGAAGAAGCGGACGGGCCCGAGATTACCCCGCCGGAGCGCAAGGGCTTCGGCACGCGCCTTCTGGAAGACGTGGTCGGCCATGCGTTGGATGGCGAGGCGGAGCTGAACTATCAGCCGCAAGGCTTGCGTTACCATTTGAAGATTCCGTTGGACGATTGACGACCATGACCTACTCCCAGACCGACGATCTCGCCGATCAGCGCATCCTCGTCGTAGAGGACGAGTGGCTGATCGCGCTCGATCTCAAGGACCTTCTGGAGCGGTGGCGCTGCACAGTTATCGGTCCTGTGGCGACAACGTCGGCGGCACTGGACCTCATCGAGGAAGAGCGGCCGGACGCGTCTATCCTGGACGTTCAACTGAGAGGTGAAACTTCCGAGCGCGTAGCGGACATGCTGCGCGACAGGGAGTGTCCCTTCCTCGTGCTGACGGCTTATCAACACCATCATCTGAGCGGGGCTCTGAGCGAGGCTCCCATGCTCCGAAAACCTGTCGATGAGACGAAGCTTCGGACACTGCTTGCCGAACTGCTGCGTTCCGCCAGCTTCCGCTAAAGCAGTGACCAGTCCTTTTGCGCCCATAGGTGTCGAACAATGTCACCTGGTTTTGCGGACAGTCGATGGACGACGTGTTGAGCAACCCGCTTGCAACGGCCCCACGATCGCGGTCGCCTGCCCCGCCCTCGCGCGAGCTTGTGGGAACATAAGTCGCGAAAGCCTGTTCGGACACTTGTTAGACACCAATTCGCGTCGAGCGCGCTCGCTGGAACGTTCGCAACGCTCGAGGAGGAGTTACAGCATGAAATCGTTCTTCGCCCTGAGGAGCAGCGTCAAAACTCTTAAGATATGACAACCAAGCTGACATCGTCAGTCCAGGGGACAATTCCCCTTCGTTCGCGAGGTAAGACGAGCGGTCCTCGTCGTTTCATTGTGCTCCTTGCGCTCATTCCAGCCCTCTCTGCCTGCGACGACCTCCAGTTTCCAAGTGATCCCGAGGGAACGCTCAAATCTGTCGTTTCCGACGGCGAGATGACCGTTGCCGTCTCGCTCAACCCGCCTTGGACAGACGTGGACCGCGACGGTGAACTGAGCGGGGTTGAAGTGGAGCTTGTCGAAGGCTTTGCGGACGAGTTCGGGGCACGGATCGTATGGCGACGCCTCGATGCTTTCGCGGCCCTTTCGAGCCTTGAGCAGGGTGGCGTGGATCTCGCGATAGGGGGCTTCAATCGCAAGGACGTCATGCCAGTTGCCGGTGCTGCGCCCAGCTATGTTTATTACGAGGAGGACAGCGTCCTCGCCGTGCGCGGCGAGCTTCCCGACGATGCCAAACCGCAGGGAGATCAGGTCTTCGTACCGCAGCATCTGCCCCTCGCCGAGCTCGTCGTAGACGAAGGCGGACGCCCGGTCGATGAGTGGTCCGAGGATGTGAACTTCGCAGCCGTTCCGCGCTGGCAAGCTGAAGCGCTCGGACTCACGCCTGTCGACGTCATCTTGCATCGTGCGGACCATGTGGTCGCAGTGCGGCCGGGCGAAAACGGCTGGCTGATGGAGATCGAGCGGTTTCTCCGTCGTCATACGAACAACCTGGACGAGCGTCTTCGCGCGAACCAGCGATGAGCGGGTCCATCCACAGAATGCCGGAAGAACAGCGGAAGGCCCTCCGCCGCGCCCGATGGTTGGAGGTCATCTGGATCGTCGTCCTCGCGACGATCGTGACAGCGATCTATCTTACGGTCGGCAACAGCCAGGCGATGAAGACCGCCTGGATCGAGGACATGCTGAGCTTCGTGCCCCCCATCGCGTTCCTTGTCGCGTCCTAGATCGAAGGATGGAAGCCGAACGAGCGCTTCCCGCTGGGCTACATCCGCGTGACGTCGATCGCCTACCTGATCAGCGCCGTGGCCCTCGGCGGCGTGGGGATTTTCCTGATGGTCGATTCCTCCATCGCCCTGATCAAGAGAGAGCATCCGACGATCGGCAGCTTCGAACTCTTCGGTATGACGATCTGGTTCGGCTGGGCGATGATCGCGGCGCTTGTCTACAGCGTCGTGCCGCCGGTCATCTTCGGACGTCTGAAGGTCGAGCCGGCACGGACGCTGCACGACAAGACGCTTTGGGCCGACGCCCTGATGAACAAGGCCGACTGGATGACGGGAGCGGCGGCCGTGGTCGGCATCCTGGGCATCGGGATGGGCTGGTGGTGGGCTGACGCGGCCGCCGCCATCGTGATCGCCTTGGACGTGCTGCACGACGGTTTCAAGCACACTGGCGCGGCCATCAGGGACCTGTGCGACGAGATGCCGAGAACGATCGACGACAACGAGTTCAGTCCCCTGATTGAGGAAGCCGAAGGTCACATACGCCGCCTGCCGTGGGTGCGCGACAGCCGACTACGTTTGCGCGAGGAGGGGCGCTTTCTCACCGGCACGATATATGTCGTTCCCCGCGAAGCTACGGTGTCACCCGAACGCATCGAAGCACTCGAGGCAGAGCTCCTCGATCTGCACTGGCGCATGCACGACGTCTCGATCGTGCCCTGCACGGGGGTCAAACCCCCTGATGGTTCATTCCAAGCGCTTCGACTGAGAGCGGATGCCGTTCAAGGCAGCGGGTAAGGTGTGTTTGGCGGCTTAGGGAAGATGTAGGGGCGCCCGGCTGTTCGAAATCACTTCGGCGGTCCCTAGTGCAGACGGGGTCGGCGGACGCCTTGTTGGCGCCTGAAATATGTTGAGAATGAAATCCTCGGGCGGTTAGGCTCCGCTAGAAAGGGAGCTTCGAGAGCTCATGAGTGTGTCGCCCAAGATCGATAGGACCCCACGGTCTACCTCACAAAGAGAGGAACAGCAGGGAGCAGTAGCCAATCTGGGGCAGATGGCCCTCGGTGACTGCAGCTTTGACAGCCTTTGCGAGGTGGCTCTGGACGAGTTGGCACGCTGTCTGAATGTGCGGTTCGTGAAGCTGTTGGAGCTTAGCGCGGACAAGACCCACTTCGTCCTGAGGGCGGGGCGTGGTTGGCGACCTGGGCTTGTCGGACACACGACCATTCCCAGCAGCTCCGGCTCGCAGGCGGGCTACTCGCTCAAGACCTCAGAGACGGTAATCGTGAAGGACATCGCGTCCGAAGATCGTTTTGAACCACCCAGCTTGCTTATCGAGCACGGCATCCAGTGCGGCGCGAGTGTCATCGTCGGTCCTGTTTCTGATCCCTGGGGCGTGCTGGGTATCCACGAGAGTGACCGCGAGCGGTGCAGCTTCAGCACCTACGACGTGGATTTCGTTCGTTCGGTGGCGAACATCCTCTGGCTTTTCCTCAGAAACCAGAAAGCCCGTCGGGAGACGGAGCGGGAGCGGCAGGCTCTAAGGTCCTTCGCCGACGCAATGCCGATCCTGTTCGCCGTCGTCGATGCCAAGGGGCGCTACGAGTACGTCAACGAGGCCTATCGGGGCTATGGCGATCCGGCACGGCTGATTGGACGGCGCGTGGCCGATGTAGCTGGCGAGGAGGTTTATCGGACGGCTCAGCCCCACATCAGAAAGGTTCTTTCCGGGGAAACGACGCGCTTCGAGACCAAGCTGACGTCTGGCTCTTCTGCCGGACGGGACGTCCTTGTCACCTATGCGCCTCGCTGGGGCGAAGGCGATGCGCCCGACGGTTTCTACGCGGCCATCGTGGACATCACCGATCAGAAGCAGTTACAGCGCGATATCGCGGAGCGGACGCGACATTATCAGGCTATCGCCGACTCGATCCCCTATGGTGTCTGGACCTGCGATGCAGAAGGTCGCCTGACCTATGTCAGCGAGTCCTTTCTGAACCTTGTCGGCATGACCTTCAACCAGGCGCGGGAATTCGGGTGGATCCGAAGTCTCTTGCCTGATGAAGTCGAAGACACCCGCAGAGCGTGGGAAGCCTACGTTCGCGATAGAGGGAATTGGGAACGCGAACATCGTTTCATCGGTCGCGACGGTCGCACCTACGACATCCTCGCCATTGCTCGCCCGGTCATCGACGAAAACGGTGATCTTGCAAGTTACGTGGGCCTTAATCTGGACATCACTGAGAGAAAGAAGAAGGAGGAACTCCTGCAGCTTGTGACGCGGGAGCTCGACCACCGCGTGAAGAACCTCTTCGCACTGGTTCTTACGATCACACGAATGGCCTCACGCTCTGCCAAGACCGTCGAAGAGTTCAGGCGCGCGTTGGACGGGCGCCTCAGAGCACTTGCCGGCGCGCACGAGTCGATCGCGGCGAAGGAATGGCAGGGCATGTCGCTCCGTCACCTCTTCGAGTCTGAACTCGAGCCTTACGCGGGAGGCCCCGCCAAGATCGACCTTTCTGGGCCGGACCTTCACATCGCAGCACATGCCATACAGCCGCTCGTCCTGGCCGCCCATGAATTGGCGACCAACGCAGCAAAATATGGCGCTCTCGCCTGTGGTGGGGGCACCTTGAGGGTCGAATGGAGCCGAACTCCGTCTGGAGGTCTCACCGTGAGATGGATCGAGACGGGCGTCGAGGGCCTGAAGCCGCCAACGTCGACAGGCTTTGGGACAAGGGTGATCGAGCAGGTTCTGGTGATGCAACTGAACGCTCAAATCGACATGAACTTTCGGCATGGAGGCCTGCAGTTGGAGATCGTTCTGCCATCTGACGTGTTGGAAGCTTCCGAATAACGATGCGCGTCCTATTAGTTGAAGACGAGGCGCTGGTTGCATTGGACCTTGCAGAAATGGTCGAGGAACTCGGACATACGGTTGTTGGTATGTGCAATTCGGCTGACTCGGCGCTTACCTTCTTGGAACGCTCGGATGTGGACTTCGCCGTCCTCGACTACAATCTCAGACAGAGCACGAGCGCGGCGATCGCCGATCGCTTGACAGCGCTCCGCGTGCCTTTTGCTTTCTTGACGGGTTACCGTCCATCTGGGCTTCCGGAACGGTTCAGGAACGGTACTATCTTGGCGAAGCCGGTTAGCTTCGAGGCGGTCAAAGGCTTGTTTGCCCCCGCCGCCAAATCAGATCCATGATGCTCTCATCTAACTTCAAAGTGTCCTGAATTGGCAGGAGGAGCGTCACGGGCAGATGAACATCAGCGCCCGTGCCGCAGTAGCCCCGAAGTCGCCCAGGGTGGCATAGAATGCGGGCACATCCTGCCAGCGCATCGCGATCCCGGGACGTGCCAAAGGAACCAGATCCGCGCCGCCCAACGCGAAATCGGTGCGCAACGGAGCGCCCTAGGCACTTCGTTGCCCCTTCACCGTAACCCGGACTATCCAGCGCCGCGCGCCAACGGACCGACGGCGAGATAGAGGCCATTGCCATCCCCGCGCCGCCCCAAGCTCGTTGCTAGTCGCCTCTCACCGGCAAAGCCTGTTTTCGCAATTCTGCCGCGGCGGCTTCGCTTAGATCATTGTCGGCTTGCGGGGCTTGTAGAACCTCGATAGCCCATTTTCGAAGCGCATTGGTACCCTCGCTGGGTTCCTGGCTCAGGACGGCTATCGCGATATCCAGTTTCGCACTGGCAACTTCGCGTTTTCTGACTTGCGCGTTCAACATCACAGCCGTGACTGCGATCACTAGGACAACTGCAATTTTCCACATATCGAACTTGCCAACCAAGGTTCTCGGTCGTTCGCCTATCAGGTGTCGGCGGCGCCCGTAGGCGACGGCATAGGCCAGGCGATGTCACGGCTGACATTCGGTGCGAACGCAGCGCTCTATGCCCGCCTGCAGGAGATCGGCTTCGAAGGGTTTGTCGATGAGCAACTCAACGACACTCGGATCGAAAATGTGGCACTCGAGGCACTGGCCGTCGATGCGATCGTGAACTTCGATCAGGAGAATTTCTGGAAGTTCAGCACGGACGTTTGGGCCATCAGTTGACGCGCGCTGTATTCAGCGAAAAGCAGCTGCGTGAGGTCATGGCGCTGTTCTGGGCCAATCACTTTCATGCAGCCTACAAGGACAGTTCGCGCATCCACCTGCAGATGTTTGACGATCGCGCGTTCTATCAAGAGAACGCGTTCGGCCAGTTCAGAGACCTGCTGGTCTACAGCGCTCGCAGCCCGTTGATGGCGCAGTTTCTGGACAATGACGAAAGCTCGGCAGGGAGCCTGAACGAGAACTACGCCCGCGAACTGCTTGAGTTGCATACCTTGGGCGCAAGAGCCGACTACACTGAGCAGGATATCTCGGAAGTGGCCCGTATCTTCACTGGCTGGCACTATGCGGAAATCGAGCAGGCCAATTCAGCGGCGATTCCGCGTTTCGAGTTCAGATACCGTCCGCTGAGGCACGATAACGGCGACAAGATGCTCAGCTTTCACCCCGGCGTAATCATCGGCCGGGATGGAAACGAGGGTTACCAGGAAGGGCGACAGCTACTCGCGTACCTTGCGGCACACCCGGCGACGTCGTCGTTCGTATGCGGCAAGATCGTGCAACTTCTTGTAGCCGACGTTCCGCCGCAGCACTTCGTCGATGTCTGCAGTATCACGTGGATGGTGACGGACGGCGATATCCGTTCGGTTCTGGAAGCCATCCTAAAGGACCCGTCATACATTACGACGGTCGAGTATCAACGAAACAAGGGCAAAACGCCTTTCGAGTACTCGGCGTCCGTCGCACGTTTCTTGGCGCTGTCTCCCGAGGCATCGCAGGTCCGTGATTTGGCTATGATACTGCCAGGGGGCTCAGACGGGCTTGAGCTCTTTCCGGCCGCAGGAACGTAGCGATTTCAGGGGACTACCGTCTGGAAGTACAGATTCTTGACGGCGAAACCGTTGTTTGGCGCTATATCGAGGCCGTCTCAGCAGGGTGACGTTCACCAATCTCGAGAAGGAGGTGGCCGCCGCGAAACTCACAGCATTGCCGTCCGAGGGGCGCATCGAGAAGCGCCGCATCGGTGCTGTCAGACTCATGCGAACCAGTCTACGCAAGGGCAGCCAATTTGCTCGGATAAGCCCCCGCTCTTGGGATTTGCTGTGTACAAATGGGAAGTGCCGGCCTAGACGGCACATCTTGGCTCCGCTGATCGGTAGGAGCGCAATGCGCATTCGCGCCTCCTCAGTCCAGACAGATCGCAATTATGTTCCAGCCCCTCGCCAATGCGCTTTCAAAGCGCGGCTACGATACCCTGACCGCAGTCCAGGACGCCGTCACCGATCCAAAGCTGCAAGACGCGGACCTTGTGGTCTCGGCGCAGACCGGATCGGGCAAGACGGTGGGCTTCGGCCTTGCCATTGCGCACACGATCCTGGGCGCGGACGGCACAGTGGGACCGGCCGCAGCACCGCTTGCGCTGATCGTCGCACCGACGCGGGAGCTGGCACTTCAGGTGATGCGCGAACTTGAATGGCTCTATGCCGAGGCGGGCGCGCGGGTGACGACCTGTATCGGAGGCATGGACATCCGCGACGAGCGCCGCGCTCTGGATCGAGGCGCCCATATCGTCGTCGGCACGCCCGGTCGTCTGCGCGATCATATCCAGCGTGGCTCGCTTGAGATGGGCAGCCTGAGGGCCATCGTCCTGGACGAGGCAGACGAGATGCTGGACCTGGGCTTTCGCGAAGACCTGGAGTTCATGCTGGGCGAGGCCCCCGATGATCGGCGCACGCTGATGTTCTCGGCCACAGTGCCGCCGATGATCGAAAAACTCGCCAAGCGGTTCCAGCGCGACGCCGTGCGGGTGACCACGCTGAGCGCCGAAGGCCAGCACGCCGACATCGCCTATCAGGCCATGCGCGTCGCCCCCCACGACGCCGAAAACGCGATCATCAACCTGCTGCGCTTTCACGACGCCGAAAACGCCCTCGTCTTCGCCAATACACGCGCCAGCGTGAACCGGCTGACCGCGCGCCTGACGAACCGGGGATTTTCCGTCGTGCCGCTTTCGGGCGAGTTGAGCCAATCCGAGCGCACGCACGCCCTTCAGGCCTTGCGCGACGGGCGCGCGCGGGTTTGCGTGGCGACCGATGTTGCGGCGCGCGGCATCGACCTTCCCAAGCTCGACCTCGTCATCCATGCCGAGCTTCCCTCGAATGCCGAAAGTCTGCTGCACCGCTCCGGTCGAACCGGACGGGCAGGGCGCAAGGGCATCTCTGCCCTGATCGTGCCGCCCAAGCTGGCGTCTAAAGCCGGGCGGCTGCTTGGTATGGCCAAGATCGAGGCCGACTGGATTGCGCCGCCCTCGGCCGAGGAGATTCTGCAACAGGACGAGGAACGCCTGCTGGCCGACCCCGTCTGGACAATGGAGCCGACACCAGAGCAGCGCGACTTCGCCGCGAAACTGCTGTCCCTGCACGGCCCCGAAAGAATAGCTGCGGCCTATCTGGCCATGCATCAGTCGCGCCTGTCTGCGCCCGAGGACCTCGCCGACCCGGGGGCGCTCCCCGAGCGAAAGGAGCGCGCGGCTTTCGGCCCCAGCTCCTGGATTTCTCTCTCGGTCGGCCGTGATGACCGGGCCGAGCCGCGCTGGCTGCTGCCGCTTTTGTGCAGGGCTGGCAATCTCGACAAGGACTCCATCGGCGCGATCCGAGTGCAGCAGTCGGAAAGTTTCGTCGAGATTCTGAATTCTGCCGTTCCCGGCTTCCTTGCGGCCATCGGCGAGGACGGCGAACTCGAGAAAGGGGTCAAGGCCCGGAAACTCGACGCCGCACCGGACGTCGCACCTGACCGCGCTCCTGCCCCCCGCGAACCAGCCCAGAGCCCGCGCCAGCCCGAACGCCCGGCCCCGTCGCGATCTGACGAGCGCCAAGACAAGCGCCCGACGCCCAAAACGCGCGATACAGGCCCAAAAGCCGCTGCGCCGAGGTCTCTCGACAAAATGGCTCGGGCGATCGCCGAGGGCGCGGTGAAGCCCATTCGAACACCGAAGGATCGCAGCGGCGGGTCATCTGCTCCGGGCGATGACAAGCCGTCCAAGAAGACGCGCTGGGATAAGAAGCCTTCGGGGGCACCGACCGGCAAGTTCGAGAGCAAGCCGACGTCCAAGGGCGCCGTCAAAAAGGACCTGCGAACCGACAACTCCAGGTCGGACGCGCGCAAGACCGACGGCAAAGCCAAGGGAACCAGCTCAGCCGCTGGCGATACCTCCAAGCGCTTCACACCTCCCGGCGCCGCAGGCAGGTCCGGCAAGCCGAAGCCGCAAAGTCGCTTCAAACCAGCGGGGAAACCGCGCAAAGGGTAGACCTCTAGTCGGTGCTGTCGGACTGATGCGAACCAGTCATCGCGGAGAGAGCAATGAGCCCCCTATGTCGCGCCGAGATGGCGCCATTCGACGGTAGGGCAGCCAATGGGTAGCGCAGCCAAAGATACAAGGATGTGAAGCGTGGCTTTATTGATCGCGCGCCGCTCGAGCCGGCCTAGGAGCGGTAACGCCGGAACTTCTGGAACCGTCTTGGACGATCGGGCTTTTCAGCGTCCGGAAAGACCGCCGCCCAATCCGCATCCACGACGTCGCCGACGTAGAGGTCACCGACACTGTCTTGCGCTATGCTGTGCGGGGACAGGAACTGGCCGGGGCCAAGCCCGGCGCCCCGTCCCGCGTCCAGCCGGGACAGTACGGTGCTTTGCCGGTCGAGGACGCTGACAAAGGGTCCGATGTTCGGGAAGTCGCGGTTTACCTTCAGATAGGGCGCGAGTTCGCCAACGATGCAGTCCGGGCAACTGCCGGGCGTGATCGCCAGTCCGCTGGGCCGGTGCATGTTCACGATCTGTGTTTCATACCGTCCATTCGGGTCGAAGATCTGAACACGCGAATTCTCCCTGTCGGCCACGTAGATCCAGCCGTCTGGATCGCAGCAGATGTTGTGCGGCAAGTTGAATTCTCCGGGCCCCGTTCCCGGGCTTCCCCAACTCAGAAGATGTCTGCCGTTTGGATCGAATTTGTGGACGCAGGCGTTTTGATACCCATCCGACACATAGATATCGCCGGACGGGGAAACCGCGGAATGGGTGCACTTGCAGAAGGGCTTGCCGCTCATGAATCCGGAACTCACTCCCGCCGTCCCGATTTGCATCAGGAGCTTGCCGTCCAGCGAGAACTTGCGGACCGTATGGTCGAAGTTGTCGGTCAGATAGAGATGCTGGTCAGGCCCGATCGAGGCACCGTGGGGATTGGTGAAAATTCCTTCGCCCCAGGCTGCCAGCACCTCACCGTCCCTGCTCAGCACCACCACGGGAGTTTGGCCGCGATTGAAGAGGTACACCCGGTCCTTGCCGTCAACCGCGATGCCGGCGACGTCGCCCAGCACCACCTCAGACGGAAGCCTGGCCCAATCGTCTACCGGCTCGAACCTGTAGTCGCCCGCACCAAGAATTTCCGTCATTTGCGCCTCTCGGTTACCTGTCCACGCATTCCTGTATCAGCATAGGTCAAGAGTCGGCCCCGAGGAAGCGATGCGGTCGCGGAACACGACCATTCGACACGCGATCTCGCGCCCGGCCGAAGCGGACGTCCCCCTGCGACCTGAGCCTATCTGTCAAGAACGGCCACCAGGTGCGGAAATTCCGGCGTTGCCATCAGCGCCTTGCATCGCGCGAACCGGCGATCGGCATAAGCTCTGAAGTCCTCGGCGGGGTTGCCGTTCGCCAACTGGATCAGGCCCCAGAGCGTCCAGAGAAGATCACACATCGCCTTGTAGATAACCATGCGCGCCCGGTCCATTTCAGGCACCGGCCCGCCGAAGTAGGCGGTAAGCATCTCCTCATCCTGATCGGGGCCAAAGCCGCCTTCGACGGAAAGGTCGCCCAGATCCCACATCGGGTCGTTCATGCCCGCGTATTCCCAGTCGACGATCCACATCCGCTCGCCGGTATCCAGGAAGTTCTCACACAGCGGATCGCAGTGGCAGGCGACCGAGGGAGGCGTCCGGCGCCCGAGCGACGCGCGGACAACCTCGGCCTCTTCCACGACGTCGTGGTAGCCCTCGGGCAGGCCTACGTCCTTCGTCGACAGGAGCTTCAGGTAGCCGTCGATCATCTCGAACAGCTCGAAGCGTGCAGGGAAGACGGCGCCAGAGTCGTGAAGCTGCCGGAACGCCCGTCCGGCGCGGGCGGGAGCGCCAGGGCGGATGCGGAAGGCCTCGGGCGTCATGGTCTCGGTGCCGTCCACGAAGCGTGTGACCATCACGCCCGAAGCGGGGTCCACGAACAGCACCTCGGGGCTTACGCCCGCCTCGGCGGCGGCACGGGCGGCGGCCGCCTCGTTGGCGCGGTCGATGTATTCCTCCGTGCCTTTGCCCGGCAAGCGCAGTACGGCGTCGCCCGCCCGGAACACGGCGTTGGTGAGCCCGCCCATCCGCACGAGCGGGCCGGCGTAGCCGGAAAGCGCCGGTATCCGCGCCAGAACCTTCCGAGCCTCGTTCTCCATCCGGTCCCCCGTTTCGCCCGACTGTCGCCGCCACTCTTCCATAGGCCTGAACACGTGACTAGGCTCAGCCGAGCGGAGGATGCCATGGCCAGCCACGACAACGACCACCTCGACGCCGTCTATGCCGCGAAAGGTCCTGCGGACATCGCGCGGCTCTATGATGACTGGGCGGGATCCTACGACGCTGACATGGCGAAGGCAGGCTACCGCCACCCGGCGATTGCGACGGCCCTCATGGCGCGGCACTTGCCGCGCGGTGCGGCGCCGATACTCGACGCCGGCGCGGGCACGGGCCTTGTTGGCGAGTGGCTCGGCATCCTCGGCTATCCGGAGGTCGAGGCGCTCGACATTTCCGAGGGGATGCTCGCCGTCGCGCGGGCCAAGGGTATCTACAGCAACCTGCATGTCGGGCTGCTGGGCGGCGAACTGCCGTTGCCGTCCGGCCGCTTCGCAGGCCTGGTCTGCGCCGGCGTTCTGACCACGGGCCATGTCGGCGCCGAAGCGCTGCCCGGCCTTCTCGCCGTGACGAGACCAGGCGCCGTGCTGGTGCTGACGGTCAAGGAGACGCTTTGGGCCGGAAGCCTCGCCGCAGCCGTCGCCGCCACGCCCGAGGCAAAGCTGATGGAGGCGACGGAGCCCTACATCTCGATGCCCGGCGACGCCGGCGCCACGCCCAGCCGCGCCGTGGTGGTGACGCGTACCTAGGCCCTGATGCGTTCGCCCTTAGGATCGTGGAAAGGCGGCGTGCCGAGCTCTGCCGACACCGTCTCGCCCGCAACGACGAGCTCGTAGCGCCCGCCTGCCAGCCAGTCGTCCTTTACCCCCATAGCATTCCGGACATATCCGTAACCGATGCCTTTCCCGAGCGTGTAGCCGTAGCCGCCCGAGGTGAGGTAGCCGACCGGCGCGCCGTCCCGCAGGATCGTCTCGCGCCCCAGAAGCACGGTGTCGCCGTCGACAAGGAACCCCGCGAAGCACTTTTTCAGGGGCTTGCCCGATAATCCTTCGAGGGCCTCACGCCCGAGGAAGGGGCGATTCGACCTCATCTTGACGGCCCAGCCCAGCCGTGCCTCGAAGGGCGTGTCGTTCGGCGTGATGTCAGATGACCAGGCGCGGTAGCCCTTCTCGAGCCGCAGGGATTCAAGTGCGCGATAGCCCACGGGACGCAAGCGCGCGCCGGCGCCCGCCTCCATCAACGCGTCAAAGACCCGCCCTGTGGCCTCGAGCGGCACATGCAACTCCCAGCCCAGCTCGCCGACATAGGTCACCCGCAGCGCCCGTGTCATGGCTCCGGCAATGTCGATTTCGCGCACGTGGCCAAAGGGAAAGGCCGTGTTCGATACCTCGGCATCGGTCACGGCCGACAGCACCTCGCGGGCGCGTGGGCCCATCAGCGAAAGAGTGCCCCACCGCTCGGTCACATCCTCGACCCGCACGTCGCCTTGCGGAAGGTGGTCGACGATCCAGCCGAGGTCATGGGTGCGGAAGCCCGTGCCGGTGACGATGTAGAAGCGGTCCTCGGCGATCCGCGCCACGGTCAGGTCGGCCTCGATCCCGCCGCGGCTGTTCAGAAGCTGGGTATAGGTCAGTCGCCCCACAGGCTTCGTCACGTCCCCCGCGCAGATCCAGTCCAGAGCGCGTTCCGCGTCGCGGCCCGTGATCTCGTATTTCGCGAAGGACGACTGATCGAAAACGCCCACCGCGCTGCGGACCAGCGCATGTTCTTCGCCCACTGGACCGAACCAGTTCTGGCGCCCCATCGAATAGAGGTCGCGCGCCTCGGCTCCTTCGGGCGCGAACCAGTTGGGGCGTTCCCAACCGAGCTTGGAGCCGAAGACCGCCCGGTGCGCCTTGAGCCGGTCGTAAAGCGGAGAGACGATGCGCGGGCGTCCGCTTTCCATCTCCTCGTGCGGGAAGGCGACGGTGTAGTGCTTGCCATAGGCTTCGCAAGTGCGCTCGCAGACCCAGTGCCGATCGCGGTGCAGGCTCGAGAAGCGGCGGATATCGACGACCCAGAGGTCCATCGGCGCTTCGCCCGCGATGACCCAGTCAGCCAGCACCCAGCCCGCCCCGCCACCCGATGCAATGCCGAAGGCGTTGAAGCCTGCACCGACGTACATGTTCGCGCATTCCGCCGCGCGGCCGAGGATGAAGTTGCCGTCGGGCGTGAAGCTTTCCGACCCGTTGATCATCTGCTTCACGCCGGCCTCGGCCAGAGACGGCACGCGCGCGATCGCCTGCTCCATGTGCTGGGCGAAGTGGTCCCAATCGTCGTCGAAGAGCCGGAACTCCCAGTCATTGGGGATGTCACCGGTGGTCAAAGGCTGCGGATCTGGCTCGTAGCCACCCATGACGAGGCCGCCGACCTCTTCCTTGAAGTAGGTACGCCGGTCAGGGTCGCGGATCGTCGGCGCGTTGGTCGAAAGACCAGGCAAGGCCTCGGTGACGATGTACTGGTGC
The DNA here is from genome assembly GCF_003148765.1 of Silicimonas algicola. Lineage (GTDB taxonomy): Bacteria > Pseudomonadota > Alphaproteobacteria > Rhodobacterales > Rhodobacteraceae > Silicimonas > Silicimonas algicola. The sequence continues at coordinate 55,260 of NZ_QGGV01000013.1, forward strand.
TTGATCGGCTGTAGCGGCACTTCGATCCCTGCCATCGCGCCGATCTGCCGAGCCCACTGCCCGCCGCAGTTGACGACCTTCTCGCACAGGACCTCGCCTTGCGTCGTCTCGACGGCGACAATTCGGTCACCCTCCATCCGGAAGCCGGTGACGCGGACGCCCTCCATGAGCTTCGCCCCGTGCATCCGCGCCCCCTTGGCTAGCGAGCGTGTGATGTCGGAAGGGGTCGCCTGGCCGTCGGTTGGTAGCCAGCTTGCGCCGACAAGGTCGGAGGTGTCCATCAGGGGCCACATCCGCTTCACTTCGTCGGGTGAGATCAGGTGCATCTCCATCCCGAAGCTGCGGGCGGTGGTGGCGAGGCGGCGGAACTCGGTCCAGCGGTCTGGTGTGGTCGCGAGCCGAAGGCAGCCGGTCATCTTCCATCCGGTCTCAAGCCCCGTCTCCCCGGCCAGCCTTTTGTAAAGCTCGACCGAATACTTGAGCACCTGCGTGATCGAAGCGGACGAGCGCAGCTGTCCCACCAGCCCCGCCGCGTGCCATGTCGAGCCTGAGGTGAGTTGCCCCTGTTCCAGAAGGAGAACGTCGGCCTTGTGGTCGCGGGCGAGGTGATAGGCGGTCGAACAGCCGATGATCCCCCCGCCGATGACGACGATCTGGGCGCGGTCCGGAAGGCTCATTCTGTTCCCCATCTGTTGCGGTAGGCGGACAGCGCCGCGTCAAGCCGCGCACGGTTTTCGGCGGCGTAGGCCAAGTAGTCGACGCCCGGCGCCGACAGGTTGAGGTCAGAGACATAGGCCCAAAGCGTCTCGCGCAGGAGCGCGGCGACCTGCATCGCGTCGAAGGCGCGGAAAAGGGCCGGGTCGGGCCTTGAGGCGAAGTAGGTCGTCAGAAGCGCCTCGGTCGCATCGGGTGGCATCTCGGCGTTCGCGGCCGCTCCGGCGAGGTCGAAAAGCGCCGTGCCGAAGCCCGCGTATTCATAGTCGATGAGCCAGATCCGATGTGTGTCGTCGAGGAAGTTCGCAGGCAGAAGGTCGTGATGCCCGAAGACGATGGGAAGGGGGACCTGCGCCCGCTCCATCTCGTCGGAAAGGGCCAGCAAGGGCGGCGTGACGCTTTCGTGCCGGGTTCCTCGCAGGGTGCGCGCATAGTCGCGCACGACATGGAACGGCCAGAAGAGGAACGCCGCGCCCGAGATCCCGGCGGCCATCTGGCTGTGAAAGTCGGACAGAAGCCGCGCGACGCGCTCGGGATTGGCGCGCAGGTCCTCGGCCTCCCAGGTGCGCGCCTCGATGAAGGCGGTGACCATGACGCCGGGGGTGGCGTAGCGCACCTCGGGCCCGAAGCCCGCGGCATGGGCGGCACGCGCCGTCATGACCTCGCGCGCGCGGTCGACGTGGTGGAACGGGTAGTCGCGTCCCAGGCGCACGACATGGGTGCCTGCGTCGTCGGTGACCTTCCAGATCTCGTTCGACAGCCCGCCCGAAAGTCGCTCGCCTGAAGGCGTGCCGTGCCAGCAGGGCAGGGTGGCGACGGCCTCAGGCAGCGTCATGCCCGCCTCCGTCCGAGAGGCCGAGCTGCGCGCGCGACCGGGACGCCGCGGCGTGGATCAGCCGGTCGGCGATGATGGCGATGAAGGCGACGCAGAGACCGGCGACCAGCCCGCGCCCGGCGTCAGCCTTTGTCAGCGCGATGTAGACCTCCTGCCCGAGGTCGCGGGTACCCACGAGCGCCGTGATGACGAGCATCGACAGAGCGAACATGATCGTCTGGTTCAGGCCCAGAAGGATTTCGGGCATGGCAAGGCGCAGGCGGATGCGGGTCACAATCTGCCAGGGCGTGCAGCCCATGGCCTTGCCTGCCTCGATCAGAGCGGGATCGACACCGCGCAGGCCGAGAACGGTGTAGCGGATCGCGGGCGCCAGCGCGAAGGCCACGATGGCAATCATCGCCGTGAAATCGCCTACACGGAACAGCATGACGGCCGGCATCAGGTAGACGAAGGCGGGCAGCGTCTGGAGCGTGTCGATGATGACCCGCACCGAGGCCCACAGCCGGTCGCGCTCGGCCACGAGGATGCCGATGGGCAGGCCGATCAGCATGGCGATCAAGACCGCGATGCCGCAGAGGTAGACGGTCGTCATCGCCTCTTCCCAAAGGCCTGTCGAGGCCACAAGGACGGTGAGCCCGCCGGCCAGAAGGGCCAGCCGCGGCCCACCCAGCCGCCAGCCGGCGAGCGTCAGAAGCCCTGCCACGCCCAGCCAGGGCAGGCTGATCAAGAAGCGCTTCACCGGGATGAGGACGTTCAGGAGGACCGCGTTCTTCGCGGCCTCGATTTCGTCGAAGTAGTTGATGTTGATGTATTCCACGACTTCGGACCAGAAGGTGCCGGTCGAAAGCCTCCCGGTCTCGGGGTAGGTCTGCACCGCCGGCACGGCGAGGCCCGCGAGGGTGGCGAGGATCAGGACAGTCAGCGCCGACAGCAGGAAGGGGTGACGCCCGACGATGCCTTCGTTGCTGACGGGGGCCGCCGGACGCCTTCGCGCCGCCGCCTGACTGAGGCGGTCGAGCGCGATAGCCAGGGCCACGATGGCGAACCCAGCCTCGAGCCCTGCGCCGAAGTCGAGCCGACGGAGCGCCGAGAGCACGTCGAAACCAAGGCCGCCCGCCCCGATCATCGAGGCGATGATGACCATGTTGAGCGACAGCATGATCACCTGGTTGACGCCTACCATCAGCGCTTCCTGCGCCGAGGGCACCATCACCCGCCAAGTCATCTGCCGCGGCGTGCAGCCGATCATGCGGCCGAGGTCGACGATCTCGTCCGGCACTCGCTGCAGCGCAAGCATGGTGATCCGCGTCATGGGCGGCATGGCGTAGATGAGCGTCGCGATCATCGCCGAGGTCGGGCCGAAGCCGAAGAGAATCAGGATCGGTACGAGGTAGGCGAAGATCGGAATGGTCTGCATCAGGTCAAGAAACGGTACGATCGCACGCCCGAACCCTGTCCAGCGATGCCCCGCGATCCCAAGCAAGAGGCCACCCCCCACGCCCAACGGCACCGCCACGAGGATCGAGGCCAGCGTGAGCATTGCGCTCGTCCACTGGCCGAAGATCGCAATGAAGAAGAACGCCCCTCCGGCCAGCGCCGCGAGTGGCAAGCCGCTAAGGACGAACCCGAGAAGCGCCACCAGCAGCGTCACGCCCAGCCATCCCACCGGCGGCACGGGCACGCCGAAGACGGTTGCGCCGCCGGACAGCAGGCCGAGGGCAATCTGGTAGGGCACGTCGATGACGGCAGAGATGAAGCGCGTGAGGTCGCGGAACGTGAAGAGGCCGAAATGTGCCTCTTTCGTCAGCCAGTCGAGCACTCCGCTGATCCAGGCGGCGAACGGCGGGCGCCAGGCACGGGGGACCTCGAAGGCCCAGGGCAGAACCTCGCCGCCCCAGAGCCAAAGGGCCGCGAAGACGAGGGTGGCGGCGATCCACATCAACGTCCCGGACCGAAGGCCGAGGACTGGAGGTTGGGCAATAGTTGCGGTCTCCATCCCCTAGCCCCCCAACATGAGGTCGACCACGGTTGCCCGGTCCAGCTGCCCCACGACGCGCCCATCGGCGCCGGTCACTGCGACAGCCTCGGTCCCGGCGCGAAACAGAGGCGCCGCCTCGGCCACCGAGGTGCGCGTGGCGACATGTGGCCTCTCCGCCACGCCGTCCGCGGGCGACATCACGCTGCCCGCCTTCGCGACCTTCGCGCGCGCAACCGCCCGCGTGAACTCGCGGACGTAATCGGTTGCGGGGTTCAGGACGAGGTCCTCGGGCGTGCCCGCCTGCACGACCGCCCCGTCCTTCATGATGGCGATGCGGTCGGCGAGCCGGATCGCCTCATCGAAGTCGTGGGTGATGAAAACGATGGTCTTTTTCAGAACGGATTGCAGGCGGATGAACTCGTCCTGCATCTCGCGCCGGATCAGCGGATCGAGGGCCGAGAAGGGTTCGTCGAGGAACCAGAGCTCAGGGTCTGCGGCGAGCGAGCGGGCAATGCCCACCCGCTGCTGCTGGCCGCCCGACAACTGGCGGGGAAAGGCCCCCTCGCGCCCCGAGAGGCCGACGAGGCTTACCATCCGTGCCGCGCGCTCCTCGCGCTCGGTCCGCGGCATGCCCTGCACCTCGAGCGGGAAGGCCACGTTCTGGAGGACCGTCATATGCGGCAGAAGCGCGAAGTGCTGGAAGACCATCCCCATCTTGTGACGGCGCAGCGCGATCATCTCTGCGTCGGAAGCCGTCAAAAGGTTCCGGCCGTGGAACAGGATCTCGCCCGCGGTCGGCTCGATCAGGCGCGACAGGCAACGGACGAGCGTCGACTTGCCGGATCCGGACAGGCCCATGATGACGAAGATCTCGCCCTCTCTTACGGCCAGGTCAATGTTGCGCACTGCGGGGACCAGCCTTGCCGCGACAAGCGCGGCAGGGTCGGCCTCAGGACCGAGGCGGCGCAGCGTTTCGGCCGCATTCGGGCCGAACAGCTTCCAGACGCCCCGGCAGACAAGTTTCGGTTCCGTCGTGTTCATCTCGCGGTCCGGCAGGGCGCCCTCAGGCGCCCTGGCCGAGGCTTTGCACTACTGGATCCAGCCCTGCCAAGTCGCCTCGTTCGCCGCCATCCAGTCGGCTACGACTTGCTCGACGGTCTTCCCGTTCAGGTCGACCTCGGTGATCATCGCACCCATGTCTTCGTTGCTGACGGTGAAGGCATCTATCGCCGAATAAGCGCCTGGCCACTTCTCCTGCACGCCAGACCACGCGACCTTCCAGATGTCGCCGAAGGGTTTACCGCAGTCGTAGGCGAGATCGGGGTTCAACCCCGATGCAGGGTCGGTATAGCACTCCGCAGTGTACTCGGGGAACTCGACCCACTCGCCTTCGTACTTCGCCGGAGCCCAGTGCGGGGCGTAGACCCACAGAAGGATCGGCGCCTGCCGCTGGATCGCGCTTTCCAGCTCGGCGAAGAGAGCGGCGTCAGTCCCGGCGTGAATGACCTCGAACGGCAGGTCGAGCGCCTCGACCCGCTCCTCGTCGAAGCCGCCCCAGGTGACGGGACCTCCAAGATAGCGGCCCTTCGGCAGCGTCTCGGCCGTGCCGAAGGCTTCGGCGCAAGCGGGGTCCTTCAGCGCCTCCCAGTTGGGCAGGCCTGGGCAGAGCTCCTTCATGTAGATCGGGTACCACCACTCTTCCTTGGCCTGCATTCCCGTGGCGCCGACATTGACGACGTCCCCGGTCGCGGTCGCGGCGTCCATGGCCTCGCGCCCCGTCGTCTCCCAGATCTCCATGGCGACATGGAGATCGCCGGTCTCGAGCCCGGCGAACTGGGCAAGGTAGTCGGCCTGAACATACTCGACATTGTAGCCCGCGGCCTTCAGCACCTCGCCCATCAGCTGGGTGGTAATGAGCTGACCGGTCCAGTCGTGCAGCGTGAGCTTGATCGGGTCAGCCGATTCCTGCGCAAGCGCCGATGTACCTGCCAGAAGCGCGACAGTGATCGCGGAAATCCGTTTCGATGTCATGTGGATGCATCCCCTGCTGGGTTCGGAAACTTCCGGGAGTGACGCGGGCCGGGCGCGCCCCGGATGCAGCGCCGAGCTTGTGCGACCCAAGTGAACAGCGCGGCGAAGCGGCCTGTCAATTGCCAAATGTGGGAATTTGTGGTTTTTCCGCCCGTATCTGTTGACTCATGCCTTGGGGCGCGATGGACCGCCTGTCGAAGCGGCACGGCCGCATCCTTGAAATCCTCGGTCGCGAAGGCACCGTGACGATCGCCGAACTTGCCGGGCGACTCGACGTCTCGGCGGAAACCGTGCGCCGCGACGTCCGCCCTCTGGCCGACCGTGGCACGGTGGTGCGGATGCACGGGGCTGTGGGCCTTGTCGGCAGCGCGGGCGAGGCGCCGTTCCAGCGGCGCATGACCGAGAATGCGGGTGCCAAGCAAAGGATCGCACGGACATCCGCCGCGCTCGTTCGGAACGGCGACAGCCTCGCGCTCGACACCGGCACAACGACGAGTTTCCTCGCGCGTGCGCTGACCCGCCACGAACGGCTTGAGATCGTAACGAACTCGACCGACATCGCTCGGACACTTGGCGGGCGGAACGGCAACCGTGTGCACCTTCTAGGAGGCCGCTTTAGCGCGGACTCGGGCGCGGTCCTAGGCTTCGAGACGGTCGAAGCGATGCTGAGCTTCCGGGTCGATCACGCCGTCATCTCCGCCGGTGCGATCTCGCCCGAGGGGGTTATGGACTACGACCCGGACGAGGCGGCCTTTGCCCGTGCGGTCTTGGCGTCAGGCCGGCGGCGGATCGTCGTCTGCGACAGCGGCAAGTTTGGTCGCAGGGCACTGGTCCAGGTGTGTCCGCTGAGCGGGATCGACGCACTCGTTACCGAGGTTGCGCCCACGAGGACGCTTGCCGCGGCTCTGGCCGAGAACGGTGTCTCGGTCACCTGGTCGCAGGCGTCCCTCGGGCACTTGTCGACATAGGCAAGGATCAGGACTCACAGCCAACATACGACGATTGCAGCGAGCGCGATGGCGGATAGGCCCGACCTTCAGGCCACCTGTCGTGTCGGGCTACAACGCGCTGCGGTGCTGTCAGGCTAATACGAGCCAGCCTCCGCAAGGCCGGTGACGCAGAGCCTCACTTCGCATAGAGGCCGCGCCATTCGGCAAGCGCGGCGGTTCGGTTCAGTTTGAAGAGGTTTCGACTGGAGAGGCTGCGGTCCTGGTTGAAGTGGTTCGAGACGGAGGCATGGACGGAGGCAAACTTCTGCAGACATCGCATCTGACGAAAGCGCTGCATTGCCCGCTCCCGTCTTCGGAACGGCAGATGTGAGTTCTCCGCCCGGTTGTTCCCCCAGCGACCCATCTCGCGATCGTCACCTCGCCCCATCTCCTTCAGAGCTGCACCGTAGGTGCGGAGGCGATCGGTCACCACCTCCTCGGGCCGGCCGTGCCTCTTCATCGCCTTCCTGAGGAACTTCGACCTGCCTTCTTATCGCGGGTCGTCGTCGGGACGAAGCTCTCCAGTACCTCACCTTCTTGATCTACGGCCCGCCAGAGGTAATGCTGCCTGCCGTTGATCTTCACGAACATCTCGTCCAGATGCCACCGCCACCGGCTCGAGCGCATGCCCTGCACCCGGCGCTTCCGGATCTCGGAGGCAAACATCGGACCGAACCGGTTCCACAAGTACCGGACCGTCTCGTGGCGGACGTCGACGCCGCGTTCGTGGAGCAGGTCCTCGACGTTCCGCAGCGACAGCGGGAAGCGGACGTAGAGCATCACAGCCAGGCGGATGATCTCGGGGCTCGTCTTGAAGTACCTGAAGGGGGATTGTTTGGGCATTGCAGCAGGGTAGGCGGGACGCTGCGCCGTCTCAACTAGGGTTTCTGACAATGCCCTCTGGGGCAATGCTCAGCCCTTCCGCCTTATCGTGCCGACGAGTTCGGTGGCCTCGGCCAGGGTGTTCGAGATGGTGCCGTATTTGCGCAAGTTGCGATGCAAGAGATCCAGTCGCTGGTCGCTCTCGTCCGTATCGACCACGATCTCGTAGTCGATGCGGATCATCTTGGGCGGGCTGTCCTGACGGACCGCGTGCAGGCTGACCTCGATGCCGCGCAGATCGAACTTGAGCATCGGCGTCACCCGCTCGGCCCCCTTCAGGAGACAGGCCGCGAGGCTGGCCAGAAGCAACTCGGCCGGGTTGAACGCATCGTCACGACCGGCCATGTCGGTGTCGAGGACGAGATGCGCCGATTTCACCTCGGCCTCGGAGCCGTGGCTGTCGATGCGGCGGGCGCTGACGCGATACTCCAGCATCATTCCCACTCCATCTGCTGGAAGGCGGTCTGCGCGTTGCGACCGGCCAGGCTGTCGAACTGCTCGAGATACCTGAAGGCCGCCTGATCGACCCGTGGCGCGGTCAGGATGTCGCCGCCCTCGTCCAGCAGCGCCCCGATTTGCGCGCGCAGGTTCATCAGGTAGTCGTAGGTGTCGGCGCGGGCGCGATTCATCGTCGTCGGCCCGCCGTGGCCCGGCACGACATGGGCGGCGCCCGTCGCCTCCACCGCGAGATAGGCATCTGGCCAGTGGGTGATCGAACTCTGATCGCCCACGCCGAGGATGCGCTCGACATAGACGATGTCGCCGGTAAACACCGTGTCGCGATCCGGCACCCAGACAAAGCTGTCGCCGGGCGTGTGCGCGGGGCCCGGATGCACGATCTCGAAGATCAGCCCGCCGACATCCAGCGTATGGGCATCGGGAAAGGTCACGTCAGCGAAGCTGGGTTCGGTCCCCTCCAGCGCCGCGCCGATCAGCAGCGTCAACCCCGTCATCTGCATCGAGGCTCGGGCCTGCTGGTCCTCCACCGCCGCATCGGAGGCAATCACCGTCGCCCCCTGCGCCTGCCAGTAGCCGTTGCCGAGCCAGCGGTGGTCCTGCCCGCCGGTGTTGATCACATGCGTCACGGGTTGGTCGGTCACGCTGCGGACAGCATCGTGCAGCGCCTCCGCGCCGCGCCACGAGCCGCCCGGATCGATCAGCACCGCGCCGGCCTCGGTGACGATCAGGCCAAAGGTCGCGTTGTTGCCGAGGTTTTCGGGGCTGCGCTGCTCCTTCTCTCCGACAATCGCCCAGACCCCTTCGGTCACGGGCCGCACGTCCAGGACTTCGGCTGCGGCGAACGTCGGCGCGGCGAGGATGACACCGGCAACGAGGGCGCGGATCATGCGCCGATCCAGCTCTCGAGTTTCGCCGCATCCGGCAGGCCGCCGGCATGGACGAGCTTGCCGTCGACCGAAATGCCGGGCGTGGACATGACGCCCGCCATGGCGATGGATCTTGCGTCGGTCACCTTTTCGACGTCGACCGCAACGCCCAGCTTCGCGGCGGCCTCCTTGACCATTTTTTCAGTAGTGGCACAGCGTGCGCAGCCGGGGCCGTAGACCTTGACGGTTTTCATGGGAGCGTCCTTTTAGAGGAGGAAGTTGAAGAGATAGCCGGTGGCGAGAATCCCGGCCGAGACGACTGCGATGAAGATCGCGATCAGGCGCAGGGTCAGAACCTGCTTCAGGATGATCATCTCGGGCAGCGACAGCGCGATCACCGACATCATGAAGGCCAGCGTCGTGCCAAGCGCCGCCCCCTTGCCCAGTAGCGCCTCCACGATGGGAATGACGCCTGCCGCATTGGTGTACATCGGCACGCCCACGACGACGGCGGCGGGAACCGACCACCAGGCCTCGCCGCCCATGATCCGCAGCATCATCTCTTCGGGGACGTAGCCGTGGATGGCGGCGCCAATGCCGATGCCGACCAGCACCCATAGCCAGACCTTGCCGACGATCTCGCGCACCTGTTCGACACCGATCTTCAGCCGGTCCACCAGCGACAGCCGTTCCTCGGGCAGATCGCCGACGGGGCCTGCGTTCAGCTCGCGCACCCAGTCCTGCAGGTAGCGCTCCAGCCGCATGCGCCCGAGGATGAAGCCTGCGACCGTCGCGATCGTGAAACCGAAGACGAGATAGATCGTGGCGATCTCCCAGCCGACGAGCCCGTAGAGCAGCCCGAGGCCCACCGGCCCCACCATCGGACCCGCGATCAGGAAGGAAAAGGTCACACCGAGCGGGATGCCCGCCGAGACGAAGCCGATAAAGAGCGGCACCGAGGAGCAGGAGCAGAACGGCGTCAGCACGCCCAGCAGGGCGGCCAGCGGATAGCCCCAGACCTGACGTTTGCCCGCCAGGATCGCGCGGGTCTTCTCGGGGCTGAACCAGCTCCGCAGCACGCCGGTGACGAAGACGATGCCCGTCAGCAGCATCAGCACCTTCGGCACGTCGTAAACGAAAAAGGCGATGGCCTCGCCGGTGTGGCTGTCGCGCGCCACCGGAAACAGCGCCGTCACCCATTCCGAGATCGGGATCAGCTGGCCATAGAGAAGGTACAGGACGACGCCCACAACCGGCACGCCCACATACCAGAGCCAGTCGGGCGCGCCGCGCAGCGGTACGAGGTCATGTGTCTCGACGGTCATGCGACCTTCCTTTCAAGATTGAATTCTGCGGTCAGCACAGCGTCGATCACGGCCGCGAATTCCGGCGCGACGTCGGGGTTCCGGCGGTAGCGCACCCATTGGGCGTCGCGCCGGTCGAGCACGAGGCCAGCCGCGCGCAGCACCTTCATGTGCCGCGACATCCGGCTTTGGCTCGCGTCGAGCCGCGCCATCAATTCGCAGACACAATGCTCGCCCCCAGCCCAAAGGAGTGCGAGGGCGGCGCGACGGGTCGCGTCGGATATGGCAATCAGTATGTCCTGCATGCCGGAATGATTATGCGTCCTGGCGCATATGCGCTTTGATCCGTATCAAGCATGCCGGCACCGGCCGATCCGAATTCTCCAACCGCCAGCTGCGGCTGGACCAGTCGCTGCGGCTGCCGGCGCACTTTGATAACCTGGAATCGCGCCTGCTGCTGCAGCGGCGCTTGGCCGAGCGCGGCGGCGGCATCCAGATCGTGCGCACGGGCCGCGGGCGGTTCCGGCTCGAGGTCGCCGGCACGCTGGAGCTGGAGGACTCCTGACACCCCAGCGGTCAGTTAAGAGACGGTTCAGATCCCGGAAAGGATCTCACCATGCGAGTGGCGCAGCTCTGGCGTAACAATGCTGGAGAGCCCGCACCAGCCAGCGCCGGGCCAGAGTGAGGCCCGACGCAAATGCTGTCAGGCTAGGCGATTCAGTCTCCGCAAGGACCTTCAGGCCGCCCCTATGCCGGGCAAAGCTGACGCCACTCGGCAAGCGCGGCGGTGCGGTTCAGCTTGAAAAGGCTTCGGCTTGAGAGGCTGCGTTCGTGGTTGAAATGATTGAAGACGGAAGCGTGGGCGGCGGCGAATGTCTGCAGGCTTCGCATTCGCCGAAAACGGAGCATCGCGCACTCCCGTCGTCGGAACGGCAGATGCGAGTTCTCCGCGCTGTTGTTCGTCCGCGACCAGCTTCCTGCCGGCCACTCGCGCCCCTTCTGTTACGCCCCCGCGCCTGGCGGGGAATGGCGCGCAAGCTACGTCAATCCTTGGGAAATAAACCGGCCATAAGGGTTTCGTCGCTGATCCACATCAACGCGGAGCATGTACCTGGACATATGCTGCCCGAGCGGAGGGCAGGCCTCACCCCGTGTTCCGTAGAGTCGCGCCTGAGAAGTCGAAAGGATGCACTTTCTTGAGGGTCACTGAGCAAACACCTGGCAGAGAGAACGGCAACCCGTCTCTGCGAGAGACGGCCGCATCAAATGCGCTGGTTCCGGCCCAGCGCCTGGCTCCGTCCCCGCCGTCGCGGATGCGGCGTTGGTGGCTATGGGTGATCGCTGGACTTCTGGGGCTCGTACTCGTCGCCGTTGCCTCGTCGCAGTTCTGGATGCCGAGGCCGACACCGGTTTCGGTGGAGGTCGTAACGCTCGCGCCGGTCACGCGTGTACTCGCGGTAAACGGCCGGATCGCTGCAGTCCATTCGGTCGGGATCCGATCGACGGTCGGGGGCGCCCTCGCGGCGCTGTCCGTGGCCGAGGGCGATGTGGTCGACGCGGGTCAGGTTCTGGCCCGGATCGAAGCGGACGCGCAGAATGCCGTCGTACGGCAGGCGATGGCGGCGCTGGACGCCTCCCTCATCGCGCAGGACGAGGCGCGACAAACCTACAACCGCTCGCTCGCACTTGGGACCAACATCGCGCGCAGCGTGCTGGAAACCCAGGCGCGCGCGGTGCAAACTGCGGACCAGGAGGTTTCGCGCCAGACCTCCGTTCTGACACAGGCACAAATTGCGCTGCGCGACCATACGATCCGCGCGCCGATGCGCGGCACCGTTCTGGTACTGGAAGCCGAGCAAGGGCAGATCGTCGATCCTGCCACACCCCTACTGACCCTCGCCGATCTGAGTGAACTGATGGTGGAGGCCGATGTCGACGAAGCCTATGCGACGCAGATCGGCCCAGATCAGCGTGCGGTGCTGCAACTAGCGGGAGAGACGGATCTCCGTGATGGCCATGTCAGTTTCGTGTCGCGGCAAGTGGACGTGGCGACCGGCGGGCTGGCCGTCAGGATAGCCTTCGACGATCCAGTCGCCGCCCCGGTGGGACTGACCGTGGCGGCCAACATCATCGTGGACCAGCGCGATGAGGCACTGACCGTGCCGCGGACAGCCCTGAAGTCCGACGGGGATGCGACCGGCGTCTATGTCGTCGGGGACGGCGCTGCGCGGTTCCGACCGACAACGGTCGTGGACTGGCCCGCAGCACGTCTCGTCGTCACATCGGGCCTGACTGAAGGTGACGCGGTGGTCATCGATGCGGAAGGCATAGCCGAAGGGCAAGCGGTCTCCGTGGAGCAGCCTTGATGCTCTACGCTCTTAAGATCGCGACCCGCTACCTGACGGCCAACAAGGCGCAGACCGCGCTTCTGATCACGGGCGTCGCGGTGGGCGTGTTCATCTTCATCTTCATGTCGGCCCTGATTGGCGGGCTGGCCGAATTCATCCTGTCGCGCACTGTCGGCGACCTCTCGCACATCACGATAGAGGCCGAGGATTCCGACCCCGCCGTGCTGATCGCTCCGGAGGGTCATGTTCTGGCCATAACGGAACGGGGTCGCACGCGCACCGCAACGGTGGCCGAAGCCGAGACCTTGCTCCCGCTGATCGAGGCGGTAGCCGGAGTCCGCGCCGTGTCGCCGCAAATCACCGGTGCGGGCTTTCTCACTCGTGGAGCGCAGGTGTCGCAGGTCAGCGTAACCGGAGTCGAGCCGGGAAGGGAATCCGCGATTCTCGACCTCGACGGCTACATGGTCGAAGGCTCGGCCCGGCTTGGTTCCGGTCTGATCGTGCTGGGCAGCGACCTCGCCGACGACCTTGGGCTGTCCCCGGGCCAGACAGTGCGGCTCCAGAGTTCGGACGGGGTCACCGCTCTACTCACGCTGACGGGTGTCTTCGAAACCGGAAACGGTGCGATGGACGGGACACGCGCCTTCGTCAGCCTGCCGGTGGCACGGACGCTGTTCGCCATGCCGCAGGGCGTCACCCAGATCGAGATCAAGCTCAACGACCTGAACGCCGCGGACGCCACCGCGCTGAGGATCCGGGCGCTAACGGGTCTCGAAGCAGTGCCATGGACTGACGGGGCCGAACAGCTGATGGAGGCGTTGAACGCACAGGCGCAGACCGGGTACTTCCTGAAGTCCTTCGCGCTCGTCACTATCGTCATCGGCGTCGCCTCGGCACTAATGCTCTCCACCTATCGGCGCCGCCCCGAGATCGGGATCATGCGGGCCATGGGTGCGGGGCGAAATTTCATCATTTTCGTCTTTGTCGCGCAGGGCGCGCTGATCGGGCTGATGGGCGGCCTCACGGGCGCGGGGCTGGGGTATCTCGCCCTGCTCCCATTTCCCTCGCGCGACGCCTTTCAGCCGGGTACCTTGCCGATGGACATCACGCAAGGATCCTATGGTCTGGCTGTCATGCTTACCGTGATGGGGGCGGTCCTCGCCTCAATCCTGCCCGCGCGCGCCGCCTCCCGCGTCGATCCTGTCACGGCGATTGGCCAATGAGCGCGCTTTTGGAGGTCCGCGACCTCTTCAAGACCTATGGCTCGGGTGAGACTGCGACCCGGGTGTTGCGCGGCCTGTCGCTGCGCCTCGAGGCGGGCGAGATGGCCGCGCTTCTCGGGCCGTCGGGCGCAGGGAAAAGCACGCTGCTTACGATCCTCGGAACCTTGATGAAACCCACATCCGGCAGCTACGAGATGCTGGGCGTGGACATGATCTCGGCGGACGACCGAGCGCTAACAGACTTTCGCAACGCCCACATCGGCTTCGTGTTTCAGTTCCACAACCTGCTGCCTGACTTCACCGCGCTGGAGAACGTGATCTTTCCCGTAGCCGTGCGCGAAGGACGCGAGACGCCCGCAGCCCGGGCACGGAGCCGCGATCTCCTGGTGCGCATGGGTTTGGCGGACCGGATCGATTTCCCAACTGCCAGTCTTTCCGGCGGGCAGAAGCAGCGCGTCGCAGTCGCGCGGGCCCTGATGAACGGACCGGAACTGGTTCTGGCGGATGAACCCACAGGCAACCTCGACCGCGCCTCGGCCATGCAGGTGATGGACCTGATCGGAGAGATCAACCGCAAGGAAGGCACGACCTTCTTGATCTCGACCCATGACGAAAAGATCGCGGCTTCGTGCCGGCGGCAGATCGAAGTGGGAGATGGGATGGTCACAGGATGAACCCGTTGCTTCGCGGCACTGCGGAGAATTCGGGTGGCAAGTGGCTATCAAGTGATCTGCCGGTGCGCTGGACCATGCCCCCATTCGGAACGCTTCTCTGGTCAGTGACCTGATGACGGGAGACCTGAGCCATACGCGCCGCGCATCCCCATACCGAAGGCAGGATTGACCGCGACGGGGTCGGGCTGCATTCCGAGATTTACGGAACTGGCCCCCGCCCCATCCTCTTCATCCCGACGTGGATGTTCATCCATTCGCGCGGCCAAGTCTGAAACGTTGCCCGACAGCCGAACGAAGGGGTGCGCATCGCCGGCGCCTCGCTCTGGCCGATCGATCATAGGGGTAGCTTCTTTTCCCCCGTCGGCGGAAAACGCCATGCACATGCTTCCGAGCCCACGGACCCATGGTTTTCACACAGGAGTCCATGGGATCTAGTGTCCATTGCGAAGCGAATGGTTGCTTCACGGCCAACGCGGCCGAATCCGCGCCTCGTTCAAAGTGGCCAGAACAGGAGTATTGCCGGCACCGCCACGCCGATGACGATCGCTTCCAGAGGCAATCCCATCCGCCAGTAGTCTCCAAAGCGATACCCGCCCGGTCCAAGGATGATCGTGTTGTTCTTGTGTCCGATCGGAGTGAGGAACGCGCATGACGCTCCCACCGCGACGGTCATGAGATAAGCGTCAGGGTTCGTGCCTGTGGAGTTCGCTATCGACAGAGCGATGGGCGCGGCGATCAGTGTCGTCGCCAC
This sequence comes from Silicimonas algicola, assembly GCF_003148765.1. Classification (GTDB taxonomy): domain Bacteria; phylum Pseudomonadota; class Alphaproteobacteria; order Rhodobacterales; family Rhodobacteraceae; genus Silicimonas; species Silicimonas algicola. The sequence goes on from NZ_QGGV01000013.1 coordinate 70,314, forward strand.
ATTGTTGAGGAAGTCCGACAACGTCATCGTTACGACCAGAAGCGCCAGGATCGCTACCCAGGCCGGATAGGTCTCGGTCATCGTCACGATCTGTCCGGCGATGAGGTCCGCGCCGCCGAATGTTTCGAATGCCTCGGCAAGCGGGATAAGGCTAGCGAGCAGCACGATCACCTTCCATTCTACGGAGGTATAGACCTCACGCGGCCCTACGAGACCGTAGGCGATATAAGCCACGACTGTCGCGGCAAGCGCCACCGTCAGCGGCAATAGCCCGAGAACCGCAGTCGCGACGGCAGCGATGAAGATCGCGACAGAAACCCCTGCTTTCCTGCGCTGAATGACCTCGGTACTGCGACCTTCGATCGGCAGTACACCCAACCATTCAGTAGCCGTCGCGACGCGTTCAGGGTCGCCGAGAAGGAGCAGGACGTCGCCACTGCGGATCGGCAGCAATCGGACGCGGTCACGAAACCTTTTGCCCCCGCGGGCGACGCCGAGCAGCGTGACCGAATGACGTTGCAGAAGGCCCAGTGCGCGAGCCGTCCGGTTCTGAATCCTTGCGCCATCGGGCACGATGGCCTCGACCAGCGCAAGGCCGGTCGATGTGACACCGCCCTCGTGTTTTTCGGACCCCGCAAAATCGAGCCTGACCTGCCCCATGAAGCTCTCGATTGACTTTGGCTCGCCCTCGACCACCAGGAAGTCACCTGGGAGCAACACCTCTCTGCGAGCCAGCCCCGGGCGCCGACGACCCCTGCGGATCAGGCCGAGAATGTTGATGTCCGCATCTTCCGCCTGCGGGTAGAGGTCCTGCACCATCAGGTTTCCGTCCGCAGCCTCATCACCTATGCGGAGCTCGACGACATAACGCCCCTTGCTCAGTTCGGCCTCGTGTTCCGCCAGTTGCGTGCGCGTCGGCAAGAGACGCCAGCCGACAAGTGACACGAAAGCGATACCAGCAATGGCGACGGTCAGCCCAACCGGTGCGAAGTCGAACATGGCGAAGGGAGCGCCGAGAGCGTCCTGACGGTACTCCGAGATCACGATGTTGGGCGGTGTGCCGATCAGAGTGATCATGCCCCCCAGGATCGTCGCGAAGGACAGTGGCATCAGGCTCTGGCCGGCTGCGCGTTTGGCCTTTTTCGCCGCCTCGACGTCGAGTGGCATCAAGAGGGCCAGTGCAGCGACGTTGTTGATGATCGCTGACAATCCGGCCGCAAGCGTTGCCAAGACCGCGACGTGGAGGGGAAGAGGTCGCTTGGGATCGATCAGGCGAGCCGCGATAAGTTCAACGGCACCGGAAGCGGACAGACCTCGGCTTACGATGAGGACAAGTGCGATGATCGCGACGGCGGAATGTCCGAACCCCGAAAACATCTCATCGGTAGGCACGAGCCCGATGGCGGTGGCGACGATCAGGGCCGTGAAAGCGACGAGATCATACCGTATGCGCCCCCATATCAGCAGAACGAACACTGCTCCGAGAACGAGGAAGACCAGCAAGAGCTCGGTTGTCATGGGTACTCTATATTGGCTTCCAGTTCGCTGGTCTCTTGTTCTTTCGTGCTGACTGTCGGTCGTGTCGTGGACCCCGGGCGAAGCTCCCGTGCCACCAAGACTTCGTCCACAGCGCCACCACTGGATCTGAGCGTACGTCTGGTCACCGCGAAGCCGTCGACCACTTGCGGCCCTGAGCGGCCGTCCACCTCCAAGACAACCGGTGCCACTTCCGGCCCGAGGCGGTCGTTCGACTGCAATGGGGGAGCGACTGCGTCGAGCCTAAAGCGGGCCCGGGCAAGCGGTGCGCCACGGCACTATGGGATCGTGATCTTGTCGTCGCGAACAAAGTGCCGGCGGTCGCGACGGCAGAGACGCGTTATCGTAGTTACCGAGCACGCGGCTCACGCGTTTCGAACCTGCCGTCATAGGGAAGGTCCCGGGCGACGACGGACCGCCCGAGACCGTGGGATCAGTTGGTGGCCTGCGCGCCCGCTCCGGCGTCGGACATGCGCGCCTCGAGCGCGTCGATCGAGACGATGTGGACGCCGGTCTCTGCGTCGAAAGACACACTCCAGGCACTGGGAAGCGATAGGGGCTCGTCGACGCGGGCGGGCTGGCCAAGCGCGCCGCCGAAGTCCTGACGTGAGAGCAGGAGATCGCGCGTCACCATGGGCTCGACGAAGATCAACTCGCCGTCCCAGGCCCCGTAGATCAGCACCGCCTCGAAGGGCTGTCCCGCGAAGACCGGGTCCGTGACGTCGAGCCAGTGCTCGCCCATGGCCGGGATCGGGTCGAGCTCCGGCGGCGGCACGAAGTTCGGCGGCATGAGGTCCGCCGAGGGCCGGTTGGCGGCCTTCTCCATGAAGAGCGGGTCGGCGGGGTCGATGGCGAGCCGCTCGGCCTCGGTGGTCATGTAGAAATGCACGTCGAAATGCGGCACGCCGAAGAGAGCGCCGGGCGCGTGGCCGTGGGGCATCCAGTCAAGCGAGACATGGTCGTAGCCCGCTTCGAGCGCAGCCTCCGGCAGGGGCACGGTCACGAAGATCATGTCCTGGCCAATAGAGGCGACGGCCTCCTCGGTAATCTCGATTCCGATGCGCGTGGCGAAGCCTGCGGCGTCTGTCTCGGTGAAAGCGCGCGCAGTACCTTCGCCCAGCGGCATCTCGGGGCCGAGTTCGATGCCCTGCGCCGTGGCGGCGAGCGGGATGACGCTCGCCATGAGGGCGGCGCGAAGGGTGCTTTGAAGGGTCATTATATGGTCTCCTTTGGGTTTTGTTTGGTTGGATCGCCCTGCGCGGAGGCGCCGCGCAGGGATGACGCTATTCGGCGGCGAGAGCCTCGTGCCGCCTCTGGCAGTGGAACAGGCTCGACGGGTCGTGCAGGGCCCGCAGCTGCGTGAGCCGCGCCTCGGCCTCGGGGGTGAGAGTGCGGAGCGCCCGGTGGGGACGGTCGAGATCGGCCTCGCCCACGTAGGCGCCGGTACAGAGCGGGGCGACGCTGTCGACCGCTGCGCGGAGCCAGCCGAGGTTGGCCGCGTCCTCGTCCTCGTCCTGCCAGATCGCGTAGAGCGCGCCGAAGACGCGTCCATGGCAGGAGAAGGCGGCGTCTCCGGGCGTCGGGACGGCATTCGACCGCAGGACGACGAGCGCCATGCTCGCCTCCGACGGCGCGAGCGCCATGTCTTCCACGACACGTCCGAGCACCTCGCCGAAGCGCGCGTCGGACCAGACGGTGTCGACGGCGTAGCGGCGGCCCTCGGGCATCGAGGGCTCTGTCGCTGCGTAGAGCGCGCCGAAGGGCGTGGGCATCGGCCCGATCACCTGGAGCGCCTCGGGCGCGCCCTCGCCGAGCGCGGCGTGGACGGCGCAGGCTTCGGCGTCGGTCCGCGCGAAGACAGTGGCGACGCTGGCGATCATGGGGCCGTTCGGCGTTGGCGTGACCTTCGCTGTGAACTCGACGCATGCGGGCGCCTTGGCCATGACGATCTCGGCCCAGGCCGCGACGTCCACCACGGACGAGCCGGGATAGACCCGGATCGTGGTGCTGATCGCCTTCCGCGCCGGCTGGAGCGCCAGATGATAGGCGGTCACGACGCCGAAGAACTCCGGCCCCGCGCCGCGCGCGGCCCAGAAGACGTCGGCGTGATCCTCGGCGGTCGCCGTGACCATGCGCCCATCCGCGAGGACGACCTCGGCGGCGGTGACAGAGAAGCAGGCGAAGCCCCATTCGGCCGAGTTCCAGCCGACGCCGCCGCCGAGCAGATAGCCCGACATCGGGACGCTGCCGCAATGGCCGAGCGGGAAGGCAAGGCCGTGACGCTCGAGCGCGGCGGCCATGCGGGCGTTGGTCACTGCAGGCTCCACGCGGGCGGTCCGCGCCTCGGCGTCAAGCTTCAGGCCGTCGAGAGCACAGAGGTCGATCACCATGTCGGCCTGCGTGGCGATCCCGGTGAACTGGTGCCCGCCGCCCCTCGGCGAAATGGTGAGACCGTTCACGGCGGCGAAGCGCACGGCCTCCGCCACGTCTCCGGCGCAGGCGGCGCGGACGATGAGCCTGGCCCTGCGGGCAGGCTTGCGGCCGTTCCAGATGAGCGCGTCGACCTCGGCGCCGAGGCGCGGTTCGAGCACGGTGATGACTTCGCCTCTGATGCGGGGACTTAGGATGTCGATGTTCATGTCGTCTCTCTTCCGGGAACGGGCTTCGGGCGCCGTACCTTTTCGGGTCGGGGATGGCGGCGCGTGGTGCGCCGTCGGGGTTGGTGGTGTCGGGTGGCGCGGGGCCTGCGTCTTCCGCTTGGGCACCACGTCCTGCGGCGCTCTATAGGGCGGACTGCGGCGTGAGGCTTGCTAAGTCTCTCGTCACGAAAGCCTAAACGGATGCTAAGAGAATGCTCACGCGACTGCCGAGGGTCTCAGGCGACCTCGGCCGCCTCGCCCTCTCCGGCATCCTCAAGCGTGATATGGCTGCGGCAGACGAGCCGGAAGAGACCGCGTCCGGTCTTCACGAGCTGGAGGCAGGCGCCGCGCTCCTCCAGCCGCCGGCGCAGGAGCACAAGGCGCGCGTCAAGGTTCTCGGCATGGTCCGGAAGCTTCAGAGATCGGTCGAGGCGCAACTCCCGCGTGGTAAAGTCGGTGCGGCCCGTGGCTGCATGTTCGCGCAGGAGCCGCCAGAGGATCGCTCCCGCAACGCCCTTTATGAGGTAGTCGTGGCCGATGAAGACGCTGTCGTCGCGCGAGTAGTGGCGTACCGTTACGCCGCTGCCCTCCGCGACGTGCGGAACGGGGGCGGCAGGCGCCTCCTCCGCGTCCTCCTCTTGCAGGAGCGCCATCGTCGCCCCGAGTTGGACGGCGACGAGCACGAGCGCGTCCTCGCATTCGTGGTCAAAGCGCATAACCTCGTCCGATTCCGCGAAGAGGACGCCGAGGACGCGGCCGCCGGCCGAGACGGGTACGGCGATCTGGCTGTGCGGCGTGCCCAGGCCGGGAAACGGCACCCCCCGCGGCTCTTCGGCGACAAGCCCCGCGCTCCGCGCTGCCGCGCCAAGTGCCGCGCCGTAGCGGTAGTCCGTGCTCATGTGGCCGATCCGGATCGGTACGCCCTCGCACGCGGCGACGCCGATGACGCCCTCGCCCGGCAGGATCTCCGCGCCGATACCGGACACCGCGTAGCCGCGCGAGCCGAGTGCGAAGAGGCGCCCGTCGCACTCCGCCATGAGGAGGATCGCGTGCGAGACTCCTAGGTGGCGGACCACGCCGTCGAGCACGGCGTCGGCAAGATCGTCCAAGTCTTGGCAACGCGAGAAGTCGTCGACGCAGGCCCGCACCGCGGAGAGGAGCGTGGCGTCACGGCAAGCGGGCCGCGCTGAAGGGGCCTGCACCTGCTCCATTGCCACCACGCGGAAAACATCGGCGCCGAGCAGGCGGAACACCTTCTCGAGCCCATGGTGCGACGCGATGCCGGCGAGCTTGGCCTTCATGGTTTCGAAGAGTGCCCCCGAGGTGCGCGTCTCGACGTAGTCGAGGTCCAGCCGGTAGATCGCGAGGGTCGCCGGATCGAAGAGTTGCACGCAAGCCTGCCGGGTGGCGAGGAGATTGCGACGCGTCTTGTTGAAGAACTGGTAAGAGAGCGCGACGTGCTCTTCGTCGACCCAGTGCACTTGGCTGATCATCGAGGCGTTGGGCAGGCCCTCCTCGTCGCAGGTGCAGAGGGTGGAGGCGCAGAAACCCTCCATGGCGCCCCGGAGGCTGCGCAGATCGACGTCGCTCATCGCGGCAGCTCCGCGCCCGCGCCGGGACCTGGCGTCTGGGTGAAGATACGCTCGGGACGAAATTCGAGCGAGACGAGATCCTCGGCGCCGAGAAAGGCGTAGACGTCCGCCTGTCCGCGCGCGTAGCCAAGCTCGACGAGGTCGTCTGCGAGGAGTGCGCACTGCCGTGCCGCCTCGCTCGCGTCGTCTGGTTCGGTCGGCCGGATGACGGCGCGCGTCGCCTTCAGTTGGATGGACCTGTGATCCCGCGCCCGGGAGAAGGTTGCCGCGATCGGGCTTCCCGCTTCCACGGCGTCGATGACGGCGGCGTCGGTGCGGCGCGAAAGGAAGACACGCACGTTCGCCATCCCGCTTACGCGGCACGCGACGCCGGCACCGACGACAGGCCGCCCGTTCCGGCCACGCGCACCGAGGGTGATGCTCACGCCGCATTGCAGGAACGCCACGAGGTGGGCAGGCAGGAGGTCAGAGTCGCGGGCCGAGTCGCGCCAGCTGATCTGGTCGTCCGTGGGTGTGGCGTAAGGAAGAGTCGCCATCTTCGTGGTCCTGAAAACGCTGGCAACATGCCGTCGGGCAAGGTCAAGATAACTGCGACGAATACCACACGATTATGTATCTCGCACAAGATTGAATCACGGCGCGGGTCGCGTGATGTAGGTGAAGCCGACACGCGGCGCCCGCACCTTGGATCATCTCGGCAGACCGAGCGTCCGGTCCAGCCACGAGCGGAGGTAGTGAAGGTGGCCGGAACGTCCGAATGTTAGACATCTTGCGGTGCCGTCAGACCAGTGCGAGCCAGTCTCCGCAACGCCGGTGACGCAGCCCCTTACTTCGCATAGAGACCGCGCCATTCGACAAGTGCGGCGTTGCGGTTCAGCTTGAGGAGGTTTCGACCGGAGAGGCTGCGGTCCTGGTTGAAGTGGTTCGAGACGGCGGCGTGGACGGAGGCAAACTTTTGCAGGCTTCGCATCCGCCGGAAGCGCTGCATGGCCCGCTCCCGTCGTCGGAACGGCAGGTGCGAGTTCTCCGCCTGGTTGTTCACCCAGCGACCCATCTCGCGATCATCACCTCGCCCCATCTCCTTCAGAGCTGCGCCGTAGGTGCGGAGGCGATCGGTCACCACTTCCTCGGGCCGGCCGTGACGCTTCATCGCTTTCCTGAGGAACTTCAGCGCCGCCGTCTTGTCCCGGGTGATCGTGACGAAGCTCTCGAGAACCTCACCCTCATGATCAACGGCCCGCCAGAGGTAATGCTGCCTGCCGTTGATCTTCACGAACATCTCGTCCAGATGCCACCGCCACCGGCTCGAGCGCAGGCCCTGGACCCGGCGCTTCCGGATCTCGGACAACCTACAGCCCCCAACTCCTTCACGACGGCAGAGATAGAGTGCCTGTTGCCCGAGCTGGCCATTCAGCTAGGCGGAGGAACAAGCGTTGATCGCCCACCCAGTGCCACCTCATCCGGAAGCGCTTCATCTTTGTTGGGCGTTATGTTGGGTTTTCCGGTCATCTGCGCAAGAAAATCAATAAAATCAACGTTAAATGGCGGTGCTGTCAGACTAATGCGAACCAGTCTCCGCAAGGCCGGTGACGCAGACCCTTACTCGGCATAGAGACCGCGCCACTCGACCAGAGCGGCGGTGCGGTTCAGTTTGAAGAGGTTTCGACTGGAGAGGCTGCGGTCCTGGTTGAAGTGGTTCGAGACGGAGGCATGGACGGAGGCAAACTTTTGCAGACATCGCATCTGGCGGAAGCGCTGCATTGCCCGCTCCCGCCTTCGAAACGGCAGATGCGAGTTCTCTGCCCGATTGTTCACCCAGCGACCCATTTTGCGATCGTCGCCTCGTCCCATCTCCTTGAGGGCTGCGCCATAGGTACGGAGGCGGTCGGTCACCACTTCCTCCGGCCGGCCGTGACGCTTCATCGCCTTCCTGAGGAACTTCGACCTGCCTTCTTATCGCGGGTCGTCGGGACGAAGCTCTCCAGTACCTCACCTTCTTGATCTACGGCCCGCCAAAGATAATGCTGCCTGCCGTTGATCTTCACAAACATCTCGTCCAGATGCCATCGCCACCGGCTCGAGCGCAGGCCCTGCACCCGGCGCTTCCGGATCTCTGACGCAAACATCGGACCGAACCGATTCCACCAGTACCGGACCGTCTCGTGGCTGACATCGACGCCGCGTTCGTGCAGCAGGTCCTCGACGTTCCGTAGCGATAGCGGGAAGCGGACGTAGAGCATCACTGCCAGGCGGATGATCTCGGGCGACGTCTTGAAGTACCTGAAAGGAGGTTGTCTGGGCATCGCAGCAAGGTACGGCGGCCAGGAACCTGTCTCAAGGCAAGTTCTTCTGACACTGTCCTGTAAACCCTTGCTCTTCATTCCTGCGGTCACGATGAGACGTCAGGCGGGGCCAGCCCTGCCGCGCCTGCGCTCAATTGGATACGTCGGCACCTAGGTTCGTAACCCTGCAATCAGTGTGGCGGGGCTTACCGGCTTCGAGAGAAACAAGCTGCCCTCGGGCATCTCACCCGTGGTCGGTTCCTTTTCACCAGAGACGAACAGGGTGCGACAGTCCGGGAGCCGATCGCGGATCGCGAACGCAAGCGTCAGCCCGTCAAGGGACCCGGGCATATCCACGTCCGTTACCAGCGCATCGAACGTTCGGACTTCCTCGAGAATGGCCAGGGCCTGTTCGGCGTCCCTTGCCTCCCAGACCTCACATCCCTGCTCCTCCAGTATCCAGGCCAGGTCCATGCGGATGAGCCACTCATCCTCTGCCAGAAGAACTCTCACCTGAACCTCCAGATCTCTTGGCACCCTGCCGTAGTAGGACAGGGAATATTCCGTTTCGCCACTGAACATCCTCGTCGTCAATTCGTTCCCGGAAAGCCGCACCGACGCTTGACGGGCCAGTCACGGCACCATGACCGGAGTCTCGAACGCCTCGTCGGGCGGCCCCGGCCGTATCGCAGTGACGGCTCCTGCGACAACTGGCTCCTTTCCGGGGTCGGAGGTGATTGCCATGATGCAAAAGCATCATACTGTGGCCGCGAAGGTTTGCGTCCGCTTCGTTTGTCGTCTCTCTGCCTGCGACCCGTGCCATTTCGTAGCTGTTCTGATCTTGCCCAAGCCGTGGGATCGTTATGTCGAAGAAGCTGCACCCGGCAGAAAACGTGCTCGGCATTCATTGGCCGCCTCCGGGGTCATGGTCTGCGTGGCTCCTGGCTGCCGGACTGATTGTAGCGGCGTCGGTCCTCAAGCCGCTGCTCGAGTACATCGGCGGGGAGCCCCTGCCGCCTTACATTACTTTTTATCCTGCGGTCGTCATTGCGGCCTTTGGCGGCGGACCGATCGTGGGCGTGGTCACGGCACTCGTGACCGTCGTTGCGGCCTGGGTCTTGTATCGGTCCGCCCCGCTCGCTCCAGTCAACCTCCCGTCCGAGATGATTTACACGGTCACGTCGATCTTCCTGGCGTGGTCTGTTGGCAGGGCGCGTCTGGCACTGGAACTGGCGAATGCGTTGCGTGAACGGCAGGAGTATACTGCGCGGGAGTCGGTCCACAGGATCAAGAACCTCATTGCAGTCGTCCTCGCACTGGTTCGGAAGGTGTCCCGTGAAGTCGACAGCGTCGATCAGTTTCGGGATATCATGACCGCTCGTCTTCATGGCGTCGACGTAGCTCAACGAGTGCTGGTGCAGGGTGACTGGCAGGCAGCTTCACTCAATACCGTCATCGACACCTCCCTCGCACCGTTTCTGAGCAATCCGGGTCTGACCCTCCATCGCGGACCCGAGGCGACGATCCCGGCGGAAGCGGTCAGCGGGCTCTCGATGGCGCTCTATGAACTGTGCACGAACTCGATGAAGTATGGCGCCCTTGCTGAAGGCCGTGGTCCCGCCGTTCTGTCGTGGTCCGTTGAGGGTCAGACGGTCGTCCTCGAATGGGGGGAGAGCGCTCCGACTGAACCCGACGCAAGCGAAAGCTTTGGCACGCGCCTCATCCGCTCATCCCTCGTGGGTGTGCGCGGGGGTCGCGTCGAGTACACGGTAGCGTCGGGTCGGGTGCATGCTTCGTTCTCCTGGACGGACACATCCATCCTTGCGGCGTCACCCTCTGAGCGAATTGCTTGACGCCCTTTGAGCCACCTCGCACCGTCGCTGCGGGGAAGTGTAGATGATGCGATGAGTTTGCAGATCGAAGGGAGAAGCTCATGTCCCGATCAATGAGGACGCTGGTCGAACGGCAGATCAGAAAGGCGATTGCAGAAGGACAGTTCATAGGCTTGAAGGGCGAAGGCAAGCCATTGCCAGACCATTCCGGTGAGGCCTTCACCGACATGGCCACCCAGGTGGCGGTTCGGATAATGGCCGAGGCAGGGGCATTGCCCGAGGAATTCAAGATCAAGAAATTGCTCGAACCGGCCAGGGAAGCATTCCGAGACGCCAAGAGTGAAGAAGACAGGCGTCTTGCGATGGCGCTCATCGCGGACCTCGAACAGCGGTATAATACTGCTGTCGAGGCGCGAAGGAAGTTCATGGGGCGCTGATCGAGCGAACGGCGCCCCATGCACATCAATGTTCTTGCCTTCACTGAAGGCACCCATTGAGCGGTGTACAGACCTGCGCAATCAACGTCAGGCAGGTTTGTACATGGTCAGAGAGACTGTCCCATTCCCGAAGTTCGTGGCTTACGAGCGGGTCTCGACCGCCCGGCAGGGGAGATCGGGACTTGGGCTCGAGGCACAGCGGAAGGCGATAGACGACTTCGCAGCATCGAGGGGCGCGGACGTCCTGGCCCGTTTCACAGAGGTTGAGAGCGGACGGAAGAACGAACGGCCGGAACTGGCGAAGGCGCTGATCCTTGCGAACCTCACTGGGGCAACGCTGGTGATCGCCAAGCTCGACCGGCTCTCCCGCAACGCGGCCTTCCTCCTGACCCTGAGAGACAGCGGGGCGAGGTTCGCGGCCTGCGACATGCCGGAAGCGAACGACCTCACCGTGGGCATTATGGCACTGGTCGCCCAGCAGGAGCGGGAGGCGATCTCTCGGCGCACGAAGGAAGCGCTGGCGGCCGCGAAGGCCCGCGGGGCGAAGCTCGGCAACCCGAATAGCGCGGCGGCCCTCAGGCGGGCTGGTAAGGGCGGTGAGACGCTCAGGGAGGCTGTGGCTCGGAATGCAGACGAGTTTGCCGAAGAGCTGCGTCCGGTGGTTGACAGCCTCAGGTCCGACGGTGTGATCGCTTCGAGGCATCGCGGATGCCTTGAACGCAAATGGTATGATGACCAGGCGTAAGAGAATGTGGCACGTTTCCAATGTCCGGAACCTGCTTGAGCGGCTCGGAGACGAAAGCGGGTGCGCAGTCCAGGAGTGAGAGAGAGCCTGGAGAGGTCAATGTTGCCTTGCTGGTTCTGTGGCCCATACGTCGGCGGCGCTTACCACCGTCAGTTTTGAGGCCATCGCGTCCAGTGCCACACGCTGCACAACGTTCGCCGGGGATGCAAAGAGACCTCAGATTGCACCACCATCGAACCGATCAGCGGGATCCGACATCAGGGGAAAGCGACGCCGCGGATTGTAGTGAATGGGAGCGGTCGCCCCTCAGCGCAATGTCCGCGTTCGCTCTCTGAACTCTCGACTAGTAGGCTTCGCTGCTTTGTCCAAAACGCGCCGGCGTCGACCTTTTCCCAGCAACTAGGAGACTTGAAGCGCCCGCGCAGTGGGGGCCGGGGCTGCCAGACAGGGTGTCAGTGTGATCGACCGTGCTCAGCCACGGCGCAAGACCGCCATCGCAGTTTCGTACGCCTTCTGTCGCTCAGACTTCGACACGGGCAACGACCAGTCGGCCCTCCGAGTATCCTGAAGTGCCGTCTCACGCGAAAACGAGAACCGCCAGACAATGCAATGGACTGCGCTGATGCATTCCGCCTTGCGGCGGTGCAGTCTCCCGCCGAGGCCTCCCAAGCCCGCCGCGCACCCCCGGTAGCGTTCGGCTGTCGTTTCGCCGAGTTCCTCGTCCATGAGCATCATCACGACGGCCCGGTAGCCGTAAAGCTCGCCCGTGATGCATTCATCGACCGTTTCCTCGCTCCATCCGCGGAACGCTTCGCATTCCGAATGGACGAAGACGCGCACGTCATCCGGCACCGGTATCCTTGGATCGGGCCATGCGATGCCGCCCGCCATCGCCTGAGCAGAAAGGAACAAAAAAATTGCGAAAGGTCTGAACAGCAACATTTGCTTCTCCCGCGTTTGCTCCCCGACCATACCATCTCCGTGGCAGCCTGTCCTGAAGATCGATCAAAGGTCGTGAGACTCGCTGCGCATTTCCTCAGTAGTGAGAGTCGCCATTTTTCTGGTGCGCGGGGTGCTGCCTCGGTTGCACGCGCCGGGCGGTGAAAGGTGTCCAATGTGCGGGGCCTCATGGCCAGATCGGCAAGTTGACTACTGGCTGCCAAAACCACCTTGTCGCAGCGCAAGAGCGGGAATGACGCGCGCTTCCGCAGGCTTGTTGCCTTCAGACGTCGCGAAACCCTCCCTCGCTGAAAGCATCGCACATTCGAGACTGTGCTCCGCCAACGATTTCGTTTCGATTTCGTGCGCGTTTCCTGCGACGCCATCCGGTCCATGAGAAGTTGATCCTGTGAAGCAACTCACGAAACCAGACACATCAGGAGAAGATCATGATCCGCACCACTATCAGCGCAGCTACGCTGGCCCTTCTGGGCACTCTGCAGGCCCACGCCGATCAGTACGCCGTCCGCATCAATGTCGCATTCGATGGAGCGACGCCCGAGCTTCTACAGGCGCTCAGGATCGAAGAAATCGACAACTTCAAGGCCCATGGCAACCAATACGTCATTCTGGAAGCACCCGGCGAAGCCTATGTCGAAGCCTATGTTTTCGCGATTGGCCGCAAGGCCGTCGAGTTGAGCACCCTCGACGCGGACTGGATGCATCCCAGTGTCGCGGAGATGCCGCTTGAGAACCGACTTCGCTTCCTGCGGCAGGTTGAATGCGAGTACTGCGTTAGCTGACACGAGGATTAAGAGTTCGGGCCGACGATCCAGTCGGCCCAGACGGTGGTCGCCTACCACATTACCGGAAACAGAACATGGATATGAACTTCAACGAGAAGACCGGTACAGTGTCGAATGTCCGATCCCAAGTGAGACTTGTCGAAACCGGCCGAATGACGAACGCAAGCACATCTACACTGATCCTTGGTTCCTGCTCGTTCGAGCCGTCGAGCCTGACGCTGCGTGACGCCTCGGGCATGGTGCTGTCGCTGCGGTCGCAGTCGCTGCGAGTACTCGCCCAACTTGCACGCACCCCTGGTCAGCTTGTGTCGCGCGATGCCATTGCACAGGCCGTTTGGCCCGATGTCGCGGTGACGGACGACAGTTTGGTGCAATGCATCAAAGACGTTCGGAGTGCGCTGGCGGACAAGGACAGGACCATCCTCAAGACGGTCATCGGCCAAGGTTATATCTTGAAAGCGCGCGCCGTTGCCGATCCCCTCGGCGCGCTGCCGGAAATCTTCGTAGAGCGGTTTCAGTCTTCGGACACAGTGACGGCGGAACTAAGCGAAGCCTTGTTTGAAGAACTTATGGTGCGCCTGTCGCTGCGTCGAGGGGTTGTAATCGTAACCGACCCGGACCACCGGTCCAACGCGAAGTACCTAATATCCGGTCGAGTTTCGGACAGGTCAGGAACGGCGCGCATCTTTTTCCGTATCACCAGGCGCGGCCACGATGCTGACCTGTATGCAGCCACCGAAGAGGCCGCCGACGCCGAGAAATGGGACCTGCCAGGCTTGGTTGCCGATGCAATTTCAGCCCAACTTCGGGTACGCATGATCATGGGTGACGGATCGGAGTTCGCACAAGCAGACGATACGACACTTTCGGCGCAGGAATTGATGGCGAAGGCGGCCTGGCACATGTGCCGCTTTCGGCGGTCAAACTGGCGGTCGGCCAGGACGGCCATGGAACAGGCGGTTCTGCTGGCCCCGGAGAATCCGACCGTGCTTACGATGCTTGCCGCCGTCGAAACGCAAATGATACCGTTGATCCCGTTTTCGGAGCTTTGCGCAGACCCCGACCGCGCACTCGCGTTGTGCGATCGCGCTGTCGAGATCGATCAGTCCAGCGACTGGGTGTTGCGGACCAGGGGCAATGTCAGGTTCTGGCTGCTAGGCGATCACGAAGGCGCGCGCCTCGATTGTCGCCGGGCCCTTGCGATCAACCCGTCCTATCACCTCGCGCATCTGACGATTGCCACCAGCGACATTCTTTCTGGCGCATTCAAACCGGGTGCACTTCGACTGCAGGAAATGATGCGCCGTGTGAACTTCGACCCCCAGAATCCGCTCTATTTCTCGCTGATCGCGCTGGCGTTGCTGCTGGACGGGCAGGTAGACGCCGCGGTGGAAGCCGCCCGAGAAGGGCACGAACGCAACCCGTTGGGAGCCTGGAATGCGCTGGTCTACGCGGTGGCGGCGTCCGGCAACAATCGCATCATGGATGCCACAGCGTTCCGTAGGATGGTGAACCGCATCGATCTACCCCCGTCGCATTTCCTGGATTTTCCGTTTTTGGACCAAGGTATGGCTGAAGAACTCGCCGCACGAGCCAAAGTAGCCGGAGTCGGAGCGTGACGAGCCTGCCGTATCCGCAAGCGATCCATCATGGGACTTCCTGTGCTCCCCTAAAGCGAACGACCGGTTTGTCGGCACATCTGACGTTCAGGTGACTTGGAACCGAGGGATTGCTGCGAATGTCCGCTCAGAGAGGCCGCAGCGCAGCGGGAGTTCTTGGTGATCAACGTCGGCTATGGGCCGATTCTGTTGAAGAACTCGGCCGGATTTGCGGCGCAGTCGGGCTTGGCGGGTGGAGCAGCCCTTGTGGTCCCGGATGCTGATCCGGTGCTGGGGTCGTCCGGGTGACCTCAAGGTTCAGATCAATTCGCGACCTTCATCCCAGCGAACGCCGGCCGCAGCTTGGCGAGCTTTCGGAGGTTCTGTGCTGTAGCGGCGAGGATGAACTCGTCCCTGGCACCGTTCGGACCCCTGAGGCGCAGGCGCGTGAGGTTCAGGATGCGCTTGAGGTGGGCGAAGAGCATCTCGACCTTCTTCCGCTTGTCCCGGGAGACCTTGTAGGCCTTCGTCTTCCGGCAGTCCCTGGCGAAGTCGCGCGCGTCCTCGTCCGGTGTCCGGGTGACGTATCGCGCGTCGGCGTTCGGGCAGCAGAGATCCTTCGACGGGCAGGCCTGGCAGGTGGCCCGGAGCGCGCGGTACTTGCGTGTGCCAGCGATGTTCTTCCCGCGGCCCGGGTCCGAGTAGTTGCGTCGGAACTGCCGCAGGGCATGGCCTTCCGGGCAGATGTACTGGTCGTTCTCCTCGTCCCATTCGAAGTCCGCCGCTACCACGTTCCGTCGGTTCTCCCGGTCTTGTCGATCACCGGGATGAACGGGATGATCCCGCGCTTCTTGACCAGCCAGCCAAGGTTCTCGCTGGACCCGTAGGCGGTGTCGGCGGCGAGCCATTCCGGGCAGATGCCGAAGCGCTGTTCGGTCCTGTCAAGCATGGTTTGCGAGGCGCCGACCTCGGCCTGCCGGATCGCCCTTGTGCCCTCCACGTCCATGATGACAGAGCACTTGGTGTCGACCAGGTAGTTCGGGGCGTAGGCAAAATAGGGTCGGCTTTCTTCGGCCCGGGTCCACTGGGCGGCCGGATCCGACTTCGCCACGAACTTCGGCTGCGACTCCGAGGCCGCGCCGAAGGCTGCATCATCGAGTGTCTCCAGATACTCCCGCGCCGCACGGTTGCCAGTGGCCCGGGCGACGTCGGGGCTCCAGCCCGCCGCCGCCAGGGACCGGCTCTTGTTGGCATCCGTTGGGATCAGGCTGGCATCAACGGCAAAGCCCTCGCCCGAGATGAGATCCTCCTTCAGGCAGCGCTCGACGGTCGCCTCGAAGATCTGCCGCAGCAGACCGCTCTCCCGGAACTTGCCGTGCCGATACCTCGAGAAGGTGGAATGATCGGGGACCTTGTCATCAAGGCCGAGACGGCAGAACCACCGGTAGGCCAGGTTGAGATGCACGTCCTGGCACAGCCGCCGCTCGGACCGGATTCCTATCACGTAACCGATCACCAGCATCCGGACGATCAGCTCGGGATCGATCGAGGGGCGACCCGTGTGGCTGTAGAACGGCCGAAGCCGCCCGTTCTGATCTTTGAAAAGATGCCGATGACCGCTGTGCGACGAGTTTATTCCGGCAGGCCCGCTTTCGCGAGCCCACTTCTATATGCGTTCTGGAACTCCGGATCCTGGATGATGGGGTTCGCCTTGAGCACATCCGTCACGGTTTGTGGTTCGCCGAGCATTTGCGCTTCTTCGATTTCCCATTCGGCCGCGTCGACATCACCTGTCATGGCGTAGGCGGCGGCGAGCCAGAGGCGCGAAAAGGCCGCCGTCGGACTCATCTCGACGGCGCGGAGGAAGTCCTTGACGGCCAGCGCGTAGGCCTCTTCGAAGTAAGATACGATACCGCGATTCTGGTAGTACCAATAGGGTGGTGTCTGATTAAGATCGAAGGCGGTGCCGATCGCTTGGCGCGCCTCCTCGATCTGTGCGCCCCCGACATAGACCAGCGAGATGAACCCGTAGGCATCGGCATAGTTGGGGTCGATCTCGATCGCGGCGCGCAGTTCCTGCATGGCGCGGTCCCGGCTAGAGGGCGTTCGCCCGAGACGCGACATGATGCGCCCCATTGTCCATCGCGCAAAGGGGTTGTCCGGGTCCAGCCGCACCGCCCGCTCGGCCATCTCGATGGCCAGGACCCGATCCGCCTCGGCGCTTTCACCCCAGCCGAACCGTGACGAGAAGTCGTACATGTTGGCGAGGCGGGCGTAGGCCTCGGTATAGCCGGGGTCCACGTCGAGCGCGCGGCGGTAGAGCGAAATCGCGCGAGTGACGCCCGGACGGTCCAGCGAGGCCTCGAAGTGACGGCCCCGCAGGAGGAGGTCGTAGGCCGAGACGTCGGACGTGCCCGTGCTCATCAGCCGTTCCTGCTCTTGCGGCCGGAGCCTGACGGAAAGCGCGTCGACAATCTTTGACCGGACGTCGTCCTGAATGTCGAAAAGGTCGCCGAGCTGCCGGTCGTAGCGCTGCGCCCAGACATTAGAACCGGTCATCAGTTGTACCAACTGAACGCTGATCCTGATCTGCTCGCCCTCGCGCTGAACGCTACCATCCACCATATGGGTGGCTCCGAAATCCTTCATCGTTTCAGAGACGGCCTCCGGTGAGTTGCGTAGCCCGAAGGTCGTGTTCCGCGACAGGACCTTTATCGCCCCGATGCGGGACAGATCGGTCAGAAGATCCTCCGC
The DNA here is from genome assembly GCF_003148765.1 of Silicimonas algicola. Lineage (GTDB taxonomy): Bacteria > Pseudomonadota > Alphaproteobacteria > Rhodobacterales > Rhodobacteraceae > Silicimonas > Silicimonas algicola. The sequence continues at coordinate 87,474 of NZ_QGGV01000013.1, forward strand.
CAGCCCTGATGACAGATAGTCTTGTTCCGGATCGCTGCTGAGGTTCTCGAAGGGTAGAACAGCGATTGTAAGCGTCTCCTGCGGTGCCGCTTCGCCGTTGAAGAGAAATGTGGCAGCAACCACAACAAGGAAGAGAGCGGCTACCCACGCCACGATGGCCGCGATCATCCGGGGTCCAAGTCGCCGCCGGTTGTGTTCCTGCCCCGGAACCGCTGACGCGGCGGTCAAAGACGCGTTATCTGGCACCGGAGTCGCCGTCAGCCGATAGCCTTGCTTTGGCACCGTCGCCAGCCGTTTCGCGTCTTCCCCGCCGAGTGCGCGCCGAATCTCGGAGATGCACTGGACGAGGCTGTCGTCAGTGACGTGAGTGTCTGGCCAGACCTCCCGCATCAGCGATTCCTTCGTGACGAGCTTCCCGCGATTTTGGGCCAGAAGGCACAAAACCCGCGCTGTCTGCGGCCGAAGAGGGACCTTAGTGCCATCGGGCGAGGTCAATTCCTCGTTTTCGGAATTGAAGCTAAACGCCCCAATTAGAAGAATTTTTTGAGCTTTCGTCAAATTTCGGGCCAGCCTTCGTGACTTTCGTGGCCGCAAACGAGCTTGCTTACATCAGGCGCTGAGATTGGCGCTGCAACCCGCACCAAACCAATTCCCAAACCACGGAGACCATTATGTTCAGAGCAACCATCATTTCCACCATTTTCGCCGCTGCGGCGTTCCAGGTCTCGGCAGATCCTGCCAAGGACTACGACCTGTCGATCCTTCCCGCGGAAGTCGCCGCGGGCGTCATCGAGCTGCAGAAACACGGCGACCGGTTTGAAGCGGCGATCAGGGCGATCTTCGTTGAGGCGGCGAAGCCTGACTGGACCTTCGGAGATTCCATTCAGGAAACCACCGAGATCACGGTCGTGGCCGAGCAAGACTGATCAATGAAACGGCGAGAAGGGCGGGGCCGGTTTTACATGACGCAAACTTTCCGGACCCGCCAACCTATTGTTGAGGCACGATCTGGTGTGCTGTGCCATTAATCGCTGACCATCTTCCTGTGCCGACGTCTTACCCCCGAAGAGTGCCCATTTGAAACTGAAGTTTGGGTGTCTTCGGACGTTGGCAAGGCATTGCACGAACGGCGGCTAAGGGCCCTCCTGGTTGCGCCGGACCAACTGGATCATGCAGATGCCGCGCCGTATCCTAAATTGGCAGTGAGCCCTGACCAGACTACACGGATCAAGCGCCAGGACGATGTGATCGCATTTGCGTGAGCGGTCCGAGATTGAGCCATTCGACAAACCTGCGCCTCGCCCAAGCATCGCCGAGCAGTTCGAGCCGGCGCGTTTCGATTGCCATGGCCGTGGTGAGGTCGCCACGGACGATGTAGATCGCGTCCGGAAGCGTGCAGGCGACGTAGAGGTTCAACTCTCCGCCCGGGTTGTCGACGCAGAGCTCGCAGCGGCCCTTCTGGTTCAGGAACCACCAGTACCGCTTCGCCTCAGGCTGATCCGTTAGTTCGAGCTGTATCAGGCATCGCTTTCTCCCGAAGACGTCTGGATTGGAAGAGCTCTCAAGGCTCCACACCAGCAGTCCCAGATCGATCTCGTGATCCATTAGTTCGCGCCGTGTCCAGCGTTGTCCCCAGATACCCAGTGCCTCGACCAAGGGAACGAATTCCCGGCCCGCTTCGGTCAGGACGTAGCCCGGACGCTTGGCACCAATGTCGTAACGCGCGACCACGCCTTCCGCGACGAGCCACTTCAGCCGTGAGGAAAGAATTGACGGCGACATTAGAGGAACACCCTTCTGCAACTCAGAGAACCGGCGCGGCCCGGAGGCGAGGTCACGGATGATCAGAGCGCTCCAGCGTTCGCAGAAAAGTTCCGCCGCCTTTGCGACAGGACAGAACTGACCATAGGATTTCACTCTGCGAGCTCTCCGGTTTGCTACAGATTTCGAACTATACCTGACTGCGCATATCGCGTCACGCTGGCGGCATCCCAATTGAGCCAAATGGTGACGCCATGACGAGGAATGCAGCCGCAGCGGGACAGGTCTCCAAATCCGCCGCCGAAATCTACGATGAATTCTTTGTTCCGGCGCTGTTCGGGCCTTGGGCCGGACCGCTCTGCGACGCGGTAGAGGTCGGTCCGGGGAAGGATGTGCTGGATATCGCCTGCGGAACCGGTGCCACGACCCGGGAAGCCGCTGAGCGTGTCGGTCCCAGTGGGCGCGTCGTCGGTCTCGACCGCAACCAGGGAATGCTTGACGTCGCGCGCCGCCGTGCGCCCGACATGGAGTGGATCGAGGGCCTCGCCGAGGCACTGCCTTTCGCCGGAGGCAGTTTCGACAGGGTACTCTGCCAGTTCGGCCTGATGTTCTTCGATCAGCAGACGAAAGCTCTGAACGAGATGGCTCGCGTGGTTCGTCCCGGCGGCCGGATTGCGCTGACGGTTTGGGACGATGTTGCCAGGTCGCCCGCTTACGCCGGCATAATTGAGTTGATCCTTGAGATGTTTGGACAGGACGCAGCCGCCGCGCTAAGGGCGCCTTTCGCGCTTGGCGACAAGTTGGTATTGCTGCGGGTCCTCGAGGACGGCGGGCTGGCGGGGGCGAAGCTGACGACCGCCACCGGAACCGCGCGTTTCGCGTCGATCCGGGAGTGGGTTCGAACGGATGTCCGCGGCTGGACGCTCGGCGACTTCATAGACGATGCAGGCTTCGAAGAGCTGGTTAAAGCGGCGGAAACGCGTCTGAGAGGATTCGCGGCGAGCAACGGCACGGTCGCGTTCCCCGCGCCGGCGCATGTCGCCGTCTGGAACCGCAAGCCTAAGGAGCACGGATGATGTCGTTACAGTGTCCGCTATTCAGAACTCCAGGATGTCCAAGTGGTGCAGCTGCAGCCAATGGCTGCTTTCACGAGCTAGACCGGAAAATTTGCACAGAGCGAAGGTCCGCAATGGGCCGAGGGCGGACGAGGATCGTAAGGCTGCCGAACGTCGGCTAAGGGTGGGAAGCGGTCCCGGATGTCTTGGAGGTTGAACGGCAGCTTAGGGCCGAAAGCGGTCGTTCTGCCATTTCCGCCAGCGTCCCGGGCGGGGCAGGGAAGCCAACGCCAACATTCACCGCCGTGAAAAGTGAACTTGATGGTAGTAGTCCCCTAAGCAGAATTTTCACTACGCGATGGTCATGGTTGCAGACTTAAGGAGACCGCGAGGGTAGTTCTCTCGCAAAATGTAAGGCCAACTTAGTTTGGGCAGTCAGTTGGTGGGTATAACGACATAACTCTTAATTTTGTGCGCAATAACAATAACTTGGATGCAATTTTGGCGGTGCTGTCAGACCAATGCAAACCAGCCTCCGCGGATCTCCGCAAATCGCGAAGAGAGACTTCTGCAGGGAAACCGCTTCCGATGCGGACAGAGACGCGTCTCTGACTACCTCTCGGGCGCGCAAGCCGCGCAAATCGCGGCGGGAAATCTGAGAGATCAGACATCAGGGAAATCCGGAGGGGTTGGTGGCGGAGCGGATGGGCCTGACGTCGAACCTTCGCCACCTTAAGTCATTGATTTTATTTAGCGCGATTAGCAGCCAATGTCATTGACCCTATGCTTCGATGTCTTGACGGGGGCTCGCCGCCAACGTCTACGCACCACCCTGCCTAGCCGACGGTCACGCCGAAGAACATACCCACGGCCGCTGTTGCTGCCATAGCGAGCGCGCCCCAGAAGGTGACGCGAACGGCTCCCTTGATGATCCCCGCACCGCCAACCGACGCCCCGAGCCCGCCGAGCACAGAAAGCGCCAGAAGAGTCGTGGCCGCGACGATGAGAGTGATCTGTGCGGCAGGCACAAGCGCTGCGATGATGAGTGGGATGACCGCCCCGACAGCGAAGGTCGCAGCCGAGACCAAAGCCGCCTGCATCGGATGCGCGGTCACGGTCTCCGAGATGCCCAACTCGTCACGCGAATGGGCGCCAAGCGCGTCCTTTTCGGTTAGCTGGATCGCGACCTGCCGCGCGAGATCTTCGTCGAGCCCCCGCCCGACATAGATGCGTGTAAGCTCCTCCAACTCCGCCTCGGGCGTATCCTTCAGCTCGCGCGTCTCGCGCGCGATGTCGGCCTGTTCGGCGTCAGTTTGTGAACTGACGGATACGTATTCGCCGGCAGCCATCGACATCGCTCCGGCAACGAGGCCGGCAAGTCCGGCGATCAGGATTTCGGGCCGACCAGATCCTGCCGCCGCGACCCCGACAACCAAGCTCGCAGTTGAAACGAGGCCGTCATTCGCCCCGAGAACAGCAGCGCGCAACCAGCCAATGCGGTGAACCATGTGAATTTCGGAATGGGAGAGTCTGCTCATCTCAAAAGGGACTTCTGGGCTGTGTTGCGGTGAATGTCGGGGTGGCCGGGCGACGAACCGCTGTATCGCCAGACCTGCCCTCGACCTGACCTGCGTGCCCCGGCACGATCCTGAGAGCCCGCAATGCGTTGAGAATAACCGCCACGTCGATCAACTCCTGCAGGAGCGCGCCCTGCACCGGGGACAGGTAGCCGAAGGCCGCAGCGAGCATGCCCAATACCGAGAGACCGATCCCGGCCGCGACGCTCTCGAGGGCGATGCGGCGGGACCGTTGCGCGATCTCGATCCCCGGCAGAAGGCGATCCAGGTGATCGACCAGCAGCACGACATCCGCCGCTTCGGCCGAAGCCGCCGCCCCACGCGCGCCCATCGCGACACCGATGTCGGCGGCAGCCAGCGCGGGCGCGTCGTTGACACCGTCGCCCACCATCATGACCGGGCCGTTCTTGCGCTCGCTCAGGACCAGCAGGACCTTCTGATCCGGGGTCAGATCCGCTCGGAGAGCGTCCAGCCCGAGCCCCTCGGTCACAGCCTCGGCGACGGCGCGGCGATCGCCTGTCGCCAGCAGGATGCGACCGACGCCCAGCCGTCGAAGCCCTGAAAGCAGCTCGGTCGTGCCAGCGCGCAATGCGTCAGCCATCACGATGTGGGCGGCCAGTTTCCCGTCAACGCCAAGCGAAACCACCACCGATCCCGCCTCGACCACCGTGCTTTCAGGATCGGCGATGCCAAGCTGCGCGGCGACGAAACCCGCGCCGCCGACCACAACCCTGCGTCCGTCGATCGTCCCGGCAACGCCTTCGCCGGGCGTCTCGACCACGCTCGCGGGGATCGGCAAGGCGGTCCCGCGCGCCTGGGCCGCCCCGACGATGGCCTGTGCGATGGGGTGTTTCGATGCCTGATCGAGCGCTGCGGCGAAGTACAGAATGTCGTCCTCGGACAGATCGCCATGCCTGTCGATCGACACGACCTGCGGGCGTCCGTCCGTCAAGGTGCCGGTCTTGTCGAGGATCAGCGTCGTGATCCGGGCCAGCGCCTCGAGCGGTTTCGCGCCCTTGATCAGCACCCCGAAATGCGCCGCGCGCGACAGACCGGCGACCAATGCCACTGGAACGGCGAGGATCAGCGGACACGGCGTCGCCACCACCAGCACCGCCACTGCCCGGATCGGATCGCCCGTGAACCACCAGGCGGCGGTTGCCAGCGCGACAGTCACGGCGAGGAACAGCAAAGAGTAGCGGTCGGCCAGCCGCGCCATTGGCGCCTTGGATTTCTGCGCCGCCTCGACCAGCCGGACGATCCCGGCATAGGTGCTGTCCGCCGCCCGCCGTGTGACCCGCAGATCGAAGGCCTCGCCCGCGTTGGTCGATCCGCTCATCACGTCCTGCCCCCGCGCCAGCCGGGCGGGCATCGACTCGCCGGTCAGCGCGGACTGGTCGAGCATCGCGCCTGCGCTCTCGACCGTCCCGTCCACGGGAGCGACGTCACCCTGCCGGATCAGCAGCAGATCGCCCGGCGCAATGTCGTCGAGCGGGACTTCATCCAGAGCTCCATTGCGATGCCGCGTGGCGGTCCGGGGCACGCGGGACAGAAGATCGCTCATCTCGCGCCGCGCTCGACCCTGCGCGAAACTCTCGAGAAAGGTGCCGCCCGAATACATCAGCGCGACAACGGCCGCCGCGAGCGTCTCCCCGAAGATGAGGGCGGCCGACATCGACAGCGCCGCCACGATGTCGAGCCCGACCTCGCCTTGCCCCAGGCTCCGGATGATCTCGACCACGAGGGCCGCCAGAACCGGAAGCACGCCCGCCGTCCACGCAATGCCGGCAAGTTCTGGCTGCCCGGACAGCCAAAGGCCGAGGCCGGAGATCAGGCCAAGGAGTGCCAGCCCCAGCAGGGCGACGTTCAGGCGATCATGAAACAATGGTGTCATCTGGTGCATGTCCCGGCGTCAGCTCACGCGCTCGGGATCTGGACGGGTCTCGAACAGCCGTCCCACTCTCGTTTCGCGAAGATGATCGCCCTCACGATCAATAAAGAGAGCGTTCAAGTTACATCTACGCGCCAACATCGCGCCCTCCAAGCTTCCTTTTACCATCAGCGCCGTCGCCCAGGCATCCGCCTCGGCGCATGTCCGGGCGACGACCGTCACCGAGGCGGGCGACGCGATCAGGGGCGCACCGCGCCCGGGGTCCATGGTGTGCGACAGGCGGCGGCCCTGCACCTCGACCCAGTGCCGGTAGTCCCCCGAGGTCGCCACGGCGGCGTCCTGCAGCGCGAGAATGGTATGGGGCGCGCGGCGGGCGGGGTCAGGTGCTTCCACGGCGATGGTCCATGCTTCCCCGTCAGTCCGGAGCCCGAGCGCACGCATCTCCCCGTCGATGCCGACAAGCGCGTCACCGATCCCATGCGCCGTCAGCGTCTCGGCCAGCCGGTCGACGCCATACCCCTTGGCGATTCCGTTGAGGTCCAGCGCCAGCGGCGAAGTTTTGCCGACGAGACCTGTTGTCCCGTCGATGTCGAGCGCCTGATGGGTAGGCACACGTTTGGCTGTCATGGCGCTGCGGATGCGCTCGGGCGCCGCGGCCTCGAGCCCGAACCCCCAGGCCGTCACCGCGTCGCCCATGCCGATGTCAAAGGCCCCGCCCGAGGCAAGACCGATCTCCAGACCAAGACGAAGAACCTCGCTCAGCCGATCCGGTACCGTGACCCGAGCGCCAACAGGCGCTGCGTTCAGGCGCATCAGATCGCTTCCCGCGTTCCATGTGGACATCTGCGCGTCGACCTCGCCCGTGGCCGCCTGCAGCGCCGCCTGGACCGGCGCCGGATCGAAGCCATCCGGCGCGAAGAAGAGCGCCGACCAGCGCGTGCCCATGGTCGGGCCGTTCAGGGCAAAGCGCACCCTCTCAGTAGACATCTTCGACATACCGCCCCTCCGTCTTCAGAACCGCTGGGGTGAGCCCGGTCGGTGCAAGGATATCTGCCAGCGCATCCGCCACGCCCGCCGCCATATCGCGTCCACCGCAGACCATCACACGTGCCCCGTCGAGGATGAGCTGAGCGACCAACGCCGCGTCCCCGCGCAGCGCATCCTGCACGTAGTGGGGTTTTGTCCCGCGAGACACAGCCGTGACCAGACGGATCAGACGGCCCTCTTTCTGCCAGGCGCGCAGCTCCTCGCCGTAGAAGAAGTCGCTGTCCGGATGACGCATGCCGAAGAATAGGTGGACGGGCCGCTGCCGGGCATTGTCGCGCACAAAGCCCGCCAGAGGTCCGATCCCTGTGCCTGCGCCGATCAGGATCAGCGGGGCGCGGCCCCGCCCCGTGCAGAAGCCGGGATTGCGGCGGACGAAGGCGGTGACTGTGTCGCCGGGTTCGAGGGCCTCAACTGGCCAGAGGCGAGGCCTCCGGGATGCTTCTTGACCACAATCTCGATGAAACCGTCGCGGCGCGCAGAGGCGAGCGAGTAGAGACGCGGCACGGGGCTCCCCTCGGGCATGATGCCGATCAGATCGCCCGCGTCGAACCGGGCGAAGCCGGCACCGACGAACCGCTGCCAGAGGCTGACGCGCGGCAGGGCGAAGTGAAGGATCGCGGTTGGGGCCTGTACCTCTGCGCCGTAGTCCCGCCGCGAGACGAGGGTCAGCGTCTCGGTTGCCGGGCGAACAGTCTGGTGGCACAGCTCGAGATCGACCCCAATAGCGTCTCCGAGGGCGCCGCCCCAGCGGGCGAAGTCCTGCGGCGACTGCCGGTCGACGGTGTCGATGGCCATGAGCTGCGGCCAGCCCTTCGCCTCGGCGGCTGCCGCAACAGCCTTGGCGAAGGCGCAGTAGGCCGGAAAGCTGCGGTCGCCGAAGCCGAGAACGGCCAGGGGCGCGTCGGGTGCGCGGTCGGCTGCTGCCAGCCGGTCGAGAAAGCCCTTGGCCGAGGCAGGCGCCGCGCCGTCGCCATAAGTCGCGGCCAGCACGATGATCCGGTTGGCCGCAGGATAGCGTTCTGGCGCGAAGGCCGACATCGGTGCTGTGTGCACCCTCTGCCCGGCTTGCGTCAGTGCGGCGTGGAGCGTGGCCGCAAAGCCCCAGGTGCTGCCGCCCTCGCTGCCGACGAGCAGGATCGTCTCGGCACGTCCCGCGGGCTGATTGCCTCCGATGCGCTGCCGCCCCCTCCGTCGCGCGAGCCAGACGACAACGCCACTCACGCCCATGGCCGGGACGCCGAGCGCAATCAGCCCCAGAACGAGGCCAAGCGTCGCCGCTCCCTGTCCGGTGTGCAGCATGTAGATGGTCTGTGATATGCGTTCCCAGCCAGTAAGGTCGGTCCAGGCGAGCAGCGCACCGGTGCCCTGATCGAGATACCCGGTCCCCTGGTCGGTCTTCAGCGTGAAGGCGTCCGTCGCGTCGCCGGGATAGGGAAAGCTTAGCTCCTGCAGCTCAGTGACGGGCGTCTCCGCCAGAACGAGCATCTGGCCAGGCGCGAACCCCGTCTCGCCGCTCACCTCAACCGGCAAGGCTGGCACGCCGCCACCGGGAAGCAGATCGAATGTGGACGCCGTCATCCACAGGGCGGTGGTAGACGACAGGACAAGGCCGACCACCGCGATGCGGGCGATCTCGACATGAAGTCGGCCAGCAAGGGGTCCGCGCAGCCGCGTGAACCAGTTCCGCCAACCGCCGACACGCCGGGCGACCAGCAGGACACCGGAGAACGACAAACACAACATCGCCGCGGCACCCATGGCCATGGCGATGCGCCCGCCATCGCCGAGGTACAGCGAGCGGTGCAGATTGGTAAGCCAGCGTTGCGTCTGGTTGGGGTCGGCGGAGGCCGCACCCTGACCAGTGGCGGGGTCGATCACTGCGGCGCCGGGCGTGCCCTGATCGAACCAGTAGGCAGTGATCCGGCCCGAGGGCGCGCGGCGGATTTGCTCGACGCCCGGATAGGCGCTTTGAATGCGATCCGCGAGGGTGGCCACCGTCATGCCCGTCTCGGCCTGCGGCGCGACAATGCGCTCGGCCGCAGGGAAGACCGACAGTGCCGCGCCGCTCAGGGATAGGACGGTGACGAGAGCGAGGGCCAAGAGACCCGGCCAGCGATGGAGTGCACGGATCATGGCCATCACCCCTCACATATCGTAGGCGAAGCTGGCGATGTAGCGTCGGCCGGTCACCGGAGTGCCGGCGCCAGCGGTCGTCAGCGGGACGGCCACCTCGTTCGGGCTGTCGCGCATGTCCTCGACCGCCGCGTCGATGTGGAGCGTGTAGCCCGCATCGAACAGCGCGTCGGCCAGATCGAGCGTGATCCCGAGCGTGCGGCCCGCGCCGACGCTGGCGCCGGTGATGCCGTTGACCTGAGCAGCGTCGCCGCCGGTGGCGCGGTACCAGTCGCTCAGATGCTCGTAGTACTTGGACTTGCCGCCGGCCATCCAGAGGCTGCCCATGTAGGCGCCGGAGGCATCGGTGACGTAAATCGCGAGATAGGCGCCGTCGCCGCCGTAATTGTTGAGGGTCGTGGTCAGCGTCACCGGCCTTGCTATGGCAAGGCCGGGAAGCGTCAACGCGGTGGTGAGCGCGAGCGTTGCGAGAAGCGATTTCAGTTTCATCGGATCGGTCCTTGTTCGGAGAGTTGCGGCGAAGTGGCTCAGTTCACCTGGACTTGCGGCGGGGCGCCGTTTCCGAAGAGACCATTCTGCGGGGGTGGAACCGTTCCAGCGGGCGCGGGATTGCTGGCGCCACCGCTGCAATTGTCATCGTCATTATCGTCATCATCGTCGTCGCAGTCGTCATCATCATCATCGTCATCATCGTCATCGTCGTCGTGACCGCGCCGGGAGCCGTCCCGCCAGCGGCGATCGCCATCATCGTCGTCACTGGCGAGAACGAGGGGCAACGTCTGTGCCCCCTCTTCGAACAGCGCAGTGAACGGCAGAAAGCCTCCGTCGGCGGGCGCGTGTATCGCGCTCCAAGCCGGTATACCAATGGCGGCGGTCAGGGCCGTCGAGGCGACGAGAAGTGTCAGGGTCTTTCTCATGGCAGGGTCTCCTTTCGTCTGCTGAGGACAATCTGGAGTGCCCACCTGAGGGCTTCCTGACGCGTTGGCGGTTCCTGCTTCAGCTTGCCGTCAGGAAGAAAAGCGTCGCTCCACAGACAAAAGCCCCGCCGATGAGGGCGGGGCGAGGTCGAGCCGAAGGGACGGTCGGCTCTGGCCTGTCGGCGCTAGTTTTGGGGTGCTCAGGTGATGTCGCCGTATCCCGGTGCGCGCTTGTCGCCTGTGACCATTGCGCGGGCGAGGTTCTCGCGATGCCGGAAAGACGTCAGCACCACGCCTCCGACATGAAGCGCGGCCAGCAGCAGCATGAGATTGGCAAGGATCTCGTGCAGCTCTTCAACCGCCTCTTCGCCGCGCTCGCCGTACTCGCCACCGTCGTCGTCTGCCCAGGCGGGCGCGACTATCTGCGGCAGGTCTGGCAGCATCGCCACACGTGCTGGTTCCGCCATAAGCCAACCGGTGAAGGCGGTACCCGACAGGGTCACGAGCAGCGCCACCACCATGGCGGCACCGGCCGGGTTGTGGCCCAGGTATCGCCGCTCCTTGCCGCGAGCCATGTCTCCGAGATAGGCGAGCGTGTCGCGTGGGCCTTTCAGGAATTGCGCGAAGCGCGCATAGCGGCTGCCGACGAGTCCCCAGATCAGCCGGAACGCCACGAGGCCGGCGACGGCGTATCCCGCGATCTCGTGCACGGGCTGCAGCTCGTCCGCGGTCAGCCAAGCCGTCGCGAACGCGGCGACCAGACCCCAGTGGAACACCCGGACGAGAGGGTCCCAGACCCGGACCTTGCCCGACGTCCTGGTGTTCATCGTCGCAGTGTCATGAGTGGTTGCGTCAGTCATTGTCGCCTCCTTCGCGGTCGCGGCGGGGGCGATCGTCGTCGTCCTCGTCCTCGTATTCGAACTCGATCACCTGGAGCGTGGCCGGATGGACCGTCACCTCGATCCGACGCCCCTCGGCATCCCTGCCATCGATCTCGTAGCAGCCGTCGTCGATCTTGATGCGGCGCACCGTCCAGCCGTTCTCCTCGGCCAGCTGGGCAACGGCGTCGCGCGGTTGCCAATCGGCCATCGGCACGAAGCAATCGTCGTCCGCCAGCGCGACACCGGCTGGAAAGACCGCGAGAAAGCCGAGAATTGTCAATGTCTTCTTCATGGGGCACACTCCTCGCTGCGGCCATCTTGATGCACTTCATGCGCGGCGAAGCTGACGGCAGCCTGAAGGGGCTTGGCCCACACGCTTCAGCTTCGTGTCAGCCAGACGGATCATGGAGGGTCATCGGGAAAGGACGGGAACCATCATGCGCATCCTGCTGATCGAGGACGATACGGTGCTGGGCGCCGCGGTGCGCGACCAGATAGCCGCGGATGGCCAGTCGGTGGACTGGGTCACGCGGCTCGACGTTGCCGACGACGCCGTGCGCGCCACGTCCTTTGATCTGATCCTGCTCGATCTCATGTTGCCGGACGGCCGTGGTATCGGTTTCCTCAAGGGCTTGCGCACACGGGGGGAAGCGACGCCGGTCATCATACTGACGGCGTTGGACCAGGTGTCGGACCGGATCGAGGGGCTGAACGCGGGGGCCGACGATTATCTCGTGAAGCCCTTTGATCTCGCCGAATTGTCAGCGCGGATCGGCTCGGTCGCCCGGCGCTATAGCGGCAACCCGAACCCGATCATCACGCACGGGTCGCTTCAGATCGACCTGGCCGCGCACAGCATTTATCGCGACGGCAGGTCCGTCCAGCTGACGGCCCGGGAATGGGCGCTCTTCGAGGCGTTTCTATCCCGCCCGGGTCAGCTTCTGTCGAAGGCGCAGCTGGAAGAAAAGCTCTACGCCTTCGACACCGAGGTGGAGAGCAACACCATCGAGGTTCATGTCAGCCGTCTGCGCAAGAAGTTGGGGAGCGCGGTCATCGAGACCGAGCGCGGAATGGGCTACAGACTGGGTAAAGCATGAAGTGGCCCGCCAGCCTTCAGGCGCGGCTCGGCCTGTCGCTGGGCCTCGTGCTGACGGTCCTGTGGCTGCTGGCCGCTACGGTCACGGCGGTGATAGTGCGGGGCGAGATGGACGAGGTCTTCGACAGCGCCCTGCGCGAGACCGCGGAACGCATCCTGCCGCTGGCGGTGACCGACATCGTCGGACGCGAGGACCAGGGGGTGACGCAGCGGCTCGCGCCAATTCGCGAGCACGACGAGTTCTTCACTTACCTCGTGCGCGACGCCGAGGGTCTGATCTTGCTGCAATCCCATGCGGCAGACCCCGCAGTGTTTCCACCCTACGATGGGCCGGGTTTCCGCCAGACCGCAACTCACCGGCTCTACAGCGACGCGGCGCTCCAGGGGACGATCCGCATCACCGTTGCCGAACCGTTGGCGCATCGCGCGTCCGTCGCGCGGGAAATCCAGGTGGGCCTCGGCCTGCCGCTCCTGATCGTGCTGCCACTCGCGCTTGCGGCGATTGTCCTGGCCGTCCGCTTCAGCCTCAATCCCCTGCGCAGGTTCCGCGCGCGCCTAGAGGCGCGGGGCGCCCGTGACCTCTCGGAGGTTCCCGCCGACGATCTGCCGACGGAGATCGGCCCGCTGGCCACGACCCTGAACAGCCTTTTGGCCAGGTTGCGCGAAGCGTTCGAGGCAGAGCGCAGCTTTGCCGCCAACGCAGCGCACGAGCTGCGAACCCCGCTGGCAGGGGCCATCGCGCAGGCGCAGCGGCTTCAGTCGGAAACGCAGGACCCGGCCACGGGAGCGCGGGCTGCAGAGATCGAGGCGACGCTCAAGCGCCTGACCCGGCTTTCCGAACGCCTCTTGCAGCTTGCGCGGGCGGAAGGTGGGCGCCTGCGGGTTGACCGAAGCGCAGACCTGAGAGCCGTTGCGCGTGTTGTGGTTGACGATCTGGGGCGCGCGGGCGCGCCAGGCCGCATCGCGCTGACGCTGTCCGAGACGTCGATCATGTCGGACATCGACCCCGACGCGTTCGGAATCTTGTGCCGAAACCTCGTAGAGAATGCCCTTCTTCATGGGACAGAAACTGCACCGGTCGATGTCACCCTGACGGCCGATGGGCAGTTGATCGTCGCAAACGACGGGCCCACCCTGTCGCGCGAGACCCTTGACCGGCTGACAGCACGTTTCGAACAGGCAAGTGAAGGAACCGATGGCAGCGGGCTTGGCCTCGCAATAGTGGCCGCCATTGCAGAGCGTATTGGCAGCTCCCTCATCCTGAAATCGCCGCGGTCGAATGGCGCATCGGGTTTCGAAGTGACGCTTGATCTTCCGGTAGAAGGATCGAGGGGATCCAACCGGAACGGCGCTGTCAGTCACTGACCGTTGGTCCAGGATTCACGATACCTGCCTACTGTTTACATTGATGCTGAATCGGCTGTTCCTGGGGCGCTGGTCGACGGTGTGGTCGGTCGTCGCCCTCTGTGTCGTTGCGCACCTGACGTTGGTCGATCCACCCGGGCGGATGTTTGTTCCACGGCCACGTTGGGGGCAGAAAGAACAGACGCCTTTTTTGCTGTAAGTCAACGGCATTGTTTCTCGCTCATGCGCAGATGCGCATGAGATGGAGATTGCATGATACGCACGAATCCGGTCGCAAAACCTGCGGCAATCCGGCTGCGCAACCCTCAGCAAGTCTGCATTCTCGCTCTTCAGAGAGCAGCTTGATCAAGATCAAATCATTTTATGCACAAGTGCACTAAGGTCTTGGAGAGCACACATGGGTGCTCCATTCCTTTGAAAGGAAGCATAATGTATGCGATTCGAACCATATTTGGTCTTTCCGCTCTGGTCTTCGCGACGACTGCGACAGCCGAAGGCGACCTGAGCCGCGCAAACGTTATTGATGTCGCAATCGAATTAGGCAGCAACGATGAGGGGATGTATTTCAGTCCTGACAACTATGAGTTCGAGACCGGCCAGGCGTATCGGTTGATTTTGACAAACGTCGATGAAATCAAGCATGAAGTTGCGCTGAACGAAATGGGTGAACGCATATTCACCCGCAAGATCGAGGCATCCGATGTCGACGGCAATCTGATAACTGAGGTCAAAGGGTCGATCAGGGAAGTCGAAGTTGGTCCGGGCAGGACGGTTGAATGGTTTATTGTACCTGTGCAAACGACAGATGGTCCTGTGGAGATCACATGTGAAATCCCTGGCCATTATGAATCAGGAATGCATGCAAGCGTCGTGATAAACTAGCGCATTCGGTTTTGTCGGCTTCATAGGCCGGCGAAAAATACATGCGGCGGGGCTATACTTTCTGATCAGCAGCGCTTCGCATCCTCAATATGAGTTCTTGTTGAGACAAGGTGTGGCGACAAAAAATCATTCGCATGCGGAAACCCGCAAATTGGCACTTAAGTCGTCACAGGTTATGTCGACACCAAAGAATGGCTTTTTGCAATCGTTATTGGCTCGTATAAAGGTAGCGGACCTTAGCCCGGAGCGTCAGCAGGAAGGCCGCGTTGCGGCTCAACCGGTCGAGCATGGCAATCACCAAGGTCGCTCCGGTGAGCTTGGCGAGGGTCAGCGCCTTGACCAGTTCAGGTCGCTCGTTCTTCCCCCCGCTCTCGACCTCGGTAAAGCGTGCCAGGACGTCCGCACCTCGGGAGCTGGCGAAGTCGTCGATGGCCTTCCACTGCGCTTCGAGGCCGAGGCCCGACATCTCTTGCCTGGCGGTTTAGACCCGCTCGTAGGCGACGAACTTCTGCGATGGGGCAGTCTCTCTGACCATGTACACACCTGCCTGACGTTGGTTGCGCAGATCTGTACATCGCTCCGAAGAAGTCCGGAGTGTAGGATGTTATGGCCTAGCACCTCGGTATCGCCGGACTAAGCCGATCGATTAACGCAATCATGTACCTGCAGCATCATGTCGAAACCCCCACTTGATGATCGCGATGATAGCACACGGGGCAGTTTCGACGAATCTGCCAAGGGGATCTTGGCTCAACACAGCAACGCGGCCTGTCTCACGCTTTGCCAACGATCGCCCCACGCTCCTCGTATTCGCGGCCGCTGCATCTTTCAGAAAGGCGTGTGCAGCAGCGTGGCGAGCACGAAGATGGACACGATCGCAAGGTATTTGCTTCGGTTCAGTCTCGCCAGGCTCAAGCCGCCTTCTCCATAGCCGGTGATCGCGACGCAGCCTGACAGCTGCCTCATAGCATCGGAACGACCAGTTCTAGCTGGCTGGGGAACTTCCAGCGCCGGAAGGCTCAGGGCCCTCGACTTCGCATGCGTGGCAAACATCGCCAACTCTCTTTAACAGACGGACCGCACAGGCCTCCAACATGGAAGTCGAGAGGTACGCAACAGGATACACCGGCTCATCGTACCGGCACGGGTGACCCTCAGTCAAAGTGGCGGCGGTTGCCCTGCCTCTCCGCGCAACAATCACCCCTGGCCTCGTCCACCGTCGCGCGGGCCGGGCAGCGTCACAACTTATCCGCGAAGGTTTCACCCCTCGGCCATGATGGCGGTGTGTAACAGAGCCCTTCCGCGTGCTGACACTAACGTCGCGACCTACGAGCCAGTTTGATTTGGATCAGCGCGCGATTCCGAGATTCCCCTAGTTTTCGGATACGCGTCGCTTGGCGCGAAAGGAGCACTCCATGGACAAGGATCGGGTGATCGGTTCCGCGAAGGTCGTCAAGGGAAAGGTCAAGGAGGCCGTCGGAAAGGCGGTGGGAGACGCCAAGCTTGAGACTGAGGGCAAGGCCGACAAGGCCGAGGGCAAGGTTCAGAATATCGTCGGCGGGCTGAAAGATGCGCTGCGCGGTGAGTGACCGTCAGACTCAGGTGGCAGTTTCCGCGCACCGGCGCCGCGATCCATGCAAGGTGCCTCCATGGTCGAGGCGGGCGCTATACGCGGGGCGTCGGGAGGCGCGATCAACATGAGCCGCAATGCGCTTTATCTCGTAATCGGTTTGCTTGCCGCCGGAGTCCTTGTCGTGGGCTACCTGTATTATCAGGAAAGCCGGAACCGGAGCGGCATCGAAATCGAGATCGGTGAGCACGGCGTCTCGATAGAAGAAAGATAGTCCGCCAGACCTTCTCGGACTGCGAATCGTGCAGGACGCATCAGGCAAGACCGGAAGATGCGTCCGGTTCTCGTAATACTCAACGGATTGGCAGGATCCTGCCATCGACGTCTTGAAGTACCTGAAGGGGCTGCGTTTCGTCATTGGGCAAGGCTAGGGCGGGCACGACTCTGTCTCAAGGCCAGCTCTTCTAACAGTGCCCCTGAAAGGACTGCATCTCGTGATCGGGCGAGGGTAGGACGAACCTGTCTCCGGGCAAGTTCTTCAGGCAGTGCCGTTGAAAGGCGATTGTTTGGGCATTGCAGCAGGGTAGGCCGGACGCCGCTTCGTCTCAACTCACGGTTCTCTGACACGACCAGCGCAAATGTTTCAACCCTCGGGGGCCGCGCTGGAAGAAGTGGACGCGATCTCAAGCGCGTCGAGGATGTCCTGGGTGTGTTCGCCCAGCCTCGGCGGCGGACGGCGACGGTTGACCGGCGTGTCCGAAATCTGACTTGATGCAACACCGCGACGACCGGACCTTCGCTGGGATGGTCGTATCGGTGGAAGAACCCGCTTTCCTTTAAGTACGGGCAAGAGCCTACCTTTGTCTTGTCTTGAATCTCTTAGTTGGTGGCTCTGTAGGATCTCTAGACGTTTGGCTACGTGGCGTTCTGTTCCTTGGCCTTCTTCTTCATAGCCTCTACTTCTTTCTTGGAGTAGCCTTCCGCCCATTTGTCCAGTCGGTACCGCTCAGTGCCGTCCGGTAGAATATACACAGGCTTCTTGGCCGTGCTCCCTCCCGAGGTCTTCTTGGTCTGACTAGCCTTTGGCGTCGCCTCTTCCTTCTTGGAAAATTCGCTTGTCATGTTCTTGAGCTTGTCCAAGAGATCTTCAGCTTCGTCACGCAGGTTCACACTCCGAGCCTTCTCAACAAACTGCTGAACCTTGGGTCTGATCTCGTTTACGAGATCCTGCATTTCGGATAGTGCCTTCATTCTGGCGTTCCGAATGTCTTCTAACCAGTCTCGCTTTTCGTTGTCGGCCATGTCGTTGCCTCCGCTCAGTTGGACGCAGTGTAGGGCCTCTTAGCGCCTTGGTCTACGGAGTCTACTACTACAAAATTTGAAGGTGTCATTTTCTTAGGACTACCGCGCCCCGAGGCCAGCAGAACCTGATGGTGTGTTGCGGACCAGGGGCAATGTCAGGTTCTGGCTGCTAGGCGATCACGAAGGCGCGCGCCTCGATTGTCGCCGGGCCCTTGCGATCAACCCGTCCTATCACCTCGCGCATCTGACGATTGCCACCAGCGACATTCTTTCTGGCGCATTCAAACCGGGTGCACTTCGACTGTAGGAAATGATGCGCCGTGTGAACTTCGACCCCCAGAATCCGCTCTATTTCTCGCTGATCGCGCTGGCGTTGCTGCTGGACGGGCAGGTAGACGCCGCGGTGGAAGCCGCCCGAGAAGGGCATGAACGCAACCCGCTGGGAGCTTGGAATGCGCTGGTCTACGCGGTGGCGGCGTCAGGCAACAATCGCATCATGGATGCCACGGCGTTCCGTAAGATGGTGAACCGCATCGATCTACCCCCGTCGCATTTCCTGGATTTTCCGTTCTTGGACCAAGGTATGGCTGAGGAACTCGCCGCACGAGCCAAAATAGCCGGGGTCGGAGCGTGACGAGCCTGAGTTACTCGCATAGCAATCGTTCATTGGGCTTCCTGTGCTGCCCTACAGCGAACGCCGGTTTGTCCGCAAAGCGGGTGCAAGTGCACAGTGCAGCGAGCGCAATTCTTTTCCTCTGCGACATGCCGGAGGCGAATGACCTGACCGTGGGCATAATGGCGTTCGTTGCCCAGCAGGAACGGGACGCGATCTCGCGGGGGACGAAGGAAGCGCTGGCAGCGGTCAAGGCGCGCGGGGTGAAGCTCGGCAGTCCGAATAAGGCTGCGGCCCTCAGGCGGGCTGGGAAGGGCGGTTACGCGCTCCGGGCGGCGGTATCGAAGAATGCGGACGGGTTCGCGGAAAGTGCGCGTCCGGTGCTCGAGACCAGGCGCGCTCAGGGTACGACCAACCTCCGAGGGATTGCAGCGGAACTGAACGACCGCGGGATGCTCACACGGCGCAGCGGGGATTGGCGGATGTCGAACGTGAGGTACCTGCTGGGACGACTAGGGTCCAATTGACCCGAGTAATTTGGCCCAATCCGCTACTATCAGACTGAGAACTGAAATGGTTGCGCGGACGCCCATTGGCGCAAGAAATTGTTCGTCGAGAAACTTGAACGTTTGACTCTTGCCAGAGAAGCGCAGCCACATGGCGCCTCACCACCTAAAGAAGGGTCTTGAAACATGAAGAGCATATTTGTTGCATCGCTGATGGCCTTCGGCGCTTACGGGTCGGCATACGCTGGCGGTCTTGACGAACCGATCATGGAACCTGTGATGGCGCCTGTGATCGTCGAAGAACAGTCCGGGACGTCCGGAGAGTTCGTTCTGCCTCTTATGGTAATCGCCATTATCGCAGCGATCGTCGCCGCCGACTGACGATCGGATCGATCTCAACGGCGCGAGCATGACCTGTCGGCAGCTCGCGAACCGGGATCGTGCCTGCGACGGGCGCGGTACGCGCCGCACGTGGGTTAGCGCCAGAGGCAGGACTGTACCGCTTATGTACCGGGCTCGAGGCGAAGCGGAAGGCCAGCGACGATTTCGCGGCATTGAGAGGTGCCGACGTCCTGGCTCGCTTCACTGAGGTCGAGAACGGGCGCGAGAACGAACGTCCGGAACTGGCCAAGACGCTGACCCTTGCGAAGCTCAATGGGGCGACGCTGGTGATCGACCGGCTCAGCCGCACCGCCGCCTTTCTGCCCACGCTGCGGCAAAGCGGCGTCAGGTTCCTGGCCTGCGACATGCCGGAGGCCAACGACCTCTCGTTGGTATTATGGCTCTCGCCGCGCAGCAGGAGCGCGGCGCGATCTCCCCGCGGACGAAGGAGGCGCTGGTAGCCTTGGGTCAGCGGGCGAACGGAAAAGCCGAAGTGACCTCTCCAGGATCGTCGCGGCCGTCGAAGGACGAGGTGCCGGCCCGTCAATATCCGTTTGCCAGTAGTCCCCGCTGTCGTACAATCCGCACTGTCCTTCAGGCCATGCAGGGGCAGAACAATGAACCTCCCGCGCGTCATCCTCGCCTTCGCTACCGCAGTGGTCTTGGGCTGCATGCCCTCCCAAGCGCCGGCCGACGAGTGCAGCCTGGCGGTTGTCTTCGCGCTCGATGTCTCCAAGAGCATGGATTCGACGGAGCACAGCCTGCAGCTCTTGGGCCTCGCCGCTGCGCTCAGGGACCCGGCAGTTCAGGACGTTTTGCTTTCGCAGGGCGCGCCGGTCGCGCTCACCGCCTTTGAATGGAGCGGACCTGGCTATCAGGCCAATCTCGCGGATTGGATGCTCGTTCTCACCGGACGCGACATCGAGGCTTTCGCGGCCCGCCTCACCGACCATGCCCGCGGCGGACGCAGCCAACGCACCGGAACCGGCCCGGCGCTCAGCTTCGCCTATGCCCGCCTTAAGCTAGGGCCCGCCTGCCTGCGCGAGGTGATTGACATCTCGAGCGATGGTTACAGCAATGAGGGACAAAGCCCGCACGACTTCTACTCGAGGCTCCCGCCTGACGCCGTCACTGTCAACGCTCTGGTGGTCGGCGGGAAGCGGCGGCCGGTGCTTTGGGAATGGTTCCGGTCCCAAGTCATCCGCGGCCCGGGTGCGTTTGCAATGGCGACGGAGAGCTTCGACGACTACGCAGAGGCGATCCGCGAAAAGCTCCTGCGCGAAGTTCTCGCACCGCAGTTGGCTGAGTCGAAGTAAGAGGGATCAGGGCGCTGGTCGCGCAGCCGAGCGTGAGGCGATCTCACGGCGCACGAAGGAGGCACTGGCGGCGGCGAAGGCCCGCGGGTGAAGCTCGGCAACCCCAATTGAGCGGCGGCGCTCAGGCGGTCTGGGAAAGGCGGTGTGGCGCTGCGGGCGACAGTCCAGAGTAACGCGGCCGAGTTCGCGGAGGGCCTGCGACCGGTGTTGGAAAACATCCGCGCTCATGGCGCAACGACCCTTCGCGAGACCGCGTCGGAGCTGAACGACCGGGGGACGCTCACTAGGCGCGGTGGCCAATGGCAGGTGTTGAATATCAGAAACCGGTACTGTCAGAACAAAAGCTGGTGTCCGTCCTTTCCCGCCCACCAGCTCTGGTGCCGGATCAAATTACCCCTATTTGCTTGACCATCATCAAGCATGTGAAGGCGACCAGCACTGAAATTCCCGCATTCAAACTTATAGGACCGGTCTATTCTGATGGTGTGGACGGCTCCACCCCGACGGCATCGCATTGTGCCATGTTGCTGCAGTGTGACAGCCAACAAAGGAAGGAGCCGACCACATGGAGATTACAACACTCGGGATCGATCTGGCCAAGTCCGTCTTTCAGCTTCATGGCGTTGATAAGGATGGCGCTGTTGTTTTGCAGAGGAAGGTGCGAAGAGCTGCTCTGCTCGATGTCCTCGGCAGGCTTGAGCCTTGCCTGATCGGCATTGAGGCGTGCCCGACTTCGCACTTCTGGGCGCGGGAGATTGCAGCACTCGGTCATGACGTACGGCTGATCCCACCCTCGTATGTGAAGCCCTACGTGAAGCGTCAGAAGAATGATGCGGCCGATGCCGAGGCGATCTGCGAGGCGGTGACCCGGCCGAACATGCGCTTTGTCCCCGTGAAGACCGAAGATCAGCAGGCGGTCCTCGTCCTGCACCGGTCGCGCGACCTGCTGATGCGACAGCGCACGATGATCCTCAACGCCATCCGAGCACATCTGGCGGAGTTCGGGACGATCACCGCGCAGGGGCCACGGAGTGTTGTCGACCTCGTCCGGCGCCTGAGCGACCCGGACGACGGGCTGGACTTGCCAGCTCTCGCTCGGTCGGCGCTTCTATCGCTGGCCGCCCAGCTTGAGACCTTGACTGAAGAGATCCGCAAAATCGAACGCCAGCTCATGGCGTGGCACCGGCAGAACCAGGCAAGCCAGCGACTGGAAACGATCCCGGGCGTAGGCCTCATTACCGCCACGGCCCTCGCAGCCAGTGTGCCGGATCCGACCGTCTTCAAATCGGGCCAGCAGTTCGCGGCCTGGCTCGGTCTCGTGCCACGACAGAACTCCTCAGGCGGCAAGGATCGGCTGGGACGGGTCTCGAAGATGGGGAACGGCTATCTGCGCCGATTGCTTGTGGTCGGCGCCACCTCGGTGACACGGCGCGCGCCAACCACCGATACCCGGACCGGGGCCTGGGTCAGATCACTCCTTGAGCGCAAGCCAACGCGGCTCGTGACCGTGGCCATTGCCAACAAGACCGCGCGCACAGCGTGGGCACTTCTTGCGAAGGGAGAGACCTACAGGGTCGCAGCGGCCATCTGAACGACGGAGGACATGGCGGCGCTCCAAAGGCACCGCGACGAGATGCAAGGGCAGACGTGAGTGATGATGATCAAGCGTGGCCGCTGCCGGGGCACTCCGAGGTCTTGTCTGGGCGTCAACGCTCGTTAATCTGATTGGGACCCGGCAAGCGGACTTCATCAGGGCCAGCGGTCAGACACGCCGCGCACACAGGCCGGACAAATGACCGCTACCTGCTTCGATTCAAGTCGCTCGAGAAAACCCTTGCAAAACCGGAGCCGTCCACAAATGACAAGACCCTTGCGGCCGCGGCGGTCAGGCATGTGGTGCTATTGAAAACTTAAACCGGGCGGCGCCCTGATAATAATTTATGACGCGAGGCACCGCCCGAGGGGACAGGAGCGTGTTCTCGTCCCGTTTAAGAGCCTAGCCCTCGATCCGGGCCCTTCAAGGTGCTTGTTCGGACAAGGCGCTTTGTTGCCAAAATCGCGCCCATGCCGCTCCAGCGCCTCGGCCAGCAGCGCGTTTCGGCGAGGCCAAAATCCTCAAAAAGCCAAATCCCTCCCGGGTTCTGTTCAACCAGGAAACGTTGATCTCCTGATAAAGCGACAGAAGTTTAACGTTGAACTCGCTTCTTCGATCCCGGTTCTGGTTCATCACGAAGATATAACCAGCCGTGGTAAAGGCATTTTCCTTCGCGATCAGCATAGACTCTGTCGCATGTTCGGTCGGATCAGCTCGACGCAGTCTCGGTCCGTCCAGCGTCTCGTCTAGAAAGCGCAGGATCACGAGGCTCTCTTTAAGGATCTTTCCATCGGCGGATTCAAGGATGGGAAGGGCAGTCGCGCCCCGGGTCTTGGCCAGAAGCTCCGGATCGCGGGGTTGGGTTATATCGACGACCCGAAACGTGACGGCTCCACCTGTCCGCGGAGAGCGAGGAGGATTTCGAGCCGTTGAGAGAACGGGCAGACGGGAATGTGGTAGACGATGGGTTGCGAGACCAATGATTTAGTCCAGGCGAGGACCGGTGACGGGCAAGGTAGGAGCACCGAGCACAGCGTGATTGCGGGATGTCGTCGGGTATTCGGAAGTGCTCGGCTGATCTGTCCTCGAAGAAGCGCTCGATGCCACTGGGAGTCAAGATCGCCAAATGGCGGTGCAGTCCGTGCCGGTCGACCTTTAAGCGCTTGGTTTCCGGGGTCGCCCGGCCTGCCATGTCTTTGTGGCAAAGCCAGACCATCGACGACCGAGACCAACCGAATTGCCGCGGCAGAATTTACGGGGCAACAAGCAGCCGGTCATCCCAAGCTGCACGGAACTCTTCCGGACCCGGAGTACCAGCGTCAGCTCTTGGCCCACCTATGCCGGCATTGTTCACTGCCATGTGCAGGGCGCCGAAGGTTTGCTAAGTGAAAGCTACCATTGCTTCCACCTGAGAAGCGTCGGCTACATCGAGCTGAAACGCAGCCGCCCGCCCATCAGCACGCTCAATGGCCTTTTCGGTTTCAGCTAAGCCATCCCGATGGTGCTGTCAGACAAATGCGAACCAGTCTCCGCTGGGACAGTGACACTGCCCCTTATGCCACGCAAAGGCCACGCCACTCGGCGAGAGCGGCGGTGCGGTTCAGTTTGAAGAGGTTTCGACTGGAGAGGCTGCGTTCCTGGTTGAAATGGTTCAAGACGGAAGCATGAACGGCGGCGAACTTCTGAAGACTTCGCATACGCCGGAACCGAAGCATCGCCCGCTCTCGTCGTCGAAAAGGCAGGTGCGAGTTCTCCGCCCTGTTGTTGACCCAGCGCCCGGTCTCCTGCCGAGCATCAGCGCCAAACTCCTTCAGTGCGGCGCCGTAGGATCTCAGCTTATCGGTGACGATGGTCTCAGGTCGTCCATGCTTGCGCATTGTTTTCCTGAGGAATCTCAACGCCGCCTTCTTGTCACGCCTCTTCGTAACCAAGCTCTCCAGAACCTCGCCCTCGTGATCAACCGCCCGCCAAAGATAGTGGGTCTCGCCGTTGATCTTCACGAACATCTCGTCCAGATGCCACCGCCATCGGCTGGAGCGCATGCCCTCGATGCGTCGCTTCCGGATTTCTGAAGCGAACATCGGCCCGAACCTGTGCCACCAATATCGGATCGTCTCGTGGCTTACTTCGATGCCCCGCTCATGCAGCAGGTCCTCTACGTTCCGAAGCGACAGCGGGAACCGGACGTACAGCATCACCGCCAGGCGGATAATCTCGGGCGACGTCTTGAAGTACTTGAATGGGGATCGTTTGGGCATCGCAGAAGGGTAAGGCGGTCGTCGTTCCGTCTCAAGCCGAGTTGCTCTGACAAGACCGGTTCCACCAGTACCGGACCGTCTCGTGGCTGACGTCGACACCGCGTTCGTGCAGCAAGTCTTCGACGTTGCGCAATGTGAGAGGGAAGCGGACGTAGACCATTACCGCCAGGCGAATGATTTCTGGACTGGTCTTGAAGTGGCGAAACGGCCTGGGTTTGGTCATCGGGGCAGGGTAGAGGCCGCCGGCCCGCCTAAAGTCGGTTTCCTCTGACAGCACCCGGGCGAGGTATTGAAGTAACGGAACGGGGAGCGCTGGGTCATCCGAGCAGGCTAGGCGGCCGCCCCAGTCGCCACAAGGAGGTTTGCTCTGACAGCGCCCACTAGCTCCGTTCATCTTTGCGGGCGCCGCCGGAGCAGCCGAGCGGCGCGGGGCGGGTAGCGTCTAATTTGCGCGACGACGAGGTGCCGCCGCGCTAACGAAACCGGCCTTCGCGAACGAATTCGTGGGCGAGAATAAGAATTTCGTCCTTCATGATCCGTGAAGAATGCGAGAGTGCATGGTCACGTGCGGAAAGCAACTGCAGTGGTCGTCTCAAAGGCGGATCGACAATTTGGTAGGCCGCGAGCCGGCCCTCTGCGACATCTTCGGCGATCGCGCTCCAAGACAGAACGGAACAGCCGAAACGGCGGCGGACAGCCTCTTTGATGGCCGGAAAGGAGGTGAATTCCAGCCACGGCTCCAAGTCGTGCCCCTGGTCCGCTGCAGCCGTCTCCAACAAGATGCGGACGGAGTTGGGCTGCGGGTTCAGGATCAGTGGGATCCCGATAACCTCCGAGAGCGAAATGGTTGATCCCGCACTTTGCACCACGCCGGGCGCAGCGACTAAACAAAGATGCTCATCACAAAGATGCTCGACGACGAGGCGGGAAGAGTGCTTCGGCAATGTCGAGAACCCAATTTGTAGTTCGCCGTTTAGCAGCCAGCTCTCTATCTGATCACTAAGTCCATCAAGAAGGCGGAGCCTGAAATTGGGGAACTTCTGCCGGAGCCGCTCGAGCATCGGAACGGCGAATGCCTCAGTGAGAGACGGGATGAGACCCACCGAAACTGGCGGCCCCGAGAGATCGGAGACACGGTTGAGCAGCTGGTCTTCTGCAATCGCGACGCACGAAAGGATGGCATGGGCATGCTCCAAGAGGAGGCTGCCGTCCTCAGTCAGCGTCATTCCCTGTGAGGATCGGATAAACAGCTTTGTGCCAAGAATAGTTTCCAGGGAAGCTATGTTGTGGCTCAGAGCTGGCTGTGCGACCCCCAAAGTTCGCGCAGCTTGCGACATACTTCCCACCTCGGCGATTCGGGCGAAGTAGCGGAGGTGCCGGATCTCCAGCATTGTTCGCGACGCCCCCGTTGACCAGAAGGTATCACTTGGTAGATCGGAAGAGCGCTATTGTCCAGACATGCGGCGCGGTGACTACCGCCCTCCTGTCGACAGTAAGTATGAGCGATAGGAGCTGCAAGCGCTGCCACCAGACTACTGCCCCGAAACTGTGGGCTACGGATCCGCTCACCTCTACGCCCATACCAGCACACTATAGCATCATACTCATTCTGTATTTCCGGTGTCGACAGATGGCCATATTGTCTTGGTCAGAATATTGTCTTGGGCAGAGCAGCAGGCGGAAAGGAAGCCATGACGGTGGCATCGGAAAGCACGGACGCCTACCTGACGGATGAGATTCGTGTGCTTGTTGGTCAGAAGTCCGAATGGATGCGCGCGCCGCATCCTGTCGAGGGAAGCGAGGTACGCCGCTTCTTCCACGCAACGATGGAGTTGCATGCAAAATACATTGATGACGACTGGGCCGCTCAGTCTCGTTACCGGAAGCGCGTCGCTCCCATCGGCTTCCCCGTTCACGCTTTCCGCCGCGGCCCCTTGGACACCGACCCTCTTGAAAGAATGGATGATCCAGACTTCGACGGCGTGAGTCGCTCGTTCCGCCCCGGTCTACCGCCAGTGCCGATACCGCTCCCGGGCATTCTGAATGGCGGCTACGAGTATGAACTCTACAGCCACGTGCACCATGGCGAAGAGATGCTGATGCGCAGCAATTATGCTAGTTTCGTCGAGCGTGAGGGCCGCTCTGGTCGTATGGTGTTCATCGCTATCGAAGACGAGTTCCGGACGGCTGAGGGTCGGCCGCTGCTGCACTCAGTCAACACGATGATCTTGCGCTAGGGGGCATGCATGCAGTTCGAGAGCGTCATCGTGGGACAGGAACTTCCAGAGGTTGTAAAAGGGCCGATGAGCGTTGGCCATATCGTTCGCTGGTCGGCGGCGATGGAGAACTGGCACCGCATCCACTTTGACTGGCGCTATGCCACAGAGCACGATGGCCTTCCCGACGTATTGGTGAACGGATCGTGGAAGCAGCACGTACTCATGCAGCTACTGAGCGACTGGGTCGGCGAGGACGGCTGGGTCTGGCGGATCAGCTTCCAATACCGCGGAATGAACATACCGGGCGACACTCTCACCGCCTGGGGTCGCGTCACCGGTACGGAAGTAGCCGGAGCCTACGGTGTTGTGCGCCTCGAGATCGGAATGAAGGACCAGAATGGGATCGAAGGTTCCCCAGGCGAAGCCAGCGTCGTGATACGCCGCGAGAATGGTCCGGCAGTGCCTTACCCGTTCGATGCAGCCTGCCTCGGTCGAGCGACCGCCTGAAGCCGCGATGAACTGCGGCACAACAATTGACAACTCTGAGGTCCGCAAATGGCTGAAAATCGAAGTGCAGCAAGTAGCGGTAGTACTGCAGCCAAGTTGCAGCCCTTGGCCGGAATAAGAGTGCTTGAGGTCGGCAGCGATATGGCTTTGTCATTTGGCGGCCGCCTGCTTTCTGATCTAGGCGCCGAAGTTATTAAGGTCGAGCCTCCAGGCGGCGGCGACCCATTGCGTCACGAAGGACCCTTGGTCGGAGAACCCGGGACCGGTGAAGCCACAGCACTTTTTGGGTATCTCAACGCAGGTAAACGAAGCATCACACTTGATTGCACAAGGGCAAGTGGCGACGACATGCTCTCCCGAATTGCAAACAAATGTGACCTTGTGCTTTGGGCCCCGAGAGACACTTCGTCTTCCTCGCTAGAAGCCCTGTTGCTCGGGGCAGACGGGGACTCGCCAGCGCTGTTGACCGTTACGCCATATGGAATGCAGGGAACCGACGCACGGCGACCGGGAACGCCATTCATAGTTCAGCACTCCTCCGGCTTCGCCTTTCATCAAGCCGCACCCGTTACCGATCCAGAGAATACGCCCCCCGTTGCTTGCGCGGATAGGGAAGCCGCTCTGACCGTCGGCCTCGTCGTAGGGATTTCGGCACTCTGGGCGATTGAGGCCGCGCGCGGCTCCAATAGCGCCCCTCTCGTGGATCTCTCAGCCGAAGATGTCTTCGCCTACATGCTGGTAGAACCGTATGCTGAGGCCAACGGCGAGCATGCACGATATAATCGGCAGCGCGAACCGGGCAGCGGAACCGCGGTGGTCGGGGGTCTTGTCTGGTACCTGCCATGTGCTGACGGCGCCATACTTGTTTCCCCGCGAGAGGACCATCAGTGGGCAAACTGGGTCCATGTGATGGGGAGCCCGGATTGGGCCAAGGATCCAGAGCTCTGCGGCAGTCGACCTGTCCGGACAAAGAACGCGGAGAGATTGCAGGAATTGATGGCAGAATGGTCTGCCACACAAGCGGCGAATGATGTTTTTGTCGCCGCACAGGAAAACAGAGTCGCCTGCTTTCCCTTGAGCAGTGCAGATGATCTCTTGGCAAACCCTCAATTAGAGCACCGAAGATTCTTCTCGTCTCTGGATTGTGGGAACGGACAAACTGTACCAATTCCCGGGCTGCCATTCCACATGCGAGACGGAGAAGGGCGGGTCCTCGAGAAGGGGACAACAGTTCAGTCACCGGCGCTGGGCGAGGGAAACCAAAAGATAATTTTCGATGGCTTTGAGTTAGATGACACTTGGATTGAAACGCTTGTGCGATATCAGCTTGTTTAGGAGGCGACTATGGAACCGCTAGTTCTAAAAGGGCTACGAGTTATTGATTTCAGCTGGGTGATGGCGGGACCAATGGCGACCAAGATGCTTGGAGCGCTAGGCGCAGAAATAATTAAAATAGAGTCCACCACCCGTCCCGAATTTGCCAGCCGAGGTGGATGGTTCTCGGTTATCAACAACAATAAGAAGAGCTGTACAATCAACATCCGCACCGAAGAGGGACAGAACGCAATTCGACAACTCGTAGCTCAAAGCGATGTGGTTGTGGAGAACTTTTCGTCACGTGTTCTCAAGAAATACGGATTGACCTTTGATGATTTGAAAATCATAAACCCGAGGCTGATCTATGTCTCTGCCTCCGGAGTTGGTCGGACCGGGCCCCAGGCAGACTACCTCGCGTACGGAACGCTCCTTCAGTCATATAGCGGCCGAGTAAACCTGGTCGGAACCCCCAATCGTTACCTCGAGGCTATGGGAATAAGCCCGGCCTGGACCGACCCCATCACCGCATTCTGGGAGGTGTTCGCAATTCTTGGCGCCCTCCAACATCGTCGCAGGACGGGAACTGGATCGTATATTGATCTCTCAATGCTTGAGAGCACAGTTGCTTTGCTTCCGGAGACGCTTCTGCGTACAGCACTTGGCGGGCCGATGATGCCGGCAGGCGGCGATGCTGAGATAGGCTCGGCGCCATCCGGGTGCTATCGCTGCAGAGGAGATGACTCCTGGATCGCCATTTCTGTCCGCAGCGATGACGAATGGCACGCGCTCTGTGGTCGGATGGGAAGAGTCGATCTTGTGGGCGAAGCTGCGAATTCTGACGCCGCGCGTCGCTGGCGAAACCGTGCTTCCCTGAATTCTGCGGTCGCGCAATGGACCCTGACCCAGGATACGCGGAAGATCGAGCGGGAGCTGCAGTCGGTCGGCGTTCCAGCCAGCCGATCGCGCAGCATCAATGACCTTCTTGTCGATCAGCACCTCAAACAGCGTGCTGTCTTCACTTCGCTACCCGGCGGTCAACGCACAATCGCTCTTCCTTGGGCGGATCGCGACATGTGGCGCGGCAACCTCACGCCATCACCTGAGCTGGGCGGCGACAACGACTATGTGTTTGGCGAGCTTCTCGGCTACGACAGAGAAGAGCGGGAGAGGCTTGTAGAAGAAGGCGTGATACAGTGAATGAGGCAGGCGACCACCAAGCCGCCATGCGTTAGAGCGTGATCGGCTCTAACACCTTAGGCTCGATCACGTTGACCCCTGGAAGTCCATCCCGCAACGCCGTGGTCGACTGCTCGAGAAGCGGGAAAGTCTTGTAGTGACACGGAATCACAGTCTTGAAGTTGAAGAATCTTCGCGCGGCAAATGCCGCACGGTTCATGTCCATCGTGAAGTGCCCGCCAGCGCATATCAAGCCGATCTCAGGGTGGTGAAGTTCCTCAAAGATTGCCATATCAGCCATTACATCGGTATCACCCGAAAAGTAAATCGTTCGACCACCTCTTTCGATCATAAAGCCGGCCTCGGCGCCAACATAAATGGGACCGCTTTCCCCCAAAATCGACGACGAGTGCGACGCTGCGACCATTGTTACATTCACGGTACCGAGCGCCACTGTTCCACCGTTATTAAAGCCAATAGTTTTAAGGCGCTCGTGCTCCGACCACCAGCTTGAGAGCTCAGCCTTACAAAGTATCGGTATCCCGAGTTCTCTCGCAACTGCCGGCGCATCAGAGGCATGGTCCGAATGACCGTGGCTGATAAGTATCGCACTCGCCCCTGCGATTGCTTCAGGTCGTCGATCTCCTGGGAAGGAAGGATTGCCGCTGAGCCAGGGATCGACAAGTAGAACCTGGTCGCCCAGTTCGATGCGAAAGCCCGAATGGCCAAGCCACGTCATCCTCATGCTGTCCCCCCTTGGGTTCCGCGATGTGATCCGCGGTGCGGAAACTGGAAATAATGTCGACAGTTTGGCACTGCCTTGGCGCAATGGCAAGAGCCAACACCGGTCCTTTTTACTGTTTTTCATCATTATAGCCGCGGAAGTGGCGGCAGTGAGCCTTGACATCGCCAACCTTGTCGACACTAACTTGAAAATGCTTATCTGGTGAGGCGAGGCGCGAAATGAAGAATTGGCTAATCACGGGCGCATCCAGAGGTCTCGGCAAAGCAATGGCGCAGACAGCCCTTTCCCGAGGCGACAAGGTAGTTCTCGCCGGCCGGCGGCTAGGGGCTGTTCAGGCCGTTGCGGACGCTGAGCCATCCCGGGCATTGGCCGTACAGATCGACGTTACAGATGGTGAAAGTGTGCGAAGAGGCACGGCGGAAGCGATCGCCTGGTCGCCAAGCATTGATGTTCTGGTGAACAACGCCGGCCACGGGCTCCATGGAGCCGTCGAAGAAGTCAGCGATGAGGAGGCGCGGGAAGTCTTTGAGGTCAACTTTTTCGGTCAGCTGAGAGTGTTGCGGGCCGTCTTGCCGCACATGCGACGACAGCGCCGCGGTCACGTCATCAACATCGGCTCAATATCCGGGTTACTCTCCGCTGCAGGCACCGGTCTCTACAGCGCGACGAAATTCGCATTAGAAGGCGTCTCTGAGGCCATGCAGGCGGAGCTCGCGCCACTCGGGGTTTTCGTGACGATAGTTGAGCCTGGCCCGTTCCGCACGGATTTCAACGGCACTTCGCTTCTTCGTGCCGAAGCTCCCATCGATGACTATTCAGACACAGCTGGTAGACGCACGGCCTCCTTGCGAACAACCAGTGGCAAGCAATCCGGCGATCCCGTCAAGGCGGCTGAGTTGATATACAAGATCGCAGGAAGCGATGCGCCCCCCCTGCACCTAGTCCTCGGCGACATCGCCATAGAGCGGGCTAGAGGCAAGTTAAGAGCTCTGGCCTCAGAGATTGACGCTTGGGAAGCTCCAAGTCGAGCCACGGCCTACTAGAGGATTGGCGGATGGACGCCTTCGACTTTGCTGCGCACGGCTGGAAGCTGCACGACCAAGAAGGATTTCTAGGTCTCATTGGCCCGGTCTGGGAACGCGAGGAGGATCTTGGTCCTGCCCTTGCCTTTCAGGCGGGGGAAAAGCATCGGAACAAGCGTGGAGTCGTTCAGGGCGGAATGCTCATGACGGTGGCAGATCGCCTCATCGGCAACTTCGCTCGTAGCCGAAACCTACAACGCCCTCAGGCGACGATACAGCTGGATGTCCATTTTTTGGCTGCCGTCAAGATTGGCGACGTCGTCATGGGCCGCGCCGAAATGATGCGAGACACTCGTGCTTTGATGTTTCTCAGAGGCGAACTCTGCGTCGCCGAAAGAGTGGTCGTCATAGCAAACGGTGTCTGGAAAAAGTTGGACACGTAAGTCGCCAAAGGGGCGCCCAAGGAGGAACCAGATCAAATGACGTCAGCTGCCCCGGACTTCGCGAACCCGTTCCCAGACTACTTGGGCATCGTCATAGATGACTGGTCGGAGGATTATGTGCGTCTTGCACTTCAGGTTGAGCCGCATCACACGAACTTATCCGGTCGCGTGCATGGCGGGTTAGTGACGGCGTTGCTGGAGTATGGCGCCGGGCTTTGCGGCCTCTACTGCAAGGTTCCTGGCAACATTCGCTATGGAATGACACTCTCCATCACTTGCAATTTCTTGGCTCCTGCAGACGGGCCCGATCTATTCGTCACCGCGCGCAAGAGCGGCGGCGGACGGACCACGTACTTCGCCGATGCTGAGATACGGGGCGGCGACGAAATCCTCGCAGCGAAATCCTCTAGCATTCACCGATATCGGACAGGTAACGAAAAGCTTGAGGGCGTACCCGTATCCCATACGGACGTCGGTTAGCCGCGATACTCGCTGAGCGTTCCACCACGGATTAGCTTGCCAGCAGAAGGATGTCCCACCAAACGCTCTGCCAAGCGAGCGACGGACACCAACGCATCAAGATCCACGCTCGTCTCAATGCCAGTCTCTAGGCACATAAAGGCGAAGTCCTCAGTGCAGATGTTTCCTGCCGCCCCTTTGTTTCCAGCGAAGGGACAACCGCCCAAGCCAGCTATTGAGGCGTCAAACTCCCGTAATCCCATTTGAAGCGCAGCGAGAGCATTAGCCATTGCTAGCCCGCGGGTGTCGTGGAGATGAAGCTTTAGCTCAAGCTCAGGCCAGCGGGACCTTAGGGTTCCGATTAGAAAAGTAACGTGGCGCGGACTGGCCCAACCCATCGTATCGGCAAGCGCCAACTTTCTGAGGTTGACGCCATGGTCGGCCAAGAGATTGCGGGAACGGGCGACCATCTCCACGACTCGCTTCACGGGAACTTCGCCCTCGAAGTTGCATCCAAAGGCAGCCATGATGCTAACGCAGTCTGGTGCTACACCGATTGCTTTGTAGAGGTCGATCCAGTCGGCTGCCTGCGCAAATGTCTCCTCTATGTCGCGGTTGGTGTTGCGTTTGACAAAGGCTTCGCTCGCAGCAAGGTGAATCCAGCCTTCAATATCCACGGTGCCAGCGGCAATTGCCTGATTGAGCCCTCGCGAGTTTAACCATAGTGCGCGATATGCAACGCCCGGACGGCGCTGAAGCGTTCCAAGAAGGGCCGCGGTATCGGCCATCTGCGGGACAGCCTTTGGACTCACAAACGATCCAACCTCGATTTCCGTCAATCCGGCCTCCGCAAGGGCTTCGACCAATTCCTTCCGCTCGGCGATCGTCAGGATCTTTGCCTCGATCTGGAGCCCATCGCGTGGTCCGACCTCCATGATATGGACAGCCTTTGGCAAGTCAGACACGGCTCACTCCAAACATTGGAAAGGGTTGGCTGGCGAAACTCCCTAAGGCGCCGACGTCAAAAGATCCTGTATCAAGAGACCGAGACAGGCGCAGCCCTCCAATATGGAAACGAAACCACTTCTGATTGTCAATGATCCGAGCATGTCGAGTCAAGCCATCAGTAGTAAAATAATCCAACGCTGATGCCAAGGCAGCTAGGTTATTGCACATCGTCGTCTCCCGGAATATCTATGCTCTACTTGGTGAAGTCGAAGTTAGCAGCTCCTTACTTGCGGCTGTATCGGATGGTTCTCGGCCTTGCCTGAATTGATTTGGATAGGAGACAGAATGCATACCTCGCACCCCCCCAAACTCCCATCGTTCAGGATAGACATTCGTGGTGGATACGCCATCGTCACGATTGATAGGCCGCCGGTAAACGCATTCAGCAGGGAGACTTATTCGGAACTAAACGAAGTAATCTCGTTCATCGAAGCGACGCCCGCGATCAGGGCCATGGTTCTCGCCTGCGCGGACGACGCGCGCGCATGGATCGGAGGAGGTGACCTACACGAATTTCTGACGCTAACCTCCGAAGAAGCCCGCCGAGACCGGCACGCGTTCATCGAAGTCGTTACCGACCGACTCTACCATCTCTCCCGTCCGACAATTGCGGCCGTTTCGATGCCGGCGCCAGGCGGCGGGATGGTTCTAGCGAGTTTCTGCGATATCATCATCGCGGCCGAAGAGACTTTTTTTTCAATGCCGGAGGTAGACAGAGGCCTGACAGGCGGTGCAGGTTCATACTTGAACCGACTGAACCTTCCCGTTCCTATCATCCGCGAGATCATCTTGACCGGGCGAAAGTTCTCAGCCGCAGAGCTGAAAGAACACGGCTTTGTCAACTACGTCCTTCCGAAGGATGCCGTCCTGCCAAAGGCAATCGAGCTGGCGGAAATTATCGCCCGAAAAAGCGCAGCGACCATCACTGCAATTAAGCGCGGGGCGAACAACATCGACAAAGTTGGTTGGGACCAGGGGCGGACGGACGCGCACCAGGCAAGCGAACAGCTTGTCACCGGTCCAGACTATAAGGAGGCGATAAATGCGTTTCTGGAGAAGCGAGAACCAAAATTCAATCAGTAACTATAATTGTTCGACCATTACGTCAAGAGTTCGCAGCCTGGGCGCTTCGAAGAGCCATAAGGCGCTGACAAATCCTGATCCTCAGTCCTCATTGGCCGCAGGTAGAACTCGCTTGGATTTAAAGCGCTCCATTATCATTGGAAGAACCGCCATCAATACGATCAATGCCCAAAGAGTGAGAGCCACTGGGCTGCCAAAAAGAATCGACCAATCACCATTACTCAGACTGATGGCTCGGCGAAGATTAGTTTCCATATCTCCACCCAGAAGAATGCCTAGAACAATAGGAACAAGTGGGATATCCACCAACCGCAGGAAATATGCGAAAGTCCCCATCGCGATCATCATATAGATATCAAAAACGCTGTGGCTGATGGCGTAGACGCCGACGAAACAAATCAAGGCTACGATCGGCAGAAGTAGCTGTACCGGGACGCTCAAGAGCCGGACAAAAATGCCTACCAGAGGCAGGTTGAGCACGAGCAGCACGACGTTCGACATATAAAGTGCGGCTATCAGACCCCAAGCAACGTCAGGCCGTTGTGTGAAAAGCAGTGGTCCGGGAGTGACATTAAGAGAAATCAATACGCCGAGCAGCACTGCCGTCGTACCGCTGCCAGGGATGCCCAGCGCCAACATTGGAACGAGCGCCCCCCCTGCAGCAGCGTTGTTTCCAGCCTCCGGCGCGGCGACGCCCCTCGGATCTCCTGTTCCAAATGTGCCTTCTTTGTCTACCCACTTTCGCTCCAGACTGTAGGCAGCAAAGCTACCTAGTGTTGCGCCGGCACCCGGAAGGACACCGCAGACGAAGCCAATGAAGGAGCTGCGTATCATGGTAAAGAAAGTGCGCCTCAGGACTGCCAGTCCCACTACGGTCTTCCCAACTTTCGCTTTGAACGTGCTACCCGTTCCTTGTGATCTGAGGAGCCAAAGCACCTCGCTGATGGCAAAGAACCCAATAATTGCAACAATGGGATCCACCCCCTCAAACAGCTTCATTTCATTGAAGGTGAATCTTGGCACGCCCGTATGCAGGTCTAAACCTACGGTTGAGATAACGAGACCGATGAGCGTGGCGATCCATGTCTTCACGACGTGACCCGTAGCCAATCCCCCCAGAAGCGCGAATGCGAGGACATATAGCAAGAAATACTCTGCCGAGCCGAAAAGCAGCGCAAATTGGACCAATGCCGGCGCAAGCAGAGTGAGACCGATCGTCGCCACCGTAGCGCCGACAAAAGACGCGATTGCGGTGATCGCAAGCGCCTCACCGGCACGCCCAGCCTTGGCCATCGGATAGCCGTCAAGTACCGTCATCATCGCCGGCTCGTCGCCCGGGATGTTCAGAAGAATGCTTGATATCCTACCGCCGAACATCGCGCCGTAGTAGATGTTCACGAGGAATATCAGGGCGGAACTGGCCTGCAAGTCCATCGCGAAAGCAAGTGGAATCAGGATTGCGACGCCGTTTGCGGGACCCAGTCCAGGTAAGGCGCCAAAGAGCGTCCCGAGGAAGGCTCCGAGCAGCGCGAGAGCGAGGTTTTGAGGCTCCAAAGCGATCAGGAAGCCGCCATAGAGCTGAAAAAGAGTATCCATTAGCTTTGACTCAGCCGCTCGATGACCGCACCAGTCGGCAAGGGGAGCCCAAAGATCCGGTCAAACAAGAGGTAGAGCACGACGCTGGATGCGACGCCAGTAGTACCAGCCTGGAGGAGCGTCCCGCGCTTGAGCACGACGAGCACCGCAACGAGCAGTGTGGATGAGATGATGAAGCCCAGATACTCTAGGACGATGCCATAGATCACCATGACTAGAACAGCGATGATGGCCCGAATCGTGGCCGATCTCGAGACCGGAAGTTGCTCCGACGCGTCGGAGCCGGGCCATATTACGAGCGCCAAACAGAACAGCCCCAATACCACGGCAAGCAGAACTGGAAACGCGTCAGGACCGAGGGGATCCGCCTTTAGTCTCGATGAAATACCTGCGCCCGTGAAGCCGTAGGTTATAGCGAAGACGAGTCCGATAAGCCCGGTCAATCGGTTGGTCATTCGAAGCTCCTAGTCGATGGAATACGTCGACCACTGACGAAATCATGCGGGCCCGGAACTCAACCGGGCCCGCATGTTCAGACATTCTATTCGAGAACGCCTACTTCGCGTGAAGTTTCGACCAGTTGCTCGATATTCTGATCGACAAACTCCCCGAATTCTTCACCACCTTGCCAGAAGGGACCGAGACCATTGGCCTCCATGGCTTCCTGCCAGCCCTCGGACTGGTAGAGCTCCCCCAGAATGCTGACCCATTCCTGGTACTCTTCATCCGATATGTTGCCGGGCGCGTAGAAGCCCCGCCAGTTCGCCCCGATGACATCGTAGCCTTGCTCAATGGCAGTCGGGACATCGGGAGCAGCTGCCAGACGCTCCGGCGCCAGAATGGCAAGAACCCGTACATTTCCGGCTTCAAGCTGACCTGCTATCTCGCTGAAGTCGCCAGTATACGCGTCGATGTGTCCTCCAAGAAGCTGTGTTTGCGCCGGACCTCCGCTATTGAAAGCGACGTAATTGATATCGGCGATGTCCTCCATTCCGGCAGCTTTAGCCAATAGTCGAACCTTGAGGTCGTCCCACGTCCCGGCGACACTTCCGCCACCGAACGATACCTGTGACGGGTCTTCCATGACATCGTCGAGCAGCTGGTTAAGGTTCTCGTAGGGAGAATCCTCCCTAACAACGATCGCGCCGAAGTCCGCCCCGAGAGAGGCGACCCACCGCACGGCCTCGTGATCTAGCCCAGTATAACGATCCTGCGCGAGATTCGAAATCGTCGCGGTGCTGGCCGCCACGAGGAGATTGGGATCTTCGTTGCGCTTGCTGACGACATAGGACATGCCAACCCCGCCATCGCCGCCCGACATATTCGTAACCTTGACCGAGCCGTCAACACGGTCTTGTTCCTCAAGGAGTCTTCCGACGGAGCGGCAAGTGAAATCCCATCCGCCGCCAGGATCGGACGGTGCGATACATTCGACGCCCGAGGGCTGCGCAAGCGCCAGTTGCATTGACAGCGTCGCTGTAAGGCCAACTGCTGCAAAAAGTGTCCTGTTGAACCACATTGGTAAGTTCCTCCCTAGGTTGCTCTTCCCTGCCGGCGAAACCGGCCCGTTGCTCGCTGCTCCCTGCGTCGTGTCGAGTTGCCGGTGGCGTTGGACGCCGTTCTCCGGTCGCCAGGAGCGGAGCGATCGGAGCGCCATGAAGCGGCACTGGTTGACGTTAACAACCAGCATCAGACAACGCGCAAAAGTGGCCGGCGAACAGGCAATGCTGACCTTGCAATGGAACTGGGGCCTCCACTGATGCAATTTCTTTCAAAGCCGCACCGTCACTACACCGCTGTGCATGTCAGAAGCTTATTCGCATCTGTCGACACGTGAAATACAGATTCCTTATGCCGGGATACTAGATCATTATACCCGCACCCGCACTTAGGCGCGAGAGACGTCGGCTGACCCCGCTTCCATAGGGCTTCCAGTGCGAAGGCGCCCCGCAACGCAGGAGGCCACAGGAGAAGACCTTCAACCTTCTGTCGACAAATGAGCCTCTGGTCGGCCAAAGATTGGTGGACGGCTGGCCTGCCCCCTGAAAAGTGGTCCTCCCTGAAGTAGGCTTTGGAGCCAGATGGAGGACAAAGGAATGCCCCAGAAGAAGCATAAGCCCGAAGAGATCGTCGCGAAGCTGCGGCAGGTCGACGTGTTGGTATCGCAGGGCCGGTCGGTGGCCGAGGCGGTGCGGTCGATTGGCGTGACACAGTTCACCTACTACCGGTGGCGACAGGAGTTCGGCGGCCTCAAGACCGATCAGGTGAAGCGGCTGAAGGAGTTGGAGAAGGAGAACGAGCGGCTCCGGAAGGCGGTCTCCGATCTGACTCTGGAGAAGCTGATCTTGCGCGAGGCCGCCTCGGGAAACTTCTGAGCCCCGCCCGCCGTCGTGCCTGCATCGACCACGTCCGGCAGAAGTTCCGCGTCTCGGAGCGGTTCGCCTGTCGCGTGCTCGGGCAGCATCGCTCGACCCAGCGGAAGGTGCCGCGCGGAAGGGTCGATGAAGACGCGCTGACCGCGGACATCATCGCGCTCGCTTCCCAGTACGGACGCTACGGCTACCGGCGCATCACGGCACTCCTTCAGGAGGCCGGCTGGGCGGTGAACGTGAAGCGCCCCTCTCGGCAGATTTGCATTGCAAATCGCCTGCCGGGCAATGGTCGAGCGGATATGGCGGCGGGAGGGGCTCAAGGTTCCCCAGAAGCAACCGAAGAAGAGCCGGCTCTGGCTCAATGACGGGTCGTGCATCCGTCTGCGGCCCGAGCGTCCGAACCACGTCTGGTCCTACGACTTCGTCGAGAGCCGGACCCACGACGGAAGGAAGTTCCGCATGCTCAACCTGATCGACGAGTTCACCCGGGAGTGTCTGGCAGTCCGGATCGACCGGCGACTGCGATCGACGGACGTGATCGACGTGCTGTCTGACCAGTTCATCCTGCGCGGTGTCCCGGATTCCATCAGGTCGGACAATGGCCCTGAGTTCGTGGCGAAGGCTGTGCGGGAATGGATCGCCGCCGTCGGCGCGAGAACCGCCTACATCGAGCCGGGGTCACCTTGGGAGAACGGCTACTGCGAGAGCTTCAACGCCAGGCTCCGCGACGAGCTGCTCAACGGCGAGATCTTCTACAGCCTGGCCGAGGCGCAGATCGTCATCGAGAGCTGGCGCCAGGTTCGTGTAGAAGATCCTCGACGTTGCGCAGCGAAAGCGGGAAGCGGACGTAGAGCATCACGGCCAGGCGGATGATCTCGGGTGACGTCTTGAAGTACTTGAAAGCCGATCGTTTGGGCATCGCAGCAGGGTAGGCGGGACGCCGCGCCGTCTCAACTCAAGTTCTTATGACGATGCCCTTGAAGGGGCTGCGTTGCGTCATCGGGCGAGGGTAGTCCGGCACGATCCTGTCTCAAGGCAAGTTCTTCTGACATTACGGTTCTGTCTCTCTCTCCGGAGAATCATCCAGGGGTGTGGATAATCATGTCGCTGTCGAGTATCTACATCGGCGCAAGGGCAGGGGTTTATACGCTGGGCGTCAGCGCCATGCTGGCGGTGGCTTACTACCTTCTGTTCGTCAGGTTTCTCGACATCCCTCTTCCCGTGGGGATTTGGCCCTCGCTCATCGGCTGACGCGACCGCAAGCCCGGCCGGACGGCCGGATGCATCCCTCGAGACATCGCCCTTGAGGCACCGGAGACCAACATGGACGGACTTGCCATCGCCTTCGACATCCTCACCACCACCCCCGCGGTCTTCGCGGCGCTGGCTGGCGTGGCCTGGGGCATCGTCGGGGGCGCGCTGCCAGGGATTTCTCCGTCGATCGCGCTGGCTCTCCTTCTGCCTTTCACCTACGGGATGGACCCGACCACAGCAATAATCCTCCTCGGCGCCACGTATGTCGGCGC
>NZ_QGGV01000014.1 GCF_003148765.1 Silicimonas algicola
TGTCCGTTGAACATCAGAGAGACGTCGACGAGGAGCGCGAAGAAGACGCCGTAGATCGGGACCCAGAGGACCCCTTCGACCGTGACTGCGCCCGTTTCCTTAAGAAGGAGGTATCGAAGCCGACGTCCCAGTGGAGCGATCGCGCGCATTGGCAGTCTCCCGGGATCGCAAGATCCCTTTTTCATCCCAGAGACATGCTTAGATCTGGATTGTGTCCGAAATCCGGTCGGGGCGCGGTGGAGGAGCGGCCATTAACCAGATTTTTACAGCAGATTAAGCGCTTTTCGCGTGTTGCGCGCCTGCTCAGAGCCCCTTGGCGCGGTAGCTGGCGGCAACGCGCGCGATGGAGACGAGGTAGGCGGCCGTACGCAGGTCGCTTACGTCGTCGCGCTCGTGCCAGACCTGCCGCATCGCCTGGTAGGCGCCCCGCATGGTGTCATCGAGACCGGACCGCACGAGTTCGAGTTCTCCCGCGCCCTTGAGATAGCGTTCCTTGAAGCCGGGGGACAGGGTCCAGCCGAGGCCCTTGTCGGCCGAGAGCCTCTCGAGTTCGTCGACGATGAGCCTGTGCCAGGATTCCTCCTGCCGCCTCTGCATACGGCCGAAACGGATGTGGCTGAGGTTCTTGACCCACTCGAAGTAGGACACCGTCACGCCACCCGCGTTGGCGTACATGTCGGGGATGATGACCGTCCCGCGCTTGCGCAGGACGTCGTCGGCCCCCGCCGTGACGGGACCGTTTGCCGCCTCGATGATGAGGGGAGCGCGGATCCGTTCGGCGTTCGACAGGTTGATGACCCCTTCCATTGCGGCGGGGATGAGGATGTCGCAGTCGTTTTCGAGGACCGAGGCCCCGTTTTCGACGAAGGTGGCGTCGGGATAGCCGCGCACGCCACCGTGGTTGACGATCCAGCTGCGCAGCGAGGGGATGTCGAGACCGGCCTCGCGCACCACCGCGCCGTCATGCTCGATGACGCCGACGATCTTCGCGCCGTCTTCCTGCGACAGGAAGAGGGCCGCGTGATAACCGACGTTGCCGAGGCCCTGCACCACGACGCGCTTGCCGTCGAGACTGCCGGTCAAACCGGCCTCGGCCATGTCTTCGGGGTGGCGGAAGAATTCCTGGAGCGCGTACTGGACGCCCCGCCCCGTCGCCTCGACCCGGCCCTGGATGCCGCCGGCGTGGATCGGCTTGCCGGTGACGCAGGCGTTGGCGTTGATGTCAGTGGTGTTCATCCGGCGGTACTGGTCGGCGATCCAGGCCATCTCGCGCTCGCCCGTGCCCATGTCGGGGGCCGGGACGTTCTGCGAAGGGTTGATGAGGTCGCGCTTGGCGAGTTCGTAGGCGAAGCGGCGCGTGATACGTTCCAGCTCGTCCTCTTCCCAGGCGCGGGGGTCGATGCAGAGCCCGCCCTTCGAGCCGCCGAACGGCGCCTCGACCAGGGCGCACTTGTAGGTCATCAGCGCCGCCAGCGCCTCGACCTCGTCCTGGTTCACGCTGAGGGCATAGCGGATGCCGCCCTTCACGGGCTCCATATGTTCGGAATGGACAGAGCGGTAACCGGTGAAGGTGGTGATGCGGCCGCGCAGCTTGACGCCGAAGCGCACGACGTAGGTCGAGTTGCAGACCCTGATCTTTTCCTCGAGCCCCGGCGGCAGATCCATGAGCGCTGCCGCGCGATTGAACATGAGATCGACGCTGTCGCGGAAACCGGGTTCGCGTCCTGACGATCCGTCCATCGCTCACCTCCCTGGCCGATGATGGTGCGCCGGCATCATTGCATTGCCGGGGGTTACCGTTTGCCTAACAAAAACCATGAAGCACCGTTTCAGTGATCGCAACCGACGCGATTGTCCCGGCGTCGGCACCAAAGCCTGCAATATGGCGTGGATTGGTCCCACCATGCCTTTGTTTACGCTCGCTAAATCCGGATGGCTGCCACAGTTGCGCCACAATTCTCGTCTAGAAAAGTTTTATCGATATCTGTGCGAAACGTCCGGTTGTTCGGACAGGATGTCGTGGGTAATGAGTGTGAGGTCCCATGAGGACGACAGTAAACGGTTCGCATCGCGTCGTCCGTGACGCGTGGCTCGAGGCTAAGGCTTACCGCGACTCCGAGAGCGGTTCCCTTACCATCTTCAGCATCTTCCTCTTCGTCCTGATCCTGTTCATCACGGGCATGGCCGTGGACATCATGCGCTACGAATCCGAGCGCGCGTCGATCCAGAACACGATCGACACGGCGATCATCGCGGCGTCGAGCCTCAGCCAGACGGCCACCACGGACGCCGAGATCGAGGCGCTGGTGAAGGACTACGTCAGCAAGGCCGGCTACGATCCCGACATGGTCGATGTGACCCCCGTGATCGAGTTTCCGACGGGCGGATCGGTGGCCGTAGGCCGCTCGGTCTCGGCCAACGTCGACTTCCGGCTCGACACGATCTTCATGAACATGATGGGCATCGATCACCTCGAGGGCCGCACGAGGGGCACGGCCCGCGAGGGTCAGCAACTGATCGAGATCGCTCTCGTCCTCGATATGTCCGGGTCGATGGGCGACAACGGCAAGATGGACAACCTCAAGGTCGCCGCGAAAGACTTCGTGACGACCGTGCTGACCGCCAGCGGCCCCGACCGCGTGTCGATCTCGATCGTGCCCTACAACCAGCAGGTCTACATGGACGATGATCTGATGGCCCGGCTGGCGTTCGATGACGTGACCGTCACCACGGCACCGGCCTATGGCCTCGGGATGACGTCCTACCAGACGAACGACGCCACCTCGCGCTGTGCGAGGTTCAGCGACGCGGACTTCGCGACGCGCCGCCTGGCCGTCGGAAACGTCGACACGACGGCGGTCTTCAAGTCGGGCGGCAACAGCAACACGAAGCCGGCCGAAAGCGCCTACTGGTGCGGGAACGCCCGTCCCAAGATGTTCCTCTACCAGAACGACGAGACGCAACTGCACAACTT
This sequence comes from Silicimonas algicola, assembly GCF_003148765.1. GTDB lineage: Bacteria > Pseudomonadota > Alphaproteobacteria > Rhodobacterales > Rhodobacteraceae > Silicimonas > Silicimonas algicola. Next base: position 2,975 of record NZ_QGGV01000014.1, read on the forward strand.
CATCGATAGCCTGTCGGCGGGCGGCTATACCGCGATCGACTACGGCATGAACTGGGGCGTGGGTGTCCTGGATCCGTCCTTCCAGCCGATCATCACGTCGATGGTCGACTCGGGCCTTCTTGTCGAAACGATGCGCGGTCACCCCGTCGCCTACGAGAACGACGTGTCGGCGGCCGACGACAAGGACGTGAGGAAGTACGTCGTCCTGATGACGGACGGCCAGAACACCGAGCATTTCGACCTGGCCGAGCCATTCAAGTCAGGCCCCTCGCCCGTGTGGTACTCGGAAACGCTTGCGAACGGCACGAAGGCCGACGGCTTCCTCGTCGCGCGGTCCAATGGTCCGGCGTCGTCCCGGTTCTACCGCCCGCGCGCGACCTGGACCACGAACGACGACCAGTTCCTTGCCGAGTCTGCACTTCCGGCGGACGCCGAACAGTGGGACTATCACAAGCTGTATCGGGAGTACGCCGTACGGGACGTGGCGCGGATGTTCTTCCAGAATTCCGGCGACAACGCGGCGTACAACGCCCACTGGAACGCCGTCATCGACGTGGGCAGCTATGGCGCGGCCGACACGCGGGTGCGGTCGATCTGCTCGGCCGCCGCGGCGAACGAGGAGATCGAGATCTTCACGGTCGCCTTCGAGGCGCCGACCAACGCTGCGAACCTGCTGCGGGACTGCGTCTCGCCGAAGACGGGCAATTTCTTCGACGTGAACGGGAGGCAGATCAGCGACGCGTTCGGCGCGATCGCGGCGCAGATTTCTCAGCTCAGACTGACTCAGTGACTTAAAACGGTGGTGGTGTGTGATGTGTAAATGGTTCAAAGATTTCAGGAAAAGGCAGGACGGTAGCGCGACGGTCGAGTTCGTCGTCCTGTTCCCCGCCTTCATCTTCCTGTTCCTGACCGGGTTCGAATCCGGCTACTACATGGTCCGCAACGTGATGCTCGAGCGCGCGGTCGACGTTGCTGTCCGCGACGTGCGGCTCGGCAACGGCAAGGTGCCAGGCTACGAGCATCTGAAGGCCAGGATCTGCAATCAGGCCGGCATCATTCCCGACTGCATGAACGCGCTTCAGATCGAGATGCAGCCGATCCCGATCGAGCCCGGCAGCACTGCTGCCGTTCGCGGTCCGGCGAAATGCGTCGACCGCTTTTCGACCGAGAATCCGCTGACCGGCACGACCTACGAAGTGGGCGACCAGAACAGCATGATGATGGTGCGCGTCTGCGCCCTTGCGCAGCCGCTGTTCCCCTCGACGGGCATCGGCGTGGGAATGCGGGTCGACGCCGAGGGCAACTATGCGCTCGTCGCGACATCGGCCTTCGTCAACGAGCCGGGCAACCGTTCGCTGGCACCCGACCCGTTCAACCCGCCTGTGGCGAACAATGGCCAAGGCTGCGACTCGGGCATCGGAACGGGCAGCGAAGGCTGCGATCCCGGACAGTCCGGCGACCACAATGCGGCCGGCGACGACGTCGGCGAAGCGGCCGCGAACCTGGGCGGGGGCTCGCTCCTGAGACCCGGCTACACTCAGTCGGGCAGCGACACCGGAGATCAGAACTGATGGCACGCTTCCTCCCCCGGCGCTTCCGCCACGACGAGACCGGCAGTCTGTCCATCGAGGCCGTCTTCGCCCTTCCGCTTCTGGTCTGGGCGATCATCGCGACCTTCGTCTTCTGGGACGCCTTCAAGACGTTGAACGTCAGCCAGAAAGCCACCTACACAGTCGCCGACATGCTGTCGCGCGAGACCGACCCCATCGACGACGACTACATCGCCGCGATGCACGAGATGTTCGACTTCCTCGCCGGATCGGCGGGGCAGAACGCGATCCGCGTGTCCGTCGTCACCAAGATCACCGATCCGGTGACCGGCATCGAGCAGGTCGCGCTGGTCTGGTCCGAGGGCGCCGACATTCCCGCCTATACGGACCTCACCATGATCGAGACGCGCCTGCCAGAAATGGCCGTGGGCGAGCAGTTGATCGTCGTGGAAAGCGAGCAGGAGTGGCAGCCGGCGTTCGCCGTGGGTCTTGCCGCCTACCGCTTCCGCGAAGTGGCGCTGGCACGGCCCCGCTTCTCGCCGCAGCTCGTCTTTGACGACGGGCTGAGCGGCGCGGCGAGCTAGGTAGGGACGCACCAGCGCGGCGCGTTCTAGCGTCTATTCAACGCTCTGGAAGAACACCTTCAACCAGCGCCGAAAGAAGCTCGGCCATCGCCCGCGCCTGTCCGCCGCCCACGACACCGCCGATGCCGAGGGATCGGCCGCGGACCCACCAGAGGCCCGGCGCCCAGCCCCAGGGCTGAGGCGTCTTCAGCCGCACGAGGAAGCCGTTCGAGGGTTTGAAGGCAAGGACGCCGCTTTCGACGCGGTAGATGTCGTCGACCGGCGCCAGCATCCGCCCGCTGGACGTCGAAAGCCCCGCGCGTGTCAGGACGAGGCTGTCTTGCGTCGCGCGCCTCAGGGCGTCGGCAAACCAGACCGCGACGAGCCCCAAGGCGAGGAACAGAAGCCGCCACAGGCCGCCGAGGTCGTCGACGGCGAGCGTGAACATCAGCACGCCCAGCGCCGCGAGACACAGCACGCCCAGCCAGCGCCGCATCGGGGAGGCCGAAATCGAGATCAGGACGCCATCGCGCTCACCTGCCGTCACGCCGTCACCATCCGCTGTGTCATGGTCCAGTAGACCCTTTCGATGTCGTCCCGCGCAAGCCGTCCCCCGTCCCGATACCATGTCAGCACGCCGTTCAGCTTGGCGATGAGGGCAAGCGCCGTGACGCGCACGTCCGGCAGATCGAAGTCGCCCGAAGCCTGTCCGTCGGAGAGGATCGTCTCGAGTTCGGCCTCGTAGGCGCGGCGCAGGTCACGGATGGCGCCGTGGTTGTCTCCGGTGAGGCTGCGGAATTCCATGTAGGCGAGAAAGACGTGGTCGTTGCGGTCGAAGTGATAGCGGATGTGGAAGCGGACGAATGTCTCGAGCCTCTCGAACGGCGCGCCCCCGTCCACGCGCACCTCGCGCCATGCAGCCAGCAGCGATTGCATGTGATCGTGCATCAGATCGAACAGCAGCGACTGCTTGTCGGGCGTGTAGAGATAAAGCGCACCGGCCCGGACGCCGACTTCGGCCGCGATTTCGCGCATCGAGACGGCAGCGAAACCCGAGCGCGCGAAGAGGCGCAGCGCCGCATCGCGTATCGCGGGACCCGTGATTTCCGCGTGAGAGCCAGCCTTGCGCGCCATTCCTCCGTTCTATCTGAACGCTTGTTCAGTTCAAACGCAAAGTTCCGCTGCTTGACCCTGGAAGTGCATGGCAGCGGACTGGCCAAGCGCCCTGCCCGCCCGTAATGTCCGGGACATGACGCGCACGGTCCTTCTTGCCTTCCTGACGCTCTGCTCCTGCGGCCCCTGGCCCGATACCAGTAGCGCGCCTCTCGCCCGTCAGAACCAGCCCTGGCCGCAACTTCTGCCTCTCGACCCGATCCTCGACCCCGCCGGTCCAGCGTTCACGGGAGATGCCGAGGCGCAGGCGCTGTCGGCGCGGGCCGCGGCCTTGCGGACGCGGGCGGCTGTCCTGCGCCGTCCAGTGGAGGACGAGGCTGCGATGGAGGCCCTGCGCGCGCGCCTTTCGGGATGATCCTCTCGGACGTTGCCCCGCACGGGCCGACCGGCTAACACGCGCGGAACCAGTCACACGGAGCGCGCCACATGACCCAGCCCCTTCGCCTCGGCATCGCCGGTCTTGGTACGGTCGGCGTGGGTGTCGTGCGCATCGTTCAGAGACATGCCGACCTGCTGGCCGCGCGGACGGGTCGAGAGATCGTCATTTCCGCCATCTCGGCGCGGTCGCAGCGCGACAGGGGCGTGAGGCTCTCGTCCTATGCCTGGGAGAACGATCCCGTGGCGCTTGCCGTTCGCGACGACGTCGATGTCTTCGTCGAGCTCATGGGCGGGTCGGAGGGACCGGCGAAGTCGGCAATCGAGGCCGCCATCGCGTCCGGCAAGGATGTGGTGACCGCGAACAAGGCTCTTCTGGCGCTGCATGGGCAGTCGCTGGCGACAGCGGCCGAGGCGAAGGGCGTCACGATCCGCTACGAGGCGGCGGTCGCGGGCGGCATCCCTGTCATCAAGGCGCTGACAGAGGGCCTGGTCGGCAACGAGATCACGCGCGTCATGGGCGTGATGAACGGCACCTGCAACTACATCCTCACGCGGATGCAGGACGCTGGCCTCGACTACCAGACCGTCTTCGCGGAATGCGAGAAGCTGGGCTATCTGGAGGCCGATCCCACGCTCGACGTGGGCGGTATCGATGCGGGGCACAAGCTTGCGATCCTCGTCTCCCTCGCCTTCGGCACGCAGATCGACTTCGAGGCGCTGACCATCGAGGGGATCGAGCGGATCAGCGTCGAGGACATCGAGCAGGCCGCCGACATGGGCTATCGCGTCAAGCTTCTGGGCGTGGCGCAGAAGACGGGTCGCGGGATCGACGCGCGGATGACACCGTGCCTCGTGCCGGATACCTCGCCTCTCGGCCAGTTGCCGGGGGCCACGAACATGGTGGTTCTCGAAGGCGACAGCGTCGGCAAGATCGTCCTGCGCGGAGCGGGCGCGGGCGAAGGACCCACAGCCAGCGCCGTGATGTCGGATATCTGCGATCTGGCGAGGGGCGTCCGGCTTCCGGTCTTCGGCATTCCCGCGGCGAAACTCGCCCCGGCCGCGAAGGGCGTCTCCGCCCCTCCGGCGGCCTGGTACCTGCGCATGAAGCTGGTCGACAAACCGGGTGCGCTGGCCAAGATCGCGGCCGTCCTCGGTGACGCAGGGATTTCGATCGACAGGATGCGCCAGTACGGGCACGACGAGCAGGATGCACCTGTGCTTATCGTCACCCACAAGGCGTCGCGCGATGCGCTGGACCTGGCGATTGCGGCAATGGCGGGGACGGGAGTGCTGTCGTCCGACCCCGTGGCGATCCGGATCGAGGATGTCTAGGGACTGCGAGGTCGGCTGACCCTCACGGCGCTCCCGCCGCGATGTGTTTCGCCTGGTGACGCGAGGTGCGTCGGGATGAGACGGCGTTGAGGTCTCAGGTCAGGTCTCGGGCGTTCAGCGCGCGCAGGATTTCGCGCCGAACGAGCTTTCGGACGTTGCGCGTGATGCGTTCCCCGAGTTCGCCTTGAAGCTCTTCGCGGATCAGGCGTCCGACCATCAGCCGCATCGCGTCCTCGTTCGGCAGCACCGCCAAGGCCGCACCCGCGACGTCGAGCGGCGACGGGGAGACGGTTTCGATGGCCCCGTCTTCGGGAGCGACAGCGTCCTCGACCGGAACGGCGGCGCGCGTTGTCGTGGCGGCGAGCGCCGGTTCGATGGCGGCGTCGAAGGGTGGAGCGGTCCGGACTTCCTCGCCGCGCGTGACGTCAGGCCCCGCCGCGTCGGCGCGGCTTTCGTATTCGTCGTCGACGGGTTCGTCCGGCTCTCGACCGGATTCCTCGTCCTGATCCTTGTGGACGAAGATAACCGACGGCTCGGGAGCCTCGGCCTCGGCAATCAGCGCATCGATCTCCGGGTCGTCGTCCTGCGTGTCGGCGATCCGGTCGGCGTCGTTGTCATCCCGCTCGTCACGAGAGAACCGGGAGAATGCGGAGGGTTCGTCATCGAAATCTTCAGCCGACATATCGACCGGGACGCCGCTGGTCTCATCGGTGGTCTCAGGCGCTTCGACCAGCCTGTCCTCGGCGACGAGGCTTCGGACCGACTCGCGCACGGCGCGCGACAGGGCGTCGTCGAAGTCGTCGCCGTCGCGCGCCAGGGTCGTGGGCATCACCGGGGCTGAAGCGCGCGTCGGGTCGCCGGACCAGCGCGCGGCCAGTCGCGTGGCGACGTCGTCGGGGTCGGTGAAGCGACGCACCTCGGCGGTGTGCGGGGCCGGCTGCACGTCCTCGGCCATCGGCGCCTCTTCGTCATCGACGGCAGCTTGATCGTTCGCATTGGTGTCGCTCTTGCGCCGGAAGGCCGGGGTTTCGGTTCCGATCTCCTCGTCGTCCGCAGCCGGTCCGGTTTCGATCAGCGCGATCTGGCTGAGGCGCAAAGAACTGCGGCGGCGGGACGTGTCGGGGGTTTCCGATGGCGGGCGGGTGTAGACGATGCGGTCGGGCCGGTGTTGCGACTGATCCTCGGACCCGTCGGGCTCGAATTCGTCGTTGCGGAAGCTGACGGCGGCCTCGAGCTCGGCAATCCGCTCTTCGAGCGATTTGCGCGCGGTGGCCGACGTCGCGCCGCGGGGAGCGGTCACGATGCGTTGCGCGGCCGTCAGCACAAGAGCCCCCGGCCCTTCGGGCAACGCGGGGCGCGGCGTGCGGGGAAGCTCGCCCGAGACGAGTCGCCTGACGGACGACAGAACGTCTTCGACCTTGGGATCCGTCGCGTTTCCAGACATTGAGATCGTTCCTGCTGCCTCTTGAAGGCTCAGCCTAACGCCAGACCCCGCGGCAGACAACCACCGCGGGCCCTGACTCAGTTGCGACCAATGGATCTCAGGACCCGGTCCAGTCGCTGCCCCTGGGGGCTTATGTGGAGTGGCGCGTCCTTGACGGCGTTATAGTAGGCGGCCGGATCGTAGATCGGGACGTTGAGGCCCAGCCGCTCGGCCGTGAGCCGTCCCATCGCGTCGAGAACCTGGTAGATCGCGAGATACCGGTCGACCTCGGCCGCGACGCGGCTGGTGAGGGCGTCGAGCACCTCCTGCTCCTGGTCGAGGACCTCGAGCGTCGTCCGCGCGCCAAGCTGAAGCTCTTCGCGCACGCCTTCGAGGGCGAGCTGCGCGGCGCGCACCTGGCGGTCGGAGGCATCGATGGATGCAATGGCGACGGCGAGGTTGGCGTAGGCGTTGCCGACCTGCTGGTCGACAAGAAGACCGGTGGTGTAGAGCTGCGCCCGCACCTGGTCGCGGCGCGCCAACGACTGGCGCTTCAGCGACGACAGTGCGCCACCCTGATATATCGGCCCCGAGAGCTCGACCCCGAGGGACGTGCTGTCGTCACCTTCGTCGTCGATCCCGAACCGGCCCGAGACCTCGATGTTGGGAAGCCGGTTGCGCGAGGCGCGTTCGACGGCGATATCCGCCGCCTTGACCTGGTGCCGGACCTGGATGACCTGAGGGTTTTCCTGACGTGCGATCGCGCGCGCGGCCTCTTCGCTCGCCGGAATGGCGGGCGGCGTGGGCGGAGGCGCAAGATTGTCGGGATATTGGCCGACGACGGCGCGATACTGCTCGCGCGCCTGTGCGAGGCCGCCCTGCTCGGCCGCGAGACCGGACCGGGCCGCGGCAAGACGAGCCTCGGCGAGCGAGACGTCGGTGCGCGTCACCTCGCCCACATCGAAGCGGTCGCGGGTTGCGCGAAGCTGTTCGGTCAGGAGGCGGACGTTGTTCTGGCGCAGGTCGACGAAAGCCTCGGACCGGCGCACGGCAAGATAGGCGGTGACGGTGTTCAGCAGAACCGTGTTTTCGACATCGACGAGAACCGCGCGGGTGGCGAGTACGGTTTCCTTCGCCACGTCGACCCCGAGTTCCGAGCGACCGAAATCGTAGAGCAGCATTCCCGCTGTCAGCGAGATCGTTGCGTTGACGTCACTGCCGGTCGAAGGATCGGCGTAGTTCACTCCGGCGGCGTAGTTCAAGACCGGCCGAAGGGTCGCAACGGCCTGGGCCACATCCTCGTCCGCGGCACGCAGGACGGCGCGGTTCTGGTCTATCAGCCCGCTGTCGCGATAGGCGTCGATGAGTGCGTCCGTCAGCGTTTCCGCCGTTGTCGGCAGCGCCGCCAGCGACAGGACCATGGCGGCGATGGATGTGCGGAGTTTGTTCATGTTCATTCGCCGTCTCACAGAACGAAGGCGCGGCGCGCCTCGAAGCCGGGCAGTACCGGCGCGCCCGCGTTGAAGGCGTATCGCCAGTTCACGCGGCCATCGATGCGGTACCCGACACGGACGACACCGAGCGCACCCTCGGCGAAGATTGCGACAAGACGACCGCCCTCCTTCAGTTGATCGACGAGGCTGTCGGGCATGTGCTCCACCGCGCCCTCGAGCAGGATCACATCGTAGGGACCGTGCTTCGCGGCGCCTTCGGCCAGCGGGCCCTCGACCACGGCGACGTTATCGGCGCCGGCGGAGGAGAGCGCGCGCTCGGCTTCCGCCGCAAGGGCCTTGTCCTCTTCGAGGGCGATCACGGCCTCGGCCAGGCGCGCCGCGAGCGCGGAGGAGTAGCCAAGCCCCGCCCCCACGTCGAGAACGATCTCGTCCGACTGGATGTCAGCGGCGTCGAGCATCTTGGCCAGCGTCCGCGGATCGAGAACGACCCGGCCTCGACCGAGGTCGACATGCTCGCCGGCGTAGGCCGCTTCGCGCCGTTCGAGGGGCACGAAATCCTCGCGCGGGACAGACAGCATGGCCTCGATGATTGGAAACCGGGTGACATCCGAAGGCCTGACCTGCGTGTCGACCATCGTGGTGCGGCGGCGGGCGAAATCGGTCATTCGCTAAACTCTTCCGTTCAGTAACCCCGCGCCCGTTGAACCACGTTTGAGGTGACCGCGCAATGGAGCCGAAGCCACACCGGCACGGTTGTCGGCCCGATGGCCACGATGCATCGCGAACCTGAACTGCCCCATCATTGCGCCCCGTGCGCAAGCATTAATCATCGAATCGCGAGGCGTCGGCGGAAAACGGGGAACGGGCTGAGAAAGTTCGCTGTCAAGACTGGCTCCCCTCAAAAATCGGTGTTAACGAATCCTTAATAAGGGTTGATCAGTCGATAATTTCCTTACCGTCAGGGCTGCCGGCAATGTATTTCCGCGATTTCCGCAAGAACCCTATCCTGGCGGTTGCCTCCGAGCGGCGGCGGAATACGGCGTTCGAGCGTTTCTTCAACAAGCGCTTATTTGATTTGATTCTCTGCCCCATTGGATTGCTTCTGACCGGCTTTGTCGGATTGCTTCTCATGATCCTCAACCCTGCCTTCAATCCGGGCCCCTTGCTTTACTCGCAGCAACGCATGGGGCTTAATGGCGACCGCTTCACGATGCTGAAGTTCCGCACCATGCTGCCGCCCGAGGTCGTGGCGAATGCGCGACCGGCGACGGCACCGCTCGAGATCGAGAGAATCACGCCGCTCGGACGGATCCTGCGACGCTTCCGACTGGATGAGTTGCCGAATTTCGTGAATGTCTGGCGGGGCGAAATGAGCGTCGTCGGCCCACGCCCCGACGCGTGGGAACATGCCGACCTGTTCTGGAAGACAGTGCCGCGTTACAGCGAGCGCTTTCGCGTTCGTCCAGGCATCACCGGGCTGGCGCAGGTCCAGGGCGGATATGCCGACTGCGCGAACGCCGTCCGTCGGAAGGCGCGGCTCGACAGTCACTACGTCAACCGGGCCTGCTTCGCGCTGGAGGTGTTCATCATCTGGCGCACCGTCGTGATCTTCTTCAGCGGGTTCGGCGCCAAGTAGTCTGCGGTCGACGTCTTCGCAGTCCGGCACCTCCGACTTCAGCGACCCGCCCGCATGACATGTTCGTCGTCATCGAAGCGGATGGCGGTCAGTATTCCCGAGTAATAAGCCCCTGTATCGAGGCAGATGCGTCCGGGACGGCTCACGATTTCGGGGTCGTCGTAGTGGCCATGGACGACGAGTTTGCCCGGAAGGGGTTCGTCGCGCAGGGCATCGGGATGGCCCCAGAGCAACGCGCGCGTGGTTTGCGCGTCGAGGTCTCGGGCCGGATTCACTCCGGCATGGCAGAAGACGACGTCTCCCGACGTGGCGATCAGGGGCAAGGCGCTGACAAAGGGAAGCAGGGGCGAAACAGCCTCACGAAAGTCATCCCTGATCCGGCTGAGATCGTCTTGCGTCAGGGGGCGCACCGGAACCTGCACGCCGAAGCTTGCCAGCGTCTGCGAGCCACCCATCTTCATCCACGCCTCGCCATGCGTCGGATCCTCGAGGAAGTCGACCATCGCCGCCTCGTGATTTCCCATCAGGCAGTCGCATGAGAACAACTCGCAAGACAGGTCGCGAAGGCATTCGAGAACATGGCGCGAACTGTCGCCTCGGTCGATATAGTCGCCGAGGAGGACAACGCGTGCGGTACGACCGTCGTCGTGGAGCACCATGTCCTCGCGGATGTCGTCGAGCAGGGCGTTCAGAAGATCGACCCGTCCGTGGACGTCGCCGACGGCATAGACCCTTTCGCGTTCGGCGACACGAGGGCGGACGGCTGCGGTGTGTCGGGACGGCCGCGTGAAAAACGGGAGCCCGCGCATGTCAGGCTGCCACCTCGGATGAATTCCTCTGGCGCGGGAATGCCTGAGCCCAGCCCAATCCGAGGATAAAGGCGAAGAGCGCCGCAGAGGCCGGCATCTGAAGGCTGAAATCGAAGGCTGAATGGAACCCGCCGGCAATTGCGGCCGCAAAGGCGAAGCGGGTGTAAAGGCGATTTCGGCTTCGGACGAAGGTTCCGCGCAGGATGACCAGAACGATGATGGCGAGGCAGCCATAGAAAAGTGCGGCCGCCGGCAATCCCAATTCGAATGCATTCTCGAGATAGCTGGAATGGGCGAGATCGACTTCAGCCATCGAGATGTCGGGCGTTACATAGATCCGGAATGCGTCCTGGAACGCGCCGAGCCCATGCCCAAGGAGCGGCCTGTCGAGGATGCCGTCGATCACGAGGGGGTAGATCAGGAAGCGTGCCTCTTCCGTGGTGTCGACGAAGATTCGGGTCAGGACCCCGCTCGAGAGCGCCATGAACGAGAAGGCGATGAGCGCTGCGGAGAAAGCCAGCGCGAGCGACGTCGAGCCTTGCGACGTGCGGCGTCCGGACAGGAAATAGGCCGCAAGGCCCAGTCCCGCCGCCGCGGCCCCTGCCCGGCTCTGGCTGAGGAGAATCGCCCCGAGGCAGAGAAGGACACCGGTCGCGTAGAGCCAGTTCGATTCGAAGAAGTCCTCGAGGAAGTCGCGAAGTTGGCGGTGGGGATCCTTCGACCGATCGGGCGATACGCGCAGGTAGAGCGCGAGGTTCGCGAGAAGTCCGAAGACCGCGTAGGTCGCGAAATTGTTGCGGTTGATGAAACTGGCGGTGACGTTGGTCGTGGCGCGTTCGCCAAGGATCGGGTTCTGGGAAATCGCGACCGTCACGATGCCGTAGGCCGACAGGAGGCTGATCCCCACGGCGATCCAGATCAGGCTCTGCTCGGCATCGTCCGACTTCACGGCGTGGCGCGCGGCGATCCAGAAGACCATCGCGTAGGCCGAGAGCCGCATGGCGTGGTGCAGCCCTGCGATGGGATCGGCCGATATTCGGCCGATGACCTCGGGCACGAGACGCCAGACGGGATGGGCCCAACCCACTGGCGGCGCCCAGAGCGACTGGACAAGAGCCCAGGCGATCACCAGCGCAAAGACGAGGCCCAGGGGAAGCGCCTGTCGGGAATAGCGGTCTATCCCCGAGCGGAAGTCGAAAAGGACACGCAGGATGAAAAGCAGGATCACGCCCAGGCTGAGAAGCGTCCACCACATCGGGCGGTTGGACGCCAGGGGCAGGACGCTGACCAGCACGAAGACGAGCGTCACACGCCCGATCATCCCCTCACTCCAGCCGGGGTCATGACGTCATGCGCCCGCACGCCGGCGCACGACGCGTGTCTCAGGAGACATAGTAATCCTTGTAGCGCCCGCGATAGTACGAATAGCCGTCATAGGAATAGCGGGCCGCCCTCGCCTCGTTCAGCATGGTGAAGCTGACGCCGATGAGGGGCGCTCCGACGGACTGAAGCTCCTTGATGCCTTCCTGCACCGCGCCGCGAGGGGTCGAATCCCAGCGGACGACGTAGACCACCGCATCGACGAGCCGCGACAGGATCTTGGCGTCCGCCACGACCAGGGACGGCGGCGTGTCGAAGATGACGAGGTCGTAGCGCGCCTTCAGTTCGGCCACGATCTCGTGGAACTTGCGGGACGACAGGATGTCGGCTGCGTTGATGTTCGAGCGCGGCTCGGAGGGGACCGTCATCAGCACGTCGAGGCCGGTTTCCTCGTCGTGGTAGATCGCGTCGTCCATCGTCGCGGTGCCATCGAGGACAGAGAGAAGGCCTTGCTCCCTGCCCTCGTCCGGCAGAAGGCGCGCGAGCGATGGCAGGCGAAGGTCGCAGTCGATGATGACGGCGGACTTGCCCATCTGGCGGCTGGTCATGGCGACGAGCATCGAGGTCGTCGACTTACCCTCGCGTGGGACGGACGAGGTGAACATGACGGTGCGAGGAGGCTCGTCGACCTTCGAGAAGAGGATACTTGTTCGCAGCGACCGGACGGCCTCGGCAAGGGCGGACTTGGGCGAAGTTCTGAATTGGGTGACGACATCGCGCCTGTGCAGTCGCCGTCCTGCCGAGGGAAGCGCGCCCAGATAGGGCAGTCCGGTGAGCTGCTCGAGCTGATCGGGGGCGCGGAAGGTGTTGTTCAGAAGGTCGATCAGGAAGATCAGGCCGACGCCCGCCATTGCCCCGAGGATGAGCGACAGAAGCTGGGTCCGGCGGGCGCGGGCCGCATCGGGTCCGAGGGGCACCTCGGCGGGCGACAGGATACGCGCATCGGCGGTCTGGAGCGCCTCCTGCTCAGTGGTTTCCTTGAGCCGCCCCAGGAAGTTCTCGTAGACCGCCCGGCTGGCCTCGGCCTCGCGCTCGAGCTGGCGAATGCGGATGGTGTCCTGCGACTGCCCTCTCGCGAGTATCTCGAGCTCGTCGAGTTCAGCTTCGAGGCTGGCGACCCGGTCGGTCTGCACGGCGACCTCGATGCGCGCACCTTCGACGATGCGCTCGGCTTCTCGCTGGAGGTTCTCGCGCACGTCTGACAGCTGCTGCGCCAGCCGGACGCGCGCGGGGTGATCCTCGTCGACGGTGTCGCCCAGCGCCGTCTGCTGGGACATGAGCGTGTCCTCGCTGGCGCGGTAAGTCTGGATCAGCGGCGACGCCCGGAATTCATTGATCGCGCCGAAGTCGCGGCCGGCGTCGACGGCATCACGCAAACGGCCATAGGTCGCCTGGGCTAGCGACAGGTCGTTTCGTGCGATGGACAGCCCCGCGTTCTGGGCCTCGATCTGGGCTTGCGTGATCTCGAGGCTCTGGCCGGCGTCCGCGGCGAGCTCGGCGCGCGCGGCCTCGACGGCTTCTTCGGCGTCCTGGACGCGCTGTCGCAATTCCTCGACCCTGTTGCTGAGCCAGGTCGTCGCTTCACGGGTCGCCTCGAGCTTCGCTTCGAGCTGGTCGGTGATGTACTGCTGCGCGAAGGTGTTGGCGACGCGGGCGGCCAGGTTGCGGTCGCCGGCGGTGTAGCCAATCTCGATCACCTTGGTGTCCCAGATGGGCGACAGCTTCAGGCTGTTCCGGATCTGGCTGATGATCTGGAGCCGCAGCAGCGCGGCCGCCTCGGCGGCGTCGGGCGGTGCGGGAGGCGGCGACATGAGGCCCACGTCGCGCAGGACTTCCTTGACGCCGTCTGGCATCGAAAAGATGCCGCGGATGCGGGTCCCGAGCGTTTCCCTCGGTGGCCTGAGACTTGAGTTGAAGGCAGGGTTTTCGAGAAGGTTCAATTCGCCGATCACGCGCTCGATCAGCGTCGTGGACTGGAGAATCTCGACCTGATTCTCGAGCGTGTCATCGATGCGGACGACCGACTGTCCCACGTCGACGACGTTGGCCTGGTCGATGTCGAACATGACCTTGGTGCGGGCGGTATAGGTGGCCTCGTACTGCGAGGTCAGGAAGAACCCGATGAGCCCTGCGAAAAGCGTCGAGATGATGATGATCCAGCGACCGCGCCACAGCTTGCTGATGATGGCGCGCAGGTCGATCTCGTCGTCGCTGTCATCCTCGACCGGCGCGTCGCCGACACGCATCGTCCGGAATTTCAGCGTGCTTTCCTGCCTCATGTCCAATACCTGCTCCTAGCCGAGTAAGCACCGCCTCAAACGGGCACAGAAAGCTTTTGGCTGCTTCACTTCTTGGCAAAACACTAATCGCGAATTGGCACCGAGAGCAACCTCCGGACTTGAGCGTCAAGGCTGGTGAACCGAGATGTCACAGCACCTGGCGGTTTGTTGCGGGGTCAGCCAATTTTCCCGATACCTCATTGCCATAGCATGCTACTGACTGGCTTGATCCACGGAGTGGTCTATGTCACATTGCAGACAGCAAGGGATATCCGATGTTTAAGACCTTTTCCCACCGCTTTCTGCTTTTGGCCGCACTCGCCTCGGCGATGCCTGCCCATGCGCAGTCGACGACCGCACTTCGGTGCGACCTGCTGGACAACCCGATTTCGGCGCGCCAGTGCATGTTGTCGCAGCAAATCCAGGCAACGCGCATCCAGGGCGATCTCGTCAAGGGGTCGGCCTATCCGGTCGTGCAGGAGGATGACCTGACGGAAGAAGAACGTCTTGCCGTTCTCCGCGCCCGACAGCAGATGGCCGAGATGACTTCGGACCGCGTCGTCCTGGCCCCCGCCGGCAGCGGCAGTGCAGGGTATGTGATTCCCCTCCTCCTGCTGCTTCTCCTTCTCGGACTTGCAGGCGGCGGCGGGTCGTCGGGCGAGCCTGTCAGTCCGTCGTAATCTCGGCGGCGAGGCTTCGCAGGCCGTCGCTGTCCTTCAGGATGACGTCCAGATGACGCGGCTCAAAGCGCCGCATCACCGCCAGATCCCGTTTCACCTTTTCTTCGACCTCGCCCCGGTCGTCGGGTAGCGTTCCGAGGTCCAGAAGAAGTTCGTAGAGGTTGAGGCGCACCGGCGCGAGCTGCGCACTCGCGGGGGCCAGGGCCCACGACACATTGAGATCAGACAACGCCGCGGCGTCGTCCGCCTGCATCGCGTCCGCCCAGGCGAGATAGGCCCAGGTGTAGGCGTTGCCGGGCGCGAGTGCCGCGCTTTCCGCAAGGGCTTCGCGCGCCCGGCGGGCCCGCGCAATCGCCGTGTCGACAGAGGCCAGTTCATCGCGCTCTTCCGTCGCCGACGACGCCACGAGGTCGCCCTGCAGAAGCCCGAACCCGACCTGGAAGAGATAGTCCGACCGATTGTAGACCGCTTCGACCACGGGGACGCGCCAGTCGCCGAAAAGTCCCTCGACCCGGGCGTCGCTGTCGAAAGCCGGCATCGACGAGACGACGAAGTATGCCGACGTCACGCCGGCGGAAAGCAGCGCCAGTTGGGGCAGGAAGGCTGCAAGTCGCAAGATCATGTGGCGGCGCCTTTGAAACGGTCCGGGGCTGGTCCGGCCAATTCACCACGGCCACGGCTCCAGGGGCAACACCCTTTGTGTCTCGACGCACACAGGCGGGACCCGCGTGCCCAAGGCGGCTTGTCAGGCCAACATCTTGCCGCAATTATGCCTTAAAAAATAGAGGCAAGGTAATGAAAAGTCGGGCTGTTCTCTTGGCGTGTGCTTGCGCCGTCGCATCTTGCACGAATGTCGGCCCCCGAACGGGCGACATCTTGCGGTCGAGTTCCGACGTCGTGGGATCGCGCGAGTCGGTGTCCCGCGCCGATACCGGAAGCGACTTCGTCGTCGTCGAGGCGGACCGCAACGTCGCCTTCACCTGGCAGATGTACGAGAAATCGCGGGGCGGCTTCTTCGGCGATCCGGGTGCCGGCCGCGTCGCCATCCAGAGCGGGGACGTCCTGTCGATCTCCCTCGTCTCGTACAACGAGGCCGGCTACGTCGACTTCACCCGCAACGCCGTGGCGCCGGTGTCCTCCACCCCCCTGCCCCCGCAGCGCGTCACCGAGCTTGGGACCATCAACGTCCCGCCGCTTGGACGGATCGCAGCAAAGGGCAAGACGGTGCCCGCCCTCGAGGAGTTCCTGAACGAGCGCCTGAGCGAGGTGCTGGTCAAACCGTCGGTCGTGGTCGAGCTTGTCCAGCGCAACAGCGCCCTCATCTCGATCGTCGGCAGCGTGGGCGCTCCGGGCTCCTATGCCTACACCGACGGTGATGCGCGTCTGCTCGAGCTGGTGAGCCTCGCCGGTGGCGCCGCCGCTCCGATCGACGGTCTGGACGTCACGCTGTCGCGGAATGGAGAAGTCAGGACGGTCGCGCTGACCGACCTCTATACCAACCCGGCCCTCAACATCCATGTGCGGCCCGGCGACGTGATCTCGATCGAGCCGCGCAACCATTCGGTGGTGGTGCTTGGCGCTACGGGCAAGAACGAGGAGGTTCTGTTCGACACCGCCACGACGCCTCTGTCGAACGTCCTCGGCCAGATCGGCGGGCTCGAGAATCGCCGCGCCGATCCGAAGGGGGTCTTCATCTTCCGTCCGACGCCGCGGCGGTTGGCGGAGATGCTGGGGATCGACACCTCCGCCTACCCGGGCGAGGAAATCCTCGTCGTCTACCGCTTCGACCTGACCAATCCGAAGTCGTTCTTCACCCTGTCGGAATTCGAGGTGCTGGATGGAGACATCCTCTACATCGCGAACAGCCGCTACGAGGAGATCGACGCCGCCCTCGACGTCTTCAGCAATGCGGTGCTTCGGCCGATCCAGATCGGCGCCACGCTCAGCGGCGAGTGACGTGCCTGAGCCGGCGGCGGGCCTCAGACGGCCTGCCACCGGCCCCTGTCGAGGGCGACCCGGGTCGTGCGTCCCAGGAGATCGAGCAGGACCCAGACTCGTTTGTCGGCATCGATGCGTTCGACGGTGCCCACGAAGTCGGCGAAGGGGCCGGTCAGAAGCTGGATCTGGTCGCCCTTTTCCAGCTCCGGTGCTTCGGTCAATCGTCCGTCGATGTCGCACCGCCGACGCAGGGCCTCGATGACCTCGTCCGGGACCTGTGCGGGCCGGTCGGCCATGGTCACGAGCCGGTTCACCCCGAGCGTGGAATTGACGAGGCGGGGCGCCTCGGGCCGGTCGTCCGCCATCAGAAAGAGGTAGCCCGGGAACAGCGGCCGCGCGCGGGTGACGAAGTGTCCCCGCTCGGTTCGCGTGACGTCGTGGAGCGGCAGGAACGTCGTGAATCCCTGCCGGTCGAGGTTCCGGACAGCCAGGCGGTGCGCCTGCGGCTTGAACTGAACGATGAACCATGGGGGGGTGGTCACGGGAGTCGGCCTTCTTCGAAGATGCTCCGCCGAGGCTAGCAAAGTGGTCCGGAGAGGAGAACCGCTCGCGTGCGATCTCGGCCGCTCCATGCCGCCCGCGGAGATCGATACTGGACTTCCAGAGAGTGTTAACGCTAGCCTGACCACTGGCGACGAGCGGGGACGACAGTTTGGGTACGCGTCAGGCCTTCTTCCTGGACCGTGCCGTGCAGAAAGCACGGCCCCTTGTCGCGTCGAACGAGCGGATCTACGCGATCGGCGACATCCACGGCCGCCTGGACCTGCTGCTGGAACTTCTCGAGAAGATCGCGGCGGACGGGCACGAAAAGACCGACGGACGCAGGGCGCGCATCGTCTTCCTGGGCGACTACATCGACCGAGGCGAGGACCCGAAAGGTGTTCTCGACCTCCTGGCGCGGATGGCGGAGTTCCACTCGGAGAACCTGATCTTCCTGCGCGGCAACCACGAGGAGGCGCTCGACACCTTCCTCGCCGCGCCGCGTGAGGGTCGCGATTGGCTGGACTTCGGCGCGCAGCAGACTCTCGCGAGTTTCGGCGTCGCCCCGCCGCGCGGGCGCGTCGGCAGTTTCGAATTGTTCCGCATCCGCTCGGAACTCGGGTCCGCGCTCCAGCCCTACCGCGGCTTCCTCGCAGGCCTCCGGAACGGCTTTCGCTCGGGAGACGTGGTCTTCAGTCATGCCGGTCTCGATCCGTCGCGCGCCTGGGACCAGCAGCCCGCGCGTGCGCTCTTGTGGAGCCACCCGGGCGTGCTGCGGGACAACCCTGTCCCCGGTCTCCGCGTCGTCCACGGCCACTTCGACGAGGCCGCGCCCGTCTGCAAACCGGGTCGCATCTGTGTCGATACCGGCGCCTATTATTCGAACCGGCTGACGGCGGTCCGCCTCGACGACGAGGACGCCTTCCTCGTGGCGGGGTCCGGCCTGTCGTGACCTGAGGTCCGTCAGACCGTCATTTCGCACTTGCAGAATAGCCCGGGTCGTCTAGCGTGTTCAGCGATGAACGCTGTCGTCTCGATAGCCGTCCTCCTGATGTCTCCCCGGGCCGCGGCCGCGAGCTTCGGTGCGGTAGCCGTGTGACGGCGATGGACGATGATCTTCACGGCGGCTCGCGGATGCGCGACGACGCGAGGTTCCGCATCCTGCGCCTCATCTCCGACCGCCCCGAGATGTCGCAGCGCGAACTTGCCGAGGCCTTGGGGCTAAGTCTCGGCGGCGTGAACTTCTGCATGAAGGGCCTCGTCGAGCGCGGCATGGTCAAGGTGCGCAACTTCCGCAAGAGCGGCAACAAGCTTGCCTATGCCTATTTCCTGACGCCGCAGGGCGCGTCGGAGAAGGCGGCGCTGACGCGCGCCTTCCTCGAGCGGCGGATGGCGGAGTACCAGGCGCTGAAGGCGGAGATCGAGGCGCTGGAGGCGGAGGTCGGGACGGCGGATGCGGGGCGGTAGCTTGCGTTATCGGGCGTTTGGGACGGAAACAATAATCTTGAAGATTGAATTTCGGGAATCCGTCAGGGGGGTGCCGAATTCGGGATTCTCGAAATTATTTCCTCGTTATTACAACGCGTTACCGCCGTTTCCAAAATTGGTACAATCTTGGGAAACTCTCGTTTGAGGCCCCAGTTTGCTCGGAAAGGTACCATGGCTCTGCGACCTGCGACTGAAGCGACGACGGGTGAAATCCCGGGTACCGTTCGACGAACTGAGACGGGATCGGGCGCCAGAGCCCAGTTAAGCAATCTGCATATGGTACCCTTTCTGAGGAAGCCATCCCTGGGGTACCTTTTCGTCACCGCCTCAAAGGTACCCTCCATCGTCGTTCGAAGGGTACGCCAGACCCTCTGTGCGACGGGTACCTCGATGCAAGGGTACCACGCTCCTCCTGCAGTGGTCCCATGCAGACTGAAGTCTTGACCCAAACAGACGTTCCTCGGCGCCATTCACCCTCCCCTGTGAGGACCTTGCCCTAACGGCTCACGACCTCCCTTGAGAAGACATGACTGACATCTCCGAACATAAATCACAGTCGCCTCGCCTCGTGCTCGAGGCGGGACGCGCGGAGGCGCAGTACTGGCGCGATCTGTGGCACTACCGCGAGCTCTTCGCGATCCTCGCCTGGCGCGACGTCTCCGTGCGCTACAAGCAAACGGTGATCGGTGTCCTCTGGGCGGTGATCCGACCGTTTCTCACCATGATCGTCTTCACCGTCATCTTCGGGCGAGTGGCGCAGCTGCCCTCTGAGGGAGACGCGCCCTACCCGGTCATGGTCTTTGCAGGCATGCTGCCGTGGTTCCTGTTTTCGTCCATCCTGAGCGAGTCCTCCAACAGCCTTGTCATGAATTCGGCGCTGGTCGGAAAGGTCTACTTCCCGCGCCTTGTCATCCCCTCGGCGGCGGCCGTGGTGTCGCTGGTGGATTTCGCGATCAGCTTCGCCATGATGATCCTCCTGATGATCGCGCTCTGGTTCCTGCCCGATTGGCGCGTGCTGTTCCTGCCATTCTTCATCCTGCTTGCTGTCGCCGCCGCTCTCGGCCCGGCGCTGCTCTTCTGCGCCATGAACGTCAAGTACCGCGACTTTCGCTACATCATCCCCTTCATCGTCCAGTTTGGTCTCTACGTCTCGCCCGTCGGCTTTTCCAGCGCGAACATCCCCGACGCGTGGCGGTTCATCTATGGCCTCAACCCCATGGTCGGCGTGATCGACGGCTTCCGCTGGTGCCTTCTGGGGGGCGAAGCCACCCTTCACACGCCAAGCTTCGTCCTCAGCCTTGGCGTGATCGCAGTCTTCCTCTGGTACGGCATCCACGTTTTCCGCCGCACTGAAAGAACCTTTGCAGACCTGATCTGATGAGCGACGTGGTTATCCGTGCCGAAGGCCTCGGGAAGAAATACGTGATCGGTCACGAGTCGGCCGAACGCTACACCGCCTTGCGCGACGTGCTTGCCCAGCAGGCGCGCAGGTTGGTTCGCTCGGCGCGTGACATGGCTGCCGGGCGCGCGCTGATCGCCGGGGATGAACGCGAGGAGTTCTGGGCACTCAGGGACGTCAATTTCGAAATCAAGCGGGGCGAGGTCGTCGGCATCATCGGCCGGAACGGTGCTGGGAAGTCGACACTGCTGAAGGTCCTGTCGCGCATCACGGAACCCAGTGAGGGACGTGTTACCATCGACGGGCGGGTGGCGAGCCTGCTGGAGGTTGGCACCGGCTTCCATCCAGAACTCACGGGGCGGGAGAACATCTTCCTGAACGGCGCGATCCTCGGCATGACGCGGGCCGAGATCCGGCGGAAGTTCGACGAGATCGTTGCCTTCGCTGGGGTGGAAAAATTCCTCGACACCCCGGTGAAGCGGTATTCGAGCGGCATGTATGTGCGCTTGGCATTCTCGGTCGCGGCTCATTTGGAGCCCGAAATCCTGGTTGTAGACGAGGTGCTGGCGGTCGGCGACGCCGAGTTCCAGAAGAAGTGCGTCGGCAAGATGCAGGACGTGGCGAGCGAAGGCCGTACCGTGGTGTTCGTGAGCCACAACATGGCCGCAGTGAAGTCGTTGTGCCCCAAAGCAATGTATCTGAACGGCGGCACAGGGCAGGGAACAGAAGAAACGGAGAAAGCAGTTCAGAACTATCTGAAAAGCATACCAACAGGCCCAAGGAAAATCGAAGAATTTTCAAGATTTAGTAACGACTACGTTGAATTGCATTCAATTGAATTGGCCGATGACAAATTTGCCGTTTCTGGCAGGCTTCTTAAGTGGCACCCGGCACTTACGTTTTCCGCGATTGTTGCAGCCAACGATGAAACGGAGCTTTTTTGGACAACCAACCGCGATGCAGGGCCCACGTTGGGGCGCGATATGGAAGGCGAAGATTTTAGTTTGATATTAGAAATTCCATACAATCTTCTCAACACCGGGAGGTACAAGCTGTTCTTTGTACTTTTTATACACAATCAAGAGTGGATAGTAAAAAAAGGGGATTTGGCCCACTTTACGATAGAGAAGGAATTCAATCATCATTTAGTTCATGACTTTTCGAGTAGGCCCGGAGCACTAGCGCCGGTTTTAGGTTGGAAAACTTATCGAGCATCTCTACCATGCGCGTGATGCTGACACTGCCCGAAACCACACGAAAGAGGCTCCCAAAATCTTTCTGGCGCACTGAAGAACGGAGGTGTGGGGGCGCGGCGCTGGGAGCTCACGGCCCGATCCGCCTGACTTCCTGCGTTGCTGCGCAAACGTACACCGCTCGGGAAGGAACGCGATTGATCGACCCGAAAAATCAGGTAACGGTGACGTATGAACTCATTCCACTTCGGGAGTGTCAGGTCAATCGGCAGACCACTTGGGGAACGTCCGCTGATATAGCCTCCGACGCCCGTGCGATACGTATGCGGCCTTAAGCAAACACAGCATCATGACGCGCTTTCCATTCATACCAGAGACTATCCGGCAAACGCTGCGCAAGATAGAACTTGATATGCGCGACCGGATGACACCGAAGCATTTGCGCTTCCTGAAGACGTGCCGCACGCTCGTCCACATTGGGGCCAACACCGGTCAGGAACGCCACTTATACAACCGTCTAGGCCTCGACGTGCTGTGGATCGAGCCGATTCCAAACGTCTACGAGGCACTGGTACGCAATCTGGCCGATTTTCCGCACCAGCAAGCGTTCCAAGGCCTGATCTCTGCAGAGGACGGGCACGCGGTCGCGTTCAACGTCGCCAGTAACGAGGGTGCGTCATCGTCCATGCTCGAATTCGGCCTGCACCGGGATATCTGGCCTGAAGTCGGCTACATTGAGCAACTGGCCTTGACCACAATGCGCCTCGACACTGCAGTAAAGGCGGCCGGCTGGGATACTCGTCGTATCGACGCGCTGCTGCTTGACACGCAAGGCGCCGAACTCTTGGTTCTACAGGGAGCCGACCGTGTGCTCGACACAGTAAAATTCATCCTGACTGAGGCTGCGGACTTCGAAGCCTACAAGGACGGCGCGACAGTCGCTGACCTAGAGGCATTCCTCGTCCCGCAAGGCTTTTCACTTCTAAGGTCATTCGAGTTCGCCGAACACCCAGCCGGCGGCAAGTATTACGATGTCCTTTTCGGACGTGGACGATCGCCCGTTAATTACTAAAGTCTTGTATGCAGCAGTTGCCTAGATATATTACCGAACTCACGGATATATCCGTGCAGGAAAGACTCTCTTGCTAAGCGCCCTATCAGACATATTGTTAGGCAAAATCCGCACCGGCGCCTTTCGCTATCGTCGTCGACCTTGGCTGGGTAGGGCTTGGGGTGGTCCGCTTAATGGGCAGGGGTGGCGCTGTAAATTGGTAGCCGAGATCATTATTCGGACTGAGCCCGTGGCGATTGTGGAGACAGGAACTTTTCTCGGAACCAGTACGGAATGGTTCTGCAGTTTCCAAGCACCTGTGTGGTCGTGCGAGGCATCGGAAAGCTACTTTGGCTTTTCTCGGCAGCGACTTAAATCGGTTCCCAACGCCAACTTAGTACTTGCAGATAGTCGTACCGCGCTTCGAGAGGTACTGGATGGTCCGCTCAAATCGGCAGTGCACAACACCATCCTGTTTTACTTGGACGCACACTGGGAGGACGATTTGCCCTTGGCGGATGAGATTGATATCATTTTCGCCGCCTGCCCGCGCGCAGTCGTGCTGATCGACGATTTCGAGGTGCCGGGAGATACGGGATATTCTTATGACGATTATGGACCAGGCAAGGCCTTAACTGCAGAATATGTTGCACCGAGTCTCGATAAGTTCGGGCTCGTCATCATGTATCCGAAGGTCTCGTCTGATTTAGAGACGGGTGCAAAGAGGGGCTGTGCCGTGCTCACAAGAAAAGCGATGGTACACAACATCCTTGGGGCGGTCAGCCTGTTAAGATCGCCTATAGACGCGGATTTGAAAGCTTAATGATGGTTCACAACCACTGTCTGAGTACCACAAGGTCATCGGCTGTCCATCGCTTCCAAGGCAGGATTTCGGTCCCTGAAGGCAAAAGGGCGATAGCGTCGGTTCTTGGGCTTGGCGTCGTCGGTGCTTCGCAGGCTGTATCTTCATGACCGGCAGCCTTCAGGAGTCCCCTTGGATGCGCATAAAGATGTCCTGTAGACCCACCATGGCGGGGTGCGCCGCTTGGGTCTGAACCAGATAATTCGGTTCATCCTCAGTCATCCGATGAACCGTGGACGGCCGGTGGCATCGCTGGCCCGCTTCGCTGCCTGGCAGGTGCGCAGTCGCCTGCAGGACGAGGTGATTGTTGACTGGATCAGTGGGGCCAAACTCGCGGTGCGACGCGGCATGTCCGGTGCGACCGGCAATATCTATTGCGGCCTGCACGAATATGTCGATATGCGATTTGTCCTTGACATCCTGCAACCGGAAGACCTTTTCGTCGATGTCGGAGCCAATATCGGGAGTTATACGATTCTGGCGGCAAAGGTCTGTAACGCGCGCGTAATTGCAGTGGAACCTGATCCCGGCACGTCAAGAGCTCTGCGTCGCAATATTGCGATCAATGGCATCGCTGGCAGCGTTCACGTGGTCGAGGCAGCGCTCGGTGCGTCTGGAGGGAGAGTGTCCTTTACTGTAGGGCTCGACACGGTCAATCGTGTGGCCCAGACAGGCGACCTTAACACCCGCGAGGTAGCGCTCAGAACGCTGGACGAGGTTCTTGACGGAGAAGTTCCGCGCATCATCAAGATCGACGTCGAGGGTTTCGAGGCCGAAGTCCTCAAGGGCGCATCGGCAACACTCCACGACGATAGACTTAAAGCAATCATTACGGAGACCCTCGACCAGGATGTCGAGGCGCTACTGACCCGTGCTGGCTTCGAAAGAGCCTTCTATGATCCGGAAACTCGGATCGTAGGACACGTTCCAGTGGTCCGATCAGCGAATGCGTTGATGGTCCGTCCCTCTTTGTACAACGCGCCCCGCCAATGATCTGTACGCAGTTTGCGAGGCCTAGTGTCAACACCAGGCAGTCACCAGACCTAGCATTCAGCGATCGCCGGATGAATTTCCTCTTTCTCGGACAATCGACGAGATCAGCCTGACATGTGCGGGATTAACGGTATCTTCGCCTATCACTATGCGGCCAATCCTGTCGACCGCGCGGAATTGATCTGCACACGTGATTACATGGCCGCGCGAGGCCCCGACGCAACTGGCGTCTGGCTGGCCGAGGACGGCCGCATCGGTTTCGGTCATAGGCGTCTAGCAATCATCGACCTGACCGAAGGCGGTGCCCAGCCGATGGCAAACGCAGACGGATCGCTCGTCGTGACGTTCAACGGCGAGATCTACAATTACCGAGAGATTCGCCTTGGCCTCGAGTCAAAAGGTCACGTCTTTCGCAGCAACTCGGACACCGAGGTTCTTCTTCACCTGTACGCCGCCAAGGGTGAGGCAATGGTTCATGACCTGCGCGGCATGTTCGCTTTCGCAATCTGGGATGCGCGACGCGGTATGACGTTTATGGCGCGCGACCCTTACGGCATCAAGCCGCTCTACTATGCGGATGATGGCTGGACGCTGCGCTTTGCTTCGTCGGTCAAGGCCTTAATATCCGGCGGCAAAGTATCGACGGATCCCGAACCTGCCGGTTGGGCCGGGTTCTACCTGTTCGGCAGCGTCCCGGAGCCCTTCACCACGTATCAAGAAGTGCGCGCGCTTCCTGCTGGTTCAACCCTACGTGTGGATGCGCAGGGTCCGCGCGTGCCGCAACCCTATTTCTCGGTCGCCGCTATCTACGCGCAGCAGAACGGCGAGTGGGCGGGGTCAGCCAGCGGGCGTGATGCCCAGGAACAGGCGCGCACCGCACTCCTCGACAGCGTCCGCGCTCATCTTGTAGCCGACGTCCCAGTCGGCGCATTCCTGTCCGCCGGGATCGATTCCGGGGCGCTGGTGGGCCTGATGCGCGATGCGGGACAGACCGATATCACTACTGTGACGCTTGCGTTTGACGAATTCGAGGGCCGCCACGACGATGAGGCGCCTCTTGCGGCAGAGGTCGCCCGCTACTACGGCACGCACCATCACAGGCGGTTGGTGACGGAACGTGAGTTTCACCAGGACCTGCCGGGCATCCTGGACGCGATGGATCAACCCAGCATTGACGGCCTCAATACCTGGTTTGTCAGCAAGGCTGCTAGCGAATTGGGCCTCAAGGTCGCGATTTCCGGGCTTGGCGGCGATGAATTGTTCGGTGGCTATCCGTCTTTCCGCGATATCCCTCGTTGGCACCGTCTGCTGGCGGTCCCGTCGCGCCTGCCGTTCCTAGGCGATATAGCTCGTCTTGCATTGACGGCCGGGCGTCCCTTGTGGCCCGGGCTGAACCCCAAGACCGCAGGCCTCTTGAAATATGGCGGCACCTATGCCGGAGGCTATATGTTGCGGCGCGGCCTGTTCATGCCGTGGGAGCTGGACACGGTGATGGACCCCCCAATGGCGCGCGAAGGTTTGCAGCGCCTTAAACCGCTGGCCTATATCCGCGAAGCTCTGGATCCTATGCCAGAGTCAAGCTTTGCGAGAGTAGCGGCGCTCGAAGCCTCGCTCTACATGCGCAACCAGCTGCTCCGTGACACAGACTGGGCCAGTATGGCCCACTCTCTGGAGGTCCGGGTACCACTCGTCGACAGCTACTTGCTGGCGGCACTAAACCCAGCGCTGCATACGACAGGCGGCCTTGACACCAAGTTCATGCTCGCGATGAGCCCCGCAAAGCCCTTGCCGGACAAAGTCATCCACCGCCCCAAGACCGGGTTCACGACGCCTATCGCGTCATGGCTGCAGCGGGGGCGGCGGTTCCAGAAATGGAAAAAGAAGTCAGTCTTGACCGATGCTCATTGTCCATGGGCTAGGCGTTGGGCCTACAGCGTGGCGGTCGCTTGAATTCTATTATTCGAAATACTGCAAACCAGGTAATGGAGTAGGCAAGTGAGCGCTGCCGGACAATCGTTTATCCATATGCTCCGCTTCTGCATCGGCATCGATAGAGCGGAAACGCAAACAACTCAAGCTGAGAGAGATTGTTTAGCGCTTCACGCGAGAGGAAAGCTCCGAGCCATGGAGATAGGTGTTTTTGAGGCGGTAACGACGATCGTAATAGCAAATAACCTCCCACGTAATGCAGAATTTTTTGGAGTAGACCCTTTCTTTAAGGGTCGCTTTGGGGTTTGCTGGGGGAAGTACATCGCTAAACTGAACCTATGGAGATCAGGAGTGGCCTCACGTGTTAAAATATTTGAAGGGTTGAGTTGGGATGCTGCTAAATGTATTGATGGCGATTTTGATTTCTTATTCATAGATGGAGATCATTCTCTTGATTCCATAAGGAAAGACTACTCTCTATTTAGTGATAGGATACAAGTTAACGGCATACTGGCCCTTCACGATACGTCAGTTCCAGATCGCGATCCAAGTGTCGCTTCACTTGGATCGTTCATTTATTTCCGAGACCATATATCAAAGGATGAGCGTTTTGAAATTGCTGAAACCGTCGATTCCCTAAACGTTCTTAGAAGAGTAAGCTGAATTACATCTCATAGCCAAGATGCTAGCGTGAATATGTTCCAAGGGCGCAAAATTGTTGTTTTCTCGATCGTTACCGACGCATTTGGCGGATTCGGCGGCATAGCGCAGTACAACCGGGATTTTCTACAGGCGCTTGCAGCGAGCCGACAGGTCGAGCGGATCACCGTGCTGCCGCGCTTTGGAAATGTGCCGGGCACCGATCCCGTGCCGAAGGTGGAGCAACTGCCGGCTGTGCATGGCCGCATTGCGTACGCACTGCAATCGTTAGTTAACCTTCGTCGAGTTGGTCACGTTGATCTTATTTTTTGTGGCCATGTCTTTATGATGCCGGTCGCAGTCCTTCTCGCCCGTTTGGCCGGTGCCGCGCTGTGGCTGCAGGTTCATGGCATCGATGCCTGGCAGCGACCGTCGCGTCTTTTACGATGGTCAGTGCGGCAAGCCGATCTGGTCACCGCCGTCAGCCGACATACGCGCCGGCGCTTCCTGTCCTGGGCCGAGATCGCCCCTGAAAAGGTCAAGGTCCTGCCGAACACAATCAATGACAAATTTTGCCCCGGACCAAAATCAACGGCGCTGCTTGATCGCTACGGCCTTCGTGGCAAGAAAGTGCTGCTGACCATTTCCCGCCTTGCGGCGTCCGAGCGCTATAAGGGACATGACCGAGTGATCCAAGCCATGTCAGGCTTACTCGCCGAACATCCGGAGACGCGCTACTTGATTGCCGGAGATGGTGACGACCGTCCGCGCCTCGAAGAATTGGCCCGACGCAACGGAGTAGCCGAACATGTTATTTTTGCGGGTCAGGTTCCTGAGGAAGAGTTGGTGGATCAATTTCGCTTGGCCGACGTGTTCGTCATGCCAAGCATCGGCGAAGGGTTTGGCATCGTGTTCCTGCAGGCGGCCGCCTGCGGACTTCAAGTCATCGCCGGAAATCGTGATGGCAGTGTCGATGCGTTGGCTGAGGGTGTCCTTGGGCGCCTCATCGATCCGCTCGACGAAAACGCGCTTGCAGATGCCTTGCAGGATGCATTGAATGCTCCGAATCTGCCCTCCCCCGAAGCTGTGCGCCGGCTCTGTCCTGAACGTTTCGGGGAGGCGGTGAGTAGTCTTGTCCAGCATGTCTGTTTGAAAAGCGATGCAAACGACATCCACTGTCAGACGTGATTGCCGCCTCAGGAACAGCATTTACTCGACTAAGGGCATCCGTATGTGTGCCAACTGAACGGAGTACGCGTCTGAGTTGGTTTCAGACCTTCGAATAGAATGGCTCACGAGCGGCGCGGCTCAATTTGGCAACAATGGCGAGCGCCAATGGATGGAAATAGCTAAGTGAAAGGTATATTGACAATGCGCTGCCCGACTCTTGCTGAACTGCCGCCGCCGCCAGAGGGCCGGACAGGTTGGCCCTGGACCACCGAGAGCCCACAACTTCCCGACACTATGCCAGACGGCGGAGCGTGGCCACGCATCTCCATTGTCACGCCAAGCTACAACCAAGGCCAATTCATCGAAGAGACCATCCGCTCCGTCCTACTGCAGGGCTATCCGAACCTCGAATACATTATCATAGATGGCGGTAGCACCGACGGAGCGGTGGATATAATCAAGAAATACAAGCTCTGGCTGACCTATTGGGTCAGCGAAAGGGATCGGGGTCAGAGCCACGCAATCAACAAGGGCTTCGAATGGGCGAGTGGTGCGTTGTACAATTGGCAAAACTCAGATGATATACTATTTGTCAGCGCCTTATCCAGCGCAGCAGCTATCTTCGTGAAACATAATGCTCAATTGATATGTGGCCGTCGAATTATCCGGACCATGACCGGTTCTGCCCAACATGTTGACCCTGCGCTTAACAGAGACTGGTGGAATTACAAGCTGCGACGCGGAATCATTGCAACGGATGCGTCATTTTTCTCTGCCGCTCTTCATTCACAAATTGGCGCTCTTGATGAGCGCATGCACTATCAATTTGATGTCGATTACTTCACCCGCGCCCTGAACTGCGTTGAGCGCATCACTATTACAGAACAAATTTTTTCTCTGCTAATGTCGCACGCAGATCAAAAGACAAGACAGACACAGCGTTCTGACGAATACGAGATAACTAAACTCAGAACCCCTCCTGCGAGTGATAATTTGTTGTTACGACTGCTGCAAAGGGTAGCGCGCACCAGGTTCCACAATTTTGTACTAGTGGTCGCGCTTCCCTTTCTTGCAAAAGCTAAGCCAAAGATTACTTACATTAGCTTCGATTGGCTTACGGGCCGTGATATAGTGACAGAGATTTGATGCAAGTCGATCGGCTCGCGTGTCTCATTCCTTAATAGTGATGAAGACGCGATGTTCCTTGGCCTAGCGCTTAATAAGGTGGACAGAGCCATCAGACAGACGATGCTTCGCTCCTATGGCGCGAAGATCGGTAGGAGCGTACAGACGTATGGGCATTTTTTTAGAGGTGTGCCCCACGGCCTTGAATTGGGTGATGGCGTTCGGATCATGAAGGGAGCATTGCTAAGCGTGGACAATATAGCTAGCAGTCTAACAATAGGTAGAGATTGTTACATAAACCGAAACACTACCATTGATTGTCATGTCGGTATACACGTTGGGGAACGGGTTGCCATCGGACCCAACGTCTATATCGGCGATTTCGATCATGGACCGATGGCAGGTTCGGGTCGGTCTATGTATGGCCGCAAGGGTGAAGTTATTATCGAAGAGGACGTGTGGATCGGCGCCAATGCGACCATTCTAAGAGGCGTCACCATTGGCGTTGGGGCTACTGTTGGGGCAGGTTCGGTGGTCACCAAGAACGTTGACGCTGGAGACATGGTGGCAGGCAACCCCGCTCGACGCATTCATGACAGCTAGTGCGACATCAGCATATAGGACCATGCCAAGTCTTAAGCAGATTAAACTCATAGCGGCCGGGGGACTTGGCAACCAACTGTTCCAGTATGCTGCTGCGCGATCAATTGCACTTAGAGCAGATGCTGAGCTTGCAATCGATACCCGTCACTATGCGTCCCAGGCCCAAGATGGGCCAATGCGCTTCTGCATCGACACCTACCCTATCCAGGCGAGGATCGTAGGATATCCGGCCGGCCTGTGGGGGCCAAACTCCATCGTGAGAAGAGTGACACGAAGACTGATCACCGAGCGTCCCGGCCGCAAGTACGTTGAGCCACGACTTGGCTTCTGCGACTCCGCTCTATCTATAAGGAATAGCATGATCATTAGTGGCTGGTTTCACTCGGAAAAGTACTTTGTCGAACATGCGGACTTGATCCGAAAAGAACTGGACTTGGGAATGCTTGCCTCACGCCAGGTCGAGGGCAATCGAACAGAACTTGACGGAATGATCTCTGTGCATGTTCGCAGGGGGGACTATCTATCGCTTAAAGAGTTTCAAATGAAAGATCCGCATGCGTATTATTCTCGCGCAATGCGATACATGAAGAGCCAATTTCCTGATGCACGCTTTGTGATATTTTCCGATGACGTAACTTGGTGTCGTAAGCAACCCTTATTTGAAAGGTGCGAGTTTTTCGAATCCCTTCTCCCTAGCGATCATCGCTACGACTTGTACGCTATGAGTCAATGTAGCCATCACATTGTGGCGAACAGCAGCTTCAGCTGGTGGGGCGCTTGGTGGAACTGGCGTCCTGACAAGATTGTGATTGCGCCAGAATACTGGTTCGGCGAAAAATCGTCCCGCGATTTTGATATCGTACCTGACCATTGGATTGTAATGTAGGCAATGTTAGACCGTGCGTATAGCCCTCACCGTCGATCCTGAAATTCCCGTTCCGCCTGTGAGCTACGGCGGGATCGAACGCATTGTCGATATGCTCGCGCAGAGCCTAGTCGCGCGCGGACACGAGGTAACGCTATTCGCCCATGCCAAGTCGATCTGCCCAGTCGAGCTGGTAGGTTGGCGCGGAGCGAGCAGCGTCAGCAAACTCGATTCTATAAGGAACTGTGCAACGCTGGCGCCCAAGGTGTTCGCCGGACGTTTCGACCTCGTCCATTCCTTCTCGCGCTTAGCCTACCTAACCCCGCTGCTTCCCCTGCCGATCCCCAAGCTGATGACCTATCAGCGCGCGATCACTTCGAAATCGGTGTGGTTCGGTCACAAGCTTGCGCGCGGTACGTTAGAATTTTCGGCAATCAGCGAGTGGATGGTCGAAGGAATAAAGCACATCGGCAAATGGCATTTCGTGCCAAACGGTGTGCCGCTCGACGTCTACGATTTCCGCTCGGAGATTGCACCAGATGCCCCCTTGGTGTTCCTCGGCCGCATCGAGGAGATTAAAGGCCCGCATCTTGCGATCGAGATTGCCAGGCGGACGAATTCGAAGTTGGTCATAGCCGGCAACGTCCCCGCCGAACATAAGAAATGGTACGAGCATCACGTCGCTCCGCATATCGACGGCGCACAAATCACCTATGTCGGTCCCGTCAATGATGCGCAGAAGAATGAATTGCTCGGCCGCGCCCGCGCCTTATTGATGCCAATCCTGTGGGAAGAGCCATTCGGCATCGTCATGACCGAGGCGATGGCTTGTGGAACACCGGTGATAGGAACGCGGCGCGGCGCCGTGCCCGAGGTGGTCAAGGACGGCGTTACCGGCTTCGTAGGCGAAACGGTCGATGAACTTGTGGAGGCGCTGGCGCGTCTGCCAACCCTCGACCGCGCCTGCTGTCGACGCGAAGTGGAGGTGCGCTACTCCAACGATGCAGTGGTTGAAGCCTATCTCGCCATCTATCGAGCGCTGCTGGCGAAGCGAGTTTCTGGAGGCGGCCGCTGACCGAAGCTACACCAAGGCTCCTGGCTAGTGAGCTTTTGCGTCCCAGGGCAGAACGACGCTCTTGCGGCTGTTGCCTGGTTGTCTCGTCCGCAAAATCGGGGCAGTACCTCGCGCGACTGCCGGCGGTCACGCCAAGATCGCCGCCGCGGTCCGGTAGGCCCGGCGGTACTCCGTGGAGTACCTATTTTCGATCGGCGACGGCAGTAATGCGCGGCAACTTTCTGACTGGGCGTCATTCTTGCAAGGAAGCAGGCGCCGCGCCGCGGTCTGGTGGATTTTTCTGGAAGCGGGTTAGCCCTCTTTGTAGCGCTCCTGTTACCCTCGCTTGAGAAGTGCGATCCTGGTTGAGCGTCCTTGACGCTCTGTCAGCCTTTGGAATTAACATTAATGAAAACTCTCGTTGCGTTTCCGTCCACAGCCATTTTTGGGCAGGAGGCTGCGCGGGCCTTTGATGAAGTCGGAGGGCTTGAGGCATATTTCACGTCCTTTGCACATTGTCGATCCGGTCCACTGGCGCGAATTCTGCCCGTCGTCCCGCGGGGTAGAAGTATTTTGACCCAACTGGAGCGCCGAGCGATCACGGCCCTTCCGGACGACAAGATCGAAACGCGCCCGCTCCTGGAGATTCTCTATACCGCCGCCGCCAGCGGCGGCGCTCGGACCCGGACCGTTGACAGGATCTGGGACTACCTGTCCAAGGACTTCACTCGAGCCGCAGCTCGGCGGATCGCCCGCGGAGGGGTCGGGGCCGTCTATGCCTACGAGTACTCCGCGCTCGAAGCTTTTGAAGCGGCAGACCGGCTCGGCATTGCCAAAATTCTCGATTTTCCATCGTTGAACAGCCGACAGTTCGAGACACTGCAAAGGGCCCAAAAGGAAATCTATCCCGAGTTGCGCACCCCTGATGATGCCTACTTCGAGGCGCTGTTCGAAACGCGTCAGGCTCGTCGCGATGCCGAGATGCGCGCGGCTGACGTGATCATAACCAATTCGTCGCTCACTCGGGCTTCGCATATCGCCGGCGGTGCAGATCCTAAGAAGACCTTCGCTGTACCCTATGGCGCCCCAGCACCTCTGGAGGCGGTGACTGCCGCACCTGATCCGCACGGCCCGCTTCGCGTGATCTGGGCTGGCACATTTTCAATCCGCAAGGCAGCCCATCTGTTTGCCGAGGCTTGGCGCGGCAATATGGATCCCGCACATGCGCGAGCCGACATTTTTGGCGCGATCGGGCTGCCGGACCGCCTCTGGAAGCCGGCTCCCGAGGGGATGACTTTCCATGGATCGGTCGTGCGCCCGGTTCTGTTCGATGCTTTTCAAGCGTCGGACGTGCTGATGTTCCCGACACTCTCCGACGGGTTCGGAATGGTGGTGACCGAAGCCTTCGCTCGGGGCCTGCCGGTGATCACCACGGACCAGGCCGGGGCCTCGGACCTAGTGCGCCACGGCGTGAATGGGCTGATCATCGAGGCTGGCAATGCCCAAGCCATTGCAGACGCGCTGTGCTGGTGCTTGGATAATCGCACCGCCCTTGCCGGTATGCGCGAGGCCGCCCTCGAGACGGCTCGTGGGTGGCAATGGTCCGAATACCGATCCGCCCTCCGGGGGGCTGTAGCTGAAGGGCTGAGGCGGTGCGGACAAGAGACTGATCCACAGGATTGGCGAAATTGACGTTAGAGACCCGTGCTGTATCGGACTGTCGGAAGCGAGTTGTTATCGTCACTCCAGGTCAGCTCGGCTCGAACCCTCGTGTGGTGAAAGAAGCTGATACGCTACATATGTCAGGATACGATGTGGAGGTGATCGCTACCAAGTTGGCCGATTTCGTAGAGCCGCGGGATCAGTCCATTATGGCCGCCGCACCTTGGCGCCTGAAGCGGGTGACCTTTGACAACCGTTGGCTCTGGCGTTTGGGCCGTTCTTTGCAGATAGTGGCACGCTTGCTCAGAACTTTCACGCCGAGCAGGCGCCTCGATATGCTGGCGCTGAGTCCAATGTCACGGCATCTAGTCCGGGCGGCCTCTGCCAGATCAGCTGACCTCTTTATTGCACACTATCCCGCAGCGTTGCCGGCGGCCGCAGCTGCTGCCCGCCGCCACGGAACACAGTACGCCTACGACGCTGAGGACTTTCACTTGGGCGAATGGCCTGATGATCCGGCCTATGACACAGAACGTCGGTTGGTGCACGCCATCGAGGGCCGCTACCTGCCGAGCTGTGCCTATGTTACCGCCGCATCCCCGTTGATCGCTGAGGCGCTGGTGGAGACTTATGGAATTGAGCCGCCGCACGTGGTGCTTAACGTCTTTCCTCGCAGCCAGGCGCCGGCCGCGCCAACGACCCAAGGAAGCGCCGCACCCAGGCCTTCACTCTATTGGTTTTCGCAAACCATCGGACCAAACCGCGGCCTCGAATGCGCCGTACGCGCCATCGGTCTTTCCGCCTATCGGCCACATCTCTACCTGCGCGGTACGCCGGCCGTGGGCTACGTCGCACAGCTTGAAAAGATCGCGGGAGAAACTGGCGCTCAAGGCCGCGTCCATGTCCTCCCACCTGCCTCACCAGATCAGATGGAGAATCTCGCGGCGCATCACGATCTTGGTCTCGCCTCCGAGGTGCCGGTGAGCCGCAATCGGGAGGTCTGCCTGACCAACAAACTCTTCTCTTTCCTGCTGGCCGGCCTGCCACCGCTAATGTCGGCAACGCCCGCGCAGCGGCGCTTCGCGGCTGAATCGGGACTTGCCGACCTCGTCTATCCGGTCGACGATGCACCCGCCCTCGCGGCGCTGATCGACAGACTGCTTAGTGCTCCCGACGGCCTCGCATCACTGCGCGAGCAAATCTGGCGCCTCGGCCAGGAGCGCTACAACTGGGACGTTGAGCGCAACCTAATTCGATCTGCTATACAAGGCATTAAATGCTGAGACGATTTAAAAAGCTGCTTCTGCATGCACCATATAGGATCGGGCGAGCCCCAGCCAAGAACCGAATTGACGCATTTCAATCGACATTGCGCAGTCTTGCCCAAGGAAGCTACGATCCGAGAAGGATTTTAGATGGTGGGGCCAACGTTCGTGACGTTTCGAGGCTCGCCAAGCGACTGTCTTCTTCTGCCACCGCCCACATGACTGAACCGTAACCGGCATGTTGGCAAACTGTAACGAAATTCTTCGCACTTCCCGGCTAAGTATTCTATCCGGTCGCGCTGGGCGCGATGAATGGCGAAGCTTGCGTCCGGTAGTGGACCCACAGTGCACAACAACTGGAGCACATGTGGCACCTGAAAAACCGGAAAAAAGGACAGCACTGAGGACAGTGCCAGTGCGGAGTGCTGATACGCTTCTGAGCGGCACATTGAAGCGAGGCGATCGAGCGCTTCTGAATTTGGATCTTCAGGGCACGGAAACCGAGGCGCCCAATGCTCGGCAAACCGCCTTGATGGATATCGAAGTGATTCTGATTGAAGGCTCACTTTTTCCACAAGCCTACGGACCTTCATCAGATGTCATCGATTTCTTTGCATCGCGCAAATTCGGGTTGCACGCTGTGGCCTCTCTGTCGGTACCGCGGCGGGCCAATCGTGCGCATCAGGCAGACTGTCTGTCTGTCGCCGAGTGTAGCGAACTGAGGCAAGACACGGCATGAGGATGACGGACGAAGGCCGCTCGCGCAACGTGGCCATTGTCGCCCCGCACTTTCCGCCGAGCAACCTCGCGGGGGTGCATCGGGCGCGCTTACTCAGCCAGCACCTCGCTGAGTTCGGCTGGCGACCGATCATAGTGACAACACACTGGCGCCACTACGAAGAAGAGCTCGATTGGGGCTTGAACTCCCTCGTCGATCCAAAACTCGAGGTTATCCATACTCGAGCGGCGCCGACAAAACCGGTGCGCACCATTGGCGACATTGGAGTTCGGGCTCTGCCATGGCATCTCGCCGCCATCGAGAAACTACGTAGGGCCAACAGGCTAGACTTTCTCCTCATTACAGTGCCCTCGTTTTACTCCTCTGTTTTAGGTCAGCTTGCATATCGACGTATGCCATTACCGTTTGGCATTGATTATATCGATCCTTGGGTGCAAATGTGGCCGCCGGCTGAAGTGCGGTTCTCTAAGGCCTGGTTCTCATACAAACTCGGTGAGCGTTTAGAACCCTGGGCTGTAAAGAATGCCAGTCTAATTACAGGAGTAGCCTCAGGCTACTACCAGGGTGTCATCGAACGAAATCCGCAGCTTGAGACCACTGCAGTGCAGGCCGCGATGCCTTATGGATTTTCGAGTGCCGATTTCGTCGCGCCCAGTGTGTACTCCCAACGTCCGAAACTTTTCGACCCAGATGATGGGCACCTGCATCTTGTGTATGCTGGAGCTATGCTGCCAAAGGCATACAGCGTTCTCGAACGGCTGTTCGAAGGCCTGGCACTTCTTAAGCGAGAGAATCCGGAAGTTGCCAAAAGATTCAGACTGCACTTCATCGGCACGGGAAAATCGCCAAATGATCGCAATGGTTTCAACGTAGTACCAGTGGCGGAGCGGCTAGGAGTGAGCGGCCAAGTCCGAGAACACCCCAATAGGATCGGCTATCTCGACGTACTTGCCCATCTGACCAAGGCGTTCGGCATTCTTGTCCTTGGTTCCACCGAAGCTCACTATACTCCTTCCAAGGTCTATCAAGCAGTTCAGTCCCGACGCCCGGTATTTGCCATGCTC
This sequence comes from Silicimonas algicola, assembly GCF_003148765.1. Lineage (GTDB taxonomy): Bacteria > Pseudomonadota > Alphaproteobacteria > Rhodobacterales > Rhodobacteraceae > Silicimonas > Silicimonas algicola. The sequence continues at coordinate 39,211 of NZ_QGGV01000014.1, forward strand.
CACCACGCCAGCACGGCCGTGGATGTGCTTCGAGAAAGTCGCGCTGGCTTCGCCGTGACACACACCACAGATCGCCTACCGAGCATTGCCGAGGTGTCAGCGGCCTTGCAGCATTTCGCAGTCGGTTTTGACTATGACGCTGATCAAGTAGATTGGTCGGCCTTTGACGAGTTCTCGGCCCGCGAGAGCGCATCCAGATTGGGAAGGGCGATGGACTTGGCGTCGGCAAAATTTGATGAGCGCGTGAAGCGCCGTACGCAATGATTTCATGTACGCCTCCTTGCTTCAGCCCGCTATACATTTTGACTGTGCTGAGCTCATCTCCTATATATTGATATCGCAGTGAGGTTTCTGTTCTTCGCTGGAGGAAGTTATATTGGGGGCCTGGAAGTCGTGACGCTTTCACTAATGAAGGAGTTGCAGAATCAGGGGCATGAGTGCTTTTCTGTCATTAGTGGTTGGAATGATGGTAAATACTCTGCGAAATTGACCGAGGCGGGCATTCCGCATATGTGTATCAAACTTGGGCGCTTTTATTTGACAAAGCCAGTTTGGAATGCAGACGGATTTTTGCATTTTGCGGGGGCTGCTAGGCAGTTGCGGTCTGTGATTCGTAGGTTTTGCCCTGATGTTGTCGTTTTAACCAGCGTTGAGTTTGCGGTTACAGCTCTGCAAGTAATACCAAAGAGTGTTCCTGTGGTGTTGCACGTTCATGACGTGCCCAGCAGACACTGGTCCTCACTGATAGGGCGATATGTGCTTGCGAGGTCGCGTGGGATCATCACGGTATCAGACTTCATCCGAGATAAGGTCATCGCAGTCGCTGGTAGCAGGATTTCAGTGCGAACTGTCCACAATGGCGCGCCTTCACTCGAGTTCGTCGAGAAATCTGATTCCGCCAAGCTGCGGATCGGAATCATTGGACAGCTAATTGCGCGAAAGAAGCACGACGTACTGATTGACGCAGTCGGTTTGCTGTCGCCTCACGAGCGAGCTATGATTGAGGTACGCATTTTTGGTAACGACACAACTGAATACGCAGCTACGATTAGGGATATGATTCAAGTTAATAATCTTACGGAATATTTTAGATGGATGGGTTTCGTTGATTCCCGTGAAGAGATTTACGGAGATCTCGATCTCGTTGTAGCTCCTGCGATCGAGGAGCCCTTTGGAACGACGATTCTGGAGGCCGGTAGCTGTGGCTTGCCCGTAGTCGCAGCTCGATCAGGCGGATTTCCTGAAATGGCAATTGATGAGGAGACTGGTTTACTGATTGATCCACAAAGCCCAAGTAGCTTAGCGACTGCAATCTCTTCACTGCTAAATGTCAGTAAGAGATGCCGACTGGGAAATGCTGCGAAGCAGCATGTCCGGGAAAATTTTAGTCAATCATTGGCCGCAGCAAACTTTTCTAGAAGTGTTGCGTCATTTTTAAATAATAATGGCGCATCTTGAGGCTTGGTAATTCCTAGGCGATTGGAGTTTCTAGGTGACGCTTGATCGAATCTTTCAAAAATCGGACGCGTTTGGAAAGCACATGCTGTTTTTTATGGGTCTTGTATCTTCTGCAGGGGCGTGCTGCAAGTAGCGCGAGGCATTGCTGTAGCCAAGTGACCTTCCGCTCCACTCAGAATCAGTGTTTCATGACATACAGCTTAGAACCTAATATCTTGTGGAAGAGGAAAGGACATGTCCTGACAACCAATCTCTGGCAGGCGGGTCTTTATGCGTTTCTCGCGGGCATTCTCGATAAACCATGACCTTCGCCGTTGTGAGCTCGCATCCGATACAATACTATGCGCCCTTGTTTCGTGAGCTGGCTCGGCGGATTGATGTGCAGGTATTTTATCTTCACCAAGTGACCGCGCATGATCAGGCCGAAGCAGGGTTCGATCTTGGCTTCGAGTGGGATGTTGATTTGCTGTCTGGCTATGAAAGCAGCTTTCTGGAGAATGCTGCGATTCGTCCTGGCTTGCATCACTTCAGGGGTGTCAGCACGCCGGGCATCGCTGCAGCACTGAAGCAGGGTCGCTTCCGTGCTGTGCTGCTCACTGGCTGGCACCTATGGGGCTATGCGCAGGCGATAATGTCGGCGAAGCGCTTGGGCATTCCCGTCATGGTGCGCGGCGATAGCCAGTTGCAGACCAAACGTAGTTTCGCAAAAAGGGCCACCAAGGCAGTGGCCTATCCGGCTTTCTTGCGCACCTTCGATGCGGCGCTCTACGTTGGCACACGCTCGAAGGACTATTGGCGTCATTATCTTTATCCTGGAGAAAGGCTTTTCTTTTCGCCCCACTGTGTGGATAACGCCTGGTTCGCGGAGCGGTCGAGTGCCGAGGCAGGCACAACCTTGCGTCAGAAGCTAGGCATCGCACCACATACGAAGGTGTTGCTTTTCGCCGGCAAGCTGCAACCGTTCAAGCGGCCGCTTGACGTCATCGATGCCGGAGCTCTTCTGCGCCGGAACGGGCGAGATGTGCAATTGCTCGTTGCCGGTTCAGGCGAACTTGATGCGGCCATGTGGCAAAGAGCGGATGCCGCCGGCGTGCCTCTGCATATGCTGGGGTTCCAGAACCAGTCGGCCATGCCGGCTGCCTATGCTGCAGCAGACCTACTCGTGCTGCCATCCTCGTCAGAGACTTGGGGCCTTGTCGCCAACGAAGCGCTTGCCTGCGGCACACCAGTGGTGGTGTCGGATGCCTGCGGCTGCGCGCCGGACCTCGCAGCCGATGGCATCGCGGGGGCAACCTTTCCCACGGGCAATGTCCGGGCCTTGGCTGAGCGACTGTCGCAGTTGCTTGACCAGCCGCCGGATAATGCACAGATCGCTAAAAAGATCTCGCGATACTCCCTGTCGAATGCGGTCGACGGCATCGAGACAGCCTTTCAGGCAATCAGGCGAATGGCCCCTCAATGAGGATACCGGGATGACAACGCCTGCCCGCTCGCCATTACCGCCTGCCGTACTTCCCGTCGCAGTCGCAATCCTGCTGCTGTTCGGATTCGGGCCGAACCTGCCATTGGCGCTGTTAGCGGTTACTATATTGCTTGTCGGTAGCGCGCTTCTCTGGCGCCCCGGGGAATCCCCGATCCTTTTGTTGCTCTTTGGCTACCAGTGGCTTCAGGCCAGCGCACGGATTTTTCATGCTAATTTCAAAGGCGTTGATGTTGCCGATCTTTCATATGCAGGCGGGCAGGTGTCCTTGGCATCTACGCTCTCGCTTTTGGCCTTGCTGTCTCTCGCCGCCGGCCTTCGCGCTGGCGTCGGACGGTGGCGCGGGATTGACGGACAGTTGTGCCGCGAAATCGTGCTCTCGCGGAACACGAGGTCTTGGTTCCGGCTCTATTTATTGGGCGCAGCTGGTGCAGCGGCTGCGCTCTTCCTGGCGCGTTTCGTTCCGCCCCTCAGTCAACCATTGCTGGCCCTCGCGACAATGAAGTGGGCCTTTTTCTGGGTCCTGGCCTATGCCACGTTCGTCCGGCCCGACGCGGATAGAAGGTACCTCTTGGTGGCGTTCCTGTTTGAATTTTCCCTCGGATTGGGGAGCTATTTTTCCGACTTCAAGACGGTCTTTTTCATAACAATTTTGGCGATGGCGGCCGCGGGCATGAAGATCTCGGGAAGACGACTTGTTTCCCTCACGGCAGTGGCCCTGATCCTTGTATCGGTGACGGTTGTCTGGACCGCGGTAAAGGTAGAATACCGTTATTTCCTTAGCGCCGGAGAGCGAGCACAAGTCGTGACCGCTAACTATGGCGAAAGCATCACAACACTGGCGCAAATGGTTGCACGCCTTGATTCTAGGGATCTCGCTGATGCTGTTGAAGAGTCAATCAACCGAATAAGCTATGTGGACTTCTTCGCGGTCGTCCTCGACAGAGTACCGGCAGTAGTTCCGCATGAACATGGTGCGCTCTGGTTGGACGCGATCAGTCGACCTTTCATGCCTCGCATTTTGTTTCCGGAAAAGTCAGCAATCCATGACAGCGAACGGACCAATTACTACACGCGATTGAGCGTTTCGAGCTATGATGTCGGCACGTCGATCAGCATCGGCTATATCGCTGAAACCTACATCGACTTCGGTACCATCGGGATGATGGTGGTCATCTTCATTTATGGCCTGATACTGGGCCGGGTCTACAGATGGTTCGTGCGAGGGCCACGCACTCGAGGCCTACTTGGCATGGCTTTAATTAGCGCAATTCTTCTCGGTGCGATGGCTCTGGAGTCAAGCATAACAAAGGTTATCGGAGGGCTCATTGTGAGCATTCTGGTTGCATATCTGATCGCAAGATGGGTCGTTCCCTTGTGTCTTCCCTGGCTTCGAGCGGGTAAAGGGAAGTATCGCCTGACAGCGGCGGCGTGAGGATTCAGTATGTCGATTTTATTCGATTGATCGTGGATAGCCAAACCAAAATGATTTGCCGGCATGTCGTGGCTTCGGTCGATGAGGAGGCCTCTGGTCCAAGTTATTCCGTCGTTTCCCTGGCACAGGCGGTCAGCTCATTGGGCGCCGATAGCGTGGTCATGGCGATAGGTCGGCGCATGTCGGAACCGGGCCTTGAAATTTTTCAACAGGACTGGGCGTGGGTCCCCGGTGTCAAGCACCTGATGTATTCAACGTCCCTGATAAACGCTTTGGATCAGGCTGCGAGGAAAGGTGCCGTCATCCACGGGCACGGGCTTTGGCTGATGCCCAACATCCGTCCGGCACGGATTGCTGCCCGGCACGGCGTTCCCTTCCTGGTCTCACCACGCGGGATGCTTGGTCCCGAGGCGCTGGCCTTTTCCTCCCGCCGAAAGAAGGTCATGTGGGCGCTCGCGCAGCACAACGCCCTGGAATTGGCCGACTGCTTTCATGCAACAAGCGTCGCCGAGTATGAGGATATTCGAAGGATGTCCTTGCGCGCTCCGGTGGCCGTGATACCGAACGGAATCCATATCCCGGTCGGCGAGCCAAATCCGGCATACACGATCCTGTATCTGGGTCGACTACATCCGAAAAAAGGGATCGATCGTCTGATCGAGGCATGGGCGCGTCTCGCCATCGACTTTCCGGATTGGCGGCTTCGCATTGTGGGGCCGTCGGAGATCGGCTGTCGTGAAGCGCTTGAGGCGCAGGTGGTGCGTCTCGCAGTGCCGCGTGTCTGTTTTGAAGATGCGCTCCGTGGTGATGACAAATGGAGTGCCTATCGCGAAGCTGGACTGTTCGTCCTGCCGACATTGAACGAGAACTTCGGCATGGTTGTTGCCGAAGCTTTGGCGACAGGAACGCCTGTGATCTCGAGCAAAGGTGCACCGTGGTCGGGGCTTGTTGAGGAGCGCTGCGGCTGGTGGGTCGACCACGGCGTAGAGGCGCTTGAGGCAGCACTCCGCCGTGCCCTAGCGATCTCACCGGAGGAGCGCCTGGTTATGGGTCGGCGCGGCCGCGAATGGATGAAGCGCGAGTTTGGCTGGGAAAGTATAGCCGAACGGATGGCAGCAACCTATGCATGGTGCCTTGGCGAAGGAGAGCGCCCCGAATGTGTAGTGCAGTGACTAATTCGCAGAATACCGAGAAAACCACGCTGCACGGAAATCGACGATTCGCGAACAATCTGCCAGTGTCCTCTGTGTCCTGCCATGCAACCCTCACTCTAGCGCTTGCGGCTCCAGCCACTTCCCAAATTCGCTGCGACAGTAAGCCTGAGGTTCCATGTCTATCCCCGCGCGCATATTCCGATCCCTTGGAGCTTGATGTTCGGCAATTGCGTGAGGCAGATCGTGAAATCCCCTATTCCCTGGGAGCCATGAGGCTATGTCCGCGGAGGCGACAAGACCTCCCCATTCAAAGAGCGCCGATCCTGGCGAGGTGAAGTCCGATCTCTATAGTTCCGCCGACATTGTCGTCCTTCCCACTAAAGCCAAGTTCTTCGGCCTCGTGATCGCCGCGGCGCTCTCGCACGGCATATCGGTCGTCACCACCCGGAACGCTCCTCGCAGCGGCCTTAGCGACCATCGCTGTGGCCGGTGGCTCGACCTTGAGACCGAGGCGCTGGACCGGACTCTGGTTGAGGCGACCGCTCTCCAACGCTCCGCGTTACGCGATATGGGTGAGCGCGGTTGGTCATGGATGGAAAGTGATTTCGGCTGGCAGAGCGTCGACGAGAAGATAATGAGTAACTACGAGAGCGTCGCGTCCGGCAGCGCTCCGCCGGACGCCAGACGGTTAGACTGAGTCACATTAGAGGCGTCGCGTAACAAGCGCTTCAACCAACCTTCGTCATTCGAGGTTTCGATATGTCCGCAATTCTTGGCCTGAATTCCTTCCATGCAGATTCTGCGGCGTGCCTCGTCGTCGATGGAAAGCTTGTTGGCGCTGTTGCCGAAGAACGGCTGGGGTCTCGGGAGAAGCACAGTCCGGCCTTTCCCGAAAATGCGGTTCGTTGGCTGCTGACCGACAACGGGCTCAAGCTTTCCGACGTGACCCATATCGCTCTACCCCGTGATACGAAGGCGAACCGGGGAGCAAAGATACGTTACGTGATGAAGCACCCAGTCACCGGTGGGCGCGCCGCGCTGGAACACGTTTCGCGTTCGAAAAAGACGCAATCCATGCTCGATCAGCTTGCACAGGTCTGTGATGAGGACCCGTCGCTGGCCACTTTCAAAACAGTACCAGTCGAACATCATCTAGCCCACATCGCTTCTTCGTATTACTGCTCCCCCTTCGATGGACTTACCGCTGGGTTCTCCTACGACGCATCCGGGGACTTTGCTTCGGCGATGGCGGCCCGCTGTGAGGGACCTAGAATTGACGTCCTCGATCGCGTCACGCTCCCAGACAGCTTGGGCTTCTTCTACACTGCTCTTTGTCAGTTCATCGGCTTCGATGAATTCGGGGAAGAATATAAGGTCATGGGGCTTGCCCCCTATGGTGAAGACGTCCACCGCGAACTGATGCGCAAGCTCGTCAAGCTGCCCGAAAATGGCTGGTTTAGGCTAGCGAAAGGCGCCTTCGGGATGCACGAGGGCGGCGAGTCAGGTTCAAAGGACGACCGAGAACATATCGTGATGGGACGTCTCTGGCGCGATGTCGTTCGAAAATCCTTGGGCGCGCCGGCGGCACGCGGCACCCTAACCCAGCGTGAAAAGGATATCGCTCGTTCGGTGCAGGTCAGATTCGAGGAAGCGGCCGTGCACTGCCTCAATCGTCTTCACGGAATGGTCGAAACGGAACAACTCGTGATGGCCGGTGGCTGTGCGCTCAACGGCGTTGCTAATGCGCGGATCCTGCGTGAAACGCAGTTCACGTCTCCCTACTTGCAGGCCGCGTCATCGGACGACGGCACGTGCGTAGGTGCCGCATTCTGGGCTTGGCACAACGTCATTGGGTCGACCGAGCGTTTCCATATGGAGCACGCCTTCTGGGGACCCGAATACAGTGACGCTCGCCATCGCAGTGCCGTCGAGAAGACCGGTCTGCCGGTGAAAGAATATTCCGCGGACGCGCCGCTTGTGGAGCGCGTCGCCCAGTTGATTGCCGATGGACAGGTGGTCGGATGGTACCAGGGGCGGAGCGAATGGGGGCCCCGAGCACTCGGGAACCGGTCCATCCTCGCGAACCCGGCCATCACTACAATGAAGGACATCATCAACGCGAAGATCAAGCGGCGCGAGAGCTTCCGTCCCTTTGCGCCAAGCGTTCTGCGTGAGGATGTGGCCACCTACTTCGAGCAGGACATCTACTCACCCTTCATGATGCATGTCGTGAAACTCAGACCGGAATGGCGCGAACGTCTGCCTGCCATCACACATGTCGATGGAACAGGAAGGCTGCAGAGCGTCGACCCGACTTCCAATGCGCTCTACCATCTCTTGATTGGCGCCGTTAAGTCCCGAACAGGGGTCGGCATGGTTCTGAATACGTCGTTCAATGAAAACGAACCCATCGTGGATACGCCAGAGCAGGCCGTGGATTGCTTCTTGAGGACCGACATGGACGCAATCTGCGTTGGTCGCTATGTAGTTGTGAAGGCTGAATTAAAGGATTGACTGAAACTCAACGAGTCACGCCCAGACGTTGTGCTCCGCCAGTTCAAGATAGCGCGCGAGCACGTTCACCGATTTCCATCCGCCAGCGCGCATGATGGCGGCCGTGTCGAAGCCTCGCGTGAGCAGATCCTGTGCCGCCCCCACCCGCAGAGAGTGACCGCTGAACTCCCCCACCACGGCTGCATCGAGCCCGGCGCGTTCGGCGGCCTGTTTCACGAGCCTCTTGACGGTCGTCGTGCTGAGGTCTCGGTTGACGGGCTTGCCCTGGTAAACTGGACAGAACAGCCAGTCGATGTCCTGCCCGCGCAAATCAAGCCACTCCCGCATCAGGTCGGCAGTCCGATGGGAGGTGAAGGCAATGCGCCCTGCGCCGAAGGGGTCTGCCTTGCTCCGACGAATGAGGACGCGGAGGGTGCCGTCCGACCTCTCGTCGAGGTCGTCGTTTCTGAGAGCTACCAGTTCCGACCTGCGGGTGAGAAGCTCATAGCCCAGCGACAGCATGGCGCGGTTGCGCAGACCGCGGGGCGTGTCGGGCTGGATTTCGAGGAAGCGGTCGAGGTAGTCGCGGGTAAGGCCCTTCGCCTGTTTCGGACGAATGGCCTTGCCCCTGCGGACGCGCCTGAGGGAGAGGTTGATGTCCTCGTCATGTGTCGGATCGGGCAGTCGCAGCAGGCGATGCACCTTGCGGATGGCGTAAAGGCGTCGCCGCACGGTCGAGGGCGCCTTCGTCCGTCCCTGGTCCTCGAGGAACCGGCAGACGGTGTCGACTTCTGCGGGAAAGGGGAACATGGCTCGATCGTTGCACCAGGTTTCGAAAGCCTCGACATCCGCGTGATAGCTGCGCATGGTGGACGGAGCGTAGGCGCCCTCGAGGCGTCGGAATTCGGAGCGCCAGTCGACAAAAGGGTGGATAGGTCGGCGTTGCATAAATTGCACCTTAAGTGCAAATATGGCTCGGCGCAATGGTAGTTGTCCAGCAACTTAGATCTGCGCGCGCAGTTCTTAGATGGTCGATACAGGACCTATCAAGCGCGTCAACTGTCTCGGTTCGTACGATCAAGACGATCGAAGCGCGTGACGGACCACCTCAATGCAGACCAGGCACAGTCAAAAAGCTTGTCTCCGCCTTCGAGTCCGCCGGCATCGACTTCATCGGCACCCCGGAGGACCGCCCCGGTATCCGCATCAGACATCCCGGCCAGCGAACGTAAACGGTCCTGATCCCTGCCCCGGCATGGTAAGTGTGTCACGGGCGCAAGGGGATTGATCGACGGACGCAGGCAATCAAGATGCTGGGCTTGATTGCGCGCGTCCCACAACGTACGTCGGATAATTGCCTCGCTCGGTGGCCGTGGCGGCGGAAGGAGGCAGGGACAATGATGGAGATGCCCCATGTCCAGAGACCTGACCTCGCCCAGCCCGGAGCGGTTCGGCATGACCAGCTTTGCAGACCTCCTGCCTGCGCGAGACCCGATCCTCGGTGAGGACCCGGGCTCCTTTCGGGACTTCCACCGGGGCATGATGCAGTCGCTCACACCCTTCACACCCTATGAATGCGTCGTCGCAGAGAACCTCGTCGCCATCGAGTGGGAGCTTCTGCAGCACCGCCGCATGCGCGACGCCAACTTCCGCCGGGTGATCCACACGTCCGTCAGCGACGCCGTGCTGGCGCGTGAAGAGGCCAGGCACGAGGCGGCCCTGGACGAGGCCTGGGACAAGTTCATCGCGGAGGGAGGGGACGAGGACGCCTGGAAGGCCCCCTTCGAGTTCGACAAGGCGGCGGCGCTCAAGATGGCAGAGGGCCTCGCCGCACGGACGGTGTCGCAGGATCCCGACCTCCAGGCGGAGGCCTATGCCGAGGTCGTCGCACTCGGTCTGCACCCGGTCGAACTCATGAGCGCGGCCTATCTCGCGTGGCCCGCGCCGGCGTCGAAGCACGACGACAAGATCCAGTCCCTCGAGCGGCGCCGCCGCGAGGTGAAGCGGGACTACGACGCTCTTCAGAAAGCCCGGCCCGTCGACGTGAAGGCCATCGAGGCGGAGGTTGTCGAGGCGGAGGTGGTCGAGGCGGAGGTGGTCGAGGCGGAGGTCGTCGAGGCGGAGGTCGTCGGGGGATGACGTCCGACGAGATCGCGGCCCGCAACCGCGCCAACGCGGGGCGCAGCACCGGCCCCAGGACGGCCCCCGGCAAGGCGATGGTGGCGTCCAATGCCCTGCGCCACGGCGCGACGGCACGCCCCGATCCCGGCAGCGTCGCCGGCTGGCTGGCCATCATCCTCGACAGTCCGCACATCACGCCGGGCGACCTGCTGCCGGCGGACGAATGCGGCGTGAGGGCGCTCGCCCTGGCCCAGGCGGAGGCGCACCTCGTCGCTGCAGAACGGGCCCTTCAGGCGTTCGAAACGGGGGCGGCAAAGCCCGGCGAGTGTACGAAGGACCTGCGGGAGACGGCGGACTTGATCATGGACGAGCTGCTCGAGTTCGTCGGGACCAGGCGGGAGGTCCGCCCGGACCTGTCGATCCTGCGGCGCATCGCCCGCGTCGAGACCGAAGAGACAATGTCCGGTGGCGAGCGGCACCGTCTTCTGAGGCGCTATCTCCGGGAGGCGCGCACAGGGCGCCGGCACGCCTTTGAAGCCTGGGCCGCGGGGCGTGCAGACAACGCCGATGCGGCCTCCCTCGCCCCTCGAAGGCCCGATTTCCCGAAACAAAGCCAAATTTCAACTTAAGGTTGTAGCTTGTGCAGAGGGTTAGGTCGTAACACATTGATAATTCTCATATCTTCAGCTCCATTCCGCGCCCCGCCGCGACGTATGCCCGGCGTGGCAAGCCTCTCGGGTCCGGCAAATGCCCGATAACGCTGTCCCTCGCATCCCCTGCACGGTCGTCATCCCGGCCAGGAACGAGGCCGCGGCCCTGCCCGAGGTGCTCTCCCGCCTCTCCCGCTTCGCCGAGGTCGTCGTGCTCGACAGCCAGTCGGAAGACGCGACGGCAGAGGTCGCGGAGGCGCATGGCGCCCGCGTGCTGCAGTTTGCCTGGGACGGGCGCTACCCCAAGAAACGGAACTGGTTCCTGCTTACTCATCCGCCCGCGACGCCCTGGGTCCTCTTCCTCGACGCCGACGAATTCGTTGACGCAGCCTTCGTCGAGGCGCTGGCCCGCGCCATCCGACGGGACGACGTCGTCGGTTACTGGCTCACCTATAGCAACAGCTTTCTCGGCCGCCCGCTTCGCCACGGCGTGCCGCAGCGCAAGCTTGCGCTGTTCCGCGTCGGCGCGGGGCTCTACGAGAGGATCGAGGAGGAGGCCTGGAGCGGCCTCGACATGGAGATCCACGAGCATCCCATCCTCGAGGGGCGCACGGCCGAGATCACCGTGCCGATCGAGCATCGCGACGACCGCGGGCTCGCGCAGTTTCTCCGCAAGCACATCGATTACGCCGCCTGGGAAGCGAAGCGCACGGCGGCGCTCGCCGGCGATCCCCTCGCTTGGGAGGCGCTCACCGGGCGGCAGCGGTTCAAGTATCGCCACATTGGTGCGGGGTGGTACGCAATGTTCTATTTTGTCTATACCTACGTGGTGAAGCTGGGGGTGCTGGACGGCCGTGCCGGCTACCACTATGCCACTTACAAGGCGTGGTATTTCCGAACGATACGGCTCCTCCTCCGAGAGCAGTCGCGCACGAAATAATGTTCCAGAACTGCAAGGAGTGATCCCGCTTGGCACGCCTCTATGACAGCCGCAAACGTATCCTGGTCACCGGCGGCGCCGGCTTCCTGGGCTCCCACCTGATCGACCGGCTGCTCGAGCAGGGCCACGAGGTGCTCTGCGCCGACAACCTCTTTACCGGGACCAAGCGCAACATCGATCACCTGCACAGCCATCCGCGCTTCGAGTTCCTGCGCCACGATGTGACCTTCCCGCTCTACGTCGAGGTCGACGAGATCTACAACCTCGCCTGCCCGGCCTCGCCGGTGCACTACCAGCATGATCCGGTGGCCACGACGAAGACCTCGGTGCACGGCGCGATCAACATGCTCGGTCTGGCGAAGCGCCTGAAGTGCCGCATCTTCCAGGCCTCGACCAGCGAGGTCTACGGTGATCCGAGCGTGCATCCGCAGCCGGAGAGCTACTGGGGCAACGTCAACCCCATCGGGCCGCGCTCCTGCTATGACGAGGGCAAGCGCTGCGCGGAGACGCTCTTCTTCGACTATCACCGCCAGCACCGTCTACAGATCAAGGTGGCGCGGATCTTCAACACCTACGGGCCTCGCATGCATCACGCCGACGGCCGCGTGGTGTCGAACTTCATCGTGCAGGCGCTGCGCGGCGATCCCATTACAATCTACGGCGAAGGGCAGCAGACGCGGTCCTTCTGCTTCGTCGACGACCTCGTCGAGGGCTTTGTCCGCTTGATGGAGAGCGAGGACGACGTCACCGGGCCGGTGAACCTCGGCAACCCGGGGGAGTTCACGATCCGCGAGCTTGCGGAGAAGGTGCTCTCCAAGACGGGATCGCGGTCCAGGCTGATCCACGAGGCCCTTCCGGAAGACGACCCGAAACAGCGCCAGCCGGATATTTCTGTGGCGAAGGAGAAGCTGTGCTGGCAGCCCTCCGTCGCTCTGGACGAAGGTCTCGACCGGACCATCGACTATTTCAGGAAACTGCTGCCTGAACTCGCCGCTGCGTGACAGGTTCACGCCTCGCTTCCAGACGATGCGCTCCGCCGCCTCGAGATAGCGGCTGAGCACGGCGACCGATTTCCAGCCCCCTGCTCTCATGATCGCGGCCGTGTCATGCCCCGCCGTGAGAAGGTCTTGTGCCGCGCCGACCCGCATCGAATGGCTGCTCAGATCCAGGACGGCAGAGGCATCGGACCCAGCGGCCCTGCGCCCTGTGTCCATTACTGAAGTTTGGGTTGCGCGCGAGCCTGCGCCAGAGACGATCATAGACGAAGAAGTTGCCCTGGGAACGGACTTGGTGCTCATTCATCGGACTTCGAATCGTCCATTTCAGATCGCCGCGGAAAAATGCCCTGTCAAGGCTAGTGTCACTCGACAAACGGTGTTACCGCATATCCAACGGTGGTTGATCAGTCGACAAATTCATTTTCGTTGAGGGCTGCCCGCCATGTATTCCCGTGATTTCGACAAGAATCCTATTCTGGTTGTCGCCGCCGAACGCCAGTCCGGCATTAAGCTTGAGCGAGTACTCAGCAAACGCGCATTCGACTTGATCCTTTGCCCTTTCGGACTGGTTCTCACAGCCTTTGTCGGCATCCTCCTTTTTCTTCTCAATCCGCTCTTCAATCCGGGTCCGCTGCTTTATTCGCAGCATCGAATGGGGCTTTATGGCGACCGGTTCACCATGTTGAAGTTTCGGACGATGCTGCCGGAGGAGGTCGTCACGAACGCGCGTCCAGCCACTGCTCCGCTGGAAGTCGAGCGAATCACGCCTCTTGGGCGGATCCTCCGACGATTCCGATTGGATGAGTTGCCGAACTTCGTAAACGTCTGGCGCGGAGAAATGAGCGTTGTTGGTCCCCGGCCTGACGCCTGGGAGCACTCCCATCTGTTCTGGCAGACGGTCCCTCGATACAGCGAACGATTCCGCGTCCGCCCCGGCATCACGGGGCTGGCACAGGTCCAGGGCGGTTATGCAGACAGCGCCAATGCGATCCGCCGAAAGGCCAGGTTCGACAGCTATTACGTCCGGCGCGCCAGCTTCGCTCTCGAGGCCTTCATCATCTGGCGCACTGTGGTGATCTTCTTCAGCGGCTTCGGCGCCCGGTAGCGGCGCATCCACATGTAATTGGGGGATGACATGTCTATTCACAGGATCCGCTCCGTCGCTTCGGCTTTCGGTATCGTGATGTTCGGGGTAACCGCGGGGCACGCGCAGCCGGTGCAAGAGTGTCAGGCGGTCGTCGAGCTTCAGGTCCAGCGGTCAACCGCACTGTCCGACCTTTTGGCCGACCTGACGGCCCAACTCGAGACCGCGCCGGAAAGCGAGAGGCGGAGTATCGAGCAGAAGATCAGGCATGTCGAGACGCGCATACATCTTCTCGACGTGTCTTATCGCAGGCTAAACGGGCCCCAGCTGAACAACAAGAAGTGCGAAGCAATAGAGGCATTTATCTTGCGCCACAGCAGCGTTTCGTGAACCACGCGCGTCAGAGATCAAGGTGGCGCGGATCACCTGACCTCTCCGCTGCCTCAATGACATTTGTCCCCTCAGTTCCAGACGTTGTGTTCTGCCGCTTCCAGATACCGGCTAAGCACGGCGACCGATTTCCAGCCCCCTGCCCTCATGATTGCGGCCGTGTCATGCCCTGCAGTGAGCAAATCCTGCGCGGCGCCCACCCGCATCGAGTGACCGCTCAAGTCTCGGACAAAAGTTGCGTCATAGCCCGCGGCCTTTGCAGACGATTTCACGATGTCCCGAATGGTCGAGGTTCCGAGCGGTCGCGCGATAGGCTTGCCGGCGTATATCGGACAGAACAGCCAGGAGATGTGCGCTCCGCGACAGGAAAGCCAGGCGTCCACTCGTTCGCGTGTACTGACTGAAGTGAATGCGAGCCGACCTTGACCGAACTGGTCCGCCTTGCTCCTCGGTATCAAAACCCTAAGCGTCCCATCTTCGCGCCAGGTCACGTCTTCGAGCCTGAGCGCCGCCAATTCAGAGCGCCGGGTCAGGAGCTCATAGCCGAGGGAGAGCAGCGCCGCGTTACGTAGACCGACTGGGGTCTCGGGCTGAGTCCTCAGAATTCGGTCGAGGACGTCTCGTGTGAGCGCAAGGGCCTGCTTCGGACGTGCGTTCTTGGCTCGACGGACGCGACGCAAGGCCAGCAAGACCTCTTCATCCAATGTAGGGTCGGGAAGGCGCATCAGACGGTGCGCCTTTCTTATCGAGTACAGCCGCCGCTGCACCGTCGACATTGAGCGACCGAGTGCCTGCGCTTCGAGGAAGGCACTGACTGTGTCGGCCGTGGCTGGAAGGACGTTCCTGCCCTCCTCCGCGCACCAAGCCGCGAAGATGTCGACATCACTATAGTAGGATTTCATGGTGGCTGGTGAGTAGGCTCCTTCCAAGCGCAGGAACTCTGAACGCCATTCTAACGTGTTCATGTGGGCTAGCCTTTACTAAACGGTACCATATGGTATATATGGTATCATATGGAGTAGGTCAAGCATGACTGGACTGCAGTTTCGAGTGGCTCGATTGGCTTTGCGGCTCAGCGTTGTTGAGTTGGCGAAGGCAAGTTCCTTGGGCACCAGCACGATCAAGCGGATTGAAATGACGGATGGGAAGCCGTCAGCCACAGCCGCAAACGTGATCAGGCTGCGTGAGACCCTTGAGGGTTTCGGTATCGAGTTCATCGAGGCGGCTGACGGCGCACCGGGGATAGTAGTCCGGCTCGAGAGCTCAGGAATCGCTAAGGCGGGACGAACTGTAGGTGACGATTAGCACTGCACCTTGCGTTGAACAGCTTGAGACGCCGTGAGTACCGTAATGCACCTTCATCTGCGTTTTATGCACTGGGCGAGTGCAAAGATGTCACGCGACATCCCGCGTACTGCGCTTCATTCTTCCTATAGCGGTGTTCCTTCCAGTCTTGGTGAATGGGCTCCAGAACACCAGCAACGACGTAGCAGGGAAGATGAAATGTCCATCGCAATTGATACTTTCCAGAACAGGTCCATGCGGATGTCTATGGTCCTGAATGTGGTATTGGCCCTTGGCATCGTCGCGCTCCTGCCAATGCCCCAAGCCAAGGGCTCAGGCGCGCGCGTGTGCGCCGACAACCCGGGGAACGTGACCGCGCTGGAGGTCGCCCAGGTGGGCAAGATGCGCGAACGCGCAGCAAGCAAGGTCGAAGGTCCCGCCCGGGTCATACGCAAGGCCGCGCTGGTGTCGACGGGCGGCACGACCACGCCGATAGTCCGCTCGGTCCGCTGCTTGCGAAACTAGGCTTTCACCAGATCACCGTGGCGCTCGCCAAGTGCACGGCAGACGTGCTCGAGAAAGCTGGCCGCGGCGACGGGCAGCGTGCGCCCCTTGAGGTACCCGATCGACAGACGGCCTTCGGCCACATCCCGAGGGTCGAGCGGCCGATAGACCATGCCCGGGGGCGGCTTTGCCGGCAGGCTGATCGGGATGTGGAAGGTCAAGACGTCCTCATATTCCGAAAGGCCGCGCAGGAACTCGAAGCTGTCAGCCTCGACCACGGGCTTGAGCCCGTAGATCGAGGTCATGTGTGTCCGGTCCATCAGGAACCGGACGCCATAACTGGGTTCCGGCAGCGCAACGTGGTACTCTGAACATTCGCCCAGCCGGATCGTGTTTTTCGCCGCGAGCGGATGCTGCTCGCGCATCAGGCACCAGACCGGCTGACCCACTGTGAGTTCGTTCTGGAACACGCTGAGGTTCATCGGCTCCAGGACAACCGCAATGTCTGCGGAATGGTCCTGCAAGCTGCTTTCCGCCATCCCTCTGTCGCGCAGACGCACGCTGAAGGTCACGTCGGGGTGCGCCGTTCTGAAGGTCGCGATCTGCTCCGGCAGAAAATGCGGCAGCAAGGCTTGGCTGCAGGCGATCGATACATGACCACTCCGCAATCCGGACAAGTTGTCAATTTGCGAGATCAGGTAGTCATGCTGCGAAAGCTGGTTGCGCATGTGTCGGATGATCAATTCGCCTGAGGAGGAAAGTCTCAACCCCTTGGGCAGGCGCTCGAAAATCTGCACACCGAAATCTGCTTCCATCGCAAGCAGTCGTCGGTTCAGCGCGGTCGGGCTGATGTTAAGTATCTCGGCAGCCTTCCGGATCGAACCGACCCGGGCAATAACGACGATGTCCTTGAACGGATCGAGGTGTCGCATGCAGTCCTTTCTAGACACTCAATGGGTTCTACACTGTTCATTCATCCCCGTCCCGAACTCCTATGTCTTGGGGCTCTCCGACCCCTGAAGCGCGAATTTCTTTGCGGCTGCGCATGATTGTCCCCCGGAACAGAGCAATCCTGTTGTTTGACTGGTCTCAGCGTCTCCTGAGCGGCAGCGCAGGATGGTCGACGCGCTGAAACCCGCCTTCATGAATTGGAGGCCGGGATATCGACAGTTGCCAAAGCCGCTCGTGCCGAAGCGGACCATACGGCCTCGATGATTGGCGCCAAGACTGGCCGCGCGGCCTATCAGCACCGAACCACTGGGTGGCCACATCGACCCCGGCGCAGCGACAGTCGCTCGAGCTTTCCAAGCAAGTGGAATTGTGACGGGTCTCTGCACGACCTAGCGGCTCGCAAGATAGGCCCGCCACCCACCGAAATGGGTGATGTCATCGGATGCCTCAGCCGCATGCGCCTCCATCAGGAACCCCTTGACACACCGGTCATCGGACAGCGTGACACTGCCTATCGACAGCGGTCCTGGGACGGAGGCAAGGAGCGGACCCAAGCCCCTCAAGGGAAGCGCCCAAAGCTCCAATGCGATTGTACTGCCGGACGCACTGCGCAGAAGTCCAGGCCGCTGCGGGGGGCCGCCCGGTAATGCGTACAGTCGATAGTCGGCCGCCGTCCTAGCACTCTCGAGGAACCATCCGCCGAGCTCGGTCAACATGTGGTTCAGCGGCAAGCCGGACATGTGAGCACCGACGACGGCGATGACGCATTCGTCGGGATCGGGACGCGGGTTGCCGAGGTCGCCCGGCCTCACCTGCAATTGGGTGGCGCCCAGCATGGGCAGGGCATCCTCGTGAAGCCCCTTCGCGACCGCAGCCGCGCGCGCGTCCTGCCCCGCACGCGCAAGCAGCGTGACACCGCTCGGACGGCCGTCCGCGCGAAGGCCTGTCGGGACTGCAATCCCGCATAGATCCATCAGGTTGACGAAGTTCGTGTACGTGCCAAGTCGCGAATTGGGCGTGACCGGGTCGGCTTCCAGGTCCGCCAGGGTGTAGAAGGTCGGGATGGTCGGCACGCAAAGCAGGTCGATCCCGGTCATCAACCCTTCGGCGCTGCGGCGAAGGTCGGCTAGCCGGTAGATGCCGCGAAACGCGTCCGCGGCGGACAGTCGGTTAGCCGCTCCGATGATCTGGCGGGTGACGGGATGGATCTCGTCGGGGCGCTCGCGCATGAACGTCTCGACCGCCGCCATGCGCTCGGCGACCCAGGCGCCCTCGTACAGCATCGCCGCCACGTCAAAGAAGGGCTTGAAGTCCAGCTCGACCAGCGTCGCTCCAAGATAGGAGAGCCGCGCGAGCGTGTCTGCGAAGGCCTGCTCCTGTACCGTGTCGCCAAAGAACTGGCGGGTCGCCGCGCTTGGCACGCCCACGCGCAGAGCGGATTCTGCGGCACCCATGCGCGGGGCGACGACACGCTTGGAATAGCCGTCCGCGTCGTCATAGCGCGCCGCCGCCGAGAAGACCCTCCAGGCGTCGGGGACGGTCAGCGCGAAGATTGAGATCGTATCGAGTGTACGACAGGCCGGGACGACGCCCGTTGCCGACAGCGCTCCGAGCGTGGGCTTCAGACCGACGATATTATTCAGCGCCGCCGGCACCCGGCCCGATCCGGCCGTATCGGTGCCAAGAGCGAACGACACGAGGCCGCGGGCCACCGCGACGGCCGAGCCCGATGACGAACCGCCGGGGACGATTGCAGGATCGAGGGCGTTCTTCGGGACCGGATAAGGCGTCCTGACCCCGACAAGCCCTGTCGCAAACTGGTCCAGGTTCGTCTTGCCGACGGGGATCGCCCCGGCCTTTCGCAGCAGGTTCACGACAAAGGAATCCGCCTCGGCGGTGTACGCGAAGGCCGGACAGGCCGCCGTCGTCGGCACTCCGGCAAGGTCAATGTTGTCCTTGATCGCGAATGGAAGTCCCCAGAGGGGAAATCGTTCGGGGTCGAACGGCGGCAAGGCGTGGGCCTCGGCAAGGACGTCCTCCTTCCGGCGGAGGTGGATGAAGATGCCCGGGTCGTTCGCAAGCGCTATCCGTCGATAGGCTTCCTCGACCGCATCGGCCGCCGAGTACCCTGAGGCAAACGCGGCCTGCAGCGACGCAAAGTCGAAGGATGTGTCTGCGAGGACCGTCATCGCTCTTCCTCGAGAATGCGGACCGGCCGCTCCCATTCGATCATCAGGACACAGCCTTCGTCCGACCAGACCGAATGGACGCTGCCCTCGGGGTTCAGGACGACGGAACCGGCCGCATAGGTCCCGCTCTCGTCGCACTGGCTGCCTTCCAGCACGAAGATCGTCTCGAGGCCGGTGTGGAGATGGCGGGGCACCCGGGCTCCCGGCGCATAGCGAAGCAGGGCCACACCTGGATCAGACCGGCGAATCCAGCAGATCTCGACACCGTCGCGGAATGGCTGAAAGTCGGCATCCTGCCACGCACCCTTCAAAAGACCGGCGATGTGAACCTGCTTCTCTACTCCCTTATCCACGAAGCGCCGCCTCGATCTGCCAGGTGGTCGCGGTCCAGCCGACGATAGCCCCCTGGGCGCGGATCATCTCGAGCGTCGCCGCCTTGAACTCGGGGAAGTAGCTTTCGGTCGCGTCTTCGGCGAGCAGACACTCGTACCCCCGGTCGTTCGCCTCACGCATGGTGGTCTGCACACAGACCTCGGTCGTGACGCCCGCAAGGACCAACGTCCGCGTGCCCAACCGCGCCAGACGGTCGCCGAGGTCGGTGGCATAGAAGGCGCCCTTGCCAGGCTTGTCGATCACGATTTCTCCCTCGGCGGGTGCCAGTTCCGGCACGATGTCCGCGCCCGGCTCACCGGCGATGAGGACGCGGCCCATCGGACCCACATCGCCGATGCGCAGCGCGGGGGACCCACGGCCCCGTTTCGCCGGTGGGCAGTCGGAAAGGTCCGGCGCGTGACACTCGCGGGTATGAATGACCGGAATCTCCGCCGCGCGCGCCGCAGCGATGAGCCGTGCGGTCGCGGGCACGATCGCCTGGAGCAGCCGCACGTCGTTGCCGAGCGAAGCGCCGAAGCCACCCTCCTCGATGAAGTCGCGCTGCATGTCGATCACCATGAGCACCGTGGTTTCCGGATCGAAAACAAGCGGGAACGGGAGTGCGTCGATCTCCGCCATCAGTGATGCCCGGCCATGCGCTGACCGATTTCGCCGATGGCCACTTCTCCGACCGGCCGGTCATAAGAGATGGCTCCCTCGGACATCACGAGTACCCGGTCGGCGAGCTCCATGATCTCGTCCAGGTCCTCCGAGATCAGCAGCACCGCGGCGCCGCCGTTCCTGGCGGACATGATGCGCGCCCGAATCTCGGCCACGGCGGTGAAGTCCAGGCCGAAGCACGGGTTGGCCACGATCAGCAGATCGACCGCGCCAGTCAGCTCCCGGGCAAGCACCGCGCGCTGCACGTTCCCGCCCGAAAGCGAGGAGATCGGGCTATCGAGCGATGCGGTCTTGACGCGGAACGCCTCGACAAGTTCCCCGGCCCGCCGTCGCATGTCCCCTGGTTTCAGCCAGAAGCGGCTGCCAGAGCCGTTGAGGTCGAAGGTTCTGAACCCGATGTTCTCGACGACGCTCATCCTGGGAGCGCAGGCATTGTGAAGCGGTTCCTCCGGCAGGTATCTCACGCCGAGGACACGGGCTTCGGAACGTGTCGCCTCGAAGGGCGCGCCCTTCACTTCGATGGAACCGGCGTAATGCGGGCGCTGGCCGGTCAGGAGCTCCATCAGTTCGACCTGCCCGTTGCCCGATATTCCGGCGAGACCGACGATCTCGCCGCCTCGCACTTCGAGCCGCTCCAACGCGATCTCCTTCAGTCCCGAGCGATCCTTCGCGCGCACGCCCATCGCAGAGAGAATGATTGGGCCAGGAATGCCTGCACGTGGCGCAGGCTCGGCGAGCTTGGCGTCCCCCATCATCATCCGCGCCATCTCCGCCCGAGACAGGTCGGCCACCGGCCCCTGCCCGACCAGCTTGCCGCGACGGAGTACCGTGACCTCGTCAGCATAGGCTTCGACTTCTCGAAACTTGTGAGAGATCATGAGGACGGTAATCGCTCCCGCCTCGCAAAGGCCCCGGACGTGACCCAGGACCTCGTCGGCCTCGTCGGGTGTCAGGACGGACGTCGGCTCGTCGAGTATGAGAAACCGGCGACCGAGATAAAGTTGCTTCAGGATCTCGAGCTTCTGCTTCTCGCCAGCGGCGAGCGCGCGAACCGGACGGTCGAGCGGGACCCGGAAGGGCATCCGCGTCATGAAGTCTTCGAGCCGGGCGCTTTCCTTTCGCCAGTCGATGACGGCCGGCGCATCCTCGCGGCTGATCACGAGATTCTCGGCGGCGGTCAATGACGGGACCAGCGTGAAATGCTGGTAAACCATGCCCAGGCCGAGGGCATGCGCGGCCCGAGGGTCGGGAACCTTCGCTTCGTGTCCGTCGATCAGCATCTCGCCCGAGGTCGCATGGTAGAAGCCCATGATGCACTTCACCAGGGTCGACTTGCCTGCGCCGTTCTCGCCGAGAAGCGCATGGAAGCTGCCCGGCTCGATCCGGACGGAAACGTCGTCGAGCGCCGTGAAGGCACCGAAGCGCATCGTCATGTGCAGCGTCTCGACGCCGATCGCGCCCTTGGTACTGGAAACGGACTTCATGGCAGCCCCTCAATGAGGTCTCTGGAGTTCGACACGGCGCCGAAGACCCCGCCCTGCATCTTCACCATGTGAATGGCGGCGGCATGGTTGCCGGGATCCGTTGCGCCGCAGCAGTCCTCGAGGATCAGGCATTCGAAGCCCCGGTCGTTGGCCTCCCGCATCGTCGTCGAGACGCAGACATCGGTCGTGATGCCGGCCAGAATGATATTCTCGATGCCCTTCGTGCGCAGGATCAGTTCCAGGTCGGTCGCGCAGAACGAGCCCTTGCCGGGCTTGTCGATAATGCTTTCCCCTGGCACAGGGTAAAGCTCCTCGATGATGTCCCAGCCTGCCTCGCCCCGGATCAGGATCCTTCCGCAGGGTCCCGGATCGCCAATGCCCGCCCCGATGCGCTGCGACCGCCAGCGCTTGTTCCGCGGCAGGTCGGACAGGTCGGGCCGATGCCCCTCGCGTGTATGGATGATGTGATAGCCCTTCGCCCGCATCACGCCGAGGACCGCCTTGATGGGACCGATCGGGGCGCGCGTCAGCGACAGGTCGTAGCCCATGGCGTCGACATAGCCACCCTCGCCGCAGAAGTCGGTTTGCATGTCGATTATGATGAGCGTCGTGTTCTCCGGCCTCAGATCCCCGTTGTAGGGCCATGGATAAGGCTCGGATGCGACCGTAATCTGGAGCTGATCCTTCATTCCGCAGCCTCCCGCCGCCTTTCGCCGAAGCGCCTTGTCGGCGCGTCGAAGCCCTCGCCCGTGCCGTCGGTGACCTTCACCTCGCCTTCCCAGGGCAGCCGGTATCGTCCGGCGGCGAGGTCGGTCATGTAGGTGTAGGGGCAGTCGCTCGCGCCGCCCTGAACGGCGACGAAGCCCCGGTGGCCGAGCTGGTAGATATTGTTCTCGACACCCCAGTTGGCGCGGGCCTCGCGGACGAGGTCGGGCCTGACTTCCGCGGTGATGATTTCGTCCGGCCGGCCCGAGGTCCCGTGGGCAACGACGGTGCCGTCGAAGTTGCACACCATGGCTTCGCCCATCGAGTCGAATGTTCCGTCCGACCCGCACATGCAGACGCTCGCGGTCACCATCAGATTGCAGAAGGCATTCGACTGGTTGGTGAAGCGCCAGCTGTGGCGGATCGGAGCGGTGTAACCGGCCGTGCGCAGCATGATCTCGGCTCCCCGGTAGGCCGCCTCGCGGGCCATCTCGGGAAACATGCCGTCATGACAGATAATGAGCGCAATCTTCGCGCCTTTCGGACCCTCGATCACCGGGACACCGAGATCGCCCGGTTCCCACGGTTCGACCGGCACCCAGGGGTGAAGCTTGCGGTAGTAGAGTTTCAGCTCGCCCTCGTCGTCAATGATCAGACCCGAGTTGAAAGGGTTGCCGCCCGGGTTCTTCTCCATGATCGAGAAGCAGCCCCAGATGCGGTTTGCAGCGCAGGCGTCCTTGAATGCGGCGACCTCGGGGCCCTCGAGGCTGCACATGAGCTCGGCCGATGTATCCATCGAAAGGCCGTGCAGCGCGTACTCGGGGAAGACGACCAAATCCATCGTGGGCATGCTGCGCCGGGCCTTGCCGACCATCGCCACGATCCGCTCGGTCTGCGCCGCCAGGTCGGCGGGAGTCCTGACAACCGGAAGCTGAAGCTGCACCAGCCCGATCACCAGACCGTTGGGAGACTTGTTGAGACCGCCGAGACCGCTCATGCTCTTCTCCTATTTTGTGATGCTAAGTTCGCCGGGAGCGCCCGTGATCGCCTGCGACTTCGACGAAATCGCGATCAGGACAAAAAGCGTGAGGACATAGGGCGCCGCGTAGTAGAGATAGTAGCCCTCCGAGACACCGACCGACTGCAAGGCGGGACCGAGCGCGCCCGCGCCGCCAAAGAGAAGCGAGGCGCCGAAGCAGGCGATCGGGTTCCAGCGTGCGAAGATGACCAGCGCCACCGCCATCAGACCTTGTCCGGACGAGATACCTTCGTTCCAGCTTCCAGGGTAATAGAGCGAGAGATAGGCGCCGCCGATCCCTGCGAAGGCGCCGCCCGCCGCCGTCGCGAAGGTGCGGACGACGGATGGCCTCAGCCCCATCGCGCGCGCGGCGTCGGTTGAATCCCCGACGACGCGGATCACAAGACCGACGCGGGTGGCGCGGAACATCCACCAGAGCGCAAATGCGAGAGCGATGCCAAGGATAAATAGTACGTTGATCCGCAAGGCAGCCTGAACCTGCGGAAGGTCAGACCACCAGCCGAGCGGGAACGACGGAAGGTCCGGCGCGACCGGTTGGATGTAGGGCTTGCCAAAGAAGTAGGCGAGGCCCATGCCGAGCAGCATCATCGCGATCCCGATGGCAATGTCGTTGACCTTGGGGATCGAGCAGAGAACTCCGTGGACCAGGCCGAAGATGGCGCCGGCGAAGGCCGCGGCCAGGACTCCGGCCCAGGGCGAGCCGGTCTGGTAGGCGACGGCATAACCCGACATGGCGCCGAAGACGAGCGTGCCTTCCAGACCGAGGTTGATCCGCCCCGACCGCTCGGTCAGCACTTCACCGAGCGACACGAAGAGGAACGGGGTCGACACTCGGATCGCACCGCCGACAATCGCGATGGGTATCGCCCAAAGGCCGAGGTCGTTCTCCATCAGCCCGCCCTCCAGCGTTCCGGCGCGAAGATCTTGAACCGGCCGTAAAGCGACTCGGACAGCAGGATCGCCACGAAGACGAAACCCTGGAGCACCAGGACGGTGGCGTCCGGCAGGTCCATTCGCCGCTGGATCAGGCCGGACGACGCCTCGAAGCCCGCGAGCAGGATCGCTACGGGTATGATGGCCAGCGGATTCTGCCGCGCGAGAAAGGCGATCAGGATCCCCGTGTAGCCGTATCCCGCCGCCAACGAGGCGTTGGCCGAGCCGTGGACCGCCGTCACTTCAAACATGCCCGCGAGACCCGCGAAGGCTCCGCCCAGGGCGGTGAAGCTGATGATGAGCCGGCCGACCGGCAGTCCCTGCACCTCGGCCGCGCGCACGTTGCCACCGGCGATCCGCGCCGCGAACCCCCAGGTCGTGCGGTCGATCAAGAGCCACGATAGAATGCAGACTACGACACCCACTGCAAGCCCCCAATGCACATCCCAACCGGGGATGTTCCCTACCCGTAGGTGTTCGGCCAAGGGGGCCGTCGACGGCTTGTTGAGACTCGCCGGATCGCGGAACGGCCCCTCAACCAAGTGGTTCATCAGCGCAATAGCGATGTAGGCCGTGAGCAGGCTGGCGATGGTCTCGTTGACGCCGCGCGCGTACCGCAACCAGCCAATCGCCCCGATCCAGACCGCTCCTACGAAGGACGCGGCCAATCCCAGAACGGGGATGGCGATGGCGCCTGGCCAGGATGCCAGGGCAGCGGCAAGCGCACCCGCCGCGACGCCGCCCAGCACGATCGCACCCTCGCCTCCGATGACGACAAGCCCCAGCTTCGCCGGCAAAGCCACGCACAGCGCGGCGAACAGAAGCGGTCCGGTACGTGACAGGGTGTTCTGCCAGGAAAAGGAAGACCCATACGCGGCCTGAAAGACCAGGCCATAGAAGTCTGCCGGAGACTTTCCAACCAGCATCAGGAACACACCGAACACCGCAAGTCCCGCAAGGAGCGCCAGGACGGGGATGACTACGGCCTCGGACCGCCGTGCAAGCCAGGCGAGCCAACCCTCGGACGAGAACCGCTCGCGGGTGCCGATATCTACTGGATCGGCGATGGTCATGCCCCTTGCCCTGCCTCCTGCGATGCCGTCACGACGTCGCGCCGACCACGCCCTCGACCAGATAATCCATGCTTTCCAGCGCGATGTCGGTTTCGAGGAGGGAGGCTCCGTCGCCAAGGATCGTGTTCCCTTTGTTATCGAGGAGCGGACCCTTGTAGGCCGCGAAGCCGCCCTTCATCATGTCGGCCATCGTTGCCTCGAACTGATTTCTGGCGGTGTCGCTGACCGCGGGCCCGAGGGGGGACATCTTGATGTAGCCCTCGGCCAGACCACCCCGGTCAAAGTTCGAGATCGTGCCCCCGTCGAGCATCGTCTGCACCATGCGGGTGTAAACGCCCGGCCAGTTCCATTCGGCGCCAGTCAGATACCTTTCGGGAGCAAGGGGTGTCTGATTGGCGTGGTACCCGCAGACGAAACAGTCGCGACCGGCGGCGGTTTCCATCACCACCTTGGGCCCGTCCACGTGGCAGGTAATGACGTCGCATCCGGCATCGGCGAGCGCGTTCGTGGCTTCGGCCTCTTTCACGGCCAGCGACCATTCACCCGTGAAGATGACCTGACACGTGATCGCGGGATCGACCTGGCGGGCGCCGAGAAGGTACGAGTTGATGTTCTGCAGCACCTGCGGGATCGGTTTGGCGGCCACGAAGCCCAGCTTCCTGGTCGTCGACATGTGTCCGGCGACGATGCCGTTCAGGTACTGGCCAAGGCCGATGTAGCCGAAGTACGAGCCGACGTTGGTCGGCATCCCTTCGGACCAAAGTCCCGCGGCGTGTTCGAAGCCGCACCTCGGGGTACTTCGGGGCGACGGCCAGGACATGAGGGTCGAAGTAGCCGAAAGAGGTCGGAAAAATGAGCGACGCGCCGTCGAAGTTGATCATGGACTCCATCGACTTCTGCACGTCCACGGTTTCGGCGACATTCTCCTCTTCGACGACCGTCACGCCTTCCATCGCCTTGACGGCGGCCGCTCCCTCGGCGTGGGCCTGGTTGTAACCGAAGTCGTCCCTCGGGCCGACGTAGATGAAGCCGACGGTCATGGTGCCTTGGGCCCTGGCGGTCCTTGGAATGGCGCCAAGTGTTGTTGCTCCCAGAAGTGCAGCACCGCCCCTCAGGACGCCGCGTCGGGAAAACGTATTCATGGTCATGTCTGGATGTCTCCGGTCGAAGTCTTCGAGCTAGGCGCGGCTTTTCTTGCAGCGGTGACCCACCTGCTCCCGCGACAACAAAAGAGGGGAAAAGTGCTGCTGTCTTCTGCTAACATTGCACTGTACCGCTGCAAGAAATGCATCGGACTCGAGGAAGTGTCCCATGTCGAGCAGGCACCTGATGCCGCTGCAGTACGTCGATGCCATCGCCAGGGCCGGCTCGATCCGGAAGGCGGCGGAAACCCTCGCGATCACATCGACCGCCCTGAACCGCCGTCTCCTAACGCTCGAGAACGAGCTTGGAGTGGACATCTTCGAGCGGTTGCCGAGAGGCGTCCGGCTGTCGACGGCGGGCGAACTCCTGATTGCCCACATCCGAGGTCAGTTGTCGGACTTCGAGAAGTTGAAAAGTCAGATCGCCGACTTGTCCGGTGAAAGGCGAGGGCACGTGTCGATCGCGTGCAGTCAGGCGCTGCTGCCGTACTTTCTGCCCGAGCAGATCTCGCGCTATCGCCGCGACCACCCCGCCGTGACCTTCGGCGTCAGCCTCCGCGACCGCGCCGCGGCCGAACAGTCGCTGGTCGAAATGAACACGGACATCGCCATCGTCTTCGAACCTGTGCGGCTGCGGGAGATCCAGGTCCTCATCACAACCCGACAGCCGCTGCACGCCGTGATGGCAAAGGATCACCCTCTCGCGGGACGCGAGACCATTCGCCTCCGAGACTGTGCCGCATTCCCAATCGGCCTCCCGACCGCGCAATACGGCGTGCGGCACCTGATCGACTTGGCGATGTTGCGGTCGTCCGTCGACCTGCACATCGCGGTGGAATCGGACAGCTTCGAATTCCTGCGCCACTATCCCAGCCGGGAACGACTGATCTCGTTCCAGATCCCCGTGGGTTTGCCGGTTGCCGGAACCGGGGAATCCATCGTTTCGCGAAAGGTCGACACCCGCGATGTTCCGGAAGGCCTGCTTTATCTCTGCCAGTTGAAAGGACGGACACTGCCCGTCGCAGCGGCGAAGTTCGCGGCGCAGGTCGAGGCCGTTCTGGAGCACTCCTAAATGGCGACGCGAGGCGAAGGACCTTTGTACGTGACAGTAAGAATTTGCGACAAACGAAAGTCGAGCAACCAAAGAAACAAGGCATTCGAACCTGACACAGCTTTAACCTGTCGTGATACAATGTAGGAAGAACTCGACTTCAGAAGGTTTGTACCTGCCCTAGCCTCGGCCGATGACGAACCACAGCACTACCCGAAACTTTGAAGATTTTCTTAATGAGCGTGGTGTCGACGTTCGCCTCAGATGATCTGTTGCCGATGAAGCCCGTTCGGTCCGACGTTTGCTTCTAGAGGTTCATGGCAGCCACTCCCTGCGGGTTCCCTTTGGTCTGACCGCACTCATCGCTGCTAGCCGCTGGCCGGCGAAAAAGAGATGTCTCAGGTGGATTGTGAAGAGTTGTTACAGGTTCGTTTGGAGCAACACCTCGATACGTATCCTTTCCTGGGAATTCAACGTGGTGAGGTTGTCGGTCATGGCGCGTAGCCGGCGAATTGCGCTTCGGACAAGATGGCCCGGATCCTGCGTTATGACCGCATCGAGCAGTCCGGACGTGAGAGCTGCCGACGTAAATGGGGTTCGTTCGTGAGCTATGGCAACGACAGGCTCGACAAAGCGCGCAGCCTCCAAAACCTCGCCCGGTATCCGGGCTTCCGAGGCCAGGATGTAGACTCCGACGATCTCTGGATTTCGGTCGATGGCAGCTCTCACGACACGTTGCGCGCGTTCTGCGGAACCGTAGGTCTCGATCGTGGGTAGCGGTGTCAGATTGTGAAACTGGTTATTCATCACCTCGTCAAATCCAAGGCGTCGTTCAAGGCTGTCGCGCGATTGCATGCTCTCAGCCACGACGAGGATCTTGCCTTGCGCCGCATGGATGAATCGGCCCAGCAGAGTGCCGGCCGTGCAACCGGCGGCGCGGTTGTCGATCCCGACCCAGTTGCCGCCGGACAGCGCCTGATTGGAAATGAATGGCAAAGCGCAGACGCCACGCTCACGCAGCCTCGTGATCGCGTCGCGCACTTGCGGCGTTTCGGGTGCCATGATCGCCACGCCGTCGACGTCCTGCGAAGATAGACTGGACAGATATCCAGCGATCCGATGTGGGTCATGCTCTTCGATCTGGTGCACGTTCGCGCGGATCATCTCGGACGTGTAGAGGGTGTTGGCTTCGGCGATGTGACGGTGGATCTCCTCCAGAAACTGGTCGCCTGACCGGGGCAGGACGAACAGGAACCGGTAGCTTTTGCCCTTCGCGAGGTTTGCCGCCGAGAGGTTGCGGACGAAGCCCAGGTCCCTGATCGCAGCATTGACCTTCTTGACCGTGTCGGGTCTCACGCCGTCGCGCCCATTGAGAACGCGATCGACTGTCGCGCGGCTTACTCCGGCCACACGGGCCAGATCCTTCGTTGTCGGTCGCAGAATGCCCAAAAGGTCGGCAGGTTCAGATTTTTCATCCATAAATCAAATCCTTACGGACTCTCAAGTCGCACCCTTCCAGTGTGAAGCCGCGTCATCATGAACGTTATACATGCATTTGAGGCACGTGCATCAGAGAATTGTTGCTTTGAGGCACGTGCCTCATTTATGAATATTTCATCGTTGAGTCGCGAAGTCACGGCGACGGTGGCGATGTCCAGGGAGGATGAATCGATGAAAAAACAATTCATGGCCACTGTCGCAACCGGCGCATTTCTGGCTGCCGGAGCCACGTCGGCGCAGGCCGAAGATCTGACGCTGTGCTGGGCCGCATGGGATCCGGCAAACGCGCTGGTCGAACTCAGCAAGGACTTCGAAGAGAAGTCCGGTCACAAGATGAGCTTCGAGTTCGTGCCTTGGCCCAACTTCGCCGATCGGATGCTCAACGAGCTGAACTCGGGCGGGCAACTTTGCGACCTGATGATCGGCGACAGCCAGTGGATCGGCGGCGGCGCCGAGAGCGGCCACTACGTGAAGCTCAACGATTTCTTCGACGCCGAAGACATCACGATGGACGACTTCATCCCCGCCACGGTCACCGGCTATTCCGAGTGGCCCAAGGGCACGCCGAACTATTGGGCGCTTCCGGCGTTCGGCGATGTGGTGGGCTGGACCTATCGCAAGGACTGGTTCGAGCGGCCTGAACTGCAGGCCGAATTCAAGGAAAAGTACGGTCGTGACCTGGGCGTGCCGGCAACGCTGGCAGAGCTGAAGGACATCGCTGAATTTTTCGAGGGGCGCGACATCGACGGCAACACCGTCTATGGCGCTGCGATCTACACCGAGCGGGGCTCGGAAGGCATCACCATGGGGGTGACCAACGCGCTCTACAACTACGGCTTCCTCTACGAGAATCCCGAGAAGCCTTACGAGATGGAAGGGTTCGTCAACTCGCCGGGAGCCGTCGAGGGGCTGGAATTCTACAAGGCGCTCTACGACGTCGGCCCCCCTCCGGGATCTTCCAACTGGTACATGGGCGAGAACATCGACGCCTACAAATCAGGCCAAGTCGCTCTGCAGATGAACTTTGCGTTCATCTGGCCCGGCGTCGAGGCCGACCCGAACGTGGGCGGCGGCAAGTCCGGCTACTTCCCCAATCCGGCCGGCCCCGCGGGGCAGTTCGCCCAGCTCGGCGGACAGGGGATTTCGGTGGTGGCCTATTCGTCCAAGCAGGATGCGGCGCTTGAGTACATCAAGTGGTTCGCCCAGCCCGAGATTCAGGCGCGCTGGTGGGAGCTTGGCGGCTATTCCGCGCTGAAGGCGGTGGTCGAGGATCCGGGCTTTGCCTCGAGCCAACCCTATGCGCAGACCTTCCTCGATAGCATGGCCATCGTGAAGGATTTCTGGGCCGAGCCTGCCTATGCGGACCTGCTGCTCGCGATGCAGGAGAAGATCCACGACTACGTGATCGCCGGCAACGGCACCGCGCAAGAGGCCCTCGACGGCCTGGTCGAGGAATGGACCGTGATCTTCGAGGACGAAGGCAAGCTTTGACGCTCTGCCCGGACCGGGCGCAGGTGCGTCCGGTCCTTCTTCCTCGACAGGGACGCGACGCGCATCTCGGCCTTTGCAGGATCAGCCAATACGGATGATCATTCCGGTGCGGACCGCACCGCTGTAATCATCGTCAAGGACACTTCCTATGACCGACGCTTCGATGGACAAGATCGCGCGTGCCACCCCCGCGCCGATGGCCAGACGCATCCGCGGACTCTCGGACCGCACCATCGCCTGGATCTTCGTCGCCCCGTCGATCTTCCTGCTGCTGGCGGTCAACATCTTTCCGCTGATCTGGACGATCAGGCTCAGCTTCACCGACTACCGGGTGAACCGTCCGAACCGCGAGGCAGAGTGGGTGGGCCTGGAGAATTACCAGCGAATCCTGAGCGATAGCGGCATCTGGAGCACGATGCAGGCCACCGCGCATTTCCTGATCTGGACCATCGTTCTGCAGGTGCTGATCGGCTTCGCCCTGGCCTACCTGATCAACATGAAATTTCGCGGCAACGATCTGTGGACCACCATAATCGTGCTGCCGATGATGCTGAGCCCGGCTGTGGTGGGCAATTTCTGGACGTTTCTCTACCAGCCGCAGATCGGCCTTTTCAACTACGTCATCGCCTTCTTCACCGGTGCCGACCCTGCCTCCTTCTCGATGATTGGCGACGTGAACCTGGCACCTTGGGCCATCATCATTGCCGACACCTGGATGTGGACGCCCTTTGTCATGCTGATCTGTCTCGCCGGCCTGCGCTCGATCCCGGACAGCATCTACGAGGCTGCCGAGTGCGACCGGGCCAGCAAGTGGCGGCAGTTCTGGACGCTGACGATCCCCATGGCCCTGCCCTTCCTGATGCTGGCAGTCCTGTTCCGGGGCATCGAGAACTTCAAGATGTTCGACCTCGTGGTGCAGCTCACAGGCGGGGGACCCGGCAACACCACCACGCTCACGTCGATCGACCTCAAGCGCGAGGCCTTCGAGCGATGGCGCACCGGCTATTCGTCGGCCTACGCCGTGATCCTCTTTGTCACCGTGTTTGGCCTCGCCTCCATTTACGTGAAAGCGCTGACGAAGGTTAAAGAACGATGAGCTTCTCCGTCACCAGCCCGAGCCCCGCCGCCAAGTGGTTGGCCGGAATCCTGGTGATCGGCTATGCGATCATCACCATACTGCCCCTGGTCTGGATCATCGCCACCGGTTTCAAATCACCCGCCGACGCAATCGCATACCCGCCCAAGCTTGTGTTCGAGCCAAGCCTCGAAGGCTACGTCAACCTTTTCACCACCCGTACCCGCGTCACAGAGAACGACTTTGCCGCCCTGCCCCCGGCGTCGAGCTGGTACGAGCAGATCGTGCGCGACCAGGGCATGGTCATCGCTGGGCCCTCACGCTACGGCGAACGCTACCTGAACTCGATCATCATCGGCTTCGGCTCGACGGCCCTGTGCATGGTGCTCGGCACCGCGGCGGCCTATGCCTTCTCCCGGTTCCGGGTACCGCTGAAGGACGATCTGCTTTTCTTCATCCTATCCACACGGATGATGCCGCCTATCGCCGTCGCCATCCCGATCTTCCTGATGTTCCGAGAGATTGGCCTGAACGATACGCACCTGGGCATGATCCTGCTCTACACGGCGGTGAACCTGTCGCTTTCGGTGTGGCTGCTGAAGGGCTTCATCGACGAGATCCCGGTGGAATACGAAGAGGCGGCACTGATCGACGGCTACACCCGCTTTCAGGCCTTCATCAAGGTGGTGCTGCCCCAGGCCGCCACCGGCATCGCCTCGACAGCGATCTTCTGCCTGATATTCGCCTGGAACGAGTACGCCTTCGCGGTGCTGCTCACCTCGGGCGCCGCCCAGACAGCGCCGCCCTTCATTCCGACAATCATCGGGGTGGGCGGCAAAGACTGGCCCGCCGTGGCGGCGGGTGCGACGATCTTCCTCGTGCCCGTCATGGTCTTCACCATCCTGTTGCGCAAACACCTGCTGCGCGGGATCACCTTCGGAGCGGTGCGCAAATGAACGGCTTTCTCAAGGAACTCCTGCGACTGCGCCGAGGTGCCTGGGAGATGGTGGCCAGCACCCTGATCGCCCTGGGGGTCATCATGCTGATGCAGCCATTCGTAATGGAGCTGTTCACCTACTCCTTCATCGTCACCCTCATCGGCACGGTGATGTTCGTCATCGTCAGCCACTTCGCGGAGTAGCCTATGGCGCAGATCCGGATTGAGAACCTGCGCAAGGACTTCGGTTCCTTCAACGCCGTGAAGGCCTCGACCTTCACCGTCGAGGACGGCGAGTTCTTCATGCTGCTCGGCCCCTCTGGCTGTGGCAAGACGACGACGTTGCGGATGATGGCGGGCCTGGAACTGCCGACCAGTGGAGAAATCTATATCGACGGCGAGGAAGTGGGCATGAAGCGCGCAAGCCAACGCGATATTGCCTTCGTTTTCCAGATGTTCGCCCTCTACCCTCATATGAACGTGGGCAAGAACATCAGCTATCCGCTCTTAAGCCAGGGAATGTCGCGGGCGGACGCCAGGCGCAAGGTAGCGGAAGTTGCGAAGATCCTCGGGATCGAGGGGCTGCTGGACCGCCCGGTCGGAGGGCTCTCGGGCGGAGACCGTCAGCGCGTGGCGCTGGGGCGGGCAATCGTGCGCAGCCCAAAGGCCTTCCTGATGGACGAACCGCTGGGCGCGCTCGACGCCGAATTTCGAGAGCACATGTCCGAAGAGTTGCGCGCCCTGCATGACCGGATGGGCGCGACGACCGTTTACGTGACCCACGACCAGCTGGAAGCCATGCAGATGGGCGACAAGATCGTGGTCATGAACCACGGCGTCGTGGAGCAGTTCGGCGTGCCGCAGCAGATCTACGATTGGCCCGCCACCCGCTTTGTCGCCGCCTTCATCGGCTCGCCGCCGATGAACTTCCTCGATTTCGACGGCGCCGTGACCGCGGGTGACACCGAACTGACGATTGGCGAGACACGCATTGACGTGCCGCGCCAGCTCGAGGCCGCCATGGGAGCGCTCACGCTGGGGGTCCGACCCGAGCATCTGCACCTCAGCGACGAGGCTCCCTATCGCGGCGAGATCGTTGCTGCGGAATACCTCGGAACCACCCAGATCGTCACGCTCGACACCGCCTTCGGAAGGGTCAAGGCGCGCATCCCGTCCCACGAGGTTGTCCGCACCGGCACGCATACCGGCCTCGCATTCGATGCCCGTACGCTGACGGTGTTTGACGGCGTCACGGGGCGCGCCCTGGTTTCGGAAGCGAACCATGAGGTGCTGGTCCATGGCTGAAGTTGCCCTGAGCAAGGTATCCAGGAGCTTCGGCGAGAACGTCGCACTGGACGACGTGACGCTGACCGTGCCCGATGGCGCCTTCGTCGTGTTGCTTGGCCCCACTGGCGCGGGCAAGACGACAACGCTGCGCATGGTCTCGGGGCTCGACGTACCGGACCAGGGGCGCATCTCGATCGGCGGGCGCGACATGACGGGCCTGACCCCCGCGCAACGCGATGTGGCGATGGTGTTCCAGCAGTACTCCCTCTACCCGCATCTGACCGTGCGCGAGAACCTCGAGTTTCCGCTGAAGTCGCCTGTGTTGCGCACGCAGCGAGCCGAGATCGACCGCAAGGTCGGCGAGGTAGCCGAGGTGCTCCAGATCTCCCACAAGCTCGACAACAAATCGACCGCACTTTCGGGTGGGGAAATGCAACGGGTGTCGATCGGGCGGGCGCTGGTGCGTGATCCTTCGGTCTATCTGATGGACGAACCGCTGAGTTCGCTGGACGCCAAGCTGCGGGCCGATCTGCGGGTGGAGCTGAAGAACATTCAAGCCATGTCGGGCGCCACGCTGCTCTATGTCACCCACGACCAGACCGAGGCGATGACGATGGCCACCCATGTCGGCGTGCTCGACCGGGGTCGGTTGGTGCAGTTCGGCACACCGCGCGAGATTTACGAGGATCCGGTGAGCATCTACGCCGCCAGTCGCCTCGGATCGCCGCGGATAAACCTGCTGCCGGTCGACGTCTTCGGGCATGCGCCACCACTCCCTTAATGATTTGCCCGAGAGCGCTCGTGTGCTTCCCGCGAAGGCGGCGACGTTCGACGGTGCCGTGCGCAGCCTTTCGTTTTCCTCCCTCCACTTCCCGCATGCGGCCAACCCGACCTTCGCTCCCGATAAGCGGTGGATCGAACGGCTTGCTGTCACTCATCGGATATTCAACGCCCCGTATCTGACGGAGCGAGGCGGGAAAATTGGCGGACACCTCCCCAGACCGAAACAGCGGTCCATTCCTCATTGGCACAGTTTCTTCTCGTGCACGTCGAAACAGACGGCCGAGCGGTCACGCCATCTCACCTCGATCACCAAACCACACATCGAAAGGACGGCCGCCTGAAACGGCCGATTTGATCCGCATGCGTAAGACAAAGCGTCCCTCCCGTCCCAAGCCAACCCTGCAATCTATGGCCATGGAACATGCCGTCGCCGCCTTTCAAGCCATCGTTCAGATTGCCGAAAACAGCCTTGACGACTCGGTACGTCTAAAGGCGTCCCAAGCGATCGTAGATCGCGCATACGGTAGACCGCCCCAACTCGATCCGAAGGATTTCGTAAAGAAGGAAGATAGGCTGGCTGCAATTATTGCACACGCGATGGACGCAGGTTCCAGGCTTCAGGTTTCATACAAAGGTCGGCGCAAACCCCGCCCCATTATCGATGACGATATCGATGAAGATGTCGAACCCTAGTCCCGGTCTCGAGGGCGACGCGATCCTTGATCCGCTGCCCCCGCTCCACGCAAGACCGAATGGCAAAGAAAGAGCGACAGCCAACGGGGACAGGTGTGTTTTCAGAGAGCATCGGAGGAGCGGCCTTCACCGGTCTTCCATCACGACAGCAAGATTGATCGCAAAAAAAGGAGCAGCAAACGTGCCCAGATCGCCGTCTCTTCCCGCCCGCATCGTCGTCAGGAGCTTCCCGGACCTCGTGCCTCCCCGTGATCCTCTCCTGGGTGAAGATCCGGAGTTTTTCGCAATCTTCCGCTCCGGCCTCGCCCAGGCTCTGGCGCCGGCCACGTCGTACGAGGATCTGGTTGCCGAGAACCTCATCGCCATCGAATTCGAGCTCGTTCAACATCGCCGCCTCCGCGATGTGGCGCTTGGTCAGAACATCCGGGACGCGATTATCGAAGCTGTCGTCAATCGCGAACGCGATGACCATGACTCGGAACTAGACGCACATCACGACGCCTGGATCGCCGAGGGTCACAGTGCGCACGCCTGGAAGGAGCCGCACGAATTCGACCCCGCGGCGGCCCGTGCCGCCGGCACGGACCTCGCCGATCGCGTCACGTCCCTCGACCGCAGCGTGCGCGACAAAGCCCTCACCCAGATCACCGAGCTCGGAATGACGCCCATGGAGCTTCTGGGCGAAGCCCACCGCAGGTTCGGGAATAGGGTCGCGTACCATGAGGAGAAGATCGTCGAGCTCGAAGCCCGGCGGCGGGCGGTGAAGCGCGACTACGACGCGTTGCAGGCTGCGCGCCCCGTCGAAGCGGAGGTCATCGACGCGTGAGCGCCGAGGCAATCCTACGGCGAAACCGGATGAACGCCAGCTCGAGCACGGGTCCACGGACGGCCGAAGGCAAGCGTATCGTCGCCGGGAACGCGCGGCGTCACGGCGCGACTTCGGCGACGGACCCCGAAGTGACCGAGCGCGTGCTCCGGATCATCCTCGATGCGCCGGAACCGACGCTCGGTGACGCCATGTTTGGGGAGCGGAGGATGCAGGTGGCGCTCCGGCTTGCCGCTGCCGAAGCGCGCGCGCTTCAGACTGAGACCGCTGCGAGACGGACGCCGATCGAAGCTCCGGAGTGCACGGCCCAGGACACTCTACTGCGTTGTCTCCTCGAAGTGCCGTCCGACACTCCCGGGCTCCGCGGGATCGCCACCGAGGTCCTTGAAGGCGCTCTTCAGGAGCAGGCTGCGAGGCGGACAGCCTTCGAGCGTGAGAAGCGCCTGGCACGGCGGTATGTGAGCGAGGCGCGGGCCGAGCTCCGAAAGGCGCGCGCGGCCTGGATCGAGCATCTTGTCGAGGAGCGGGCGCCCTGCCCTGCAGAGACGGCGAAGAGCGATTTCCCGAAACAAACCAAGAATTCAACTATAAGTAGATCTTAGATGACCGTGAAACACTCGTGCCGCTGACAGCATCCGTTGTCCGTTCAAAACGGCGGATGTCGCGTCCCGCCCCGTACCCCCCGGATTATCGCCTGGGGTCGAATGCCGTGCCGCGCCTACCCGGACAGTCGCGCTGATTGGAGGCGGCGCCTAGGGGGTCAGGACAACACCGTCGTCCGCCGTAGATCAGCGGTACCATTCCGACTTTTTCCCACGCCTGCAGTTGTGGGCGTTTCGGCCGGACTCTCCAGCGCGAGAGGGGCCAAAACAGGCTCGAACACCGGTTCCGGCAGCACAACGCTCCATGTCTCACGCCTGAGGTACCCATGGTATTCCTCCGCGGAATCCTCACGGACCCGCATCGAGATCGCGTGGACGCTGCCATGCAGGAAGTTCGCCCCGGCCGGCGGCGCAAATTTCTTCGCCAGACAAAACACGGCCGTGCCCTGGCGGTCCGTCAACAGCCATCGATCACCCCGCAGAACCAGCAGCAATGCATCCTCCGTCCTAAGACGCTCAATGCCGCCAAGGGACGCGTTCGCGTCGTGCAGGCGTCCGGCAAAGCTGAGGTCGACATCGGACGGATCGAGCGTCCGGTAGAGTTTCAAGGGGGTGGGGTCAGACGCACCTTGCTGTGACCTCCGCGGCAGCAGCTTAGGCTCCAATGATGACGCAGCGCATCCCGTTCCGGCACTTCAAGACCAGCGCCAAGGTTATCCGCTGGCGTTGATAACGCACGACCGATGCCCGCCCTCGCCGCGGACGTCGCGGACCTGCTGCACGGAGGCGTCAGCCCGGAACTCCATTCGCGGGTCCGGGTGAGCAGTCATTCCGGATGAAGGCTCAATCTGCCGCCTGGCGATGGGTGATCTTGTACCCGAGCGTTTCTGCAAGACCGCTCTCAATGCCCTCTGACAAAGGTCACGGGCTCGCCCGAAGCGGAACACATCGCCGACCGCAGGCATTACCCATCACAATGGAGCACGCACGATGCAGTGAGATGCCAGGGCGGTTTGCGGTGGCGCGGGACGGCGTCCGGCTCGGGCTTGGGTTGTGGGTCCGCGCGATGCGGGCGGGACGTCTCCCGCAGATCAGCGTCGGTGAGCGACTGGCGATGGTGGCGGTCGCAGACGCTCCCGTGCAGCGGCCGGTCCGGATAGCCTGGAGCGACCGGCAGATCCCCTTTATAGACGCTGAATGCGACGGCGATCTCGCAGTGGCGCTCGGTGTCGTTCATGCGCACCTGCGGATGGCGCAGATCGAAATGATGCGCAGGATCGCGACCGGACGCCTTGCCGAGGTACTTGGCGCGCCTGCGGCTGGGTTAGATCATGCGCTTCGGACTATCGGTTTCGTGGAGGCTGGCCGGACATGTCTCGCGGCGATGTCGCCAGAGGGGCGCGACTGGGTGGAACGGTTTCTCTCCGGGCTCAACCACCAAATTGCGTCGCAAACGGCCATACCGCGCGATCTGGCCCTGATCGATGCGCCGCCAAAACCATGGAGGCTTGAGGAGTTGATGGCGGTGATGCGTCTTGCCTCGACCGATTTCACCTGGAAGGTCTGGCTGCGGCTGATCAAGCTGCGCGGTCGTCCGGACTGGCCGACGTCATGGGCGCGGCTGATCGGCAGCGACGCGCTGCCTGAGCCGAGCCTTGGCGGGCTCGGTGCGGTGTTCGACCGGTTCGGGCGACCGGGCAGCAACGCCTATGCTCTGGCAGGCGCGCGCACGGCGTCGGGCAAGCCGCTGATGGGAGGAGATCCGCATCTCGGAATCCAGTTGCCGAACCTGTGGATCGCGGTTGGCCTGCGCTCGCCCAGCTATCATGCCGTCGGGCTGATGGTGCCTGCGGTTCCGATGCTTGCGCCCGGGCGTAACCGTCACATCGCGTGGGGCGGAACCAACCTTCACGCCGCGAGCAGCGAGCTTGTCCGCCTCAAGGGCCGGACCGACGCAGCGGTCCGGGCTCGACGCGATCAGATAGGGGTGCGCTGGGGCCGGACGCGGGACGTGGAGGTGCGCGAGAGCGCCTTCGGTCCGGTGATCTCCGACGTCGACCTCCTGGGGATCGACGAACCGCTGGCCCTGCACTGGATGGGGCGCCGGCCTAGCGACGAGGTGACGGCGCTGCTGGACGTGGCGGGGGCGCGGGACTGGGACAGCTTCAGGGCGGCGCTAAGCAGCTACGCCGTCCCGGGGCTGACGCTGGTTTATGCTGACGCCGCCGGCCGGATCGGTCGGGTGACGGCGGCGACACTTCCGCGGCGGCCCCCGACGCCACCCGTCGATATTGTCTCCGAGGCCGACGCACTCGACCATTGGCGCGAGACTGTGGGCCCCGACGCGCTGCCGCAGGCGGTTGATCCGCCGGAGGGGGTCATCGCCTCGGCCAACGACGAGCCGCCACCCGGCGCAATCGTCATCGGCCGGTTTTTCTCGCCGCCGGACCGCGTCGCGCGGCTGCGTCAGCTGCTTGGCGCGGCTGAGGGGGCAGACGTGCCCTTCTTGGCCCGACTGCAACTCGATGTGGCGGCGCATTCGGCCTTGCAGGTTCGCGACCGGTTGGCACCTCACCTCCCGCCGAAGCCGTCGGTCTCGGCGGCTGTGGCAGACTGGGACGGGCGTTACGATGAGAACTCCGCCGGGGCTCTTGGGTTCGAACTGATCGCAGGCAACATCGTTCAGCGGCTACCGATGCCGGCCACACGCGCCATCTATGCCGCAAGCTGGCATGCCTTGGGGCTGCTCGACCGGGAGCTTGCACGGCTGGCGCCGGAAGCGCTGAGCGGGATCGTGGTCGCCGCCACCCGCCGAAGCGAGTGGCTGTTCCGCTACTACAAGACCTGGGGAGCCATCCATCGTCTTCGGCTGGGGCACCCGCTGATGCGTCTGCCGCTGGTCGGCCGTCGCTACCGCGTCGGGGACTTTCCCGTCGGCGGCAGCAACGAGACCCTTATGAAGTCGCGCCACGGCTTCGTGCGTGGCCGCCACAGCGTCGGCTTCGGGGCGCAGGCGCGGCACATATTCGACCTGTCCGACATGGACGCCAATCATCTCGTCCTGCTCGGCGGGCAGGATGGCTGGCTTGGATCGACCACATTCGCTGACCATCTGCCATTATGGCGCAAAGGAGAATTGATCCGCGTTCCGATGCGGGCCGAGACGGTGCGGGCCGAGCATCCGCACGTCACGGTGCTGACGCCACCGACGCAGAGGGCCTGAGCAATGCTGGACGCAACTCCGCTGCTGCGCACGTATACCCGGACCCGTCTCCGCCGGCTGGCACGGTTGGATCCGGTCGCGACCCAACGCCGGGTGCTGGCGGGGCTGCTTGCCCGCGCACGCGAGTGCCGGTTCGGGCTCGAGCATGGTTTCGGCAGCATCGCGTCGGTGGAGGAATACCAGGCGCGTGTTCCGTTGCGCCAATACGAGAATTTCTGGGAGGGCTATTGGAAAGCCGATTTCCCGAACATCGGCGGACAGACCTGGCAGGGGCCGATCCCCTACCTCGCAGCAAGTTCGGGAACCTCGACCGGGCGAACCAAGTACCTGCCCGTCGGCAAGGCAATGGCCCGCTCAAACCGCGCCGCCGGCGTCGATCTGATGGCGCATCATCTGGAGCATTGTCCCGCGAGCCGGGTGCTGGGCGGCAAGAACTTCATGCTGGGCGGGACCGTTGATCTGAGTCAGCTTGCGCCCGGCGTCTTCTGTGGAGACCTGACCGGGATCGCCCGACGGGAGGCGCCGCTCTGGGCGGAGCCGTTCATCTTTCCCCCGATGTCATTGGCACGCGAGGCCGACTGGGAGCGCAAGATGGAGAGCCTGGGTCGCGCCTCGCTTGGCGAGCCGATCCGCACGGTCGCGGGGACGCCTAATTGGCTTCTCTTGTTTTTTGAGCGGCTTGCCGAACTGACCGGCAAGCGTCGGCTGGCGGAAATATATCCCGAGCTCGACCTTATCGTGCACGGCGGAATGAGCTTTGCGCCCTACCGCCGCATTTTCGCCGACTGGTTGGAGGGCAGTCGCGCCGAGCTGCGCGAGGTATATCCGGCGAGCGAGGGTTTCATCGCACTTGCCGACCGTGGTCCGGGCGAAGGCCTGCGCATGCTGATCGACAACGGCCTGTTCTTCGAGTTCGTGCCTGTCGAAACGCTGAACGAGCCTGCGCCGGAACGCCACTGGGTCGGCACTGCCGAACTCGGGCGGGAATATGCGCTGGTCGTGTCGAGCAACGCGGGGCTTTGGTCCTATCTTCTCGGCGATACAGTGCGGCTCATCGACCTAAATCCGCCGCGCCTGCTTGTGACCGGCCGCACGTCCAGCTTTCTGTCTGCCTTCGGAGAACATCTGACCGGCGAGGAAATCGAGGATGCGGTGGTCGGGGCGGCCGAGGCGCAAGATGCGCAGGTGCGCGACTACGCGGTGGGAGCGATCTATCCGGATCGCACCGAAAGCCGCGGTCGCCACCTGTTCGTGATCGAGTTCGAGCCCGGTCAGATGCCCGACGCGGCGGCCGTCGCAACCGGCCTCGACCAGCGGCTTTCCGCGGCGAACGAAGACTACGAGGCCCACCGCCACGGCGACATCGGAATGGGTCCGCCCGAGGTGCTGGTTGTACTGCCCGGCACCTTCGCGGAATGGATGCGCCGCCGCGGCAAGCTTGGCGGGCAGAACAAGGTGCCGCGCGTCATTCTCGATGCCGATCTGCTCGCCGGATTGCAGATCCTGGCCCGTGACCGCCTTCTCGGCGGAGGACCGAATGGAGCGTAACCGATGGAAAAGCCGACAATTGACACGCCGAACCCACTCCTGCTGCGGGACATGCTCGAGCCTGACAACGTCGAGACACTGGGGCTTTGCGCCGATCTTCACCTGCCCAAGGACGGTTCCGGGCCTTGGCCCGGAGTGGTGATCCTCGACGGGCTCGGAGGGCCGAAGGACAGCCGCGAGCGGCGGTACGGCCGCAAGCTTTCCGAGCACGGCTATGCTTCTCTGGTGATCGACAGCTTCACTACCCGGAACGTCGGCGCGCGCGGTGACGTCGTGCGCGCGCTCCGGGTCAGCGAGGCGATGATGCTGAGCGACGCATTCACCGGCCTGCGCTATCTGGCCGGTCGATCCGACGTCGATCCGGACCGGATCGGCGTAATCGGGTTTTCCTATGGCGGCATGATTGCGGTCCTCGCCGCCTACGAACAGCTCGCGAGGACTTTCATGCCGGACGGGACACGGTTCGGCACGCATGTCTCCTACTATGGCTGCAGCGTCCCGAGGTTGGACGACCCGGCGACGACCGGCGCTCCGGTGACGCATCTGCTCGGCGGTTGGGACAGGAACGTCTCGATCGACCGCGTGGGGAAAATAGCCGAGGACCTGCAAAGGGGCGGTTCCGAGAGCAACGTGCGGATTTTCGACGAGGTCTATCACCAGTGGGACGGCGAGGACGAGACACGTAGGTTCTTTCCGCTCAACCTCCGTCGCTTGCGTTTCCGCATCGGCAGCGACGGCGTGGTTCGGGACGAGCGGACTGGATTGCGCATGAACAGCCGAGCGAAGCGGCTTGGGCTGATTTCGCTTTGGATCGATCCGACCGGCTATTCCATGCTGCGGGACGACGAGACGACGAAACGGAGCGACGAAATTCTGCTTGCGGCACTGTCGGCGATGTGATGGCCGACGCCGGGTGATCAGCCGAAATCCCCCGCCTGCCGGTGATCGCTTTATCAAGCGCAGCCAACTTGAACCGTAAATAGACAGAGATCTAAGCCGTCTGCATATAGCTCCGTGTCAACGGAACGGCAGTCTGCTCCTTCGCGAGTTGCAACTGGAAGACCGCCTGGCGCCCATGCCGGAAGGCCATTTCAGCGGCAGCAAGGTAAAACTGCCACATCCGGAAGAACCGCTCGTCATAGATGTCCAGCACCCGATCACGGTTTGCCGTAAACCGTTCGAACCAATGGCGCAGAGTTTCCGCGTAGTGTATCCGCCAGATTTCGACGTCGGTATACCATAGGCCAGCCTTCTCCGTCGCCGAGACCATCTCGGACAGGGACGGGATATTGCCGCCCGGGAAGATGTATTTCTCGATCCAGGGGCTCGTCGCTCCTGGCGGACGAGAGCGGCCGATCGTATGGATCAGCGCGACGCCATCAGGAGCCAGCAGATCTCGAACCCTTCGGAAGTAGTCCTTGTAGTGGGGCACGCCGACATGCTCGAACATGCCGACCGATACGATCCGGTCGAACTCGCCCGACACATCGCGGTAGTCCGCAAGACGGAATTCCACCCGATCCTCCAGTCCCTCTGCTTTTGCTCGAGACCTGGCGACCGCGAGTTGCTCTTCGCTCAGGGTGATCCCGAGAACGCGCGCGCCGTAGTCTCGGGCAAGCGTCAGTCCAAGACCGCCCCACCCGGATCCGATGTCGAGGACCTTCATGTCTGGTTTGAGAAGTAGCTTCTTAGCGACGTGCTGCTTCTTCGCTGCCTGAGCGGCAGCCAGGCTCATCGCCGGTTCCGAGAAGTAGGCGCAGCTGTACTGCTTGTCCTCATCGAGAAAGAGATCATAAAGCTCGCCAGACAGGTCATAGTGATGCGCGACGTTTCGCTTTGCCCGGGATATCGGGTTGTAGGTCCGCCAGCGGCGCAAGGCCGACCGGGAGGCGTCAACGGACGCAAGCCAGGGGTTCCTCCGGCCTTGACCGCTCTGCATGTTGCGCATGGCGAGGGCGAGGAATTCACGAAGGCGGTCTCCCTCGACCAGGAGAGTACCGTCCATGTAGCCTTCACCGGCCCCAAGCTCGGGCGAAACGACGATGCGCCTGACAAGGGTTGGGTCGGTGATACGGACCACAACTTCCTCGCCGGTGCCGTCGCCAAAGGTCTTCCGCCTTCCGTCAGGCGTCTCGACTGTCAAACAGCCAGTCTGAAACAGACTGCTCAAAAGCCCATATAAGACAGAGCCCCACATGCGCTGAGGAGAAATTTGATCAGTTCTGCTGTCAAGGGCCGTCCCTGCCCGTCTGTCTCTGCTCAGTCCTGCGCTGCCGCCTCAGTCGGGATGGGTGTGTCCTCGCCGAGTGTGTCGGCGACGTAGAGCTTCTTGACGGCGACGCAGGTCACAATCGCCAGCGGCGAGGCGACGACCACGCCAACCACCCCCAAAAGCAGTCCGAAGACTGTCACCGCCAGTAGGATGAGCCCGGCGGGGATCGTCGACCATCTCCTGTTGGACCAGCGGGGTGATGACGTCCGACGCGAGCTGCT
Source organism: Silicimonas algicola (assembly GCF_003148765.1). Lineage (GTDB taxonomy): Bacteria > Pseudomonadota > Alphaproteobacteria > Rhodobacterales > Rhodobacteraceae > Silicimonas > Silicimonas algicola. The sequence continues at coordinate 83,280 of NZ_QGGV01000014.1, forward strand.
GGATCGCCACGGAGGCGGCGATGCCGCCTCAGAGCGAGATCCTGATGCGTTGCGGCTGCAGTGACGGTCCGGTTCCTGCCGCTCCCTGAGGCAAACGCAAGGTGGAAGTCGCGGGCCGGCTTTGATCCCGGCGATCGAAACTATGGCATGGTCGAGATCGGGAAGGAGGGATTGCGGTCAAGGCGCAAGCGGCATGTTCGGGATGCGCAGACCGTTGGGGATTGCGGCCATCCTTGTCGTAATTGCAGTCTTAGCAGGAGTCTTGGCGGCTACATTTGGGCTCGCGCCCCTGTGGCGTGCCGCGACGATGGCACGGACCATTTCTCTTGGGTTCTTTAATCTAGTTAATATGCCTGGGCGCAACTTCAGCCTACATCAAGATGATGGCGGCGCCTCGCCTCGCACCAAGTCCAGCGGGGGGTCGCCAGGTTCCACAGGGCAGGAACAGCGCGCGTTGCCGGCTTGTGAAGCAGGTAGGGAGGACGCGTGTCGTCTGCTCTGATGAGGGACGGGCCCCGCGTCTTAGCTCAGAGCTGACGCGGGGCCGAGCCTCGTAATTGGGTTCTGTCGATGGATCATTGTTAGCCTGATCTCTTGATCTAGCTTTTACGGTGGGTAGCCACCGCCAACGGGCTGCCATCCGGGCGGCCTACCGTCGCAGAATGCCTTTTTCCGGCCGCCCGCCCGGTTCAGACCGCACAGCATGAAGGCGAAATGAGGCGCGAGGCGGACTCGCGTACGCCCTGCGCCCGATCCGAACTGAGGGGACAGTTCGGCGCAACACTCCTTAAATGACCGCTCGCCGCGGCGCGATTTAGGCGCAAGTCTGGTAAACAATACGCTGGAGAGGGCAAAGCAGCGTGCGCTGGCGGCTTGTGAAGCAGGTGCGTCGGAACAAGGTGGGCACCTTTATGTTGCACGGTGGGGCCGACCCCTCCTGCCCCACCGGGCGGCCTGGTGTGAGTGCTCCCCAAGTATTTCGGTGCGGCCGCCCGGATCGTCCCGAGGAAGACGTCGACAGGATCATCAGGCTACCGAGGAAATTGCCTTGCAGCCTGGCGCCACCAGGGAGACCGGTCTTGTCATTTGTGGACGGCTCCGGTTTTGCAAGGTTTTTCTCGAGCGACTTGGATCGAAGCAGGTAGCGGTCATTTGTCCGGCCTGTGTGCGCGGCGTG
>NZ_QGGV01000015.1 GCF_003148765.1 Silicimonas algicola
ATCGGCACCGTCAAGAGCCGCGTCAGCCGCGCCCGCCGAATGATCCTCGAGGACCTGGGCGAAGAGGAATTCACCCGCCTCTGACGCGCCGGGCCCGGGACAGATTCCCGGCAGCGGGAATGCTGCGCGGGAGCGGCTCTACAGCACTAAACCGAAATCGATTGCGCCTGGCACAATTGTCGGATCTGCAATCGCAACCGCAGATCTGCAGTTAATCGAGTCGATCAAATGTTTTCAGGAACATGATCCGCCCTTTGCTGTTTTGGTATCAGCAAACAAATTCAACTCAACCGCAAGGAGGTGGCAATGGCGTCAGTCAAGCAAGGTGTCGTGGCACCAGATGAAACTGCGACAGGTGCACGGACCGAACGTGAGGGTGCCGGCACTCTTGTCGGAAGCACTCTTGAACACCTGTCGAACCTGGTTCGTGGCGAGGTCGACCTCGCGAGGGCCGAACTCAATGAAAGCCTGAGCAAGACCATGACTGCGGCAGGCCTTCTCGTGGGCGCGGTCGTCATCGCACTCGTCGCCCTGAACGTGCTTGCCGCCGCATTGACGGCCGCCCTCGCCGAAACCGGGCTTGGTGCTGGCTGGGCCGCGCTGATTGTGGGCGGGGTTCTCCTCGTCGTCGCTCTCATCCTCGCCATGAAAGGGCGGAGCGATCTGAAGCTCCAGAGCCTCGCACCAACCCGGACGTTCGCGAACGTGAAGCGCGACGCTCAAACAATAACGGAGTCGACCGATGCCGCATGAAACACGACAGCCCGCCGAAATCGAGCGCGCCATCGCTCGGGAGCGTGACGAGCTTGCCGGTACGCTGGAAGAACTGCGTGACCGACTGAGCTTCGAAGGGGCCTGGAGACGTGCCGGCAGACACCTGCGCGAGAACGGCTCCGACTACGGTCAGACCTTCGGCAACATGGTCAGAGAGAAGCCGCTCGCGCTTGCCCTGACGACCATCGGCCTCACCTGGCTGATCTTCGGCCCTGCGACCAAGTCGTCGGCCCATGCCGTCCCCGAACGGCGCTGGCAGCCGAGGTCGGTTGATGCTGATCCCGACGATACGATGACAGCTGATGCGATGTCAGCGTCCGACCGGGCTGCGCGCAGATCTCCGTCCTCGGCGTATGAGACGGCAACGGGCGCTTCGCTCGACCGCCGCTTCGACCAAACCGGCGACCACACGACGTCGTCCTACACCGCCGTGCCGACGCGCCGGCCCTCCGACACGCCGTCTGATACCGTCGGCACCGAGTCGGACGTCTCGGATGGCGATGATCGGCGCGACGCGCCGGGGACACCTCCCTCGTTCCAGTCCGAACGACCGGATGTGTCGCAGCCCTCCCCCGCCGTTCACACGACGAGCGGCCGTCCCGAGGGCACCGACGGCCACGACAGAGACCGCAACGAAACGAACTCGTAAGGCGCGGCGCGGCGTCCCTCCAAGGGCGCCCGTCCGCCGCTCATCAACCCGTGAAAGGAAAGAACACATGTCAACAACAGCCACTGGAATCCGCTCCCTGCTGCTGAGTACCGTCCTCACCGCCCCATTCGTGATGACCGCGCACGCACAGGGCATCCAGATCAACGAAGAGGCGCTCGTCGGCAAGAGCGACGCCTGCCTGGAACTCGCCGAGCTTGTTCAGGACAGGCAGGAGCCGATCGAAGCCGTCCAGACGCAGGAGATCGTGGATGCGATCAACGAAGACCGGGCCGAGGTCTGCGTGACGCTCGGCGAGGAAATCGTGATGGCCACGCAAGCCGGTGAGACGACCGAAGAGACCGAGCGTCTTTCGGAAGAGGTCAACCTCTCGGAAGAAGCGACCATCGAGGGAGAGGCCGTCGTTTCGGTTCCCGAGCCGGAAGTCGACGTACAGGTGCCGGCGCCCAACGTACGCGTGACCGAGCAGCAACCCCAGATCAGCATCACCCAGGATCCGGCCCAGATCGAGCTTACTCAGGCCGAGCCGCAGATCACCGTCGAGATCCCTGAAATCATCGTTCGCGTCGATATCCCGGCTCCGCAAGTCTATGTCCTGCGGCAGGATCCCCAGGTTCGCGTGACGTCGGCCGACCCGCAGGTCGAAGTCTCGCAAGGCGAGCCGAGGATCAGCGTCCGACAGGCCGACCCCGAGCTTGACATCGATCTCGGCGTGGATGCCGGCGAAGCTCCGACCGAACAGACGTCGGTCGCCGACGCCGGAGAGCAGAACGAAGGCCAGGAAGCGGTCGGAGGCGATGTCAGCGTTGCCGGGACAGAGCCCCAGGTCGAGATCGTCCAGGCCGAGGGTCAGCCGCAGATGACGTATGAAACGGGCGAGCCCGCCCTGTCGTACGAAAGCGCAGAGCCCCGTATTTCGGTGCTGATGGCTGAACAGCCCCAGATCGAAGTGCAGCAGTCCGGCGAAGCAACCGTCATCCTGGAGACGCCCGAAGAGCGCGAACAGCGCCGTCAACAGCAGCAAGCGAATGCCAGCCAGCAGGATCCCGGTCAGCAGGTTGCACAGAACGACCAGGCCGGTGCTCAGGGCCAGATGTCGACCGGAAGCGGCGCTGTCATGACCGTGGGTGAAATCATGGACATGGAAGTCGTCACCGCGGACGGAGAGGAACTCGGTGCGCCCGAGGCCCTGATCGACGTGAACGGCGAGACGAGCCTCGTCGTCGAGGATGGTGGCTTTCTTGGACTTGGTGCCAACGCGGTTCCGGTGCGTCTGTCGCGCGTGACGATCCGCGACGGTCAGATCGTTCTCGAGAACATGACCGAGGATGATATCGAAGCTGCGAGCAACTTCCAGTACGACGAGAACGTGCGCCTGCCTGAAGATCAGCGCATTCAGGTCGGTGGCTAATTGTCATCGCAAGCAATCGGAGGTCCCGCCCAACTGGCGGGACCTCTTCATGTCCCGCGGGTAAAGCAATTCGTTTCCAGCGGACATTACACCCCGAACGAAATTATTCTCCTGGAGCGCTGCGCGAGGCCAGTGACGTCTTCTTCACAGGAGGAGAGGTAGGGAGATGCAAGGCGAGCGTCGGGCGCGCTTCGGGCTACAGCTCAGGTGGTGTGACGCCGGCTCACCGAGCGCCACCCGATGTCAGCGAGGCTCGGCTCCACGTCGATGTATCTTCGACATGAGCGACAGCGGAACGATGCCGGAGAGAATGGCCGTGAGACGCGTCGTCAGCTTGGGATAGACGTTCCGCTTCCCCGCCATCATGCCGTCATATCCTGCGCGCGCCACCTGCCCGGCATCGGCCTTGCTCTGTCCCGTGATCGGCGCGTCGGACAGGTCGTTGCGTCTGCGCGTGAAGATCGGCGTTTCGACCGGGCCGGGCGTAAGGCAGGTGAGGCTGACCGGGGTGTCTTTCCACTCGTCCTGAAGCGCATAACAGAGGCTGTTCAGATAGGCCTTGGTGCTGTTGTAGACCGCGTCGTAGGGACCAGGCACGAAGCCTCCCAATGACCCCGTGACAAGGATCCGACCGCGGCCCCTGTCGCGCATCTTCGCTCCGACCCGGTGCAGCAGAAATGTCGTCTGGAAGACGTTGAGTTCGATCCGCCTCCGGATTTGGCTCCAGTCCTGTTCGTGAAACGCGTGGCCCAGCGCACGGCCCACGTTGGCGAAGAACAGGTCGACCGGCTTGGCATCGATGGCCGTCCACAGGGTTTCGGCCCCGGCCCTCGTGGTCAGGTCGGCGCGAACGACGTCCACGGTCACGCCAAGCCGACGAAGCGTCTCGGCGGCCTGCTCGATCTCTTCCTCGTCCGCGCAGATCGTCAGGTCGTGCCCGTCCTGGGCCGCGAGACGCGCCAGCTCGAACCCCAATCCAGAGGATGCGCCGGTGACGACGGCATGGGTTCTCGCGTTCATGTCTTTTCCTCCGGCTGCGCCATTTGCCGATGCAGCCAGGCCGTCGCCCCAGGAGGCATCGCCCTGGCCAGCGAGGACTGCACCTTGTTCATCATGCCGGGCGTGATCCCGGCCTTGCCGTCCTTCATCGCGCCATACCCCGCCTGGGCGACGCTGGCGGCGTCTGCTTTGTCGGATTCGCCGACCGGCGTATCCTCCATGTGCGCCCGCTCGAAGAACTTCGTATCCGTCGGGCCGGGCATCAGGCAGGTTACGCTGACGTCGCAGTCGGACAGCTCGTTCCGGATCGCCCAGCTCAGCGAGTCGAGGTAGGCCTTCGTGGCGTTGTAGACGGCCTGAAACGACCCCGGCATGTAGCCCGCCACCGACCCGGTGATGAGGATACGGCCGGACCGGCGCGACGCCATATGCTGCGCCGTTCGATGGAGAAGCTCGGTCGTCCCCGCGACGTTCACGCGCAGGACGGACTCGATCTCGGTCCAGTCCTGCTCCAGGAAGGCATGTCCCAGCCCCCTGCCCGCGTTCGCCATCATGTAGTCGATCTTGCGGTCTCCCACGGCCTGCCACAGCGTGGCGACACCCTCCGACGTGCCCAAGTCCGCGACGACGAATTCGACTTTCGTTCCGCTACCGCGCAACTCCTCCGCCGCGCTCTCTATCGACGCCTCGTCGGCAGCGATCAGGACATCGCATCCGTCCTCGACCGCACAACGCGCAAGTTCGCGGCCGATGCCGGACGAGGCGCCGGTTATGACGGCGAAGGGTCGCGCCGTCATGCCTCGACCTCCGAAGGTTGCGGGGCTGTCAGGCCCGGCTTCAGGACCACCTTGGTCCAATCGTTCTGGTTGTCGTGGAAATTGCGATAGCCGAGCGGGGCGTCCTCCAGCGACAAGCGGTGCGAGATCAGGAAGGTGGTATCGATCTCACCCTCCTCGATCCGCTTCAGCAGATCGTTGATGTAGTGCTGGACATGGGTCTGCCCGGACCGCACCTGCACGCCCTTTTCCATGAGGGCCCCGAGCGGGAACTTGTCGAGGAACCCGCCATAGACGCCGGGGATCGAGACCCGCCCGCCCTTCCTGACGGCCATCAGAGCCTGGCGCAGCGCGTGGCCTCCATCGGCTCCGACGCCAACCGTCTGCTTGGCGACGTCGAGCCAGCGGTCGGGCGCGAAGCCATGCGCCTCCATCCCCACGGCATCGATGACGGCGTCGGGGCCGTGGCCTCCCGACATTTCCATCAGCGCTTCGAGGACGTGGGTCCGGGTGAAGTCGATGACGTCGGCGCCGAGGTTGCGGGCAAGCTCGAGCCGGTGGGGGTAATGATCGATGGCGATGACGCGGCCCGCGCCCTGGAGGAGAGCCGACTGGATCGCGAACAGACCGACCGGACCGCAGCCCCAGACGGCGACGATGTCGCCTTCCTTGATGTCGCAGTTCTCGGCCGCCATCCAGCCCGTGGGCAGGATGTCCGACAGGAAGAGCACGTCGTCGTCTTCCATTCCCTCCGGCACCACGATGGGCCCGACGTCCGAGAAGGGAACCCGCACGTATTCGGCCTGGCCTCCGGGATATCCGCCGGTCAGATGCGAATAGCCGAAGAGACCGCTCATCGCATGGCCGTAGAGGTTTTCGGTAATGTCCTGCTTCTCGACAGGATTGGAGTTGTCGCAGGCGGAAAACTGGTGGTTCTTGCAGAAGAAGCAGGACCCGCAGGAAATGGTGAAGGGGACGACGACGCGCTGCCCTTTCTCGAGGCTGCTGTCGGGTCCGGTCTCGACCACCCTGCCCATGAACTCGTGACCCAGGATGTCGCCGCCCATGAGCCCCGGTATGACGCCGTCATAGAGGTGCAGGTCCGAACCGCAGATCGCTGTCGAGGTGATCTCGATGATCGCGTCCCTCGGGTTGACGATCTCGGGATCCGGGACCGTATCGACGCGAACGTCATGCTTGCCGTGCCAGGTAAGTGCGCGCATTTGAAATCTCCTCAGGCGGTCGTCTTGCGGTTTCGGGACGTGGCGATCTCGCCGGTTTCGAGCAGCATCTTGAGCCGCTTCAGGTCGCGACGACCTTGGATGGACGGCTCCGCCTGGAAGAGCTTGGCAATCATCTGGCCGATCCGTCCTGCCGGCGGCACATAGGCGATGACAGCCTCCACCTCGGTCCCCCGCCCGGCGGGCGCGTCGCGGAACATGACCTTTCCCGAGGTCTCGACAGCGGAGTTTTCCGTCGATCGCCAGGCGATCTCCTCTCCCGGCCGATCCGACACGATGCGCGTTTCCAGCTCCACGTCGAAGTCCGCGGGTCCGCGTATGGTCCAACGGGTCAGATCGCCTTGGACTGTCACGCTTTCCACGTTTTCCATGAAATGCGGCAGTCGCGACATGTCTCGCCAGGCGTCGTACACGTCCTGGCGCGGACGATTGATCGTCACCGTCCGACCCGACACGGCGAAGCGCCCGAAGCGCGACCGCCGGCCGGTGCGTCCCGGTGCGTCATCAGGTGGATGCTGGTCGTTGGCCTGCCGTGACTGATTGAGGGCGAGCGCCAGCGCTCCCGCCCCTGTAAGCGCTGCCAGGGAGACGAGAAGGTACGTCCTGTTGTCGGCGATGCCGCGGGCGAGCTGGCGACGGTTTGGTGTCAATCGGTTCATCGTCAAATTCCTGCAAATGCTGCTCAGATGGGCAGAAGAACAGGTGCCGCCGGGCAATGTTCCCGCGGCCTGTCAGCATAGGCAGGATCGTGTTCGGCTAGCTCAGAAGCCGTTTGCCGCGTTGCACATGAAGGTCCCGCATCTGCGAGATCATGTACTGCTCGAAATCGGCCTGGCTGGACCAGGTCGTCGTTCCCACGGCGATGACCGATTTCAGGGTGAGCTCCACCAGCCTGTCGGCCGAGCTCGAGTCCGGCATCAGGTCGCGGGCGTGAAGGATCATGAGGGGCAAGGCGGCAACGGCATTGATCGCAGGCGGCTTGCGGCGCGCACCATGCGACCGCAACAGCTCGACCAGGGCTTCGGTCGGGGTCGGTTTGCTGATGACGGGGACGCCGTGATACCGCTCCGGCAATTTGAGCGTGTAGGCGGTGTAGAACACAAAAGGCGTTTCCCGCGTCAACAGGCAGTCGGCCAGCGGAAACGACGTATCGTCCCGCAGCCGGATGTCGAGGATGGCCGCATCGACATTCTCGAGATGATCGACAGCGTCATGCGCCTCGGAAAAGGGTCCGACGACCTCGGCGTTCAGCCTGGCGAGCTGGTACTGAAGCTCCGTCGCGAGGATGAAGTCATCCTCGGCGACGAGAACTCTCAAGGCGTCGGTCATGAACTTTCTTTCCTTTCCGTCATTGCCATAGCTGGTCCGCCCGCTGCGCTCATGTCAGCGCTCGCCGTCCAGCTTCTCCTGAAGCCGTATTGCCAGCTTCCTTAGCCTCTCGGGGACGTCTTCCTGACGTATGGCTTCCAGGGCCGCCTTGACGTCCAGGTCCACCCGCCGCTCGTCCGTCCGATCTTCCCGTTTCATCATTATTCTGCCTCTTGTGCATGGATCCGTCGTTCGGATGCGAGGTCCCCACGTTCGTCGAGGGAGCCGAGAGGAACCGCAACCTCGGAATTAAACCGGTACGCCATCCACAGCATGCATCCACAGGTAGGGCAAAACCCCCGGTCAGCAATTGTCGATGACAACCATATGCTGGGCGCGCGCGTCCACGAGATGCCGTCCCGAGACATACAGACCCAGGTGACGGGTGCGCCGCCACTCAGTCGACGGCACCTGAGGCAATGACATTCCACGATCTCGTCGATCCGGTAGATGGTAAACCGGCAGCGTCCGCAAAGACACCCGCCTTCCAGCCCCGACGACCGCGACGGGGCGAGCGTCATGCACCCGCCCGTCCCTGGCATCCGGCCATACTCGTCTCGCTCGCCACGCTGTTCCAATCCTCCGGCCCTTTCAGTTGCCGGTGCGAGGGTCAGGACGCCGGATCGCAGGTCCGTCGATCCGGCAGCAGAGCGCTCTCTGCTTGCCGGACCCGTGCCGCCTTCGCACCTCTCTGCGTCATGTCTGCTCGCTCTGTGCGCCCGATTTCGGCTTGGCCTTGCCAAGGCTCGGCTTCTGGCCAAGCGGCTTCGGCTCCTTCATCACAGAAAATTCGGACCGGCCATCGAGAGACGGTCCGGACGTCCAACGTCCTTCAGGCGTCGGCTCGTCGAGCGAAGTGTTCAGGAAATAGTAGCTGTGCTCGGTCGCCTCGTGATCCTGAGGCGTCGCGTTCGGGATCGGGAGCTGCTTCTCCCAGCCGCCCAACTCCTCCAGAACGGCGAGCCATTGCTGCTGGTGCATCGTATCCCGCGCGATGAGGAACGAAAGCATGTCCTTCATGCCGGGATCGTCCGTCATGTTGTAAAGCCGGCTCGCGAGAACGCGCCCGCCGGCCTCGGCCGTGGCATTCGCCAGCATGTCGGCCCCGATGTTTCCCGTCGCGTAGACGTGGCTCATGTCGAAGGGAACCCCGTTCGAGTTGACGGGCATCGCAGAGAGACCGGAGGACAGGATGTGCCTCGGGTTCATTCCGCCGAGGATCGCGTGGACCACAGGGTCTTTGGCCGCCTCGTCCTGGACATCCACCGGCGCGCCCTCGAGATTCAGGGCGACGGCATGGCCGAGAAACTCGATATGGCTCAGCTCCTCGGTCGCCGTCATCATGAGCATGTCGCGGTACTTCGAGTCCCCCCGCGCTCCCATGGCCTGGAAGAAATACTGCATCGCAACGCGGATTTCTCCTTCGATGCCGCCGATCGCCTGTTGCAGATGCTTCGCGAAAGCCGGGTCCGGCCGCTCGACGCGCACTTCGTACTGAAGCTTCGAGGAATGATGGAACATGCTGTCTCTCCTGGTGGGGATCATTGTGCCGAGAACGGGGTGTTTTCGATGAGACCTCAAACAGCCGTTGCCGCAGAGTGTTCCCGGGACCCGCGATCATGTGTTCCGGGATTTTCCCTTCAAGGAAGGGGGCCGAAACCGACCCCAAGACTGCCTGCGGGCAGGCTGTCAGACATGATCCGCCGCTGCGCCGGGCAAGACCACGGCGTTCCGTGCGCCACTCTCCTCTGAAGCGCGTCGCGTCATCGCATTGGCGCTGCCGCTTTCGCATGAGGTGGGAACACGTACCTGAGGTCCTTGTCGCTGGTGGAGGGCACACCGCAGGACGACTTCCGGCTCGGCCGAGCATTCCTCGTTTCTCGTCATCCGGCGGGATTTAGCGAAATAGTTCCATCGGTTGCTCCCGACTGGTCTAAATGGCGCCGCTTTCTAGGCGGCTCGATCGCCACCAAGCCCCGAGATCGCCTGGATGAGATTGTCTTCTGTCACCTCTTCGGAAGTGAAGGTGCGCATGATGCAACCCGAATACATGGCGACGATCCGGTCCGAGACGTGCAGCACTTCAGGCATTTCCGAGGAGATGACCATGACCGCGTAGCCTTGGGACGCCAATTCCCGCAGAAGCTTGTGGATCTCGGATTTCGAGCCCACGTCGATGCCACGCGTCGGTTCGTCGACGATCAGCACCTTGGGGTGCATGGACAGCCACTTTCCGATGACGATCTTCTGCTGGTTGCCGCCTGAAAGATTGCCGACCCGGCTTTTCCAGTTCGGTGTACGGATATCCAGCTGGTCGCGGTACTTGTCGAAGATGGCCACCTCGGCGCCTTCCGCCACGAACGGCCCGGCCTTCAGATCGTCGACCTGCGGCAGGGTCATGTTGTCGCGACAGTTCATGCCGAGGATCAGGCCCTGCCCCTTTCGATCCTCGGGCACCAGCGAGATACCGCGCGCGATCGCCTCGGCGGGGGAGGCGATGCTCACCTCCTCGCCATCGAGCAGTATCTGCCCGGCAGACGGACCGCGCAGGCCGAACAGCGTCTCCGCGATCTCGGTCCGGCCGGCGCCCACCAGCCCGTAGAAACCGACGACCTCGCCCCGGCGGACTTCGAAGCTCACGTCGCGATAGAGCTTTCCGCAACTCAGGCCGCGGACTTCCAGGGCTACATCGCCCAACTTGTGGTGCGAGGCGTTGCGGCTGAGGTCGAGCTTGCGCCCGATCATCAGCTGGGTGACCGCCTCCTCGTTCGTCTCCACGGTGGCGAGGGTGCCCTGGTACTGTCCGTCACGCAGGATCGAGATGCGGTCGGTGATCTTGAAGATCTCCTCCATCCGGTGGGAGATGTAGACGATCCCGACCCCGTCCTTCTTCAGGTCCGCGATGACGTCGAACAGGACCGATTTCTCGGCATCCGTGAGCGACGCCGTCGGTTCGTCGAAGATCACCGCCTTCGCGTCGACGGTGAGCGCTCGGGCGATTTCGACCATCTGCTGGTTGGCGATGGAAAGGTCGCCCACGCGCGTCCGCGCATCGAAGCCCACATTCAGTTTCTCGAGGATCGCGTTCGTCTTGTCCGCGAGCTTGCCCCAGTCGACCCGGCCGAAGCTCTTGCGGGGCAGTTCGCCGAGGTAGATGTTCTCGGCCACCGACAGTTCCTCGGCGAGGCTGAGTTCCTGATGGATGAAGACGATACCCTTGGCCTTGGCTTCCAGCGGACCTGACATCACCACCTTCCAGTCGCCCATGTAGATGTCGCCGCCGTCGGGCTGGTAGATGCCGCCCAGAACCTTCATCAGGGTCGACTTTCCCGCACCGTTTTCGCCCATCAGCGCGTGGACTTCACCCGGCATGACCGAGAAGGACACGCCGTCCAGCGCCCGAACGCCGGGAAAGGTCTTGACGATGTCCTGGAGGCGGAGAACCGGATCGGTCATACCTTCAACTCCTCTTTGCCTTTGACGTTCAGCTGCCGATCGAGGAACAGAACTGCGATCAGGATCAGGCCGATGACGAGGTTCACGGTCGAAGTATCTGCGCCGATGTGGCCCAGCCCCTTGCGCAGAAGCTGGATCGCGATAACACCGCCAAACGTCCCGATCACGTTGCCTGCGCCTCCGGTTATCTTGGTCCCGCCAAGCACCACTGCCGTGATGACCCAAAGCTCGTAGAGCTGACCGTCGTTGGGGTTCACCGAGCCGCTCTCGGAGTAGAAGATCACCGCCGACAGCGCGGCCAGAAAGCCAATGATCGCGAAGTTGATCATCATGTGCGGCCCTACCCGGATACCGGCGTTGACCGCAGCCTCGCGATTGTCGCCGATGGCATAGGCGTTCCGCCCGTGCACGGTCCTGGCCATCAGGAACCAGACCGCCAGCGTAACCGCCAACAGGAACCACGACGCCGTGGCGAGGCCCAGGAATTCGGCCTCGGCGAAATCGACCAGCGTCCAGTTGAGATGGCTCGTCGGATTCTCGCCATTGAACATGAAGACGATGCCGCGGAAGCCCAGCATCGAGCCCAGCGTGACGATGAAGGCATCCACGCCGGTCTTCCAGACGATCAGTCCGTTGAGTGCGCCTAGCAATGTGCCCGCCATCAGCGCCAGCAACCAGGCCACGGGGATGACCCAGTCGCCAAGCCCTGCGAAGATCGGCCATGTCATGCTGTCCAGGAGAATGATCGCGGCGATGGCGAAGGTCGCGCCGACGGAGAGGTCGATGTTCCCGTTCACCATCACGAGAGTCATGCCCATCGCGATGATCCCGATGGGCGCCGACTGCTTGAGAAGCAGCAGCATATTCTCGAAATCCATGAAGGCCTTGTCCGACAGCGACAGGAACTCGCCCGCCACGCTGAAAAAGATCAGCTCGAGAACGATGAACCCCCAGATCGCGCCGCTTTTCAGCGCCTTTGACAGTGCACCCGGTTGCATGGCTAGCCCTCCCTCACGCGATCGGCGACCAGAGCTTGCCGCGCTTGGCCGCGATATCGAGCCAGACGGCAAGGATGATGATGACCCACGTCACCACGAACTGGACGTAGAATTGCAGACCCAAAAGCAGGAGACCGTTCTGGATAAAGCCCAGGATCAGCACGCCGATGACGGTCTTGAAGATGGTCCCCGACCCGCCGAGAAGCGAGGCGCCGCCGAGGATGACGGCGGCCAGGACCTCGAGTTCCAGCCCCTGCCCCACGGTGTTCTGAGAGCCAAGTGAACGACTGGCCTGGATGAGGCCAGCCGTCGCGACGCAAGCGGCCGAGATCATGTAGCAATTGAACACGGTCCGCGCGCGTCGGATGCCGGAGAAGGTCGCGGCGGTGCCGTTGCCACCGACCGCGTATACCTTTCGCCCGAAGGCGGTCTTGGCCAGCACGACGCCGAGGAGGGCAGCGAGTACGGCAAAAATCAGGATCGGCACCGGGATTCCCAGCGCTGTTCCCTGACCGAACACGCTGAACCACGTCCCTTCCTTGTCGGCGATATCCATGTTCTGTCCGCCCGAATAGGTCAGCGTCAGCCCGTGGATCGCGGACAGCATGCCAAGCGTGACGATCAACGAATTTAGCCTCAGGTATCCCACGAGAAAGCCGATAAAGGCCCCGAGGCAGAGCGTCATCGCGAACATCGCGGGAATGGCCAGCGCGGGTCCTATCTTGTCGTGCAGGTCCAGCACGACGATGGTCGAGAACGACATCATCGAGCCCACCGACAGATCGAGGTTGCCGCTGATGACCACGAAGGTCACCCCCAGCGCCATCACCCCCAGGATCGCCGACGACCGGACGACGCTGAACACGTTGTCCACGGACAAGAACTTCGGGTTTGCGAGCGTGAACGCGATCATGAACACCGCGAAGGCAATCAGGATGCCCTGCCTGGCCAGAACTGTGCCGATCTGCTGCTTGGTCGGTGTCGCCATGATCCCCTCCCGAAGGTCGCCGGCATTCTCTTGTGTCACTGACATTCATTCCTCCCAATGCCGTGCGGTCAGACCAGTGTCATGCCTCCGTCGATCATGACGATCTGACCGGTCATGTAGTCGCTGTCTCGCGACGCCAGAAAGGTCGTTGTACCGGTGATATCCTGCGGGGTCGCCACGCGGCCCCTCAGGATGTCGGCCGAGAACTCTTCCATCGCCTGCCCCGGCCGCTCGGACGCGCCGATGGCCAGCAGATCCTGGTCGACCTGCTCCCACATCTCGGTCGCCACCACACCGGGAGCGAAGCCGGTCACAGTAATATCGTGCTTCGCCAGATCCCGCGCACCCGACTGCGTCAGGGCCACCACGGCGAATTTCGACGCGCAATAGGGCGCGACGTTGTCGAACCCCTGCCGGCTGGCGATCGAGGCGGTGTTGACGATCTTGCCCCCGTGTCCCTGCGCGATCATCTGGCGCGCGGCCTCCTGCATGCCGATCATGCAGCCGAGCCCATTGACGCCCATGATGAAATTCCAGTTGTCTTCCGTAACGTCCATGAAGTTCATCGGCTTGTTGACGCCAGCATTGTTGAACTTCACGTCGAGCCGGCCGAAGACCTCGACGGTATGCGCGATCATCGCCCGGACCTGCTCGCGCTCGGTCACGTCGACCTGCGCCGATGTGACGGCGCCCGACCGTCCGTTGATGCGGCTGCGGTTCGCGTCGGCCACCTCCGCCGCCTTGCCGCCGTTCAGGTCCGCGAAACAGACCATGGCGCCCTCGTCCAGAAGCGCCTCTCCGATGGCGCGACCTATGCCCTGGGCAGCGCCTGTCACGATGCAGACGCGATCCGAAACACGTCCCATGCCGCGTCCCCCCAAAACCTGTGCGAGAAGCTGTTGCCGGGGCGCGGTCTCGCCGCGCCCCGCGAAACGATTGGGCTCAGAACACCGGCTTGGTGAAGTCGCCCATGTTGTCCTGAGTGATCTTCGGCGTGTCGAAGTAGTTCAGGAACGGCACGTCCTTCCCTCCGAGCACGTCGATTGCGGTCTGGAGTGCGGCTTCGGCGTCATCGACCGGCGACTGATAGATCGATCCCCAGTAGTCGCCTGCGCCCATCGCGTCGTAGCCGACGGCGAAGTTGGTCGCGCCGACGAAGACGATGCCGTCGCGGCCTGCGGCCTTGGCAGCGTTGAGCGCGCCCACGCCCATGTTGTCGTCGCCCGCGTAGACCCCGTCGATGTCGTCGTACTTGACGAGGAAGGCTTCCATGACCTGTTGCGACTTCTCGCGGTTCCAGTCGCCCGGCTGGGTGTCCAACACGCTCACGTTCGGGCAGACTTCGGGCAGACGGTCCTCGAAGCCCTTGGCGCGTTCGATGGCGGTGGTGTAGCCCGGCTGGCCCGTGATGTGCACGACGCTGGCCTCGTCCTCGATGCCCATCTCCTTGAACTTGTCGCACATGATCTCGGCCGACCGCGCGCCCTGGGTAATGTTGTCCGGGCCCGAGAACGACTTGACGAAATCGAAGCCGGCCTCCGCAATGTTCGAGTTGGTGACGATCACGGGGATGCCCGCCTGGTGCGCCTTGCGGACGGCGGGGATCACGGCTTCGCCATTCGTCGGCCAGATTATGATGGCATCCACCTCCTGCTGGATCAGGTCCTCCATCTGCGCGATCTGGCGCGCCACGTCGCCGCCCGCGTCGAGTACGACCGTTTCGACATCCGCGTTCTCTTCGGCGGCCGCGATGAACGCCTTTTCGTACGTGGTCTGATAGCTGTCGACCCCGACGTTGTTCTGGGTGATGCCGATCTTCATCGTATCGGCCGATGCGACGCCAGCCACGGCCAGCATCGCTGTCGAAGCGACAAGAGTGGTGCGAAGTTTCATTTTGGTTTCCTCCCGGATGATAACGGTCTTCTCGAACTCCGAGGTGCCCTTACCGGGCACCAGGTCCATCACTCGGCATGCCGAACGATTGCCCGATAGAGTGCCGGGCTTCAAACCTCCTAAGTTCATCAAAAGTATCCAAAACGGATAATTTTTTATCCACAATGAATATTTTAACGATACGTGTTGGACATCACACTGGACATCTATGGGAGCAATCGTCGTGAGCGACTCCGGATCATCCGAAGCGGATAGCGGAAAACACCCACGTAAACGCAAGTCCGAAAAGAGGCAAAGCCGCGCAATGAACGCTCTGGGAGGGCATCGCCAAAGCAACCCTGTCTCGCCCCAGGCGAAATCCGAGCCGCTTGAGCTCCTGGCCTTCCTCGAGGATTTCAGCGACGAGTTGGAAGACGCCTTGGACATCATCACGCCGAACGCGCATTTGCGCATGGCGCTGCATCTCCTTCAGGGCCATTACAACGCGCGCACGATCACCCCCACCTCGCTCGTAAGCGCCAGCCGGGTGCCCTATGCCACCGCGAACCGGCGCATGAAGGAAATGATCGAGGACGGGCTTATCGAGCAGCGGCCCCGCACGAAGTCGGGCAAGAGCTTCTCCATGCATCCCAGCGAGAAGCTCCTGGCCCAGTGGGTGCAGCTTTCGGGTCGGCTTCGCCGGCTTGCCGATGGGCACTTCGGTGGCCAGCGCAAGGCGCGGGACACCGAGGACTATTACTTCAGTGCCAGCTACACGGCGGCGCAATCCGTCCCGCCACTCAGCGTGCGCACCGAACCCTTGAAGGTGCCGGGCGGCATTCGCGTCCTGGTTCATGGCGATCCAACCTTCATGGTGATGGACAATCTGAAACGTCAATTCGAGCAGGTCATCGGCATAGAGATCAGCCAGCGCGCCTTTTCCATCGACCGGCTCCGCGAAGAAGGGCTGCGCAACGCCGCCAGACCGACCAGCCGGTATGACATCATCGCGGTCGACCTGCCGTGGATCGGGGAGTTCGCCGAGAAAGGCGTCCTGATGCCACTGGACCAGGTCATGGATCTGGCGCGCCTCGACCCGGCGGATTTCCATACCGCGGGCTGGAAGGCCGCCCATTGGGGCGGACGCGCCTATGGTGTGCCGGCGCAGACCACGCCGGAACTCCTGTTCTATCGTCGCGACCTCTTCGCCGATGCGGGGCTTGAGCCGCCCGCGACCACCGACGCCGTGCTGAAGGCCGCGCGCAAGCTGCATGACCCCCGCCACGGTCGGTACGGCATTGCGTGGAATGCCGCGCGTGGGACGGCGCTCGGCCATACCGTTCTGATGACGATCGCCGATTTCGGCCAGCCCATCCTCGATCTGCCGGCGATTGCGGGCGGCTTCGGAACCGACCACCTCGCCTCGGGCGGCTACCAGGCGACCATCGACACGGACGCGGGGCTGTTGGCCGCCGAGTACCTGTTGGAGCTTCTGAAGTACTCGCCGCCCGACATCCTGTCGATGTCGTGGTACGAACGTGTCCGCCCCTACGCCGCGGGCAGCATCGCGATGGCCTATGGCTACACCCTGCTCGCCCCCTACTTCGAGCTGGACGAAACGTCGCCCGCCTACGGCCAGACCGGATACCTGCCGCATCCGGCCGGACCGGGCGCAAGACCCGTCGCGCCCGTCGGGGGCTATGTCATGGGCATTCCGGCCAACCTCGCGCCCGAACGCGTGCCGGCGGCGGTCGAGGCGCTGACCGTGTTCACCTCGCCCGAAGCCCAGAAACTCTACGTCCAGAACGGCAGCCGGACCAACCCGCGCTACTCGGTCGGTTCGGACCCGGAAGTACGCCGCACTTCGCCCATCTTCGAAGCCATCGACGCGATGTCCTGGCGCGACGAACTGCAATTCTGGCCGCGTCCGCCTGTCCCCGAGATCGGTGGCATCATCAAGATCTGCGGCGAGGAATTCCACGACATGCTGCGCGGGATCAAATCGCCCCGCGTTGCCCTGCGCACTGCCCAGACCCGGGCGGATGCCCTGATACGACCCGACGGGTCACCGTGACACGAGGAGGAGACACCATGGACCCCAATCGCCTGAAAGGGAAAAACATCCTCATTACCGGCGCCGCCCGCGGAATGGGCGCGGCCAATGCCGAGGCCTTTGCGGCGCAGGGTGCCAACGTGTGCCTTGGGGACCTGGAACTGGCCGAAGCACAGAAGATGGCCGACAGCATCAACGCCGCCGGCAACGGCAAGGCTATCGCCGTCAGAATGGACGTGACCAAGCGCGAGGACAATGCGGGGGCCGTCGCCGCCACGGTCGATGCGTTCGGTTCGATCAACGTGGGCGTCTTCAACGCCGGCCTGAACAAGCCCCGCTTCTTCATGGATATCGACGAAGACAACTGGGACCTGATCATGAACGTCAACACCAAGGCGATGTGGCTCGGGATGCAGGAAACCGCGCGCCAGATGATCGCCCAGGGACCGATGGAGGATCATCCCTACAAGCTGATCAACGTCGGCTCCATCGCGTCCCGTAAGCCGCTGGTCGACGTGACGGTCTACTGCACCTCGAAGTACGGCTGCCTTGCGTTGACCCATTGCGGCGCCGTCGGGCTGGCCGAGCACAACATCACCGTCAACGGCTATGCGCCCGGTGTCGTCGTGACACCGCTCTGGAAGCAGCTCGACAAGGATCTCGTCGATATCGGCTTCAAGGAAAAGGAAGGCCAGGCCTACGAGGACATCGTTCGCGATGCGCTGCAGATCAAGCGCGTCTCCTACCCGAAGGACATCGTCGGCACCGCGTCATTCCTCGCCTCGGACGACAGCGACTACATGACCGGCCAGATGGTCCATATCGACGGCGGCTGGTGCATCCAGTAGCGCCCTGAGTTTTCAGCCACTTTCACAAGCAAGGGCAGCGCCAGCGCAGCCCGGAGGAGATCTTCATGTCACGCGCCCTGATGCCGAACATGCTTACCCCGCAGGACCTGGAACCCAACTGGGAATGGCGCGACCGCCTGCCCGCCTGGGGGCACACCTCCGTCGATTTTGAGCGCCGGATCGACCACGACCGCTTGCGGCGTTATCGCCTCGCGCGGACGCGGCAGGCGTTGCAGGCGTCGGACGCGGGCACGCTTCTGCTCTTCGACGTCAACAACATCCGCTACGTCAGCGCGACCAAGATCGGCGAATGGGAACGGGACAAGATGTGCCGGTTCTGCCTGCTGACGGGCGACGACAGCCCCTATGTCTGGGACTTCGGCTCGGCGGCGATGCATCACAAGCGTTATTCCGACTGGCTGGAGCCCGAGCACTGCCTTGCCGGTGTCGTCGGGATGCGGGGGACGATCCCGCCCGAATTCGGCCTGATGAAGAAATACGCCAAGCAGATCGCGGGCCTGATCCGGGACGCCGGCATGGCGGACATGCCTGTCGGCGTCGACTATGCCGAAACCGCGATGTTCCATGCCCTGAAGGAAGAAGGCCTGAACATCGTCGACGGCCAGCAGATCATGCTGGCGGCGCGCGAGATCAAGAATTGGGACGAGATCCAGCTTCTGACGCAGGCGGCCAGCATGGTCGATGGCGTCTACCACATGATCTACGAGGAGCTGAAACCGGGCGTGCGCGAGAACGATATCGTCGCGCTCTCGAACAAGATGCTCTACGAGATGGGCTCGGACGACGTCGAGGCGATCAACGCTATTTCTGGCGAACGCTGCAACCCGCATCCGCACAACTTCACCGACCGCTACTTCCGGCCCGGCGATCAGGCGTTCTTCGACATTCTCCAGTCCTACCAGGGCTATCGCACCTGCTACTACCGGACCTTCAACATCGGGCGGGCAACGCCGGCGCAGAACGACGCCTACGTGAAGGCGCGCGAGTGGATCGACGCCTCGATCGAGGCGATCAAGCCCGGCGTGACGACCGACACCGTCGCCAAGCTCTGGCCCAAGGCCGAGGAGTTCGGCTTCCCGGACGAGGATTCGGCCTTCGGCCTCCAGTTCGGCCACGGTCTCGGGCTTGCACTGCACGAACGCCCCATCATTTCCCGAGCCGTGTCGCTGGATCACCCGATGGAGATCCAGACCGGCATGGTCTTCGCGCTGGAAACCTACTGCCCGGCCGCCGACGGATACTCGGCTGCCCGGATCGAGGAAGAGGTCGTCGTGACCGAGAAGGGGTGCGAGGTCATCAGCCTTTTCCCGGCCGAGGACCTGCCCATCGCGAACCGGTACTGAGGCATGGGCAATCCGTTCGACCTGACCGGCCGCAAGGCGCTTGTCACCGGCGGCGCGACCGGCATCGGCGAGGGCATTGCCTTGGCCCTCGCCGATGCCGGGGCCGATGTGGCGTTGACCTATCGCAGCCATGCGCCAGAGGCGGTCATCGCAAAGATCAAGGCGCTTGGGCGACGGGCAGTGGCGGTGAAGGCCGATTTCACCGGAATGGATCAGGCCGCCGCCGAAGAGGTGATCGGCTTCGCCGCCGACGCTTTGGGCGGTCTCGATATCCTCGTGAACAACGCTGGCATCATTCACCGTCAGGACTCGGTCGAGATGCCCTTCGACGACTGGCGACGCGTCCTGTCGGTCAACCTCGACAGCGTCTGGTTGCTGTCGCAGGCGGCGGGCAGGCGGATGCTGGCCCAAGGGTCGGGCAAGATCGTGATCGTGTCATCCGTGCTGGGGTCGCAAGGCGGGCTGCGCGTGCCGGCATATGCCTCCAGCAAGCACGCCGTGATTGGCCTGACACGTGCACTCTGCAACGAATGGGCAGGGCAAGGAGTGAACGTGAACGCCGTCGCGCCCGGCTACACCGCCACGGACAACACGCAGGCGCTGCGCGATGATCCCAAAAGATCCCGCGTGTTGCTGGAGCGCATTCCCGCGGGCAGGTTCGCCGAACCGCACGAAATCGCCGGTGCAGCCGTATTCCTGGCCTCCGACGCCGCCGCCTATTGCCACGGCAGCGTCGTGACCGTGGATGGCGGGTGGCTGGCCCGTTGAGAGTGACCCGATGACAGAGACACTGAACGGAAAGACGGCGCTCGTGACCGCTGCCGGAAACGGGATCGGGCGCGCCTCGGTCGAGGCTTTGGCTAGGTTGGATGCGAGCGTCATCGCGACCGACATCGACGCCGCGGCGGTCGAAAGCTTGGCCGACGACACCTCGGGCGTCACCCCGCGGCGCCTGGACGTCCTGGACGCCGAAGCCATCGCGGCACTGGTGGAGTCGCATCCGAAAATCGACATCCTCGTGAACTGCGCCGGCTGGGTGCATGACGGCACGATCCTCGATTGCGAGGAAGACGCCTGGGACCGGTCCTTCGCGTTGAATGCCAAGGCCACGTACCGCCTGACGCGTGCCGTTCTTCCCGGGATGCTGCGGCAGGGGGGAGGATCCATCATCAACATCGCGTCCATCGTGTCCAGCGAAAGAGGTGCCCCGCGCCGCTTCGCCTATGGGGCGTCCAAGGCAGCGATCATCGGCATGACCAAGTCCATCGCCGCCGACTTCGTGAAGGACGGCATCCGCTGCAACGCGATCTGCCCTGGGACGGTCCAAAGCCCGTCGCTGAACGACCGGCTTGCCTCGACAGGAGATTTCGACGCGGCGCTCGAAGCGTTCAAGGCGCGCCAGCCGATGGGACGCCTTGGCCGGCCCGAGGAGATCGCCGCGATGGTTTGCTACCTCGCCGGCGATCTCTCGGCCTTCACCACTGGCCAGTCGTTCGCCGTCGATGGCGGGTGGTCGATCTGATGCGGCTCTCTCGGGCGGCTTCGATCGACGACCTGAGGACGATGGCGAAGCGTCGCATCCCCCGGTTCGCCTTCGATCTCGTCGATGGCGGCGCGGAGAACGAGCGCAACCTGCGTCGCAATGTCGAAGCTTTCGAAGAGGTGGAGCTTACGCCGCGCTACATGATGGACGTCTCGAACATCGACACGCGCGCCACCATACTCGGCCAGACCTTCGACCTGCCGTTCGGAATGGCGCCCATCGGGATGCTCAACGCCTTCTGGCCGGAGGCAGATCTTACGCTCGCGCGCCTCTGCAGGCAGACAAACATTCCCTACGTGGCAAGTTCAGCAGCCTCGACCACAATGGAAAGGCTGGCCGAGGCGGCCGATGGCGTCGGCTGGTTCCAACTCTACGTCTCCAGCGACGCCGCGGTAACCGAAGGCCTGATCGCGCGGGCCGAGGCGGCTGGCTATCCGGTGATGATGGTAACCGCCGACGTTCCCGCCGCAGGGAAACGCGACCGCGACATACGCAACCAGCTTTCGGTTCCGTTCCGGTTGACGCCGGACGTGCTGTTTCAGATTGCCACCCATCCGCGCTGGTCGGTCGAGACTTTTCGTCACGGCAAGCCCAATATCGCGAACTACGCGGACCTATTGCAGGCGGCGACATCCTACGCCGACGTCCAGAAGACCCTGATCACGCCCGGGTTCACCTGGGACAGCCTTCGAAGGCTGCGTGACCGTTGGAAGGGCAAGCTTCTGGTCAAGGGCATCCTGCATCCACAGGACGCGCTGAAATGTGCCGAGATCGGTTGCGACGGCATCGTGGTTTCCAATCATGGCGGCCGTCAGGTCGCGTTCGGGCCGCCGACGATCCAAGCCTTGCCACCGATTGCCGAAGCCGTGCGAGGACGGCTGGAAATAATTATCGACAGCGGCATTCGGCGCGGCGCGGACCTGTTGCGTGCCAAAGCACATGGTGCCGACTTTGCGCTGGCGGGGCGCGCGTTGGCATACGGGGTCGGAGCGGGCGCCAGCGACGGGGCTGAATGCGCAATGAAGATTCTAAAGCTCGAATTGGTTCGCTCGCTCGGTCAACTAGGCTGTTCGTCGTTCGAGGCGGTGGGAAGCTCGGCGCTCTTTACTACCTAGCAGAAAGAAGGCCGGCTCACCGAATGCGTGCTTTTCACGCCGATCTCGGAGGCGCCAATCGGCTTATAGATGCTTTACCCCCTTGCCGAACGACTTGGCATGTCACCATTGAGCCAATGGATTCTGCCAACGTCCCGTAAGCGGAATTGGTGGCTTATGCACATGCCAATCCCCACGCTTTGCGCTGCAAGCAATCGCCTCTGCCCGCGGCGCCGCAATGTCTTCGCGTACAAGTTGAGCCGACGCGTGAGGTACATCCAGCATAGGGGGAGTGACCCACACCACGCTCATGTCAATTGCCGAGAGGGAACGAGTCTGCGGGCAAACGTCCGATATCAGGCCCATCCCACAGAGTGCCACGGGCGTCGAAGTGTTCAGTGCTGCCTTGCTTTCTGCTCTACACAGCAACATCGTCTCACAGCCAGCCCCTTTGCTTGAAATATGCGTAGGGCAATATCGCCGAGACGACCATCAAAGCGATAGCAAATGGATACCCCAACAGCCAGTCGAGTTCCGGCATGTGCTGAAAGTTCATTCCGTAGATCGACGCTATCAGCGTGGGCGGCAGGAAGATCACGGCTGCCACGGAGAAGATCTTGATGATGGCGTTCTGCTCGATGTTGATCATTCCGAGGGTAGCGTCGAGCAGGAAGGTCATTTTCTGCGACAGGAATCCCGCATGGTCCAGCAGGGATCGGATGTCGCGGGAGAGGGTCTTCGTGCGCTCGCGGATCTCTTTCGGGCTTTCCCGCTGAACGGTCGCGTGGCCTAAAAACCCTGCCAGCCGTTCCAGCGTGAGAAGGCTGTCGCGGATATTCGAGGTGAGATCGCCCTTTCGTCCGATCTCCTCCAGGGTCTTCTGGTTGTCCGGCGCGGCATCCTTGGCGGGCCGGAATATCTGACGAGAAACCGCGTCGATGTCTCGAGCGGCTCGCTCCAGAATATCGGCGAGCCGGTCCACGACCGCTTCGAGGAGTGCCACGAGGATGCTTTCGGGGTTTGGGACATCAAGACCCGTGCGTTCGGCACGGGGAGGAAAGGAGGTAAACGCTCGGGGTTCGTGGTAGCGAACGGTCACGAGATGATCCGCAGTGAGAACGAAAGTCACGGGCGCCATTTCCGGATCATCGCCATCGGTATGGGCCGGGAGGATCGCCGTCATGAACGTCCCGCCGCCTTCCAGATATAGCCGCGACGATATCTCGATCTCGTTCATTTCCTCGCGAGTCGGGATATCGAGCCCGAGCACCCGCTCCACCGCGACCTCCTCTTCTCGCGTGGGACTCACGAGATCGAGCCACAAGGCTCCCGACATCTCCTCATGTGGCCCCGTTAGTCGGCCCCCCTCGTTTCGAAAGCATCGGATCACGTTCGGACTCCTTCTCGGTTCGAACTGCGACTCGCAGTTCCGCTGCCTGCATCAGGCTCCGTTGCGCCGGTCTGCACCTGGGACAGAAACAGCCTATTTGCTCAGACCGCCACATAGACCTGTTCGGGACGAGCGACAGGCGCACGCAGGCGCCGACGCTTCCTGTGTTGTTCTGTCGTCGAAGTAAGGAATCGACCAATAGTCAGAGGCCAGACGGCCGACAACCGTGCTCTACTGCCGCGAATGAGCAGAAGTCCGCGGCCGCCGCTTGACGTCGGCCGAGGGTTGGGCACTGTGCCTTGGAGACGGGCATCCGCGCCCGGGCAGGTGTGCCTACGCTACAAGCACACACCAATTCCCCCGTAGAGAGGCAGTCATGAATCGTGCAGTCGTCTTCATTCTGGCACTTCCGGCCTTGGCGGGCGTCACCGTCTCCTCCGCCGAAGCACGCGTCTGCGACTATCGCCCGAGCGAGCTTCTGAGAAGCGGCGTGAGCAGTGCGCGGGACGCAGCCGGTGCCTTTGCCAACCGGGCCGCAGGTGCATTCACGCTCACCAACGCGGCCACGGGTGCTTCAATGTTGGGGTCGACCGCCAGCACTCTTGGAGAGATTGGCGGAGCTGTTGGCAGCACCGCCGCGGGCGCAGTGTCTGCATCCGGAGCGGCCGTCGCTGCGGTCGGCCTTGGTGCGATGGAGGGACTCTGCTATTTCCGCGACGAACGGATCAGCGACTATGGCGACGTTCTGCAGGTGATGCAGGCGATCGCGGATTCCGCCGATCCGGCTTACTTCCGCGTCGACGACGGGACTCAGCGACAGAAGAGCGCCGTCGTTGTGATCGGAGACGGCTCGGGTGGCGCGACCGAATATCCCGTGCGGAAGCTGTACATCGTGAACGGCGTGCTCATACACCGCGACTGGGGCTTGAACACGCCGCTCGGCGACGTCGGCTTCATGAGTCCTTCAGACGCGGTGAAATAAGCCGCTGCCATCTCTTGCTCATGGGTCCCCCGACTACATCAAGAAGAGCGTGATCGCAGCCGTTGCTGCGGCGAGCCGGACCTCCGCCATTCCGCACGCGAGCCCGATTGCGTCAGTATTCCAGACGCTTGCCGCAGAAGCCGCTCCCCGCACGACTTTGCCGAGCAGTGAGGTCGTGGGCGGATGGCGCGGCTGTGGGAAGGAACCCTGAGCTTTCGACGATGGTTGAAGGAGCGGCGGATCTGAGAGGCAACCCGATGCAGCACCTGGACGAAGTTCTCGAACTTTCTCGCCAGAGACCCCGCGGACCATTATCGCCCTGGTTCGAGACCCGATTGCGTGAGCAAGTTGGCGCGGGTCTGTTTCTGCCACCGTCAGAGCTGCAGGCCGTGGGTAAGAGGCTGGTTCAGCAACTGGCAGAATACCGCGAGCAGGCGGGCGTATCGACGGCGGTACTCGGGATGTCCGGCGGGGTCGACAGCGCGGTGACGGCGGCGTTGCTCAAGGAAGCGGGGTGGCGTGTCGTCGGCTACACGCTGCCCATCGAGCAGGATCCGGTCGAAACCGAGCGCGGTGTCGAGGCCTGTCACGCTCTGGGAATCGAACATCTCCAACTTGATCTGTCCGAGCAGTACCACTGCATGGTGGCAGGGTTGGGAAGCTTGGACGAGAAGTTGCGGAGCGGCGACACCGACGCGCTCCGGACGCGGCGTGGCAACATGCGCGCGCGCCTGCGCATGATCACCCTCTACGATCAGGCGCATCGTTGGGGCGGCCTCGTGGCAAGCACCGACAATTTCTCGGAACTGGGGGCAGGTTTCTGGACGCTGCATGGCGACGTCGGTGACCTCACGCCTGTGCAGTCGTTGTTGAAGTCGTGGGAGGTCCCGTGGATGGCGCACGCCTACGGCGTACCCGAGAGCACATGGCGCGCAAAGCCGACTGACGGTTTGGGGATCGGTGAAGGGGATGAAGCCCAGATCGGCGCGACCTATCTCGAGTGGGACGTCACGGTCTTCGCTGTACTGGACGTGCTGCGGCGAAACCCGTCGCTGAGTGCGGAACAGATACCGGACGTGCTCTGTGCGGGTGACGATCCCGTTGCGGTCCGGGCCATCGCCGCCGTTCTGCGTCGCCTGCGCACGACCTGGTTCAAACGCATGAATCCTATCGCGCTCGACCATCCGAAGTCGGATCGCTTGAGTATGCTCGACATGATCGACGACCGGTTGTTCCGCCCGGCAGTGCTCCGCGACGATCGTGCGCTCACCTCGTTTTCCGGGGAGATCGTCGCACTTGGCCAGCGGCTGGCAAACGAACTCGCTGACAAGAAAATCCGCGTCGTCACGGCGGAGTCCTGCACCGCCGGCCTGCTCGGCGCCTGCATCGCCGCCACGCCCCGAAGCTCGTCGGTTCTCGAGGGGAGCTTCGTTGCCTACTCTCCCTCGATGAAGATCGACGCCCTGGGGGTACCGGACGCGCTCATTCAGGAGCGGACGGTCTATGATCCCGAGGTTGCCCGCGCGATGGCGGAGGGAGCGCTTCAGCGTGCAAAGGGTGCGGGGCTGGCCATCGCGATCACCGGAGTCGCGGGACCGGAGCCAGACGAGGGCAAGCCGGTCGGCCTGGTCTATATCGCGACCCTCCACCGTTCCGGCACGCCGCAAGTGACGGAGTGTCACTTCAGCGGCCAGCCGAGAGAGATCGTGGCAGAGACGGTCCGCAAAGCACTCAACCTTGGCTTGGAAGCGCTGGACTAGGTTCTGGGCGGGTAGAAGGCACCCGCCTCCCCTACCCCGCCCTGTTATTCGACAGAACCAGCGTCCGGATCGGCGATGGCAGCGTCGCTCCGTCAATCGCCGCTCGTCCCGCGCAGCGACCTCCCCTCCGCCCTACGTGCCGCATTGTGGACAGCAGTCGCCGCGATCTCGCCCTGCGCCATGGCGACCGCGATCTGGTTGAGCCCGGTGACCACATCGCCCGCCGCGTAGAGGCCCGGCACCGACGTCGCCTGGTGCGCGTCAGTCTCGATCCTGCCGTCCGCCGCAAGGCGCGGCCGCAAAGCCTTCACGAGCTCTGTCTGGGGTTCGATACCCATGCCTGAATAGGCCACGTCAAACTGCCGGAAGCCACCTTGTGCGAGGAGAAGTCGGACTTGGCCGTTCTCGCAGCGGACCTCGCGCACAGCGCGGTCAAGCACTGCGACGCCCGCCTCCGCTAGTGCCGCCCGCTCTTGGGGATCCGGCGCGGGGTCGCCTCCGAGTGCGGCAAGTGTGACGTCGTTCGAGTACCGACTGAGAAACAACGCCTCCTCGACTGCATGTCGTCCAGAGCCCAGAACCGCTATCCGCCCGTCAGTCGCCTCGTATGCGTCGCAGATCGGGCACTGACGGATGGTGCCCCGGCGCACGTGTTCCCAAGCGCCCTCCATGGCAGGGAGAATGTCCAGCGCCCCCGTTGCCAAGATGACCGCTGGTGCAACCCAACGTCCCCGCTCCGCGTCTACCCAAAAGGCGTCGCCTGCCCGTTCGAGCCGCGTTGCGCTCGCGTTCACGGTCTCCACTCCGAACTGCGCCATCTGTGCCCGCATCCGGTCAAGGAGTTCCGTGCCCGCGATCCCGTCTGGGAAGGCCGGATGGTTGTGACTTCGGGGAATCCATTTCGCGCGGCTGTCGCCTGCGTCCAGAAGGCCCACGCTGCGCCGGAATCGCGCAAGGTAGATTGCCGCTGTCATGCCTGCGGGTCCGCCGCCGATCACGATACAGTCGCGACGCGTGTCCAAGATGGTCGGGATGTCCTCACTCGGTATGGGCGCATCTCGCTCCCTCGGAACGGCCACATTGTCGGCCTTCGCCGAAAAGGCTGGCTCTGCGTGGCGCGTTGATGACATGGTCATCCCACCTCCTGAGGTCCAGTGCGGTAATTCGCTCGGGACAGGCTCATAGCCCGTGAGATCCTGCTAAAGCGATCAAATGGCGTCAGCAGTTTGCCTCACCCACTCCCGATGCCGAAGTTCGTCGTCCAAGGCCCGTGAAGGCCGATCAAGACACTAGAACTGACACAGGACCCATCAAGGTGTCAGACGGAGCTGCCCGCGGAGAACATGTAGTCCCCAGACGTGTGAGCAACGATGTATGAAACATCACGCAACGCCCCATTAACCTTAACACCGTAAGGACAAAAACTTGTCGAGTTGCCCGGAACCTCCGGGTCCTTCATCTTGGCCTCATTGGACCGAGTCCGATGTGTGTGTAACGAGTGAGACTGGCGGAGCCGGGGGCGTCACCTCTGGCCCGCTCAGTTAGGTCGAGAAGTTGGTGAAGTATGTTTCCTGAACCTGACTACTTTCGTTCGGCTGCTGCATGGCGGCTGGCTCAGTTCGGTGATGCGACCACTTGCGCCACACTCGCCTTCGCTGTGGGGAAGCTGTCCGACGCCTCTCTTGACGCGCTGCAAGATGAACTGGAGTTCTTCACCGAAACCGGGTTCGTTGGGCCTCAGCTGTCTGAGTTGCTTGCATTCCTGCAGGGCCCAGGAAGAGCGTTGGTCACCAGATCATCGAAAGCGAGATGGCGGCTTGGTTGTCAGTCAGTCGCACCAGAACTTCCGACCGTCCGGCGCCTTGCGAGCTAGCCCCTCCGCAACGAGGATCTCGCCAACGTCCCTGCCGCTCACGAACAGCCTCGCAAACTTCTTTCCATTGGAATCCTCACCGAGTCTCGTCATGAAGAGGTCGCCGCTCTTCAGTATCTTCAGCAATCGGTCGGCAGCCTTCTTCCCAAGCGCCGCTTCTTCGTCACCGCCACAGAGGTCACCTTTCAAACGGGGAACGTCGTAGCCCTGGAACCGGAAAAGCTCACCCTGGAGCCAGACGGTGGCTCCGTCGACGACGCAGGTCACATTTCGACGCGGTTCGCAGTGCTCGATTGCAGCTGCAGGCGCGGCGGACAGCGCAGCCGCGAACGCGAGAAGAGAAGCCTTCGCCAGCATGACCGTGACACCTCTGCAGCAGAGACGATGTCGTCCGCAGAGAAGAAGATAGGTTCGCTTTTGGTTTCGTCGACTATTCCGCCGGGACATCAGAGCCACGTGCTTGCTCGACGGTCCTTGCCTGATTGAGTCTTATCACGAAGCGAGCCCCACCCTCGGAGACGTTCTCCAGGGCAACCTCGCCGCCGGCATTGCGCGCCATGCCCGCCACCTGCGCCAATCCCAAACCCGTGCCTTGCGGCTTGTCCGTAATGAAGGGCTGGAAAAGAGTTCGCTGCAGCTTTGCCGAGACGCCAGGACCGTTGTCGCACACGACAATCTCGGCACGTTCGCCGACCGACGAAACTTCTATGGTAATGCGCCCCTGACCTTCCAACGCATCACGAGCGTTAACCACGAGGTTGAGAAGGGCAAGTTCAAGCTGATCCCTGTTCGCGACCACAGCCAGATGACTTTCCATCTCGTCGATCGACAGGGCGACGCCGTCACCAGCAGCCTGCTCGAGAAGGTACCGAAGACCATTGAGCATTTCGCTGACGTCGACCGTTTCAAGTTCCGTGTCCTTTCCGTGAGACAGGCTCAGAAGCTGATTGGCAAGACGCGTTCCCTTCGACACCGAGTCCTCGATCAGCGCGACATACGACTTGATTTCGTCGTTCCTCGTCTTGCGCTTGATGAGGTTCAGTCCCGACTGAAGCGAGGAAATCACGTTGCGGAAGTCGTGGACGATGGTCGCTGTGAACTGGGCGACTGCCTGCGAACGCTGGAGGTTCAGAAGATGCTCTTCGTTCTTCCGCCTTCTGACAACTTCGCGTGCGGCCAGGACGAAAAGCCCAAGGCCTGCCAGGATTGCTGCCAACAGGCCAAAGGTGATGACCGCAGCGGCCCTCTGCAGCGGACGGTCCAGCACCGCGCTGCTGATCGCCACATGGCTCGACCATCCGGTCAGCTCAGAGGTTGCGTAAGCGGTGTAGTTGGTGAGCGCCTCGTAGGTGGTTCCCGCATAAATGCCATTGCCACCCTTCGCGACTGCATCAAGGACGTAGGAGGTCCCGGGCGTTCCAACGCGCACTGCGTAGTCGATGGAGCGAGCGATGAACTCGCCCTCCCGATCTACGAGTGCCGCAACTGAGTCCTCGGCACCCGTTGCATCAGCATTTCCTGGTAGGTTTGCGGATAGGTGAATGCTGTAAGAATGTGGCGATTGTTCCCAGGGATTTCGGTAGTAACGGTGACGCATGGACAATAGAGGCCATCACGTTCAACGCCTCCAATGTCCCAGCCGTCCGCGTTGATGTCCGCGACCCAGGACAATTCAGGCGCGTAATCGATAGAATCCTGGGTCACTGAGAAGAGGCTCTCGCCACTCGAGCTATCTGTGAGAAGAAGCGCCTGCCACCCCGGCATAAGTCCCACGGCTTCCTGCGCGCGACGTGCCCCTGCATCCAGGTCACCACTCCTGAATGGACTTGCCTGAGCAAGGATGCGCAGCGTGACGAGGTCGCTGGCGACACGTGCGTCAGACAGGAGAGTGAGCATGTCAGCAGCGGTCACGGCGCGCTGACGCGCGTAGTCAGCCTCATCGCTCAGCCGATAATAGAGCAGCACGAAAGCGACGGCCAGTGCAGGAAGCAGCAGCGCAAGCCCCAACAGCAAGTAGACCGTGAACGCGCCGTCCAGTCCCCCACGTCTGAGCTTCGCCACGCAGTTCGCCTCACTGTTGAAGTCTGGTCCGGTCTCGTCAGCCGAAAAGCCGCCTATCGTGTGTCAGACGCTCGAAAAGAAGTAAGAAGACTATTCGGAAAAGCCGGTCAATGGACTTCTGTCGAGTCATGGGTCCGCCGGTGGCCGCTCGATCGACGCCAGGTGCCGAATGCTAAGGCCTGTCCGACAGATAAACCATCTCCTTACGGGGCAACCCAAAATCACGATGTAGTCGTCATCTCGGGCGGGGTTCTCCATGACTGGACACGCCAAGCTTGCGTTTGGACAACGTTCTCCCGCTCCATCACCTCTAATTGAAGGTCAACTTACTTCGATCTGAAAGGACGCACGAGATGTTGACCCGAAGAGCCGCACTGTTGGGAGCCGCAGGCATTACCTCACTTCCCTTCCTCGCTAAGGCCGCAAGCGCCGAGGAAATCATGGACACGTCGATGGCGCCGCCCGCCGACGTGTCGAACCTCCAGCGCATCAAGCACAAGCTGGTGCGACCGCCGATGGTTCACGCGCACGACGAGGTCGCGCCGGGCGAGCCCCGTATCGTCGAGTTCGAGATGCAGATCGTAGAAAAGGAGATCGAGGTCGACGACGGCGTCTACCTCCAGGCGATGACGTTCCACGGGTCGATTCCCGGCCCCCTCATGGTGGTGCACGAAGGTGACTACGTCGAACTGACGCTCTACAATTCGCCTGAGAACATGTTGCAGCACAACATCGACTTCCACGCCGCGACAGGTGCTCTCGGAGGCGGGTCGCTGACGCTGGTGAACCCCGGAGAGAAGACGGTCCTCCGCTTCAAGGCGACACGTCCCGGCACCTTCGTTTATCACTGTGCGCCCGGAGGTCCGATGATCCCCTGGCACGTCGTGAGCGGCATGTCCGGCGCCATCATGGTCCTGCCGAGAGACGGCCTGAAGGACCACGAGGGCAACTCTGTGCGCTATGACCGCGTCTTCTACATCGGCGAGAACGACTTCTATATCCCGAAGGACGAGAACGGAGACTACAAGCGCTTCGAAGATGTCGGCGAAAGCTATCCCGACACGCTCGAGGTGATGAACGGCCTCATCCCCAGCCACGTCGTCTTCAACGGCAAGGTCGGATCGCTGACCGGCGACAACGCGCTTCACGCCTCGCAAGGCGAGAAGGTGCTGTTCGTCCACAGCCAGGCCAACCGAGACACGCGTCCTCACCTGATCGGCGGTCACGGCGACCTCGTGTGGGAGCGCGGCAAGTTCAACAACCCGCCGCAGCGCGACCTCGAAACCTGGTTCATCGCGGGCGGTTCCGCCGGCGCGGCGCTCTACGAGTTCCTCCAGCCGGGTGTCTATGCCTACGTCAACCACAACCTGATCGAGGCCGTGAACCTCGGTGCTACGGCGCACGTGGTGGTCGACGGCGACTGGAACAACGACCTGATGGAACAGGTGCAGGCGCCCGCCGAGTACAACGCCAACTACGAGGGCAAGACCGCGCTGCCTTAGGCCGGGACCGTCTCGAAGCGCAGTCGTCACAGGGGCGGCCGGAACAGTCCGGCCGCCCCGATTTCTTCGAGGAGCCTGAACATGAAGACACTCGCCGCTTTGGCGGGCCTTGCCGGCCTAGAGACGACGCGACGACCCATGCGGCTTGGCTGTCCGAACGAACTGGCGAGACGTGGCGCCTGCCGACCGCCGATTTTGCTCATGAGCGATGTCCATGTCGGACCGCCGCGCCGCTTGTTGCGGAAGCGCAAAGAGGCTGGGGGAAGCCAGGCTCAGAATGCCCTCGAAAGGACTCGCATGGCTCGCCCGGACTTCGACGACCCCGATCTGCCGCTTTCGGTGCTCTTCGCCGAATGCCCGGAGGTCGCGACGGTGTTCCTCGACCGCCGCATGCTGTGCCCGGGTTGCCCGATTGCACCGTTCCATACCGTTGTCGACGCCTGCCTCGAATACGGGCTGGACGAGAGCGAATTTCGTGCCGAACTGCGCCGCGTCGTCGTCTCGGAAGGCTCAGGCCGACCTCTCGAGACGCGTCACTCCTGAATGCCGCTAAGGACCACGAGGCGGTGGGGCGCCGTGACGACGATGTGCTTGCGTGTCGAGCGGACGAGGCCGTCCTTCTCCCACGCCGACAAAAGACGGCTTACCGTGTGGAGCGTCGTGCCGGTCATCTCGGAGATGTTCTGGCGGGTGACCGGAAAGGCGATTTCTATTCCTTCCGTCGTCTTTCGTCCGCTTTGGTTCACCATCCGCAACAGGGCGCAGGCCACGCGCTTCTCGACGGCCTGCGTCGCCATCTCGGTCAGCGTTTCCTGGATCTGGCCGATCCGCTGACCGAGGGTCGTATAGGTCTGGGTCGCAAACCCTTGATACTTCGACATGAACTCAGACCACAGGCTCACGGGCCAGGACAGGGCGATGGATTCGGCCGCGGCGATGGAGGTGGCAGGATAGGTGTCGCGGTGCAGGGCGGGCGCAATCCCGAAGAGCTGGCCGGGCGAGATGTGCAGGACGATGATCTGGTCGCCACCCGGCGTGCTGCGCACCACGCGGAGATAGCCGTCGAGCAGCAGATAGAACCGGTCTGCGTCATGGCCTTCGCGGAAGATGTCCGTACCTTCCTCGTAGCGGCGCGAGACGGCCTGATCGAGGATTTCCCTGATCTGCGGCCGTTCCAGCAGCGAGAAGGGAGGAAGACCCTTCAAAAGGCTCTCGTCGAGTTTAGGCACGACCACTCCAGAGTTTGTCCAAGAACAACGTCTGCGACCCTGTGATAGGTCAAAACAGCGGCAAGAGAAACGACATGAACGCCTGAAAGGACTGTCCGATGCTGAAAGCTCTGATGATGACCGCCGCCCTCGCAACCATAGCCGGCACCGCCGCCGCCGAGACACACGAGGTCAGGATGCTGAACAAGGGAGAGGCCGGCGCGATGGTCTTCGAACCCGGCTACGTGAAGGCCGCGCCGGGAGACATCGTGAAGTTCATCCCCACCGACAAGGGCCACAACGCCGAGAACATCGAGGGGATGCTTCCCGAGGGCGTCGCGG
The DNA here is from genome assembly GCF_003148765.1 of Silicimonas algicola. GTDB lineage: Bacteria > Pseudomonadota > Alphaproteobacteria > Rhodobacterales > Rhodobacteraceae > Silicimonas > Silicimonas algicola. Next base: position 32,571 of record NZ_QGGV01000015.1, read on the forward strand.
AGTTCAAGTCGGGTATCAACGAAGAGTTCGAGTTGACGGTCAATGCAGAGGGCCTCTATGGCATCAAGTGCACACCGCACTACGCGATGGGCATGGTTGCTCTCGTGCAGGTGGGAGAGGCCGTGAACCTCGACGAAGCCCAAGCCGTCAAGCAGAAAGGGAAGGCCAAGACCCGGATGGCCGACCTGATCGCACAGGTCCAATGACGCATCGTCCTTGATCATCTGTCTGTAGGTGCGGCGGAACTGGCTGCCGCCCCTACTGTCCCTTGTCGGAGCAGAGGAATGTCCAAGCGAGGCAGGTATGACGGACCAGCGCTCTTGTCGTCTGGCTTCCGTCCCTTTTTTCTGGTTTCCATCCTCTTCGCAGCAATCGTCATTCCGGTCTGGTGGTTTGTCTGGACAGGCCGGACGTCACTTGCCGGTCCGTTCACGCCAGCGGACTGGCACGTCCATGAAATGGTCTACGGCTACGGTGCAGCGGTGCTGGCGGGGTTTCTGTTCACTGCGGTGCCCAACTGGACCGGCCGGCTGCCGACGAGGGGCTGGCCTCTAATGTCCCTCTTGTCCCTCTGGTTTGCCGGCCGGATCAGTGTCGCCGGCCTGATCGCTCTGCCTGCGTCCGTTACCGCCGCCGTGGACCAGTCCTTTCTCCTGGCCGTCACCCTCATGATTGCACGCGAGATCGTGGCAGGCCGGAATTGGCGCAATCTGAAGGTTCTCATGCCGGTCGCGCTGCTTTGGCTTCTGAATGTCCTCTTCCACGCCGAGGCGATCGCGTCCGGCACGGCGGACTTCGGACGAAGAGCAGGAATGGGGGTGCTGATCTTTATGATCATGCTGATCGGGGGTCGAATCCTGCCAAGCTTCACACGGAACTGGCTTGCGGCCAGAGGTCATGAGCGGTTGCCCGTTCCGTTCAACAGCTTCGATGTGTTGTGCCTGGCAACAGGTGCAGTGGCACTCGTCGCCTGGGTCGTGGCAGCCGATACGTGGACGTACGCCGCGCTGGCATTTCTCGCTGCCGGTTTGCATCTTGTCCGATTGGGGAGATGGCAAGGTACCGCAACCGCGAAGTCTCCGCTCCTGCTGATGCTTCATCTGGCGTATCTTTTCATACCTCTTGGCTTCTTCGGCACCGCTTTGGCGACGTGCGGCGTCGCACATCCGGCCGTCGGCCCCCACCTGTGGGGCATTAGCGCGATTGGCGGAATGACGTGCGCTGTCATGATGCGTGCAACCATGGGTCACACCGGTCGCCAGCTAAATGCCGGGCCGATGTTGACGTCGGCCTTCCTGCTCGTCGTTGGTGCTGGAGCTGCAAGAGTTGCCGACCCCAGTATCTCTGCGCACGGCGTAGATGGGGCAACACTTGCCGTGGTCCTGTGGACGCTCGCATTTGCCGTAATGGCGACCGTGCTCTTTCCTTGGCTCGTGCTGCCGAAATCCGACACTCCTCGAAAAGCTAACGTTACCTAGGAGCATCCCGGGTGCAGAAGCGTGCCTCGGGTGCTGGACATCTATGTCGAGCGCTTCTTCCGGATCTGGCAGTTCTACCTAGCCGCAGCGGAAATGGCGTTCCGACATGGGCGCCAGGCGGTCTTCCAGTTGCAACTCGCGAAGAACCGAACAATGCACAGTGTTACCTGACGCGGCGATGACGGGCCGCCCCACTTGCCGTTCAGATCCAGTAAGGCGCCACTCCGTAATAGTCATAGGTGCGGCGTTCCCAGTCGCGGTCCCTGTGCCAATCGTCGGTTCTCGCCGGCGCTCCTTCGACTTGGTCAGCAGTGATGTCCGTAACGAAACCCTGTTTTGCAGTGTCGTAATGGAGCTTGTTCCAGGGAATCGGATAGTGTTCTTCACCAAGACCCAGGAATCCGCCAAAGCCCATGACGGCATAGGCGACGTTGCCCGACTGCTTGTCGATCATCAGATGATCGATTGACCCGATGTGTACGCCGTCGCGCCCGTAGACTTCAGTGCCGTTAACGTCCGCAGACGAAACCATGTTGGATGTACCAGAGGTAGGCATGATTGATCTCCCTTTTGGTGAAAGATCAACGGACAGGCCAATCTGCGGTTCCGCGGAACTGTGACGCGGCACGAGGCGACTTCGTGATCAGCCTGTCAACGCAGCTGCGGCTCACTCCCCTCAGCGAGACATGAACCTCCGGCGCGCCTCGACAGCAGTATTGTACCGCTGTTCGAGCTCCGCGATGAGAGCCATCGCCAGACGCCTCTCTTCTTCGCTCTTGGCTTCTCGAAATGCCTGTCTGGCTGGTTCCAGCAGTTTCTTGATCCTGAACTCCTCGGGCAAGGCCCCTGCCTCGGCCATTATCCGAACCGCAACCTGGGTTGCCATGTCGGTGAAGGCCTCACCGGAATGATCTGGCAGAGGCTTGCCTTCGCCCGTCAAGCCTATGAACTGCCCCTCTGCGATGGCCTTGCTGATCTGCCGTTCGACGAGCGTTCTCAGTGATCGGGACATGAGCTTCTCCCTTCGATCTGTAGACTCATCGCATCATCTCAACTTCCGTGCAGGCCTTTGGCAGGGGCCGGAACAATCGCGCTGGAATAGCAGCCATACGTTGCTTCTGTCGCATGGAACCGCGTGACGGGTCTCAGGTTTCATACGAAGCGAACCGGTAACGGCCCCTCATCGTCGCAATGGAGCTCTTCAACATGACCAACACACCCAAATCTGGCCTGCACCAGACCCTAACCGCGACGAACGACGTCTTACAGGGATATGACACCATGCTGCCGCGCGCCGACGCGGAGATCGCAGGTGTGATCGCCGAACTCACGACGATGCATCGTCGTCACGCGAACGCGCTGGAGCAGCGGCTCGCCGCTTTGGGCGAATCCGGGGAAGACGACGGATCGCTGCAGGGAACAATGAACGCCGCCGTGGTGACGCTCCGCGACTGGATCACGGGCCTGGACGAAAGTTCCCTGGACGCAGTTCTGCGTGGCGAGAAGGCCGTCATGGACATCTACGACGACGCGATGACCGACTGGTCCTCCTCAGACGATCCCGAGACTGCCGCATTACTAGGGACACAGTTCAAGGAAATCAGCGAGCAGGTGGCCCGCCTCGCGAACCGTTGAATTCCGTCGGCGCCTGGAGAGGCTGGCCTCAGCACATGGTAGGAACCCTGACGAGGCCGACGCGGTGGTCGATCAGGCCGCCTGCCGGTGCTTAGTCCATCCCGGGCCTGCAAGACCGCCTATAAGCAGAAGACCGGTCGCGGGACGCCCCGAGGGTATTGGCATTCACAGCGAGCTGCTGCACGCTATCCCCCGACAGGCCGACGCCGTCGGACGCATCGGGATCGACATCGAACATGCTGGCGTGCGGCCGCCGAGGCCGTATAGCTGGAGCGATGACCGACCTCACACTCTGGCACGCGCCCTTGTCCCGCTCGACCCGAATTCTCTGGCTGCTTGAGGAGATCGGCTGTGCCTATCGTCTGGAGACGCTGCCGTCGTCGCGCACCCTGGACACGGCGCTGCTTCCGGGAAGTCCGCCGGCGCTGTCCGATGGCGAAGTAATGATGCACGAGACAGGCGCGATGGCCGAGTGGCTCTGCGAAACCCGCGCTACCCATCTCTGGCGGGAGCCGGGCGCTCCGGGTCGCGCGGGTTGGCTCGATTGGCTGCATTTCGCAGAGACCATGGTCCAGCACGTGGCGCGAAGAGAGGAAGCGGGAGCACCGGCGCGTTTGACGGATGCTCTCCAACTTCTGGGCTCATGGATCGGGGATTCCGAATGGTTGCTGAGCAAGTTCTCTGGCGCTGATTGCCAGGTCGGGTATTCCGTTTGGGTTGCGTCTCAGGCGAGACCGTTGGCCGATCACCCGGCGTTGGCGGCCTACCTCGGGCGCTGCGCGGCGCGACCGGCGTTCCAAGTGGCTTTTGGCGGGAGCGAAGCAAGGTTGATGTAACAGCTCGCGGGCAGTCACTTCTTTCCTGCACGATTAAATCGCCCACCTCCGCGGAGCCGCGCCAGCAGCTTTCGGACCTTCGACACGTGCCACCTGCCGTTGCGCCGCGTTCGGATAGCCCGACCGTTCAGATCGGCCGCGACCTCGCGCAGTGTCATGTCGCGGTCCGCTTGCAGGACCGCCAGCACAGGAGCCAGCGCCTGGGCGAAGGCATTGGCATTTGCGCTGACAGCCTCCCGGAGCGCGTAACCTCCCGTGCCAGACCCCCTGAGCAGCGCCGCACCGTTCGGATTGCCGAGCTTCACGCCTCGCGTCTTGGCGACCGCAGCGCCTCCTTCGTGCGCCAGGCAATCGCTTCTCGCACTTGCCGGGCGACAGCGAACTACCGCGACCTGATTGTCACTTCTGTCTCGCTTTTCGATCGGCGTAGCGCCGGTCGCGTTCAGCCTTTCGGGCGGCTTCATCCTTGACGACGCGAGAGACGCGGTCATCCAGAGCCTTTTCCCTAGCTGCGACCTCGGCTTCGGCTGCAGCATCGGCGGCCGCCTGGTCCCTCGCTGCATCGGCTTCAACACGCGCCTGTTCATCGAGCTTGGCCTGATGGCGCTCGGCACGCCGTTCGTCTCGGGCTGCGGCCACCTTCAAACGCTCTTCTTCCCGAGCAAGTCGTGTCGGTTCTGCGGCTGCCTTTGCTGCACGGTGGGCGTCAAGGAGAGCAGCTTTGGCATCGGCAGCGGCGCCACGGCGGTCGGTAAGATCGTCGTCCTTGGGCTTTCTCATGATGTCTTCCGTCAGATAGGATTGGGGCCGCCTAGCGCGCGCGTCCGCCATAATAGAGAACTCGCGAACATTCAACAGCTCGTAGCGGCACGAGCCCCATAACGCCGACGGCCGGGCACCTGGCTCCGGATTTGCCTACATTCCCCCTGCTGGCGCTGCGACAGGCATGAAGGGCTGTTCTGGCAGCAGGTCGTCAACTTGCCAGTCGGGCCATGAGGTCGCGCACATGCGACACCTGCCACCGCCCGCCGATGGCCTTCCGTTGCGTTTCAAGCCCAAGCCCCGACTGGCCTTGCCGGGCGGTCGACACGCGCCGGATGCCCTCTAACTCCGCTCTGCGGACGAGCTGCCGCTCTCTGCACATCGAGAGTCATCGACGAAGTCGCATGACCAGTATAGGTCATCGCGATCCGCATCGCATCTACGCGACGACGCCAACCGTCGCGAGCGCCAACGAGAGAGTAACACTATGCCCGATCCGATCGTCCGCTATTTCGATTTTGCCGGGAGCCGCGGCGAGGAAGTGAGGCTTGCGCTGGTGATTGCGGGGGTGCCGTTTGACGATGAGCGTCTAACTCGTGACGACTTGGCCCGCATTAAGGCTGATCTGCCGTTTGGATCCTTGCCTGTGCTGGAATTTCCCGAACGTGGAATTTTTTCCCAAACCAACGCTATTCTAAGGTTGATTGGGCGGTTGCACCATCTTCATCCCGACGATCCGTGGGATGCGGCACGGCACGACGCTGTGCTGGAGGCATGCGAGGATTTGCGACACCGCATCTCGGCGACCTCCCGGATCACCGAGGCAACGGAACGGCAGGTCGCACGCAAGAACCTTGCAGACGGCTTCATTCCCCACTGGGCGAGGGGCATCGAAGACTTGATTGGCGAGAACCCTTTCGTCGGAGGAACGCAACCGGCGGTTGCCGACGTGAAGATCTACATGATGGACAAGGCTCTGCGAGGCGGCGCTTTCGACGACATTCCGACCACGGTTCTCGACCCCTTTGCTCGTATTGGCGGAGTGGCGCGTGGCGTTGCAAGTCATCCGCCCGTGCAGGCCTGGTACGCGCAGTAGGGCGCCAGCCGCCGCAAGGGCATCTGGATGGGAGGCGTCCCGCCCTTCGGCTAGCGGGTCGAGAGGCGCAAGCTCATCGTAGATGGCGAACACGTCAGGCAGGCGCTCCGGATCTTCCGGCGCTTCATCGAGGTGGGATCCGGCACCATCCTCGCTCGCGAAGCGGCCGAGGGGATCGCGTCATCCTGCATGACCCGCGCTCTGCGCCTGACCCTGCTCGCACCCGACATTGTCGAGGCGATCCTGGACGGGACACAGGGGCCGGACGTGACGTTGGCACGGATGCTGGAGGGGCCTCCACACAACCGGCGGAAACAAGAATTGAACGTCGCACCGGGACGCAAAGGTGGCAATTCTCGCCATATGTCTTTAGAAGCGACCATGAACCCTATCAGGTGAGAAGCCAACAAGAAGTAATTCGGCCACGCTGCGCGCAGCTTTGTCCTGGACAACTATTCCATCCACTTGCTTTCGCAACGCAAACGAAAAGGAATGCACCTATGCGAGGCACAATTGTTCTAAGCGAGGGTCGCTCAGGAACAAACTGGCTTGGAGATCTGGCAAATAGCACAAATGCGCTAGGAAATTGCGATGAATGGCTGGCGCCTGTAGTCAATAACATGGACTATCAGAATACAAACGTGGATACCTTGATATCCAAAATAATCTCTATGGCGTCCACACCCAATGATATTTTCCTTCTAAAAGTGTTCCCTTATCAACTACTTGACTTCTTTCAATTCTACAAAGTGGATCCGCTACGGCGCATTGCATCATATAATGACGTTCAGTTTATCCGATTGGAACGTCGAGATCGTTTGGCTCAAGCCATCTCGTATACGAAGGCCTCTCAGGCAAAGGCGTGGACTTCAAGTGAAGGCAGGCGAGGTCCCTTGGAGTACAGTTTTGAAAGTATTTGCCGGTTTTATTTCTTAATCGAAAGATCCTATTCCTTTTGGAGGAGCTATACCGCATTGAATGGAATGCCAACCAAGACATTCATCTATGAGGATCTTTTACCTGACGGAAATGATTTTGTTCAGGCACTGGCGAACCACGCTGAAGTATCAGAATATCAAGGTACCTCATCAGCTCTTCAAGTACAGCGAGATTCCGTTTCAGAAGAGTGGCGATCGAGGTTTCTTGATGAGATAGGAGATAGGGAGCCGTTGGACTTCGTGTCTCCGTCTCGTCCGTCGCACTTAAGGGTGTCCAATTTTTGGCGTCTTCTTACTGGCACTCCCCTGAAACCTTATCCGCACCTGTATCAATGGCGTCCGTAAGTATCGTTGTCCCCACTTTCAACCGACCAAAGCTGCTTCCGCGAGCGGTCCGGTCAGCCTTGCTAGCCTGTCCGGAGGATGGTCAAGTCGTTGTTGTGGACGATCATTCCGTCATACCTGCAATTTCTGTGCTGAAAGATATTTCGGATACTCGCCTTAGAGTCATAACTAACGGCTATGAAAAGGGCGCATCTGGAGCGAGAAATTTTGGTGTCTTTTCAGCTTTCGGTGATGCCATCTTTTTTCTGGACGACGATGATGAAATGCTTCCCAACTATTGCCTGAGAGTCATGAAATCTGGCTTTCATGGGTCCTTGGCCGGCTATTGTGCAATAGAGCATGTTGAGTTGGATGGATCGACCCAGACCATCTCTAGGAGAGGCCTTGATCGTGGTCTAATTCCCGATAGCGCCTCGATGCGGAAGAAGATTGCAGGACTTCAGATGGGTTTTTGGATACGAAAAGACGTATTTCAGGAACTTGGCTGTCTCGATCCACTTCTTACCACCGATGAGGATACCGACTTCACTATCAGGATGTGCTCGGAGAACATCGGGCTGTGGTATGATCCCGACCCTGGCGTACGACAGTATTCTCATTTAACAGCGAATAAGGGAGGCCAGCTGACTAAGACTACACCTAAGGATGTGGTCGCAAGAAATTATCTCCGGACACTATCGAAAAACCATGCAACCTTCCCACCGATGCACAAGGCTCGCTGGTTCTTGCTTTCGCGGTTCCTCCGTCGAGCCATCGAGGCGCACGAATACAGGTTGGCCTGGAGAGTTGCAATGGACATCAAGCCTCTGTATCTTTCTATTTGCGGAATCGCATTCCTATCTGTCAAGACAATTGCGCGACCTCGTCGACACTTGACTTCGACTTTGATCAACCGACTTTTCATTCAGCGTTGAGTGATTAGTAGCCCGCGTGTGGCCTGGTGAAGACCTGAGCCATGGCACAACGAAATCCTGCTCAAGTCTAGGGCCAAGACCCGCGGACTACGTGAAACCGCCCTGCCCGCCTGAAGTCGATATGTTTTGACAAGATCCATCAAAGAGGGTCTCCTTAGTTCATGAGAGTTCTGATATTCACAGCTTTCTCGCGTCAGAATACCTGGGGGACATGGGAGTGCCAAATACAGTTCTTTCGATCAAATGGGGAACGGCCTTCGGCGCGTTCGATGTGAACATGCTCTTCCGAGCTTGTCTTGCTCATACGCCCAATGACTTGAAATTTGTGTGCTTGACGGACGACGCGAGCGGTTTGGACCCGCGGATCGACGCACGTCCGATACCCGACATCGCCTTGACGCCTGAAGAGGCTAAACGGCCCGGTGTCTGGCGCAAGCTGAGCCTGTTCTCTCCGGACATTGCTGATCTTGGTCGGGTTCTATTCCTCGACCTGGACATGCTTGTTGTCGGCGATCTCTCTCGTTTCTTTGAGGTCTCTGAGGGCGCTGTCTTTCAGAATATGGGTGAGAGTTGGCGCCCCGAACCACGAAGTGATGAAAAGATCACCGGAACGTGTATATTTTCCTTCGATACGAGTGGTGAGAGTTCGGTTCTAGATGCGTTCTTGGCTAGAAAGGAAGCCAACATGAATTCTTGGAACAATGAGCAAGAGTTCGTTGGCGCTCATGTTTCGCATGCATCTTATTGGCCTGAGGGAATGGTTGTCAGTTTCAAACGCCATCTGTGTCACAGAAACGGGATGGGGCTGTTTGCCAAACCCGCCTTGCCACTGCCAAGCGCATCAATTGTCGCATTTCACGGCAGGCCGCGTCCTTCAGACACAAGAGAAATGACACTTTGGGGCACCTTCCCCCACCTCCACCTAGGACCTGTCCCCTGGATTGAGAATTACTATCGACGTTTCGGCTAGAACGGAATTAACGGGACCCTATTTTCATGCGGGGCGTCACGTCAATGTGTCATCGAGAGCTCTTCGATGGGCCTTTTCAGAGGAACTTGATTTGCTAAATTGCTCTGACAGAGCCATCTCAGGAGCTCTTGGTGAACGCCCCTGACATCGAAGTGCATGGCGGCGACCCTCCTCTATTCTCGTCTTTCGAGTACCTTGCAGCCTCTTCACTAAATCCGCGCAGTCATGAGGTCCGGAGAATATCGGCCCAGAGTGACCGCTTCAGCGCCACCTGGCGCTGGAGCCAGTGCTCAGCCCAACCCGCATAACCCTCGAAGCCAACGAAAAAATTCGGCCGCAGCCGGATCGAGAGATCGATTTCGCGAGGGCCAGTGGCGGGGGAGACGGGATCGAGATCCAACGTTCCCCGCTTGGTAAGCTATTGATTTGTAAGGCAATGGCAATGATGCATCGGACCATTTGGTTCAAGGGCAACTGAAATCGGACCACGGACGAAAGATGACCCGCCGCCGATCCGGCCGCCGTGCGAGTTTGCCCACTTCTTGCCGGAGTCCTTCGTTCCAGAACCCGACTTGTTGTCGTCCTTGTCGTCCTTGCGGTTCGTAATCGTCTGTCTCCTTCACCGAGCTGTTTCGGCTGACAAGAACCCTGGTTCGGGCAGCGCAGGTAGGCCCTGGCAACTAATCCGCGCCAATAGATTCTTCACGTTCGCAACTTACAATCTCTCGACGCGGCGAGCCCGAGCCCAGCCCGAATTTTACAAAGGCAGCGGGACCGTCCGATGGTAAGGATCCAGCCACAGATCATGAGTTGAACTACTGGAGTGGTCTTTCGTGTTGCCATTCTTGGTTACAGTCCTTAGGCCGCACAGCAACAAACCTGGACCTGGATGCAATTCCGGGTGGCTCTTCCGGCCGCCGATCCGCCGGACAACCAAGGACACGGTGCCTTTGCACACTGACCTGGCGCAACCTGCGCCGGACCGGTATCGGAAACCATTCCAATGATCTCACTCGACGCCTACCGCGCCCAGTGGCTTGGCAACATTCGCGGCGACCTGCTGGCCGGGCTTGTCGTGGCCCTGGCACTTATCCCCGAAGCCATAGCCTTTTCCATCATCGCCGGGGTCGATCCCAAGGTTGGCCTCTACGCGAGCTTTTCCATCGCGGTCATCACTGCGATCACGGGCGGGCGGCCCGGCATGATCTCGGCCGCCACGGCCGCAACCGCCGTCCTGATGGTCACGCTGGTGCGGGATCACGGCCTGCAATATCTGCTGGCCGCGACCGTGCTGGCAGGGCTTCTGCAGATCGGCGCAGGGCTTTTGCAGCTCGGTTTCGTCATGCGCTATGTCTCGAAGTCGGTGATGACTGGGTTCGTCAACGCGCTTGCGATCCTGATCTTCATGGCTCAACTCCCGGAACTCGACCCGCGCGCGGTGACCTGGCTGACCTATGCGCTGGTCGCGGCGGGGCTCGCCATCATCTACCTGTTCCCTTTCCTGACGACAGCCGTGCCTTCGCCGCTCGTGACCATCGTCGTTCTGACGGCCCTGACGGTTGCACTGGGGCTGGACGTGCGCAACGTGGGTGACATGGGGGCGCTGCCCGATACATTGCCGATCTTCCTGCTCCCCGATATCCCGCTGACTCTCGAGACGCTGGTGATCATAGTCCCCTACGCGGTCGCCGTGGCCGTCGTGGGGCTTCTCGAAAGCCTCATGACCCAGAACATCATCGACGACCTGACCGATACGAAGTCGAACCGAAACCAGGAGTGCATCGGTCAAGGTCTTGCCAACACAGCGACCGGCTTCATCGGGGGCATGGCGGGCTGTGCCATGATCGGCCAGTCGATCATCAATGTGAAGTCCGGCGGCCGCGGGCGCCTGTCATCCTTCACGGCCGGTGTCGTGCTGCTGATCCTTGTCGTCGGCCTCGGCGATCTGGTCAGCATCATCCCCATGCCCGCCCTCGTGGCGATCATGATCATGGTCTCGATCGGCACCTTCTCGTGGTCGTCGATCAAGAACCTGACGGTCCACCCGCGCTCGTCGTCCATCGTGATGATCGCGACGGTCGTGACCGTGGTCTACACACACAACCTCGCCATCGGCGTGCTGGTGGGCGTCCTCTTGTCGGGCATCTTCTTCGCGGGCAAGATTGCGCAGCTATTCCACGTTACCTCCGAGATCAGCGACGACGGCCGGGTGCGGACCTACCACATCGCGGGACAGCTCTTCTATGGCTCGGTCGAGGACTTCATGGATGCCTTCGACTTCCGCGAAGCGCCGGAGCGCGTGGTGATTGACGTGAGCGCGGCACACATCTGGGACATCAGTTCGGTGCAGGCGCTCGACATGGCAATCCTCAAGTTCCGCCGCGACGGCGCCGAGGTCGAGGTGGTGGGCATGAACGACGCGACCGAAACTTTGGTCGACCGGCTGGCCATCCACGACAAGCCCGGTGCCATGGACAAGCTGATGGCGCACTGAAGGAGGAGACAGCATGACCGACAAGATCATCGCCCTGGTGGATGGCTCCATCTATTCCGAAAGCGTCTGCCACCTCGCCTCCTGCATCGCGCAGCGGACGCAAGCGCCCGTCGAGCTGATTCATGTGCTGGGCCGGCGCGAAGCTCCGGACAAGACGGACCTGTCAGGAGCGATCCGGCTCGGGGCGCGGACGACGCTGATGGAGGAACTGGCGGCGCTCGATGCGCAGCGCGCGAAACTGGTCAGTCATCGCGGACGCGCGATCCTCGAGGATGCCCGCGCCATCGTGGATCAGGACGGCGTGACCGAGATCACCACGCGCCTGCGGCATGGCGACATCGTCGAGGCCATCGGCGAGGTCGAGGACAATGCCCGCGTCATCGTCATCGGCAAGCGGGGTGAGGCGGCAGATTTCGCCAAAGGGCATCTCGGATCCAACCTCGAGCGCATCGTGCGCGCCGCGCACCGTCCGGTCTTCGTCGCCGCGCGCGCCTTCAAACCCATCGAGACGGTGCTCGTGGCCTATGACGGCGGCCGATCCGCAATGAAGGCGGTGGACCACATCTCGCGCAGCTCTTTCTTTGCCGGTCTGTCCGTCACCCTCGTGACCGTGGGCACGGAAACGGCCGAGACCAGAAAGAACCTCACGGACGCTAAAGCGTTGTTGAAGGCGGCAGGAATAGAAGCGGACACACGTATCGTGCCGGGCCAACCGGACGCTGAACTCGGCAAGATGGTCGACGGGGAAGGCTTCGGAATGCTTGTCATGGGCGCCTACGGCCACAGCCGTATCCGCAGCCTCGTCATCGGTTCGACGACGACCGAGATGATGCGATCCTGCAAGGTTCCGGTCCTGCTCTTGCGGTGATCGGCACGGCTGACCCCATAGCGGAAGAGCTTAAGGCTGCGTTTCTGCCCCGCCTTCGAGCGGAGTTGCAGGAGTTGCGGACCGCCTCGGCGCAGACGGCAGCCGACCGCAGACCGGTCGAGCTTGATCAGCAAAGTGTCGGCCGCCTCGGCCGAATGGACGCCATGACAGCATCCTCTGCGTTGGGGGCTTGGGATCGTGACGACTTGAGCCCATAGTTTGGGCAGACCCGCCGGATCAAAGCCCCCCCAAATTGGGCCACTGCGAAAGCAATAGCGAAGATCGAGCGCGGTGAACCCGCTGCGACTCTCGATGAAATCGGGGAAAAGTCGTCACGGAACTGGATATGGCGGCACGAGGGGTATCCGTCTAAGCCTGAGCGTCTGAACCATCGCAGAGCCCTATGACCTTGACCACATCGCGATGACCCATAGCTTGAAGGCCATGACAGTCCTGACGTGTGAAGCACCGCATCCTTCTCTTGCAACGGCCCTCCCGGGACGACTGCGTGCCGGCTTCCGGCTGTTCCAGATCAGGGATGTGCTCATCGCAGCCTGGCTCGTGCTGGCCGCCACGGCGGTTGTTTATGCCGACGAGCTTGGGCAGGACTGGATGCCGGAAGAACTTACACTCCCCGAGGATGCGGAGGTCGTCACAGATCGTGCGATTGGATCGACAGTCCGCATGTTCTCCATTTCAACGCGAGCTGATGTCGACGAACTGCTCGCGGTTTGGGAGGAGAACCTTGGCAGCAGCGGGTATTCTGTCACACAGGGCGCTGATGACCTTCTAATGCGGTCGATCGAATTCTCTGGGCCCGGAATTGCAAACGCCAAGATCATCGTCGCTCCCTCGACAAGTGACGGTCGGGGCCTCATCGAGTTCGATGCAACGCTGAGATAGTCGTAATCGGGCCGTTTAAGATTCTGCCGGAGGTGTTCCCCGGCAGACTTAGAACCGAGCGGCTCGGTTTCTGGCTGATGCCTTCTCCAGGCCTATTCGACGGGCACTGGAGCAGACGGCACGGTTTCGGAGACCGCGTCAGATGGGCACGATCTCGCCGAGCGGGCAGCCTTCGGGCCATGAAGCTTGCGCGCAGCAGGAGAGGCTTAGCGGCCAGACTGGAACCTACTCCCGGTCGCGATATTCAATGGCGCTGGGGCTGTTCCCGCATTTCCCGCATGGTGCTGACGCAACCGGGAAGGACCAAGCCCGCAGTACTAGGGACATCAGGTAATGGATCCTGGACGCGCTCCTTCGTTCTCTTTCTCCTGGTTCAGTGCAGGCGGATCGTCATAGACCGACCATCCGTATTCGCCACCCGATGCTGGAAGCTCATGCCTTTCGATGTTGCGGACGATGTAGGCTTTGGCGATAAAATTCGCGCTGATCGGTGCAGTCAGGAAGAGAAACAGGGTGATCAGGAGTTCGTGGAAAGACACGGACCCCTTGCTTGAGAAGAAATAGAGCATCGAGGCGATAAGCGCGCATCCGATCCCCAGCGTCGTCGCCTTGGTCGGCCCATGCAGCCGCTGTATCGTGTTGCCCAGCTTTACCAGCCCGAATGAGCCGACTAGGCCGAACACGCCGCCGAGGACGATGAAGACCGAGATCAGGATTTCCACGATACCGGACATGTCGCTCCTTATTCGATGATGTCGCCGCGCAGAACGAAGCGGCAATAGGCGACGGTTGAGACGAAGCCCACCATGGCGATCAGCATCGAGGCTTCGAAATAGACCGCCGTGCCTTTCCAGATCCCGTAGAGGACCAGCAGAGCGATCAGGTTGATCACCATAGTGTCGAGCGCGAGGATCCGGTCGGAGAGTGTCGGCCCGAAAGCGATCCGCCAGAGACAGAACAGGAGCCCGAGTCCGAAACAGGCGTAGGCGATCATCAGGGCAATGGCGATCATTCGAATACCTCCATAAGCGGCCGTTCATAGCGCTGCTTGATCCTATCCCGTTCGTGGTCCGGATCTTCGGTATGCAGGCAGTGAACGAGAATGGAACGTCCGTCCGCGGCCAGCATGGCGGAAACGGTACCGGGCGTCATCGTGATCGTGCCGGCGAGCACCGTGATCGCCTCGGGCGATCGGAGGTCGAGCGGGATGTTAATCCAGTGAGACCGGAAGTCCGCGTTCCGCTTGAACAGGATGATCCATGCAACCTGTACATTGGCCACGATGATGTCCCAGAGCACGACCAAGACGTATCTGACAGCCACGAGGGGACGGCGGAGCCTCGGACGATTGGGCCAGTAGGGCGCCGTGATCATCGGCACCACGAGGCCGAGGAAAGCACCGAGCAACAGGTTCCCCAGTGTCACGGTGTTGACTAGGCCCAGCCAGACGACGACCAGGGTGACGCTCAGAAGCGGATGCGGGATGAGGCGGCCAATCATGTCAGGTCTCCCCCTCCGTTCCAAGGACCGAGGTCACGTACCCATCCCTGTCGAAGATCTGCGCGGTCGTTCCGTCGAGATACCCGACGAGCGGCCCGGCAAAAATGGTCAGCAGGGCCAACAGCGCAATGGTCGTCATGACCGAGGCAAGTCCCGCCACACCGGCAGGTCGGGCGGCGGCGGTTGGCTCCGCCTGCACAACGGGACCTCCTGACGCAGCGGGCAGTAGCGCGGTGGATTTCCAGAACAACGTGCTCCCGGCCCGGGCGAACCCGACGATGGTCACGAGCGAGCCGATCAACACCGCGCTCCAGGCCCAGGCCATGGTTCCCGGCTCGCGCAGCGCGTCCAGAACCATCAGCTTTCCGATGAAACCGCTCAACGGCGGCATCCCGGCCATGCCGATCGCCGCCGCGAAAAAGAGCGCCGCGAACAGCCCGTTCTGCGAGGTTGCCGGCACGGCGACAAGTCGATCGCCCGCGCGGCGCGCCGTCACCAGATCGGCCAGGAGAAACAGGGCAGCTGCGGCGAATGTGGAATGGACGAGGTAGTACAGTGCGGCGGTTGTCGCGGCGGGCGAGAAGGCCGAGATGGCCACCATCAGTGTGCCCATGGATCCCAGGACCGAGAAGGCAATCAGCGCCATCAGATGCCGCGCACCGAGCACGCCAATCGCGCCGACCGCGATCGTGACAATGGCGGCCGGAAAGAGCCATGTTCCGGCCATTCCGTCGGTTGCCGCGATTCCGGGACCGAATATGAGCGTGTGGATGCGCAAAATCGCATAGGCCCCCACCTTGGTCATGATCGCGAAAAGCGCAGCGACGGGCGCCGGGGCGTTGGCATAGGTGGCCGGCAGCCAGAACTGCACGGGAAACAGCGCGGCCTTCAACGCGAAGACGATCATCAAAAGCATGGCGGCCACGCGGATCAACGCGCCCTCCTCCACGGGTATGTCCTGCAGGCGCAGCGCGAGATCGGCCATGTTCAATGTGCCGGTGGTCGAATAGAGCACGCCGAGGGCAAACAGGAACAGCGTCGATCCTGCCAGGTTGATGACCACGTATTGCAGCCCGGCGCGCATCCGGTCGCGCCCGCCGGAATGGACCATCAGCCCGTAGGAGGCGATGAGCAGGATCTCGAAGAACACGAAAAGATTGAAGATGTCGCCGGTCAGGAACGCGCCGGTGATTCCCATCAACTGGAACTGAAAAAGCGCGTGGAAATGCCGGCCCCGTGCATCCCACCCCGTCGTGACGGCATGGATGAGGACCAGCAACGCCAGTATGGTGGTCACAAGCACCATCAGGGCCGAAAGCCGATCGAGCACGAGGACGATGCCGAACGGCGCTGGCCAGTCGCCAAGATAATAGACCTGTGGATCGCCCGCAGCCGTCACAAAGAGCCCGAGGGCGATGGCCATCAGCGCGATGGTTCCGGCAATCGAAGCTGTGCGCGCCAGCGGCATGTCATGGCGCATGACGAAGCCGAGGACCGGTGCCAGCAGCGCCGGCAGGATCACAGGCGCGATGATCCAGTGGTTCATTGCGTCGCGCCTCGGCCGGTTTCCTCGTCTTTCTCGGCTTGCGGCAGGTCGATTCGGTCGTCATCGGATTCCAGATATGACGCGAGCGCGACCATCACCAGCACGGCGGTCATGCCGAAGGAGATGACGATGGCCGTCAAGACAAGCGCCTGGGGCAGCGGGTCGGTGTAGCTAGCCTCGCCATAGGGTGACAGGATCGGCGGCAGGTCGATGGCAAGCCGCCCCGATGCGAACAGAAAGACGTTCACGGCGTAGGAGAGGAGCGCGAGCCCGAGAATTGTCGAAAACGCTCTGAGGCGGAGGATCAGGTAGATACCTGCGGCGGTCAGTGCTCCGACGGAACTGGCCACGACGAATTCCACGCTATTTCTCCTCTTTGACGATACGTGACCGCGTCGACGGGTCGTAGTCCATGGGTTCCGGATTGACCGTTTCGCCCGCGTAGTGCGCGATCCGCGACAGGCTGTAGAGCATCAGCATCACCGCCCCCAGAACCGCCAGGAACACACCGAGATCGAACAGCATTGCAGTGGCGAGTTCGAATTCCTCGATCGGCGGAAAGTGGAAATAGTCATAGCCGCTGGTCAGGAACGGCTTTCCGCCCAGCCATGCGCCGGCGCCGGTCAGGCCGGCGATCACCACGCCCCAACCAATCATCGTGTGATATTCGATCCGCTGGCGGCTCTGGGTCCAGGCGAAGCCCGACGCCATGTATTGCATGAGCAGCGCGATCGACACGACTAGACCGGCGACGAAACCTCCGCCCGGCTGGTTGTGCCCGCGCAGAAAGATATAGATCCCCACAAGGATGGCCATCGGCATCATCACGCGGGTCGCGATGACCATCATCAGAGGATGTCGATCCCGGGAGCGGTCACTCGAATAGTCGGTATTGCGCAATTTGCGCGCGGCCGGACCGTTCAGGAGCGCCTCCATCACCGCATAGATGATGAGCCCCGCGATCCCCAGGACGATAATCTCGCCATAGGTATCGTAACCGCGGAAATCGACGAGAATGACGTTCACGACGTTGGTTCCGCCGCCGCCCTCGTAGGAATTCGCGAGATGATATTCGGAGATTGACGGCGTATCGCGCAGCAGGAACATGTAGGCAAGGGCACCCACTCCTGCCCCGGCCGCGACAGCGATCACGCCGTCTCTGATCCTCCGCCCGACAGAACTTTCGACCGGCGACACCTTGGGCATGTAGTGGAGCGCCAGCAGTAGTAGCATGATGGTCACTGTCTCGACCGATATCTGCGTCAGGGCCAGGTCCGGGGCCGAAAGGTAGACGAAGCCCACCGAAACCGTCAGGCCGATGACGCCGATCACGACGAGCGCCCGGAACCGGTCGCGATGCATCAGCACGACCGATCCCGTCGCCACCAGCAGAAGGACCCAGCCCACCAGAACTACCGGCGGGACCGGCAAGAGGTCGCGCGTGGCCGCAGGCAATCCGCCACCGCGCCAGGCGAGGTAGCCGAGTACAGTGGTGGAGGCGACGAAGATCGCCAGGTAACGGGACATCGCGCCGTCATGGGTCAGTTGCGTGAAGCGCTGCGACAGACCGGTTGCCCCGCCGACCACGCTGTCGAAGATCGCCTTGGCCTCGGGCCGGCGCGCGGCGATCCAGGCCCGGTCAAGCGGATGATGGATCGCCAGCAGGGCCGCCCCGCCCAGAACCGCGATGGCCGACATGAAGAGCGCGGGCGTGACCCCGTGCCATATCTTGAGATGGAACTCGGGCAATACACCCCCGGTCACCGCGCCCGCCGCAACACGCACGAGCGGCTCGACGATGTGCGGAAGGAGGCCGATCAGGACGACTAGCCCGACCAGCAGGGCGGGCGCGACCCACAGGCCGAATGGCGGGTCGTGCGGTTTGTGGGGATAGTCCGCGCGCACCGGACCAAGGAAGACATGCCCGATGAAACGGAAAGAATATGCGACCGACAAAAGCGCGCCCAACGTGGCGAGCGCGGGCAGCGCGTAGGGGCTGCCCGCCCACGTCGTGTGCGCGGCCTCCTCAAGCATCAGTTCCTTGGACAGAAAGCCGTTCAGCAGCGGAATGCCCGCCATCGACAGCGCCGCGAGCGCACCGATGACGAAGGTCACGGGCATGAGTGTTCTGAGCCCGCCAAGTCGCTTGATGTCGCGCGTATGCGCTTCATGGTCGATGATGCCTGCGGTCATGAAGAGCGCGGCCTTGAACGTCAGGTGGTTGATGATGTGAAAGACAGCCACAACCGCCGCCATCGGTGTCCCGAATCCCAGCAGCATCGTCATCAGGCCCAGATGACTGACCGTCGAGAAGGCCAGGAGCGCCTTCAGATCGTCCTTGAACAGCGCGATCAGTGCGCCCAGCACCATGGTGACCAGCCCTGTGGTCGCGACGATGTAGAACCACGCGTCGGTACCTGCCAGCACCGGCCACATCCGCGCCATCAGGAACACGCCCGCCTTTACCATGGTGGCCGAATGCAGATAGGCCGAGACCGGCGTCGGCGCGGCCATCGCGTGCGGCAGCCAGAAGTGGAACGGGAACTGCGCCGACTTGGTGAATGCGCCCAGCAGGATCAGGATCAGCGCCGGCATGTACCATTCCGAAGTCCGGATCGCCTCGCCCTGCAAGAGGATGTCGGTCAGCTTGTAGCTCCCGGCGATCTCGCCGAGGATCAGCATTCCGGCGATCATCGCCAGCCCACCGCCACCGGTCACAGCAAGCGCCATCCGCGCGCCTTGTCGCCCCTCGGGCAGGTGCTTCCAGTAACCGATCAGGAGAAATGACGAGAGGCTCGTGAGTTCCCAGAAAACCAGCAAGAGCAGGATGTTGTCGGAAAGCACGATGCCGAGCATCGCCCCCTGGAACAGCAGAAGGAACGTGTAGAACTGGCCCATCGGATCATCGCCCGAAAGGTAAAACCGCGCATAAAGCGTGATCAGCAGCCCGACGCCGAGTATCATCACCGCGAACAGAAGGCCAAGTCCGTCGAGGAAGAACGCGACCGAGAGCCCGAGTTGCGGCAGCCAGGCAAGCTCCACAGCGATCACTTGCCCGTCCATCACCGAGGGGGCGAGCAGCAGCAGCATGATCAAGGAAAGTGCCGTAGGAAGTGCGGTGAAGATCGCACACGAATTTCGCCCGGCGCGGATCATGGGCCCCGGAAACAGCGCGCCGATGAACGGGAGCAGCACGATGATGATGAGCGATAAGTCGTTCACGACTACAGTTGCTTCCTGCTCGGTCACAGCGGTGTCTTCAGGTCAATAATGCACGGAAAATTGGCATCGGGTCGGTTCATTGGCTGGCGTGTGAACGATCGGTTCTGTAGCGGAGCAGCGGTCATTCGGACACAGATCCGTCTGCTGACAGGCCGATGAAAAGGGCACCGGTGCCAAAACACGAGTATACTCCGCATGCACTGGCGATACCGCCATCAACACCGTTATTCTCGACTGGGACACGACACTCTCCAAAGTCGTTTGTCGCACTCCATCGAAAAGCCCTCGGCTGCGGTGCCTGCTAACCACCGCCCGATGGAATCCCACAGAAATGACGATATCGACCTGGCGCGGGATGGGATCGCCAACATCGCCGGCCAAGTTGGCGGCAGACGGCTCCAGATGGGCATGGCATTTTTCGACCAGTTCCCCCGCCACGCTCTCCGGAGCGCTGTGGTCGACGATAGACACCAGAGTCGCGCAGGCACCCGGCTCTCTGGCCAGAAGAAAACGCCTTTGGAGAGCGCGATCTGACCGCTCAGAAAGATCGGAAGCGATCACGATGGATTGAATGTTCCTGCTCCTGTGTCCGTTGTGCGGGAGCGGCAAGGCCGAACCTGCGCCCTGAGCGGATCATGACCCTTGATGGGATGCAACTCAAGCAGAGGGATCGTTTCGTCCTGCGGTCGATTGTCCGGCCACGAAAGGGCGCAGCTCTCCCGATTGCTCATTCGCGGTTGCAGGGACGTTCGTCGGTGAGGGCGTGACCAAGGCGTCGACGCGGACACCTTCGCCAGCGAAACAACCGCCCAGTGGGGAACATTATCCCTTTGCCGGTGTTCTCAAATCGTAAATGTCGCCACACACGGCCCGACCCGGCCCGGCGAACCGAGCCTAGCGGCACAGTTTCCTTGCAGTCTCACGGTGGACACATGGGATATTCTAGTTCCTTACAGCAGGGATCGCTGCCCGAAGATCTTCCTGCCGATGTGCGGAAAGTGCTTGAAAGGATGAACTTCGAAGAGCGGCTGGAGGACGCGCGCGCGCGCCGCAAGATCGCTCTTGCCCAGAAAAGAGCCCCTCGCTCTGAATTGTCTCTGAAGTCCGAGCAGGCGATGGACGACACGCCCGCGCCGGACGCAACTTTTGTTGAGGAGTCGGCGCAGCCGTCGGCGCTCGTCCGCACGCGTCCGGTGATCGGGGGTCTCTCCGCCGCCGTCGGCGTCTTTGCCGCCTTCGCCGTTATCGCCGAACGCCTGAACGTCATGCCGCAGCTGCATGTCTTCTCGGCCTCGGTCTCGCCACAGGTCCACGCGGAGCCGCCGGTCGCGATCTCGGAGCCGTCTGTCAGCCTGTCCGCAACGGCATCCGACGCCGCGTCTTTTTCAAGCCAAGCGCTGCCTGAGGCTGGACTCCCGGCGGCCGAGTTGCGGTGGTCGAGCCTGCCGCCCCCGGGTCTGGAAGACGCTTCGGCGGAGGCAGCCGTTCGGACGGTGGCCGTCGCGCCGTCGCGGATCGCCGCCCTCTCGGCGCCCGTCCAACGAGCAGAGGTCGAAGCGCCGCAGATCGCCCCCCTGGCGCTGCCGGGCATGTCTACCGTGCCATCTAGGGGCGGTCCCGCAACCTTGATCAGCGCCGCCCTTTCGGCGGAACCGCCGAAGGCAAAGGAGCCGGTACCAGCTTTCAAGCGCGCGAGACCGATGGACCTGCGCGTCTTCGTCCCGAACCTCGCGCCGGCCGGCACGATGCAAGACGTGCAGGATCGCATCGTGAGGTCCGGCTATGTCGTGACCGACGCGTCCGACGTCCCCCACTCGATCTCGCAAACCCAGGTCCGCTACTATCAGCGGGCCTACCGCGATCAGGCCGAGGCGCTGGCCGAGGCGCTGGGCGCACGCCCCCGTGACTTTTCCGACCGTTCGGGGACCGCCACGGAAGGGGTGGTGGAACTCTGGCTCGCGGGCGACGGAGCGGCCCCGGTTGCCCCGTTACGTTCTTCGGTTTCCCGCAACGTCGTCGCACCCGCTAGCGTCGCCGCAAAGGAAAGGGAGGTCCGGGTCCTTCGCACCACCAGAACGCAGTCTGAAGGAGGCGGACTTGGCGCGCTCCTCGGTGCGGTGATTGGCGGCGGGCGCGACATCTCCGCCCCGAATTCCGGCGACAGGGGACCTATCGGTAGTCCTTCAATAAGCAAACCATCAGGGGGAGCGCCTGCGACGGACGCTGGAGGTTCAGGCTCGAAAGGAAACAAAGGCAAGGGCGGCAGCAAAGGCAAGGGTGGCGGCAACGGCAAGGGCAAAGGTGGCGACGGCGGTAAAGGCAAAGATGGGAAGGGTAAAGGCTAGCGTGTCTTGCTAAGCCTGCTGAACCGAACGTTGCGAGTATTACGAGCCACTCTGGGTCTTTGACGCCGAACTCAAGAACGGACCGGGCTGTATCTTGCCTTCGGCCGAGATTGGACGGCACAAAACCGCCATGGCTCTGACGGCCTCTCGTCAGCTTGCCAACCGTTCCAACAGGTTCTGCACGTTCCTGCCACCGCCCGCCGCGCCAGCATCCCGCGGGAATTTAGCTCTCCTGCAATCTCTCGCAGGGTCATCGTGCCCTGCGCCTGGATGGCCTCGACCACCGGACGCAGTCCCGCGGCAAACTCATCTGCGTTCCGAGCCACCGTCTCTCGCAGCGCCCGACCGCCCTTGCCGGCCCACCTCAGCGCCGCTGCTCCGTTCGGACTGTTCCGGCCGTATCCCTGTCGATGAGACCCTGGCGGTCAGAGGTCTGCAAGTTGCGTTCGCTCTGGGTGATGACGCGGCCTTCACAGGTGAAGATGCACTGACATCGAAGTGTTCGGCCCAACTTGGAAATAGTAAATTTGATAAGTGACTTACAAGCTGAACACCAAATCGGAGCAGTCATCAGGTCGAGAGAATATCGGTCCGGAGAGAACGCCCTTTGGCATCTTCGCACCAAGGAAGTGTTGAGCCCCGCGCGCATAACCCTTTAGCTAAACGAAGAATTCTTGCCTGAGGACGACGGGGAGAACGCTTTCTCAAGGGCCAGTGGCGGAGGAGACGGGACTGGGATCCAACGTTCTCCACCTTTTAAGCTGTTGAATTATAACGCGTATCAAAGTTGCAATAGGGCCACGTGATCAGTGGCGACTGAAATCGAACCGCGGACAGAAGATGCCCTGCCGCGATCCGGCGGCGGGGCGGCGGGGCGGCTACGAATTTATTGGGGCTGCCACAAACCGTGTTGGTTCGCTTCGCTTTGGCTCGCAAGAGCCCTACTTGCTCCGATTTTTCCGACGGGGAGGATGCCCTTGCTACACCACAACTTTGGCCGTTTTCTCGATTCGACACGCTGAACCCGGCCAAGTAAACACTTGGG
This sequence comes from Silicimonas algicola, assembly GCF_003148765.1. Classification (GTDB taxonomy): domain Bacteria; phylum Pseudomonadota; class Alphaproteobacteria; order Rhodobacterales; family Rhodobacteraceae; genus Silicimonas; species Silicimonas algicola. The sequence goes on from NZ_QGGV01000015.1 coordinate 55,468, forward strand.
GGCGCCTTTTTCAGGCCGACGCTGGCTGCCTCTGCCGGATGCCCCGATGGCATGGTAGTGCGTCCAGAACATTCATTATCGGACCCGCATCGTGGCAAACGTCTCCATCGATCTACAGCGTCATACCGTTCGTCAGGCATCCGCTGCCGCGTCCCGTTCTGCCTGGATCGACCGGCTGAGGGTCGGACTCACCTGTCTCGTGATCTTTCATCACGCGGCAATCACCTATGGCGCGAGCGGCAGCTGGTTCTTCAGGGCGACGGAGGAAATAAGCGTTCCTCTGACCTTCCTCGCCGCCGTGAACCAGGCCTTCTTCATGGGGCTGTTCTTCCTTGTGTCGGGCTATCTCGCGCCGCGGTCTCTCGACCGGAAGGGGCCCGCCGCGTTCCTGAAGGACCGTGCCGTGCGTCTCGGTCTGCCGGTCCTCCTATTTGGCTTCTTGCTTGGGCCCCTGACCGTGGCTATCGCGCAGGAGCCGCTTGTTAGAATCTGGGGGCGCACGGTTGCGGAGATCATGGACGGCACCTTCATCCTTGGCCCGCTGTGGTTCCCGGCCGCCCTCCTCGTCTTCTCCGTGGGGTTGGCACTTCTGCCGCGGACGATGCACGCGCCGCGCCCTATCCCCGGCTTTCTCTCCTGGCTGGCCCTCGCCCTCGTTACGGGCGTGCTCGCGCTCCTGATCCGTCAAGCGGTACCCGTCGGCGCGACGGTACTGGGCTTTCAGCTCGGCTATTTCGCGTCCTACGTTGTGCTCTTCGCGCTTGGCGTCACGGCCGGGCGAAACGACTGGCTCGAAGCCCTTCCGAGGCGGGGCATTCTCCTCTCGCTCGCGGTCGGAGCCGCAGCCCTTCCTGTGCTTCCCATGGCCCTTCTTTCGACCGACGATCCGGCGTTCGAGACCGGGCTGTCCCTCGCGGCGATCGTCTATGCGTTCTGGGAGCCTCTCGTCGCGCTGGGAGCCATAGCCGGCCTGATCGCCCTGAGCCGGCGCCCGGGATTGGTGTCCGCCCGGGCCCGCACGCGCGCTGCCGCCAACAGCTATGGCGCCTTTATCTTGCACGCTCCGATCCTCGTCGCGACAAGCCGCGCGCTCGATGCCTTCGGGCTCTCGAACGGACCCGCGCTCATCGTGTCGGTGACGGCAACGGTCACGATCGCCTTCGTCGTCACCGATGTCCTGCGCCGCTCGCCGCTCATCCGCCGCGTCATCTGATGCGCGTTCGCTCATTCGCGAACCCCCCGCTGACTTGAACCGCGCTCATGCCCTCGGAAAATGCTGGCGTCAGATAGGCACACTGCTGCGGGCCGTGATGCTTTCACCTTCCGGCATATCGATCCTTCCCGACCTTCATGTGGATCGGCCACGCAGGTGCAGCGAACAGCAAGGTACGCATGGCGTGACTAACGCGGTTTGAGGGCCGCCCCAAATTTTTTCTCCTTCAGAGCAGCGTGATACGGCTCCGCAGCGGCAAACGGAAACATTATAAAGTCGACGTGCGCCCCGTGCCCTTGTTAGGTTTTGACACCGGACGGACTCAGGGAGGTCAGCATGACCGGACATCGCAAGCGCGCCACGAGGTTAGAACCCGGCGCCTGTAAGGCACCCCAGCTTGGTCTCAGATCGCCCGGACTTCTGCGGTCTCTTAACTGATCCCTTCCAAGCTCGCCCATCTCGCGAGCCGCCGGCGGCCGCATTGAGCGAGAGACAGTCATCGTCCGCCGGCTGGAGAATGAGATGAACAATAGCCATCGACAATCACTCTCGGTTCTCGCAGCCGGCGCCGTGGTCATGATCCTGTCCTCGACGGCCTCCGTTGCCGAAAGCCAGCTTGAGGCAGGACTGCTTCGTATCGACGGGCGCATCGTTCTCGGAACAGGGCCCTCGAGGCGGATCGAATTTGACACCAATGAACAGACGGCAGCCGCAGCCAGGGCCATCGCAATCAGCGCAATCGCCAAGAACCCAGAGCGTGCGCTCGCCACCGATGAGGCCGCACTCTTCGCTCTCTCTATTCTTCCGCCGAACGCACAGCGGGACTTCCTTGCAGAACACTACCCGGGCGCCCATGACAGCATCAAAAGCCGGATAGAAAGGGACCCGTTCAGCTTTGGGACAGCGATGAACAGGGTCGTCTCGAACCCCTTCGTACGGGAAGATATGGCGAAGGCGGCGAGGGAGTTCATCGTCAATTTTGCATCAGCCAATCCAGTCGACAACCTCGACGTCCGGGTCTTCTGTCCGGTGAAGATCCGGGAGTACGACCTCGGGCGTGGATACTTTCCGATAGAAGACGGCGGTGGCGGCTACGGTTGCTCCAACCATCCGGTGCCTGTGTACGGGCTCATCAGCCCGACCCTGTCAGAGACCTACCGGAACTTTCCGACCACGATAGCCATGGACAGAGACGACGCCCGGGATCTTTATGAGCAAGTCATCGAATGGCCGCCTTTCCTCACGATCGACGGAACCGTCAGAACAGGCTGGGGCACCGACTTTCAAAATCGTCCGCAGCTCAATATCCGCATCATCGGCGGGTCGCCCTACCACCTGGTGAATCCCGAAGAACCCGAGAAGGTGCTCTTCACACTCGCGGATGCGCCGGCCGACATGAAGGACGTGCTTAGCGCTGACGACATGACGGAGCTTTTGAATTCAGCGCAGACCGTAACAATCGGCGAGACAGCGCCCCACACCCTATTCCCTGCAGGTGCAGGGCTCGGGCGTCTTTACTATCGCCGCCCAACGTACCCGGTCGGCACCCTTGGGCGGCTCGGTTTCATCGACAAACTCCCCGAGACGCCAACAAATGCCGAGCTCGCCGAAGCCCTTGGGGTTCCCACGACGCATCTCGTCGATGCAACCCCGGCGAAACAATTGGCGCCTGGCATAGATCGGCTTCTCTTCGTCTTTCCAGCGCCGGCCACGGATTACGCTGTGGTGTTGCCCGCTAGCTCAAGCATCTCCGGCCAGCCATTCATCAGGGTCCAGCTTCAGATTGGTACCGCATGGAAATTCGAGCATGACGGACAAAGCGTTCTGGTTCTTTCTGCTCGCCCACTTGGTGCAGATGCTGTGAACCACAACGATCACCCTAAGGAGGCCATGGTTCTGCGTCCAAACCCAGAGAGCCTGACCGAGATCTTCCGCGCTCCGGAGCCTGAACCCGTCAAGCCGCCCACGGACTTGTCGAATGCCGATATCATGGGTCTTCGTTTGGGCATGGAGATTGCTGAAGCGGAGCAACTGGCGCGAACTGAGATCGATGTCGGCTGGTCCGGGACCCTGAGCAGCGCCCGAATGACAAACCCAAAGCCGATGCAGGATTTCATGGTCCTCATCGACAAGGACAGGTGGAAGCGTGTCTCGCTTTACTGGAGCCCGGAGGAGACGGGGCGCCTTGCAGGGATTGCCCGTCTTATTGCAGTGCCCATTGCCGGACAGGATGTGGCTAAAGTGAAGGAGGACCTTGTTCAGTTGCTCGTCGAGAAATACGGAGAGCCAGACTATGTGAAGGGATTCCCTGAGCGCCCCAAGATGGTGTGGACCGGCGATCTAGGCGTCAACTTCCGCCAGCTGGACGCGAAGGACTTGCTCGAGCTCGAGCCACTGCATCCGGATTCAACTTGCTATGTTACGTTTTTCCTCGGAAGCATAGGCGTTGGCTTCCGATCTGAGGGTCCAGAACTCGACAGCCGGACTGCGATGTTCTTGCCGATTCATGGCCCGTATTTGAAGGTGGCAACGCTAGTATCTCAAGAGCCGCCTCCCGACTTTTATAATCGATGCGGGCCCACTCTCGTCGCCGAGATCCATAGCGACGCCGAGCATGCTTTTCTCCGGTATGGGCTCGTCGACATGGGACGCTATAAGATGCCGGAGCCGCCTGAAGTGTCCGTCACGAAGCCCAAGCTATGATGTCGCGCGGATGTCTTTTCCTACGCTTCCTGGGCGCCATAATCATTCCCCTTATCCTCGCTGGGTGCTTTGTCTCAAAACAGCCATTGGTCGCAGAGCAAGACGCGGCCTATCCGTTCGCGGCCGGCACACGCCTCGAGCTAATCGGGAGTGACAATCCTCCCGTCGCCCTTCAAATTACGAACGGGTACTATGTAATGGTAGAGCCGGAGAAGGATACGAAACAATTCCGGATGCGGCCTGTCGGCGCCGGCATTTACCTCCTAATGAGCTACTTTCCGAAGGACAGGTTCCCGTACGCCTACAGCCTTGCCCGCGTCCGAGGTCAGCAAATCGAGGTTTTCTATGTCAGAGAAGAAGACCTAGAGGCTTATCTGACACGCCTCGCCACGACAGATCCAGGTCATGCCAAATCCATCTCCTCCCAGGTGAACTCCGTAGGCGACTTCTATGAGGTGAACTCGCTTAGCTTCGTTGAGGTGCTTCTACCCGAGATGCTGGAAGAAGGCTTTGCAACGCGTCTGAACAGCTACACGGTTGTGCAGGATCACAATGACGAGCGTTCTGGAGGCCTGGACGCTTCATCCATTGCGCAGGAGAAGGGATCCGATGGTACGTCCATGATCACGGAACCGCCGATGGCACCCGCAAATAACGGAGCGTCGCCTGCGGGTGCGGGCTCTGCGTTACCCGGTCGCGCCAGCCCAGAGACCATCAAGAGTGACCTTGGCAACCGCTATGACCGCTTCCGGAACGAGGCAGGAGACTTCTACGTTTCGCTGATGTCCCCGAACGTGTTTGTTTCATACTCCGCGTCCCAAGACATGATGCGGTGCACCATTGGTCTTAAGCTCCGTGATGAGGAGCCGTTCAGCATTGTAGATGACGGCTGCGACGGTAGCCTTGAATTGGGCGTACGTGGGCTGAAAATCTTGAAACTCTCCCCAGAGGAATTGTACGGCTTCATCGGGAGAGTTGCGCGATCGGCAGATGGGACCCGGGCTCCGTTGCCGGCAAAGCTTGCTACGGAGACTCTGTTCGGAAGCCTGAAGTACGGACCGCTCGGCGAAGTCGTCGGCGCCGAAGCTGCAGCGCTTCGGAGCTTCATCGACAGCAGGTCTCCCTCAGCCACAGACACTGCGCAGTTCGCAGCAATGTCGGTCTCCCGAGGCCGGCAGCTCATCTTGATCGAGGTCGCCAAAGCCGAAGGCAACTGCTATTACCTGATGAACGACACTGACGCCGGCGGGCGCAACATCTTCGATGAGTGGATGGACTTACTCCTCAAGATCTACCCGAAGGAAGATGATGAATGGCCACCGCAGACGTTGCTATATATTGACGACGGCTGCAACGGGTCAATTGAGACCCTTGGCTTCGGCCGAAGGTTTTGGACGGTCGGCGACAACAATTACGTGCAGGCCAAGTATGAGCACAGCTTCGGCGCAAGTTTCTTTGCGCCCTTGACGGCTCTCTATACTGCAGGTGGCATCTTGGCTGCCAGTAATCCCTAATATGCTCTATGCAAGTGGTTTGTGGGCTTCGACTTGGAAAAATGGCCTCAAGTCCGAGATCCTCGATCATGCAACGAATGCCAGGACGCGTATGCGGCAGGTCCCAAGACGTCTGACGGCAGATCAAACTCCAACTCCGGCTTCTCTTGATGGAATTCGGGGAGGTATACTGGAGCGCTCGGGAAGAGCAGCTTCGGCCAGCAAAAGTCGAAGCGCCGTCGCGGACGAAGGGTCACCCGGCGCCGTGGGTGGAGGTTTCGCCGGAGCTGACGGCGACCCCGCGTTCCCTGCCCAAAAGCGATCGCTCGACCGGAAGCGCGGTCAAAGGCTGCCCGCGCGGGTCTTTGGCTATGGCATTAAGACTGCGCTCATTGGCGCGCTGTACTCCCTCTCCTTCAGTGCGCGGCTTTGAGCTCGCTCGCATACTCCCGTTCACATTTGTAGGCCCAGCACGCTCGCCACGGCACCGACTATCGCCGCGGCAGCCGCGAGCCACGTAAGCCGGTCATTGGTCCGTGATCGACGGCGAGCAAGGGCGTCCTGCGCCACCAACCAACGCTCTACGAAGGCTGGGGAAGCACTCACCACTCTGCCTCCAATTTCCGTCTCCACGATCGAGACAGGTTTAAAGTACGAGGCTGCGAGCTTTGCCCTGACCACGTCGGGGCCAAGAGCGTTCAGTTTCTTGGCCAGATCGGCGCTCTCCGCCTCGGTCGCAGTCTGCGTCCGAAACTCGTCGGTCTGTGAAAACGGCCTTTGATTCATTTCTTCCTCACGATTTCTCGCTAAACATCGACACGGTCCTGGCCACGACGAGACCGGCCAAGCGGCCTCGTCGCACGTTCCACCCGTCAGTCGTTGTCGCCGCCCTGGTTCCGGCCGCCAGAGTTGCCCGGATCGCCTTCCTCCGCGCCGTTGCCGCGACCGGCATCGGTATGCGTCCCGGACTGGTTGCCTCCATTGGAGCCACGGCCCAGGCCGTTCCCATTCCCGTTGCCGTTTCCTTGGCCGCCGTTCCCGTTGCCGCTCCCGTTGCCTTGGCCACCACTCCCGTTCCCGGGTGACTGTTCGTCTTCGGGTGCACCGGGTTGTTCGTTTCCAGGCTCTTCCGCCGGACTGCTGGACTCATCGCCGCCCGTGCCACCGTCCTCGCCTTCACCGGGGTTGCTCTCCGGGTCCTGCTGCGACGGCGGGGGTGTTTCGGACTGATCCGGTGTCTCATTGTCCGGCGTCTCAGTCTCACCAGGGAGATCGGACGGCCCGCCAGACGTGGGCGGGGTCTGGACCTGGGGCTGCTCAGGGCCCGCTGCCAGACGGTCACGGGCCCGCTCTCCCTCGTCCCGCACCAAAGCCTTCGCGGAACCCGAGGGGGTCTTCTGCAGGATGACCACGCGTCGATTGAGGCGTTCTGCCTGGTCGACGACTACAACAGGAGAGAGCTCGCCGAATGAGGCCGTTTGAACCAGCCGCTCGCGGGAGACACCTTTCGAGACCAGATAGGTCACAACGCTCAAGGCCCGGCGCAAGCCGAGGTCGTGGTTGTAGTCGGGCGATCCAACCTTGTCGGCGTGTCCGATGATGACGTAGTCAGAACTGGCGTTCTTCATCATGCGCGCCGCCTCGGCATCAAGCAGCAACCGCGCCTGAGGGTTGAGTTGGACGCCGTCGAAGGCGAAGTAGACAGTGGCCACGCCCATTCCCTGGCGAGCCTCGACACTGACCGGAAGTGGTTCCGACCGGGTCAACTGCTCGGGAGAGCGACTGTCCGAACAGGCAGCCAGCGCGGCTGAAAAGATGAACATAGTTCCTAGGGAGATTTTACTCATTACAGTCCTCGTACATTTACTGATTACTGGGTTTACGGAGATATTTATCTGCGGCCGCAGGATCGCTCCCGCCTCGCCTCGAATCAGAAAGCGTAGGGCAGCCTGCCGAGCGGCCGGGATTGCGCATCGTCCTGCTTCGGCTCTTCTGGCCGCAAGTACGATGGGTCCTTCCTGGAAGTTCTTTCCCCGATCTGCGTGAACGACGTCAGGTGCAGGCTCGATCTGCTCCGGCCAAAACGAACCAGGCGCACAAGGGCGGAGAGAACACAGGAGATGGAATCGGGGATTTGATGCGAATTGCTCGCCATATCTGTCTCACTCGTTACTGCTCCACCAACATGGCTAGGAGCTGACAAAAAACTACACGCGAGGAAAGTGCTCCCTCAAGTGGGCGAAACTGTGACTCGCGGCGAGGGATTTTGGTGACGAATTGTGCAGACGATCATCAGACAGAGCAGGCGAGAGCGACAATCGAGGAAGCTCTAGGATTGCTGAGGGTGAGCCAGACGGGACTGACAAATCTACTCAAAAGACCGCGATAAAGCCTCGTCTTCAACCCGGGATGATCAGACTTCGGACGCAATTCAAGACTATTGATACCCATGGATATCGCGGGATTCCTTGCAAATCCTGGGAGTTTTCGGATGTGTGTGCTTGGTAGTCTGGGACGTCGAATTAACAGCTTCTTTAGGCAAGATACGGGCGCAGTCACGGTCGAAGGGGTCCTCTGGGTCCCGATCTACGGCGTCTTCTTCGCGCTCCTCGTCGACGTCTCTCTGATGTTCAACGGACA
>NZ_QGGV01000016.1 GCF_003148765.1 Silicimonas algicola
GCGGCTCGATCGCCGCCTTCATGTCGTACAACGAGGCGCGGCGGTGGTCGAAGGAACCCGAGAAATTCGGCAAGGGGTCCGAGGAGGGGATCGCGTTCCCTCGTCCTCGGACTGGTACTTGGGTATCCGGTCGAGTCCAACTATCGGCGCTCGCTTGAACTGACAGCCGGAGACCACCGGATATTCTGGGAAACGCCGATCTCGTTCTGGCTGCTGGCGACCGCTGGGGTCTTTGTAGCGGGCTCGGCCATTCGAGACGTGATGCTGGCGCGAAAGGCAACCCGACAGGCCGTGGAGGAACCTTCCGCATGAGCATCGTTTATTCCGTCCGGCCCTGCCGTCCAGAAGCGCGGCCCGCGCCCGAAGAGCAGTTGGCCTGGGCACGGGCCGACCTCGCCGCGAGCAACCGCCCGCTCGACGCCGACGCCGCAGCCCTCGCCGGGTGCCGGCTGATTGACAACATGGCGATCGCCGTCGCTTCCCTCGACCGGTCACCCGTCGCCGCTGCACCGCATCTCGACCTGGAAAGCTTCGGCCCCCGGGCACGCCTCGATGGCGCACTTGCCGATGTGCGCTCGACCGACCGCGCGATGCGGGGCGTGACGGCACCCTCGCCGATCTACGAGGGCGACTACGGCATCCTCGCGGTACTGCTCGGCGGGCAGGAGGCGGAGGTGACCTTGCCGGGGCAGGGCGAGCCTTGCCGCGCCATCCTCGATACCCTGACCAAGGCACATTCCGCCGGATACCACGGTCAAGCGATCATCGACCTGGCACTGAGACTGCACGGGCAACTGGGCGACCTTTACCAGGTGGAAACGATCACGATCCACACCAAGCGCATGACGCATGTGGTCATGGGCTCGGGCTCCGGCGATCCAGATAAGTGGGACCCGCGCGCCTCGAGGGAGACGCTCGACTATTCCGCGCCATTCCAGTTCGCCCGCGCGCTGGTCGACGGGGACTGGCACCACGACCGAAGCTACGATCCTGCGCTCATCTCGGATCCCGCCTTCGTTCGGCTATGGGGCAAGGTGCGGACCGTGGAGGACGAGGAATGGAACCGCAGGTTCGCCGCCGTCCGGCCGATCGACAAGGATCACGGCGGCCGAGCAGTCATCCGTTTCGCGGACGGCCGCGAGCAAGCCGAGGAGCTGGCCGTGGCGAATTCCCATCCGCGTGGCGCCTCTCCCTGGGAGTTCGAGGACTACCATCGCAAATTCAAGACCCTGACCGAGCCCTTCCTGTCGCAAGAGAAAGGCGAGCGGTTCGTCGTTGCGGCCCGCGATCTGGCGAAGCTCTCCACGGCGGAGGTGCGAATCCTCGGCGTCGAGGCGGACCTGCGTCCCCCGGCGGAGGGGGCGAAAGGACTTCTGGACCGGTCGCCCGCATGAACCCCATCAGCCCGCACGAGGTCATGGCCCGGCTCCGCGCGCCGACGGTCGATGAGTGGGCGTTCCTCGACCTTCGCGTGAGAGCAGAGGCGGCGAACGGGCATCCCTTCGGCTCCACCAACGTTCCTTTCGGCCGACTTCACCTTGAGATCGGCCGCCTCGTCCCCCTTCCAGCGACCCCGCTCGTCCTCCTCGACGGTGGCGACGGTGTAGCCCGGCGCGCGGCCGAGCGTCTCGAAGCCCTCGGACGGCGGCACATCTCCATTGTCGCGGGCGGCATCCCGGGCTGGCGTTCCGCGGGCCTGCCGCTGTTTGAAGGGGAACATACCTTTTCCAAGGCGTTCGGTGAGTGGGTGCAGCACCGCTTCGGCGTTCCGGACATTGGACCCGACGATCTGGCGGCCCTGATCGACGGGGATCAGCGGCCCCTTCTCATCGACGGGAGACCCCTTGAGGAGCATCGAAAGTTCACTCTTCCCGGTGCCATCAGCTGTCCGAATGCGGAACTCGGACTGAGGCTCCCTTCCTTCGCCAAGCCGGGCAGGACCATCGTGGTACATTGCGCCGGTCGCACACGCTCGATCATCGGCGCCCAGACGCTGCGCGACTTCGGTCTTCCGAATCCCGTCGTTGCGCTTCGGGACGGCACACAGGGCTGGGAGTTGTCCGGCAGACACCGGGAGTTCGGAGCAGACCGCCTAATTTCTCCGCCCTCGACCGAGGCAGTAGACGCTGCCAAGGAGATGGCGAGAAGGGTGCTGCTGTCAGAACGCGTCCCGGAGGTGGATGCGTCAGAACTTGGCCGGTGGGCGGAAGATGAGAAGCGCACGACCTACCTTTTCGATCCGCGTGAAGAGGCTGAAGAGAAACCCGCCGCTGGCTTCCGCAGTACGCCCGGTACAACGCTCGTCCAGCAGACCGATCGGTTCATAGCGGTCAAGGGAGCCCGGGTGGTTCTTTGGGATCCGGAGCTCGTTCGAGCTGCGTTCGGCGCGCTGTGGCTCCGAAGATTGGGATTCGAGGCCTATGTCCTGACCGAATCGCCGACCCTGCTTCCCGTGCAGGAAGAGAGCAGGTATCCGAAGTCCTTTGACGAAACCTCGGGGGACCCGTCGTCCGAGGCAACTACGCCATTCGCAGGCCGCCATCTTGGGAACCTCGACGATGCGCGCGCCTATCTCGCTTGGGAGACCGGTCTCCTCGGGCGACTTGAGGCGGACGGACTTACCCCTTGGGACAAGATTCACGAGACGTTACGTTGAGCCCCAGAGGCAGGTGGACACGAGCAAAGGGTATGTGGCTCAAGGGGAACCGAAAATGAGCCCATTGTCCGCATGCATATCGGAAGAGCGCGCGAGACGCGGGGACAGTCAACATCGGCCCCGAAGCGGACGTTCGTCGATTCCTCGGCGAAAGTCGGCTTTCAGCCTCTCCCAGACGTTCGCTCCGTTCGCAGCGTGCGTCTGCCCCCCACAACAGGCCCAGGTGGCGTCCGCACTGGAGGGATATCTAACCACCCCTTCCGCCGGCTTGGGGTCTGCCGGCGCGTCTATGCCTCGTAAACGTCGAACGTCGGCGGCCTGAAAGGCGACAGCCAAGCAAACGTGTGCTGCCGAGAGCGTGCGGCCCCGCCCAACGCCTGCCTATGTCGCTGTGGTGGTACTCGCCAGAGTCTTACATCCTTTAAGCATCAGTTGCCTTGTCGGCTGACGAGCTCTTAGGTTTGCCCTCCAGACCCAACTTCCGCGTCCATTCTTCAACGTCCTCCCGGCTCCCGATGGTGTCATCGACCAGTCCCTAGACTATGACCGTTGGCGGAGCATGAATTCCGTTCTGCCGTGCGAAGCGTGAATGGCGCTCGAGAAGGGTAAGCGCTTTCGGTTGAACGAATGCGGCGCGCAGATCGACACCGGAAACCTCGACGACACGATCCAAGATATTGTTCGGCGACAGAGCCAGGTTCGCGCCGCGACAGTGATCGGTCGCCACGAAGGCCTCACGATGGACGAAAACCGAGACCATGACGCGCCACGCCGCCTGCGGCTCGTCCGGCAGAAGCGTCGGTCGCAGGAGGGTAGGGCAGAAGCCGCACCGTCTCAACTCAAGTTGCTCTGACAAGACCGTAGTACGGCTTGAAGGCCTTGCAAATGTCATCTTCTTCGTTCGCGAAGTCGAAGACGAAGGTGCGTGCCTTGCCTGGCGCCGCGCCCGTGGGAAGTTATGCCGCGGCCGTGGGAGGTTAGGTGGTGATCGACGCGAGCGACAGCCGTCGGTTGACGTAGAGTGTCGACAGAGCCACGGCCCTCTGATAATCCGGCGGGCGGGGTCGCGGGTCATCCGCGGCAGGACACGATGATGGCCATGGCTGCAGATCCAGATCTGTTCTCGGACTTCACGCTGATCGGAGTCGACCGGCGCGATGGGTATCGTTCTGGCGTTGAGCCTGATCGTCGTCGGCGCGCGCTGCCGCGCGATTCGCCCCGGTGTCGGCGCCGCGTCGTCGCAGGCCTTCGTGCACCCCGGGCTGCGGGAGCGCGCGCTAGACCTTCTCGAGGCCGGCTTGCCGCTCGAGCGGGTTCTGTGCAAACTAGCGGCAGGCGACAGCCACCGGCCTACCGCCAGATCGCTATCCTGCGCGCCGACGGCGTCAGCGCGGTGGTCTCGGGCGAGGCGGTACTTGACCGGCAGGGGACGCACGCCGTCGAGAGTGTCGCAGCAACCATAAACAACCTGCGAGGCCCCAACGTGCTGTACGCCATCGAGGCCGCCTGTCACGAGTTCGCGGGGGGACTGGCTGGATGATAGGCTGGTCAGCTAGGGACGGATTGGGTGGACGGTCTGTGCGCGCTCTAAGAGGACTACCGGCCGTTGATCCCCTACTATCTGGACCGGGTGGACAACCCGTCGCTGCCGCCTTTGGCCGAATGACTGGAACAGCAGGCGGGAGGGCTTTGGAAGCGGGGGTGGTGTCGGCAAGCGAGGGGCAACCATGAAGGTGCTGTTCACGGGCGCGAGCCACTGGCACCTACCGCTGTTCAGCGCGCCGCTGCGCAGAGTGGAGGGTGCGCGGTTGGTCGCGGTCACCGACCCCGATCCGGCCCGGGCCCGGGAAATCGCGGCGCGCGAGGGCTGCGCCTGGGCAGCCACGCCGGAAGAGGCGATTGCCCAAGACCGGCCGGACCTGGCTTTTGTCCTGGGTCGCCACGCGGATATGGCGGCCGCCGCACACGCGATGATCGACGCAAACATTCCCTTCGTCATCGAAAAGCCCGCCGGGCTGACGCTTGGCGAGGTCGAGGGACTGGCCGACGCGGCGGCGGCGAAGGGGCTTTTCGCCGCGGTGCCCTTCGTCATCCGCAGTTCGGGCTTCATGGCGGCGGTTCGCGAGCTGCTCGTGGACGAGCCCGCGCTCTACGCCGGGTTCCGTTTCAATGCCGGACTGCCACAGCGGTACCGCGACGCGGGCTGCGGCTGGATGTTGTCGAGGGCGTTGTCGGGGGGCGGGGTGTTGACAAATCTAGGCGTCCACTTCCTGGATCTCATGGCGGAAATTTTCCCGGATGCCGCGCCCGAAGCGGCCTCGGCCAACTTCGCCAGCCTTTCGGGCGAGGGCGACATCGAGGATTACGCCGCCGCCACGTTCCATTTCGGGCGGGGGATCGGGCTGGTCGAGACAGGCTATCTATACCCTGCGCCGACCGGAGTGTTCGACCTTCACTTCTCGGTCCGTACCGCGGGACATTACATCGCCGCCACCGGCCCCGGCGTCATCGAGATTACCGATCTGGACGGCCGGCAGGAGCGGCGCGCGGCCACGGTGACCAACATGGAGGAATATCCCGCCTTCGTCGCAGAGGTGGTGCGGCGGGTGCGCGACGGGCTGCCGCCGGTGGCGGGGCTGGCCGACATGGTGCGCGTCATGGGGATGATGAACGCTGCCTATCGGGCGGGCGGGATCGACAGGGGCCAGTGACGCGGAACATGAAGTTTATAGTGGGCACGCGATCACGGTTCACACGGCGCCGGTCGATGCTCTGGGAGAGCGATGAACTTGGCGGGCAAACGAGGCGGCGCCTTAGGGATCGTTCAAGGGGTTCAGGACAATGAAGCCATAGTTGCTTTTGTCGAGCGGCGTTTCCCCGTCCACCGTAGCTACTGGGGCTTGAAACCGGCATTTCGCTGTTCGACCCCACGGAGGTGCGCTAACCGTGCTGGAGACGCCGCACGCCGGGCGTCCGGGTATGGCTTCAACGACCGCCATTGCAATCGGCAGGGCCGGTTCTGGATATCAACGATGGACAGCCTCGAGCGCGACGCGCTGGGGGCGCTGCGATGATTGCGGTCTAGTTCATCAAGTGGACGAAGGAGTCGTTGTCCCCAACTGGCTGCGCTGCCGCCGGACGGCCGTGTCATGTACTTCTCGGGCGAACGGGGCCGGTGGTCTGGCGATACGACCTGGCCCCCGCGACAGGCGAGGCCGCCAACGGACGGGTCTTTGCCGAACGAGACTACCCTCGCGAAGGAACAGCTAACGTCACAGTGCTGTCGCTGGACGTAGGTGTGGCGGCGCTGGTGCAGATCCCATTCGCGTACTGACCGCGTGGCGCCCGGGGCTGAGGCGCAGGGCACTTGTCGACAGAACTGCCTGTCTGCGGTCGCCGCGCCTGCACGTCAGCGCGCTGTCCTGCCAAGCCGAGACCGCTATCAGACACAGTCGGAATCTGCTGCAAGCGGCGCCAGTAGTCCTGTTTTCTCCTAATCCTCGATGTGCCGAGCGGCGCCCGAATGCCGCGTGCACAGACGATGCGAAAGATGACGAGCGATCTTTTGTGTCGACAGAAGGAAATTGCCCATGTTAATCAAGGACAGATCAGTCGGCAGGATCGCGCGCGCGGGTAGGCTCGCGGAGCCATCCGTCGGCCGCCCAGATTTATAACTGCCCGGACGGCGGGCGCTGCAGGATGGGAGACCACAGATGAGTGCGACTTTCTCGGGGACACTCGAATATCTTCGTGCGCCGCTTTTGAGAAACATCACGTCGGGGAGCCGTGTGCTGGTCCTGTCCGACACTGCGCACGACCCCCGCGTCTGGCAGGCGGTGATGACCATTCTAGCCGATATCGGCGCTGAGGCTACGGTCGCGCTGTTCGAGCGGCGGCCGGCGGACTACTACAATCCGCCAGAGGCCGTGTGCGAGGCGATGATGAAGTCGGACTTCAACATCCTCCTCGCCTCGACCGGGATGCTGCATTCGCCGGCGAACTTCCGGGCGATGGAGGCGCGGATTCCCGCGATCTGCATGGACGGCGGCATGACGCTGGAGATGTTCCAATCGGGGGCGGTTACCGACGACATGAAGATGATTGCACTGCGCAAGCACTATGTCGCCAAGAATGTTTTTGGCGCGAACGCGCAGGAATGCCGCGTCACCTCGCGCCACGGCACGGATTTCACTTATTCCGTGAAGGACCGGATCACACAACCGCCGCTGCCTGGGGACGATTTCGATTCCTTCAAGATCGTGGATTTTGCCCAGGACGAGAACCGACCCGGAAACAACCTGTATTACTACCTGTTTCCCACCGGAGAATTCAATGTGGCGCCGGTCGAGTATTCCGCCAACGGCAAGCTGGTGATCGATCTGACGATGCACCACATCGGCCGGGTATATTCGCCAATCGAGCTGACGGTGAAGGATGGGCGCGTGATATCGATCGACGGAGATGCCGACGCGCGCATTCTTCGCGACTACCTCACCGCCTATGGCGACGACAACGCCTACATGTGTCCGGCCGAAGCCTCGGTGGGCGTCAACGCGAAGGCCGTGGTGCGCGGCATCCAGCGCGAGGACAAGAATATCATGGGCACCATGCATTTCGGGCTGGGCACGAACGTGGACGTCGGCGGCTCGATCAAGTCGAACATCCACATGGACGGGGTCATCTTGCACCCGACGCTTTATGTTGACGGGACGAAGCGGATCGAGGACGGCAACTTCCTGGTGCCAATTGAAAGCGACTGATGCCTGTCAAACTGAACCATCGCGATAGCGGGACCGCCGGTGCGCCGGTGGTGCTTCTGCATCCCGTCGGGTTGGACCTGACGTCGTGGGACGAGGTCGTGTCGGTGCTAGCGCAGAGCCACCGCGTGATCGCCGCCGATCTGCGCGGGCACGGGCAGTCTCCGCGCACACCGCGCAGCACCGACATCTTCGACTATGCCGCGGACGTGGCCGCCTTGATCGAGGATTTGGGGCTTGCTCCCTGCACCGTGGTTGGGGTGTCCTTCGGCGGCATGATAAGCTTGGCGCTGGCAATCTCGCGGCCCGACCTGCTGCGCTCGGCCGTGGTGTCGGCCTGTCCCAACACCATCCCCGAGGCCGCGCGCCCGTTGCTCGCTGCGCGCGGTGAGGCGGCCGAGGCGGAAGGCATGGACGCGGTGTTGGACGAGAGCCTCGAGCGTTGGTTCTCGCCAGGCTTCATGGGCGCGCCACAGGTTTTACGAGTGCGCGAAAGGCTATTGGCCGACGATCCCGAGGACTGGAATGCCGGGTGGCAGACGATCTCTCGCCTGAACCTCGGGCCGCGGCTGGGCGAGGTTGCGGTGCCGGTCCACTGCATCCACGCCGAGGAAGACAAGGGCGCCTCGATCGACGCACTGAGGTCGACGGCGGAAGGGGTGCCGGTTGGCACGCTTGAGATCATCGCGGGCGCGTCGCATATGGTGCATATAGAGTGCGCGGCCGAGTTCGCCGCGCTGCTGAAGGCGCATCTGGCCGAGCAAGCGGTCTAACGTCGTGCCGCGACCTGCCGCAGAAACGGGACAAGCGCCGCCGCGAAGGCCTCCGGCGCCTGCTGCGGCATGAAATGACCTCCCGGTTCAATCACTTCGACCCGCGCATCGCGAGACATGGCCCGAAGCTTCGAGAGATGCCAGTCGGGGAGGACCGCATCCTGACCGCCGGGCGCGAGGAGGAGGGGGCACTTCAGTGCGCGGATCGCCCCCGTCACGTCGGCGCCGCAGATGCCATGCGCCAGGTCGGCGTATACGTCGGCGCCCATGGCGTGCAGCCCGTCGCGGAAGCTGGCCACCGCTTCGGGGAGGTCGAGCCCGGCGAAACCGCGCGATATCACTTCGTCCTCGATCGCGGCAATGCCGCCCTCGAGGGCCCGCTCGGCCCGTCCGGTCAACGCGGCGCTGGCGGCGGCATCGACCTGCAGCATAGGGTTCGCCATCACGAGGCCAAGGGCGCGCGGGCCGAGGCGGGCGGCCGCCTCGGCCGCGATCAGCGACCCGACGGCACAGCCCGCCAGCACCACCGGCCCCTCCGCGCCGATCTGCGTCATCAAGAGGTCGACGTGATCGCCGAGCGTGGGCGGAGCCGGATGGCGCGGTACTCCGCCGATGCCGTATTGCGCGGGCGCGAGTATGTCACCGCGATAGTCGAGGCATGCGCGCATCGGCGCCCACATATCCGGATCGGCCCCTAGCGCATGAACAAGACAAAGGCGCGGCAGACGGTTTTCGGTCATCACGGTTCCCCGGGGTTGGCTGATCCACCGTGCAGGTTGCGAGTGGACGCAAGGAGGTTTTAATGAAAGCTGTACGCAATTCGATTTCTGCACCTAGGAACGATATGTTCAAAAGCTTGCTTGTTTCATGGAATGACAGTGCTGATAAAATGACCCCGGCGGTGTCCAAGCAGTGCGCCGCCGGTGTGGTGGAAAATGCCCTCAATCGGGGCGAGCCGAGGCCGTCGCTTGTAGCGCAGATCGCCGTCGATGTCGGAGCGGACATCATCGAGGGCGACTATGCCCCCGGCGCCGACCTGAACTCGGTCGACCTGTCACAGCGCTACACCACCAGCCGTACTCCGGTGCGCGAGGCGCTGCTGCTTCTGGAGAAGGAGGGGCTGGTCACCATTCCGCCCCGGCGCCGGCCGCGGGTCGTGCAGTTCGACGTCCACGACGTGCGGGAGATCTATCGCACCCGCTGCGCGTTGCTGGAGTTCATCGCCTCGGATGTCGCTAGGAAGGCCACGGACGAGGACATCGCGCGGCTCGAGGCCATTGCCTGCCAAATGGCGACGTTCCACGAGCGGGGCGACAACAGCGCTTATCTGTGGTCTAATGTCGGCTTTCATGACCTCAACACCGACCTCTCGGGCAACCGAACGGTGAAGCGGATCATCGACTCGCTTCTCCTGCGCACGCTTCCGCTGCGCCGGCTCAGCCTGTCGACGCCCGAGGCGATCCGGCTGTCGCTGGAGGACCATCAGCTGTTGGTGCGAGCCTACAAGAGCCGCGATTCCAACCTTGCGGCGGCGATCCTGCGGTCCAACCACATGCGATCGCTGGCGCGGATCGAGATGCGCCTGGCGCAGTATGCGGTCGGCGAGGCGTCGCTGATGGCGGCGGCGCAGGTGCCTTGAGTTCATGGGGCCCCCAGGAGTCTCGCCGCCACAGTGTGGTTAGTTTTTGGTCGGTCAACAAGGCTTTTGCAAGAATAAGTCGACACTGACGGCCAGTCCGTTAACCTGACCGCGCCAGCACAGGAGCCATCATGGCCGACCGACCCGCACACGGATTCCTTCTCGTCCTCGGTACCCCGTCACCCACGGACGAAGAGGAGTTCAACGCCTGGTACGACGCCGAGCATTTGGCAGAGCGGATGGCCGTGAAAGGCTTCCTTTCGGGGCAGCGCTATGTCGCGATTGAGGGCTATCCGAAATATTTGGCGCATTACGACACCGAAACGCCCGAGGTGCTCGACAGCCCCGAATACATGAAGGTGTCGGGCGCGAACTTCAGCCCGTGGACGGTGCGCGTAACCACGTCGACGAAGGTTGACCGGTCGGCCGGGCGCCAGATCTGGCCCGGCGAGGCGGTGCTGCCGAGGGCGCCGCGCCTGCGGCTGGTGCGCTTTGACCTTGCGGGGCAGAGAGAGGAGACGCTGATCGCTAGGGTGCAGGAGATTTCGGGCGATCCGGCGGCTGGCACGCGCGCGGCCATGGTTCTGGAGCAGCCCGACCCGTTGCGACACTACGTCCTGTTCGCGGCGTCCTTTCTTGAGCCCGAGTACCTATTCCTGCCGCGCTTCGGCGACCTGGCCGGTGCGGTGGTGCAGCACAACACTTATGCCGACTACATGCTGCGCTGAGGCGCGGTTTACCGTGCATCAGCTGCCCGTGGCCTGAGAGCGAGATCCAGTCTCGCGCTCAGACGCGACGACGCGGAGGTTTGTGGTCGCCGGTCGCGTTCACCTGCATGACCTCGCTCGAGGGACTGACGCGCGTTTACCGCAACCTACGTTGCGCGAGCGCTGGCTGGCCATCCTGCTACTGAGGGTGCTCGAGGCAGCGCGGCGCTCCACCGTTAAGCCCGTGAGCTTCGAGGTCGCGGTGGTCGTCCTATACTCTCTACGACCGCTACGCGCAGGCCATCCTGAACCATGCCGGTGTTGCCTGGCAGAACGCTCTGAAGGTGATCGTGCTGGGCTGCAACGGCATCTTCCGCATTCCCTTCGCGGCCGGGTTTGGCCCGTCGGCGAGGCACTCGTCTAGCCACGTCTCGGTCAACGTTCGGGGCGGTAGCCACTATGCGCTGATGACCGGCGACGCGATCCACCAGCCGCTGAAGCCGAGCTTTGCCGAGCTTGGCATTCGCTTGCGGCGGGCCGGAAGCGGCAGACACCCGGCAGCGCATCTGCGAGCGGCTAGCCGACGCGACCACGGCGCTGCTGACAGCGCCTTTCATCGACCCGACGGATGCATCGTCTGGCGTAACGGCGCAGCCTCCGAATTCCGCTTCACAGAGTGTGGGTGAGGGCAGTCTCTCCACCGATAAAGATGCGGTAATTGTCGACTTTGCAGCGCATCTTCTCTTTGGCACGGTCTGCCAACGCCGTTGCGGGACGCTGTCGGCCGTAAAGAAGTCTTCTGGTGACCTTGCCGCGACTTGTGTGGAGTTTCCAGACTGCGCTAGCATTCCTGACGACGATAAGTCGCGTTTTATGCCCCGCCTCCGCCGTTCCGCTCCACGGTGGAAAAGCAGTGGACTATCCTCGACCTCGGCGATAAGTCTGGTTACAAGTGTCGACATATGACGCGGGAGCAGGGAGGATCCGTTCGCATGCACGCAAAGTCGAAAGTGACCGGCTTTCCGACCTTAGTGTCGCGTGACAGCGGGGCGGTAGCCCAAGGGCCTCGTCCACACCCTGCCGGGCGTATCGGATCTGGCCGCCTCGGCCGAGATTGTCGAGAAGACGGGTTTCGGCTCGGGCAACATCGCGCAGGTGCGGGCCTGGCTCGAATCCAACGGCCGCAGTCAGGTGATCCGGACCAGGTTCGAGGAGCATGTCTGCGTGATGCAGTGCGCGGCGACGCTGGCGCGGGACGGCATCCAGGTCTTCCGGGCGGCCCACGCGTCGCCTCCCGGCGACCCTTGGACCGCAAAATCGCTCTGGCGCGGCTGCGGACCGGCGGTATGGGCATCGTAGCGTCCGAGACGGCCGTCTTCGAATGGCTTGGCGGAGCCGGTGCAACCGCGTTCCGCGATCTAAATCGCCTGATTCGCTGACCGCTGTCAGCGGGCAAGGCTCGACCGGCCAGCCGGCGGCATGTGTCAACCGGCCTGCCCGGGGAAATATGAGGGAAATACTATGAACGATGCCATTGCCGATACCGAAGTCACGCCCGATGCGGCTGCCGCACGGGCGACAGAAAAGGCGCTGAACGGGATCCGCATCCTAGATCTGACCCAATTCGAGGCGGGCCCGTCCTGCACCCAAATGCTCGGTTGGCTGGGCGCCGAAATCATTAAGATTGAATCTCCCGGCACCGGTGAACAGGGCCGCCGCGCATCCACCGAGAACGACGAGGTTGATTCCGTCTACTTCATGCTGCTGAACGCCAATAAGAAGAGCGTTACATGCAACCTGAAGAGCGAAACGGGCAAGACCTATATCCGCAAGCTGATCGAGAAGTGCGACGTCTTCATCGAGAACTTCGGCCCGGGCGTCATCGAACGTCTCGGCTTTTCCTACGAGGAGGTCAGCAAGATCAATCCGCGCATCATCTATGCGCAAATCAAGGGCTTCGATCAGTCCGGTCCCTATGCCAAGCTTCTCGCCTTCGACAACATAGCCCAGGCCGCCGGCGGCAGCCTGTCGGTGACGGGCGACGCCGACGGGCGCCCGCTGACGCCAGGCGTCAACGTCGGCGACACCGGCAGCGGCCTGCACTGCTCTGTCGGCATCCTGTCCGCGATCATCCAGCGGCAGCGCACCGGGCGCGGACAGCGCATCGAGATCATCATGCAGGAGGCGGTGATCAATTTCGGCCGCATCCTCTATGCCGCCCAAGCGCACTTCGGAACTGCTGTCCCGCGTCGAGGCAACGCGCATATCATGGCGGCCAGCGCACCCTGCGAGGTCTATCCCTGCAAGGGCGGAGGACCGAACGACTACATCCTCGTCTACACGAGCCGTGCGACCAACCGGCAGTGGGAAAGCCTGCTGAAGCTGATGGGCCGGGAAGATCTGAAGGACGAGCCGAAATATACCTCGCCCGCGCTGCGCTATCAGAACAGCGTGGAGATCGACAAGATCGTCGCCGCATGGTGCGTGACCCGCGACAAGTACACCTGCATGCGCGAGCTGGGTGAGGCCGGCGTGCCCTCGGGCGCAGTCATCGACACGATGGAGATGTACCAAGATCCGCAGCTGCGCAAACAGGGCGCCTTCGTCACGGTGGATCACCCGGTGCGTGGCGAGTTCACGCTGCCGGGATGCCCGGTGCGCATGTCGGATTCCCCGATCGAAACTTCCGCGCCGCCGCTTTTAGGCGCCGATAACGAAGAAATCTACGGCGGGCTTCTCGGCGTCAGCGAAGAGGATATCGCCGCGGCCCTCGCCGACAAGTCCATCTGACGCACACCGCCCTTCAGTCGAGGGGCGGTGCCTCAAACCAAAAGAGCCCACAAATGGGCAATTGTCGACTTTTGGAAGCCGTCGGGGCGTCACTCAACCCACGCGACACCCCGGCGGGATTTCCTACCCTCGGGCTTAGAGGGAGCTGTATCGATGAATTCTTAATGAAAACAGTGCCAAGGGGGATCCTTCATGGCCTGTTACTGCCAACTGTGCGTTACATCAGGGATCAATTTAGTGTCGACATTTTGGACGGTATGCCTCAGGATGTGTCCAATGTGGCAGTCCAACAGGACCGCCGCGCAAAAGGGGAGGAAAATCATGCTAAGAGAGATCAGAGGCGCGATCCTTGCCGCCGGGCTGGCAACCGCGGCGCTTGCGGGCGCGGCCCCGGCACTGGCCCAGGACGGGCCGCGGTATGGCGGCAACTTCATCGCCGCGATCGCCGGCGAGCCGGGCGGGCTGAACCCCGTCCTTTGGCAGGGGGCAGAACCACAGATTTCCACGTCGGGGCTGTTCGATCCGCTCATCATGCTCGACATGGACGGCAATCCCGAAGGCGTGCTCGCCGAAAGCTGGAGCCTTTCGGACGACCGACGCACCATCACCTTTACCTTGCACGACGGCGTGAAGTGGCATGACGGCGAGGACCTGACCTCGGACGACGTGTTGTGGACATTCATGGGCTCGCGCGACGGCTACATGCCGCATTCGCGCTATCGCTCGACGCTCGACGGGCTGGTCGAAAGCTATGCCGCGCCCGATCCGTTGACGTTCGAGATAACGCTGAAGCAGCCCTACGCGCCGTTCCTCAAGGTCTTCGCGGCGTCGAACTATGCTATGCGGATCGTGCCCAAACACGTCTATGACGGCACCGATATCCAGAACAACGACGCCAATTGGGCGCCAATCGGCAGCGGGCCGTTCAAGTTCAAGCAGTGGGTGCGCGGCAGCCATATCGAGCTGGAGCGCAACGAGGATTACTTCGTCCCCGACCTGCCGCGGATCGACAACCTGATAATTCGGGTGATCCCGGATGAAACCGCGCGGCTGCTTGCACTGCAGCAGGGCGAAGTTGACTACCTTTACTATTACGCGGTCGCCTTCAGCGCGATCCCGACGCTGCAGAGCGACGATAGCATAGTCGTCACCAATGAGGGCGCGGGGCTGCAGGGCCAAGTCGAGATGCTGACCTTCAACCTAGACCGCGCGCCGTTCAACAATCTGAAGGTGCGCCAGGCCTTCGCCTATTTGCTGGACCGCGAGAAGATCAACGAGCTTGTGTTCTTCGGCCTCGCCCGCCCCGCCCTGTCGAACATTGGCGAGACGACGCCGTTCTCGTCCGAAAACGTGCAGGTCAACTACGACATGGGGTCCCACGAGGCCAACGTGGCCGAGGCTGACCGGCTGCTGACCGAGGCAGGCTTCCCGCGCGAAGGCGACGCCGAGCGGTTTTCAGTCAACCTGCTGCACATGTCGGGCCGTCCCTATGCTGGCAAGGTGGGCGAAGTCTTCGCGCAGAGCCTGAAGGAAGTCGGCGTGAACCTGACAACCACGCCTCTCGACCGGCCGACCTTCATCGAGATGACCCACGCCAAGTGGGACTTCGACCTGTCGGAGCAGCAGTTCACCTCGGGCGCGCACCCCTATGTTGGCATCGTCCGCTATCTACGCAGTGACCTGCACATCGCCGGAACCTACCCGTCGAACCACATGGGTTACAACAACCCCGAGATTGACTCGCTCTTCGAGGCGTCGACCACGGCGGCCAGCGACGCGGAAGAGGCGAAGATCTGGGCCGATGCGCAGAAGATCCTCTCGGAAGACCTGCCGCTTCTGCCGGTGGTCGAGATGCCTTATACCAATGTCTACCGCGCCGAGTGGCACGACGTCTTCTCGTCCATCGACGGCGTCTTCGACATTGGCCGAACGGTCTGGACCGAGAACGGCAGCGAAAGCCGCTGACGTCCGCCGGCGGATTGGATCCGCAACGAAACCACACCCCGCCGGTCAACGGCGGGGCGACCCCCGAAGTGATCCGACCGGAAAGACAACCCCTCGATGAGCGGCAGCTTTGTCTCGCGCCTCAGCTACATCCTGCGCCGGCTGGCGCAAGTAGCGCCCATGATTCTGGCAGTGGTCACCATCAATTTCCTGCTCATCAACCTAGCGCCCGGCGATCCGGCGACGCTGATGGCGGGCGACTTCGCCGATCTAGAGACGATCGAGCGCCTGCGAGAGGAGTTCGGGCTGAACGAACCCCTTCACGTGCAGTTCTCCAGCTATGTCTGGAAAGTGCTGAACTTCGACCTTGGCTATTCGTACCAATTCCGCGCGCCGGTGCTCGACATCGTTCTGGCGCGGCTGCCGAACACGTTGATCCTTCTGTTCTTCTCATTCATTCTGTCGATGATCCTCGGGATCCTGCTGGCCGCCGTGTCGGCGCGCCGTCCGAACCGCGCCTTCGACAACACCGCCTCGAGCATCGCGATGCTAGGCTACTGCCTGCCGATGTTCTGGCTGGGGATGATGCTGATCCTGATCTTCTCTTCGACTCTACGCTGGTTCCCCACGGGAGGAATGTATTCCCTGCGCGCGCCGTCCGAGGGATGGCCCCGAATGCTCGACATCGGCCGCCACCTGGTGCTGCCCGCACTGGCCTATGCCGCATATTTTCTGGCGATGGCCTATCGCCTGACGCGGGCCAAGCTGATCGAAATCCTGCGCGAGGACTATATCCGCACAGCTCGGATGAAGGGTCTGAGCGACTGGAGTGTGATCTTCCGGCACGCCCTGCGCAACGCGCTGGTGCCGGTGATTGCGGTCATGGGGCTGGACTTCGGCGTGATGATCGGCGGCGCCGTGGTGGTTGAAACGGTGTTCTCGTGGCCCGGCGTCGGCCGACTGATGTACGAAAGCATCCTGTCGCGGGACTATCCGCTTCTCCTTGGCATTTTCGTGATCGTGTCGTTCGGGATCATCCTGGTGAACCTGATCGCGGACCTGATCTGCGCCATGATTGACCCGAGGATCGCCTATGGCTAGTGGTACGGCCTCTGGCCTCTCCAGGTCACGGCGGCGCACTCGAATGCCGATCTTCTTGCGCGCCTATAGCGAGAATCCGTCGGCCGTGGCTGGCGCCGTGCTGGTGTTCGCGCTGGTGGCGGCGTCGATCCTGGCGCCGCTGCTGACCGAGTTCGCCCCGAAAGAGTTGGGCGGCGCACCGCTGCAGCCGCCGGGCGCCGGGCACCTGATGGGCACCGACGACTTAGGCCGTGACCTCTGGGCGCAGTTCCTCTACGGCGGGCGCGCCTCGGTCATCGTAGGCCTTGTCGCCGCCGCGATCTCCACCGTAATTGGCGTCAGCCTCGGCGCGATCTCGGGATATTTTGGCGGCTGGGTGGACGACGTCGTTCAGCGCATGACCGAGATGTTCTCGATCGTGCCGCGGTATTTCTTTGCGATCGTCACGGTGGCAATCTTGGGCGCATCACTGATCAACGTAATCTGCGTCATCGGGTTGCTCAGTTGGCCGCCGATGACCAAGCTTGTCCGGGCCGAGTTCGCCACTCTCCGCTCGCGGTCCTTCGTCGACGCGGCGAAGATGGGGGGCGAGGGGCCGATGTTCATTATCTTCAACGAAATCCTGCCGAACGCCCTCCCGCCGATCGTGGTGCAGACCATCCTGACAATCTCGGCCGCCGTGTTGATGGAAGCGACGCTTAGCTTCCTTGGGCTGGGCGACCCGAACCTTATCAGCTGGGGCCTGATGCTGAACAAGGCGCAGCAGTTCCTGACGCTCGCACCCTGGATGGCGATCTTCCCGGGGCTCGCCATCTCGCTGTTCATCCTGGGCCTGAACCTGATGGGCGACGGGTTTAACCAGGCGCTGAACCCGCGGCTGCGGCTTGAGGCCCGTAAATGACGAGACCGGAGCGGCTTCTGACAGTCGAAGAGATGTGCCTGCACATCGACACCTACCGCGGCACTGTGCGCGCAGTAGACGGCGTCACCTTCCACGTCGATCAGGGTGAATCGGTGGGCATCGTCGGCGAGTCGGGCAGCGGCAAGAGCATGACCGCGCTCAGCCTCATGCGTTTTACACCTCTCGCCGGCCGATTCACCGCCGGCAGCGCAATGTTCCAGGGCCGCGACCTGCTGAAGCTGTCCGAGCGCGAGATGCGGAAGATCCGGGGCAAAGACATCTCAATGGTGTTCCAGGATCCGATGACCTTCCTCAACCCACTGATCCGGATCGGCGACCAGATCGGCGAAGTGCTGGTCGAGCACGAGGGCTTGTCACGCCGCGCCGCCTTCAACCGCGCAGTTGAGGTGCTGCGCCAGGTCCGCATCCCGTCGCCCGAGGACGTGGCCGCGCAGTATCCGCACCAGCTTTCGGGCGGCATGCGCCAGCGGGCGCTGATCGCCATGGCGATCATCGGAGCGCCGTCGCTGCTGATCGCGGACGAACCTACGACCGCGCTTGACGTCACCGTGCAGGCCCAGATCATCGAGCTTCTGCGCGGCGTGAAGGAGAAACACGGCCTCTCGCTGCTGATGATCACCCACGATCTAGGCATCGTCGCTCATGTCTGCGACCGGGTCTACGTCGTCTACGCCGGTCGGATCATGGAAGAGGCGGGCGTGTTCGAGGTCTTCGAGACGCCACGCCATCCCTATACAACGGCTCTGCTGAGCTCGATCACCTACGACGAGGAATCGGGAGACGGCATCGGCTACATCGAGGGCACCGTACCGTCGCTCATCGACCCGCCCGAGGGTTGTCGCTTCCACACCCGCTGTCCCGCGGCCATGCCCGTCTGCCGCCGCCTGCAGCCGCCGCGCACTCGCGTGAGCGAGACGCAATCGGTCTATTGCTGGCTATACGAGGAGGCGCAGGATGAGTGACCTTCTGCGCCTCGATGCGGTCGAGCGTCACTTCGACCTTGGCGGCGGGCTGGCCGAATTGTTCGGCCAGCGCCGGATACTGCACGCGGTCGATGGGGTCAGCCTGTCGATCGGCCCGGGCGAAACCTTCGGGATCGCCGGGGAGTCCGGCTGCGGAAAGTCGACACTCGCGCGGCTGATCTGCCGCCTTGACCGGCCGACCGGCGGAAGCATCACCTTCGACGGGCAAGACCTCGGCAAGCTGAACCGGAACGAGGTGCGCGCGCTCTATCGCGAGATCCAGATGGTGTTCCAGGATCCGATGGCCTCGCTCAACCCGCGCAAGACGGTCGGGCGCATCATTTCGCGGCCGCTCCGGCGGCAGCTGGGCCTCACCGGAACCCCGCTGCGCAACAGGGTTCTTGCGGCGGTGTCCGAGGTCGATCTTAACCCGGCCGAGGACTACATCCAGCGCTATCCGCACGAGCTGTCGGGCGGCGAGAAGCAGCGCGTCGTCATTGCCCGCGCCGTCGCGCTCCGCCCGAAACTGGTGGTGGCGGACGAACCTGTCACCTCTCTGGACATGTCTGTGCGGGGCAAGGTGCTGGCACTCATGTCGGACCTTCAGGCGCGTCACGGCCTCAGCTACCTCTTCATCACCCACGACCTGCGCGTGCTGCGCATCATGTCGTCGCGCGCGGCGATCATGTACCTAGGTCAGGTGATGGAGACCGGACCGACCGCCGAGCTTTTCGCGCGACGCTACCATCCCTACACGAAGGCGCTGTTCTCGGCCGAGATGGTGCCCGACCCCCGCGCTGTCCGCCGCACCCGCGGCCGACTGATCGAGGGCGAGGTGGCCTCGGCCCTGAACCCCAAGGATGCCTGCCGGTTCCGCGAACGCTGCCCCTGGCGCCGGCCACGCTGCGACGCCGAAACGCCGAAGATTGACGCGGCCGCACCCGGCCACGGCGTCGCCTGCCACTTCTGGCGGGAGATCGCCGCCGGGACAGCCAACAGCACGATCAAGGAGACGACATGACCATGATTACGGGAAATGACCTGGTGGGCAAGGCCTTGGCAAGCCAAGGTGCAGACACGATCTTCTTCATCATGGGCGGACCGATGAACGACGCCCTGAACGCGAGCGCCGCAGCGGGGCTGCGCTTGATCGACGTGCGCCACGAGCAGGCCGGCGCGATGATGGCCCATGCCTTTGCCCGTGTGCGCAATCGCCCCGGCGTCTGTGCCGGCGCCTCCGGTCCCGGCACCATCAACCTTGTCACGGGCCTTGCCAACGCACTAATCGACTGCGCGCCGGTCGTGGCGCTTGGCGGGGCAACTCCTATCCGCCAATGGGGCACGGGTGCCTTCCAGGAAATCGACCAGCTTGCCATCATGCGTCCGGTGACGAAGTGGGCCGAACGTGTCCATGACGCCGCCCGCATCCCCGAACTGATCGACCGCGCCTTCCACATAGCCACCTCGGGCAAGCCGGGTCCGGTCTACCTCGACCTTCCTGGAGACGTGCTCTACAGTGAGATCGAGGCCAAAACGGTTCGCTGGCCGGTGGCGCCGGACCTCCGCCCGCGCCCACGGCCGAAGGCAGCACCCGACGAGGTCGAAGCAATTGTCGACGCGCTCGGGAAGGCGTCGCGCCCGATCCTGCTAACCGGCAGTGGCATCATCTGGTCGGACGCTCATGCCGAGCTGCAGGCTTTTACCGAGAAGGCGGGCATCCCGTTCTATACCACGCCACAGGGTCGCGGCGTGATCCCCGAGGATCACGCCCTGTGCTATCCGCTGGCCCGGTCCACGGCGTTTAAGGAGACCGACCTGGTCCTCGTGGTGGGCACGCGGCTGAACTACGTATTCTCGCATGTTCGCCCGCCGCGCTTTCCCGCCGACGCTCCAGTGATCCGCGTCGACATCGACCCGGCCGAGATCGCCGGATCGGAGAACGTCGACATTGGTGTCGTGGGCGACGCCAAGGCCGTACTTGCGCAGCTGACGGATGCGATTCCCGGCGTCGGTTACGGCGCGTGGCGGTCGCGTCTGGCGCAGCGCAATGCCGAGAAGGTCGAGGGGCATGAGGCGAAGCTCGCGGATCCGGCTATGCCGATCCATCCGCTGCGCCTGTGCCGCGAGCTGCGCGACGTGATCGGGCGGGACGCCATCCTCTGTGTCGACGGGCAGGAGATCCTGAACTACGGGCGCATGTCGATCCCATCCTACCGTCCG
This sequence comes from Silicimonas algicola, assembly GCF_003148765.1. Lineage (GTDB taxonomy): Bacteria > Pseudomonadota > Alphaproteobacteria > Rhodobacterales > Rhodobacteraceae > Silicimonas > Silicimonas algicola. The sequence goes on from NZ_QGGV01000016.1 coordinate 20,451, forward strand.
GGTCACCGGCTGAACTCGGGGCCGTTCGGAACCATGGGAGTGGGCCTGCCCTTCGGCGTCGGGGCCAAGGCAGCCCGGCCCGACGCCGAAGTCGTGGTGCTCCATGGCGACGGCTCATTCGGACTGAACGCGATGGAGCTAGATACGGCCGTGCGCCACAAGCTGCCGCTTCTCGTGGTGATCAGTCTGAACGGCGGCTGGACCGCCGATCCGGAAAAGGTGAAACCGGGCCGCGACCTGGGGTACACCCGGTTCGACAAGATGGCCGAAGCGCTCGGGTGCTATTCCGATTATGTCGACGACCCGAACGAGATCCGCCCTGCGCTGGAACGCGCCCTTGAACGGGTGCGCGCCGGCCAGGTCGCGGTGGTCAACGTGGTCACGGACTGGAAGGCACGCTCGGTCACCACGAGCTTCACGGCCTTCAGCACTTGACGGGGCGCTGAATCGCGCAAGCCCTGCCTTCTGTCGGCAAAAGAAACATTGTCTCACGCGGCGTGCCCGCCCGCTTCTGGATATTTTAAGTGAAAACGGTGACTTGGGTTCGCGCTACCCGATGCACATCAATCGTTGCCGACGTTGACTGCCCCTAATGTCGACACTACAGTCGCTTAACTGACTGGATAAAGCGGCACCGGGTCCCCCTTCGCGCCGCGGCGCCCGGTCTGCCAGCACGGAGCCATGCACTCAGCACAACGAGACATGCAGAATGAACGACGAAGACGACATCGGAGAGGGCAGGGGCACGATGCGGCATACGGGGCTTTGGGCCGGTGGCATGCTGATCGTGGTGGGGATCTTTGCGCTGGTCGTCGCCTCGGGCTACACGTTCGGAACACCTCGCCGGATGGGCGCGGGGTTCTTCCCCGTCGTCCTGGCCGTGCTGCTCGTGCTTCTGGGCGGCGCGCTGACCGTGACCGCGCGACATGAACTCATGCCGATCCTGCTGCGCCTGAGGCCGGTCGTCGCGATCCTGGGCTCGATCCTGACCTTCGCGCTCCTGATCCGACCGGTGGGGCTGCTCCCGACGATCATAATCGCGGTGATCCTAGCGGCGCTGGCCGAAAAGGGCCGTCGCCTATGGTCGGTGCTAGCCCTCGGGGCCGGCGTCGCGCTGGTCGTGGCGGGTATCTTCGTGTTCGGCCTGAACGTGCCGCTGCCGCTGTTCTGGTGGTAGCGATGGAATTCTTTCTTAACCTTTACGAAGGATTTCAGGCCGCGCTTGGGCCGCAGCTGCTGTTCTACTGCGCCGTCGGTGTGACCGCGGGCACCGCCGTGGGCGTGCTGCCAGGGATCGGGCCGCTGGTGGCGATTTCGGTCCTGTTCCCGATCACGTTCCACGTCCCACCCGACGCCGCGGTGATCCTGCTGGCGGGCATCTATTTCGGGGCCCAGTACGGCGGATCGACCGCGTCGATCCTGCTGAATCTGCCGGGCACCGCCTCGAACGCGGTCACCTGCATCGACGGTTATCCGATGGCCCGGGACGGACGTGCCGGCAAGGCGCTGTTCATGACTACAATAGCCTCGTTCTTCGGCGGGACGGTGTCGCTGATCGCGCTGATGATCTTCACGCCGCTGATCGTCGGCATCGCGCTGAAATTCGGCTCGCCCGAGTATTTCGCTCTGATGGTGCTGGGCCTGATCGCCGCAGCCACCCTGGCCTCGTCCTCGCCGCTGCGTGGAATCGTGATGGTGGTGCTTGGCGTGCTGCTCAGCCTCGTCGGGACCGACGTTAACACCGGCGCCTACCGCTTCACCTTCGGCATGTCGAGCCTCGCCGACGGGCTGGGCCTCGTGCCGCTCGCCATGGGCCTCTTCGGCGTGGCGGAGGTAATCGAGAGGCTCGTGTCGGGCCGCGTCGCCGGCAAGCCCGAAACGGTCGGCTTGAAGTCCATGCTGTTAACGCGCGACGAGACCCGGCGCACCTTCATGCCTATGGTGCGCGGCTCTCTGTGCGGGATCTTCAGCGGTATACTGCCGGGCGCCGGCCCGTCGCTGGGCGCCTTCCTGGCCTACGGCCTGGAAAAGCGCGTCTCGCCCAATTCGGCGAACTTTGGCAAGGGCGCGATCGAGGGCATCGCCGCGCCCGAGGCCGCGAACAACGCGAGCGTGCAAGCCGCCTTCATCCCTACGTTGTCGCTCGGCATTCCAGGCGATGCGATCATGGCGCTAATCCTCGGCGCGCTGGTGGTCCACGGCATCCAGCCAGGCCCCAACGTGATCCCCCAGAACCCCGAGTTGTTCTGGAGCCTTGTCGCAAGCTTCTGGATCGCCAACATCCTACTGTTGGTGCTGAACTTCCCGCTGATCGGGCTGTGGGTCAAGATGCTGACGATCCCGTATTCAATCTTGTACCCGGCGGTCATCATGTTCATCTGCGCCGGCGTGTTCAGCCTGAGGCTCAGCGGGTTCGACGTGCTGATCGTGCTTTTGTTCGGCGCCGTAGGATACTTTTTCAACCTGGTCCGCCTGCCGACCGCCCCGCTGCTGCTGGGTTTCATCCTAGGCACGCCGCTCGAACAGCATCTGCGCCGGGCCATGATCATCTCGCGCGGCGACGCCTGGGTTTTCCTGGAGCGGCCGATCTCGGCAGTGCTTCTGGCGCTGTCGGCGCTGCTGATCCTGGGCGCGATGGCGGCCGCGCTGATCCGGCTGCGGCGAGGCGGCGGCATGTCGCGCCGCGACCGAGTTCGGGAAAACTGACATTCGATTCTAAGAGACGACATCAAGAAGGAGGAAACTATGATCACTCGAAGAATACTTCTGGCAGCCACCTGTCTGGCCCTAGCTGGGCCGGCAATGGCGCAATCCGCCTGGCCCGACCGCCCGGTGACCATCGTCGTTCCGTTCTCACCCGGCGGAGCCACGGACATCACCGCGCGCCTCGTCGCCGACACCATGTCCGACCGCTTTGGTCAGCCTTTCGTGGTCGAGAACCGCACAGGCGCGGCGGGCAACATCGGGGTTGAGGCCGTAGTTAACGCCGAACCGGACGGCTACACCTTCCTGTTCGCGACCCAGGGCACGATGACGGTCAACCCGCACATCTACGATCTCCCCTATGATCCGCTGACCGACCTGACGCCAGTCAGCCAGACCTTTTCGGTCGACCACTTTGTGGCCGTGCTGCCGTCGCTCGGCGTCAGTGACCTGGCCGGGTTCATCGCGATGGCGAAAGAGAAGCCGGGAGAACTGAGCTATGGTTCGGCGGGAGTCGGGTCGTTCTTGCACCTAACCACAGTGATGCTCGAGGAAGGTGCCGGCATCGAGTTGAACCACGTTCCCTACGACGGCTCGGCGGCGGCGCGGACCGACCTCCTGGCGGGTAACATCGACATGGTGATGGATAGCGTGCCGTCGGCACTCGGGCAGATTGAAAGCGGCAGCGTCCTCGCGCTCGCGATCACCGGCGGCACCCGCAACAGCGCAGTGCCGGACGTGCCTACGATGGCGGAGGCCGGCGTCGACGGTTACGCGATCTCGTCCTGGGGCGGCCTGATGGCCCCTAAGGGCACCGACCCGGAGATCGTCGAGACACTGAGCAACGCAGTGCAGGAGGCCTACGCAACCGACGCGATCCAGGCCGCTTTTGCCGAACTCGGCCTCGGCGCGGCCTCGTCCAGCCCCGACGGCTTCGCCGAACTGGTGCAGAGCGACTACACCACCTTGGGCAAGGTCATCGAGTCCGCCGGGATTGAACGCAACTGAAGACGGCGCCGGCCCGCATCACGGGCCGGCGCCTCAAGGCCCGCTCAGCTTGGCGAGGCGCCTTCGCATCAGCGCCGGCGGCTGGGTTCCCGCGATGATCGCGTCCTGGATCCTCGGGAGAGCGTTGCGAGCAGCGCGATGACGCGTCCAGGTCTTGTCAAAGAAACCCGGCGTCCGAAGCGGTGCCACCCTCCGCGGTGCCTGCGCATAGTCGGACATGATCGTATGCGTTGTTGAGGAGAGACTGGATGCATTTTAGTAGACGGCACTTTGCAACCAGTTTGGCTTCTGTGGGGCTGCTTGGCTGCTCGACGCCGAGTTCTCTCAGCAGTTCCGGGGCGATTTCCCTCAACCCGTGAAACTGGGCGAACGTCTCGTAGCATGGCGCGAAAGCGACTTGACCGCATGGCTGGAAAGCCGCGAAACGCGGGACGTCTAGATTTGGACGGTAATGGGACGGCCCGGAACCTGCTACAACGGCCTTATCATTTGTGGACGGCTCCGGTTTTGCAAGGTTTTTCTCGAGCGACTTGGATCGAAGCAGGTAGCGGTCATTTGTCCGGCCTGTGTGCGCGGCGTG
>NZ_QGGV01000017.1 GCF_003148765.1 Silicimonas algicola
ACATCGCGCGCGACCGCGATGCAGATCCTGCAGGCCAACATGCCGGCCTCGGTCTATGGCGAGGTCCTCGACGAAGAGGCGATCCAGTTCGGCGAATACGACCGCGCCACCAAGACCTTCACCGTCGATGAGGACAGCCGCGACGCTGTTCTCGTCGAGACGCGTCGCGTTTCCGACAACGGCAATCCTGTCGGCACTTTCCTTCTGCATCTCGTAGGCGTCAACCAGTGGGACGTCGCACGTCAGAGCGTGTTCGAGACCTTCTTCCCGACCTGCCTCAAGGAAGGCTTCGTGGCGAAGGGCGTTGTCGACATCCAGTCGAACAACTCTTACTTCAACGGCTTCTGCATCCACTCGAACAGCCACGTCGAGATCAACCAGAACAACTTCTTCGAGGCTGGCACCATCGTGTCGATGCCCGACACGGACGACCTCGTCGTGCCGAACAACGGACTCGATGAAGAGAAGAACGAAGGCTTAGCCAACGCATTGCGCGAAGGTCGCTGGTTCATCAAGATCCTCGACCGTCTGGACCTCATCCGCCAAGGCGTGCAGGACCGGGACAGCCGTTATGCGCAGTCTTACACCACGAACTTCACCCCGCTGACGCTGACTGGCACAACAGTCAGCCCGTCGAACTTCACGGCCGGCCGCATCTACAAGTCGTCCTGCTCCAACAGGCTGACGTTCAATGGAGGGATCTACAAGGGCATCGTGGTCATCGCGGACTGCAAGATGATCTTCAAGAACGGCGCCGAGTTCCAGGATTCGGTCATCATCACCCGGTCGACGGACGCCAAGGCCATGTCAGCGCCGAATAACCTCGTGCTCGGAGCAAAAGACAACTGCGCAGAAGGCGGCGGCGCGATTCTCGTGTCCTACGGCGGCGTCGAGGTCGCGTCGTCTCTCGAGATGCACGGCAGCCAGATAATTGCCGCCGACAACGTCGAGTTCACCGCCAACGCCGACGGCATCCGGGGTGCCTCGATCGTGGCGGGCGGCCGCATCGACGGTACGTCGAACATGAACTTCGCCTTCTGCGGCGGCGGCATGGCCCACATATTCATGGCCGAGTACTTCCGCCTCGCCGGCTGACCCACTTCGAAATTCCTTCAAGACGAGGCCAGGCCGCAGCGCCCCGCATTTTCGTTGATCGCAAGAACACTCTCACGGTCTTCGATTCGGGCGCTATCGGTGATCGATCCTACCCAGGGCGCCGTACAGCCCATCCTAGCCAGCGAGCAACCCTTGGCCGCCTCGGTGGCGTTCGAGGTTGGCGAGGCACTGACATGTGTTACTGCCTCGGCGGCTTGATGATGCGGTCGACGGCCTCCTCTGATGGCCGAGTATCTTCGCCGCTTCCCGGAGTAGCCCAATGCCCTCGTAGGACGAACAAAGCTCGGTCTTGTCGCGCCAGATGCCTTCCGCCCAACCGCGGCGGTCATCTTTCGGGATCAGGTCGTACATGGAGCCTTTGCGGCCGCGGCGGTCCGGCATTCGGCAGCCAAGATAGTACAGGAGGTTCCACACGCCCGACGTTCGCAACTCTACCTCGGTGGTTGCTCTACTTCGGATCCTCGATGCTCTCCTTCCCGTTCCTCCTTTTTGGGAAGGCATGCCCCCCGTCGGGGCGTCTCAAGTAATACGGTGATCGCGACGTATTCACGTAGGTCCCTCGGCCATTGAAGACCCCTGACCTCCGACCGGCAATGTCTCTGCGCACGTGCGGAGCCGGTCCATACTGTGAAGTTCGTCATCTTTGTCCAGATCGCGCTGCTCCTAGCTCTTTCAGCCACCTTGGCGCATGTCGCCCCACCGGCCGTGACCGACCTGAATTGACGTGCGCATCATGGCCTTGCTTTGCGCCGCTTAAATGAGGACTTCTTCACCGCGGTATCGGCGCCGAAGCTCCGCAAGATAGCTGTCGGGATCGGCCATGAGCGCCGCATTCTCCGCCGCCTTGCTCCTCGGTGATCCGTCCCGTGTCGTACGGTCAAAGTCGACAAATAGACTGCGAACCCTTTGGCCGGCGCGCTTCGGAAGCAAGCGGACAATATGATGCGCAATAGGCCAGAGGATTCTCGCCGCAGGAGTGTCTCGGATTGGCTGGACATCCACCAACGTACGGAAAGTGGCGCCTACCATGTGGAACAGGATGCCGCCGTATATTTTCCGCTCTTCGTCGGTGCCAATCCTTCGCCAGCCGAGCCCTAGCCGCCACGCAGTATAAATCACTCCGAGCCCGGTCTCGACGTAATCGTACTTCGGATGCTCCTCCACAAAACTTTGGAATTCGGAACCCGCACGGTCGCTCTGTTTGACCAGCATGGGCGGACGATGCTCCAGGTGGAAGTCGCGCCGCCAGCACAGGCCAGCGCTGTACCCGTTAGGCACGATGCTGGTGACTACCGCCTCCCCCGACTCGATCGGGACGATGAATGCGTCTTCCCAGCCGTCCTTGAGCGGGAAGGAATCAAGATGCATGGAGATGACGTGTGTGCAGCCATCTTCAAACGCGATGTCGGCCAACTGAGCGAGACAATGAGAATGCTCTGCCCGAGTGCCCTTACTGAGGACTTCCTCTGGAACGTTCAGGTGGGGCAGAGATATTTCCTGCACGGCGTTGACGTGCGCGCGCTGCGCTGGAGGAAGTTTATGCGCCGCAGCAAAGATCCGGAAGGGCGTCCGCGTGTGCGAGCGAATCCGGTCGATGTGCACGTCAAACATCGGCTGCATCTCATCTCCGAAGACGTAGACAACAATGATTCCGAGCTTCACGGTGCCTCCAAACACTGAATTATTGCTGGCCAAAGGGCTCTGTGCCGGTATCATCCTACTGAAATTTCGCGCAAAAGTAAGCGGGTCGGCCGCTTACTGCGATGTTTAGGAGTGCCATGACATATTCACTCGTTCCTGATGCTACTCCTCTCCCGACGCGCCTCGCACGACTTGAGCGCCCCATAGCGGTCTGCGTCGTTGGAATAGGATCGATAGGTAACGGACTGGCCTATCAATTGCACCACACACCGGGGTTCAAACTGGCGGGAATTGCCGACATCAATCTGGAGAAGGCGCTAAAATGCGCGGAGCGGCTTGGCCTGTCGTATCGAGTGGTTGAGAGTGCGAAGGAGTTGGCCGAGTCTCAGGTGGCTGGCGATGTTGCGGTTAGCGCGGACGGCGCACTGATCGCCGGGATGGAGGACGCCGACGTCATGATCGAGGCGTCGAACGCGGTCATTGGCGGCGCGCGCCACGCCGAGGCTGCGATCTCTTCGGGCAACCACGTCGTCATGATGAATTACGAGGCGGAACTCATGTATGGTCCGCATCTGCTACAGAGGGCGCGTGCGGCGGGGCTTATTTACACCTGCGCGGACGGAGACCAGCCCACGGTCATCAAGACGCTGGTGGACGAAATCGTCTTCTGGGGCTTCGAGCCGGTAATGCTGGGCAACATGAAGGGCTTCCACGATCTTTACTCCGACCCCACAAAGATCGCTCCAGAAGCCGACAAGCGCAATCTCGACCACAAGATGTGCGCCTCATACACTGACGGGTCAAAGCTTGGCGTGGAGATGGCGGTAGTGGCCAACGCGCTTGGCGGCAGGGTGGCAAGGCCGGGAATGACCGGACCGCGCATCGCCTCGATTCACAATATCTTCGAAGCCTTCGACTTCACGGCCATGTGGCAGCCAGGCGACGCCCCAATCGTGGACTACGTGCTGGGTGCGAGGCCAGTCGGGGGCGTTTTCGTCATTGGCCACACACCGGAGGAATTCCAGCAATTCACTCTGTCTTGGTACCCACCTGACATGGGGCCTGGTCCCTTTTACCTCTTCTACCGACCGTACCACTTGGGGCACATAGAGGCGCTACGCTGCGTGGCAGAGGCCGTGCTTGATTCAACTGCCAGGCTGGCGCCCTGGACGGGACTCCGTACCAACGTCGTCTGCTACGCTAAGCGTGACCTCAAGGCCGGCGATGTGCTTGACGGAATGGGCGGCTACTTGACCTACGGGTTCGTCGAGAACCTGGACGAGGCGGATTCACTAGGCGGCGAAGGCGTTCCGCAGCTGATCTGCGATGGTCTGGAACTGAAAAGAGAAATAAAGAAGGACGCGCGCATCCTCATGTCAGACTGCGCGGCTCGGCCGGACGACGAGCGCTTTTCTCTTTATCGCGACTCGCTGGTGATTGGCGCAAAGGCGACCGCTTGAGGCGCAGGCTACGCGGGTTCTGGGCGGCTGCAGGATTTGTTTCAAATGCTTACAGACGCAGCTTCTCGTTGATGGCAGCGGCCGCGTTCTGTCGAGGCGCGTATGAAGAGTCCACTTTTGCGGAGCGGGTGCAGGGTTTCGCGGAGAATGTTGAGATGGTCTGACTTTAGGACGGAGAGCCATTGGTTGCCGGGCAATCCGCCCTCACGAAGGCAGAACCTTTGGCTGCCGTCGTTAACCTGGTGCCGGAGTGAGCGCGACCAGCGCCGTTGTCGCTCTCGCGGCTGCAGACCACCAGAGAGATGTGCGCTGGAGGTGCGCCGCTGCAGGCCTGTTGCACATCTCCCTGTCCACGTTCCTGCTTGGTTTCGTGGTCGTCGGGCTCACCCTGCTCGGGTGAATGTGATGAGGCGTTTCTCCAAGCATGCTGCAGCCGCCGTCTCCTGCTTGCCTCGGCCACTGCCCACTGAGAGGTAGAGAGATGCAGCTGGCGCCGTTTCAGCCGGCGAGACGCATCGCAATGAGCGGCAGGGGTCGGTCTTGATCATCCCGCTCGCGGCGCCCCGTCTCCGCGAAGCCAAGCCGGGCGTAGAACGAACGAGTTTCGTTGTTTGCCTCGTAGACTTCCACGTCGAGCGCCCGGTGGCGCCGTAGCGCATCCAGTACCAGCGCGCGACCGATCCCCTGGCCGTGCCGCGACGGATCGACGAAGAGCCCACCGATGAAGCTGCGCAAGAGGGCAATGAAGCCGACAACCGCTCCCTCGGTCTCGGCGACACGTATGTCTGCGGCAGGCATGTACCGTTCGCGCACCAACGACCCATCAGCATCCAGCGTGGCCGCGTCGAGAAACGGGTGGCCCACCTCCGAGGCTCGGCGCCAGAGGATCATGCATCGCTCGAGATCGCCCGCGGCGTCGTAGGGACGGATGAGGAGCGATCGCTCCCCGATCTGCAGGCGGTCAGACATCGGCGGTTCCTTTCCTGACGAGCGATTTCTCGCGACCAGCTGTCGGTGGATTCTTGGCAGACATAGTACTTCCGGAGTCCGCGAGGAAAGCTGTCATTTCGCGGCGGAAGTCCGCCGCCCGCTCGACTGGGGCCATGTGCGTCTCGTCCGGCAGCAGGTGGAGCCGTGCATGGGGAATAGCGCTCGCCGTGTCGGCGAGCCGCTGGCCGAAGACCTGATCCCGCGCGCCTCCGATCACCAGCGCCCGCGCCGTGATGCGGCTCAGGCTGGCGTGGGCGTCCGTCTCTTCGGCGCCCTCCGCGGCCTCGAGGTATGCCAGGATTTCGTCGGGTGCGTTCATCTCTTCAGCCAGCCTTGCGTGCCGCAGCCGCAAGCGCGCGCGAAGAACCCAGTTATACCACGGCCGGCGAAAAGTGCCCCCGAAGTCAGACAGGAGCTCCGCGTAACGGCCCTGACCGGCGAGTTGGATTTGTCTTTGCAAGCGGGCCCGACCTTCCTCGGAAAAGCTCGCCGCGCTGGCGAGCAGGATGAGGTCGGAAACGAGGCTCGGGTGGCGTGCGGCGATCCGCGTCGCGACGAGCCCGCCGTAGGAAACGCCGACCAGCTGCACGGGGCCGGACCGGCAGGAGAGGATAGCTGCGAAGCTGTCCGCGAGGCCGTCCAGACCGGCCTCGGCGTAATGCCGCGGACCATAGCCGAAAAGGGTGAAGCCGCGCCCCTTCGGCATCAGGCGCCTCAGCCTGACCGCGTCTCGGCGAAGACGCTCCGGACTCGGGCGGCGCATGAAGGCCTGGCCTCCGCTCAAGACGGCAAGCGCAGAGCCGTGCGGTCCAATCTCGACGTGCGGGATGGTGCCGCAAAGGCATTCGGTATCAAGGGACATGAGCACTCACTAAGTGCGGGGCGAGGATAGGGCCTAATCTGCGTCGCCTCGAGGCCGTCCCCAGGGCGGGCACGGCGAGCGGCCATCGTCGGACAGCCCATCGCATTGACGGCAGGAGCTCCTCGAGGAAAGGAAGCGCGGGAGCATAATGCCTCATGCCCCGGCGATCCGCAGCGTCCGCGCCTCGGCCACGAACCGGGAGAGCCCGCCGGCGCGAAGGGCTTCAAGGATCTCCGGGCGTGCCGTCTCGGGCGATCCGCCCGGGAACGGCGGCTCCGGGTCGTACTCGGAAACTAGCAGGATGCCCTCGGCCTCGTCCTGTCCGGCGAGTTCCGCCGCCAGCGTCAGGCCGAAGTCCAGCCCGGCGGAGACGCCGGCGCCGGTGATGACGTTGCCGTCGCGGACGACACGGGACGCGGTCGGGATGGCGTCGAACTGAGTAAGCAGGTCGCGCACGATCCAGTGCGACGTCGCGCGCTTGCCGCGCAGCACACCGGCGGCGCCGAGCACCAGCGAGCCCGTGCAGACGCTGGTCACATAGCGGGCGCGGGAGGCGCGGTCACGGACGAAGGCAAGCGTCCGCGGGTCGCGCGCGGCGGCGATCGTGCCTCTCGTTCCGCCCGGGACGAAGAGCAGGGTCACGTCCTCTGGGCAAGTCTCGAGCGTCGCCGTCGGCTGGATCGCGAGCCCGAGGTCGCTGGGGACCGGCCTCAGGTCACGTTGCGTAGTGACGAGCTCGATCGGTGCGCCGGTGGCGCCGAGGAAGTGGTGCGGCCCGACCAGGTCGAGCGCCGTCATCTCCGGATAGACGAGCATCGCAATCGGCGGGCCGGAGACCGGAGCGCCGGCGGGCCTCTGCGGCTCGGCGAGGGCGGCGGGGGCGAGAGCCGGCGCCAGCGCGAGGCCGGCGAGGGACAGAAGGGCAGTACGGCGGTCGATCGGCATGGCAGGGCTCCCGTTGGTGTCTGCCGCCGATCTACGCCGCCCGCCTGACTCCGCGCTTGAACGAAACGGCTATTTTTCCGGCGGGCTAAGTCGCAGCGCCGCCGCCGGCAGCCCGAACATGCGCTGGAACGTCCGGCTGAAATGCGCCGAATCGGCGAACCCAGCCGCGTGCGCGGCCTCCGTCAGGCTCTTGCCCCGCGCCTGCTGCTCGACCGCGCGCATAAGCCGGCGCCACAGCAGGAAGGTCCGGAACGGCAACCCGACCTGAGCGACGAAAAGATGGCTGAACCGGCTCTCGGAAAGGCAGGCGATTGCCGCCGCCTCTGCCGCGGTCGGCTCGCCCTCGCTCCCGTCTGTCAGGCGGTCGAGCACCCGGCCAATCCGCGGGTCGACGCCGGGGCCGCCGCTCGCGGGGCCAAGCACCGCCGCCAACAGCCGCCGGCCCAGCCGCGCCAGCTCGGCGTCGCCCGCAGGCGGCCGGCCCCAGATCCCGGCCAGTTCGATCGCGGCACCGGGCATCTCCGGGAGGCGCGCGACCGGCGCGCCGCGCAGCAGCTCGTGCAGGCCCGCGCCGTCCCGGCTCTCCGGCTCGACGAAGAGGAGCGCGATCCTTCCCTCCGGCTCGATGGCGTGGAGCACGTCAGGCGCGATCAGGATCGCCGGACCCGGCACCAGGCCCTCGGCCGTTCGGATGCCGACTGTTCCTCCTGCGGAGAGCGTGATCTGGAATGCGTGATGCGCATGCATTCGGTTCGGTGTGTCCGCCCCTGCCGGCAGGACGTCGAAGGTCCAAAGACTGGCGCCTTCCCACAGGACAATCCTTCCATCTTTCGTGACCTTCGCAACCAATCGCGTTCCACCTCGGATTCGACCGCTCTGCTGTCCGCCAGAATAGCCGTTTCGTTCAAGCGCCGCATCCGCATCGCTCCTATTTCCAGCTCCACACACCTTTTTGGAGTCAAAGACATGTTCAATCGATCCTCCCGCCGCGCACTTCTGCTCGGCTTACCTATCGCCCTTGCCGCCACGGGCGTGGCGGCCGGACTTTTCTCCCGCGGAGTACCGGACGACGTCGACTTTTCGCTCGAACGGAAAACGGACGCGGGTCTTTACATCGCCGCAATCTCGCCTGTCGATCAGGCTGCCGCCGTCGGCCCCATGCACTCCTGGACCGTCGCCCTGACGGACGCAGGCGGCAAACCAGTCGAGGCGGCCGCCATCACAGTCGACGGCGGTATGCCACAGCACGGTCACGGCCTGCCGACGGCGCCCGCGGTCACGCAGGCACTTGGTCAGGGCCGGTTCTTGATCGAGGGCATGAAGTTCAACATGCCTGGATGGTGGGAGATCGACCTCTCGATCGACGGCCCGATGGGCGCGGACACCATAACCTTCAACCTGGTGCTCTGAGGTGGTTGGGATGCGCCAGGTTCTTTTTGCCCTCCCGCTGGTCGCAGCCGCCGCCGGGACGCTTGCGGTCGGACTGCCTGCCCAAATGGGGTCGGGCTGGAGCGAAGCGGACCTGGCGCTGGTCCGCTCCCTCTCCCTCGACACCTTGCCTCCCGTCGCGCCCGATCCTTCCAACCGCGTCGCAGAAGATCCACGCGCCGCAAAACTCGGCCGGGAGTTCTTCTTTGAGACCCGCTTCAGTTCGACCGGCGAAATCGCCTGCGCCACGTGCCACCTGCCGGACCGGCAGTTCCAGGACGACCATGCGCTGGCCCAGGGCGTCGGGCGGACGGATCGCCGAACCATGCCGATCGCCGGGATGGCGCGCAGCCCGTTTCTCTTCTGGGACGGACGCAAGGACAGCCTTTGGGCACAAGCGCTCGGTCCGCTGGAGAGCGCAGTCGAACATGGAGGTGATCGCACTCAGTACGCCCGGCTTGTGGCGGAACACTACGCCGACGACTACGCGGCAATTTTCGGACCGCTTCCCGACCTCAGTGCGCTCCCGCCACATGCCGGTCCCGTCGCGGAGCCAACAGTTGCGGCGGCCTGGGACGCCATGGCTGAAGCGGACCGGCAGGCCGTCAACATCGTATTCGCCAACATTGGCAAGGCAATCGCCGCCTTCGAGCGGACGATCGATCCGCCTGTTACGCGGTTCGATGAATGGGTCGCTTCGCCTCAGTTTCCTGACGCAGGCCTTCTGACCGAGGACGAGGTGGCGGGACTTCGGGTCTTCATTGGTGAGGGCCAGTGCATCAACTGCCACAACGGCCCCCTTCTGACCGACAATCATTTCCACAACACCGGCGTGCCCGCCGCCCCGGGCTTGCCGGAGGATCGCGGTCGGGAAGTGGGAGCGCGTCTGGTCCGTGAGGACCCGTTCAATTGCCTCGGTCCCCATAGCGATGCCAGCGCAAGCCAGTGCACCGAGCTTCGCTTCATGGCGCCGGAGACGCACGAAATGCTGCGCGCATTCAAGACGCCGTCGCTTCGAGGAGCTACTGGTCGCCCACCTTACATGCACGCAGGGCAGTTTGGTTCAATAGACCAGGTGATCGCTCACTATGCTGCAGCGCCCGATGCACCTGCGGGACACAGCGAGCTTCGGCCTATCAAGCTGGACGAAGCGGAACGCCGCCAAATCGAAGCGTTCTTGCGCTCGCTCGATGCGCCTGCTGCGGCGGGAGGAGCTACGCCAGAGGGCTGAAACCGTAATTAACTTGCCAGTCTCGCAATGAGGCCCCGGACGTTGGATACCTGCCACCGTCCGTCGCGGCGAGTGATCATCCCCCGGTCATTCAGTTCGCCGGCGATCCCGCGTAGGGACGTTGTGCCCTGAGCGCAGATGCTCTCGACCACCGGACGCAGACCCTCAGCAAACTCGTCCGCATTCCGCGAGACTGCCTCCCTGAGCGCCTCGCCGCCCTTGCCAGCCCGCCTCAGAGCCGCGGCTCCGTTCGGGTTGCCTAGCTTCACTCCGCGGGCCTTCGCGGCCGCCAGTGCCTCCTTGGTGCGCCGGGAGATGGCCTCCCGCTCCTGTTGCGCCACGAGCGCCATGATGCCCACGGTGAGGTCGTTGGCCTCCGGCATGTCACAGGCGAGGAACCGGACTCCGCTGTCCCTTAGAGTGAGCAGGAAGGCTGCGTTGCGGGAGAGCCGGTCGAGCTTGGCAATGACCAACGTTGCGCCGGTGAGCTTGGCAAGGGTCAACGCCTTGGCAAGTTCAGGCCGCTCGTTCTTCCGCCCGCTCTCGACCTCGGTGAACCGCGCGAGGACGTCTGCCGCTCGCGATGCCGCGAAGTCGCCGATAGCCTTCCGCTGTGCTTCCAGCCCGAGACCCGACCTGCCTTGCCTGGCGGTCGAGACCCGCTCGTAGGCGACGAACTTCGGGGATGGGGCAGTCTCTCTGTCCATGTACAAACCTGCCTGACGTTGGTTGCGCAGGTCTGTACATCGCTCAACAGGCGGCAATCGCGTAGCGCTTTGTCGAACTTGCGAGAAGATCGGACCGGTAGCCCTTCGGTGCGTTCAGGGATTAGATGCGCGAGGGCGACCTGGCGCCAGCACCACAGATCGTTCGAGACACATGAGGTGGATCAATGGCTGACCAGCAGAGACTGATGGAGGTTCTCGATGGCCTCGCGGAAGCGTTCAACAACCACGATATCGACGCCATCATGGCGTTCTTCGCCGAAGGCTGTAGTCTGGACCTCCCCCGTGGAACGGCCCCTCACGGCAGCCGCTACGTGGGACGCGACCAGGTTCGCCGCGGACTTCTGACGCGCTTCGAGACTACGCCGGACGTCCACTACGGTGAAATTGAGAACTTCGTCAGCGGCGACACCGGAATGTCGAAATGGCTGCTGAGCGGCACGACCCTCGAGGGAGAAAAGGTTCGCGTCCGCGGCTGCGACTTCTACTCGTTTCGGGACGACAAGGTCGTACGGAAGGACTCCTACTGGAAGATCGTCGTTTGATCCTCCGGTACGTCACCAAAGCAGCCTCGCTGTTCTTCGTCTCCGGGTCGCAGCGGTCCTACGGAAGGGTGTGCAGAAGAGTGGCGAACAGGAGGATGGTCACGACGGCGAGATACTTCCCGCGGTCCAGTCGGGCCAGGCTCAGGCCGCCTTCACCGAGTCCGGTGATCTCGACGCAGCCCGACAGGCGCCTCACGGGGCTGGGTCGACTGTCCCTAGAAGGCTGGGGAGCTTCCAGTGCCGGCAGGCTCATAGCCCTCGGCTTCGCATGTGTGGCAAACATCGCCACCTCTCGTTAACAGGCGGTCCGACAGGTCTTCCAACATGGCGCCATCGGGTACCGCAACAGGATACACTGGCTCATCCTACCGACAGTTCTGTCCCCCGGTCAAAGCGGCGGCGGCTTCTTCCTCCACTCGCGCAACAATGGCCCTCACCATCGCAAACCGTCTCGCCGGCCGGGCGGCGTCACAACTTGTCCGCGAAGGTTTCACCCCTTGGCCATGATGGCGGCGGCTTCGGCTGCGAGTTCGGGTCAGGTCGTTTTCGAGTTCTCTGTTCAAGCAATGAAGCCATGAGTGGGCGCTACTAAAGCCGCCCTATGCAGAACATGAAAGACAACTGATGGACCTCTTCGTTCTCATTGGACTGACGTCTCCCCTGGCGGCCTTTGCAGCCTTTGCGCTGCTGATCCGGATCCTGAGGAAGAGCCGCCTGCAGCGTCGGGCCCTGCAGCAGGCCTATTCCAGCATCCAGGGCCTGAGGGCTGGGTCGGAAGCAGTTCGCCGTCGTAGCCGGGCAATGTTCTCGCACAGAACGTATTCCCGCAACGTCAGCAAAGCCGCCTGACCTCACGCATTCTCCGCACCCGGAGGCAGCCGTATCATCGGCCGTCGGCTGTCTGGAGCAGCGTCGATCTCTTTGCCCTCCCATTCGTAGACCGTCTTGAAGATGATTAATGGCTCATTGGCCTCGATGCCTTCCGGCATGACCCTGCGCCGCGCCGAAGGGGTAAGACCCAACTCCGCCATGTAACGCGCCATCAGCTCCATCTGCTTGTTGGCGATCGAGAGCCAGGGCGACTGCTGGACGTAGCCCGAGGGTGTCTTCAGGAGCATCGGCGTCTTCTGCAACTGCTCTTCGGCTTCGACCCAGCGCTCCCAGGCCTGGCAGTAAGCCGCGAAGGCGGCGCGGTCGGCGACGGTAAGGATGCCGAGCTTGTGGAGTGGGGCTGCCAGCCTGCGCCATTCCTTGCGGGCGACAGGCCCCAGGTGCGCCGGGCAGCGCGGCAGGGCGTCAGGCGTGACCGCGTGAGTGTCGTCCTTACCGGCGGGCCGCGCGGGTCTGGGCTTCGGACCCCTCATCGCTGGATCTCCACCGCATCCGGTGTCTGCTCGATCACGAGCTGCCGCTCGCGCTCCGCGTCCAGCACGGCGTTCATGACGCGCAGGGTCTCGTCGAAGTTCGCGTCGCTCATGGCCTCGATGCTGGTGCGGGCGACCGCATGCTCGATCCGCTCGGTCTCGCGCCAGCCTCCTTGAGTCTTGAGATAGAAGATGGACGAGGTCGTGCAGCCCGAGCGGGCCTTCTGAAGAAGCCCGTTGGCGACATGTGCGATGGCCTTGGCCTTGCCCCTTTTATAGCGCGCAGCGATGTCCTCGTCGCGGGCGAGGATGTTCTGGAAGGTACGACGGGAAACGCCGAGGTAATCGGCGATCTGCTCCTGGTTCAGCAGCGCCGCGAGGGTCTCGATCTCGGCGGCCTGTGCTTCGGTTAGAGCGATAGGCGTTGGAGGCATCAGGGTGCTTACCTGCCACTGCCTGCGAAGACACGCCGCAGGACATAGCTCCGGGCGAGAGAGACTGCCGTGAAGGCCCCGCTGATGGTCAGGTTCTGCGCCACGGTCACCTGCAACCCCACGACGGGGAAAAGGAGCAACTGCGTGCCGAGGGCGATGCACCACCCCACGGCGACGTTTGCGCCTGCCTCGATCCCGGACATGAGCCTCGACTGCGTCATACCGCGATCCCCTCCCGCTCGAGCGCCACGGCATCGAAGGCCCGCCCGTCCGGTCCCAGCCTCGCGTGCTCGCCCGTGAAGGCCTGCCAGCGCTTCACAGCCACGTCGACATAGCCCGGGTCGAGCTCGACCGCGTAGCAGGCCCGTCCGCAGGTCTCCGCGGCAATGAGGCTTGTTCCCGATCCCGAGAAGGGCTCGTAGACCGCCTGGCCCGGCGAGGAGTTGTTCAGCATCGGCCGGCGCATGCACTCCACCGGCTTCGGGGTGCCGTGGATGGTGGCGGCGTCCTGGTCCCGGCTCGGGATCGTCCAGAGGGTCGACTGCGTCCTGTCCCCGCTCCAGTGGCCCTTGCCCCGCACCGCGTACCAGCAGGGCTCGTGCTGCCAGTGGTAGTGCCCCCGCGAGAGCACGTGCCGCTCCTTGGCCCAGATGATCTGGCTCCGGATCTCGAAGTCGCAGGCGAGGAGGCTGTCGGCCACCGTGCTGGCGTGGAGCGCCCCGTGCCAGACGTAAGCCACCTCGCCGGGGAAGAGCGCCCAGGCTTCCCGCCAATCGGCCCTGTGGTCGTTGAGGACCTTGCCCGTACGTTTCGTCTCCGAGGCCCCGGCACGGTTGCGCCAGTCGGGATCGTACTCGACGCCATAGGGCGGATCCGAAACCAGCAGGTGAGGCTGCACGCCACCCAGAAGCCGTTCGACCGTGGTCCTGTCCGTGGCGTCGCCGCAGATGAGCCGGTGCCGCCCCAGCACCCAGAGGTCGCCCGGGCGCGAGACAGGTACCGCAGGCACCTCCGGCGTCGCCTCCTCCCGAGGGTCTGGCGCACCATGGATCAGAAGCGCATCGAGTTCCGCCCCGTCGAAGCCGAGGTCGCCCAGGTCGATGCCGAGGTCGCCGAGGTCCCCCAGTTCGAGGGCGAGGAGCTCCCGATCCCAGCCGGCCTGTTCCGCCAGCCGGTTGTCGGCGAGGACGTAGGCCCGCTTCTCGGCCTCGCTGAGATGCGTCAGCTCGATGACCGGCACCTGTTTGAGACCGAGCTTCCGCGCCGCCAGTACCCTCCCGTGGCCGGCAATGATGCCGTTCTCGCCGTCGACCAGCACCGGGTTGTTGAAGCCGAACTCGCGGATGGAGCCCGCGATCAGCGCCACCTGCGCCTCGGAGTGGGTGCGCGCATTCCGCGCGTAAGGGATGAGGCTTTCCACCGGCCGTTGTTCGACCGTCGTCGCGCCGTGGTGCTGTTTCCGTGCTGCCATGCCCCCGCCCCGGGAAATAGGTTGCCTGTCCGGGTCAGTATATCAGAGCATCAAGCCATTGTAATGATGACAATAAATGACAGTCGGCGACATGGGACGACATTTAATAGACGCACCTGAAGTTGTGCTAACGTGCAGCGGTATCTGGATACCGTCAGAGCTGCCGCCGCATTCGGGTCAGTCACAAGCCAGGATCGCGGTCCTGTGCGCCTTGCCGACGTCGTTCGTGGTCTCGAGCAGGGAATGTCGGTCAACGCCACGTTCGGAGGCTGTCTCTGCAATTGCCCCGTCCCAGGCCTCCACCATCGCTTGGCCCGATGACAGCTTCTCCAGGTACCGCGTCCCCACAGCGTCATAGAGGTTCAACGCTTCCGCTTTGACCTCGCCAGCCAGAGCCTCCGTCGCGCAGGCGCATCGGTCGTCTGTCATTCCAGCCATGTTGAGGCACATGCCGGTCGTGTCCGCGAACGCTGCAACGGAGACGTGAAGGACAACTGCTGCCGAGATCCCTGCCTTGGTGTTGATACGCATCTGCTCATTTCCCCTTACAGATCAAAGCTAAAAGACATCAGTGAACTCCAGAACGTGCGAAGAGCGCCTGCAAAAGAGCCGTCGCGAGAGAGAAACCAACCGGCGCGAGCTAGATCCTCAGCCAGACTGTCGACACCTCGGTCCGGATTGGGCAAGCCTATCACTGTGCAACGCTCTGGTCCGCCAAGGTCTGCTATGCAGACAAAAGCTGCCTTCGAAGTAGGCAAACTATCACAGTATGCGTGAAACGAGTTCTCATGCTATAAGCTACTATGTACAGGTCAGCATCATGGCTTCTTTTTTTCACTTCAGCTGTGGGAGCTGAAGAAGTTGGCTTGCAGTTAGTCCTTCTTGCCGATGCTACCGGCTCGATCTCCGAGCCGGAGATCCGCTTTCAACGTGAAGGCTATGCGGCGGCGCTCACAAACTCTCTCGTCCTGTCGGCCATTGACGCGACTGCAACCGGTTCAATTGCGTTGATATATGTAGAGTGGGCAGAGGGCACCGAGGTCATTGTAGACTGGACGAAAATTGACGGGCCAGATAGCGCGGCTAACTTTGCCGAAGCTCTCTTGTCTTCGCCACGACGTGCTTCCGGCCGAAACGCTATTGGAACGGCCCTGTTAGCAGGGAAGAGCCTCATTGAAGGCAATGAATTCAGCAGCATACGCGCGGTGATCGATTTCTCCGGCGACAGTTCCGTCAGCTACGCAGGCCCTCCCCTCAAGTCCGCTCGAGCCGAAGTGCTAGGTGCAGGAATCACGATAAACGGACTCCCCATCAATTGTTATTTTTGCGATGCGTTGCACGACTTCCCGGAGATCGAAGCAGAGTACGAAGAATTAATCATCGGCGGGCCTGGCGCGTTCGTGCTGGCGGCCTCCAATGAAGACGACCTTGTAGAAACAATACGCCGCAAGCTTATCCTCGAAATCTCAGGAAATGTGCCGATATCTTCGATTGCGCAACGCTAACGTCATAAAGATTGCCTTTGCATACCGATACCTTTGTTTTAGCACCATTAAGAGATTTGCATTTTACCCAATCTAAGTGCCCGCTTCGGGCTCGAAGCGGACCTTCGCTGCACTAGCACGGTCAATGCGGACGCCAATCCGCGAGCGATCGCAGCGTCTCCTCAAGCGCATGACGTATCTCTTCTCGTTCGTCTGACACCCAGTAGGCAGTCTGCCAGCCCACGCCCCTCCCAGACCTGCGATAGGCAGCCGATTTAAGGGACATTTCCCTATAAGTATCTTTCATAGGGTTTTGTCCCTTAAATACCGCCCGCTGGAAGGCCTTCTTGGCCTGCTCGACGCTCTCGAACATCTGCGGATGCAGCACCGCTGCATCTGCCGGGCTATCGACCGCTATGCCCGCCAGCAGCATACGCTGAACCACGTCCGGCGCCTCCACGTCCCAAGTCGTGACCTTGTCGTAGGCCAGAGGGGGTGCGACATCCGCAAGCACGTGCACCTCGAGCGGATTATCCACGGTCCGGTTCACGCCCCGACCCCGCCCGATGGCCTGGACGAGCTCGTCGTCGCAGATGGCGGCACGGAGATCCTCGGCCGTCGCGTCTCGATGGCGGATGACGCGCACACCCCGCACGTCACCGGAGACAGTCCTGACGCCCGTCCGTTCGGTTGTGTATCCGCTGGCGCCTGTCGCCCCGAAGTAGCCGCCGGCCAGTGCCTCCAGCTCGATGTGTGACGGTAGGGGCCGGCCGATGACGATGAGGCAGGCGACGTCCTTGTACCGGTCGAGACCGGCCACCGCGTTGAAATGCAGCGTCTCGACGTTCGGGATGTTCGTAAAGGCCGCCTCTACGGCCTGATAGGTTACGACGAGGACCCTGCCACAACGATGCCGTCGGGCCTGCCAGCGCACATAGCCGATGCATTCCCCGAGCCGGTTCTGCCGTCTGCGGACTTCATCTTGAGGGAGGCCCGGTTCAGGGCAAAGCATCGACTTGCCGAAGCTGCCGATCACGAGCCGAACATGTTGATCTGGTGCCCGAGCCTCGATGGTCTGAACGTCGAGCCCGCGGAGGACGGAGCCGGTCAGACCCTCACGCAGGGTAGCGTCGAGATAAGCACTGGCCGGTGACGCAGACTCTCATGCATGGGCTTCACCCGCCGCAGGTCGAGCTTGTGCCGTCCGGAGCTGTCGGGCTTTCGAATGTGAAGCCTTCCGGAGCTTGCCTGGCCGCTGTCGAGGAAGGCTGCGACTTCACTCCAGATCGAGACGAAGGACATCACGCGTGCATTCCGGGCCGCGATGGCGAACGCCTTCTGCCGCAATGCAATGGTAAGGCCCGGCCCGATCCCCGGGTCCTGCTTCCGCCAGGCTTCGAGCCGAGCTGAATGGAGACAGTCTTCCACCGTCAGACCCACGGCCAAGAGCGCTGTGCGGCGGACGGGGCCTGGTCCATGCGTGCTCAGTGCTGTGCTCAGCTTCCGTCGGGCGGCCGCCAGATCGGCCATGGCCCCTTCTGGTCCTCGCCCGAAGCTGCCTGGAGCAATATCCGAGACGGGTTCAGTCGCCAGATCCTCGACGCAGACAGCATTGACGTGCTCCAGCGCCCGAGGCCAGACGGCCTCGTCGATCACCAGGAGCGCGATGTCGTCGGTCTCGAACGCGAGGCCGGAGAAGAGAGCGTCGTAGGGCGCCACCACAACGTCCGCCGAGGCGACGTCCCGCCGGTTGGCCTGCTTGGCACAGGTGCTGAAAAAGGGGCAATGGTCACCTGACACGGGTGCGCAGATGCTGGACTGTGCGCTAAGACCCGACCGGAATGCCGCCTGCACGGCTTCGAAGTCTCGGCACATAGGTTCGCCGCTCTCGGGATCGGTGCGCTCGTAGCCCCTCAGGACGGCCACGCGGGCGCCCTCTGCCGCCCAGGCGGCGGCAGTCTCCTCTGCCAGGGCATGGGTTGCGGTGAATACAAGCACACGGTGCGGCAGGCCAGCGTCCCGCATCCGGCACGCCAGCGGCACCAGGTGCGTCCTTGCCGCCCGCGACTTGCCGAGGCCGACCGTGGCGCGGATGGCCAGCTTCGGAGGGTCAGTCTCCTTCGTTACATGCCAGGCCGCCACCTGCTCGCAGAACGCCGCCAGCACCTCGTCTAGGCGCGACCGCGCGGCCGCCACGTCGAGGGTCGGCAGGTGGTAGTCTGCCTCCACAGGCTCGCCGTCGCGGCCGGGAAGATGGCCATCGCTGTGAAGTCGGAGCTTGTCCCGCACCTTGGCGCGCGCGTCACATTCGGCATACCAGGACGCGCCGTCTTTCTTCGGACGCGACGTGTCGGTCGTTTCGGCAAAGCGCTCCCGGACCCGCCCCGTCAGGACCTCTTCATCGAGGGTCTGTTCCGCGTCTACAGCGTCATGGACGGCGTGGAAGGCGATGGTGCTGAGCCATCCGTCGCGACCGTCCGTGACCCTGCCATCGTCATCACGGGTCGGGCCTGAAGCCCCCTTGTCCGGCTCGGGTCGGGATCCTTTGGCCCGGCTGGCCTTTCGCTGATCAGTCTGTGAAGGCTGCAGAGCCTCCGCTTCCGCCAGGAATGCATGCGCCTTCGCTTCGCTGACGAGCGGCAGGTCCTCGAGCGGCACGCCGAGCGGTGTCTCACCGTCCGGCCAATAGTAGTCCCGGCCGCTGTCGGGATGCCTGCCGAAGGCCACGAACTGTTGCCCGGCGCCCAGCCACTCGACCTTGCCCGCACTGCACTTCGGGAACGGCGTTTCGGTTCGATTAAGAAGCAGGCGCTTAGGCCAGAGACCGACGCGCAGAAGCGTGGTGCCGAGCCGGGCACGGGCAAGATGGCCGATCACGTGAGCCAGTTCCGGATCGAGGATGTCGATGTCGAGGCCGACGAGGCGTCCGGTTCTGAGGCCGATGCCGTGATTGTGAAAGCGCCTCGCCCACTCCAGGACCTGGGTCGTGTCGATCCTAACCTGGGTCCATCGGGTCGGCGCGGGCCGTTTCAGGCCGGGCACCAGGGGCAAGGGCTCGTAACCTAGCTCGAGGAGTTCGAGCGCACGATCTCCGAATGTCGTATGCCCAGCACCAAAAAGGCGATCCCCTGCCGCCCGTCCCGTCGTCTTCTGTCGCAGCCCGTCCTCGTGGGGGGCTGCGTCCATGCGTCAGCCCTCGGTGCCGCGCGTGTGGCGTTCGACGTCCGCCAGCCGGTAGCGGATCGAGCCGCCGAGCGTGATCCAGGCTGGTCCGTAGCGATCGGCGCGCCAGCGTTCGAGAGTCCGACCGCTCAGCCGCCAACGCGTTTCGAGATCGCCCTGCGTCAGGAACTCGGGCAGGTCGAGGCGGACCGGCGTCATTGCAGAG
This sequence comes from Silicimonas algicola, assembly GCF_003148765.1. Taxonomy (GTDB): domain Bacteria; phylum Pseudomonadota; class Alphaproteobacteria; order Rhodobacterales; family Rhodobacteraceae; genus Silicimonas; species Silicimonas algicola. The sequence continues at coordinate 19,085 of NZ_QGGV01000017.1, forward strand.
CGCCTTCTGTTGCGCCTGAACCGTCTTTCCGGAAGACCGCGAAAAGCGGGGTGCCGTCCTCGGTCAGAGCCGAGTAGCGCACCTGCCAGTCCCGGCCGTCGCCGATGACGAACTGGAGGTCCCAGAGCCTGTAGAGCCCGGGGACGCGGTCGAAGTCCTCCTCCTGCAAGATGTTCATGTGGTCCTTCCCTTCTCCGGGTCGCGGACATTCCGCAGCCGTCGAAGGGAAAAGCCGTCCTGCACGGGCGAATGGGACAGGGTCACGGCACCCACGTCTCTTTCAGCCGCGCGATCGCACGCTGGTACCTCTTGCGCGCCGCGTCATGGGTGATGCCGAGAGCGGCGGCAGCTTCCGCCTGCGTCTCGCCATCGACCGCCACCCTAAGGACAAGGTCGGCATCGTCACCGAGGCAGAGCTGCACGTCCCGCGCAAGGAGCGCCCGACCTGCCGCCTGACCGTTGCCGCAGGTGAAGAGCGGTGCAGCACCCAGTCCGTCGACGAGCTCCTCGACCGGAAAAGGTCCAGCAGTGACCTTTGCCTCGCCACCGAAACGACGGCGCAGGTCACGCTCGAGGTTCATGAGCAAGGTTGCGGCGACGCGTTCGACCCGGCTGAGTTCGAGCGTTCGAATGGCCAAAGCCAACTCGCTCAGGAGTTCGTCATCGAGATTGTCCCGCCGGTCGCCAGTCGCGCGTCGGAGACGCAGACGCACGCCGCTCAGCCCCGGCCAGAGGGCGAGGATAACGATTGTGGTGGGGATCTCGGAGTCGGCTGAGGCCGCGACGAGGGTACGGAGAATACGGTTCTTCGCCTCGGGGTCGCCCGGATCGTGAAGAAACGTCAGCAGGGTGCCGATATCACCGGCGGGGAGGCCGCCATTCTCACGACATTGGAGCAATTGGTAAGCCCGGTGAGCATCCAGACGGGTGGAGCGAGCCAGAAGACGCGCATGAAGCGCGGGCCAGGAAAGGGACACGAGACGCCAGCCTTTCGACCGGGCGTCTCGCGCCTCTCATCGGGTCAGGTTGGGCGTCTCGCGCCTCTGAGTGGATGAGTTGAGGGTGAAGGTCAGCTTCGCCCGAGCGCGGGATGAAGCTCGTTCAGACCGCCGCAGCAGCGGCACACAACTGAGACCGGAAGGCTCATGGTGTACTGATGGCCGCGGGTGAAACGGACCTCGAGGCGGTCACCGCGTCGCTTGCCAAGCAGGTTTCGGCAGCGGCAGCGCCAGTCGCGCGTGTCCGCAACGCACATCAGTTGATCTGAGACGTGGCGGGTAAGAGTGGGAGAAGTCGGCATGTGAGGGCTCCTGTCGGTTGGAGCCCTGAGATCGCGTGCCGCAGGTTAGATCGTCAGACGGGTCAAGGTTAGATGATGGTTAGATCACGTCAGGACTGGCCGGACCGAGACGCCAGGACTTCGGGCGTGCTTGGGTCAGATAGTGGTCCTTGACCTCCTTCCAGGCGGTAGAACTGAAGAGAAGCATTGGCGATTTCGAGACCATGCCCTGCATTAAGGTTCCGGTCCGAACGTCTGGCACCCCTGACCTCGATGCTTCGATGAGGCGTTCGAACATGATGGCCTGCTTCTCGCCGAACACATTGAACGGCGGCTGGCCGGGCACCTGCAGCGTCGAGAACGAGTGATCATGGCGAATGATCATCGGTGCATCGGACGCCGTGACCAGCGATTGTCCCAAACGCCAGGCCTGTTCCAGAGCCTCGGGTTCGAGGACCAATCCTTCGTCGCCGCAAGTGACAACCTTCCGAAGCTGAACGACAGCATATGAGCCCAGATAGGGGATCTTCGTGTCCCCTGTCGCGAGCACGAGTCCTGGCCCTCCGACATGGCGACGACGGAACTCGAGGTCGAGAAGCTCGGGCCTGGGATGACTTGCCAGGCTCCGCACCAGGTAGACGGGCATTCGCTGCTCGCCGATCTCCACCGCTCCAAAAGATGCGATATGATCCGTCTCGGTGGACGCCGACCTCGCTCCCAACTCGGCCCGGAGCGCGTCTAGGACGACCTCGGCCAGATACACCCGATCGATGAGATAGACCGTGTGATCTGACGCGCTCACCGTCCCCAGGTCCTCTCCAAACTCGCCTGTGACAGACAGGTCAGCGGGACGCTCGTCGGTCTCCAGTTCCGCCTCGATGACGTCGTCGTCATCCTCAACTAGAACGATCTGCTGACGCCCCTTCCTTGCGATCAGTTTCGCGGACTGCATGCGATTGATGTCGACGCCAGCCGCCTTGAGGATACGGCCTTCGACTTCGTCTTCCGGATAGTCATAGAGGAACAGGAGAGACTCGAAGTGCCTTGATGTCTCCTCCGGCCGGAGAAGACGCTGCTCCTCCATCACGCCCCAATGGGCGAGCAGTCGCGTCCCAAGATCGCGCAGGTTCGGGTCCCGCGCGTTCTGAACGTTCGACGCGTTGATGCTGTTGACCCAGAGCGCAAGTGTTTCCGACTTTGCGTCCTTGGCGCCTCTCGGCCTGTACGTCGTCACGACCTTGATGCGGCTGAATCCACTGACGCGTGCCGCGGCGAGCGCCGTCGTCATGTAGCGCTCGGCGAAGTCTTCGATGTCGTCGTCTGCCGTGACCTGAAGCAACACTCTGCGCTTCCAGTTTCCCGGCCGCATCTCAATCTCCGTGACGGCAGCTGAGAGAATCTCCACGTCGTCGAAGTCGGGCAGCGGAAGGAAGAACGACTTCTTGAACCTTTCAAGACTGTAGTTCCACTGAGCCAGGGGCTTCTTCGAGAGGTCCTGGCCCAGCACCGCCTCCGCGAAGGTACGCGAAGTCTTCTCCCGCACTGTGTACCCGGTCGCGCAGACTTCAAGCCGGCGCAGCGACGGGGTGTAGATCAGGATCGCTTCGTTGGCTGGACGGAAATACAGCGTCGTCCTGAGCCCGTCATCGCGGTGGTCCTGGATACTGGACAGCGCCCCGCCGTGCCGGATGGCCACCATGACGGAGGGCGGGTGCGTTTTGGTCTCGAGAAGGTCGATAGCGGTTGCACTCGTTTTCGCCTTCAGATCGAGCGCCGCGCGGATGCGCTCGGACAGATCGTCGAGATCGATTTCATCCGCAGTGACCTCGCGGGGGACATCATCGGCGACCTCAAACGCGGAGTAGAGCTTGCCGTGTTCCCTGTAACGGCGGGCGGTATGGAAGCTTCGCGCATCGTCGAACACGTCGGGAAAATTGACAAACACCCAGATCGACCTGCACAGATCGTCCAGTTGGTCCTCGAAGCTCTCGATGTCGGTATTGTACATCTTCCGCGTCACGACCGTGTTCAGCGATGTCGCCCCTTTGCCGTCACTGAGATCGACGACCTGCCGCGAGACGGCTTCCATCTGCTCGAGGATCTCCTGATCCAGACCCGACAGGTATTCGGAGAGTGCTGGTCGGTCTGCATCGTGAGCCAAGCCCGACAGATCCACGACCGGCCCATCGGCCCCGCGCATCGCGGCAATCAGTTCGCGACCCATTTCGGGCGGGACCAGATCGATCACACGGCTCAGGTTCGGACCAAAGAGGTGTCGGGGTCTGGACATGTGCGCCTCACGAGATTGCCTTGAGGCAGAATAACACCTCGGAATTTCACCCCTAGGGCGATTATGACAAGCGGTTGTCCCATTCACGATGGGTTCACGGCTTTTGCTGTGTATGAACCCGCTGCACCCCTCCCATCTCTCTCCGCTCGAACGCCGCCGCGAGCTTTGCGCGATCCTGGCGCGCGGGCTAGTCCGGCTCCGGCAGTCAAGCGGAGTATCTGCCGGGTTGGGAGAGAGTTCGCTTCACTACGCGCCCGACCAGAGCGGTCATGCAACTCCGCGAAGGAGAACCGCATGACGACCCACGATCCCATCCCCGCGCGCCTTGCCGCGCTGAAGACCACGCCCACAACCGATCTCAAGTCTCAGTGGCGCGACCTCTTCGACAGCGAGCCACCGCCGTTCAACCGCCGCTACCTCGAAAGCCGTCTCGCCTACCGCATCCAGGAGCTCGCCTACGGCGGGCTCAAGCCCGAGACTATCCGGCGCCTCGAACGACTGGGCGAGGAGCTCGACGGTGGCGACCGCACGAAAAGCCGGATCCGCGCCGACTACGACCGACCCATCACCGGCACGCGACTCGTCCGCGAGTGGCAGGGCGTCGAGCAGCTGGTCACCGTCACCGCCGAGGGCTTCGAGTGGCAGGGCCGGCCCTACAGGTCGCTCTCCGCCATCGCCCGCGCCATCACCGGGACACGGTGGAACGGGTGGACCTTCTTCGGGCTGAAGAACCGGAGGAAACGGACATGACGAAGCAGGACACCATCCTCCGCAAGCTCCGCTGCGCGGTCTACACCCGGAAGTCCTCCGAGGAGGGGCTGGAGCAGGAGTTCAACTCCCTCCACGCTCAGCGGGATGCCTGCGAGGCCTACGTGGCGAGCCAGCGCTCGGAAGGCTGGGTGTTGGTCCGCGACCAGTACGACGACGGCGGCATCTCGGGAGGGACCCTCGACCGCCCAGGGCTGCAGCGGCTCCTGCAGGACATCGAGGATGGGCTGGTCGACGTGGTGGTGGTCTACAAGATCGACCGCCTCTCACGCTCCCTTGCTGACTTCGCCCGGCTGGTCGAGGTCTTCGACCGCAACGGCGTGACCTTCGTCTCCGTAACGCAGTCCTTCAACACCACGACGTCGATGGGACGGCTGACGCTGAACATCCTGCTCTCCTTCGCGCAGTTCGAGCGCGAGGTGACGGCCGAGCGCATCCGGGACAAGGTCGCCGCCAGCCGCCGCAAAGGCATCTGGATGGATGGCGTGCCGCCCTTCGGCTACCGCGTCGAGAGCCGGAAGCTCGCCCACGATGGCGAACGCGCCGAGCAGGCGCTCTGGAT
>NZ_QGGV01000018.1 GCF_003148765.1 Silicimonas algicola
CTCCATGTGGTCGGCTCCTTCCTTTGTTGGCTGTCACACTGCACCAACATGGCACAATGCGATGCCGTCGGGGTGGAGCCGTCCACACCATCAGATTAAACTCGTTTGCTAGGCTAACTGGTGCCCGATTGTTCTTCCGCGACGCTCTCTGCAAGGCCTTTTCCCTTACAGAACAGTCTTTTGCGTCCATCCCACAGCGATGGCATGGGAAGAGGCGCTTCCGGCTGATTGTTCTGATGGTGTGGACGGCTCCACCCCGACGGCATCGCATTGTGCCATGTTGGTGCAGTGTGACAGCCAACAAAGGAAGGAGCCGACCACATGGAGATTACAACACTCGGGATCGACCTTGCCAAGTCCGTCTTTCGGTGCTGTCAGACCAATGCGAACCAGTCGCCGCAAGCCGGTGACGCAGACCCTCAACCTGCATAAAGACCGCGCCATTCGACAAGAGCGGCGGTGCGGTTCAGCTTGAAGAGGTTTCGACTGGAGAGGCTGCGTTCCTGGTTGAAGTGGTTCGAAACGGAGGCGTGGACGGAGGCAAACTTTTGCAGACATCGCATCTGGCGGAAGCGCTGCATCGCCCGCTCCCGTCTTCGGAACGGCAGATGCGAGTTCTCCGCCCGGTTGTTCACCCAGCGACCCATCTCGCGATCATCGCCGCGCCCCATTTCCTTCAGAGCTGCGCCGTAGGTGCGGAGGCGATCGGTCACCACTTCCTCCGGCCGGCCGTGCCGCTTCATCGCTTTCCTGAGGAACTTCAGCGCTGCCTTCTTGTCCCGGGTGATCGTGACGAAGCTCTCGAGAACCTCACCCTCATGATCGACGGCCCGCCAGAGATAGTGCTGCCTGCCGTTGATCTTCACGAACATCTCGTCCAGATGCCAACGCCACCGGCTCGAGCGCCTGCCCTGGACCCGGCGCTTCCGGATCTCGGAGGCAAACATTGGACCGAACCGGTTCCACCAGTACCGGACCGTCTCGTGGCTGACGTCGATGCCACGTTCGTGGAGAAGATCTTCGACGTTCCGCAATGAGAGTGGGAAGCGGACGTAGAGCATGACAGCCAGGCGGATGATCTCGGGGCTCGTCTTGAAGTACCTGAAGGGGCTGCGTTTCGTCATTGGGCGAGGGTAGGTCGGCCACGATCCTGTCTCAAGGCAAGTTCTTCTGACACTGCCCTCCGCCCTGTTGTTCACCCAGCGACCCATTTCGCGATCGTCGCCTCGCCCCATTTCCTTGAGGGCTGCGCCATAGGTGCGGAGGCGATCGGTCACCACTTCCTCCGGCCGGCCGTGACGCTTCATCGATTTCCTGAGAAATTTGAGCGCTGCCTTCTTGTCGCGGGTCGTCGTGACGAAGCTTTCCAGTACCTCACCTTCATGATCTACGGCCCGCCAGAGATAGTGCTGCCGGCCGTTGATCTTCACGAACATCTCGTCCAGGTGCCACCGCCATCGGCTCGAGCGCAGGCCCTGGACCCGGCGCTTCCGGATCTCGGACGCAAACATCGGACCAAACCGGTTCCACCAGTACCGGACCGTCTCGTGGCTGACCTCGATGCCACGTTCGTGGAGAAGGTCCTCGACGTTCCGCAGCGATAGCGGGAAGCGGACGTAGAGCATCACCGCCAGGCGGATGATCTCGGGCGACGTCTTGAAGTACTTGAAGGGACTGCGTTTCGTCATCGGGCGAGGGTAGGGAAGTCACGAACCCGTCTCAAGGCAAGTTCTTCTGACAGTGCCAGCCATACTGCTTACCCAGCAGCAGGAACGGCTCGCCCTGCATGCCGCCCAACATGCGGAATCTTCCGGCATGCTCTTTCGGATGCGCGCGCATGTGGCCGATCTGATCTCTGGCTCCCCAGCGTTGCGCTCAGTCCTTGGTCATATTTCCGAGCGGACTGGTCTTGATCCGCGCGAACGGCACCGGCTTGAAAACGAGGCGCTGGCGCGTCGGCATGAGCGCGAGAAGATCGCTCTCGAAGGGCAGAAGAAAGCCCTCGACAAAATTGATCGCCGCGAGCGGGTCTCACTGGAGCGTGACCTCAAGCGCGAAGCCCTGATGGAACGCACCAAGAAGAAAGAAAAACGCGCCGCCGAAGACAAGGATAAGGTTCGCGTCCAGCGCACCGATCCGCGTCTGCTTGACGAGGGTGCGCTCGGACAGGAATTCAACGCTGAAGCGAGGGCCTCTCAAGGCGAGAGCGCCGACGATGGTGACGGCGATGACGGTGGCGATCTGCGCAAAAGCTGGAAGCAGCGCGCCGACGAAATTGGGCAGCGGCGCGGTCGTGGTTGCGGATTCAAGATGGAGCGCGATGGTGATTGATGCCTAGGCGGTCAAATGCGTGCGCGCACGTTCAAAATGCTGGATCAGTTCGACATGGTCGTTTCCGAGTCCTTCAACGCAGTAGGGGTTCAAAAACTGACGACCGGCAAACAGGCTCTTATCTGTTGGGGATAGCCCGGCAATTTCGCAGATCGCGTCCCATTCTCCGGCAATTGTCGAGATTTGGCCCTTGATGATTTCGATAGCTTCATCCGCTGTTAGCAGGAAATCCCCGGCGGCGGCGAGGCAAGTGCTGAGTCCGCTCAGCCGGTTATCGCCTTTTATAAGCATTGCTTGTGTGGCCTCACCACCAGCGCGGCCTTGCGGGCAGATGTCATAGGCCGGAGTCATTGTCAGCATTTTACCGTCCCAGAAAGCAGCGTGGTTCCGGGCATGATCGTCCGTGTTGCCGCAAAGAATGTTGAAGCAAATCCGTCCATAGAGGTCTCTGAGTGTTTCTTTTGGATTAGTGAAGTGATGGCGGATGATCTCGGCCAGGACCTCGTACGAGGCGTAACGCGCCATCATTTCATCCAACCCGAGCATCGTCAGTGCCGAGACCATGGCCTTGCGTTGCCAGCCGCTATTGGTCTTGATGCGGTCGAAACGTTCGATCAGCAGCACGTCCTTGCCCGCGGCCCCGATCAGGGAAACGGGGGCGACATTTAGCCCACAGGCAGCAGCAAGCCGCATGGCTATGAATTCTGCCTTCACGACGCTGTAGAGGTCCGTGCTCGAAGAAAACTTCGCAATCAGCTTACGATCACCGCGATCGATCAAGGCTTTCGGGCGTGCGCCGCCGATAGATGTCCCGTGATTAAGTGCCTGGTCGAGCGCCGGTGTCAGCGGCACGCCTTTCTCGATGCGTTCGGCCGCTTCAAGCAGTTCCTCGTAGGACGCCTCCGATTTCAAGCGGGGAACGTATTCCGTTGCGGATTCCTGGAAGTCGAGCGCGCCAATCCGGTCTGAGCCCGATTCCAGAAGGTAAGCCAACTCTGTTATATCGCGGACTTTGGCCTCCGCAGCCTTTGCACCGACGAGGCGGTTGATGATGACCCTGCGCCCCCACGCGTCCGGCGAGCCGTCACGAATGCAACTAGCCATCTTAAGGTCTGCGATTGGTTCGATCCGGCCGCGGCGGAGTGGCAACTCAGGCTCGTAGATCGGAATCGCGTTCTCACGCTCAAGGTAGCTGGCGCCATAGTTGAAGACGTAGCGCTCGCCGACTCGTTCGATCCGGCCAGCAACGTGAGGTTCTGTCTCGCCTGGTAGCCAAATCCAGACAAACGCCTCTTTGATCTGTCCACCCTTAGAAGTCATCATCGACCTCCTGAGTAGATGTCCGCACGCTTTGGGGGAGCAAGGTTAGTTTTTCGTCAAGCCGAGCTTTGTGCATGGCAAGGGTTCTTTCGTCGTATTCGAACAGCCGCACGCCCACGAGGGCTGCGACCTCAAATACGGTGCCGATTTCGCTTCCTGGCTCCCCTTTTTCGATGGTGTACAGTGTCGTGCGGCTGATGCCCGCTCTGTCGGCAAGGTCCTGTGCAGTCATGCCACGTTCTGCCCGGCCAACTTTGATGAGCTTGCCTAAGATCAAAAGCGCTTGCCGCGTCACCCGCGAGTAGCTTCTTTTGCGTTTCATCGTAAACCTGCCTTTGTTCTGTTTATTGTACGTAAAGCTGGTTCACGTACATCTTATTGAACATCATACAATAGAATTCGTACAGATGTCAAGTTCTTGTTCAGTTAATTGGACGGGAAGGGCGCTCACGTGCATCTTATTGAACATTGCGTATCAGACAGTTAGGCTGAGCAGAAGGTTTGTGCATGGGAGTGGAGTGATCCAAACTCACCAGCAAAGCAGGGCCGGGATACGCGCCTGCCTCGTCCTCGCCGCCGCACCCCCATCAGCAAGTGAGGGGTGACGAACGGCTCCGGCGAAGCAGGGCGATCAGACATGCAATTCTTTGCGTGGGCGCCATTGTCTGATATTCTGACGTCAGGCAAGAGATTGAGAAGACAGAAAAAAATAGAATGGCAGACGACACACTAAAACGGTTTGAAACGATACGGATTTTCGCAAAGGGTGGGAAGCTGGCGCCGCACAAGCCACTATTGCTTTTGTACGCTCTCTCCAAGCTGAAGAACGAAAACGCCGAACGCATTGCCTTCACCGATGCCGAAGACGTCGTCGGACCTCTCATCCAAACCTACGGACCGTTCAATGCCAAAACCAGCGTTGTCTTCCCTTACACCCGCCTTGCCAACGATCACATCTGGTGGGTCGAGCCCCACGATAAGAACGCCTCAGGCGACCTGAACCTCACCGAAGCGCGAGACCGACGGCTGCAGGCGGGTTTCTCGGATGACGTCCTTGCCGCCTTCCGGAAAGACCCAAAGCTGATCGACAACGTCGCCATCAACCTTCTGGAGCGGAACTTCTCGCCAAGCCTGCATCAGGACATCCTGGATGCGGTCGGTATGTATCTCGGCGATGATGAACGAGAAGCCGTCCTGCGCCGTAAGCGTGATCCGCGGTTCCGCGTCATGGTGCTCACCGCCTACTACGAGCAATGCTGTGTCTGTAAGTACGACGCCAAGATGAATGGTGCCGCCATCGCCCTTGAGGCCGCCCACATCAAAATGCACTCGGCCGGCGGCCCCGACGACATCGACAACGGCCTTGCGCTCTGCGTTATCCACCACAAGCTCTTCGACCTAGGGGCGATGACCGTTGACCCCAATCTCAAGATTAGGGTCTCCGAGCGCGTTGTCGGCGACTGGGGGCGCAAACTCAACGACGAGTTTCATGAAAAGGAAATCCTGCTTCCCAGAAGCGATAAGCTGCACCCGACGCCCGCTTACATCCACTGGCACAACGATCAGATATTCAAAGGCGTGGTGGGGTAGGCGATGACATCAGGAAAGCTCGTCAGGGTGGTGTCAGACGAATGCGAACCAGTCTCCGCAAGGACAGGCGAGCTGATACGTCAGGCCGCGAAAAGGCCGCGCCACTCGGCGAGGGCGGCAGCACGGCTCTGCTTGAATACGATGCGGGAGGAGAGGCTGCGTTCCAGGTTGAAGTGGTTGTGAACCGAGGCATGGACAGAGGCAAACTTCTGCAGACATCGCATCTGTCGGAAGCGCTGCATTGCCCGCTCCCGCCTTCGGAACGGCAAGTGCGAGTTCTCCGCCCGGTTGTTCACCCAGCGACCCGTCTCGCGATCGTCGCCTCGTCCCATTTCCTTCAGAGCTGCGCCGTAGGTGCGCAGTCGATCCGTCACCACCTCCACCGGCCGGCCGTGCCGTTTCATCGATTTTCTCAAGAATCTCAGCGCCGCCGACTTGTCCCGTGTGACGGTGACAAAGCTCTCCAGCACCTCGCCTTCGTGGTCGACGGCCCTCCAGAGATAGTGTTGCTTACCGTTGATCTTCACGAACATCTCGTCGAGATGCCACCGCCACCGGCTCGAGCGCATGTCCTGCACCCGGCGCTTCCGGATCTCTGCCGCGAACATCGGCCCGAACCGGTTCCACCAGTACCGGATCGTCTCGTGGCTCACTTCGACACCCCGCTCGTGTAGCAGGTCTTCCACATTCCGGAGCGACAGAGGGAAGCGGATGTACATCATTACTGCCAGACGAATGATCTCGGACGAGGTCTTGAAATAGCGGAACGGGCTGTGCTTCTGGGTCATGGCAGCAGGCTACGTGCCAGCTTAACCTCGCTCAACCCGTTTTGCTCTGACACTACCTACAAAGCTAATCGGCGAAATGTCGGGCGGTGGAGTGTGAGAACGGCCGCATTCAGCGTAGGCTGCCTTCCAACTTTTGGCCTGGAAACTGCAAGTAAGTTCCAGTTCCGGTTCTCCGGACTGGCACCTGCCGGCACGCGAGGAAGGCAAATCCTAGGAAAGAGCACTGGGTGCAGGAACGACCGATAGGAGGGCGCGAAGTGGACATTGGCTAGAAAACAACCTAACGGCAGCTATGGGCCGTCAACTTCGTGCGATTGCCTTCTTGCAAAGGGTTCGATTGGTTTCCAATCTGGGTGCGGACAAACAAGAGGACTAACGATGAGTGCTCGTTTATCGACAGCAATCAGGATCGGGGATGCCGCTACAGCGATCTTTCGAAAGATAAAGAGCTTCCCAGACCAGCGTTTTTGAGGAAGTTGAAGACTGGACCGATCGCGATCACGTCGGCGTAGAGCCAATGCTGTTGGCGCTTTCGATGGAATTGGCGCTCAAAGCATGGTTCGTTTTTGACTATAACGATCCAAATGTCGTCAAGTCGCATGACCTGACAAAGCTCTTTGATGCCTTGCTGCCCGAAAGCCAGCAGAGGCTTGACGAGGAGTTCAATCGAGCGGTGAACCCGCGTCATCCCAGCGTCTTTTTCTTCGACTACGGTATCCGAGACATTCTTTTGCAGCACAAAGATGCGTTTGTTGATTGGCGCTATCTCCACGAAGCAAAGAAAACGATGATGTTTGACCAGAGCGCCTTTGAGGCAACGCTTGAAATGGTGCTCCGTGAATTCAGGAAGAGATACCGCATTGAACCCGTAAGACCACTTCTCGGCCATCCTATATGATGTCTGCTTTGGTGAAGCTGCACCGCGGCGTGTTTGCTGCGACGAGTGTCTCCTCTGGGCCGATCACGTCGGTCTCGCATGCATTTTTTGCGCCTGAAACCCCAGGCCTCAGTTTTGGAACGCCTGGGCTGGATGTTTTTAGCGTTGATCGTAAAGGGTCGGAATGAGCTGTTCAACTCGCTGAATCTATCTTTGACCAACATCTCGCCGCGAAACCGTATCTTCTACCATTCGGCTTAGATTCGCAGGGCTTGCCCAGCGCGACAACTGAAACGGTGCTGGAATTCTGAAAGTCAGTCGATGCGGGTCATCTCGGTCACTGGTCTTCGAGTTGGACCGCGCCGCAGCGAAGTAGAAACTCGTACGTGCCGTCATAGAAAGCAGGTGGTCGCGTCGGATCGTCACGATCGCCGGTGGGTACAAAGATGGCCATACCCTGCCGCGCGCGGGTCAAGAGTACGCGATAGGCATTTAGCAGGTATAAACGCTTCGTCTCGTCGCGAACTTGCTGCCATTTGGTCCCTTTGAACGCGTGAAACTGCCAGGCGGCATCTATCCAGCGGAGGTCCGCGTCCCAACAGACACCGGCCCAATCCAGCTCGAGCCCCTGAATATCGAATTGGGTGGCGACCTCCTCGAGATAGTACGAAGAGCGGACGTCCAGCCTGTCATTGAGAAACCAGGTTGCCGGTTCGATTTTCGCCTTCACATGGATGCCCTCCGGGCGGAGACGGTATCCTCCTGATGAAGCGACAAGGCCAAGCCGCTCGCTACCTCGCGCCATGCTACGCAGCCAACTGCGGACCCGCGCTAAATCACGAGAGACAACAATCGGATAGCGGCCTCCCATGGCGGCTAGAGAATGCTTTGCGCCTGATGCGTCTCCGTCGAGCATCTGACCCACGAACGCCGAAAGTTGCTCGGCACGGAACGACCGCATTGAGACCGCCAGGTGCAGATCAGGGTGCTTCACGATGTTCGGCGCCGCCAGCAATGTTTTTGCCTCGGAAGACGCGGTGTAATGCCGATCCTCTAGCAGCGAAGAGGCGTGCACCCGCCAACCGGGAAACCTATCCTTGAGAGCGGTCAGCCATTCCATCAGGCCTGCTTCGCCCGTGTTGATCTCTTGTCCGCCCCCAATCAGGCAAATGACCGTGCACCAGTCACGATGCCTATCCATGACGCTGATCAGAAATTCAGGCTCGGACTTGTCGAAGTCATCATAGCCGCGCTTTTTCATGAAGTTGGTCGCTTGACCAGCCGTCCAAGCCCTCTGCGCTTCATCGAAGACTACAACTTTCTCGAACGGAACTTCATCCCGGTCCAGATAGTGATCGCGAAAATGGTGAATGTTCTGGACGAAGGTCCTGACCCGTCTTCTGGCCTCGCCCAAGGCGATTTTCTCGCGACTGTTCTGGTCGCGGGCCAGTGCCTCTCGCAACACGTCGACCAGAGGGCCGTTACCGGATAGAAAAACCGCGTGTTCGTCTTCGTGGCGTTTAGCGCGTTTGGCGGCGATGTTCAGCCCAGCTAAAGTTTTCCCAGCGCCTGGCACGCCGGTGATGAAGCAGATCGATTTGAACTGATCGCGTTTTGATTCCTCAATCACTTCAGCAATCCGACCTGCGGTAGCCTGCAAGTTTTTTGCCCCGGCATCTGAGCGCGATATCTCCTCCACCGCGTGGCTTCTGTAGAGCGCTTCGGCAGCCTCAATAATGGTGGGCGTTGGGCGGTAGCCCGAGGCGCGCCATGCAGCTACATCAATGTGATCGTGCCTGGCTGCGGGCGGCCGTTGGAGGGCTAGTGTGTCGGCCAGCCCATTGGGACCTATGAGAACCGGCGCGGACACAAGATCGGTCGCCCAGCGAGGCTGCTGCAATCGAGCTTCGGCGCGGGTCGCGATCAATACAGGAAGGATTGGAAGGGAGTGGCTGCCCAGATGGAAGTTCTTCAAATCCAGTGCATAGTCGTGGACCTGTTCAATTGCGGCTCTATCGAAAGATGCGGAGTTGACCTTGAACTCGAGTACAATAACCATGCCACAGTGAAGAACTACTGCGTCGGCACGTTTCCCCATGCGCGGGACAGAAAACTCTAAGAAAACGTGCGCGTCCGGCGTGCTCGCCAGCACGCGTTTCAGGATTTCAATCTGCTTAATCCAGGCAAAGCGCTGTTCATGCTCAAGCGCGTGGTGATGCGATCGGGCAAGTTCACCGAGAACGCTTTCATCTGAGGAGTTCAAGAAGTCGAGGGCGGATGCCGAATAGTATGAATCGCGCATGCCTTTGCATGTCAGATTCATTTGCGTGACGCCAGGGCGCCGGGTTGTTCATCCCATCCTTCGGGAAAAGGCTCCAGCACCTGCGCCAGCGCGACCTCCGGCCCCTGCCTTCCGTCCAGTATCGCCTCGACAATGTCGGGCGCCAACAGCGTCAGCCGCAGAACCCGGGTCAAGTAGGAGGGCGCGATCCCCTCGCGGTCGGCTAGCTCCGCGGTGGTCGCGAACTCGCCCGACTCCAGCATCCGCTTCCATCTGAACGCGCGCGCCAGAGCCTTGACCAGCGTGTTATCCGGTCGACGCGGCTGGGCGACGCCCTCCGGCGTGTTGCTGGGCAACACCATCTGCTTGCGCCCGCCCCGCTTCACGATGCGGAACGGGACATGGAGCGTCACCGTCTCGGGGACTGGGGCACCTCGGGTCATGCGGCTTCTCCCATGTCTCCGGCCAGCATCTCTCGCGCCAGACCGCCGAGACCATCGACGCGGAGCCGGACGTTCAGGCCCCCATCGCCAATGTCCACGCGCTCGACCAGCAGCGCCAAGATGCGCGCCTGCTCGGCGGGGAAGAGTTCGTCCCACAGAGGGTCGAGTTGCTGAACGGCATCGCGGGCGTCGGCCTCGGTGACCTCGTCGTCCTGCGCCCGCGCCGTCTTTCACGTCCCCGCCACGATCTCACGCTGGCGGAACACCGCCCGCAGCTGGTCAATCACGGCCCGCTCGATCTCACCCGCAGGCACGCGCCCGACAGGGCAGGCTCCAGCGCCGTGCTTCAGCACCGTCTGGCTGACGTAGAAGCGGTAGAGCCTGCCGCCCTTGCGGGTGTGCGTCGGCGAGAACGCCGCGCCGTCTGGCCCGTAGAGCAACCCCTTCAGCAGCGCAGGCGTGTCCGACCAGGTGTTCGCAGCTCGTTTGCGCGGGCTCTCCTTCAGGATGGCGTG
>NZ_QGGV01000019.1 GCF_003148765.1 Silicimonas algicola
CGCTTCACGTTCACCGCCCAGCCTGCCTCTCGAAGGAGTGCCGTGATTCGACGGTAGCCATATCGGCCATACTCCGAGGCGAGCGCGATGATGTCCGCGGTCAGCGCGTCTTCATCGACCCTTCCGCGCGGCACCTTCCGCTGGGTCGAACGATGCTGGCCGAGCGCGCGACAGGCGAACCGTTCCGAGACGTGGAACTTCTGCCGGACGTGGTCGATGCAGGCACGACGGCGGGCGGGGCTCAGAAGTTTCCCGAGGCGGCCTCCCTCAGGATCAGCTTCTCGAGCGTCAGGTCGGAAACGGCTTTCCGCAGCCGCTCGTTCTCCTTCTCCAGCTCCTTGAGCCGCTTCACCTGGTTGGTCTTGAGGCCGCCGAACTCCTTGCGCCACCGGTAGTAGGTGAACTGTGTCACGCCAATCGACCGCACCGCCTCGGCCACCGACCGGCCCTGCGATACCAACACGTCGACCTGCCGCAGCTTCGCGACGATCTCATCGGGCTTATGCTTCTTCTGGGGCATTCCTTTGTCCTCCATCTGGCTCCAAAGCCTACTTCAGGGAGGACCACTTTTCAGGGGGCAGGCCACATCGTCGGCGAAGCCCGCGAGTTACTCGCGTTCGGGGTTAGTCTGGCCACTGTAGTTTGAAGGCTCCGGCCTCCCGCGAACACCCCGCCGATAAGATCTCCTCATGCTGGTAGCACACCAGGCCAAGGAATTGAGTGGTCAATGTATGCTCATAGTAGCAAACCGCCGCGACAACTGTCGTTCCGGCCGTGCAGAATGGACTGACCCCTCACCTTATCTTGCAGAGCTCCTTCCTACTGCGGCTCAAGGCATGCTCGATGCTCCTGTCGAGGATCTCGCTGCCTATGAGCGCGTCGGGTTCGTTTCCCAAACGATACTACGGTCGCTCGAGTTCGCACGATGCCTTGCAGTGGTCGACCGAATTGCCGCGAAGTTCGCCGGATGATGCCGCGCTACGTGTCCCTCGGCAGCTATCCTGTTCGCACGGAGCCGCGGCTCTTCACCTCTGCGTGGTGACCGGCACACCAGCTTGCTCCGAACCCAGTTTCCCTGCGCCGGCGGCGGCGCAGATCTCATCGAGCTCGACGACGCAAGAGAGCACGATCCGGCGATCCACCATCATCGCGCGGATGCGGTGCTCGAGGTGCCAGTCCACCTTTTAGATGACCCCTAGATTCTCCGAAAGCTTGCGGGCCCTGACGCCCTCCAAATACGTTGTGATGAGGCAGATCGCACAAAGCCATCGGCCGAGCAGGAGCTTCGTGCGGTGCATGGCTGTCCCTGAGGTCACCGTGATCGGCCTCAGGCGCCTCCGGCAGGAGAAGAGACTCGATCGTGACCGTTGCCGCGTGAAGCGGTCACCTGCTTGCTCAGTTGCATCGCGGCCGCCGCACTCGGCCGAGCGGGAAGCGGGGCGTTTTGAAGCCTCGAGGCACGTCTCAGCGTCCGCAGCGGTCTTCTCAATCGCAGCGCAGGTGATGTCGTCGGGGATGCGGCGCGGCCTACGGTTCTGCAAGATGCCGGCAATGTTGGCCGCTCAGGAGAAACCGATAGGAACAACATCTGCGGACTGATGTGTCGGCGCGATGCGGCGGGCGCGACCGATCGGAAAGCACTGGGTCTCGACCTCCGTCGAGCAGAAGTTGGCGACGACTCATCCCATGCCTGACCAGGTCATCGACACAGCCCGGCTAGGAAGAGCGCCGGCGATGCGCCTTGCAGGCGATCTCCGAGCGCGGGCCGAAGGCTCCCGGGCGATGCGTCGGATGAACGCGCCAGCGAATTCGAAGGAGATGAGATGTTCTGTCCCTGCGCCTTGGAGCAATCCCATGAAGGAGCGGGACCTGTGCGAACGCGATTCAAGGCTCGGCTTCGCGTATGGCAGCACTTCCATTCCCAGCGCGCCTGAGCGCTCCCGCACGGCTCAGTTTGCAGATGGTCCCTCGGCGCACTTCACCTGAGCTTCCCACTGATCCATATCCTCAATTATGTTGACTACTCACTGCTTTGAATACTAGGCTCTTTCTCCATAGAAAGCCGGGTCGGCCAAGTGAAAGAAAGGGACTTCAATTGCGTCGAAGGACGCTTGCAAGTATCATCGGGACCCTTGGGATTGGCATTTCCATCCTGTCTGGCGCCGGGAGTTTCCTTCCCGATCCGGTATTTTCCGCGAACAACGTGATGGTTAATCGTCAGCCAGATCTTACCGAAGATGACCTCGCCTACCTTGCCCAGACGATGCGTGATGCACCAAGACCACGCGTCTTGGTTATAGGAAATTCGGCCACGTTGGCTTCGGATTTTCTCGGCCACCTGTCTCGTTACGCGCAATCAACCGGCAGCCCCGCCACTATCGTTCGGGCCTCAGCCGGTGGTGCGCGATTAGTCGAGACACTCTCCATTCCGTCTCTTCGAGACCTTTTGGCAACTGTCTCTTGGGATGCAATTGTTCTCCAAGACCATTCCTCAACGCCCATCGACGAAGAACACCGAGCAGCATCCTTCGCGACGATCTTGCAAGTGGCGGAGCTAGCTGCTCCGGCGTCCATCATACTCTTTCCGCATTGGCCCAGTGGGCCAGGGAGTCGCATCTATAGGAGCGACGTGAATCGATGGGACAGAGTGCCATCGAATCCGGCAGAGTACGCTACATGGGCGTTCGAGCACTATCATGCTGCGGCACAGGCTACCGGTGGAAAAGTCGCTCCCGTTTTGGAGAACTGGCTATCCGCGCTCGCCGCGGGAGAAGATCTTTATCTGCCCGACGCTCATCACGCGAATGAAACTGGCGCCAGACTTGCCGCAGATGCCGTGTGGCAGACCCTGTCGGACAGCCTTGGTCAGAGATGAACAGTGAAGTGACTGCCACGCCAAAAGCTCAGGTCGGTCATTGCAACAAACCGAGCCTTCTTCAGCGCCCCGGACTGTTTGACCTCGTACGACCTCATCGCAGCCAGCGGGCGTTCGGTGCCGGCAAGCGAACTCCAGTCGATCATCTTGTCGGGCAGGCTTTGGGACGCCTCGGAGGCCAGGATCATGACTGGCCTGTCCCTTGAAAAGTGGTCCTCCCTGAGTAGGCTTTTGAGCCAGATGGAGGACGAAGGAATGCCCCAGAAGAGCACAAGCCCGAAGAGATCGTCGCGAAGCTGCGGCAGGTCGACGTGTTGGTATCGCAGGGCCGGTCGGTGGCCGATGCCGTGCGCTCGATCGGTGTGACACAGTTCACCTACTACCGGTGGCGCAAGGAGTTCGGCGGCCTCAAGACCAACCAGGTGAAGCGGCTCAAGGAGCTGGAGAAGGAGAACGAGCGGCTCGGGAAGGCCCTTTCTGACCTGACGCTCGAGAAGCTGATCCTGCGGGAAGCTGCCTCGGGAACCGAACGTCCACGTCAGCGAAAGGTCTGAGCCCCGCCCGCCGTCGTGCCTGCATCGACCACGTCCGGCAGAAGTTCCACGTCTCGGAACGGTTCGCCTGCCGCGTGCTCGGCCAGCATCGTTCCACCCAGCGGAAGTTGCCGCGCGGGCGCGCCGACGAGGAGGCGCTGACCGCGGACATCATCGCGCTCGCCTCGGAGTATGGCCGATATGGCTACCGTCGAATCACGGCACTCCTTCGAGAGGCAGGCTGGGCGGTGAACGTGAAGCGGCCCTGTCAGCAGATTTGAATTGCGAATCGCCTGCCGGGTAATGATCGAACGCATGGCGGCGGGAGGGGCTGAAGGTTCCTACAAAACAACCGACGAGGGGCTGGCTCTGGCTCAACGGCGGGTCCTGCATCCGTCTGGGAGCGCACCGTCCGATCCACGTCTCGTCCGACGACTTCGTAGAGAGCCGGACCCATGACGGAAGGAAGTTCCGCATGCCCTACCTGATCGACGAGTTCACCCGGGAGTGCCTGGCAGTCCGGATCGACCGGCGGCTGCGATCGACGAACGTGATCGACGTGCTGTCTGACCAGTTCATCCTGCGCGGTGTCCCGGATTCCATCAGGTCGGACAATGGGCCTGAGTTAGCGGCAAGAGCGGTGCGGGACTAGATCGCCGCCGTCGGCGCGAGAACCGCCTACATCGAGCCGGGGTCACCGTGGGAGAACGGCTACTGCGAGAGCTTCAACGCAAGGCTACGCGACGAACTGCTCAACGGCGAGATCTTCTACAGCCTGGCCGAGGCGAAGATCGTCATCGTGAGCTGGCGCCAGCACTACAATACAAAACGACCGCACTCATCCTTGGGCTATCGGCCGCCGGCTCCGGAGGCCGTCTCGTGGCCGGCTTCACCACCCGGGACCGCTTCGCCGGCCACACCAGCCGTAGCGCCAAGACCCGTCATGCACTAAGATTGATACCGGACCACCCGATGGGGGCAGGCCATGACCTCTGCCGCATGAGTCCCGAACATAATCGCGCCGGCCGTGGCCAGCTTCTGCGCCCAACAGGCCGCCTTTGCCCAGAATGCGGTCCTGGTGTCGGAAGCCACAAACTGAAACACACTTCGGGAAGGTAATCGCCTAGTTTGCCTGGTCCTCGCCGACGTTGTGCGTGCACCGGTTCGTAAGCTCGCGCTGGATATCTTCGGATCCGGCGAGCTCCGCCAGCACGGATTCACGGCGAGAGCGACCGCGGCGCGCAGGCGAAGGTCGGCGCATCTGCAAAAGAGGTTGATTACGACCAAGCCGAATGCTGCCCTCCAGCCTCTAGGCCCCGCCATGCGTCGTGAAAGCACGTGGACGAGTTCTTCGCGGTGGAAATGAATATTTTCGGATAACGGCGCGCAGGTTGCGACTTCATTGCCCCCGCGTCTTGCGCTCTAAGACACAAGAAGCGGGGGAAATACATTCTGTCGGCTCGGCAGGTCAGACGAGCATGCCGTCGTGCCAATCCTCCTCGTCCTCTTCGTATGCGCCCATGCTCTGATCCTCCATCCGGCCGACAACCGGAAGGATGTCCCGAAGGTCAGGTGAGTCGTCGTCATGATCCGCCGACGTGCTATTAACCTCGGACTTCAAGACGGGCTCAACAGGCTGCGGATCGTCATCGACAACCTCGCGACCGAAAATTCTCCTGATAGCCGCGATGATCCACCCTAACAGACCCTGAACGTCGTCTCTGGAGTGCGCGTCATCGCTCGAACCTTCCTCGTCAGATTGCTCGTCGGAGCCTCCCGGTGAAACGGTATCCGGCACGCCTTCCTCGCCTGCAGGAGGCGAGTCTTCCTCCGGCGGTAGATCGACGGGTCCGGAAGATGGGGATTCCTTCTCATCCGGTTCGTCGTCTTCGGCCGCGGGTTGAGAGTCATCACCGGGATCGACTGGCAGCACTTCGTCCTCTGGCGGCGGTTCAAACGGCTCGGAGGGAGTACCCTCGTCCTCGTCAGTCGGCGCCGGTGTGTCAACCGGGTCTGCGGGCTGCGCCGAGTCCGGCGCGTCGTCTTCGTCTTCGCCGGGCGGCAAGGGAATGAGGTCGTCCTCCGGGATTGCCTCGTCGTCGTCCGCGGGCGTGGGATACTGATCACTCGGTACGAACGCCACGATCCTGCTTTCGGTCATCAGCCCATCGAGCGCATCGCGGGGATATACGGCACCGCCGTAGTCCTTATCGATCATGCCGAGCTCTTCCCATTCCTCGCGCGCCGAGGTCGTCGACTCGAGCTGAAAATGCGCACTTCCTGCTGTGTCGGTGATGAACCACCCATAGTCCTTCATGGCAACCATGATCGTCCTCAGGCTATTCGCGGTGACGTCTGACACACTATCGGGCAAGCGAGCGATATGCGCATCGATGTCATCATAGGATACGTCGAGCGCAAAGCGCGTGCCCTCTGGAATCCCGTCAAGGCGTACGCCGGGAAACTCCAACTTAGTTCCGGGCGCGACGAATTCGCTACCGCTTGTGTTTTGAATAGGCATGGACAGAGCATGCTCGATTACGCCTTGCGCCACCTCCTCTGGCCGAACGAGCATCGCGGAGTACTGTATGCCGACACCCCTAGAGGGCGCGAAGCCTTCCTCGTTGTCGAAGTAACTACCGGGGACCAAGTTTCCATTAGAAACATTGACTGAATTCCCATCGAACTCTGCTTGCCAGAGGTTCCATTCACGTCCTGTCGCCGGATCAAGGATAATGATTTGCGCGTCGCTACCCGGAGCGGCCTCCCACGATGGATCAAAGGGAATTCTCGTGCCACCGAGGTTTCCCCAGCCATTGCGATCAACGACAGGAAAATCGGGCGTGTCCTCCGTCACCTCATAGACCGGATAGGTATACGACGTGTTATTGATATTGAAATTTCGGACTTCCCGATCCGTATAGCTGTCGTCCCAAAGCTTAGACGCAAGCTCTTCGCTGTTCTCCGCCCGGGGAAGACCCGCTACAGGGATATTCCAAGGGGCATCGGGGCTAAAGGGCCGGACATAGGCATCGTTTGCAACGGGCATGCGTTGCTCCCATTGTTGTTTCTGTTACAGAAGGTATGGAGAGAAACTGACCACATTCCGTTTACTGGCTGCCCGAGTTGCGTCGATATTATGGCGAGATGCAAGCATCGTTGTGGCGGGCTGTCTGGTGAACGCGGAAAGCTGCCCGAAGGCGCAAGTCACAAGCATTGTTCCGCCGGTGCAGTTGCCATTTCGTCCCAGAGATCGGAAACGGCGCCCGGAACCGGTGACCTGCCCCGCTCGAGTGGTCCGGTTCCAGTCTTAGTGCATGACGGGTCTTGGCGCTACGGCTGGTGTGGCCGGCGAAGCGGTCCCGGGTGGCGAAGCCGGCCACTAGACGGCCTCCGGAGCCGGCGGCCGATAGCCCAAGGATGAGTGCGGTCGTTTTGGATTGAAGTGTTGGCGCCAGCTCACGATGACGATCTTCGCC
>NZ_QGGV01000020.1 GCF_003148765.1 Silicimonas algicola
GCTGCAACAGACCTGCCTCGCCGTTCCCGAACACTTCGGCATAGGTGCATATAGTCTCGCGACAGAGGCACGGCAGTCTGCTCTTTCGAGAGCTGCAATTGGAAGACAGCCTGGCGCCCATGCCGAAAGGCCATTTCATTGGCGGCGAGGTAGAACTGCCACATCGGGAAGAACCGCTCCTTCTTTCGCCGATCTTCAACTGAGCCGTTCCGCTATCTTCACCCAAGGAGGAACGATCGCCTTTTCGTCGTTCCAAGACATTTCCTTTCCGCCCAAGTTTAAGGCAGAGAGCCGGAGTCGTTCATCGCCCAGCTGGAGTGTTCGGTTGCGAACCTGGTATCATCATCTCTACCCGGCGCTCCCGGCGTTCCACGTCCGAGAGCAGTTGAGAGCGGGCATCGGCGCGATGCTCGGGATCAGCCTTTGCGCCCTGTTGGTGAGCGTTGGAGTGGCACTCGGCGCGTTATCTCTGCATCTCCTAGCGCCGCTCGGAGCGACGGCTGTGCTGGTCTTCTGCGTCCCGAACTCGCCCCTTGCACAACCGTGGTCGGCGATCGTCGGCAACATGACTGCGGCGCTCGTCGCACTGCTGGCGGTCCAAATAGTTCCCGGTCCCTGGTCGACTGGCGTCGCGGTCGGCGCCGCTATCATCGCCGTGATGTTTGTGCGGGCCCTACATCCGCCCGGAGGCGCCGTGGCGCTCCTGACTGCCCTCGATCCGGCGCCGACCCTGCAAGCGGGCCTGCTCTTCGCCCTGTTACCGGTGGGGTCGGCCACGGCCCTGCTGGTTCTCGCTGCCGTGCTCTACAACCGGGCGACGGGTCGGGTTTATCCCTTCCGCCAGCCGGATACGGGCGACGCAGGAGAACTTGGCCTGAGGCTGGGATTGTCGAACGAGCAACTCGGCGCGCTACTCGATCGATTCAACCAGACCACTAACCTTGGCGTAGCGGACTTGGGCAGGTTGCTGGCTGCGGCCGAAGCAGAGGCGGCACAGCATCGCTTCGACGGCACGACCTGCGCCGATATCATGACGACCGACCTGATCACCGTGCGGCCCCACACGACGCTCCCGGAGGCCGCCCGGATCTTTCGCAGCCACGCCATCAAGAGTCTGCCGGTAGTTGACGGCGACATGACGCTTCGCGGTCTCGTCCTTCAGGCTGATCTCCTAGAAGTGGTCGCGGCCCAGGACCGTCCCCTGACCTGGAGAGCCCGGACGACGTCCAGAGCGGTGTCCAGCGTCATGCGTCCGGCCGACCGCGCGGTCCGCCATGACCTGCCGGTGGGCGCTCTGCTCAACCGGCTCGCGGCGCAAGGAAGCGAGGTTATTCCGGTGCAGCAGGATGACCGGCTTGTCGGCATTCTGACACGCTCGGACATTATTCGGCTCTTGTTGCGCGGAGCAGATGAGCGCGCGGCTGCCTAGCGAACCCTCTTCAATTCCCGCTCACAAGTTTTAGAACGTCCTCACTGCACCGCATGCGGCACAAAAATTTGCAACCGGATAAGGGACAGGAATCACACGTCGCCCGGCATCGTTGGCAAGGCCGGGTTGAGCCGCGGGTGAGTTTCCTCACCGAGCCAGAAGAGCAGACCGCCCGAGACGAACATCGAGATCGCGACGAACCAGAAGGCGGCCTCGGCTCCACCTGTCAGGCTCGCGGAGAGGCCTAGGCCGAGCGCACCGATGGCATAGCCGAGATCGCGCCAGAAGCGGTAGATGCCGATGGCCGATCCGCGCCATGCAGGTGGAGTGATGTCGGCCACCGCCGCTGAGAGGTTCGGATAAAGGAGTGCCATGCCGAAACCCGCGACGCCTGCCGAGACCGACCACCACGGCGCGCCCGTCCCCAGCACCACCATTGCCACGCCCACGCCGCATATCCACATGCCCAGCACGTTGGGCCAGAACCGCCCGACGTGGTCCGAGAGCCGCCCGGTGAAGAGCTGCGAGCCGCCCCAGACAAGACCGTAGGTCCCCACGATCCAGCCGACGTCGGTGAGGCTGGCGCCTTGGGCTACGAGGAAGACCGGGAACAGCGCCCAGACGAGCGCATCTACAAATTTTTCCACCAGACCCGCCTGGCAGATGGCGAAGAGGCGGCGGTCGCGCCAGGTCATCACCGCGAAGACCTCGCCCGTGCCAGGATGATCGGAGACGCCCTCGGGATAGCGTGGCAAGAATTTCGGCGGTGCGGCTCTGTGCGCAGCGGTTTCTGCCTTGGCCCAGGGGAGCGTATCCCTCACCCAGACAACGGTGAGAAGCAGCGCGAGCAAGACGACGGCCATGCCGAAGATCAAGAGCCCGACGCGCGGTCCAAGCCAGGCTGCCGCATAGGCGGTCAAGATGCCCGCGACCGCGACGCCGACATAACCGGAGAACTCGTTCAGCCCCATCGTCAACCCGCGTTCATCGGCGCGTGTGATGTCGAGCTTCGCGGTCTGCGTCATCGACCAGCAGAGACCCTGGTTAATCCCGAGGAGCACGGTCGCGGCGACGATCCAGTTCCAGTCTGGCGCATACCAGATCATCAGCGGAATGGGCAGCGCCACGACCCAACCCCAGAAAAGGACGCGTTTGCGCCCGATGCGCTCTGACCAGCGCCCGGCGACAAAATTCATCACCGCCTTCATCGCGCCGAAGGCCACCACGAAGGAAGCGAGCAGCAGGAACGAGCCGCGCTCTAGCCCGAACTCGCTTTCGGCCAATGCCGGGACCACCGTGCGGGTCATGCCGATGGCAAAGCCCACGAGCATCACCTGGATCAGCTGGTGCGTGACTTGGCCCGCGTTTTCTCGGAGGCCATGCTGAAGATCGGTTGCGGTCATTCCGCAGGCTCCTTGGAGGTAAGCCGTGGATCAAAGCGGGCCGCAGCTGGCCGGGAAGCGGTCGGGGTTTCGGAACCCTAGGTCAACTCATGCGGATCAAATACCCGAGGACGTCCGACCCATCCACAAGTCCCACAATCCGTGTTCCGTCGCTCACCGGGAACATGGTGAGGGTGGCTTCGAAACATCCGGGCGACTGTTACAGGCTCGCCCTTTCACGTCCACGACAGCAACATCGCGCGTCATGTGGTGCACCCAACCTTTCCACTCCTCTTAGTAAATTCCATGGAGCGCGGCGCGAAAGCAGTCCCTTGGGCGATGGGTTCCCACGAGGCGGCCGCCGAGACAAGCCTGACGTGGCAAGGGCCATGTCGTCTGGCAGGTGCATCATCGCCACTGCGAACAGGAGCGTTAGGTGATGTTCCACAGCGACCTGCTAGTCACCCTAAGGAGGCGGGCTAATGTCGCGCGAGCGCCGCCGTTAAAACGTTCCCAAGGACCGAGCCCTGTCGCTGGTGCGCAGAGACGGCGCTCCCGAGAAACATGGTTGCGGTCGGCACAAAGCACCCAGGCGGCACCGCGACAGGAGTCACGTTCGGTGATCGCGAATCGGCGACGCAGGGAGGTGGCTGATATGCCGGGGCGACTTCCTGACGAGGTAAAGAGGGGTGAAGACAGATCTTTGCCGCCACTCCGCCATGGTTGAGACGTCCCTCAGCGACTACGGTGAAGATCAATGCCCCGCCTCGATACGAGCGAAGAATGGATCGACTAGAATGCGACAGGATGTTTCTCGCCGTCGTGGAAGCCGGCAGCTTTACGCAGGCTGCGAAACGCTTGGGCACCACGTCAGGACAGGCGTCGAAGCTGCTGTCGAGGCTCGAAGGTGATCTGGGTGTGCGTCTGCTCAACCGGACCACGCGGTCCGTCGCTCCGACGGAGGCGGGGCGGGCCTACCACGATAGGCTGAAACCGCTCATCGATGAGCTGGACGCCCTGGATCTCGACATCCGCAACATCTCTCAGTCGCCGCGCGGGCGGCTGCGTCTGACGGCGCCACTCACCTTCGGCACGCGCGAACTTGCACCTTCCCTCAGTGCATTTGCCGCTCTCTATCCTGAGATCGAACTCGACATCAGCTTCTCGGATCGGTTGGTCAACGTGGTCGATGAAGGTTTCGACATGGCAATTCGCGTCGGTCGACCCCACGACTCCAGCCTGATCATCCGCAAACTCTGCGCCGTCCGCATCGTGGTGGTGGCTACACCGGGATACCTCGTGATCCACGGGTCGCCGGAGGCGCCGTCGGACCTGGTCCATCACGCCTGCATCATCGACACCAACTTTCGCGACCCTAACCGGTGGCCGTTCAGAGCCAGGGACGGCGATGTTCAGATGGTGGGCGTCGCAGGACGAATCCGCTATTCGAATGCCGAAGCCTGCGTTGAGGCGGCCATCTCGGGACTGGGACTTGCCTGCGTGCCCGCTTTCGTGGCGGGAGACGCGCTTAGGGCGAAAAAACTCGTGAGGCTCCTGCCAGAATTCGAGATTGATCCCTACGATGTGCATGTCCTCTACCCGCACAACCGGCATCTTGCAGCCAAGGTCCGCCTGCTCGTGGACTTCCTCGCCGAGCGATACAAGCAGACCCCTCATTGGGAGGAGGGCTGGTAGTCATTCTCTCCTGGGAGGAAGCAGTCATCTTCTGGCGCGGCGCGTTATAGTATCCCGACGTGAGGATATGTTCTCCACATGACGATGAACCGACGCTCAGACGAGCGCTGGAAGTCAGAAGGAGAACGACCATGAACATCTCGATCATTGGCGCCGGCAACATGGCGACGGGGCTCGCCGCGCGGTTCGCAGACGCCGGCCACAGCATAACCATTGCCAGCCGAGACGGCGCAAAAGCGGATGCCGCCGCTAAGGAGGTCGCACACGGCGTGTCGTCCGCTTCGATCGCCACTGCCGCGCAGGCTGACATTGTCGTCCTGGCGGTCCCCTATGATGCCACTGCTGACGTCATCGAGGCGGGCGGCGGCTTCGCCGGCAAGATTTTGGTCGATATCACGAACCCGATGACCGCAGACTTCTCCGGCCTGAGCATCGGGCATACGACAAGTGCCGCGGAGGAAATCCAGAAGCGGGCGCCGCAGGCGAAGGTCGTGAAAGCGTTCAACACACTCTTCGCACAGGTCCTTAAGAACGGCGGAAAGGTCACCGGACATCCCACGACGGTCTTCGTGGCCGGAGAGGACGAGGCTGCTCGCACCGCTGTCGTCGACCTGGCGCGGAGCGCTGGGTTCGAGACGCTGGAGACAGGTGGCCTGGCTACCGCCCGTTACCTGGAGCCCGTCGCCGCGCTGAACATCACGCTCGGCTACGGCCTCGGTCACGGCACCGATATCGCACCGACCTGGCAGCGCGCTGCCTGAAGCGCTGTCACCTGGTGCAGACAACCGGGGTAGACCCTCTGAGCAGGCTCCGGCGAAAGCCGGGTCCTCCGCTTTACAAGTCTTTCTTCGGAGCGCCCGCGTGGCTAACATTGCGGGCGTGGCTGCCTGCGTTCGTTCCGCCAGCTACGGTTTCGCTTGGACGAGGGACGACCATGACTGCTACCTGGCCGGACATTCCCTACGAGCCGTGGCACGAGACCTGCGCGGCGCTGCACCTCTACTCACAGGTCGTGGGCAAATACCGACTGGCCCGAACCCCTTGGGTGAACCACTCGTGGCACGCGACGCTTTACGTCAACGCGCGCGGGCTCACGACCTCGCTCGTGCCTGATGGTGCGCGCGGCGTGGAACTCGTCTTGGACCTTCTCAACCATGCCGTAATCGGCTCCTGCACGGACGGGAGGACCGCGCGCTTCGATCTCGGACCGATGTCCGTTGCCGCCTTCCACAGGCGTTTCCTCGACCTCCTGCGCGAGCTCGGCGCCACGACCGAGTTCCACGGGGTTCCGAACGAGGTTCCCAATCCGATTCCATTCGCGGAGGACACTGTCGATCGACCCTACGACGCAGAGGCGGTGACGCGTTTCTTCCGTGCCTGCGTCTGCATCGACCGCGTGCTGACCCGTTTTCGCACTTCCTTTCTCGGCAAAGTCAGTCCCGTCCATCTGTTCTGGGGAAGCTTCGATCTTGCCGTGACGCGCTTTTCCGGACGAGAGGCTCCGTTGCATCCAGGTGGAGTGCCGGGATTGCCAGATGATGTCACCCGCGAAGCCTATAGCCATGAGGTGTCCTCGGCCGGGTTTTGGCCCGGAGGAGGCGGGCTCGATTTTCCCGCCTTCTACTCCTACGCCTATCCGGCGCCACCGGGCTTCGCCGATGCCGCCGTAGCGCCCGACGCGGCGTATTTCGACGCGAGGCTCGGTGAGTTCGTGCTGGCCTACGAGTCGGTGCGTCGCACCTCCGATCCCGATGCGAGCCTCATGGCCTTCTTGGAGAGCACGTATCGAGCCGCCGCAGATCTTGGCGGCTGGGACCGTGGGCGTCTCGACTGCACCACTGGCAATCCTCGCCGACCGCGTCCTATCCGAGCCACGCCTGTCTAACGTTTCTTGAGAAGGACGCAGATAATGACTGACCCTAAACGGGAATAGCTGCACATCGAACGAGAGGAGGGCGAGAGCAAGGGACGGTATGTCGTCCGAATTGACGG
>NZ_QGGV01000021.1 GCF_003148765.1 Silicimonas algicola
CCTGCGATACCAACACGTCGACCTGCCGCAGCTTCGCGACGATCTCATCGGGCTTATGCTTCTTCTGGGGCATTCCTTTGTCCTCCATCTGGCTCGAAAGCCTACTTCAGGGAGGACCACTTTTCAGGGAACAGGCCACTCTTACGAGTTTAAGGAGCGGAGTGGTTGCGTATGCCACGAGCGCGTGCACGCAGCGAGCGTTTAACGTTCGGTTTGACTGATATATGTCTTGCTTGATCGCTGTTCGCTCGGAGAAACCGTCGTGTTCCTCAAAATTATTTCTTTTGCCTGTGCTTTAAATTAAGGGATGGTGGAGCATAGTGTGAATGGGCAGGAGGATTCGTATATGATCAAGGGGCTTAGTCTTGCCGGTGCCTTTCTGGCAGCCGTCCCAATGTCAATCGCCGCCGAAGCTGTAGATGGATTGATCGGACAGTGGGCCTTCGACGAGCAGCACGGAGAGCACGCAGCCGATACATCTGGGAACGGGCACGATGGAAGTCTGATCAACGGCGCATGGGGCCAAGGAGTCGAGGGTGGAGCATTGCTGCTTGACGGAGGAAACGATGGCATTGTGACCATCTCTATGGCGGACCAGATTAAGGAGACTAGAAGATCCATCACGCTTATGGCTTGGACCTATCGTACTGACGAGCATAACGTGGCGGTAGTGGCGAGTTCCTATCCGATGCTTTTTCTTGGATTTCACGGGCCGCAATTCAAGCTTGAGTTGACGGAACGCCCTGGCCTTCTTGCTCGTGTTGCGCAGAAGCTTGGGCTTGCGGATGAGGTGGAAGTCGAATGCTATGCTGACATGGCGTACGTGGCGGAGCTCAACAGGTGGATACATCTCGCGGCGACGTACGATGGTGAGATGGCGCGCCTATACGCCGACGGCCAAGAGGTGTGCGCTTTGCCCTTCTCTGGAATAATCAGCTTCTCAGATCGACCGCTTACCATCGGTGGGTATCTAGACAAGAATGGCAGCATTGTAGATGAAATCACTGGCCGCATCGATGATGTACGCCTCTATAACCGGCCGCTTTCTGCCGACGAAGTCAGAGCTTATTTCGAAGACACCGGAGCATTGCGGATGGGACAGTAAGGCTTCGACAGGATGCTGTTGAGGCTCCTGGACATTCTAAGGTTGTGACGAAGGTCCGGCTATGCACCATCGCGCCTGGCGCGTGTTAAGGTACTTGGCGCCAGTCGCGTCATCAAGGCGGTCACCTAAGGAGCGCTCGTTCTATGGTGAAGGTAAAGCGGAGGAGCCTGATCATGAAACGTCGGACTTTCCAACGTGACTGGTCTTCCCGAAGTCTATAAGGAACAGCAAGGGGGCTTGCAGATATTACGGTTCCCAGAGACTTTTTGCAAAGCCGCGAGATCTTCCTAAGCTACGCGAAGAGACAGGCCGAGGGTGGAGCTGACACAGCACTTTGCGTCGGCAAACTGTCGGAGGATTGGGCTCAACTCATGACATTCGCCTACTCTTCGAGTCGGCGCCTGGAGGTCGCGGATGTCGGCACTTCGGCAGCCGCCTAGTGGAAGCCATCGATGGCCGGATCTTCTTGACGGTCGGAGATCGTCGCGACGACATGACGGCACAGGATCTCTCCAATCACAATGGTTGCGTCGTCCGGATCAATCGCAATGGTACAGTACCCTTGGACAATCCGTTCGCCCAACCCCAGACGCACGACCGGAGATTTGGAGCTATGGCCACCGGAATCCACAGGGCGCCGTGCTCGATGCCGCCAGAGATCTCTGGGCGCCCACGGCGGAGACGAGATCAACCGAATTCGACCGGGTGCAAACTTTAATTGCCAGTGATCTTCTACGGACGTGAGTACTCGGTAGATCGTACTGGCGAAGTGACAGAAAAAGCAGGCATGGAACAACCCGAGTTCTACTGGGATCCATTAATTACGCTGTCCGGCACGGTTATCTATTCCGGCCTAATGTTCCCGGAGTGGCGTGGACATATTTTGGTCGGATTGCTTAACTCTGATCACGTTGCTCGCGTTGGCGGAACACCACTACAGGAGATCGAGCGTATCTATGGCGTCGAACTTCAACGAGTCCGGGACCTGAGAGAAGCACCCGACGGGGCCCCTTGGTTTCTCGGTGTGGGGCGGGGCGCCCTCTATCTTCTTGCGCCGGCGTAGCCCGTGGCCGTGTTGCCGGGGTGTGCTATGCAGCGAGACGCACGTTCGTCCTTTCGCATGATCAAGGCGGTGGGTAACTGTAGCCCGAGCTGGCAGTTACCGCCCCTTGATCGAAAGGATCAACTCTTTCGTGTGACCTGCTCCCATGAAACGTTCGCACTTTGAAGTTAGTCTATTCTCCAACTGATGTGCTACCCAACGCGACCTCGGCCGTTGTCGGAGTTTCCGCCCTTCGATCAGACACACGGGCTGGATGCGTGTGCCGGTTTCATCAGCGCTGCCGGGACCTTGTTCCCGATCGCACCATGGGGCCGTTCCTCGTTGTAGTCTCTACGCCAAGCCTCCAACTTTTCGGCCGCATCTTCAAGGCTCATGAACCAATGAGCCGACAGACATTCCGCCCGGAACCGGCCGTTGAAGGCCTCGATGAAGGCATTGTCGGTCGGTTTTCCCGGCCGCGAGAAGTCGAGCGTGACACTGCGCTGATAGGCCCAGAGATCCATGTCGCGCGAGATGAACTCGCTGCCCTGGTCGACCCGGATCGTCTTGGGATAGCCGATCCGGCGGCACACCTGGTCAAGCGTCGCGACCACGTCCTCCCCGCGATAGCTGAACCGCGGATCGAGCACCGGCACGAAGCGTGAGAAGGTATCGACGACGGTCAGGACGCGGATCTTGCGGCCTGTTGCCAACTGGTCATGAACGAAGTCCATTGCCCAAACGTCGTTTGGTCCGACGGCTTCCGCACGATCCTCCCGGAGCTTCGCCTTCACCCGCCGCTTCGGCGTCTTGTTCCTAAGCTGCATGCCCAACTCGTTGTAAATGCGATAGGTCCTCTTCGCATTGATCTCCCAGCCCTCGCGCTTCAGCAGCACGTGGACGCGCCGATATCCGAACCGGACACGGGTCTGGCAAATCTCCCTGATGCGCTGTTCCAACGCGGCCTGGCCGGGCCGACGAGACGTGTAGCGGTAGGTTCTCGGATCGAACCGGATCACCGCACAGGCCCGGCGGATCGACACCTGCCAATCCGCCCGCATCTCGTCGACCAGCGTCCTCTTCCGGGCAGGGTCGCCATTGTTGCGTCATTGGCCTAAGCGACGATGGCGACGAGCTTTCGCTTTATGACGTCCTGAAGCATCTCCTTGTCGAGCGACAAGTCCGCGACGATCTTCTTCAGCCGCGCGTTCTCCTGCTCGAGTTCCCGAAGGCGCTTCATCTCGGACGGCATCAGGCCGGCATACTTCTTCTTCCAATTGAAGAACGTCGCCGAGCTGATCCCGGCCTTGCGACAGACTTCCGCGACAGGCGTCCCGTCTTCAGCCTGCTTGATGATGCACGCCTGTCTCGCGCGTCCGTGAACTTGCTCGCCGTCATGGGCACTCCGCTCCTCTCCCAGCCAGGGATTCGATGCGGAAAACTCTAACCAAGATCGGGGGCGTTTCCGGGGATCACATCACAGCGAAAGAGACGAACATGAAGCGCAGCAGCTTCGCCTCTTTCGCTCGTTTCTTCGAGCCTGGGCTGGCCGTACCCAGCTGGAAAACGCTTGATCACCAGCGCGGTTCTGACCATCTTCCTAGTCAGCGTGAGTAGATTTCGTCTTGGAGCGAGGGATCTCGGGCCACTTTTTGGGGTGCGGATGTATGGGCGCGGTCGACAGCCGAGCCAAGCGTCTTCCGCAGATCGAGGTGCTGAAGTCGATGAATTGGGAAAAGCGGCTTGAAGAGGCGAGGACTCGCCGGGAAGCCATTTTGATACAGCACGAAGTTTCCGGAAAGCCCCGCCCTACGCGAGCCGTTGACGCTGCGGTAGTGGCTCAACTGAGAGCAGCTAGGTTCGAGCGTACTCTAGAGCGAATGCCCGGCGAAGGTGCTGAATCCACCCATGTCTTTGTTTCACAGGTGGAACCAACAGTACCTCCTCCAACTGGCACGGCAGGGCCACAGTATGGCGCGACGCGGGTGCAATCGTCGGCGGCCGGGCGGACTGCGCTTGGCCTTGGATTTGGGCTCGGATTCGCACTCGGCACTTTCGCTCTCGTGGGAGCATATCTTCTCGTCGAACTTCCAGATAGTGCGATATATCTATTACCGGACGCGCTCACGCAGAATCCGTCGACACTTGCGAAACCTGGTCCTTTAGTGACCGTATCTGCATCACCAGACAGCGGCGACTTGGCCTCGGGCGCGTCGAACGAGATCGAGGTTCTGGCGCCCTCGCGGCTCGAAGAAGATGGTTCAATAGAAACGCCCGGGCCCATGTCGCATCACGAGCGCTGGAACACGCCGAGACCTGCGAGTGTTGCTAAGCGACCAATCCAAGAGCCGTCGATGCCTGAGGCCGGTAGGCTGAACGAAGGCGTGTCATTCGGTTTGCGTACATCGTCGGCACCGCTGAACAGGTCCCGGCCTCAGGCCGAGGACTCCACGTCGTTAGCTGCCACCGTCGAGGCTGCACCGTTGCAAGAACAAGCGAACACTGAGGCAGCTATGGCAGTCGCCGGCATACAACCCCGGGTGCAGCAATCCTCGGACCTCGCCGTCTCGAGCACCGACGCGTCGGCGGCGTCCGAGACTGGGACGTTGCGGACCATAGAGCCACTTGCGCAAGTCGGGGTGGCTGCGTCATCCGCAAGTGTGAGGGAGGCGGCGGCGCCAGCGCCGCTACCTGAATATTTCGAAGGACCTGCAGCGTCTCCCTCTCTTCAATTCCAGAACCCAAGATTGCCAGATAACGAGGGGGCGAGCCTCGGCGCGCTGGTTTCCTCCGAGAGCGTTCGCACGCCGGTGAACCTGGCGACCCCGGAGGTTGACGAAACGAGCATACCATCTCTATTCGCTGACGCGGTCGCATCTGCAGTCGTGCACGGGAACTTTGAGAAGCCGCCCGTCGTCAACCCTTTGCCTCAACAATCAAAAACATCACTTGAGATCGCCGCGGCGAGCTTCCGGGCACCTGGGTTGCCCAAAACGTCTCCGGCACCCGAATTCCCGCATGATATACCGGAAGGTCAATCGGCTTCATTAGCCGCGCTCATGCCGGCGCCCGTTCGGTCCGAGGGCCGAAGGAGCCTGCTTGGAGTGGAATCTTCTCCTGCGCCGCGACCGCCAGAGACCATATCACCTGACGTTGAAAGCCTCATTGCCGGGACAACATTACCACCCAACGAGACCCCGTCACCTGCGGCGATGCCAGCGCAGCCTGAAGTCGAGGCCGCGGTCCCTACTTCAGTTTGGGCGGCGCCCGCAGCCCCGTCTCTTTCTAACTCGGCTTTGTCCGAAGGGCGTATACGAGGCGGCGACCTACTGTTCGTCCGCATCGTTATACCCGAGACCGTTCCAGATCTCCGGGCCGCCGAAGTTTTCTTGGTAGTTGAAGATGCCGGGATCGAGAACCGGATCAGTCGCGTAAACTACAGAGTAGGCGAAACACACGTTCGCTTTTACCACGAAGGAGATGCGGCCGTCGCAGCGGCACTCGCGCAAATGATCGGCACCGAAGAGAAAGATTTCACCTCGTTCCGGCCGACTCCACCTGCCGGCACACTCGAGGTTTTCCTCGCGGGCGATACCGCTGCCGAACCTCCATCTCCGCCTCAGGCGGTGGTCGCTCCGACCCTTGCTCGCCCGCCTGAGCCCGACGATCTGACGCTCATGCGGGATCGCAACGTGGATCTTCTCCGGCGCGGAGAGCACCACTAATGTTAAACAGCTTGCTTCGTCTTGTAGACGGCAACCCAAATGGGCAACACGAATGGACAACAACAGATACGCCCGCACAACGGACCTCGATTGACCCAATCATGCCAAGTCAGGAACTCTTTGCCATCATCACGGCTCTGACCTGTCTGGCGGGAAGTCGTGGTGTCTATGCTGCATATACGATGGGTGAGCTTGCAGAGATCGAGCGCATCATCGAGTCTTTTTAAACGAGCGAGCGCATTCCGCCGGTGGCCTGCCCCCTGAAAAGTGGTCCTCCCTGAAGTAGGCTTTCGAGCCAGATGGAGGACAAAGGAATGCCCCAGAAGAAGCATAAGCCCGATGAGATCGTCGCGAAGCTGCGGCAGGTCGACGTGTTGGTATCGCAGG
>NZ_QGGV01000022.1 GCF_003148765.1 Silicimonas algicola
CGGAACGCCTCCCAGTTCCAATAGAGGTCGTCCGTCCCGCCGCCTTCCGAAATCCGGTCGGTGAGAAGAATGGCGGTGGCGGCGATGAAGGCGGGAAAGTCATCTTCCGGCAGAGCCGCAGACAGCAAAAGCTGATGGTACGCCCGCTGACGGTCGGGAAGCAGAATCCGGCCACCATCCTCGACGATGGCGGCAATGTCTTCTCGCTCGGCCCCGGTTGTTCCGAGACGGAGCACGGCATCGCGATGGATGCGTGTCGCTTCGTCGAGATCGCGAAGCGCCTGACGGGTGCGGAATACTTCCGCAATACTGGTACTCATAACTCACAAGCTAACCTCACCCTGAGGCAAAATCGCGTCCGGGTTGAGTCTGCCGGGCGGAATCATTGCGTCTTGCCTTCGCAGAAAATGCGCAGGTGCTCAGGGTTTGGGGAAAGCCGTGACGACGCCTGTCGGTCGGCTCGTCCCTGTTCGAACCTGCCGTATCTGCTCCGGCCCGAGCACGGCGCCCTGCGGCCCCGGCTCCAGCGTCAGGATGCGCTGCGCCAGCCTCACGGCTTCGGCGCGCGAATGGGTGACGAAAAGCGTAGAGGGGCGGTGGTGCGCGATCAGCGTCTCGGTCAGCGCCAGCATTGTCTCAGCCGTCTCGGCGTCCAGCGACACGAAGGGCTCGTCCATCACCAGAAGCTCTGGATCGCCGCAAAACGCGCGGGCCAGGGCAAGACGGCGCTGCTGGCCGAGGGAGAGTTGGCCCGGGAACATCGCCTCCTTCCCTGCCAACCCGACCTGTGACAGAGCCTCGCTCGCCGTTTCGCGCGAAAGTCCGGGATGGACTGCCCGCAAGTTGTCGATGGCGGATCGCCACGGCAGCAAGGTCGGTTCCTGAAACACCATGGCCAGACCGTCCGGACGGACGATCCGTCCGTCGATCTTCCGGTCGATGCCAGCCACGATCCGCAGAAGCGTGGACTTCCCGATCCCAGAAGGTCCGACAAGGGCCACCGTCTCACCCGGCGCGATGGTGAACGAGATCGGCCCAAGAACCGGAGTGTCACCGAACCTCTTCGAGTTCAGGTCAATGCGGATCATGCGGTCCGCCAACGCGTCACGCGGCGCTCCCACGGCTGGAGGACGGCCCATTCGATCAAGAGCATGATTGCGATGAACGAGAACGCGTAGACCAGCACCATCGAGACGTTGAAGAGCTGGAAATACAGGTGGATCTTGAAGCCGATGCCGGATGACCGGCCAAGAAACTCGACGACCAGCACGATCTTCCAGATGACTGCGACCCCGGTTCGCGCCGAAGCCGCGATGAAGGGCGCAAGTTGCGGCAGGACGATGTGGTGCATCCTCTCGAACCACGACAGCCGATAGACCCGCGCCATCGCATCGAGTTGCGGGTCGAGCGCGCGCGTGCCCTCCCGGATCACCGTCGTCACATTCGGTATTTTGTTAAGCGTCACGGCAAGGATCGCGGCGGTTTCGTTGAGCCCGATCCACAAGTAGCACAGGACAATCAACACCAGCGCAGGCAGGTTCAGGAAGATCACCAGCCAGGGGTCGAACCACTGGTTGAACGCCGGAAACCGTCCCATGGCCAGGCCGAGAGCGATGCCGATGCCCATGGACAGGGCGAAGGCCCAGACCACCCGGTAGAGAGTGGCCCCCAGGTGGAACAACAGTTCGCCCGATCCGATCGCCTTCGCGAAGTCGGGCAGAAGCAGCCAGGGCTGGGGCAGGATTTCCGGGTCGGCCGTGAGAAAGGACGCCAGCACCCAGAGTGCCAGCAGCCCCGTCATGGAAACGACAGTGGTGAACCCCTGCCCCCGCATTGATCGCCTACTTCACATCCGCGAAAAGACCGTCTGGAACGGACGACGCCTCGCCGACGAGTTCCTCGCCACCGAGTTCCGCCATGAGCGACAGCATCTTTCCGGCCGCCTCGATGTCGACGGGACCGCGCTCGGGCACCCCCGAAAGGAAGTCGGTCTTGAGCTGCTGGAATTGCGCGTCGTCGTTGGCGTTCATCTGAGGGCGGATCGCCTCCCACGCCTCGTCTGAGCTGGCAAGTAGCTCCTTCGCGTCGCGGCTGGCGTCGAAGAGCGCCTGCGCGATGCCCGGGTTCTCCTCGAGAAAGCTTTCCTTGAAGTAGTAACCCAGAAGCGGAGTATCGGTGTTCAGGCCAAGCGCTTCGCCGGCCGTCTCGACCGAGACAAGCTCCTTCATTCCTGCGGCCTTCATCTTGGCGAGGAAGTGCCAGAAGTTGACGACGCCCTCATAATCGCCTCCCAGACCCGATTTGAAGATCAACGGCGGCGCACCGTAGACCTGCTCGGTCTCGGCGGCGAGGTCGAATCCATACTCCTTCTGCGCATAGGCACGAAGGATCAGCCAGGACTTGTCGAGAGGACCACCGGCGATGCCAATCTTGCCACCCCTGAGGTCGGCGAGGCTTTCAGCCGTGCTGTCGCCCGGCACCAGAAGCGATCCGACCGCCGTCGAGTAGGGAACGAAGACATAGTCCTTGCCCGCCGCGCGCTGGCGCGCGACCCAAATCCAGTCTGCGACCGCCACGTCGGCCTCGCCGCCTTCCACCGCGATCCGGGTGGCGTCGTTGTCGGCGTAGCTCGTGATGTCGAGGTTGAAGCCGTTCGCCTCGTCAAATCCGTTTTCGGTGATCGTCGCGAGTTCCCAGTTCACCGTTCCGATCTCAAGAGTGGCGAGCCTGACCGTCGGCAAGTCTTGGGCCGAGGCAGGCAGCGCAAGCGCGAGAAGCGCGGAAGCCAATGCCAGAAGTTTCACTTTCATCCTCCCAGGGTTTTCGCCGGGCAGCGTCGCAGCTACCGGCGGATGTCTCTT
>NZ_QGGV01000023.1 GCF_003148765.1 Silicimonas algicola
GCCGGACATGTCTGCGACCTCTTCACCGAGGAAGAGTGCTTCAACTTCTTCAAGGCCGCAGGCTATGAAACCGATTAAACGCAATCCGCTCTAGATCCTGAATGCGATCCGGGCACACTTTGCGAGTTCGAGGCGAAGGGAGAAGACTACAACGCCGTACCGGCAATCTGAACGCAGGAGGAGATAGCGGCGCCTGACATCGCCGCGATGGGATGCAAGGGCAATTGTGAATGATGATGATCGAAAGGGACCGCAACCGGGACACCCCGAGGTGCTGTCTGGGCTCACAAGCTCGTCGTCTGGTTGGGACCCGGTACTCGGACATCATCAAGGCCAGCGGTCATATGCACTGCGCACAAAGGACGGACAAATGACCGCAACCTGCAACGATCACCGTCAGTCAAAAAATCCAAGGAAACCGGAGCCGTCCACAAATGACAGCACCCATGGAGGAGTTAGCGGGAGTCAGAGCAGGCAAGTAAGGCTACATTCTAGAACAACTACTGGACGGACCGTCAATGCAATCACTATCTTCAAACCATGCAACGAACATCCTGTCGAAACACCCACACCAGTTTGGCTTTTGGTCTGGGCGTACTACTGGGTACCATCGTAGCCATCGTGGGTATCCCTGCGGTCGCACTCGGCGTCCTAAAGCTATCGGAGCTTCTGGATATCGGAGCGTGGGCTGTTCTGGTTGCAACCCAGGTGGCCTTCGTTGTGTGTCTTGGCACAGCCTTCCTCCTGCACTGGTTGGTTAGTGCTTGGATAGCGGCGAGGTCGGGCGAAGGGGTTTCAGAAGAAGGCTTTGTGCCAGCACAAAGCAATAGGGATGAGGTATCCGACGTTCGCTAGTGCGTCGTGCAGTTCTGGTTTAGACGTTCGATCGGCACTTCTGGGGTCTAGTGCTGAAGATGGAAGGTGAAGTTGATGGTGGATCGCAGTTCCGCTGTTCAGCACTTGCCCGCCTTGAGCTGCCACCTTCCGTTCGAGATAAGTAGGAGCGTCGACTTGGGTCGTCGTTCGCGCGCGCGCACGATCACGGGCAGCAACGCCACTAGAAGTCGGTGCGGCGAGATACCGAAAGACGTCCGTGACGCCGAACGCGCGCTCCAGCCGGCGGTTTGCATGGAGATGTTCCCCTGCCAACGTTATCGGCGCAAACTTGCTAGGCGGATAGATAGGTTCAGAAACCGCACGGCGAAGAAGAGGCACGTGGCCTGCCGCCATGCTGATCGCTTGGCTGATTCGTGCCCGCGCAAGAGTCAGGTTGGCTCCCGCGCTACTCGAACGTCTCCAATTTGGCGAGGCTGGTCGACATCCGTGCCCTTGGCCACCGCAGCATCCCTCTTCGGCCAGGGCGCGCCTATTGAACCGCAGTGTTCAACCCGAGATGATTCGACGCTTCCAGATTGCAACACGCAAGAAGGCGTAGATCGCTCCAATAGCAACACCTACCGGACCACCCAGAATTAACCCGAAGTACAATGATCCGAACAGCACTTCGCCCAATCCGATAGTGCCATCTGTAACGGCAAGAACTGCGATGCTCAGCGTCGTCGAGATGATTGTCGCTAGTAACCCGACAATCCAATGACGAAAGAAGCGCCTAAAGCTCATCGCTCTTCCTGATCCAAACACGCTGCTAAGGCTCGCTACCAGTTCGCTCTCCGCTAAGTTCATGCCAACTCCTGTACATATTGCAACCCTCTTCGCTTCCCGTCTGGGAGCGCACCGTCCGATAGAAACCCCTCTGCAACCGCGAGGTACAGAGGTGCGGTGCATGTGCCTAGTCGATACAACAAGACCGAAATCGGTGCATGACCTCTCTCTTGCGATGACCAAAAGGGTGTGAAGCAAGCGAACGATGTTGATTACTTCGTTTTAAACTTCATGCTTTTCACATGTACCTTTTGCAGTGCGCTGGCTGCTTGTGACGTCACGGAACCACGAAGTCTCTAGTCTCCGCAGCAAGAAGGCTGGCCTCGATTGGCAAGGCCAGGTTCATCTGACTGCCCCGCTCGAGTGGTCCGGTTCCAGTCTTAGTGCATGACGGGTCTTGGCGCTACGGCTGGTGTGGCCGGCGAAGCGGTCCCGGGTGGCGAAG
>NZ_QGGV01000024.1 GCF_003148765.1 Silicimonas algicola
TGAACATCCACGAATACCAGGCGAAGGGGTTGCTTCGGGCGTATGGGGCGCCTGTGGCGGAGGGGCGTGTGGTCCTGCGGGGCGAGGAAGCGAAGACGCAGGCGGGGGCCTTGGACGGTCCGGTCTGGGTGGTGAAGGCGCAGATCCACGCCGGCGGGCGTGGCAAGGGCACGTTCAGGGAGGCCGACGCGGGGTCGAAGGGCGGCGTCAGGATCGCGAAGTCGGTCGAGGAGGCCGCCGAGGAAGCCAAGCGCATGCTCGGCCGGACGCTGGTCACCAAGCAGACCGGCGAGGCGGGCAAGCAGGTCGGGCGCATCTACATCGAGGAAGGCGCCGACATCGCGCGCGAACTCTACCTCGCGCTGCTCGTCGACCGCGCCTCGAGCCGTGTGGCCTTCGTGGCCTCGACCGAAGGCGGCATGGACATCGAGGAGGTGGCCGAGAGCACGCCCGGGAAGATCCTGTCGTTCAGCGTCGATCCCGCGACCGGCTACCAGACGTTCCACGGCCGCCGCATCGCCTATGCCCTGGGGCTCACGGGCGCGCAGGTCAAGCAGTGCGTCCAGCTGATGGGCACGCTCTACCGGCTCTTCATGGACAAGGACATGGAGATGCTCGAGATCAACCCGCTGATCGTGACGACGGGCGGCGACCTGCGCTGCCTCGACGCCAAGATGGGCTTCGACGGCAACGCGCTCTACCGCCACCCTGACATCACGGAATTGCGCGACACCACCGAGGAGGACCCGAAGGAACTCGAGGCCTCGAAGTACGACCTGAACTACATCGCCCTCGACGGCGAGATCGGCTGCATGGTGAACGGCGCCGGCCTCGCGATGGCGACCATGGACATCATCAAGCTCGAGGGTGCTGCACCCGCGAACTTCCTCGACGTCGGCGGCAGTGCCACGAAGGAGCGGGTGACCGAGGCCTTCAAGATCATCACCTCCGATCCGAACGTGAAGGGCATCCTCGTCAACATCTTCGGCGGCATCATGCGCTGCGACGTCATCGCGGAAGGCGTGGTGGCGGCGGTCAAGGAGGTGGGGCTGAAGGTCCCGCTCGTCGTGCGGCTCGAGGGCACCAACGTGGAAGAAGGCAAGCGGATCATCAACGAATCCGACGTGGACGTCATCGCCGCCGACGACCTCAAGGACGGCGCGCGGAAGATCGTTAGGGCCGTCAAGGGAGAGAAGGCATGAGCGTCCTCATCGACAAGACCACCCGCGTGATCTGCCAGGGCTTCACCGGCTCCCAGGGCACCTTCCACTCGGAACAGGCCATCGCCTACGGCACGGCGATGGTGGGCGGCGTCACACCCGGCAAGGGCGGCCAGACCCACCTCGACCTGCCCGTCTTCGACACCGTCCACGAGGCGGTGGAGACGACCGGCGCCAACGCCACCGTGATCTACGTCCCGCCCCCCTTCGCGGCCGATTCGATCCTCGAGGCGCTCGACGCGAGGATCCCGCTCATCGTCGCCATCACCGAGGGCATCCCGGTCCTCGACATGATGCGCGTGAAGCGCGCGCTCGAGGGCTCGGCCTCGATCCTGATCGGGCCGAACTGCCCGGGCGTCATCACGCCGGGCGAATGCAAGATCGGCATCATGCCGGGGCACATCCACCGCAAGGGCTCGGTCGGCGTCGTGTCGCGCTCGGGCACGCTCACCTACGAGGCGGTCAAGCAGACCTCTGACGTGGGCCTCGGCCAGTCGACCTGCGTCGGCATCGGCGGCGACCCGATCAAGGGGACCGAGCACCTCGACGTGCTGGAGTGGTTCCTGGCCGACGACGAGACCCAGTCGATCATCATGATCGGCGAGATCGGCGGCAGTGCCGAGGAGGAGGCCGCGCAGTTCCTGAAGGACGAGGCGAAGCGCGGCCGCAAGAAGCCCGTCGCGGGCTTCATCGCCGGCCGCACCGCGCCCCCGGGCCGCCGCATGGGCCACGCCGGCGCCATCGTCGCCGGCGGCAAGGGCGGCGCCGAGGACAAGATCGAAGCCATGCGCTCCGCCGGCATCACCGTCGCCGAAAGCCCCGCCGGACTGGGCGAGGCCATGCTGGAAGCCATCGGGTGAGGCT
>NZ_QGGV01000025.1 GCF_003148765.1 Silicimonas algicola
TCTGATGGTGTGGACGGCTCCACCCCGACGGCATCGCATTGTGCCATGTTGGTGCAGTGTGACAGCCAACAAAGGAAGGAGCCGACCACATGGAGATTACAACACTCGGGATCGACCTCGCCAAGTCCGTCTTTCAGCTTCATGGCGTTGACGACAGCGGCACAGTTGTCCTGCAGAAGAAGCTGCGCCGCGGGGCGGCGCTCGACTTTCTCCGCAAGCTCGAACCCTGCCTGATCGGCATGGAAGCCTGCCCGACTTCGCACTTCTGGGCGAGGGAGATTGCAGCGCTCGGGCACGAGGTGCGTCTGATCCCGCCTGCCTACGTGAAGCCCTACGTGAAGCGTCAGAAGAACGATGCGGCCGATGCCGAGGCGATCTGCGAGGCTGTGACCCGAAAAAACATGCGCTTTGTCCCCGTGAAGACCGAGGAACAGCAGGCGGTCCTGGTGCTGCACCGGTCACGCGACCTGCTGATGCGGCAACGCACGATGATCCTAAACGCGATCCGTGCACATCTGGCGGAGTTCGGCACGATCACCGCGCAGGGACCACGGAAGGTTGTCGACCTCGTCCGGCGCCTGAGCGACCCGAACGACGGGCTGGACTTGCCGGCCCTTGCTCGGTCGGCGCTTCTATCGCAGGCCGCCCAGCTTGAGACCTTGACTGAAGAGATCCGCAAAATCGAACGCGAGCTCATGGCGTGGCACCGGCAGAACCAGGCAAGCCAGCGGCTCGAGACGATCCCGGGCGTAGGCCTCATTACCGCCACGGCGCTCGCGGCCAGCGTGCCGGATCCGACCGTCTTCAAATCGGGCCGGCAGTTCGCGGCCTGGCTCGGGCTCGTGCCACGACAGAACTCCTCAGGCGGGAAGGATCGGCTGGGACGGGTCTCGAAGATGGGCAACGGCTATCTGCGCCGATTGCTTGTGGTCGGCGCCACTTCGGTGACACGGCGCGCGCCAACCACCAACACCCGGAGCGGGGCC
Organism: Silicimonas algicola; assembly: GCF_003148765.1. Taxonomy (GTDB): domain Bacteria; phylum Pseudomonadota; class Alphaproteobacteria; order Rhodobacterales; family Rhodobacteraceae; genus Silicimonas; species Silicimonas algicola. The sequence goes on from NZ_QGGV01000025.1 coordinate 987, forward strand.
TGGGTCAGATCCCTGCTTGAACGCAAGCCAACGCGGCTCGTGACCGTGGCCATCGCCAACAAGACGGCGCGCACCGCATGGGCGCTGCTTGTGAAGGGAGAGACCTACAGGGTCGCAGCGGCCATCTGAACGACGGAGGACATGGCGGCGCTCCAAAGGCACCGCGATGAGATGCAAGGGCAGACGTGAGTGATGATGATCAAGCGTCGCCGCTGCCGGGACACCCCGAGGTCTTGTCTGGGCGTCAACGCTCGTTAATCTGATTTGGGACCCGGCAAGCGGACTTCATCAGGGCCAGCGGTCAGACACGCCGCGCACACAGGCCGGACAAATGACCGCTACCTGCTTCGATCCAAGTCGCTCGAGAAAAACCTTGCAAAACCGGAGCCGTCCACAAATGA
>NZ_QGGV01000026.1 GCF_003148765.1 Silicimonas algicola
TGACCCGAGACCCGACTCTCCCCCGGCCATTCGGAGAATCCGCAGGTTGATTTCTGGGGCTACGCGGCGCGCATTTCCAGCCCCTTCATTGCCATGAACTCGGCCGGGGTCATGTTCCCGAGCCCGGAGTGTGGGCGGTGGTGGTTGTAATCGTCTTGCCAGGAGCGGATCTGCTGCCGGGCCTCGCCGAGGGTCGAGAACAGCGTCTCGTTCAACAGCTCATCCCGGAAGCGGCCGTTGAAGCTCTCCACGAAGCCGTTCTGCATGGGTTTCCCGGGCGCAATGTAGTGCCACTCGACGCCGGTGCGCTGGCACCAGGACAGGATCGCCATCGAGGTCAGCTCCGTGCCGTTGTCGCTCACTACCATGGCGGGGTGCCCCCGCCGGGCGATCACGGCATCGAGTTCTCGGACAACGCGGTGGCCGGACAGCGACGTGTCCGCCACCAGCGCCAGGCACTCGCGGCTGTAGTCGTCGATCACGGACAGAACCCGGAACCTTCGCCCGTCCGTCAGCGCGTCGCTGACGAAGTCCAGGCTCCAGCGGATGTTGGGTGCGTCCGGCAGCAGCATCGGTCGGCGCGTGCCGAGGGCGCGCTTCCGGCCGCCCCGGCGGCGCACCTGGAGCTTCTCCTCGCGGTAGAGGCGCCTGAGCTTCTTGAGGTTCATCACGATCCCCTGTCTTTCCAGCATGATGTGGATGCGCCTGTAGCCGAAACGGCGCCGCTCGGTCGCAACAGCCTTCATCGCCGCCCGCGCCTCGGCATCATCCGGGCGCACGCTGCGATAGCGCACGCTCGACCGATCCACGGCCAGGGCCTGGCACGCCCGGCGTTCGCTCACCCCGTGGATCGCCACGACATGCGCCACCGCCTCCCGCTTCACACCGGGCGCTACCATTTTTTTGCCGCGACATCCTTCAGGATGGCGTTGTCGAGCATCGCCTCAGCCAGAAGCTTCTTCAGCTTGCCGTTCTCGTCCTCGAGCGCCCTCAGCCGCCGGGCGTCGGACACCTCGAGCCCGCCATACTTCGCCTTGTATTTGTAGAACGTCGCCGAGCTGACCCCGTGCTTCCGGCAGACATCAGCCGTAGGCATCCCGGCCTCCTGCTCCTTCAACATCGCGATGATCTGCTCTTCCGTGAACCTTGATCGCTTCATCGTCCGTCTCCTTGGTGGAGCGGATTCTACTCCAAACTGGAGGAGGATGCGGGGCTCAGGTCA
>NZ_QGGV01000027.1 GCF_003148765.1 Silicimonas algicola
AAGGAAAAGTTCAACCGCGCGAAGCCGCACTGCAACATCGGCACGATCGGTCACGTCGACCACGGCAAGACGACACTGACGGCGGCGCTGACGAAGTCGTTCGGCGAGTTCAAGGCCTACGACCAGATCGACGCGGCACCCGAAGAGAAGGCGCGCGGGATCACGATCTCGACGGCGCACGTCGAGTACGAGACGGCCAAGCGCCACTATGCGCACGTCGACTGCCCGGGCCACGCCGACTACGTCAAGAACATGATCACGGGCGCCGCGCAGATGGACGGCGCGATCCTGGTGGTGAACGCGGCCGACGGCCCGATGCCGCAGACGCGCGAGCACATCCTTCTGGCGCGCCAAGTCGGCGTTCCGGCGCTGGTCGTCTACCTGAACAAGGTCGACCAGGTCGATGATGCCGAGCTTCTGGAGCTTGTCGAGATGGAAGTGCGCGAGCTTCTGTCGGCCTACGACTATCCGGGCGACGACATCCCGATCATCGCGGGTTCGGCTCTGGCCGCTCTCGAGGACCGCGATCCCGAGATCGGGGTCGAGTCGATCAAGAAGCTGATGGATGCGGTGGACGAGTACATCCCGCAGCCCGAGCGCGCGATCGACCTGCCGTTCCTGATGCCGATCGAGGACGTGTTCTCGATCTCTGGCCGTGGCACCGTCGTGACGGGCCGGGTCGAGCGCGGCGTGGTGAACGTGGGCGACGAGCTCGAGATCGTGGGGCTGAAGGCGACGCAGAAGACGACCTGCACGGGCGTCGAGATGTTCCGCAAGCTTCTCGACCGCGGGGAGGCCGGCGACAACATCGGCGCGCTGCTGCGCGGCATCGACCGCGAGGCGGTGGAGCGCGGGCAGGTTCTGTGCAAGCCGGGTTCGGTGAAGCCGCACACGAAGTTCGAGTGCGAGGTCTACATCCTGACGAAGGACGAGGGCGGCCGTCACACGCCGTTCTTCGCGAACTACCGCCCGCAGTTCTACTTCCGCACGACGGACGTGACCGGGACGGTGGAGCTTCCGTCGGGGACCGAGATGGTGATGCCGGGCGACAACCTGAAGTTCACGGTCGAGCTGATCGCGCCGATCGCGATGGAAGACGGCCTGCGCTTCGCCATCCGCGAAGGCGGCCGCACCGTCGGTTCGGGCGTCGTCTCGAAGATCCTCGCGTAA
>NZ_QGGV01000028.1 GCF_003148765.1 Silicimonas algicola
TCGCCGAACTGGATCGCCTCTTCGTCGAGGACCTCGCCATAGACCGAGGCCGGCATGTTGGCCTGCAGGATCTGCATCGCGGTCGCGCGCGATGTCTCCATGTCGTGCATTTCCCGTTCGACGAGCGCGGCGTGCGCTGCGGCGTCGGCGGCGGTCTGAAGCTGGGTGCGCGCCGACATGAGGTTCGACACGTCGATGGCGACGCCCGAAAGCATTCCCACGGCCAGGATGAAGAACAGGTTTATGACCGACATCGCGCCATCCTCGTCCGCGACAGGGGTCGGTATCCGCAACTTTGACATTTCTAGAACTCCTGAACCATTTGGGAGACCACCTGCATGTTTATCGACGCAAGCGAGGTGACGAAGCCCACCGCATCGAGATCGGACGTCGGCAAGGTGACGACCGTCGTGATGAGTCCGTCTTCGGTATTGATGTGAGCGCTGGCATTCGGGCTGATCGTGGAAAGCCGCGACACGATCTGCGCCTCTGCCTCTTCGCGCGTCACCTCGCCGATGGCGAAGGAGCGGTTCGCGTCCTCGGTGACCTGGAGCGCACGCGCCTGGCCGTAGAAGATGAGGGCGCCGTCGGCGATCAGCGTCAGGCAGAACACGAAAAAGGGGATCCACAGGACCGCTTCGACGGAGATTGTCCCGTCTTCGCGGCGGAAACGGCGGAGCGCGCTCAAGATCTGGGACATGTCAACTCTCCACCAGGTGAGACGCGGACACGACGATCTGGATGTCCGAGAAGATGGACAGGATGCCCGTGGCCTGAAGGTCGGAGCCCGGGATCGTGGCGACGATGCTGACGACATTGTCGACGATGGTCGTCTCGACCTCGGCTGCGCTGCTGAGATGGCTGAGGCTGGCGGTCGCGCGATCCTCGGCGGCCTGTTCGATCAGCGCCGGCTCATCCATGTCGCCCAGGTATCCGGTCGAGGCGAGGCGGTTCACGTCCTGGATGATCCGGCGTGCCTGGCTTTGTCCGTTGAACATCAGAGAGACGTCGACGAGGAGCGCGAAGAAGACGCCGTAGATCGGGACCCAGAGGACCCCTTCGACCGTGACTGCGCCCGT
>NZ_QGGV01000029.1 GCF_003148765.1 Silicimonas algicola
TTCAGGATTCCCATGAAGTCGGCTGTATGATTCTCTGCCTGCAGGGCAGATATGGGGGTCCGAGATGGGCAAGCCACATCCTATGGCGCTTCGGGAGCGTGTGGTCGCGTTCGTGGAGGAAGGCCACACGCACCGCGCCGCAGCGGCGCGGTTTCGGGTTTCAGTGAAGTTCGTCAATGACATGATCATCCTGAAGCGCGAGACGGGTGGGCTGAAACCGCGGCCGCAAGGCAATTGCGGCGGGCATGGCAAACTGGGCCGTCTGCAGGACTGGATCAGGGCGCGCATGGATGGCAGGCCCGATTTGACGCTGGATGATCTGGTGTTGGCAATCGCGGATGCGCATCAGCTAACGGTTCATCGCGTCTCTGTCTGGCGCGCGCTCCGCAGCCTCGGCCTGACGCACAAAAAAAGACCTGCAAGCCGTCGAGCAAAAGCGGCCTGAGGTCCGGCAGGCCCGCCATGACTGGATTATGCGCCGCCAGCCGTTCATGCGTAACCTGTTGCCGCGCATCGGGTTCATTGACGAGACATCGCTCAAAACAAACATAGTCAAGACCACCGGATGGGCGCCCAAGGGCGCGCGACTGATCGACCATGCCCCCTTCGGCCACTGGAACACCCAGACCTTCATCGCCGCCCTGCGCCATGACAGGCTGGATGCGCCATGGATCATTGACGGCGCAATGAACCGCGAGATGTTCGAGCTTTATGTCGAGACCCAACTCGCCCCGACCTTGCGTCTGGGCGACGTGATCATCCTGGACAACCTGTCATCCCACAAAAGCCACACAGCCGCGCAGGCCATGCGCGCCGTGGGCGCATGGTTTCTGTTCCTGCCACCATACAGCCCCGACCTGAATCCGATCGAGATGGCATTCGCCAAGCTCAAGGCTCTTATCCGGCGAGCCGCGGCGCGGACATACGATGACCTCTGGCGCGTCGCCGGACATGTCTGCGACCTCTTCACCGAGGAAGAGTGCTTCAACTTCTTCAAGGCCGCAGGCTATGAAACCGATTAAACGCAATCCGCTCTAGA